>NZ_AUCN01000009.1 GCF_000429785.1 Chitinibacter tainanensis DSM 15459
TACAGCTACAGTCTGGATGGCGGCAAAACGTGGACAACGTACACCGGTGCGATTGCGCTGAAAGCCGGCACGAACGACCTGCAAGTCAAAACCATCACGGTGGCTGATGGCATCAAGGAGCCCGACGAAAACTTCAGTCTGAGCGCCAAGCTGACCAGCAATGGTAAAGACTACAACGATAGTGGCATGGCAACGATTCTGGATGAACGCAACGCCTACTACGGTGCCGGCGGGGTAGATACTTTCCAGCTGACTTCAGGTTCGGGAAAAAACGCCGTGCTGAATATCAGCCTGAATTCCTATATGTACCAGAATGCCAATGGTCAACCGGTGTGGGCCGATATTGGTGCCGGGCCAGGGATGCAGGTGCAGAAACAAGTACAGGTGACGGTGGATACCGATCTGACCATCCGTTCCAATGACAGTAACGATTACGTTGATCTGGGTATTAGCCATGCTAACAACACGGTTTATACCGGCTCATCATTGCCAAATGCGCTGAGCAGTAACCCGACACAAAGCACCATCTTGGCATCAAAATTCATGACAGGCTCTTTGACTGGGGCCAATGCAATTATTGATGCGGATGGGATTGCGAAGCAGGACGCACTAAGCCAAGTGCAGCCGATTTCCGATACCGTGAATACTGGTCGAGGTAACGACCACATTATTGGCCAAGGTGGCAATCTGGTTGCCCATGGCGGTGCTGGGGATGACTACATTGTTGGTAATGACGCGACAAGTACGAATGGCGGTGTGGATGGTTTGCGTGGCGGTCTTGGTAATGACACGCTGGATGGCCGCGGTGGGAATGATGTCTTGCGCGGCGATAGTGGCAATGACACCTTAACCGGCGGGGCTGGTGCCGACGTCTTTTATTGGAGCTTGGGCGATCAAGGTGCCGTTGGCACGCCAGCGCGCGACACCATTACCGATTTTGGTGCGGGTGGTGAGAAGGACGTATTGCACTTGAAGGATCTGCTGCAAGGCGAGAACTCGAACAATATTACGCAATACCTGCACTTTGAAAAATCAGGTACCGACACCATCGTGCACATCAGCAGTAAAGGCGAATTCAGCGGCAGTAACTGGGTGGCCAAGGAAGATCAGGTGATTACGCTGCAAGGTGTAGATCTGACTACGGCTGGCAATGATCAGGCCATTATTCAAGATCTGATCAAAACCGGTAAATTGCTGGTGGACTAAGCGGTAGTTAGTCTCAACGTTTAAAACGGCGACCCATGGTCGCCGTTTTTTTATGCCCTTGTGGCCGAATGCGTTGGCCAGCGAGTCGGCTAGCGGGTGTTTAGGCTGATCCGCTTGCTGGTGCGTTGGCTGCGCCAAATGCAACAGTGCTTCGAGCTGCGATCAGTTTTATTGGGTGGGCTAAAAGTCGTTCGACTTTTGATCTTCTTGTGGGTATAGCCTTGAAGCCCTTTTATTTATTGGTTTTTGTGGCTATACCCTGTTCTGCGATGTGACGCGTGGCCATGCTATCGGCATGTTTTGAAATGACTTTTTTCTTTCATGCCCCTGCAACCTGAAATATGTCTAGATGTAACTTTCGCTACTTAAGCTGCCCGCTTTTGCCCAGGAGGTGGCTTATGCGGGTCTGGTTATGCTGGTGTGTATTGTGGCTGTGCGGTGTGGTGCACGCCGAAACTTATGTGTATGTGACGAACTCAACCGCGCATACGGTGCAGGTGTCGACCGTGCAAAGCGGCGCTGGCACTTTGGCCAAGGGTAGTACCTGGGGCACCGAGGCGACTGAGATTCCACCCTATGCCACCCGCAAAGTGCTGTGGATGAACCGCAATGTGGGCATCAAAAACGGGAAAACTTATTATTTTGATACCCGCATTAGCGCCGCTGGCAGCGTGGTTACGCTGAAACAAAAACTCACCGGGACTTTTTCTTCCAGCAATTTAAGCCATTCGGCGAGCGACGCGAGCTTTACCGATCCTTGGTATGGCGATCGCGACATTCATACCCGGGCTACGCAATACGCTGGCCTTGCGAGCAAAGTGTCTTACCGGGCGGAATTTACCGGCGGCTACGATGATTTGTATTACATCATCCAGCCGGATAACCAGCCAGAGCGCGCCAGCAAAGATAATGAATTCAAGCTGCTGACCTACAATCTGTGGGCCTTGCCGCCGGTGTCGAGCAATAACTGCGTGCGCTTGGATGAAATAGCCAACAATCTGGCCGGCTATGATGCGGTGGCGGTGCAGGAAGCCTTTGATAACGATTGCCGCGCCGCTTTCCTGAATAAGCTGCGCACGCAATTTCCGTATCAATCGTCTCTGGTGGATATTCCCGACAATATTTATCAGGATGGCGGCACGCTGATTCTGAGCCGCTGGCCGATTTTGCAAGACAAAACCATCGTGTTTGATCAGTGTACCGGCTCGGATTGCTTGGCCAATAAAGGCGCTAATTACGTGCAGGTGTTGAAAAAAGGCCAGATCTATCATCTAACCAATACCCATGCGCCCTCATTTGATAGCGATGAAGCACGGCAGCTGCGCAAATATGCTTTTGGCAAAATTCGTGGCCTGCTCGATGCCCAGAGCGTAGCCAGCCAAGATGTGGTGCTGATCGCCGGGGATATGAACGTCAATAAATACAAATTCCCTGATGATTATGCGCAGATGCTCAGCATTTTGCGCGCGACGGCACCAAGCAGTACCGGCTACAAAAACACCTTTGATGCCGGGGTAAACCTCAATGCGGGCAATGGGCTTTCGGGCGGTACGGTGGAGTATCTGGATTATGTGCTGGTCGGTAGCGGCACGCGCCAGCCACTGAGTGCGAGCAACGATGTGCGTGTTTTGCGCACCTTGCGCCCCGAGCTGTGGTCGATCCGCGATTTGTCCGATCATTTTCCGGTTGCCGGTTTGTTTAGCTTTTAATCATGCGGCCGAACCGAATTGCGATCATCGCGCTGGCCGCGCTCAGCGGCCTAGCCTGGTATGCGCTAGCGCCAAACTCAACCACGCCTGAGCCCGCGCCGGCGGTGGCGTCAGCCGCTGCTGCGCGCAATGCCACGGCGAGTTTTCCGGCCCACTGGGGCCGGAGCACTTCGCCAGAGCTGGCTGCGCGGCAAGCTGCGCAATGGCAGGCGGCGGCGGGGCCAGTGCAGCAATGGGCCCAGCAAGGCCAGCTGCAGCGCTGGTGGCAGCAGGCGCAGCAAGACTGCGCGCGCGCGGCCGAAACGGACTGCCGGGGTTATTGGCTAGCGGTGCTGGCGGCACAACCGGCAACACCGGCGCAGCAAGTGTTACTGCAAGCCTTGCAAACGCTACCCAAGCTCAACGAAGCTGAGCCAAAACTGGTGCAATCGCTCAATACGCCGCTGGCCGAGCGGCTGGCTAAGCTCAGCCAATTGCGCCAGCAGGTGATGGGGCCCGAGGCGGCTAAGGCGTGGTTTGGGCAAGAAGAAGCGCTGGTGGCGTACAAGGCCGCGGTGAATGATTTTGCCCGCCATGAGGCGAAAACCCTGCGCCAGCCAGCGCGGTTGCAAGCGCTGGAGGCGCTGCGGGTGCAGCATTATGGCGATTATTATGCTGAGCTGAAGGCCGCCGAAACACCGGCGCAACGCTTCGAGCTGGAATACCGGCTGGCCCTGCTGGATCAACCTAGCCCCGAGCAGGCCACGCAGTTGCGTGAGCAGCTACTCAACCGCTACTTCGAGCCGCTGGCGGCCCGTGAGCGCGCCGAGCAGTTCCGCCAGCAGGCCCAGCAGCAACAGCAACGGGCGAATTATCAGCAGGGCTTGCAGGCGCTGGCGCAGCAACGGCAGGCACAAGGCTGGAGTGAAGAGCGTTATACGCAAGCCGTGGCGCAATGGCGGGCGCAGGTGTTTGGCCCGGGGGCCTGAGCTTAGCGCGTGGTGACCGGCCCTAGCGGCTGGCCGTTGGCGCCAAACCATTGCCAGCTGAGCGCGGCGCCACGAATCTGTACGCGCAGATAGTTATTCTCGGCATAGAACTGCCGCAGCTGCGTAGCGCCGTAGCCGGTTTGCTCGGGATCAGGCGGCGAGGTGAGGGCAGAGGTGGTGAGCTCATGCACGACTTCTTGGTCAAACTGGCGGGTGAATTCGGCGCTGTGATGGCGATCGCCGCTCATGTAGAGCAAGCGGCTGGCGGGCGGTTGTTGCAACAGTCGTTCGCGCCAGCGCTGCTGCTCGACCGCCGCATGCGACCAGCCTTCCTCGCCCGGCGCACCGACCCACCACTGGCTACCGCCCAGCAACAGGGTGTGGGCCACATCGCGCTGCTGCACTTGTTGGTGCAACCACGCGAGCTGGGCCTCGCCAAAGAGCTGGCGCTGATAGGCCGGTACACTACGGCCGCGCCGCGCACTGCGGTTATCGGTGAACAAGAGCCGCACCTGCCCGAGCTGGAGCGCAAAATACGGCGTGCCACTGGGTGGGTTGGCCCACATGAGGGAAAACACCTGCGCACTTAATTTCGCGCTGGGGGCGCTGCTGTCGGCGTCGTTCAGGCCAAAATCGTGGTCATCCCAAATGGCATAATTGGGCATGGCGGTCAGTAATTCGGCCAGCGCGGCATGCTGGCGTTGCCGCTGATAGGCGCGGCACATGGCGCCCGCCTGGCTGAGATCATCGGGCGTGAAGTACAGATGATCGCCCAGCCACAGCATGGCCGGATTGGGTTGCTGGCGTGCATCGGCGACGATGCTGGCCAAAATCGGCTCTCGCCCAAACCAGCCCAGTTTTTGCAGGCAAGAGCCGATGTAGAGCGTGTGCTCGCTCGCCGGTGCGGCGACCGGTAGCTGAATACTGCGCGCAGCGCCGAGCGTTTGATCGTTCGCGCGCAGTTGCGCAGCCAGTGTTTGGCCGGCGAAGTGGGCGGGCAGCTGAAACAGCGCGCTCGTCCAGCCCTCAAGCACCTGTAGTTGCAGCGGTGCGAGCTGCTGCTGAGCCAGTTGCAACTGCAGCTGTGGATATACACCTGGTATGTATGTCCGTAGCAGCCAATCCCTATTTGCCATTTGACCCAATACCCATTGTGGTTCGGCTTGCGTTTGGCAAGCCGGCAGGAGTGCGCCGGCGGCAAGGCCCGCTAAAAACTGCCGCCGGGGCAAGACGGGGGCAGGATGCAAATGGGTAGAAGAAGTGGCTGCTTGAGGCATGATCAATCGCTGGGAGCAAGGCTGGCACAGCGGTGCCAGTGGCTAAAGCGGGCGATTGTAATGCTTGGCGGTGCGCCGTGCATACCTAAGCGCAGGTGCACTGGCAGGGCGCTATACACGCTGCTAGTCTGAGTGGTGTCTTGCTGACTCGGATAACCCCATGCCACGCTGCTGGCTACTCTTTTTTTTGCTGGGCTGGTGCGCCACGGTGCCGGCGGCGCCTGCGCTGAGCATCACGCTGAGCAATGGTGAATGGCCGCCGTATATGGGCGAAAAGCTGCCTGGGGGCGGGCGCTTAAGCCGGGTGGTGAGTGAGGCATTCGCGAGCGAAAATGTCAGTGTTCGCTATCAATTTATGCCCTGGGTGCGTGCGCTGCACGATGCCCGACAAGGGCGGGTGGCGGGCTCGGTGGGCTGGTTGCTCACTCCTGATCGACAGCGCGATTTTCTGTTTTCCGACCCGCTCTACACCGGCCGCGTAGTGATGTTTTACCGCCGCGATAGCACTGCGCCCTGGTCGCCGTGGCGCCTGATCAAAGGGCGGCGGCTGGGCTTATCACGCGGCTATGATTATGGCGCGGCAGTGTGGCCGGCGCTCACTCAGCCCGGTGCGCAAAATACGCTGGATGAGGCGGTAGATGATCTGACCAATCTGAAAAAACTGGCCGCCGGCTATATTGATGGCTTTCCCTGTGATGAAGCCGTGTGCTGGAATCTGATTCAAACGCATTGGCCGCCGGCGGAGCAAGGCCAATTTGCCACCACCAAAGAGGCGCTGCACGAGTCGCCGATACACCTCGTAATTAATCGCCAGCATGAACATGCCCAAGAGTTGATAGCGCGCTTTAATCGCGGCTTGCACAAGTTAAAACGCAGCCCACAGTGGGCACAAATCATGCCCGCTTCACCACGATAATCAGCCACCTTTTTCCCAGCAAAACCTAGCGCTACTCTCGCTGTGATTCAGCTTGGAGCTGGTTTTCAGTGAGTCGATCACTGCCGTTGACAACTGCACTTAGCGCCAGCTATTGCGCTAGCCCTCGGCATTCGCGGCTAAATGCTGACGCACTCCCGTGCGGCGCACGTATTCGGTAAGTAAAGCTTGTGCCTCGGCCTGCATAAAGCCCGTGATCACCTGCAAGCGGCTGTGTTTGTAGGCGTAATAGTCTGCATGTGGCAGCAGGCGCAACGCGCCCACATCGGGGTCGGGCCGGGCGATCACGATTGATTCAATGCCCACATTAATGATCGCCCCCAAGCACATCATGCAGGGCTCAAGCGTGGTGTAGAGCGTGCACTCGCGTTTATGTTCAGCCAGAAATGACGCGATCGATTCAATGGCTGCCAGCTCGGCATGTCGCGTGTCATCGGCGGGAGTGGAGATGGCATTACGGCCCAGCGCAATAACTCGATCATGGTGAACAATCGCAGCCCCAATGGGTAAGTTGCCGGCTTCAAGCGCAATCGAAGCTTCATTCAGGGCGGCAAGCATAAATTCCGGAGCAGGATGTGCGGGCATGGCTGATGGCGAGGCGAGAAAGTAGCTAGAGCTTAGCATGCCCGCGTCAGTTTTAGCGTGGCAGTGTTGGCGCTTAGATCGCTGCCTTAATGCAGTGTTGTGATTGAGCAGGCTGGGGCTCACCATCGGCCTGATTCTTGCGAGGCGCTTTTTGCTGTGATGACCTGCGTTCTGCTCAATACGTTTGAACAGATGAATGCAAATCCCGTGGCCAAGTAGTGACAACCGGTCGTGACAATAGCCGGGACAAAACGGGGACACTTGGGTGCGGTTTTATAGTGTTTTTATGTGGTTTTCTGCATTTTTTCGTGGCGGCGCAGAAATGAAAAAAGCCCGCAAAACCTAGTAAATACGTGGTTTTGCGGGCTTTTCTACTTGTCCTGCCAGAAGCAGGTGGTGCGCAACACGAGACTCGAACTCGCACGCCTTGCGGCACAGCGACCTCAACGCTGCGTGTCTACCAATTCCACCAATCGCGCACTAACTAACACTCACAAAAGCTAATGAGGTATGCATTTCGTGAGGAACGGAATATTAACGGCTCGGCGGCGCTTTGTCTAGTGCTGTCTGCAAAATCGCGACTTTGCCGTGCCCGACTTGATGCACATTAAAAGGGCAGTCACACTCTTGCTATACAGTGTGTCGCAACCCCATTGGAGAATATGTGATGACAACTTCCGCTCGCTATCGCGTTTATGCCCGCGCCAGCACCAAATTGCCAGAATCTCTGCGCAGCAACGATGGCATTCGCCAAGCCCTATCTGCCGTTGAAGAATATTTCCCGCTGAAACTGACTCTGGAAGATCAGCATTTTGAATTGCTGAAAGCCAGCTCAAAAACCTTTGCCCGTTATATGGTCCCAGGCAGCTTGGTAGACGCTTCATTCCAGTTTGATGCTTTGTGCGAGATTTCGAGCGAGCTGTTTAAAGAAGTACGCGATGTACGCAAAAAAGTAAAAGACATCGTGAGCGATTACGAAGATGAGCTGGAAAGCGATCACGTGGGCGCGCTGCAGTATGTGAAAGAATTCCGCTCTGAAATGGGCCCGGCTTTGGCCAAATCGATTGTTTTGCGCCGCTTTGCTAACTGCGTTGATGCGGTGTTGTTGGCGCAAATCCAATACTCAGCTGAGAACGTTGAGATCGAGCTGCACATCGAAGAGCAAAAATAAGCTTTTCGCGCTTTAAGTAATAAAAAGCCCCGCAATGCGGGGCTTTTTGCTGACTGGCCATAGCGGCCAGTGCCGGGCTTAGCCGATGAAGGCACGTGCATTGCGGAACATCCGCAACCATGCGCCGTCTTCGCTCCAATCGCTTGGATGCCAGCTGTTTTGTACGGTGCGGAATACGCGCTCTGGGTGCGGCATCATGATGCTAAAGCGGCCGTCGGCGGTGGTGACGCCGGCGATGCCTTGCGGGCTGCCGTTTGGATTGAGCGGGTATTGCTGGGTTGGTTTGCCGTGGCTATCGATGTAGCGCATGGCCACCAGTGCCTGGCCGATATCACCTTGCTGGCTGAAATTGGCAAAGCCTTCACCGTGGCTCACCACCACGGGCATCTGGCTGCCGGCCATGCCGTTGAAGAACAGCGATGGCGATTGCGGTACTTCCACCATCACAAAGCGCGCCTCAAACTGCTCGCTCTGATTGCGGGTGAATTTTGGCCAGTGTTCGGCGCCCGGGATAATACCCGACAAGTTCGCCATCATCTGGCAGCCGTTACATACACCCAGACCGAAGGTGTCGGTCCGCTGGAAGAAGGCCTCAAACTGCGCCCGCGCGGCGGCATTAAACAGGATCGATTTGGCCCAACCTTCGCCGGCACCCAGTACGTCACCGTAAGAGAAGCCACCGCAAGCCGCCAGGCCCATAAAGTCTGCCAAGTTGATGCGGCCAGCAATCACGTCACTCATGTGCACGTCGGTAGCGGCAAAGCCCGCACGGGTAAAGGCGGCGGCCATTTCCACGTGACCATTCACCCCTTGCTCGCGCAAGATGGCAACCCGCGGTTTCGCCCCTTTGGCAATGTATGGCGCAGCGATGTCGTCGCTTGGGTTGTAGCTCAGTTTCGCAAACAGGCCTTTGTCGGCTTTGTCGGCGATACGTGCGTATTCGGCATCAGCGCAGGCAGGATTGTCGCGCAGACGCTGGATTTGCCAGCTGGTTTTGCTCCAAGCCTGATGCAGGCTGATGCGTGATTCATCCAGCAGCAGACGATTGCGCTTTTTGATTTTTAGCTTGTCGTCAGAATTGGTGGTGCCAATCACATGCAGCTCGCCAGCCAGTTGCGCCTTCATAAACGCGGCAATCACGGCGGCGGTGTCGCTACGGCGTACTTGCAGTACCGCACCCAGCTCTTCATTAAACAGCACACCCATCACGCGGCCGTTTTCGGCGCGCGCCACGTCTTCCGGTGTGATTTCGTGTTGCTGACGCTGACGCACGCGGCGGTCAATACACAGCTCGTCGATTTCCAGCGTTACGCCGCAATGCGAGGCAAACATCATCTCGGTCACAGCGGCAATCAGGCCGCCATCAGAGCGATCGTGGTAAGCCAAGATTTTGCCGTCCTGATTCAGCTGCTGCACGGTGGCAAAGAATGATTTCAGGTGCTCGACGCTCACTACATCCGGCGCCCAGTTACCCAGCTGATTGTGCACTTGTGCCAGTGCCGAGCCACCCAGACGGCATTTGCCGGTGCCCAGATCGATCAACAGCAGGTCGGTGTCGTGCTCGGTAGAGAGCTGTGGTGTCAGCGTTTTGGTTACGTCCGTTACTGGCGCAAAGCCGGAAATGATCAGTGACAATGGCGCCACCACGGCTTTCTTGTCGCCGTTTTCTTCCCATACGGTTTTCATCGACAGCGAGTCTTTACCCACCGGAATCGATACGCCGAGCTGGCGACACAAATCCAGGCCCACGGCCTTCACGGTGTCGTACAGATTGGCGTCTTCACCCGGGTGGCCCGCTGGGGCCATCCAGTTGGCGGAAAGCTTCACATCGCCCAGTTTGGCGATCGGCGCGGCAACCAGATTGGTCAGCGCTTCACCCACGGCCATCCGGCCAGAAGCTGCGGCGTTAATCAGTGCCAGCGGGGTGCGCTCACCCATGGCCATCGCTTCACCTTGCAGGGTGTTGTAGCCCATCGTGGTGACCGCTACGTCGGCCACAGGCACTTGCCATGGGCCTACCATCTGGTCGCGTGCGGTAAAGCCGCCCACGGTACGATCGCCGATATTGATCAGGAATGATTTATCTGCCACCGATGGCAGTTGCAGTACTTTGTACAGCGACTCTTTCAGATCCAGCGCAGATGAATCGAATACTTTGAGCTCGGGTTTGACCCGCGTTACATCGCGGGTCATTTTGGGTGGCTTGCCCAGCAGCACGTCCATCGGCATATCGACTGGCTTGTTGCCGAAATGCGGGTCTTCTACTGTCAGATGGCGCTCGGTGGTGGTATGGCCAATCACCGCAAACGGGCAACGCTCGCGCTCACAGATCGCTTCAAAGGTCAGCAAATCGCTTGGGTGAATGCCGAGTACATAACGCTCTTGCGATTCGTTCGACCAGATTTCTTTCGGCGCCATGCCGTGTTCTTCGATGTTCACTTTACGCAAGTTAAACACCGCGCCCATGCCCGCGTCGTTCACGAGTTCTGGGAAGGCATTGGAAATACCGCCCGCGCCCACGTCGTGGATCGATTGAATCGGGTTTTTGTCGCCCAGCTGCCAGCAGCGGTCAATCACTTCCTGACAACGACGTTCCATTTCTGGGTTGCCGCGCTGTACCGAGTCAAAATCGAGATCCGCCGCGTTCGCGCCGGTATCCATCGACGATGCTGCGCCGCCACCCATCCCGATCAACATGCCCGGGCCACCAAGCTGGATCAGCAACGAGCCATCAGGCAGGCCGTTTTTGGTGACGTGGGCATCGTTGATATTGCCCAAGCCACCGGCGATCATGATTGGCTTGTGGTAGCCACGGCGCTCGCCATTTACGTCCAGCTCGAACGTACGGAAGTAACCGGCCAGGTTCGGGCGACCAAATTCATTATTAAATGCCGCGGCGCCAATCGGGCCTTCGATCATGATGTCGAGTGCCGAAGCGATACGATCTGGCTTGCCGTAAGCCGGGTCTTCCCAGTCTTGCACGTAGCCAGGGATATTCAGATTCGAAACGGTAAAGCCACACAAGCCCGCTTTCGGTTTCGAGCCACGACCGGTGGCGCCTTCGTCACGAATCTCACCGCCCGAGCCGGTGGCCGCGCCGGGGAATGGCGAAATCGCCGTTGGGTGATTGTGGGTTTCCACTTTCATCAGAATGTGGGTTTTTTGCGTTTCAAAGCCGTATTCCGCGCCGTTGCTGGCGGGGAAGAAACGCTCGATTTGCGCCCCTTCGATCACCGATGAGTTGTCTGAGTAGGCAACCACCGTGCCTTCTGGCGAGGCTTTGTGCGTTTCGCGAATCATGCCAAACAAGCTGTAATCTTGCGCTTGGCCGTCGATGATGAAGTTCGCATTAAAAATCTTGTGACGGCAATGCTCAGAGTTGGCCTGCGCAAACATGGTCAACTCAACGTCGCTTGGGTTGCGGCCCAGCTTGGTGAAATTGGCCACCAAATATTCGATTTCGTCGTCCGACAGGGCCAGGCCGTATTCGCCATTGGCGCGCTCCAGCGCGGCGCGACCACCACCGAGGATATCCACGGTTTCCAGTGGTTTGGGCTCAAAGTGGCGGAAGAGCTCGTTGCCGGCTTCCAGACCGCGGAAAACCTGCTCCGTCATCCGGTCGTGAATCAGTGGCAGCAGCAGATTTTGTTCGGCAGTCGACAGCGGCTGGCCATCGGCCTTGCTAGCGTACAGCGCCATGCCGCGCTCGATGCGGGCGATTTTGCCATCCAGGCCGCAGTGCAGCGCGATGTCGGTGGCTTTGGAAGACCATGGCGAAATAGTGCCCAAGCGGGGCAATACCAACAGCGGGGTGCCGCTAGCCAGCTCGGCCGCCGCCGGCTCGCCGTAGCTCAGAATGCGCGCCAGTACCGCGTGTTCTTCGTGGCTTAGTTCGGCAGTCAGTTCGGCAAAGTGCCAGTATTCGGCATACAGGTTGACGCTCAGCCCTTGCGCAGCCAGCGCTGAGGTGAGTTTTTCAATCCGGAACGGTGACAGCGCGGTACCGCCGCGTAGTTGGAGCACATTGGCCATGTCTTGTTAACCCAGAAATGTGGCAAAAAGTACGTAATGATACCGAAAATTGCCTTGATTTAGGGGAAAGAAAACATCTGCTTAGCCGCAAAATCGCTGGCTTGCAAGGCGCGTCATGCTACTGGCAGACCCTTGCAGGGGCGTCTGCTGGGCGGTGGGGCGTTGCCGAAAGCTCTGGCGAAAGTCGATTTTTAGGGTATTGCTCTGCGAGGTCTGAATCAGTTTGCCTGGCTGGCAATACCCCGGGTGGGTTTGCCAAGGCGGCTGTGTTGGCGAAAATCGCTCGGGGTTTGGCCGGTATGCGCTTGGAAATGCCGGTAAAACAGACTGCTGCACGGATAGCCACTTTGCGCCGCCACCCAGGCCACACCGCGCTCACTGCTCACCAGAAGCTGGCAGGCATGAGCAATGCGCAGCCGGCTCAGTTCGTGGCTGAAGCTCGATTGCAATTGCTGGCTAAAAAGGCGCTTGAGCGTCGTGACGCTGCAGGCCGCGGCGGTGGCCAGCTCATCCAGCGTCAGCGGGGTATGAAAATGCGCCTGCATATATGCCATCGCTCGCTCCAGCCGGCGATCAGGGGCGGCCGCGGTGGCTTCACCAGCAATAAAGCGTGCCCCACTATCGTGCTGCAGCGCCGCCAGAATATCCAGCAAGGTGGTCAGCCGCTGCAGGCCTTGTAATTCATGCAAATGCGCCAGCTGGCGAGCCAGGCTTTGCGCACAGCTGTGGCTAAATACCACGCCCTGGCGAATGCTGGCCAGCCATTGGCACAGCGGGCGGATCTCGGGCAGGCCATGTTCGGCCAGCGCGACCAGCCAATCGAGGCGAAATAAGACGACTTGCAGCTCGATATCGCGGGCATCCGCCCGTGGGCCGGCTTGCCAACTGTGCGGCTGGTTGGGCGCTACCAGCGCCAGATCACATTGCTGAAACTGCGCGCGATCACTGCCGATTTGCCGCAACCCTTGCGCACCCAAGGTGAGGGTAAGCTCAAATTCAGGGTGAAAATGCAGATTAAACGGAATCTCAGCGGCCACATGATGATTCAGCCGCCATGCATGGCCTTGCGAATTACCGATCCATTCCCGTATCAACATGCGTGTTTCCCCTTTTGAGCTGATTGTAGGGTGAATTGGGCTGATAGTGGAATAGCCGCGCCAGCTGCGGTCTATAAATACGCTCAAGCAGCGCTGGCGCAGCATTCGGGCGACAGCGGCTGACCTTGGCTTGGCAGAGCGCGCATCGCGCTTCTACACTGTCTGGGTGCAGGGTCAACCCACTATTTCATCCTGAGGGAGAATACATAATGAATAAGCCAGCTGGTGCGCACCTCCATTTAGCCTGGGCATGTAAAACCAATGCCCACAACGGTGATAATTTTCTCGCCGCGCTCACGCTGACCAATCTGTCAGATCAAGTGCTGCCAGCCTCAGGCTGGGCGTTGTACTTCAACACTTGCCGCAAAATTAAACCCGAAACTGTCACTGGTAACGTGCTGGTGACGCACATCAACGGCGATTTCTGGAGCTTGGCGCCGGCTGCAGGTTTTGCGCCGCTACAGCCGGGCGAATCTCGCACTTTTGATTATGAAGGCCTGTTCTGGGTGATTAGCGAAACCGATGCGCCACTCGGTTTCTACATTGTGTACGACCCCAATACCCCACAAGCGCAGATGCAAGTGATTGGCGACCCGCATATCGCCCCATTTGCCACCGAAGGCCAGCGCAATCGCAATGACAGCGATGAAGTTGCCCTTGCCAGTGCCGGCAAAACCTTTGCCGATAATGCCTGCCTGAGCCTGTTGCCGGCCGACGCAGTGAGCAAAATTACCCCGACGCCGCTGCAATATAGCGCCGGTGCCGGGCAGTTTGTGATCAATGCCAACACCTTTATCGTGCATGGTGCAGAGCTGGCGAATGAAGCCGCCTTATTGCAGGCGGCGATTAAAGATGTCAGCGGGCAAACGCTGCAACGCGCCGCCTTCAAGCCGGCTGGCGCGGCCGCGATTGAGCTGAAAATCGCGCCTGTGGCAGTGAAAGACACGCTGGCTCCAGGCGAAGCCTATCAGCTGCAAGTGAGCGCAGAGGGCATCGTGCTTACCGGCGCCAGCGCCGCAGGCGTGTGCAATGCCATTCAATCACTGCGTCAATTGCTGCCAGTTGCTGCATATCTGAACCCGCAAGCCGAGCTGGCTGTGGCCGCCTGCCAAGTGCAAGACGCGCCGCGCTTTGCCTATCGCGGTTTGCATCTGGATGTGGGGCGTAACTTCACCAGTAAAGAAACAGTATTGCGTCTGCTGGACTGCATGGCGCTGTATAAACTCAACCAATTCCACTTCCACCTCACCGACGACGAAGGCTGGCGCCTGGAAATTCCGAGCCTGCCAGAGCTGACCGAGATTGGTAGCTTGCGTGGTTACACCGCGGACGAAACCGATAACCTCGTGCCATGCTTTGGCTCGGGCGGCGACGTAGCGGGTAAAGCCGGTAGTGGCCATTACAGCAAAGCCGATTTCATTGAAATCCTGAAATACGCCACCGCGCGCCACATCGAAGTGGTGCCCGAAATCGACGTACCAGGCCATGCCCGCGCCGCGATCAAAGCCATGAATGTGCGCTACACGCGTTTGATGGCCGAAGGCCGCGAAGCCGAAGCGAAGCAATACCTGCTGTGCGACTTTAACGACGCCTCGGTGTATGAATCCGTGCAGCTGTGGCACGACAATGTGATCTGCATTGCGCTTGAGTCGTGCTACAACTTCATCGAAACCGTGCTGCACGATGTGAAAGCCATGTTTGAAGAAGCTGGCGCGCCATTCACCACCATGCACACCGGCGGCGATGAAGTGCCTAATGGCGCGTGGGAAAAATCACCGATTTGCCAGGCCTTTATGCAAGAAAAAGGCATGACCAAAATCGTTGAGCTGCAAAATTACTTCCTCGCCCGTTACCGCGATCTGCTGAAGAAATATGGCCTGGTATTTGGTGGTTGGGAAGAAATTGCGCTGGTGAAAAAAGAAGTCAACGGCGAGCATACCCACGGCCCGAACCCTGAGTTTGTGAACGCTAATTTCCGTCCGTATGTGTGGAATAACGTATGGGGCTGGGGCCAGGAAGACTTCGCTTACCAATTGGCCAACGCCGGCTACAAAACGGTATTGTCGAACGTCACCAACCTCTACTTCGATCTGGCCTATGCCAAAGATCCGCTAGAGCCGGGTTACTACTGGGGCGGCTTTATCGAAACCCGTGGCGCGTATGAATTTGTACCGCTGGATATTTTCACCACGGCGACCGTCAATCTGTTTGGCAAGCCGCTGGATAAAGACAATATCGCCAGCAAAGTCCGCCTGACACCAGAAGGGATTAAAAACATCATCGGGATTCAAGGCCAGCTGTGGGCTGAAAATATCCGTGATCGTTCGCGGCTGGAATATCTGGCCATGCCACGGATTATCGCGCTGGCCGAACGCGCATGGGCGAAAGACCCGGCCTGGACTTCGATTGCCGATGTGGCCGCGCGCCAAGCCAAAATGGACGCAGACTGGAACGAGTTTGCCAACCGTTTGGGCCAGCGTGAGCTGCCACGTCTGGATGGCTTCCCGCGCGGGGAAAGCTTTGGTGGCTATGGCTATCGCATCCCATTGCCAGGCGTGACAGTGGAAGCCGGCCAGCTGTATGCCAATGTGGCGGCGCCAGGCTTGGCGATTCGCTACACCACCGATGGCTCAGACCCAACTCCGGCGTCGCCGCTGTACACCGGCCCAGTAGCGGCAACGGCGACAATGAAAGTAGCGGTATTTAGCAGCAGTAACCGTCGCAGCCGCGTGGTTAGCGTGTAAGTTGACTGCGGCAGCAATAAAAAGCCCCGCTTTGGCGGGGCTTTTTTTGGACCTGAGCGAGCGAGATTACGCCAGCCGACGGTAGCCCGGTAGAGTGAGGAACTCGACAAAGTCTTCGCTGGTGGTAATGTCGCCAAACAATTTGGCGGCCTCGGCCAGTGTGGCGCTGTAGCGGCCTTGCTGCTCCAGCTTGGCGACTTCTTCTTGCAGAAGGGTATTAAAAAGTGCGACGTCCACTTTGCGCCCATCCTCCAGCACGCCTTTGGGCGAGCGTATCCATTGCCAGATTTGCGAGCGGCTGATTTCAGCGGTGGCCGCGTCTTCCATCAGGTTATGGATCGGTACACAGCCCATGCCAGCCAGCCAAGAGGCCAGATATTGCACCCCCACGCTGATGTTATTGCGCAGGCCCTGCTCGGTGATCGGGGCTTCAGGGTGGAAATTCAGCAGGTCGGCGGCGCTCACTTGAATATCCGGGCGCTGGCGGTGAATTTGATTGGGGTATTGCCCCAAAGCCTTTTTCCACGCTTGCATTGCGACAGGTACTAGCCCGGGGTGTGCCACCCAACCGCCATCATAGCCGTCGCCGGCATCGCGCTCTTTATCGGCCTGCACTTGCGCCATGGCTTTGTCGTTAGCCTCAGGGTCGGTTTTGACCGGGATGTACGCCGACATGCCGCCAATCGCGGGTGCGCCGCGCTGATGGCAGGTTTTCAGTAGTAGCAGCGAATAGGCGCGCATAAAGGGCACCAGCATGGTGATCTTGCCGCGCTCGGCCAAGCAGAAATCCTGATCGAGGCGGAATTTCTTAATGCAGCTAAAGATGTAATCCCAGCGTCCGGCATTCAGGCCGGCCGAATGCTCGCGCAATTCGTAAAGGATTTCGTCCATCTCAAACGCCGCCAGAATCGTTTCGATCAGCACCGTGGCCTTGATGCAGCCATGTGGGGCGTTTAGCTCGCGCTCGGCCCAGTTAAACACATCATTCCACAAGCGGGCTTCAAGGTGCGATTCCATTTTCGGCAGATAAAAATAGCAGCTACTGCCGACGCTGAGCCGATATTGCAGGTTATGAAAAACGGTGAGACCGAAATCAAATAGCGAGCCTGACATCACCTCGCCATCAATCTGTAGGTGTTTTTCCTCCAGATGCCAGCCACGTGGGCGAATGATCAAGGTGGCGATGTCTTTATTCAGGCTGTAATGCTTGCCCTCGGGGCTGGTGTAGCTGATGCTGCGGCGATAGGCATCAAAGACATTCACCTGCCCATCGAGCTGGTTGTCCCAGGTGGGCGTATTCGAGTCTTCAAAATCTGCCATAAAACATTTCGCGCCGGAATTGAGCGCATTGATCATCATTTTGCGCTCGACCGGGCCGGTGATTTCGACCCGGCGATCTTGCAGGTCTTCCGGTAGCGGGTTGATCTTCCATTCGCCGTGGCGAATGTGCGCGGTGGCTGGCAGGAAGTCGGGTTTTTCCCCAGCATCGAGTTTGCGCTGGCGCTGGATGCGCGCCTGCAACAAGGCCTGGCGGCGCGGCTCAAATTGGCGATGCAGGGCAGCCAGAAAATCAAGGGCTGCCGGACTAAGAATCTGGCGATGTTCGGGGCTGAGCTGGCCAATAAGCTGGATACGCTCTGCGGTGGCGGTCGTCATCTGCGGGCCTCCCATCAGCGCCAGCGGCAAGCGCAGGCGCGGTAAGTGGGGTTGAAAAAACACGTGGCGCAACCCTAAGCTCGGGGCTAGATACAGAGCGGTCGAGGTTGCGCGCACGTGCAAGGGCTCAAGCAAAAGTGATGTTGGCCATTAATGGAACTGCTCGGCTTCGGTCGAGCCTTTCAGTGCCGTCGTTGAAGACTGACCTTGCTGGATCACCTGGGTGACCTGATCAAAGTAGCCGGTGCCCACTTCGCGCTGGTGTTTCACGGCGGTAAAGCCACGCTCTGCCGCGGCAAATTCGGCTTGTTGCAGCTCGACAAACGCGCTCATGCCCGTGCGAGCATAGCCGTGGGCCAGATTGAACATGCCGTAGTTGAGGGCATGAAAGCCCGCTAGGGTAATGAATTGGAATTTATACCCCAGCGCGCCGAGCTCCTGCTGGAACTTAGCGATGGTGGCGTCGTCGAGGTTTTTCTTCCAGTTAAACGAAGGCGAGCAATTGTAGGCCAGCAGTTTGCCCGGGTATTTGCTGTGAATGGCCTGCGCAAACTGGCGGGCGTATTCCAGATCGGGTTTGCCGGTTTCACACCAGATCAGATCGGCGTAGGGGGCGTAGGCAAGCCCGCGCGAAATCGCCTGCTCCAGCCCTGGGTAGGTTTTGTAAAAACCTTCGACCGTGCGCTCGCCGGTGCAGAAGGGTTTGTCGTTGTCATCCACGTCGCTGGTCAGCAAATCAGCGGCCTCGGCATCGGTGCGCGCCACGATGATGGTCGGTACGCCCATTACATCGGCAGCCAGCCGCGCGGCCACCAGTTTTTCCACTGCCTCGCGGGTTGGTACCAGCACCTTGCCGCCCATATGCCCGCATTTTTTCACGCTGGCCAGCTGATCTTCAAAATGCACGCCGGCGGCGCCAGCTTCGATCATGCCTTTCATCAGCTCAAAAGCGTTCAATACACCACCAAAGCCAGCTTCGGCATCGGCCACAATCGGGGCATACCAATCAATGCTGTCATCGCCCTCAGCATGGTGAATCTGATCGGCCCGCGCCAGCGTGTGATTAATGCGTCGTACCACTTGTGGCACCGAATTGGCCGGATACAGCGATTGATCGGGGTACATTTCGCCGGCGATATTGGCGTCGGCCGCTACCTGCCAGCCGGAGAGATAAATCGCTTTCAGACCGGCTTTCACTTGCTGCATGGCCTGATTGCCGGTGAGGGCGCCCAGCGCGTGTACATAGGGCGTGTCGTGCAGTAAGCGCCAGAGCTTCATTGCACCATGGCGGGCAATGGTGTGCTCCTGCAGCAAAGTACCACGCAGACGCTCGACATCGGCGGCTGAATACGGGCGGCGAATGCCGGCCCAGCGCGGGTTGGTTTTCCAGTCGTGTTCCAGTGCTGCAATGCGGTCAGTGGCGGTACTCATGATGCGCTCCCTGTGGTGAAGACGGCAGATCTGATCAATACGGCAAGCTGTGTTATTGATTGAAGCAGGTAATTTTTGCATCGCAACAAATTTTGCGATGCAGCACAAATTGTAGTCGAAAAATATTCACTACATATCGGGTGAATTACTTAGCTGACTGATGGCTGGGGCGGATTTTTTTTCTTCAATAACCCTTGAAAAGGTATGGCTTATCCCAATCTTGGCTGTCATTCGTAGTTGGAGGTCACCATGAGCCAAGAAGTGAACACAGAAAACCAAGCCGAGCAGCAAACCGAGCAGTCGGCAAACCCTGAGCTTGCCACTGAAAATACTGCCGCTGATGCGAGCGCAAGTATTGAAGAGCAGCTGAACCAAGCCCTGGCCGAGCTGGAAAAAGCCCGCCAGGACATCCTGTATGTGCGTGCCGAGGCCGAAAACGCTCGCCGCCGCGCGCTGGATGAAAACGACAAGGCCCGCAAATTCGCGATTGAAAAATTTGCCCGCGAGATCATTAGTGTGAAAGACGCCATCGATATGGCGCTGCTGGATCAGTCGGGTAACTTTGATGGCCTGAAAATGGGTGTGGATCTCACCGCCAAGGCACTGACCAGTGCGTTCGAGAAATTCGAGCTGGTTGAAATCAACCCGATGGGTGAAAAACTCGATCCGAATAAGCATCAGGCCATTTCAATGGTACCGAGCGACGAAGAAGCCAATACCGTCGTACAGGTCATGCAAAAAGGTTATGAGTTGGCTGGGCGCATTTTGCGTCCCGCCATGGTGGTGGTGGCTGCCGCGAAGTAAGGCGGTAGCGGCAGTCCGGCCACTTGGCCAAGCACTGCATCAATCGGCTCTTGAAATGGGCCAGCTGATCCCCACTTAGCAGACATGGTTATTTGACAACATCCGGTGGCGTTAATCACAACAGAATCAAGCCACTGGATTTAGAGATGAAGGAAAGAAAAATGGGCAAAATTATTGGTATTGACCTGGGTACAACCAACAGCTGTGTGGCCGTAATCGAAAATGGCCAGACCAAAGTAATCGAAAACGCCGAAGGCGCGCGCACTACGCCATCGATCATCGCTTATCAGGAAGATGGCGAGATTCTGGTGGGTGCTCCTGCCAAACGCCAAGCGGTGACTAACCCGAAAAACACGCTGTACGCGGTAAAACGTCTGATCGGTCGTCGCTTCGAAGACAAAGAAGTGCAAAAAGACATCGATCTGATGCCTTTCTCAATCATCAAAGCCGACAACGGCGATGCTTGGGTTTCGGTGCGCGATAAAAAAATGGCACCACCGCAAATCTCTGCGGAAGTGCTGCGCAAAATGAAAAAAACCGCCGAAGATTACTTGGGCGAAGAAGTGACCGAAGCGGTGATTACCGTTCCGGCCTACTTTAACGATAGCCAACGTCAAGCCACCAAAGACGCCGGCCGCATCGCGGGTCTGGAAGTAAAACGGATCATCAACGAGCCAACCGCTGCTGCGCTGGCATTCGGCATGGACAAAATGGAAAAAGGCGATCGCAAGATCGCGGTCTATGACTTGGGCGGTGGTACGTTTGACGTGTCGATCATCGAGATTGCTGACGTTGATGGCGACAAACAATTCGAAGTGCTGGCCACCAACGGTGATACTTTCCTCGGTGGTGAAGACTTCGACCAACGTCTGATCGACTACATCATTGCCGAGTTCAAGAAAGAGCAAGGCATCGATCTGAAAAACGACGTGATGGCACTGCAACGCCTGAAAGAAGCGGCCGAAAAAGCCAAGATCGAACTGTCTTCTAGCGCGCAGACCGAAATCAATCTGCCATACGTGACCATGGATGCAACCGGTCCAAAACACTTGGTGCTGAAAATCACCCGCGCCAAATTTGAATCTCTGGTTGAAGACCTGATCACCCGTTCGATCGAGCCATGCCGTATCGCCCTGAAAGATGCGGGCCTGAAAGCTAGCGACATCGATGATGTGATCTTGGTCGGCGGTCAAACCCGTATGCCAAAAGTAATGGACGCGGTGAAAGAGTTCTTCGGCAAAGAGCCACGCCGTGACGTGAATCCAGACGAAGCCGTTGCTGTGGGTGCAGCGATTCAAGGTGCGGTACTGGGCGGCGATCGTAAAGACGTCCTGCTGCTGGACGTGACGCCACTGTCACTGGGGATTGAAACCCTGGGCGGCGTGCTGACCAAGCTGATCCAGAAAAACACCACGATCCCGACTAAAGCGTCACAAACCTTCTCGACCGCAGAAGACAACCAGAGCGCCGTGACCATTCACGTGCTGCAAGGTGAGCGTGAAAAAGCCTCGGCGAATAAATCGCTGGGTCAGTTCAACCTGGGTGATATTCCACCAGCGCCACGCGGTGTGCCACAGATTGAAGTAACTTTCGACATCGATGCCAACGGTATCTTGCACGTGAGCGCGAAAGACAAAGCATCGGGCAAAGAAGCGAAGATCACCATTCAGGCTTCTTCAGGTCTGTCTGAAGCTGAAATTCAGGCCATGGTGAAAGACGCTGAGCTGAATGCGGAAGAAGACAAAAAACTGGCTGAGCTGGTGCAAGCCCGCAATGCAGGCGAAGGCATGATTCACCAAGTGAAGAAAATGCTGTCTGAAGCCGGCGATAAAGTGACTGCTGACGAAAAAGTGGAAATCGAAGCCGCCATCACTGCGCTGGAAGGCGTGGTAAAAGGTGACGACAAAGCGGACATCGAAGCGAAAACCGAAGCGCTGATGAAAGCCAGCCACAAAGTCGCGGAGAAAATGTACGCCGAGCAAGCAGGTGCGCAAGCCGGTGCCGAAGGCGCACAAGCCGCGGGCGATAGCAAAGACGACGGCAACGTGGTTGACGCCGAATTCACCGAAGTGAAAGACAAGTAATTAACCGCTCAGGGGCACAGAACCGGCACGCAGGTGCCGGGCTGTGCCTTTTTGTTTCTTTAGGTGAACAGCATGGCAAAGAAAGATTTTTATGACATCCTGGGCGTAAATCGTGACGCCTCGGATGATGAAATCAAAAAGGCATACCGCAAGCTGGCGATGAAATACCATCCGGACCGCAATCCGGACAGCAAAGATGCCGAAGAGAAATTCAAGGAAGCCAAAGAAGCCTACGAGATTCTCTCTGATAGCCAGAAACGGGCAGCCTACGATCAATACGGCCACGCCGGGGTCGACCCACAGGCCGGCATGGGCGGTGGCGGCTTTGGTGGCGGTGGCTTTGGCGATTTCGCCGACATTTTTGGCGATATTTTCGGTGGTGGTCGTGGCGGTCGCAGTAATGTCTACCGTGGCGCTGATCTGCGCTACAACATGGAAATCACGCTGGAAGAAGCGGCGCGTGGGGTAGAAAAGCAGATCAAGATTCCATCGCACGAAGAGTGTGATAGCTGTCACGGCACGGGCGCCAAGCCAGGTACCGAGGCCAAAACCTGCCACACGTGTAATGGCCACGGCCAGGTGCGCGTGGCGCAAGGCTTCTTTAGCCTGCAGCAGACCTGCCCAACGTGTCATGGCACGGGTAAATACATTCCGGATCCTTGCCGTAAATGTAACGGCACTGGCCGCGTTTCCACCCACAAAACGCTGGCGGTGAAAATCCCGGCCGGGGTGGACGAGGGCGATCGCATTCGCCTGTCGGGCGAGGGCGAGCCGGGTGTGAATGGCGGGCCACCGGGTGATCTGTACGTCGTTACACACATCAAGCAGCACGCGGTGTTCGAGCGCGAAGGCAACGATCTGCATTGCGAAATGCCGATTAGCTTTGCCTGCGCGGCGTTAGGCGGCGAAATCGAAATCCCAACGCTGTCGGGCAAAGCGCGCATCACCATTCCGGCCGAAACGCAAACCGGGCAAGTATTCCGTCTGCGTGGCAAAGGGATCAAAGGTGTGCGCAGTGCGATTACCGGCGATTTGATGTGCCACGTGGTGGTGGAAACCCCAGTGAAACTCACTGGCCGCCAGAAAGAGCTGCTCAAAGAGTTTGAAGAAATCAGCCAGGGTGATTCGGATAAACACAATCCGCGCGCCAAATCTTTTATGGATAAGGTAAAAGATTTCTTCGCTTCTTGATAGGGTATTGCCCTGCGGGTATTTTATTTAATACTTTGCAGGGTAATACGGCTGGTGGGTATCTACCCACTAGCAAGAAAAAAGGCCATTCGCAAGAATGGCCTTTTTGTTGAGCACGTGGCGTTAGCGGGTGAGCGCACCCGTCGGTGAAATCATGGTCAGCTCACCAAAATTGGAGCCATTGCGTTTGTTGCCGGTGTAATCGACCACAAAGCCACCCAGATCATAGCGATTGAGCGAGCCAAGTGCATTGTAAACGGCTGTTCGTGTCGGTGATTTGCCGGCGCGTTTCAGTGCTTCCACGATAATCCGCGCAGAAATATAGCCTTCCAGCATCGCATAGCTTGGGTATTTAGAAATCGCGGCCAGCGATTCTTTCTTACCCGACATACCCGAGCCTAGCTCGGCGTACACATCATCCTGAAATTCTTGCACGATGCGCGCACGGGTGTTGTAAGGGTAGGGCAGCACCTGGCTGATACCGAGGCCGTGGGCTGTCCGCTTACCAATCTGTTTACTGATGTCTTCAAACTGCACGGCTGAGAAGGCGTACAGCTGCGAGGTGCCGCCGTTGTTTTTGTAATTTTCCACAAAGGTGGCCGCTGGCTTGGTATGCGCCACCAGAATCACCACTTCGGGATTAACTTTGGCCAGATCTTTGGCCGCTTTGCTGGTGTCGCCACTGGCGCGGTCATACCAGGCTTCGGCTTGCAGTTTCAGCTGTTTTTTGGCCAGCGCCGCTTTCAGTGCGGCTACGCCTGATTCACCAAAACCATCTTTTTGCGCCAGTACGCCAAACTTGGTAATCCCCAGGTTTTCGGTCAAGAGCTTCACAATCCGCTCGGCTTCCTGGTTAAAGCCGGCGCGCGTGTGAAAGAGATACGGGCTGCCAGGGCTGCGCAAAAACTCGGCCCCGCTGTGTACGCCCACCAAAGGAATCCCGGCGTTTTCTAGGGTTTTGGCTTTTATCAGTGCATTGACATTATCAGTGCCGTGGTAGGAAATCAGCGCTACGGCATTTTCTTTGTCGATGAAATCTTGGGTGTTTTGCAACGTGCGTTTCGGATCATCCCCATCATCGCGGACCAGATGATTAATCTGTTCGCCATTGACGCCGCCACGGCCATTTACCTGGTTAAAGTAAATTGAAGCACCCAGTGCCAAGGCCTTGCCGGTCTCGCCGGCGATCCCGGTGGTGGGTACAGACTGGCCAATATTGATATCGGCTTGAGCGCCGCTAGCCAGGGCCAGACTTGCCGCAATAATGAGTTTTTTTAACACGATGCACGCTCCCCTTTGCATGTGAATCTATGCGGCTCATCTTAAATTAATGTGGGCTGGTGGTATAGTGTTGGCTGAATTTCGCGGAGATTTTGCAATGCGCGTAGGCGTTTATGCCGGCAGTTTCGATCCAGTGACCAAGGGTCATTTGTGGATGATTGAACGTGGGGTGCAATTATTTGATGAAATGATCGTCGCGATTGGTGAAAATCCCGACAAAAAATACACCTTCAGCCTCGAAGAGCGCCTGTCGATGTTGCGTGAAACCACCAATGGGATTGCCAATCTGCGGGTTGAGGTATTTCAGAATCGTTTTCTGGTGGATTACGCCCGCGAGCAGGGCGCGCAATTTATTTTGCGCGGTATTCGCGAAGCAGCCGATTACGAATTCGAGCGGAAAATGCGTTACGTCAATGCCGATTTGGCGCCGCACATTGATACTATCTTTTTAATGCCACCGCGCGAGATCGCGGAAATCAGCTCGACCATGGTCAAGGGCCTTGTAGGCCCGCAGGGCTGGGAAAGTGTGGTGAAACAATATGTGCCTGACCCGGTGTTTATGCGCCTTTTGCATGGCCTCAAAGTCGGGCAGTAATCTGAATTGAATATCGACTGGGCTGCCTGCGGGTGGCCCTTATTGTCGCTGGAATAAGGAAAAACGCTATGCGTATCGGTACGCCATTGAGCCCGTCGGCCGTCAAAGTGATGTTGTTGGGCTGCGGTGAGCTGGGCAAAGAAGTCATTATCGCCTTGCAGCGCTTAGGGGTCGAAGTGATCGGAGTGGATCGCTATCCCAATGCGCCGGGCATGCAAGTCGCCCATCGCAGCCACGTCATTGATATGAGCGACGCTCAAGCTTTGCGCGCGTTGGTGGAAGCCGAGCGTCCGCATCTGATCGTGCCGGAAATCGAGGCGATCGCCACTGATGAGCTGGTACGCATTGAGGCCGATGGCTTGGCGACGGTTATCCCGACTGCGCGGGCCACACAGCTCACCATGAACCGCGAAGGTATTCGCCGGCTGGCGGCAGAAGAGCTGGGCTTGGCCACTTCGCCTTATCGCTTTGCCAGCTCACTGGCCGAGTTGCAAGCCGCGTGTGCCGAGATTGGGTTTCCGTGCTTAGTCAAACCAGTGATGTCTTCGTCGGGCAAAGGCCAATCGCTGCTTAAATCGGCCGCCGATGTCGAGACCGCTTGGCAATACGCGCAAGCTGGTAGCCGTGTGGATCACGGCCGGGTGATTGTGGAAGGCTTTATCGATTTTGAATATGAAATCACCCTGCTCACCGTGCGCTCACAAGGCGAAGACAACGACATCCTGACTTCATTCTGCGCGCCGGTCGGCCATGTGCAGGTGAAGGGCGATTATGTTGAAAGCTGGCAGCCGCAGCGCATGAATCCGCTGGCCCTGCAGCGTGCGCAAGAAATGGCACGCAAAATCACCACCGCGCTGGGCGGCCGTGGTTTGTTTGGGGTTGAGCTGTTTGTGAAAGGCGATGAAGTTTGGTTCTCGGAAGTGAGCCCACGTCCGCACGATACGGGCCTCGTTACCTTGATGAGCCAGTACTTTTCCGAATTCGAGCTGCATGCCCGCGCGATTTTGGGCTTGCCCGTGGATGTGAGCCAACGCGAGCCAGCGGCCAGCGCCGTGATTTATGGCCGGATGGAGGAAAGCGGCATCGCTTTTGATGGGGTGGCAGCAGCGCTGGCGGTACCGCGCAGCGATTTGCGCCTGTTTGGTAAGCCCGAAGCCTTCGAGCGCCGCCGCATGGGCGTGGCGCTGGCGGCTGGTTCGGATACCGATGTGGCGCGCGATCGCGCCAAGCTGGCGGCCGGGCTCGTGCAGCCGGTGTCGATGGCGGATGAGCCTACGGCCTAAAGGCCGATTTGCGCAGCGAAACAGCCCGGCTAGCCCGGGCTGTTGCATTTTCCCCGCCAGTGCACGCGGGCAGCTGTTAAACTGCGGCCTTATATAGTTTGCAGTGCACATACCATCATGGATCTCGCCAGTTATCGTAATCGTTTAAACAAAAATGCCCGCCATTGGGGCAAATGGGCCCGCCGGCAAGGGCTGCAGTGCTATCGCATTTATGATCGCGATGTGCCTGAGTTTCCGATGATTGTGGATGTGTATGGCGATCGCGTGCACCTGCAGGAATTCGATACCGGCTGGGTTGAGAGCGACGAAGATTATTCAACGTGGATCGACCAGATCCACGCCGCCACTGCCGAAGTGCTGGAAGTGCCGCTGGAACATGTGGCACTGAAAATCCGTAAACGGATGAAAGGCCTCACCCAGTACGAAAAGCAGGAAGACGCAGGCGAGTTTTTTGTGGTGGAAGAAAACGGCCTTAAATTCGAGGTAAATCTCGAAGCCTATCTCGATACCGGCCTGTTTCTTGATCACCGCAATACGCGCAAACGCGTCATGGGGGAGGCGGCAGGTAAACGCTTTTTAAATCTCTTTAGCTATACCGGCGCCTTTAGTGTTTACGCCGCGGCGGGCGGTGCGGCGAGCACCACCACGGTAGATTTATCCAATACTTATCTGGATTGGGCGGGGCGCAATTTTGCCTTGAATGGCATGGACCCAACCGTGCATCAGCGCGTGCGCGCCGATGTGTTCGAGTTTTTGCGCGAAGCCACCTGCAGCCCGCAGCGCTACGATCTGATCGTGATGGACCCGCCGAGCTTTTCCAATTCGAAAAAAATGCTGGGCGTATTGGATGTGCAGCGCGATCACGCCTTTTTGATCGAAGCGTGTCTGTCGCTATTGGCGCCCAAAGGGGTGCTGTATTTCTCGAATAATCTGCGCAGTTTCGAGCTGGACCCCATGTTTGTTGGCCGCTGTGAAAATCTAACGGCGCAATCGGTGCCGGAAGATTTCCGCAACAAGCGGATTCACCAGTGTTTCCGTTTCGTTAAAGATTAAAGGCCGCTGGCTGGCCGCGTGGCCTGCCATGCTGGATGGAACGTCGCATGTCTCACCCGATTTATCCGGCCCCGCTGGTGCTGCTGGATCTGGAAACCACTGGCGCCAAGCCGGCGGTCGATCGCATTACCGAAATTGGGCTCTTGCAGCTCGATACCGATGGGGGTATTGAGCGCTGGAGCTCATTGGTAAACCCTGAGCAGCCGATACCCCAGTTTATTCAGCAGCTCACCGGGATTGATGATGCCATGGTGCGCGATGCGCCCCGCTTCGCCGCGGTGGCGAGCGAGCTGTTGGCCAAGCTGCAGGGGCGGATTTTTGTCGCGCACAATGCCCGCTTTGATTACACCTTTTTGCGCAATGAATTCCAGCGCCTGGGGCTGCCGTTTCGGGCCAAAGTGCTGTGCACCGTGCAGCTCTCGCGCAAGCTTTACCCCGATGAATTCAAGCACAGCCTGGATGCACTGATCGCCCGTCATGGCCTGCAATACAACGGCGAGCGGCATCGCGCGCTGACCGATGCCGAGCTGGTGCAGCAGTTTTTAAGTGCCGCGGTGGTCGAGCTGGGCGCGGCGCGGGTGCAGCAAGCGATTGATGAGTTGATTCGCCCGCTGGCCTTGCCGCCGCAGCTGGACGAAAGCCAGGTGGATGATCTGCCCGATACCGCCGGCGTGTATCTATTTTATGGCGCCAACGATGTGCCGCTGTATGTTGGCGCGGCGAGTAATCTGCGTCGGCGGATTTTGCAGCATTTTGGCAAAAAGGCCACCGATGGGCAGGCCGCCCAGCTGGCAGCGGCCTTGCAGCGGATCGATTGGATCGAAACCAGCGGCGAGCTGGGCGCTAGCCTGCGCGAACAGCGCTTATTGCGCGAGCTCAAGCCCCGCTTTAATCCCGGGGCGCGGCAAAAAGCCGATCAAACGCAGGTGGTGTGGTCGCTCACGCTCAATCCAGCTCAGCCAGAGGCGCCGCTGCAGCCCCAGCTGATCACGCTGGGCGAATTGCGCAGCCCGCATGGCGAGCTGTTTGGCCCGTTCCGCGGGGCACGCGAGGCGCAAAATATCCTCAATCGCATCGCCAAAGGGCAGGGTTTGTGCCGACAGCTGCTGGGGCTGGAAAAACCGCGCAAAGGCAATGAGGTAAGCCCGTGTTCGGCATTAAGCACCGGTGATTGCCGTGGCGGCTGTGTGGGGCGCGAACCGGTGAGCCTGCACAATGCCCGCTTGCTGGCCGCGCTGGCCAAACACAAAGTCACGCCGTGGCCGTATGGCGGGCCGATTTTGCTGGCCGAAGGCCCGAGCTGGGCGCCGGTATGGCAGGTCTTGGATCAGTGGGTATACCTGGGTGAAGTATCAAGCCAGGGTCAATTGGATGAGCTGCTTGCAGCGCCATACCCCGCTTATGATCTGGATATGTCCAAACAGATTCGTGCCTTGCTACGCAAGCCACTGGCGCTGACGGTGTATCAGCCCGGGATGCAGCTACCGCTGGCAGAATAAACCGCCTTGCGCTGAGTGCGGGGGCACTGCATCGTGCGCCTAGCGTTTAATGGGGGCGGTGCTCCGCCCGGCGCCAGCACGCCTGGGCGCTTTCATCCGGCCAGCAGGCCACTTGCGGCACGCTACGGGCATGATCAAACCAGCTATGCGTCCCCAGTGTTGGCGGCACCACCCATTGCGAGGCCAGGCTGGCTACGGCGGTGGTGGCGACCACGGCCGCCAGTAAGGCGATTTTTCGGCTGAGCATACGGGAAACCCCTAGTAGAGCGATTTAGGGTCTTAGTATCTGCTTTCGTGGTTTTGGTATCAACGTTCAGTTTGGTATCAGATGTGG
This sequence comes from Chitinibacter tainanensis DSM 15459, assembly GCF_000429785.1. Lineage (GTDB taxonomy): Bacteria > Pseudomonadota > Gammaproteobacteria > Burkholderiales > Chitinibacteraceae > Chitinibacter > Chitinibacter tainanensis. Next base: position 28,935 of record NZ_AUCN01000009.1, read on the forward strand.
CGGTGCAGTTCGGATCAGCAGGGGCTATTTATTGTCTTTCAGCTTTCGCTGGACGAAAAAAAGCCAGCTGGTAGACCAGCTGGCTTGGGCGTTGCGTGCAGTGCAGGGTGGCGCTTAGGCCAGTACCGCCTTGATGTCGTCGCTTTCGCTGATGGTGAATTTCTGGCTCGTCGGCACCACGGCTTGACCATCAAAGCGGCCAATGTGATAAATCGTGCCAAACGAGAAGGTTGGCGCCGCCGCACCTTGGCCACCACAGACTTCGGCGCCACGGCGAACATTGTCGGCCATCCAGCCCGGCAGACGCAGGTGGTATGGATTGCGACGGACTTCTTCCACGTGGCAAGCCAGTGCGGCGATCAGATCGGCAGTATCTTGCTGATTGGTCGCGATCAGCGCATTAGGCGCTTCCATCTGGCGCCAGAATTCGCTTTGTACCAGTACACAGCTGTGGTTGGCGGCTTTCAGCGCATCCACCACCAGATAGTGAGTGCCGATATGGGCTGAGTGGTAGTCATTGTCGTGCGGGCATACCACCACTTGCGGTTGATGTTGGCGAATGATTTCGGCCACCACGGCCACTTTTTCGGCCCAAGCGGCAGGATCTTCGCTGCGGGTTTTGGTGGTGACGCTCATCAGACCACCCGGAATGGTTTCCAGCAGGCCCCAGCCCAGATAATCGCAAGCATTTTTCAGCTCGGCCCAGCGCTCAGGCTGGCGTTTCAGATTCGAGCCTTGAGTCACCGCCACGTTATAGACTTTAAAGCCGGCTTCACGACCTAGGCGCAATGGCAGTGCGCCGATAATGCATTCGTCATCGGGGTGCGGGGCAAAAATCATGGCGACTGGCGCATCCGCGGCCACTGCTTGGGCAGCGCTACCCAGGGTGCTCAGATCGGCAAACAAAGGCGCGTCGGCTTTTTGCAGCAATTCGTGGTGGGCTTGAACGAGGGCGAGATACGGGTTGCTCATGCTAGGCTCCGAGAGTTGAATGAGGCGGCCGGCGAGCGGGCCGCGCGAACAATACCGCAGAGTATAGAGCCTCTATCCCAGCCGACCAAGCGCTTTGCCACTTTCGTGACAGCAATTCTGATCTGGCGCAGAGATTGGCCCCGTGCGCCGGCCGGCGGGGCAGGGGGCAAATGCGGCATAATGACGGCTGACTTTAGGATGGACAGCGCATGCGGTTTTTTTCTTCTTCGTTTATGGTGACTTTGCTGGGCTTGGGACTGGCGGCGCTGATCGGTGGCTGGGGCGGTTTGTGGATTGCATTTAATCTGGCTTTGCTGGAAACCAGCCTGAGTTTTGACAACGCGGTGGTGAATGCCTCAGTGCTGCGGCATTGGGATGAAAAATGGCGGCGGCGCTTTTTGCTCTGGGGCATGCTGATTGCCGTGTTTGGCATGCGGGTGGTGTTTCCGCTGGTGATTGTGGCGGTGATTGCCGGGCTTTGGCCGCTGCCTGGGCCCGTCTCGCTATACGATTACTTTAGCAGCGGGCACTGGCCGGCTAGTGATGTGCTGAGCATGGCCCTGCTGCAGCCTGAGCGTTATGCGGCGATTTTGACTTCGGCACATATCGAAGTAACCGCATTTGGCGGGGCTTTTTTGCTGCTGGTGTTTTTAAATTTCTTTCTCGATTACGAAAAAGACACGCATTGGTTTAAGCCGATTGAGCAGCTGTTGGCGCATTTGGGCAAGCTGGAAATGGCCTCGGTATTGGTGGCATTGCTGGTGCTGCTGCTCTTGGCCAGCCATTTGCCGGTGGCCGAGGCGCTGCGCTTTTTGCAGGCCGGTATCTGGGGGGTGCTGGTGTATGTGTTGGTGGATGGGCTGGGCGATCTGATTGGCGATGCTGGCGCTGCGGCCAAAACCGGGATTGGCGGCTTTATCTATCTCGAGATTTTGGATGCCTCATTCTCGTTTGATGGGGTGCTGGGCGCCTTTGCGCTAACCAAAAATATCTTTCTGATCGCCATTGGCCTAGGCATTGGCGCGATGTTTGTACGTAGCTTTACCTTAATGCTGGTTGAAAAAGGCACACTAACGGCGTTTAAATATCTGGAGCATGGCGCTTTCTGGGCGATTGGGGCTTTGGCGGCGGTGATGTTGCTGGCCGCGCGCTGGCATATTCCCGAGGCGGTAACTGGCGGCGTAGCCGCTGTGCTGATTGTGATTGCGGCGATTCATTCATGGCTGGTGCGTGATAAGGGTATTGCTCAGTAAGCCTAAATTAATATGGCGTTTACGCTGATACGCGGTTGGGGTATCAAGCTGGCGCCCAACAAAAACCCCGCCGAAGCGGGGTTTTTGTTGAAGTAGCGCGGTGCTTAATGTGTAGACTGCTCTGGGATCGCCTCGCCGCGGGTTTTCCACAGCGAGTAGAGCACGCCCGCCAGCAGCAAGCCAAAAGTTACGCCCAACGATACGGCGGTTGGAATCTTGAAGTCGATCAAACCTTCGTGGTTGAAATACACCAAGCCGACTTTCACACCGATAAATACCAGCACCACCGAGAGCGCGTATTTCAGATAGTGGAAGCGATGCACCATCGCCGCCAGCGCGAAATACAGCGCGCGCAAGCCCAGAATCGCGAAGATATTCGAGGTGTAGACAATAAACGGATCTTGAGTAATCGCGAAAATGGCTGGGATACTATCCACCGCAAACACCAGATCGGCGGTTTCTACCAGAATCAGGGTCAGGAACAGCGGGGTGGCCCACCAGCCCGGCGTCAGGCCATGCGCCTCGCCACGCACCCAGAATTTCTCGCCATGCAGCGTCGGGGTAAAGCGCATATGGCTGCGCAGCCACTGGTAGAATTTATTGTCTTCCAGCTTGCCGTGTTCATCATCACTCATCAGCATTTTGATCCCGGTGAAGATCAGGAAGGCACCAAACAGCACCAACACGGCCTGATATTTCGCCACCAGCACGGCACCCAGGCCGATCATAATGGCGCGCATCACGATCACCCCCAAAATGCCCCAGAACAGCACGCGATGCTGATACATGCGCGGCACGCCCAGGCTGGTAAAGATCAGGGCAATCACAAATACATTATCCATCGAGAGGGATTTCTCGATCAGATAGCCGGTGATGTATTCCATCCCCGCGGTCGCGCCTTTATACCACCACAGCCAAGCGCCAAACGCCAGACCCATTGCGATGTAAAATGCCGAAAGCTTCAGGCTCTCGCTTACGGAGATTTCGTGTTGATCTTTGTGTAATACGCCCAGATCAAAGGCCAGCAGGCCAATCACCAAGCCAAAGAACATGAGCCACACCCACAAAGGGTAGCCGACCCACAGTTCAAGTAAAAATGCCATATCGTTTCCTTACCCTGTTAGCGAATATTCAATACTGTCATCAGTATAAGGCGCCAAGCGCCAAACTTAACTATGAGTGATGCGATGCCAATTAGTTTCATTGACAGTCACTGTCATTTGGATGCGCCCGAATTTGATGCCGACCGCGACGCCGTGGTGGCCCGCTCGCGCGCGGCCGGGGTGACGCAATGGCTAGTACCTGCCGTTAGCGCCGCCACCTTTGCCAGCACGCGACAGATGCAAGTGCAGTATGGTGCGTGGATCGCCTACGGGCTACATCCAATCTATGTCCATACACATCGGGATGAGCATCTCGATTTACTGCGTGCGCAGCTAGCGCAGGGTGAGGCGATTGCCGTCGGGGAAATCGGGCTGGATTTTTTTGTACCGGGGCTCGATGCCAACCGGCAAATTGCCCTTTTTGAAGCTCAGCTGAAACTAGCGCGCGATTTTGATTTACCGGTGATCGTGCATATCCGCCGCAGCCAGGATCAGGTGCTGAAATACCTGCGCAAATGGCGGGTAAAGGGCGGCATCGCTCATGCTTTTAACGGCAGCGAGCAGCAAGCGTATGAATTTATCAAACTGGGTTTTGCCCTCGGTTTTGGTGGCGCCATGACCTACAGCGGCTCCCAACGCATCCGCCGCCTCGCCCAGACTTTGCCGCTTGAGCACATCGTGCTCGAAACCGACGCCCCCGACATCCCCCCCAGCTGGCTCGCCGGCCCACCGCCAGGGCGCAATGAGCCGGCGCAGCTGCGCGAGATCGCAAATACCCTCGCTGTGCTGCGTGCACAATCGGTGTTCGACATTGCTCAGATTCAACACGCAGCAATATTTGGCGCTTTGCATCTCAAGTGTGTGTAGCGTTCGATAAAAGTTCGCAACTTTCTCTTTCTGAAAGTTGACGTGCATTAAACAAGGTGTTTAAATGCGGCCAAACAAAAAGTGTTTAAATATCAATCGGTTAGTAATTAATTATTTACTTATGGAGTATATGATGACTTTGAAAAAAACCGTGCTTGCTGCCGCTTTGTTAGCAGTTTCAACTCTGGCTCAAGCCAAATTGCATGATATTTCAGTGCCACGTGGTTCGTTTGACTGGTGGGATGTTCAAGTTGGTAGCGCAGCAAAAGCGGGCGCATACAATATCAACTTTGCACTTACCCCAATCAATGCCCAACAGGGTAATTTTGCTAATCTGGATATCTATACTACAGATGCGCAAGGAACCCGTTATCTGTTTCAGACAGTGAACCTGAACTCAAACACTTTCTCAACCGCGGGCAAGCCTTTCACAATCAATTTGAATGCTCCTGGGAATATTTATTTTGGCGTGCGTGGTGTAGTTGCCGGTTTCCAAGGCTGGAAAGGCACTCTGGATGCAAACGTAGCTCCAGTTCCAGAGCCAGAAACTTATGCGCTGATGGGTCTAGGTCTGGTGGGCTTGCTGGCTGCGCGTCGTCGCAAAATGGCGGCCCAAGCCTAATTTGGCAGACGCCTAATAAAAAAACCGCCCTGTTGGGCGGTTTTTTTATTGCAGCAATCAATCTGCCTCTCAAAGCACGCTAAACGCCACCATCCCAACCAGCGCACCTGTGCTGCCCAGTATGGTTTCCATTACCGTCCAGGTTTTGAGGGTTTCGACTTCATTGGCGCCGGTGAATTTACCAAATAGCCAGAAGCCCGAATCATTAACGTGGCTGAGTACAATCGAGCCACCGGCAATACAAATCGAGAGCGCAGCCAGTTGGGCGCCGCTAAAACCGGCCAGTTCGATCACCGGCAGCACCAAGCCCACGGTTGTGAGGCAGGCGACGGTGGCCGAGCCTTGAATGACGCGCACCGCAGCAGCCAGCACAAAGCAGGCGATGGCGATTGGCAAGCCCGCGCCGATTAGGGCGTTGCCCAGCGCGGGGCCGACGCCTGAATCAACTAGCACTTGCTTGAACACCCCACCAGCACCGGTCACCAGCAGGATAATCCCGGCGGGCTGCAACGCCGCGCTGCAGACTTCCATGACTTTTTCCCGGCTCATACCCCGGCGCAGAGCTAGACCGTAAATGGCCAGCAAGCAGGCGGCGAGGATGGCGGTGAAGGGGTGGCCAATCAGTTGCAGCCAGGCATACAGCTGACCATCGGCGGGTACAAAACGCGCCACAATCGTTTTCAGACCGACCAGCAGCAAGGGGAACAATACCAGCGCCACACTAAAGCCGAATGATGGCAGCTGGCCTTTGCCCAGACTCGGCTCGCTGACATCGTTGGGAATCGTCAGTGTGACATGGCGGCTAATGAAGTTGCCATACAGCGGCCCGGCCAGCAGCATGCCCGGAATGGCGGCTGCCAAGCCCAGCAAGATCATCCAGCCAAAGTCGGCTTTCATCTGCGAGGCCACCAGCATGGCGGTGGGGCCGGGTAAAAGGAAGGCGGCTGAGGCGGCGACACCGGCAAAGAGTGGAATCGCCAGTTTGACCACATTCCCGCCTGTGCGCCGCGCTACCGCGAAGACCACGCCGATCAGCAACACAATCGCGACATCAAAGAAGAGCGGCAGGGTACAGATCAGGCCGGCAATCCCAAGAGCGACATTGGCCCGGCGCTCGCCAAAATGGTCGAGTAGTTTTACCGCGATCTGATCCAGTGCGCCGGTTTCATGCAAGATTTTGCCAAACATGGCGCCCAGCGCTACCACCACCGCCAGAAAGCCCAGCGTGCCGCCCATGCCTTTTTGCATGGTATCGGCAATTTTATCGACCGGCATGCCCGAGAAGATCCCGGCCCCGATCGAGACGATCATCAGCGCCACAAAGGCATGCAGGCGGGCTTTCATCACCAAAAAGAGCAGCAATAGCACCGAGCCCAGCGCGGTAAAAATCAGTGTGAGGGTATCCATGATCAGGCTTCTCCTTGTGCAACAATCGCCTCTTGGGCGGCGGCCACCACTTCAGCTAGGGTGGGCGTAATGTCGATGTGGAGTACATCGGCTTCATCGGCACCGGGCACTTCCAAGGTGGCAAATTGCGATTCGAGCATGCCGGTTTTCTGGAAATGGCCTTGGCGCGCAGCAAGGCGCTCGGCAATCACTTCAAACGGGCCGTGCAGAAAGACAAAGCGCAGATTGGGATTGCCCGCGCGCAATTGATCACGATATTGCTTTTTCAGTGCCGAGCACACAATAAAGGACAGCGTATTGGTGCGCTGCATGGCAAAGGCTGCGTCGTTAATGGCCGCCAGCCAAGGCGCGCGATCGGCATCATTCAGCGGCTGGCCAGCCGCCATTTTGTTGATATTGGCACGCGGATGCAGAAAGTCGCCATCGAGCAAGGCGGCTTGCAGATTGTGCGCCAGCTGGGCCGCGACGGCAGATTTACCGCAGCCCGAGACCCCCATCAAAACATAAATACGTGGTGAAGACATATCGACCCCCATCGGTTTGTTACCGATAACATGTTATGGGTAACATTCTGCCGTTGCCGATTTGTAGTGGCAATAGGGAGAAGTACATACAAGTAAGAAATCGGTGAAAAATCTGATCTAGCGCAAACTACTATTTGGCATGATGCGAGGTATTGCTACCAAATCTTTTTATTGATTGGATTTGATGGTTATACAGAGTAGGGGTATGTGGTTAGACGCTACCGCCCATATCCAGCACATAACCCACATCTTGTACTTGGGCGGAAAAAGTTTCACCGTTGATCCGCGCCAAAAGCCGCTCGGCGGCTAGTTCGCCGATTCGGCGGCGTGGGGTAACGATACTGGCCAGCCGCGGTTGCAGGGCCTGGCCAATATCCAGTTGATTAACGCCGGCAATTGCAAGCTCGGTGGGGATCTTAAGGCCTTGCGCTTGCGCCGCCAGCAGGGCGCCGGCGGCGATGTCATCATTGGTGCAAAATAGGCCATCCAGCTGCGGATATTGGCGCTGTGCTTCGCGTAACAATTCGCCTCCCAAGCTAAAACTGGAGGGCCGATCCGTCTGGATAATCTGGCTGGGCAGGCCCGCGGCCTGCATCGCCGCGCGGTAGCCCTCGGCGCGCAATTGGGTGCGCGAATCGAGCCGGGCGGCCAGATAGCAGATTTGGCGTTTGCCGCTGGCCAGCATCGCCTGCACCATGGCCTCGGCGGCCGCCCGATGATCGAGGCCAACCGCTTGATCGATGGGGTCAGGCGGCAAATCCATCATTTCCACCACCGGAATACCGGCGACGGCCAGCATCTGGCGCGTGCGCTCCAAGTGCTGGGCTTCCGAGAGCAGAATGCCGTCGATGTGAAATGACAATAGCTGCTCAACCTGGCGGGCTTCTTCGGCGGGATCGTAGCCATAGTGGCCGTACAGAACATGGTAACCCGCCGGCGTGGTGATGGCCTCGATGCCATGCGCCACAGCAGAAAATACCTGATTGGAAATCGATGGCAGCAGCACGCCGATGGCACGGCTGCGATCGTTGGCCAGCATTTCCGGTACTCGGCTGGGGATATAACCGAGCTCGGCCATCACCGCGGCGATCCGCTCTGCGGTGGCGGTGGCCACCAGATCGGGCGAGCGCAAATAGCGGCTGATGGTCATTTTCGAGGTGCCGACCCGCTCGGCCACATCTTGCATTGTGGGGCGGCGGCGGGGCTTGTCGCTGGGGTGATTCATCGGCTCGCTCCAGCGTGGCGCTGAGCGCAAACTGGGCAGGCTGGATCACGTTGGTACTTCATTTCCTTCCAGCGGGCGGTGCGGGCGTCGTAGAGCTGCAAGCGACCGCGCAGGATTTCGCCGCAACCGCTTAAGAGTTTCAGTGCTTCGGAGGCTTGCGCCGTGCCGATGATGCCGACCAGGGGCGCAAAAACGCCAAAAGTAGCGCAGGGGCTATCGCTGTCTTCGCCTTCTTCAGCAAACAGGCAGTGATAGCAGGGCGCATCGGCTTCGTGCAGTGCAAAGGTGGTGATCTGGCCACTAAATTGCACGGCAGCGCCGGACACTAGCGGTTTGCCCGCCGCCACACAGGCGCGATTCAGGGCATGGCGGGTGCTGAAATTGTCGCTGCAATCGAGTACCACATCGGCTGCAGCCACCAGCTCAGCCAGTCGCGCAGGCGTGGCGCGCTCGGCGAGCGCGTGCACCTGCACTTGTGGATTTAGCGCTTGCAAGGTTTGCTGGGCCGAATAGGCTTTGTTCTGCCCCACCCGGGCTTCGGTGTGCACGATTTGTCGCTGCAGGTTGGTGAGATCCACCACATCGTCATCCACGATGGTAAGCGTACCCACGCCGGCGCTGGCCAGATACAAAGCTACCGGTGAGCCCAGCCCGCCCGCGCCAATCACCAGCACATGCGCGCTGCAAATACGTTCTTGCCCCTCCACGCCCAGCTCATCGAGCAAAATATGCCGGCTATAGCGCAACAGGCCTTGATCATCCAGCTCTACGTGGGCCGCGCGGGTAGGGCAAACAGACATGGGTAAGCTCAATCGATGGCAATCTGTGCAGTATACCGCGTGCACTGGCGGGCGGCTTGCGCTGAGTCAGGCTGCAGAGTGAAACCCCGACAAGAAAAGGCCCGCGTTAGGCGGGCTTTGGCGATGCTGGCCAGTCTGGGCTGGCGGTGTGCGGCGGCTAGAGATAGCGGCGCAGTTCTTCTGGCGTATCGTCGTGATCGCCGTGCGGGTGGTTTTCCCACACTTTGGCGTAGACGTCGCGGCTTTTTACATTGTGTTCGGGGATGTGCTGATTATCGTGATGCACTTCTTCGCTGTAATGCGCGAGCGCCCGCAGAATTTTCTGCAAAATGCTGTTGTCCAGATGAAAGCCGGCCGCTTGCAGGCGCTCTTCCAGATCCACCAGCCGATGCTGGTTCAGATTGTATTGCAGCGAGATTTTGTGCTGCTCGGGATGTGCCTGACACTGAATGCCCTCAAGGCGCTTGAGCAGGCGCATGGCTTGGCTGGCCTGATCCAGCGGCAGCGCAGTGAATACAATATCCCGATGTTTGATATCGTTAGCGTTGGTTTTCATTTTTCCCCCACTCGATAAGCCTTATCGTCGATTTAGATTAACGCTTTTCGGATTGGTTCGCAGCCTTTTTTTCGCACTTGTCGTGCAGTGGTGGGATGGATTGAGCTGGGCAAGGGGTATATGACTGGCAGGCTTGATTGATATGCCTGAAATGAAAACACCCCTGCAGGGTATGCAGGGGTGTGAGTGGGGTGGTGCAGATTACTTGCTAGCAGGTTTATTCAGTAACAGCTGCTGCACTTTCAGTACATTCAGGGCTTGCTGCAACTGATAGTCTGATTTAGGCGCCAACTCGCGCGGATTTTCTTCGCTCTCGCTGCTGCTGGCCGCTTTTGCTACCGGTTTTGGCGTCGCTTTCGGCGCGGCAGCTGGGCTTGGTGTGGCCTTGCCGGCATCTTTGTCGGTTGGGTTATCCAGATGGCGGCCCAGATCCGCTTCGCGCAGGCGGAAGGCATTATCTTCTTTGCCATTTAGCGTTGCGTCTTCCACCACGATATCCGGGGTGATGCCTTTGGCCTGAATTGAGCGGCCATTTGGCGTGAAGTAGCGAGCGGTGGTGAGCTTGAGCGCGCTCTTGGCATCAATCGGCAGAATCGTCTGTACCGAGCCTTTACCAAAGGTTTGCGTGCCGACTACCAGTGCGCGTTTGTGATCTTGCAAGGCACCAGCCACGATTTCCGACGCCGATGCCGAGCCGCCATTCACCAGCACCACCAGCGGTACGGTTTTGACTTCTTTCGGGGTGTTTTTGAAATAATCTTTGCCGGCATCGCGCTGATAGAACTGCGGATTGGCCGTCAGGCGGATTTTCGCATCCGGGGTGCGACCCTCGGTGTAGACCACCAGTACGTCTTTAGGTAGGAAGGCCGCAGATACACCGACTGCGCCATCCAGCAAGCCGCCCGGATCATTGCGCAGATCGAGCACCAAGCCTTTCAGCGGCGCTTTGTTTTCCTTGTACAGCTCGTTAATGGACAGCGCGAGGTTTTCGGTGGTTTTTTCCTGGAATTGGGTCACGCGGATGTAGCCATAACCCGGCTCAGCTAGCTTGGATTTCACGCTTTGGGTTTTGATAATGGCGCGTTTCAGGCTGATCACCAGCGGTTTGGATTCGCCTTTGCGCAGAATCGTGAGCGTCACGCTGGTGCCGGGTTTACCGCGCATTTTCGATACCGCTTCGTTCAAGGCCATGCCTTGCACCTGTGCGTCATCGATTTTCATGATGTAGTCGCCGGCTTTGATACCTGCGCGGAAGGCCGGGGTGTCTTCGATCGGCGATACGATGCGCACCAGCCCGTCTTCCATATTCACTTCCAGCCCCAGCCCGCCAAATTCGCCCTGGGTGCTCTCTTTCAGATCTTTGAAGGCTTCTTCATCCAGATAGCTGGAATGCGGATCCAGCCCGGTCACCATGCCTTTAATCGCTTCGTTGATCAGCTTTTTATCTTCAACGGGTTCGACATAGCTTTGTTTAATCAGGCCAAACACGGTCGAGAAAGCGCGCAGCTCGTCGATCGGCAGTGGATTGCCGCCGGCTTCTTTATTGGCAACGGCGTTATACGACAAACTCAGTACGGCGCCGAGGCCGGCACCGGCCGCCAGAAGGCTGATTTTTTGCCAGCGGCTGTATGGCTTGTTGGACATCCCTGTTTTTTCCTGTGGTCTCGGGTTTATTTGGCCCACTGTTGCGGGTCCAGAGGTCGGCTGTTGTAGCGGATTTCAAAGTATACGCCAGATTCTGCCATGCCACCGCTGTTGCCCACGGTAGCAATCACATCGGCGGGTTTAACGCTATCGCCCACCCGTTTCAGCAGGCTTTCATTGCCGCCGTACAGGCTCATATAGCCGCCGCCATGGTCAATAATCAGCAGATTGCCAAAGCCACGCAGCCAGTCGGCAAACACCACCCGGCCGGTGGCTACCGCGTGCACGGTTTGGCCGTTGTTGGCTTTGATCATCACCCCTTTCCAGGTGCCACCTTCCCCACGTGGTGCACCAAAGCGGCCAATCACCGTGCCACGGGCGGGCAGGGCTAGCTTGCCCTTGAGTGCGGCGAAATTACTGCCAGCCTGGGCCGGATCAGGTAAGACTTCATTGGTTTTGCCGCTTTCTTCTTTCGGCTCGGGTTCGGGCGTTGGGATCGGTTTACCGGCGGCTTTGGCGGCTTGCTCTTTCATGGCTTGGCGCGCAGCGCGTTCGGCTTTGGCCTTGGCTTGCGCCTCGGCACGTTTTTTCGCTTCTTCGCGTTGTTTGGCCAGCTGGCGGGCGCGCTCGGCTTCCTGCTGGCGAATGATGGCATTCAGGCGTTCGGTCAGTGCGGTGAGGCGTTTTTCATCGGCTGCCAGTTTTTCAATCTGGTCGCGCTGCACGGCAATCTGCTTAGATAATTTGCTGACCACCGCCTGTTTTTCTTGCTGTTCGTTCACCAGCAGGGCGCGTTGCTGTTGTTTATTGCGGGCAATGTCTTGCAGCTCGGCGTTTTTCTGGCGGATTTCTTCCGCCAGCTGGTTAAGCTCGCCAAGCTGGGTTTCCAGCTGCTTGGCCAGTGCCTGTTGCGCACGAGCGAGGTGTTTGTAATAGGTCAGGTCACGGCTAACTTGGTTGGGGTCTTTTTGGTTCAGTAGCAGGCGCCAGGCTTCGAGCTGGCCGGTTTTGTAGCGACTGGCCAACAGCTGGCCCAGCCGATCTTGGCTGGCGCGAATGTGTGTGCGGGTGCGGGCAATGTCGGCCTCGAGGCGTGCCAGCTCATTGCTGGTGAGCTCGCGCTGTTGGGCTAGCTCACGCAAGACGCGATTGGCTTCGGAGATGGCTTGCTCGGAATCTTTGAGCGCATCGGCCGCTTCGCTGCGCGATGACTCATTGGCGGTGAGCTGTTTTTGCAGTTGCTGAATCTGCCCACGTAGGTCTTTCAGCTCGGCCTGTTTGGCTGCACGGTCTTTGACCGCATTCTGGCTAGGGGTTGGGCTCGGCTTAGCCGCCGCGAACCCGAACGGGGTGGCGAGCAAAAAAAACAGCGAAACAAGTAAACGTCGTGGCACCGGTTGATCCGTCAGGGGAGGCTACGAGTGCATAACTTTACTTGATTCGCCGTGTTCGCTAAACCCAATTACGACTTTTTACAGGAAATTGATCAGCGATTGACCCGTCATTTCCTCAGGCTGAGACAGACCCATCATCGCCAAGAGCGATGGGGCGATGTCTTTCAGCGCGCCGCCCGGTGACAAGCGGGCTGGACGGCCGATGTAGCAGAACGGTACTAGGTCGGTGGTGTGCTGGGTATGCGCCTGGCCTGATTCTTTATCGAACATCATTTCGCAGTTGCCGTGGTCGGCGGTGATCAGTACTTCACCCCCAGCCGCCAATTGCGCGCTCACCACGCGGCCCACGCACTCATCCAGTGCTTCGACCGCTTTCACCGCCGCAGCGAAAATACCGCTATGACCGACCATATCGCCATTGGCGTAGTTACAAATGATGGCGGCGTATTGCTTGCTGTTGATCGCATCCACCAATTTGTCGGTGACTTCCTGGGCTGACATTTCGGGTTTTAGATCGTAAGTCGCCACTTTGGGTGATGGCACCAGGATGCGGTCTTCACCGGCGAATTCTTTTTCTTCACCACCGGAGAGGAAATACGTAACGTGCGGGTATTTCTCGGTTTCGGCGATCCGCAGTTGTTTCAGCCCCAGGCCGGCAATGTATTCACCAAAGCTGTTTTTCACTTTTTCTTTGGTGTAGGCCACTGGGTGGCTGTAGGCCGAGCCGTAATCGGTGGCCGAGCAGAAGAAGGCCAGTTGCGGCTGGCGTTGTGGATGTTCAAAGCCATTAAAATCGGCTTTGGTCAGTGCGGTGGTGATCTGGCGCGCACGGTCGGCGCGGAAATTCATGAAGATCACCGCATCGCCATCGGCCATCTGGGTAGGGGTGCCAATTACGGTGGCCGATACAAATTCGTCGTTTTCATCGCGGGCGTAGGCGTCTTTCAGGCCTTCCAGTGCCGTGTCGGCAGCGTACAGGCCGACCCCATCAACCAGCAGTTTGTAGGCAGGCTCGACGCGCTCCCAGCGGTTATCGCGATCCATCGCCCAGTAGCGGCCTACGATACCGGCGATTTTGGCACCATTGGCATCACACACGGTTTGCAGACGTTGCAGATACACTTCGGCGCTGCGCGGTGGGGTATCGCGGCCATCAAGGAAAGCGTGCACGCGGATGTCGCTGACACCGGCTTGGGCGGCGGCTTCGATGATGCCGAAAACGTGGTTTTCGTGGCTATGTACGCCACCATCCGACATCAGGCCCATGATGTGCAGGGCTTTGCCATTGGCTTTGGCGGTGTCGATGGCTTGTTTGAACACCGGATTATTGCCGATGGTTTTGTCGGCCACATCACAGTCGATGCGGCTGATATCCTGTTGCACGATGCGGCCGGCGCCAATATTCAGGTGGCCCACTTCCGAATTACCAAACTGGCCAGCTGGCAGACCCACGAATTGCTCAGAGGCATTGATGGTGGTGAAAGGGTATTGGCTAAACAGGCGATCGAAATGGTGTTTGCGGGCGTGCAAAATGGCATTGTCATCTCCGCCGGTGCGGTAGCCAAAGCCGTCAAGAATAAGTAGTAATACCGGAGTAATCTGTTGCGACATGACAAAGTCCTATGGTGATTCGCAGTGACCTTGCTAAAATACTCAGCTGTCTGGTGGTTGCGAATAGATTTCAAACACGGTTAGTATTCTAACTCAAGCGAAGGCAATCTCGCCGCTATTTGGCATTATGCTGATACGGCTCAAGTCTGCCCGCCAACAATACCAATAAAAAGAATTCACGATGATTGATTCGATTGAAGAAATGGATGATGAGCACATCGACCAAGCGTCACGGGCGATGAAAGCGATGTCGCACCCGCTGCGGCTAAAAATTCTGTGCGTGCTGGCTGATCAGGAAGTCAGTGTGCAGGATATTGTGGAACGGGTGGGTACCACCCAATCCAATATCTCCCAGCATTTGGCGCTGATGCGCGAGAAAGGCGTTTTGCGTACGCGCAAAGACGCTAATCGCGTGTACTACCGGGTGGGCGATATTCGCACGCTAGTGGTGGTGGCGATGATGCGGGATGTATTCTGCGGATTCTAGTATTTCTGCTGGTTTGGCGGGCAATACCCCGCCAGAGTATGCCAAGCGCCCCATGGGGCGCTTTTTCTTTTTCTGCGCTTTAGCCGCGTGCGGCGATTAGCGTGCGTTCAGCAGACGCTTGATCTGCTCTTCCAGTTGCGCGTGGCTGATTTTGCCTAAATGCTGGTGCACCCGCTGGCCTTTGCCATCAAAAAAAACGGTAAATGGCAGCCCGCCCATGGCGTTGCCTTGCTGGCGCATCAGCTGCATCGCGCTATCGCCGCCGATCAGAATCGGGTAGTTCACTTTGAGCTGCTTGGCAAACTGCGCCACGGGCTGCGGCTCATCAATCGCGATCCCGATAAACTGAATCTTGCCGGCGTATTGCTTTTGCAGTGCCACCATTTCCGGCATTTCCTGCCGGCAGGGGCCGCACCAGGTGGCCCAGTAATTCACGATCACTGGCTTGCCTTGCCATTGCTGCAGGGCCTGGCTTTTGCCTTGCGGGTCGGGCAATTTAAGCGCCCAGAGCGGGTCGCTGGCGTAGCTCAGACCGGTTAGCAAACTGGCTGCCAGCCAAAGAGTCAGACGGTGAGTGAAACGCATAAGGTGCTCGCTGTGTCAGTTTGGCCGGGGGCGCCGCGCCACCCGGCGTGGGGTTAGGGCAGACTGCGTAAAGTGGCCAGGAAGGCGCTTGGGGCTTGAAAACCAATCACCCGGCGCGGCAGCTCTTGCCCGGCGCGATCATAAAAAATCAGTGCCGGCGGCCCATAGAGCTTGTAGCGCGCGAGTAGCTCAGCGTCGGCTGGGCTATTGGCGGTGACATCCACGCGGATGAGCTGATAATCAGCCAAGGCTGCTTGCACCTCCGGCTGGCTCAGGGTTTCGCGCTCAAACTCGATGCAGGCCACACACCAGTCGGCATAAAAATCCACCATCACCGGCTTGCCTCGTGCAGCCTGTAGCGCGCGATCGAGCTCGGCGCTGCTGCGCACGGTTTGCATGGTTAAAGCATGAGCGGTGGTGCTGGCGGGCAGATAGGGGCTCCAGAGCGGGCGGGCAATCAAGATTGCCATCGCCAGCATGCCGATGCCGAACACGATTTTCACGCCCTGCATCACGCGCCCGGATAGGCGCGGCAACACGGTGGAGCCAAACGCCCCGATCGCCAGCAGCGGCAGGCCTAGCCCCAGTGCCATCATGTATAGCGCGCTGCCGCCCAGCAGTAAATCGCCGCTCTGGCCGATATAGGCCAGGGCCGCCGCCAGCGGTGGCGCGATGCAGGGGCCAATAATCAGCGCTGACAGTAGACCCATCAGCAATACTGACAGCCATTGCCCGCCGGGCAGGCGCATTGAGAGTTCATTCAGGCGGCTTTGCCAGCCCGCTGGCAGTTGCAGGCTAAATAGCCCGAACATCGACAAGGCCATCAGTACAAAAAACAGCGCAAACAGCGCAATTACCCATGGCTGCTGCAATGCCACCACCAGCAAAGTACCGGTGGCTGCCGCCGCCAGCCCGATGGCGGTGTAGGAAATCGCCATCCCTTGCACATAAACGAAGGTGAGGCCAAAGGCATGCCAGCGGCCACGCTGCGGCCCACCGATCACAATGCCCGACACAATCGGGATCAGCGGATACATACAGGCGGTGAGCGCCAAGCCAATCCCGGCGAGGAAAAACACCCCCAGCGTGCCCAAAAAACTACCCCCGAAGTAGTCAGGTTCGGGGGTGGTGTCGGTGGGGCTGCTTTGGCCGAAAAGTTGTTTGAGGGCTGGGGGCTTACTGCTTTGCCCTGGCTGCAAGACTTGCGTTTGAGGTGGGTAGCAGATGCCGGCTTCGGCGCAACCCTGGAATTTGATATTGAACGGTTGCTGGTCGGCAATCGGCTGATTGCTGCTCACGCGCACAATCAACGCATTATGAAACACCGCCACTTTGCCAAAGCTGGGGTCGTCTTTGATTTCGCCCTGAGGTATCTGCGTGGAGAGCTGATGACCATTGGCGCTGATCGAGATACGGTCACGATAGAGGTAGTACTTGGGCGCAATCGCGAAGCGGATTTCCACCGTGTTGTCGTTAATTTTCACAATCGACGGTTTAAACGCCTGCTCGGGCGGTAAAAAGTCGCTACTGGCTTGGGCGATGATTGAAATCAGGCCCAAGCAGGCCCATGTCATTAGGGTAAGTAACCAGCGGTGCAGCATCGTTTATTGCGTTTCCTGTGCCAACCATGCGAGATAACTGGCGCTGCCAGCCACGATGGGCAGGGCAATAATCTCGGGGATTTCATAGGGATGATGGGCCAATAGCCAAGCCTCCAGGGCTGGGTAAGCTGCGCGGGTGGTTTTAATCATCAGCGGAACTTCTAGGCTGGTTTCGACACCATCATGCCAGTGGTAGATGGACTTTACCGAAGGCAGTAAGTTCACACAAGCGGCCAGCCGACCGGCAAGCAGGCCCTGCGCCAAAGTGGTGGCGCTGGCCTCGTCGGGGCAATTACACCATACTACCAGCGATTCTGAAGGAGCATTCATGCCGTATTTTATCCTGGCCAGCGTGCTGGCTTATCCGTTTCTGGAAATCATGTCACTGATCTGGCTCGCTGACCAAATCGGCGGGCTGGCAACCTTGTTGGTGGTGCTGGCCAGCTTTGCCGCTGGTGTCCTGATGTTGCGCCACCAGCGCCTGGGCGTGGCCATGACGCTAATGAACGATCTGCGCAGTGGTCAGATCGGCTGGCATAGCCTACTCAGCGTGGCCCGCTATTATATCGCAGCGGTGCTGCTGATTATTCCCGGTCTGCTGGGGGATGTGATTGCCATTGCGCTGCTGCTGCCGTGGGGCCGGCAAGGCGTGCCGTTTCAAGCGCGCCCGACTGCTGCGCGCGAAGAGGGCGTGATTGATGGCGAATACCGCCGCGTAGATCCGCAGGCCGATCCTCATCAGCGCCGTATTGGCGAGTAAGCCTTATTAGGGCTGCTTTGCAGGGCAATACCCGGTTGGGTATGTTGTGAAGTAGTGCTGTAGGTGGTGATTGAGCAGGCTTGCGCTCTCGCCGGCGATGGGCTGCGCGGACATGTGAAGTGACCCCAAGCAAAATCTAGTCACCCCGCGGCAATAGGCGCGATCGAAATAAAAAACCGCAGTCCAGCTGCGGTTTTTGGTTTGATGCGCGGCTGCTTTAGCCGATGATCTGCACGCCTTGCAGAATAATCACTTCCAGCTGGGCGATGACCACATTCAAAATCAGCTGAATCAGCAAAATCAGCACCATCGGTGAAATATCAATCCCGCCAATCGGTGGAATGATTTTCTGAATCGGCCGCAAAAACGGCGCCGTCAGGCCGGTGAGCGTGGGCATCAGCGGGTTGTACGGTGACAACCAGCTCATCAGCACTTGCCCGATCACCGCCGCAAATAGCAGATACAGCGACATTTTGATCAGCTCTAGCGTGGCCGTGAGCCCCAGTGCAATCAGCGAGCCGGCGGCCGAAAAATCAAACGGCCAGGGTGTAATCGCCAACAGCAGCGCATGCATCACCAGCGCCGTTACCCACGCCATGACCAAGCTGGTGCTGTCGTAGCCTTTAAAGGGCGGAATCAGTTTGCGTACGGGCAACACCAGCCAGTTGGTCAGTGCCAGTACAAACTGCCCCAGCGGGTGACGGAACGACACTTGCGCCGCTTGCAGGTAAAAGCGCGCCAGCAACAGCAGAATCAGAAATTCCAGCAAATTGCGGATCAGAAAATCCAGAATGCCTGTCAGCATAGGTCTCTCCCGGGCCGGGGCTTAGGGCTCGATGTCGCGGCCGAGCTCTTCGCCCAGCTCGCGCGAACGCGCAGCCGCTGCCGCTGCGGCGGCAATAATGGTCGAGCGCACCTGGCTGGTTTCCAGCGCTTTGATCGCCCGCTCGGTGGTGCCGCCTTTGGAGGTCACTTTTTGCTGCAAAGTGCCCGCATCATCGGCGCTATTGAGCGCGAGTTTCACAGCGCCGGCAAAGGTTTGATAGGCGAGTTTGTGCGCAATGTCGGGGCTAAAGCCTTGCGCCCGCGCGGCGGCTTGCAGCGCTTCCATAAAATAGAAAATATACGCTGGGCCACTGCCAGAAATCGCGGTAATGCCATCAATCTGGCTTTCTTCCTCAACCCATACCTGTTCGCCAATCGAGGCCAGAATGCGGCTGGTGAGGGCGCGATCGGCTTCGCTCACGGCTTCGCTGGCATACACACCAGAAATACCGGCTTGCACCAAGGCGGGGGTATTGGGCATCACGCGAATGATTCTGCTGTGTCCCTGCAGGAACCGGGAGAGGGTATCTACGCGAATGCCCGCAGCGATCGAGATCACCAAGGCATTACCCAGATGTGGCAATACTTCGGCGGTCACCGCTTTAAACTGCTGTGGTTTCACCGCAAACAGCACCGCTTCGCTGGCCGGAAAGGCCTCGCCGGGGGCTGAGGTGCTGATGCCGTATTGTTGGGTCAGCTCGGCGCGTTTGCCAGCATCCGGTTCGATCACGTGGATGTCTTGGCTACTAAAGCCTTGGTTTAACATGCCGCCGATCATGGCGGTGGCCATATTGCCGCCACCGATAAAAGTAATAGTCATTCCGCTTCCTGTGTTGGGTAGTGGCGGGTGCCAAAAATGGCGGTGCCAACCCGAACTAAAGTTGAGCCATGCGCAATTGCCAGATCCATATCGCCTGACATCCCCATCGAAAGGGTGTCCAGCGCGAGGCCGTGCGCTTGCAGCATAAGCTGACATTGTTTCAGCATTTCAAACTGTTTGGCGAGCTTTACTGTATCCAGCGTTGCCTCGGGGATGCACATCAGCCCGCGTAGCTGCACTCGCGGTAACAGGCTGATGGCTTGCGCCAGTGGCAGTAATTCCTCGGGGCTGACGCCGGATTTACTGGCCTCCCCAGAGACATTCACCTGCAGGCAAAGTTGCAGCGGCGGCAGCTGAGCTGGGCGCTGCTGGCTGAGGCGTTCGGCAATCTTTAGGCGTTCAATGCTATGCACCCAGGCGGCACATTCGGCCACCATGCGGGTTTTATTGCTTTGCAGCGGGCCGATAAAGTGCCAGATCAACTCCGGGCAATCGCTGAGCTCGGCGTGTTTTTGCTGTAACTCTTGCGCATAATTTTCACCAAATGCGCGCTGGCCCGCCGCGTACAGCGCGCGCACATCGGCGGACGAAAAGGTTTTACTCACCGCCAATAAAGTGATTTCTGTCGCTTTTCGACCGCAGGCCGTGCTCGCAGCGTCGATCCGGCTCTGTACGCCTTGCCATGCTTCAAATAACGTTGCCATAATGAACAGAATTTTGTCAGGCTCAAACGCCGCTAGCCTAATAAATACGGGCTACGCGGGGCTGTCGCGAATGGATGAGAGGAAGAATTATAAATGGAAATTTCAGAACTCTTAGCGTTTTCAGTTAAGAATAAGGCTTCCGATCTGCATTTATCAGCCGGCTTGCCGCCGATGATTCGTGTGCATGGTGATGTCCGGCGGATTAATTTGCCGCCGATGGATCACAAAGATGTGCACGACATGGTGTACGACATCATGAACGATGGCCAGCGCAAAATTTACGAAGACACGCTGGAGTGCGATTTCTCCTTCGAGATCCCTAATCTCGCGCGTTTCCGGGTGAATGCCTTTGTGCAAAATCGCGGTGCTGGCGCCGTGTTCCGGACGATTCCTTCCAAAGTACTGACGCTGGAAGAGCTTAACGCCCCGAAAGTATTCCAGGATATCGCCATGAACCCGCGCGGGCTGGTGCTGGTGACAGGACCTACTGGCTCGGGTAAATCCACCACCTTGGCGGGGATGATCAACTTCATCAACGACAATGAATACGGCCACATCCTGACTGTGGAAGACCCGATCG
Source organism: Chitinibacter tainanensis DSM 15459 (assembly GCF_000429785.1). Classification (GTDB taxonomy): domain Bacteria; phylum Pseudomonadota; class Gammaproteobacteria; order Burkholderiales; family Chitinibacteraceae; genus Chitinibacter; species Chitinibacter tainanensis. The sequence goes on from NZ_AUCN01000009.1 coordinate 49,275, forward strand.
AGTTTGTGCACCAATCGAAAAAATGTCTGGTCAACCAGCGTGAAGTGGGCCCGCATACCATGTCGTTCTCCAATGCGCTGCGCAGCGCCCTGCGGGAAGACCCGGATGTGATTCTGGTGGGCGAGATGCGGGATTTGGAAACTATTCGCTTGGCACTGACCGCGGCGGAAACCGGTCACTTGGTGTTTGGTACCCTGCACACGAGTTCGGCGGCAAAAACCATCGACCGGGTTGTGGACGTATTCCCGGCGGCGGAAAAAGAAATGGTGCGGGCGATGCTCTCTGAATCATTGCGCGCGGTAATTTCGCAAACGCTGCTAAAAACCAAAGACGGCACCGGCCGGGTGGCGGCGCATGAAATCATGATCGGGATTCCGGCAATTCGTAACCTGATTCGCGAGAACAAAATCGCGCAAATGTATTCGGCGATCCAGACGGGGTCGCAATTTGGCATGCAAACGCTGGATCAGTGCCTGCAAAACCTTGTCCAGCGCAATATTGTTTCGGTGGGCGAAGCGCGCAATAAAGCCGCGATCCCGGATAACTTCAAAGGCTAAGCCCGCTAGGTAGATGCAAGATGGAAAAAGAACAAGCCGCCAAATTTATGCATGACTTGCTGCGCCATATGCGCGCCAAGAATGCATCCGACCTGTTCATCACCGTGGATTTTCCGCCGGCAATGAAAATCGATGGCCGGGTAACGCCAGTCTCCAATCAGCAGCTCAGCGTGCAGCACACCAAAGAGCTGGCGCGAGCGATCATGAATGATCGGCAGGCCGAAGATTTTGAGGCCAATAAAGAGTGTAATTTCGCGATCAGCCCCGGCAATATGGGGCGCTTTCGGGTGAATGCCTTTATGCAGCAAGGCCGGGTCGGCATGGTGCTGCGGACGATCAACTCGGAAATTCCAAAACTGGCTGAGCTTAATCTGCCGCCAGTGCTGGAAGACATCGCGATGACCAAGCGCGGCTTGGTGATTTTTGTCGGCGGTACCGGTTCGGGTAAATCAACTTCGCTGGCAGCGATGATTGGTCACCGCAATGACAATGCTTACGACCACATCATCACGATTGAAGACCCGATCGAATACGTGCATGAGCATAAAAACTCGATCATTACCCAGCGTGAAGTGGGTGTAGATACCGATTCATGGATGGCCGCGCTGAAAAACACGCTGCGCCAAGCTCCCGATGTGATTTTGATCGGTGAGATTCGCGACCGCGAAACCATGGATTACGCCATTGCCTTCGCCGAGACCGGCCACTTGTGTATGGCCACCTTGCACGCCAACTCATCCAATCAGGCGCTGGACCGGATTATCAACTTCTTTCCCGAAGAGCGTCGCCAGCAGCTGTTGATGGATTTGTCGCTGAACTTGAAAGCCTTTGTGTCGCAGCGCTTGATTCCGCATGCCTCGGGCAAAGGCCGCGTAGCGGCGGTGGAGGTCATGCTCAATTCACCACTGATCTCTGAATTGATCTTCAAAGGCGAAGTGCACGAGATCAAAGAAATCATGAAGAAATCGCGTGAGCTGGGCATGCAAACCTTCGATCAGTCGCTGTTTGATCTGTTTGAAGGTGGCCGGATCACATATGAAGATGCATTGCGCAATGCCGACTCGGTGAATGATTTGCGACTGCAGATCAAGCTGAACGGCTCGGATGCCAAAAAACGCGATGTGCTGTCGGGTCTTGAGCACCTGGACATCGTGAAGTAAACCTAGCGCTGCGGGATCTATGATTTTAACTTCCATGCCACAGTTTGCCCTGCGGGCCGGACTGTGGATTTGGCTGACAGCGGGTCTAGCCCAACCAGCCCTGGCCGCCATGCTTGGCGAGATCCAGGTGCGTTCGGCATTGGGGGACCGCTTTAATGCGGTGGTGACTGTCGCCGCGGCCGATGATGAAGAGCTGAGCGCGGCCTGTTTTCGGCTGGTTAGCCCGCAAGATGAGCAAGCCAGCGGCGTATTGCGCCGCGCACGGCTGGTCTACCAATACGAAGCCGGTGGTGGCCGCCTGCTGATTCGCGGCGACGATACGCTGAACGAGCCGCTGGTAACGCTGGCCATCAAAGTAAAATGCCCCGGTGAAGATGAGCGGGTATTTCAGCGTGATTACCGCATCATGCTCGATCCGCCCGAATACCGACCCAATTTACCAGCCATTGGCCAGAGCACGCCGGCTACCAAGCCTGCCACCAGCCGCCGCAAACTGCCGCCGCTGGGCACGGCGTGGTTGAGTGAAGAGGGCGATTCGGTCGCCAAAATCGCCGCCAGCTATTACCCCAATGATAAAGCCCGCCAGCAAGCGCTGGTGGCTGGTATTTACGAGCTAAACCCCGATCTGCCGCAAAGCACCACGGCACGGCTGACCGGTGACTGGCGTATTCAGCTGCCGCCGGGCGTTAACCTGAGCAAACCTGCCGCCGCGCCAGCGCCGCGCCCGCTCGAAGCGATGCGCTTGGCGCCGTTGCCACTCCCTGCCTTACCGGCCAATCCGCCTGCGGATCGGCTGACGCTGGATGGCGACAACGTACCCGCGCCGAATAATAGCGGCAGCGGCGAATTCCGCCTGCGCCTGTCGATGCCGCAACTGGATACCCAGCGACAAAACACCCTCACGCCCGAACAAACCCTGCAATTGCGAGAGCAACTGCTTTCGCTCGAGTCGGACGAGCAGGCCGCGCAAATGCTGCAGCTGAAATACCAGATTGCTGATCTGGAAAAACAGCTCGCCCATCTGAAAGCCAAGCCCGCCAGCACCGAGCCGGATGCCGAGGGCGGCAGCTCGCCGCTGGGCGACTGGGTTTGGGCGCTGCTGGGGCTGGTGTGCGTGCCGGCGCTGTGGCTGGCATGGCGCTATTGGCAAGGCCGGCGGCAAGATGAGCAAGAGCTATACACGGCTATCCCGATTTCCACCACGTATCTGGCGCAAAACCAATACGAGAATAGCGCGCCGCGCCATACCCTCACTTCTGGCGGGCTAGATACACGCGAAATCGCCACGCCAATTCATCGCGAAGCTCGCGAAGAGTGGCACGATGCCGATATGGATGTCGTCTCGCCCGGCAATGTCACCGAAGAAGCCCAGCTGCTGCTTGATCATGGCCTGGTACCGCAGGCCATCAATCTGCTTAATCACGAAATCCAGCAATACCCCACTGCGCTGGCGCTGTGGATGAAGCTATTTGAAATTTTCCAACGCAATGGCTTGGCCGATGAATTTCAGGAAAAAGCCGTGGCTTTCCGCCTGCAATTTTCCAGCGATGGCATGTGGCGCAATGTTCAGGATATGGGCCGCCAGCTCGATCCTTCCAACCCCTTATATCAAAACCTAGAGCCCGCTGAGCCGATGCTGCTAGCCCCGCAAAATCAGCAGCAAGAGCAAGCCTTTGCCAGCGCCATGCAGGCCGCCGGCAGCGCCGCAGTCGCGGACGAAGCGCCCGCGCCAACGCTGGATGAACCCAGCGGCTGGACGTGGGAAGAAGGGCAGGCCAGCCAGCTTGATCGCGATACCATTTTCAATCCCGAGCTGGTGTATCACAGCCCCAGCGAGGGCTTGGCGCTAGATTCGGTGCACGAATCGGCCTTAAGCGAGCTTAGCGCTAGCCCAGTGGCCGAGCAGGCCGACGCCGAAGAAATCGAAATTTCAATCGATGCGGTTGAAACGCTGGATGAAGTGGAGTTGCAGCCGGTTATTGAAGACATCGTCACCCCGCTTGAAGTGGCCGCACCAGCTGCCAGTGCGCCAGCCACCAGCCCCGCCGCCGCGCCGCGGGCCCCCAGCAGCGGGTTTAATTCGGAGGACCCGGCCCTGAAAGAAATCGCCGAGCTGATCGAAGCCGGCGCCCGCTCGGAAGCCTTCCAGCGGCTGGAGGAAATGCTGTATCGCGGCAGCATGTCGCAGCGGCTGACTGCCAGTAAATGGCTGGATCGACTGTTGTCGGTAGGCGGCTGATCGAGCGTGATTAGCTGTGATGAAAACCCCGCTACGGCGGGGTTTTTGTTTTGCGGCCTGTGTACGGGTGCTGGGGGTATGCTCAGCAATGGCATAGTGCACCTATCCTCTAACGCAATACTTCTGCTTGCATAAGCTACGTTGGGAAAGTTAGGGGCCTCTGCGCTGGCGGTAAGTGTAGTGCTTGTTTCATGCTGGGGATGGCCTGCTGGCGCAGGCGGTAAACCGGCGGTTTCGCCCGCCGGACGAGCAAGGCGTGACGAAGCTTGGCGCTTTAGCGCCTTAGCGAAGGCCGTGGCCTTAGGCCAGTCGGTCTTGCCTTGCCCCTTGCAGCCCTAACGCGCCCGATCACCGCAAACCCCGGTCTGTCCAGCGCTTGGCAATGCGCCGCAAAACTCGCTACGCGAGTTTGGGTTTTATGCGGCTACGTCGCGATGTTTGAATGCGCGTTCCGCCGCGCGGGCAGGTTGGGGGCTTTGCTTCTCCAAAGCCCCCAACACCCCAAAGGAGCCCCTCGCCTGCGGCCCTCCGGGCTACCCTCAGTCGGTCGTGAGCCAAACGATAAAGCCATTTGTCTCACTCCACTCCCTCGGCGATGGGCGACAGGGGATTAAAGCCCCAAGCCACACAGCGCGAATAAAGCAACTGCTGTGGAGTGCAGAGGTATATGCGCCAAACCAAAGTCCTGCAACGCCTTCAGCACAATACTGCAGCTAGTATTTGCCGCGCTGGTGAAGTTGGGGCTTGGTTTCCCGTGTAGCGAAAACCGCAGCAAGGAGGGAGACGAACGGATTTATCGTTTGGCTCACGACGAAGCAAGGGCAGTGCGGAGCGCTTTTCGCCCGGGTTGCCTTCTCTTGCTTACTTCTCTTGGCAAAGCAAGAGAAGTAAGTGCCGCGGCGCATAGCCGCCAATGCCCGTTGATTGCATATTGCCAGCCAAAATGCCAAGCAAGACGGTTTGATCTTCTGTGCTTAGCCTGCTGGCGCAGGCGGTAAACCGGCGGTTTCGCCCGCCGGACGAGCAAGGGGCGGGTCTTGCTCCGCCCCTTGCAACCCCCGCGCGCCCGATCACCGCGAAACCCCGTCCGTCCAGCGCTTGGCAAGGCGATGCGGAAACTCGCGTTGCGCTAGCGTCGCAACGCTCAAACAGCCGCATCTTAAAACCTTGCCAACCGCCTCCCGAACGGCGCGGCTCCACGGGCGAACTGTGCTAATCTCGGCAGGGGTATATTCACGAAACCAAAAAGCAGCATCACCTTCAACACAATACTGCTGCCAGTATTTACCGCGCTGGTGAAGCTGGGGCTTGGTTTCCCGTGTAGCGAAAACCGCGGCGAGGAGGGAGACAAACGGTTTTATCGTTTGGCTCACGACGAAGCAAGGGCAGCGCGGAGTGCTTTTCGCCCGGGTTGCCTTCTCTTGCTTACTTCTCTTGGCAAAGCAAGAGAAGTAAGTGCCGCGGCGCATAGCCGCCAATTGGGGGGATCATAAATTGTTCGTAAAGAAGAACAGCTGTAACTGGCTAGCTTGAGTTTGATTCGTGTGTCGTGGTGTCTTGAGATTACGACCTATGGAGCGACAAGGCTTTTTCAATGATTATTTACTTCTTCCAATTATTACAACCAATAGAACTAGCAAAGCCATTACTTGCCACGCCCTAAAAAGTAGCAATCCAGTCTTGGCTAAAGCAGAGCCTCTTCTAGAGTAAAAAGTCAGCATTTTTGAAATGGTGCCAGACCATTTGTCTTTAAATGTGGGGCGGTACCAAATTCGGCAAACAATGCAAAAAGAAGAAATGGCAAAAATAAGTGCCAGTGAATATAGAGAAATTACAAAGTAATTCATTCAAATAAACGCCACGCCGCAATGTAATTGCATTAATCGGTTGGTGCTACATAATAGGCTTAAGGGCCCGCTATACATGAAGCCATGTAGGATAGTTCATGAACCGCGCTGAACTGCAACTTGATCAATCGCTAAATTGGTGGGTTACGCCTTCGGCTAACTCGCCCTACGCTAGTTATGCATGGGTATATGTCTGTAGCCCAATCCAATCAATAGCTACAGCCGTATACCAATAAAACCAATTACTCCCGCGCTATCCCCAACGTCCTCGCCAAATACAACCCTGTATGACTAGCCTGATTGCGCGCCACTTCTTCCGGCGTGCCGGTCGCTACGATCTGCCCGCCGCCGGCGCCGCCTTCGGGGCCGAGGTCGACGATCCAGTCGGCGGTTTTGATCACGTCCAGATTGTGCTCGATGATCACTACGGTATTGCCGTGGCTGGATAGGCGCTGCACCACTTTTAGCAGCAGGTCGATGTCGTGGAAATGCAGGCCGGTGGTGGGCTCGTCGAGGATGTACAGCGTGCGGCCGGTGTCGCGTTTTGAGAGCTCGAGCGCGAGTTTAACCCGCTGCGCTTCACCGCCCGAGAGCGTCGTCGCACTTTGACCAAGGCGGATGTAACCGAGGCCGACGTCGAGCAGGGTTTGCAGTTTGCGCGCCACTGTCGGTACGGCGCTGAAGAATTCCAGCGCGTCTTCCACCGTCATTTCCAGCACTTCGGTGATGTTTTTGCCTTTGTATTGCACTTCCAGCGTTTCGCGGTTGTAGCGCTGGCCGTGGCAGACGTCGCAGGGCACGTACACATCGGGCAAGAAGTGCATTTCGACTTTCAGTACGCCATCGCCCTGACAGGCTTCGCAGCGGCCGCCTTTCACGTTGAACGAGAAGCGCCCCGGGCCGTAGCCGCGTTCGCGGCTGGAGGGCACGCCGGCAAATAGCTCGCGAATCGGGGTAAACAGGCCGGTGTAGGTGGCCGGATTCGAGCGCGGGGTGCGGCCGATCGGCGATTGATCGACGTTGATGACTTTGTCGAAATGCTCCAGGCCAGTCACTTCGCGGTACGGCGCGGGCTCGGCGCTGGCGCCGTTGAGGTCGCGCGCGGCAATGGTGTACAGCGTGTCGTTGATCAGCGTGGATTTACCCGAGCCCGATACGCCGGTGATGCAGACCATCAGGCCCACCGGTAATTCCAGCGTGACGTCTTTCAGATTATTGCCGGTGGCGCCGATCAGACGCAGCCATTTGTCGGCATCGGGGACGCGGCGCTGGTCGGGCTGGGTGATTTTGCGCTTGCCGGTCATAAATTGGCCGGTGATCGAGTCGGGATTATTAAATACTTCGTCGGGCGTGCCGCAGGCAATCACTTGCCCGCCATGCACGCCGGCGCCCGGGCCCATATCCACCAGATAATCGGCGGCGCGCATCGCGTCTTCGTCGTGCTCGACCACGATCACGGTGTTGTCGAGATTGCGCAGGTGTTTCAGCGTGCCGATCAGGCGGTCGTTATCGCGCTGATGCAAGCCGATGGAGGGCTCATCCAGCACATACATCACGCCGGTGAGGCCGGAGCCAATCTGGCTGGCGAGGCGAATGCGCTGCGCTTCGCCGCCCGACAGGGTATCGGCGCTGCGCTCAAGGCACAGGTAATCCAGCCCGACATTCACCAAGAAGCCCAAGCGCTCGCTGATTTCCTTGATGATTTTTTCGGCGATTTGCGCCTTGCTGCCTTCCAAGTTGAGCGATTGGAAGAAGTGGAGTGTATCGCGCAAAGCCAGCTTGGATAAGGCGTGCAGGGTATTACCCCCCACCTGTACATGGCGGGCTTCTTTGCGCAGGCGCGCGCCGTGGCAAGCCGGGCAGGCTTGGTTATTTTGATATTTGGCCAGCTCTTCGCGCACCGAGGTGGAGTCGGTTTCGCGGTAGCGGCGTTCCAGGTTCGGGATAATGCCTTCGAAATTGTGCACGCGCTCGAACTTGCTGCCGCGCTCATTCATATACACAAAGGCAATTTCTTCGCGGCCGGAACCATGCAGCACGATTTGCTGAATGCGCTCGGGCAAGTCGCTCCAGGCGGTGTCGATATTGAAATCGTAATGTTTGGCCAGACTCAGCAGCATCTGGAAATAAAACTGGTTGCGCTTATCCCAGCCCTTGATTGCGCCGGCGGCGAGGCTGATGTCGGGGTGCGCCACTACGCGTTTCGGATCAAAGAAAGTGCGCTGGCCCAAGCCATCACAGCTGGGGCAGGCGCCCATCGGGTTATTGAACGAGAACAAGCGCGGCTCGAGCTCGGGCAGGCTGTAGCTGCAGACCGGGCAGGCAAATTTGGCCGAGAACCAATGCTCTTGGCCGGAATCCATTTCTACCGCAATGGCGCGGCCATCGGCGTGGCGCAGCGCGGTTTCGAATGATTCAGCCAGGCGCTGCTGCAAATCGGCACGCACTTTCAGCCGGTCGATCACGACTTCAATACTGTGTTTTTTGTTTTTATCGAGCTTGGGCAGCTCGTCCATCTCGAATACTTCACCATCCACCCGCACCCGTACAAAGCCTTGCGCGCGTAGCTCGTCAAATAGATCGAGGTTTTCGCCTTTTTTGCCCATCACCACCGGCGCCAGCACCATCAATTTGGTGTCTTCCGGCAAGGCCAGCACGTGATCAACCATCTGGCTGACAGTCTGGCTTTGCAGCGGCTGGCCGTGCTCAGGGCAGTAGGGCGTGCCGACGCGGGCGAACAGCAAACGCAAGTAATCGTGAATTTCGGTCACCGTGCCCACGGTGGAGCGCGGATTATGGCTGGTGGCTTTTTGCTCGATGGAAATCGCGGGCGAGAGGCCCTCGATCAGATCCACATCGGGCTTTTCCATCAGCTGCAAAAATTGCCGCGCATAGGCCGACAGCGACTCGACATAGCGGCGCTGGCCTTCGGCATACAGCGTATCAAACGCCAGCGAACTTTTGCCCGAGCCCGACAGCCCGGTAATCACCACCAACTTGCCGCGCGGGATATCCAGATTGACGTTTTTCAGGTTGTGCGTGCGGGCACCGCGAATCCGGATGAGGGGCTGGTCAGACGACTGCAAAGCGGGGCGATACATGGGCGTAGTCCGGCGAACATGGAACCAAAGATTGTAGCGCGTTCTCTCGCTACTTGATAGTACATAGTACGATTGTTCACCTTGAGTGCTAGGCCGCGCGGCAGATAAAAAAAGACCAGCCCCGTAATGGGCTGGTCTATCAAGGGTATATGCCCCAAGTTATTTTAGATAAACGCTTTGGGGCTAATACCGGCCGGTGGTATATCGGTTTGGCGGTGTGCTCAATTACCAGCGATAGCTGACGTTGGCGCGCACATCACGGCCGTAGCCAATGGTGCAGAAGGTTTGGCCGCCGCGCTGCACGCTGCATTGGCTGCGGTATTCATGATCAAACAGATTGCTCACATTCAGCGCTGCGCGCCATTGTTTGAACTGATAAGCCAGCAAGGCATCGACCACGGTGTAATTGTCATCCATCGGCTGCTGGCCATTGGCCTGGCGCACATCGCCCGGAATATCGCGCACATGGCGCAGGCCGGCGCCAAACTCCCACCCAGCCCAGCTGTATTTACCCCACACCGAGGCATTGTGTTTCGGCACATAGGCCGGGCTGCCGCCGGCTTCGCCCGGGCGATTGCTGCGGGTCACTTCGGCATCGATGAATGCGTAGTTGGCAATCAGATTGAAGTTGGGCAGCACTTCGCCTTTGGCTTCCAGCTCGAGGCCGCGGCTGCGGATTTCGCCAGTTTGCACTTCCAGGCGTGGGTTTTCGGCCGACTGGGTGCGCACATTGCGTTTGGTTAGGTCAAAGTAGGAAGCGGTCAAGAGCGCATTCAAGCCCGCGGGCGCGTAGCGCACGCCGGCCTCAAATTGCCGCCCGGTTTCCGGCTGAAACGGTGCGCCGTAGGCATCTACCGCCGTGGTGGTGCTGAGCACCGGCTGGAATGAGGTTGAGAAGCTGGCATACGGGCTCAGGCCACTGGCATGCTGATACACCACCCCGGCGCGACCGGTAAAGGCTTCGTCGTCACGGCGGAACGTGCTGCGCTTGAAGGCGTCTTTGGCGGTGAGGCGCGCATCATAGTCGGTGTCGGTTTTCACCCGATCATAGCGGCCACCGAGGCTAAACAGCCAGTTGCCCAGCCGGATCTGATCTTGCAGATACAGGCCGGTTTGTTGCTGCTGGGCGATGTAATGGTCGGTGAGATAGTTGTCTTGCCAATTGGGCGCGCTGTACACCGGCTGCACCAGATCCAGCGGCGCGACTTTGCCATTCAGGCTGAAAATCCGCAGATTGAGGGTTGAATCGTAGTAATCCACCCCGCTGGTGAGGGTGTGCTGCAGCGCGCCGGTGGCAAACTGGCTTTCCAGGTGCAGATCGCCCGACCACGATTGCTCATCATCGGGGCGCACCATGCCCAGACGATTGATGCTGCGGCCGTCGCTGGCCAGCCCGCGGTTGCGGATTTCGTAGCGCTGGTTTTCGCCATCCATATAACGGGCTTTGGCGCGCAGTGTCAGGCCCGGTTGCAGCTGATGCTCGCCTTCAGCGGTAAATGACCAGCTTTCTTTATGATGACCCGAGCCGGGGCCGGCGACGTTGAGGCTGCTTTTCGCTGGGCCGGCCTTGGTCTCAAGATAGTAGGGGGCGATAAAGCCGCTGTCATCACGCTGGTATTGCGCCAGAAGGGTGAGCTTGCTGCGCTCGTTCTGCCAGCTGATGGCCGGGGCGACGTACAGGCGATTGTTTTCGAGGTAATCCCACTGGGTATTGGCTTCGCGCGCCAAGGCGGTGAGGCGGAAGAGTGTGCTGCCATCGCTGCTGAGCTGGCCGCCCACATCCACGGCGCCTTGCCACAGCTGATGGCTGCCGGCGGTGAGCTGGACTTCGTTTTGCTGCTGGGCATGCGGGCGCTTGCTCACGGCATTCACAATCCCACCCGGTGCCGATTGGCCGTAGGTGACCGAGGCCGGGCCTTTGATGATTTCCAGCCGCTCTAGCCCATACATTTCCAGATTGGCCATAAAGCCGTTGTGCACATAGCGCATCCCATCGCGATACAGGCCGGCGCCGGTGAGGTTAAAGCCACGCACCACCACATCATCATCGGTGAGCGCCGAATCAAACGGCCGCACCCCGGCGGTGTAGCGGGTGGCTTCACTTACGCTTTGCGCGGCCTGATCTTGCAACTGATCGCGGGTGATGATCGCCACGCCTTGCACGGTTTCGGTGACATCCTGCTCGCTTTTGCCCGCCGAGCCGGTCTTGCGCGCGACATAGCCGGCTACCGGGCCAGTGGCGCTTTCGGAATTGGCTTTTACCTCCACGGTGGGCAAGGTGACGGCGCCAGCCGAGGCCACCACGGCCAGCGGGCGAATACCGGTGACATTCACCACCGGCAGCGTGACCAGTGGTCGGGCGCGCAGGCTGAGATTGCCGTGGCCATCTTCCACGATGTCGAGCTCGGCATCCTGGATTAGTTGTTGCAGGCCGGCGCGCGGCGCTACTTCGCCGCGCAAGCCCGCTGTGGTTTTACCTGCCAGCAAGGCGGCATCAACTGAGAGATGCAGGCCTTGTTGCTGGGCGTAGCGGGTGAGTGCGGGGGCCAATGGGCCGGCCGGAATATCCACGGGCGCAGCCAGCAGTGGCGCGCCCCAGAGCGCCAAAGTGAGGGCAAGGGGAGTGAAACGCAGATGCATTTTGGTGTTTTCCATCAACAGCGAGAAGATCCTCACTGCGCATGCCAGTGGCCGGCACTAAAAAGGGCAAGGCTGGCCGGGACGAATTGGCTAGTGATTTGATCTTTAATTGAAAATAATTCTCGTTACTTCGGTTGCAGCCGATACCACCACGGCCAGCGCACCAGCCGCACCGGTAGCGCCAGCGTGAGGCTGGCCAGTGCCTGCTCGGGCTGATCTAGCGGTAACACTCCCACCACCTGCAACTGCGCCAGCTCGGGCGCGCAATCGATGCGGGCGTGGCTAAAGCGATCCAGTGCCGCACACACGGCGGGCAGCGACATTTGATACGCCACCAATTGCCGTGTTTGCCAGCTCAGTGGGGCAGCCGCGAGGGCTTGCGGTGGGCCCAGCCCGCTAGCGCGTACTGCGCGCTGCTCGCCGGCTTGCACAAGGCCGCGTATACCGGCCAGGGTATCGACTTGTACGCTATGCTCTTCAACGGCTAGCTCGTCATACCCTTCATCAAGGCGCAGGCTGAAGCGGGTGCCCAGCGGGGTGTAGCGGGCGTGCGGCGTACTGAGCTGCCACGGTCGCTGGCCGGTGCGCACGCCCACTTCGCCGGCCAGCAGACGCAGCTGCACTTGGCTTGGGGTTTCGTGGAGCTGAATTTGGGTGGCGCTGGATAAATACAGCTGACTGCCATCGGCCAGCGTCAGCGGCAAAATCTCACCGCGCGCGGTGCGATGCGTGGCTTGGGGCTGTTGCATTTCCCAAATCGGCCACGCGCCCGCGCCCAGGCCCAGTGCCAGCAGCAGCAGGCGCTGGTTGACTTTGCGCCGGGCGGGGCTGGCCAGCAGGCGGCTGCTGCCAGCGGGCAGGGTGGCCATCTGCTGGGTAATGGCTTCGACCTTGGCCCAGGCCGCCGCATGGGCTGGATCGGCCGCATGCCAGGCTGCCCACTGTGCTTGTTCGGCCGGGCTACAGTGTTCGTCTTGCAGGCGGGCAAACCAGTCGGCCGCTTGCGCCAATACCTGCGAGTGAGGGTCTAGTCGTTGCATGCATCCGCCAGGCTGAGGCAGGCCAGCATCGCGCGGGCCATATGGTTTTTGACGCTGCGTTCGCTGATGCCTAACTGTGCGGCAATCTCGCGATAGCTCAGGCCATCGAGCTGGCTAAGCAAAAAGGTGTGTCGCACCACGCGCGGCAGGCTGGCCAGCAGGCGATCCACTTGGCAGAGCGCTTCCAAGATTAGCTGCTGCGCTTCTACGCTGGGGTGATGTGCATGCGGCAGCTGGCTGAGTTCCGCCAGCCAGGCTTGCTCCAGATCGCGGCGGCGGCAGTGATTGACCAAAATGCCGTGGGCAATGGTGGTGAGCCAGGCGCGCGGCTCGCTGACCTGCTGCAATTCCTGCGCCGATTTGCCCAGCACCCGCACAAAGGTATCGTGCGCCAGATCGGCCGCTTGCGCCGAGCAGCGTAATTTGCACCGCAGCCATTGGCTCAGCCAGCCATGGTGGGACTGATACCAGGTGTCGATTAAGGGAGGAGGGGCAGACTGCGGCACGGCTTGCTTAATAATTGATAATCATTATCATCTTATCGCGAGCCGGCACTATGCCGCAAGCATGTTGCGTTCGCCGGCGCAGTTGAGCGGGCATTCAGGTAAAATAGCCCGCCTTGGGAGAATAAATCAGCATGATGAGTCGTTTGGAAATGCGCGCCGCCACCAGCCTGGCGGGTTTGTATGCGCTGCGCATGTTGGGCATGTTCCTGATCTTGCCGGTGTTTGCCGTCTATGCCGGCCAGCTGCCGGGTGGGCAGAACCATGCGCTGGTCGGGCTGGCCTTTGGGGCTTATGGCCTCACGCAAGCCTTATTGCAGCTGCCGTTTGGCATGTGGTCCGATCAGGTGGGCCGCAAAAAAGTGATCTACATCGGTCTGGCGCTGTTTGCGCTGGGCTCGGTGATGTGTGCGCTGGCCGATCATATTGTCTGGCTGATTATCGGCCGCGCGGTGCAGGGCGCTGGCGCGATTTCGGCCGCGGTGACCGCGCTGCTGGCCGATTTAACCCGCGAAGAAAACCGCACCAAGGCAATGGCCATGATTGGCGGCAGTATCGCCACTACTTTTGCCGTATCGCTGGTAGCTGCGCCTAAGCTCGCGGAGTGGATCGGCCTGCCGGGGATCTTTTTGATGACTGCCGTGCTGGCGGTGGCGGCTTTGATCGGGGTGTGGAAAGTCATCCCCAATCCGAGCGTGAGCCGCTTTCACTCCGATGCCGAAGCCAATACCCGCCGCTTGCCGCAAGTGCTGCGCCATCCGCAATTATTGCGGCTGAACTATGGCGTGTTTGCGCTGCATGCGGCGCAAATGGCGATGTTTACCGTGATGCCGCTATTGCTCACGCAGCGCGGTGGCCTGGATGTTGCGCATCACTGGTATGTGTATTTGCCGGTGGTGTTACTGGGCTTTGTGCTGATGGTGCCGGCGATTATTTATGGCGAGAAAAAACATCACCTCAAAGAAGTGTTTCTGTTTGCGATTGCGCTGATGTTGCTGGCCCAGCTGGGCATGACCTTGTGGTTGCCCAATCTCAGCGCGATTGTGCTGTGGCTGGGGCTGTATTTCATCGCCTTTAATATTCTGGAAGCCACGCAACCGAGCCTGATTTCCAAAATTGCCCCGACCGAAGCCAAAGGCACGGCGATGGGCGTTTACAACACCTGCCAGGCCGCCAGTATGTTTCTGGGCTCGGCGCTGGCCGGCTGGTTATTTCAGCATTTTGGCAGCGCCACGCCGGTGTTTGCGCTATGTGCCGGCCTGATGGGCTTGTGGCTCATGGTATCGTGGGGCATGCAGCCGCCGCTGCCGGTGAAAACGCAAATGTTCCACATCGGTGAAGACTGGCAGGGCAATCCGGCCGAACTGTCTGCTAAACTAGGCGCCATTGACGGCGTAAAAGAAGCCGTTGTCCTGATTGAAGAACGCGTGGCGCTGCTGAAAGTCCTGCAAGATGGCTGGGATGCAGCAGCGGCACAACAATTGATTGCGGAGACCCATTAAATGGCATCGTTAAACAAAGTACTGCTGATCGGCAACCTCGGTCGCGACCCGGAAACCCGCTTCCTGCCTAGCGGCGGTGCCGTATGCAATTTCTCGATTGCCACCACCGAAAACTGGAAAGACAAAAACACCGGCGCCAAACAGGAAAAAACCGAATGGCACAACATCACCATGTACGGCCGTTTGGCTGAAATCGCAGGTGAATACCTGAAAAAAGGTAGCTCCGTGTATATCGAAGGCCGTCTGCAAACCCGCAAATGGCAAGATAAACAAACCGGCGCCGATCGCTACACCACTGAAATCGTGGCTGACCAAATGCAAATGCTCGGCGGCCGCGGCGGTGTAGGTGGCGGCATGGGCGGTGGCCAGGGTGGCCCCGGCGGCTATGGTGGTGATGATTTCAATCAGGAATACAGCGCCCCTCCCCAACAGCAAGCCCAAGCGCCACGCCAGGCCCCAGCGCAAGCCGCGCGCCCAGCGAAAAGCTTTGATGATTTCGAGGATGATATTCCGTTCTAATGCGCCGAGTTTGCGCTTAGACCGCCAACAAAAAGCCCAGCGTTTGCTGGGCTTTTTGTTGGCCGGTGCGCTAGAGGGCGATTCGCTTTACGCGGCCACTAGCCGGTGTAGCCAGCGCCCGGAGGACATGCGCGCGACCGCGCCGCCAATTTTGAGTAGCTCTTCCAGTAGCATCAGCGCGTAGAGCCAGCTGGCAGGCCAATGCAGCGCCACTGATAACCACCACGCTAGTGGAATAATCAGCAGCCATTGCACGCTAAAGTCCAAACCGAGGCAAAAGCCATTATCGCCACCGCCCCGTAATACGCCCGCCAGTAGCATCATGGCGCAGCTTTTCACCACAAAACCCAATAGCATCAGCTGAAACAGGATTTCCAGCTCTGCCACAACCGGTTCGGCCAGGGCCGGGTACTGCGCCAGCAGCAAGGGCCAGGCAAGACCCACAGCCAGCATGGTGACCAGCCCCAAAACCAAACCCAGCCACAATGCCGCCCAGCCTTGTTGCTGGGCGAGGGCTTCATCGCCCGCGCCCACTGTGGCTCCAATCAAAATCGCCGCGGCGCACGAGAGCCCAATCAGCAAGGCCAACGAAAATGATTCAATGGGGGCGAGGATCGATAGCGCGGCCAGGGTCACCGGGTTTTGCCCACCGACAATGGCAAAAAACACCAGCGCACCAAGCGCCCACAGCGTGCTATTGGTCGCCAGCTGCAGCGACAGTTGTAGCTGCGTGCGCAGTGCGGCCCAATCCGGCCACTGCCAGAGCGGAAGACGCGCTAGCAAATGGCCGTGCCAGCGCAGATGCAGATACAGCAGGCTGGCTTCAACTACACCACCCAGCGCCGTACCTAGCGCTGCGCCTTTGACCCCCAGCGCTTCGATCCCCCAGCCACCAAAAATCAGCCAGGCATTAAGCACAATATTCACCAGTACGCCGATCACCGAATACAGCGTGGCGATGCCCGGTTGCTGCATGGCGCGCAAGCCGCTGCACAGGGTGCAGGTGTAATTAAAGAGTAAAAGGCTAGGGCCCACGATCTGTAAAAATGCCCCTCCTTCATGCAAGAGGGCCGCCTCGGGGCTGACCAGACCGATGAGCCAGGCCGGGCAAAATACCATCAGCGCCACCAGTGGTAAGGTAAACAGCCATTGCAACCATAGCCCCTGCGCCAGCTGGCGGGGTAGTTCGTCGGCGCCAGTCAGGCCGGCTTGGCGGGCGCCCCAGGCTTGGGCTGCGAGCTGGCCAGCGCCCATGGCGAGGCCCAGCAGGAAAATGGTGACTACAAACAGGATTTTGGTGGCAATCCCCACGGCGGCGATTTCCGTGGCGCCCAGCCGCCCCAGCATCATGCTATCGATCATGCCCTTGCTGGAAAACATCAGGGTTTGCAAAGTAATGGGCAAAGCCAAGCTCAGCAGGCGCAGATAAAAGCTGCTCTGCCAGCGTTGCAGAATAAAAGTCATGGTTTGGATGTCCAGCAAGGCATCCGGCGCGGTGGCCGGATGCCATCGGTCGGGCGACTTACAGCGCCATGGTTAGCTCGGCATAGTGCGCGGCATTTTTGCGCTCATGGGCCGTGCTGATGCGTTTCACCAGCCGCGCTGGATTGCCCAGCACCACGCAGTAGGGCGGTACGTCTTCGCTCACGACAGCCTGAGCGCCGACAATTGCGCCTTCGCCAATGGTGACGCCTTTCAGAATCGTGGCGCCGGTGCCAATCCAGGCGCCACGGCCAATGCGCACGGGTGCCGAGCGGATTTTCATCGCCTCACCCGGCTGGCCCCGCCCCAGCAGCGGGTGGCCGCTGCTATCCATGATGGTCACCATCGGGCCAAACATCACTTCATCGGCGATTTCAACTCGCTGGTAGGCCACAATGGCCACGCCTTGCAGCACCACCCCGTTGCCGATGCTGATTTGCCCGGGGGCTTCATCGTTGATCTGTACACTGGTGAGCCGCGATGGCTGGGTGTGAAAGGCCGGCAATTGCCCTGATTCCAGATAGCAATTGCGCCCGATGCGGATGCTGCCGGCGAAATCTTCTGCGGCAATCTCGCTGGCAATCAGGCCATGTTGCTGCAAGCGGGCATCGGCCACACGGGTAAAGGCTACGCGTGGCGTGCCTGACACCACGGTGCTGGCGTGAATCTCCACGCCTTGTGCGCTCAACACAGCGTGCGCATCGTGCACGGGTTGTCCCGCGGCCACCGGATCAAACAGGAAAATATTCTGATAGAGGGTGCTCATGCGCTCACCTCGGCGCTGTAGGCAATATCGCGCAGTTGTGGCGATTTTTTAAACCCTTGTTCGCGGAAAATCTTGATCACTTTGTTGAGCGAGTATTTCTGGTCATTCAGATCGCGGCCGTAAAAGCTGGTGGTCCACAGATTGTATTTGGCGTGAATACGCTCGGCAGCGCTGGCGGATTCCTCGCGGTGGTCGGCTACCTCTTTCTCATGCGGCCAATGGAAAGAGCATGCCTCGCGTTCCATGGTGAACAGATTGTTGTTGATAAAAAGCCGCACGCCCAGATCAACGTCTTCGCCGCCCCAGCTGGTGAAAGATTCATCAAATAGCCCGGCTTTCAACAATTGCTCGCGCTCGGCCGAGACATGGCAAGTCCAGAAAATATCAAATGGTGCTGGCCAATTGGTGATGTTCTCACCCAGCTCGTCGTATTGGCGTTGGCGAATATCCAGCGCACCCAAAGCACGGAGCTGGGCAATCGAAGCGTCGGCCGATTGAGGGTTGATAAGTTTGCCCATTTGCTTGCTAGTGGCATGGTCCACTTCAAAGCCATACACATAGCCAATCATCACGGTAGGGTATTGTGCGGCGCGATGTACGTCGTAATGCACTTGCAGGGTGTTGCTGCCCAGCAGGACGCCGGTATCGACATACACCACATATTGCCCCTGTGCGATGGCCGTACCGATATTGCGGGCTTTGCCGGCCCGAAAACCCAAGTCTTCTTGCCAGAAATATTTGATGTTGAGTACTTCGGCGTAGCGATCAACCACTGCCTTGCTGTTATCCGAGCCGCCATCGTCAACCACAATCACTTCAAATAGCTCGACCGGTAGCGTTTGCTGGCATAGGGCATCAAGCGTATAGCCCAGCAGGTCGGCACGATTGTAGGTTGGAATCACAACGCTGATTTGTGGGGATGACATGATCTTTCCTTCTGAGTAATGGAGTTAAATTGCGTCTCCTTGGTGCTGCTTGTGCGTCTTGCGCCACGCAGTCTGTATGGCATCGTGTTGCAGCCGCGCAGGGCTGTTGCGATCACTGACGCAAACTTACCAGAAAAAAACAGATCATTTCTATTAAAGTAATGTGTAGTTTTGTTTCTTACAAAGCCTCTGCTTTGCGTAGTAAAAAGTAATTTAGCTACAAATTGACTGTGGGCCGGATCACCTTCACGAGCTGATCCATCCAAAACATGTGAATTCGCTCACAAAATCGCTTTCGCTGAAAATGTAGTGCGCTCAGCCAGACACCGTGAAATGTGCTGCATTGCAAAATTACTTTTTTTAAAACTTACGGGTAAGTTGTTGTAAATTTGCTGCGCGTGCAGCGAAATTGCTTGCACAAATTCGCGCGGTTTTAACCGCCAAACCATTTGCACTCGGCCTCAGGGGTTGCCGAGCAGCGTGGCCCTGTGTGCCGCTGCGCTGAAGCGGCAGGCAGTAAAAAACCCCGCTAGGCGGGGTTTGGGGGCGAGATTAGCAAGTTGCTTGCAGTTTGGTGCTAGGGGTATAGCGCTGTAGCCATTTTTACGTATGGGTTGCGAGGCAATACCCTAGCCACCAGCACCTGCGTAACGCTGCATGCCTGTGCGCCATAGCCACATCAGCGCGGCCACGCTGCCGCTGGCGATCAGCAGCATCAGTGGGGCCACTTGCCAGATTGGCTGCTGGCGCAGCAGCACTTGGCATGGCCACCAAACGATGCCGGCCAGCGGGAGCAGCATAAACACCTGCCGAGCCAGTTTGGGAAAAAGCTCAAACGGGTAGCGCGACATATCGGTGAGCTTGCCCACGGTGTGAAACACCGGTGAATACTCGCCAAAGAAAAAGCAGCTGGCGATCGCCATCTGGTTGATCGCATTCAGGGTAATCGAAGCCAGCGGCAGCAAGACCACGAGCTGTAGCACAAAACCCAGCGACCACACGCCCGGCAAATGCGCCAGCGCAAAACCCATAAAGGCTAGCCCCGTTGCGGCTACCACCAAACCCTGCGGGTGAAAACGCTCCAGCAGCAGCATTTGCAGCGGGTGAATCGGCCGCAGGTAATAGCGCACAAAATTGCCGTTCTTGAGCCAGCTTTCCAGCATATACATCGCATTGCAGCAGCTGCTTTCAAACACATAGGTTAAAAACATAAACCCCTGCATAAAAATCAGCTCGTAGCGGTTGTAGCCTGCGATCTCGCCGGCGTTGCCCAGCATCAGATACAAGCTGGCGCCACTGCTCACCGAGGTGAAAAACATACCGCACACAATCAGCGCAAAATCGGCCCGGCTTTCGAGTTTAACCTTGCAATCGGCCAGCGCCAGCCGGCGCCAGGCAGTAAAAAACGCACTCATCTCAGGCTCCAAACACAATCAGTTTGCGCTGCACCCAGCGCCCGGCCAACTGGGCCAGCCCCCAGAACACCACTACCCACGCTAGCTGCAGATACAGCGCTTGCGGGCTTGTCAGCTCGCCGGTGAGGTAGCCCACCGGGGTATTAAAGAAATGCGCAAACGGCAGCCAGGTGAGAATGGCCTGAATGGTGGGTGGGAAAAACGCCAAGGGGATCAAGGCGCCGCCCAGAAACTGCACCACCGCATCTTTGCTGGCGGTAATGCCCCATAAATCGGTGGCCAGAAACCCGGCTAGCCCCACCATAAAGCCCAGTGAATACAGCAAGCTGAAACTACACAGCACCGACAGCAGGGCCAGTGGCCAGCTCGCAGGGGTGAGGCTCAGGCCCGACCACAGCAGAAAAACCCCAAACGCCGGCAACATATACAGCGCCTTGGCCCCAGCCACGCCGAGCGAGAGCGCACCATGGCGCAGGGGCAGATTCATCGGTTGTGTGAGCTGGCTGGCTACCTCGCCCGAGCGGATTTCGCGGGCCAGCCGCCAGTCGGCACCGGTGGTGATAATCGCAAACAGCGTTTGCGCCGTAACCACATGCAAAAGCGCACGGGCAAAACTGAGCCCGGCCCGCTGCGGATCATCCTGATACAGTCCTTGCCACAGCCAGTACAGCAGCCACATGCCCAGTAAATAGCCCAGGCAAATGATCAGCCGGCCTTTGCGATCGGTGGCGGTTATCCGGCCATTGGCCACGGCCAGCGCCCAACAGGCGCGTAATGTTGCACTCATAGCCGTTCCGCCTTGCTGGTGAGGTAAAACCGGTGCAGCAATTCTTCCAGCGATTGCGCGACTGGTTTGATTTCATGAATGGCAAATGGCGCCAGTAGCTGCAGCAGCTCGGCAAAGGGCAGGCTGTCATGCCGGGCCACTTGCAGCCACTCATCCTGAATGCGCACGGCCAGCCCGCTGGGGTGGCCGGCCAAGAGCGCATGGGCGGCCTGCAGATCACCCGCCAGCCGCGCCGCCCACCAGTTGCCATCACCGGCATGTGCCTGAAATGCCGGCAGGCTGCCGTCAAATTTCAGCTGGCCCTGATCGATCAGCAACATGCGCTGGCTAAGTTGCTCGATATCGCCGACATCGTGTGAGGTGATCAGTACCGTGGTGCCGGCTTGCTGATTCAGCCGGCGGATCAGCCCGCGCATCCGCGCTTTCATTTCCAGATCAAGCCCGATGGTCGGTTCATCCAGAAACACCACAGCTGGCGCATGCAAAAAGCTGGTGGCGATTTCGCACAGCATGCGTTGCCCGAGGCTGAGCGTGCGCACCGGGCGTAGCCAGAATTCATCGAGCCCGGCTTCGCGGCGAAACAGCGTCAGCTGCTGCTGGTACACCGCCTCGGGTACGGCAAACAGGGCCTGCAAAATGCGAAAGGAATCTTGGACCGGCAAATCCCACCACAGCTGGCTACGCTGGCCAAATACCACGCCGATGTGTTTGACATACTCGCGGCGCTGGCGTTGTGGGTCAAAGCCTGCCACCTGCACGCGGCCACTGCTGGGGGCCAGAATGCCGGTCAGCATTTTGATGGTGGTGGATTTACCCGCGCCATTGGGGCCCACCAGCGCCACACATTCGCCAGCGGCGATTGTAAAGCTGACATCTTGCACCGAATGGGTGGTGATCAGCTGGGGCCGCCATAGGCGCTGCAGACGCTCGCGCCAATTTTGCGCTGCCGCAGGGGATTGATAGATCCGGTTCAGTTTTTCAGCCTGGATTAACATTGATTCATTACCAATCTGGAAAGAATATTCGTAATATATGCCCGCGGCTGGATAGCTGGAATGTTCCGGTGTCCCATCGCGCTTGTTCAATTCTCTCGTGGCCGGGTGGGCCGGATTTGATGGCGGCAATTTATTACGAACGCTTTGATGTGGCGGATGAAGGGGTACCCAGATTGGTGGGCGCGCATGTGTATCACCGCGCGTCTTTTCCGGCCATGCGCCAGCACGGGATTTTTATGTGCGGCGTGGCTACGCCCACCGGCGCCTGTGAAATCGAGCGGGTTCAGGCGCCGTTTCATGTCTTGCTGGTGCCGCTGGCGGGTGAGGCCGAGCTGTTTCAGGGGGACGACATCTGGCCGGTGCGGCCCGGGCAATTTGGCGTGCTGCCGATTGGCGGGCAGCGCGGTTTTCGCCGCGTGGGGGCAGCGCCCATGCCGCATGCCTGGGTGATGCTGCGCGACCATGATCGCTGGAATCCGCTGCAACGAGATACGCCGTGGGTGGGCGCCACCACCGAGAGCGCCGCGCTGTATGAAGCGGTATCGCTATTTCAGCGTGAGGCGGCGCGGGCCAATCAGGGCGAGAGCGATACGCTGGCCATGCCGGCACTGGATTTACTCAGCCGTCTATTGCAGCGCATGCTGCGTACCGATGCTGCCGTTGACCCACGCCTGGCGGCTTTGCAAAGCTGGCGCGCCGCGGTGCTGCATGCGCCGGCGCAAGATTGGTCGATCGAGCGATGCTGTGCGCGGCTCGGGCTGCGGCCGGCACATTTGCATCGGGTGTGTCAGCAGCATTTTGGCCAATCGCCGGGGCAGATGGTGTTTGAACTCAGAATGCGGGCGGCGCGGGAAATGTTGCTGGCCGGGCAGAAGGTGGCGGTGGTTGGGCCGGCGGTGGGGTATCTGGAAGTGGCGAGCTTTTCACGCCGGTTTCGCCAGCATTATGGTATCGCGCCCAGCGAGCTGCTGAGCGCGATGGCAGGCTGATGAGTTGAGATGATGCAAGGTATATGGCTGTAGGCATTTTTTATATTGGTCTACAGCCATATACCTAGACGATTACTGCAGCAGATGCCCCAAGAATAGATAGGCAAAGCCGAAGTAAATAAACACGCCCACCAGATCCATAATCGAGGTGATCAGTGGCGCAGACAGCGTGGCTGGATCGGTGCCGATTTTGCGCGCGCCAAAGGGTAGCAAGGCGCCAATCAGCCCGCCGAGCACCGTGCAGGCCAGCATGCTCAGGCCCACGGTGAGCAAGACTTCAATCCCGACACCTTTGCTGAAATACGCCAGAATGCATTCGAGCACCGCTACGGTGATCCCCAGGGCCAGCGCCACCGGCAGCTCGCGCAGGATGATAAAGCGGATATCCCGCCATTTCACTTTCAGCTCGCCCAGCGCCATGGCCCGCAGCACCAAGGTGGCCGACTGGCTACCGGCATTGCCGCCCATATCGACAATCGGCGCGATAAAGGCTGCCAGCACAATCGCCTGTGACAAGATTTCTTCCTGCGCGGCAACAAAGGTACTGGTGAGAATGCCAAAGACCGTCAGTATTACCAGCCAGAAGGCCCGCACTCCAAACATGGTGCGCGTGCTGGCTTGCATGATATCCAGATCGGGGCTGGGAGCGAGCTGGGTGCCGCCAAAGCGCACCAGCTGGCTGGCCTGGCGCTCTTCTTCGATTTCCAGCGCGTCATCCACGGTCACAATGCCCACCATCTGATCGGCCTCGTTGCACACCGGCAGAGCCAGCAGATCGTAATGGCGAATCAGTGCGACCGCCTCGCTTTGCGGCCAGCCCACGCGGGCGTACACCGGCTCGGGGCGCATCAGCTCGGCCAGCGGCGTGTCATCGGCGGCGGCCAGCAGCAGCGGCAAATCGATGGTGCCGCACAGCTTGCCGATGCTATCGAGCACAAACAGCCCCGGCACCGATTCCAGCAGCTGCGCGCTGGCGCGTAAATGTTGCCAGACTTGCGCCGCGGTCATCTCGAGCGTGGCTGCAACAAAACGGCTAGTGGTCACCGCGCCCACCGTGCCTTCGGCATAGGCGGCTAGTTGCAATAAATCTTGCCGGGCGGCGGGCGTTAGGGCGGGCAATAAGCCGGCCTGCGCCGGTAAATCCAGCCGCTTGAATACATCGGCGCGCTCATCAGGCGGCATTTGCTCAAATAGCGCTACCGCGGCGGGCTGGGGTAGGGCTTTCAGGATGCCATCTTGTGCCAGTGCTGGTAGATGGCTAAACAGCAGCGCGCGCTCGGCGGGGCTTAGGCGCAGCAGTTCGCTGGCTTGTTGCAGTACCGGTTTTTCCTGCAAGGCCCCGGCTAAATCGGAAGGATGGCATTGATGCAGCAGCCAGCTCCATTCGGCTTGAGTCAGGGTTTGGTTAGGTGTAGCCAGTTGGACTAAGAGGTGGGCGCGATTCAGCATGATTCACCTCCTTGCGTGCGACGCAGGCGGCGTAGCCGGCGGGGCCAGCTGAGGGTAGCCAGCAAATGATCGGGATGATGATAGGCGAGCAACCAGCCCGCATTGAAAGCGTGTAGCAACATTGGGGTACTCCTGCTGGCCAGGCATTCCCCGTGGGCGTGCCTAGGCCTAGCGGCAATGAGTCAGATGACTCGATCGAAACAAGATGAGAGCGGGTAGCTGGCGCGCGGCCAGCGGCAGACTCGGATCGGGGTCCATGTTTCCTCCAGGCTGAATGTCAGTCGGTGGGCTAGTTGCGTGCGGTGTGCCTACCTTGCGCCCAGCGTGCGACGGCCCACGATGGGGCACGACGCAGCAGCCAGCATGCGCGGGGCGTGGGTTTACACCAGAAAGTCAGCAGAGCGGGAAAGGGCAGATTGCAGGGGGCAAAACTGCCGGCGCTTGCCATGCCAAGGGGGGAAGGCAGCGCAGAAAAGCGCGAGTACCTTGCCGGTTAAACTGCGGCCAGTGGCCGCCAACTAGGCTGTTCCACAGAAAGTCACTCGGATTGATGATGCCCGGCAGTGTAGTGGCGGGCCGTAGCGAGCGGCAACCGGCAATGTGCCAGTGCCGCGCGGTAATTGTGGCTTGCGGGGGCGCTTAATTCACGGCAGGGGCCGGGCGTGGTGGCTGCTGTAGCAGTTGGGCAAACTCGGCCAGTGGCACCGGGCGGCTATACCAATAGCCTTGGCCAAAGCGCACCCCTTGCGCCTGCAGTAGCACCGCCTGCTGGGCTGTTTCAATGCCTTCGGCCACGATCTCGGCCCCCACGGCCTCGGCAATACTGACGATTTGCGGGATCAGGCTGGCGCGCAAGGTGTCGTCTTCCAGGTCGGCCACGAACGAGCGATCGATTTTCAGAAAATCGGGCGCCAGATATTTGATGGTGCCCAGATTGGAATACCCGGTACCAAAATCATCGACCGAAATCTGGTAGCCGGCCGCGCGCAACTGTTGCACCTCAGCTTGCAAATGTTCGCTCACGCCGTATTCGGTGACCTCGATATTCAGCTGCCAGCGCGGGTGTTGCCACGGATCGAGTAAGCTGCTGAGCTGGGCATGGCGGATATGCTCAGGGAAAAAATTCAGCGCCACTTTAAATGGGCGGCTGGGCGCGGCCGGCAGCAGCGTCGCCAGCTCCGCCAAGGCGCGCTGGCTAACCGCCTGATCCAGCGCCCAGCTAAGCCCTTGTGCCTGCACCAGCGGGATCACCTGATCGGGAAAAATAGTGTGCTCGCCATCTTTGAGCCGCATCAGCACTTCGCAGCCGGCGATCTCGCCGCTGGCCAGCTCAACAATCGGCTGATACATGCAGTGAATATGCGTCGGCTGTAGCAGCTGCGGCAGCCGGTAAGCCAGCGTGCCGCGGCGGCGCAAGCTGCGGCTGACCCAGCGGCCACTAATGGCGCCGAGCAATACCGCCAGTGTGGCCAGCAGCGCGCACAGCGCCCAGTTACTACGCCACAGCTCGGCCAGCGAGCGATAGTTCTGCACAAAGAGGCCGGTATTGGGCACATTACTACCGACTATTAGGCGCTGCTGCACCCAATCAATTTGCCAGCCCGAGCCCGGCCGGCTCAGTGCCCGCCAGCGCAAGTTCGTGGGCGGTTGTGGGTGTGCTGCCAGCGTCGGGCGTGACCAGATCAGATGGGGGGGCGCGTCGGCGTAGCTGATCCAGACGGCATCCAGCGCTGCGCGTTGGAAAGTTTCAATCGATACATGGCCATCCACCAGCAAGAGCTGCGTGCCGCGTGCAGTGAGGGTGCTATTCACTTGGCCATTGCGGATCGGCAGTGGGTAGTCGTTCCAGATCTGCGTGCCTTGGGCATCAATGAATTGTGCCGGCGGCAATTGCATCGGCGGAGTCAGCTCGCCGTGACTGGTGAAGCAGCGCAGCTGCCGCTGTTCATCCAATAAGCCCACGCTGCGCAGATAGCGAAAATTCAGTAATTGGCTGCGCAAGCGGCTCAGGCTGTCGGCCTGGCAGTCGCGCAGTGGCTGGCGGCCAAGGAAGGCAAAGCCGCGCCGCACTTCGCTGGCCACCGCCGTGAGTAGTGCCCCGGCGCTTTGCTGCTGCAGGCTCAGGCGCTGTTGCTCCTGCTGCAGCACACCGGCCAGCGCCAAGAGCAAAATCAGCGCGGCGACTAGCAAGCCGGCCAAACTAGCAAGTAAAAGGTGAAAACGCGCAAGCAATAGATTCATGATGGAGATTCGCCGATGCAGGTTGGGCCGATGCAATGATGCCGCAATGGGGCTGCCTCATGGTACGCCAGCTCACGCTCGCTGTCAGTTCAATGGCATTTTTACTGAAAGCTAAGGGTGTGCTATCGCCTACTACGGGCGCGCTATTGTCAGTTGGTGGCAGTTAACCGAGGGGTATATCAGTACAGTTTATATTCCAATTTGTTTATGGGCTTATACCTGCATTGGGTATATGAGTGCATGGCCGACCGTGTACCTAAGCAAGCGCGATCGCGACACGGAAGTTTGCTTCAAATCAAATGGTAATGATTCTCAATAAGTGGCGAAAATGCTAAGATGCCATTCCTTTGTCATCTTTGAGCGTCGCGCACCACAAGTCGCTGCGGCGCATGCAGCATTGCTGCAGGAGCCATCCCATGCCTGCTACCCGTTCGGCCAGCCCCACACCGGCAAGCTATACCGCCGGCTCGACCATTTTGTCATCTTGGCAGCAGCCGCTGGCGGATGGATGTTGTGTGGCGGCCAGCACTTTGCGCGGCGGGCATGCCCACCGTGTGGATAGCGAGGCGGGGCAGCGGCTGATTGTGCTCTTGCAGGGCGAGCTGACCTTGGGTTTTGGCGAGCGTCGCATTCAGCTGGCGCATTCGGTGGCGCGGGGCGCGGAAGTCTTGCTGGTGAACCTGACCGAAGCCACCGAGTTTGCCCGTGAGATCACCGATTGCACGCTCGAGCGCAAAGTGTGTCTGCATATTCCAGCAGGCTGGCTGGATGCACATGGCCTGCATGGCGCTGGCGAGCAGGAGGCGGCCTTGCAGCAATTTACCCGCCAGCATTTGGCCGTGCGGCAATGGCAGGCCGAGCCGGCCCTAGTGGCGCTGGCGGAGCAACTGTTGGCGGGGCCCAGCGCTTCGCCCCTCTTGGCGCGTTTGCAGCGCGAAAGTCTGGCGTTTGAATTGCTGGCCATGGCGCTGGGCCAAGTGCAGCCAGCCAGTGCGCCCAGTTTGCCGGCCCACATCAGCCGCCGCCTCGAGGCGGTGCGCGCCTTGCTCGATAGTGGCGCGGCGGATGAGCTAAGCCTGAGTGACATCGCGGCCCAAGCGTGCATGAGTGTGGCCACGCTGCAGCGACATTTTCGCCGCCAGTTTGGTACCAGCGTGTTTGATTATCTGCGCCAGCAAAAACTCTGGCAGGCCCGCCAGCGGCTGCAGCGCGGCGAAGTCTCGGTGACCCGCGCGGCGCTGGATGCCGGCTACACCTCGCCGGCCAATTTTGCCACTGCCTTTCGCCGTGCCTTTGGCATGGCCCCCAGCGAGTGTCGCGCCGCCTAGCTTTGCGCATTTGCCAAAGCTGATCACGCCCTCCGCAAAAGTCAGCAGCGCCCGCCCACGGCACAATACGCTTACCAGTTGAGTTTGATTATCATTTCTTGCCCTTGGGTGAGAATTTCAGGAATTCAGTCATGCACACCCGCGCTCCATTCCCGCTTCGCCATCTGGCGGCCGCGATTCCCCTCACTTTGGCCCTGCACGCCCACGCGAACGAAACCAGCACCCAGCTGGCCACGGTAGAAGTCACCGCCAGCACGCCGACGCAGGATGACACCTTGCAGCGGCAAACCCTGCTGGATCAGCAAGCCCAGAATCTCAGCGATGTGTTTCAGTCAGATGCCGAGATCAATATCGGCGGCGGTGGTAACCCGATTGCCCAGAAAATGTATATCCGCAGCATGGAAGAATCGCTGCTGAATCTGAGCGTGGATGGCGCACAGATTAACAGCAAGGTATATCACCACCAGACGGCGCTGATTCTTGATCCCCAGCTGATCAAGCAAGTGGAAGTCGAAAAAGGCACGGCCGCAGCCAGCGCGGGGCCTGGCGCATTGGGTGGGGCGATTCGTTATCAAACTGTGTCGGCGCGCGATCTCTTGCGCCCCGGTCAAACCATCGGCGGTAGCGTCACCGGCAGCGTCTTTAGCAATGATGGCTGGCGCAGCAGCGCCAATGTGTATGGCCAGGCCGGTAATCTGGATGCACTGCTTGCCGCCACCACCATGCGCACCGATGACTATCAGGCCGGCAATGGGCAAACGATTGCCAATTCGGGCACCGAGCAGGCCAATTATCTGGCCAAAGTGGGGCTGCAGCTCACACCACAGCAGCGCCTGAGCGCCAGTTTTCAGCGCAGTAGCGACGAAGGCGTGCGCACCGCGCGGGCCAATATGGTTGGTTTTGCTCATCCGGTCTTGCCGAACGATCCGATCCCGCAAAGTCTGGCTCGCGATACGGCCACGCTCAATTACAGTGGCCAGCAGTTAGGCTGGATCGACGCCGCCAATGCCACGCTGTATCGCTCCGAAGTCGAGAGCGAGCGCACCAATAAAAAAGGCCGTAGCTGGGGCGAAAGCCTGACCACGCAAGGCGCTGATCTGATGCTCAAGCAAGCGCTGGGCGAGCATCTGCTCAAATACGGGCTGAACTGGCGCGAAGAAAAATCCGCCGCCAATCGCATTGCCAATCCGTATGGCCTCACCGGTACGGGGCGCGAATCGATGCGCGTATGGGGTGGTTTTGTGGAAGGCGAGGCGAATTGGGCCAGCCTGACGTTCACCGCCGGCCTGCGCTACGACGATTACAGCTACACCGATAACCACCGCCAAAACTACACCAGCGACGGCGTAAGCCCAAGTGCTGGCGTGCGCTGGCAAGCCACCGATGCGCTGCAGCTGCGCGCCGGTTATGCCAAGGCCTTGCGCGGGGTGGGGCTGAAAGAAGCCTTTATGCTCGATATTGCCCAGTGGAAAAACCTGCCCAAAATCGAGGCCGAAAGCGCGCATAACACCGAGCTGGGCTTTAGCTATCAGCAAGGTGGCCTAAGCCTGGCCGGGAATGTGTATCGCCAGATTATTGATGACTACATCACCACCTTTAGCTGCGCCAACGCCAAAGGCGGTTGCCGCGGCAATCTGGGCCGCGCCACCATCGATGGCTATGAGCTCAGCGCGCAATACCAGCTGCGTGATTGGCAATTTGGCCTCAGTGTGGCCGATAGCCGCCCCGAGCTGGATGGCCGCAAATTTAACGATGCAGATCTGGGCCTCGGTACCAGCACCGGCCGCACCTGGGTGAGCAAAGTGGGCTACCGCCTGCCGGCGCAGCGACTCGAGCTGGGCTGGATGGGCCGCTATGTCGAGGCGCTGGATTACCTGCCGGTGGGCGGTAAGGCCGAGCAAACCAAGGCTGGCTACGGTGTGCACGATCTCTATCTCACGTGGCGGCCACTGGCGAAAGACACGCTGCGCCTGAATCTGACCGTGAAAAACCTGTTCGACAAGCATTACTACGATCAGGCCACTTATGCCTACAACGGCTGGCAAGGCAAGGTGCTGGGCTATCCAGAGCCGGGCCGCGATGTGCGGCTGGAAGCCAGCTGGCAATTCTAACGATTTTTTAAGTTTGCTTGCGCCACCGGCCTGCCCGGTGGCGCTGGCGTTTTGCTAAAGGAATACAAGATGTCGGAGTGCAAGATGTTGAAGTGGAAGATCTCGCTGTTTCGCCCCGCCGTGCTGGCGGGTTGTCTGTTAAGTAGCCTCAGTGTGGGCACCTGGGCCGCCAGTGTGACCGATCTGGCCGGGCGCACGGTGGAAATCCCGGCCAAGATCGAGCGGATTATCGTCGGTGAAGGCCGCATGCTGCCGAGTTTGGCGATTTTAGATCGCGAGCTGCCCGCGCAGCGCGTGGTGGGCATGCTGGGCGATTTCGAGCAGCTCGACCCGGGCAGCTACGCCCAATACCGGCAGGTGTATCCCAAGCTCGATCAGATCGAGCGCCTGGGGCGCTCCAGCCAAAGCTTTAGCGTGGAAGAGGCCATTGCCCTGCAGCCGCAGTTGGCGATCTTTAGCCTGCGCGGCCACGGCCCTGATGTGAAAGACACCGCTACTTTGCAGCGGCTAAGCAAGGCCGGCGTGACGGTAGTGTATGTGGATTTCACCAAAGATCCACTCAAAAACACCGAGGCCAGCATCAGGGTATTGGGCCAGGTGCTCGGTAAACAAAAGGCTGCGGAGCAATACCTCGAGTTTTATCGCAGCGAAATGGCCAAAGTGAGCGCGGGCCTGGCTAAGGTGAAACGCAAAACACCGATGTTCCTGGAAAGCCGCGTCGGGCTGGGAAATAGCTGCTGCGAAACGCTCACGCACGGCATGCTTGGCACCTTTGTCAGCGCTGCAGGGGGCGCCAATATCGCCGACCCGCTGGTGCCGGGCGCACACGGCACGGTTAGCCTGGAATTTTTGCTGCAAAGCCAGCCCGAAGTGTATATCGGCACCGGCATCGGCAACCCGATTACCGCCCGTGATCGCAATAGCCCCCGCATTGCGCTGGGCGCCGGCATTGATCGCGCTACCGCGCAGGCCAGCTTGCGCCATGCGCTCACGCGCCCGGGCTTTGCCCAGCTCAAAGCCGTGCAAACAGGCCGCGCGTATGCGATTTCGCATCACTTTAATTACAGCGCCGCCAATGTCGTGGCGGTGCAAGTGCTGGCCAAATGGCTGTATCCGGCCGAATTTGCCCAGCTGAACCCGCAGGCCACCTTGCAAACCTTCTTCCAGCGCTTCCAGCCAGTGCCACTGGCCGGCACCTACTGGATTGAGGCCGGCCAATGAAGGCCGAAACTGCCCAAATCGCTGCGGCCGCCTCCAGTACGGGGGCCGGGGTGGGGGAATTAGCCCGCCTGTATCGGCGGCAAAATCACTGGCGCTGGCTCTGCCTGCTGGGGCTGGGCGCGGCTTTGCTGCTCAGTTTGGCGGCCGATCTGGCCACCGGCAGCGCGCGCTATCCGCTGGCCACCGTGCTGGCGGGGCTGTTTGACCCTAGCGGGCTGGATGCCAGCTTGCGCGTGGTGATTTTTGATGTGCGCCTACCTTATGCGCTGATGGCGCTGGTGGTGGGCGGCGCGCTGGGCTTGGGGGGCGCGCAGCTGCAAACCGTGCTGAATAACCCGCTGGCCAGCCCGTTTACGCTGGGCGTCGCGGCGGCGGCCACCTTGGGCGCCTCGCTGGTGATCGTGTTTGAGCATCATTTGCCGCTGGTGCTGCCGCATGAAATCTTGCTGCCGGTGGGGGCCTTTGTGTTGGCGCTGGGCTCCACCGGACTGATCTTGCTGCTCAGCCGTGCGCATGGCGGCGGCAGCGATACGCTGGTGCTGTTTGGGATTGCGCTGTTGTTCGCGCTGGAAGCCTTGGTGTGGCTGCTGCAATTTCTGGCCGATGCCAATGCGCTGGAGCAGATTGTGTTCTGGTCGATGGGCAATCTGGGCCGCGCCACGCTCACCCATGTGCTGATTGTGGCGGTAGCGCTGCTGTTGGGGCTGATTAGCGCGATGCGCCGGGCCTGGGCGCTAACGCTGCTGTGCAGCGGCCCGCTGCAGGCGGCGAGCCTGGGGGTGCAGGTGGATAAGCTCAGCTGGCGGGTGCTGTTGGAGGTGAGTCTGCTCACCGCCGTGGCGCTGGCTTTTGTGGGCACCATTGGCTTTGTGGGGCTGGTGGGGCCGCACATTGCTCGCCTCTTGGTCGGTGAGCAGCATCGCTACTTTTTGCCCGCCAGTGTGCTGTGTGGCGCGCTGATGCTGTCGCTGGCGTCGCTGGCCAGCAAGGCGCTGGTGCCGGGCTTGGTGATCCCGATCGGCATCGTTACCGCGCTGGTCGGGGTGCCGGTATTGATTGCGCTGATTTTGCGGCGGAGGGCCTAGGGTATGAGTCTGCAGATCAATGATTTACAGGTGATCCGGGGGCATACCCGCACTATTGATGGTTTGGATCTGGCGCCCTTGCCGGCCGGTAGTGTTACCGCGCTGATCGGCCCCAATGGCGCGGGCAAATCCACGCTGATTCACGCCATTGCCGGCCTCTTGCCCGCGCGCGGGCAGCTGAGCCTGCATGGCCAGCCGCTGGCCACGCTGAGCCCGGTGGCGCGCAGCCGGCTGGTGGGCTTATTGCCGCAAACCCTGCCGCAAGCGGCGGGGCTGACGGTGTATGAGTTGCTGCTGGGCGGTTTGCTCACCGGCGGCCTCAGCCGCGCCGAGGCCGAAGCGCGCATCGAGCATTATCTGGCCAGCTTGCAGCTCACCCCGCTGGCCATGCGGCCACTGGCTACTTTGTCGGGTGGGCAACGGCAAATGGTGGCGCTGGCGCAATTGCTGGCGCGTCAGCCGGCGTTGCTATTGCTGGATGAGCCCAATAGCGCGCTGGATTTGCACTGGCAGCTGGCGTTGGTGGAGGCGATCCGCAACGACGCCCGCGAGCGCGGCAGCATTGCGCTCTTGGCGCTGCATGATCTGAATCTGGCGCTGCGCTGCTGCGAGCGGCTGATTGTGCTGGATGGCGGCCAGTGTGTGGCCGATGGCCCGCCGCTCTCGGTGCTGAGCCCCGCGCTGCTGGCGCAGGTGTATGGCATTCATGGCCGGGTGGAAGCTTGCTCGCAAGGCCGGCCGATTTTTGTGCTCGACCAATTGGTTCGCGCCTAACTAAAGGATAAATACCCCATGACTGTAATTACCTCTAGCCAAGTTAATACCGAGCTTGGCAAGCAATACCTCTTTAAACTCTGTAAACATTTCGCCCGCAAGATCCCGGTGGAGTTTAGCGAAACAGAGGGCGTAGCCCAATTTGGCCAGCCCGAGCGCCCGCTGGGGCAGGTGGAATTTAACGCCGACGCCGAGCACCTGCGCTTTACCGTGCGCGCCACCGATGAAGCCGCCGCCCGCCAGTTGCAAGCGGTGGTGGAAAGCCACCTGCAACTGATGCGCAAAGCCGAAAACCCGGCGCTGGATTGGCAGCCCGTGGCGGCGTAAAGCGTGTAGCCGCGGGGCTTACCAACTCAGCGGCAGGCCCTTGATGGTGTCCAGTAGCTGTTGTGCCACTTGCTGATGATCGGCGAGGTTGGGGTGCCATTGGCAGGCGGTGAGTTGCATCGGGTCGAGGTCGAGGTAGTGCAGGCGGGTATTGCCCGCCGCTTGCTCGGCCGC
This sequence comes from Chitinibacter tainanensis DSM 15459, assembly GCF_000429785.1. Taxonomy (GTDB): domain Bacteria; phylum Pseudomonadota; class Gammaproteobacteria; order Burkholderiales; family Chitinibacteraceae; genus Chitinibacter; species Chitinibacter tainanensis. The sequence goes on from NZ_AUCN01000009.1 coordinate 82,453, forward strand.
GAGCACGGCTTGCACGTTCGGGCGTTGCTGGTCATCGGGCCAGAGTTTCATCGCCAGCATAATGATCTGCGGCTGGCCGTAGCGGCTGTTGAGCTCTTTGATCAGCTGGCGATAGGCGGCTTGAAAATCGGTGGCGCGTTGGGCAGTGCTGCGCTTTTCACCCGGGTTGACCGGGGTAGAAAAATCGTTAATCCCCAGCCCAATCACCACCAGCTGCGGTTTCCAGCCGGTTTCGGCTGGGCTGCCCGGCGTGCTGCCAGGCTCGGTGTGCAGGCGGCGGGCGTAGAAGGTGCGAAAATCCCGATCGGGCAGATTGCCATTCCAGTTGCGAATCAGCCCCATGCCCGACATGGCATTGGTTTGCCATTGTGCGTTCAGGCTGCGGGCAACTTTGACTGCAAAGCCTTGGGTAATGTCAGTGCCCGCGGCGATGGCGCTGTCGGGGCAATCGCGGCGGGTGGTGAGATTGGCTAGCGCAGCGGTGAATGAGTCACCAATAAATTCGATTTGCCGGCTGGGCGCCGCCGGTGCTGGCAGCCATTGGCCTTGCTCCAGCGTAAAGCCATACACCTGGCCGACGTATTCGGGCGTTTCATTGCGGCGTATCAGCGCCACCGTGTGCTCGCCGGCGGGTAAATCGCGCAGCCATACCGTGCGTTTACCGCGAGCGGGCTCGATTTGCAGCTTGGGCTGGCCGTCGATTTCCAGTACGTAATAGCTCGATTCGTCTTTTAGCACCACGCCCACTGCGCTGCCTTTAAAGCGCGCACTCAGCGTCACACCGGGCCAGGTGGTTTGATAGGCATCGCCGCTTTTTTGCCAGCGGCCGGCGAGGGTATAGCTGGGGGTGTCAGGATTCGTTGGCGTCGCGGCTGGGGCCGCCTGAGTATGCAGGGCCAGGCTGCTGAGCGCGGCCAGCGCGAGGGCGCGAGTGGGGTGCATGGGTCATCCTCCTTGGTATTGTGCGTCGATTGTACGGCGCGGGAGGGGGCGCGTCCTTGTCGGAATCTGGCTTGGGATTTGTCCGAATCTTGCCTTGGCGATTTGGCGGCGTGCGACGAGTGACGCTTGGCAAATCTCTAAAGGGGTATATGCGTGTAGGCTTTGTCAGGAAAAGCTTGTGGGGTAATACCCAAATGAGTATGCCCCGGCGGGGCCGGGGCATCAGCGGTGATTAGCGCCAAGGGGCGAATCAGAATAAATCAAATACCAGCACTTCGGCTTGCTGCCCGTGTTGCAAGCTCAGCTGTGCTTCCTGCGTGAGCATGGCCGCATCGCCGGCCTGCAAGACCACGCCATTCACTTCCAGCTGGCCGCGCGCCACGTGTACATACTGCTTGCGCCCGGCGGGTAGCGCTTGCACCAGCGCTTCATCGCCATCAAATAGGCCTACATACAGGCGTACATCCTGATGAATCAGTACCGAGCCTTGTTCGGCATCGGGGCTGGCCACCAGCCGCAGCTGGCCGCGTTTTTCCGCCTCGGCAAAGATCTTTTCCTCGTATGAAGGGGCAATGCCTTTCACGCCCGGCATAATCCAGATCTGCAGCAGATGCGTCTCTTCGCTCTGGCTGGGGTTGAATTCACTGTGGCGCACGCCCGTGCCGGCGCTCATGCGCTGCACATTGCCCGGGCGGATAATCGAGCCATTGCCCATGCTATCGCGGTGCTCAATCGCCCCGGCCAGCACATAGGTAATGATCTCCATATCCTGATGCGGGTGCATACCAAAGCCCATGCCGGGGGCGATGCGGTCATCGTTGATCACCCGCAAAGCGCCAAAATGCATATGCGCCGGATCATAGTATTCGGCAAACGAGAAGCTGAAGTGTGAATCCAGCCAGCCGTGGTTGGCATGGCCGCGTTCGTCCGCTTTGCGTAGGGTAATCATCGTGAGCTCCTTCAATTCATTTGAATGGTGTATGCCATAATAAGCTTGCCCTTGGGCCATTGATAGCCAAAAGATCTGCCCAAATCATTCAAAAAATCGGAATAAGCCCCATGCTGCGTTTAAGTCTGGAAGCCCTCGAAATTCTCGACGCGATTGCCCGCCGTGGCAGCTTTGCCGCCGCCGCCGAGGAAGTCCACCGTGTGCCCTCCGCCGTTACCTATATGGTGCGCAAGCTGGAAGACGATATGGGCGTGCAGATTTTTGATCGCAGCGGCCATCGCGCCCAGCTCACCGCCGCCGGGCAAGAGCTGCTGAACGAAGGGCGGCATTTGCTGCGCGCCGCCAATGAGCTGGAATGCCGGATCAAACGTGTGGCTACCGGCTGGGAAACCGAGCTGGGCATTGCTGTGGATACCATTATTCCGCTGGAGCTGCTGTACCCGCTGCTGCGCGAGTTTGATGCGCTGCAATCGGGCACCCGCATCCGGTTTTTGCATGAAGCACTGGGCGGCACTTGGGAAGCGCTGCTGGATCGGCGCGCCGATATTGTGATTGGCGCCATCGCGCAAGGGCCGGCGGGTGGCGGGTATTCCACCCATGTGCTGGGCGATTTTCGCTCGGTCTTTGTGATTTCGCCGCAGCATCCGCTGGCCGAGAGCCCAGAGCCGCTGGCCCCGCAAACCATTATGCAACACCGCGCGGTGGTGATACCCGATAGCGCCCGCCAGCTCACCAAGCATTCCTTCAATATTTTATCCGGGCAGGAAATGCTGCACGTGCCCGATATGCGGCAAAAAACCCTTGCCCAAGTCGCCGCGCTGGGCTGTGGCTATTTACCGCTGGCCTGGGCCAAACCGTATCTCGCCAGCGGTGAGCTCATCACCAAAGCCGTAGCCGAAGTACAGCCGCATGTGCGGCTCTGCCATGCTTGGCGCAGCCAGGACGCCGGCCAAGCGCTGAAATGGTGGGTTGATGCACTCACTAGCGATCAGACAATTCGCCAATGGTTGCAGGCGGGCTGATGGCTTCGTCGGTTCAAGGTTACCAGCAGGCCATGCCCTAATTATTCGTGCAGACTATCCGCCGCCACATACACCCAGGCTTCACCACTGGTGCTCAGTGCTGCGGCGACGCGGCGGTAGGCGTCGACTTCGTAGCGGTCGGCGTGGGCGAGCTCGGCGTCGCTGATCTCAAATACGGTGCCACTCACTTGGGCGGCGGGGTCGCCGGTGTAGCGCAAAATCGGGTGGTGAGTCTTGCCGCTGGTGCGGACAACTTCTGGATCATCAATCGCCACCATAGTCTGGCTGTAGCCCACAATCGCGCTGGCTTGGCCGCTGAGTATTCGGCCAAAGGTGGCCAGTTGCACATTCTCTTGCTGCAAAGTGCCATAGGAAAACAGTCGGGGCATATTGGGCTCACTCTTGGTAGGGTGAGGCCAATTTAGCTTTGGCCGTAGGAAGCGACAAGTGACAGTCGGCAGGGGTACAGTTTTGGTAGGGGTATAAGCAAAGAGCCATTGCATGGCAATGGCTCTGGGGTAATACATGTGGGGGTATATCGGGCGCTGTTTAGTGTGATGGGTGGCTGACCGAGTGCAGTAGTTTGTCGGTGTAGGCCAGCGCCGCGGCGGAAATCAGGAAGGCCAGATGGATAATCACCTGCCATTTCATTTGTGATTCGGGCAGCTGGCCGGCATTGATAAAGGTTTGCAGCAGGTGAATCGACGAAATACTGATAATCGCCATGCTGAGTTTAACTTTCAGTACGGTGGCGTTCACATGATCGAGCCACTCGGGCTGATCGGGGTGGCGATCGATACGCAGACGGGAAACGAACGTCTCGTAGCCGCCGACGGTGACCATCAGCAGCAGATTGGCAATCATCACCACATCAATCAGGCCCAGCACGGCCAACATAATCTGGGTTTCGCTCAGCGAGCCGAGATTGAGCATCATGCTGGTGAGGCCGGCCAGAAATTTGTAGGCATACACCCCTTGCACCACGATCAGGCCCAGATAGATCGGCAATTGCAGCCAGCGGCTACCAAAAATAATTTTGCCCAGCAGCGGGGTGGCTTGATTGGTTTCTTGTTCTTGCATGCAAGGCGTCCTCGTGATTCTGATTGCGGCCCGTATTGTCGCCTTTGGCGGCGGCTGGCGGCAAGCGCAGGCAGAAAAAAACCCCTGCCTTAGCAGGGGTCAGGCTGCGGACAAAATGGGGGAACAATCTATTTCAAGTCTCGGCCAAGCCGAGCCTAGGAAATAAAGGCGTTTAATCTGCAGCCTTGATGTTCTATTCCCACCCCTCCCGGCCCCTCCTTGAGGGGCGCCTCGCTTCGCGAGTGGGGTTTGTCAGCAATCTGAACCCCTGCCGTAGCAGGGGTTGTAGGGAGAGGCAGCTTATTTGCTGGCTTCAACCTGAATGCGCAGTGTGACTTCATCACCCACGGCTGGCACATAGGCTTTCATGCCAAAGTCGCTGCGTTTGATGGTGGCCACCGCATCTGCACCGCAAGCTGGTTTTTTGCTCATTGGGTGTGGCGCGCATTTGAAATTAGTGACGTTCAGAGTCAGTGGCTTGGTCACGCCCAGCAGGGTGAAATCACCGCTCACGCTCACCAGTTTGTCGCCTTCAAATTTGAAGTTATTGCTTTTGAAGGTCATGGCTGGGAATTTGCTCACGTTGAAGAAATCTTCGCCCTTCAAGTGGTTGTCACGCGCTTCCCAACCGGTGCGCAGGCTAGCGGCATCAATGCTGATGTCGGCGCTGCCAGTTTTTTTTGCGGTATCCAGGGTGATGGTACCGCTGGTTTTTTCGAAATTGCCGCGCTGGGTTGAGTAGCCCAGGTGGTTGATTTCAAAGCTGGCATAGGTGTGTGATGGGTCGATTTTATAGGTATCGGCCGCTTGTGCACCAATAGCTGCTACCGACAGTACAGACGCCAAAATCAGTTGTTTCATGAGTAATACTCCTAGTGGGTATGGGTTGAAATGCTTTTATTTGCCTGCTTTACCGGTCAATACCAGCTTGTATTTCACGGTGACTTCGTTTGCTACCGTGCCGGTGTCGGCCCAGGCGCCATCACCGAGTTTGTAATTCAGTCGCAGCAGCGGCACATTGCCTTCCAGTACCAATTCAGCGCCTTGCTGTTTGGCGGTCATCTGGCCGACCACTTCTTTGGTAATGCCTTTGATGTTTAAAGTGCCTTTGGTTTCAAATTTGCCTCCGCCCAGCGCTTTGACGCTGGTGGCGGTAAAAGTGGCTTTCGGGTTGGCTGCCACATCAAACCAGGCTTTCTTTTTCGCCTCGGCATTGCCATCCGGGCCGCCGACGTCAATGCTATTGAGGTCAACGATAATCTGCGCTTTGGCCGCTTCCGGTTTGGCCGGGTCAAAATCCACCGTGGCGGTGTAAGCCTTAAACAGGCCTTCGGTGGGCGTGTTCATCTGGCTAAAGGTAAAGCCTAGGCGGCTTTTGGCCTGTACCAAGGTTTGTGCGGCGTGGGCGCCGAGAGTGGTCATCAGCAGGGTGGCTAACAGGGTAGCGCGTACAAGCATGGGTTTTCTCCAGTGGGGCTGGGGTATGCCAGCCAATCAAGTTAAATCCGGTCGCTGAGTCTGGCCGAATTGAGTCTAAATCTCGTTTAAAGTTCAGTTTCTAGCCATGGGCCAGCTCACACTGCCTGCACCTTGCAGGCATGGTGAGGTTTATTTCCGACGCAGGAAGGGCAACATCCGCGCCAAAGTGCCGTCTTTCTCGATCACGTGGTGCTTGATAGCGCCTGCGGCATGCAGGCCGATCAGCACCAGTAAACCGTTGGCCAGTAATTCGTGGATCTCCCGCAGGGTGTGGCCTAGTTCTTCATTTTTGCCCACCAGATCGGGCAATTGCACTACGCCAAACAGCAACACTGGGTAGCCTTTGGCTGAGCTAAGCATCCAGCCTAGCAGCGGAATCGACGCCATCAATAGATACAGCAGGTGATGCACGCCGATGGCGATCTTGCGTTGCAGCGGGTCGGTGGCTGGATCAATCTCGGGTGCACCGTGCACCAGTTTCACGATCAGACGCACCACAAATAGCGCCAGTACGGTAATACCCACCCATTTATGCCAGGCAATCAGCTGTAATTTCAGCTTGAAGGTATCGGGCGCCAGCGGGGTATTGCCAAATTGCCAGATCAGAATAAATGCGGCCAGAATCAGGGCCGCCACCAGCCAGTGCAGGCCGATTTGCAGCGCGCTGTATTGGGCGGGAGCAGGTTTTTTCATGACACGTCCTTGTTCAGTTATTCTGAATACGCATTGCATCATAGTGGGCGTGCTAAGTGATTGATAGCGAAATTACTTGTATTGACTATTCAAAAAAATTGAACGTCTTTTGTGCCTCTACAGGATGTACTGTATTTGTCCGCCCAGTGCACAGTGAAAACCAGTAGAATTACGCCCGGATGAAACATCTAGCCTTGGGGAGAAAGATGGAAGATATAGAAAAATTCATCGGCGGTTTCCGCCGCTTCCAGCATAAGTACTTTGGCGAACACCAGACCTTATTTGATGAGCTAAAGCAGGGCCAAAACCCAAAGACACTGCTGATCGGTTGCTCTGATTCGCGGGTCGATCCGGCGCTGTTGATGGATTGTGATCCGGGCGATCTATTTGTGGTGCGCAATGTGGCCAATCTGGTGCCACCGTATGAAGTTGATGGCGCCTTTCACGGGGTGTCGTCGGCGATTGAATATGCAGTCGAGCATCTGGAAGTCAGCAAGATTATTATCTTGGGGCATTCGGCCTGCGGCGGGATTCGCGCGCTGATGCAAGAGCCCGAATCGAAAACCGAAGCCAATTTTGTTGGCCGCTGGGTGCAAATCGCCGAGCAGGCGCGCGAACACGTGCGCCGCGAGCTGGCGCATAAAGATGAAGAGCGGCAGATTCGGGCCTGTGAAATGGCGGCGATTATTGTTTCGCTGGATAATCTAATGACGTTCCCGTTTATTGCCAAACGGGTTGAGGCGGGCAAGCTAAGCTTGCTGGGCTGGTACTTCGATATTCAGCAAGGCGCGCTGTTTGATTTCAACCAGGAAACCAATGCTTTTGGTCCGCTGGTAACGTCGTTATCGCCGGCCCTTTGAAGCTGCCCTTTAAAGTAATACCACACAGTAAAAACCTGCCGGAAGGCAGGTTTTTTTGTGCTTATTTTTTACCGAGCCAGCCCTCGATCTTGCCTACGATCTCGGGGTCATCTGGTTCGGTCATCGAGCTAAAAGCGGTCACGGTTTTGCCATCGGGGGCGATCAGGTATTTGTAGAAATTCCATTTCGGCGTAGTGCCCGAGGTTTTGCTGAGCTGCTGATACAGCGGATTGGCGCTTTTGCCCCAGACGCTGGTTTTTTCCATCATCGGAAACTCGACCAGATAGGTGAGTTTACAAAAATCGCCAATTTCCGCGTTGGTTTCTAGTTCTTGCTTAAAGTCATTGGAGGGAAAACCGATCACCAGCAAACCACGACCCTTGTATTGGTCGTAGAGCTTTTCCAGCTTGGTGAACTGTTTGGTAAAACCGCATTTACTGGCCGTATTCACGACCAGAATAGGTTTGCCAGCATAGGCGCACAGATCAAACGGCTGGCCTTGCAGGGTTTTAAATTGGTGATTGAGCAAAGGGCTGCAGGCAGCCCAAGCAGAGCTGGTCATCACACTGAAACTAACAGCAAGCAATAAGCGGCGCATCGGTTATTCTCCATGGCTGTGGCCTAGAGATTAAACATCTTCCGCAGCTGGCTGGCAACGCCATGTTGTTCATTGCTGCCGATCACGGGCAGGTTCGGATGGGCGGCTTTGAGTTTGGGGCTGGCATTCGCCATCACAAAGCCCTGGCCGGCGACGGCCAGCATTTCGATATCGTTTTGCCCATCGCCAAAAGCGCAGCAATGTTCGGCATCAATGCCTAGGCGGGCCAGTACGGCGGTGAGGGCGTGGCCTTTGGATACAGTCGGGGCCATGACTTCGAGGCAATCATGCGCCGAAAAGGTGATATACACCTCATCGCCGTAGCGGGCCAGAATGCGGCTTTCGATCTTGGTGAGCGCCTGATGTTCGCCAATGTAGAGAATCTTGGCGATGCCTTCGCCGCTGTGCGCCGCCAGATTGCAGACCTGATAGCCAAAGCCCGAATCTTTGTAATACACCCCAACCAGCTCTTCACACTCGCGCTCAACCAGCCAGCCCTCATCCACGTAGGCATTGAGCAAAGAGCCACTGGAGACATCGGGCTGCATCAACGCGCGCGCCAGCTCAGGTTCGATGTTTTCGGCATAAATTTCACGATCTTCCGGATCGTGCACCCGCGCGCCATTTGAGGTGATCAAATGGGCCGGTACGCCCAGCGCAGCGCGAATGCCGCGCACATCGAGAAAATGGCGGCCAGTAGCAATCGTAATGGCGTAACCCTGTGCGGCCAGCGTTTGCAGGGTCTCGGCGGTAAAGGCATCCACTTTGTGCTCTTTGTCGAGCAAAGTGCCATCAAGATCACTTACTATCATCGTCCGCATTGCCAGCTCCGTCGGTGGGGAAATCAAGCCGTTATTTTACGCTAGGCCATGGGGGCTTGGCCTTCGTAATAATGCCAATCGGGTTTTGCTGTATAGACCGGTAAGCTGCCGGCCGCAGAGCCGCTGCGGTTTCACGGTACAATGCCGCGTAACAAGGAGTGGTAAATGCAACGATGTGATGTGGTGGTTTTGGGGGCCGGGGCGGCCGGAATGATGTGTGCAGCAACGGCTGGGCAGCGTGGGCGCAGTGTGGTGCTGATCGATCATAGCCTCAAGCTGGCCGAAAAAATCCGCATCTCGGGTGGTGGGCGCTGTAATTTTACCAATCTCAATATCAGCCCTGAATGCTATCTCTCGAATAACCCGCATTTTGTGAAATCGGCGCTGAAGCAATTTACCCAGCATGATTTCATCGCACTGATGTACAAACACGGGCTGAGTTTTCAAGAGAAAACCCTAGGTCAGCTTTTTTGTGATCAGCACTCGCAAGGGGTGATTGATTTACTGAAAGCCGAAGTCGATGCCGGTGGTGCCCAGTGGCGGCAGGGGAGCCGGATTGTGGCTGTGGCAGCGCATCCTGACGGTGGTTTTGTAGTGCAGACAGAGCACGATGGCCAGCCAGAAAGCTGGCAGTGCGAATCCCTCGTCGTGGCGACCGGTGGCTTATCGATCCCGCAGATTGGCGCTACCCCGATTGGCTACGAAATTGCCAAGCAGTTTGGTCTGCGCATCGTGCCGCAGGCGGCTGCGCTGGTGCCGCTGACTTTTCAGGCCGAAGATTTATGGACCGAGCTGGCTGGCGTGGCGATTGAAGACGCGATTGTGGCGTGCGGCCGACAGCAGTTTCGCGAGGCGATTTTGTTTACGCATAAAGGCGTCTCCGGCCCGGCGATTTTGCAAATTTCCAGCTATTGGCAGCCGGGCGAGAGCCTGGTGATTGATCTCTTGCCGAGTGTGCAGTTGGCCGATATTTGGCCGACGGCCAATCGCGAGGCTTTGCTGAGTACGATCTTGGCCGAATGGCTGCCGAAGCGTTTCTTGCAGGTATGGCTTCAAAGGCATGGTGAAATAAAGCCTCTAAAGCAATACTCACCCAAGGTATTGCAGCAAATCGCTGATGATCTGCACCGCTGGGAAGTCAAACCCTCAGGTACACAAGGCTATAAAAAAGCCGAGGTGACGCGGGGTGGGGTGGATACTGATGAGCTGCAATCCAAAACCATGATGGCGCGCCAAGTGCCGGGCTTATTTTTCATTGGCGAGGTGGTGGATGTAACCGGCTGGCTGGGCGGATACAATTTTCAGTGGGCCTGGTCATCAGGATATGTTGCAGGACTGCACGTTTAGGTCTAAATTAATACTACGGCAACAAAAGAGGAGTTCGTGGTTTTCCGCAAGGACGTTATTGTTGACTGCAGTACTTACAGAGGAGATGAATTTGCAGATCTGTAATCGCAGTTTAGGTAGCTCGCCTCTAGGCAAATCCTGATCATCCGTGATCTCGTTCTACCGGCAACGGCCCGCAGGCTGACATGATTCAAGCCTGAAGCAATGAATGCCGACCGGTAACGAAACGAAACCCGTTTCGTTGTTCTTTATGTGCTCTTTAGCTAGCCCGATTGTTTAGGCAACATCGTGTTGTCAGGCTAGGTGGCTGCAATCCATGTGGGCAATCTGCCCCGCAGCCCGTGCCAAGGGTAGTGAGTTGTAAGATAGGAAGCAGGCAGTACGTAGTAGTAGGTGTCGTACGCAGTTGAAGTTTCCGATCGGGCAGACCACCTTGGCTGGTGGATTGGGATAGGGGTATCCCCTCACCAACCTGCAGAGTACAAAAAAGCGAGGCTTTGGCCTCGCTTTTTTAATTTCTACCGCTCTACTGAGCTGGCTTATTTCAGCCCTAATACATCCTGCATATCATAATGACCGCTGGTTTTGCTGGTCAGAAAACGTGCTGCGCGCAAGCTGCCTTGCGCATAGATGGTGCGGTTGCTGGCTTTGTGAGTGATTTCTACGCGCTCACCAGCGCCGGCAAAGACCACCGTGTGGTCGCCAATCACATCGCCGCCGCGCAAGGTGGCAAAGCCGATGGTGCCATCTTGGCGCTCGCCGGTAATCCCTTCGCGTGACCACACGGCAATGTCTTTCAGGGCTTTATCCCAAGCGCGCGTCACCGCCTCGCCCATGGCAATCGCGGTGCCGGATGGGGCGTCAACTTTGTGTTTGTGGTGCATTTCCAGGATTTCAACGTCGTAGCCTTGGTTCAATACCCCAGCTGCAACTTCGAGGAGCTTGAAGACTAGATTAACACCCACGCTCATATTGTAGGCCGACACAATCGCGATCTGGCTCGCTGCAGCCGCGATAGCAGCACGGCCGGCTTCGTCAAAACCGGTGGTGCCAATAATCATATTCACGCCGTATTGCTGACAAGCCGCGAGATGCGCCAAGGTAGCTTCAGGGCGAGTGAAATCAATGATCACATCCGCACCTTGCAGGGCGGCCAAGTCGGCGGTGATGGTGATACCGCTGGTTTGGCCCAGAAAGGCGGTGGCGTCTTGGCCGATGCTTTCGCTGCCCGCGCGATCTAGGGCGGTATGCAATTGGGCATCAGGTGCATTCACGACCGCTTCAATCAGCATGCGGCCCATGCGGCCAGAAGCACCGGCAATGGCGATTTTCATCGTCATTTAGAATCCTTTATCAATCAGAGGTTTGACTTCGACTTGCTTGCTGTCTGGCGCGCCGGGATTCACCTTGCTCCGCATCAGCTGATCATCGCTGACCACGGCGCTGGCTCGCACACGCGCTTCTTTGCGGGCGGCCGGCTCAGGCAGTACTTCACCTTCCCAACGGGCCACCATATTATTTTCAAAGATGATCGAGAAACGCTTGTTCACTTTCACATCACCGCTCTTTTCATCGCGATAGATGTACTCCCAGCGGTCTTGATGAAAAGGATCGACCAGTAGCGGGGTGCCGAGCAGGAAGCGAACCTGACTTTGCGTCATGCCGACTTTCAGATTTTCCAGCTGATCCATGGTGATCTGATTGCCTTGCGGAATATCCAGCTTGTAGGGCGTGAGAAAATTGACCACGCTGCAGCCGCCCAGGAAGAGGCTGCTCAGGAGGAGTGCAGTAGAAATTCTAGCCTTCATGCGTTTGCGCTTCACTGTATGGATCGGTGCGCGGCACCGCGAAACGCTATATGATAACCCTATTGCGCCAACACCGCACAGTGACACACGGGAAAAAATAACCATGAGCAAAGCCGCAGAATTGAAAGGGATGGGGCTGAAAGCCACCGGTCCGCGCCTGAAAATCCTGAATTTGTTTGAAACCAGTACCGAACGCCATCTGACGGCCGAAGATGTCTATCGCATGCTGATCGCCGAAGAAATCGATGTCGGTCTGGCCACCGTGTATCGCGTACTGACCCAATTCGAACAAGCCGGCATTCTGGTGCGCCATCATTTCGAAACCGGCAAATCGGTGTTTGAATTAAACCACGGCGAGCACCATGACCATCTGGTGTGTGTGAAATGCGGCAAGGTGGAAGAATTTTACGATCCGGAAATCGAAGCTCGGCAAGATGCAATTGCCGAAAAACATGGCTTCCAGATTCAGGAACACGAGATGTATCTGTATGGCACCTGCGCTGATTGCCAGAGCAAGAGTAAAAAATAAACGATGATCCCGTGGCTGGATCATCGGCTGGATTTTCCGCCCCTGAGTCAGGCCTTGCCTGAGCCCAATGGGCTACTGGCTGCCGGTGGCGATTTAAGCCCGAACCGTATACTTGCCGCGTATCAACGCGGCATTTTTCCTTGGTTTATGCCCGGCGAGCCGATCTTGTGGTGGTCGCCAGACCCGCGCATGGTGCTGTACCCGGCCGAGCTGCATGTGCATCGTTCGCTCGATAAAGTGATTCGCAATAAAGCCTACCGGGTTACCTTTGATACGGCCTTTCATGCGGTGATGTCGGCGTGTGCCGAGCCGCGCGCGGGTCAGCCGGGCACGTGGATTTCGGCCGAAATGCTAGCGGCCTACACCGCCTTGCATGAGGCCGGTTTTGCCCACAGCATCGAATGCTGGATCGATGGTGAGCTGGCTGGTGCCCTGTATGGCATGGCCATCGGCAAAATGTTCTATGGTGAATCCATGTTCGCCCGCCGGCCCGATGCTTCAAAAATCGCCTTTGTGCATTTGGTGCGCTGGCTGGACGCACAAGGCTACGGCCTGATCGACTGTCAGATGTATACCGACCATTTGGCCCGTTTTGGCGCCCGCGAAATCCCCCGTGCGCAGTTTATGGCCAGTCTGGAGCGCCTGACCGCCCAGTATGTCGATCCCGGACCGTGGTCGTACGATCACCAGGCCAGCGGCGCTGGCCCCGCGTAGGAAGCCACCATGAACGACACCTTTCGCAAGCACACGGTGCAGCTGCAGTTTTACGCTACGGCGCCGTACCCCTGTAGCTATTTACCCAATGAATTGGCACGTTCGCAAGTGGCGGTGCCCTCGGACCTGATCGATAGCGGTGTGTATAGCCAGCTGGTGGAGCAGGGCTTTCGCCGTAGTGGGCAATTTGTATATCGCCCCTGGTGTGATACCTGCAGCGCCTGTGTGCCGGTGCGATTACCGGTGGCAGATTTTCAACCTAGCCGCACTCAGCGGCGCGTGGCGCAGCGCAATCAGTCGCTGAAAGTGCGGCTGATAGAGCTTACTTTTCGCGAAGAGCATTTTCAGCTGTACCAGCGCTATCAGCGTCAGCGTCATCCGGGCGGGGGGATGGATCAGGATAACCGCGAGCAGTATGAAAGCTTTCTGCTGCGCAGCAATGTCTCAAGCGTGCTGGCCGAGTTTTTGCAGGATGGCGAAGTCTGTATGGTTAGCTTGATCGACCAGCTCGATGATGGGCTCTCCTCGGTGTACACCTTTTTCGAGCCCGATTGGCCGCAGCGCAGCTTAGGGGTGTACAACATTCTGTGGCAGATTGGCCTGGCGAAACAGCTGGGGTTGCCCTATGTGTATCTGGGTTACTGGATCGATGGCTGTCGCAAGATGACTTATAAAACTCAATACCAGCCGATTGAAGGGCGGGTGAATGGGGTATGGCAACGCCTTGAGGGTATTGCCAGCTAGGCCTTGATTTAAAATAGCCTGCTGGCAATACATGGCGGGGTATAGCTTAGTCTTTCAGCTTATTCGCCCACGCCGCTAGCGCAACCAATTGCTGGCGGATATTTTCCTGCACTTTCTCATCCAGCACATTGCCATCAGCATCAAAGCCACCGGCAAAGGCATTGGCAAACACTTCCGGTTTATTCAGCGGATGCAAATCCACAAACACGCACACTTGGCGCAGATGATATTGCATACGCGAGGTACCCATGCCGCCGCCCGCGCCCATCAAGGCCACGGCTTTGCCGCCCAAAATGGCATTGCCTTCGGCACGCGAGGCCCAGTCAATGGCGTTTTTCAGCGCTGGCGCGAGTGAATAGTTGTATTCGGGGCCAGCAAAAATATACGCGTCCGCCGCCTGCATTTGCTGCATTAATTGCTGTACAGCGGCCGGCATCGGCGTGAGATCGGCGTTGTAAAACGGAATGGCCGACAGATCCGCGATTTCGATCTCCATGCCGGCTGGCGCATGGGCTTGGGCATAACGCAGCATGCCTTTATTGGCCGATTTTTCACGCAAACTACCGCAGATGGCGAGCACTTTCATGGTGGATATCCTGCTGTGAGGGGAAAAGCTTAGCTTAGCCAATTCGGGTGACAGTACCAAGTCGGCTGCGCCTAGGCTGGCGCTGCGCCGAGCTGCGCGAGTAACCATTCCGGCGCGTCCAGCGGCAGATCGTGTCCAGCAGTGGGGTGGCTGCGCAGTGGGCAGTTCCACGCCTGCGCCAGCACACTGGCGCAGCGTGGATCAACCAGCTGATCGGCCAGCCCCTGAATAATCTGTAGTGGCACCGCTGGGGTCTGGGCGGCCGGGCGAAACCGGGCGGCGGCCCAGAGCTGGCGCAGGGCATTGGCGCGGCTCACCGGCGCTTCGCGCGCCCAGGCTTGCCAAGCGGCCAGTACGGCGGGCTCGGCAAGCTGGCTGGTCAGGGCGAGGATGGTGGCTTCGCGCGCTGCCGGGCTTTGCCCCAGCAAGCCAAGCAGACGCGGCCAGTTAGCCAGCCGCAGGCGTTGCCACGGCGGGCTGTAGCCGCGCAAGCTGGGGTTGATCAAGGTGCAATCGATGAAATCCGCCGGCCGCTGTTGGGCCCAGGCGCAGGCCACCATGGCGCCCAGCGAAATAGCCACTACCCGGTATGGCCCGCTAGCCCCTTGCTGGATCAGCGTTTGCTGCAGATACCCTGCCATGTCTTCAATGCGCAGCAAGCTGCGCTGCTGGTAATGTTGGCCACAGCCGGGCCAATCGGGGCAGATGATGCGATCCTGTGGGTAGCGCGCTTGCAAGCGCGCCGGCCAATCGCCCCAGTGGCGCGCTTCGCGCATCAGGCCGCGCAATAACACCCAAGTGTGGCTCATGGCCGGTAATCCCAATATTGATAAGCGCGGGCCGCCAGCTCATGGCGCTGCTCACCGCGCGGCAGCCAATAGGCATGATCATGCACGGCGCGAATTAAAAACTCGAATAACACCAGATGCTTGCGCAAAACGCGCTGCTGCCGGTGCGGCACAATCGGGTTGAATAAACCCAGCAGCGATACCAGCTGGCGAGGATTTTTTTTGATCCATAACCAAGAGCCCAGTTCCAGCGTGAGCGGTAAAAACTGGCGCTGCCCGTGGCTGGCGTGTTGCAAATACAGGTAGTCCCAGATGTCGCCATGGGTGGTGTATTGGCGCGCCTGTGGCTCGATTAGATAGGGGTGATAGGGGTAGCTGTGCTGAAATAGCTCGGCCAGCGCATACACTTCGGGCAGCGCTGGCCAGGGCTGGCGAGTGTGGGCGTAGGGAAACCACAGCCGGTCGCGCAGGCCAAAGCCCGAATGGCAATCCAGCGCCAGACTAAACGGGCTACAGAGCAATTCGCGCTCTACCAGTTGGCACAGAGCTTGGTTTTCCGCGGCCAGCGCGGCACCGGCCGGGCCACGATACCAGGGCAGATGGCGGCTTAGGCGCTGGCCGCCCACCAGCCAGGCCGGGCGTTGCGCGGCATCAAGTGGCGCATTACGCATTAGATCGATTCCGGCGGGATTGCACCGCCAGCCGCGCAGCATGCCGCCGGGATTAATCAGCGGCATAAACACCAAGCGCATGCGTTCCAATTTATGCTGCAGGCTGCTATCCCAATGCAGGCGCACCAAGATGCTGCGTAGCAGCGCCAGCACGATCTGGCAGCCAATGCGCTCCAGCCCATGCACGCCGCCAAAAAAGCCCAGCACTGGCGCCTCGGGCGCCGGATTGCCTAGTACCAGCGCATATAAAGGCCAATTTTCCTCGCCCACCGTGGCCAGCGTGTGCACACGGGCGCTGGCGGGCGCTTGGTCGAGCAAGTCTTCCAGAGTTTCCAGTTCGGGTAGGCGGGGCATGGTCGGGGTCGTGGATGCAATCGCTCCACTATAGGCGGCGCAGGCCCTGCTTATGTTACAAGCCGCGCTATAAAGGAAATGACTGATTGAGCTGCCGAGAAGGCTACGGCTCAATCCAGGTTCGCTGACAAACGGAAGGATGGCATGACGGTACATGTTTCGGTATTGCAGGGGGCCAATGGCATGGCGCTGGGGTGTTTGGCGCTGAGCGCACCCGAGCGGATCAACGCCCAGAATCTGGCCATGGTGCGGCAAATGGCGGCGGCACTTAGTGCTTGGCAAGATGCTGACGACATCGCGGCGATTGTCATCATTGGCGCTGGTGAACGCGGTTTTTGCGCCGGTGGCGATCTTAAAGCCCTGTATGAGGCCATGACCGAGCCTGGCCAGCTGGCGGCAGGCGATGATTTTTTCCGCGAAGAATATCAACTGTGCCACCACTTGCGGCATTACCCCAAGCCGGTATTGGCCTGGGGGCACGGCATTATCATGGGCGGGGGCTGGGGCGTGTTTGCTGCGGCCAGCCACCGCGTGGTCACGCCGGGCACGCGCCTAGCCATGCCGGAAACCGGGATCGGTCTGTTTCCGGACGTCTCGGCCAGCTGGTGGCTGCCCCGTCTGGGCGACGGGCCGAGCTTGGGCCGCGTCTTGGGGCTGACAGGCGTACCGATTCAGGCTGCTGATGCGCTGGCTGTCGGGGCCGCGCAATATCTGTTGCCAGCGGCAGATCGTCATGCCGTGCTCACGGCGCTGGCGACACAGCCGTGGCAAGCGGCGGCGGCGGAAAATCATGCGCTGCTGAGCGACTTTTTGCAGCGCTGGCCGCAGGCAGAAGGCGCGCAGGTCTTGGATGCCGTCACTAGGGCGGCACTGAATAGCGCAACGGCGGCTGATGATCTTAGCGCCGTGCTGGCCGCCATTGCTACGTGGGCCGGCAGTGATAGCCCCTGGTGCCGACATGCGGCGCAGCGGCTGGCGCAAGCCTCGCCCACCTCGGTATGGCTGAGCTGGACTTTGCAGCAACGCGCCGCGCAGCAAACTTTGGCGCAAACCGTGGCGCTAGAAACCGCGCTCGCGGCGGCGGCGCTGCGCTATGGGGATTTTCAGGCGGGGATTTATAGCACCCTGTATGCCCGGGGCGAGGCACCGCGCTGGCAGGTGGCCGCGCTCTTTAGCGAGCCGGATGCCACGACTGCGGCGCAGTTTGCCGCATTGTGGGCAGAAAATACTTGCATGGCTTGAAACTTTTTCGCCTTTGCCGCATCTTAGCTGCAACGCGGCAAACCGCGAATAATTTATGGAGAGTTATCATGCACTACAATCCGGCCACTTACGGTAGCACGACCAGTGTTGCCGAGCGCAATCAAGTCTTGCGCAATACCTATTTCCTGTTGGCGCTGTCGATGCTGCCGACCGCCGCGGGCGCGATCTTCGGGATCTCGATCAAATTCGCGATGAGCCCGATGTTTGGCTTGCTGCTGTTTTTGGGCGTGAGCTTCGGCGCGTTCTACGCGATTGAAAAAACCAAACATTCCGCTGCTGGTGTCGGCATTTTGCTGGCCTGGACTGGCTTTATGGGTCTGTGGCTAAGCCAAATCCTGCAAGTGGCGCTGAAATTTAGCAATGGCGCCGAGATGATTGGTCTGGCCGCTGTCGGTACTGGCGCGATCTTCTTCACCTTGGCTTCAATCGCGACCGTGACCAAAAAAGATTTCTCGTTCATGGGTAAATTCCTGCTGGTGGGCGCGGTAGTGCTGATGCTGGCTGCGATTGCCAATGTGTTCTTCGCGATTCCAGCCCTGTCGCTGACGATTTCTGCGTTGGCTGTGCTGCTGTTCTCGGCCTTCATCCTGTATGACGTAAGCCGCATTGTGAACGGTGGTGAAACCAACTACATCACCGCCACGCTGAGCCTGTATCTGAACATTTACAATGTGTTCGTGAGCTTGCTGAATCTGCTGATGGCCTTCACCGGCAGTAGCCGTGACTAAGCACAGTTAGCCCAAAAAAGCCGCCCACTGGGCGGCTTTTTTATTGGGTATTGCCATGAAATCTTTTAGTTGATTGGCTTGTAAGGCAATACTGGCCATAGGTATCTTGCGGCTTGGCCTTGGCTGTGTAGCCGAAACAGTAGGCGCTGCGCTACTGCTGGTGGCCTGGCTGAATTCGTTAAGCCTTGAAACTGCACGCCGGTTGCGCTGGCGATTTTTAGCTTTCTAGAGCAGGGTAGACATAAAAAAGCCCCCGCAAGCGGGGGCTAGTTGATGTTTAATCGGATGAACTGTCTTGTGCGCTTAGGCCTTGCTCAGTTGCATTACGCCATCGCGCGCGCTAACGGCAATCGTGTCTTTCGGGCCAAATTCGCCGGCCAAAATCCGTTTTGCCAGCACGTTTTCCAGCTCGCTCTGAATCGCCCGTTTCAGTGGTCGCGCGCCGTACACTGGGTCAAATCCAGCCTCGGCGATCAAGTCCAGCGCACTGTCGGCAACCTCCAGGCCGATTTCCAGCTGCGCTAGCCGGCCGAGCAGTTTTTGTAGCTGAATCTGTGCAATATGGCGAATATGCGCTTGCTGCAAGCCATGGAACACCACCACCTCATCGATCCGGTTGACAAATTCGGGCCGGAAATGGGTTTTTACTTCGGCCATGACCGCCAGCTTGATCACCTGATAATCCGAATCGGCCAGGCGCTGAATATGCTCGCTGCCGAGGTTGGAAGTCATCACGACCACAGTGTTTCTAAAGTCGACCGTGCGGCCTTGGCCATCGGTGAGGCGGCCGTCATCCAGTACTTGCAACAGGATATTAAATACATCCGGATGCGCTTTTTCGACTTCATCGAGCAAGATCACGCTATATGGTTTGCGGCGCACCAGCTCGGTTAAATAGCCGCCTTCTTCATAACCCACGTAGCCCGGAGGCGCCCCGATCAGGCGGGCCACCGAGTGTTTTTCCATAAATTCGCTCATATCCACGCGAATCAGGTGTTCTTCCGAATCAAACAAAAATTCGGCCAGCGTTTTGCATAGCTCGGTTTTACCCACCCCGGTCGGGCCAAGGAACAGGAATGAGCCATACGGCCGGTTCGGGTCACCAAGCCCCGCGCGCGAGCGGCGAATGGCATCGGCCACCAGTCGCACGGCCTCATCTTGGCCAACCACGCGCTGATGCAGGACGTCTTCCATTTGCAGCAGTTTTTCACGTTCGCCTTGCAGCATTTTGCTGACCGGAATGCCGGTGGCGCGGCTGACCACTTCGGCGATTTCTTCGGCGCCTACTTGGGTGCGCAAAAGCTTATTGCTGCTGCCGCTGGTTTCTGAGGCTTCGGCGGCTTTGAGCTTGGCTTCCAGCTGCGGCAGTTGGCCGTATTGCAGCTCGGACACGCGCTGCCATTCGCCGGCGCGTTTCAGGCTGTCCATCTGGTTTTTCAGGCGCTCGATTTCTTCGCGGATGGCCTGACTGCCCAGCACGCTGGCTTTTTCAGCTTTCCAGATTTCTTCCAGATCGGAATACTCCACCTCAAGCTTGCTGATTTCGTCTTCGATTAGCGCCAGGCGTTTTTGGCTGGCTTCGTCCTTTTCGCGTTTCACGGCTTCGCGCTCGATTTTCAGCTGGATAAGCCGGCGATCGAGTTTATCCATCACTTCGGGCTTGCTGTCGATTTCCATTTTGATCTTGGCCGCGGCTTCGTCGATCAGATCAATGGCCTTATCCGGCAGGAAGCGATCGGTAATGTAACGGTGGCTAAGCTCTGCAGCAGCCACAATCGCCGGGTCGGTGATATCCACACCGTGGTGGATTTCGTATTTTTCCTGCAGGCCGCGCAAAATGGCGATGGTGTCTTCCACGCTGGGCTCACCAACCAGGACTTTTTGGAAACGGCGCTCCAGCGCGGCGTCTTTTTCGACGTATTTGCGGTATTCATCCAGCGTGGTGGCGCCGATACAATGCAGCTCGCCGCGCGCCAGAGCTGGTTTGAGCATATTGCCGGCATCCATCGCGCCCTCGGCTTTGCCAGCGCCCACCATGGTGTGTAGCTCATCGATAAAGATGATGTTATTGCCTTCATCTTTGGCCAGCTCATTCAGTACGGCTTTCAGGCGCTCTTCAAATTCACCCCGGTATTTTGCGCCAGCCAGCAGCGCCGCTAGGTCCAGCGCCAATACCCGCTTGTGTTTCAGTGAATCGGGCACTTCGCCATTCACGATCCGCTGCGCCAGCCCTTCGACAATGGCGGTTTTACCTACGCCGGGCTCACCAATCAGTACGGGGTTGTTTTTGCTACGGCGCTGCAAGACCTGAATTGCGCGGCGAATTTCATCATCGCGGCCGATGACCGGATCCAGCTTGCCGGCGCGGGCGCGCTCGGTGAGATCTAGGCAATATTTGCTCAGGGCTTCGCGCTGTTGTTCTGCGTCGGCGCTGTTGACACTTTCGCCACCCCGCACGGCCTCTACCGCCGCCAGAATGGCTTCCTTGCTGCCACCCTGTTCTTTGAGTAGCCGCCCGGTTTCGCCTTTATCGTCCGCCAGTGCCAGTAAAAAGAGATCGCTGGAAATAAACTGATCGCCCCGTTGCAGCGCGGCTTTATCGGTGGCATTGAGTAGCCGGCCTAGCTCTTTGCCCACGGCCAGCTCATCTTGCCCTTGTACTTTGGGTAGCCGTTTCACTGCGGCATCCAGCGCCGTGCGCAAAGGTTGCACATTCACCCCCGCGCGGGCTAGCAAGGCGGCGGCACCCGAGTCGGCGTCATTCAGTAAGGCCAGCAGCAAATGCTGTGGCTCGATAAATGGGTTGTCATTGGCATTGGCCATGCTTTGCGCATCGGCCAGCGCTTGCTGAAATTTGGTTGTGAGTTTGTCGATTCGCATGATGTCACCTGTAGGCCCGAAGGCCCTCCTTGGATTAGGGTTGTTAATCCCTAGATGATTGCCGGTTTTTTGAAAATCAAGAGCCCATCGAACTGTGCGCTGCTGGCCGCGGCTGGCGTAAGGGGGGAGGTAGCTTCTGCAGAACGAAAAAAAGCCAGCCCGTAGGCTGGCTTGGTCGGCGCTAGGCCAATTTATTGCTGGGCTTGTGCAGGCTCAGCCACGAAGATTTCCACGCGGCGGTTTTGGGCGCGACCGGCCACGGTACTGTTATCCGCCACTGGCTCGTAAGAACCACGGCCTTCAATGCGCATGCGGCCACCGGCTACGCCACGTTGCAGCAGATATTCCTGTACGGCGCCGGCCCGGTTGACTGACAGCGGATTATTGATGGCATCGCTACCGGTATTGTCGGTGTGGCCCACAATGCGCACTTGCGTCACGGCATTCTGGTTCAGCGTTTGGCCGAGTTTATCCAGAATCGGGCGCATATTCGGTTTGATCGAGTATTTGCCGGTATCAAACGAGAAATCGCTAGGCACATCCAGCTTCAGCTCGTTATTTGGGGTTTTGGTGACTTCAATACCGGTGTTTTTGGTCGCTTCTTCCATTTCTTTGCGCTGTTTTTCCATGTGCGCAGACCAAGCATAACCACCAATCGCACCAATCGCTGCGCCAATCGCTGCATCGCGGCCAGTGTGGCTGCCTTTAGAAGCTTTACTAATCACCGCGCCGGCGGCTGCACCGCCGAGGGCACCGATCATCGCCCCTTGCTGTTCTGGCGTCAGGTTGGCGCAACCACTGAGGGCGACGCTGGCGGCGATTACGGCGGTCAGGATTTTCTGTTTCATCTTGCAGCTCCTTGTCGTTAATGTGCGGAATGTACCCAAAGTTTATGAATTTATCTGTAACTAATTGGCATATTCGGTGTGAACTAGCCGGCTAGGCAGCAAATACGCGGTCGCGCCCCGCGGCTTTGGCCTGATACAGATGCAGATCGGCGCGCTTGAGTAAGCTCGCGCTGTCTTCGCCGGCTTGGCGGCAGGCGGCACCGATACTACAGCTCATGCGGGCCGGGCCATCGCCGAGTTGCGCCCAGGCAAATTGGGCCAGCTGCAGCCGGATTCGTTCCGCCACATTGCTGGCCGCGGCGAGCGGCGCACCGGGCAGCAGCACGCAAAACTCTTCGCCCCCATAGCGCGCTACAAATTCACCTTGCCGGCAGGCGCGCACAATGAGCTGGGCCGCCGCTTGCAGCACTTTATCGCCCATCTGGTGGGAAAACTGGTCATTCACCGCTTTGAAGTGATCCAGATCGATCATCAACAGGCTGAAATCTTGCTGCTGCAAATCGGCCAGCTCAAATTCGCGCACAATGCGCTGATCGAGCGCGCGGCGGTTAAACACACCGGTAAGGGCGTCGGTTTCGGCCTTCTGGGTTAGCTGGGCGATTAAATCTTGGTGTTTGCGCAGGCGGCTGGTGAGTTCGACGTTTTCTTCTTGTGAGGTAGCCAGCTCCAGTTGCGCTTCGTATTGTCGAAGTTTTTTCAATACCCGTGATGAAGGCGCCATTTTGCCGCTTTCGCGCTGCGCTTGCAGGCTGAGCTGGGTATAAGTTTGCATATGCGTCAGCGCCGCCAGATAGTCACCCCGGTCTTTGTGGATTTGGTATTGCAGCTCGTGGCATTGGCGTAAAAACAGGCTCGATTGCAAGGCGCTGGCCAGTGCCTCGCTGCGGGTCAGATGCGTGAGCGCGCGGTCATCATCGCCGGCCTGGTGCCAGACCTTGCCGCTTTCTAGCTCGGCCAAGGCCAGCCCCCAGCTAAAATCCGCTTCCGTCGCGAGTTCAATGGCTCGCTCAAAGTGTAATTGTGCGGCCGGATAAAGCTCGCTGCCGGCCAGTGTCATGCCAAAGTACAGCTCGATTTCACAGGTGCTGCGCTTGGGGTGACGCGCCCATGGCAGGTATTGGCGGGCGACTTCCAGCGTGGCGGCGGCTTTGGCAAATTCGCACAGCTTGATCAAATCAACCGCCAGACACACATAGGCTTCGCAGCTGGATTGATGGTTGGGCAGGCTGCAGACAATATCCACGGTGGCCAGATGGTGGTTTTTGGCATTGTGAAAGTCATGCAGGCCAAAATACGTTTTGCCCACGCCCAAGTGGGCCAGCATGATGGCATTGCGATCACGGGTTTTTAGCCCCAGCTCGAAACAGGCCATCCAGGTCTGCATGGCTTTATCAACATTGCCCTGTACCAGATACAGGCTGGCCAAGGCATCTAGCCCGTAATCAAGCGCAAAATACTGTTTCTGCCGGCGGCCATACAGGGTGGCGCGGGTAAGTAGAGGCTCGGCGGCGGCATATTGCCAGGTATTGGCCAAGGCAATGCCATGTAGCAGCATCAATACTTGCCGCTCGCTGATGCTGCTGGCGGCTTTGCGCCGCGTGGGTAGCTCGGGCAACAGGCTATAGGGCTGGTGGATGGCTTGCTGCAACAGCGCTTTGTATTCAGGCCAAGGTGCCATCTTCACCTCCGCTGGCTGGCCATTCCCACAGAGTGCTGAGCGGCTCGACGGTATAGTGGGTGGTATCAAACAGCACCGTTTGCAAAGTTAGGCTCAGCGGGTAGGGGCTTAAGGCCTGCTGCAGACTCTCGGGCAGCCCTTGCTGCCAAGCGCCTTCGCCCACCGGGTGCAGCAAAAAGCCAAAGCCTGGCAATCGGTAGATTTTTTGCGTGGCCGCTAGCACTTCGTGCGTGAGTAAATGATGCAGTTTTTGTAGTAATAAATCGGTACGCAAGGGGCCCACTTGCTCATTCAGCTGCCCTAGTGCATTAATGCGCAGCAAACAGGCCGGCAAGCGCTGCGCTGGATACACCTGCGCCAGCTGTGCTGGTAAATAGGCCTGTGTAACTGGGTCGAGCGTGGCTTTGGCTTGCAGCGTGGCCTCTAAGCGCTGGATTTTTTGCTCTAGCCCTCGCACCAGCTGGCGCTGTTTGATCTGGGCTAGCTGGTGCTCCAGCGTGCGTAATTGGCGCTGATGTTTTTCCTGATTTTTCAGCACAAACAGCTGTTCATTGCGCAGCGCAAAGTGATGGTAGGCCTCTTGGGCGGCGAGCGCTGCGGCATAGTTTTCGGCTTCAACATGAATATCGCGGATATGGCCGCAGATTTTTTGCTGCAGTAAACCCTGATCAAACAGCGATGCGGTAAACACTGCCGTTTCCAGCTGACCGATGGCGGTGTTATAGCGCTGCTGGCTGGCATGCAGCTGGGCAAGCTGAATGCGATTCTGCGTTTGCCCCCACAAGAAATTAAATTGCTGATTGATTTGCAGTGAAATATTCAGCTGTTCCAGCGCGGCATTAAAGCGCTGCTGCTGCAACAGCACCATGCCCTGATAGTGATGCAAGCTGGCTTTTTGCGCCGGGTCGACTTCTTGGCGGTGATAGAGTTTGGCCCAGCAGTCTTGCAAGATTTTCTCGGCTTCCGCGGTGTAACACTCGCTGCAATACAGCGAAAGCAGGTAATTCGCGGCTTTAAGCTCGATCTCAAATTCTGCGCTGCGCAGCGCAAAATCATAGGCATGCTCGTAACAGGTTAGCGCCTGATCATGTTTACCCTGCACCTGAAAATAATTGCCCACGCCCAAATAGGCCTGCGCCACGATGTCCGGATCTTGCTCACCGTCGGTCAGTTGCAACACTTGAAGTTGAGTATCGAGCGCCGGCAGAAAGCGATCCAGCGCCAGCTGGATTTGCGCCTGCATGAGCAAAGCGCGCAGATACAGGGTGGCGTGCTGATCCATCCAGCGCAGCGCCTGGCGGATATGCCGCTGCGCCGTGGCAAAATCATTTACCCCCCAGCTCGCCCAGGCGATCAAATAGTGGGTATGTGCGCGCACGCCTTGATCTGCGCGGTGTTCGCGCAGATACATCAGCAGTAGTGGCAGGGCGGTATGACTATGCCCATGCTGAATCTGATCGGTAAACGCTTGTAATTGCGCGTTTACATCCTCGTGCGGCATGCCTGTGAACTCCGGCGCTCGGGGCGCAGTAGGGGTTTTCAGATTAGTCGATTCGTCATCAAACCGCAGTTGGGGGAAGGTGGTAGCGCAGTTTAACGGCGCAATGTCGTTGATTTGCCAAGAAAATGTCATTTTTTGTTCTTTTTTGTGTCGTCGAACTGTCACCGCGATGCCGTACAACTATGCCCAATTCACTGTGGAGCGAGTGCGATGCGGATTACTGTCATTGGATCGGGCTATGTGGGGCTGGTTACCGGGGCCTGTTTGGCCGAATACGGTAACGAGGTGGTGTGTTTGGATCTGGATGAGGCCAAGGTCACCCAGCTGCAGGCGGGCGGGGTGCCGATTTATGAGCCGGGGCTGGATGCGCTGATCAGCCGCAATGTCGCGGCCAACCGTTTGCGCTTTACCAGTGATATCGCCGAATCGGTAGCGCATGGCACCATTCAATTTATCGCCGTTGGCACGCCACCGGATGAAGATGGCTCGGCCGATCTGCAATATGTATTGGCCGCCGCCAGCAATATCGGCCAGCACATGAATGAATACAAAGTCATCGTGAATAAATCCACCGTGCCGGTCGGCACCGCTGATCTGGTGCGCGAGGCGATTCAGCTGCAGCTGGATTTACGCGGCAAGCGCAGCAGTTTTAGCGTGGTATCCAACCCCGAATTTTTGAAAGAGGGCGCCGCGATTGATGACTTTATGCGCCCCGACCGGATCGTGATCGGCACCGATGACGAAACCGCCAAAGACCTGATGCAGTCGATTTACGCGCCGTTGGTGCGCAATCACGACCGGATTTTGGCGATGGATATCCGCTCGGCCGAGCTCACCAAATACGCCGCCAATGCCATGCTGGCCACACGCATTTCCTTTATGAACGAGCTGGCCAATCTGGCTGAAGTGCTAGGCGCCGACATCGAATGGGTGCGTAAAGGCATAGGCTCTGATCCGCGCATTGGCTATCACTTTTTGTATCCGGGCGTGGGCTATGGCGGCTCGTGTTTCCCGAAAGATGTGCAAGCGCTCCAGCGCACTGCCAGCCAGCATGGGCGCACGCTGAATATCCTCGCGGCTGTGGATGAAACCAATGCCCGGCAAAAAACGGTGCTACTGGAGAAAATCCTGGCCCATTTTGGCCCTGATCTGCGCGGCCGGCATTTTGCACTGTGGGGGCTGGCCTTTAAGCCCGAAACCGATGATTTGCGCGAAGCCCCGAGCATGGTGCTGATCGAAGCCTTGTTGGCGCGTGGCGCCACGCTGTGCGCGCATGATCCGGTTGCCAATGATAAAGCCCGCGAACTTTTAGCCGGTTGCGCCGGTATCCGCTTTAGCGATTTGCCGCTCGATGCGCTGCCACAGGCGGATGCGCTGATTATCGTGACCGAGTGGAAAGCCTTTCGCAGCCCTGATTTTCCGGCGATTAAGGCTGCGCTGCGCACGCCGATTATTTTCGATGGCCGCAATCTCTACGAGCCCAAACGCCTGCGTGCCGAGGGGCTGAGCTATTTCCCGATCGGGCGCGAGCAAATTAATCTGGGCACCTTTGCGGCACCAGTGGTCTTGGCTGAGCCTGCGAGCGCCGATCAGTCGCTGGCGGTGGCCGACTAGGCGTCAAAAACGACCTTTAACGCACTTTTCTTACAAGCGCACCGCCGGCTTACGCTACACTCCGCAACCTGTATGCGGGTGGAATAAGGGGCAGGCGATGCGTGAGAAAAGCAAGTGCGGGGTGAGTGGGCGATCTGCTAGGGTCGGGCTAAGCACGCTGGTGCTGCTCGCCAGTCTGAGCGGCGTGGCGCTCGCTGCGCCGGCCGCACGCGGTCATAGCGCCAGCGCCCAAGCCACTCCGGCCGCGAGCCCCTTGCCCGCGCTCACGCAGCAAGAAGCGGCTGATCCGTGGCAGGCGGCGCTGCAATATTGTCGCGCCGCCCGGCAGGGCGAGCTGGAGGCGCAATACCGGCTCGGCATGCTGTATGCCTTTGGCCTTGGCGTGCCGGCCGATCGCACTGCGGCAGCCAGCCTGTTTGCCGTAGCGGCGGCGCAGGGGCATCAGCAAGCGCAAGACATGCTCGAAACCGTGGCGTTTCGCGGCGAACAATTACCTCCCTGCGTTTTAGCCGATGTCGCTCCGGCCAAAGCGCCGGTGGCGCCGGTGCCGGCCAGCCAGGTGGCACTGAGCCAGGCGCAAAAGAAAACCGCCCGCATTATTAGCCAGCTTGCCCGCTGGTATGGGGTCGACCCTGATTTTGCGCTCAGCATTGCCTTGGTGGAATCACAGCTGCGCCCAGATGCCATTTCGCCCAAGCAGGCGATGGGCGTGATGCAGCTCATCCCCGATACCGCTGAACGTTTTCAGGTGCAAGATGTATTTAATGTCAACCAGAACGTCAAAGGCGGCATACGCTATTTGCGCGTGTTGCTCGACCGCTATCAAGGGCGAATTGATCTGGTATCGGCTGCGTATAACGCCGGCGAGGGCACAGTGGATCGCTATCGCGGCGTACCGCCGTATCCGGAAACCCGCCAGTATGTGAGCAAGATTCAGCGCCTGTATCCGCCGGCGATTCATCGCCCCGATCAATACCGCTACAGCGCCAGCGCCAAGCTCAAACGCTGGCAATAAGCTACACTCGCGCTTTGGTTAGCGGATGTGAAAGCGGTGAAGGATTGGGCGATTTTCTGTCGGGTGGTGGATAACTACGGCGATATTGGCGTGTGCTGGCGGCTGGCGCGGCAGCTGGCGGCCGAATTTGGCCTGAATGTCACGCTCTGGGTCGATGATCTGGCCAGCTTTGCCCGCATCCGCCCCGAAATCGTGCCCCAGCTGGACACACAAACGCTTGAAGGCGTGCAGGTACACCATTGGCCAGCCGAGCTCAGCCCCGCGCAGGCCGGCTCCGCTGCTGCCGTGGTAATCGAAGCTTTTGCCTGCGAGCTGCCAGCCGCCTATCTGGCCGCCATGCGCGCGCGGCCCACGCCGCCGGTGTGGTTGAATCTGGAATACCTCAGCGCCGAAGACTGGGTGGCCGGTTGCCACGGCCTGCCTTCGCCGCAGCAGGGCATGGCTAAATATTTCTTTTTTCCCGGCTTTACCGCCCAAACCGGCGGCTTGCCCAGCGAAGCGCAGCAGCGGAGCGCACAGGCGGCATGGAACGACACCGCCGCGCGCCGCTGGCTGGCGCCGTATGTGGGCGCGCAGGCGCTACCGGATGATGCGCTGTTGGTGTCGCTGTTTGCCTACGAGCCGGCTGCACTCAATCCTTGGTTGGCCAGCCTGATTACTGCCCCGCAGGCCACGGTGTTGTTGGTGCCGGAAGGGCGGGTATCGGTGGCAATTGATTATCAGGGTTTGGGTTTAGAGCAACACCCTGATGGGGTATATCGGCAAGGCCAGCTGTGGCTGTGCCCGCTACCCATGCTCAGCCAAGATGATTACGACCGGCTATTGTGGAGCTGCGATGTCAATTTTGTGCGTGGCGAAGATTCGTTCGTGCGCGCGCAATGGGCTGCCAAGCCGCTGATCTGGCATATCTATCCGCAAGACGAAGGCGCGCACCTGGAAAAACTAGCCGCGTTTCTGGCGCTGTATCTTGCCCAGCTACCGCCCGCCGCGCGTGCTGCGGTGCAAGGAATGATGGACGGCTGGAATACCAATGGAGATCTGGCCACCGCCTGGGGCGCCTATCGTGCGCAATACCCGACTTTGGCCGAACATGCACGCCAATGGCAGCAAAGTTTGCGCCAACTGGGTGATCTTGCGACGAATCTGGTCAGATTCGTTGAATCCAAGGTAAAATAGCGGGATTTTTCAATTTTCAACATCGATTTTTTCGCGAAATCGTTCAATCAAACGCAGGTAATCGCAATGGCAATCAAAACCGCACACGAAGTACGCGCTGGTAACGTGATCATGGTCGACGGCCAACCTTGGGTTGTGCAAAAAACCGAATTTTCAAAATCAGGCCGCAATGCTTCGGTGGTGAAAATGAAGTCTAAAGGTCTGTTGTCAGGCCAAGGCTCAGAAGTGGTTTACAAATCAGATGACAAACTGGACGTGGTTGTTCTGGACCGTCTGGCTTGTACTTACAGCTACTTCGCTGACCCAATGTACGTCTTCATGGACGAAGAATTCAACCAGTACGAAGTGGAAGCTGAAAACCTCGGCGACACCCTCGGCCTGATCGTTGACGGCATGGAAGACAAATGTGAAGTGACTTTCTACGAAGGCAAAGCCATCTCTGTAGAGCTGCCAACCGTTGTTGTGCGCGAAGTGGAATACACCGAGCCAGCCGTACGTGGCGACACTTCAGGCAAAGTAATGAAGCCAGCCAAACTGAAAGGCTCTGATCTGGAACTGCCAGTAGCAGCCTTTATCGAAATCGGCGACAAAATCGAGATCGACACCCGCACACTGGAATTCAAAAAACGCGCCTAAGCGTTTTTTGCTAAGCCTAAAAAAGCCACCGCAAGGTGGCTTTTTTTATGGCAATGTATGGGCTATCAACTACCGAATTTGAAAAGGACCACAAAATGCGTCTGTTTGGCGGCTTTAGCCTGGGCACCGTGATCGCCGTTGCGCTCTCTTGGAGCGCCAATCATTCCATCCTCTGGGCCATCGTGCATGGCTTTTTGAGCTGGCTGTATGTGATTTATTATTTTCTATTTCGCTGATAGTGACGTTATGTGCGACGCGCGGGGTCGGCAGTGGCAGCCGGAAAATAGGTGGATAAAAATTAGTATACTTACAGTGTTTGCGTGCATGAAGAAATCCAAGCGCAGCTATTCTACCCGCCGAGTATCTTGATGCAATTTATTGATTGGCTATGTGCAAAGATTGCCTGCATCATGGGTCGCTATTTCTTTCATTCAAGCGCGATTGATATTGTTCGAAGAATTGAAGTGATAGTCCAATCGTCGAACGTGAGTAGTCAATGTGAAATGCTAATTTCTGCACTAATACAGGCAGAGGATCATCGATTTTACAAGCATTATGGGTTTGAGTGTCGCGCCATTTTTCGGTCAATTTTTATGACTGTATTCAAAGGCAGGATTCAAGGGGGGAGCACAATAACACAACAGTTAGTACGAACTATATCTAACGATTATCGGCGGAGTGTTTGTAGAAAATTTAAAGAAATTTGTCTGGCAGCTTTGGTTGATTCAAAAATTCAGAAATCCGATCAGGCGCTAGCCTACCTTTGTGTTGCATATTATGGGTGGCGAATGAATGGTCTTAAACAGGCTTCTATTAGATTAAAAATCGTGCCACCATACTCTTTGGAGGATGCTGCTTCGATTGTTTCTAGGCTAAAATATCCTGAGCCTAAAGCTCCAACAGCTAGAAGGTTGCAGCAGATCAATAACAGGAAACTCTACATAATTAACAAGATTGGGTTAAATTGTGAGCTTACGACCAGAACGTCAAACTCCGTTTAGGTATTCGGAGAGTGTGCAGCCAACACCTTTAGGTATTGCATCAAATGAATTTATGGATGAGCTTCGCAAGGTTGCTACATATGAGCAGATGTCAGTAGTTCGCACGTGGATTTATGAAAGAAGCCCAGCTGCATTTAGACATGCTCCCTACTTGTGGGAGGCAGTTCGTGATTGGTTGGCATTGCGCTGCAATGTGTCGGCGTATCAAATTGGGCTTTCTGGAAGTGCTCAATTAGGATTTTCCACATCTCCAAGAAAGGCTCTGAAGCTGTTTGATCCGAATAACTCAGACTTGGATGTCTATATAGTGTCAGGAAGTCTTTTTGCTGAAATTTCTCTGGAGGCGAACTTATTTGTTTCTCGCCAATTCGAGGCTGAGAAATCAGACTTTATTGAGCAGGCTAGGCAAATTCAGAAATTGTTGTTGCGTGGTTATGTAGATTTAAAATACATTCCATCTCGACGCGAACACTACCCACGCTCTGCTCAGCTAAAGAATGATGCTTCAATTTTGTTGGACAAATTAAAGTTTGAGGGCTTTAATCTTAAGCCGTCTCATTTTAGGGTTTACAAGGATTGGCAAGCAAAGAGTGATTGGACCAAGATTCAAGCTGAGAGCTGGGTTAAGTCAATTTCGGCTAATTAGTCTATTGCTAAAAGCACAAAATATACTCTGTGTTATTTGAATGTGATCGAGTCTTTGTTCTTGCTAAAGGGCTGTCCCTGCAGCCTAAACTTTTTAATTCTGGAGTCCCCGCCTATCCGCGGGCCTCGCCATCCACCAAACCCAATTCCAGCGCGATTAAGTGCAAGCGTAAATCAAATTCGTATTGCAGATAATGGGGCTCCATATGCTGGCAGAGCTGGTAAAAGGCTTTGTCGTGGGCTTTGACTTTCAGGTGGGCTAGCTCGTGCACCACGATCATGCGCAAAAATTCGGGCGCGGTGGTGCGAAAGAGTGTGGCGATGCGGATTTCATTTTTGCTTTTGAGCTTGTTGCCTTGCACCCGGGCGATCTGGGTGTTGAGCCCCAGCGCGTGCTGCACGGTATTGAGCTTGCCATCGTATTGCACCTTGGCCAGCGGTGGGGCATTGCGTAGATAGTCTTTTTTGAGCGCGCTGGCGTACTCATATAGCGCTTTATCGGTCTGAATCTGGTGGCGGGCCGGGTATTTGCGGGCCAGATGCGGGGCTAACTGTTGTTTTTCGATCAGGCCGACTACTTGTTCCTGCAGCGGGGCGGGGTAGTGGGCGATGTATTTCAGGGCGCTATTCATGCCCGCATTTTACCACAGTCAGCGGCTTACCTTCCTGCCGTCATGCCAGATACCCACCTGGGTATATCCTGCTAAATCAATCATTTTAATCATTCGGGGCTTATACCCTTGGTACGCTTTGCCACTAATCGGGGTTGCGGCGCTGCGAGCATGCCGGCGTGCTTGAGCTTAGCGGCGGCGATACATGATTTTCGCATTAGGGATGTAGTTTATATTGCGGCACTACATTCGTTGATATAAATCAATCCTGCTTGCTGATTACGGTTTAGCATGGCTTCACAACACACCTAAACCGAATTAGCTGGTTAATGGAGGCGGTAATGGCGAAGGTTCTGGTCGTAGGCAGTATCAATATGGATTTGGTGGCGCAGGTAGGTCAGTACCCGCGCTTGGGCGAAACGCTGCTGGGCTCGCATTTTGCGACCTATCACGGTGGCAAAGGGGCGAATCAGGCGGTGGCCGCCGCACGGCTGGGGGCGCAAGTCACCATGCTGGGCCGCGTGGGTGATGATGCGTTTGGGCAGCAATTGCTGGCGGGCTTGCAAGCCGAGGGGGTGGATACCCGCTGGGTATTGCCCACCGCCAATAGTGCCAGCGGCATCGCGCTGATTACGCTGGCGGGCAGTGATAACGCCATTATCGTGGTGCCCGGCGCCAATGCCTTGCTCACCCCGGCTGATATCGTGGCCGCAGAGGCTGAGTTTGCTGCGGCCGATGTGATTGTGGCGCAGCTGGAAACGCCGCTGGCCACCATCGAGCAGGTGGCCGCGCTGGCTAGCAAATGGGGCAAACCCTTGCTGTTGAACCCCGCACCGGCGCAGCCCTTGTCGGCCGAATTGCTGGCACAGGTGAGCTTATTAACTCCGAATGAATTTGAGCTGGGCGTGGTGTTTGAGCGCCCCGAGGCCGAATGGCAAGCCGTGCTGGCCAGCCAGCCAGGCCGGATTTTGATGACGGCGGGCGCTGCCGGCGCATGGTTTACCACGCCAGAGGGCAAGCTGCAGCAGCAAACCAGCTTCCCGGTCGAGACGGTGGATACCACCGGCGCGGGCGATACTTTTAATGGTGCCTTGGCCGCGTTTTGGGCGCAGGGCTTGCCTGCGGCCGCCCGGCTAGCTTGTGCCGCCGCGGCTTTGTCGGTCACCCGCGCAGGGGCGCAGGGCGGCATGCCCACATTGGCGCAGTTGCAGGCCTTTCTGGCCGCACAAGGAGGCGCAGCATGAAAAAGCATGGACATTTAAATCGCGATATCAGCCGCGTGCTGGCCAGTATGGGGCACACCGATTGCGTGGTGATTGCCGATTGCGGCTTGCCGATTCCGCCGGGGGTGGAATGCATTGATCTGGCGGTGACACTGGGCGCACCGAGTTATTTCGCCACGCTGGAAAGCATTTTGGCCGATTTTCAGGTGGAGCGCGCGGTATTGGCCAGCGAGTGCCAGAGCGCTAATCCCGCGGTAGCGGCGCAGGCGGCAAGCATGGCGGCAGAAGGCGTGCAGGTGGACTATGTGCCGCATAGCGAGTTTAAGCGGCTGAGCCAGCAGGCCAAGGCGATTATCCGCACCGGCGAAGCCAGCCCCTACGCCAATATCGTGCTGTATTCGGGCGTGATCTTCTAGGAGGCGGGCCATGTTGATCAAGATGCAAGGCATCAGCAAAGCCTTCGGCCCGGTGAAAGTGCTGGAAGGCGTGGATTTCGCGCTGGAACGCGGCGAGATTCACGCGCTGATGGGCGAAAACGGCGCGGGCAAATCTACGCTGATGAAGATCTTATGTGGGGTGTATCAGGCTGACAGCGGCAGTATTGCTGTCGATGGTAAAGATACCCCCATCCGTAACACCAGCGATGCCGAGCGGCAGGGTATCGCGATTATTCACCAGGAGCTCAATCTGATTCCGCAGCTCTCGGTGATGGAAAACATGTTCCTGGGCCGCGAGCCACGCCGCTTTGGCGTGATTGATAGCCGGCAATTGCGCCGCCAATGTCTGGAATACCTGCAGCTGTTGGGCATCGATAACCTCGACCCCGATGCCGAGGCTGGCAGCCTATCCATTGGCCAGCAGCAAATGGTGGAAATCGCCAAGGCACTGTCACTCAATGCCCAAGTGCTGATTATGGATGAGCCCACCGCGGCGCTGTCCGAGCGGGAAACCGAGCGGCTGTTTAGCATCATTGCCGATTTGAAAGCGCGCGGCGTGGGCATTGTGTATGTCTCGCACCGGATGGAAGAGATTTTCCGCGTTTGCGACAAAATTTCGGTGCTGCGCGATGGCCAGTTTGTGGGCGAGCGGGTGATTGCCCACACCAGCTTTGACGAGATCGTGCGCCTGATGGTGGGGCGCGAGATCGGTGATCGCTTTCCGGCGCGCAAGGCCGAGCTGGGCGAGATTCGCCTGCAGGTGCGTAATCTGGCCGATGCCAGCATCAGCGGCGTCGAGTTTGCGGTGCGGGCGGGCGAAGTGCTGGGCATTGCCGGCCTGATGGGCTCGGGGCGCAGTGAAATTTTGCGCACGATTTTTGGCCTGAACCGGCGCCTGGCCGGCGAGATTGAGCTCGATGGCCAGCCGCTGCAGGCCAGTGCGCCCCATCAGGCCATTGCCGCTGGGATCGGCTTTGTGACCGAAGATCGCAAAGGGCAGGGCTTGGTGCTGGGAATGTCGGTGCGGGAAAACGCCACACTGGCCAATCTGGGCCACTACGCCCGCTGGGGAGTAATCAACTCGGCGCAGCAGCTGGCGGCCGTGCAGCGCGAAATCGAGCGCATGCATATCCGCACCCGCGATGCCGAGCTGGAGGTCAAAGCACTTTCCGGTGGTAACCAGCAAAAAGTGGTGTTTGCCAAATGGCTGGGTATTGCGCCCAAGGTGCTGCTGCTCGATGAGCCCACCCGTGGGGTCGATGTGGGTGGCAAGGCCGAAATCTATCAAATTATCAATGAATTGGCTCAGTCTGGCGTGGCGATCGTGATGGTGTCATCCGAATTGCCCGAGGTACTGGCAATGAGTGATCGCGTGCTGGTGATGCACCAAGGACGTCAGGCCGGGATCTTTACCCAGCCGGATGCGGAAACGGTGATGACTGCAGCGACAGGAGGTTTGCAATGAACGTACAACAGAAAGCAACACTACAAAAACTCGGGCCATTTCTGGCGCTCCTGGTGCTGGCGGCGGGCCTGGCCATCACCAGCCCCGATTTTCTCACCCTGGGCAATTTGCTGAATGTGTTCCGGCAGGTGTCGATCAATGCGCTGATCGCTTTTGGCATGACGCTAGTGATTTTGCTGGGCGGGATTGATCTGTCGGTGGGCTCGATTCTGGCGCTGTCGTCGGTGCTGACCGCGCTGATGATCAGCCACGGCATTGATCCGGTGGCTGCCACAGGGCTGGGCGTGTTGGCCGGCGCCGGCATGGGGATGGTGAATGGTTTGGTGATTAGTAAAGGCAAGGTTGCACCCTTTATTGCCACGCTGGGCACGATGACCATTTTGCGCGGTTTGGCGCTGGTGTTCTCCGAAGGTCGCCCGATTACCGGGCTGGATAGCGACTTTTTCGCCATGTTGGGTGGCGGCTATGTGGCGGGGCTGATCCCGGTGCCAGTGGTGATCATGGTGGTGATGTTTGGCGTGTTCTGGTTTGTGCTTAAACGCACCGTATTTGGCCGCCATGTGTATGCCGTGGGGGGCAATGAAGAAGCCGCCGGTCTTTCGGGCATCAAAACCGGCCAGATCAAGGTGTGGGTGTACACCCTTTCCGGCGCCATGGCCGCCACGGCCGGCATGATTCTGACTTCACGGCTGAATTCGGCCCAACCGACTGCCGGTACGGGTTATGAGCTGGATGCGATTGCGGCGGTGGTACTGGGCGGCACCAGCCTGACCGGTGGCCGTGGCTGGATCTTCGGCACGCTGGTCGGCGCTTTGCTGATCGGGATTTTGAATAACGGCTTGAATCTGCTGGGCGTGTCGTCCTTCTACCAGCAGGTGATCAAGGGTGTGGTGATTTTGCTGGCGGTCTTGCTCGACCGAGCTGGCAAGAAGTAGTGCGGTAGTTCAGTAAAAAACCAACTGCCGGCCCGTCGCCGGAGACCGGTAGATTTTCTTCTCTGATTGGAGTCAGCTATGAAACGCGTACTTACCCCTTTACTGCTCGGTTTGTTGGCCACTGCTTTGGTGGCGTGTTCGAAACAGGGCCCCGAAACCCAAGCCGCGAGCGAGCCAGCTGCCGCCAGCAGCCAGCTGAGCGTGGGCTTGGCAATCTCAACCCAAAATAACCCGTTCTTTGTCGCACTGCGTGACGGCGCCGATGCCGAAGCCAAAGCGCAGGGCGTGAAACTGATCACCGTGGATGCGCAGGATGATTCGGCCAAACAGATCGCCAATATCGAAGATCTGATCCAGAAAAAAGTGCAGGTGATTTTGATTAACCCTGCCGATTCGGCTGCCGTGGCCGGCGTAGTAAAAGAAGCGCTGAACGCCGGCATTAAGGTGGTGTCGCTCGACCGCAGCGTGAATGGCGCAGAAGTGAATGCCCACATCGCTTCCGACAATGTTGCTGGCGGCAAAATGGCCGCAGAATTTTTGCTGGAGAAAATCGGTGGCAAAGGCAATATCGTTGAGCTGGAAGGGATTCCCGGTTCATCTGCGGCCCGCGAGCGTGGCCAGGGTTTCCACAGTGTGGTGGATGGCAAGCCTGAGCTGAAACTGGTGGCCAAACAGGCGGCAGATTTTGATCGCGCCAAAGGGCTGTCGGTGATGGAGAACATCTTGCAGGGCAATAAAGACATCAAAGGTGTCTTTGCCCACAATGACGAAATGGCTTTAGGTGCGCTGAAAGCACTGGAAGCTGCCGGTAAAAAAGACGTGATCGTGGTGGGCTTTGATGCCACGGCCGATGCGGTTGCTGCGGTTAAAGCTGGGCAAATGGCGGCCACCGTGCAACAAAAACCTGAGCTGATCGGTAAAATGGGCGTGGATACGGCCGTGAAACTGAGCAAAGGCGAAGCCGTGGACAAATTTATCCCGGTACCGCTGGATCTGGTGAAACAGTAATCCGTCGGGCCTGTGCCCTTGATTGTGACCTTGGCCGAGTCCCACCCTGTTGGGGCTCGGCCCTTGTGTTTGGAGTTGTGATGACGGCCTATCAGCGCCTCACCATTGCCGATATTGCGGCGCTAGCCGGGGTGTCGAAAACGACGGCTAGCATGATTTTAAATGGCCGCGCCGAGCAATACCGCATTGCGCCAGCTACTGTGGCCCGCGTGCAGCAGGTGGCCGCGGAGCATCATTTCCAGCCCTCGGCTTCGGCGCGGCTACTGCGCTCGCGCCGCAGCGGCACACTGGGCTTGGTGATCCCCGAATTAACCAACTTTGCCCACGCCATGTTGGCGCAAACGCTGGAACCCCTGTGCCGCGATGCCGGTTTTCAGCTCTTTGTGGTGAGCAGCAACGATGACGCGGAGATGGAAGTCAAAGCGGTGGAGCAACTGCTGGCGCGGCAGGTAGATGGCTTGCTGCTGGTGCCTTGCACCAATCAGGCCAAGCTCTATGCCAAGTGGGCCAAGCGTTTGCCGCTGGTGCTGCTGGATCGGCGCGTGATCGATAGCCCTTTGCCGTTTGTGGTGAGCGACGCGCAAACCCCGGTTTGCGAGCTGATTAGCCAGACTTTAGCGCAGGGGGTGAACGAGATTGCCTATTTTGGCGGGCAAAAGGATTTGTCGCCCAGTATTGATCGTCTGGCTGGCTTTCATCAGGCCTGGCAAGCGGTGGGCAAAACCGCTGATGCAACGCTGATTTATCACCGTGATTATCAGCAGCACAGTGGTCTGGAAATGATGCAGGAATGCTATGCCCAGCTGGGGCGGTATCCGCAGGCGATTTTTACCGCCTCGATTTCGCTGCTGGAAGGGGTGCTGGAATTTATGAACCAGCATGATCACTTTCGCACTGCACCGCGGTATTTAATGAGCTTTGATGATCATCGCTTGCTCGATTGCCTACCGCGGCCGATCAATGCGGTGGTGCAAGACAGCGCCGGCCTGGCCGCCCAAGGCCTGGCCCGCATTCAGGCGCTGCTGGCGGGGGAGCCGGTGAGCGCGGCCTGGGTGCCAGCGCACATCAACTGGCGCCAGCCCTATCCGCTACCGGCTTAAGCCTTAGCCAGCAAAGCCACTCAATACAATCTTGCCCCGGGTCTGCCCGCTTTCTAGTAGGGCATGGGCGCGGCGCAAATTGGCGGCATTGATCAGACCGAAATGCTCGCCCACTGTGGGCTTGAGCTGGCCCGCATCCACTAGCTGCGCCACCTGATTAAGCAGCGCTTGCTGGGCAGCCATATCGGCGGTTTGATACAGCGAGCGGGTAAACATCAGTTCCCAATGCAGAGCAATGCTTTTACGTTTCAGCAGACGGATATCCAGCAAGGTGTCCGGGTCATCAATCAGGCCGAAATGCCCTTGTGGCGCCAAGATCTCGACGATTTGCGCGTAGTGCTCGTCGGTATGGGTTAGGCACACCACATGGCTAACATGCGCAAAGCCTAGTTCAGCCAGCTGCGGTGCCAGAGGCTGGCTGTGATCAATCACATGATGCGCGCCAGCCGCGAGCACCCATTCTTGCGTGCTGACCCGTGAGGCGGTGCCAATCACGGTGAAGTTAGTCAGCTGCCGCGCCAGCTGCACCATGATCGAGCCCACGCCCCCGGCTGCGCCGATAATCAGCAGCTGCCCGGGGCTTGGATCATCCCGGCGCAATTGCAGGCGATCAAACAGCATTTCCCACGCGGTGATGGCGGTGAGGGGGAGCGAGGCGGCGGTGGCAAAATCCAGCGAGTGCGGCATCTGCCCCACCAGCCGCTCATCCACCAGCTGATACTCGGCGTAACTGCCGGCGCGCTGCAAATCGCCGGCATACCAAACCCGATCGCCGGGGCGAAAGCCTACGACGTCGGGGCCTACCGCTTCAACAATCCCGCTGGCATCCCAGCCGAGGGTGACCCATTCGCCCGCGGCTGCGGAGCGATTGGCGCGCACTTTGGTATCGACCGGATTAACGGCAATCGCCTGAACGGCAACCAAAATATCGCGCCCTTGCGGCGTGGGGGGCGGCAGCTCGATATCGAGCAAAGCCGCGGGGTGATCAATGGGGTGTGGGGTTTGGTAAGCAACTGCACGCATGATGAATTCCTTAGTTATTTATTCAATCTGTAAAGCCATATCGTCTTTAGCCACGTGGGCCCAGGCCTAAGCGGCCGCGCCAGCATAGGCGGGGTAATCGGTGTAGCCACGGGCATCACCGCCAAATAGTGTGCTGGGGTCAAACTGGGCCAGTGGCCAGCCATTGGCAAAGCGAGCGGGTAAATCGGGGTTGGCGATAAATGGCCGGCCAAAGGCCACCAAATCGGCCCAGCCTGCTTGTAGCAACGATTCGGCCTGCGCGGCGGTATAGCGGCCGGCGCAAATCAGGCGGCCACGAAATTGCTCGCGCAGCTGGCGCCGGAAATGTTCGGGAATACTTGGCGCATCATCCCAATCGGCTTCCGATAAATGCAGATAGGCGACATTCAGCGCATCCAGCGCCGTGGCGGCCGCCAGAATCGTGGGAATAATGTCCGGGCAGGCCATACCGCGGGCGGTGATGTAAGGCGCCAGCCGTACCCCCACGCGCTCGGCGCCAATGGCTGTACTAATGGCTTGGCTCACTTCTAACAAAAGCCGCAAGCGATTGGCCTGACTGCCACCATAGGCGTCGGTGCGCTGATTGGCGGTGGTGCGTAAAAATTGATCCAGTAGATAGCCGTTGGCGGCGTGGATTTCCACGCCGTCAAAGCCGGCGGCCATGGCGTTACGCGCAGCCTGCACATAATCGGCGATCAGGCCGGGGATTTCCTCCAGCGTGAGCGCCCGTGGGGTGGGGCAATCCACCATCCGGCCCTGGCCGTGCTCGTCCGCTAGCCAGATTTGGGCTTGCGGGTTAATCGCCGAGGGCGCTACCGGCAGGCCGCCATTTTGAAAGGCCGCATGTGACATTCGCCCGACGTGCCACAGTTGCAGAAAAATCTTGCCGCCAGCTTGATGCACGGTATCGGTTACCAAGCGCCAGCCTGCAATCTGTTCCGGCGTATAGATCCCGGGGGTATAGCTATAGCCCTGACCTTGCGCCGAGATCTGGCTGGCTTCGGTAATCAGCAAGCCGGCGCTAGCGCGCTGCGCGTAATACTCGGCCATCAGGGCGTTCGGCACATCACCAGGCTGGCTGGTGCGGCAGCGGGTCATTGGCGCTAAGACCAAACGGTTGTTGAGCGGCAGCGGCCCAAGGGCGGTGGGGCTAAGCAGGGTAGGATACATGGCCAATCTCGCGTGGGTTTGTCTGGCCATCATC
Organism: Chitinibacter tainanensis DSM 15459; assembly: GCF_000429785.1. GTDB lineage: Bacteria > Pseudomonadota > Gammaproteobacteria > Burkholderiales > Chitinibacteraceae > Chitinibacter > Chitinibacter tainanensis. The sequence continues at coordinate 122,429 of NZ_AUCN01000009.1, forward strand.
ATCCGTCGGCTTTAATTTTCAATCAATTACAAGCTTGTATAATCAATTTCAATATTTATTTGAAAATGAGTCGATGAAATTTCTGCGCGAACTGGAGTTATTACTCTGCACGGCCGCTGCTGGTAGTTTGTCGCAAGCGGCGCGGCAACTGGATTTATCGCCCGCGGTGGCCAGCGCCATGCTCAAGCGGCTGGAAGCCGAGCTGGGCGTACCCTTGCTCACGAGATCGACCCGCCATTTGCGGCTCACCCCGGCGGGCGAGTTATTTTTGGGGCATGCGCGCCAGGCGGTGGAAGAAATCCGCGCGGGCCAACTGGCCCTGCAGGCCGGCCAACAGCAAATCGCCGGGGTTTTGCAGCTGTCGGTGCCTTCGGATTTAGGCCGCAATGTGCTGCTGCCCTGGCTGGATGAATTTCTGGCGCGGCATCCGGCGGTTGAGCTGCGCCTTGAGCTTACTGACCGGCTTACGAATATTTATCGCAGCCCGGTGGATGTGGCGATACGCTATGGCGAGCCGGCGGATTCGGGCTTGGTGGCGCTGCCGCTGGCCGCGCACAACCGCCGGGTGCTGTGCGCCGCGCCAGCCTATGTGGCCGCCCATGGCGCACCGGCCAGCCCAGCTGAGATCAGCGCGCATGCCTGTTTGAGCTTTCAGCTGGGCGAGCAAACCCACCCGCGCTGGCGGTTTTACCGAGGCACTGAAAGCGCGCAAGTGCAGATCGCCGCGCGCCGCTTTTCGGCCGATGGTGATGTGGTGCGTCGCTGGGCCTTGGCCGGGCATGGTCTAGCCTATAAATCATGGCTGGATGTGGCGGCCGATTTAGCTGCCGGGCGCCTGCTGCCGCTGTTGACTGACTGGCAGGGGGAATTGGCGCCGCTGTATTTAGTCTGCGCCGATCGCCGCCAGCTCAGCCCGCTGGTGCAGGCTTTGCGCCAGCATTTGCAAAGCTGCTGCGCTGCATATGCTGGGGTATAGCCTTGTAGATATTAATAATTAATTGCTCGGGGTTAATACCTATGCAGAGTATTTGGCTACGTTTCATTACTGGTGCACTCGGCCTATGCCTGCTAGCCAGTGTCGCCGGTGCCGCCAATATCGGTAGCGAGCTGGAGTTGCAGCTCGAGCATGCGGGCCAGACACGATATTACCGCGTGCATTTGCCACTCCAGCTGAAGTCTGGACAGCCTTTACCGCTGGTGGTGGCTCTGCATGGCGGCGGCGGGCATCGCGGCATTATGGCCGACCCGCGCTGGTATGGCTTGAGCCCTAAAGCCGATCAGGCTGGCTTTATCGTGGTGTATCCCAATGGGGTAAGTCGCTGGCCGGGTGGGCAGTTTGCCACCTGGAATGCCGGAAATTGTTGTGGTGCTGCCCGTGATCAGGCGGTGGATGATGTCGGCTTTATCCGCTCCATGGTTGCCGCCATCGCCCAACGCTGGCCGGTGGATCGCCAGCGGGTGTTTGCCACAGGGATGTCGAATGGCGCAATGCTGGCTTATCGGCTGGCTTGTGAAGCGCCCGATGTATTTCGCGCCATTGCCGCCGTTGCTGGCACGGACAACACCCGTAGCTGCCCGCGCGGCCGCGCGGTATCGGTATTGCATATTCATGCGCTGGATGATGAACGGGTGTTGTTCAACGGCGGCGCGGGCCGGCAGGACGGTTTGCGCGAACAAGTCACCGATTTTACCTCGGTGCCCGCCACCCTTACCCGCTGGACTCAGCGTCTAGCCTGTCCAGCGCAAGGGCGAGTGGTGTTACAACAAGCTGGCGCGCAATGCACTCAATTCGCACCGTGCCAGTCCGGCACCGAAGTGCAATTGTGTACCACAGCCACGGGTGGCCACAGCTGGCCAGGCGGGCAAAGCCCCAGAAAAGGCAAAGCCGATCCCAGTCAGGCCATTTCGGCTACGGATTTATTGTGGTCGTTTTTCCAGCGGCAGAGCGAGCACTGAAAAGCGCAGGAGGCTAGCGAAAAAGTATTTTGGGGAGATAGCTAGGCAGATTGCAGTTCAACTACAATAGGCTATTGGAAATTCTGGCGCGTCCAGCAGGAATCGAACCTGCGACCTTCAGCTTCGGAAACTGACACTCTATCCAACTGAGCTATGGACGCTTTTAGGAAGGCGCAGATAATAACTGCTTTATTGCTGTGCGTCTAGCGCCGCAAAACCTTGCGCACCTTGTGGTGATAGGGATTAGCGGTATAATTGCACAGTCTAGAAGCTGACTTAAGCTCGATTATTAACGATTGATACAAGGGATGACAGCATGAGCGGTTCCAACGCAACTGCGTCTAAGGGCGTTGCTGGTTTGGTAGTGGCGGCTTTGATCGGCCTGCCATTGGTAGTGTATTTGCTGATCAAATTGTTTACATCTGGGATGTCAACCAATCTGAGCAGCTCAACCATGACTGCCGAAGCGGTGTCTGCCCGCCTGCAGCCAGTGGGTGCTGTCAAAGTTGTTGAAGGCGGCGCGCCAGGTTCGCGCAGCGGTAAAGCGGTTTACGAAGCGGTCTGTATTTCCTGTCACGGTGCCGGTTTGGCCGGTGCGCCGAAATTTGGCGATGCAGGTGCTTGGAGCGCGCGCATTGCGCAAGGTTTTGAAACTTTGGCCAAACACGCCATCGGTGGCTTTAACGCCATGCCAGCCAAAGGTGGTGCGGCTGACCTGACCGACGACGAAGTGAAACGTGCCATTGCCTTTATGGGTAACGCGGCTGGCGCCAAATTTGAAGAGCCTAAAGTCGCAGGTGCTGCGGCGGGTGGTGCGGTTGATCCAAATACCAAAGGTAAAGAAATTTACTCTAGCGTATGTGTGGCCTGTCACCAGTCAGGTGCTGCTGGCGCACCAAAATTTGGCGATAAAGCGGCTTGGGCGCCACGTCTGAAAGATGGCGTTGATGCTGCTGTCGCTTTGGGTATCAAAGGGATTAACGCTATGCCACCGAAAGGCGGCTACTCTGGCTCGGATGAAGAATTCAAAGCCGCTGCACTGTACATGATCAACAACTCAAAATAAGCCTTGAGTTGCTGCAATAAAAAACGCCGCTCCTGCGGCGTTTTTTATTGTCTGCGCCAAATGGCGGCCGATCTTACTCGCTGGTTTGGGCTTTGCTCAGATAGCGCGGGCGATCAATATGATTGCCGCGCAGCAAGGCGCAGTGATAACTCAGCAACTGCAAAGCCAGCGCGTACAGAATGGGGGCGGTTTCCGCCGCTGCTTTGGGTAGCTGCAGGCAATAAAAACCCTCCCCCGAGCTGAGTTTGGCATCGCTTAAAATAAAAATCATGCCGTGCCGGGCACGCACTTCCTGCAGGTTGGCGAGCATTTTATCGGCCAGATGATCCCAAGGCAGGCAGGCAATCACCGGTACCACGCGGTTAATCAGTGTTACGGGGCCGTGTTTGAGTTCGCCGCCCGGGTAGCCTTCGGCGTGCTGATAGGCTATTTCTTTGAGCTTTTGGGCGCCTTCTAGGGCAATCGGCCAATGCAACTGGCGGCCAGTAATAAATAGATTGTCAGTGCGGTGTAGTAGTTGCGCCCATTCCTTAATTTTGGGTTCGAGCTGCAAGGTGTGTTGCGCCAGCGCGCCCAAGCCGCGCAAGGCCTGTTCGGCCTGGCGGACATCGCGCCCCAGTCCGCGCGCCAAGGCGAGCGCCAGGCTATAGAGCACCACCAGCTGGCTGCTAAAGGTTTTGGTCGAGGTCGCGCCCGCTTCGGGGCCGGCAAATTGTGGCAAGCCTTGGCTAGCCAGCCGCATCAGCCGGCTAAACGGATTATTGCTGATCGCAATCGTATGCTGATGCCCGCTTTGAATCGCCAGCTGCAGTGCAGCCAAGGTATCGGCGGTTTCCCCAGATTGCGATAAGGCCACCACCAGGGTGTCGGGCTCAAAAGGGCTGAGCTTGCTACGGTATTCGCTGGCTAGCTCATAGCGGGCGGGCAGGCCGGCGATGGCTTCAAACCACTGGCTCGCCAGCATGGCGGCATGGTGGCTGGAGCCACTGGCCAGCAGCAATACTCGCCGATAAGCATGGCCGCGCGCGAGTTGATTCAGTAGCTGGCTCAGTTGTTGGGTGTGGGCATGGTGCGCCAGCTCGGCCAACAGCAGTGGCTGTTGCTGCATATCGGCCTGCATATGGTGTAAATATTGCCCTACCGCATGCGCCGCCTGTGGCGCTCGTTTGCAGGCTTGCCCATCGGCTTGCCAGATCGTGAGCGTGAGCGGCGTGAGTTCGGCGCATTCGCCGGCCATCAGTAATTGCATTGTCGCCGCCAGCTCGCGCAGTGGTGCGGGCTCGCTGGCCAGCAACTGCCCTTCAGGATGTTGGGCCAGATAAAGCTCAGGGCCCAGTGTGATGGCTATTAAGGTATCAGGCTGATCTTTGCTGGCCACCAGCACGGCTAAATGGCCTTCCAGCTCGGAAGCCACTTGCTGTACGGCCAGGCGCAGGTCACGCAAAGTGCGCAAATGCCAGTCGATCAGCGCGGCCAGCAGCCATTCGGTTGGCGCATTGCTGGTGTCGTAACCCAGCGCTTCCAGCTTATCCAAAATGGCCAGCCGGTTATCCAGCTGGCCCAATAAGACAATCAGCAGCCGATCGCGAAAGAGGGTGGGTGGGCGGTCTTGCGGGAAAATACTCAATAACCCCAGTGCGACGGTGCTATCGGCATCGGTAGTGCCCAGCCCGCTGTGTTGTTGCACCCGCTCGGCATTGAGCGCCCCCCAGCCCAGGGTGTATTCCGGCGTCGGGATTTTGTGCAGGCGTTTGAGCAGGGGTTGCGCGGCATGGTGGGCGACGGCGCCAAAGATGAACTTGATCATGGCCAGCAAGCAGAAATGGGGTGTTTTCATCCTAGCTGCTGGCCCGCCGCTCTGCCAGCGGTCGGCAGCAATGCCGCAATCCAGCGCTGCATTTAGCCCAGAACAAGCCCAAAGCGGTTGGCTGAGGTAGAATAACGCGCTTGCAATTTTCTGCCGGGCCCTTGGATGAGCAAACTCCAGCGCCGGGCAGCCCACCGATCGAGAGACTGAATGGCAAAAGCGGCGAAAACCCAGTTACCCGAACATTACGAAGCCGGCGTGGCCGAGCTGGATCAGCTGATTAGCCAGCTGGAAAGCGGCCAGCTGCCGCTGGAACAAAGCCTGGCGGCCTATCAGCGCGGCATCGAATTACTGCGCTTTTGCGAAGGCAAACTGGCCGCGGCCGAGCAGCAAATCAAGGTGCTGGAAGCGGGAGAACTCAAACCGCTGGATGAGCAAGGAGCATAAGCATGGCCGCAATCGATTTCAAAGCCTGGATGGGCGATGTACAGGCGCAGATGGAAAGCGCACTGAGCATCTTTTTACCAGCCAGCACCCAGCTGCCTGAGCGCCTGCATGATGCGATGCGCTATAGCGTGCTCGATGGCGGCAAACGGGTGCGCCCGCTGCTGACTTTTGCGGCCGGCCATTTGGTGAATGCCCCCGCCGAGCGGCTGCAGGCGGCCGCCGCCGCGGTCGAAATGATTCATGCCTATTCGCTGGTGCACGATGATATGCCGGCGATGGATAACGATGTGCTGCGGCGCGGCAAACCCACCGTGCACGTGGCCTTTGGTGAAGCCACCGCCTTGCTGGCCGGTGATGCGCTGCAAGCAGCGGCTTTTGATGTACTGAGTGAGCGGCAGCTGGCTGATTCGCCGGCCGATCAGCTGAAAATGGTGCACCTGCTGGCCCGCGCGGCTGGCAGCTTGGGCATGTGCGGCGGGCAGGGCATTGATCTGTATAGTGTGGGGCAAGCGCTGACGCTGCCCGAGCTGGAACGGATGCATATTTTGAAAACCGGTGCGCTGATTCGCGCGGCAGTGTTGCTGGGCTCGTATTGCGGCCAGCCGCTGAGCGAAGCCGAGCGCCAAGGCCTTGATCATTTTGCCAAATGCATTGGTCTGGCTTTCCAGGTGGTTGACGATATCCTCGATTGCGAGGCAGATTCGGCGACCTTGGGCAAAACGGCCGGCAAAGATGCCGCCAATAACAAACCCACCTACGTGGCCCTGCTGGGCATGAAGGGGGCGAAAGACAAAGCCGCGGAGCTGAAACAGGCCGCGTTCGATGCATTGCTGCCGTTTGGCGAGCGTGCGCAATACTTGCATGCCCTGGCTGGGTATATTGTTGACCGCAAATATTAATCAAGCCTGGAAGTAAATACCCCTTGGGGCTGAATAAAATGACTTACCCAATTCTCGATCAAATTGATAGCCCGGCTGATGTGCGTGCCCTTGCGCGCGAGCAATTACCGCAACTGGCGCAAGATGTGCGGCAGTTTCTGCTCGATTCGGTCAGCCGCACCGGCGGGCACTTTGCCTCCAATCTCGGCGCGGTCGAGCTGACTGTGGCGCTGCATTATGTGTTTGATACGCCGCATGACCGCTTGGTGTGGGATGTGGGGCATCAAAGCTATCCGCATAAAATCCTCACTGGCCGCAAAAACCGCATGCACACCATGCGGCAAAAGGGTGGCTTGGCGGGTTTTCCCAAGCGCGACGAATCGGAATACGACACCTTTGGCGTTGGCCATTCTTCCACCTCGATTGGCGCGGCGCTGGGCATGGCCGAAGCTGCTTTGCTCAAGGGCGAAAAGCGCAAAGCCATTGCCGTAATTGGCGATGGCGCCATGACGGCCGGACAGGCGATTGAGGCACTGTTTAACGCGGGCCACCGTGATTTGACCGATCTGTTGGTGATCTTGAACGACAACGAAATGTCGATCTCACCGAATGTGGGCGCGTTTAATAATTATCTGGCCAAGCTGCTATCCGGCAAGTTTTACAACGGCATTCGCCAGGCTTCGGGCAAAGTGCTTGAAGCGATGCCACCGCTTAAAGAGCTGGCCAAACGCGGCGAAGAAAGCGTAAAAGGCTTTTTAACCCCGGGCACGCTGTTTGAAGAAATCGGCTTTAACTATATCGGCCCGATCGATGGTCACGATATGGAAACGCTGGTGGCCACGCTGTCGAATATTCGCCAGCTCAAAGGCCCGCAATTTCTGCATGTGGTGACCAAAAAAGGCAATGGCTACAAGCTCGCCGTGGCCGACCCGGTGAAATACCACGCGGTCACGCCATTTACCCCGGCCGATGGCATGGCCGGCAGCAAAGGCGGTGGCAAACCGACCTTTACCCAGATTTTTGGCGACTGGCTGTGTGATATGGCCGCGCAAGATGACAAGCTGGTGGGCATTACCCCGGCCATGCGCGAAGGCTCGGGGCTGGTGCGCTTTCATCAGGAATACCCAAGCCGCTACTTTGATGTGGGCATTGCCGAGCAGCATGCGGTGACGTTTGCGGGCGGCCTCGCCTGTGAAGGGCTCAAGCCCGTGGTGGCAATTTACTCGACCTTCCTGCAGCGCGCCTACGATCAGCTGGTGCATGATGTAGCGCTGCAAAATCTGGATGTGACCTTTGCGATTGATCGCGCGGGCCTCGTTGGCGCCGATGGCCCAACCCACGCCGGTAGTTTTGATTTGTCTTACCTGCGCTGTATTCCGAACGTGGCGATTTTGGCGCCGGGCGATGAAAACGAATGCCGGCAAATGCTTTACACCGCGTATCAATACCCTGGCCCGGCCTGTGTGCGCTATCCGCGTGGCAGTGGCATGGGGGGCGCCGTCGAGTCTGAAATGCGCGCCTTGCCTTGGGGTAAAGGTGAAGTGCGCCGGCAAGTCGGGCCGAGCGCCGCGCGGAAAGTCGCTATTCTGGCCTTCGGCACCGTGCTGGAAGCGACCTTGCACGCCGGCGAGCAGCTGGATGCCACGGTAGTAAATATGCGCTTTATCAAGCCGCTGGATACCGAGCTGATCAGCACCCTGCTGGCCAGCCACGATCTGCTGGTCACAGTGGAAGACAACGCGATTATGGGCGGCGCCGGTAGTGCGGTGCTGGAAGCCATGATGGCAGCTGGCCAGTGCAAGCCGGTGTTGCAACTGGGCTTGCCCGATAGCTATGTGGAGCATGGCGAGCAAAAACAAATGCTGGCCGAATGTGGTCTGGATGCCGATGGCATTGCCACCGCCATTCGCGCACGCCTCGCTGTCTAAGCGATCAACTGCCGCAGTTGTACCGCATGCAAAAAGCCAGACTTGAGTCTGGCTTTTTCTTTATGTGGCGGGGTATTCCTCTACGGGTTAATAAATTCAAGGTTTATGGGCGTATACTCTCTTAGAGTTTCCAGGCAATGCCGGTACGGAAAGCCGGTTTGCCTTGCAGGGCATGGCCAACGCCGACATTGATTTGTGCGCCAGCTTGATTCACATGCACCACGCTAATCCCCACCGCGCTTTGCCCGTCATAATGGCCGAAACCCACGCTGATGCTGGTTTCGCCCGGCGCCACGCTCATCTGTGGCGTGCTGGCCATGCTGGCGGCAATGCCGCGGGCCGCCATTTTGCGCACATAGTCGGTGTAATTGACCGATTCTTGAAATTTCTGGTCGACATATTGCGGGCTGACCGAATCAAAATTCAGCTCGGCCAGCGCTTCGTCTACATAACCTTTGGTGGCGGCGTCGCTCGCCTCGAGCGGGCGGGCAACCTGGGTGATGCGGCGTTCCTGCCCGCTGCTGCCGACCGAGACGGTATTGTCGGCCGTGGTGCGCGAGCCAGCCCCCAGTGCGACAGCATTGCGGTGGGTGGCTTGGGCATTGCTACCGATGGCAATGCTGTCGGTGGCGCCAGCCAGGCTGCGCTCCCCCAGGGCCAGGCTGCGGCTCTGGCTAGCTTGGCTTTCGCTACCCAGCGCCATACTGCGCTCGCCACTGGCGCTACTTTGTGCCCCCAGCGCTATGCTGCGCACGCCGCCGGCCTGACTTTCACTCCCAAGCGCCACACTGCGTTCTGCCGTGGCTTGGCTGGCATAACCATAAGCCGCGGCCTGTTGCTGACTAGCGCGGCTCTGGCTGCCGCTGGCTAGGGCGGCGCTGCCAATCGCTTGGCTATCACGGCCCAGCGCTAAGCTGGCCTCGCCATCGGTCTGACTCCGTTGTCCCAGTGCCAGGCTGCCATTGGCGTTGGCACTACTGCCCGCGCCCAGTGCCACGGCGCCTTCCCCCGCGGCATTGCTATTGGCACCAGCGGCCACGGCCTGCTCACCGCCGGCGGTGCTGCCTGAGCCCAAGGCGGCCGCCATCGAGCCATCGGCGCTGGCTTCGCTTCCCAGGGCCACACTGCTGGCACCATCTGCACTGCTTAAATTGCCCGCGGCCACGGCATTGCCACCGTCCGCGCTGGCCGACTCGCCCAGCGCCATGGCCGCATCGCCGCTGGCGTAGGCATCGTTGCCGGAGGCGATGCTGCCGCGACCAGAAGCCGTGCCGCCAATCGCAATCGCATAATTACTGCTGGCCTCGCTGTCTTTACCAACGGCAATGCTTTTCAGTCCGCTGGCGAGGGTTTTGCTGCCCACCGCGGTGCTACCCAGCCCGCTGGCCTGGCTGGTGCCGCCCATGGCCAGAGTATCGTTGGCCGTGGCCTGACTGTCGTTCCCAAAGGCCGCGCTGAAATTGCCGCTGGCCACGCTGGAGGTGCCGGCGGCGATGCTGGCTTCGCCACTGGCATGACTAAAACTACCGATGGCACTGCTGGCCGACCCGCTGGCCTGGCTGCCAAAACCATTGGCCGTGCTGGCTTCCGCGCTGGCGTTGCTGCTACCCCCAGTGGCGGTACTCCATTTGCCGCTGGCTTCACTATTGCTGCCTTGGGCGAGGGCATTCTCGCCGCTGGCTATGCTACTTACCCCCAGCGCCACGCTGCCTTCACCACTGGCTTGGCTATCCGCCCCCAGCGCCTGGGCATAGTCGCCGCTCGCGCGGGCCGATGAGCCAACTGCCACGCTATTCCCCCCGCTGGCCTCACTAGTAGTGCCCAGTGCGGTGGCACTGTTGTTAGTGGCTTGCGCGCCATAGCCCACGGCCAGTGTTCGTTCCTGATTGGCCAGGCTACTGACCCCCACCGCCGTGGCCTGATCAGCGCTGGCTTCGCTCAGGCTGCCGACTGCCAGCGATTGATTGCTGCCGGCGGTATTGCCGCCTGCGAGTTCATCGCCGGCGTATGCCGTGGGGGCGGCCAGCAAGCCGGCCAAGAGCAGTGGAGTGAGGTGCAGCGTGCGTAATTGAAACGGGGGCATGTTGAATTCCTTGTCTGTAGAGCTTCGCCTTTAGTGATGGTGTGGTGGCGAAATCGGGGCGGATTGTCGGTCGGGCGGGGGGCGTGGCGGAATACGCAAATTTGCGTAATTACGGGGTGCGCGTGGCCTAAACCGCTGCAATTACGCAAATATGCGTATTCATCTGCCCGCATCCGCTCGTCACAATGGCCGGTATCAAGACAAAGGAGTGCAACGATGTTGGGAGAACTATGGCGCTGGCTAGTGGCGCTGCTGGATTGGCGCGGTTGGTGGCGTTTGCTAACCGGGCAGGCGGTGGTCGATGTGGTGTTTATCAGCAATCTGCGCGATGAAGCCGAGCGGCAGCGGTTTTTTGGCCGCTGGCGGCCGCGCTGCGGGCATGCGAATGGCCCGCGCCTGTATTTGGGAGGCATCGCCGGGCGCATTCGCGGCATTGATGTCACCGCAGAAGAAATGCTGAGTAAAGAAGGGCGCAAACGGGCGCAGCAGCTGTTTATAGCGGCTTGCGAATGGGCCGAGCAGCGCGGGGCCAAAGTGATTTTGCTGGCGGCTTCCACCAAGCGTTTATTCGGGCGCGATGGCCGGGCCTTAAAAGCGCGTTTTCCAAATCTGCTATTTACCATTGGCGATAATGGCACCGCCACCATGCTGTGGGCCGATATGCAGCGCGCCCTGAGCGCTGCCCAGCTGGGCACCGAGGCGCGGGTGCTGGTGATCGGGCCGTATGGCATTCTGGGCGAAATGGCGACCCGGCAGCTGTTGCAGGCGGGGTATGAGGTGGTGGGCTATGGCGCGAATGCGACGGCCTTGGCCGAATTGGCCGAGCGCTATCCAATCGCCACGCATACCGAGCTTGCCGATGTGGGCGCAGTGGATGCGGTGATTGCCTGCACCCACAGCGCCGCCGCCAAGCTTGATGCTGCGCGGGTGGCGCAGCTGTCTCGCCCGGGGCGGCGGCTCTTGGTGGTGGATGTGGCGGAGCCCGCCAATCTGGATGTCAGCGCCTATGCCGCTTGCCGCGCCCAAGTGGTGCGCCAGGACGCGGGCAATGCCTACAGCCGCCGCCTGCAGTATGTGCTGGGGCCATTCTCGTGGCGGATGTTGATGTTATCGCGGGGGGTGATGTTTGGCTGTTTTGCCGAAGCCATGGCGCTGTATCGGGCGATTCATCAGGCGGGCGAAGCGCAGTTGGGCGAGGTAGATTGGTTTGTGGTGGATAAAGCCCGCATGCAAACCGTGGCCACAGCCCTCGCCGCAGCGCAGGTGGAATTACCCGCACCGCGCTGCTTTGGCGCCCCGGTTAGCAGTTTTGCGCTGGGGGCTGCGGCAGCACAATACTAAACACGCTACCGCGCGGGCCGGAGGCCAGTTGCAGCCGATAGCCAGATTGGGCGCACAGGGTTTGCACAATATACAGCCCCAGCCCATAGCCCTGATGTTCGGCCGAGCGACGGCCGCTTTGGGTAAAGGGCTGCAACAGGCGGGCCTGGTCGGCGGGATGAATTCCCGGCCCGCTATCCCACACCTGCAGCAAAAGTTGACCGGCCTGTCGGCGTAGCCCAAACACCACGCCACCTTGCTCGGTGTAGCGCAGCGCATTGACCAATAAATTATCCAGCAGCCGGTTTAGAACCGTAGCCGAGGCGGGGTAACTCAGTCGCGTAGCCACATAGCGCAGGCGCAAGCCTTTGGCCGCCGCGGTGGGCAAATGGCGCTGGTAGGCGGCGATCAGTACCTCATCCAGCGCCAACTGGCCGGTGTGGCCAGCCGCATGCTGCTGGCGGGCATCTTGTAGCAATTCTTGCAGCAGATCTTCGGTGTAGCGCAGCGCCTCGGCGATATGCTGGCCAATGCCGGCGGTGCCGGCTTGGGCCTGCAGAGCCGGAATCGCCAGCCGGATTGCCGCCAGCGGTTGCGAGAGATCATGCCCGGCGGCGGCGAGCTCAAGTTGCTGTTGCTGCTGGCGCTGCTGCAGAGCCAGTTTATCGGCCTCGGCTTGCGCTAGTTGCTCGGCCTCCAGCAGTCGTGCTTCCAGCTGGCGGGCGTGACTACGCTGCAGGCTGTGCATGCGCCAGCCCAGCGCGGCGGCAAAACACAGCGCTTCCAGTAAATAGCCCAGCGGCGGAAACACAAAAAAAGGTAGGCCATGCAGCACGCCCATAATGCTGAGACCAAACAACACATTCACAAACAGCAGTAGGCAGGTGGTGCCGGCCAGATACCAGCCCGCTGCGGGTAGGCGTTGTCGCCAGGCCAGCCAGCCGGCGAGCAAGGGTAGGGGCAGATGCAGCAGCGCGGTGGGCATCAGCAAAGCCAGGCTACCGGTGAACTGATAGACGGTGGCGCTCAAGAGTGCGGCGGCCATTACCAGCAAATAGGCCTGCCACAGCCGCGGCGCGCGGCGGCGCAGATCAAAGAGATTGATGGTAAACGCTGCATGGCTGCAATGGATCGCCGCCTGTAGCCACATCGGGAAGCCCTGATTCCACAGCCCCGCATTGGGCCACAGCCATGGAAATAAAAAGCCGCCAATCTGCAGCAAAAACACAATCGCCAAGCCCACCGTCATGGCGTAGTACAAATACGCGGGTTGCTGCTCGATGTGGTAATGCAGCACGGCCAAGAGCAGCAAGGCCAGCAAGGCGCCGATTACCAAGCCGGTAAATAGATTGCTGCGCGCCAGCTGCTCGGCATACTCCGTAGGGGTAACTAGCTGTAGGCTAAGCGGGGTATCGGCATGCACGCGATACCTCAATAAATAAACTTGAGGCTGCGTACTGGGCGAAATCGGTAAGGCTAGCAGGCGGCTGGGCCAGGGGCGGGCGGCATACGGGCTATCTGGGTGTAATTGCAGTAGCGGGCGGGCCGCTGGGCCTTCGCCTTGATACAAAGTGAGCGCTTCAATATCGGGCACGCCCAATGTTAATAGCCGCGTCTGCGGGCTGGCGGCGATCTCGAGTCGTACCCAGCGTTCGCGCTCGCCGGCATCGGCGCGCACCCAGCCAGCTTGCCAGCGTGCGGCCATGCTGGGTACGCCCTCGGGGCTATCGGCCAGCATCTGATAAGGCACCGCACTAGCGGCCAAGGCTGGCTTGGCAAGCAGCGGCAAAGCCATGACAATGCTGAGCATGATCAAGCGAGCGATGTGAAATAGATCGATGCGGATACTCATTGCGGATGACCACGCCCTTTTCCGGAGCGGATTGAAATTATTACTGGGGCAACAGCCGGATTATCGCATTGTTGGCGAAGCCGCGAGTGCTGGCGAGCTGCGGCAGCTCCTGGCGCAACAGCCGGCCGAGCTGGTGCTGATGGATTACCAGATGCCGGGCGAAGACAGTGCGGCGGTGTTGTCGTGGCTCAAGCAGCGCTATCCGGCCACCAAGATCTTAATGCTCACCGGCGTGCAAGCCGGCGCCGTGCTGGCGCAACTGGTGCAGGCGGGCGCCGATGGCGTGGTGCTTAAAGACGGTGAGGCCAGCGAATTACTGCACGCCATGGCCCAGGTGCTGGCTGGTGTTCACTATGTGAGCCCTGCGGTGGCGGCGCGGATTAATCAGGCCAAGGCGCTGCAACTCACCCCGCGCGAATTTCAGATCTTGCAGGCTATTGCCGCTGGGCAATCCAGCCAGGAAATTGCCGCGCGCTTGCTGATTTCGGCGCGCACGGTGGATAAACATCGCGAAAATCTGCTGGCGAAATTTCAGGTCAGCAATGCCATGCAGCTGGTGCAGCAAGCGCGGCAGGCGCAGCTCTTGGCCGATTAGGGCGCGGCCCGCGGCGGCGTTGTTACGCCAATGCCATTAAGCAAACTGATAGTGTTTGCGCAGCGGGGTGGTGATTTGCCAGGTGCAGCGCATCCCCGCCGGAAAAGTCGCCAAGTCGCCGGCGCTAATGGTGACTGGCTCGCCCCCTTGCGGTGTGACCACTACTTCGCCTTCCAGTAAATAGCAGGTTTCGCTGGCGTCGTAAGTCCAGGGAAAAGTGGCAATGCCTTTTTCCCAGATCGGCCAGCGGTCCAGACCCAGCTCGGCCTGCCGGGCGGCGCTGATTTGACGTTCCAGTTGAATACGCGACATGGCAAAACTCCCAATTCGATGCGCCGATTGTACCGCCGCCGCTAGTCGATTCGGGTGAAATTTTCGCTTGTCAGCCCTTGCACTTTTTTAGATAATGAGAACAATTATTAACAAGGTTCTCACTTCAATGATCGTTTGCGTGTGCAACAATGTCAGTGATAAAGCCATCAAACGGGCGGTCGAGCACGATGGCGTTCGCACCTACATCCAGCTGCAACGGGCTACCCAAACCGGCACTTGCTGCGGCAAATGCGGTAGCTGCGCCAAACAGGTGCTGAAAGAGGCCGTCGATCATTACGAAGAGAAAATGCTGGCCGATCTGCAAGATCTGGCCTTTGCCTAAATACACCATCTGGGTATGTGCTGGCAGGCTTGTTGAAATATTGCCTAGCGTTATATACCCCGATGATGACAAAAGCCCGAGCATGCTCGGGCTTTTGTTTGGTCTGCAGTCAGCCGTAGCTGGCCCAGCCTACGCGGTAGGCGCCGCTGCCAATTAGCTCGCCTGCGATTGCAGGTAGTTGGGCAGGCCCAGCGCTTTGATCAGGCGCAGCTGCTGTTCGAGCCAGTGCGCGTGATCTTGCTCGGTGTCGTCCAGCAAGGTGAGCAGCATGTCGCGGGTCACATAATCTTGCTCGGTTTCACAGATGGCCATCACTTTTTTCAATGCGGCGGCCACTTCGTATTCGGTTTGCAGATCCAGTTCCAGCATTTCCGGCACATCTTTGCCCACCCGCAGCGGGGTGCGCGCCGCAACATTGGGCGTGCCTTCCAGGAATAAAATCCGGGCGATCAGCAGTGTGGCGTGGCCAATTTCATCTTGACGCTCGTGATCAATGCGCTCGTAGAGCTTGCTATAGCCCCAGTTGTGATACATCTGGCTGTGGACGAAATATTGATCGACCGAGGTGAGTTCGGCAGCCAGCAGCTCAGAGAGGCCGGCGAGGACTTTTGCGCTTCCTTGCATGATGATGCTCCTGTCGTGGGCGGCTTAGTCGCCGAAAGCCTGCGATTGTAGATAATTGGCCAAGGTCATTTCCTTGATCAGGGTTTGCTGGGTTTCCAGCCAGTCGACGTATTCTTCGACTTCTTCCAGAATCTCGGTCAACAGATCGCGGCTGACATAATCCTGCGCGGTTTCACAGGTTTGCACCGCGCTGCGCAGGCTGGCCAGAAAACCGGTATACAGCTGCAAATCACAGCCCAGCATTTCCTGTACGTCTTCACCGATCAAGAGCTTGCCCAGATCTTGCAGATTAGGCAGTCCTTCGAGGAATAAAATCCGCTCGATCAGTTTATCCGAGCGTTTCATGGCGTCGATCGACTCATGGTAGACCTTGTCGTTCAGGCCTTTGAAACCCCAGTTTTTGTAAATCCGGGCGTGCAGGAAGGTTTGGTTGATGGCAATCAGCTCGTTACCGAGAATGCCATTCAATGCCTTGATGACTTGTTTATCGCCTTGCATCGTGTTCTCCTTGCTGGCTGGGCCAGTCTGACGGTGAGACAGGGTGGTCAACCTGCCAATTGAATAAAAGTGTACGCTTTTAGTCGGGAATTTCAATTGAAAATTTCAATGCAAGTAATTGAATAGAAATGTAAATCGAAACATAAATACAAATAATTCTCGCTAATTCAGTGAATTGGTGAATTTTCTGGCTCGCCGCCATTCTGCAATAAAAAGCCCGTAAAATGGTGTAGATGAATTTTTGAGGAGTAAACCCGTGATTGTCAGTGCCGAACAAATTGCTTTTGCCCACCAACTGGCCGAGGCCAGCGCCGCCGTGATTCGCCCGTATTACCGCAGCGGCTTGGCGATTGATGACAAAAGCGATAGCAGCCCGGTGACGCAAGCGGATCGCGAGGCCGAGCTGGCCATGCGCGCGCTGATTAATCAGCTGCGCCCGCAAGACGGCATTATTGGCGAAGAATTTGGCGCCGAACGCGATGATGCCGATTGGGTGTGGGTGCTGGACCCCGTCGATGGTACTAAGGCCTTTATCACTGGCCGGCCGATGTTTGTAACCTTGATTGGCCTCCTGTATCGCGGCCAGCCGGTGCTGGGCGTGATCAACCAGCCCATCGCCAACGAGCGCTGGGTGGGCGTGGTGGGACAGGGGTGCACGTTGAATGATCAGCCGATCAGCGTGAGCGATATTCGCGATTTTAGCCGTGCCCGCGTGGGCACTACCGGCCCGCAGTATTTTAGCGACAGTGGCCGCGCCGCCTTTATGCAATTGCAGCAAGGCGGGCGCTTTACCGTGTATGGTGGCGATGGCTATCAATATGCGCTGGTGGCCACGGGCGGCCTGGAGCTGGTGGTGGAAGAGGGCCTGAAACTGCACGATTTCGCCGCCGTTGCCCCCGTGGTGATCGCCGCTGGCGGCCTGATGACCGACTGGCAAGGCCAGCCGCTCACCCGCAGCAGCAGCGGTCGCGTGATCGCCGCCGCTACCCCTGAGGTGTATCAGGCTGCACTGCAGGCAATGCAGGCCGCCTAAGCCTATACCCCTGTTAAATTGGAGTACAGCATGTCGGTATTGATTGAAGTTGGCGAGTTACTCACCCTGCAAGGCCAGCCGGATGTGGTCATCATCGATTGCCGGCATGATCTGGCCAACCCCGACGCAGGCCGCGCCGCCTATCTGGCCGGCCACCTGCCTGGGGCGCATTTTCTGGCGTTGGACGATGATCTATCCGGCCCCAAAACCGGCCGGAATGGTCGCCACCCTTTGCCGGCCGCGGCCACATTGGCGTTAAAGCTCGGCGGACTGGGGATTGGCCCGCGTACCCGTGTGATTGCCTATGACGCCAGCGGCGGGCCGTTTGCCGCCCGGCTATGGTGGCTGTTGCGCTGGCTGGGCCATGACTACGTGCAAGTGTTGAACGGGGGCTGGCCCGCGTGGCTGGCCGCCGGCGGAGCCGTACAGCAGCGCATTGCCGCGATTGCGCCGCAAACGTTCCCGCTGGCGCTGCGTAGCGATCTGGCGGTGAGCGCCGAGGCGGTGCTGAATAATCTGAGCCAGCCTCAGTTTCAAGTGGTGGACGCCCGCTCGCCCGAGCGCTTTGTCGGCATTGGCGAAACGCTTGATCCGGTCGGTGGGCATATCCCGGGCGCCGCCAACCGCTTTTTTATGCATAACCTCAGCGACGGCTATTTCAAAAGCCCGGCGCAATTGCAGCAAGAATGGGGGGTATTGCTCGGTGAGCTAAGCCCTACGCAGCTTGTGCACCAATGCGGTAGTGGGGTAACGGCCTGCCATAATCTGCTGGCGCTTGAATATGCCGGCCTCGGTGGTGGGCGGCTGTATCCGGGTTCGTGGAGCGAATGGTGCAGCGACCCAGCCCGGCCAGTTGAGTGCTAATGCCTTCGTGTACAGGACGGTAAAGCCCACACCAATTAAAAAGCGCACCACGGTGCGCTTTTTAATTGGTTATTGCTTCTCAGGGTCTGGTAGGCCTAGCTTTTGGCGCAATTGCCTGTCGTAATTACTTTGAAGCGCCCGTTTAGCTAGCGCTGTATTCGGGTATCCAGCGCCAGACTCATGTTCTACTCGTTGCATAAAGGGAGCGACCTCGGCATCAGCAACTATATGTCGAAACGCTGGTGGCAGGTCTGCTGCTGGCAGTGGTTGTTGCAGGCTACGCATTGCGGTCAGCAGGGCTGCATCGGCTTGGGCTTGCAATTGCGCACGATAGGCCTCGGCATCGGTAATGGCTTTGCCGGTTTCTTCAAAATAGGCAGCCATTGCCAATTTCAGCCAACGGTCGTCGACCGTTTTGCGTGCAGCTTTAAACAAGACTTGCACTTCTTGCTCATTTAAAGGGCGGCCAGCCATGGCTTTTTCTAGCGTAAATAGATAACGGCTGTTGCTTAGCTGGGCAACGCCAAGGAAGCCACTGACCAGTAAGATGCCAGCCACCAAGATGCTGAGAGCGGTGCCTGGTGGTTCGCTGGGTGCACCATAAAGATTGTCATGCTCACTACCCGGCCAGACCGCTAATAGGAGGGGCAGCAACACGCTGCAGCACCAGCATATCGCATATTGTCCGTAGCTTAAATCGGCACCGTTGCGCAATAGATGCTGGCATGCCCCCATAATTAGTACGAATGTTGCGGCCCAGTATGCAGGCAAATTCAAGTCGTGCAGCCGCAGTGCGGCGCAGCGGAAATACTGCCAACCTGTCCAGAGCACCAGCGGCCCGATGAGCAAAAGCAGTAACCACCCCCCGCCAGTCTGTGGGGAAATGTTCATGCGGATTAACAGTGGTGGCAATAACAGAGCCGCAATGACGCAGGGGAGAAATGAGTAGATTAGATTGAGCGTGTAACGACGTCGCCCAAAGCGCCCCTCAAGATTAAGAGCTGTCCATGGCGGGGTGTAGCTCTGCTCGTCGAATGTAGGAGCTTGGTTTGTGGTGGCGGCAGGTGAACTTGGTGTCGGTGAGTTAGGTGTATCGGATACAACTGGCGCTGCGGTTGCTGCGGTTGTGGCAGGCGCTGTCGAAGTGCTGATGGGCTCCATCAGAGTTAGCTCGGTGCGGATCGGGATTGCACGCAGTTCAACCCCCATTTTTGCAAAGTGTTGAATGTACTGTGTGGCCTGCTGAGCAGGTAACTCTTTTTTGATGACCGTAGGCGCTTGATTGAGGAGCTGTCTCGCTCGTGATTCGTCGATTTTAAATGCAGCAGCCAAGCTGCTTAGCGCCTGTTCGATAGTGGTTTCTGCCAGCAGGCGCCCGGTTAGCTCGATCGACACACTTTGCGTCATGTTATGCTCGGTAAGTAAATTTCCGGTTATTTTAATTTTTCACGAAATTTATTAGCCAGTTTTAATTTGAATTTGTGCAAGATTTTCTGGCGCAGTTAGTTAGCACCAGCGCCGTACCTCTTGGCAATAGCGTGCAAATGGCGCACCAAATTTCGCCAACATGGCCCGTTCTTCGGGGATGATTTGAAAACGCTGCAGATACAGCGCAAAGGCCGGCAATAGTGCCAGCGCGGCCAGATTGGCTTGCCAGTCGGCCCAGCCCGCTAGCATCAGCGCAAAGCCCAGATACATCGGATTACGGGTATGGCGGTAGACCCCGCTGCGCACCAGCTGGCTGGCGGCGGCGGGTTGACGTGGATCGAAGGTGGTGCTGGCCTGCCTAAAAGCCTGCCCGCCGGCCAATACTAGGGCCAAACCCAGCGCTAGCAGCAACAAGCCCACCGGGCCATTGAGTGGCAAGGCGATATTCAGCGCCGGGGTGGCCGCCGCCACGGCCGCCATCAGCACGGCGGTGATGGCCAGCAAAGCCATGGGCATGATTTTCAGTTCGAGTGGGTGTGGTGATGGTTGCATCTATATACCCCTGCGTAGTATTGCCTGCGAGGCAATATCCTACTTGGCTTAGTGGCCAGTACTGTTAGAGAAAACATTCATTACGATCACGCCACTGACAATCAGTGCAATGCCCAGTAGGGCGGCAAGATCGAGTTTTTGCCCATAGAGCCACCAGCTGGCGACGGTGATCAGCACAATCCCGATCCCCGACCACAGCGCATAGGCAATGCCAACCGGGATCGTGCGCAAAGTCAGCGACAAACAATAAAACGCCACGCCGTAGCCGGCAATCACAATCAGCGAAGGGCCCAGTTTGCTAAAGCCTTCACTGGCTTTAAGGGCGCTGGTAGCGATGGTTTCAGCCACAATGGCCAGCAATAAAATCAGCCAGGGTTTCATTTCTATTCCTTCATCCAATCATCCCGGCGATTGTGCAGAGGTGGGCGGCAAATAGCCAGCGGCCTGTCGCCCATTGTCAAGAATTACCGCTGCGCGCGGCGCCAGGCTGGCGGGAAATTGATCTGATGCAGTGATGCACTGTAAATAATGCCATTGGTCATGAAATATTGATCCTGACCAAGCGCCGATCAGGGTTTCACAGTATAGAATGCCGCTCCTTTTACCTGCTTTTGTCATAGGACGCGTCATGTCAGCCGCTCACCCGCTTGCCCAATCCACCCTTACCGTGACCGAAACCGCCGCCAATCCAGCGCCATTGGGCCTGATGGGCTTTGGCATGACCACGGTACTGCTTAATCTGCATAACGCCGGTTTGTTCGAATTGAACGCCATGATTCTGGCGATGGGGATTTTCTACGGCGGCCTGGCGCAAGTGATTGCCGGTATTTTCGAATCGAAAAAGAACAATACCTTTGGCATGACGGCGTTTACCTCATACGGCATGTTCTGGCTGACGCTGGTGGCGCTGATTGTATTCCCACAGTGGGGTATTGCTCCCAAAACCAGTGAAACCGCGATGGGCTGGTATTTACTCGCCTGGGGTATCTTTACCGCATTCCTGTTTGTGGGCACGCTGCGGATGAATTTCATCACCCAGTTTATTTTCGGCTCACTGACCGTGCTGTTTTTCTTGCTGGCGATTGGTGATTTCACCGGCAGCGCTGCCATCAAAACCATCGCCGGTATCGAAGGCATTATCTGCGGTAGCGCGGCGATTTACTCGGCCATGGCGCAAGTGCTGAATGAAATCTACGGCCGCGAATTGCTGCCGATGGGTGGCAAGGCGCACTAAGCCTGCCGCGCAAGTAGCCGGCCTCTTGCTGCGTTGCTTGTCAAAGTGTGTTGAGATTAAAAAAGCCCGCAGTTGCGGGCTTTTTTATTGTGGCGAGCGGTGGTTTAGTTCAGCCGGTTCCAGCTTTTGGTGGCGCTATTAAAGAAGCCCGACTCGCGGTAGGCTTTTTCGATGATGCCTTTATCGCGCAGGCGATCTAGACCGATATTCAGCTGCTTGGCTACCAGTGCGCCATTGGGGTCGAGGCGGCTAACAAAGAAATGCCGGCTGCCTTGCAGGCCAACTTTCACATTGGTGATCGGCACTAATTTTTTGCCGCCTACATCCATGGATAAATCAGGCGTGGGCTGGAAGGGCGCCAGTACCACATCGGCGCGTTTTTTCACCAGCATGCCCACCATGGAATCCCAGCTTTGGGTTTTCAGCAGATTAGAAAACTTCAGGCTTTCCAGTGTGGCCACATCGGGCTTCCAACTATCGGCCACCACCGCGGTGAGCTTTTGCAGCTCGGGCAGCGTACGGGTGAGGCGGGCTTCCACATTATCGGCGGTGGTGTAAAAGCCGGCTTCAAATTCACCATTACGAATCACCGGCTCAGACACGAACACCTTATCGCTAAGCGGCTTAAGATCGATCTGCCAGGCGCTATTGCCCCCCATGGTGACATTGCCGGTCATGATTTCTTTGATGTAGCGATTGTAGGAATCGCTGCTGTTATCAACTTTCACGAGCTTAATCGGTAAGTCATTGCCGCCAGCTTTCAGCGCCTGCATCACCAAGACGATTTCGACCACATCGCGGCGCGAGCCTGGGCCGCCGTAGTTGCTGAGGGTGAGCGGATCGCGCTGGCCGATGAATTTTTGGTAATCGTTGTAGACATCCTGCTGGGTCAGGATGGTGATGGTTTTATCGTTGGCCCAAGCGGTACTGGTGGCTGCGGCGGTCAGGGTGAGCGCGCAGAGTAAACGTTGAAACAAGCGCATCATCAAATCCTCCTAGAATGGGCTGAACCCATCATGGCAAGTTGTAAGGCAAAAGGCAATCGCGATAAGCCTGTAGCCCGCAACTGCATAAAGCTGACAACATCCGGCGCGCCAATGTGCCGGAGGCTATGGGCTGAATAGAAATTAGCTATCGGGCAGATGAAAACTCTTGATTTGACGATCGTCGCCCAGATATCTACAGTGTTGCCAACTTTTACCGAACCCTTTTAGGAGTTTTAACATGGCTGTATTGGTTGCTAAGCAAGCCCCTGACTTCACCGCCGCTGCCGTTCTGGGCAATGGCCAGATCGTTGACAACTTCAACCTGAAAGAAGCCACCGCCGGCAAATACACGGCCATCTTCTTCTACCCACTGGACTTCACTTTCGTTTGCCCATCTGAGCTGATCGCTTTTGATCACCGTCTGGAAGAATTCAAAAAACGCAATGTGGAAGTGATCGGCGTATCGATCGACAGCCAATTCACCCACGCTGCATGGCGCAACACCCCAGTCGAAAAAGGCGGTATCGGCCAAGTGGGTTACACCCTGGTGGCTGACGTGAAGCACGAAATTTGCCAAGCTTATGATGTTGAGTTGGCCGATGCGGGCGTGGCACTGCGCGGTACCTTCCTGATCGACAAAAACGGCGTAGTACAACACCAAGTGGTGAACAACCTGCCACTGGGTCGTGATATCGACGAACTGCTGCGTGTGATCGACGCGCTGCAATTCACCGAAGAGCACGGCGAAGTGTGCCCAGCCGGCTGGAACAAAGGCAAAAAAGGTATGAAAGCCGACGCGGATGGCGTGGCTTCTTACCTGGCTGAAAACGCCGCTGCACTGTAATTGAAGCTCATCACTTCGCGCCATGCGCGAAGTGATCGCTCCGCCAAGCCCCGCCTAGCGGGGCTTTGTTGTATCTGCATGGCCTTGCCAATCTGCCCGCGGCCGCGCATGCCGTATAATCTGGCTAACCAAAATGCCGCAGGAAAACTATGTCTCAACATGTGATTGCCCCGCCGCAAGCCGGCGTTAGCCCGCTGACCTGGTATCAATCCCTGGCCAGCCAGCCCGGCTTTATTGCCGACCAATCGCAAGCCGCCGCCATCGAGCGGCTGGAAGCACTGTGGCAACAGCTGGTGGTGTTCAAGCAAAAGCGCAATCGCCTGTTTGGCAAAACCCTGCTGCCGATGCCCGATTTACCGCGCGGGCTGTATTTTTGGGGCGGCGTAGGGCGCGGCAAAAGCTTTTTGATGGATGCGTTTTACGCCGGCCTGCCGTATAAGCGCAAAAAGCGCCTGCATTTTCACTACTTTATGCAGGAAGTGCACCGCGAACTGCGCGCACAGCAAGGCAGTGACGACCCGCTCACCAAAGTCGCCGACAAATGGGCCAAAGCCGTGCGCGTGCTGTGTTTTGACGAGTTTCACGTCTCCGACATTGCCGACGCGATGATTCTGGGGCGGCTGATGGAGCAACTATTTAATCGCGGCGTGGTGCTGGTAACGACGTCGAATTACCCGCCCGATGGGCTGTACCCGAACGGGCTGCAGCGCGCGAATTTCCTGCCCACCATCGAGCTACTGAAAGCGCGGCTGGATGTACTGAATGTCGACGGCGGGCAAGATTTCCGCTTGCGCGCGCTCACCGCCGCGCGCACCTATCTGTACCCGCAAGATGCCGCCAGCGAGGCTGAGCTAGGCGAGCTGTTTGCCAAAATGGCAACCGGCCACGATCAAGATCCGCAGCTCACCCTTGAAGGCCGCAAGCTCAAAGCCCGCCGCCGCGCCGGTGGCGCCATTTGGTTTGATTTTGCCGTGCTATGCGGCGATGGCCGTGGTCAGGCCGACTATCTGGCGCTGGCGCAGGAATATCACACCGTCTTCCTCACTGGCCTGCCTAAGCTCAAGCCGGAAAACAGCAATCTGGCTCGCCGCTTTACCTGGCTGGTGGATGTGTTTTACGACCACCGCGTTAAACTCATCATCGGCGCTGATGTGCCGGTGGATCAGGTGTATGTCGAGGGTCTGCAAGCCAGCGAATTCTTCCGCACCGCCAGCCGCCTGACCGAAATGCAATCGAAAGAATACCTCGCGCTGGCGCATCAAAGCGTCGAGCAAGCGCAAGCAGGGCTGATCGAGACTTAATCCTCACCGGATGTCGCTGACTTCATGCTATGGTTTTGCTTTCACTACATCTGGAAGCAAGGCCATGGCCAAAGGCTATTGGATCGTCCGCCTCGACATCACCCAGCTAGAACCCTTTCAAGCCTATATCGCAGCCAATGGCGCGGCTCTCGCAGAATACGGCGCCCAGTATCTGGCTAGAGCAGGCCAGTATCAATGCGTGGAAGGCAATACCCGTTCACGCAACACCATCGTCGAGTTTCCCACCTACCAAGCCGCACTCGATTGCTACCACTCCGTGCCGTATCAAAATGCCAAAGCGTTGCGCGACGGCGCGTGTGAGATTGATTTGGTGGTTGTGGAAGGGTATGACGGGGTGCAGCCGAGGTAATTAGGGGCGCTAGGATAGCTGATTTTAAGCTTGAGATTTGAATTGATGACTAGAGTCGCAAACCACGATGACCTAGCCGGCGTGCTGCGCTTGTATCAAGAGCTGCGCCCGCATGATCCGGCCTTGGCCGATGATCTTGCGCAAGAACGTTGGGCGCAGATCATTGCCGATCCAAACACGCAGATTGTGGTGGCCGAGATCGATGGCTTGCTAGCTGCGACCTGCGCGTTGAGCATCAATCGCAGCATCGCCAACGGCGCTAGGCCGTTTGGCCTCATCGAGCATGTGATCACCGCCAGCGCCTATCGCCGCCGCGGGCTGAGTCGCCAAGTGCTGGAATTCGCGCTGGCCTTGGCGTGGCAGGCCGATTGCTACAAAGTGATGCTGCTGTCGGGCGAGCAGCTGACTGCGGCGCATTCGGTGTACGAGGCGGTTGGCTTTAAAAGCGGGATTGAAAAAGCCTTTGTGATCAAACGCCCTTGAGGTCGTCTGCGGCACTTTGGCGCTTAGCCTTTCGCAGCATGCACTAGCCAACACCTTCGGCACTCAATACTTAGGCACACATTTTGCTGCATAGCTTACTCATAGCTGTGGCCATGGAGTGACCAATGCGCATCATCATCGACGACCTTACCCACCCCCAAGTTGCTGATTTATTGCAGGAACATCTGGCCGGTATGTATGCCAACTCGCCGGCGGAATGTGTGTTTGCACTGGATTTAGCCGCACTCAAAGCGCCAGAAATTACCTTTATGACCGCTTGGGAAGGCGAGGCTTTGCTCGGTTGTGGTGCATTCAAGCGGCTGGATGCCCAGCACGCCGAGCTTAAATCCATGCGCACCGCTGCGCGGTATGTGCGGCGCGGGGTGGGGCGGGCGCTGTTGCAGGCGCTAGAGGCTGAGGCCCGCGCACAGGGTATTCAGCGATTAAGCCTCGAAACCGGCACCACGCCGGCCTTTGCCCCAGCGCATCGGCTGTATGCGCAGCAAGGCTATCAGCCCTGCGGGCCGTTTGCGCAGTACCAGCCCGACCCTTTTAGCCTCTTTATGAGCAAAAGCCTGCATACGCCGGTGATTTGAGGCTAATTGGGTCGGCGTTGTCTGGCGCAACACTTGGCTCAGCGCATTCTAATTTGATCTAGATGCAATGCACCGCATTCGGCTGCGAAGGCGAATGGCTGCCCGTGTATCATGGCGACTGTGCCCTGCCTGCCGGGGCGCGGATAACAGGGCGACCGGGTTTTCTCCCCGGCCACGCCAAGACAAAAGGGAATGCGATGAGTAATACAACACCAACTAGCAGCGCCACCTTGTCCGGCCCGGCGCTGGGCTTGCTGTGGTTTGGGGCCGCCGTGTCGCTGGCCGAAATCATGACGGGTACTTTGTTAGCTCCGCTGGGTTTTGCTGATGGCGTGAAAGCCATTTTGCTCGGCCATATGATTGGCGGCGTGCTGTTCTGGCTGGCGGGCTATATCGGCGCCAAGACCGGTAAATCGGCGATGGAAACTGTCAAGCGCTCGTTTGGTCAGCGCGGCAGTACGCTGTTTTCGCTGGCCAATGTAGTGCAGCTGGTAGGCTGGACGGCGATTATGGTGTTTTCTGGCGCGGCAGCGGCGAATTTTCTGGTGCCGCAAGTGGGCAATGCCGGTTGGTCGCTGGTGATTGGGGCCTTGATTGCCTTGTGGATCGCGCTCGATTTGAAAAACATGTCGCGCCTGCAGTCGGTGACCGCCGCACTGCTGTTTTTGCTGACTATTTTACTCAGTGTGGTGGTGTTTCAGGCCGAGGCGGCGCAGCTGCCGGCTGCGGCGCAGCAAACCATGAGTTTTGGCATGGCAGTCGAGCTAGCGGTGGCCATGCCGTTATCGTGGTTGCCACTGGTGAGCGATTACACCCGTTCGGCGCGCCACGCAGGGCGTGATACCACCTGGGCCACGCTGGCGTATTTTATTGGCAGCAGCTGGATGTTCATCATCGGCTTGGGCGCTGCGCTGTTTGCCGGCACTGGCGATGTGGCGGCGATTATGGCTAAGGCCGGTCTGGGTGTAGCGGCGATCTTGGTGGTGGTGTTTTCAACGGTGACCACCACTTTTCTGGATGCGGCCTCAGCGGGGATTTCGGCGGCCAGCCTTAATCCAAAACTACCTGAGCGTGCCGCGGGCATTGCTGCCGTGGTGCTGGGCACTGCGCTGGCGCTGTGGGCGCCGGTGAATAGTTTTGAGAGTTTCCTGTTTTTGATTGGCTCGGTGTTTGCGCCGATGATTGCCATCATGGTGGCGGATTATTTTGTACTGAAACAGGATGCCTCGGCTCAGCTGGTGAGCTGGCCAAATCTGGCCTTGTGGTTGGCTGGGTTTGGTCTGTATCGCTATTCCATGAGCTGGGATCTACCCGTGGGCAACACCTTACCAGTGATGCTGATCGTGGCCAGCGTGGCTTGCCTGTGTGGCGTGGTGGGGCGCAAACGCGCCGCCCGTGCGGTAACGGCCTAAAGGCACGCGGATGCAAATGCAAGCCTACACCGCGGTGGCGGGCCAATTGCAATTGGGCCCAGCGCCGCGCCCCGAGCCCGGCCCGGGGCAGTTGCTGGTGAAAGTGGCCGCGGCCGGGGTGAACCGGGCTGATCTGGTGCAGGTGGCGGGGCTGTATCCACCCCCGCCGGGCGAATCCAGCATCATTGGCTTGGAGATCGCCGGTGAAGTGGTGGCGTTGGGGCCGCAGGTGCAGGGCTTTAGGCTGGGGCAAGCGGTGTTTGGCTTGGTGGCTGGTGGTGCTTATGCGGAGTATTGCCTGCTAGACCAATCATTGGCTTGGTTGCAGCCCGATACCCTCAGTAGTATCCAGGCCGCCAGCTTGCCGGAGGTGTGGTTAACTGCATGGTTAAATCTCATCACGCTTGGGCAACTCCGCCCCGGGCAACGGGCGCTAATTCACGCCGGCGCCAGTGGCGTGGGGGCGGCGGCGATTCAGCTGGCCAAGGCGCAGGGCGCGTGGGTGGCCGCGACGGCCAGCTCGCCTGCCAAGCTGGATTTCTGCCGCGGGCTGGGCGCCGATTGCGTGATCAATTATCGCGAGCAAGATTTTGCTGCGGAGCTCAAAGCCATGGGCGGGGTGGATCTGATTCTGGATCCGGTCGGCGGCAGCTATCTGGCCGGCAATCAGCGCTGTTTGCGCCTTGATGGCCGGCTGATTTTGATTGGCCTTTTGGGCGGGGCCAGCGCGGAGCTGAATCTGGGGCAACTGCTGGTGAAACGCCAGCAGCTGCTGGGCTCCACCCTGCGCAGCTTGCCCTTGGCGCGCAAAACCGAGCTGGCCCAAGCCGTGGCGCGCGAGCTCTTGCCGCAATGGGCAAATGGCCGCTTGCAGCTGAGCATTGATCGGGTATTTGCCTGGCAGGATGCGCCCGCCGCGCATGCCTATCTGGCGCAAAACCAGAATCTGGGCAAAGTGGTGCTGAGCGTGGCCTAGGCTGGCACTGGATAAACGAGCGCAACAATGAAAAAAGCCATGCCAGCCGGCATGGCTTTTTTGCTTGGGCGTGCGGCTTAGGCCGTAGAACGACCCAAAAGCTGGCGCTTTTGCCGCTCGAATAAGCCGCGACGGATCATTTCTAGCTGCATCACCGAGCGCAGGCGGCGGGCGGTTTGATACAGATAGCTGGCGGTTTTCGCCGTTTCCATCACTTTGCGGGCTTCGTCTTCGATCGCAATCAGTTCCAGTGCATCGAGCGTTTTGGGATTCATGTTGGCGCTCCGTTAGTTGACGACACGCTAAAGTATATGAAAACTATTCTCGAGTTTTTCCGTAAGCTGATAGATGGTTTGATCTGGCGCCAAGCCGCTATTTTTCTCGATTTTTACCTTTCAGCGACGTTTTTGCTGTCGAATTGCTGACGCCGTTGATCGGCTGCCGGCTGGCCGACTGCATCGGCCTGTGTAGTCGGTGAGCGAAAACTACCTAAAAACACTGGTCTGCAAGTTCGGCGATGCTGTGACCTCTGTGCGCTGGCGATGGCCGCCACGGGCAGACGGATGTTGGCCAGCTAAGACCATTCACCGCGCGCCTCAATTGCTGTGATGCGCTTCACTTGACCGCCTGGCGGCCTCTTCCAACTATCGTTGCTACGTACTTGATTGCTTGGCTTTTTTGGTCCGGTAATCGGGGTACGGTGCGCAGCGGAAAGCCTGCAGAAAGACAGGCGCTCCGCGCTTTTATTTTAAAAAGAAATTGGAAGAGACATGCAAACAAACCACACCGCACTGCGCCGCGCAGTGCTGGGCGCGCTCTTGGCTGCCCAATTTAGTACCCCTATTGCCGCCGCCGTACCAGGCTGGTCTAGCAGCAAAATTTCGATGGGTGGCGTGATTAACGGGGGCTCGGAGCTACCGCTGTTGCAGCAGCGCCCGGTCGATGCGCTGTTTAGCTATGCCGGGCAGGGCGGGGATGGCGATCGCGAGAGCATTCTGACCACCGATGTGAAGGTGGAACGGCTGATGCACTATATCCGCGCGATGGAGAGCAATCTGGCCGGGCAGACCTTCATGCCGACGATTGTGTTTTACACCGTGGATGGCAGCTCCAGCCACTACACCATCCAGCTCGATCTCAGTAATGACAGCAGCAAGCATTATTTGCGCAATCACTACATCAATCTGATTAGCCTCTTGAAACAGCTGGAAGGCTACAAAGATGCCAAGCATCCGGTGCCGGCCACTTTGCTGCTCAACCCTGACTTTTTGGGTGAAATGCATAAATCCTGCCAGCCGGGCTATTGCCCAACGCCGTTTGATTACGCTGTACCGGTGGCCAGCGGCTTGACCGAGGCGTTTGATTATCTGGGCCTGAATAAAGCCGACATTCCGGCTGAATTTATGGCGGCCAACACCACCTTGCCCAATTACATACGCTCGCTCAATTGGCTGGTGCGCAAGTTTGGCCCGAATATCCCGTATGGCTGGCATTACAACGTGTGGGCGGGTGATCAAACCGGCCACGGCTGGCTGCATCAGGCCAGCCAAAATTCGGCCTTGATCGCGCCACATGCCAAGGCGGTGAAAGATTTTCTCTACACCATGAAGGCCTACGGCAACCCCGAGGCGCAGCTTAATCCCGACTTTATCGCCTTTGATAAATGGGAGCGCGATGTCTTCTCGAAAATGGCGCTCAATGGCCTGCAGGGCGGTTATTTATACAATGCGCCCACCTATGGCGTTTACACCGAATACGTAAAGCAGGTGTCGCAATTGCTCGGCAATCAGCCAGTGATGCTGTGGCAAGTGCCAGGCGGGCATTTGCAAGTGAATGGCGATGTCGATACCCGCGGCGATCACGCTAGCTCCGATGCGACGTATTTCCTGGGCGACGCCAATGTGGATTCGGCGGCGAGCAATCTGCAGGCCTATTTCGGCAATCTGGCGATGCCGACCAATAGCTCTTATGTGCTCAATGGCGCCGTCACCGTAAAAGATTTTCTGAAATGCCCAAGCAGCGAAAGCGCGTGCTGGCAAACCGGGCATTTGGCGCAGCTTAAAGCGGCAAATGTGTTTTCGGTGATCTGGGGCGGCGGCTCAACCACGTCGATTGTCGGCACCGATAATGTGGCCGACGATGGTGGCTGGTTGTGGAATCGACTCAAAGCGTTGGGGCTGAATAATGGCACCGGTAGCAGTGCGCCTATTCCTACCTTGCCACCGAAAGCCACCAATGCGCCGGGCGCTAGCTGCAATGCTTGGGAAGCCACTGCGGTGTATCAGGCTGGAGCCTGCGTGACTAAAGGCGGCCAGACCTATACTGCCATGTGGTATAGCCAGGGTAATGATCCAGCCACCGAGTCTGGCCCGGATGGCAGCGGTAAAGTCTGGCGCATTGTCGCCAGCGCCGCCACGGCCACACCTAGCGCGCGGCCCACCGCGACCCCAAGTGTGACGCCAGCGCCGACCGCGGCTCCTACTGCGGTGCCGACGGCGACGCCAGCGCCCACCGCGGCCCCAACGGCGACGCCCACGGTGAAACCCAGCGCGACGCCAAGCCCGGCCCCCACCGCCACCCCCACCGTGAAACCAACGGCCAGCCCAAGCCCTGCCCCGACGGCAACGCCGGGCAGTGGCGTCACCGTTTGCGCCCCCGCCTGGTCGGCCAGCACGCAATACAGCGTGGCCGGCACCGTGGTGTCGTTCGGCGGGCATAACTACCAATCCAAATGGTGGACGGTGAACGAAAACCCAAGCCAGACCGGCACCTGGGGGGTATGGCAGGATCTGGGCCTTTGTCGCTAAATCTGACGCTGTGCAGCTGTATAACCAAACCGCCCCTCGGGGCGGTTTTTTCTTGCCCGCACGGATCAAGCTGGGCGGTAGCCAGGCAGGCTGCTAAGGTAAAGGCTAATGCGCAAACGGGGGAAGGCGATGTTTGATGGCAATCTGCCGCAATTGATGGTGGCCTACAATCAGTGGCAAAACCGGCAGGTGTATCACGCCGCGGCACAGCTGAGCGAAGAGCAGCGTCAGGCCGATCGCGGGGCGTTTTTCCGCTCGGTGCATGGCACGCTCGATCATCTGCTGTGGGGCGATTTAATCTGGCTGGGGCGCTTTACCGAGCAGACGCTGGTGACGCAGCCCTGTGGTGAGCTGCTCCATCCCGATTTTGCAAGCCTCAGCGCCGCGCGCGAGGCGCTGGATCAACAGCTGATCAGCTGGGCCGCCAACCTGAGCGCCGAGTGGCTGGCCGAGCCGGTCACGTGGACGAGCCGGCTCTATCAATTTACCCAGACCGTACCACGCTGGGTGTTGGTACAGCATATGTTCAACCACCAGACCCATCATCGCGGGCAAGTGGGCACTTTACTGCAGCAGCTAGGGGTGGAGGTGGGGATTACCGATTTGCCGCTACTGGATATCTTGCAGCAAGGTCCGTCGCAGTAGCACGTGATTCATAGGGTATAGCCCGCAAGCGATTGTTGGCTGAGCTTTTAGGGTTAATACCCTTCTGGGTATGTGGTGGGTAGGTTTAGCGCAGCTTATTCCAGTTGGCGATGGCTTCTTTCTTGCTGCTGCCTTGTTGGCTGATGGCGTTGCAATTGCCGTTTTTGCCAAATTTGCTGCACTGTACCCAGTAGCGATTCGAGCCCGCTTTCTGCGGCTCGGCCGGGGCACCGCATTTGGGGCAGGCTTGAGCGGAAGTGGCTGGGGTGGTGGGGCTTATGCTCATGGACTGACTCACTGTCGAAGGTCGGCAAGGATAACGCGCCGGCCAGGAAAATGCATCTGTGCGCCAGCGGCTTTAGCATAGACGCCCCGCGCGCCAGAGGGGCGGCGGGGCGATCAGAGGTGCTGCGGGATGAGCCGAGTGGGCTACGTGGCCGGCTTAATGCACGGCTTGCAGCATTTCTTCGACGACTTTTTTCGCGTCGCCAAACACCATCATGGTTTTATCCATGTAAAACAGCTCATTATCCAGCCCGGCATAGCCGGCATTCATCGAGCGTTTGACCACCATCACGGTGCGCGCTTTGTAGGCATCCAGAATCGGCATGCCGTAAATCGCGCTGCTGGGGTCGTTTTTCGCCGCGGGGTTCACCACATCATTGGCGCCGATCACCAGCACCACATCCGCGCTGGAAAACTCGCTATTAATCTCTTCCATTTCCACGACTTTTTCATACGGCACTTCCGCCTCGGCCAGCAGCACATTCATATGTCCGGGCATGCGGCCCGCCACCGGGTGAATCGCGTAGCGCACATCCACGCCGCGCTCGGTGAGCAGATCGGTCAGCTCTTGCAGCGCATGCTGCGCGCGCGATACCGCCAGACCATAGCCAGGGATGATGATGACTTTTTCGGCGTTTTCCATCAAAAAGGCCGCGTCATCGGCCGAGCCCGAGCGATAATTTTTCGCCCCGCCCGCTGCGCCATTGCCGGCGCTCACTTCGGCGCCGAAACCGCCGAGCAGCACCGAAATGATGGAACGGTTCATGGCTTTACACATGATGTAGGACAGAATCGCCCCCGAGGCGCCCACGCAGGCGCCGGCGATAATCAGCACCGGATTATCCAGCGTAAAGCCAATCCCGGCGGCCGCCCAGCCCGAATACGAATTCAGCATGGACACCACCACTGGCATATCCGCACCACCGATGGGCACAATCAGCAGCACCCCCAGCGCCAGGGCCACGGCCAGCATCATTAAAAACGCCGCCGCGCTGCCGGTGGCGTAATACACCAGCCCCAAGCCCAGCATGGTGAGCGCCAAGACCAGATTTAGCAGATGTTGGCCTTTGAAATTGAGCGCTTTGGCGCCAAAACGGCCAGAGAGCTTGCCATACGCCACCACCGAGGCGGTGAAGGTAATCGCGCCGATAAAGGCGCCGATAAACAGCTCGATTTGCTGCGCGCCAGTGTGGCTGACACCAGTGTGGAACACCGCCGCCACCGCAATCAGCACCGCCGAGAGCCCCACCAGCGAGTGCATGGCGGCGACAAGCTCTGGCATGGCCGTCATGGCCACGGTGCGCGCTTTGTAGGCGCCCACCAGGCCACCGGCGGCCATCGCGGCCAAAATCAGCCAGATGACCGGCTCATTGGCGACAAAAAAGGTGGTCAGAATGGCGATGGTCATCCCAACCATGCCATACAGATTGCCGCGCAGCGCGGTTTTGGGCGAAGAGAGGCCGCGCAGCGACAGAATAAACAGCACCGCCGCGACGAGGTATAACAGCGCAGTCAGATTAGCCATGCTCAGCGCTCCCCTTTTTTGCTTTTAAACATATCCAGCATGCGCTGGGTAACCAAAAAGCCGCCAAAGATATTGATGCTGGCGAGGAAAATCGCGATCGCGCCCAGCACGCTGGTGAGGGTGATCTGCTGGGCGTGGATATCCACCACCTGCAGCATGGCGCCCACCACGATAATGCCGGAAATCGCATTGGTTACCGCCATCAGTGGCGTATGCAGGGCGGGGGTGACATTCCATACCACGTGATAACCGACAAAAATCGCCAGCACGAAAATCGTGAGACTGGCGATGATGGGGTCGGGCCCGCTGGTGGCGGGGAGATGAGCTGCAGCAGATGCTGCCAGGGCTAGGCTTGACATGCGGACTCCTCAACTTCCTTGTTGTTATTCTGGGTATGGCTCTGCAGGGCAGGCGCAGCTTGAGCTGCAGCGAAATACACACTCTGGGCATGGGTGACCAGCGTGGCTTTCACGATGTCGTCATCCAGCTGAGGTGCATAGTGGCCGTCGGCATTCAGCAGCAGGCCAAGGAAAGTCAATACATTGCGGGCAAACATTGCCGAGGCATCGGCCGGCATCAGCGCAGGCAGATTGGCTTGGCCGACGATGATGACGCCGTTGTCCGTGCGCACCACGTCTTGCGGGTGTGACAGCGGGCAATTGCCGCCGCCATTGGCGCCCAGACCCGCTGCCAGATCCACAATCACGCTGCCGTGGCGCATGGCGGCTACGGTGTCGGCGCTGATCAGCTCAGGAGCGGGTTTACCCGGAATCAGGGCGGTGGTGATGATGATGTCGGCCAGCGCCGCTTGCTGGGCAATCAGCGCCTGCTGGCGGGCCTGATAATCGGCCGACATTTCTTTGGCATAACCGCCGGTATGGGCAAAGGCGGCTTGTTCTTCAGCGGTAAGGGCCACTTCGATAAATTTAGCACCCAGCGATTCCACCTGCTCGCGGGTGGCGGGGCGCACGTCAAAGACTTCCACAATCGCGCCCAAGCGTTTGGCGGTGGCAATGGCCTGCAAACCGGCCACGCCAGCGCCCAGAATCAGCACCCGCGCCGGTTTCACCGAGCCGGCGGCGGTCATAAACATCGGCATAAAGCGCGGGAAATACTGCGCCGCCAGCAACACCGCGCGGTAGCCGGCAATATTGGCCTGGCTGGACAGTACATCCATGCTTTGGCCGCGGGTAATGCGCGGAATCAGCTCGAGCGCATAGGTGTCAATTTGTCGGGCCGCCAGTTGGGGGAGATGCTGAAAGCGATGGATGTGCAGCTGCGCAATCAAGACCGAGCCGGGGGCGTATTGATCAATCTCGTGGGTATCGGGCGCAGCTATTTTTAGAATAATGCCTTTGGCGGCATACAGGGTGGTGGTATCTGCGGCAATGCTGGCGCCGGCCAGCGAATAGGCTTCATCGGTCCAGCCGGCCGCCAGGCCCGCCTGACTTTGCACCAGCACCTGATGGCCCTGTTGCACCAGTTTTTTCACCGTATCGGGTGACGCCGCGACGCGGGTTTCGTCGCGCTGGATTTCTTTGGGAATCAAAAACAGCATCGGTGGAGTCCTTATGTGTGGCCGCCAGCGGACACCGGGGCCGCGCGCGGGGCGCCTTACCACTGCCTGCGCAGCGAGGTGAGGATATTAAGCCGCAACTGTGGGCCCGCCCGTTTGACCCAGCGCAACCCCCGCCCGCCGCAGCCGCGGTGAATTTGCGCTAGCGCAAACTTTGCGCCGTTCATAGAAAATACACACCAATGCTATTGAGAATAATTATCGTTTATATGATAATCATTCTCATCTGAATTGAAACTGACAAGGAAGCCGCAATGAACGCCTATCTGGTTGGTGCCGACGTCCTCGGCAATATCCCGCAAGTCCTGGCCGAGCACGGGATTAAAGTGCATAAACATGTGAGCGGCCGCAATGTGGCCCATCAGCGTAAACCGGCCAGCCTCAATGGCGCTGATTTGCTGATTCTGTTTACCGATTTTCTCAGCCACAACGTGATGAAAGCCTACCGCGAGCTGGCCAATGAAGAGAATGTGCGTTTCCTCGCCTGCCGCCGCTCGGTCTGTGCCTTGAGCCAGAGTCTGGAAAAACTCAATGAGGTAAAAGACTGCACGCAGTGCCCGAAGCGCAAGAAGTGCAAGTAGCTTAAAGGTCACGCCATAAAAAAACCGGGCCTTAGCCCGGTTTTTGCATTGAATATTGCGAGGATTAGCGCAGGAAATTATTGGTGGCCTGCAGGAGTTCACCATTCATATCGTGTGCGTATTCCCAAATCATTACGCCACCCAGTTCATGCTTTTTGGCGTAATCGGCCTTGTATTTCAGGCCTTCCTGATCTTCATAAGAAATGAAAACGTCACCGTTATAAAGCCAAGGGGCTTTGGCGGTTTCGTCCCAATAGCGTTTGTATGCTGGGTTGGTCAGGAATTTAGTCTGGATGTCGGTGTAAGTAACACCGTCTTCATACGCGGCACCAGTAAATTTCTGGAATAGACCTGAGTTGCTGTTACTTACCCCTTTCCAGCCTCGGCCATAGTAAGCTAGGCCCAAAAGCAATTTTTGCGGTTTTACGCCAGCATTCAGATAAACCTGCATCCCTTGATCAGAACCCCAGCCACCCCAGGCAGGATCGCTCGGGTTGCGATAAAGATTGCTATTGTGGCCAGTGGTTTTGCTCCAAGTACCGTAATAGTCATAGGCCATGACTTTCAGGTAATCGACTGCATTTTCAATGCGGCGAATGTTGTTCTTTTGCACAAACCATGGGCTGGCAGGAACCGCGACTGAAACCTGATATTTTTTGCCGGTTTTGGTGGCCAATTTATCCAAGGCTGCTCGGATATCTTCGAGTAAAGCGGGATAGTTTTCTCGATCATCGGCTGATGTTTTGATTGGCACGCCCCAATCTGGACCGACTGGATATTCCCAATCAATATCAACCCCTGTCAGTTGATTCGCTTCGACCATTTTTAGGACACTAGCAATGAATTTAGCGCGTGATTCTGGGGTTTTAGAGAGATCGGAGAAGCCTTCTGCTCCCCAGCCGCCAATCGAGAGATTGGTTTTCAAGTGTGGGCATTTTTGCTGTACTTTCGCCACTTCTTGCCACAAATTCGTGAAAGGTGGGACTGTGCCTGACTTGTCAGAATTGGGCTGCACTTCCAGCTCTTTGATGTAGGCCTCACCGTCGCGGATTTGGGCGAAGCTGATATTCAGCGTAGTCAGCAATTCGCAACGGATTTGGTCTGCTCGCCAATATACGCCCGCATCCATATCTTTGACCGTAGAACCCAATGGCCAAGTTCGAATGTAACTCACGACTTGTTTGCCATGATCTTGAACCACCGCGTTGGTTTTTTGCAGTTCCGGATAAGTATTTTCTGCTTTTGGTTCCGGTGTGGCGCAGCCGGCTAATACCAAGCTACCTGCAATGACACTGATTAGTGTGCGCATTACGACTTTCTCCTCTGTGAAAGAAAGTTCAGTGTATGGATTTATGCCGGCTTTGAGTATCTGCTTGTTTTTAATGTTGTAATTTTTGCTCCTAAGCTCTAGCCTAAAATTCGCTGCGCCGCCTGTTCGCCCCACCAGCTGGCTTCTTCGAATACCGATAGCCCGCTTAAATCGCTGTGCGCAAACAAAATCTGCCCGCTGTGCTGGCGCAGGGCGGCGAGGCCGCTGTGGCTTAAAAAACCAGGAATCGGGCTGCTCATGGCGTGGCCGCGCAGAGTGATTTCGACGGCGGCGATGTGTTCTTGGGCGATGATGGGGCGATCGAACCCGTACACGGTGGCCAAATCTTGCACTGCGGTTTGATAGAGCGCATCTGCATTGGCACTGGCTAAGTGCGCGCGCACCTGGCGTGGGTCTTGGCCGGCGTAGGCGTGATAGGCAGTAAAGACGGTGTGTGCGGGTTTGGCGGCGCGGATCAGCTGGTGAGTGCTATTCACAAAGCCCAAACTGGGGCTGCCGTATACCACATTATCCCAGCTCAGCGGCGTGTGCGCGGGCTCGGCCGGATAACGTTTGAGCAGAAAATTACTCACCTGCCAGGCCGCATGGGGCAAGGCTTGGGCGGGCTCATAGCCCAGCGTGCGTAAATCCAGCAAACGCTGCGCCACATGCAGCGGCATGGCGCAGATCACCCGCTCGGCCAGCAGGCGGATCACTTTGCCTTGCTGCCATATATCCACCGCCACGTGCTGATCTTCTGGCTGCAGCGCCACCGCCATACCCGGCAGCCAGCCACCGGCTTGGCGTAGGGGCTGCTGCATAAATTGCAATATTGGATTGAGCCCGGTGGGCCAGGTCAGCACGGCGCCCGGCTCGGCATTGTGCGCTTCGCCGCCGCGCGCGGCGAAATAGTGCAACCCAGCCCAGGCCGAGGTTTGCGCCAGGCCAATGCCATAATCATCGCGGCAGGCGTAATCGAGATACCACAAGAGGCTGGGCGCGCGGTAGCCTTGTTGCGCCAGCCACTGGGCAAAACTGAGTTGATCCAGCCCGCGCCACAGTGGGTCCTGGCTTGAGAGCGCCAGCGGTATCGCAAACACTTTGCGCCCATCCGCGCCCACCGCATGCTGCAACTGCTGTATGGCGGCCATAAAGCGTTGCTGCTCGGCGATTTCGGCCGCGGGGATGCCTTGATGTGGCAACAAGCCTTCTTGCCATTGTACCTGTACCCACAGCCGCTCCTGCGGCGCGTGAATCAGCGCGGTTTCATTGTAGCGTGGGCGTTCGCTGTATGGGTCGGCTTCGATGACGCCCATGGCCGCCAAAAGCTCGCGCACATGGCGCGAGGCCAGCGAGGGCAGGGGCAAATAATGGGCCCCACGCGGATAGGCGCTCTCCGCGCTGGCGCCAAATTGCCCAGCGGCGGCATTGCCCGCCGGCTCGGGGCCACTGACTAAGACCACATCGCGCAACCCGGCCTGCTGTAGCCGCCAGCCGGCAAACGAGCCCGCTACGCCTGAGCCCAAAATCGCCACTTTGACTCGGCGAGTTTCGCTGGGTTTGGGCAGGGGGGTATGGTCGCGCAAGCGATGCCCCTCCTGCATGCCAGGCAGATACACCTGGATAGGGATGCCCCAGTGGCTCAGCTCGCGACAGGCCGGCAGCGTCATCGCCAGCCCCAGTGCGGCGCTGTTTTGCAAAAATTGGCGGCGATTCATCGCAAACATCAGCGAATCACCTGCGACCAATCTTGCTCGAAATAATGCACCAGCGATTGGTTATTCAGCTGGTTCGCTTCGACCTTAACGGGTTGCATATCGGGCGGGAAAAAGAACATCTGTCGCGTGGTTTCGCCATCGAGAAATTTCGTTTTTACGCGGTACGACGTCGGTGGCGTATAGCCGGGCTTGTTGCTGGCCAGAATAAAGCCCCATTCGCCAAACGACGGCACAAACGCATGATATGGGGTGGTATACAGCCCAACCTCTTTCAAAGTCTGATCTATACACCAATACGAGCGGGGGGCATGCAAGGGGGACGTCGATTGCACCACCATCAGGCCGTTTTCGCTCAGGTGTTTTTTCACCAAGCGATACATCGGTACCGAATACAATTTACCGAGCGCAAAATTACTCGGGTCGGGGAAATCAATAATAATTGCGTCGAAAACCTGCAGGTTTTGCTCGATCCACTGGGCGGCATCGGCGTTAACGATTTTGACTTTCGGGTTGGATAGCGAATGTTGATTAAACCCGACCAGTTTTTCGTTATGCGTGAATAAATCGGTCATCGCCGGGTCCAGGTCGACCAAGGTGATGTGCTCGATATTTTGGTATTTCAAAATCTCGCGCACCGCCAGCCCGTCGCCACCGCCGAGTACCAACACCGATTTGGCCTGCGGCAGTTTTTCCAGCACCGGGTGCACCAAGGCTTCGTGATAGCGGTATTCATCGCGGCTGGAGAACTGCAGATTGCCGTTGATGTAGAGGCGCGTGTCGTTTTTCCACTGCGTGATCAATAGTCGCTGATAGGGCGTGGTTTGCGCGTGGATGATTTCATCGCCATACAGGGTTTTTTCGCTCCATTTGGTGAGCTTATCCGCCCCCAGCAGCGCGCCCAGCAACACCAGCGCCACCACGCCGCCGCGTAAAAGATGCAGTTTGGCGTGGGCTAATTCGTGACGGAAGATTTTGGTGGTGAGTAGGGCAATGCCCACGTTGACCAAACCAAACAGTAGCGCCGATCTCGCCAGCCCCAGATGCGGTGCCAGCACCAGCGGAAACAGCAGCGATACGGCTAGCGCGCCCATATAGTCAAACGTCAGCACGCGGCTCACCAGCTCGGCAAAATCGGTTTTGCGCTGATTCAAAACCCGCATGACCAGTGGAATCTCCATCCCCACTAGCGTGCCGGTGAGAAACACCAGGGCATACAGCACCGAGCGAAACGGCGCGGCCGCCCAGGCAAACACCACGAACAGCAGCGTTGCCGATAGACCGCCAATCAGGCCCACCAGCAGCTCAATCTCGATAAAGCGATCCAGCGTGCGCCCTTCGGGCACGTATTTGGATAAATGCGAGCCAATACCCATTGCAAACAGATAGCAGCCAATGATCGAGGAAAACTGCAACACCGAATCGCCCATCAAATAGCTGGCCAGCGCTGCCGCGATCAGCTCATAGGCCAGCCCGCAAGAGGCAACAATAAAAACCGAAAGGATCAGCAGTTTTTCTCGCATGGATATTTCGATAGCTTTAGAGCAAAATGACAGCATTATGCCTGAGACAAGTAAGGAATACCCATGTTTGCCAGCTACTTGCCCCCGCTGATTGGCTATTTCAGCTACCTCGCTAGCGGCGTCGCGATGCTGATTGTGTTTGCGATGCTGTACATCAAAATCACGCCCTACGACGAATTGAAGCTGATCCGTGAAGGCAATGTGGCCGCGGCCTTATCGCTGGCCGGCGCGCTGATCGGTTTTTCGCTGGCGCTGGCCTCAAGCGCCTGGCACTTAAACCGCCTGGAATTCTTTTTAATCTGGGGCGCGCTGGCTGGGGTAGTGCAGATTGGTGTGTATGCCTTTCTGGTGAAATGCATCAAGGGTATGCCCGCGCAGATCGCTGCCAATAACGTGGCGGTGGGGATACTAGCCGGGTGTATCTCGGTGGCCGTCGGGGTGATTAATGCGGGGTGTTTGTCTTAATTTACGTGTTGGAGAATCAAAATGGTTTTTCTGTCGTCGGTATTTGAAACGCGTCAAAAGATCGATGGTTTCCATCTGGGGCATCTAGAAGTCAAAGCCGGGCAAATCTGCAAAGTAGATGGCTTTGTGTTTGGCTCAATTACGATACGAGCTGGCGCTAAAATTAAAGTCGATGGTTTTGTATTCGGTAATGTCATTAATTTTGGCGGGGAATTCACCATCAACGGGTTTTTATTTGGGCGCCAAATTAACTCCGAACCAGGCGATGACCTGCGAGTGATCAATCCTACTTCGGCCTTATCCAAACCCCAAGCGACGGCCAGTTTAAGTCGACGTATTACGCGCAAATAATCTCCCACCGCGGTTAGTGAGTAAATGATGGGTACGCGAGAGAAAGCTCAGTTGCGATTCGATTTACTGGAAGAAGCGATCGAATGGGGCTTAGAGTTCGGCCTCGATGCTATTTTGGACATTTTAAGCGGTTTATTTTAAGTCTTTTTCTGCCTGGCAGATGGAGTGCATCATGAGTCTCGGTTCGTTTATTAAAAAGCAATTTATCGACATTCTGCAGTGGAATGAGGACAGCGATGGCGTGTTGGCGTATCGCTATCCGATGGCCGATTTCGAGATTCAGTATGGTGCCAGCCTGACGGTGCGCGAATCGCAAGCGGCAGTGTTTATTAATGAAGGCCAGATTGCCGATGTGTTTGGCGCGGGCATGTATAAGCTCACCACGCAAACGCTGCCGGTGCTCACTTACCTGAAAAACTGGGACAAGCTGTTTGAGTCGCCATTTAAATCGGATGTGTATTTCTTTAGCACCCGCCTGCAGCTCGGTCGCAAATGGGGCACGCCGCAGCCGATTACGATTCGCGACGCCGATTTTGGCATGGTGCGCATGCGCGCGTTTGGCGTGTATTCGTACAAATTGGTCGATCCGAAACTGTTCTTTAGCGAAATCAGCGGCACGCGTGAGGTTTACACGCGGGATGATCTCGAGCTGCAATTGCGCAACCTTGTCGTCGCGACGATGACCTCGGCGCTCGGTGGCGCGGGCGTGCCTTTCCTCGATATGGCCGGTAATCAAGGCTTGATGAGCCAGAAAATCAGCGAAGCACTAACGCCGGTGTTTGCCAAATACGGCCTTGAGCTCGATAACTTCGCGGTAGAAAACATCAGCCTGCCCGAAGAGCTGCAAAAAGCCATCGATACGCGCATCACGATGGGCATGATCGGCAATATGCAAACCTATACCCAATACCAAGCCGCCAACGCCATTCCGCTCGCAGCGCAAAACGAAGGTGGCTTGGCCGGTATCGGTGCTGGCATGGCCGCCGGTGTAGGCGTCGGCCAAGTGATGGCCGGCGCAATGACCAATGCTCTGGGGCTAGGCGGCGCAGCAGCGCCAGCGGGCGCGGGGGTGGTGATTGGTACTGATGGGGGTATGGGCGTAGGGGTAATGGCTGGAGGAGTTCAGCCGCCAGTACCTGCCCAGGGTAATGCTGCGCCTGCCGCAGATCCAAACAGCCCGCAAGCCAAACTCGGCCAGCTCAAAGGCTTGCTCGATCAGGGCTTGATTAGCCAAGCCGATTACGACAGCGCGAAAGCGGAAGTGTTGAAAAAGCTGATTGGTTAATTCTGGAGCAATGCGATGAATACACTGGTGATGATTTTGGGTGTGGTCGGCGCAGTCTGCATGATGTGGGCGTACTGGGCGTTTGATGAATACCACAAGGACATAGAATGAGCGTACAGGGAGCCTGCGCCTGCGGTCAGGTGCAATATGAAGTCGACGAGTTTTTTACCCCGGTAATTCATTGCAATTGCGATACTTGCCGCCGCGTACTTGGTACGCCATTTAATAGCGTCGCGGGCGCGAAGCGCGCGCATTTTCGGGTGCTGGCGGGGCAAGATAAGCTTAAATTCTTTGAATCATCACCGGGTAAATCGCGCTATTTCTGCGGCGAATGCGGTACGCATTTGTATGGCGAAAAAGCCGGGCAAGAAAACCTGATTGTGCGCGTCGGTACCTTGCAAGACGATCCGGGCATTCGCGGCGGTATGCATATCTGGACTTCACACCGTAAGGCTTGGCTGGGGTATGAGGGCTTGGCTGAGTATGACGAGTGGCAGCCGGGGCGATAACAGAATGAAGGATGATTGTTGATGTTCCGTACCGCTTGCCCCTCGTGCGGCGCTGAGGTGCTTTTTCGCTCCACCATTTCGGCTTTGGCGGTCTGCGAGTATTGTCAAAGCCGGGTGCTGCGCAATGCTGACGAGGTGAAAGACCTCGGCAAGATTGGCCAGGTGCTCGAAGACTATTCGCCGCTGCAAATTGGCGCTAGTGGCGTCTTTGCCGGGCGTGCGTTTACGGTGCTGGGGCGGATTCAGCTGCGCTATGCTGCGGGCCTGTGGAATGAGTGGTTTATTGGTTTTGCCGATGGCAAATTTGGCTGGCTGGCCGATGCCAGCGGCCAGTATATGGTGACTTTGCCGTTAGGGCTGGCCAGCAATGCGCCAGCCTGGACAGCGCTGCAGCCCGAGGGGCGCTACGAGCACGGCGGGCGAGCATTTGTGGTGACCGACAAGCGGGTGGCCAATTGCGTCGGCGGGCAGGGCGAATTGCCCTTTGTGGTGGGCAATGGCTATCAGGCGCAGGTGGTGGATTGTCGCAGTGGCGAGCGCTTTCTGACGCTGGATTATTCCGATGTATCCGCAACGCAAACCCAGCCGCAACTCTATGTGGGTGAGGCGGTGCAGCTTGCGGCGCTGCAAATGCAATTACTGCGCAGTGATGAAGATATTCAGCGCAGCGCCGGGCGCATCAAGGGCGCGGCGCATGTGCTCGACTGCCCCAATTGCGGCAGCCCTTTGCCGTATCGGGCCGGGGTGGCGACGCAACTGGTCTGCGCGGCGTGTGGTTCGGAAGTGGATTGCTCGGGCGATCGGGCGCTGGTGCTGACCAAGCATACGGAAGCCGAGCGCTATCATGCCACGCTGGATTGCGGCGATGGCGCGATGATCGAAGGCGTGAAATGGACCGTCATCGGCCTGA
Source organism: Chitinibacter tainanensis DSM 15459 (assembly GCF_000429785.1). GTDB lineage: Bacteria > Pseudomonadota > Gammaproteobacteria > Burkholderiales > Chitinibacteraceae > Chitinibacter > Chitinibacter tainanensis. The sequence goes on from NZ_AUCN01000009.1 coordinate 165,703, forward strand.
TCGAAATGGCCGAAACCGACGATGCGGATAGCCACTGGACCGAATACCTGCTGTACAACTGGCAGCAAGGTTTTCGCTGGCTGGTGGAAGCGCAAGATGGCTGGAGCTGGGTGACAGTGCTTAATCGTCTGCCGGAGAGCTGGAGCGCGCAGCATGTGGTGCTCGATGGCCAGCGCTATCCACAGCGTTTTCCCGCTTATGGCGCCAAAGTGTTGTATGCCGCCGGGGCGTTTAACTGGCGGGTGAGCGTCGGCGATCGGGTGCATTTGCAGGAATATCGGCAGGGCGAATTCACGCTCAGTAAAGAAGTCAACGCCGAAGAAGTAGTGTGGTCGCAAGCCAAGGTGGTGAGTAATCAGCAAATCGCGCAGTGGTTTGGCAAACAAGACATTAAAAGCCTGCGCCCAGCGGGCGACGATGGCGAGGTGAGCCGTAGCCTGGCATGGCGCTATACGCTGATTTTGCTGGCCATCAATCTGCCGCTGGCGCTGTTTGCCGATGAGCTGATCGAGCAGCTGTTCTGGACGGGGATCGCCGCCTATGCGCTGCATTGGCCGCTGAATCAAGGCAATGGGGATGATGAATGAAAGCCGGTTTGTATAAGCTCTACTGTATTGCCATCATCACCATCTGCACCTTGTTTAATCTCTCGTCTTGCAGCGAATCATCGTCGTCGTCATCCGGGGGCAGCCGCGGCTGGAGTAGTGGCTCGTCTTCAGGCGGCTGGAGCTCGGGTGGGGGACATAAATGAAGCGTGATGCGCAGGCGCTGGCCAGCGTGGCCCCGCCAAATCTGGCGGTGGGCCGGCATTTAATTGCCGACTTGAGCGGTTGCCCGGCCAACTACCTGGCCGATCCAGATCTAATCGCCGCCGCCATGCTGGCCGCCGCCCGCGCCGGGCAAGCACAGGTGTTGCAGCAGCATTTTCATCATTTCGGCCCCGCGCAGGGGGTGACTGGCATGCTGCTGCTGATGGAATCGCACATCAGCATCCATACCTGGCCCGAGCATGGCTATGCGGCGGTGGATTTATTCATGTGCGGCGCCGCCAATGCCGCGGCCGCGCTAGCGGTGTTGCAAGTGCAGCTGCAGGCCAGTACGGTACGCGAGCAGGTGATTATGCGCGGTTGCTAGTGTAGGGGTATGGCGCTGGAAGCTAATGCCAGTCTAAATTTTAAGGGGATACCTATTTGGGTATCCCTTTTTTATTGTGCTTGCCGCATCGCTGCCAGCCGTGGCGGCAAGCCTTGCCGCTGCCGCCGAGCGGTTTTGCCCATTGCGCCCGCAGATCGGCCCCGGGGCGTGCTAAAAGTGCCATTAAATCAGGCGCTCAGCGCGGGAAGCTGTATGCGTTTGGCGTTGGCATATTTTGTGCTTGCATTAGGCTGTTCTTATGGAGCTCCTCGGCATGCTGTCAAAAATCGACAATCATTTCCGCAATCAGGAAACCGCGCTCAAGCTGCGTTCGTACCGCCAGGAAGTGCTGGCCTCCAATATTGCCAATGCAGATACGCCCAACTACAAGGCGCGCGATTTTGACTTTAAAGCAGCCTACGAGGCGGCGCGCCAGCAGCAGGCCCCAGCGCAGCTGGCCACCAGCAATGCCCGGCATCTGCAGCCAAGCCAAACCATCGATCTCTTTACGCCGGGGCTGCAGTACCGTAATGAGCGGCAACCCTCGATCGATGGCAATACCGTCGATATGGATACCGAGATGAAAGAATTTACCGACAATGCGATCCGCTATCAGGCCTCTGTCACCTTCCTGCAGCGGCGCATTGAATCGATGAAAACGGCACTGACCGGCCAGTAATCAAGTAAAGGGCGCACAACAGCATGTCGATGTTTCGAGTATTTGATGTGGCGGCTTCGGGGATGCGGGCGCAATCGGCGCGCCTGAATGCCGTGGCTAGTAATCTGGCCAATGCGGAATCGATTACCAGCTCCAACGGCCAACCCTATCGTGCCAAGCAGGTGGTGTTTCAGGCTCAGCCTTTAACGGCGAGTAATAAGCAATCCGTTGGGGTGCAGGTGGCGGGGGTGATCGAAGATCAATCGCCGCCCAAAATGGTGTTTGACCCAAAAAGCCCGTTTGCCGATGCCAATGGCTATGTGGCAATGCCGAATGTGAATGTGGTGGATGAGATGACCAATATGATCTCGGCCTCACGTTCTTACCAAATCAATATTGATGTGATGAATACCGCCAAAACCCTGCTGATGCGTACGCTATCGCTGGGTCAGGTGTAATTGAGGAGTTAAATCATGGCTACCACCCCAGTTTCTGGTTCTTCGTTTGATTACAGCTCGCTCAATACGCGCAAAACCACGACCAAAACGGAAATGGAAGAGCAGCAAGATCGCTTTATGAAATTGCTGGTCAAGCAGCTGCAAACCCAAGATCCGATGAATCCAATGGATAACGCGCAAACCACCAGCCAGATCGCCCAGATTAATACGGTGAGCGGGATCGAAAAACTCAACCAAACCATGTCACAAATGGCTGGCATGTATGCCGGCACGCAGGTGATGCAGGCGGCAAATCTGATCGGCAAAGAAATCCTCTCGCCCGGCAACGGTTTCCGCTTTGATGGCTCAACGGCTGCAGATCTGCGCGTTACCGTGCCAGATGGGGCGAGTAATGGCTTTGTGACGATTCGCGACGAAAAAGGCGTGGAAGTGACCAAATTGCCGGTCAATACCACGACATCCGGTCTGGTGCAGGTGAATTGGGATGGGAAAAAACCGGATGGCAGCATGGCCGCGGCCGGTAATTACACGATTACCGCCTCGGCCGTGAAAGATGGCAAGGATATTGCTTTACTACCGACAACCTGGCAAATCGCCAAGTCAGTCGAGTTTGGTAGCGATGGCGTGAGTGTCTATCTCACCAACGGTAATAAAACAGGATTCGGCACCATCGTGCAGATCCGCGATGCGAAAGCCTAAGTAAGGAGCGAATCATGGGTTTCCAGCAAGGTTTAAGTGGCCTGAATGCAGCGGCCAAAAATCTGGACGTGATCGGCAATAACGTTGCCAACGTGAATACCGTTGGCTTTAAAGGCTCGCGCGCTGAATTTGCCGATATCTACGCCAGCACCTTTGGTACGGCCGCCAATATTGCCGGGATTGGTGCCAAAGTGACCACGATTGCCCAGCAGTTTTCGCAGGGTAATACCACCACCACCAATAGCCCGCTGGATATTGCGATTACCGGGAATGGTTTTTTCCGCATGCAGGATCAAACCGGCAGTATCAGCTATGCACGTAATGGCCAGTTTCAGCTGGATAAAGAAGGTTTCATCGTGAATAACGGCCAGTTTTTAACTGGCTGGCCAGTGGATGCTGGTACCGGTATTTTCCTGGAAGGCTCTACACCACAGCCGATTCAGCTGCAGTTTTCCAATATCGGCGCGCGTGCCACCGGTGCCTCAGGCGTGACCGGCGCAGGTTTGACCATGGGGCTGAACCTGAATGCGGCGGATAAAGTGATTCCGGCCAGCATTACGTTCTCATCGACCGACCCAACCACTTACAACTACTCGACCTCCGCGACAGTCTATGACTCGCTGGGTGTGGCGCATACGCAGACCTATTACTTCCGCAAGCAAGACCCGGCGGCGGGTGGCGCGACCAATACCTGGGATGTGCGCTACACCTTGGATGGCAAGGTGGTGAATTCTGATGCCTCAATCGGGGTGCAATCAGCGGCCACGATTGCTGCTGCCACGACCGCTGCCTCGATTGGTGGTGCGACAGCCGCATCGGTGAATACCGCAATCGCGGCCGCAGCTGCCACCGAAGGTACCGCAGCTGCGGCGGCAGTGGCCACCGCAGCAGCTACCGCTGCGGCAGCGCCCGGCGCAACTGCTGCAACGGTACTGGCCGCCGCACAAACGGCATCGGCCACAGCGGCCGCTGCGGCGGGCCTGAAAACCACGCTGACTTTTGATACCAATGGTAAGCCTACCGGCTTGCCTACCGGCGGGAGCACCTTCTCGGTGAGTGCCGCCGCGCTGAATAATGGCTCGTCTGGGCTGAATTTCCAGATGTACTTTGATAAATCGACCCAGTTTGGTAGCCCGTATAACGTGAATACCCTCACGCAAGATGGCTATACCGACGGGATTTTGACCGGTATTTCGGTGAGTAAAGAAGGGGTCGTGCAAGGGCGCTATTCCAATGGCCAAAGCCGCAATGTGGCCAAGATTGTGCTCTCAACCTTCACCAATCCACAGGGCTTGCAGCCACTGGGTGATAACCGCTGGGCCGAGTCGTTTAACTCTGGGCAGCCGCTGACCAATGCCCCAGGGCGTGGCAATACCGGTTTGCTGCAAGCCGCCGCCTTGGAAGACTCTAACGTCGATCTAACCAGCGAGCTGGTAAACCTGATTACCGCCCAGCGTAACTATCAGGCCAATGCGCAGACCGTCAAAGCGCAAGACACCATTATGCAAACCATTGTGAACCTGCGATAAGTCTTAATTCATGGATAGACTGATTTACGTGGCGATGACTGGCGCCCGCAATAGTGAAGTGCGCCAGACCACCATCGCCAATAATCTGGCCAATACCTCAACGCCAGGTTTCCGGGCCGAGCTGGCCGCCGCCCGGGCCATTCCGGTCTTGGGTGGCCCTGGCCTTTCAACCCGCGCGTTTACGGTGCAACAAACCCCCGGCGCAGACATGACTGCCGGCAGCTTCCAGCAAACCGGCCGAGATCTGGATATCGCCATTCGGGAAAAAGGCTGGCTCACCGTGCAAACCGCAACCGGCGAAGCCTATACCCGCAATGGCAGCTTGATGGTGGATGCTAGTGGTTTGCTGAAAAACACCGCCGGTGAAATTGTGCAGGGCGAAAATGGCCCGCTTACGGTGCCGGAAAATAGCCGGGTGGTGTTTGCGCTGGATGGTACGGTGAGTGCGATTGATATCACCAACCCCGGGCAGGTGGTGGAAGTAGGCCGGCTGAAGCTGGTGAATCCGCCGGAAAACCAGCTCGAAAAAGGCATGGATGGCCTCTTTCGCCTCCGCGATGGGCAAGTGGCCCAGGCCGATCCGGCCGTGACCGTGGCTTCCGGGGTGATTGAAGGTAGTAATGTTAATGCGGTGGAACAGCTGGTGAATATGATCTCTACCCAGCGCCACTTTGATTTGCAGATCAAATTGCTGCAAACCGCTGATCAAAATGCCCGCTCAGCCAGCTCGCTGCTGAATCTGAACGGCTAATCGATAGTTAAAGCTTTAAGAAGGAAGCCCGCATCATGATGCGCTCGCTGTGGACCGCCAAAACCGGCATGGATGCCATGACATTCAATATTGATGTCGTGTCGCACAATCTGGCCAACGTGAACACCAATGGTTATAAGCGCGAACGCGCGGTGTTTGAAGACCTGATGTACCAAACCTTGCGCCAGGCCGGCGGGGCGTCGAGCCAGCAAACCAGCCTGCCGACCGGCGTGTATGTCGGTACCGGTGCGCAGGTGGTGGCCACGGTGCGCAATCACTCGGTGGGCAATCTGCAGCGTACCGAGGGAGCGCTGGATCTGGCGATCAATGGTGATGGTTTCTTTCAGATCGCTTTGCCCGATGGCACCACTGGTTATACCCGTGATGGCGCGTTTCAGGTGAATAGCCAGGGCACTATCGTAACCTCCAGTGGCTACGAGTTGTCGCCCGCGATTCAGGTGCCGCAAGGCACTACCAAGGTGACCGTCGCCGCCGACGGTACCGTGTCGGCCATTGTGAATAATAATGCGGCAGCACCAGTGCAAATCGGTAATATCCAGACCGCAACGTTTATTAATCCGCCCGGTTTAGAGTCGATGGGGGGTAACCTGTATCGTGAAACGGTGGCCAGTGGGGCGCCAACCGTGGGCCAGCCGGGCACCAATGGCTTGGGCGCGATCAATCAGGGATACACCGAAACCTCGAACGTGAATGCCACGGAAGAGCTGATTAATATGATTCAGGCGCAGCGCGCATTTGAAATGAATTCGCGCTCTGTGACCACCACCGACCAAATGCTGGCCAAACTGGCTCAACTGTAAATGATGATTCGCTTCCGTTTCTTGCGCATGCTGGGCGCACTTGGGCTGGCTGTATTGCTTAATGCCTGCGTTGCGCCACAAAGTGTGATTACTCAGCCCACCTCGGCCCGCGCGCAGCCAGCGGTGGTGACGGCGGCGAATAATGGTGCAATTTTCCAGCCCGGCACGGCCCGCTTGCTATTCGAAGAGCCGAATGCGCGCCGGGTCGGCGATATTTTGGTGGTGACGATTGAAGAAACCCTGTCGGCCGCTAACAAAGCCAATAGCAGCACCAACCGCAATGGCTCGTTCACGCTAGAGGGCTCCGCCGATGTGCCGTATCTGCCTTCAGCGATCACCAAGCTGTTTAATGCCACGGCTGACCTCAGCAGTACCAATACCTTTGCCGGCAAAGGTGAAACCAATAGCACCAATACCTTCAAAGGCTCGATCGCAGTGACCGTGACCGATGTCTTGCCCAATGGCAATCTGGCGGTCGGTGGCGATAAGCAGATTGTGGTGAATGGCTATAACAATGTGCTGCGCTTTACCGGGGTGGTGAATCCCAACGACGTGAAAGCTGGCAATACGGTGTCCTCGACTCGGGTGGCGGATGCCCGCATCGAGCAAGTGGGGCAGGGCGCAATTAATGACGCCAATACCGTGGGCTGGATGCAGCGCTTCTTTCTGTCGGTGTGGCCATTCTAATGGAGGGGTATATGCGTAAGGTTATTATTGCAATTGCGCTTTGTGTGTATACCCTGCCAGTGTATGCCGATAAATTAAAAGATCTGGCTAGTTTTTCAGGCGTGCGCAATAACCAGCTGGTGGGCTATGGGCTGGTGGTGGGTTTAGATGGTAGCGGCGATCAGACCACGCAAACCCCCTTCACCGTGCAATCGGTCATGAATATGCTCACCAATATGGGAGTGCAGGTGCCCACCGGGGGCAATATGCAGCTCAAAAACGTGGCTACGGTAACGGTAACGGCAACCTTGCCACCGTTTGCGCGCCCGGGGCAGCCCTTGGATATTGTGGTGTCTTCGATCGGTAATGCCAAAAGCCTGCGCGGCGGCACTTTGCTGATGGCGCCACTGAAAGGGGCCGATGGGCAAATTTATGCCATGGCACAGGGTAATCTGGTGGTGGCCGGCGCTGGTGCGGCGGCCGGTGGCTCTAGTACGCAAGTGAATCAACTGGCTACCGGGCGGATTCCGGCCGGGGCCACGGTGGAGCGCGCGGTACCGACTTTGCTGGGTAATGGTGAATTTATCCAGCTCGAATTGCTGAAAAGCGATTTTTCTACCGCCAATCGCGTGGTCAACGCCATCAATGGCCAGGTGGGGCCGGTGGCGGCGGCGCTGGATGGACGAGTGATTCAGGTGCGCGCACCGCAAGATCCAAACCAGCGCGTGGCCTTTCTGGCTCGGTTGGAAAATCTGAATGTCACCCCGGCCGAAGCGTCGCCCAAGGTGATTATCAATGCCCGCACCGGCTCGGTGGTGATGAATCAGGCCGTCACGGTCGATCCGTGTGCGATTGCCCACGGCAATTTGACGGTGACGATTCTGGCCGATAACAAAGTGGAGCAGCCCAATCCGCTGACCAATGCCAAGCCGGTGAAGGTCCAGAATGCTGAGATTGATATCGAAGTAGGCAAAGGCCCGGTGGTGCGCTTGCCCAAGGCCACGAATCTGAATCAGGTGGTGCGCGCGCTGAATGCGGTCGGCGCCACGCCGCAAGATTTACTGGCGATTTTGCAGGCAATGAAAATTGCCGGGGCACTGAATGCCGAGCTGGAAGTGATCTAAGTTGTGATTGGTTGTCTTGAGGGTATAGCGTTGTAGCCTCTGATTAAATTAGTTTTTAGACCTATACCCCTCTAGCTTGATTGTTTGGCGCGCCTCTTGTGGCGCGCTTTTTATTTTCGGCACGCTCTTTGCTTGGTAATGGGCCTGTTTGCAGGAGTTTGCCATGCGCGCCGTCGCCCCTTTTGATTCAGCCGGTATGAGTGCCGATCCACGTAGTCTGGATCGTTTGCGCGCAGGTGCGGCTGCGCAAAGCCCGGCTGCGACCAAGGCCGTAGCGCAGCAATTTGAAGCTTTATTGCTGCAGCAAATGCTCACCGCCATGCGCAAATCAGTGCCGCAAAATGAGCTGGAACAAGGCGTTGCCGGCGATACCTTCCGCGCGATGCGCGATCAGCAATGGGCCACAACCTGGGCGCAAAATGGCGGTATCGGCTTTGCCAATACCATCGTTAAACAGCTGGAAATCCAGCGCAACCCGGCGCTGTTGAAAGAGGTGGCCACTTCGCCGCTGGCGGGGCAGCTCTTGCCACAGTTGCGCAAGCCTGCGGTGCAGCTGGCCGGGGGGATTAGTGCACGGGCGGCAAAACCTGCCGCCGAGGTCGCGCCCCTTGCCGCTACGCCCGCTGTGAGTGGCAAGGTTGATGCCCAAGCCGGCGGCGCGGCATCAACCTTTCTGGACAAGCTGGGCGAGGCGGCCAAAACCACGGCGCAGGCGCTGGGCCTTTCGCCTCATCTATTGCTCGCGCATGCGGCGCTGGAAACCGGCTGGGGGCGCAAAAATATTAAAACTGCCGACGGCGGCGATTCGCATAATCTGTTCGGGATAAAAGCCGGTGCGGGCTGGCAGGGCAAAACGGTGGATGTATTGACCACCGAATACGTGGATGGGATTGCGCAAAAGCGCATCGAGAAATTCCGCGCTTACGACTCTTATGGCGATGCGCTGGCTGATTACGCCGGGTTATTGAAGCGTCGCTACGGCGATGCCTTGGCGCAGGGCAATAGCGCCTTGGGCTTTGCTCAGGCCCTCGCCAATGGTGGCTATGCCACCGATCCGCAGTATGTACAAAAACTGACCCGCGTTGCAGACCGGGTCGCCGCTCATCTGGGTATGGCGCGCTCAAGTTAAGCCGCCAGCCACCGATAGAGACTGCAAGGGGTTAGATCATGGCATCATCTGTTTTCAATATTGGCGTGTCGGGGCTTAATGCCGCCAATCTGGGGATTACCACCACCGGCCATAATATTTCGAATGTGAATACCGACGGGTTTTCCCGTCAGGTATTGCGCCAGAGTGCGCCGTATCCGCTGCTATCGGGCAGCGGTTTTAATGGCCTGGGCGTACAGGTGGATACCATCGCCCGGATGTATGATCGCTTTCTGACCAAAGCAGTGGAAGTGGCGCAGACTCAATCGAGCTATCAGCAAACCCGGCTCGCGCATCTGACCGAAATTAACAATATTGTGGCCGACCCCAATGCCGGGGTGTCGCCGGCGCTGCAAGACTTTTTCAGCTCGGTGCAAAACGTCACCACCAATCCGGCCAGCCCGCCTGCGCGGCAAGCCATGCTGACCAGCGCGCAAACCCTAGTTAACCGCTTTCAGGTGTTCAACCAGCGTTTGCAAGAACAGCGCAATGCGCTGAATGGCGAAATCAGCAATGCAGTGAATTCGATTAATAGCTATACCCAGCAAATCGCCGAGCTTAATAACAAAATCGTGGTGGCCCAATCGTCAGGCCAGCCGCCTAATGATCTCTTGGATCAGCGGGATTTACTGGTTAAAGATCTAAATAAACTGGTGAAAGCCAATACCATGACCATGGATGATGGCAGCATCAACGTGTTTGTGGGTAATGGCCAAGGGCTGGTGGTGGGCGGCAGTGTGAGCAAGCTGGTGGCCGATAGCAACCCGGCCGACCCAAGCCGCATTACCGTTGGTTATATGCAGGATAATCAAACCATCTTTATGCCGGAATCACAGCTGGCGGGTGGGCAACTAGGCGCCTTGCTGGATTACCGTAATCAGGCGCTGGACTTGGCGCAAAATAGCCTGGAGCGCACAGCGCTGGGCATGGTGGAATCATTTAACCAGCAACACAAAGCCGGGCAAGATTTGAACGGCAATTTGGGGCGCAATTTGTTTGATATTCCACGCAGTAATTTCGTGGAATTTAGCGTTGGCGGCACCAATATCCGGGCGACTTCACCCAATGGTACTAATGAAAGCAGTGATTTTTCGATTACGGCCAGCGGCACTGGTTATGTCATCAAACGTTTGTCGGATGGCGCTACCAGCGGGGTGGTGAATTTGGGTAGTACCGATCCGGTTACAGGATTAACGCTATCCGCCGCGTCGGCCAGCTTAAGCTTACCGGCCCAAGGCAGCTTTGCTTTCCCACCGGCGATTGGCACGATTAATAGCAACAGCAAAAACACCGGTACGGCGCAACTGACAGGCTATATCAGCGATATTAGTCAGCTCACGGCCAGTAATTATGAGCTGAGCTTTGATGGCAGCAATTATTCGCTGTACCGGATGAGCGATGGCACACGCACATCGTACACTGCCGCTCAAATGGCGCAGGGTATTCAGCAGGATGGGATGAGCTTTCAAATCGCTTCGGGCACGATGAACCCAAACGACCGCTTTGTGCTCAAACCGCTAGAAGGGGTGATTAGCTCTTTGTCTGTGCGCATTACTGACCCTAAACAGGTGGCCGTGGCGGCGCCCATGCTGGCGACCGTGGCGAAAGCCAATACCGGCAGCCTGAAAGTGGTAGATCATGTGGTGAATACGCCGAGCGTGAGCAGCACCGATGCGGCACTTAACCCGGCGATTCGCAATCCGGTGAATATCAACTTCACTTCGCCGACTAGTTTTACCTATACCGATACCGTGACTGGGGTTACCTCGGCGGCGCAAACTTATACGCCGGGGATGAGTCTGAATGTGAACGGCTGGACGATGAAGCTAGATGGCACGCCAGCGACCGGTGATGTGATTAATGTGACGTCGAATATTGGCGGCTCGGCCGATAATCGCAATGGCCTGGCGCTGGGCAAGCTGCAGACCACCCGGATTCTGGAAGGCGGTACCGCCACGTATCAGGAATCTTATGGCCGGATGGTGAGCAAAATTGGTACCCAGACCAATGAAGCCACCATCATGAGCAAGGCTCAAGATAAATTATTAAGTAATGCGGAAGATAGCCGTGATTCGGTGTCGGCCGTGAGCTTGGATGAAGAGGCGGCCAACCTGTTGCGTTATCAGCAGGCCTATCAGGCTGCCAGTAAAGTTATCCAGATTGCGCAAACGGCCTTTCAGGAAATCCTGAATATTGGTCGTTAAGGAGTTTGATCATGCGGATCGCAACCACCACCCTCTTTAATATCGGCAGCGTCAATCTACAGCGCCATATTGCCGATCAGGCCAAGCTGCAAAATCAGCTCTCGACTGGGCGCAAGATTTTAACGCCAGCCGATGATCCGATTGCTTCGGCGCGCATTTTGGATATTACGCAGGCCAAATCGATTCAGGAGCAGTACAGCACCAACAGTACGGCCGCGGATTCGTTTATGCGCCTGTCGGATAGCACGCTGGATCAAGTAATGAATCTGATTCAGAACGTGCAAGAACTTGCCGTAAGTGCCGGTAATCCGGCGCTGGGCCCTGCAGAAAAGAAAATGAAAGATGCCGAGCTGCAAGGGCGTTATCAGGAGCTGCTGGGGCTGGTGAATACCACCGACGGGCAGGGGAATTATCTGTTTTCTGGCTACAAAGGCGATGTGCGCCCCTTTACCGAAACGACCTTTGGGCAAGTGGTGTACAACGGCGATGATGGCCAGCGCTTGGTGCAGATCTCAGATGGGCGGCAGATTCCGATTTCTGAATCCGGTGCTGATGCGTTTCAGCGGATCAAAAACGGTAACGGTACTTTTGTGACCGCCTATACTGCAACCAATACGGGCACCGGGATTGTGAGCCCCGGCGAGGTTTTGAATAGCACCGCGTGGGCGAATGCGCCGGCGCCCCGGGATTTTAAGGTGGCTTTTCAGGTCTTGCCTGATCCGCTAGACCCCAATAAAACCGTTACGACTTATGATCTGATCAATAGCACCACCAATACCTCTTTGATTGATGGGGCGACGATCCCGCGGGCGGCAGGTACGGCATTCCCGCGTACTTATACCGAAGGCGGCGATATTATTTTTGCCAAGCAAACCGGTGAAACGGCTGCTGCTTGGGATTTTGGGGTGAAGTTGAGTGTGAAAGGTGCGCCGGCAGCGGGCGACCAATTTACCGTTAAGCCAAGTAGCAATGTTGATTTATTTGCGACCTTGGGGGCGCTTTCGAGTGCACTCAATAACCCTGGCTCAGGGTCAACTGGTGGGGCGGCGTTTCAAAATCAACTCAATACGGCTTTATCTGATTTATCCAATGCGCTGGGTAATGTGCTAACTGTGCGCTCTTATTTAGGCGCGCGGATGAAAGAAACCGAGTCGGTCAACGATACGACCGAAGATCTGAAACTGCAGCATGCTAAAACCTTGTCGGGCCTGCAGGATTTGGATTACGCCGCGGCGATCAGTGAGTTTGCACAAAACCAGATGGTGCTGGATGCCGCGCGTAAATCTTTTGCCCAAGTGCAGGAGTTGAGCCTGTTTAAATACATATAATGGCCACATTCACCGTCAGCTCACGGCCCGCGATGCGGGCCGTTGTTTTTCGAGGATGTAATGAGTAAAGGTAAAACCCAGTATGTATGCCGCAGCTGCGGAGGGCTTTCGCCCAAATGGCAAGGCCAGTGCCCGCAATGTGGGGAATGGAATTCGCTCGAAGAGCAGGTCAGCGCCCCAGCGACAACCCAAGGGCGGTTTCAAAGCCTAGCCGCGGATGGGCAGATTAAGGATTTATCTGCGGTGGAGGCCGAAGAGCTGCCTCGCACGCCAACCCAACTCAGTGAATTGGATCGTGTCTTGGGCGGCGGTTTGGTGCCCGGTGGCGTGGTGTTGATTGGCGGTGATCCCGGTATCGGTAAATCAACCTTATTGCTGCAGGCCTTATCCCGCTTAGCTCAAGAGCACGCTGTGCTGTATGTCAGCGGTGAAGAATCGGCCCAGCAAATTGCTTTGCGGGCCCGGCGCCTTGAGGTGCCGGCAGCAGGGGTGCGCCTCTATCCGGAAATTAGCCTTGAGAAAATCCTGCTGGCTTTGGAGCGGGAAGCGCCCAAAGTGGCGGTCATTGATTCGATTCAGACGATCTATACCGAGGCGCTGACCAGTGCGCCGGGCAGCGTGGCGCAAGTGCGCGAATGTTCGGCGCAGTTAACCCGCTTTGCAAAGCGGCACGGTACTTCAATTTTGCTCGTTGGGCATGTGACGAAAGAAGGCGCGCTAGCCGGTCCACGCGTACTGGAGCATATTGTCGATGCGGTACTGTACTTTGAAGGCGATACCCACTCTAGTTTTCGCCTAATTCGGGCGATCAAAAATCGCTTTGGTGCGGTGAATGAATTAGGGGTGTTTGCCATGACCGATAAGGGCTTGCGCGAGGTCGCAAACCCGTCGGCATTGTTTTTAAGCCAGCATGAAGTGCCGGTGGCGGGTAGTTGCGTAATGGTTACGCAGGAAGGCTCGCGGCAGATGCTGGTCGAAGTGCAGGCGCTCGTCGATGATGCCCATGCCGCCCAGGTGAAACGCCTGGCGGTCGGGGTGGAGCAAAACCGGCTAGCGCTTTTGCTGGCCGTCTTGCACCGCCACGCCGGGATTGCCGCCTTTGATCAGGATGTCTTTATTAATGCAGTGGGTGGTGTTCGAATTAGCGAGCCAGCGGCTGATTTGGCGATGCTGATCGCGATTGTGTCCTCACTTAAAAATCGCCCATTGCCACCAAAACTAGTGGTGTTTGGTGAAGTCGGGCTCGCAGGTGAGGTGCGCCCTGTGCAGCGCGGGCAAGAGCGTTTACGTGAGGCCGCGAAACTGGGGTTCAATCTGGCGATTATTCCGAAGGCCAATCGGCCACGACAGCCGATTGAGGGTTTGCAGGTGATTGCAGTCGACCGCTTGGAGCAGGCGGTAGAGGCAGCGTTTTAATCGCAACCGCTGCGCAGAAATTTGGCGTACTAGCTTGAAATCGCCTGCGATGCCCTAAGCTCTATAGAAAGGCTTTTGCTAGCCCGGTTTTTTGTTTAGCATTCGGTCTATCGACCCCACCTTCTGGAGAATACAATGAGCGATAAAATCACCTATGTCACTGATGCGAGTTTTGACGCAGAAGTTCTGCAAGCCAGTGGCCCGGTGTTGGTAGATTACTGGGCAGAATGGTGTGGTCCTTGCAAAATGATCGCCCCAATTCTGGACGAAGTTGCCGAAGAGTATGCTGGCCGTGTGAAAGTGGCCAAACTCAACATCGATGAAAACCAAGCGACGCCACCGAAATTTGGTATTCGCGGTATCCCAACTCTGATGCTGTTTGTGGATGGCGAAGTTAAATCGACTAAAGTTGGCGCACTCTCTAAATCGCAACTGACAGCCTTCCTCGATAGCAATATTTGACATTGCGCTGGATTTTGAATTAGTCTGCTTCTAAATTGACTGCAGTGGTGATTAATCGCCACTGCAGCACTTCTCTGCTGCATCCTTCGTCCTTCCCCCCTTTTTCTACTGTACCAATCAAAAAATACTATGCATTTGTCCGACCTAAAACATCTGCACGTCTCTGAACTCGTTGATATGGCGATTCAATCAGAGATCGATGGCGCTAGCCGCATGCGCAAACAAGACGTGATCTTTGCGTTGCTGAAAAACCGGGCCAAAAAAGGGGAGAGCATTTTCGGCGAAGGGACGCTGGAAGTTCTGCCTGATGGCTTTGGTTTCTTGCGTAGCCCAGATACCTCATATTTAGCGGGGCCAGATGATATTTACATCAGCCCAAGCCAAATTCGCCGCTTTAATCTGCATACCGGTGACACCATCGAAGGTGAAATTCGTATCCCTAAAGAGGGCGAGCGTTATTTTGCGCTGGTAAAGGTTGATAAAGTCAACGGCGAGGCCCCAGAAGCGGCCAAGCATAAAATCCTGTTTGAAAACCTGACCCCGCTGTTCCCAACTGAGCGGCTCAATCTTGAGCGTGATATCAAAGCGGAAGAAAACATCACCGGTCGGGTGATTGACCTGATGTCGCCAATTGGTAAAGGGCAGCGCGCGTTGCTGGTAGCCCCGCCTAAATCGGGTAAAACCGTGATGTTGCAACATATCGCGCATGCGATTACGGCTAATCACCCTGAAGTGACGCTGATCGTTTTGCTGATTGATGAGCGCCCAGAGGAAGTGACCGAGATGCAACGTTCGGTCCGCGGTGAGGTGGTGAGCTCTACGTTTGACGAGCCAGCTACACGCCACGTGCAAGTAGCCGAGATGGTGATCGAAAAGGCTAAACGTCTGGTTGAGCACAAAAAAGATGTGGTGATCCTGCTGGATTCGATTACCCGTCTGGCGCGTGCCTACAACACTGTCATTCCTGCTTCAGGCAAAGTTTTGACCGGTGGTGTGGATGCCAACGCCCTGCAGCGGCCTAAACGTTTCTTCGGCGCCGCGCGCAATATCGAAGAGGGTGGTAGTTTGACCATTATCGCCACCGCGCTGGTGGATACCGGCAGCCGGATGGATGATGTCATCTACGAGGAATTCAAAGGTACGGGTAATAATGAAATCCAGCTGGATCGCCGCATGGCTGAGAAGCGGATTTTCCCGGCCATTAACATCAATAAATCCGGCACTCGCCGCGAAGAGCTGCTGATCGAGCAAGATAAACTGCAGAAAATCTGGGTTCTGCGCAAGCTGCTCTACCCAATGGATGATCTGGAAGCGATGGAATTCTTGATGGATAAGCTCAAAGCCACGAAGAGCAATCTGGATTTCTTCGACTCAATGCGCCGATAGGCTTGCAGCACAACGCCAATTCGACGATAATGCCCGTTTTGTAGCGCCGGCAAAACCCCGGCGCCCGTTACCCTAGGAAAAACCATGAAACCAGAAATTCATCCAGAATACAAAGAAGTCATCTTCTACGACGCAAGCGCGGACTTCAAATTCCTGACCCGCAGCACTATGCACGTGAAAAGCGCCGAGACTATGACTTGGACCGACGGCAAAGAATATCCAGTATATCGTCTGGACGTATCTTCTGAATCTCACCCGTTCTACACTGGTAAACAGAAAATCGTTGATACTGCTGGTCGTATCGAGAAATTCAACTCTAAATTCGCGCGTTTCTCTCGCTAATTTATCGAGTTCCGCAAAAAAGGCAGCGTGCTACGCTGCCTTTTTTGTTTTCTGCATGTCACAATCAAGTAAACACCTTTCTATTCTGCCATGCTGACTTATACGCCTCCCGAGTCGCGGCCGCTGGTGCCGCAGAAAGAACAAGACAAACCCTGGCTACTGATCCTGCTGTGCCTGTTTTGGCTACTGCCAGGGCTGTTTGGCCATGATCCGTGGAAACCACAAGAGAATGAGCACGCGGCAGTCATTGCCGGCCTCTTGCGCCATAATCCTTGGGTGGTTCCGCTGCTGGCGGATCAACCATATTTTGATAGCGCACCCTTGTATTTCTGGTGTGCTGCGATTGTGGCCAATGCACTAAGCTGGTTTGGAGTTGCTTTGCATGATGCCGCTCGGTTTAGCACCGGCTTATGGATGGCTTTGGCCTGCTGGGGGGCAGGGCTAGCGGGGCGGGAAGCGTTTGGTCATCGCTTTGGACGTTTAACTGTGGTGCTGCTGCTTGGCAGTCTGGGCTTGCTGACCTGGGGACATCATATTTCGCCAGCGGTCTTGCCGCTCACGGCCTTTGCCTGGGGGATTTACGCATTACTACTGGCGCAGCGTCGCCCCGTTAGTGCTGGGTTGGTGTTGGGAGTGAGTTTGCTCACGCTCTTGTTGGGGGCCACCTGGGCGGATGCCTTATTGCTGCTGTTGGTGGCACTTGGTTTATTGGTCTGGCCGGCTTGGCGGCAGGCTGGCTTTGCGGTCACCCTGGTCACGGCGCTGATTGTTTCCTTGCCGCTGGCGGCTTTGTGGGGCTATGCGCTACATGAGCACAGCAGTGAGTTGTTCCAGCACTGGTGGCGCAATTATGCCTGGGGGCCGTATGGTGGTGCCGGGCAGGTGGTCTGGCTGCACCAGCCGGGGTTTTTGCTCTCGATCCTAGTTTGGTTTGCCTTTCCGGTACTGCCGCTCGCGGCATGGTCGCTGTGGCTGCATCGACGGGAATTACAGCAGGGCCCGTGGCCGCTATTGTGCTGGTTGGCGCTGGGTATCACCTTGTATATTGCCCTAGCAGGCCATCCCGCCGAGTTTACAGTGTTGCCACTGTTGCTGCCCTTGAGTTTGCTCGCAGCTGCGGGTGTGGATGACTTACGCCGTGGCGCGGCCTCGGCGCTCAATTCTTTTGCCATTTTAACCTTAGGCTTGGCAGCTGTGGCCATTTGGGTCATCTGGGGGATTTTGCTCAGTGGTGGTCAAGGCCCGGTGGCGGTCTGGCTCGCCCGCTATACCTCGGCTGCGATGCAGATTGAATGGGTTGGCTTTGTGTTGGCACTGGTGGCGAGCCTATTGTGGGGCAAGGTGCTCTTACGCCCTCGGGCGCTGGGCCGTAAAGCGATTACTAACTGGACTTGCGGCGTGATTTTGGTGTTCTCGGTGCTTGTTGGTTTATTCCAGGGCTGGATAGATAGTGGTAAATCTTATCGGCCGGTGGTGCAACGGATTGAATTGCTCACAGCCCGTGTGCAGCCACCCTGCATTGATGCCAGTAATTTGCATTCCCCGGTGGTGGGGGCGCTAAGCTATTTCTCGACCAAACCCGTGATTACCCAGCCGGGTAATGCTTGCATTGTGGCGGTGCGCTTGGCTTCTACGCCAATACCCCTGCCGTGGAGTGAGCTGGGCGAAGTAGCGCGCTTGGGTGAAAGTAAAGAGCGCTTCGTGGTGTACTTAAAGTAAGGGGCCACAGCAATAAAAAAACGGTGCAATGAGCACCGTTTTTTTATTGCATCCGTTCTTGATTGATAGTGGGCGCAATTATTGGTCTTGATGCGCGGCGGTATCTTCTTTGATTTTTCGACGCACATACAAGTAAATATAAATCGCCATCACCAAAATAAAGCCAATGGTAAAGACGCTAAGCAGGCCAATATCCGATGAAAAGAGGGTGCTGAGTGGTGTGTTTTCCATGATGCATCTCCGGTGTTTATGCTTTTACTGTAGGCCGGAATGCCGAAGGAATTATTGATGCACATCAAGCGCAGGCGAGGTGGTTACAGCACCTCGCTGGTACGATTACGACCCTGATGTTTGGACTGGTACAGCGCATCATCGGCGCGCTTCATGATGGCATCCAGGTTAAGATCATTGGCGCGCATCAAGGTCAGCCCCAGGCTGCTGGTAAAACGCACCTCACGGCCATCTTCTAATGCAATCACTTGTGCGGCAATGGCGCAGCGTAATTGTTCGGCCAGTTGCCTTGCCGTATCCAGATCGGTCGCGGGCAGGAAGGCGATGAATTCTTCTCCACCAATGCGGCCGAGTAAATCGAGTTCGCGCAACTGGCTACGACAGATGCTGGCCATGGCTTGAATGGCCAAATCACCCACCTGATGGCCGTAATGGTCATTGATTTTCTTAAAGAAATCGATGTCTAGCATCAGCAGCGCCGCAGGTTGCTGCATGCGTTTGCAGCGCAGTAGTTCTTGGCTTGCACTTTCCATAAAGTAGGCGCGGTTGGCGAGGCCGCTTAAGCTATCGGTGGTGGCGCGTTTTTTTAGCTCTTCTTCAAGCCGTTTGCGCTGGGTTATATCGCTTAAACCCATCAGCAAGGTGCTGCCATCGTGCGCCTCGGTCACCGAAATTGAGACACTAGCCCAGAATGGGGTGCCTTCTTTATGCCGCAAGAGGCATTCTACATTATTCAGCGCACGACCATTCATGGCGCTATCGGAGTGATGGATAAAGTCGATGCGGTCGTAATAGAGCTCAAAAGCCCGTTTGGATAAGGCTGCGGCCTGCGGCAGGCCAAAAACCCGTGCCGCATGTTGATTGATATAGGTGATATAAAAGTCCGGCAAGCGCGCCAAGACCAAACCCACGGGCGTGGTTTCGATCATTTGCCGAAAGCGGGCCTCACTGGCTGAGAGCTTGTGTTCTTTTTGCCGTAAATGCCGGCCTAGTCGCTGCGAACGCCAAAAGAAATAGGCCGTTAGCAAGGACAATAACAACATCAGGGTACTGCCCAGCAAATAGAAAAATACCGTACTTTTCCATTGCTGCAGGAAATGGCGGCTGTCGATCCGCAGCAGCAGCACATAGGGCAGTTTGCCGAGCTGGTTCGCGCTCAATAAGCTGATGCCGGGCTCATTCGGTAGCTGGATTTGTAGGGTTTGGGCTTCTGCACGTTGAATACGGGCAATCAGGCCGCTAGCCAGGTTGGGCAGTTGGGCCTCTGCGGGGGCATGGGCCAGCGGGCGCAGGCGCGCATCAAGCAAATACAATTCCTGCTCGGGGCCATAACTGGTGTTGGCCAATAATTGCGCCACCGTGCTGGCCTCAATGCGTACTGCCAGCGTGGCCAAGGTTTGTTGCGCACTATTTTGCACGGCCTGGACCGCAATCAATGCGCTAGGGCTGGCGGGCAGCCAGCGTAGTTCCGGCTTGCTGCTGGCTAGCCCGGGGCCATAGTCGAGGCCCATTTCGGCGGGGCTCTGACCATCTGCCACCGCCAGCACATTGCCGCGTTCGTCCAGTAGCGCCAGATTGCTGGCGAACGGCAGTTGACGCAGCTGGCCGGCCAGTTGCTGCGCTACGACATCAATCGGCGTGCCGGCTTGTAGAGACGAAACGAGCGGATTGAGCCCTAGCTGTAGCTGTTGCTGCCATTGCGCCAGCTGCAGGCCGACCATTTTTTGGGCGTGCAGATTATGCTGTCGCGCGGCCAGAAATTGATTCTGATAGCTGGCGCTGATCTGGTAGGCCAGCAGCATAATCATGCCTAGCCCAACCAGAATGGCCAGCGTAATCAATAGGGTCATGCGGCGAGTTGCCCGCCAAGCAGTCCAAACCATGTGCTGATGTCGTTCCCGTAACACCCGTAGTGTAGCTGTTCAGCCCATTCCCGCTGACGAATCAGTCGCGGAAATTCTGGAATTGCAGCGGAAAATCGACTGACTTGCGCACCACGGCGATCGTTTCCTGCAACACATCCCGTTTGGCGCCGCTGACGCGTACTTCGTCGCCCTGAATGGCGGTTTGCACTTTCAGTTTGGAGTCTTTGATGTGCTTGATGATCTTGCTGGCCAGCTCACGATCGATGCCATCTTTGATCTTCAGTATCTGCTTCACTTTATTGCCCGAGACTTTCTGCACGTCTTCCTGTTCCAGCCGCTTACTGCTATCGGGTTCTTTCTTTTCCAGCGCCGGAAACAGAATGTCTTTGATCTGGTCGAGCTGGAATTCCGAATCGCCGTGGATGGTGATCAGTTTGTCTTTTTCATTGAGCTCGACTTTGGCGCTGGTGCCTTTAAAGTCGTAGCGGTTCACAATGGTGCGCTCTGCAATATCAATGGCATTTTTCAGCGCCACCATATCGGTTTCGGAAGTAATGTCAAACGAAGGCATGCACGCTCTCCACAAAAAAAGGAAAAAGGCAGCGAATCAGCTCGCTGCCTCAGGAAATGAACGCTGCGCAGGTTTAGCCGAAATGGCAAACGTAGTGCAGGGTTTCTACGGTTTCGATTTCAAAGCTGGAATTGCCAGGTACGTTAAATGATACCCCTGCGCCGTATTCGGTTGCAGTGCTTTCACCGGCAAGCTTTACGCGGCATACCCCGGCAACCACTTCCATGATCTCAGGTGCGCCAGTGTTAAACACCAGTGTCGATGGCAAAATCACGCCCACGGTTTTTTTGCTGCCATCGGCAAATACCACGGTGTGGCTGACGCATTTGCCATCAAAATACACATTGCCCTGTTTCAGGACCGATACATTGTCAAACTGGCTCATTGCTTACCCTTATTTCTGTAAAACTTCAGTGAGAATGGTTTTGGCAATAAACCCGACCATGCCCAAACCGAGCGCAAAAAACAGCACCATAGTGCCATATTTGCCGGCTTTGGATTCCTTGGCCAGGTTGTAAATGATAAAACCCATGTAGGCCATCAGGCCGGTACACAGAATCGTGGTCGAGAGCGTGGTAAACGTCTCTTCGTCCATATTGATGAGTGCTTCCAGCATGCCTTAATACCTGCAAATGGATCGGTTGATTGATCCGTCAGTGGTGCCGCCGCGGCGGCACCTGGGGTGATGATTATTTCCGGTTCAGACGGCCGGCAATGCGCATGCGCAGGGCGTTGAGCTTGATAAAGCCGCCCGCATCGTTCTGGTTGTACGCGCCGCCATCATCATCAAAAGTCGCGATGGTTTTGTCAAACAGTGAATCGGTTTTGGAATCACGCGCCACGACGATGACATTGCCTTTATACAGCTTCAGGCGTACCCAGCCGTTCACGGTTTTCTGGGTTTCATCGATCAGGGTTTGCAGCACTTTGCGCTCAGGCGACCACCAGTAGCCGTTGTAAATCAGGCTGGCATAGCGTGGCATCAGGTCATCTTTCAGGTGGGCGACTTCACGATCCAGCGTGATCGATTCGATGGCACGGTGGGCTTTCAGAATGATGGTGCCGCCGGGGGTTTCGTAGCAACCGCGTGATTTCATGCCCACATAGCGGTTTTCAACCAGATCCAGGCGACCAATGCCATGCTTACCGCCCAGCTCGTTCAGCTTGGTCAGCACTTGTGCAGGTGACAGGCGTACGCCGTTGAGCGCTACGATGTCGCCTTGTTCGAATTCAACATCCAGATATTCCGCAGCATCGGGTGCAGCTTCTGGGCTGACAGTCCAGCGCCACATTGCGTCTTCGGCTTCCGCTTCTGGGTTTTCCAGATGGCGGCCTTCATACGAGATGTGCAGCAGGTTGGCGTCCATCGAGTAAGGCGCGCCACCGTTGCGGTGTTTCATTTCCACCGGAATATCATTGGCTTCGGCATAAGCCAGCAGTTTTTCGCGGCTCAGGAGATCCCATTCACGCCATGGGGCAATCACTTTCACTTCCGGCATCAGCGCATAAGCGCCGAGCTCGAAGCGCACCTGATCATTACCTTTGCCGGTCGCGCCATGGCTGATGGCCTCGGCGCCGGTTTCGCGGGCGATATCGATCAGGCGTTTGGCGATCAGTGGGCGGGCGATGGAAGTGCCGAGCAGGTATTCACCTTCGTACACGGTGTTGGCGCGGAACATTGGGAATACGAAGTCGCGCACGAACTCTTCGCGCAGATCATCGATGTAGATGTTTTCTGGCTTGATACCGAATTTCAGCGCTTTTTGGCGTGCGGGTTCCAGCTCTTCACCTTGGCCCAAATCTGCTGTGAAGGTCACGACCTCACACGCATAGTTGTCTTGCAGCCACTTCAGGATCACTGACGTATCCAGACCGCCGGAGTACGCGAGAACTACTTTTTTCACATCAGACATGAAGAACCTCGATGAATATGCACAAACGAGCCAAATGGCCCATAACCTAGTCTAACGCCAGTCGCAAACCAAAGCTCACGAATAGCGTACCAATCAGTTTGTTTAAGAGTGATTTCAGCCAGCGAATGCCGCCCAGCCGGGCCGCCAGCGTGGTGCCAGCCAAAATCAGGATAGTCAGATAGCTAATGCTGACCAGCTGGACAATCAGGCCCAGCGCCGTAAAGGTGTGCCAGACCTGCGGATAGTGCGGGTCGACAAATTGCGGAAAGAAAGCCATGAAAAACAAAATGGCTTTGACGTTCACCAGCGAAATCCCCAGTGCCGTTTTAAAGGCCTGCTGTGGCCGGTAGGCGACGGGTGCGGTGTCACTGGCCACGCTCGGTGTGGCTGATTGCGGGCGCAACTGCGACCATAAAATCTTGCCACCCATATACATCAGATACGCTGCGCCCAGATAGCGCACAGCATCAAACGCGACCGGATGCGTCTGCATCAAGGACGCGACTCCGAGGGCGGCAGCCAACATCAGGATAAAGTCACCCACCACAATCCCGCCGGCGGCGGCAAAACCAGCCGCCCGGCCACGGGTGGCGGCGGTGGTCAGCGCAAACAGCGAGTTGGGGCCCGGCGCCAGAATAATCAGCACGGTGCCCAGTAAATACGCCCAGAGATCGGTAATGCCAAACATGCTAATTAATCGTCAATCCGGCCCAGGAGCAGGAATTCAATCACCGCCTTTTGTACATGCATGCGGTTTTCGGCTTCATCCCAAACAACCGATTGTGGGCCGTCGATCACTTCTGGGTCGACTTCTTCACCACGGTGCGCAGGCAGGCAATGCATGAATACGGCATTGGCCTTGGCTTGCAGCATCACTTTTTCGGATACTTTGTAATTAATGAAGTCTTTTTTGCGCTGCAGCGTTTCGCGCTCGAAGCCCATTGAGGTGCACACGTCGGTGGTCACAATATCGGCATCGCGGGCGGCGGAGAACGGATCGCGGAAGACTTCAAAATTCTCTTTGCTGTATTCCTCATCATCCAGCACAGTCATGTCGTAACCTACTGGACAAGCGAGGTTCAGCTTGAAATTAAACAGCTTGGCCGCTTGCAACCAGGTGCGCGAAACGTTGTTCGAATCGCCGATCCAGCACACGGTTTTGCCTTCAATCGAGCCAAAACGCTCGATATAGGTAAAGATATCGGCCATGATCTGGCAGGGATGGTATTCATTGGTCAGGCCATTAATCACCGGCACCAGCGAATTTTCGGCAAAGCGATCGATGATCGATTGCTCATAGGTACGCACCATCACGATATCAACCATGCGGCTGATAACTTTGGCTACGTCTTCGATTGGCTCTCCACGGCCCAGCTGCGTATCTTTGGATTGCAGGAACATCGCATGGCCGCCCATTTGAAACATCCCGGCTTCAAAAGATACGCGGGTGCGGGTGGATGATTTTTCAAAAATCATGCCCAGCACTTTGCCTGGCAGCGGCTGATACAGCTCGCCGGCGCGCAGACGGGCTTTGAGCTTGGCCGCGCGGCTAAACAGGTATTGGTATTCTTCGAGACTGAAATCGGTGAACTTCAAGTAATGGCGCATCTGGACGGTGTTCCCGAACAGCCCTAGCATGGCCGTTCAAAATGGCTGAAAAAACCAACATTATTCAGCGTTTTACCCATTTCTGGCAAGCGCTAAACAATTCTGGCCGCTCGGCAATCGGTACTTGTACTAAGTTCGCTGCGCTTACATTTCTGCCGGCAAGTCGGCGAGCGATGCTATAATTGCGCCAGCTGGCCCCGTCGGCCAGATTAACACCTCAGTTTGGCATCCCTATGATCTGTAATCCGTACGAAATCATCATTCAGGGCATTACCAGCAATGGGCGGGAATTCCGTCCTAGCGACTGGGCCGAGCGCCTGTCCGGCATTTTGTCGACTTTTGGCGTGGACCAAAAGCTATCGTATGCGCCGTATGTGCGGCCGATGATGCACAACAATGTGCGCTGTGTGGCGGTGGATCGCCAGCTCGAAAAAATCGATCCGCGCGTCTATAGCTTCATCATGACCTTTGCCCGGGATAACGATCTGCAAGTGGTGGATTGCCGCTCGCTGATCAAAGGCATTGAAAAGAAATCGGCCGAACGCTAAACATTTCATTTCTCAAAACTGAAAGCCAGCTGAATAAAAGCTGGCTTTTTTGTTATTAATCAAGCTTTGTCGTGATCTTTTAACTTGCTGCAATGCAGCACTGTGCTTATTCTGCTAGATGAACCCCCTCGCCACTGGGCGGGGCATCCATCCTCCAGGAGAAAATCATGAAGCTCAAAGACAAAGTCGCCATCATCACCGGTTCGGCCAGCGGGATTGGCGAAGCCACCGCGGTGCGGTTTGCGGCTGAAGGCGCGAAAGTGGTGGTGTGTGATGTAAACCAGGCCGGTATCGACCGCGTGGTGGCTGATCTGCAAGCTACCGGCGCTGCGGCCGTGGGCTTTGTGGTGGATGTGACCAACCCCGAGAGCATTGCTGCAATGGTGACCGCTGTGAAAGCACAGTGGGGGCGCATTGATGTGCTGGTGAACAATGCCGGGATCACCATGGATGCCCAGCTCTACAAAATGAGTGATGATCAGTTTGATCGCGTCATCGACATCAATCTGAAAGGTGTTTACAACTGTACCAAGGCCGTGGTCGACACCATGATCGAGCAAAACAGTGGCGTCATTCTGAATGCCTCATCGGTCGTGGGCGTGTACGGTAACTTTGGCCAGACCAATTATGCGGCGACCAAATTCGGTGTGATTGGCTTTGTGAAAACTTGGGCCAAAGAATTGGGCAAAAAAGGCATCCGTGCCAACGCCGTGTGCCCAGGCTTTGTGGCTACGCCCATGGTTAAAGCCATGCCCGAGAAAGTATTGCAAGGCATGGAAGAGCGCGTACCGATGAAACGCCTGGCCCAGCCAGAAGAAATCGCTAGCGTGTATGCCTTCCTCGCTTCGGATGATGCCAGCTACATCAACGGCGCAGCCATCGAAGTGACCGGTGGCTTGACGCTGTAATTGGCGGTCAGCGCCGCAATAAAAAACCCGCCGGTGGCGGGTTTTTTATTGGCTTTAATAGTAGATCCGGCTAGGTGTATTACCCGCTAGGCTATTCTGTCATTGGTTTCGGGTCGTATACCCTCACTTCATTGATCGGCGCGCCTTCCCAGCGGATTTTCCACTGGCCGTTTTCCACCTGCCAGTACAAGCGCTTGCGCATCTGATTATCCAGATTGTTGCTGGTGTAATCCTGCTCAAATGTCGTTACCAGCTGTGGCTCAGGGCCGGTTACGGCGAACATGGATAGATCGCTGATTTTCACTTTGGTCCACTGTTTGCCAGCATTAACCGCCATTTTTTGCAGGCGCCAGCTGGTCAGGTTTTGGCCTTCTGGGCTTAAAAAGCGGCTGCCGTAAAAATTCAGATAGCGCTGGTTATCTAGCGATTCCCAGGCGGTGCGCCATTGCTCAATCAATTGCCGGGCGGCTTGTTGGCGCTGCTGCCATTGTTTGAGCTCCAGCCATTCCACTTTCGGGGTAACGATCACCGGGGTGGCACCCACTTGCAAATACTGCGCCACATTCAGCATTTCTTCGTTGGTGAGCACCACGCAGCCATTCGAGGCTTGCGGTGGGCGGGCATAAGTGGCGGCGGGGCTACCATGCAACCAGATGCCGTAGCCGGTTTTTTTGTCGCTTTTATCCAGCTCATTCGGGTAGGAAATCGGCCACGCGCCAACGCCATACAGATCAGCCCGCTCGCCGTAGGTTTTGTCCAGCAAAGGGCGGGGCAGGTGTTTATTCACAAAATACACGCCGATCGGCGTACGTTGATCGCCTTCCACCTGCTTGCCAATCCCCAGTTTGCCCACTGTTACATAATGGTCGATCACCATTTTGGGCGTGCCATTCTGGTTGGCAAACACATACAGCCGCGAGGTGTCGGCGTCCACCAGCACCGCGTATTTTTGCTCGGGGGCAAATTGCAGAATATTGGCCGGCACCATTTCGGGTGGGGTGGGCATATTGCGATAGTTGATCCGCACCTGCGCTTCTTTGCGCAAATCGGCCAGCCGCTCGGCCAATTGCTGATTTTGCCGCGCTTGCTCCGCGCCGCCGCCGATGGTGCTGAGCGGCATGGCGCGCATGGCGTAAAGATCGGCACTGAGTAGATGCGCGAGGCGGTAATTGGGTTGCTCGGCCAGAATGGCATCAACGGTAGCGCGCGCATCGGCCATTTTGCCGGCGCGGATCGCATCAATCGCGGCCAAGATGCGCTCTTCGTGGTTGCCCGTGGCGGCGGTGCCGACTTGATCCGGGCGCAGGGTGTACGGGCGATTGGCATCGTCGGGCAGAAAATGGCGGGCGGCTGGCGCCAGAATAACTAGCGCCAGCAAACACAGCCAGCGCTTAGCGCGGCGGGAAATATGCATCATGCAGCTTCAACCAGTCGCTTAGCCGCCAATCCGTTCATCGCTGATCAACCAGCGTGAACCGACTTTTTCCAGAATCAGCGTTTTACCCGTGCTGGTCGACAAACGATCGGATTTGTAATCCTGCCGCAGCCGCACTTTGGCGGTTTTCTCGTCAATCATCTCGACTCGCACATCGCGCAAATCGACACTAATTGATTTCGGCGAGCTAATTTTCGCTTCGCGGTCTTTTTCCCAGTTGCTACGTCCGCCCGGTGCTTTGAAGTTTTTCGAATAGCTATTGAGATAGCCTTTCACATTCTGGCGGCTCCAGGCATTGGCCCAGCCTTCAACGCTGGCCAGTACTTGCTGTTTGGCGGCGCTATCCGATTTCTCGGCTTTCGGCGTTGCGGTTGGAGCGGCCGTGGCTTTTGGCGTGGCGGTCGGTTTTGCCGTTGGCGTCGGTTTGGCGGTCACTACCGCCGTTGGCACTACCGTCGGCGCCAGTGTTGGGCGCGGGGTGATCAGCACCGCTGGCGCAGCAGTAATTGCCGGCTTGATGGTGGCGATGGTGACAGGTAATGGCTTGTTGGTCGGCGCCAGCGTGGCGGCGGTGGTGGGCTTGCTGCCTACGGCGCGGCCGGGTTGGCTAAAGAGCGAATCCACCAGTTTCAGTTTGGTCTGGATTTGCGCGTTGTTACTTTCCAGTTGCAGGGCTTTGTCGTAGGCCTGCGAAGCCAGTCGCGCATACAGATCACCCATGTTTTCATGCGCGATGGCATAGCTTGGGTTGGTCTGGATCGCCATTTGCAGCGCGGTGCGCGCTTTATCAAATTGGCCCTTGTTGGCATACAGCACGGCCAGATTATTGTAGGGCTCGGGCAGCTGCGGGAATTCTTCCGAAATCTGGGTGAAGGCCTTAATCGCCTCATCGCTGCGGCCAAGCTCGCTGAGCGCCAGCGCGCGCAAGAAACGCACTTGCGCATCTTTCGGGGTTTTAGCCAGACTCTTATCCGCACGCTCCAGTGCCTGGGCAAATTGTTTGCTGCGGATCAGTTGCTGGATATCGTCGCTGTCGGCGGCATGGGCGGACAAACTAAACAGCAAGGGCAGGGCCACAAACAAGGTGCGTAATGCAGACATGGGTATTCCGGGGTTAAGGGTCTCGGTAAACTGGCGGCGATTTTAACAAAGAAACTCTGGTTTTGCCTTATGAACCTACCACCAGCCCTAAGCAGTGTCTTGTTACTGCTCTGCTCGAACGTTTTTATGACCTTTGCCTGGTATGCCCATTTGAAAAACGGCACCACCAAGCCCTGGTTGCTGATGGCCTTGATGAGCTGGGGCATTGCGCTGTTTGAATACCTGCTACAAGTGCCCGCCAATCGGATCGGGTATCAAGTGTATAGCTTGGCGCAGCTGAAAATCTTGCAAGAAGTCATTACTTTGTCGGTATTTATCCCCTTTGCCATCTTTTATATGAAGCAGCCATTCCAGTGGAATTATGTGTGGGCGGCGCTGTGCATGGTGGGGGCCGTGTATTTTATGTTTCGCGGCTAGTAGGGGTATTGGCTCGTGGGCTATTAACGGTAAGGCTTGTGGGTCGATACCTGTGCAGGTATTGCGCCAATGCGCGCCGGCAATCCGCCGCATCGCGCCATGCGCACCCTTGGATTTTCCCAACGGCGGGCCAATATCAACGCTTGCGCGATCTGCGTTATAATGCCCAGTTCTGGAAAGGAGTAATCATGCCTATTTATGCTTATCGCTGTGCCGAATGTGGCCATGCTGACGAACATATGCAGAAAATGGCCGACGCGCCGCTCACTCAGTGCCCCGCGTGCCAGGCCGAGAAATACGAAAAACAACTGACCGCCGCCGGCTTTCAATTGAAAGGCAATGGCTGGTATCAGACCGATTTTAAAAATAGCGGAGCCTGTGCGCCCAGCTGCCCACCCGGCGGTTGCCACTAAGCCCCACAAGGGATCTGTGTGACTAGCTTTCTCAAGCGCTACCTGATTACCGGCCTGCTGATCTGGATTCCGCTCGCCATCACCATCTGGGTGCTTAATACCCTGATCGGCACGCTCGACCAGATCGGCGCCATTTTGCCGAACGAGCTGCGGCCAGATTACTGGCTGTTGCGGGGTATGTCCGGCAGTATCCCGGAACTCAATGGCGCGCGGCATATACCTGGCTTTGGGGTCATCCTCACCTTTTTGGTATTGCTGTTTACCGGCATGGTGGCGACCAATGTTTTGGGCCGCCGTCTGCTGCAATTGGGTGAAAGCCTGCTCAAGCGCATCCCGATCGTGCGCTCGATTTACAACAGCGTAAAGCAAGTGTCCGACACCGTGTTTTCGGATTCGGGCCAGGCTTTTCGCAAAGCGGTGCTGGTGCAGTTTCCGCATCAGGGCACCTGGGCGGTCGGTTTTCATACCGGCACCCCGGGCGGTGAAATTGGCGACAAACTCGATGGCGAGTTGATCTCGGTGTTTGTGCCAACCACCCCCAACCCCACCTCCGGCTTTTTGTTCATGGCGCGTAAAAGCGATGTCAAAGAGCTGGATATGAGCGTGGATGAAGCGCTCAAGTATGTGATCTCCATGGGCGTGGTGATGCCGGCGACCAAGCCGGTGCCCGCACCCGACACCACTCACTCGCCGGCCACGGTCTAAGCGAGCGGGCGGGCAACCATTTTCGATGATTTAGGGAAATTCAATGCGTACGAATTACTGTGGTCTGATCAACGAGCAATACCTCGGCCAGACTGTGACTTTGCAAGGTTGGGCTCATCGTCGTCGTGACCACGGTGGCGTAATCTTTATCGATTTGCGCGACCGCGAAGGCATCGTGCAAGTGGTGATCGATCCGGATACCCCGGAAGCCTTTGCCACCGCCGATAGCGCGCGTTCTGAATATGTATTGGAAATCAAAGGTATTGTTCGTGCGCGCCCAGAAGGCACCACCAACGCCAAAATGATCTCGGGCCAGATCGAAGTCTTGGCCAAAGACATCATCATCTTGAACAAGGCCGAAACGCCACCGTTCCAGATCGACGACGACAATCTCTCTGAAAACGTGCGCCTGCAAAACCGCGTGATCGATCTGCGTCGCCCCACCATGCAGCGCAATCTGAAACTGCGCTACAAAGTGGCGCTATTGGTGCGTAACTTCCTCGACACCCGCGGCTTTATCGACATCGAAACCCCGATGCTGACGCGCTCTACGCCAGAAGGCGCGCGCGATTACCTCGTGCCAAGCCGTGTACACGACGGTCAATTCTTCGCGCTGCCGCAATCGCCACAGCTGTTCAAACAGCTCTTGATGGTCGCTGGTTTCGATCGCTACTACCAAATCACCAAATGCTTCCGTGATGAAGACCTGCGCGCTGATCGCCAGCCAGAATTCACCCAGATCGATATTGAAACTTCGTTCCTGAACGAAGAAGAAATCATGAATATCACCGAAGAAATGGCCCGCCACGTCTTCAAAGAAGCCATCGGCGTAGATCTGGGCGAATTCCCGCGCATGCAATACGACGATGCGATGTTCTACTACGGCTCGGACAAACCCGATCTGCGCGTAGACTTGAAATTCACCGAGCTCACCGACGTGATGAAAACGGAAGAATTCAAAGTCTTCCGCGGCGCAGCCGACATGGATGGCGGCCGCGTAGTGGGCCTGCGCGTACCCGGTGGCGCCACCCTGAGCCGTAAAGACATCGACGACTACACCAAATTCGTTGGCATCTACGGCGCCAAAGGTCTGGCCTACATCAAGGTGGAAGATGTATCGAACATCAGCAACGCCGAAGATTCAGGCCTGAAAGCCCCGATCGTGAAATTCCTGTCGAATGACGCCTTGAAAGCCATCATCGAGCGCACTGGCGCACAAAATGGCGACATCATCTTCTTTGGCGCCGACAAACGTAAAATCGTGGATGAAGCCATCGGCGCACTGCGGATCAAAATCGGTCACGAGCGCGGCGAAGAGGGCGGCTACTTCAAACGTGAATGGAAACCGCTGTGGGTGGTGGATTTCCCAATGTTTGAATACGACGAAGATGGCAAACGCTGGAATGCCTGCCACCACCCATTCACCTCGCCAAAAGCCGAGCATCTGGAATTGCTGAAAACCAATCCGGGCGCCTGCAAAGCGCGCGCCTACGATATGGTGCTCAATGGCTGGGAGCTGGGCGGCGGCTCGGTGCGTATCCACCGCGCCGATGTGCAATCCACCGTGTTTGATGCCCTCGGCATTGGCGAAGAAGAAGCCCAAAACAAATTTGGCTTCCTGCTCGACAACCTGAAATTTGGCGCGCCGCCACACGGCGGTCTGGCCTTCGGTCTGGATCGTCTGATCACCCTGATGACCGGCGCCGAATCTATCCGCGACGTGATCGCTTTCCCGAAAACGCAACGTGCGCAGTGTCTGTTGACCAATGCACCGAATGCGGTGGACGAGAAGCAATTGCGCGAATTGCATATCAAATTGCGTAATCCGCCAGTGATTGAGTAATTGCTGTTGTGTAGTTTGAGATGATAAAAAGACCGCCTTGGGCGGTCTTTTTATTTTGAGTTTTTAATTGAATTTTCGGTTAGGATGTTTACTTTATCTATTTCCTCTGAATTGATTTGGCTTAGCAAATATTGTTTGATGTGTTTATCGAAAATGTGTGGGTATTTATTTTTGTCTCTGAATATTTCTAATGTGTCCAATGACTTCTGGATTATCTCTTCTTTTCTGGGGGTTGTGTTTATTTTTTCTATTCTAATTACGCACCATATCGAATGACTGCCGCGATGTATTTTTCCTGTGAAATTATGAGATGAAAATCCAGATATGTAGCATGCATGTGTTTTTATAAATCTTCCTATCAAGAAGTGTTTGTAGAAAGGAAGTAGCTCTGGGTTTTCTTTTGGGGAAAAAGCTCCAGTTTTTAGGTTGTTAAGGATTTGTTTTTTAAATGGGGATTCTGTGGGTGATAGCGTGTATCCATTCTCGGTCGGGGTGATCCAGATTTCTTCCATTTTATTTGACGCTTTCCAAGATGTATTCAAGTGATTTAATGGTTTTTTCCTCTAGGGTTTTTGCGTTATTTGGTTCTAAAGTTGACGTGTTTAAACATAGTTCAGAATACTCTGCCAATGGCTTCGTCATTAATGTTGCATTTAGAGCGCTCTCAAAATTTTCATATTGCCTCTTGTATTTTTTGATTGTTTCTTCGTCAAGCTTGTCAATATGATTAAATACGAGGTGAATTTTTTGGAGGTTGTTTTCGCTAAAAGTTGTGGTTCTAATGGTTTTCTCGATGAAGCTGGTTTCTTTCTGTAGTTCGCTAATGAAGTTTCCCAATTCTTTGAGGTGGATTTCTGGTTTGCGGTGGTCAACTAAAATTACTAAAACTCTTGGGCTGTACTTGAAAAAAGCTTCTGCCCAAGATGCCGCATTTTCTCCTGGTACTTCAATGACACGTAATTCTACGTTTTCTTCTTTATCTATGCTGTTTATTCTTTTTGAAATGGTATGTATTCTTGTTTCTGTTGTTCGGTTGTGTATTTTTTGCTGCCTATCTCCTGATGCCATTTTTAATCGGTAACAAAAGGTTGTTTTTCCTACTTCGGAAATTCCAATTGGTAATATTGTCCTATTTGGTGTTTTAGCTTTCTTTACACAACTTTCAACGGCCTGCTCTACGTAGGAAAACAATTTGTCAGCTACGTGCCCAAGGGTTTTATCAAATGCATTACTTTCGAAAGTGGTTGTTGTTTCTGCTGATGATTTAGTATTTCCTTTTCCATCGTCGTTGCTACTAGTCTTTGAATGGGTTGTTCTGCGTGTCATATTTTCACTTCATTGCTAGGTGGTTTATCGAAGCCTGCGAACAGTTATATAGTCATGCAGGGTGAGTTCTGGTCTATGCTGACCAATTTTACAATGCAAATGTAATATAAGGTAAGCTTACCATAATCTAATTGGCGTGTGGCTAACCCGCCTTACATTTTTGTGCGGTTTTATAGGACGTTGGCGCGATGTTGCAATGTATGTTCGAGCGCCTTAATCCTTTTAATTGCGTGTTACATAATCTTTTGGCTTGGGTTGACGGCTGTGCGCCGCGGCACTTACTTCTCTTGCTTCTCCAAGAGAAGTAAGCAAGAGAAGGCGACCCGGGCGAAAAGCGCTCTGCGCTGCCCTTGCTGCGTCGTGAGCCAAACGATAAATCTGTTCGTCTCCCTCCTTGCCGTGGTTTTCGCTACACGGGAAACCAAGCCCCAACTTCACCTGTGTGGTAAATGCTGCCGGCAGTATTGTGCTGAAGGCATTGCTGGGCTTTGGTTTGATGAATATACCCACTGCCGTGGTTAGTTCAGTTCGCCCGTGGAGCCGCGCCGTTCGGGAGGCGGTTGGCAAGGTTTTAAGCCGCAACCTGTTTGAGCTGCGCGACGCTAGCGCGCAGCGAGTTTTGCGGCGCCTTGCCAAGCGCTGGACGGACGGGGTTTCGCGGTGATCGGGCGCGTTAGGGTTGCAAGGGGCAAGGCAAGACTGTCCCTTGCTCGTTCGGCGGGCGAAACCGCCGGTTTATCGCCTGCGTTAGCAGGCCATGCAATCGTGAGTCTTTAGAGTCAGCTGGTTTTATGCGCCGCTGGCGCGAAGTTTCGATGCGCGTTCCGCCGCGCTAACGGGAAGGGGTATTTGCTTCGCCAAATACCCCTTCACCCCAAAGGCGACCCGGGCGAAAAGCGCTCCGCGCTGCCCTTGCTGCGTCGTGAGCCAAACGATGATGCTGTTTGTCTCTCTCCTTGCTGCGGTTTTCGCTACACGGGAAACCAAGCCCCAACTTCACGAGCGCGGTAAATACTAGCGGCAGTATTGTGCTGAAGGCATTACTGTTCTTTGGTTTGATGAATATACCCATGCCGTGGTTAGCACGGATCGCCCGTGGAGCCGCGCCGTTCGGGAGGCACTTGGCAAGGTTTTAAGATGCGGCTGTTTGAGCGTTGCGACGCTAGCGCAACGCGAGTTTCCGCATCGCCTTGCCAAGCGCCGGACGGACGGGGTTTCGCGGTGATCGGGCGCGTTAGGGTTGCAAGGGGCAAGGCAAGACTGCCCCTTGCTCGTCCGGCGGGCGAAACCGCCAATAAACAAACCGCCTGCGCAGCAGGCCTTGCCTATCTGAATAAATCTACCGACACGATTTACGGCAATTTAGGGGCAGTACCCAGTACGCTCAGATGTAGCAAAAATTAAAACGGCAGCCCATCCAAGCTGCCGTTTTGTTTTCAAGCGGCGCAATGCCGCATGAGTACATGGCCAATTATTTTGGCAGGATCACCGTATCAATCACATGAATCACCCCATTGTCGGCCACGATGTCGGTGGCGGTGACTTTGGCGTTGTTCACTTTCACCCCGTCATTGGTGGTGATGGTGATGGGTGAGCCTTGTACGGTTTTGACTTTGCCGGCTTTCACATCCGCCGCCATCACTTTACCCGGCACCACATGGTAGGTCAGTACGGCGGTGAGCTTGGCTTTGTCTTTTAGCAGCGCTTCCAGATCGGCTTTGGGGATTTTGGCAAAGGCCGCGTCGGTGGGGGCAAAGACCGTGAATGGGCCTTTGCCTTTAAGGGTGTCGACCAGATCAGCCGCCTTGAGGGCGGTGGCTAGTGTCGAAAAATTACCCGCCGAAACTGCGGTATCCACGATGTCTTTCGCATGGGCGGATACGGAAACAACAGCGGCCAAAAGGGTGGTGAGAATATAGCGTTTCATGAAAAACCTCTTCATTTTTAGTCAAATTTACCGTCTAAAAATTAACCCGCACACGTGCGTTGTGATGGGGTTAAGAATCTTCATTTCACTGCGCTGGCACAAACCCGGCGCCACAGGGGCTGACGCGCACTGGAAAAGTGCCTCATCACACCTCACTACAATGCCGAATTTGTCCGTGCAGATGCATACTATACCCATTAGTTAAAAAATGCTACTGCATGGTAGATAAATTTATCTTTTGGTTTCTTTATCGAGAATAGGCAGGCCAAGCTAGCTTTGCGGATGGCCATAATCATGTGCTTGAAGCGGTTGAGTTGCGCGATTTGCAGCGCGAGCCAGTGGTGATCTAGCATCTATGCGAGCCAACGCGGCGGTGATTGCTATCCGAGTGCAGCATCAGCAGGCGCGCAAGGGCCAGCAGCATTGAGCTTGTATCGCGCGCCGGGCTCGAAGGGTGTTTCAGCTTCTGAATTAATACGGGGTAGGCGTATTGCTATGTGGCTTAATACATAAAATAGTTAGCAGGGCATACCCATGATGATGGCACGGATTTGTCGCCTGCTCACTATGCCGTGGCGGTGAGCAAACGTTGTGGCCGCGCAGTGATTCACTGCAAATTCACCGCGCTCCAGCCCAGCAGTTGCTGCCAGCTGGCGCGATCAACTATGGGGTTATTGGCTTGCGCGCTGTCGAGGGCCCATTGGCCTAATTCGCGACTGGCGTGTTGGATGGTTTGCACGGTGGCGAGTTTATCCAGGCACTGCGGGCTTGCTTCGGCGCATAGCCAGTCTTGCTCCAGCCAGAGGGCAAACGGTATTTGCCCTGAGCATTGGCCGGCCAGCGATGGATGGGCGTCGCGACAAAAGCTTACCCAATCGATGGACTGCACCAAGCAGGCTTGGCTTTGCTGCACAATCAATTTCAGGCTGGAGATTTGCTGCATGAGCTGGATTTTTAGCTTACGCACAGCCTCCGCATTGGCATCGAGGGTGCTGGCTTGCGTTGGCACGATTTGCATCAGGCCATTCTGCAACTGCAGATCCGACAGCCATCGCTGTGTGCGAGCGCGCTGATCGCGGAGTACAGGGCAGCTACGATCAAGCTGTGCTTGTTGCTTCATCAGGCCGATCGCTTGCTCAAGTTTGCCCGGCTCGCTAAATAGTTTGTTGAGATCGATCGCGAAACAGGGTGGGGCCAAGAGCAAGCTCAAGCAGATGACGGTTTTCATGGGGTGAGTCCACTGAATGTGAAGCTGCGGCAATGCCGGCACGACAGATTGACTGCGCGGCCACGGCGCGGGTGTAGACCGTGGCCCGCTGGTCTAGCCCTTAAAACAGCGAATGCTTGAGTTTGCCCATTTTCAGCACCGGTGAGCGGGCTTGCTGGCCGCTGAGGTCAATTTCGGCGGCGCCTAGCTGAAAATCTTCGCCATCTTGATTGCCGGAAAAATGCGCCACGATTTTCTTGGCGCCTTTAAATACCGTTAGCTCAACCCCGCTGGCCTGACCGGCGTTGATGCCGAGGTAATAGCTAAATTCACCGCGGCTAAAGCTCACGACATCCAGCCCGGTATGCGGGCCGGTGCTGAGGTTGGCGATGGTGAAGGGCGCTTGCGGCGTGGCATCGACATTCATTTCCACCTTGCCCGGCAGACCATAGCGGTAGCTCACCCGGCCAAACGGCTCTTTGGCGCGATCAACGCACAGCGACACCACTTTGCCGGTTTGGGTGTTTTTCCAGCCGGCATCGGTGGCTTTGGTGGGGCCCATCCAGGCATCCACAATCGCGACTTCATCGGCTTGGCAATGGCTGGGCACGGCCGCTACGGCGCTGGTGCCGGCAAGAGTGAGCAGGGTGGTGATCAGCATGTGGCGCATAGTGGGGCTCCGAAATAGTCCGCGCGGCGGGTTGAGTGATGGGCTATTAGCATAGCGCATTGAGCTCGGTAGTATTCCGCTGAATGCGAGTTTTGAGTTGGCTGGGCGTCAGCTTTGTCGTTACTATGCCTGAACGCAGGTTGCTGGGTAAATGCTGGGCGCTATGTGCGAGTGCTAGTTATGCTCACGGTAACCCGTGCTGAAACAGGCTCTGCAAACATACAAGGGGTATCGCCCCCAGTTCATTATTAGTTAATGCCTAGTGATGAATACTATGGGTGGGTATAAGGATGGGCTGGTGTGGACGTTTAAGTAGGAGCAGGTGATGCAAATTCAGCGCCAACAATTAGATGATGCCGCCGCGGCTGGGTTATTAGCGCCGGCGCAAGTGGGGCCATTGTGGGATTTTCTGGCGACGCAATCGGCACAAACGCCCAGTTTTCGCGCGACGCATATTTTGTATTACCTCGGCGGGCTGTTGGCGATTGGGGCGATGAGCCTATTTATGACTTTGGGCTGGGATCTGTGGGGTGGCTGGGGTCTGTTGCTGATCGCGCTGGCCTATGCGCTACTGGGGTTGGGGCTGACCGAATATTGCCTGCGCCGGCCGGGGCTGCGGATTCCGGCCGGGATTGCGGCAGCCTTTGTGGTGGTGCTGACTCCGCTGGCGATTTATGGCCTGCAGGCGGGCTTGGGCTATTGGGAGATGAGCGAGGAATACCGTGATTACCATGTGCGGATTGATTGGCGCTGGCTATGGATGGAGCTGGCCACGCTGGTGGTCGGGGCGATTATGCTCTGGCGCTATCGCTTGCCATTTTTGATGCTGCCGGTGGCCGTCACGCTGTGGTATCTGAGTATGGATCTCACGCCGATCTTATTTCACGATAGCGATCTGCAATGGCAGCTGCGCAAATGGGTGTCGGTGTATGTGGGCCTATTGATGCTGGGGCTGGCGTTCTGGATTGAGCTGCGCACGCGCTCGCGCGAGGATTTTGCCTTCTGGCTGTATCTGTTTGGCTTGCTGGCCTTCTGGGTGGCGCTGACCAGTATGGATTCGGATAGCGAACTTAAGCGTTTGGCGTATTGCCTGCTGAATCTCGGTTTGCTGCTGATCGGGGCGGTGCTGAGCCGGCGCGTGTTTGCCGTGTTTGGCGGGCTGGGGGTGGCGGCCTATGTGGGGCATCTGGCGTATTCGGTGTTTCGCGATAGCCTGCTGTTTCCGCTGGCGCTGACGGTGCTGGGGGCTGCGGTGGTGTATCTGGGCATTGTTTGGCAGCGGTATGAGGCGCGCATTACGGCGCGCCTGCGCCAGTATTTGCCCGCCGCGCTGCAAGAGCTGCTGGCGCGGCGGCAGTTCAGTTAAAGAAAACCCGCCGTAGATTTAGCTAGGGTATAGCCTGCTAAGCTATATGGTGAAAGCCTTGTCAGGCTATACCCATTGCTATTCAATTAAAGCGGGGCCTGCTGGAGGCCAAGCTTTGCGTCGATGAGGCTTGCTCAACGTTGCCGCAAGCGGGCACGAGTGCTTTGCCGGCCGCCGGCGAGGGCGGAGTCGGCATCCAGATCGCTGGCGTCATCGGCGCCGCTGACCCAGTCTTGCTGCAGTTGTTGTTGCAGCGCTTGGCGCTCGCTGCGACGGCGGGCACGTTCGCTTTGCTCGTGCGCTCCGGCTTGGCGCTGGCGGGCAGCGAGGGCGAAGGGATTACGGGGTTTGAATTGCATTACGTTCTCCTTTAACCCTTGATGCACACCACTTGCTTGAGCGTGTGCACCACTTCCACCAGATCGCGCTGATGCGCCATCACCGTGTCGATGTCTTTGTACGCGGCCGGAATTTCATCCACCACGCCGCCATCTTTACGGCATTCAACACCGGCCGTTTGTGCCGCGAGGTCAAAGCGGTTGTAGCGCTGTTTAGCCTCGGTGCGGCTAAGGGTGCGCCCCGCACCGTGACTGCAAGAGCAAAACGATTCGGCATTGCCCAAGCCACGCACGATATAGCTTTTGGCGCCCATGCTGCCCGGAATAATGCCCAATTGCCCGGCATGCGCCGCGATGGCGCCTTTGCGGGTAATGAACAAATCCGTCTCCTGATGGCGTTCGCGCGCCACGTAATTATGGTGGCAATTGATCGCTTCATCAGTCAGCGTAAAAGCAGGCAAATGCGGGCGAATCGCCTCCACAACACGGCGCATCATTTCGCGCCGGTTGACCAGCGCATAATCCTGCGCCCATTCCACCGCGGCCACATAATCATCAAACAGCGTTGAGCCCGCCGCAAAATAGGCCAGATCTTTATCTGGCAAATGTTGCTGATGGCGCTGCATGTCTTTTTGTGCCGCCGCGATGAAATAGCGCCCGATCACATTACCGGTGCCGCGACTGCCCGAGTGCAGCATCAGCCATACGCGGTCGGCTTCATCCAGGCACAGCTCGATAAAATGATTACCCCCGCCCAAGGTGCCGATCTGGCAGATCCAGGTTTGCGCAAATTGCCGCTGCATTTTTAGCAAGCCCGGGTGCTGGCCCACCAGCGCATCCAGCCGGTCATTCAGCGGCCGTGCCACGCGCTGCATGGCGCCACCGCGCACTTTGCTCCATTCATGCTGATGAAAGCCAACCGGCACTTCGGCCTCGATGGCCGAGCGAATGCGCGCCAGATTATCGGGCAAATCGCTGGCGGTGAGCGAAGTGCGCACCGCATTCATGCCGCAGCCAATATCCACGCCCACTGCGGCCGGGATAATCGCTTCGCGGGTTGGAATCACCGAGCCCACGGTGGCGCCAATGCCCAGATGCACATCCGGCATCGCCGCGATATGGCCATGCACGATTGGTAGTTGCGCGGTATTCAAAAGTTGATTGAGCGCTGCGGGCGCGATGTCGTCGGTCCAGATCTTGACCGGCACCCGCCCTTTATTGAGTTGTTGTACGACTGGCATACATAAATCCTGTAGACGTAAAAAACCCCGGAAGATCAGTTGCCGCCCCATCCTTGGCCAAGTGGCGTTGAGCATCAACGCTGGGCGGATGGGGGCTTTGATCGAAAACCGGGGCGGCGCAGCGTGAGCGCTGCGGCAGGAACCCGGCGTGCCAGTCACGCCGAATTCCGGGGGATTCGGGTGCTGGTTTAGTGGGTGTTCATCACCAACTGGGTCACGGCAAATACTCCTCTGTAGATGGTGCGCTATTGAGCTGCACGCGACGTTGCACATTGGTCGGGCCAAGCCCGACCACCAAGAGCGCGCATCTTGCCGAGCTAGTGCTCATGCCGTCAAGCGTAGTCGGCAAATTGTGGTGTCGGTGGCGACAGGTGCGACCTTGGGGCGCCGCAGTAGGCTTGCTGCAACCGGGCTTGATCGAGGCGGGGAGTGGCGAATCGAGGGGATTGAAAATATGGGGTGAGTTTATTAATTGATGGGTAGGGTATATGGCTACAAGCCATAATTAATTAGGATTATGAGGCTATACCCATGTGCTTTTCGTAGCCAGTTCTGCTTACGCAGACGCTAGCCCAAAGCGCTGGCCGAAAAAAAACCGCCCCGTAGGGCGGCTTTTTGGCGAAGCGATCAAGCGTTTAGTCTTGATGGTAGTTCGGCGCTTCTTTGGTGATTTGCACGTCGTGCACGTGTGATTCGCGGATACCGGCAGCGGTGATCTGTACGAATTCAGCTTTGGCATGCACATCATCAATTGTGGCGCAACCGAGGTAACCCATTGATGAGCGCAGGCCGCCCACCAGTTGGTGGATCACGGCAGTCAGCGGGCCTTTGTACGGTACGCGACCTTCAATGCCTTCCGGTACCAGTTTGTCCGCGTCGGCGGTTTTGTCCTGGAAGTAACGGTCTGATGAACCATTTGCGCCCGACATCGCACCCAGCGAGCCCATGCCGCGGTAGCTCTTGTACGAGCGACCTTGGTACAGCTCAACTTCACCTGGGGCTTCTTCGGTACCACCAAACAGACCACCCAACATCACCATGTGCGCGCCAGCGGCGATGGCTTTGGCGATGTCGCCCGAGAAGCGGATACCGCCATCGGCGATCAGCGGCACGCCCGTGCCAGCCAGTGCTTCAGCGACATTCGCTACAGCAGAAATTTGTGGTACGCCTACGCCAGCAACAATACGCGTTGTGCAGATTGAGCCAGGGCCGATGCCGACTTTCACCGCATCCGCGCCGGCTTCAACCAGCGCCAGCGCCGCTGCGCCAGTGGCGATATTGCCGCCGATGACTTGTACTTGTGGGAAGTTGGTTTTCACCCACTTCACGCGATCCAGTACGCCTTGGCTGTGGCCGTGGGCGGTGTCCACCACAATCACGTCAACGCCAGCTTCCACTAGCAATTTCACGCGCTCGTCAGTGCCTGCGCCGACGCCTACAGCCGCGCCTACGCGCAGACGGCCTTGCTCGTCTTTGGCGGCCAGTGGGTGTTCGCTGGTTTTAACGATGTCTTTAACGGTGATCAGGCCTTTGAGTTTGAAGGCGTCGTCGACCACCAGCACGCGCTCGAGGCGGTGATCGTGCATCAGGGTGCGTGCGTCTTCAATGCTGGTGCCTTCTTTCACGGTAACCAGTTTGTCTTTCGGTGTCATGATGGATGACACAGGAACGTCGAGGCGAGTTTCGAAACGCAGATCGCGGTTCGTGACAATCCCGACCACCTGACCGTTTTCAACCACGGGCAGGCCAGAAATTTTGTGCTGGCGAGTCAGCGCAATTACATCGCGCACCAGCATGGTTGGTGCGATGGTGACCGGATCTTTCACAATGCCAGATTCGTAGCGTTTCACTTTGGCTACTTCTTGCGCCTGGCGTTCCGGCGTCATGTTCTTATGGATAATACCAATGCCGCCTTCTTGGGCCATGGCAATGGCCAAGCGTGCTTCGGTCACGGTGTCCATCGCAGCGGAAACCAGCGGCAGATTCAGGCGGATACCGCGAGTGAACTGGGTGGCGAGCGAAACGTCGCGAGGCAGAATATTGGAGTGGGCAGGGACGAGCAGAACGTCGTCGAACGTGAGGGCTTTTTGCACAATGCGCATGAGCTAGATCCTTTTCGCCAAAAAAGCATTATACCGAAATGTCTCATTTTCGACTATGGCCTTGTAATATTGCAGTTCTTCGTGCTGTCAGCTTGACTTGTTGCGGCGCATGATTGCTGTTCGCCAGCCCAGCAGCTAGGGTAAAACTGACAGCCCAGCCGTCAGCTAGGCGAGGAGGCGAGCATGAATCGCGAATGGCAAGCAGCGCCCGATACGGCGCTTATCCTCTCGGGGGGCGGGGCGCGGGCGGCCTATCAGGTGGGCGTGCTGTTGGCGATTGCCAAGCTCTTGCCCCAGCATGCGGCCAATCCTTTTCCGATTATTTGCGGCACCTCGGCCGGGGCGATCAATGCCGCGGGTCTGGCAGTGAGTGCCCAGCAGTTTCGCCATGGGGTTTTTTCGCTGGCACGGATGTGGCAAAACCTCTATCCCGAGCTGATTTACCGTGGCTCGCTCGGTGCCTTGCTGGCCACTGGTGCCCACTGGATGGGCTCGCTGATGCTGGGCGGGTTGGGGCGCTACAACCCGCGGGCTTTTCTCGATAATGCGCCGCTGCGTGATTTTCTGGAGCAGCGGGTGGATTTCAGCCAGATTCAGCGCAATATCGAGCAAGGCGCGCTGCGCGCGGTGGCGATCTCGACCTTGGGCTACAGCAGCGGGCAATCGGTGGCGTTTTTTCAAGGGCACCCTGAGTTGGAGGGCTGGCAGCGCGCTTCACGGATTGGGGTACGTACCCAGCTGAATGTCTCGCATTTAATGGCGTCCAGCGCAATACCCCTGGTGTTTCCAGCTGAGCGTATTCATCGCGAGTTTTTTGGCGATGGCTCGGTGCGCCAATTGGCGCCGCTCAGCCCCGCTATTCATCTGGGTGCCAAGCGCTTGCTGGTAATCGGGGTGGCGCCGCATGGCGATGACGCGCCGGCGCGGCAGCAGGTGAGTGATTACCCGACGCTGGCGCAGGTGAGCGGGCAGCTGATGAATAGTATTTTTCTGGATTCGCTCGAGGTTGATCTGGAGCGCATTACCCGCATCAA
Organism: Chitinibacter tainanensis DSM 15459; assembly: GCF_000429785.1. Taxonomy (GTDB): domain Bacteria; phylum Pseudomonadota; class Gammaproteobacteria; order Burkholderiales; family Chitinibacteraceae; genus Chitinibacter; species Chitinibacter tainanensis. The sequence continues at coordinate 208,316 of NZ_AUCN01000009.1, forward strand.
CCGCACGATTTCGCTGATCCCTGCTGAGGTGCGGGCCAGCAGCGGGCTGAATTTACGCCCGGTGGAGGTGTTAACCATCGCGCCCTCGCAGCCGCTGGAAAAACTCACCTTGCCTTTCAAGCGCGAATTTTCGCTGGGGATGCGCTTTTTTCTCGGCGGTTTGGGGGCGTTTCGCCGGCAGGGCTCGGTGGTGGCCAGCTATTTATTATTTAGTGGCGCGTATGCGCGGCGGCTGATTGGGCTGGGCTATCAGGATGCGCTGGCTAAAGAAGCCCAATTGCGCGATTTTCTGGCTGCCAAGGAAACGGATTCGGCGCTAGAATAGCCGTTTTCTATTCTGACTGGGCGGAGAACAGCATGAATTTGTTCCGCTGGCGATTTGGTTTTGTCTTGGTTTTTCTGGCTTGCGCCGGCATGATCGGCTTTGCGCTCTACCATCAATTTTATCAATGGCTGATGCCTTGCCTGTACTGCGTATATGAGCGCATCGGCATTATTGTGACGGGCCTGCTGGCGCTGGTGGCGGCGATTTTTCCGCCCAGAACCCGCGCTGGGGTCTATGCCCAAACCGGCTTGCTGACATTGGCGGCTGGGGTGACGGCCGCGGTAGGTATTCGCCATACCTGGTATCAATACACTCCGCGTGACCCAAGCGCGCTGTGCCCATCGAGCTTGCCGTTTCCTATTGATCTGAATGCCTTGCCAGGTTGGCTCGCGAGTGTGATCCGGCCGGTGGGCGATTGCGGCAATATCGATTTCACCTTGTTTGGCATCACCATGCCGGCTTGGGTGGCGGTGGCCGGGGTTGCTATCGTGGTGTGGAGCTGGTCTTTGTGCCGGCATCAACTGAATGAAATTCGACGGAATCAGTGGCGATGACGCTTACCGAATTGCGCTATATCGTGGCCGTGGCGCGCGAGCGCCACTTTGGCCGCGCCGCCAATAGCTGTTTTGTGTCGCAGCCGACTTTGTCGGTGGCGGTAAAAAAACTCGAAGATGAGCTCGGGGTGACGCTATTTGAGCGCTCATCGGGCGATGTTTCGCTCACCGCCATTGGTGGCCGCATCGTTGAGCAGGCGCAGCGGGTGCTGGAAGAAGTAACTGTGGTGAAGCAGCTGGCCGAGCAGGGTAAAGACCCCTTGGCCGGCAGTTTGCGCCTGGGGGTAATTTACACCATCAGTCCGTATTTATTGCCCCACCTGATCCCTGAGCTGCGGCAGCTGGCACCGCAAATGCAATTGCTGCTGGAAGAAAACTACACCGCCCGGCTGGCCGAGATGCTTAAGCAGGGTGAAATTGATGTGGCGATTGTAGCCGAACCTTTCCATGAGGGGGGTATTGCTACGCAAGCCTTGTATGAAGAAGGCTTTGTGGTGGCTACCCCTAGGGGGCATGCTTGGGAGGCTATGCCGGAGATTTCGTCCGAACAGTTGGCCGAAGAAAACGTGCTCTTACTCTCGCCGGGGAATTGCTTCCGCGATCAAGTGCTGCAAACCTGTCCGGATCTGAATCGCGAAAGCATGGGCGGCACCGGTGGCCTGCAGCGCACTTTGCAGGGCTCTTCGCTCACGACCATTCGCCACATGGTGGCTGGCGGGATCGGGGTAACCGTGTTGCCGGTGACGTCGGTAAGTGCCGCCGATGATGCATTGCTGAGTATTCGCCCATTTGCCGAGCCCGCGCCTACCCGCCGGGTGGTCATGGCTTGGCGGCGCAATTTCCCGCGTATGGCGGCGATCGAAGCGTTGCGGCAAGCGGTATTGCAATCGGGTATGCCGAAAGTCACCTGGCTCAAAGATGCGCCAATCGAGTAAGAGGCGTGATGAAGTCGCAGTGCGCGAAAGCCAGTCTGCAGTGTTGCGGCTGGCTTTTTTGTTGCGCCGAAGAGCCGAGTAATCAGCGTGGCATGGGGCAGATGACAGGCCTGACGGATGTGGCGTAGCACGTATGCAGCAGTGGCCGGCAGCTGGCTAGAACAAAATGAGTGGGGCTTAGGGGGGTATCTTTGCCGGATTTAAGTAATTTAATGCTTGTGCGGCAATACCTGTATCGGTATGCGAGCAATAGCCAACAAAAAAGGCCTGACGCAGTAGCGTGAGGCCTAATTGTTTTGGTGCCCAGGGTCGGACTCGAACCGACACACCTTGCGGCGGGGGATTTTGAGTCCCCTGCGTCTACCATTTCGCCACCTGGGCAGGTGCAACGTAGAAGCGGGATATTAGCTACTTAAACCGCGCTTGGCAAGGGTTTGTGCCAAATATTTTTGCCGTGCGTTTATTCGGCGGCTTTTTTAAGCAGCAAAGCGCGTTCGTACAGCGTATTGCGCGGTGCACCGCTGATGCTTTGTGCCAGTGCTACCGCCTGCTTCAGTGGTAATTCGGCCAGCAGGGGCTGCAGCAGGTAATCAAAGGCTTCGCCTTCGACGGCGGGCGCGGGCGGCGCGGCATCGACCACGATGACGGCTTCGCCGCGTTGCTGATTGCTGTCGCTGGCAATCCAGGTGGCCAGCTCGCCCAGTGGCATGCGGCGGATGGTTTCAAAGGTTTTGGTCAGCTCCCGTGCCAACACGGCTTCACGCTCGGGGCCAAACATCGCGGCGAGGTCGGCTACACATTCGGCAATGCGATGCGGTGCCTCATAAAACACGGTGAGATAGGGGTGGCCAACCAAAGGCGCGAGCGCATCACGGCGCTGCTTGCTTTTCGGCGGCAAAAAACCATAAAACAGACTGTGTGGCGCGGTGAAACCACTGGCCGATAGGGCGGTCGTAAGAGCAGAGGCGCCAGGAATCGGAATCACGCTAAAGCCGGCCGCATGCACCGCGGCCGCGAGGACCGCGCCGGGGTCGGAAACCGCCGGGGTGCCGGCATCGGAAACCTGGGCAATGGTGTCGCCGGCGGCAAGGCGCTCGATAATCCGTTCAGCCATCGCTCGTTCGTTATGCTCGCGTACCGACATCAGGGGGGTATTGATGCCAAATTGCTTAAGCAGCTGGCCGGTTACGCGGGTATCTTCGGCGGCGATCACATCGGCCTGACGCAAAACCGCCAACGCACGCTCGGTAATATCACCAAGATTACCGATCGGGGTAGCGACCACATATAATGCAGACTTGCTGACAGGATACTCAGGCTTATGCACTTCACAACTCTCCTTGGCGGCCGATTGCAATGGCGCCACGCATTTTGGGCTACAGCAGGCCGAACACTGGCTGCCGGGGCTCTACTATACGGGGCGCTGGCCGGCTCGGCCACTGCGGCAACCGAGAGTGAGAGTGCCAGCCGACCGGTCAACGGTTATATCGCCTTGCTGTTGCCGGGGCAGGCCAAGGCCTTTAAGCCGGCGGTTGATAGCATTCGGGCCGGTGTGTTGGCCGCCGAGCGCGTGCATGGTGGCGCCGAAGTGCCCTTGGTACGCGTGATTGATACCACCGATAAAGAAGAAGACATCAAAGCCCAATACCAGCGCGCGGTAGATGGCGGCGCCATCGCGGTGATTGGCCCGCTGACCAAGTCGGCGATTAATTATCTGGCCGACAGCAGCGAGCTGAAAGTCCCCACCGTGGCCCTGAATGGGTTTGATCCGACCACGTTGCCGCAAAGCCAGCTCTACAGCTTTGGCCTGGGGGTGGAGAGCGATGCGGCCGCAATGGCCATGCTGGTGCGGCAAGAGGGTGGCCGCCAGCCGGTGATTTTGCAAACCAATGACAGTATCGGCCAACGCCTGGCGCAAGGTTTTAGTAATGCCTGGCGGGAAATTCATGGTAGCGAGCCGCTGGTGATCCGGGTGGCTAATCCGCGCCGTGATGCCCCCGAAATTCGTCAGCAGCTCAATGACGCGCTGCCAGATGCGGTGTTTTTGGCTATGGATGCCAAATCGGCCCGCGTAGTGCGGCCCTTTGTGGGCAATGAGCGCGCCGTGTATGCCAGCAATCAAATCAACCCGGGCCGTTTACCCGCCACTACGCTGGTTGATCTGGCTGGCGTGAAATATCTGGATATGCCTTGGCTCGCGGCGCCCGATAGCGAGGGCTATGCACTGTATAATCGCACCCGCTCAAGCGCTAATGATTTGGAACGATTGTTCGCCTTGGGGGTTGATGCTTGGCGAATCGCCGCCATCTTAAGTACAGGGCAGCGTTTTGAACGGCTGGAAGGCCTGACCGGCGTGCTGACTTTAAGCCCTGATAATGTGGTAAACCGCGAATCAGTGGTGCGCGTGATGGGGCGTAAACCCGCCAGCGCCAGTGGCACTGCCGAAGTCGCGCCAGAAGCGGCGGCCCCCGCGGTGGTGAATGAACAATAAAGGCCAGGCCTTTGAAACACAGGCGGCTGAATTTCTGCAGGCCCAAGGTCTGCGCATCGTGGCCCGCAATTGGCAATGCCGGCAGGGCGAGATCGACCTGATTGCCTTTGATGGGCCAATGCTGGTATTTATCGAAGTGCGCATGCGGCGCTCTACCCGTTTTGGTGGGGCTGCCGCCAGTATTACCCCGGCCAAGCAAGCCCGCTGGTGGGCCAGTGCCCAGCAGTATTTGCAACAATTACCGCAAGTGCCGCCCTGCCGTTTTGATGCGATCTGTATCGAAGGCGAGGCCTTGCACTGGATTAAAAACTGTATAAGTGGTTAAACCACACCGCGCCCGCCGGCGAGCGGGCAGATACACGAAAGGAAACCCTATGGATCTGATTCAACGCGTTCAGCAGCATTTCGAAGAAAGCATCGCCGCCAAACAGGCCGCGTTGGAGGTCCTCAGCCCCGCCATTGCGCTGGCGGCCGAGAAAGTGGTGCAGGCGCTGATTGCCGATGGCAAGATCCTGGCTTGTGGCAATGGTGGCTCGGCGGCGGATGCCCAGCATTTTGCGGCTGAAATGGTCGGCCGCTTCGAACGCGAGCGCCCGGGTTTGCCGGCGATTGCCCTGACGACTGATTCTTCAGCGCTCACCGCAATTGCCAATGACTACGACTTTGATATGGTCTTTTCTAAGCAAGTGCATGCTTTGGGTCGCGCTGGCGATATTCTGGTGGCGATTTCTACCTCCGGTAATTCAGCCAATGTCATCTCGGCGATTCATGCTGCGCATGATCGGGGCATGAGCGTGATTGCCTTTACCGGCCGCGACGGTGGGCAAATTGCCGACCTGCTGGTGGGTGATGATGTGCATTTGTGTGTACCTCATCAGCGCACCGCGCGGATTCAGGAAGTGCACATTACCGCGATTCACGCTTTGTGCGATGCGGTCGACTTTACCTTGCTGGGAGGCGATTAATGGCGGTGCAACTGAAACGGGCGCTCAGTATCAGCATTCTGGCCGCGAGTTTGGGCCTGAGTGCGTGCGTGCCATTGGTGGTGGTTGGTGGCGTGGCCATGGGGGCCTGGATCGGTTCTGATCCGCGCCCAACCAAAACCATTACCGAAGATACCTCGCTCGGCGCCAATATCAGCGCCAAAATCATTGATGAATTCAAAGAGCGGGCGCATGTGAATGTGAACACCTTCAACGGTCAGGTCTTGCTGACCGGTGAAGTGCCTGATGCGGCCGCCAAAGCGCGCGTCGAACAACTGGCCCGCAGCTTTAGCCAAACTACGCGGGTGTTTAATGATGTGGTGCAAGCCCCGCCATCGAGCATGGCTGATCGACTGAATGACAGCCAACTCAGTACTCGCGTTAAAACTGCCATGTTGACGAATGGCGGTGATGCGCAGGCCGTGCATATTCAGGTGATTACCGACCGCAAAGTGGTGTATTTGCTGGGCATGAGTAGCCCACAGCTGGCCGATCGTGCCGCGCAAATCGCCGCTTCGGTGTCCGGCGTTGAGCGGGTGGTGAAGTTGGTGCAGCCACTGGCACCGCTGCCGCAGTAAGCGACAGCCCGCCCCAACACACAACGCCATCTTGCCCTGAGCCAGATGGCGTTTTTTATCGGTAGGATCTTAGGGGTATTGAGCTACAAGCTTTGCTTGATAATGCTTGCAGATCAATACCCATGGCTAAATAGCGCCGCTTAGGGTTTGAAGTTTTGCAGCACGTAATTGAGCAGCAAAGGCTGGGCCGCCGCCGTGGGGTGGAGTTGATCGGCCTGAAAATAGCTAGGGGTTTGGATCACAGGCGCCAGTAAAAACGGGCTCAGGCTCAGCTGATATTGCTTGGCCAGCGCCGGAAACACCGCGGCAAACTGGCGGGTATAGTCGGCGCCGTAATTGGGCGGCATTTGCATGCCCACCAGGTGCACTTTGGCCCCGGCTTGGCGCGCGGCCTGAATCATCTGGCTTAGATTGTTTTGCATGGCGCTCACTGGCAGACCGCGCAGGCCATCATTGGCGCCCAGCGCCAGAATCACCCAGCGCGGGCGATGCTGTTTTAAAGCCGCCGGGAACCTTGTGAGCCCGCCAGCAGTCGTTTCACCAGAGACACTGGCATTCACCACCCGCATGGGCCGGCCTTGTTGTTGTAGTTTTTGCTCCAGCAAGGCAGGCCATGCCTGCTGCTGGGCAATGCCATAACCGGCCGAAAGGCTGTCGCCAAACACCAGAATCACCTCGGTGCTTTTGGCCATAGCGCCAGGCGCCAGCAGCGCCAAGGTGCAGGCCAGCAGGCCCCAACGACGCAACACCGATAGGAACTGAATCAGCATGAGTGCAACTCCAGATATTTTGCAGGCCCGCCAGCTCGGTAAAACCGTCAGCAGTGAAGGCGAGAAGCTCACTATTTTGCACGAGATCAGCTTTAGTGTCCCCACCGGGGCCAGTTTAGCGGTGGTGGGGCGCTCGGGCTCCGGTAAATCGAGCTTACTGGCCTTGCTGGCCGGGCTGGATACGCCCAGCGTTGGCGAAGTCATCCTCGCTGGGGCTGCGCTGCAAACACTGGATGAAGATGGCCGCGCCGCGGTGCGCGGGCGCTGCGCTGGTTTTGTGTTTCAGTCATTTCAATTATTGCCCGAGCTCACCGCGCTGGAAAACGTGATGCTGCCGCTGGAGCTGGCCGGCGTGCGCGGGGCCGAGGCGCAGGCCTTGCAGTGGCTAGAGCGAGTGGAGCTGGGGCATCGCTTGCATCACTTACCGCGGCAGCTGTCCGGCGGCGAGCAACAGCGGGTGGCACTGGCGCGGGCGTTTGCGCCCGGGCCACAGATTTTGTTTGCCGATGAGCCGACCGGCAGTCTGGATTCGGCCACCGGGGCGGTGGTGGCTGATTTGCTGTTTGCCCTGAATCGCGAAATGGGCACCACGCTGGTGCTGGTGACGCATGACGACACGCTGGCGCAGCGCTGCAGCCATCAATTGCGCCTGCAAGCCGGGCAGATGATCGACTGGCAGGTGCCGGCGCAAACCGCGGCATTGGAGCAGGCGGCATGAGCGCCGGCATATTGAGTCAGCTGCGGCTCACCGCGCGGCTATTTCGCCGCAGCCTTGCCGCTGGCGAATACAAAACCTTGCTGCTGGCGCTGATCATTGCCATTGCCGCCTTAACCGCGGTGGGCATGCTCACCGAACGGGTGGAGCGGCAATTACTCGGGCAAGCCAGCGAGCTGCAAGCGGCCGATGCCGTGCTCAGTAGCGATCATCCGATCCCGCCCAAGTTTGCCAGCCTGGCCGCCCAGCAGCGGCTGGCCAGTGCCGAGATGGCGATCTTCCCCTCGATGGTGAGCTTTGGCCAAGAGGCGAGTCTGGCCTCGGTGAAAGCCGTGGGGGCGGCTTACCCTTTACGGGGGCAACTGAGCCTGCAAAGTGGAGCTACGCAAGCCCCGCAGCCGGGCGAAGCGCTGATTGATGCGCGCTTGCGCGATGTATTGCAAATCCAGGTGGGGCAGCAGCTCAAAGTCGGGCAATTGCAGCTCACTGTGCGTGACATCATCACGCGCGAGCCGGATGCGGCCTTTGATTTTTCCAGCCTGCAGGCGCGGCTGATGATCAATGCTGCCGATTTGCCGGCCAGTGGTTTGCTGGGCTTTGGCAGCCGGGTGAAATATCGCTTGCTGCTGGCTGGGGAGCCGGCGGCGGTGAATGCCTGGTTGGCGGCGGCGCAGCCGCAGCTGGGGCGCGGCGAGGCGATTGAAAATGCCCGCGAAAGCCGGCCGGAGCTCAAAGAAGCCATCGAGCGCGCCGAACGCTTTTTGCGGCTAGCATCTTTGCTAGCCGGTGTATTGGCGGCGGTGGCGATTGTGCTGGCCGCTCGGCGATTTGCGCTGCGGCATTTTGATACCGTGGCCTTGCTGCGTACGCTGGGTGCCAGCCAGCGGCGCGTGCGCGCGCTGATGTTGGCGCAAATGCTGTTGCTGGCGGGCGTGGCGGCACTGGCCGGCGGCGCACTGGCCTGGCTGGCGCAAGCGGGCTTGCTGTGGCTGATTGCGGCGCAGTTGCCCGCGCCTTTGCCGCCTGCCAGCCTGTGGCCCTGGCTTTGGGCCAGTGCGCTGGGCTTGGTGTTGCTGCTGGGCGCAGCGGGGCCGGTATTGCTGAGCCTAGCCCGTACGCCACCGCTGCGTGTGTTGCGCCGTGAATTGACCGTCGATGTGCATTGGTTCTGGCAATACGCGCTGACGCTACTCGCAATGATGGGTATCTTGCTGCAGATCGCTAAGGATATAAAGCTGGCGGTGATAGTGGGTGGGGGTATGTTGGGCGCACTGCTGCTCTTGGCCGCCTTGGGCTGGTTGCTGCTCCAAGCCCTGCAGCGCTGGCGCTGGCAAGGCAGTGCGCGTTTGGCGCTGCGGCAGATGCTGCGCCAACCCGGCTTACTGCTGGCCCAGCTCGCAGCCCTAACGTTGGGGCTGTGCGGCTTGTGGCTACTCACCGTGGTGCAGAGCGATTTATTGCAGGCCTGGCGCGCACAAGTGCCACCCGAAGCGCCCAATCATTTTGTGATTAATCTGCAGCCTGAGCAGATCGCCACCTTTAATGCCCAATTTGCTGCGGCGGGTTTGCCCGCGCCCAAAGTGCAGCCGATGATCCGCGGGCGCTGGACTTTGCACAATCAGCAGCCGGTACAGCCGCAGCAGTATAGCGAGCCCCGCGCGCAGCGCTTGTCCGAGCGCGAGTTTAATCTCTCCTGGGGCGAAGACGAGCGCGCCGATAATCAGCGGGTGCAAGGTCCACCACTGAATGCCGCTGTGCCGGGCTGGTCGGTCGAGCAGGAGCTGGCGGTGCTGCTGGGCATTAAAATTGGCGATCAGCTCACCTTTGATATTGCCGGCACTGCGGTGACTGCGCCGGTGATTAATCTGCGCGCGGTAAATTGGGGCTCGTTCCGTGCCAATTTCTTTGTAGTGGGCTCCGAGCAGCTGTTACGCGATCTGCCTAGTAGCCGGATTAGTAGTTTCTATTTGCCGCCCGCGCAGCGCACACTGGTGCCACAATTGGTGCGCGGTATGCCCAATCTCACCATCATTGATGTCGGGCAGGTACTGGCGCAGGTTGAAACAGTAATTACGCTAGCGTCGAGCGCATTGCGGCTGGTGTTTGTGATGTGTGTGCTGGCGGGGCTGACGGTATTGCTGGCCGCGCTGGAAACCAACGATAGCGAGCGGCGGCGCGAGGCGGCGCTGATGCGCGCGCTGGGCGCCAGCACTGCCCGTATTGCCCGGATCTGGTGGCTAGAAAGCCTGCTGCTGGGGGCGTTGGCTGGTTTGCTGGCGGGTACTTTAGCTGCGCTGGGCGCTTGGTATGTGGCCACGGCGGTGCTGAAACTGCCATGGGTATTCAATGTTTGGCTGCCACTGGCCTCGATTGTGGCTGGTATGGCCTTGAGTGGCCTCACGGTTTGGCGGCGGCTATGGGCACTGGCGCGCACTTCGCCGGTACTCATGCTGCGCGAATAAGCGGGCTGTTTCGCCAGCCTCGCGGCTTTAGCGGTGGGGGTTTTGTGCAAAAAGTTTGTGCCAGCGCAAAACGCCTGTCACAGGCTGGGCGCATTCTCACCCTGAATGATTGTCGCGGGGGTTGCCATGTTCATCGTCGAACCAGGCCAGGTGGAAAGCCTGTGCCAGCGCTATCTGGGTGGCGTGGCCAGCCGGGTGGAAAAAATTACCGGTTTTCAGGCCGATGTGTATCTGGTGCAGGTGGGCCGTTTACGCGCGGTGCTGAAATGCTATCGCCAACCCGGTCAGGCTGCCCGCGAAGCCGAGGCGCTGACTACACTGCGCCGCTATCTGGTTGATCAGCCACTGCCCGAGGTGATTGCCTTGCATCAGCCCGGCGAGCGCGGCGAAGCGCTGATTCTGACCCAGATTGCCGGCATGCCGGCCAGCCATGAGCTGGAATCGCCAGTGGAAATCGACCGTTTTGCGGATGAATTTGTCGATTGGCTGCGCCGCTTGCACGCGATTAGCTGCGAGCGCGGTTTTCAGGATGAAACCGGCCACTGGCATGCCGATTTTGCCAGCGCTTATCAGGTTGATTTGGGTTTGCGGCAGACCTGGTTGCACAGCGCCGCGGCCAGCGAATGCCTAAGCCAGCCGCTGCGCGAGCATTTGCTGGCGCTGATTGGCGATTTTGCCAGCCTGCCCTTATCGAACCACGCCCTCAGCAGCGTGATTCATGGCGATGCGCATGCGGCCAATTTCTTGGTGGACGCCGAAACCCACCGCCTGTGCGGGGTGATCGATCCGGGCTTGGTCCGCTTTAGCCATTGCGAGCTGGATTTGGTGCAGCTGGATCTGGTGCGGCCAGATATGAAGCTCTTGAGCAATTATCTGCAAAAAGCCGGCTTGGATCGTGCGGTACGGTTGCGTCTGGCGTATTTTGCGATCTTCTATCTGGTGAGCCAGGTGGCGCAAACCGGGGTGGCGGATGAGCCGGCTTTACTGCACGCTATTCAGCGCTATCAGGCGCAGCAACGCGCGGCCATTACGGCTTAAACCGCTCAATCGTTAGCCAATATCAAATGCGCCGCGCGGGCCTAGTGCTCGCGCAAGGCGCGTAAAAACGCATCGCCGTATTTATCCAGTTTGCGGTCACCCACGCCGCTGATGCGCGAGAGCTCGTAGTGATCCTGCGGGCGCAAGCGCACCATTTCCTTGAGCGTGGCGTCGCCAAAAATATGGTACGCCGGTGCGTTTTGTTCGTCCGCCAGCTGTTTGCGCAATTTGCGTAGCGCTTGCCACAAGGCCTGATCGGCGGAGCTGGCAAATTCGCTGTCTTTGTCGCGGTAGCTAAATTTCTCGCTGCGCGCGCGCAAATACAGCGGGATTTCGCCTTTGAGATAGGGGCGGGCGCTGTCAGTGAGCTCGAGTCCACCGTGGCCGGCTGGGCAAAGCTGCAGTGCGCCTTTGGCCAGTAGCTGCCGAAACACGGCGCGCCAGCTTGCTTCGTCGATGTCTTTGCCAATGCCAAAGGTGCTGGTCCGGTCGTGCAGGTATTCGGCAACTTTGCTGCTGTGTTTGCCGCGCAAAACATCCACCAAATGCCCCACGCCAAATTTATTACCGGTGCGATAGACGCAAGAGAGCGCCTTGCGTGCGGCTTCGGTCATTTCCACCAGCTGGGGCGGATTCAGGCAATTATCGCAATTGCCGCAGGGGGCTGTTTGCTCGCCAAAATAGGCCAGCAGCACTTGCCGACGGCATTCGGTGGTTTCCACCAGCCCTAGCATGGCATCGAGTTTGCGTCGCTCGACTTGCTTTTGCTCTTCGCTGCTGCCGCCTTGCATAATCATCTCGGCCAGCAGCATGACATCATTCAGCCCATAGGCGAGCCACGCATTGGCCGGCAAGCCATCACGGCCCGCGCGGCCGGTTTCCTGATAGTAGTTTTCGATTGATTTGGGTAAATCCAGATGCGCGACAAAGCGCACATCCGGCTTATTGATGCCCATGCCAAACGCAATGGTGGCGACCATCACCACGCCTTCTTCACGCAGGAAAATCTGCTGATGTTTGGCGCGGGTGCTGGCATCAAGCCCGGCATGATAGGGCAGGGCGCGAATTTCCTTGCTGCGCAGCCACGCTGCGGTGTCTTCCACCCGTTTGCGTGAAAGGCAGTACACAATCCCCGAATCACCTTCATGCTCGCGGCGCAGAAAGGTGAGCAGCTGATCGCGCGAGGTTTTTTTCTCGACCATGGTGTAGCGCAGATTGGGCCGATCAAAGCTATCGACAAACTCGCGCGCGTTTTCCAGCCGCAGCCGCTGCTGCATTTCCAGCCGGGTGCTGTGATCGGCGGTCGCGGTGAGGGCTATGCGCGGAATGTGCGGAAATTCATCTGCCAGTAGCGACAGCCCGAGGTATTCGGGGCGGAAATCATGCCCCCATTGTGAGACGCAATGGGCCTCATCAATCGCAAACAGCGCCAGCTGCGCTTCACGCAGCAGGGCTAAAAAGCGCGGTGTGAGCAGGCGCTCGGGCGCCACGTACAGCAGCTTGAGCTCGCCGGCCAGAAACTGGCGCTCTACTTCACGGCTGCCGGCGGCATCCAGTGTTGAATTGAGATAAGCCGCGGCTACCCCCAGCTCTTGCAGCGCTTGCACCTGATCCTGCATTAAGGCGATCAGCGGTGAAATCACCACCGCGCAGCCAGCCCGGGCGAGCGCGGGGATTTGATAGCACAGCGATTTGCCGCCGCCAGTGGGCATGAGGACCAGCGCATCCTCGCCCCGGCACAGGGTCTGGACGATGTCTTCCTGCATACCGCGAAAGGCGCGGTAGCCAAAGACGTGCTGCAAAAGGTGGTGAGGGGAAGTGAGGCTCATAAGCGGCGGTATTTTACGCCGCTTCCTGCCCAAGCTACAGCTGAACTTATTGTTTTAAAGGGTATTGGGCTGTAGAGATCTTGATGTATAGCTTTGAAGGTAATACGGAGGGAGGGTATTAATTAATCGTTGCCATCAATCGGGCCAGACTGGGTGGTATAGGCACTGAGGCTTTGATCCAGCAAGGATTTCCTTTTACCAAAGCGCGACCACGGAATAAAGGGCAAACAGGCAAGCACGATTAAGGTGATAACCAGAAATTCCAGCATGGGTCAGCTCGACGCAATATAAGTACCGCCAAGTATATGCCCAGCTTTGGTGCATCGCAATCAAAGCTTGCATGATATGTTAAAAATAAATGCAGTTTCAGAAAGAATATGACAGGTCAATGGCGTGGCGCACAAAAAAGCCAGCCCGTAGGCTGGCTGGTCACTGCGCGATTTGGGCTTAAAGGCCTGCTTCAACCAGCATTTCGCGAGTAAGTAGGAAGACAAAGCCATCGCCCGATTCGGTGGGTAGCCAGACAAACGGCAGAGTTGGGAATTGCTCTTCCAGCACTTCGCGATTGTGGCCAATTTCTACCACCAGTACGCCTTGCGGATTCAGGCGGGCGCTGGCTTCGGCCAGAATACGGCGGGTGATATCCAGCCCATCTTCACCACTGCCCAAGGCCATTTCCGGCTCGTGCAGGTATTCCGGTGGCAGCTCTTCCACGCTATGCGCATCCACATATGGCGGGTTGGAGATGATCAGGTCATAGCTCATGTCCTGCACCGCATCAAAGAGATCTGAATCCAGCAGATCAACGCGATCACCCAGGCCATAATCCAGCACATTGATTTCCGCCACATCCAGCGCATCGGCCGACAGATCTACCGCATCGATGGCTGCATCCGGGAAGGCATGCGCCATCAGAATGGCCAGACAACCGGAGCCAGTACACAGATCCAGCGCGTTGTGCACGAGCTCTGGGTATTCAATCCATGGCTCCAGCCCGCCATTGAGCAAGATTTCGGCAATAAACGAGCGCGGCACAATCACCCGCTCATCCACATAAAATTTAAAGTCGCCCAGATAGGCTTCTTTGGTCAGATAGGCCGCTGGTTTGCGAGTAACGACGCGCTCTTGCAGTACATTGAGCACCAGTTCGACTTCTTCGGGCAGCAGCCGGGCATCAAACACGGGCTCCAGCCGATCGATCGGCAGTTTTAAGGTGGCGAGGATCAGATAGGCCGCTTCATCCCAGGCTTCGCTGGTGCCGTGGCCATAAAACAGCTCGGCGGCATTAAACCGGCTGACCGCAAACCGATGCAGATCGCGGATGGTAGTCAGATATTCGCGGGCAGTGTCATACATGGTTGGGCTCCTTCAAACTGAATGCCGTGAGTGTACGAGGTTTTCTGCTGCTGTGGGCAGCGGGGGCCGATTTAATTGCGCTACGGCAAGCCAAGCTCGCCGGTGGCTGGGGCTGGCAAGAGGCCGGCACGGCAGCCGTGTAGGGTAGAAAATCGGCTTATTTCGTTGATCTAACAGCAGTAAACGGTGTTCAGGGGGGCCATCATCGTGTAAAGTTCCGCCTTTATTGTTTGATTAGTCGGAGTAGTGTGGGTATGACATTTGCAACGCTTGGCCTTGCGCCTGAAGTACTGAAGGCAGTTGCCGAGCAGGGCTACGAAAACCCAACCCCGATTCAGCAGCAGGCGATCCCGGTGGTGATCACCGGGCAGGATGTGCTGGGTGCCGCGCAAACCGGTACCGGTAAAACCGCCGCCTTCACGCTGCCGATTCTGACCCGCATGATGCGCCATGCCAATACCAGCGTATCGCCCGCCCGCCACCCCATGCGGGTACTGATGCTGACACCGACGCGTGAGCTGGCCGATCAGGTTTACGACAATGTGGCGCTGTACAGCAAACACACCGGCTTGCGTAGCCATGTGGTGTATGGTGGGGTCGATATTAAAGCGCAGATACCTGCCTTGCGTGCCGGGGTCGAAATCTTGGTGGCGACACCGGGCCGGCTGCTCGATCATATCCAGCAAAAAAACATCAATCTCTCGCAAGTGGAGATCATTGTGCTGGATGAAGCCGATCGCATGCTGGATATGGGCTTTATTCCCGATATCCGCGAAATCTTCAAGCTATGTACCAGCCGCAAACAAACGCTGCTGTTCTCGGCGACTTTCGCCCCTGAGATCGTTAAATTGTCCAACGATTTCATGCGCAATCCGGTGAAGATTGAAGTCGCGCGCCAGAATTCGGCCAACGAATCCGTGAAGCAAGAATTGCATCCGGTCGAAACCGGCCGCAAACGCGCGCTGCTGGCACATCTGATCCGTATTCATCAGATGAGTCAGGTGATTGTCTTCTGCCGCACCAAAATTGGCGCTGAGCAGGTTTCCCGCGAGTTGCGCCGCACGGGCTTTGTCTGCGAGGCCATTCACGGCGATCGCGATCAAAAAGCCCGTACCGAAGCGCTGAATAAATTTAAAGCTGGTGAATTGCAGGTCTTGGTGGCCACCGATGTGGCCGCGCGTGGGCTGGATGTGACCGACCTGCCGTTTGTGGTGAATTTTGAATTGCCGACCAATCCGGAAGATTACGTGCATCGCATCGGCCGTACCGGCCGGGCTGGGGCGACCGGGGTGGCGATTTCATTGGTTGCGCCGGAAGAAGAAAAATCGTTTGCCGGTATTAAGGCCCTGCTGAAAAAAGAGCTGCAATTGGTGCCGGTACCAGGCTTTTCGCCGGGCACGGTGCAGCTGATTGATGAGCGGGCGGAACGTGGTAACCGTAGCGAGCGCCGTGAACGGGGCGAACGCGGTGAGCGCAGCGAGCGTCCAGAACGCTCTGCCGGTGCAGACCGAGGCGGTGAGCGCATGCCATCGCGGGCGAGCCGCGATGCGCAGGATATTCCGGCCTTCCCAAGCGATTTGCCCAAGCTGCCTAAACGCGGCCCACAAATCGCCGCCTTATTCCTGCCGAAAAAGGCCGCGCCGAGCAGTGTGGAATAAGCTGTCGCCGACCAGCGTGGGCAGCAATAAAAAAGACCGCCATGGCGGTCTTTTTTATTGCGCATTGGGTAGTTCTTAAGCCGCGATCAGGCGTACGGCCAGCGGTGTAGCCCCGGCCGCGAGCGGGAACAGTCGATCAATATTCGGGTGCTTACCCGGATTGGCTTCGGCATCGGTGGTGTGCTCGGCATAAATACGCAGCGCTTTTTGCGCAGCGATATCGCTGATGGCGCCAAACTCTTGAAACAGCGCGTGATACACCCGCAGGCTGCCGGCCTGACCGGGTTTGTTTTCAATCCGCGCCACCACTTCTTCGCCATGCAGTAATTCCAGCGCGGCGAGGTGGTCTACGGTCGGCAATTGGGCCAGTTGTTCGGCAAAATTCATTGTGGTCTTCCTTGTCAACGGATCAGAGGCGTGCAGCGTTATATCACACAAGCGCATGGTGCGCTGCTTAAGGAGAATCCAATGCGTCAAATCGTAGCTATCGCCGCCCTCGCGAGTGGTCTGGTTTTATCTCCGCTGGCTATGGCCGAGCCACCAGCCGGCAAACATGACCATTTCAAAGGCGATATCACCAAGGCCGACTTTCTGAAAAAAATGGAAGAGCGCTTCGATAAAATGGACACCAATAAAGATGGCGTTCTGTCTGAAGCCGAACGCAAAGCCGCGCATGAAAAAATGCGTTCCGAGCGCGAACAGCGCCGCAAAGAGCGGATGGCCAGCCAGCCGATGGCGAAATAATCGCCAGCGACCCAAAGTCGGGCAAAACAAAAGCGGCTAGTGGCCGCTTTTGTGTTTTGAGGGGGCTGATTAATTTCAGGCTTTGCCTGCCACGCCCCAAATGCTATCAAGCGGCATTTGTCCGGCGATAATCCGGCTATCGAGTACGTTCACCACGGTAAAGTCAAAATCGGCGGTATTGCGCAGCACCGGAGTGGGCAGGAGCTGATCATGTGTATCAAACAGCGCCAACACCAGCGGGGTGCTATCGAGTTTGCCGCGCCGAACTACCACGCCGGTTTCGCCATTGATTAAATGCACGATACTGCCCGGTGGATACAGGCCCAGAGTCGATAAAAACAGTTGCGCCAGTTTTTGATCCAAGCTGCCCGCGCCGCTATTGAGGGTGGTGAACATCGCCGAATCGGCCAGCTGGCGGCGGCGATAGCTGCGATTGGCCAGCATCGCGCAATAGCGATCAGCCAGCCCCAGCAGGCGGGCTTCAAAGGTGATTTCACTGCCTTTGAGCTTGCGTGGATAGCCGGTGCCATCGGGCGCTTCGTGATGTTGCTCCACGCAGGTGAGCCACTGTAAATCCGAGACGCCCAGCATCCGCAGCTGATCGCGGCCGATTTGTGGGTGGGCCTGCATTTGGGCGCGCTGCTCGGGCGTGAGTGGCCCGGTTTGCTCGGCCAGCATCGATTCGAGCGCGTGCATCCCCAGATTCATGGTTAGTGCCGCGGCCAACACCGAGCTGCGCGCCATGGCATCTTGCCCAAGATTATTTAGCGACAGCTCCGCCACAATGGCCACGTCCACCGCATGACGAATTGGGTAGGGGGTATCGAGCTCCAGCAGCATGGTAGCGAGCGAAACTTCGGCTGATTGCTGGCAGGCGCGCTGAATCAGCTGCACAATGCCGGCCACGCCAGCGCCAAAATTCTCGGCCGCGAGCGGGTCGGCCAGCAGGGGGGCGAGGTCGCTACGCGCCTGGCGGATTAATTGCAGGGATGAAAGAGGTACGGAAGCCATTTGGAGTTACATGCCAGGCGGATAAAGTATATTAGCGCATACGAATAAAAACAGCGTGAGTTTAGCCTCACGCTGTGACAAAGATGCGGCGCCAAACCCTAGTTTACGCGCTTGAGTGTAGGGACTGTCGCTGGGCTTGTCTGCCCATAAATACCCGTATAGAGCTTGGTATCGTGCTCGCTGGTTGGCGCTTATTCGGCCTCGTCCATCCACATCAGCTGGATCGCTTCGAGGATTTTTTCACCGCAATGCTTGGGATCATCATCAAAGCCTTCCAGCTCCAGTACCCATTGCATCAGATCGGTGAAGCGCACGGTTTTCGGGTCGATATCGGGGTATTTTTCGACCAGTTCGATGGCGATGTCACGGCTGTCGGTCCATTTCATGCTGATACTCCTTGGGGGTAATGCCTGCTATGCTTTGTATATAATAGCTTGGCGGGCGATACATCGATTCGGCTTAGTGATGTTCGCGGGCGTGATTGATGGTGTACTTCGGCAGCTCCACCACCAGCTCGGTGTCGGCCACGACGGCCTGGCACGAGAGCCGCGAGCATGATTCCAGCCCCCAGGCTTTATCGAGCTGATCTTCTTCCAGCTCGTCAGCTTCGTTCAGGCTATCAAAGCCTTCGCGCACCAGCACATGGCAGGTGGTACAGGCGCAGGATTTCTCGCAGGCGTGTTCGATTTCAATGTCGTTGGCCAAGAGCGCATCGCAAATGGTGGTGCCGGGTTCAACGTCCAGTACCGCGCCTTCAGGGCAGAGTACGGCGTGGGGCAAAATCACGATCTGGGTCATGGTGGTTTCCTTGCGCGAGGCAATCAAATATCGGAAATTCGCTGGCCGGCCAGCCCGCGCTTGATGGCGGCATCCATCCGGCGGCTGGCAAATTCACCAGTGGTTTGGTTCAGTTGTTCGGTGGCGGCGGTAATTGCCTCGGCGCTTTCGCCGGCGATGGCGCTGCGCAGGGCGGCAATGGCTGCGCTAATTTCGGCCGTTTCGCTGGCATTGAGCAGCGCGCAATCGCTCGCCAGCGCAATCTCAACTGCTTGAATAATGCTATCGGCTTCCACGCGGGCTTCAGCCAGTTTGCGCGCTTGGATGTCGTCTTTGGCGTGCGTCATCGATTCGGTCAGCATGCGGCTGATTTCATCGTCGGAGAGGCCATAAGATGGTTTCACGGCAATGCTGGCTTCAATGCCGGTGGATTGCTCGCGTGCTGACACGGATAGCAGGCCATCGGCGTCCACTTGGAAAGTGACGCGAATGCGCGCTGCGCCCGCCACCATTGGTGGAATGCCGCGCAGCTCAAAGCGAGCCAAGCTGCGGCAATCGCTTACCAGCTCGCGCTCGCCTTGCAATACATGAATCGCCATCGCGGTTTGGCCATCTTTAAACGTCGTAAATTCCTGCGCGCGCGCGGTTGGGATGGTGCTATTGCGTGGGATGACTTTCTCCACCAGGCCGCCCATGGTTTCCAGGCCGAGCGAGAGTGGAATCACATCCAGCAGCAGCCATTCATCGTCGCCCTTATTGCCAGCCAGCACATTGGCCTGAATCGCCGCGCCAATCGCCACGACTTTATCTGGGTCGAGGTTAGTCAGCGGCTCTTGGCCGAACAATTCGCGCACCGCTTTGCGCACATGCGGCATACGCGTCGCGCCGCCCACCAATACCACGCCCTTGATGTCTTCGATGCGCAATTTGGCATCGCGCAGGGCTTTTTTCACCGGCAACAGGGTTTTGTTCACCTGATGCGCGGTCATGCTGTGAAACTGCTCGGCGCTGAGGGTTAGATCAATAATTGCGCCATCCGAGAGCACGGCGGTAATCTGCGTTTGCGCGTGATCGGTCAGCGCTTCTTTGGCTTCGCGCGCACGGGTGAGCAACAGCCGCTGATCTTGCGCATTTGGGCCATGTAGATCGGCTTGTTCCAGAATCCAGCAATAAATGCGGTGGTCAAAATCATCACCGCCCAGTTGTGAATCACCAGAGGTTGCGCGTACTTCAAACACGCCGCGCGTCAGCTCCAGAATCGACACATCAAAGGTGCCGCCGCCCAGATCGTAAATCACATAAATGCCTTCGGCGGCATTATCCAGCCCATAGGCAATCGCTGCCGCGGTTGGCTCGTTCAACAGGCGCAGTACATTCAAGCCAGCCAGTTTGGCCGCATCTTTGGTGGCTTGGCGCTGCGCATCATCAAAATAGGCCGGCACGGTGATCACCGCGCCCACCAGCTCGCCGCCGAGGCTGTCTTCGGCGCGGTGTTTCAGGGCGCGCAAAATTTCGCTGGAGACCTCAACCGGGCTTTTCACCCCGGCGCGGGTCACCAATTTGAGCATGCCCGGCTCGTCAACAAAGCGGTACGGCGTGGCCAAATCGGCAATGTCATTGATGCCGCGGCCCATAAAGCGCTTCACCGACACCAGCGTATTGGCCGGGTCTTCGTTTTGGCGCGCTTGGGCGCTGTGGCCCACCAGCAAATCGCCATCCACGCCGTAATGCACCACCGAAGGCAGCAAGGTGCGGCCGTCCTGATCGGGCAGGCAGACCGCACTGCCGCTTTTAACGGTGGCCACGAGTGAATTGGTGGTGCCCAGATCAATGCCGACCGCCAGACGATGCTGGTGAGGGGCGGCGCTCATGCCGGGTTCGGCGATTTGCAACAAAGCCATTGGCCTGCTTCCTAGTAATTCAAACTAAATAATCAGGGTATATGCCTGAAGCTATTCATAGATAAAGGCTTCAGGGATATACCCTTGGTGGTTGGCTTAGTACAGTACGGCTTCGATGGCGTCGCCGATTTCCTGATCCAGCTTTTCCATAAAACGTAATTTTCGCACGCTGAGCGCGGCGGCGGCAAAATCCTGCAGCTGATCCAGTTGCAGCGCCAGCGTGTCTTCCAGCGCGGTAATTTCGGCGCGCATTTCACGGGCGAGGCTTTCGAGCGCATCGACATTCTGGCTGGCCTTGGCCTCGGCAATGCCTTCCCGCCATTCCATTTGCGCCATCAGAAAATCCATCGGCATGGCCGTGTTGGTTTCTTCCTGCGTATCGACGCCATGGCGCAGCAGCAGATAGCGGGCGCGGCTGAGCGGCGCTTTCAGGGTTTGGTAGGCTTCATTGATATGCGTGGCCGCTTGCAAAGACAGGCGGCGCTCGGCATCGGCGGCGGTGGCGAATTTATCGGGGTGATATTCGGCCACTCGGGCGCGATACTGGCTATCCAGCGCTTTGCCATCAAGGGCAAATTGCTCGGGCAGGGCAAACAGGCTGAAATGGCTTTGGCTGAAGTCGATCATGGCAAACCGGGTAGGGAACAGTAAAACGCCAGCGGCGAAGCTGGCGTGTTGGGCTTAAACGTTGAAGCTCTCGCCACACCCGCATTCGTTTTTCACGTTCGGGTTGTTGAATTTAAAGCCTTCGTTCAAGCCTTCTTTGGTGTAATCGAGCTCGGTGCCATCCAGATAGGCCAGCGATTTGGCGTCGGTATAGATTTTTACGCCATAGCTTTCAAATTGCAGATCAGTATCGCTTTCCACATCAACAAATTCCAGCTTGTAGGCCATGCCGGAACAGCCTGAGGTTTTCACTGCCAGCCGAATACCCAGCCCTTTGCCGCGTTTTTGCAGGAAATTGGCCACGTGGTTGGCCGCGCGCTCGCTCAATGTTAAAGCCATGATCTTACCCTTTGGGGTATAGGCTGGCAGGTTATGAATCAATTGGCCTGCGGGCCGATACCCTGTGTATGCGTGAAACGATTAACCGTGCTTTTTCTTGTAGTCATCCACCGCTGCTTTGATGGCATCTTCGGCCAGGATTGAGCAGTGAATTTTCACCGGTGGCAGCGCCAGTTCTTCGGCGATTTGGGTGTTTTTGATCGACAGCGCTTCATCCAGCGTCTTGCCTTTCACCCATTCCGTGACCAGTGACGACGAGGCAATCGCCGAGCCACAGCCGTAGGTTTTGAATTTGGCGTCTTCAATCACGCCATCAGCGCCTACTTTGATCTGCAGTTTCATCACGTCACCACAGGCCGGTGCGCCAACCATGCCGGTGCCCACGCTGTCATCGCCTTTTTCAAACGAACCCACATTGCGTGGATTTTCGTAGTGATCCAGTACCTTATCGCTGTATGCCATTTTGTGTTTCTCCAGATTCGCTCAGTTTTTCATCTAGCACTTGGGGTGGGGCGGGCCTGGTGTGGCGCCGCCCGCTGGCCCAACTTAGTGCGCAGCCCACTCGATGGTTGAGAGGTCAACGCCGTCTTTGTACATTTCCCACAGCGGTGACAAGGCCCGCAGCTTGTCGATCTTGCCTTTGATCAGATTGATGGCGAAATCCACTTCGGCTTCGGTGGTAAAGCGGCCGATGGTGAAGCGGATTGAGCTATGCGCCAATTCATCCGAGCGGCCCAGGGCGCGCAAGACGTAAGAGGGCTCCAGCGACGCAGAGGTACAGGCCGAGCCTGACGATACCGCCAGGTCTTTCAGCGCCATAATCAGCGATTCGCCTTCAACATAGTTGAAGCTCACGTTCAGATTGTGCGGCACGCGTTGTTGCATATCGCCATTGAGGTGAACTTCTTCGATTTCTTTCAAGCCGTTCCACAGGCGATCGCGCAGCGCGCCGATACGGGCGTTTTCGCTGGCCATATCTTCGCGGGCGATGCGGAAAGCTTCACCCATGCCCACGATTTGGTGCGTGGCCAAAGTACCAGAGCGGAAACCACGCTCATGGCCGCCACCGTGCATTTGCGCTTCCAGACGGACGCGCGGTTTGCGGCGTACATACAGTGCGCCCACGCCTTTCGGGCCGTAGGTTTTGTGCGCCGAGAAACTCATCAGGTCTACTTTCAGGGTGGCCAGATCAATCGCGACTTTGCCGGTGGCTTGCGCGCTATCGACGTGGAAAATAATCCCGCGCTCGCGGCAGATTTCGCCAATGGCGGCGATGTCTTGAATCACGCCGATTTCATTGTTTACAAACATCACCGAAATCACGATGGTGTCTGGGCGGATGGCGGCTTTGAGGGCTTCCAGATCCAGCAGGCCGTTTTCTTGCACATCCATATAGGTGGCTTCAAAGCCTTCACGTTCCAGCTCGCGCACGGTATCGAGCGTGGCTTTGTGCTCGGTTTTCACGGTGATGATGTGTTTGCCGCGGGTTTGGTAAAAATGCGCCGCACCTTTGATCGCCAGATTGATCGATTCGGTCGCGCCGGAAGTCCACACGATTTCTTTCGCGTCGCAATTGACCAGCTGCGCCACTTGCTCGCGCGCGTCTTCGACTGCGGCTTCCGATTCCCAGCCGAACGGATGCGAGCGGCTGGCTGGGTTGCCAAACATTTCAGTCAGGTACGGAATCATCTTGGCGGCCACGCGCGGATCAACCGGGGTGGTGGCAGAGTAATCAAGATAGATCGGTTTTTGCTGGGTCATGCTGTGTGCTCCGCTGCGTTGGTTCGTGCAGGACGAAAATTCAAATTCAGATAAGCTCGGTTTAATGGGCGCCAAGCAGATGGCGCTGGTCTTTCATCACGCTGGGGTTGTCGCTGGTGCAGCGGCGGGCTTTTTCCTGCTGTTTTTCAATCAGGCTACCCAAGGTGACATCAGACAAAAAGCCGTGAATGGTGGCATTCAGATCGGTCCACAAATCGTGGGTCATGCAGCGCGATTCATCGCGACAATTTTCGCGGCCGCCACATTGGGTGGCATCGATGGGCTCGTCCACCGCCTGAATGATTTCGGCGATGGTGATCGTACAGGCCGAGCGTGCGAGGCAATAACCACCGCCCGGGCCGCGCACGCTTTCCACCAGCTCGCGGCGACGCAATTTGCCAAATAGCTGTTCCAGATACGACAGCGAAATATGCTGACGTTCGCTAATGCCGGCCAAGGTCACCGGCCCATTGGCCTGGCGCAAAGCCAAATCCAGCATGGCGGTAACGGCAAAACGGCCTTTGGTGGTCAGTCGCATGGCGTATCCTTGATGATCAGAATGCAGGGCTATGATACCAATACCCCACTATTTTGGTCAACTAAAAAGTTGACTATTTTAGTGGGGTATTGTGTGCTTAATCGACGATGCGATTGAGGTAGCTTGGATCGAATTTATCGGCGGTTGCGCGCTCTTCGGCGCAATCAACGCCCAGCTGTTCGAGCCGGCGCAAGATCATTTCCAGGCGCTGGTCCGTCGTGACCGAGTGATCAAGCAGGCCGTGAATGGCTTTCACCATCGGGTCGTTCATGTCCGCGCCCACGCCGTAGGCAGAAAAGCCGAGCTGCTCGGCTTTTTGCTCGCGCTGCTGATCAGTTTGCGGGTCGAGAATACGGGCCGGAATCCCGACGGCGGTCGCGCCGGCCGGTACGTTTTTGACCACCACGGCATTTGAGCCGACTTTGGCGCCATCGGCCAAGGTAATTGGGCCCAAGATTTTAGCACCAGCCCCAATAATTACGCCCTTGCCCAGCGTGGGGTGGCGCTTGCCTTGGTTCCACGACGTGCCGCCCAGCGTTACGCCATGATAAAGCGTGCAATCGTCACCGATTTCGGCGGTTTCACCAATCACAATGCCCATGCCGTGATCAATAAACACCCGCCGGCCAATGGTCGCGCCGGGGTGGATCTCGATGCCGGTAAGAAAGCGCGCGCCATGTGACACCATGCGGGCCAGCAATTTCCAGTTGCGCCGCCACAACCCGTGCGCCAGCAGATGCAGCGTCAGCGCATGAAAACCCGGGTAACAGGTAATGACCTCCAGCGTAGAGCGGGCAGCAGGATCGCGGTCGAAAACCACGCGGATATTTTCACGCAAGCGGTCGAACATGGCAGTCGCCAGAGAATCTCAGAAAGACTGAGCATTTTACTCGGTTTTTCCGGCGAAGGGGAGGGCTGAGGGATGGCTTTTGCGCAAGAGCTGTAAGCTGCTGCTGGGTATTGCCTGCTGGGCCTTATTGAATAGAGCCTGACAGGCAATACCCTTTGGGGTATTTGTATTTTCGGCTTAGCTTGGGGCGCGGCCAAATAGCTCGCCCAAATAACGTAGCCGTGCCGCCAATTCGGGTGTGAGCTCGTCGGCAAGAAAGCGATATTGCCAGTTGCCGCTGGCTACGCCCGGAGTATTCATTCGCTCGCTGCCCGGTGCACCGAAGAGATCTTGAATCGGGGCAATCGACAGGGTGGCGGGGGTGCTCCATGCGAGGCGGATTAGATCCCAGTGCGGCGCTTCGCCCGAGACATTCAGATAGCGGCGCAAGTGGTCGCGGCTGATTTCGGGGCTGCTGGCGTACCAGCCCAGCGTGGTGTCGTTGTCGTGGGTGCCGGTGTAAACCACGGTGTGGGCGTCGGGGTAGTTGTGCGGCAGATGATCGCTACTGGCGCTGCCATCAAAAGCAAATTGCAGCACTTTCATGCCCGGCAGGCCCAAGCTTTCGCGCAGGGCGGTGACATCGGGGGTGATGACCCCAAGGTCTTCGGCGACGATGCCCAGCTTATCGCCAAGCTCGGCGCGGATGGCGGCAAATAGCTCTGCCCCGGGGCTGGCGCACCATTGGCCATGTTCGGCCGTGGGCTCGCCAAATGGCACCGACCAATGCGCGGCAAAGGCGCGGAAATGATCGATTCGTACCAGATCAGTACGCGCCAGTGCGGCGGCCACCCGGGCTACCCACCAGCGATATTTGGTTTTTTTGTGTGCGGGCCAGGCATACAGTGGGTTGCCCCACAGCTGACCTGTGGCGCTGAAATAATCGGGCGGCACCCCGGCGACTGCTAGCGGATCGCCGGCGGCATCGAGCTGAAATAAGCTGCGATTGGCCCAGACATCGGCGCTGTCTTGCGAGACAAAAATCGGCAAATCACCCAACAGCTGAATCTGCTGCTGGTTGGCGTAGCTTTTAAGCGCCTGCCACTGCCGGGCAAAGATAAATTGGCAGAATTGCGCGAAAGCAATCTCGGCGGCCAATGTTTGCCGATACTGTTTCAGCGCCTTGGCTTCGCGCTGCGCCAGCGCTGCTGGCCAGGAATTCCACACCGCGCCGTAATAGCAATCTTTGATCTGATTGACGGTCTGTTTATCGGCCAGTCGCTGATAGTAGGCCTGGTATTCAGTGCTTTCGTATTCATTCTGTCGTGCCGCAATAAAGTGTTGCTTGCAGGCAATAAATAGCGTGTAGTCATCCAGCCAGGCCGCTTCGCGCGCGCAAAACTCGCTCAGCTCGAGTGCTAAAGGATGGGTTGGTGCCAGTGCTCGCAGGCCTTGCCACGCTGCACGCAGCACGGCTGTTTTCCATGGCAGCAGGCGGCCATAATCCACCCGGCGCGGGTCGAATTCATGCGGCGGAATCTGTTCGGCGCTGAGTAAGCCATCGGCGATTAATAGCTCGGGGCTAATCAGCAAGGGGTTGCCCGCAAAGGTGGAAAACGACTGATAAGGTGAATCGCCATAGCTGGTGGGCCCAAGCGGTAGCACCTGCCACACGCGCTGGCCGGCACTGGCCAGAAAATCCACCAGCCGGTAGGCGCCCGGCCCTAAATCGCCAATCCCGTAAGGAGAGGGCAGGGAGGTGAGGTGGACCAGAATACCTGCGGCGCGGGTCAAAGACATTTTCTGCCTCTTTGCGGTAATTTGTAATTTATGCGTAAATTTTATGGCGGTAAAATGACGGTCAAGCTTGAGTCTGGCTGTTGCAATTTCCGCCTGCTGCGTACGGGAAAGCTAGCATTGTGCTGCGTGAATGTGGCATTTTTCTGTCAGTACGTCGTGCTTTTCCAACATGCTGGCGCAGTGCCCGCGGCTTTGCCGCGCTGCAGCCAGCCCGCTTTGCCCCGCCTGAGAGGTTGTTTGCATGTCTGTTTCCCCTGCCGATATCGATGCCCTGTGCCAGGGCTTGCATGCCGATCCGTTTGCGCTGTTGGGCATGCATACCGATGCTGAGGGCGTGTGGGTACGGGCCTGGCTGCCGGATGCCACCGCGTGTGCGGTGGTCGAGGCCAAAACTGGCCGCAGCCTTGTGCAGCTAGCGCAGCTCGATGCGCGCGGGTTTTTTGCCGGCCTGATCCCGCGGCGTAAAAATACCTTTGCCTACCAGCTGGATGTGCAATGGGGCGAGCAGACTCTGCGGCTGGAAGACCCGTATCGCTTCGGCCCGGTGCTGGGCGAGCAGGATGTATGGTTTCTGGCCGAAGGTAGCCAGCGCCGCCCGTTTGAGCGTTTGGGTACACATTGGGCCGAACGCGAGGGCGTGGCAGGTTTTAGCTTTGCCGTATGGGCGCCCAATGCGCGCCGGGTGTCAGTGGTGGGGGACTTTAATGGCTGGGATGGCCGTCGCCATGTGATGCGGCTGCGGCGCGAATGCGGCGTGTGGGAGCTGTTTCTGCCGCAGGTGGAGGAAGGCCAAGCGTATAAATATGAAATCATCGATCAACATGGCCAGCTGCAGCTCAAGGCCGACCCCTATGGCTTTGCCGCCGAAATGCGCCCCGCTACCGCCTCGCGCGTAGCGCGGCTGCCGGCCTGGATTGAGCACAGTGCCACGCGGCAAGCCGCGAATGCGCTGAATGCGCCGATCTCGATTTATGAAGTGCACTTGGGCTCGTGGCGCCGCCGCCCGCAAGAGGGTAATCGCTGGCTGAGCTACCGCGAGTTGGCGGTCGAGCTTGTGGATTACGTGGCCGAGATGGGTTTTACCCATCTGGAATTACTGCCAATCAATGAGCATCCTTTTGATGGCTCTTGGGGGTATCAGCCGCTAGGGCTTTATGCACCTACTTCCCGCTTTGGTACCCCGGAGGAGTTTCGCGCTCTGATCGAAGCCGCCCACGCCAAAGGGCTGGGGGTGATCCTGGATTGGGTGCCGGGGCATTTTCCCACCGATACGCACGGCCTGGCGCAATTTGATGGCTCGCATCTATACGAGCACAGCGACCCGCGCGAGGGCTTTCATCAGGATTGGAACACGCTGATCTACAACTTTGGCCGCAATGAAGTACGCAATTACCTGATCGGCAACGCGCTGTACTGGTTGGAGCGCTTCGGTATTGATGGCCTTAGGGTGGATGCAGTGGCCTCGATGCTGTATCGCGATTATTCGCGCAAAGAGGGTGAATGGATTCCCAACCAATTTGGCGGTCGCGAAAACCTCGAAGCCATCGATTTTATGCGGCGCATGAACGAAGTGGTGGGCGTTGAGCGCCCGGCGGCCATGACCTTGGCCGAAGAATCCACTGCCTTTCCGGCTGTTTCGCGCCCACCGGCGATGGGCGGGCTGGGCTTTCATTACAAATGGAATATGGGCTGGATGAATGACACGCTGGCCTATATGCGGCAAGACCCGGTGCATCGCAAATACCATCATCACCATATGACTTTCGGGCTGGTGTATGCGTTTAGCGAGAATTTCGTGCTGCCGATTTCGCATGATGAAGTGGTGCACGGCAAAGGCTCGATGCTCGCCAAAATGCCGGGCGATTGCTGGCAGCAATTTGCCAATCTGCGCGCTTACTATGCCTTTATGTGGGCGCACCCGGGTAAAAAGCTGCTGTTTATGGGCTGCGAATTTGCCCAGGGCCGCGAATGGGATCATGACCAGAGCCTGGATTGGCATTTGCTGGATGATCCGGCCAATGGCTGGCACCGCGGCGTGCAGCAATTGGTGCGCGATCTGAACCATACCTATCGCGCCCATCCGGCTTTGTATGAAATCGATTTTGATCATCGTGGCTTTGAGTGGATCAGCCATGAAGATGCCGAGCATTCGGTATTTAGCTTTCTGCGCAAAGCGGAAAACGGCGATTTTCTGCTAATTGTGAGTAATTTCACCCCGGTTACCCGCCATCATTACCGCTTGGGTGTGCCGCGCGCGGGCGTTTATCACGAAATCTTGAATACCGATTCGCAATATTATGGCGGCAGCAATCAGGGCAATCTGGCCATCGCCAGCGAGCCGCACCCGGCACATGGTCGGGCTGATTCGCTGCGGATGACGATTCCGCCGCTGGCCACCGTGTATCTACGCTGGAGTGCGCACTGATGCGTGACAGCTGGCCAGCGCAACTTGCTACCGGGGCGGCGTATCCGCTGGGCGCCTCCATCACGGCGGCCGGGGTGAATTTTGCGGTGTTTAGCCAGCATGCCGAGCGCATTGCGCTGTGCCTGTTTAGCGCCGATGGCCAGCAGCAAATTGCCAGTTGGCCTTTACCCGGGTGCACCAATGGCGTGTGGCATGGCTTGTTGCCGGGGGCGATGGCGGGGCTGGTGTATGGTTTTCGCGCCGATGGGCCGTATCAGCCCGCACAGGGCGCGCGGTTTAATCCGGCCAAGGTTTTGCTCGACCCCTATGCGCGCGCGGTGGTGGGGCAGGGTGATCAGCTAGATACCTCGTTTGGGTATCTGGCTGCAGATCATAATCAAGCTGATCTACAAGACAATACCCTAACAGCAATCAAGGCCGTGGTATGTGACGAGCCTTTTGCCTGGGGCGATGATACGCCGCCGCGAACGCCGTGGGCGCACACCGTATTGTATGAAGCGCATGTGCGCGGCCTGACGCAATTGCAGCCACAGATCGAGCCCGCGCTACGTGGCAGCTATGCGGCGGTGGCGCATCCGGCGATGCTAGCGCATTACCGTGCGCTGGGCGTCACTGCGATTGAGCTGTTGCCGGTGCAATTACACCTGGATGAGCCCCGCTTGCAGGCGCTGGGCTTGGTGAACTACTGGGCCTACAACACGCTGGGCTTTTTTGCCCCTGAGCCCAGTTATTGGTCGGGTCGCGCCGGCACAACGCCGCTGAGCGAATTCCGGCAAATGGTGCGCGACCTGCATGCGGCGGGCTTGGAAGTGATTCTGGATGTGGTCTACAACCACACCGCCGAAGGTGATGCACTGGGGCCGACGCTGGCTTTTCGCGGGCTGGATAATCAGAGCTATTACCACCTGCATGGCCAGGGGGAATACACCAACTGGAGTGGCTGCGGCAATGTGCTGGATTTAAGCCACCCCCGGGTGGTACAGCTGGTGCTCGATAGCCTGCGCTATTGGGTAAGTGAATGCCACGTGGATGGCTTTCGCTTTGATCTGGCGCCGATACTGGGTCGGGTGGATGGGCAGTTTAGCGCCTGGGCGCCCTTGCTGACGGCGATTGGCCAAGACCCGATTCTGGCGCCTTGCAAACTGATTGCCGAGCCGTGGGATATTGGCCCCAATGGCTACCGGCTAGGGCAGTTTCCGGCTGGCTGGAGCGAATGGAATGATCAATACCGCGATGTGCTGCGGCAGTTCTGGCTGCACGGTGGCGTCAGCCGGGCGCTCCTGGCCCGCCGCTTTGCCGCTAGTAGCGATTATTTTGCCCACAGTGGCCGTGCGCCACAGGCCAGCGTGAATTTTCTAACCGCGCACGATGGCTTTAATCTGCGCGATTTACTCTCGTATGCGCACAAACACAATGCCGCTAATGGTGAAGACAATCGCGATGGGCATAACCACAATCTGAGCTGCAATTTTGGCCACGAAGGCGCTAGCGCTGATTCTGTAGTGCAGGCCCGCCGGCTGCGGATGGCCAAAGCCCTTTTGGCTTGCCTGCTACTCAGCCAGGGCACGCCGATGCTGCTGGCCGGTGATGAGCTGTGGCACACGCAGCAAGGCAATAACAACGCCTATTGCCAGAATAATGAGCTGACCTGGCTTAATTGGCAGCAGCCCGAGCAGGCCGCTTTGTGCGACTGGATCAGCAAAATGCTGCAAGTGCGCCAGCAGTGCGCCGCTTTGCGCGATAATCGCTGGTGGCAAGGGGTGGTGCAAGATCAAGGTTGGCCCGATGTCAGCTGGCTGCTGCCGGCTGGGGGTGAGTTCGCTGCCGCCGACTGGGATGACCCGGCTGGCCGCGCACTGCAAATCGTGCTCAGTGGCCAATTTCTGCTGCAACTGAATGCCGCCAACCAGCCGCAGGCTTTTACGCTACCGGCTGGGCGCTGGGAGCTCGTGGCTTGTGCTGCGGATGATGCGGCGATCGAAGTGGCTGCGGGCAGCGTGCGGATTTACCGGCAGGCCGATTATAGACCGGGCCACCCCGGCAAGATTAAGTAATGAAATTAAGAAATGAATCAATCAGGGAACAAATCACAATGACAATTCAAACCATCGCGACACAAGCCTTTAGTGGCCAGCGCCCGGGGACGTCCGGCCTGCGCAAAAAGGTAACGGTGTTTCAGCAGCCGCATTATTTAGAAAACTTTGTGCAGGCGATTTTTGATGTGGTGCCCGAGCTGCAAGGCGGCACGCTGGTGCTGGGCGGCGATGGCCGTTATCACAATCGCGCGGCGATCCAGACCATTTTGCGGATGGCGGCGGCCAATGGGGTGGCGCGGGTGTTGGTGGGGCAGGGCGGTTTGCTGTCGACCCCGGCGGTGAGTTGCGTGATTCGCAAGCATGGTGCGGTGGGCGGGATTGTGCTGTCGGCCTCGCATAATCCGGGCGGCCCCGAGGGTGATTTCGGCATTAAATATAATGTGACCAACGGTGGCCCCGCCCCCGAGAAAATCACCGAAGCCATTTACCAGCGCACCACGTCTATTGATACCTACCGGGTGTATCAAGCTACAGACGTTGATATTGAAAACATTGCGAGCTATACCATCGGCGAGATGCAGGTGCAGGTGATTGATTCGGTGGCCGATTATGCCGAGCTGATGGAAAGCCTGTTTGATTTTGCCGCGATTCGCAACTGGTTTGCCGCCGGCCACCGGATGCGTTTTGATGCGATGTGCGCTGCTTCTGGCCCTTACGCCACGCGCATTCTCGAAGGCCTGCTCGGTGCGCCGGCCGGCACCGTGGTGAATGGCACCCCGCTGGAGGATTTTGGCGGTCTGCATCCGGATCCGAATCCGGTGTATGCCGAAGCACTGGTGCAGCAAATGTTCGCCGCGGATGCGCCCGATTTTGGCGCCGCCAGCGATGGCGATGCCGACCGCAATATGATTGTGGGCCGGCAATTTATTGTGACCCCATCCGACAGTCTGGCCGTCATGGCCGCCAATGCCACGCAGGTGAAAGGCTATGCCGGTGGGATCGCTGGGGTGGCGCGCTCAATGCCCACTTCGTGTGCTGTTGATGCCGTGGCCAAACGCCTGGGCTTGCCGTGCTTTGAAACGCCAACCGGTTGGAAATTCTTTGGCAATCTGCTCGATGCCGGCAAAGTAACGCTGTGCGGTGAAGAAAGTTACGGCACGGGTTCGGGTCATGTGCGCGAGAAAGATGGCGTGTGGGCGGTGCTGTTCTGGCTCAATCTTTTGGCGGTTACTGGCAAATCGGTGGCCGAGCTGGTGAGCGAGCACTGGCAAACCTATGGCCGGCATTTTTATTCCCGCCATGATTACGAAGCGCTGGATACCGAAGCCGCCAATGGCCTGATGGCGCATTTGCGCGGCCAATTGGCGCAGCTGGCTGGCCAAACCATCGCTGGGCAAGCCATTGCCAGCGCCGATGATTTTGCCTACGACGATCCGGTGGATGGCTCGCGCAGCGAAAAACAAGGTATCCGCATTTTGCTGGCCGATGGTAGCCGGGTGGTGTTCCGCCTCTCGGGCACCGGCACTGAAGGCGCCACGTTGCGTGTGTATCTGGAGAAATACGAGGCTGATGCCAGCCAGCATGGCGTCGCCACCCAGACCGCACTGGCGGGGCTGATCGCGCTGGCTGATGCCGTGGCACAAATCCGTCAGCGTACCGGCCGCGAACAACCTACCGTGGTGACCTAAACACCCGGCTTTCAATTCATAGCGCAGTGGGCCCGCCAATGCCGGCGGGCCGCGACAGGAGAGGCAAGAATGGAAGTGCAATTAATCGATAAAGCCACGCTAGCCCGGCAATTGCCAGGCCGCGCCGTGGCGCTGGTACTGGCAGGTGGTCGTGGTTCACGCTTAAAAGCCTTGACCGATCACCGCGCCAAACCGGGGGTGTATTTTGGTGGCAAATTCCGCATTATCGATTTTGCATTATCCAACTGCATTAACTCGGGCATTCGCCGCATTGGGGTGATTACCCAGTACAAATCGCATTCGCTGATGCGCCACCTGCAGCGCGGCTGGTCTTTCCTGCGCAATGAAATGAATGAGTTTGTTGATGTTTTGCCGGCGCAGCAGCGGGTGAATGAAGAGCATTGGTATCGCGGTACGGCCGATGCGATTTACCAAAACCTGGATATCTTGCGCAATTACCGCTCAGATTATGTGGTGATTCTAGCGGGGGATCACATCTACAAAATGGATTACTCGCGCATGCTGGTCGATCACGTGTTGCTCGGGGCCGAGGTGAGTGTGGCGTGTATCGAAGTGCCGCGCGAAGAAGCTTCGGCCTTCGGGGTCATGGCGGTGGATGAAACGCGCAAGATCACCGATTTTGTGGAAAAACCGGCCAACCCGCCGGCCATGCCCGGCAATGAGGCGGTCTCGCTCGCCTCGATGGGGATTTATATTTTTAACACGGCCTACCTCGAGCGCCTGCTGGAAGAAGACATCCAGGTTGAGGGCTCGAGCCACGATTTTGGTAAAGACCTGATCCCGAAAGCCGTGAGCGAAGGCAAAGCCTTTGCCCATCCGTTTAGCCTTTCATGCGTGCAAACCGAATCCGGCGGCAACCCCTACTGGCGTGATGTGGGGACGGTGGATGCCTACTGGGCTGCCAATCTTGATCTGGCCTCAGTCACCCCTGAGCTGGATGTCTACGATCAAAGCTGGCCGATCTGGACATTGCAAGAGCAGCAACCACCGGCCAAGTTTGTGCAGGATCGCAACGGTAGCCACGGTATGACGCTCAATTCGCTGGTGTCTGGCGGTTGTATTGTGTCCGGCTCACTGGTGATTAATTCGGTGCTGTTTTCGCAGGTGCGGGTGCATTCGTTCTGCACGATTGATTCGGCGGTGATTTTGCCGGAAGTGGTAGTGGGGCGCGGTTCGCGGTTGCGCCGCTGCGTGATTGATCGCGGCTGCCAGATTCCGGAAGGCACAATTGTGGGTGAGAACGTAGAGGAAGATGCGCGCCGTTTCTACCGTACCGAAACCGGGGTTACCCTGATCACCAAAGACATGCTGGCCAAACTGCCGGCCTAAATGCCACAGCGGTTTCATTTAGCGCGCAGATAATGCTGCGGATGGGCCTTGGCCCGAGCTAACTTCTGCAAAGGATCGAGAATGCGAATTCTGCAAGTGTGTGCCGAAATGTTCCCGCTGCTGAAAACTGGCGGCCTCGCTGATGTCACCGGTGCACTGCCGGCGGCTTTGGGGCAGGTGGGGGAAGAAGTCCGGACTTTGTTGCCGGCTTTCCCCGCGCTGCTCGCCGCGGTGGAGATTCGAGGCGAAGTGACCCAGCTAGATGGCTTGGGCACGCCGTGCCGACTACTCTTTGGGGAAACGGCAGCGGGGCTGGCGGTGTATTTACTCGATGCGCCGCATTATTACGATCGCCCTGGTAATCCATACCAAGCGGCCAATGGCGAGGCCTATGCCGACAATGCCGAGCGCTTTGCGCTGCTAAGCTGGGCCGCAGCCCAGTTGGCGCAAGGCGTCGATCCGCTCTGGCAGCCGCAGTTGGTGCATGCCCATGACTGGCATGCTGCCCTCACGCCGGCCTATCTGGCCGCCGCGGGCCGGCCAGTGCCGTGCATCTACACGATTCATAATCTGGCCTATCAGGGCGTATTTGCAGCCGAAACGTTTGCCCGCCTGCAATTACCTGCCGAATTTTTTGCGGTGGATGGGCTGGAATACTATGGCCAGCTGTCGTTTATGAAGGCGGGCATTGTGTATGCCGACCGCGTAACAACGGTGTCGCCAAGTTACGCGCAAGAAATCACCACCGCCGAGCAAGGCTGCGGGCTGGATGGCTTGTTGCGCAGTCGAGCCGCGGTATTGGCGGGGGTGCTCAATGGCGTGGATCCGGCCGTTTGGCATCCCGCCACCGATATCGCACTGGTGGCCAATTACAGCGCTGATAAACCCGCCGGCAAAGCCAAATGCAAAGCCGCCCTGCAAGCCCAGCTGGGGCTGAATGTGCAGGATGACGCCCCGCTGTTTGTGGTGGTGAGTCGCCTGACCGAGCAAAAAGGGCTGCAGCTGGTGCTGGCGGCGCTGCCGGAAATCACCTTGCGCGGTGGCCAGCTCGCTGTGCTGGGCAGTGGCGATACTTCGCTGGAAGAAGCCTTTGTTGCAGCGGCACAAGCGAATCCGGCGCAAGTGGCCGTAAAAATTGGCTACGATGAAACGTTTTCGCATCAATTGATCGCCGGCGGTGATGTGATCATGGTGCCAAGCCGATTCGAGCCGTGTGGCCTCACGCAATTGTATGGCCTGCAATACGGCACCTTGCCGCTGGTGCGGCGGGTGGGCGGCCTGGCCGATACGGTGGCCGATTGCAGCTTAGAGAATTTAGCCGAGGGTATTGCCACCGGCTTTAGCTTTGATGGGTTCTCCAGCCAGGAACTCACCCGGGGTATCAAGCGCGCCTTCGCCCTGTGGGCGCGCAGTAAAGAATGGAAGCAAGTTCGCAAAACCGCCATGCAGCAAAATTTTGGCTGGTCAGCGGCCGCTGCTCAGTATCAAGCGTTGTATCAGCAAGTTAGTGCCTGAACCGGGCGAATCATCGCCAAACCCGCAACACGGAGTGTCACGCATGAGTATGCCGTTTCAATACGATGTTACCGATCGCCACGATGTGGCCGCGATCAAGAAAGCCATTGCCAATAAACTGATGTACACCATCGGGAAAGATCCGATCGTGGCCCAGCCCAAAGACTGGCTGGATGCGACCTTTCTTACCGTGCGTGACCAGATGGTCGAGCGCTGGATGCAAACCACCCGCGCGCAATATTCGCAAGATGTGAAGCGGGTGTATTACCTCTCGATGGAATTTCTGATCGGGCGAGCGCTCTCTAATGCTTTGCTGGCGCTGGATATGGAAGATACCGTGCGCAGTGCGCTGGATGACATGGGCGTGGATTACGACGATCTGGTGCATCTGGAGCCTGATGCCGCCCTGGGTAATGGTGGTTTGGGGCGTCTGGCCGCGTGTTTTCTCGATTCAATGGCCACGCTGGGTATCCCTGGCATGGGTTACGGTATTCGCTATCAGTTCGGGATGTTCAAGCAGCGGATTATCGAAGGCCGGCAGGTGGAAGTGCCCGATACCTGGCTGGGCTCGGTGAATATCCTCGATTTCCCGCGCGACGAAGTCTGCTACCGGGTGCGCTTTGGTGGCCGGCTAGAAAGCGATGGCAGCAAAGTGCGCTGGATTGATACCCATAATGATGTGCTGGCGGTTGCGCACGACATCATTATTCCCGGCTATGACACCATGGCCACCAATACCTTGCGCCTGTGGACCGCACGCTCGACGCGCGAAATCAATCTGTCGAAATTCAATGAGGGCGATTATTTCTCGGCTGTGGCGGAGAAAAACGTCTCGGAAAACGTCTCGCGCGTGCTGTATCCCGATGACTCTACCTACAGCGGGAAAGAGCTGCGCTTACGCCAAGAATATTTCTTCTGCGCGGCCAGTATTCAGGACATTATTCACCGCCACCGGATGAACCACGAAACGCTGGATAATCTGGGCGAGAAAGTCGCGATTCACCTGAACGACACCCATCCCGTACTGGCCATCCCCGAATTAATGCGCGTGTTGCTGGATGAAGCCAATTACAGCTGGGATGAAGCGTGGGCGATTACCAGCCAGGTATTTAGCTACACCAATCACACTTTGATGTCTGAGGCGCTGGAAACCTGGCCGGTGGATATGCTCGGCCATCTGCTGCCACGCCATCTGAAGATCATTTTTGATATCAACGATAAATTCCTCAAAGACGTCAGCACCCGCTTCCCCGGCGATTTTGATTTGCTGCGTCGCGTGTCATTGATCGAGGAGCATGGCGAGCGTAAGGTGCGTATGGCGTATCTGGCGGTAGTGGCCAGCCATACCATCAACGGGGTATCGGCCCTGCATTCCGATCTGATGGTGGAATCGATTTTTGCCGATCTGGCCAAGGTATACCCGGCGCGGTTTACCAATGTCACCAATGGTGTGACGCCACGCCGCTGGCTGGCGCTGGCCAATCCGTCGCTGTCGACCTTGATCGACCGCGAAATTGGCCACACTTGGCGCGTGCGGCTGGATGAGCTCAGCGAGCTGAAAGCCCATGCTGATTTTCCGCAGTTTGTGGCCGATTTTCGCGCGGCCAAGCATGCTAATAAAGAGCGGCTGGCCCGCTTTGTGGCGCGCCGCCTGGGCGGGGTGATTAACCCCGATGCGCTCTTTGATGTGCAGGTGAAGCGCATTCACGAATACAAACGGCAATTGCTGAATGTGCTGCATGTGATTACCCGCTACAACCGCATTCTGGCCAACCCCGACGCCCCGATCCAGCCACGGGTGGTGGTGTTTGCCGGTAAAGCTGCTTCGGCCTACAAAATGGCCAAGCTGGTGATTCAGCTGATTAACGATGTGGGCATCAAGATCAATAATGACCCACGAGTGGGCGATAAGCTCAAAGTGGTGTTTATTCCAAATTATTCGGTGAGCCTAGCCGAAGTGATTATCCCTGCCGCTGATCTGTCCGAGCAGATTTCCACCGCCGGCACCGAAGCCTCGGGTACCGGCAATATGAAATTTGCCCTCAATGGCGCGCTGACCATCGGCACGCTGGATGGGGCCAATGTGGAAATGCAGGCGGCGGTGGGCGAAGAAAATATCTTTATTTTTGGCAATACCACCGAGCAAGTGAATGCCCTGCGCAAAAATGGCTATCAGCCACGCGCGATTTACGAGCATAACGCCGAGTTGCGCGAAGTCCTGAATCAGCTCGCCAATGGTTTCTTTAGCCCGCAAGAGCCAGAGCGCTATCGCGTGATTTTTGATGTGTTGGTGAACTGGGGCGATCATTATCAGCTGCTGGCCGATTATGAGTCGTATATTGCCACCCAGGAAAAAGTGGATGCGCTGTATGCCAAACCGGATGAATGGGCGAAAAAAGCCATTCTGAATGTGGCCGGAATGGGGCGTTTCTCGTCCGATCGCACCATCAGCGAATACGCTGCGCAAATCTGGCATACGACCCCGGTCAAACTTTAAGCAGGTATTTCGCGGTAAACTCAACGGCAACCCTTCGCGGTTGCCGTTGGCTTATTGACCCCGCCGCGTAGCATTTGATGATCTCTGTGGACTAACTCGCTAATGCCTTTAATTGAAGACCTGCAAGACCCCAAGCTACTGGAAGCCACGCTCGAAACCCAACGGGTATTCGATGGCAATCTATTGCACGTCAACCGCGATACCGTCGGTTTGCCCGATGGCAGCACCGCCACGCGCGAATACATCTTGCACCCTGGCGCGGTGATGATTATTCCGGTACTGCCCGATGGCCGCTTGCTGTTGGAGCGCCAGTATCGTTACCCGCTGCATCGGGTGTTTCTGGAATTTCCGGCCGGCAAGCTTGAAGCGGGCGAAGATGCGCTACTGTGTGCCCAGCGCGAATTGCTGGAAGAAACGGGCTACACCGCCAGCGAGTGGGAATTTCTAGGCGTCTTGCATCCAATCATCAGCTACACCGACGAAGAAATTCGCCTTTTCCTCGCCAAAGGCCTGACCGCCGGAGAAGCGCAACTGGACGAAGGTGAGTTTGTTGAGTGTGTGGCGGTGAGTATGGATGAGCTGGTGGCCGGTGTGCTTGATAGCACTATCACCGATGCCAAAACCGTTAGCGGCATTTTCTGGGCGCAACAAAAAGGCCTGCGTTAAGCAGGCCTTGGCTGGCAAAGCCGCGTGGCTGTCAGGGCTGCCACGGGCTTGATCCGCTCGGCTTAGAAAAGCTGATTATGCGCCGCGCTAGCATGATCAATTTTCCCAAGATCTTAATCCTACGCGGCTAGCAATTCGGGATGTCAGAGCTCTGGCTCGCTTGAACGTTGTCGTATTTGATTGTTAAGGGTATATGTACATAGGCCTTTTTAAATAAGGCCTGCAGCAATATACCCTTAGTTTATTCCTCGGCCACTTCGCACAGCAGCGCGTCTTGCACCACTTCGCGCGTGAGGTGCGGCGCGAAGAGGGCGATGAAATCAAAGGCGTAGCCGCGCAAATAGGCATCTTTGCGCACCCCGATGTGGGTGGTGGATTTTTCAAACAAATGCGAGGCGTCGATCGCTACCAGATTTAGATCGCGTTCCGGCTCGAAAGCCTGGCTGGCCAGAATCCCAACCCCCAAGCCCAGCTCGACATAAGTTTTAATAATGTCCGAGTCAATCGCGGTGAGGACGACATTGGGCTCCAGCTGCAGAGCCGCGAAGGCGCGATTGATTTTCGAGCGGCCAGTGAAGGCAAAATCGTAGGTAATCAGCGGCCAGGCGGCGATGTCATGCATGCTCAGCGGGCGGTTTAGCTGGGTAAGTGGGTGGCCTTTTGGCACGATGATGCAGCGGTTCCAGTCATAGCAATCAAGCATCGCCAGCTCGGGATAATGGTCGATCCCCTCGGTGGCGATGGCTAGATCGGCACTGCCATCGACGACCATCTCGGAAATTTGCGTCGGGCTGCCCTGCTTAATCGAAAGCCGTACTTTCGGATAGCGCTGCAAAAAGGCCTGAATCACTTTAGGCAGCGCATAGCGCGCCTGCGTGTGGGTGGTGGCAATGGTAAGGCTGCCGTTTTCCACCTGCACAAATTCTTCACCGA
Source organism: Chitinibacter tainanensis DSM 15459 (assembly GCF_000429785.1). Classification (GTDB taxonomy): domain Bacteria; phylum Pseudomonadota; class Gammaproteobacteria; order Burkholderiales; family Chitinibacteraceae; genus Chitinibacter; species Chitinibacter tainanensis. The sequence continues at coordinate 247,486 of NZ_AUCN01000009.1, forward strand.
TGCGTTTCAGATTTTGCGATTGCATCAAAATCCGCTCGGCAATGCGCAAAATTTCGCGGCCAGGCGGGGTGATATCGACCACGCGCTTGCCATTACGGATAAAGATTTGTACGCCCAGTTCATCTTCCAGCAAACGGATTTGCTTGGAGATCCCCGGCTGGGACGTATGCAACTTCTCGGCGGCCTCCGAGACATTAAGCCCCTGTTTGGCCACTTCGACCAGGTAGCGCAACTGCTGCAATTTCATCCCATCTCTCCGCTAAGAACAATCGCTTATAACATACTAACAGAATAATCTAAGGCGATCTAAATGTCGCGGTTATGATGATGCTCTTCAAAAAATAAGTATTCAACAGGGTTGCGAGATGGAAGTCGCTTGGTATGGTTTTGTGATCGCCGGCTTGGTGGTGGGCTTTATTGTCGGCATGACTGGCGTAGGCGGCGGCTCGCTGATGACCCCGATTTTGCTGTTTTTCGGCATTAACCCTGCCACGGCGGTGGGGACTGATCTGCTGTATGCCGCGATTACTAAATCAGGCGGTATTTATGTGCATCAGAAAAACAAAAACATCGACTGGAAAATCACCGGCTGGCTAGCTTTAGGGAGTGTGCCGGCGGCTGCGCTGACCTTGCTGGTGCTGCACCAGCTGCATGCGGATACCAAAGCCGTGAACGCTGCGATTAAGCATGGCCTGGGGATCGCCTTGCTCTTTACCGCGGTGGCGATTGTATTCAAACAGCAGTTGGTGGCCTTTGCGCAACGCCATGCCGGGGATGCTTTTCATGCCAGCGGCCCACGGCTCAATCTCCTGACTGTGCTAGTGGGGGTACTGCTGGGGGCGATTGTGACGCTGACTTCAATTGGCGCCGGCGCACTGGGCACGGTGGCGCTGTTTATTCTTTATCCTTTGCTGCCGACCAAACGGCTGGTTGGTACCGAAATCGCCCATGCGGTGCCGTTGACACTCGTGGCAGGGTTGGGGCACGCCGGGATGGGGAATATGGATTGGAGCTTGCTGGGCTTTTTGCTGATGGGCTCGTTGCCGGGCATTTATCTGGGGAGCCACATCACGGGGCGGGTGTCTGATGGTATCCTGCGCCCCTGTCTGGCCGTTATGCTGGCCTTTATTGGCTGGAAGCTGGTGTTTTAAGCCAAGCTGCACACTTTGCATAGGGAAGAATAAAGATGGATTTTGAACAGAAACTGCAAGAAACCTCCGCCTTGCTGCAAAAAATCGCCAGCGATTTCGCGCCGGCGGTCTTTGCCAACTCATTCGGCGCCGAAGACATGGTGATTACGCATCTGATCGCCAAGCTTAATTTGCCGATCCAGATTTTTAGTTTGGATACTGGGCGTTTGCCAGCTGAAACCTACACGCTGATGCAGGAAGTGGCGCAGCACTATCCAACCCACCCGATTAAAGTGTATTTCCCTGCAACGGCTGCGGTTGAGCAATATGTGAATCAGCACGGTATTAATGCGTTTTATGAATCGGTAGAGCTGCGCAAAAGCTGCTGCCATATTCGTAAAATCGAGCCATTGCAACGGGCGCTGAAAGGGCAGACAGCGTGGGTAACGGGTTTGCGTCGCCAGCAGTCGCCCACCCGCACTGATCTGGGCTATCAGGAATACGATAGCGGCAATGGGCTGGAGAAATTCAACCCACTGATCGAGTGGACCGAGAAAGAAGTTTGGGCCTATATCCGCGCGCAGAATATTCCCTACAATAAACTACATGATCAACACGTACCATCAATTGGCTGTGCGCCCTGTACGCGGCCGATTGCCATGGGCGAAGATGTGCGCGCAGGCCGCTGGTGGTGGGAAAATCCAGATTCAAAAGAATGTGGTCTGCACGTAAAAAAAATCTGAAGCCCTTTTGGCTCAGCGCAAAATGCCTCGCAATCGCGAGGCATTTTATTTGGTGCAGTAATTGACACCAAGTCAGCACATCTCTAAATTGGTATGCATGTGCCTGCGCTAACGCATGTGATGAGCGATGCGTAGAGCCTTAATTTCCATGCATAAACACAGAAGCCCCTGATTAACTACAGCAAACTGGTCTGCAAGTGGCGTAACCGAGTTTGAGCGTAGCGACAGGGGCAATTCAAATCGCACAAGGGGAATGTGAATGAGTCAAATCGAATATCTGATCGGGGTAGATGGGGGCGGTACGGGAACCCGGATCACGATCGCTAAGCTGGACGGCGTTGAACTTGTGCGCGCGGAAGCGGGGGCTTCTGCACTCGGGCAAGGGATTGATAAAGCCTGGGCCAATATTACGGCAGCGATTAAAGATGGTTTTCATAAGCTGGGTCTGGGCGAGGTTGACTTTGCCCGCTGTGCGGTTGGTTTTGGTTTGTCAGGCGTTACGGTTAAAGCTTGGGCGGATGAATTCATCGCTAAAAACCCTGGCTTTGGCCGCATCATTGTGGAGACCGATGGCTATTCAACCTTGCTCGGTGCTCACAATGGTGACTACGGCGCGATCATCGCAATTGGGACCGGCTCGATTGGTGAGGCCTGGCTGCCCAGTGGCGAGCGCTTGGAAGTCGGTGGTTGGGGTTTTCCCACTTCCGATGAAGGCTCGGGCGCTTATTTGGGTCTGAAAGCCATTAATCATGTGCAGCGCATTATGGATGGTCGTCGTCCATTGACTGATTTTGGCCGCAAGCTGCTGAGCATTACTGGCGATACGCGTGAGCAGGTTTTTGCCTGGATGGGCAAGATGAAGCAGGGCGAATGCGCGTCGCTCTCACCGGTGGTGGTGGAATTTGGGCAAAGTGATGAGGTCGCCAAGTCTTTCCTCCTGGATGCGGGGCAAGAGATTGTCAATATCGCCAGTGCACTGCGCGCTAGTGCCCCAGAGCTACCCATTGCTATCTGTGGCGGTGGTCTTTCAGAAGCATTGCGCCCGTATATTCCGGCGGACTTCTTGGCCACCACTTCGCGCCCACAAAAAGATTCATGTGCGGGTGCTTTAATCTTGATCGCTCGTGAATATCGCTAATTTGTAGGTCAGTGAAGGAAGCAGGATGCAGAATCTGAATAAGCTGCTGGTACTCAAGCCGGACAACGACAGCGCGACACCGCTCTATCTTCAATTCGGCCATAAACTGGCGGCCGCCATTCATGCGGGCTTTTGGAAGGCGGATGATCCGCTTCCTTCCGAGCGGACTTTTTGCGATGTGCTGGGTATTTCAAGGGTTACCGCCCGTAAGGCGCTCGACCTATTGTTCGAGCAAGGCTTGATTTTACGGCGACAAGGCTCGGGTACTTATATTACTCCCAAGCTCGAGCAGCCCTTAACGCGACTTACCAATCTATCCGAAATGCTCAAGCAACGCGGTTTTCGGCCTTCATCGAAGTGGCTGAAGCGCGAAATCATGTTGGCCGGTTCCGAAGAGCTATTGCGCTTGAATCTGAGTCCCAATAGTCGGATCGCCTATTTGGAGCGCTTGCGGCTGGCAAATGATGTGGTCATGGCAGTCGAGCGCACAGCCTTGCCGTACCATTATGTGCCAGAGCCAGAAAAAATCGGCGAATCACTGTATGACTTCCTGCGCGAAGCCAATATCAGCGTGGTGCGTGCTATTCAAAACATTGGTGCCGTCAATGCTAGTGATGAAATGGCCAAGTTAACCGGGGTAGAGCCGGGCGCTGCGATGCTGCATTTAACTCGGGTCGGCTATTTGGAAGATGGCTCGGCCGTGGAGTTGACTCACTCTTGGTTCCGTAGTGACTACTATGACTTTGTAGTCGAGCTGTATCGTTAGTCACGTTTGTCGGCCCAAAACCAAACGCACAAGCCTTGCTTGTGCGTTTTTTTTCACTTTGTTGCATTGATGATACAAAAAAACACGTGATTTTCGACCTTCAGGAAGCCGGTTTGCGCTTGTGCTTGTCATATTTTTTCGGGTGGTCTAGTTCGACTGTCGGCGTTTTTGATGTAATTCACTTGCTTTTTGGTGTGTAATTTTTCAGTTGTTGCACCAAAGTTGTGCTGCTACTTGCGGCTTAGAGTGATGATTTACTGGGGAAAACTGTGTGACTGGTCTTTTTGGAATGTAGTCGTGCATCTTTGTAGGGGTTTTTTCCTACATCGATTTACTTATGCCGATGGATTAGCCGCTAGAAGATCACCCCGAAATGTCGTTTGCCGCACCCAAGAAAGCGTTTTTTGCGTCATTACGCTGGTACACCGGCCAGATGAATTGGGGTAATCTTGCTCCTGAAGTTTTAGAGCAGGCATCAAAAACGGTGTCCGGATCAGTGAGAACCAAGCAGAATAAGGTTCATTCATGCTGACTCGATATGACGGTTTTTTGTAGGTTTTGCCCTGTATCAAACAGGTTTCAACCTTTCAATAATCGTGTTGACTCTGAAATTTATTCTGCTTTAAAGTAGTTTCGCAGTTGTTAAACAGTTGCGACCCCAGTGTTGCACGTACTCATGTCCATGTTAGGAGTTGTTATGAACTTTAAGCGTTCTGTTATCGTTGGTGCTACCCTGTTTGCTGCATCAATCGTTTCTGCTCAAGCTGCAACTAAAGTTGAGTTCTGGTCTCACTCTCTGGCACCAACTTACGATGCATACCACAAACAAGTGGTTGAAAAATTCAACTCTACCAACAAAGACATCCAAGTTGTTCAGAAAGACCTTGGCTGGGGCGCAATGAAGCCTGCAATCGTAGCTGCGGTTGCTGAAGGTAACGTTCCAGGTCTGGCTCTGGTTCCAACTAACTGGATGGTTGAAATGGCTCCTAAGCTGTTGACTCCAGTTGACAGCATCATCAACAAATCACAGTACACCGCTGCTGCTCTGGCTAACGCGACTACTGACGGCAAAATCTACGGCTTCCCTTCATACCAAGTGACTGCCGTAATGGTTTACAACAAAGACATCCTGGCTAAAGCTGGCGTTAAACCAGAATTCAAAACTCTGGACGACGTATTTGCCGCTGCTAAGAAAATCAAAGCTGCAACTGGCAAACCAGGCTGGGCGCCAAAACTGCAAGACGGTTTCACTGGCTGGTTCATGTTTGAAGGTCTGCCAGTTATCCAAAACGGCAAAGCTGTTTACAACAGCCCAGCTCACGTAGCTCTGGTTCAGAAATTCGCTGATGCTTACAAAGAAGGCACCATCGTTAAAGATACTAACCTGACTTTCGACGAACAAATCGCTATGTTCGCGAACGGTGGCGTTGGTATGTTTGCTGAAGGCGGTCACGCTGTTAAGAAAATTAAAGATGCTAACCCAGCCGCTTACAAAGCAGCTGACGTTACCACTTTCCCATTGGGTGACAACGGCAAACTGGCATTCGGCGGCTGGACTACTATGTACGTAGTGCCAAAAGGCCAGAAAGACCTGAAATCAGTAGGTGTGGTTGGTAACTTCATCACTGGTGAGTGGGCTCAAGAGCAATTCGCTAAAGCTTCTTACACATTCGCTTCTACTAAGAACGCTAATGCTGCAGCAGCTAAAGACCCATCTCTGAACGACATGACTGACCCAGGCAAGAAAGCATTCAAAATGGGTGGTCTGGTTATCGACAAAACTCGTCACCTGTTCCTGAAAGATCTGCCAGGCAACGTGGATGAAGGCGCTCTGTCTAAAGCCATGGACGAGAAAATCGAAGCTGCTCTGCAAGGCCGTATTTCTGTGAAAGACGCGCTGGACCAAGCAGTTGCTGATTCAAACAAACGTCTGTCTGCTGCTAAATAATTTAGCGTAGATCGATAATAAACGGCGAATGCGCGAGCATTCGCCGTTTTGTTTTTGCAGTTTTATATTATTGAATCTTAATATTGATGGTTATACCCATTTTAATAATATGGGTATAGGGTGTTTGGAGTTGGCTTTATATTCAGTCATGCGCCAAGTTGTTGCTGTGCAAGCTTTTTTTGAATGTAAGGCTTTGTTGGTTTCCTAGTTGAGACTAATAGACAATACGAAAAACTACCTATAGGACTGTGAAAAATCAGGTTGTCTAAGTTATAATGCGAGGGCTGTAATTTCGCTTGGGTTTGGTTAATATCAAGTCGCTTTTATGGCCTGCTCGGTATTATCAACCTTGTCTGCAACACACCAAAGAGTCGAAACGTGAAAAACTCCAACTTTTTAGCCTATTTCTTCTTGGCGCCAGCCTTGATCTTTATGGGTATCTTTGTATTCTGGCCGGTTGGGTTCAACACCTTCTTGGCGTTTCATAATTATGAAATTGCCGGGGGTGCGACCGAGTGGAATAACTTTGCGAACTTTGTTCGTATTTGGGAAGAGCCTCTCTTTCACCAAGCTGTCAAGAACTCTTTGTTGTTCCTGATTGTTGTGCCAGTTATTCAATTGGCTTCCTTGCTGATTGCGAAACTGGTTAACAATAAGTTGCCAGGCATGACTTTTTTCCGCGCTGTTTATTACATTCCTGTAATTACTGCGATCTCTATCGCCGGTGTGGTATGGACATTCGTTTTCAAATACGACGGTCTCTTGAATGAATTCTTAAGCACCATCCTGCATTTCTTCCACCTGTATCCTCAAGACAAACTGGTTGAGATTCAGTGGCTGCAAGAACCTAGCATTGCCATGTACTCGATCATGATCTTTACCTTCTGGAAAGGTATCGGTTACTACATGGTGCTGTATCTTGCTGGTTTGCAAGCCATTCCAACCGAAGTGGAAGAGGCTGCCATTCTGGATGGGGCGAATGCGTGGGATCGTTTCTGGCGTATCACCGTACCGATGGTTAAACCCACCATTCTGCTGTGTACCATGCTCTCGACCATTGGTGCGCTGAAGGTGTTCCAAGAGGTGGTAGTACTGACTGATGGTAAAGCTGAAACTTACACCGCACTCTTCTACGTGTACGACCAAGCCTTCCGCAATTACGACTTTGGTGTGTCTGCCGCGGCTGGTCTGGTGGTGACCTTCTTCTGCATGGTCTTGGCTGCCATTCAGTTCCGCTTCTTTGGCGACAAGTAATACCTCGAGGAGATAGAGAATCATGTTGAATAAAAAGGTATTGAATCGAGCGTTGGTATTGTCTGCACAATACGCAAGTTTGCTGGCATTCGGTTTGTTCACCACTTTCCCGCTGTTATGGGCGGCCGCTTTCGGTCTGTCGACAGATGGCTCAGTGGCTTACCGTTTCCCACAAGGCTTTGTGCCTCATGTGGCAGATGAAAACGGCGTATATAGCATTGGGGTGACTTTCTCGTGGATTCATCGTGTATTCGTTGAAATTCCATTCACCCAGTACTTCATCAACTCGGTGATCATCACCACTATGGCGGTGATCGGTACCGTGGTGATTTCGGTGTTGGCGGCTTACCCACTGGCGCGGATGAAATTCTTCGGCCGTAACTTCATCTTCGTGGCCATCATCGTCACCATGATGCTGCCAGCTGAAGCCAGTATCGTGCCGAACTACATCACCATTAAAAACTTCGGTGATTTCGCGAACTGGTTGCAACTGGTGCTGACCGGCAGTGATGAAGGCACCTGGCGTAAATTCATCGGTCTGAATAGCTACTTCTCAGCTGTAGCGCCATCAGTGGCCGGTGCGTTTGGTATCTTCTTGATGAAACAAGCCTTCGAAGCGGTACCGCAAGATCTGATCGACGCGGCCCGTGTTGATGGCGCAACCGAGATGCAAATTCTGTGGCGTGTGATGTTGCCAGTAACTGCACCATCAATCGCGGCACTGGGTATCTTTACACTGGTGAACACTTGGAATGACTTCCTGTGGCCATCGGTTGTACTGCGTGCCAAAGAAATGCAGCCATTGGCCGTTGGGGTATTTAATGACCTGACTGGTCCACTGTCTGGTTCACAAAACACATTGATGGCAGCCATCGTACTGACGGTTATTCCAGTACTGGTGTTCTTTGCCTTCACTCAGCGCTACTTCATCTCCGGCATGGACGGCGCAGTTAAATAATTTGATCGTGTTTTGACACGCAGAAATCGACCCAATTCAGAATTAAGGAAAACTAATCATGGCTGGCTTGACCCTTAAAAACATCAAAAAGAACTACACCAAAGACGTTTGTGTGATCAAAGGCGTAGATCTGGAAATTAAAGACGGTGAATTCGTGGTATTCGTAGGCCCATCTGGCTGCGGTAAATCAACCATGATGCGGATGATCGCCGGTCTGGAAGAAATCACCTCAGGCGAGCTGTACATCGGCGACACCCTGTCAAATGACATCCACGCTTCAAAACGCGGTATCGCGATGGTGTTCCAGTCATACGCGCTGTATCCACACATGTCGGTATATGACAATATGGCGTTTGCGCTGAAACTGGCCGGTACTCCGAAAGCGGAAATCGACCAGCGCGTGAAAAAAGCCGCTGAAATTCTGCAAATGACTCACTTGCTGGAGCGTAAGCCTAAGGCTCTGTCAGGTGGTCAGCGTCAGCGTGTGGCGATCGGCCGTGCGATCGTACGTAATCCGAAAGTCTTCCTGTTCGACGAGCCACTGTCTAACTTGGATGCTGCACTGCGTCTGAACATGCGCGTTGAGCTGTCTAAGCTGCACCAAGAACTGAAAACCACCATGCTGTATGTAACGCATGATCAGGTTGAGGCGATGACGCTGGCTGACCGTATCGTGGTCTTCAATGCCGGTATCGTGCAGCAGGTTGGTAGCCCGCTGGAAATGTACGAAAACCCATCGAATCTGTTCGTGGCTTCGTTCCTCGGTTCACCAAAAATGAATCTGTTTGAATCACAACTGGTGGGTCTGGAGCAAGGCTCTGCGGTTGTTCGTCTGCCTAAAGGCATTACCGTGCGTGCTTCTGTGGACGCTGGCCGCGCCAAAGTTGGCGACAAAGTGACCATCGGTATCCGTCCAGAGCACATCGAGCTGTGCGCGGAAGGCGATGCGGAAGGTATTCCAGCCCGCGTTGATCTGACCGAGCACTTGGGTGATATCGTACTGGCCTACATCGAAATCCCAGGTATCAACGAAATCATCTGCATGAAGTTGCCAGCGAACATGACCGGCCTGAAATACGGCGATGCAATCCGCGTTAAATTCCCAGAATCTCAATGCATGCTGTTCGATGCAGAAGGTCTGGCATTCAAACGCCTGAAAAAATAAGCAACTCGCCTTGCAATAAAAAACCCGCCGAAAGGCGGGTTTTTTATTGCGGTTGTCTGGCTGGATTTACTGCAGTGCTGCAGCTAGCAACAAAAGAGTAGGGCGGTCAGCCCTATGCTGACCGATTACTGCTATTACTGCGCTGGGCTAGGGGATTGCCGATGAATCACCTCGATCGCGGCGATAAGCTCTTCACTAAGTGTGAGCGCACTTGCCCCAATATTCTCGCTCAGCTGCGCCATGCTGGTGGCACCGATGATGGTGCTGGCGACATACCAGCGCGAATGCAGCCAGGCCAGTGCTAACTGACTTGGTGTTAAGCCATGAGCGAGCGCCAAATCACGATAGGCGGCCACCGCAGCCGGGACAGCTGGCTTGAGATAACGCACACCAAAATTGGCAAATTGCGTCATCCGGCCGGTGGCCTGTGGATCACTCACATATTTGCCGCTGAGTAGCCCAAACGCCAGCGGGCTGTAGGCCAGCAGGCTCACTTGCTCGCGATGGCAGGTTTCGCACAGGCCGTAATCGTAAGTGCGATTAATCAGGTTGTAGACATTCTGCAGGCTATGCGCGATGGGCAGATTTTCACTGCGGGCAATGCGTAGAAACTCAGATACCCCCCAGGGGGTCTCATTGGAAAGGCCGATGTAGCGCACCTTTCCAGCCGATACTAGGGTATCAAGTGCAGCGAGCTGCTCGTAAACGCTGGGCGTGTCGGTGTATTCCTGGCTTGGCTCGTAATAGCTTTGGCCAAACATGGGCACATGCCGGGCTGGCCAGTGTAGCTGATACAAATCGATATAGTCAGTTTGCAGCCGGCGCAGGCTGTCATCGCAGGCGGCGATAATTTGCGCGCGGGTAAATTGCGGCCCGCCACGTAGCCATTCCATGCCGCGATTAGGCCCGGCCACTTTGGTCGCCAGCACAATCTCGGCGCGGGCTTGGCGTTTAAGCCAGCTCCCCACGTATTGTTCGGTTAGCCCTTGCGTCGCCGCCTTGGCCGGCACCGGGTACATCTCGGCGGTATCAATAAAATTAATCCCGTTCGCCAGCGCATAATCTAGCTGGCTATGCGACTCGGCTTCGGTATTTTGCTCGCCAAACGTCATCGTACCCAGGCACAGGCTGGATACCTGCAGTGCACTGCTGCCCAGTTGAACGCGGCGGATCATTTGCTGGCCGCCACGGCAGGCACTGGCGAGACGGTATAGCCGGCTTTTTGCAGGGTTTTCAGCAGGCCATCTTCACCAGTGAGCTGACTTGCGTGCATGGTAAAGAAGATATCGCCTTTGGCCAGCGCCGGTTTCAGGCGCTCGAGCATGCTCTGGCTGCGTTTGGCTTTGACTTCATGATGCCAGGCTTTAAACCAGGCTTGTTCGGTGCTCGGCAACGCTGCTTCCAGTTGCGCCAGCGGTTGGATTTGCTCGACTTCATAGCCGATATAGGCCGTCATATTCCGGCTATTGGCTTGATCTAGCTCCGGCGCTTTTTTGATCAAGGTATCGATCAGCACGATTTGTTTATCGGCCGCCAGACTTTGATAGGGTTTGAGCTGCTCGCCTACGCTTTCAATGGCGAAATACGGTTTTTGCATTTCAGCCGAGTATTGGTACAGATATTCATCCATCGGCGGGATTTCTTTACCGGCTTTCGGCGTCATCAGCAGCATAACCACAGCCCATGGCTGCAGTTTATCGGCCACCGCGCGTGGATAGCCGCGCGCTTCCAGCATCGGCACCACTTGCTTAAAGCGCTCTTCGCCCAGGATCTTGGCCAGCGTCGCTTCCTTGGTCAGAATCAGCTGCGCCAGCTCGACCGATGAATTCATATCGCTATAAAACTCGGTACCAATGTATTTGGCGCTGAGCAGGGCCGGTTCGACTTCAGGCTTGAATTCGGCTTCGTGGCCGGCAGGGGTGGCTACTGTGGCCAGTACCCAGGATGGGCCAACATTTTTGCTTTCGATTTTCCACAGCACGGCTTTAGTGGCTGCGGCGGCCGGGGCTTTGGCGACTTTGCTCGCCGTTTTGGCGGGCGGAGTTTTTTCGGCATTGGCAGGGCAACCCACCAAGAGGGTGAACAGGGTAGCAGTCAGACTCAGCGTAGCAACACGAACAAACATGATATTCCTGCAGGCAAGCACAAAAAAAAGCAAGTATAGCGCGCTCATTCGCGCCGGCGCAGCTTATCTTTACTGAAATGTAGCGCTGTTTCAGTCAACAACAAAAAACCCACTGGCGCCCGCGGGCACGCAGTGGGTTGTAGGTGGTGGCGACGTTTTATTGGCCGCTACGAATCAGGTGATCAAAGGCGCCGAGCGATGCTTTGGCCCCTTCGCCCATGGCGATAATGATCTGCTTAAACGGCACTGTGGTCACGTCGCCTGCAGCAAACACCCCGGGTAGCGAAGTCTGGCCGCGCGCATCTACTTCGATTTCGCCGTGTTTGCTGAGTGCCACTGTGCCTTGCAGCCAATCGGTATTGGGCAGCAAACCAATCTGCACAAAAATCCCTGCCAGATTCAGTACTTGGCTGGAGCCTGTGGCGCGGTCGGTGTATTGCAAGCCGGTGACCTTTTGCCCGTCGCCCACTACTTCGGTCGTTTGGGCTTCGGTAATGATCTCTACATTCGGCAGGCTGCGTAGTTTGTTTTGCAGCACCGCATCAGCGCGCAGCTCGCGGCCAAATTCCAGTAGCGTCACGTGCTCCACAATACCGGCCAGATCAATCGCAGCTTCTACGCCCGAATTACCACCACCGACCACGGCAACGCGTTTACCCTTAAATAGCGGACCATCGCAATGCGGGCAGTAGGCCACGCCTCGGCCGCGGTATTGCTGCTCGCCGGGTACATTCAGCTCGCGCCAGCGCGCACCGGTGGCCAGAATGACGCTGCGGCTTTTTAGCGTCGCACCACTTTCCAGCTGGATCTCGATCAGCTCGCCTGCGCTGAGTTTGCGTGCGCGCTGCAGGTTCATCAGATCAACCGGATATTCCTTCACATGGTTTTCCAGCGCCATCGCCAGCTTCGGCCCTTCGGTTTCTTTAACCGAAATAAAGTTCTCGATGCCCATGGTATCCATCACCTGGCCGCCAAAGCGCTCGGCCACGATGCCGGTGCGGATGCCTTTGCGGGCGGCGTAAATTGCGGCCGCGGCGCCGGCTGGGCCACCGCCCACCACTAGCACATCAAAGACGGGTTTTTGCTGCAAGGCTTCGGCCTGCCGCGCCACGCTGGCGGTATCAAGTTTGGCCACGATTTCTTCAATCGTCATGCGGCCTTGGCCGAAAGGCTGGCCATTGAGCAGCACGGTCGGGACGGCCATGATTTGCCGTTCGGTGACTTCAGCCTGAAACAGCGCACCGTCCACCATTTCGTGGCGGATGGCGGGGTTGAGTACCGCAAGCAAATTCAGCGCCTGCACCACATCCGGGCAGTTGTGGCAGGACAGCGAAACAAAAGTGGTGAATTCCAGCGGGCCAGTTAGGCCGCGAATCGCCGCGATGGTGGCCTCATCCACGCGGGGTGGGTGGCCGCCAGTTTGCAGCAGGGCCAAGACCAGCGAAGTGAATTCATGGCCGAGCGGAATGCCGGCAAAGCTCACCCGCGGCGCCTCGCCCGGACGGGCGATAGCAAAAGACGGGCGGCGCGCGGCGTTGCCATCGTGGCGTACGCTGATTTTGGGGTTGAGCGCGGCGATTTCGTCCAGCAGCTGGCGAATTTCTGCCGCTGCAGCGCTGTCATCGAGGCTGGCAACTAATTCGATTGGGTATTGCAGTTTTTCCAGATAAGCCTGCAACTGGCTTTGAATTTGGGCATCGAGCATGGCGGTTCTCCGGTTTGAGTTTCACTGAGCAAACTGCTGGGTATCCTTATCAGTGTTATGTCTGATAAGGCTTATGTGGGTATACCTATTGGGGTATTTGCAGCAGGCTGGTCGCTGAAGGCCGTGCCACCCGGCGGTGGCACGGCGCGGGGATTAGATCTTGCCGACCAGATCCAGTGATGGTTTCAGAGTGGCTTCACCTGGGGTCCATTTGGCTGGGCACACTTCACCTGGGTGGCTCGCTACGTATTGCGCGGCTTGTACTTTGCGCAGTAGCTCTTTGGCATCGCGGCCAATGCCCAGATCGTGGATTTCAGCCACTTTGATCTCGCCTTCAGGGCTGATCACGAAAGTGCCACGCAGCGCCAGGCCTTCTTCTTCGATCATCACATCGAAGTTGCGGCTGATGATGCCGGTTGGGTCGCCGATCATTGGGTATTTGATCTTGCCGATGGTTTCTGAGGCGTCGGCCCAGGCTTTGTGCGTGAAGTGAGTATCGGTTGAAACTGAATACACTTCTACGCCCAGTTTTTGGAATTCAGCGTACAGATCAGCCAGATCGCCCAGTTCGGTTGGGCAAACAAAAGTAAAGTCGGCTGGGTAGAAGAACACCACAGACCATTTGCCTTTCAGGGTTTCATCGCTCACGGGGATGAAGTTACCGTTGTGATAAGCAGTGGCTTTGAATGGTTTGATGGTGCTGTTGATCAGTGCCATGAGTATTGCTCCTTAGTGGTTAACGTCGTTTGCGTTGAAGACAGGGCGTAGCTTAAGCCCAAAGTGATCATAGTAAAAATTGAATGTTTTTATTGAATTGTTAGTAAAAGTTTATTGACGTGGTGGCGTGAGCTTGTTGTGGCCTTGGCCGCGCATTACTTTGCGCTTGTCATGCTGCTGGCTTTGGCTTATGATTGATTCGACTATTCGATATATATAGAAATATGGAAAACAAACTTGCTGTGCAACGTTTAGCCGCCTTGGCGCAGGAATCGCGCTTGGCGATTTTTCGCGCCCTGGTGGTGGCTGGCCCGCAGGGCCTGCCGGTGGGCAAGATTGGTGAAGCGCTTAGCGTGGCGCCGGCCACTTTGTCCTTTCACCTTAAAGAGCTCAGCCATGCTGGGCTGATTAGCGCGCGCCAGGAAGGCCGCTATGTGTTTTATGTGGCGCATTTTGCCGCCATGAATGAATTACTGGGTTTTCTGACTGAAAACTGCTGCGGCGGAACTAGCTGCAGCCCCACTGCCTGTTGTTAACCGGAGACGCCGATGAAACGCTTTCACGTCCATCTCGCTGTAGATGACCTAGCCACTAGCATTGCCTTTTACCAGCAGCTGTTTCAGGCCGCGCCTACTGTGCAGCATGCCGATTACGCCAAGTGGATGCTGGAAGACCCACGGGTGAATTTCGCCATCTCGGCGCGCGGCGCGGCGCCAGGGCTCGATCATCTGGGTTTTCAGGTGGATAGCGAGCCCGAGCTGGATGCGCTGCAGGCTCAGTTGGCCGCGGCGGATATGAGCATGGTGAGCGAGCCGGGCACAGCCTGTTGCTATGCCGAATCCAATAAACATTGGGTGACCGACCCGAATGGGATTGCCTGGGAGTGCTATCACACGCTGGGCGCGATTCCGACCTTTAATCGTGGTGCCGCAGAGGGCGGGCAAAATGCCTGTTGCGCGCCCAAGGCAGAAAAGCCACGAGTGAAACTAAGTGATCTAGGGGTATGCAAGCCTGGATCACGTTGCTGCTAATTTAGCGCGATATACCTCGTAGGGTATATCGCATCAAGTGTCGGCTGCCGCGACGGGGCTGGCTTGCATTACAAGACATTGCCCAGCCGGGCGTATTTTTACTAAGACCACCACAGGGGAAGATCATGAGTCACAAAGTGTATAACGTGCTGTTTTTGTGTACCGCCAATTCGGCGCGTTCGATTATGTCTGAGGGCCTGCTCAATCATCTGAATGACGGCCGCTTTAAAGCCTTTAGCGCCGGTAGCAAGCCCGGCACGCAGCCCAACCCTTTCGCACTGGAATTGCTGCAAAAAATCGGCCACGACACCAGTTATATGTACTCCAAAAGCTGGGATGTATTTGAAGGTGAAGACGCACCCAAAATGGACATCATCATTACCGTGTGTGGCAATGCCGCCAGCGAACCATGCCCAATCTGGCCTGGCCATCCGATCACCGCGCACTGGGGCTATGACGACCCGCATGGCGATACCGATGAAGAAAAACGGCATTCCTTTGCGCAGATTTTTGCCCAGATCAAACACCGCATTGAGCTGTTGCTGAGCCTGTCCGATGAAAGCTTAGCGAATCTGGCTAATGTGCGGGCAATTGGCGAGCCTGAGGTATTGCGGGGAGCAGGGCAATGAGCGAGGCACCAGCCCGCTTGGGCTTTTTTGAGCGCTACCTGACCTTATGGGTTGCGCTGTGTATCGTGGTGGGGATTGTGCTGGGGCAGTTCGTGCCGGGTGTGTTTCAGGCCCTGGGCGAGCTGGAAGTGGCCAGGGTCAATCTACCCGTCGGGGTGCTGATCTGGGTGATGATCATCCCGATGCTGATGAAAATCGACTTTGCCGCGCTGAAAACGGTGAGCCAGCATTGGCGCGGGATTGGCGTAACGCTGACCATCAACTGGTTGGTCAAGCCCTTCTCGATGGCGGTGTTGGGCTGGCTGTTTATTCGTCATTGGTTTGCCCCGTATCTACCGGCTGAGCAGCTCGATAGTTATATCGC
Source organism: Chitinibacter tainanensis DSM 15459 (assembly GCF_000429785.1). Lineage (GTDB taxonomy): Bacteria > Pseudomonadota > Gammaproteobacteria > Burkholderiales > Chitinibacteraceae > Chitinibacter > Chitinibacter tainanensis. The sequence continues at coordinate 263,159 of NZ_AUCN01000009.1, forward strand.
TGGCCTGATTTTGCTGGCGGCGGCGCCGTGTACGGCAATGGTGTTTGTCTGGAGCGCGCTGGTGCGGGGCGAACCGCACTTTACCTTAAGCCAGGTGGCGCTAAATGACGCGATCATGATCGTGGCGTTTGCCCCCATCGTGGCCTTTTTGCTGGGGGTGTCGGCGATTAGTGTGCCGTGGGATACGCTGTTGGTGTCGGTGGGGCTGTATATCATTGTGCCGCTCACCATCGCCCAGCTGGCGCGCAGATATTTGCTGGCTACTGGCCGGCTGGAACTGGTATTGCAGCAAATCGGGCCTTTTTCGCTATTGGCGCTGCTGGCAACGCTGGTATTGCTGTTTGCTTTTCAGGGGCAACAGATCCTGGCCCAACCGCTGGTGATCGCCTTGCTGGCCGTGCCGATTTTGATTCAAGTGGTGTTTACCTCATCACTGGCATATTGGCTGAATCGGCAGCTGGGTGAAGCACATTGCGTGGCCGGCCCATCGGCCCTGATTGGGGCGTCCAACTTCTTCGAGCTGGCGGTAGCCGCTGCAATTAGCCTGTTTGGCTTTCACTCCGGCGCGGCTTTAGCCACTGTGGTGGGCGTATTGGTAGAAGTGCCGATTATGCTGGCCGTGGTGGCGGTGGTGAACCGCAGTCGTGGCTGGTATGAGCGGCGCGCTGCTGCGTAAATGCGACGAAGTTCGCGCTTCACATCTCCAAAGACCAGCTGTGTGCTGGTCTTTTTTTTGCCCGCGCGGGGCTGGTGTGGCTGAGGATCAGGGGCTGAGTCGGCATGCCGATTTGAGTGCTGATTATTAATAAAATTTAATCTTCAACTGTAATGGCAGCTATTGAAGCAGCGAAGGGGAAAGCCTAGTATCGGCGCTGTAGTGGTATTTACTATTGCTACAAATTAATACCAATACCACAACAAAATCCCAAAACAGGATGGAGAGAGAAATTATGCATACGCGTTTCGCGCTGAGCAGCATTGCGCTCGGCCTTTTTTTAGCCTCGGGCAGCAGTTTTGCCGCTAGCTGTGCACCGGCTTGGTCGGCCACCGTGACCTATGGCACGGCAGGCACCACCGTGAGCCAGAACGGCCACAATTACAGCAATAAATGGTGGACCTTAAACGAGGACCCGAGCAAGGCTGGCACCTGGGGGGTATGGAATGACCTCGGCGTATGTGAGTCAGGCAATGCCACTCCAGCGCCCACCGTAGCGCCGACTAGCACACCCGTTGTGACCGCCACTCCGAAACCGACCGCCGCCCCAAGTACCGCACCCACTGCGGCGCCCACCAGCACCCCAAGCCAACCCCCGAGCGGCAGCTGTAGCGTGTGGGCCGAAGGCGCCAGCTATAAAGTGGGCGATGTAGTGAGCTACAACGGCGTGACTTACACCGCCACTAGCGCGCACACCGCGTTTGTTGGGGCGGGCTGGACGCCAGCGACGACGCCAACCTTGTGGAAAGCCGGCGGTAGCTGCAGCGCGCAGCCGACGCCAGTAGTAACCGCCAGCCCAGTTCCAACTAGCACACCAACGGCAACCCCAACGGCGAAGCCAACCCTCACACCAACGGCAACGCCGACCGCGACCCCGACATCGACCCCAAGCTCTACGCCCAAGCCAAGTGCATCCCCCACTGCTACACCGAGCGCCACGCCAACTGCCACGCCCGTCGTGACGCCAGCCCCAACCACTACCCCAGCCGTGGGCGATAACGAGCAATGTCGCCCAGATGGTCTGGTGAGCAGCGTGGCCAATGTGCCGTATTGTCTGGCTTATGACACCGCTGGCCGCGAAAAGCTGGCCAACGGTTTGCAGCGCCGCAATATTGGTTACTTTGCCAACTGGCGTACCGGTAAAGACCCGAAACAGGGCACTTTCCTCGCGCACAATATTCCGTGGAATCAACTGACGCATATTAACTATGCGTTTGCCCATGTGGATGGCAGCAATAAAGTGTCGGTGAATGCCGATGTTGCCGGGAATGAATCCACCCAAATGACCTGGCCGAATATCCCCGAAGCGGCCATGGATGCCAGCTATAGCTATCAAGGCCATTTCAACCAGCTGAATAAATACAAGAAACAGCACCCCGGCGTGCGCACGTTGGTGTCGATTGGTGGCTGGGCGGAAACCGGCGGCTACTTTGGTGGCGATGGCAAACGCGTGGCCTCAGGTGGCTTCTATAGCATGACCACCAACGCCGATGGCACGGTGAATACCGCGGGCATCAATGCCTTTGCCGATTCGGCTGTGGCCTTTATCCGTCAGTATGGTTTTGACGGGGTGGATATTGATTATGAATATCCAACCACCATGGAAAACTCGGGTAATCCGCTGGATTGGTCCTTTGCTACGCCACGGCAAAAAGGCCTGCAAGCCGCGTATCGTGAGCTGATGCGCGCCCTGCGCGAGAAACTGGATACCGCCGCCGTAGCCGATGGCAAATACTATCAGCTCACCGCCGCCGTACCGGCTTCGGGCTATCTGCTGCGTGGGATGGAAGCCTTCCAGGCCATCAAGTATCTCGATTTCGTGAACGTCATGAGTTACGACCTGCACGGTACTTGGAATCAGTTTGTGGGCCCCAATGCCGCACTGTATGACGATGGCAAAGATGGCGAGCTGGCCTTCTGGCAGGTGTATACCGATCCGCAATACCAAAACATCGGCTACCTGAATACCGACTGGGCCTATCACTACTACCGTGGTGCTGTACCGGCCGGCCGGATCAACGTGGGCGTGCCGTACTACACCCGCGGCTGGTCGAATGTGACCGGTGGCAATCATGGTCTGTGGGGCACTGCTTCGACCAATACCTGCCCACCGGGCGTGGAAGCGCCATGCGGTATCGGCGCCAAAGGCATCGACAATATCTGGTTTGATGTCGATGAAAAAGGCAGCGTGGAAGACGCGGGCTCGAATCCGATGTGGCACGCGAAAAACCTCGAAAAAGGCATTGCCGGTGATTACTTGAAAGACTGGGGCTTCACTGCTGCCGACATCGTGGGCAAATACGATCGCTACTTTGATCCAACGCTGGTGGCACCATGGCTGTGGAATGAGCAGAAGAAAGTCTTCCTGTCGACCGAAGATGAAGAATCGATGGCGATCAAGGCCGACTGGATTATCAAAAACGGCATTGGCGGCGCCATGAACTGGGAGCTGGCAGGCGACTACGATTGGGATGCCAATCGCACCAACCTGAACGGCAGCAAAGGGCAGTATGTGCCCGGTTCTACGCTTTCGACCTTGCTGGCGAATAAATTCCGCACCGCGGCGCCGTATGGCAATACCCGCGCGAAAACGGCCATGCCAGCGCAAGTCTTGGATGTGAAAATTGATCTGGTGAACTACGCACTGGGCGAGAAAAACTATCCGATCGAGCCGAAGCTGCAATTGATCAACAACACGGGCAAGGCGATTCCGGCCGGTAGCAAGCTGACCTTCCAGTATCCGGTGTCAGCACCGAATACCATGCAAGGCAGCGGCGTTACCGTGGTGGCCAGCGAGCACACCGGTAGCAATATCGGTGGCTATAAAGGTGATTTCCATACCGTGGAAGTGAGCCTGCCAGCGCTGGCCATTGGCGCCACCAAAACCATCGGGCTGACCTACAATCTGCCGATTGCGGGGCCAAGCAACTATGTGTTGACTGTGAATGGGAAAACCTTTGCCACCAAGCAGGAATTCCCGCAAAAAGCCGCCGGTAGTTTCTAAGCCGCACTTGGTAGCAGATACATCGCGGTGTATCTGCTGCTAGGTACCGTTAGCAAAGACCTGCAAGGCAATACCCCACCCGCCATGTGTTGCATGGCGGTTTTTTCTTTTTCTGGCTAGGCGGCGGGCAGGCGAATCGCTAGAGTGTAGGCAGGTGAACTTTAAATGTGAGTGCGATGAAGCGCTTTGCCCTGCTGTGCGCCATGTTGTGGTTCTACGTCGCGTTCGCAGCGCCGGTGCGGGCCGCGCCGCTCACGGTGGTGTTACCCGAGGTAATTCCACATGCCTTTTTGGCACCAGATGGGCGGCAGATGGGCATTTATCTGGATGTGCTCAATGCCGTGGCCAAAGAATCCGGCATTGCCTTGCGCTATCAGATCGTGCCCTTTGCGCGGGTGGTGCGCATGCTCAATGATGGTGAGACTGATCTGGCGCTGGTAAATCGTGATGCGGTGAATCCGGCGCAGGCCAGTGCATTGGGGGCGATTTATCAGCTGGATCTGGTGCTGTGGCCCGCGCGCGGGGCGCGTTGGCAGAGTCTGAGCGAGCTGGCCGGTAAAGACGTCGGCCGTTTACGCGGCGGCTGTCAGCCGTTGCTGCAGAAAACCCAGCCCAAATTTAATGAAGTGAATAACTTTGATCAGGGCGTGCGCATGCTCGATGTCGGGCGGCTGGATGCGCTGTGCGGCAGTCGCGATGTGATTTTGTATGCGATCTGGCGCAGCGGTTTGCCAGGGCTGGCCACTCTCACTCCGCTACCGCTCACCACCACACCGGTGGTTCTGATGGCCAACCCTAAAGTGAACTCGGCCTTGCAGCAGCGGCTGGCGACAGCAGTGGCCAAAGTAATGGCCGGGCCCACCCTGCTGCAGGCGAAAGCCCGCTTTGGCTTGCATTAATGGGTATGGCCTTAAATGCTATATTAGATTTGGGTTAGCTAGCTATACCGTGGTGGGTATACTGTTGGGTGTACTGCTGACGGGTTGAGATGCGGCAGTAGGCAGCCACACAAACACGCTGGTGCCCATTCCCAGCTGGCTCGTGAGCCAGACTTCACCACCCAACAGCCCAATGATTTCCTTGACCAGCGCCAGACCGAGGCCGGTGCCGGGCAGGTGGCCGGAGGTATCGGCGCGATAAAAACGCTCGAAGGCGTGGTTGAGTTGCTCCGGGCTCATGCCGATGCCCTGATCGCGAATTTCCAGCTGCAAGCCAGCTTGCGCATGCCGCGCTTGTGCGACGGCGGTAATCACAATCGGGCTATCAGGCGCGGAATAGAGCAGGGCGTTGCTTAAAATTTGCCGCAAGGCTTGCTGCAGTTTTGCCGCATCGGCCTCAAGTGGCGCTAAATCGCTGGCCAATTGCAGGCTAAGCCGGCCGCGCTCGCTGCACAAGATGCTTTGTACGGCGCCTTCTAGACACTGCGGTAAGCTGCATTGGCTCAGTTGCAAGCTCGTAGCGCCATCGGCTTCCAGCTTGGCCAGATCCAGTAAATCACTGACCAGATCACTTAAGCGCAGGCTTTGTCGGTGAATGGTTTCCAGCATATCGCGGCTTTGCTCGGCAGAGAGCTGGCGATGCAGCATCAGCTCGGTAAAACCGCGGATGCTGACAATGGGGGTGCGCAATTCGTGTGCGGCATGGCTGAGAAACTCACTTTTCATCCGCTCCAGCTCGGTTTCGCGGGTGATGTCGCGCAGATACAAGACCAAACCGCCATCGGGAGTATGCTGGCCTTTGAGGTGGATGTAGCGCAGGCTAGGGCGGCGCAATAATAGATTCAAACCGCTGGGCTCGGCGGCCAGCAGCGCCGGCAATTGCTCAAGCGCCAAGGGGCGAAAGGTATGCACATGGCAGACTTCTTGCGCCTGCAACGCCGCGCTGGTGCTGGCTAGGGGTTGGCCTAGCAGTTGCTCGAGCGGCTGTAGTAGCAATTCACTGAGCCCCTGATTGGCGTAGGCCAGCAGCCCATCCGGGCCAAAATAGGCGACGGCATTGGCGCTAAGCTGAATAATCGACGAAAGCTGCGCCGATTGAGCTTCCAGCTCGCTCAGTAATTCATAGCTGCGCAGCGAGGAAATCACGCTGGAATACAGGCGATCGGCCGAGAGCTCGGTTTTGCATTTGTAATCATTAATATCATAGCGGCTAATCACCGCCCGCTCGGGCGCCTGGCCGGGCTGGCCCGTGCGCAGCACAATCCGCACGCGCTGATTGCCCAGCTCGTGTCGAATACGCTCCACCAGCCGCAGGCCGGCGTCTTCGGTTTCCATGACGACATCGAGCAAGATCATGGCGATATCGGGTTGGGCGTGCAGCAGCTCGAAGCCTTCGCGCGCGCTAAAGGCCGAAATCAATTGCAGTGGGCGCTCCCGATAGTTGGCCTTTTTCAGCGATAGCTGGGTCATCAGGTGGATATCGGGTTCGTCATCAATGATGGCGATTTTCCATGGCGGCGCGGCGTGCGGCGCATTGGCGCTCGCCTCATCGTCGTCTTGCAGCCAGTCATCGTGCTCGAACATGGGAGCCTCCCAGTGAATGAGTGGCGTATATTAGCAATTTTGAATATACAAGGGGATAGCGAGATTGTAAGCATGGGCCGCCAGTCGGTGGCTGCTGTGCTCTTTATAGCTGAGTGCGTGGCGTTTTGCGCGCTGCAACAGCCGTGAGGTCGGGGCAAGAAAAAAGCGCAGCCGAAGCTGCGCTTTTTAATACCTAGGTGATGTATTGCCAGCTAAGCATTATTAATAAATGCCTTGCTGGCTATACCCATTAGGCTTTGTCGTACAGTTTGGCGCCGCCTTTCACAAATTCGATGGCTTTGGCTTCCATGCCTTTGTGCAGGGCTTCTTCGTTGGCTTGCAGGCCTTGCTGCTCGGCAAATTCACGCACGTCTTGCGTGATTTTCATCGAGCAGAAGTGCGGGCCGCACATTGAGCAGAAATGCGCGACTTTGGCGCTTTCTTTCGGCAGCGTTTCATCGTGGAAGCTCCGCGCCCGATCCGGATCCAGCCCCAGATTGAATTGATCTTCCCAGCGAAATTCAAAGCGGGCTTTCGAGAGTGCATTATCCCGAATCTGCGCGCCCGGATGACCCTTGGCCAAGTCGGCGGCGTGGGCGGCCAGCTTGTAGGTAATGATGCCTTCTTTCACATCATCTTTATTCGGCAAGCCCAAGTGTTCTTTCGGGGTGACATAACACAGCATCGCGCAGCCATACCAGCCAATTTGCGCCGCGCCAATGGCGGAAGTGATGTGATCGTAGCCAGGTGCGATGTCGGTGGTGAGCGGGCCAAGGGTGTAGAACGGCGCTTCGTGGCACCATTCCAGCTCTTTATCCATGTTTTCTTTGATCAACTGCATCGGCACGTGGCCCGGGCCTTCGATCATGACCTGTACATCGTGTTCCCACGCGATTTGTGTCAGCTCACCCAGGGTTTTGAGCTCACCCAGCTGTGCTTCATCATTGGCATCCCACACCGAGCCAGGGCGCAGGCCGTCGCCCAGCGAGAAGGCCACATCGTATTGCTTCATGATTTCGCAGATTTCCGCGAAATGCGTGTACAAGAAGTTTTCTTTGTGATGCGCCAGACACCATTTGGCCATGATCGAGCCGCCGCGTGACACAATACCGGTCATGCGATTGGCAGTGAGCGGCACATAGCGCAGCAGCACGCCGGCATGAATAGTGAAGTAATCCACGCCTTGCTCAGCTTGCTCGATCAGCGTATCGCGGAATAATTCCCAGGTCAGGTCTTCGGCCTTGCCGTTCACTTTTTCCAGCGCCTGATAAATTGGCACGGTGCCAATCGGCACGGGCGAATTACGCAAAATCCACTCGCGGGTTTCGTGGATGTTTTTGCCGGTGGAGAGATCCATGATGGTATCGGCGCCCCAGCGAATCCCCCAGGTCATTTTGTCGACTTCTTCGTTAATCGATGAAGTGACGGCCGAATTACCGATATTGCCGTTGATTTTCACCAGGAAATTGCGGCCAATAATCATCGGCTCGGATTCAGGGTGATTAATATTGTTCGGAATAATCGCGCGACCGGCGGCGATTTCATCGCGCACGAATTCGGGGGTGATTTTTTCTGGGATATTGGCGCCGAAATTCTGGCCCGCGTGCTGGCGCAACATCATCTTGGCCATTTTTTCGCCCTTAGCACCCAGTGCTTGCAGGCTTTCGATGTATTTTTCGCGCTGCAAATTTTCGCGAATTGCCACGTATTCCATCTCAGGGGTAACGATGCCGCGGCGGGCGTAATGCATTTGGGTGACGTTCTGGCCGGCTTTGGCGCGGCGGGGTTTGCGTTGCAGCTCAAAGCGCAAATGATCGAGGCTGCTATCGGCCTCACGCATGCGGCCATAGTCACTGGTCAGGCCATCCAGTTGTTCAGTGTCATCGCGCTCAGCGATCCAGGCCGCACGAATCGGCGCCAGACCTTTGCGTACATCGATGGTAGCTTGTGGGTCGGTATAGGGGCCAGAACAGTCATACACATAAATCGGCGGGTTTTGCTCGCCGCCAAACATGGTGGGGGTGTCGTCCTGGCTGATTTCACGCATTGGTACTTGAATATCGGGGCGCGAGCCGGTGACATACACTTTGCGCGAGTTGGGCAGCGGCTGAATAGCGGCCGAATCCACCACCGCTTCGGTGGCAACGAAATCGATCTTGGCGTTCATGGGGTATCTCCTGTCTTTGTGCCGGACGAAAAGCCGGCTGTATCAAAAGCATGAGACGCTGGGGATTTGGAGCAAGGAGGGCGCACGAATGGCGAACTCGCTTCCCTACGCCGGTATTAGCCGGGTCAGGTTCCAAGGGTGTATCTCATCCGGAGGGCGGGCAATGGCAAGTTCTTGCAACATTGTGACCGCAGTCCAGAACCCCTAGCGATTCAATGAATGTGAAACTAAAAGACTTGTGGGATAATTGCAAGATCTATTCGACTAACACGGGCCGAATCTGGCCCCGCTTTGAGGTTACACAAACATGGATTGGGAAAAAGCACGCTACTTTCTGGTTGAACAACAAATTCGCCCTTGGAACGTTCTGGACTCCGCCGTGCTTGATCGTGTCCTCAATACCCGTCGGGAAGACTTCGTACCCGCCGATAAAAAAGAACTGGCCTTCGTCGATGTTGAGCTGCCGCTGGGCAATGGCCAACTGATGCTGGCCCCGAAAGTAGAAGCCCGTCTGCTGCAGGAAATTCAACTCAAAGCCACCGATAAACTGCTGATCGTCGGCCCCGGTACCGCCTACATCGCTGCGCTGGCAGCCGGCCTCTGTGCGCAAGTGTTTGTACTCGAAGCTTGTGCTGACCAAGCCGCTAAGCTAACCGCGGCGCTGAAGGCAGCCAATATTAAGAATGTGAGTGTAGAAGTGTCGTCATCCCTGACTAGCCAGCAAGCATCGTTTGATGCGATTATTGCTGCTGCATCATTTACCCAAGTTCCCGGCGAACTACTCGCCCAGCTGAAAGAAGCGGGACGACTGATTACAGTGGTTGGTGAATTGCCGATTATGCATGCAGTGCTTGTGAATAAGACCGGTGCTGAGCAAGTGGTGCGTGAGGTGTTTGATTACAATTTGCCGCGCATCTGATTTTCTTCGGCAAGCGCAGTGCTTGCAAGCAGCGTTGGAAACCCGCCAAAACGGCGGGTTTTTTGCTTACAGCTTGCCGACAGTCATATGCTTTGAGGTAAAATTCATGCATAAAGGCTCTACTTTGTCGTACCCATTGTCGGAATTTAGTAAAACTGGTCTCCCCAATTAATTAACTGAGCAAAGGCATGACTGCTGAAACTACAACTGTAAACGTGCAAGATGACGAAATTTCGCTGTTGGACCTAGTGTTGGTCTTAGCTAAGCACAAGAAAATGATCATAGGTTTGCCGATTATTGCTGCATTAGTTGCGGCTGCAGTGAGTTTTACGTTGCCGAATGAGTACACGGCAACACTCAAGATTGCCCCTTCCAAAAATGCGGCAGTATATAACTGGGTGCTAACTAACGACCAGGTGTTGGAAGAGATATCAAAAGAATTCAAGCTTGCAGAACACTATGGCACTAAAGGCCGCAAAGCTACACGCAAAGAAATGGCAAAACAGGTCAAGGTTGCATTGAACGCTAAGGATGGTTTTTTAGATGTGAATGTGAGTGATGAATCGCCTGAATTTGCTGCAAAGCTTGCTAATCGTATGGGAGGTGCTTTGCAGAGCAATCTGTATACGATGCGCTTACTTGATATTTCGAAAGGCCGTTACGATCTAGAGTTGCGTCGTGATATTGCCGCAAAGAATAAAGCCAAATTTGATACGCTAATCACCCAGCCAGAAATGGCAAGAACTATTGAGCTACTATCGCCTGCAGATCGTTATGGCATCACCAGCCTTGCTGCGATTCAGGCCGAGTCTACGCTGCAGGGGGGGGTATCAGACCTCATGCAAAATGAGCTGGTTCGTATGCAAGATCAATTGGCTAGTCTGCAGCGCCTGGTTGTAGATGGTATGAAAAAGCAATCGTCTGCAACTAATACAGGCTTATGGATTGCATCCGTAGATGCTTTGCAGCAACAAGCTTACTGGGATGCATTGATTGAACGCCTTGATCACCGAATTGATTTGATAAAAAAACAAGAGCGTGATGAACTGAAAATGACTGTTGCTGAGGTGCCTGATGAAAAATCAGGGCCAAAGCGTGCGTTGATCATACTGCTGTCGGCTTTTGCTGCCTCATTTGGCGCCATACTATGGTCTTTTATCAGTGAAGCCTTTAATCCGTCGCGTAAGAATGAAAACAACAATGCGTTGATAGCTAAAATCGTTGCCGCATGGCGAGCAAAATAAGACCTGGTTAACTTTTAAATTACGCTTTGTAATAAAAATTAGCTTGGAAAATTGTAATGACAATTTTAGTGTCCGGCGGTGCAGGTTTTATTGGTGGTAATTTTGTCCTAGATTGGCTAGCTGGGTCTGATGAGGCTGTTATCAATGTCGATAAGCTCACCTATGCGGGTAATCTAGATACCCTCAAATTGCTAGAAGGTGATGTGCGGCATATTTTTGTCCGCGCAGATATTGGTGATCGCGAGGCGATTTGCCGTTTGCTGATGGAACACGAACCACGCGCAGTGATTAACTTCGCGGCTGAGTCGCATGTCGATCGCTCAATTCACGGCCCGGGTGATTTTATTCAGACCAATGTGGTGGGCACTTTCAATCTGCTCGAAACCGTGCGCGCTTATTGGAATGAGCTGCCTGCAGATGAAAAGGGCGCTTTCCGCTTTCTGCATGTGTCGACCGATGAAGTGTACGGTACGCTAGAGGCCAACGATCCACCGTTTTCTGAAACCAATACCTTCGAGCCAAATAGCCCCTATTCGGCATCGAAAGCGGCTTCCGATCATTTGGTGCGTGCATGGCACCATACCTACGGTCTGCCTGTGTTGACCACTAATTGCTCGAATAACTACGGCCCCTACCATTTCCCAGAGAAATTGATTCCGCTAGTGATTTTGAACGCGCTGAATGGCAAACCGTTACCGATTTATGGTGATGGCCAGCAGATTCGTGATTGGTTGTATGTGAAAGACCATTGCTCGGCGATTCGTCGCGTACTCGAAGCCGGTAAAGTGGGTGAAACATATAACGTCGGTGGTTGGAACGAAAAAGCCAATCTGGATGTGGTGAAGACGATTTGCAGCTTACTCGATGAATTGCAGCCCCGCGCCGATGGCCAAGGCTACGCGGCGCAAATTACATACGTGACCGATCGCCCGGGACACGACCGCCGCTACGCGATTGATGCGCGCAAACTTGAACGCGAACTGGGCTGGAAACCAGCCGAGACGTTTGAATCGGGCATTCGAAAAACGGTGGAATGGTATCTGGCTAATCAAGCGTGGGTAAGCAATGTGACCAGCGGTGCATACCGTGAGTGGGTATCAACCCAATACGGAGCCTAAACATGGCCGCTCAAGCAATACCCAAGATACTGGTTACCGGCAAAAATGGCCAAGTCGGGTTTGAATTGCAACGTAGCCTTGCCGTACTGGGCGAGGTAATTGCGGTTGACCGTGAAGAGTGCGATCTATCCAACCCCGTTGCGATTCGTGAGCTTGTACAACGCATTCGCCCCGACATCATCGTCAATCCCGCCGCGTATACAGCAGTGGATAAAGCTGAATCCGAAGTCGATCTGGCTGCCGCATTGAACGCCACTGCGCCGCAAATCTGCGCCGAAGAAGCCGCCAAGCTGGGCGCTTTGTTGATTCACTATTCGACCGATTACGTGTTTGATGGCAATAAAGACGGTTGGTACGTTGAGACCGACACACCCAATCCGCAATCGGTGTATGGAAAAACCAAACTGGCGGGGGAGCTGGCCGTAGCGGCTGCTAATCCGCGCCATTTGATCTTCCGCACCAGCTGGGTGTTTGGTGCCCACGGCGGTAACTTCCTGAAAACCATGCTTAAGCTGATGCAAACCCGCGATGCGCTCAGCGTGGTGGCCGATCAGTTTGGCGCGCCCACTGCGGCCAGCCTACTCGCCGATGTGACCTCACAAATCATCGCTCAGTATCTGCGCAGCAGTGATAAGAGCAAGTTCGCCTATGGCACTTACCATTTAGTTGCCGCCGGTGAAACTAGCTGGCATGGGTATGCGTCGCTAGTCAATGATCTTGCTGTTCAGCAGGGCTATACCCTAAAAGTCGCTAGTCAAGAGATCAAAGCTATTCCAGCCGGTGACTACCGTGTACCCGCGCCACGGCCGGCCAACTCACGCCTGAATACGCAAAAACTGCAAACCACCTTTGGTTTGACGTTACCGAGCTGGCAACAAGGCGTAGGGCAAGTGATGACGCTGCTCAAGCAGGCTAAGGCAAAAGACAAGAATACTGAAATTAGGATCTAACAAACATGGCTAATCGCAAAGGCATTATCCTCGCAGGTGGTTCAGGTACGCGTCTGTACCCAGCCACTATCGCAGTCTCAAAACAATTGCTCCCGATCTACGACAAACCGATGATCTACTACCCGCTCAGCACCTTAATGCTGGCAGGTATTCGCGAGATTTTGATTATCTCCACCCCACAAGACACGCCACGCTTTGAGCAATTGCTCGGTGATGGCAGCCAATGGGGCATCAAGCTGCAATACGCCGTGCAACCAAGCCCAGATGGACTGGCGCAAGCATTTATCATCGGTGAAGAGTTTATTGGCCAAGATGATGTTGCGCTGATATTGGGTGACAATATTTTTTACGGACATGAGTTGGTCAGCTTGCTACAGGCTGCTAATTCCCAAGAAAGTGGCGCAAGTGTATTTGCATATCACGTGAATGATCCAGAACGTTATGGTGTTGTTGAGTTTGATGTTCAGGGGACAGTGGTTTCAATTGAAGAAAAACCACTAAAACCGAAATCGAATTATGCCGTTACAGGGCTTTATTTTTATGATAATGAAGTAGTGGATATTGCAAAGAGAATAATCCCGTCAAAGCGTGGTGAGTTAGAAATTACAGATGTTAATGAAACCTATCTTCGGCAAGGTAATCTGAGTGTAAAGATAATGCACCGTGGATATGCGTGGTTAGATACTGGGACACACGAATCAATGTTGGAAGCCAGCCAATTTATTCAAACCATAGAAGCTCGTCAAGGATTAAAGATCAGTTGCCCAGAAGAAATTGCATTTCGAAAGGGCTGGATCAATAAAGTTCAATTAGGCCTACAGGCAAAAAGTCTAAGTAAAAATGCGTATGGCCAATACCTTTTGGCATTGCTGGACGTTGAGAGCAAATAGTTCGTTACATATCACTCTATATAAAATATGGGATTAAGAATAATTGGAGCACTATATGAAAGTGATAAATACGACTATCGAAGATGTTAAGGTAATTACCCCTGGTGTTTTTCATGATAGTCGGGGCTATTTCTTGGAAAGTTTTAATCAGCAACGATTTGAGGATCATTTGGGTCGAACCATTAATTTTGTACAGGACAATCATTCGCACTCCGTTCATCGGGTTTTGCGAGGCTTGCATTACCAAATTGGAAAGCCACAAGGCAAGCTAGTTCGAGTAACAAAGGGTGAAGTGTTCGATGTTGCAGTTGATCTGCGTCAAGAATCAAAAACATTTGGCTGCTGGACAGGCCGGATATTGTCTTCAGAAAATCATGAGCAATTATGGATTCCTGAAGGATTTGCTCATGGCTTTTATGTGCTATCAGCAACCGCTGATTTGCATTACAAAGCAACGGACTACTGGTATCCAGAAGGAGAGAGGACCCTGTTGTGGAATGATGTTGATTTAAATATTCAGTGGCCATTAAGTATGCCACCTATTGTTTCGGCGAAAGACGCTACTGGACTTAGTTTAGAATTGGCTGAGAAGTTTTACTGTTAGTTGCTATACGTTTTATGTCGAAGAGTGATATTGTGCGTTCAAGCAGAGACTTGTCTTTATGATCTGTTTTTATTGATGCATTATTCGGATTTTTTGTCTGAATTGTGGTTTTGTAAATTCCATAGTGATTTATTGGTGGATAATTATATTGAATCCTTTTAAAGTTTATCTCTACTTTGGAGCCTCGACATTAATTAAAGCGGCCAGTGGCTTGGTGATAATTAAGCTGCTCGCCTTGAATTTAGGGCCTGAGCAGTTTGGCTTGCTTGGTCAAATGTTTGCATTTGTTGCAATTGTTAGTATGTTTTCGGGGGGGGGGGTAACGAATGGGTTGATCCGTGAATTGTCAGCCAATTTAGATATTGAAACTCGGAAAAGAAAAATAGGCGCGGCTGTAAGAATAAGTGTGGCGGTATCTGGTGTGGTCTCTTTCTTTCTAATCTTCTCTAGTAAGTATCTGGCAACAGAAATTCTTCAGCGACCTGATTTGTATTGGGCTTTTTTATTGCTAGCAGTTTCTCATTGGTTTGTTGGTTTTAATAATCTATCTCAGGCCTTGTTTAGTAGTTTTCATGACGTAAACTCTTTAGTTGCTACCAATATCGTTGGAGCCTTAGCTGGGCTATTACTTTTTTCGATTTTGCTGCTAAAGTTTGAATTTGTTGGCGCTCTTACTGGTGCAGTGTGTTTGCCTGCAATATCTGGGCTTGTTGCTTTTTTTGTATGGAAATATCGTGCGCCATCTGGTTTCGATAAAATTGCATGGCAAGGGTCGTGGGAAGATATAAACCAACTACTTTCATATTCGTTTGTGATGTTAGTTGCTGTAGTTGCAGTACCATTGTCGCAGATGGTAGTGCGAGATAATATGGGCACAGAATATGGTTGGGCAACAGTAGGTTATTGGCAAGGAATATTAAAAATATCAGATGTTTACATGCAGTTTCTAGGCGTTTTACTCGCGAACTATTTTCTGCCAAGAGTTTCTGCTGATATTCACTACATGGGTGTTGTTAAAGAGTTGAAGAAGTTTTTGTTTCCACTTTGGGGTTTCTTCTTCCTTGCATTCTTGTCAGTCTATTTGATTCGGGATGAATTGATAATCTTACTATTTTCTACAGATTTTCTGCCAATGCGTGATTATTTTTTTCCGCAGATGTTGGGTGACTTTTTTAGGGTGGCAACTTCGTGTTTTGTTTATATTGCTTTGGCAAAGGGAGAGAAAATTCTTCCCATTGGTGCTGAAATATTTCAAGGACTAGGAATTGTATTTTTCTCATATTCTTTATCTTCAGTGTTTCATCACCATTCGCCTGTATATGCCAATGTGGTAACGTACGGACTGCTTTTGATTGCCTTGTTTTGTTTTTTTGTAAAGTCGAAAAAATAACTAGGATGTGGCATGAATATTTTGATGTTATGCACTAAATTCTCATTAAATGAAAATGACCCATGGCTTTCAAATGAACTGGCAGATGCGTTTGCTAATCAAAAAGCCCAAGTGCATGTTGTTACCATTGACTGGGCTAGGCCCTACGGCGCTATAGATGACGAAAAAACATTCCCTTCAGGTGTAAAAGCTGTAGTTTTATCACCTGTTGCCATTCAAGGTTTCGGTTCGTTCGTAGAGAAAGCTTCAAAGTGGATTGTCTCCTCAATGAGAGCCGTTCGAGTGGTAAGAAATTTACAAAGAATACAAAAATTCGATCTAACGGTTGGATATTCTCCGGCTGTTACGATGGCATTGCCATTGCTAGTGATGAGTAAGTTGACGAAATCAAAAATGTACTTGATTCAGTGGGATTTCTTTCCATTTCATCATCAGCAGATTGGGTTAATAAAGTCTCGTTTAATATTTAAAATCGCGAAGTTTATTGAAAATAAATTAATGAGGTTGTTTAACCACATTGGCTGCATGACACTAATGAATGTGGACTATCTAAAGTCTCATTATGATTTAAAACCGGAACAGAAGGTGCATCTACTTCCTGTGTGGGGAAGTGATCAACCCATTAAGTTGAAGTCGCGAGATGAAGTTCGACGTCAATTAGGTTTGTTTCCGGATGCCAAATTAGCAGTATTTGGAGGGCAAATTACACATGGCCGAGGTATTGAGCAAATTCTTTCAGTGGCGAAAATCGCCCATAGAAATGGTGATGATTTTTATATAGTCTTTATTGGTAGCGGTGAACTTGAATATTTGGTTAGAGATGCAATTAGTGATGGCTTGAATAATGTGATTTTAATTAATCGTATTGTAAGGGATGAGTATTTAAGTTTTGTTTCTGGTTTTGATGTAGCGATCGTATGTACCGCTACAGGTGTTGATGTGCCAACATTTCCATCTAAAACAATCGACTATTTTCGATTGAAGTTGCCTATTGTTGCGTCAGTTGAAAGTACAACTGATTATGGTTCTTTTATTTTTAATAATAAAATTGGCCTTTCTTCTATTGTAGGCAATGACGATGATTTTTATCAAAATTTAAAATTAGCTATGAATAATGCGGAACTAAGGCAAACTTGGGCAGAGAATGGTTATCTTTATTTTTGCGAGAACATGAAGGTCGGTATTGTTGCAAATAAAATTTTTGCAGACATTATGTCCGGGAGGAGGGGGTGAGATTTTTTCTTGAGCGCTTCATTCCGATTTTTTTTGTGTTAATTTATTTCTTATTTACAGTGGCCTTGTTTTTTTGGGGAGCTGTCTCGTTTGAGGTTGTGAACTCATTTGACCTTCTCTTATTCTTGTTTCTAGTGTTTTTTATGGTGTTTTTAGGGTATTTAATTGGTGTGTTTTCGAAGGCCGGTATCGAGAATGAGTTGAATTGGCGTTTTTACTTTAGGGTGGGTGCTTTTGCAGCTCTGATTCTTTTTTTTCCATCAATTTATTTTTATACAAATAAGTATCCGTGGCAGGTTTTTGAGGCAGTCGGGAATCAAGGTGATGTATATAAAAATATGTTGGAAGCTTTGGTGGAAGAATCTCTGGGGCGGAAGGTCGTTGCTTTAATTAGGCTGATATTTTCTCCTTTTATACTTTCGGTTGTTTCGCTTGCAATTTTAAATTGGTGTAAGCTTACGAAGTTTGAGAGGGTGCTGTTTTATTTTTTTTGTTCGTCGCAATTAATTTTTTCTTTAATGAGAGGTACTGATAAAGAAGTTGCGGATTTTCTGATTGTGGCGTTTGCTTCGCTTCTCATCGTAACATATAGAAAAAAAGTATCAGGCATTTTGCGTATCAATTGGCAAGCTCTGCTAAAGTTGTTTTCATTATGTGTCATAGTTTTGTGTTTGGCATTTTCACTTTTTTTAGATAGAAAGCTATCCAGAATGGGAGGTACTACGGAATTTTGCATTATGGAAACTGCTGTATGCGCTAACTATGACGGCCCACTGATGTCACTGCTCGCTGACAACTTAAAATTTGGCTCTGCAATGTTTACGGCATATGTGGCCCAAGGCTACTATGGTCTTTCGCTAACGCTACACGATGATTTGGACTCGATGTATGGTTTTGGCCATTCCATAATATTGTCAAATGCTTATTCGTTGATAACTGGTGATGATGAGTTTTACAAAAGAAGTTATTTATACAAATCTATAGCCAAGGGGTGGGATGATAAGGCTGTTTGGTCAACTATTTTCCCTTGGATTGCCAATGATGTTGGATATGCTTTTGTTCCTGCTGTAATGATGATTTTCGCTTACTTATTAGCAAGATCTTGGTGTTCTGCAGTTTTCAGTAAAGATGATAGTGCTGCTATTGTCTTTGTTTTTTTGTTTATACTTTTCATGTATATGCCAGCCAATAATCAATTGGCTCAAACCGCTGATACTTATTGTGCTTTTTGGTTTTGGATTATATGCTGGCTGTTCTCTTCTAACTTGAAAAAAATATTAAGGGCAAAATAATGTTTGAGCGAAAAACATTACTTATTACTGGTGGTACAGGTTCATTTGGGAATGCTGTTTTACGTCGCTTTTTGAATTCGGATATAGCAGAAATCCGAATTTTTTCTCGAGATGAGAAGAAGCAGGATGATATGCGTAAAAAATATAATAATCCAAAGTTGAAATTCTATATCGGTGATGTTCGGGATTATCAATCTGTATTAAATGCAACGCGTGGAGTAGATTTTATCTATCATGCTGCTGCATTAAAGCAAGTTCCATCTTGTGAGTTTCACCCCATGGAAGCAGTAAAAACAAATGTCATGGGTACCGAAAATGTATTGGAAGCTGCAATTGTAAATGGTGTTAAGCGAGTTGTTTGTCTAAGTACAGACAAGGCCGTTTACCCAATTAATGCAATGGGTATTTCAAAAGCCATGATGGAAAAAGTCATGGTGGCTAAATCACGTAATGTGGATGATAGTAAGACGGTGATTTGTGGTACACGCTACGGCAATGTGATGGCTTCGCGTGGGTCTGTAATTCCGTTGTTTATTGATCAAATTCGTGCGGGTAAACCCATCACAATCACAGATCCCTCAATGACTCGGTTTATGATGACTTTGGATGATGCTGTAGAACTTGTTCTATACGCATTCGAGCATGGCAAAAATGGTGACATTTTTGTACAAAAAGCGCCCGCAGCGACTGTTGAAGTATTAACTCGTGCTTTGCTAGATATTGTAGGAAAACCAGATCATCAAGTGAATGTGATCGGGACCCGCCATGGTGAAAAACTTTACGAAGCATTATTGAGCCGTGAAGAGATGGTAGCGGCAGAAGATCTCGGTGGCTATTACCGCGTGCCCCCTGATTTGCGCGACTTGAATTATGGCAAGTTTGTTGAGCAGGGCGATGCCCGTATTTCTGAGGTTGAAGATTACAATTCCCACAATACAGGTCGTCTTGATGTAGAAGGTATGAAAAAATTACTATTTAAATTAGATTTTATTCGTGCGATTCATGCTGGTGAAGATGTGCAGGCCGAGGATTAAGAAATGAAGATTTTAATCACTGGCGCCAATGGTTTCATTGGCAAAAATTTGCGAATACACTTAAAAGAAGCTGGCTATCAAGATATTATTTGTATTGATCGCGACTCCACTTCTGCTGATTTGTACGAAGGGTTAAAAATTGCAGATTTCGTTTTCCACCTTGCGGGAGTAAATAGGCCAAAAGATGTAAGTGAATTTCACAGTGGCAATGTTGGACTAACTGGAGAAGTTATTGCAGCTTTAAATGACTTGGGTCGGTCTGTTCCGATTGCCTATACTTCATCAATTCAGGCTGGAATTGATAATCCTTACGGTAATAGCAAATCTGCCGCGGAAGCAATATTACGTGAGTACCAAGTTAAAGTTGGTGCACCAGTATATATATATCGACTCCCAAATGTATTTGGTAAATGGTGTCGACCTAATTATAATTCTGCAGTCGCAACATTTTGTCATAATACAGCGCATGATTTACCGATTACGATTAACGATGCAAATGCACCATTGCAGCTAGTCTATATTGATGATGTTTGTGATAGTTTTATCTCGTTGCTGACTCTGCAACCATCCGCGGGCCAGATAGATATACCATCGGTTTACAATACCACTGTAGGGTTTGTTGCTGAAATCATTGCTAAATTTAAGTCAAGTAGAGATACCCTCATTACTGAGGCTGTTGGTACAGGTTTAGTGCGTGCTTTGTATTCAACCTACGTCAGCTATTTGGCAACGGATGATTTTTCCTATCAAGTGCCCAGTTATGGTGATGCACGAGGTGTGTTTGTCGAAATGCTTAAGACCCCAGATTGTGGTCAATTTTCTTTCTTCACAGCGCATCCTGGCATTACACGTGGTGGGCATTATCACCATACTAAAACAGAAAAATTTTTGGTGATTAAGGGGGAGGCTAAGTTTTGCTTTCGCCATATCTTAACAAGTGAACGAATTGAGCTTATTACCAAAGGTGCTGAGCCGAGAATTGTAGAAACAATTCCAGGCTGGGCACATGATATTACTAATATTGGGCAAGATGAAATGGTTGTGATGCTCTGGGCAAATGAAGTTTTCGACCGCCAGCGGCCAGACACTATTTCGCATGAGGTCTAAAGAGATTAAAGAAGATGAAAAAATTAAAAGTAGCGACCGTAGTTGGCACACGTCCAGAGATTATCCGTTTGTCGCGTGTTTTAGCTAAACTGGATCAATATTGTGAGCACACCTTAATTCACACGGGGCAAAATTATGATTATGAGTTGAATCAAATTTTTTTTGATGATTTATGTGTTCGTAAGCCAGATTTTTTCCTGAATGCAGCAGGTAAAAATGCTGCCGAGACAATTGGGCAGGTTATCATTGCTGTTGATGGTGCGCTGGATGAAATCAAACCAGATGCGCTACTGGTTTTAGGCGATACAAACAGCTGTTTAGCGGCAATCCCAGCCAAACGCCGCAAAATTCCAATTTTCCATATGGAAGCTGGTAATCGTTGTTTTGATCAGCGAGTACCTGAAGAAACAAACCGGAAAATTGTCGATCATACTGCCGATATTAATTTAACCTATAGTGACATAGCGCGCGAATATCTCTTGCGTGAAGGTTTACCTGCAGATCGTATTATTAAAACTGGCAGTCCAATGTATGAAGTACTGATGCATTATCAAGATGGCATTGATGATTCCGATGTGTTAAATCGCTTGAACTTAGCGGTTAGAAAATATTTTGTGGTTAGCGCACATCGTGAAGAAAATATCGACTCTGATATTAATTTAGCCAAGTTAGCTGAAACATTAAATGGTGTTGCAGAGAAATACGGCGAACCTGTTATTGTATCGACTCATCCGCGTACGCAAAAAAGAATTGATGCGAAAGGAATCAAGTTTCATCCGTTGGTGAATTTGTTAAAGCCGCTTGGTTTTAAAGATTATGTTCGTTTGCAGCGAGATGCTAGAGCAGTTTTATCTGATAGCGGAACAATTTCTGAAGAATCATCAATTTTAAATTTCCCTGCCGTTAATATTCGCGAAGCCCACGAGCGCCCTGAAGCAATGGAAGAGGCTTCCGTGATGATGACAGGGTTGGATATTGAGCGTGTGCTGCAGGCATTAGAAATCTTAGCTGATCAGTCGCGGTCAGATGCGCGTTTATTGCGTCAAGTTGCGGATTACTCGATGCCCAATGTGTCAGATAAAGTAGTTCGTATCATTCACAGTTACACGGACTATGTTAAACGTACAGTTTGGAAGCAGGTTGTCTAGTTGTTAAAAAGTAATATCAATATTCATCCACATAGCGTTTAAATTGAGGAAAAATTTCCTTGCACAAAAAGATTGCAATTCTTCAATCAAACTATATTCCTTGGAAAGGCTACTTCGATTTAATCGCAGCTGTGGATGAGTTTATTCTTTACGACGACATGCAATACACTCGCCGGGATTGGCGTAACCGTAATCAAATCAAAACGCCCCAAGGAGTTCAGTGGCTTACGGTTCCTGTGCTAGTAAAGGGTAAATACCACCAAAAGATCAGAGAAACAGTGATTGATGGCGCAGACTGGGCTAATGCACATTGGAAAACTTTGGTGCAGAACTATCGTCAAGCCCCTCATTTCTCTGAAATTGCTTCATGGCTGGAGCCGCTGTACCTAGAACAGGATTTTACTCACATTTCGCAACTAAACCGCCGTTTTATTGAGGCTATCTGCAATTACTTGGCAATAAATACCATTATCACAAGTTCTAGTGACTACATCTTGCAGGAGGGTAAGACGGAGCGGCTCGCAGATCTATGTCTGCAAGCTGGTGGCTCCGAGTACATCTCAGGACCAGCAGCCAAGGACTATGTTGATGAAAAGGTTTTTTCGGATTTGGGGATTAAGTTGACCTGGTTCGACTACGCCGGATACCCCGCGTACCCACAGCTTTGGGGTGAGTTCAGTCATGGTGTCACAATCCTTGATCTTTTGTTTAACTGTGGCTCAGCCAGTCCTCGATACATGAGGTATGTGGCATGAAGCTTTCAATCGTCGCAACTCTCTACCAGTCCGCTTCTTATATCAACGCTTTTCATGAACGTGCGAGCGCTAGTGCAAAGAGGATGGTTGGAGATGATTATGAAATTGTGCTTGTGAATGATGGGTCACCGGATAACAGTCTGGATCTGGCAGTCAAACTCACCGAACATGATCCACACGTTGTTGTCGTAGATTTGTCTCGTAACTTTGGGCATCACAAGGCGATGATGACGGGCTTGGCGCATGCAAAAGGAGAGCAAGTTTTTCTCATCGATAGCGACCTCGAAGAAGAACCCGAGTGGCTAGGGGCGTTTGCGCAGCAGATGAAGCAAGACTGCTGTGATGTCGTTTACGGAGTCCAAGAGTGCAGAAAAGGGAGCTGGTTCGAGCGTTTGAGTGGCAAATGGTTCTACATTCTCTTTAAAACCCTAACTGGTATAGCACTGCCTGAAAATCTTGTAACGGCACGCCTAATGACCCGCCGGTATGTCAATGCTCTTGTGCGCCATCAGGAGCGTGAGGTGCTAATTGCGGGCCTGTGGCACATTACTGGTTTCGATCAGCGTTTTCAAGTTGTCAAAAAACACAATACGAGTGAAACTACATATACATTTAACAGAAAGATGTCGTTGCTTATCAATTCGGTAACTTCATTCAGTAATACCCCACTGGTTAGTATTTTTTATATTGGAGCTACGATCTCACTTTTTGCACTAGCATATAGCGCATATCTGGTAACGAACTGGCTATTTCTAGCAAAACCTTTGAGTGGCTGGACTTCAGTCATGGCATCTATTTGGCTCCTTGGAGGAATGGTAATCTCTTTTATCGGTGTCGTGGGTATTTACCTATCCAAGATATTCTCTGAAACCAAGCAGCGTCCCTATACAATAGTGAGGCAAATTTATGCTCAGCAACAAGAGTGATTTCGTTTGCATTTGGAGTAAGTTATGAAAGAAAAGCTCGTGATTTTTGGCTCCGGCGACATCGCTCAACTCGCTCACTATTACTTTAGCACGGATTCAAAATACGAAGTCGTTGCCTTTACGCTTGATGCGGATTACATTTCAGAGGAAGAGTTTTGCGGTTTGCCAGTCGTGCCGTTTGAAAATATTTCCGACGAATATCCTCCGAATTCATATGCGATGTTTGTTGCAATTGGTTATTCAAAATTGAATGCAATTCGTAAAGAAAAATATCTCGCCGCAAAAATGAAGGGCTATAAACTCGCTAGTTTTATCAGCACGCACACGACTGTACTCAATGAAGGAAGAATCGGCGAAAACTGTTTCATTTTTGAAAACAACACCATTCAGCCGTTCGTAACGATAGGCAACAACGTAACTTTGTGGAGCGGTAATCATATCGGCCACCATTCAGTAATTCATGATCACACCTTTATTGCATCCCATGCGGTTATTTCGGGCGGGGTGGAAATTGGTGAGCAGTGTTTCATAGGCGTGAACGCGACATTACGTGATCACATCAAAATTGGGGTTAGATGTGTAATTGGGGCTGGAGCGCTGCTGCTGGCAGACGCTGCACCCGAAGGTGTATATATTGGCAGTGCTACCGAACGATCAAAGGTGCCCAGTACAAAAGTGAGAGCGATATGACTAAGTATTGGAAAAAACTTGGTCAGCTCTACGTTCCAAAGGCAAGTGGACAACATCCAAAGCTAATTTCCCACGCAGCCAATCCATTGCCTGTTCATATGACTGGAGATGTTTATCGCATCTTTTTTAGTGGTCGAGACGATCAGAATCGATCCTCTGTGGGGGCTGTAGATGTTGATATAGTTCAGCTCAAAGTTATCACTGAACATCACTCTCCATTTTTCGAGCACGGGCCAGTTGGAAGCTTTTATTCAGATGGTGTAAGCATTGGCAATTGCTACGAGGCGAATGGCATTCAATATATGTTATTCATGGGCTGGCAGAATCCTCCCGGAGGGCATTGGAGAGGAGATATCGGCCGACTGATTGTGACCCAGGAGTTTTCCCTTCAACTGGAGCGCGATGCGCTTTTGATGGGTATTGACTCAACGGACCCGATCAGTTTGTCTTACCCTTGGGTTCAAGCAAGTCCATCGGGTGGATTCGATATGTGGTACGGTTCAACACTTACATGGGATGCTGGCAATGGCGAGATGTTGCATGTAATTCAACATGCTTCTTCTGATGATGGAAGTCATTGGAACCGTTCTGGTCTAGCCGTGCCATACGAGCTTGGATTTGCACAAGCCTTTTCAAGACCGACCGTAGTGCTTAACGATGACAATAATTTTGAGATGTGGTTTTCGTATCGAAGTGGTACAGGAGAAAAATACCGCATAGGTTATGCTAAGTCAGATAATGGAAGAAATTGGACATTAGCCTTGGAAGGCTCAGGAATCGATGTATCCGAAAGCGGTTGGGATTCTGAAATGGTTGAATACCCCTTTGTGTTCGACCATAAAGGCGAGCGATATATGCTGTATAACGGCAATGGATTTGGAAAAACAGGTTTTGGTTTGGCGGTACTTGATGATTAATGAACCTTATATTATGTCATCCAAGAAGACATTGCGACAGTTTTTTATCTATGCATTGATTGGTGTGCTAACAAATGTTTTAGGTTATGCCATTTACCTCATCCTGACCTATTTTTGGGGCGCCCCAAAGTTAACGATGACAGCACTTTACTTCGCGGGGGCATCAATAGGTTTTATCGCTAATCGACGTTTTACATTCCGACATGATGGACGTATTGGCGTTACCGGGATTCGATACCTGCTGGCGCAGGTTGCGGGCTATCTGCTGAATCTGGTTCTGCTTCTGCTGTTTGTGGACTGGTTTGATTTTCCGCATCAAATCGTACAGGCGATAGCAATCGTCGTGGTGGCCATCTTCTTGTTTTTTGTATTGAGGGTTTTCGTATTTGCGCCAAGCTTTGCAGTAACCGGAGTGGTGCGGTAATGAAAGTGTGCCTTCTCTGCAAACATATCTTTTCTTTCGATGAGTGGACTTGCCCATCATGCGGTCATCAGCCAAAACGCTTGAACGGAATAGAGGCACATGCACCTGAGTTTGCAAATGGTGGTGGTGGTTTCAAGTCTGAGTACTTCTCTGAACTGTCACGATTAGAAGCGGAAAACTTCTGGTTTCGTGCGCGTAACGAGCTTATTCTCTGGGCGCTTAAAACCTACAAACCAGATGCGCGTACATTTTTGGAGGTGGGATGTGGGACTGGCTTTGTTTTATCGGGTCTCGCACGTGCCTGCCCTGAGATGGCATTGAGTGGTAGTGAGATTTTCTTGGCCGGTTTATCTCATGCTACCAAGCGCGTTCCGTCCGCAAACTTCATGCAGATGGATGCTCGCCGAGTTCCTTTTGTGGATGAGTTTGATGTCATTGGTGCCTTTGATGTACTTGAGCACATTGAAGAGGATGAAGTCGTTCTTTCTCAACTCAACGGAGCCTTAAAAGTTGGTGGTATTTTGTTGCTAACCGTTCCTCAGCACACTTGGTTGTGGAGTGCGTCTGATGAATATGCCTGCCACGTTCGTCGATATGGGCGCGTCGAGATTGAAAAAAAGGTTGTTGCTGCAGGATTTGAAATTTTAAGGAGCAGTTCTTTTGTTGCTGGTCTTTTACCTGCAATGCTGCTCTCGAGATGGCTAATGGGAAGAAATGCTAAGAATTTTAATCCTGCGGATGAGCTTAAAATTAATTCAGTATTGAATAAGAGTTTTTATGGGTTGATGATGTTGGAGCTTGCCGGTATTAAGCTTGGGATAAATTACCCTGTTGGTGGATCAAGATTAATTGTTGCGAAAAAAAATGACTGATTTCAATGATCGAGTTCCGTTTAATTTGCCTTATATGACGGGAAAAGAGCTTTATTATATTGCCGAGGCACATTTCAATGGTCGTCTAGCTGGTGATGGACCATTTACCAAGCGCTGTCATGGCTGGTTGGAGAATCGGACAGGTTGTAATAGAGCCTTGCTTACCCACTCGTGCACTGCGGCGCTCGAGATGGCTGCTATATTGCTGGATATTCAGCCCGGCGACGAGATCATCATGCCGTCGTACACCTTCGTATCTACCGCGAATGCTTTTGTGCTTCGCGGTGGGGTCCCCGTGTTTGTCGACATCAGAGAAGACACTTTAAATTTGGATGAGCGGTTGATTGAGTCTGCAATAACTTCGCGTACCCGCGCCATAGTTCCCGTGCATTATGCGGGGGTGGCATGCGAGATGGATGCAATTATGAATGTTGCAGGATCACATGGTTTGAAAGTGGTAGAAGATGCGGCGCAAGGAGTGATGGCAACCTATAAAGGAAGGGCGCTTGGCAGTATAGGAGACATAGGGGCGTACAGTTTTCATGAAACTAAAAATATAATTTGTGGCGAAGGTGGCGTGTTGCTCGTTAATGACCCTTCATTAGTTTATCGCGCTGAAGTTCTGCGTGAAAAAGGCACGGATCGAAGTAGATTTTTCCGAGGCGAAATTGACAAATATACTTGGCAAGATATTGGTTCATCCTTTTTGCCGGGGGAGCTAATTGCTGCATTCTTATGGGCCCAGTTGGAAGAGACTCAGACGATTACGGATAAGAGGTTGGATATTTGGACGTGCTACCATGAATTACTTGCACCATTAGAAAATGCGGGCTACCTACGCCGTCCTATAGTGCCTGATGATTGCCAGCATAATGCGCACATGTATTATGTCCTTCTTGCTTCTGGCATTGATCGTGATAGAGTTCTGCATTACATGAAGCAGGCAGGAGTAGATGCCTTGTTTCATTATGTTCCTTTGCACTCATCGCCAGCGGGTAAATCGTTTGGACGTTTAGATGGCGCGCTTAAAGTGACGGAGTTTCAATCAAGTCGTTTGATTCGGCTGCCTTTGTGGATTGGGTTAACGAAGATGCAGCAAAGTGAAGTTGTCCAAGTTCTTGCTGCAGCACTACATGCCTGAACGAATTAAATTGCAGGTGTCCCGTTTTTATATATATCCATTTTTACTTTTTATAACATTTTTTATTTGATGGGTGATTGTGAATGAAAAGTGTAGGAGCAATCGCCACTTTATTGCCAGTGGTAGTTGTCGGGCTATTTTGTTGCGCATTGATTCTGGGTGTTTTGGTTCCAATTTATTCCGATGAAATTGCAGTTCATCTATCTCATGCTCGTTTCTTTTTTGATGGGTTTGTCATTACGGGTTTGTTTCCACAGTGTGGTGATGCAACCTGGTTACGTACTCCACGATGGTTCGAGTACCCAGCTATTTTGCTATACCCACTATTTTATCCTTCTGGCAATGCACTACATTTGAGGATTGCTGGAATTGTATGGGCACTAGTCACAATTTATATTTTCTGGTTTTTGTGCGGGAAATTTGCAGCAACTCTTAAAAGTAGAGTAGGCCTGTTTGCATTTGCGATATCTATCTGTGCATTGGGCCCATTGCCCTATGTATTGGTTTTGGCGCGTTCAGAGCAGGTGCTGCTATTGTGCATCGTGGTTATTTCTTTGGTTGCTTTGTTTTTTCCAATTTGTCCTAATGACACCCGGGCTAGAGTTTTAGCTAAATGGGGATTTTGGGTTAGCCTGTTGTCGGTATTCTATTTTGCACATCCTAAGTCAATTTTTTTTACCCCGTTAATTTTTGTTGCGCTTTATTTTTTCTCGCGCTCGATTCAGTGGTGGCTAAGGTTAATTTCATTTTTACTATTGTCCGCAGTGACAGCGATATTCGTCTTCGATGCGAAGAATGTAATTCAATGTTCAGCGGCCCCAGGTGCAGCAAAAGCTCTATCTAGTAACGTTGCTAATTATCCTGTTTGGGGTGTCGATTTTTTTGCTTGTATAGGCCAAGTTTCTAATAATATTCAAGTATCCATAGTTAAAATAGCAAGCAGGCTCTTCTTTGAGCCGGTTTATCAGTCCTTTTGGTTGCCCGCTCAGATTAATTCTAGTCAGTCATCGGTTATGGCTAGTAATTTGAATTCGTACATCCATGTTTTTATACTATCGGCTTTATGTTTGATTGTATTGTTGGTTGTTGCAATAAGTATGCGGCAGCTAGTTAGCAAGAAAATACTAGATCGACATCTGCTGGCTCTAAGTTTGCTGCTAAGCCTTTGCGCACATCTTGTGGTCTATAACCCAAGTGCATGGCATTTTTATACGCCTGGTTTAATTATTCCAGTTTTTGTTTTGGCATTCCTATTAATCGCACCTGATTTATTTTATTTTTATCGTGGTCGAGTCCAATTGCTCTATATGATGGCTGTGCCGTTTTATATTCTAGCGTTGTTAAGTTTGTTTACATTGTTGCAGACTACGATTCCATATCTGATGAAGGCCGCACGTGAAGGCGAGGTGATTATTCATAATCAGCTACTTTCCACCCCGAATTTTTTGAGCAAGAGCTCGGCCGTTGATCTTGAGACTTTAGTGCAACAATGTGGTATTCCATCTGTAGGTGCTAGCCGACTCGCAGTTGATGGTACCGCATATGGTTTTATGCAGAACCTTCATCAACCAATTTATATGCTTTATGTTGGTCCTATTGGTTTTGGTATGGACATTAAAGATCTACGTCAATTTTTGATCTCTAAGAAAAGTGATGGAGTCTTAAGTCGATGTGACTATCTATCTCCTGCGCTGATTCAACGTTCATTACAATCAAATGGGATGTGCTGTCTTTCTAGGCGCCATTTGGCAGTCGAATAATTCTTAAAAAGTTTATGTTGTGAGAATATTAATTATAACGCAATGGTTTGATCCTGAGCCTACATTTAAAGGCCTGGTGTTTGCACGTGCTCTTCAAGCAAAAGGTCATAACGTCGAAGTTATTACTGGTTTTCCAAATTATCCGGGTGGTAAAGTGTATGCGGGATACCAGATTAAATGGCGTCAGGTTGAGATGATTGATGGGATTCGAATAAATCGCGTTCCTTTATATCCTAGTCATGATGGTTCTGCGTTAAAACGAATTTTTAATTATGCTAGTTTTGCAATTAGCTCATGCTTATATGGCATTTTTGGAGTTCGTAAGCCGGATGTGGTCTATGTCTATCATCCTCCGCTAACGGTGGGCTTGTCAGCTTCTATCGTATCATTGTTCCGCCGTGTGCCCTTTATCTATGATATTCAAGATTTATGGCCCGATACGTTGGCTGCGACCGGAATGATTAATAACCAACGAGCTCTGTCGATTGTTTCGTCGCTTTGTAGCTTTGTTTATAAATCAGCAGCGAAACTGGTTGTGCTGGCACCAGGGTTCAAAGAAAAATTGATTGAGCGTGGAGTGGCTCCTGATAAAATAGAGCTTATTTATAACTGGTGCGATGAACAGGCTTTGCAGGGTATTGATCTAGGGAATCTGCACGATATTAGATCAAATGGACGATTTAATATTGTTTTTGCTGGGAATATGGGCAAGGCACAAGGTTTGGATTCTGTACTGGATGCTGCGAAATTAGTGTTGTCCGAGGCTCCACAAGTATTGCTAGTTATGGTGGGTGGTGGTCTTGAGGTTACGCGACTTAAAAAACGTGCAGAAGATGAAAAAATCACCAATATTATTTTTCTACCGCAAATGCCGATGAGTCAAATTGGCCGAGTGTTGGCGGCTGCTGATGTGTTGCTAGTTCACCTAAAAGATGATCCTTTATTTTCAATTACAGTTCCATCTAAAACGCAGGCCTATTTGGCGGCTGGCAAACCTATTTTGATGGCTGTTAGAGGTGATGCGGCTGATTTAGTTTGTGAGGCTCAAGCTGGAATATGCGTGTCCCCGGAAGATGTTAAGGCAATAGCGCAGACTTTTGTTGATTTCTCGAAGAAATCAAAGGATGAATTGTCAAAAATGGGCTTAAATGGTGCTTTTTTTTACCAGCAGAATTTGTCTCTAGAGGTTGGTTGCAGGAAATTTATTGATGTTTTTGAAAACGTTCTAGAGAAGAACTCTTAAGGTGTATTGATGAAACGTTTATTTGATGTTGTAGTTTCGCTAGCCGTTTTATTACTGATTTGGCCCGTGCTATTGGTGCTAATTTTTTTGATTCGATTCAAGCTGGGCGTCCCTGTTTTTTTTACTCAGGAGCGCCCCGGATTGCATGCTAAGCCATTTCGAATGGTGAAATTTCGTACCATGACCGATGAAAAAGATAGCGCTGGCAATTTGTTACCCGATGAAGTGCGTCTGACACGTTTTGGTCAGTTGCTGCGTTCAACGAGCCTCGATGAATTGCCTGAACTTTGGAATGTTCTCAAAGGTGAAATGAGTCTGGTAGGGCCACGCCCCTTGCTGATGGAGTATCTGCCACTGTATTCAACAGAACAGGCGCGTCGTCATGATGTCCGCCCTGGCGTTACTGGTTGGGCTCAGGTGAATGGTCGAAATGCTATTAGCTGGGAGCAGAAATTTCAATTTGATGTTTGGTATGTTGAGCAGCAATCATTCTGGCTTGATATGAAGATTCTATTTTTAACTGTTAAGAAAGTCTTAATTCGTGATGGTATTAGTGCAGAAAATCATATAACAGCTGAGAAATTCAGGGGTAATGACTAATGAAGCGTTTGGCAATTCTAGGTGCTAGTGGTCATGGGAAAGTAATTGCTGATACTGCCTTACTTTCTGGATGGGAGGAAGTGATTTTTTTTGACGATATGTGGCCTGACAAAAAGAAGAATGGGCGCTGGTCAATTATCGGTGATGCTCAAGCTCTCATTCATCATAAAATAGATTTCGACGCTGCAATCGTTGCTGTGGGTAACAATTCTGTCCGGCTCGATAAAACCCTATGGCTGAAAAGTCATGATATACCGTTAGCGACAATAATACATCCCTCCGCTGTGCTTAGCCCTTATGTCCGTCTGGGGTATGGCTCTGTAGTTTTGGCGAATGCTGTTGTTCAGATCGATACGGTTTTGGGCATTGCATCATTGATCAACACTTCTGCGTCCGTCGATCATGATTGTGTTTTGGAAGATGGTGTCCACATTTGTCCTGGGGCGCGCTTAGCGGGCGGAGTACGTGTTGGTTCGAAAAGTTGGATTGGTATTGGCTCTAGTGTTAAGCAATCGATCCAAATTGGTGCCAATGTAACTGTTGGTGCTGGGGCTGCTGTTATTACTGATATTTCAGATTCTGTTACTGTGGCGGGTGTGCCCGCGCGCAATTTAGCTTGTGAGAATAAATGTTAAATACTCAATTAACTCCTTGGCCTAGTTTCTCCAATGAAGAAGCTGATGCAGTCCGATCCGTATTATTATCAAACAGGGTTAATTACTGGACCGGTTCTGAATGCCGCGAATTTGAAAAAGAATTTGCGGCATGGTGTGAGGCTGAGTACGCAATTGCCTTGGCTAATGGCACATTAGCTCTGGATGTGGCCCTCAAAGCGTTAGGCATTGGGCCGGGCGACGATGTAGTAGTTACGTCGCGCACATTTTTGGCGTCAGCTAGCGCTATTGTGACTGCAGGTGCAAACCCAGTGTTTGCAGATGTAGATGCAGATAGTCAGAATATTACTGCAGAAACAATTCGCGCAGTGCTATCACCAAATACAAAGGCGATTATTTGCGTCCATCTAGCGGGGTGGCCTTGTGAGATGGACGAGATCATGGCCTTGGCGCAGGAAAAAGGTCTGTATGTGATCGAAGACTGCGCTCAGGCGCATGGTGCGAAATATAAATGTCGTCCTGTGGGCTCAATAGGACACATTGCGGCATGGTCATTCTGTCAGGACAAAATCATGACGACCGGCGGCGAGGGCGGCATGGTCACCACGAATGACGAACAGCTTTGGCGAAAAATGTGGTCTTATAAAGATCATGGTAAATCTTGGGAGGCTGTTTATGAACGTCAGCATCCGCCAGGGTTCAGATGGGTGCACGATTCATTTGGTACCAACTGGCGCATGATGGAAATGCAGGCGGTTATTGGCCGGATTCAGCTTCGTCGTATGGCTGATTGGACAGAAAAACGTCAGGCAAATGCTGAAAAGATTGATCAAAATGTGAAAGAGTTTTCGTGCATCCGTATTCCTGCAATTCCCGACCATATTCACCATGCGCAATACAAGCATTATTTGTTTGTTGAGCCTGCTCAATTGAAAGAGGGCTGGTCGCGTGATCGGATCATTGACGCACTTACCGCTTTGGGCGTGCCTTGTTATCAGGGCTCGTGTTCAGAGGTTTATTTGGAGCGCGCATTTGACGGTACGCCTTGGCGGCCGAAGCAACGACTTGAAGTTGCCCGCCAGCTAGGCGAGACCAGCTTAATGTTTTTGGTGCATCCAACTTTGACTGATGTCGATATGGATTTGGTTTGCAATGGACTCCATGCAGTTTTAAATCAAGCGACACTTTAGGGCGCTAGTAATTCCATGATTCGCCGTCTTTCATATTTGCCACGTACAACGAAAAGCCTAATTATCCTGGCAGCCGACTTTGTATTACTTCCCGCAGCATTATGGGCATCGATCGCATTGCGTATGGATGATTGGATTTATCCACGGCAATTTGCATGGTGGCTTTTTTTGTTGCCATCAGTAATTGCCACTCCTATTTTTATTCGCCTAGGCTTATATCGTGCGGTAATTCGATATATTGAAGATAAGGCTGTTGTTACTATTGCTAGTGCGGTTTCATTGGCGACGTTGATATTTATAACAGCATTGCAACTATTTCAAGTAACCGGGGTTCCACGTGGATCTTTATTGATTTTCTGGTTGCTTGCAATGGCCATTATTATCAGCAGTCGTTTTGTGGCTAGAGCGATATTGCGACGTTTAGCACCACTATCAACGGATAGAAAATCTGTTTTGATTTACGGTGCCGGTAGCGCGGGTAGGCAACTGGCTGTGGCGCTGCGTACTGGTCAGGAATTTGAGCCAGTTGGTTTTGTGGATGATTCGCGCGATCAGCAAGGTTTACAGATTGGCGGCTTGCGTGTTTTTAGTAATTCTGAAATGATCGATTTGATTGCAGCTGGTAATATTCAGCAGATATTACTGGCGATCCCATCTGCTCCACGGGCTAGGCAAATTGAACTTGTGAATCAGCTTGAGCCATTAGCGGTTGAAGTCCGAATTTTGCCTGGTATGGCCGATCTCGTGAGTGGTGAAGTACGCTTGGCAGATGCTCGTGAAGTTGGGGTTGATGAGTTGTTAGGACGTGAGCCTGTGCCACCCAATAAAGCTCTTTTGGCTCGTAATATTTTTGGCAAAGTGGTTATGGTTACAGGTGCTGGTGGTTCTATCGGCTCCGAGCTTTGTCGACAAATTATCCGCAATCAGCCGATAGCCTTGGTTTTGTATGAATTATCTGAGTTTGCTCTGTATTCAATTGAGCAAGAATTAAATCTGGTCATTCGTGACCAAAAGCTACCGATAGCTATCCATCCCGTATTGGGTTCTGTGCAAAATGGTATGCGCCTGGCGGCAATCATGGCTCGTTACGAGGTGCAAACTGTCTATCATGCTGCTGCATACAAACATGTACCGCTAGTTGAGTTCAATATCACAGAGGGCATTTTAAACAATGCGTTCGGCACTCGCTCATCTGCAGCCGCGGCTATTGAAGCTGGTGTCGAATCTTTTGTGCTGATTTCCACGGATAAGGCCGTACGCCCTACCAATGTGATGGGTGCAAGCAAACGAATGGCCGAGCTTGCATTGCAGGCATATGCCCAAGACCCCACGGTTAAAACACGCTTCAGTATGGTACGTTTCGGTAATGTGCTGGGCTCGAGTGGCTCGGTTGTACCCCTATTTCGTAAGCAGATTGCAGCTGGCGGCCCGGTTAAAGTCACTCACCCCGAAATTAATCGTTTTTTTATGACTATTCCAGAAGCATCCCAGTTGGTAATTCAAGCCGGTGCAATGGGGGGCAATGGCGAGGTTTTTGTACTGGATATGGGGCAGCCGGTCAAAATTGTTGACTTAGCTCGCCGTATGATTCACTTGAGTGGTTACCGGGTCAAAGACGAGAGCAATCCCAACGGTGATATCGCGATTGAATTTTCCGGTTTGCGTCCCGGTGAAAAACTCTATGAAGAACTGCTGATTGGTGACAATGTTAGTGGTACAGAGCATCCGCGGATTATGAAGGCCAATGAGGGGTGCTTGACAATGGATGAATTGGAGCAAGTCACTGCCGAGTTAGCGATTGCGTGCACAAATAATGACTCACGTAAAATCATCGAAATTTTGCAGCAATGCGTCTCTGGTTTTAAACCAGATCAAGCAGTACGCGATCACTTGTGTGAGTTTGCCGAGCACTAATAGCTAGGGTATCGCCTTGCAGTCCTTATAGAATATTGCTTTCGGGTAAATACCCTCTGGTTCTAGGGGCTGCAGGCAATAGCATTGAGGCTGGTTAACCGATCAAACTAGTACCACATCAAATTGCTCTTGCGAGTAAGCCGATTCAACCTGCAGGTAAATCGGCTTACCGATGAAGTCGACTAACTGCGCTAGGTTCGCAGATTCCTCATCTAAAAACATATCAATCACCGACTGCGCGGCCAAAATGCGGTATTCGCTGGCGTTAAATTGCCGTGCTTCACGCAAGATCTCGCGCAGAATCTCATAGCAAATTGTTTGCGGGGTTTTGACTTCACCGCGACCTTGGCAGGTGGGGCAGGGCTCACAGAGGACGTGCGCGAGTGATTCGCGTGTACGCTTTCGGGTGATTTCCACGAGGCCTAGGCTGGTAAATTGGCTAACCGTGATCTTGGTGCGATCGCGTTCTAACGCTTTTTTCAGTTCATCCAGCACCGCAGCTTTGTGGTTTTCATTATCCATGTCGATGAAATCGACAATGATAATGCCGCCTAAATTGCGTAGACGCAACTGCCGAGCGATAACTTGCGTGGCTTCCAGATTGGTTTTGAAGATGGTGTCATCAAACGAGCGTGTACCAACAAAGCCGCCGGTATTCACATCAATAGTGGTCATTGCTTCGGTTTGATCGATGATCAAATAGCCACCAAATTTCAAATTCACGCGGCGGCTTAAGGCGCGTTCAATTTCGGCTTCTACGCCATACAATTCAAATAAGGGCCGATCTCCGCTGTAATGCTGAATTTTCGGCAGTACATCGACCACGAAGCGTTCGGCAAATTGTCTCATGCGGGCGAAATTTTCGCGGCTATCGACGTGCACTGTTTCGATATTGTCGGTCACCATATCGCGCAATACGCGCAGTTGCAGTGATAAATCCTGAAACAGGAGCGAGCGGGCCGGTTTGGTTTGGCTGCTTTGGCGGATATCGGCCCAAATCAGGTTCAGATAATCGATATCAGCTTGCAATTCTTCATTGCTGGCGTGATCGGCATTGGTTCGGATGATGTAGCCGCCGTGCTGTTCGGGCAACATGGCTTCAAGGCGTTTGCGCAGCTGATCGCGCTCGGCATCATCACCAATCCGCTGCGAAATTCCGATGTGATTATCCTGCGGCAGAAACACCAAAAAACGCCCGGCGATGCTGATTTGTGTTGAGAGGCGGGCGCCTTTGCTGCCGATGGGGTCTTTGATTACTTGGACCATCACGGCTTGGCCTTCGTGCAGAATACGCTCGATGCGCTGCGGCTCATTCGGGTGCTGGCGTTGTTCAATCACATCGGCAATATGCAAAAATGCGGCCCGCTCGAGGCCGATTTCGATAAACGCGCTTTGCATACCGGGCAACACCCGCTTTACCAGACCCAGATAAATATTCCCCACCAGGCCACGATGTGCGGTGCGCTCGATATGAATATCCTGCACGACACCATCTTCAATGGTGGCGACACGGGTTTCTTGCGGGGTGATATTAACGAGGATCTGTTCTTTCATAGGCCACGAGGAGCAAGTTGCGGGTTGATCAGGAGGAGGGCGAGGCGGTTGAGTTCGGCC
Source organism: Chitinibacter tainanensis DSM 15459 (assembly GCF_000429785.1). Taxonomy (GTDB): domain Bacteria; phylum Pseudomonadota; class Gammaproteobacteria; order Burkholderiales; family Chitinibacteraceae; genus Chitinibacter; species Chitinibacter tainanensis. The sequence continues at coordinate 299,156 of NZ_AUCN01000009.1, forward strand.
CAAATATCACCCTCGCCGATGCCTTTGATTAAGGCATCGAGCTGGCGAGCCAGCTGCAGGGCGGCTTTCAGGCGTTTGGCGTTTACGCGGCTGGCGGCGCCTTCAATAAGGCGTTGTTTATTACCCCAGATGCGCAGCTCTTTGGTGAGCTGTGCGGCGGGTACCCCGCGCGAACGACCTTGGGCAAATTTATACAAAGTACGGGTTTCTTCGGCTAGCGCCCATAACACTAAAACGGGAGACTCGCCTTCAGCACGTAGGCCATCGAGCATGTGGCAGACGCGCTGGGCATCACCGGTTAGCACGGCTTCACCCAAGCTAAACACATCATAGCGAGCGACATTGGCAACGGCGGCTTCCAGCTCGGCGAGCTGTAATTCGCCCTTGGGGTGTAAGAGGCCAAGCTTCTGGATTTCTTGGTGCGCAGCCAGCAAATTACCTTCTACCCGATCCACCAGCCAATCCATCGCGCTGGCGCTTAAAGATTGACCTTGTTGCTGTAGGCGTTGGCGTATCCAGTCGGGCAGCTGCTGGCGCTCTATGGCCTTGGCCTCAACCACTACCCCGGCCTTGGCCAAAGCCTGCATCCATTTGCTATTGAGCGCAGTTTTGTCGAGCTTGGGTAAGGTAATAATGGTAAGTATGTCGCTGGAGAGATTACTGGCAAAGGCTTCTAGCGCTTTACCCCCCTCGGCTCCGGGTTTGCCATTGGGAATGCGCAGCTCAAGCAGTCGCAATTCGGCAAACAGCGACATGCTCGCCCTGCTGGTACTGAGCTGGCTCCATTGAAAGTGTGCGGCGTTTTCAACGGTAAGTACTTCGCGCTCGTGATAGCCGGCGGTGCGTGCGGCGTCGCGAATGGCTTGTGCGGCCTCTAGCGCCAGCAAAGATTCATCACCATGAATGACATACAGCGGGGCTAGGCCCCGCTGCAATGCTTTGCCCAGTTCATCCGGGCGCATTATTGCCCCGCAGCGCTGGCCGTGCTGGCGGCTGTGGCCTGCTGAGCTTTTGCCGCTGCGGCAATCCGGCGCACGATCTGGGCGGCGGCATCACGCTGCATTTCCTTGTATAGCCGTGCCTCTTCGCTTTCTTTAGACAGGACGCTGTTTTCATCCCAGCTGATATTGCGCTGCAAGGTCAGTGGCACATCATCCAGCAGTGGCTCGCCCTTTTGGTTGGCGCTAAAGCGCACGCGGTAGAACAGGCGATATTCCGACACCTGCCCCGAATTGTTGACGCTCAGTACCTGGCGATCGGCACTTTCGTTCAGGATTTGTACGCTTAATTCCGGCTGGTTGCGGGTTACGGTGATTTGCATCAGCTGGAATTGCCGCGTGAGCTCTTGGCTGGCAGCACCTTCACCCACTACCTGCGCGGTGGTAAAGCTCAGTTTGGCCGCCGGGCCTTGCCCGCGCAAATGAAAGCCACATGCCACCAGCAAGGTGCTGAGCAAGGTGAGCAATAAGGTGCGCAGGGTAAGGGTCATGGCGGTGTCCTGTAGGAGCTTAAGCAACAATATTTACCAGACGGCCTGGTACGATGATGACTTTCTTCGGTGCGGCGCCGGCCAGGTGTTTTTGCACCTGCTCTTCGGCGAGCGCTGCCGCCTCGATGACGTCTTTGCTGGCGTCGGCGGCAACGTGGATTTCACCGCGCAGCTTGCCGTTAATTTGCACCATCAGCTTGATTTCATCTTGCGTCAACGCATCGGCTGCTGGCTCAGGCCAGGCTGCCGTCGCGATTTCGCCACCGTAGTTGAGTTCATTCCACAGCGTATGCGCAATGTGCGGCGCGGCCGGGTAAATCGCGCGGAGCAAAATGCCAAAGCATTCGCGTACGACTGCCGCATTGTTACCCTTGTAGCCTTCCAGCGCATTCAGCAACTTCATCACGCCCGAAACCACGGTGTTGTACTGCAGACGTTCGTAGTCGAGGTTGATTTGTTTGAGCGTGTTATGAACTTCAAAACGCAGCGCTTTGTCGTCTTTGCTCAGATCCAGGCCTTGCAGGGTATCGGCTGCAGACTGAATAGCTGCAACGTGTTTAAAGCCATACCCCCACAGTCGGCGCAGGTAGCGGTACGCACCTTCCACACCGCTATCCGACCACGCTGCGCTTTGCTCTGGTGGGCCAGCAAACATCGTGAACAGGCGCGCGGTATCGGCGCCAAATTTCTCGATAATGTCTTTCGGCTCAACCACGTTGTTTTTCGATTTCGACATCTTCTCGATGCCGCCCATGATCACCGGCTGACCGTCTTCAACCGCAATCGCCGCAATCGGGCGACCTTTGTCGTCGTGCTGCACTTGCACTTCGGCTGGGTAGAACCAGCGTTTTTTGCCGCTTGCGTCTTCGCGATAGTAACAATCGCGCAGCAACATGCCTTGGGTAAACAGGTTTTTGAATGGTTCGCCGAAATTGATCAGGCCCGCATCGCGCATCGCCTTAGTCCAGAAGCGCGCGTACAGCAAGTGCAAGACAGCGTGCTCGATCCCGCCGATGTATTGGTCCATGCCGCCAGCAGTTTCACCGGCCGTGCCCATCCAATAAGCCGTGCCGTCGCCAACCATCGCGTCGCTCAATTTCGGGTCGCAATAGCGCATGAAATACCAGCTCGAATCAACGAAGGTATCCATTGTGTCGGTTTCGCGTTTCGCTGGCGCGCCACATTTCGGGCAGTCTACGTTCAGGAAATCTTCGCGGTGCTTCAGTGGATTGCCCGAGCCGTCTGGAATGCAGTCGGTTGGCAATACCACCGGCAGCTGCTCGTACGGTACCGGTACATCGCCGCAGCAATCGCAGTGGATAATCGGGATTGGCGTGCCCCAGTAGCGTTGACGGGAAATACCCCAGTCGCGCAGACGCCAGGTGGTTTTCTTCTCGCCAGCCTGTTTGGCGGATAAATCGGCTGCTACGGCATCGACGGCGGCTTTGTAGCTCAAACCATCGTACTTGCCTGAGTTGATACAAATGCCATCTTTTTCAGTGTAAGCATTACGCAAATATGCTGTTGCAAATCCAGCTAAGTCTGATTGAGCCGCAGTGCTTTCTTGGGCAATAAATAGTTTATTTACTGCGTCCAAATTCTGGGGAATTGGCTGATCCCATCCATGAGTATTAGAAAGCTGTACCCATTCCCTAGCTGCATTTGGAGAGGCAACTACATACTTAATCGGAATATTATATTTAATCGCAAATTCGTAATCGCGTTCGTCGTGCGCAGGCACCGCCATCACCGCGCCATCGCCGTAGCCCATCAAGACGTAGTTACCGATCCACACTTCCACTTGCGCGCCAGTCAGCGGGTGAGTCACGAATAGGCCGGTCGATACACCCACTTTCTCCTGGGTGGCCAGTTCAGCTTCGGTCGTACCGCCTTTTTTACATTCTTCGATGAAGGCAGCCAGTTCTGGTTTCAATTCTGCAGCGCGTGTCGCCAGCGGGTGCTCAGCCGCCACGGCACAGAAGGTCACGCCCATAATGGTGTCGGCACGCGTGGTGAACACGTACAGCTTGCCGTTTTGCACCAAGTTGCCGTTAGCGTCTTTGATGTCGTGATTGAAGGCGAAGCGCACACCTTCCGATTTACCGATCCAGTTGCGCTGCATGGCGCGCACCATGTCCGGCCAGCCTTCCAGCGTATCGATGTCGTTCAGTAGCTCGTCAGCGTATTTGGTGATTGCGAAGTAGTAACCCGGGATTTCGCGCTTTTCCACAATCGCGCCCGAACGCCAGCCGCGACCATCCACCACTTGTTCGTTGGCGAGTACGGTTTGGTCAACCGGATCCCAGTTCACGATCTGGGTTTTTTTGTACGCAGTGCCGTTTTCCAGCATTTTCAAGAAGAACCACTGGTTCCACTTGTAGTAATCCGGATCGCAAGTGGCGATTTCGCGTGACCAGTCGAACGCCAAGCCCAGTGGCTTCATTTGCGACTTCATGTCGTCGATATTGGCGTAAGTCCATTCCGCTGGTGATTTTTTGTAGGCAATCGCCGCGTTTTCCGCGGGCAGACCAAACGCATCCCAGCCCATTGGCATCAGTACATTAAAGCCTTTCATCCGCAGATGACGCGCCAGCATGTCGTTGATGGTGTAGTTGCGCACGTGACCCATGTGCAGCTTGCCCGAAGGGTAGGGCAGCATCGAGCAGGCATAGTATTTCGGGCGGCTGGTATCTTCGGTCACTTCAAACGCGCGGGTAGATTCCCAATGCGCCTGGGCGGCGGCTTCGACGGAAAGCGGGGCGTACTGTTCTTGCATGATCGGCACTGAGTCAAATGAGGCAAAAACGCGATTATACCTGAGCTCAGCCGCCATCGCGGCGCTGATGTGCGCAAAGTGCGGCCAGCACGATGTCGCTGGGCTTGCAATGCGCGCAAGCCCTTGCCTAGACTGAGTAAATCGCAGCCCCGCTGTGCCCCGCAAGGAGTAGCAATGCAACCTGCTTCCCGACAAACCGGTTTTACCCTGGTTGAGCTGGCGATCGTGCTGGTGATTATTGGGCTGATTCTGGGGATGGCTTTTAAAGGTAAAGACCTGATCGACGGTGCCAAAGTGAAAAATATGCAGGCGCAATACAACAAGATCGTCGCCGGTTTTAATATCTACTACGAAAAATACGGCGCATACCCTGGCGATGGCTGTGCGACGGCCCCAGCGGCCGGCGCGACTACCTGCCCGGCGACCGGGCGCAATGGCTTGATTAATGGTGCGACCGAAAGCGCCGCCGCCATGACCTTGCTGATGAACACCAATATCCTCACCAGCGCGGATGTGCGTAGTGTATTTGGTCAGGATTGGGTGATTTCGGATGCGGCCACCACGCAAACCGGCTACGCCAGCAATACCAACTACCTCACACTCACCAGCACCGCCACCGCAGCTGCCGATGTGCGCTTTGTCTGTGCGCTGGATCGTCTGATGGATGATGGGGTTAATAGCAGCGGTATCGTGCGCAGCGCTGGGCAAAACTACACCGCCACCGATGATTGCTGGGCGCTGTCTGGCCAAGTGTCGATCGGGATTCGGGTGTTGCCATGAGGCGCGCAGAGCAGGGCTTTACATTGGTTGAGCTGGCGATCGTGCTGGTGATCATCGGGCTGATTTTGGGGATGGCCTTTAAGGGCAAAGACCTGATCGATGGCGCCAAAGTGAAAAACATGCAGGCGCAATACAATAAGATCGTCAGCGGTATTAATATTTTTTACGAAAAATATGGTTTTTACCCCGGTGATGGTTGCCCCAGCGCCACGCCCGCCACCGTGGCCGCCTGTAATGGCAGCCGCAATGGGCAGATTGAAAACGGCAATGAAGCGGCGGCGTTTTGGGTGTTGCTGATTGATGTGACCAATATCTTGCAAAGCGCGGATCGACGCAGTGTGCTGGGGCAGGATTGGACAGTCTGGAATCGCTCGGGTGGGCTCTGGCTCGATTTTGCTGGCGCGGCCAATGCCGATATGCGCTTTATCTGTGCTCTGGATAAATTAATGGATGATGGCGATGCCAATACTGGCGTGGTGCGCGATGGTGATCCTGCCACGACCGCGCCGTATGCTTCCAGCAGTAATAGCTATACCGCTACCACCGATTGTTGGGCGCTGAGCGGGCAGGCGAATGTACTGATGAAGGTGATGCCCTAGGGGTATAGGTCAGAAACCCATCAATGGCTTTGCGCTAAGGCCAATACCTGCCTAGGTATTGGCCCTTAAACTTTCGCGCAGCAAGGGTAGTGTGACTGGTTTTTGCTTGGATAGCGCCAATTGGTTGAGCGCTTCGAGCTGGGTATACAGATTGGGTAGCGAGCGATCCACGTGCTTGAGCAAATACTCGGCCAGCTCGCGCGGTAGCTCAAAGCCCAGATGCCGCGCGCGACGTTGCAGCGCGCCCAGTTTGTCATCATCAGACAGTGATCTGAGCTGGTAAACCAGCCCCCAGCCCAGGCGGGTGGTGAGATCATCGCGCAAGGGCAGTAGCATTGGCGGCAAAGTGCCGCTGGCCAAGATGCGGCCCGTGCCTTCACGCAGGGTATTGTAATGATCAAACAGCGTAATCTGCTGCTCGGTATCAAGGCTTTCTACATTATCGACCAAGAGCGCGGCGTGACTTTCCAGCGTTTGCGGCAGCATCTCCTCGCGGGCATTCACCTGATACACCGGCATGCCGGCCGGCAGGCGTGCCGCGCTGGCCGCAAGCAGATGGCTTTTGCCTGCATCGGCCTCGCCCCAGATATACAGCGCCCGTACTTCACCATTGGCCCACTCGCCCAGCTGAAAGAGCAGCTCGGCGTTATCGCCGCGCACGAAATCATCAAAAGTGCGCGGAGCTGGGGGTAAAAAGTCGAGAATCAGTTGCTTCATCGGGGCCACTGGGCGGTTTTGCCGGTTTTTCAGTCTCTGGAGTGCGAAAAGGGGGAAGTCGTTTGGCGCTAAATGCGATAAAATGCCGTGTTTAGCAGATCTGGCGCTTATTTTACCGCACAGCGCCGCCCACTACGAGGCCTTTCCCGTGAGCGACCAAAATCTCAAGCAAAGTCTGAGCTACCGCGATGCCGGTGTTGACATCGATGCCGGTGACCAGCTGGTTGAAAACATTAAACCTTTTGCCAAACGCACCATGCGCCCTGAAGTACTTGGCGGCATTGGCGGTTTTGGTGCTTTGGTTGAAATCAGCAAGAAATACCAAGAGCCCGTGCTGGTTTCTGGTACGGATGGTGTGGGCACCAAGCTCAAACTGGCGTTCGAACTGAACCGCCACGATACCGTGGGTATCGATCTGGTGGGCATGAGCGTAAACGATATTCTGGTGCAAGGCGCCGAGCCATTGTTCTTCCTCGATTACTTTGCCTGCGGCAAGCTGGATGTACCAAGCGCGACCGAAGTGATCAAAGGCATTGCCGCTGGTTGCGAGCAGGCCGGTTGTGCGCTGATCGGTGGTGAAACCGCCGAAATGCCCGGCATGTATCCGGAAGGTGAATATGACCTCGCTGGCTTTGCCGTGGGCGTGGTAGAAAAGAGCAAAGTGATCACTGGCCGCGAAATCCAGCCGGGTGATGTGGTGTTGGGTCTGGCCTCGAATGGCGCCCATTCCAATGGTTACTCGCTGATTCGCAAGATTCTGAGCTTGGGTAAAGTTGATTTCAACGCCGAATTTGATGGTGGCCTTTCACTGTCGGATGTGGTGATGGCACCAACGCGCATTTATGTGAAGCCACTGCTGAAACTGATGCAAACGCTGACGGTCAAAGGCATGGCCCATATTACTGGCGGCGGCATTACCGAAAACGTACCGCGCGTTTTGCCTGAGAACGTAGTGGCGCAAATCGATGCGGCGAGCTGGACCATGCCAAAGCTGTTCCAGTGGTTGCAGGCAGAAGGCAATGTGGCACAGCAAGAAATGTATCGCACCTTCAACTGTGGCGTAGGCATGGTAGTGATTGTGGCGGCGGCCGATGCGGCTGCGGCAACGGCGCTGTTGCAAGCCGAAGGTGAAACGGTTTACCAGCTGGGCCAGATCCGTGCCCGCACTGGTGACGAGCACCAAACGCAAGTAGCCTAAGCGACACGGCGCATCAGCCCGGGGCGAGGTCGCAGACCTCGCTCTTTGTTTTTGTGCGGGATGATTTCCCTCTTGGGGTATGTCCCGCTAGCTCTTTGATAATAAGCCTTTTAAGGCAATACCCCACTGGATATGGCATGAAGAATGTAGTCATTCTGATCTCTGGCCGCGGCAGCAATATGCAGGCGATTGTGAATGCACAAATCGCCGGCGCACGGATTGCCGCTGTGATCTCTAATCGCCCCGATGCGGCGGGCTTAGCCTGGGCGGCTGAGCGCGGGATTACCACCGCGGCGCTGGATCATAAGCAATTTGCTGATCGCGAAAGCTTTGATCAGGCACTGGCGCAACTGATTGATAGCTACGAGCCCGATCTGGTCGTGCTGGCCGGGTTTATGCGCATTTTGAGTGCTGGTTTTGTGGCGCACTACGCTCAGCGGCTGATTAATGTGCATCCGTCTTTGTTGCCGGCTTTTACCGGCCTGAATACCCATCAGCGGGCGCTGGATGAGGGCGTGAAACTCGCCGGTTGCACTGTGCATTTTGTGACAGCCGAGCTGGATCATGGCCCGATTATCGCCCAAGCCGCTGTGCCGGTGCTGGCCGACGACACTGCCGAAAGTTTGGCGGCGCGCATTTTGGTGCAAGAGCACCAACTTTACCCACAAGCCGTAGCGTGGTTTGTAGCCGATGCCCTGCAGGTTGAGGCGGGCAAAGTGCATTTACTGACGCCGGCGCGCGCCGATCAGGCGCTGCGTTCGCCGGCGGTGTAAGGGGAGAGCATGGCGCGCTGGCCACGGTTTCTTGCTTGGGCTTTATTGGCCTCGGTGCTGTTGCACCTCGGTACGCTCTTGGCGCAGCCACTGTATGACTGGTGGCTGCACCGTGATGCCCCGCCACTGAAAGTACAGCAAACCAAGCGCCAGCTGCAAGCACAGGCATTGGAAGATAGCCTGACGGGCAGTGCGAGCAAGGTGAAACCGGCCGAGCAACAGCAGGTGTATCTCGCTAGCCCATCGCTGCCTGTGCAGCCAGTGAAGAAGGCTGCGCCAGCGCCCAAGGCTGTGGCCAGTCAAGCGGCTAAGAAAACGGTAGCGAGCAAGGTAGCGCAGGAATCTGCTTCGCAAGTGGCGGCGCTAACAGCATCGAGCGCCAGTCGGGCCAGTAGTGTGGCCAGTGCGGTGCTGGCCAGCAGTACTGCTAGTGCTCCGTTGAGCCTCGTGGCCAGTGAAGCTGCCAGTAGCCCAGCCAAGCTGGCGATGGGCCAAGGTGCCAGCCGCGCCAGCAAGGCGAGCACTGCGGCCACGCAGATTAATCATCAAGCGGCCAAGCGCTTTCCGCGCGAGGTGCTGATTGAATACCGCTATGCGGTAATGAATGCCTTTTTGCACTGGAAGCTGGCTGATGGCCGCTATGATCTGGAGCTGAAGGTTTTTCCGGTTGGCATTCGCTATGTCAGCCGTGGCCGCATAGGCAAGGCCGGTGTGATGCCGGAGTATTTTGCCGATCTTTCCAATGGCCCGGATAAACCGAAAAACTCGGTGGAGTTTAACTGGGAGACCATGGAGGCCACCATTACCAATAAAGGTCAGGTAACGATCGAGCCTTTTGAAGCCGGTGATCAGGATGTGATGTCAGCGGGCTTGCATCTGGCTTTGATGGGCGGTGGACAGGCCCAGTATGGCATGGCGATGTTTACCGGTAAAAAGCGCTATCCCGATGTGCACTTTGCAGTAAAAGGGGAAGCGCAAATCCGGGTTGGCCAACAAGACCTCACCGCCGTGCTGCTGGCGGCGGACAACAAGGCCAATCATGCGGATTTCTGGCTGGCTCCCGATTGGCATAACCTGCCGGTACGGATGCAGATCTATACCGAAAAGTATGGCCGCTTTGACCTCACGGCCTACAATCTAACTCTGGACGGCAAGAAGGTGCTGGAGTGGGTTGACCCGAATAAATCCGGGATGCGCCGCTAGGCGCGTCCCAAAAATTAACAAGGACTGCGCCGCTAGGCGTATCCAAACTAATTAACCAGGTCTGCGCCGTAAGCGCGTCCAAAACGAATAACAAGGCCTGCGCCGCAGGCTGGTGAAGAGAGTGAATATGACCCCCAAGCAATTATCGGCCACGCTGGATATCCTCAATAGCGCACTGGGCTTTACCGCCCCGGCGGATGCTGTGGTATCGCGACATTTTCGCGAGAATAAAGACCTTGGCCACAAAGATCGCGCCATCATTGCCGAAACCGTGTTTGGCATGTTGCGCCATTTGCCGCAGCTGGAATGGCTGGCGGGCGGCGAAGCGGGCAAATTGCCCAGCACGCGTGAATTGCTGCTGGCCTACTTCACCCGGATCAAACACCTGAACGTGCGCGAATTGCCGCCGGTGTTTACCGATGAGGACAAAACCCGCGCCGGCCAAATGAAGGGTATGGCGTTGCGAGACGCACCGCTGAACGTCCGTGCGGCTATACCCCAATGGCTGGTCGATACGCTGGTGGCGGAAGGGCAGAATGAGGCCGCAATTCTGGCGCTGGGCCAGGCCATGCTGCAAGCTGCGCCACTGGATATCCGCGTGAATAGCATCAAGGCCAAACGCGACGCCGTCGCGGCTGAATTAAAAGCCGCTGGCGACATCAATACCACGCCAACCCCGTATTCGCCATGGGGCCTGCGCGTTGATGGTAAGCCCGCTATCAATAAATACAAATGCTTTATCGAAGGCCGCGTGGAAGTGCAGGATGAAGGCAGCCAGTTGCTCGGGCTTTTGTGCGGCGCGAAACGCGGCCAGATGGTGGCGGATTTTTGTGCCGGCGCAGGGGGTAAAACCTTGCTATTGGGCGCGATGATGCAAAACACGGGCCGCCTGTATGCCTTTGATGTGTCGGAAAAGCGCTTGGCCAATCTGAAGCCGCGGCTGGCGCGCTCGGGTCTCTCGAATGTGAATCCGCAGCTGATCGCCTCGGAAAACGATCAAAAGATCAAACGCCTGGCCGGTAAAATGGATGTGGTGCTGGTGGATTCACCATGCTCGGGCATGGGCACACTGCGCCGCAATCCTGATCTGAAAATGCGTCAAAACGCCACGAGTGTGCAGGAGCTGAATGCCAAGCAGCGCAGTATTTTGCAATCGGCGGCACGGCTGGTGAAGCATGGTGGCCGGCTGGTGTATGCCACTTGCAGTTTCCTGCAAAGTGAAAACCAAGCCATTGTGGAAGCCTTTCTGGCACAAAATCCAGATTTTGAATTGCTGGATGCGCGCGAGGTGCTCAGTAAAGAGCGCGTGACGATCGAGCTGCCCGATCAGTATCTGCAGCTGATGCCGCATCTGCACAATACCGATGCCTTCTTTGCTGCAGTCCTGCAGCGCGTCAGTGCCGAGCGGGCGGCGGCCAAAGAAGCCGGGGCGATGTTGTCGGCAGAGGATGAGGTGGCTGCTGAGGCTGATGAAGCCTAAGGGTGGTGCTGGCTGCGTACATCCAGCCTAGTAGTGCAAATAAAAAACCGCGCGTGGCGCGGTTTTTTTATGGCGATTGAAGCCGGCTTATTTCACCACCCGCAATTGCGGACGGCCACTTGGACGTGGCGGCGGATCTTGCGGTGGCGGCTCGCTGCCAGATTCGGGGGCGCTTTCTGGCTCGCCTTGTGCATCGCCTTCATATTCAAAGCCCATGCCTTCGCCGTTTTCGCGCGAGAAGATGGAAATTACGGCACCAACTGGAATCGCGATATCGCGAGAAATGCCATTAAATCGCGCCGAGAAGCTGATGAAATCATTGGCAATGGTGAGATTGCGGCAGGCGTTATAGCTGATATTCAGCACGATTTCGCCGTTTTTCACGTATTCCATCGGCACTTGCATTTTGCCGCGCACGGCCACCACCAAATAAGGGGTAAAGCCTTGGTCGGAACACCATTCATGAATCGCGCGAATCAGGTACGGTTTGGTCGAAACAGTCTGCATCGTAGTCGGCCCCGCAAAAGTAAATGTACTCAATCAATTGTATCAGGCTGGCATTAAATTGCTGTAATGCGCATCCGCTAAAAAAAAGCCCCGTTGCCGGGGCTTGCCTGCTTATTTGCGCATGGCCTTTTCATTGGCGGTCAGCGATTCGATAAATGCTTCACGGCTAAATAGACGCTCGGCATATTTCATCACTGGAATCAGGCCCTTGGTAACTTCGATGCCGTAGTGCTCAAAGCGCCACAGCAGTGGGGCAATTGCCACATCCAGCATCGAGAATTCTTCACCCAGAATGTATTTTTGCTTGGTGAAGATCGGCGCGATTTGGGTCAGGTTGTCGCGGATAGCGGTGCGTGCGGCTTCCAGCTGGGCTTTCTTCGCAGTGCTGTCTTCCAGCGTTTTGACATGGATAAACAGCTCACGCTCCAGATTGAACAGCATCAGGCGGGCGCGGGCTCGCATCACTGGATCAGCTGGCATCAGTTGTGGGTGAGGGAAGCGCTCATCGATGTATTCATTGATGATGTTGGATTCATACAACTGCAGATCACGCTCTACCAGCACAGGCACTTCATTGTACGGATTCATGATCGCCAGATCTTCCGGCTTGCTGTGAATATCCACGTCGAGGATTTCAAAATCCATGCCTTTTTCAAACAGCACAATGCGGCAGCGGTGGCTAAACGGGCAAGAAGTGCCGGAATAAAGCTTCATCATAAGGCGGGAACCCTCGGGCTGATTAATTTAACAGCAGCATTTTACCGTTATTGCACTGCGATCTCCAGAAATAGATGCTTAAGTAAATGATTTATAAATAAAAATTTAAGTTTTGGTTGGCTGGCAAGGTAAATATGACCACGCAGGCTTTGGAACATCCATCTGCGCTAAAGATCTAATGAGATACGATGGTTGTGCAAAAAAAGGAAGGCAAAATGCAACAGGCCGATTTACCCCCGATTCTGGTTTCCACCCTTGATTATGAGCGTCTCTCTACATTAATTGCCCGTACGCCAGCGGCGCAATTTCCTGGTGCGGCCGCTTTGGAAAAAGAGCTGGAGCGGGCCACCTTGCTCAGCCCAGAGGCCATGCCAGCGTCAGTAGTCACGATGCATTCCACCGTGAAATTTGCCATGCAGCCCAGTGGCGAGGAATTTGCGCTCACTTTGTGTTATCCGCACGAAACGGCGGGCGATGCTGGCAAGATTGCGATTACCGCGCCGATGGGCAGTGCGCTGCTGGGCTTGTCGGTAGGGCAGAGTATTCATTGGCCGACCCCGGGCCGCCAGCAAGTGGCGGTGACGGTACTCGATGTAATTTGGCAGCCAGAAGCCAATGGCCAGCTGACGATGTAATGCTTGAGTGGGGCGATTTGTGGTTAAGCCCAACAATGGATAGGCAATAAAAAAGGGCGGTGAAATCACCGCCCTTTTTGCTGGCCGCTGTGCTTAGTGCACGTCGCGCCAGTATTCTTTTTTCAGCAAGTAGGTCACTGGAATCAGGAACAAGATCAGGAACAGCAATACGCCATAACCGATTTGTTCACGTTTCACCTGCGCTGGCTCGGCCATATACGACAGGTAGTTCACCAGATCGGCCACGCGCGTATCGTACTCGTGGTTATCAAACTGGCCGTTTTCACCGCCACGGGTGAGCAGGCCTGGTTTAACCAGTTTCAGGGTTTTCTCGGCGTGTGGGCCTTCGCCTTTCACTTCCAGTACCTGTTCGCCTTGCAGCTCCCACAGTACGTGTGGCATACCGACTTTGTCGAATACCAGATTGTTCCAGCCGGTAGGGCGGGTATCATCACGGTAGAAAGTACGCAGATAGGTGTACAGCCAGTCTGCACCGCGTGAGCGGGCGATCAAGCTCAGATCAGGTGGTGTAGCACCAAACCAAACTTTGCCATCTTTCGCAGCCATGGCCACGCGCATCTGATCACCCACTTTTTCGGTGGTGAACATCAGATTGCTTTTGATTTGCGCTTCAGTCAGGCCCAGATCTTGCAGACGGTTGTAACGCATCACCGCTGCACCATGACATGACAGACAGTAGTTTACAAAAGTTTGCGCACCACGCTGAATGCTCTCGGCATTGCTTGGGTCAATCGGCGCTTTGTCCAGATGGACGCCTTCGCCGCCAGCAGCTAATGCGTTACCACCCAATGCCAGTGCAGCAAAAGCGAGCAGGCTAGTGATTGTTTTTTTCATGGCCTTCCCCTTATACCAAGCTGCCGAACAGATACGCACCGCCAACAGCCAACGCCACGTAGACAAAGAACATCATTTTTTGCTTGCCAGTTGAGAATGTCACACGCTCAGGTACTGGTGCGCATGGTTTCTCGTTTTTGGTGTAGAACGGCATGCCCAGGAAGAACGCGAAGTACACCACGCTCAAAATCTGCGAAATGATCGTGCGGGTATCGGTTGCTGGTTTCGCCCCCAGAATGCCCAAGCCGATGAAGGCGATAATGAACAATACCAGCATGACTTTGAAGCTAGTTGGACGATAGCGCACCGATTTGATCGGCGAGCGATCCAGCCATGGCAGGAAGGCGATCAGGACTACCGCGGCACCCATGCCCAATACACCCCAAACTTGTGTGCCCAAGAACGATGGGATCGCACGCAGAATGGCGTAGAACGGTGTGAAGTACCATACCGGCGCAATGTGCGGTGGGGTTTTCAGCGCGTCTGCTGGATCAAAGTTAGGATGCTCAAGGAAGAAGCCGCCCATCTCTGGTGCAAAGAACAAGATGCCGCAGAACACTGCCAAGAACACCGCAACACCCAATATGTCTTTCACGGTGTAGTAAGGGTGGAAGGCAATACCATCCACTGGAATGTGGGTGATAGGGTCTTTGTTTTTCTTGATTTCCACGCCATCTGGGTTGTTTGAACCCACTTCGTGCAGTGCCACCAAGTGCGCAACCACCAAGCCAAGCAGCACTAGCGGTACGGCAATTACGTGCAGAGCAAAGAAGCGGTTCAGCGTGGCATCAGAGACTACGAAGTCACCACGGATCAACACTGACAGATCTGGACCAATCACTGGGATAGAAGCGAACAGATTCACAATCACCTGTGCACCCCAGAATGACATTTGGCCCCAAGGCAGCAGGTAACCCAGGAAAGCTTCGGCCATCAAGATCAGGAAGATCAGTGTGCCGAATACCCATACCAATTCACGTGGCTTTTTGTATGAACCGTAAATCAAACCACGGAACATATGCAGGTACACCACCACGAAGAACATCGATGCGCCGGTGGAGTGCATATAGCGGATGATCCAGCCGCCGGCCACATCACGCATGATGTATTCCACTGAGGCAAAAGCCACAGAGATATTAGTACCAGGAATCAGATTGCCATCTGGTTTGTAATTCATGGTCAGGAAAATGCCGGTAACGATCTGGATAACCAGAACCAGCATCGCCAGTGAACCGAAGAAGTACCAGAAGTTAAAATTCTTTGGGGCGTAATATTCGGAAACGTGTGCTTTGAATGTGCTGGTGAGCGGGAAACGCTCATCAACCCAATTCAGTACCTTTTCCGGTAATGCTTGCTGTTGATTGCTCATGACCTAGCCTCTTTATTTGTCTTCGCCGACCAGAATGGTGGTGTCGGAAAGGTATTTATGCGGCGGGATAACCAAGTTGATTGGCGCTGGTACACCGGAGAACACACGGCCAGCGAGGTCGAACTTGGAGCCATGACAGGGGCAATAGAAGCCACCAACCCAATCCGGACCCAGATCAGCTGGGGCAAGATCAGGGCGGAAGGTTGGCGAACAGCCCAGGTGCGTACATACTCCGGTGGCCACCCAGATTTCCGGCTTGATCGAGCGGGTTGGGTTTTTACAGTATTCAGGCTGATCACTGGCTTCTGATTTCGGATCGAGCAGCTTCGGATCGTTTTTGGCCAGATTTTTCAACATTTCGGGGGTGCGGTTCACCACCCAAACTGGCTTGCCACGCCATTCAACGGTGATTTTCTGGCCAGCTTCCAGCTTGCTGACATCTACTTCCACCGGCGCACCGGCGGCTTTCGCCCGCTCGGAAGGGAAGAAGCTAGCGACGAACGGAGTGGCTACCCCGGCGGTCGCCACTGCGCCCACTGCGCTGGAGGCGATCACCAAAAACCGCCGCTTGCTATTATCTATTTGCTGCTCACTCATAACCCAATCCCTGATTTGTAGGAACGCAATATCGTAAACCGCCAAATTCTACCCGAAAGCAGGCGGGAACTTAAAGCTTTCTCGGGCGTCTTAGCGGGCCATTCACGAAATAAAGTACACTTTGCGGTGTTACTTGCCGGTATAGCGGGCGAATTCTTCGTTTAATTTGTCTTGCACATGCGCGGTTATTTCTTCGACCTTCTCATTTTTAGTCGATGGATAACTGATTTGGTAGACGCGCGCCGCAAGAAGCCAGCCTTGCTGGGTTTGCGTCAGGGTGTAGTGCATCCGGGCCTCGGTCGGAATATTGGCTTTGGGGACTTTGGCGCTGAATTCCAGCTCATTCGCCGTTCTCACTTTCAGCTGCATGCCCTTGCTTTGGCGAAAGCGGATAATGTCTTCCATGATGGCTTTGCTGCTGCGGCCACTAATGACCATCCCTTGCACTTGCGGCGCCGGCGTAGCAGCTGGTTTGGGTGGGCTTACGGGGGCAACGGGCGTGGTACCGCAGGCCGCCAGCAATAGTGGCGCCAGTAGGAGCCGAGCTCTGAGCAAAATCGTATGCACTACACTCATACCGGATTATCCAATTCAAGATGGGTAACTTGCAGTGCCCATTCCGTCGCCAGATGTTCGCCCAAGGCTTGCACGCCAAAGCGCTCGGTGGCGTGATGGCCTGCCGCAATATAGGCCACGCCGCTTTCCTGCGCGAGATGGGTGACAAATTCCGAAGCTTCGCCGGTGATAAAACAATCAATGTCCAGATTGCTCGCTTCGCGGAAATAGCTCTGTGCGCCGCCCGTGCACCAGGCCACTTTATGAATTGGCTTGCGCGGATCACCCAGCGCGAGTGCCGGGCGCTGAAGTTGCAGCCCAATATGCTGGCTCAGTGTCTCCAGCGACATCGGCACCGGCAGTTCGCCCAAGAGGCCCAAATCTTGCTCGCCAAATTGTCCGGTTACGCGCAGCCCCAGTTTTTTGGCCAGTTGTGCGTTATTGCCGAGCTCTGGGTGTGCATCCAGCGGCAAATGATAGGCCAGGAGGTTCAAGTCATGTGCGAGCAATTTGCCAATGCGCAGTTTTTTGGTGCGGGTAATGGTGGGGTCTTCACCTTTCCAGAAATAACCATGATGCACCAACAAGGTATCGGCGCCGCATGCAATCGCCGCATCAATCGCTGCGGCCGAAGCTGTAACCGCCGTGGCGATGTGGGCCACTTCGCTATTTCCCTCGACTTGTAAGCCATTGGGGGCGTAATCTTTGAAGCGCGCAACTGCAAGCAGTTGTCCGATATAATTTTCCAGTTCTTGACGTTGGATAGGCATAAAGAAGTTCGGACTATGAAAAAACTTTGGCTTATTTTCGCACAAACCACCACGATCGGCCTGGCAATCTGGTTCTTGCTCACGCTGCTTAAACCTGAATGGCGGATGCCGAACATGGCGCCGGCCCCGGTTGTGACGGTGAAAGAGTCGCAAGCCCCCGCCTCGGCGCCGGCTGAGCTCTCGTATAGCCTGGCAGCCAAAAAGGCCAAACCGTCGGTGGTGAATATCTTTACCTCGCAGCAGGCACGCCCCTCGCGCAATCCTTGGCTGAACGACCCACTGTTTCGCCGCTTTTTTGGCGATCGCCTGCCGCAAGGGGAGGACGCGCAGCGCCCATCCAGTTTGGGTTCGGGGGTGTTGGTGTCTGAGCAAGGCTATATCGTGACCAATAATCACGTAGTCGACGCGGCCGACCAGATCGAGGTGGCGCTGGCCGATGGCCGCACGGCCACCGCCAAGCTGATTGGTAGCGATCCGGATACCGATATCGCGGTGATTAAAATTGATTTGCCGAATTTGCCGGCCATCAGCTTTGCCGATGTCGATAAGGTAGAAATCGGCGACGTGGTATTGGCGATTGGCAACCCCTTCGGCGTCGGCCAGACCGTCACGATGGGGATCATTTCGGCGCTGGGGCGTTCGGAATTGGGCATCAATACCTTTGAAAACTTCATCCAGACCGATGCGGCGATTAATCCGGGCAACTCCGGCGGGGCTTTGGTCGATACGCGCGGTAATCTACTCGGGATTAACACCGCGATCTACTCGAAAACCGGCGGCTCGTTGGGGATTGGGTTTGCCATTCCGGCTACGACGGTGAAGCAGATTATGGAGGCGCTGATCAAAGAGGGCAGCGTGACCCGTGGCTGGCTAGGGGTAGAAGTGCAGGATGTCACGCCTGAGCTGGCGGCCTCATTCCAGTTGCCAACGGCCAAAGGCGCACTGATTGCCGGTGTGGTGCGTAGTGGCCCGGCGGCCAAAGCTGGCATCCGCCCGGGCGATGTGCTGCTGTCGATCAATGGTAAAGAAGTCGCAAATTCCGCCAAGATGCTCGACATTATTTCGGCGCTGAAACCCGAACAAAGCGTGCCGGTGTTGGTGGTTCGCGATGGGCAGCAGGTGGAGCTGAAAGCCGAGGTGGGTAAACGGCCGAAGTTTAACCGCCAGTAATGGTGGCTGATGTTGGTGCTTGCCTGGAGTGAGGTGGCGCCACAGCAAAACGGGAGCCAAGGCTCCCGTTTTTTTATTGTCTAACTGGGGTATATTTTTGCAGTTTTTGCTGGGTATTGATTGTGGGTCTATACCCGTGCCGGTATGTGGTTGTTTAGCGTTTGCCTTGCAGCAGCAAAGATTCTGCGCTGGCCAGATTTTCCGGTACACCCAGCAACACCAACACATCGCCGGAATTGAGCTGGAAATCATCATCCGGCACAATCGGCGCGCTGTTTTTGCGGCGGATGCTGCGCACTTCCACCTCGATGCCGGCAAAATCCAGCTCTTTCAGCTGATGGCCAATCCCGAAGGCATTTTGCGTGAGCTGGATCGTGTGCAGCCGCGCCTGTTGGCGGTCGCTTTCTTCGTTATCTTCGTGAGTGCCGCGGTAAAAGCCGCGAATCATCGAGTAGCGGGCCTCCCGCACTTCGCGAATGCGCCGTACCACTTTATTTAGCGGCACGCCCAGCAACATCATGGTGTGCGAAGCCAGCATCAGGCTGCCTTCCATAATCTCGGCCACCACTTCGGCCGCGCCGGCGTTCTTGAGCAGATCAATATCGCTGTCGTCTTGTGTGCGCACAATCACCGGTAATTCCGGCCGCATCTGATGCACCACTTCCAGAATTTTCATCGCCGAGTGGGTGTCGGCATAGGTCACGATCAGCGCTCGGGCGCGCATGAGGCCGGCGGCGATCAGTACTTCGCGCTTGGCGGCGTCGCCAAAGACCACTGATTCACCCGCAGCGGCGGCTTCGCGCACCATTTCGGGGTCTAAATCCAAGGCGAAAAATGCAATGCCTTCCGAATGCAAAATCCGCCCCAGCGATTGGCCGCTGCGCCCATAGCCACACAAAATCACGTGCCCGTTAGCCGACATGCTGCGCACCGCAATCTGGTGCAGGTTCGCGGCCAGATTCATCCATTCCGAGCTCGCCAGCCGCAAGACAATTTTGTCGGAATGCTGGATCAAAAACGGCGTAATCAGCATCGAGATAATCACGGCTGCGATACTGCTTTGCAAAATCTCGGTTGGAATAATCCCGTGTCCGGCCGCCAGCGCCAGCAATACAAAGGCAAATTCACCGCCTTGGCCCAGCGCAAAGCCAGTGCGCCACGCCGTGCCCGGCGCATTACCAAACAGCCGGGCAACCCCGGCAATCAGCGCAATTTTGCCGATGCTGAGGAAGACAATCAGCGCCAAGACTAATTGCCACTGTGTGAGCAGCACCATAGCATCCAGATTCATGCCGACGGTAATAAAAAATAAGCCCAGCAGCAGATCGCGGAAGGGGCGAATATCATCTTCAACCTGATAGCGGTATTCGGTTTCGGCAATCAACATGCCGGCCAGAAACGCGCCCAGTGCTAAAGAAAGGCCGGTGAGCTCGGTGAGCCAGGCAATCCCCAGTGTCACGAGCAAGATATTGAGCATAAATAGCTCGCTAGAATGCTGGCGTGCCACCAGCGTAAACCACGGGCGCATCAGTTTTTGCCCCAGCCACAGCAGTAAAGTAAGGACAAAAATGATCTTGAGGGCCGCGAGACCAATCGCCACCGCCAGCTCTTCAGCCGGCTTGCCCAGCACCGGGATCATAATCAGGAAGGGCACCACTGCCAGATCTTGAAATAGCAAGATCCCAAAGGCATTTTGCCCGTGCGGGGCGTTGAGTTCGTTGCGGTCGGCCAAGAGCTTGGACACCATGGCGGTGGAGGACATCGCCAAGGCCGCCCCTAGCGCAAGACCAAGTTGCCAGGGCTGATTAAAGAAAGCGCACGCCAGCATCACCAGCAGCAAGACCCCCATCACTTGCGATAAACCTAGGCCAAACACCACGCGTTTCATGGCATTGAGTTTGGCAAGGTTAAATTCCAGCCCCAGCGTAAACATCAGGAAAATTACGCCGTATTCGGCCAGATGGGTGGCTTCTTCGCTCGATTCAATCAGCCCCAACGCATGGGGGCCGACGAAAATGCCAATCACCAGGTAGCCCAGCATGGGCGGCAGTTTGATTTTGCGGCAGAACACCACCGTCAGAACGGCGATGGCGAGAAGAAATAAAAAATTATGCAGGGTAGAAGGCATGCAAGACGGCGCAATCGCGACATGAATTCAAATTCGTTCTTGCTAATATACCGGCGCAGCATGTCTTGCGCATGAAATCCTGCCGTTAATTGGCCAGTTGGCACGTTCTTTGCGTTTTTCTTGCAACGCCGCTGGGCGTGCGGGGCAGATTGGCATGGCAATTTGCCGCTTTGCCGGTTACAGAATGGGCTGGCTCTTTTATAATCGCTGCTCATTTGTGCTTGAGCTTTCTTTAAGATGACTGCTGCGCTTGCAACTGCCCACCGGGTATTGGCCATTGAGGCCCAAGCCATTACGGCACTGGCCCAGCGGCTGGATGAGCGATTCGCGGCGGCCTGTGCGCTGATTTTGCAGTGCCCGGGGCGGCTGGTGGTGATGGGGATGGGTAAATCGGGCCACATCGCCCGCAAGCTCGCGGCCACCATGGCCAGCACCGGTACGCCAGCGTTTTTTGTGCATCCGGGCGAGGCGGCGCATGGCGACCTCGGCATGATTACCCGGCAAGATGTGGTCTTGCTGCTCTCTAATTCGGGCGAAAGCGACGAAGTGCTGGCGATTTTGCCCAGCTTAAAACGCCTAGCCGTGCCGCTGATCTGTATGACCGGTAACCCCTGCTCGACCATGGCGCGTGAGGCGCAAATTCACCTCGATGCCGGTGTGGCCGAAGAAGCGTGCCCGCTCAATTTGGCGCCCACCGCCAGCACCACGGCGGCATTGGCGCTGGGTGACGCACTGGCTGTGGCCTTGCTGGAGGCGCGCGGTTTTCAAGCCGAAGATTTTGCGCTGTCGCATCCGGGCGGCTCGCTGGGCCGGCGTTTGCTGGTGCATGTGCGAGATTTGATGCACGCAGGCGAGGCCTTGCCGGTGGTGCAGCATGATGTCACGCTGCGCGATGCGCTGATGGAAATTAGCCGCAAAGGCATGGGCATGACCGCGATTGTGGACGAGGCCGGACAACTGTGCGGGATTTATACCGATGGCGATTTACGCCGCACCATTGATCGCGATATTGATTTGCGCACAACACCGGTGCGCGAGGTGATGAGTCCAGCTCCGGTGACGATTGAAGCGCAGCGCCTAGCGGCAGAAGCCGCGGCAGTGATGGAGGCGCGCCGGGTGAATGGCCTGCTGGTGGTGGAGCAAGGCCGGCTGGTGGGTGCGATAAATATGCATGATTTGCTCAAAGCACGTGTGGTGTAGGGTATAGCCCGCTACGCCTATTAATAAATAGATTTCAGACTGATACCCCTTAAAGAGAAGCCATGATTGAGCGTGCCAAGCAAGTCAAACTGATGATTTTTGACGTTGACGGTGTAATGACCGACGGCGGTTTGTACTATACCGATGCCGGTGAAGAGCTGAAGGCGTTTAATTCGCTGGATGGCCACGGTTTGAAAATGCTGAAAAATTCCGGCGTGAAGCTGGCGATTATTACCGGGCGTAATTCACGCTTGGTAGAGCACCGGGCGCGTAATCTGGGGATTGATTTTCTGCATCAAGGCGCCCATGACAAACTGCAAACTTTCCAGAAGTTGCTCGCCGAAGCGGGCGTGAGCGCTGAAGAATGCGGGTATATGGGTGATGATGTGATTGATCTGCCCGTCATGCGGCGCGTGCACTTTGCGGTGGCCGTGCCGGCTGCGCCAGAGCTGGTACAACAGCACGCCCATTATGTGACGGGCCGCCAAGGCGGGCATGGCGCGGTGCGCGAAGTCTGCGAATTGATTATGGCCAGCCAAGGTACACTGGATGCGGCTTTAGCGCCGTATCTGGCTTAATGGGCTGGTAGGGGAAAACGCTTGCGAAGTTTAACCATCTGGGCGCTGCCCCTTGTGTTGCTGCTGCTGGTTGGGGCGCTGATCTGGGGCTTGAGCCGGGCCGCGATTCAAACTGTCATTACGGTCGAGGCCGACCCCAATACCCCGGATATGATTGTGAATCTGGCGGTATTGCAGCGCTTTGATGAGCAAGGGCAAATCCGCTCGACGCTGATCGCGCAGGAAGTGAAACACCTGCGGGCCAATGACACGCTGCTGTTTAAGCAGCCAAAGCTTACCCAGACTGAACCGGGCAAACCCAATATTGTGGTGACCGGCGTGCGGGCGAAAACCACTAACAAAGCGTCGCAGGTTTGGTTTGAAGATGCGACCGAACTACGCCGTGCGGCATTTGGCCAGCAAGCCGAATTGGTCGTGCGCAGTAGCGATGTGTTTTATGATCAGGCGACCAGCATCGCCCGCGCTAGTACACCGGTGGTGGCGGATATGGGCCCGCATCATGCCGAAGCGGTGGGCTTTATCGCCGATAATGCTCAGCAAACTCTGAATTTACTATCCAAAGTGAGAATGACATATGTCCCGACTGCTCGCGCTGCCCTTACTGGCACTGCTACTCGCTAATTCTGCGTGGGCCGAAACTGCCGACCGCGAGAAACCGATGAATATCGTGGCCGATAATTGTGTGATGGATCAAAAGACCCAGCAAAGCGTCTGTACCGGCAATGTGGTGGTGACGCAGGGCACGATGGTAATGCGGGCCGATAAACTGACCACCCGGCAAGATGAACAAGGCCATCAGTTTGCCCAGGGTGAAGGCCGCCCGGTGCGTTTCAAACAACGGCTGGATTCGGGCGAGCCACTGGATGCCGAAGCACTCCGCTTTGATTACGACGGTGCAAAGGGCTTTCTGGTGTTGATGGACAAAGCCTGGGTCAAGCGCAATCAGGATTTGGTGGTGGGCGATAAAATCACCTACGACATGAATACCGAGTTTTACCAAGCGCAAAGTAAGGCGGGTGGTCGGGTGAATATCACGCTCAACCCGAAGAAAAAAGACGCCAGCCAGCCTACCAAGAAAGAAGTTAGCCAATGAGTACGCTCAAAGCCCAGCATCTACAAAAGTCCTACAAAAAACGCACGGTGGTGCGTGATGTGTCGCTCGAAGTCAGCAGCGGTGAAGTGGTGGGTCTCTTAGGCCCCAATGGTGCCGGTAAAACCACCAGCTTCTACATGATTGTGGGTCTGGTGCGCATGGATGAGGGCCGGATTGAGCTCGATGGTGTTGATGTTAGCCAGCAGCCTATTCACCAGCGGGCGCGTTTGGGCTTGGGTTATTTGCCGCAAGAGGCATCGATTTTCCGCAAAATGACCGTGGCGGAAAACATTCAGGCCGTGCTGGAGCTGCATTACAAGGACAAAACCGAGATTGCCGAGCGACTCGATGCCTTGCTGCATGACCTGCATGTGGGGCATTTGCGCAACAGCAATGCTATGAGTTTGTCAGGCGGTGAGCGCCGCCGGGTGGAGATCGCCCGCGCGCTGGCTTCCAACCCGCAGTTTGTGTTGCTAGATGAGCCATTTGCCGGGGTAGACCCGATTGCGGTGATTGATATTCAACGCATTATTGGCTTTTTGAAAGAGCGGGGCATCGGGGTGCTGATTACCGATCACAATGTACGAGAAACCCTCGGGATTTGTGACCGCGCCTATATCATCTCTGAAGGGGCCGTGATGGCGGCTGGTAAACCGGCCGAGATTGTGAATAATGAAGATGTTCGCCGCGTGTATTTGGGCGAGCATTTCCGTATGTAGCATCACTGGCCGCAGTTTATGAAGCAAAGTCTGCAGCTGCGCATGGCGCAGCAGCTCAACCTCACGCCGCAACTTCAGCAGTCGATCAAACTGCTGCAACTCTCTACGCTGGATTTCCAACAGGAAATCGAGCAGTACCTCGCTGACAATCCGCTGCTCGAACGCGAAGACCATGGCCTGGATAGTGCCGATGCCAGCGAAGCCCAAGACACCAGTACTACCGAGCGTGATGATTTTGAAGATGATGGACTGCGCTGGGATGAGGTGCGTGGTAGCCAATCGTTTGATGATGATGACGAGCATGATCCCACGCTGCGGGTTGCCATTGAGCTTAGCCTGCGTGATCACCTGTTGGCGCAAGCTCGCTTGCTGGCTTTACCTGCCCGTGATTTTGCTTTGCTCACCATGCTTATTGAAGCGCTGGACGACGATGGCTTATTGCCGGTGTCGCTAGAGGAGGTATTTGAGCAGCTGCCAGCGGAATTCGTCGCGGAGCTTGAGCTGGAAATGGCTGAGCTGCAGATCGCACATCAGCATTTATTGCAGCTGGAGCCATTGGGCGTCGGCGCGCGCTCGCTGGGCGAGTGTTTATTGCTCCAGCTCAAACAATTGCCGCCCAGCCCTGCGGTAGAGTTAGCTAAACGGGTACTGCTAGAAGGCTTGGAATTACTTGCGGTACGGGATTTCACCCGTTTAAAGAAACTTTTGCAGTGCAATGAAGTCCAGTTAAAAGAAGCGCAGCAGATTATTCGTAGTTTGAACCCGCGTCCGGCGGCCAATTGGGGCGGCGAAACAGCCCGCTATGTTGTGCCAGATGTGTTGGTGCAAAAGGTGCGCGGCCGCTGGTCGGTACGGCTGAATCAGGCGGCGCAACCCAAGCTGAAAGTCAATGAGATGTATGCGCGGGTGTTGCAGGGGCAAGCCGGCGAGAGTTTGGCGGGCCAGCTGCAGGAGGCGCGCTGGTTGATTAAAAGCATTGAGCAGCGTGGCAATACCATTTTGCGCGTGGCGCAAGCGATTGTGGCGCGGCAGCAAGCGTTCTTTGAATATGGCGAAGTGGCGATGAAACCCTTGGTGCTACGGGACATCGCCGAAGAGCTGGATTTGCATGAATCCACCATCTCGCGGGTGACAACGCAAAAATTTATGCTGACACCCCGCGGGGTTTTGGAGTACAAATATTTCTTCGGTAGTCATGTTGAAAATGACAGCGGTGGGGAAAACTCGGCGACCGCGATCAAAGCTTTGATCAAACAGCTGGTCCAGCAGGAAAATGCACAGAAACCGTTATCCGATAATGCTATAACGGAAGAACTCGCAAAGCAGGGTGTGGCAGTTGCGCGGCGCACCGTTGCTAAATATCGGGAGGCGTTAGGTATCGCGCCTGCCAGTCAGCGCAAAAGCCTGTAATGGGCGCATAAAAACGAAGGAGCAATAATATGAACCTCAATATCAGCGGTCATCATCTTGAAGTTACTCCAGCTATCCGCGATTACGTGAGCAGTAAAATCGAACGCGTGATTCGTCATTTTGACAACGTGATCGATGCAACGGTCATTCTGGCGGTTGATAAACTGCAGCACAAAGCCGAGGTTACTGTGCATGTCAGTGGTAAAGACATCCACATCGAATCGATTGAGGAAGACCTGTATGCCGCGATTGATGTCCTGATGGACAAACTGGATCGCCAGCTGGTCAAACACAAAGAAAAGCTCTCTTCGCATCGCAATGAGGCGCTGAAACATCAGGCGGTGGCCGAAGAATAATTACGTTGCGTAGGCAATACAACGGGAACGCCGCGAGTCGTTCCCGTTTTTGTTTGCCCGCAAGGCAAGTACAATAGCTCGACCATAAGGAAATACACCAACACCATGAGCCTCATTACCAAAATCCTGCCAACCACCAATGTGTTTCTCGATCTGGATGTGGGAAGCAAGAAGCGGGTGTTCGAGCACGTGGGGATCGTGTTTGAAAATAGCCATGGCATCGCGCGTAGCGTGATCTTTGATAGCCTGTTTGCCCGCGAAAAACTGGGCTCCACCGGCCTTGGCCAAGGCGTGGCGATTCCACACGGGCGGATCAAAGGTCTGAAAGAAGCCACCGGCGCATTTGTGCGCCTGAAAGAACCGATTCCATTTGATGCCCCAGATAGCAAGCCTGTGGCTTTGATTTTTGTGCTACTGGTGCCCGCCAATGCTACCGATCTGCATTTGCAGATTCTGTCTGAGTTGGCGCAGCTGTTTTCCGACAAGCAGTTGCGTGAAGAGCTAAACACCATGACCGAAGCGCATCAGGTCTGGGAGCGGATCGCCAGTTGGGAGCCCTACGGCGCCGATTTTGCCTAATTGACTCGGCCAGCTTGGCTGGACGCCAGCCACTGGCCTGCTTCATAATCAAAACTGCATCCATGTGCCGATGCAGTTTTTTTTTGAGACCGGTATGCCACAGATCACTGCCCGCCAGCTGTTTATTGATAACGCCGAAAAATTGCGCCTCACCTGGGTTGCCGGTCAATCTGGGGCAAATAATCTGCTCTCTAATGACGAAAGTGAGCAAAAGCCCTCATTGTCACTGGTTGGGCATTTGAATTTTGTGCACCCCAACCGGATTCAAGTACTCGGGATTGCCGAAGTCGCTTATCTCAATGCGCTTTCCCCTGAGGTGCAGCTCAGCAGTTTGAATCAGCTCTTTGGCAATGAAATGGCGGCCATGATTGTCGCTAATGGCCAAGTTGTACCCGACGCTTTGCGCGATGCGGCCGAGCGTCATCATGTACCTTTGCTCACTAGCCCTGAGCAATCTCCGTATTTAATGGAGGTATTGCGCTACTACCTAAGCAAGGCGCTGGCTGTATCGACACACCTGCATGGGGTATTTATGGATGTTCTGGAGGTGGGCGTGTTGCTTACCGGTGAGTCATCCATGGGTAAATCCGAATTGGCGCTCGAGCTGATTTCACGCGGCCATGGCTTGGTGGCCGATGATGTGGTTGAAGTGTATCGTACCAACCCGGAAACCTTGGAAGGGCGCTGCCCGCCGATGCTGCGCGATTTCTTGGAAGTGCGCGGGATTGGGGTGCTGAATATCCGCACCATTTTTGGTGAGACGGCGGTGCGGCCGAAGAAAACATTGAAATTGATTATCCATTTGGCCAAAGCCGGTGGTGAATCGCTGACACCGGTCGATCGGCTGCAGATGCAGGCGGCTACCCAGGCGATTCTGGATGTGCCGGTGCGCAAATTGGTGATTCCGGTAGCCGCCGGCCGTAATCTGGCGGTGCTGGTTGAATCGGCAGTGCGCAATTATATTTTGCAATTGCGCGGGATCGATTCTACGCGTGAGTTTATCGAACGCCACCAGAAATTCATGGAAATGGGGGAGTAAATGCCAACCATCACCCACCCGCCGCTACACCATCAGCAGGTCATCCTGCTGTCTGGCCTTTCGGGCGCCGGCAAATCCGTGGCTTTGCGGGCGCTGGAAGATCTGGGCTACTACTGCATGGATAATCTGCCCGCGCCCCTACTTGGCGATGCAGTTTCAATGCTTGATCGTGATGGTTACCCGCGCGTGGCGATTGCGGTGGATGCGCGTAGTGCGCATAACCTTTTGTCGTTGCCAGAGAAAGTGCTCGAATTGAAAGCTGCAGGCTTGGATGTGCGGTGTCTATTTTTGGAAGCTACGGACGACACCATCGTGCGCCGCTATTCCGAAAGCCGCCGCAGTCATCCACTGTCAAACGGTGCGCTCACAGTGGCTGAATGTATCGCTATGGAGCGCGAAATGCTGGCTGAAGTGCGCGAGCTCGCCCACTGTATCGATACCAGCGGCATGTCGGCGGCGAAGTTGCGGTTATGGGTGCGCGAGTTTATTGCTGTCGATGCGGCTAAGGTTACGCTGATTTTTGAATCCTTCGGCTTTAAGCACGGTATTCCACTGGATGCCGATTTTGTGTTTGACGCCCGCTGTCTGCCCAATCCCTATTATGATCCGGCCTTGCGCCCACTCACCGGTATGGATCAGCCGGTGGCGGATTTTCTGATGCGCCAGCCCAGCGTTGGGCCGTATCTGACGCATATTCTGGGCTTTCTGGAGCGCTGGTTGCCCGAGTTCGAGCGCGATCAGCGCAGCTATGTGACGGTGGCGATTGGCTGCACGGGCGGTCAGCATCGTTCGGTGTATTTGGCTGAAGAATTGCGCCGGCATTTCTCCCGTTCGCGGCAGGTCTTGCTGCGTCATCGCGAGCAGCATGGGCACTGAGTTGTGGCGATGTTTACGCGTAGGCGACTGGTGTTTGCTTGCGCTCAGTGTGCTGCTGTGGGCGGTGCTCACGCACTGGAGCTGGCAGCAGCCCGGCGCCACGCGGGTGCGGATCTATCAGGATGGACAACTTTACGCTGAGCTGGATTTGCTGGCGCAGCGCACCTTGGCGGTGCCCGGGCCACTGGGCGCCACCGTGGTGGAAGTGCGGCAGGGTAAAGCCCGCATTGCCCAAGACCCTAGCCCGCGGCAGTATTGTGTGAAAGCCGGTTGGCTGCAGCAGGCCGGACAGGCGGCAATTTGTTTGCCTAATCGCACCAGTATCGAACTCACCGGCCAGCAAGCCCGCCCTTATGACAGCCTCAGCTACTGATTCTGCCACGCAACGTTTGCAGGTAACGGCCCAGGATCACCAGATTGCGCGGCTGGCTGCAATAGCGATTGCCTTGGCCGTGCTGGAATCCGGTATCCCTTCGCCGATTCCTGGCGTGAAACCGGGGCTGGCGAATATCGTGACTTTGCTTGCCCTTGCAAGACTGGGTTGGGCGGCGGCAGCGTGGGTGAGTGTGCTGCGCATTCTGGGGGCGAGCATTGTGCTGGGGGGGATTTTCTCGCCCGGTTTTGCGCTCAGTCTTGCCGGCGGCGCTTGCAGTTTGCTGGTGCTGGCGGCGGCGCAATATTTGCCGCGCCGCTGGTTTGGGCTGGTGAGCCTGTCTTTGTTGTCGGCCATCGCGCACACCGCAGGGCAGCTGCTATTGGCGCGGCTGTGGCTGATTCCGCATAACGGCATTGTGTATTTGATCCCCATCTTGCTCGGGATGGGGTTAGTGTTTGGTTTGGTCAATGGCATGGTGGCGGAGCAACTTTTGCGCCGCTGGCCGGCCCAAGCGGATTTACAAGAGAGAGACGCATGAGCAAAGTAATCACGGTGGCGCTCACTGGCGCCTCGGGCCTGCCGTATGGCCTGCGTACGCTGGAATGCCTGCTCGCGGCTGGCTGCCAGGTGCGCTTGGTGTATAGCCAGGTGGCGCAAATTGTGGCGCGGCAAGAGCTCGATCTGCACTGGCCAGCTCGGGCCGCTGATTTGGCCGAGCAGCTGCGCGCGCAGTATCAGCTGGCCGATCCGCAGCAGCTGCAAGTGTATGGGCAGCAAGAATGGTTCGCGCCGATGGCTTCGGGCAGCAATCCCGGCGACGGCATGGTGGTGGTGCCGTGCTCAATGGGGGCTTTGTCGGCGATTGCCAACGGGGCTTCGGATAATCTGGTCGAACGCGCGGCTGATGTGATGATTAAAGAGCGCAAAACGCTGGTGCTGGTGCCCCGCGAAACGCCGTTTTCCGCTATTCATCTGGAAAATATGCTCAAACTGTCACGGCTGGGAGTGGTGATTTTGCCGCCGAATCCGGGCTTTTATCATCATCCGCAATCGATTGATGAGCTGGTGGATTTTGTGGTGGCGCGGATCTTGGATCAGCTGGGCGTGCCGCAGCAACTAATGGCGCGCTGGGGTGAGTCCAATAGTTAAACAACAGAAGAATTAGGTTAAAAAACTGGGGCCAGGCCCGGTTTTTTATTGGGGTATTGCCTTCTAGAAATTGCTTATAAAGGCTTGTGCGGCAATACCTGGTCAATGTATCTATGCCTAGGTATGCTGGCGTAGGCGGGCACGGCTCAGGCGGCCAAATAGCACTAGCAAGGAGAGCGCTGCGCAGGTCAAGGCTACCACCAAGGCAATCCAGTAGCCGCGTGGCCCCATCCCGCTGATTGGCCCGAAGCCAAAGGTCAGCGCATAGCCCAGTGGCATGCCCACCAGCCAGAACGCCAGCATATGCAGCAGCATCGGCAGGCGGGTGGATTGATAGCCGCGCAGCACGCCGCTGGCCACCACCTGGGTTGCATCCGAAAACTGGAAAATCCCGGCCAGCACCAAGAGCTGGGTGGCCAAGGCCAGTACGGCAGCATCCTGCGTATACCAGCCGGCAATAAACTCGCCAAACAGCATGGTCAGCGCCGCACCAACTCCAGCCACCAAAAGGCCTAGCCGCACACCGTTTTGCCCGATCAGGCGTGCCTGCTGCCAGTCATTGGCCCCCACCGCTTGCCCCACCCGGACGGTGAGGGCGGTGCCGATGGCCATCGGGATCATAAACAGCAAGGAGGCAAAATTGAGTGCCACCTGATGGGCTGCAACCGCGGTCGTGCCTAGGCGGGCGATTAGCAAGGCGATCAGACTAAAGGCGCTGACTTCAATAAAAAACATCAAACCAATGGGTATGCCCAGCTTAGCCAGCTGCCATTGGGTTGGCCAATGAATACCCCGTAGGGTATCAAAGGGATGTGTGCCGCGGTACACCGTCGCGCTGCGAATCCACAGCCACCACATCAGTGCGCTGGCCCACATGCACAGTGCGGTGGCCCAGCCACAACCGACCGCCCCGAGTGCTGGCGCACCAAAATGGCCGTAGATTAGAATCCAGTTCGCTGGCACATTCAGCGCCAGTGCGATCAGTGCAATCACCATCATCGGCTTGGTTTGATTGAGCGCCGAGCTGTAGCCATACAGCACCCGGCTTATCGCCAGCGCCGGCAGGCCCCAACTCACCGCGGCCAGAAAACGCTTGGCCTTATCGGCGACTTCTGCGGTTAGGCCGAGGTGATCGAACACTGGCAATAGGGCATGAGCGAGCAGCATAGCGATGCCGCCGGTGATCAGCGCCTGATACAGCGCTTGTTGGGTTAGGGCCGGTAATTCAGCCGCTTTGCCAGCACCTACTTTGGCCGCCGCCAGCGGGCTAATGGCCAGCAACAGCCCCATCAGCGTAACAATCAGGGTGGTCCAGATCGAGGCGCCAACTGAAACGGCGGCCAGATCGCCGGCTGAAACATGACCCGCCATCACCGCATCCACAAAAGCAGTGCCGGTTTGCGCCAGCTGGCCGATCATAATCGGCCACGCTAAGGTGAGCGTGGCTTTGGCGTCGTTAAATCGTTTTGGCATGGCGCTCCATGGGGGCCCGTGCCCCCGCTTAGCGCGGCTGGTGACGGGCCGGTTCGTAATGACCCAGCAGGTCGGCAAAACGACTGTTGAACACCAGCGCCTCTTCTAGCGTGAGATCCAGCACCAGGAGCCGGCCATCGGGCAGATTCTGGGTGGGTAAGCCTAAACTCACGGCGGCCGCATAGGCCAGTTGCAAGCGATGGGGCGCGGTGTGCGGGCTCAGCCGCAATACCAGCCGGGGGTGATTGCGCCAGTGGCGCAATGGGTCGGCAACAGACACGCGAGAGGTCACTTCAAGGTTGGCCTGTAAGGGTGTTACAGGCAGTTCAAGACAGTCGTACATGGGCAAACTCCAATGAATTTGCCGGTGATCCGTGATCACCGACGCTTTAGCGGTACTTCCGGCCAACGGCCTTGCGCCCCGCAAGTTGTCGATTAATAGGCGCAAAAAAACCACGACAGGCGTGGCAAACAGCACGCTTTAGCAGACATTTATTGCGCGCCCTGCAATCTGTCGTCAAATCGGCGCGTTTGAATTTACTCTACGCCGGCCCAGCAGGCCGGCAAATAGGGGATTACCGCAATGGGCTTAGGCGGGCTGTTTCGAATCCAGCAGAATGGTCACCGGCCCATCGTTGGTCAAGCTGACCTGCATGTCAGCCCCAAAACGGCCGGTGGGAATGGCTTGGCCCAGTTTCTGGCTTAGGCTGGCGACAAACTGATTGAACAGCGGCTCGCTGATTGCGCCAGGGGCGGCGGCGCTCCAGCTGGGGCGGTTGCCCTTTTTGCAGCTGGCATACAAGGTGAACTGACTGACCGCTAGCACGGCTTCACCGGTATCGAGCAAAGAGCGATTCATAACCCCGGCTTCATCATCAAAAATACGCAGGTTGGCGAGTTTATTGACCAGGTAATCAATATCGGCGTGGTCATCGTCATGCGTGATGCCCACCAGTACCAGTGCGCCGCAGCCAATCTGGCCGACGATCTCGCCAGCGACGCTAACCTGCGCCTGGCTCACACGTTGAATGACCAAGCGCATTAGCGCACCGCCAGCGAGCTTAGCTGGCCCGGCTCATTGGCCAGCAGGGTACGTTTGAAGGAGCCGGTTTGATCGTGTGGTTGCAGCGCGACGCGTAGACGGCGCTTCAGCGGAGCCGACAGCGTGCTGTCTTTTTGATCAAGGGCGCGCAAATCGCGCAGCAGGTGGCGCAGGAAAAAAGGCATGCCTTCGCTGTTTTCACGAAATTGGTCAATTTGCTGGGCTAGGCCACAGTTCAGCGCCATTTCGATGCGAAAGGCCAAATCCAGCGCCAGCATCTGCAGTTGTTCGGTTTCCACTTTTTGGGCAGCGGCTACCAAAATCGGGTTGGTAAATTGCCGGGCTTGCGGTGCAGTGCTCATGCTCTCGGTCTCCACGGGCTATGTCTTATGCTGGCTTTTCTTGTAAGTTCGGACAGAAAATACACGATTCACATCGAATCGTCATATTTTTTTCGGTCTGACGGATTTTGCGGCCGATCTTACCCGAAAGGCGCTAGCCAGATATGCGGAATTTCACTAATATCAATGGTTTGTTGCCCCGCAGAGCGCGGCTAGGATGGCGTACTCTGGCAACATGCGCGGCACTTGGGCGCAACTGAGGTTGTGGCTGGCCAGTGCAGGCGCTCTGTATCGAGTAATCAACAAGGAAAAAAGCATGAAGCGGGTAGGTTTAGTCGGTTGGCGCGGTATGGTGGGTTCGGTCCTGATGCAACGCATGCAGGAAGAAAAAGATTTTGATCTGATCGATCCCGTGTTTTTCACTACCTCGCAAGCCGGTCAGGCAGCGCCTAATTTTGGCAAAGATGCGGGCACGCTGAAAGACGCGAACGACATCGCCGAGCTGAGCAAAATGGATGTCATCATCTCTTGCCAGGGCGGTGACTACACGACTGCGATTTTCCCGCAACTGCGCGCTAGCGGCTGGACTGGCTACTGGATTGATGCGGCATCGACTCTGCGTATGGAAGACGACGCAGTGATCGTGCTCGACCCGGTGAATGATGACGTTATTCAGGCGGCACTGGCCAAAGGCGTGAAAAACTACATCGGCGGCAACTGTACCAACTCGATCATGCTGATGGGTATGGGCGGCCTGTTTAAAGCCGGGCTGGTAGATTGGGTGTCATCAATGACTTACCAAGCCGCTTCGGGTGGTGGTGCTAACCACATGCGCGAATTGCTCAAAGGTATGGGCGTGGTTTACAACTCGGTGGCGGCTGAATTGGCCACGCCAGCATCAGCGATTCTGGATATCGACAAAAAAGTGGCTGAAACCATCCGCACCGACGTGCCAACCGAATACTTCGGCGCGCCACTGGCCGGTGGCCTGATTCCGTGGATCGACAAACAACTCGACAACGGCCAATCCAAAGAAGAGTGGAAAGGCCAGGCCGAAGTGAACAAAATCCTCGGCACTAGCGCCACGATTCCCGTTGATGGCCTGTGCGTGCGTATCGGCGCAATGCGTTGCCACAGCTTGGCACTGACCATCAAGCTGAAAAAAGATCTGCCATTGGCCGAGATCGAAAGCATCATCAAGCAAGGCAATCCGTGGGTGAAATGGGTACCGAACGATCGCGAAATCAGCGTGAAAGAGCTGACTCCAGCAGCGATCACCGGCAAGCTCGACATCGGCGTGGGCCGTGTGCGCAAGCTGAACATGGGCCCAGAGTATCTGAGCGCCTTTGTAATCGGTGACCAGCTGCTGTGGGGCGCGGCCGAGCCGCTGCGTCGCATGCTGCGTATTTTGCTGGCGAAATAAGGTGTGAGCCCCATTGGGGCTGAGCGTAAAAAAGGGAGCTGCGGCTCCCTTTTTTCTTGGCTGCTATGTACTGCTGCCATAGGATCTGGCGTAGGGTATGTGGCTACAGGCTTTAATATAAATGGATTGTAGACCTATACCCGCGATACTTACATCCCCGCATACAGCGGGCCACCGCCGCCCTCGGGCGCTGTCCACTGAATATTCTGCTTCGCGTCTTTGATATCACAGGTTTTACAGTGCAGGCAGTTCTGCGCATTGATCTGATATTGCCGCTGACCATTGAGCTGCACAATTTCATACACGCCCGCCGGGCAATAATGGCATTCGGCCTGGCTATCGTTATGCAGGTGCACCGGCGTAATCAGCTCGGGGTCGCGCAGGCGCAGATGGGCCGGTTGATCGTGTTCGTGCGAAACATTGGCCAGCGCCAGCGAATCAAGCTTGCTAAACGTCAGCACGCCATCTGGTTTGGGATAAGCAATCGGCGTGGCTTCATTCATCGGCAGGTGGTAGAGATGATCGGGCTGACGATGGTGCAAAGTCCACGGCACACTTAGCCCCAGCTGTTGCAGCCACATCTCACAGCCCGCATACAGGGTTCCGGCCAGGGTGCCAAAACGGGTGAGGGCAGGTTTGATATTGCGCACCGCATGCAATTCGGCCATCACCGGGGAGGCTGCTAGGCGCTCGCGGTAGGCGCTGAGCGTGTCATGCTGGCGACCGGCGGCGATGGCCTCGCTCACCGCTTCGGCCGCATACATGGCCGAGCGAATGGCATTGTGGGTGCCTTTAATGCGCGGCACATTCAATAGCCCCGCACTACAGCCAATGATGGCGCCACCCGGAAAGGTGAGCTCGCCCAGCGATTGCCAGCCGCCTTCGCTAATCGCCCGCGCGCCATAGGCGATACGTTTGCCGCCTTGCAGCAGCGGGCGAATTGCCGGATGCGTTTTAAAGCGCTGCAATTCATCAAATGGCGACAAATACGGGTTGCGATAATTGAGGTGCACTACATAGCCAATCGCCACTTGCTGATTGGGCAGATGATAGATAAACGCGCCGCCGCCGGTTTGATTATCCAGCGGCCAGCCTTGCGCATGCACTACTTTGCCCAATTGATGCTGCGTGGCCGGAATTTGCCAAACTTCTTTTACGCCCAGGCCATAATGCGCCGGGTCGGCTGCCGTGCGTAGGGCAAATTTCTGTTCCAGCTCGGCGGCCAGCGAGCCGCGTGCGCCTTCGGCAAACAAGGTATAAGCGGCCACAATTTCAATGCCGCGGGTGAAATCGGCCTTGGGCAGGCCGTTTTTGGCGATGCCCATATCACCGGTGGCAATCCCGCGCACGGCACCCTGTGCGTCGTACAGCACTTCGGTAGCGGCAAAGCCGGGGTAAATTTCCACCCCCAGCGCTTCGGCTTGCTCACCCAGCCACGCCACCACTTCACCCAGCTTCACAATGAAACAGCCCTCATTATGTAGCGGCTTGGGCAGCAGGGCGCTCGGCAGGCGAAAGGCCTGATCTTCATCCAACCACAAAAATTCGTCTTGCGTAACCGGGGTCGCCAGCTGCGGAGCCTGAGTGCGCCAAGTGGGCAACAATTCATCCAGCGCCACCGGATCGATCACCGCGCCAGATAGTGTATGCGCACCCAGCTGTGCGCCTTTTTCCAGCACACAGACATTCAGCGCCGCATTGCACTGCTTGAGCCGGATCGCTGCGGCCAGCCCGGCCGGGCCGCCACCGACAATCACCACGTCGTACTGCATCTGTTCCCGATCGCTCATGACGAATTCCTATATCTATAAATGCAATATGTTAATTAAATTTAATCGTATTTACAGATATTGTACCGCTGGCCTAGAATGGTTGCCAAGTTAGTTTTGCAGCCGGCAGCTTAATCCGATCCGGCCCTTCACAGGAAATAGAACATGAAAATCTTGGTGCAGATCAAGCGGGTGATTGATTATCAAGTCACCGTGCGCCCGACGGCCGATGGCCGCAATGTGGAAACGGCCGGCGTCAAAATGAGTATTAATCCATTTGACGAAAACGCGCTGGAAGCCGCCGTGCGGCTGAAAGAAGCGGGCCTCGCGACTGAAGTGCTGGCTGTGGCCATCGGTAGCGCCGCCAATCAGGATGTACTGCGTCACGCGCTGGCGATGGGCGCCGATCGCGCCTTGCTACTTGAAACCGAACATACGCTCGGTAGCCTGCAAACAGCCAAAGCGCTCAAGGCGCTGGTGGCGCGCGAAGCCCCACAGCTGGTGCTGACCGGCAAGCAGGCCATTGATGACGATGCGGCGGAAACCGCACAAATGCTGGCGGCGCTGCTGGATTGGCCGCAAGCCACGTTTGCCTCGGCAATTACGCTGGCCGATGGCGTGGCCACCGTGGTGCGCGAAATCGATGGCGGGCAAGAAACTCTGCAGCTGAATCTGCCGGCCGTGATCAGCGCTGATTTGCGCCTGAACGATCCGCGCTTTATCAAGCTGCCCGCGCTGATGATGGCGAAGAAAAAACCGCTGGAAACCCTGCCGCTGGCCGAATTGGGCGCGGTGGAGGCACCTGCGCTGACGCTGGAAGCGGTCAATGAACCACCCGCTCGTCCAGCCGGGCGCGTGTTGGGGAATGTTGATGAATTAGTGGCTGCGCTGCGCGCAGCAAAGGTGCTGTCATGAGCGTATTAGTGATTGCGGAAATTGATACACACGGTTTGAAAACCGCCACGCGCTCAGCGATTAGTGCGGCGGCACAGTTGGGCGGTGAGGTACATGTATTGCTCGCTGGCGAGAATATCCAGGGTATTGCCCTCCAAGCCAAAGAAATCAAAGGCCTGAGCAAGATACTGGTGGCCGATTCCCCCGAATATGCACAGGGTATCGCCGAAAATCTAAGCCCGTTGGTGCGCCAGCTGGCGGCCGATTACCAAACCATCGTCGCCGCGGCGACCAGCTTTGGTAAAAACCTATTGCCTCGCGTGGCGGCGCTGCTGGATGTGGCGATGGTGTCGGAAGTGACGCAGATTTTGGCGCCACGCCGGTTTGTGCGGCCGATCTACGCCGGCAATCTGAACGCCACCGTGGCCGCGCCCGTCGGGCAGTTGGTGCTCACCATTCGGCCCACGACTTTTGCGCCGGCCGAGCTGCAAGGCGGTGCTGCCGAAGTGGTGGCTGTGGCTAGCACGGGCGATGCAGGCAAGGCGCGCTTTGTAAGCCGCGAATTGGCGGTCTCCGATCGGCCGGAGCTTGCCACTGCGAAAGTCGTGATTTCCGGCGGCCGCTCGCTCGGGAGCAAAGAAGCCTTCCACGCCACGCTCACCCCGCTGGCTGAACAACTCGGCGCCGCCATCGGCGCCACCCGCGCCGCCGTGGATAGCGGCATGGCGCCCAATGACTGGCAAGTGGGCCAGACCGGCACGGTGATTGCACCTGAGCTGTATATCGCCTTTGGTGTGTCCGGCGCCGCCCAGCACGTGGGCGGGATTAAAGACGCGAAAATCATCGTGGCCGTAAATACCGACCCGGATGCGCCGATTTTCAAAGTGGCCGACTATGGTTTGGTCGCCGATCTGTTTACTGTGATTCCGGCGCTGCAAAGTGCCCTGAAAGGTTGAGCTGATGTCTAAATTTGCCCATGAAACCGTCTTAAGCGTGCGCCACTGGAATGACACGCTGTTTAGTTTCACCACCACCCGCGATGAATCATTGCGCTTTGAAAACGGCCAATTTGTGATGATTGGCCTGGAAGTCGACGATAAACCACTGGTGCGCGCGTATTCGATTGCCAGCGCCAACTACGAAGAAAACCTCGAGTTTTTCAGTATTAAAGTGCCCAATGGCCCGCTCACATCGCGCCTGCAGCATTTGCAAGAAGGCGATAAATTGCTGGTGAGCCGTAAGCCGACCGGTACGCTGGTGCTGTCCGATCTGAAGCCGGGTAAACATCTGTATTACCTGAGCACCGGCACGGGCTTGGCGCCCTTTATGAGCCTGATTAAAGATCCGGAAGCTTACGAGCGCTTTGATAAAATTATTTTGGTGCATGGCGTGCGCACAGTCAGCGAGCTCGCCTATGCCGAATACATCGAGCATGAGTTGCCGAATAATGAGTATTTTGGCGATATGGTGCGCGATAAGCTCATTTACTACCCAACCGTGACCCGCGAGCCATTTCGTAATCAGGGCCGGCTAACCGATTTGATCCGCTCGGGCAAATTGGCAGCAGATCTAGGCTTGCCGCAGCTTAATCCACAAACCGATCGGGCCATGCTGTGCGGTAGCCCGGCGATGCTGGAAGACACGTGCCAGCTCTTGGATGAGCTGGGTTTTGTGGTGTCGCCACGAATCGGCGAGCCGGGCGATTACGTGATCGAACGGGCCTTTGTCGAGAAATAATTGGCCATTGTTGCGCAGAAGGGAAGGTCGGCCGATCCAATTTGCCGACTGCCCGCCCGCTGCAATAGACTAATGCTGATAAAACTATTCAGCATTTGAGACCGGTTATGCAAACACAGATCAATTTTGACCAAGGCCGTGGCCAGATTGCGATGAAAGGAAACTTCACTTTCGAATCGCATCGCGAATTCAAACAAGCGACCACCAGTGTGCTGGAACAAGCCGGCCTTACCGAAATTGAGCTGGATTTCGCCGAGGTGGATTATATGGATTCGGCCGCCCTGGGCATGTTGCTGCTTTTGAATGAGCGCGCCAGCGGCCGCAAAGTGACTTTGGTCAATTGCAAAGGCACCGTGAAATCGGTGTTGGATATTGCCAACTTCGGCAAAATTTTCGAGATTCGCTAAGCCCTCATTCGGCTATCCATGATGTAGCCGGGCCGATCAGCCCAGAAATAACAGAAATAAAAAACCAGCCTTATGGCTGGTTTTTTATTGCGCCCGATAGGGCGGCTTGCCGCTTAGGCGTTTTCTTCCATTCCCAGCTCTTGGATTTTGCGCGTAAGGGTATTGCGTCCCCAGCCTAGTAATTCTGCGGCCTCTATGCGTTTACCCCCGGTATGTATCAGTGCAACTTCGATCACTGTGCGCTCAAATGCAGGAGTGATGTCGTCCAGCACCCGGGTATCGCCGCGAGTCAGGCGCAGACTGAGCTCTTGGCTCAGCGCCTGCCGCCAATCACCGCTCACCGGCAGGCTATGGCCTTGCTGCTCCAGCAGTTCGGGTGGTAAATCAGCAGCTTCAACCACTTGGCCAGGCGCCATCACGGTAATCCAGTGACAGATGTTTTCCAGCTGGCGCACATTGCCCGGAAAAGCAAAGCTGCTGAGCCAGGCCATGGCGGCATCCGCCAGCCGCTTGGTTTCTACCCCCAGCTCTTGAGCCGAGCGTTGCAGAAAATGCTTGGCCAGCAGCGGAATATCCTGACTGCGCTCGCGCAGCGGCGGCAGACGCAGACGGATGACATTCAGGCGGTGAAAGAGGTCTTCGCGAAACTGGCCGGCTTTTACGCGTTCTTCCAGATGCTGGTGCGTGGCGGCGATCACGCGCACATTGGCTTTGATTGGCTGATGACCACCCACGCGATAAAAATAGCCATCTGAGAGCACCCGCAATAGCCGGGTTTGCAAATCCAGCGGCATATCGCCGATTTCATCCAGAAACAGCGTGCCGCCTTCGGCTTGTTCGAAACGCCCAACCCGTTTGGCATCCGCACCGGTAAAAGCGCCGCGCTCGTGGCCAAACAACTCGGATTCGAGCAGATCTTTGGGAATAGCCGCGCTATTGATCGCCACAAACGGCTTATTGGCGCGGGGGCTATGGCGATGCAGGGCGCGAGCCACTAGCTCTTTACCGCTGCCCGATTCGCCGGTGATCATCACTGTGGCCGCCGATTGGCTAAGCCTGCCGATGGCGCGAAAGACCTCCTGCATGGCTGGCGCCTGACCCAGCATTTCTGGCACGCTGGCCGCGGGCTCTGGTTGATCTTGCAGCTGTTCGCTCTCTTGCAGCGCCCGGCGGATGAGGGCGATGGCCTGATCCACGTCGAAGGGCTTGGGCAGATATTCAAACGCACCGCCCTGAAAGGCTGATACCGCGCTATCCAGATCGGAATGCGCGGTCATGATAATCACCGGAATCTGCGGCCGATCGCGTTTCACCACTTCCAGCAAGGCCAGCCCCGATTCGCCGGGCATGCGGATATCGCTGATGATGACTTGCGGCTGCTCGTATTCCATGCGGTTTAAGGCTTCGGTGGCCGAAGCAAAGGTGGCGTGAGCTATATTTTCCCGCGACAGGGCTTTTTCAAATACCCAGCGGATCGAGCGGTCGTCATCAATGATCCAGACTGTATTCATGGTTTAGTCCTGTTTTTGCCACGCATTCAGTGGCAGCAAGATGGTAAAAGTGGTTTGCCCAGGGCGGCTGTCGAATTCAATCGTGCCGTGGTGTTGCGCCACATAGGTGTGCGCCAGATGCAGACCGATACCGGTGCCGCCCGGGCGGCCGGACACCAGCGGATAAAACAATGTTTCGGTGAGATGCTCGGGAATGCCCGGGCCGTTGTCGGTGATTTCGATCTTCAGCGCCAGCGGATAGCGGCGCCGGTTCAGTGTGACCTGTCGAGCAATCCGGGTGCGTAACTGGATTTCACCAATGCCGCTCATGGCCTGAATGGCATTGCGCACGATGTTCAGCGCTGATTGGATCAGCTGTTCTTTGTCGGCAATCAGCGAAGGCAGGCTGGTATCGTAATCACGTTTCACCGCCAGCCCGTTGGGCGTTTCAGCCAGCACCAGACTGCGCACACGTTCTAGCACCTCATGGATATTCAGCTCTTTGAGCTGCGGCAGCCGATGCGGCGTGAGTAGGCGATCCAGCAGGCTTTGCAGGCGCAGGGCTTCATCCACGATAACTTGGGTGTATTCCTTGAGCTGGGGGTCGGGTAATTCGTGCGCCAGGAGTTGTGCCGCCCCCCGAATCCCGCCCAATGGGTTTTTGATTTCGTGGGCCAGATTGCGGATCAACTCGCGATTGGCTTGTTGCTGCGCTTGTAGCCGCTCTTCATTCACAATCCGGCGCTGCTGGTCGATACGGCGGATTTCCAGTAGCAGGCTGGCTGCCGGTGATTCGATTGGGGTGGCTTCGAGCGTGACATACATATCGCCTTCTACCCCGGGCACCACTAATTCATGCTCGGTGATGGAGATATTTTGCTGCAGCGCGGCCTGCGCCGCTGACACAATCGGGCTGAGCTCGCCAAAACAGTGCACCAAGTGCGGTAATTCCAGCGCACGCAGATTAAACAAACTCACAGCGGTGGGGTTGGCATAGCAGATGCGGCCATCCTGATCGGTGGCGATCACGGCGGCATCCAGAAAATCTAGCCCGGCAAAAGCAGGGTGGCTCATTGTATGGCTCCACAACCAAGAGTGCTGCCAGCCTAAAGCAAAACTCAGGCCAACAATTTTTGGGGTCTTTGTGGTTTAAGCATACAAAAAACGCACCGAAATGGTGCGTTTTTTTCTAGCCTGTGTGCATTTAGCGCATCCGCGAGATTTCAGCCTGCAGGGCGGCGGTATTTTTTTCGTGCATCACGATGGTTTCGCGCAGGCGGCCGATGCGATCCAGATAAAGCTTGGGATTGGCTTTTTCGTCGGCGGATTTGGTGCTCTCGGCTTCCTGCAGCGCTTTGCGCGCCATGGCGAGTGCATTTTGCTCGCTGGTGAGCTCGTCATTCAGGATCTGACGGCGGTTGGTGTCGCGGCTTTTCTGGGTGGCGGCATCCACGCGCGGGAAATTGGCCGGCGAGGGCACATTCACTTTATTGGCGCGGGGCTGGTTGGCGCTGTTGCTGCCGCCACCACTGCTCTCTGCCCGACGTGGGGCAGGTTCGCTCATAATGCGCACCGCGCCTTTCACCGGGGTGTTGGTGAACGTGACATTGCCATTCTCATCGACATATTTGTAAATGTCGGCCCAGGCTGGGCTGATCAGAAGGCTACATAGCAAGGGATAAAACAGTATTCTGCGCATGCCGGTAAAGTATCACAGTCTGGCGGGACGTTAAAACGAAGCCGCGGGTCTGTCGGCATGACCCAATGGTTTATCTGGCGCGATGTGATCACGCACACGCTGTTTTAGCACCTTGGCTTCCGGGAAACCACCATCAAGCTGACGATCCCAGATTAGCTGCCCATCACAGTGAATCAGAAAAACCCCGCCCGTGCCGGGTTGGAGTGCAACTTCACCTATTTCGAACGCAAAAGTGCTCAGGAGTTCCTGCGCCAGCCACGCGCTGCGCAGCATCCAGTTGCATTGAGTGCAGTAGTGAATGGTGATGCGGGGTTTACTCAAAATATCAGTCCTTCGGCGCGCAAAATGGCCGCGGTGTTGGCCGCGCTGGTGTGATGAATGCCATGCCAGCCCACCGCGCTCGCGCCGGCGGCATTGGCGGCTGAATCATCGATAAAATACAAATCAGCCGGTTTGGCAGCGGGATGATGACGCAAGATGCGCTGATACATCAGGTGGTATATGGCTGGATCCGGCTTAATTAAACCCTCGCGGCCAGATACCACGATGTCGGGCAGAGTGTGCAGGAAGGGATAATGTTCCCACGCATACGGGAAAGTCTCGGCCGACCAGTTGGTTAGCCCAAAGACTGGATAGCCCGCCGCGCGCAGCGCGTCAAATAGCGCCATTCCCTCGGGCAATAAGCCGCGCAAAGTTTCCGGCCAGCGCGCATAAAAAGCGGCAATCTGCGCCGCGTAGGCCGGATATTCGGCCGATTTTAGTGCTACGGCTTCGGCAATCGTGCGGCCACGATCTTGCTCGATATTCCAAGCCGGATTGCATACTTCGCGCAAAAACCACTCGCGCTCGGCCGGATCGGGCAGCAGCGATTCATACAGATAGCTGGGGTTCCAATCAAACAGCACCCCGCCAAAATCGAAGACGACAATCGCTGACATCGTAGCTTCCGCCCAAAAGAAAGAATTGTAGCGATTTTAGCGCGCGCTGTATTCAGCGGTGAT
This sequence comes from Chitinibacter tainanensis DSM 15459, assembly GCF_000429785.1. Taxonomy (GTDB): domain Bacteria; phylum Pseudomonadota; class Gammaproteobacteria; order Burkholderiales; family Chitinibacteraceae; genus Chitinibacter; species Chitinibacter tainanensis. Next base: position 342,125 of record NZ_AUCN01000009.1, read on the forward strand.
GACTGTTGCCGGGGCTGAGGTAGCTGGTGCTGACACTGGCTGAATTAATAACGCGATTGCGCCCACTGGCCTTGGCCACATACAAGGCTTCATCAGCGCGACCCAGTAGGTCATCCAGGGTCAGGTCCATGACGCTGAGCGCGGTCACACCAAGGCTAATGGTGAAGTGGATGGGCGGGCGCTGATCAACTAATAAGGGGTTGCGCTCAATCAGGCTGCGGATTTTTTCAGCCACCAGATTGGCTTGTTCCAGCTCGGTATCGGGTAGCAAAATCACAAATTCTTCGCCCCCCCAGCGGGCAAAGGTATCGATGGCGCGGAGATGCTGGCTACATAAGCGGCTTAAGTGCTTAAGCGCCAAATCGCCCAATAAATGGCCATGCTGGTCGTTGATTTTTTTGAAGTGATCAATATCGAGCAAAATGATCGAAAGGGGTTGTTTATAGCGCCGGGCGCGCACCACGGCCTCGGCGCAGCGGCGTTGCCATTCGCGGCGATTGTAGACCTGAGTGAGCTCATCAGTGGTAGCTAGCTCTGATAAATGCTTGTTGGCCTGCATCAAGGCATTGGTGCGTGCGGCGACTTCGGCTTCCAAATTCGCAGTTTGTTGGGCTTTTTCCTGCTGGATCAGAGCATGAAACTGAAAAGTGAAGGCCAGCGAGAAGATAAACAGCTGCAGGTTCAAGAAGGTCTCGGTGGGTGTGTCACCAATAAATCCACTGCCGCCAAAATGCCCGCCCAGTGCGCATAACAGTCCAACTAGCAGCAAGCCCAAATGCACCCCGCTAATTTGGTGGCGTATGGCGATGTACAACATGACTGGCAAGCTCAGAATCATCAGATGACGATCGACAAAGAGGGCTACGCCTACCAAAAGCGACAGGCCGACAAGCAGCGGCAGACCTTGGCGCAAGACCGGTTGCAGGCGTTGTTGGCGCCAATCTTCCAGTAGTGGCAGCAACAATAGAACGCCCGCGAAGTTACTGAGCGCCTGGATGAAGGTGATCATTGCCCATTCGGACCAGTTATGGGCCTGGATTAAACCCATGCCATACCAGAGTAGTACGAGTAGCGGGGTGGTGAGCAGAACGGGAATGGCGCAGATTTGATACCAGATGCGGGGCAATTGAGCGGCTTTTTGCCAAAATGCGGCCCCAAAATAGCGCCGGGTACGTCGGTAGTAATAATTGCCCAGCCAAGCTTGCAGCGCATCAATGCCGCCGGACACTAAGAGGGCTGGAAAAAGGGTGAACCATTGTTGCTGGTTTTGTCGATACAGCGCGAAGTTAATTAAGACATGACCAATGAGAATCACCGGATAGGCTTGGCGGCCCAGCTGAATCGCTCCCATCATTGCAATGCCAGATGCCAGCCAGATCACGACCAGATAGGCCGATTGAATGGTGCCGAGCCGAATGCTGAGCCAGGCGGCCAGCATATAGCTGCACAGCAAAAGTAGGGCTGGTTTGGGTTTGATGCGCATGGAATAAATAACTGCAAGCTTTCATAATTTTGACGAATTGTAGTGGCCAATTATGAAACTGTCTGGAAAAAAACCACCAAAGGCCGTTTTTTTATGACGTGCGCGTGCAATAAATCTGCGGGCAAGAAAAAACCCGCATCAGCTAGGCTGAATGCGGGTTGGTGCATCAATCGGCCTGTGCAAGCACCGGCCGAAATTGATTACAGTGAGTAGTACATATCGAATTCAACTGGATGCACGTTCATGCGAGTGCGGTTTACGTCGTTCATCTTCAGTTCGATGTACGCGTCGATCCACTCGTCGGTGAATACGCCGCCACGAGTCAGGAACTCGCGGTCTGCGTCCAGTGCCGCCAGGGCTTCGTCCAGAGAAGCGCAAACGGTTGGGATCAGTTTGTCTTCTTCTGGTGGCAGGTCATACAGGTTTTTGTCTGCTGGATCGCCTGGGTGGATCTTGTTCTGGATACCATCCAAACCGGCCATCAGCAGCGCTGCGAAACACAGGTATGGGTTAGCCAATGGATCTGGGAAGCGCGCTTCGATACGACGACCTTTGTCGCTAGAAACGTGAGGGATACGGATTGACGCTGAACGGTTTTTCGCAGAGTAAGCCAGTTTTACTGGGGCTTCGAAGTGCGGAACCAGACGACGGTACGAGTTAGTACCTGGGTTGGTGATCGCGTTCAGTGCTTTAGCGTGCTTGATGATACCGCCGATGTAGTACAGGGCAGTTTCAGACAGGCCAGCGTAGCCGTTGCCTGCAAACAGGTTTTTGCCGTCTTTCCAGATTGACTGGTGAACGTGCATACCTGAACCATTGTCGCCAACCACTGGTTTTGGCATGAAGGTTGCAGTTTTGCCGTATTGGTGAGCAACGTTGTGCACTACGTATTTCAGGATCTGAGTCCAGTCAGCACGTTGAGTCAGGGTCGAGAATTTAGTACCGATCTCGTTTTGACCTGCATTGGCTACTTCGTGGTGGAATACTTCAACTGGCACGCCCAGCTCTTCCAGAACCAGTACCATAGTGGCACGGATGTCTTGGTGGCTGTCTACTGGTGGCACTGGGAAGTAGCCGCCTTTAACGCGTGGACGGTGCCCCAGGTTGCCGCCTTGAGTTTTGTCAGCAGTTGCCCAAGCGCCTTCGTCCGAACCGATCTTCACGAAAGTACCTGACATGTCCGTGTTCCAACGGATGCTGTCAAAGATGAAGAATTCTGGCTCTGGACCGAAGAAGGCAGTGTCACCGATACCTGAAGTTTTCAGATAGGCTTCAGCACGTTTGGCCAGAGAGCGTGGATCACGGTCGTAACCTTTACCAGTTGCTGGCTCCAGTACGTCACAAGTGATGAACACGGTTGGTTCGTCGAAGAAAGGATCGATCTTGGCAGTTGATGCATCTGGCATCAACAGCATGTCTGAAGCCTGAATGCCTTTCCAGCCGGCGATAGAAGAGCCATCGAACGCGTGACCGTTTTCAAACCACTCTTCGTCAACTACGTGCGAAGGAACGGTTACGTGCTGCTCTTTACCGATAGTGTCGGTGAAGCGCAGATCAACGAAACGGATGTCGTTGTCTTTAATAAGCTTGAGAACGTCGGCTACAGCCATGTTGTCGCTCCTAGTTGGGACAGTGAATCAAGTGAAGTTGTAGTGTGCGTTTTTGCGCACGGGACGGCAGATGAGTAAGCATAAACCGTGCCAAGCGAAGTAACGTCTTCCAGCTATTGTGCCACAAGTGTTTTGCTCCGCGCACATTTGCACGTGCTGATTATTTTGGTGCGCGCAGGCAAATATTGCACTGAAATGGTGCATTTGCACTGATGAGTGGCGCTGCTGTTGGTGCTTTACGGTTTGCGAATATAATCAATGGCACTTGATGACGGAGACGTGACGATGAGCCAAGCCAATGACATTCTGCAACAGGCCCAAGCCAGAGCGGCTGCCCAGGGTTTACCTTATGCCGGCGCGGTAACCCCGGCAGAGGCCTGGCAGCTGGCACAAACCCTGCCCGGGGCGGTGATTGTCGACGTGCGCACGCATGCCGAATGGCAGTGGGTCGGCGTCGTTCCGAATGCCGAGCTGATTGAGTGGAAATCCTACCCGGGCATGGCGGCGAACCCGAATTTCCTCACCCAACTGAAAACCAAAGTCGATCCCGAGCAAGTGGTGATGTTTTTGTGCCGTTCCGGTGCGCGTTCGCACGATGCTGCGCTCTTGGCAGCACAGCATGGCTACACGGCGGCAATGAATATTCTGGAAGGCTTTGAGGGCGATAAAGATGCTGCAGCCCATCGCGGCACGGTGAATGGCTGGAAAGTGGCCGGCTTGCCGTGGCAACAGGGCTGAAACAGCGCCCCGAGCATTTTGCGCGGTCAGCCAATGCCGCTGAACTCAATTCGTATTTATTTGCATCGATCTGGATGAGGCAGGGCCTCATCCCGCCTGGAAAAATCATGTCCCAGCTGCCCTCGCACGTGGTAATCGGCCATCCGATTGCGCATTCCAAATCGCCGATAATTCATGCAGCATTTGCCGCCCAGTTTTCCGCTGAGCCAGCGCTAGCCAGCTTTGAGTATGACCGCTTGCTGGCACCACTGGATGGATTTGCCACCAGCTTGCAGCAATTTGCAGCGCAAGGGGGGCAGGGTGCGAATGTTACCGTGCCGTTTAAAGAGGAAGCCTTTGCACTGGCCAGCGAACTGACACCACGGGCGAAAGCCGCCGGCGCGGTGAATACCTTGCAGTATCTGGGGGGCAATCGCTGGTTGGGGGACAACACCGATGGCGCGGGGCTGGTGGCGGATATTTTGCGGCATATCAGCATACGGGGGCGGCGTATCTTGCTGCTGGGCGCCGGTGGTGCGGCCCGTGGCGTGATACTCCCTCTACTCGAGCAGCAACCGCATTCGCTCACCATTGCCAATCGCACTTTGGCTAAAGCAGAGGCTCTGCAGGCGCATTTTCAGCCCACCAGCGCGATTGCGATCGCGGTCAGTACATTTACTGAGTTGGTCGGCGAGTTTGATCTGATTATTAATGCCACTTCCGCCAGTCTGGGCGGTGAGCGTTTGCCGATTGCCCCAACGGTGTTTGCACCCAATGCACTGGCCTACGACATGATGTATGGCAAGGAGGAAACGCCCTTTCTTGCCCAGGCGCGCGAAGCCGGTGTGGCGCAACGAGTGGATGGCTTGGGCATGCTAGTCGGGCAAGCGGCAGAGGCCTTTGCCCTCTGGACCGGCTTGCGCCCGGATGTCGCCCCCGTGTTAGCGCAACTACGGAAGATGGCCTAGGGTATATGGCTATAAGTATTATATTGATTGATTTGTAGAAGAATACTGTAGGGAAGTATGGCCAAAGGGAAAGTGAGTGTGATGGGCTGGCTAGGGCGGGCGATAGCCTGTCTGCTGCTATTGTTGCTGCTGTGGAATGCCTGGATGCTGGCGCAGATTGTGGCCTGGCGCTGGGTCAACCCCGGCCAGACCGCCTTTATGGCTGAGCAGCTAGAACGTCTGCAAGCTGAAGACCCTGCTGCCGAGCTTAAATTTACCTGGGTCGATTATGCGCAGATTTCCCCAAACCTAAAGCGCGCGGTGGTGGCGGCTGAAGACGCGAAATTTCTCAATCACGAAGGATTTGATTGGGAAGGCATGCAGGCGGCGTGGGAAAAAAACCTGCAAAAAGGCCGCATCGTGGCGGGCGGGTCAACCATTAGCCAGCAGCTGGCTAAAAATCTGTTTCTTTCCTCTAGCCGCAACCCCTTACGCAAAGTGCAGGAAGCCATTCTCACCGTGATGATCGAAGCCTGCTGGGATAAACAGCGGATCTTTGAGGTGTATCTGAATGTGATCGAGTGGGGTGACGGGGTATTTGGTGCTGAAGCGGCAGCGCGGCACTACTATAAAACCAGTGCCAAGCGCCTTGGCGCGGGGCAGGCGGCCAAATTGGCCTCGATGGTGACCAATCCGCGCTATTACGACAAAAACCGCAGCGATCGGCGCTTGTTGCGCAAAACCACGATTATTCAGCGTCGGATGGCGTATGCCGATATTCCCTAAGCTTGGTTGGCTGTCTTGGCTTGGGTGATGTGAGGGCTGTTGTACGGGAAAACCATAATCAATGCTAGCATGGCCGCCGGTCATGTTCGGAGATGGGAAGTGGGCCAATGAAACGACTGCGGTGGCGGAGCGATTGGGCGGTGGCCCTGGCTGTGGTGGTGCTGTTTGTCTTGCTATGGCAGGCCACGCCGCTGGTGCGTGAGCTAGAAAGCAAGGCCTACGACCAAAGTCTGCGTTGGATCGAGCGCACACCCTCTGCACGCATTGCCATTATCGGTATCGACCAAACTAGCCTGGATAATCTGGGCCGTTGGCCGTGGTCGCGGGATATTCACGCCCGCCTGATCGAAAAACTGCAGGCGGGCGGCGCCGAGCAGATTGTGTCTACCGTCTTTTTTACCGAGCCGCAAACCGAACGCGGACTGCGGTTTTTGCAAGAACTGCAGCAGCAAGTGCAGGAAAACCCCGCCGCCTATCCGGCAGAATTCGCCACGCAGTTGGGGCAGATGGTGGGGCAGCTGAATGCCGATGGTGTACTGGCCACTGCGCTGACCAAAGCCGGCAATGTCACGCTGCCGATGTTCTTTAGTTTTGGTAGCCGCGCCGGTAATCCGGCGGCCGAGCTCCCCGATTTTTTTGCCCGTAATGAAATCGAGGCGAGCGGCGAGATTGGCCATGGTCAGCCGCGTTCGGTGATTGAGCCCGTCTTGCCCGTGGGGCAGATTGGGGCTGCTGCGCGGCAGGTGGCGCCATTGGTATTTGATCTGGATACCGATGGGGTGCTGCGGGCGGTGCCGCTTGCCGTACTGTATTACGACGCGATTTATCCGAGCTTTTTTAGTCAGGTGCTGGCCGCCAGCCAACATGTGGCGCTCCGCGATATGCAGCTGGAATTCGGGCAGGCACTGCGCATTGGCACACAGCGCATCAGTACCAGCCAGGAAGGGCAGATTTACCCACATTTTTATGCCGAGCGTGGCACAACGCCCGCATTGGCGGTTGACTCGTTTTATGACGTGCTGGCGGAGAAAATTCCGGCCAGTAAATATCAGGGCAAGATCGTTCTGATTGGAGTTACTGCTGCGGGAATCGGCGACACCGTCAGCACTCCTGTAACGGCGACGACCTCGCCGGTGGAAATGACTGGGCAGGTGCTCTCCGCTTTGCTGGAACAGCATCTGTATCGTGTGCCGGCTTGGGCCGGCTATCTCAGTTTGGCCATGGTCGGGCTGGTGGCGGTGTATCTGGTGCTGCTATTGCCGCGGCTGAAAGCCCGCGCGGGGGCGCTGACTACCTCGGGCTTGGTGCTCGCGCTGTTATTGACGGAATACGTGCTGCTGCGCTGGGGCATGCTGTGGTTGCCGCTGATGGCGCCCTTGTGCCTACTGCTGTTAGGGCATTTGGCGCTGACCACCAAGCGCTTTTTGCTTACCGAAGCCAAAGAAGAAAAATCCAGCGCCGAATCGGCTGAATCCAACCGGATGTTGGGGCTGGCGCTGCAAAACCAGGGGCAGCTGGATATGGCCTACGATAAGCTGCGCCGCGTGCCGCTAGATGCGGGCATGCTCGAGGTAATGTACAACTTGGCACTTGATTTTGAACGGCAGCGGCAATTTAACAAGGCTGAAAGCATTTACCGGCTGCTGCATGAGTATGACCCTGGCTTTCGCGATCTGGCCGAGAAAATGAAAGTGGCCAAGCAGATGTCTGAGACTGTATTGCTGGGTGCCGGGCAGGCTGGTGGCACCCAGATTATGCTGGGTGGCGAAGTGGTCAAGCCGATGCTGGGGCGTTACGAGCTGGAAAAAGAACTGGGCAAAGGCGCGATGGGCGTGGTGTATCAAGGCAAAGACCCAAAAATCGCCCGGGTGGTGGCCATCAAAACCATGGCACTGTCGCAAGAATTTGAAGCCGATATGCTCGATGAAGCCCGGCAACGGTTTTTCCGCGAAGCCGAGACTGCGGGCCGCTTAAATCACCCCAATATTGTGACCATTTTCGACGCTGGCGAAGCGCATGATCTCGCCTATATCGCGATGGAATTTTTGCATGGCGAAGATCTCACTCCTTATGCGCGTGCCGGGCATCTTTTGCCGGTGCTGGAAGCGGTAACGATTGTGCGCCAAGTGGCCGAAGCGCTGGATTACGCCCATGCGCAGGGGGTAGTGCATCGTGATATCAAACCTGCCAATGTGATGTATGACCGGCGCAATAAAGTGGTGAAGGTGACCGACTTTGGCATCGCCCGGATTACCGATTCATCCAAAACTAAAACCGGTATGGTGCTGGGAACGCCATCATTTATGTCGCCGGAGCAACTGGCTGGCCAACATATTGATGGTCGCTCGGATTTATTTTCGCTGGGTGTGATGTTGTATCAATTGCTGACCGGCTACTTACCATTTACCGGGGATTCGATGGCTGAGTTAATGTATCGAATTACCCAGCAGCCGCCGACCGATCCGCGGCAGTACAACCCTAAATTGCCCGAGGTGGTGGTAAAGATCATCCTCAAGGCCTTGGAGAAGGACGTGAACGCCCGCTTTCAAACCGGCGCCAAAATGGCCGCCGTGTTAATCAAACTGGAAAACGCCATCAAAGGAGCGGCGAATGCAAAGTCTGACGGCCGCGCTTGAAATGAGCGGCAAGACCGATACCGGTCGCGTGCGGGATCATAATGAAGACGCCATTCTATTCGAGCCCGATCTGGGCCTTGTTGTCTTGGCTGATGGTATGGGCGGCTATAACGCCGGTGAGGTCGCCAGTGGAATTGCGACGCAAGTGGTCGCAGAAATGATGCGAGCCCAGGTGGCTGCGACACCAGCGCATGTTAAAACTGCCGGTAGCCTGTGGCCAGTGGCACATGAAATGTTGATGCTGGCGATCGATCGTGCCAATAGCCTGATTTACCAGACCGCGCAGGAACACGCGCAGTGTGCCGGGATGGGGACAACGCTGGTGAGTGCGCTTTTCTACAATAACTGTTTGGCAATTGCCCATGTGGGCGATTCACGGGCCTATCGGCTCCGTGATACAAAGCTCGAACAATTGACCAAAGACCATTCATTTTTGCAGGAGCAGATCGACGCCGGCCTAGTTAGCGTCGAGGAAGCCCGTTTTGCGCCCTATAAAAATCTGGTGACCCGGGCGGTGGGGATTAATCCCGCCGTGCATACCGAAGTGCACGAATATGCAGTGGAGCCCGGTGACGTGTATCTCTTTTGCTCGGATGGCTTAAGCGATATGCTCGAAGATGCCGCCATTGAGCAGTTGATCAGTATTTACGCTGACAATTTGTCACAGGCAACTGATACCCTGATCGAACAGGCCAACGCCGAGGGCGGTCGCGACAATGTTTCGGTGGTGTTGGTCAAAATAAATCAAGCGTTCGCGGTAGAAAGCGGCATTTGGAATAAATTTACTGGCTGGTTGGGCAGCAACGGCAAGAGTGGATAGGATAGGCGCACATGGCAAAACTATTGCTAAGCCTCGATGGCAATCTGGTTAAGGAATTTCGCCTGACCCGTTCACGCACGACCATTGGTCGGCGGCCGCATAATGATATCCAGATTGATAACCTTGCCGTTTCAGGTGATCACGCCGCGGTGGAAGTCGTCGGGCAGCTGTATTTCATTGATGATCTAAATAGCACCAATGGTACTTTGCTCAATGGCGAGGCCATTACCCGTCGGCATCCGCTCAAAAATGGTGATGAGATCGCCATTGGGCGCTACAAAATCACTTTCTGGCGTGAGCCGGCCGCGGCAGCCAAACAAGCCGAATTTGAAAAAACCATGGTGATGCAAGCGAGCCCCGTGGTGGCGCCTGCACCAGCTGCCAGTACCAAGGCTGCGGCTGTTGCTACAGAGACGGAAGCGGGGCCAGAAGCCGTTATCCGCATTCTAACCGGCCAAAACGCAGGCAAAGAGTTACTGCTTAATAAACCCCTGACGACGCTGGGTAAAGCGGGCGTGCAGGTCGTGGCGTTTCGCAAACGTGACAATGGCTACTACATCGCGCATGTCGAGGGTGATCAGCGCCCGATGGTGAATTCGCGCGAAATCTCTGATAAACCCCATTTGCTCGCCGAAGAAGATCTGATCGAGATCTTGGGCGTACGCATGGCTTTTTTCTTTCGTTGAGCGATGAGCTGCCAGCTAACCATTTTGGGCTGCAGCGGGGGTATCGGCGGCCAAAATCGCACCACCTCGTTTTTGCTCAACCAGCACATCCTGATTGATGCGGGCACTGGGGTGGGCGATTTATCGCTTGCCCAGCTACAGGCGATTGATCATGTGTTTGTGACGCATGCGCATCTTGATCACATTGCCTGCTTGCCGCTGTTGCTAGATGCCATCGTCGGCATGCGCACTACGCCGGTGTATGTGCATGCCACCGCGGTGACCATCGAGCTACTCAAAACCCATATTTTCAATTGGCTGATCTGGCCGGATTTCTCGCAAATCCCCTCAGCTGAAAATCCCAGCCTGGTGTTTGTCGCGCATGAACTTGGCGAGCGCCGCACCATTGGGGCGGTAACCGTTACGCCTTTACCGGCCTTGCATACCATTCCGGCGGTGGCGTTTCAGCTGGAATCGGCTGAGTCTTCGATTGTGTTCAGTGGGGATACCGTGGCCAGTGAGGCGTTCTGGGCTGCCGTCAATCAAATCGATCCGCTGAAAGCCTTGATAATCGAGACTGCATTTTCTAACAAAGAACATGCACTGGCTGCCGCGGCCAAGCACCTTTGCCCATCCACGCTGGCGGAGCAACTGCAGCATTGGCGGGGTGGGGCAGAAGTCTTGATCACTCATCTCAAGCCCGGTGAGAGTGAGCTTACTTTGCAGGAAGTGCTGGCGCTTGATCACGAACACCCGATTCGTGGTTTGTTGCAGGGCGAAACCATCCGGTTCTGATTTTCTTTTCTGGCTAGCGAGTCGCACGATGACCCATCCGGCAGACCGCAATACCCTCGATTTTCTGCAGGCTCTGCAGCAACTCACCACACAGATTCATGCCACCAGCCATCTCGATGAGCTGCTGACTGAAATCGCCAACCCGATTTGTGCGGTTTTTCAATGTGAGCGCATGACTCTGTATGTCACGACGGCGGATGGGCGCGAGCTCCTGGCCAAAGTAAAAACCGGGCTGGAAGGGGTACGTGAGCTGCGCATTCCCATTAATGATCGCAGCATTGCCGGCTTTGTGGCCAATCACAAACAACAGCTTAATCTGCGCGATGTGTATGACGAAGCCGAGCTAAAAGCCCATTCGCCTAGCTTGCAGTTTTTGCAGCAAGTCGACCAGAAAACTGGTTTTCACACCCGCCAGATGCTGGTGGTGCCAATTATGCAGGCCGAAGACGGGGTCTTGAAGGGTGTGATTCAGTTGATCAATAGCCGCAGTGGGCAACCGTTTGCCGAGCCCATGCTGGAGGGGATTAATCTACTGGCCAAAACGCTGGCGGTGGCTTTTCGGCAGCGGCAGGGCTCGGCTTTTCCCTTTGTGCCGCAGCATAAATACCATCAGCTATTGGCCAGTGGCGCACTTTCGCCCGCAGCGTGGCAGGTGGCGCAGCGCGAAGCTCAGAAAAAACAGCAGGATATCGAGCAAGTTCTGCTGACAGGCTTCGGTATCACCGCGGCACAAATCGGGGCATCGCTGGCGCTATTTTATGCCCAGCCCTATGAGCCATTTCGCGCCGATCGCCTCAAACCACTCAATCTTTTAAAAAATCTCAAGCGCGAGTATCTGGCTGAACAACAATGGTTGCCACTGGATGAAACTGATGGCTTGGTGCTGATTCTCTGTACCGATCCCGAACGCGTTCGCAGCGGCCCAGCCCTAGCCTTGTATGGCAACAAAGTGCAGCTGCGGGTTACCACCCGACTTGAGTTTGCCCAAACGCTGGAGCAATTTTTCGGTCAGTGGCAGGGGGGCAATATTGATGCCCTGCTCAGTGATATGGCGGTAGAGGAAGAGAGCATTCCTACCGCGGCCGATGAAATGAGCGCCGCGCAAGACAATGAAGTGGTCCGGCTTGTGAATCAGATTATCGTCGACGCTTATCAGCAAAAAGCCTCGGATATTCATATCGAGCCCTATCCGGGGCAGGCCAAAACCCGGGTGCGTTTTCGCCGCGATGGCCAGCTAGTGTTGTACCGAGAAATTCCCGCCGCATATCGCAATCCGTTGGTGACCCGGCTGAAAATCATGTGTGATCTGGACATCAGTGAGCGGCGCAAGCCGCAAGATGGCAAGATCAAATTTAAAAAATATGTGCCTGAGCTGGATATTGAGCTGCGGGTGGCGACAGTGCCCACCGCGGGCGGCTTGGAAGATGTTGTCTTGCGGATTTTAGCCGCGGGCGAGCCTTTGCCGCTGGAAAAGCTGGCGCTCTCTAGTCGAAATCTGCAACAGCTCAAGGCCGTGGTCGATAAGCCCTATGGCCTGTTTTTCGTGTGCGGCCCCACTGGCTCGGGTAAAACCACCACCCTGCATTCGGTGCTCAAATACCTGAATACACCCGAAACCAAAATCTGGACTGCCGAAGACCCGGTTGAAATCACCCAGGCCGGGTTACGGCAAGTGCAGGTTAATGTCAAAGCCGGGCTGACTTTCGCACAGGTGATGCGCTCATTTTTACGGGCCGACCCCGATGTGATTATGGTAGGGGAAATGCGCGATGCCGAAACCGCAGGGGTGGGGATTGAGGCTTCGCTCACCGGGCATTTGGTATTGGCTACTTTACACACCAATAGCGCGCCCGAATCGGTGATCCGCCTGCTGGATATGGGCATGGATCCGTTTAATTTTGCCGATGCCTTGCTGGGTATTCTGGCGCAGCGCCTAGCGCGGCGCTTATGCCCGCATTGCAAACAAGCCTATCAGCCCACTGAGGCTGAGATTGAGCAATTGCTGGTAGAGTATAGCGATGAACTCCTTGCTACGCCTGCCTGGCAGGCTGATACCCCTGGTTGCAAGCAGCAGCTGCGCGCCGAATGGCAGCAGCAATTTGCGGTCAATGGGGAATTTAAGCTGTATCGTCCGGTGGGGTGTAGTCACTGTCACGATAGCGGCTACGCCGGGCGGATTGGCCTACATGAATTGCTGGTGGGCTCGGATCAAGCCAAACAGCTGATTCAGACTCGCGCGCGCGTGGCGGAACTATTGGCCTGTGCGCTGGCGCAAGGTATGCGCACTCTCAAACAGGATGGCATCGAAAAAGTACTACAAGGCCATACCGACTTGGCGCAAATTCGTAAGGTCTGTATTAAATAGGAATGCGGGGATGACCGAAGCCGAATTCAATCTGCGTCTGGCCAAGCTCAATGCGATTGGCGCTGCACTGTCGGCCGAAACGCAGGTCGAGCGCCTGATTGAGAGCATTCTGGTGGCCGCCACAGATCTGGTGCGCGCCGATGCCGGCACCCTTTATCTAGTGAAAGACAAAGCCCTGCATTTTAAAATTCTGCTCAATACCAGCCTGGGGCTTGCCCAAGGCGGCACCAGTGGCGTGCCAATCAAATTGCCCCCGGTGCCGCTGCAGCTGGCCGATGGCCGGCCGAATCTGGCCAATGTGGTCGCCTGTGCGGTGAATCAAAACTGCACCATCAATATTGCCGATGCTTATGCCGATGCGCAGTATGATTTTTCCGGCACGCGGCGCTTTGATCAGCATTCGGGCTATCACTCTAAGTCATTTCTGGCCGTACCGATGCGTGACCATGAAGGGCGGGTGATCGGGGTATTGCAGCTCATCAACGCAATCAGCGAGCAACACCAGATCGAGGCCTTTACCAGCCAGGATCAGCAGCTGGTGGAATCGCTGGCGTCGCAAGCGGCGATTGCGCTGACCAACCGGCGCTTGGTACTGTCTTTGCAAGAGCTGTTTGAATCGTTTATTAAGCTGATCAACTTGGCGATTGATGATAAATCGCCTTACACCGGCGGGCATTGTCAGCGTGTGCCCGAGCTCACCATGATGCTGGCCGAGGCGGTGAGTGCCTATGGCGAGGGCGAGCTGGCCGAGTTTCGGCTGAATGAACATGATCGCTATGAGCTGAAAATTGCCGGGCTATTACATGACTGCGGCAAGATCACCACGCCGGTGCATGTGGTGGATAAAGCCACCAAGCTGCAAACGATCTTTGATCGTATTGCCTTGCTCGATACCCGGTTTGAGGTCTTGCTGCGCGATCTGGAAATTAGCTATTTGCGCGGCGATCTGTCACCGGTGCAGTTCAGTGCTGAGCAGGCCGCTTTGCTGAGTGAGCGCGAGTTTTTGCGCACGATCAATCATGGTGGCGAAGCCATGGCCGAGGCTGATCTGGCGCGGCTAGATCAGATCGCAGCACGCAGCTGGACGCCGCACGGCCAGGCTGCACAGCCATTTTTAAGTACGGATGAGCTGGAAAATCTTGCCATTCGCAAAGGAACGCTGACCGCGGCCGAGCGCGACATCATCAATCGGCATATCGAAGTCACGATCCAGATGCTGGAATCGTTGCCGTGGCCCGCGCATCTGCAAAACGTGCCCGAATACGCCGGTGGCCACCATGAGCGGATGGATGGGCGCGGCTACCCCAAGGGGCTCAAGCGCGAACAAATGAGCGTGCAGGCGCGGATTATGGGGATTGCCGATGTGTTTGAGGCACTCACCGCGCGCGATCGACCATATAAAGAGGGGATGAAGCTCTCAACCGCTTTACAGATCCTGACGCGCATGGCGCTGGAGCAGCATGTGGATGCCGAGCTACTGAAGATCTTTTTGCTCAGCCGCGTATGGCAGGATTATGCGGCGAAGTTTCTCACCGCGGCGCAGTGTGATGAAGTCAACGTTGAGGCGCTGCTGGCCCAGCTGGCACGGGCTTAACGCGGCCAGAATAGAAAGCTTGCGCACAAAGCCACGACACTCAGAAGGCTGATGCCGCCCAGCATTTGCGTGCCAATAAAAAAACTGCGCCAGAAGCGGCTTTCGATGCGCTTGTAAGCGCCAGTCCGATAGGCATACCAGGTGCCGGCGATAAAGCCACCGGCCGCTTCGTAATCAGACATAAACACATCCACCCGCGGCGGCAAGGCATCGTGATAATGCTCTTTCAGATAGCCATGTACCACGGCTGCGGCAAACATATAAGCAATCGTGCCGACAAAAGAGAGCACCACCAACGTGGGCAAGAGGCCGTGCAAAAACCACCATTTTACTTCGGGTGACATCGGGCGCTCCGGGGCGAGTCAGTTTGACCCACCAGTATAGGACTACAACCCACGCCGCTCAATCACGGCCTGTGCCAGTGTGCCAGGATCGGCATGCTCCAGTTCGCCCCCTACCGGTAGGCCGCGAGCAATGCGGCTGACTTTCAGGCCACGAGCGCGCAACATCTCGGCCAGATAATGGGCCGTGGCTTCACCCTCGGTGGTGAAATTAGTAGCGAGAATGACTTCTTCGATAATGCCATCGCTGGCGCGTTGCAACAGCTGTTGCAGGGCGATGTCTTTCGGGCCAATGCCATCGAGCGGCGATAAGCGCCCCATCAGCACAAAATACAGGCCTTCATAGCTGCGGGTGTGCTCGACCGAGAGTAAATCGGTGGGCATTTCCACCACGCACAGCTGGGCCTGATTGCGCTGCTCATCCGCGCAAATATCACAAATCTCGGCTTCGGTAAAAGTATTGCACTGGCGGCAATGCTTGAGCGTGCCCAAGGCTTCCATCAGCGCTTGGGCCAATTGGCCTGCGCCGTGCTGATCACGCTGCACCAGATGAAAGGCCATCCGGGTTGCTGATTTGGGGCCAACGCCGGGTAAAACGCGCAAGGCGTCGATGAGATTCGCCAGTGAGCGAGGTGTACTCATGGGGTATTGCCTATGAAGATATTAAAATCAAGGCTTAGAGGGAGATACAGGTGGTGAGTATGATCTGGCGCCCAGTGATGGGCCCCAGATCAGCGCCGCGGTATAGCGCTTAGAATGGCATTTTAAAGCCCGGTGGCAGCGGTAGGCCGGCTGTCAGCCCCGCCATGCGCTCTTGGCTGGTGCTTTCGGCTTTGCGCAGCGCGTCGTTGAAGGCGGCGGCGATCAGGTCTTCCAGCATGTCTTTATCGTCGCTTAGCAGGCTGTCGTCGATGGCCACACGCTTCACCACATTGGCGCAGGTCATGGTGATTTTCACCAGGCCCGCGCCAGATTGGCCTTCCACCTCAACGGTGGCCAGCTCATCTTGGGCCTTTTTCATGTTTTCCTGCATTTGCTGGGCTTGTTTCATCAAGCCACCGAGACCGGCTTTATTAAACATACTGCTTCCTTTTGGTGATAAACAGGGCGGGTTTTACAGTGGTTTGATCGAATCTGCGTCGATCATGCCGCCAAAATCCCGCACTAGGGTTTGAATAAACGGGTCGTTCTGGATTGCCGCCACGGCATTTTCCTGCCGCTGGGCGTTTTCGCGCACCAGCATGGCGGCCGGAGTTTCACCGCTAAGCGTACCAATCTGTACGGTCAATTTGATGTCACGGCCGTAATGCTCGCTCAGCGCGAGGCGGAGTTTTTCCTGATAATCGCGGCCGGATACTGCCCGATGCTCTTCGCTGACTTGCAGCATGAAATGATCATCGGCGTAGTGCTGCAATTCGGCGTTTTGCGCTAGCATGCCGGCGGCGCCGAGCTTGAGCTGCACCACCAAGGCGCGCCAGTCGCCATTAAACGGCGGCGGTGGGGCGCTAGGCGTGGCGGCTACGGGCATGTCGCTCGATAGCTCAGTAGGGGCTTGGCTTGGGGCTGGATCAGCTGTAGGTGCTACAACGGGCGCAGCAACTTGGGTGTAGCTCGCCGGCTCGTCATACAGCGCCGCAGCAGCTTCAACATGCCACGGTGGTGGCTCATCGGCAGCGTGGCTGGGGGCTGGGGCCGGTGAGTGTGATGTGGCTTGAGCGCTTGGGGCTGTTGGTGCGGCGACCGAGGGGGCGACGGGTGCTGCTGATGCTTGAGCCACAGCAGCCGGATTCACTGCAACCGGATGAACTGCCTCTGGATTCACTGCCGCCGCTTCCGGTGACACCACGTTAGGCGCGGCTGCTGCAATCGCTACGCTCGCAGCAGGCGTAGCTGCTGTACTCGGGCTTACCGGTGCGCTCAGGCCTGGGGTCGGGGCCGGCTGAATTGGGCTTGCGGGCAACTGCTCGGCACTGGCCGGCGCAAAGGCCAGCATGCGCAGCAGCGTCATTGTGAAGCCCGCATATTCATCCGGAGCCAGCGGCAAATCGCGGCGACCGTGCAGCGCGATTTGATAATACAGCTGGGTGTCTTCAGGGCTCAGCGCTGCGGCCGCGGCCTGAATCTGCGCCAATTGCGGCAAATCATCAGCCAGCGCCCCAGGCACGGCTTGAATCAGCGCCACTTGGTGCAAAACATGCGCCAGCTCATGCAGTGCAGCTTCGTAAGACAAACCGCGTTTGGCGATTTCATTGGCGGTATTCAGCAGCGCCGGCCCATCATGGGCGGCCAACGCGGCGAGTAATTCAAACAGATAGCTTTGATCCACTGCGCCCAGCATGGCGCGCACGCCAGCTTCTTCTACCTGACCCGCGCCGTGGGCAATGGCCTGATCAAGTAGCGAGAGCGCATCGCGCATCGAGCCATTGGCCGCGTGGCCGAGCAGATTGAGCGCCAGCGGCTCAAATTGCACTTGCTCGGCCTGTAGCACTTTATGCAGATGGCTAGAGACTTGCTGCGGCGTCATTTGCCGCAGCGAAAACTGCAAACAGCGGCTGAGCACCGTGATCGGCACTTTTTGCGGATCGGTGGTGGCCAGAATAAATTTCACATGGCTTGGCGGCTCTTCCAGCGTCTTCAACATCGCGTTGAAGGCGGATTTGGACAGCATGTGTACCTCGTCGATGATGTACACTTTGAACCGCCCGGCTGTCGGGGCATACTGCGCGTTATCCAGTACTTCGCGGATGTTATCAATGCCGGTATTGGAGGCCGCATCGATCTCCAGCAGATCGACAAAGCGCCCGGCATCAATCTGGGTGCAGGCCGAACACACGCCACACGGCTCGGAGGTAATGCCGGTTTCGCAGTTCAGCGCCTTGGCCATAATCCGGGCGATGGTGGTCTTGCCCACCCCGCGCGTGCCGGTCAGCAAATAAGCATGGTGCAGTCGCTCGCTGGCAAACGCATTGGCGAGGGCTTTGATCACATGCTCTTGCCCAACGAGTTGGGCAAAGGTTTTAGGGCGCCATTTGCGCGCGAGTACTTGATAGGCCATGGCGCGATTCTAACAGATCGGTTTGCGATGGTTGAGCCTTGCTTGAAGGAAGAAGGAAAAATGCTGAATCCCCCCGCTGATCCCAGCTTACCCACGGCGCAGGATGATCCCGAGCCACAAGCCCCGCATGAGCCAGCACTGGAAGAATGCTGCACCAGTGGCTGCGTGCCCTGTATTTTTGATATTTATGCCGAAGCCTTGCACGCTTATCGCGCCGAGCATTTAGCCTGGCGTGCGCGCCAAGCCGCCCGCGATGCTGCGTCTGCGGCTGCGAGCGATTAACCGGCCAAGTGGTAAGCGTACTGCGCGTGGATTGAATCTGCGCTGGAATGAAGGTGTTGAATTGAGACGAGGCCAGCCTGCTGGCCGTCAGGAGTAATACATGAGCCGTTTGTCTACGCTGGCCTGTGTGGCCGGCTTGATTCTTAGCCCTTGGGCCAGTGCCCAATTGTCGCCCAAAGTGGCCAGTAGCCTGCAGGCTACCAATCTACCCAGCAGCGCCATTAGCGTGGCAGTGCTGCCACTGGATGGGCCGGCCAGCGCGGCCCAATGGCATTTAGCCGATGAGGCGCGCAACCCGGCCTCAACCATGAAATTACTCACCACTTGGGCGGGGCTGCAGCGCCTTGGCCCGAGCTGGCAATGGCAAACCGATCTGCTGGCCACCCAGGCGCCGGTGAAAGGCGTACTCAATAGCCCGCTGTATCTGCGTGGGCGGGGTGACCCCAAAATCACGCTGGAACGGATGTGGCTGCTGGTGCGTGAGTTACGTGCTACCGGGGTCGATGATATCGCCGGCCCGCTGGTGCTGGATGCGAGCTACTTTCAG
This sequence comes from Chitinibacter tainanensis DSM 15459, assembly GCF_000429785.1. Taxonomy (GTDB): domain Bacteria; phylum Pseudomonadota; class Gammaproteobacteria; order Burkholderiales; family Chitinibacteraceae; genus Chitinibacter; species Chitinibacter tainanensis. The sequence continues at coordinate 360,768 of NZ_AUCN01000009.1, forward strand.
CGCAGCCCGCAGCGCAGCGAATACGATGATGATGGCGATACCGAGCGGGCGTTTCTGGTTGAGCCTGATGCGCTGATCAGTAATTTTCGCACCTTGCGGATTAATTTTGATTCCACCGGCGAGCGCGTGCAGCTGCGGGTCGATCCGCCACTGAATCAGGTGCGGGTGAGTAATCAGCTGGCGATTGGCAGCGGCGGCAATTGCGCCGAATGGGCCAAGCGCGTACAGCAGCGCATGGGCGAGGTCAGTGGCTCGGAGTTTCTGGTGCAGTATGTGGGCGAAATGCCGCCCGGCTGTCAGGCCGAACGCTATGTGCCGGTGCTGAATCCGCAAAGCTACACCCAGGCCTTGTTCTGGCACCTGTGGTACCTCAATGGCGGCAAAGGCTCGGGTAAAACCGAATTTGCCACCACCCCCGCCGGCGCGCAACGGCTGGCCGGCAGCCGTTCGCCCGATCTGGTGAGCACCGTGCGCGATATTAATAAATTCAGCAATAACCTGATGGCGCGCCAGTTGTATCTCACCATCGGCGCCGAGAGCAATGTGGCGGGCATCTACACCGATGACAAAGCCGCCACCGCCATTCGCGATACGCTGCAGCAGGCGGGTTTGCGCTGGCCGGAGCTGGTGCTGGAAAACGGCTCAGGTCTCTCGCGCAGCGAGCGCATTAGCGCGCGCCATTTGGCCGAATTGCTGCGCGAAGCCGCGCGTGGCCCGTATGCCGCCGAGTTTATCAGCTCGCTACCGCTGGTCGGGCTGGACGGCACGATGAAAAAACGCCTGGGTGAGCTGGCAGGCCAGGCGCATATCAAAACCGGCAGCCTGCGCGATGTGCGGGCGGTGGCCGGCTATGTGCGTGATCGGCAAGGGCGCAACTGGGCCGTGGTGGGAATTGTGAATCACCCCGAGGCCGCCAAAGCGGGTCCGGCGCTGGATCAGCTGATTCGCGAAGTGTGGCAAGCTAAATGATCCCCTTGGGTATAGGCCCGAAGGCTATTTTTGATGAGCTTTCGGGTGGTATACCCTCCTAGGTATTGGGCGCGCAGACCAATGAACTCGCCTGCATGGCAATAGCGCGGTAAAATGGCGTGTTTTACCGCCCACCTCTGGATGAAAACGGCATGGATAAAATTCTGATTCTTGATTTCGGCTCGCAAGTGACCCAGCTGATCGCCCGTCGCGTGCGCGAAGCGCATGTGTACTGTGAGCTGCACCCGTTCGATATGTCACTGGAAGAGATCAAGGCTTTTAATCCGCAAGGGATTATCCTGTCGGGTGGCCCGAACTCGGTGTACGAGTCGGATTACCAAGCAGATCCAAAATTGTTTGAATTGGGCATTCCAGTGCTCGGTATCTGTTACGGCATGCAGTTCATGGCGCAAACCTTGGGCGGTAAAGTTGAATCGGGCGACAAGCGCGAATTTGGCTATGCTGAGATCCAAGCGCGTCATCACTCAAAATTATTCGAAGGCCTGCAAGACCGCGTTGATGCGGCTGGCAACGGTTTCCTCGATGTGTGGATGAGCCACGGCGACAAAGTAACGGCACTGCCAGCTGGCTTTAACGTGATCGCCGAAACGCCATCTTGCCCGATCGCCGCCATGGCCGATGAAGCGCGCCAATTCTACGCGGTGCAGTTCCACCCCGAAGTAACGCACACCAAACGCGGCACTGAAATGATCCACCGCTTTGTGCTGCATGTATGTAATGCCAAGCCATCATGGACCATGCCGAACTACATCGACGAAGCGGTGAAAAAAATCCGCGAGCAAGTCGGCGACGAAGAAGTCATCCTTGGTCTGTCGGGCGGCGTCGATTCATCAGTGGCTGCGGCGCTGATTCACCGCGCGATTGGCTCGCAGCTGACTTGCGTGTTTGTGGATCATGGCCTCTTGCGTCTGAACGAAGGTGATATGGTGATGGACATGTTCGCGCGCAATATGGGCGTGAAAGTGATCCGCGTGGATGCCACTGAACAATTCATGAGCAAACTCGCTGGTGTGACCGACCCAGAACGCAAACGCAAAATCATCGGTGGCGAATTCGTTGAAGTTTTCCAGCAAGAATCCGGCAAACTCACCACCGCCAAATGGCTGGCTCAGGGCACGATTTACCCTGATGTGATCGAATCAGCCGGCGCGAAAACCGGCAAAGCGCATGCGATCAAGAGCCATCACAATGTCGGCGGCTTGCCAGAAGACATGAACCTGAAACTCTTGGAGCCGCTGCGCGAGCTGTTTAAAGACGAAGTGCGTCAGCTGGGCGTGGCGCTGGGCTTGCCACCCGAAATGGTGTATCGCCACCCATTCCCAGGCCCAGGCCTTGGTGTGCGGATTCTGGGCGAAGTGAAAATGGAATACGCCGACCTGCTTCGCCGCGCGGATGCGATTTTCATCGAAGAGCTGCGCAACACCATCGATGAAAAAACCGGCAAGAGCTGGTACGACCTCACCAGCCAAGCCTTTGCCGTATTCCTGCCGGTGAAATCAGTGGGTGTAATGGGCGATGGCCGTACTTACGATTACGTAGTAGCGCTGCGCGCCGTGGTCACCAGCGACTTCATGACTGCCCACTGGGCCGAGTTGCCATACAGCCTGTTGGGCCGCGTATCCAACCGCATCATTAACGAAGTACGTGGCTTGAATCGCGTGGTATACGACGTCAGCGGCAAACCACCGGCAACGATTGAGTGGGAATGATCCCGCGCCTGGCAACGTCCGGCACCAAGTAGCAGCAAACAGCCTGAAGCCCGCAGAAATGCGGGCTTTTTGTTGATTGGAGTATTGAACGATGCAATGTGGTCTGTGCGGCCATATAAACGTGCAAATGCGCCGTGGGCTGCTTTGGGTGGCGTAGGTCGTATTCAGAGCTTATGACACAATCCCGATACGGCAACTTCGCCGTTCACCGGAGTGCATATGCTCAAACTGACCGTGGTAAAAGCAGCCAAGACTACTCGCGTAGCCTTGGTACTCGATCTCACTTCTTTAATATTGATCTGTATTAGCTTGATCAGCTAATACAACCAAGACCGCCAGCTGCAACTGGCGGTTTTTTTATTCTATCCATCTCCCTGCGATAACGCACACAAATTGGCTGAGCGTTACTGCGTTCGCACTCATCTACAGCTGAGCTTAGGATCAGTTACCCCTGTTCAAATATGGACGGATGCTCTAGTGGTTAAGAATAAAACGTAGTCAAAGTTCGCGCGGAAATTGCTGAGGTTTGACCCATGTTTTTTTATCGAAGCCCCGCCCCGACGGGGTTTTTTCTTGACGGCTTGGCTGGCAGGCTTTGTTGTTACCGTGTAGTATTTTATATACTTATTGGTATCTGTTTGTTCTTGTTAGTAGCTATTGCCGGTGGTTAGACAGACCATTGGGGTATGTAGTGGTATCCATTATTTAGAAAAGCTTGTGGGGATATACCGTGGCAGGTATGCCGGTGCATGTGGTGTGGCTCAAGAAAGATCTGCGCTTGCACGATCATTGGCCATTATGGGAAGCCAGCCAGCGTGGGCCGGTGGTGGTGCTGTATTGCCGCGAGCCTAGTCTGCAGGCGCAGCCCGATTACAGCGCCGGGCATTGGGCGTTTACCCGCGAATGCTTGGCGGAGCTTGCGCATGATTTGGCGCGGGCCGGCTTGCGACTGTATGTGTATCCCGGCGAGGTGGTGCCGACCTTACAGGCTTTGCAGCAGCAGGTGGCGTTGGCCGGGCTGTATTCGCATGAAGAAACCGGCAATCTCGCTAGCTTTGCCCGCGATCGGGCGGTGGCGGCGTGGTGTCGCGCGGCTGGCGTGCCTTGGCAAGAATGGCCGCAAAACGGGGTCGTGCGCCGGCTGGCCAATCGTGATCACTGGCATCGCCACTGGCAAGGGCGGATGGCGGCCAGCCCCGCGCCCAAACTGCAGTGGGCGCAAGATGCAGCAGTGGTGGCCTGGCCCAGCTGGCCTGTTGGTCAGGCGGGCGCGGCGGGCGATTTCTGGGTCGATACGTCGGCGCAGGGCCAGGATTTTGCAGCGCGCCAGTCTGGCGGGCGCCGCGCGGCGGTGAATACGCTGCAGGCATTTTTGCTGGAGCGGGGTGGGCAATATCGCGGCGGGATTTCCAGCCCGCTGAAGGCCGTGTCGGCCTGTTCGCGCTTATCGCCGTATTTAAGTTTTGGCTGCCTGTCGCTGCGTGAGGTGGTGCAGGCCACGCGGCGGCGGGCGGTGCAACTGAAAGCCGAAGAGTCGAGCCCGACGCGCTGGACGCAATCTTTGCGCAGCTTTGAAAGCCGCTTGCACTGGCATTGCCACTTTATGCAAAAGCTCGAATCCGAGCCAGAGCTTGAGCAATTCGCGCAAAACCCGGCCTATCTGGGCTTGCGGGAAAGTCAGTTTAATCCCGCGTATTTTCAGGCGTGGGCCGCTGGCGAAACGGGCTATCCCTTGATCGATGCCTGCATGGCGATGCTGCGGTACACCGGCTGGATCAATTTCCGCATGCGCGCCATGCTGGTGAGTTTTGCCAGCTACAACCTCTGGCTGCACTGGCCGCAGCCGGCGGCGCATTTGGCGCGCCTGTTTCTGGATTACGAGCCGGGCATTCATTACCCGCAGGTGCAGATGCAATCGGGTGTCACCGGCATTAACACGCTGCGCATTTACAACCCGATCAAGCAAGCGCAAGAACATGATCCACGCGGCGCATTTGTGCGGCATTGGTTACCGGCACTGCGGCGAGTGCCCGATTGGTGCATTTTCGAGCCCTGGCTGATGCCCGAAGGCATACAGCGCGAAGCGGGCTGCATGCTGGGCCGCGATTATCCGTGGCCGGTGGTGGATTGGGCCAGCTCAATGCAACTGGCCAAGCAGCGGATCAGTGATTGGCGACGCAGCCAGCCGCATTTACGCGAATTATCGCAAGCGGTGTATCAAAAACACGGTAGCCGCCAGGGCCCAGCCCAGCGGCGCAGCCGGCGCGCTGGTACGGTGAAAGCGCCGCCCGCCGCGGTGCAAGCCGACTTATTTGCCGGCGGGCTCGATGCCGAGCTCGCGCTGGAGTAAACATGCCTGATAAACCGAAAACCCGCGCAGCCGTGTCGGCCAAAGCGCAATTGCCCAGCAAGCTATGCCCCATCTGCCAGCGGCCATTTAGCTGGCGCAAAAAATGGGAGCGCGATTGGGCGCAAGTTAAATACTGCAGCCAGCGTTGCGCCCGCGCCGCGCGCGGGGGAGGTGGCGATGCGCACAACTGATTTACCCCGCATTGCTAGGGCTCAGCCATTTCGCCGCCTGCGGCTGATTTTGGGCGATCAGCTCAATGCCCGGCATAGCTGGTTTCGCACGCCGGCCGAGCAGGCCGATACGCTGTATGTACTGATGGAAATCCGCAGCGAAACCGATTACGCCTGGCATCATGCGCAAAAAGTGCTGGGTATTTTCGCCGCCATGCGCGCCTTTGCGCAGGCCTTGGCCACGGCTGGGCTGGCCGTGCATTACCTGCGCTTGGGCGATGAGGATAATCAGCAGAGTTTTGCCGCCAATCTGGCTACGCTGTTGGCGCGCCATCAGATCAGCACGCTGGAATGGCAGCAGCCGGATGAATGGCGGGTGGCGCAACACCTGAACGAATTCGCCGCCCAGTCGGGCTTGCCGTATCAGGTCGTCGATAGCGAGCATTTCCTCGCCGAGCAGGCACAGATTAGCCAGCAATTTGCGCAAAAAATCCCACGGATGGAGTTTTTTTACCGCGCCATGCGCCGGCAATATCAGCTGCTCTTAACGCCCGAGGGCGAGCCGCTGGGCGGGCAGTGGAATTTTGATGCCGACAATCGCCAGCGCTGGCCGGGCAATCCGCCTGCGCCCAGCTGGCCGCAGCCGCGCCACGATTTACGCGAACTGTGGCAGGAAATCAACGCCGCAGGCGTGCGCACGCTGGGCGCGCCGCAGGCGGACGCGTTTAATTGGCCACTGAGCCGGCGCGAGGCGCAAGAGTGGTTGCGCCATTTCATCGCGCACGCCTTGCCGCATTTTGGCGCGTATCAAGATGCAATGAGCCAAGCTTCGCCAACCTTATTTCATGCCGGGCTGTCGTTTGCGCTGAATATCAAATTACTGCACCCGCTGGAGGTGATTCAGGCCGCGATTGCGGCGTATGAACACGGCGCGGTGAGCCTGCCCACGGTGGAAGGCTTTGTGCGGCAGATCTTGGGCTGGCGCGAATTTGTGCGTGGGGTGTATTGGGCGCGCATGCCCGGCTATCGGGCGCTGAATGTGCTGCAACATCAGCGCCCCTTGCCGCGCTGGTATTGGGATGGCCAAACCAAAATGGCTTGCCTGCGCCATGCGATTGGCCAATCGCTGAGCATGGCCTATGCCCATCATATCCAGCGGCTGATGGTAACCGGCAATTTCGCCTTGCTGGCCGGCATCGACCCCGATCAGGTCGATGCTTGGTATCTGGGGATTTATATCGATGCCTTCGAGTGGGTGGAGCTACCCAATACCCGCGGTATGAGCCAATACGCCGATGGCGGGCTGCTGGGCAGCAAGCCTTATGCCGGTTCCGCCAGCTACATCGGCAAGATGAGCGACTACTGCAAAGGCTGCGTCTATCAGCCCAAATTGCGGCACGGCGAGATGGCTTGCCCATTTAATAGCCTGTATTGGCATTTTCATGCCCGCCACGCCGAGCGGCTGGGGCGCAACCCGCGGCTGGCGATGAGCTATCGCAGCTGGGAGAAGCTCGGGGCGCAAGAGCAGGCGGCCACCTTGGCGCAGGCCGAGTTGTATCTGGCGCAGCTGGATGATTTATGAGAGGTATGGGCTTGAAATTATCATTATTAATAGCTTTTGGGTTATTACTAGGGTGGGGTATCTAGCATGACGCAGCCTCAATCGTGTGGCGTGTATTGGTTTCGGCAAGATTTACGCCTGCACGATCAGCCTGCGCTCACTGCGGCGCTGGCGGCTTGCCCGCAAGTGGTGCCCGTGTGGGTGTGGCCTGATAACCCCACTACCGCTTGGGGCTTTGCTCGCCATAGTGGGCTGAAATTGCGTTATCTGGCCGACACGGCGCTGGATTTGCGCCAGCGGCTGCGTGCGCTGGGTAGTGATTTGCTGATTCTGGCCGGCCCGCCCGCTGCTGCGCTGGCCCAGCTGCAAGCCCAACTACGGGCGCAAGGCTGGCCTTGTCAGCTCTGGTGCGAGGAGATTGCCGCGCCGGACGAAGAAGCCGAGCTGCAGGCCGCGCGCGCGGCGGGCTGGCAAGTGCACTCGCACTGGCAATCGGGTCTGTTTGCGCTGGCCGATTTACCATTTCGCCCGGATAGCTTGCCGCAGGTATTTACCCCTTTTCGGCAATTATTGGCGCGCACCGGTTGCGAACCTGCCGCGCCTGTGGCGCCGATCAGCGCGCTACCGGCGCTGCCGGCCTGGACGGCGCAAGTGCCGCAATTTGATTTAGCCGCCTGGCGCGAGAGCCACCCGGCCGCGCCAGACCCGCGCGCCGCGCTGCGCTTTGATCTGCCCGAGTTTGTCGCTGGAGAAAGCGCGGCCCTGCGCTATTTGCAGGCCTATCTCGCCAGCGAATTGCCCACCCACTACAAGCAAACGCGTAATGGCCTGCTGGGCGCGGCGTATTCCAGCAAATGGTCGGCTTGGCTGGCCAGCGGGGCGCTGTCGGTGCGGCAGATTTATGCGGGGCTGGCGGCGCGCGAGCAAGCGCGTGGCGCAGATGAAGGCAGCGAATGGCTGTATTTCGAGCTGCTGTGGCGCGAGTATTTTCGCCATTTGCACCGCCAGCATGGGCGGCGTTTGTACCGCGCCAGCGGCTTAAACCCTAGTGCCCCTGCACCCACCCATGATCCAGCCCGCTTTGCCCACTGGTGCGAGGGGCAAACTGGCCAGCCTTTTATCGATGCCGGCATGCGTGAGCTGCGGCTGACGGGCTATTTATCCAATCGGCTGCGGCAGAATGTGGCGAGCTATTTCGTGCATGATTTGGGCGGCGATTGGCGCGCTGGCGCGGCGTGGTTTGAAGCGCAACTGGTCGATTACGATGTTTACAGCAATCAGGGCAACTGGCTATATCTGGCGGGTCGCGGCACCGATCCGCGCGCCGGGCGGCGGTTTAATCCGCTCAAGCAGGCGCATGACTATGACCGCGCGGGTGACTATCAGCGCTGCTGGGCGGCTGGCTAACTAGCGCTACCAGCGGGCAAAACCGTATTGAATGCTCAAAATCCCCAGCCAGGTGAGCAGCAGCGAGCCGCACACATGTAGGGCGATGGTGCCCAGCGCCAGCGTGTATTCGCCGCGTAGCAGCATACTGGTGGTTTCGGCGGAGAAAGTCGAAAAGGTGGTCAAGCCGCCGAGAAAACCGGTGGTGACCATCAGGCGTAATTCGGGGCTCAGCACGCCAGTTTGGCTAAACAGCCCCAGCGCAATGCCCATCAGATAGCCGCCCAGCCAGTTGGCGCTTAGCGTGCCCAGCGGAATCCCCGCCAGCATGGGGTTGAGCGCTAAGCCCAGCACCCAGCGCAACCACGCGCCTGCCGCCGCGCCAACGCCGATCAAGGCACAAGCCAGTAGATTCATCGTTTTTTCCGCGCAAAAAAGCAGATTATACGCCGACCGCTTAGCTTGGCTGCGCCGCGCGCAAACGCGCCAGCGGATTAAAGCCGGTGACCAAGGCCGTCCCCAGCAAAATAATCAGGCCACCGGCCAGCGTATTGCTGCCGATATGCTCGCCCAGCAGCAAAGCCCCCCACAGCACCCCAAAGATTGGAATCAAAAACGTCACCGTTAGCGTCGAGGCGGCGCCAATATCGCGCACCAGACGGAAATACAGCAAATACGCCACGCCGGTACAGAGTATCGCCAGCGCCAGCACCGCGCCCCACACCAGCGGGGTTGGGCTGCCCGCCGGGCTACTGACGGTAAGGAGTGGCAACACCAGCAAAGTGGCGCCCCACATACTGCCGTGCGCACTCTGAAACGGCGCGAGGTGGCTGGCCTTGAGTTTGGCATAGCTACTGGCCAGGCCGTAACACAGCGTGGCGCCGAGGCAGGCGCCAATCGCCCAAGCTGCGCCGGGCTGGCCGCTTACCCGATCAAACCCCACCAGCACCGCGACGCCCAGCATGCCGAGCAGAAGGCCGAGCATCACGCTGCGCGCGGGCAAACGCCGCTGCAAGCTGGCCATAATAATCGCCCCCCAGATCGGCGCGGTGGCATTCAAAATCGACATCAGCGAAGCATTCAGTTGGCGGGCGGCAAAGCCATACGCCAGAAATGGCAAGGCCGTATTCAATAGCCCCAGCACCAGAAAATGCCGCCATTCCCCCAATGGCAAATCCTGCCGCAGCAGCGCTGCCACGGCGCCAAGAAACAGCGCCGCAAAGCCAATCCGCCCCGCAATCAGCCACGCCGGCCCCAGTGTCGGTACGGCCACGCGCAAAAACAAAAACGATGCGCCCCAGATGGCGGCAAGCAACAAGAGTTGGCTGAGGTGACGTAAGGGCATAGTGGGATTCGCAGCGAGGGATAAAGGCATTGTGCGCCGGTATAGGCCGATTGCCTAGGCAGGCGCTGAGCTACATGGTTAGCAGACTTATATTGGGGCCTTGCGTTGGCCATTCGTCTGCGGGTGGATGCAAACAAAAGCCCGCCAAAAGGCGGGCTGATTGATGCGCTTGCTCGTAACCGATGCAGACTGCGCTTTAGCTCGCCGCTTCCTGGCGCCAATTCAGCTGCCCGTGCAGCTCCACCACATGGCCGATGATGAGTAGGGCTGGTGGCTTGATGGCAGCGCAGTGGATGTCGGCGGCGAGGGTGGCGAGCTGGCTGATCACCACGCGTTGCTGCGGGGTGGTGGCACGCTCGATAATCGCAACGGGGGTATTGGCCTCACGGCCATGCTGGATAAGCTGTTCGGCAATATACCCCGCTTGCGCTACACCCATATACACCACGACGGTTTCTTGCGGATTCACAAGGCGCGCCCAATCTAGCTCCAGTTTATCCGCCTCGCTCTCTGTGGCGCGCCGGTGGCCGGTAACAAAGGTGACCGATTGCGCATAATCGCGGTGCGTGAGCGGAATGCCGGCATAGCAAGAGGCGCCGGCGGCCGAAGTGATACCGGGCACCACTTCAAATGGAATCTCCGCCGCGGCCAGCTCGGCAATTTCTTCGCCGCCGCGGCCAAAGATAAATGGATCGCCCCCCTTGAGGCGCAGCACTTTATTGCCAGCTTGCGCCAATCGCACCAGCAGCTGGTTGATTTCTTCTTGCGGCAGAGCGTGGTTGCTGGCCTTTTTGCCGACATACACACGCTCGGCATCGCGGCGTACCAGCTCCATAATCGCCGGCGACACCAGATTATCGTACAGCACCACATCGGCTTGCTGCATCAGCCGCAGCGCCCGGAAGGTCAGCAGATCAGGGTTGCCCGGGCCGCTGCCCACTAGATAGACCGCGCCGCGCACCGGCGGCTGGCCGCTATGCAGGGCGTCTTCCAGCGCGCTGCGGGCCGCGGTCACTTGGCCGGCAAAGACCTGATCGGGGATCGGGCCCGCCAGCACGTTTTCCCAAAATTCCCGTCGGGCGGCCGGATCAGGCAGTTTTTCTTTCGCCAGGAGGCGCAGCTCGCTCCCCAGCCGGGCCAAGTCGCCCCAGCCATGCGGGATGAGCGCTTCGAGCTGGGCGCGCAGATGCCGCGCCAGCACCGGTACCCCACCGCCCGTGGAAAGCGCGATCGTCAGCGGGGCGCGATCAACAATCGCCGGGGTGATAAAGCGGCTATGCGCCGGGTCATCCACGGCATTGACCAAAATGCCCGCGGATTCGCAGGCAGCAAATACGGCCTGATTGACCGCCGGCTGATCGGTGGCGGCAATCACCAGCCGCATGCCGACGATGTGGCTGAGTGAAAACTCACCGGGCCGCCAGTTCAGCCGGCCGGCGCGTACTTCGGCTAGAAGTTCATCGCAGATTTGCGGCGCGACCACGGTAAGGTCGGCGCCGGCGCTGGCTAGCAGGCGCATTTTGCGCAGCGCGATTTCCCCGCCGCCAACCAGCAGACAGGGTTGTTGTTTCAAATTCAGAAAGAGGGGGAAATAGTCCATGGGCATCTCGGGCGGTGAGCCGCCATTGTCGCGCATGCCGGCGGCGGCGCGTGGTTTTCCGGGGCGATTTTGATCTAGATCGTTTTTGCTCAAGGTGAATTATGCCATGCTGCTCGCCAGCACAATCGCAAAGCTGCGCGTGCAACGCGCACCGCGGCCCTTGTGCCGGCCTTGTCTTTACAATTTATGCATGCGCAGCCACTGCGCCGGGCCAGTTGAATTGATCAAAACAGGAGATCTGCCATGAAAGGGATAAGCAGCACCGTACTGGCCGGGGTGGCCATGGGACTGATTGCCGCCGCGAGCCATGCCGCGGGGGTAGAAGATGTGATGAAGGCCAAGGCCTGTTTTGCCTGCCATGCGGTCGATAAAAAACTGGTCGGCCCCGCGTATAAGGAAGTGGCGGCCAAATACAAAGGCGACAAAGCCGCAGTGAGCAAGCTGGCGACCAAGATTCAAAAAGGAGGAGCAGGGGTGTGGGGGCAAGTGCCGATGCCTGCTAATGCGGTGACTGAAGCCGAGGCCAAACAGATGGCCGAATGGGTATTGGCCCGAAAATAAAACTCACCTGCAACACACTGACCCCGGCCCGCTGCCGGGGTTTTTTTCGTCTGGCGTGAATGCATTGCGCGCTGGCTAGGGCAACGCAGCCACTGCCATTGAGGCGGGTTTTCGCGCATACTGGCAGCTTGAGTGTGCCGTGGAGCTAAGCCATGCTGATTCGCCGCCCGACCGATATTGCCCCTTCTGAAATTACCCCGCAGGCGCAGTATTTGCGCCGGCGCGAGTTTATGGCGCTGGCTGCGGCCACGCCGCTCTTGGCCGGCGAAGCGCTGGCGGCGCTCACTGGCAAACCCAGCCCGTTTTCCACCACCGAGGCGCTGAACACTCGCCAGCAAATTACCAGCTACAACAATTTTTACGAGTTTGGCACCAGCAAGGAAGACCCGGCCGCCAATGCGCAGCGGCTGAAAACCAGCCCTTGGCAGGTGGCGGTCGAAGGCGAGGCGCTCAAGCCCAAAGTCTTTGGGCTGGAAGAAATTCTGAAACTGGCGCCACTGGAAGAGCGGATTTATCGCCTGCGCTGTGTCGAAGGCTGGTCGATGGTGATTCCGTGGATTGGTATCCCGCTGGCGAGTTTACTCAAAGTGGTGCAGCCTACTGGCAAAGCCAAATTCGTCGCCTTCGAAACCCTGCTCGATCCGCAGCAAATGCCCGGCCAGCGTACGCGCGTGCTGGATTGGCCGTATAAGGAAGGGCTGCGGATCGATGAGGCATTGCACCCGCTCACACTGCTAGCGGTTGGCCTGTATGGCGAGGTGCTACCCAAGCAAAATGGCGCGCCGATTCGCTTGGTGGTGCCGTGGAAATATGGCTTTAAGAGCATTAAATCGATTGTGCGGATCCGCTTGCAGGAAACCCAGCCGCCCACCAGCTGGAATCTGGCCGCGCCCAATGAATATGGCTTTTACTCCAATGTGAACCCGGCCGTGGCGCACCCGCGCTGGAGCCAGGCCACCGAGCGGCGCATTGGCGAGTTTTTCAAACGCAAAACCCTGCCATTTAATGGCTATGGCGAGCAGGTGGCGGGCTTGTATCGCGGGATGGATTTGCAGAAATTCTTTTAATTGGCGGGGTATGAGCCAGTAATGTTGTTAAATCATGATTTAGCGGGCAATACCCCACTATTGTATCGCTGTCTACAGCATAAGGCCTGCTGGTGGCTGCTCTTGCTGACGCCTTTGCTGCGCATGGTGTGGCTGGTGCTGCAGGGCGAGCTCGTGAACCCGATTGAATTTATCACCCACAGCACCGGCACTTGGGCGCTGAGTTTGCTGTGCGCCACCTTGGCCATCACACCGCTGCGCCAGCTGAGCGGCTGGGCGGGTTGGCAGCGCTATCGGCGTTTGCTGGGGCTGTTTGCGTTTTTTTATGCCTGCCTGCACTGGCTGACTTATTTGTGGCTGGATCAGTTTTTTGCGCTGGACGCGATCGTGGCAGATCTGGTGAAGCGGCCATTTATTTTGCTGGGGATGCTGGCGTTTACCTTATTGCTACCGCTGGCGATCACTTCAACCCAAGGCTGGATGCGGCGACTAAAGCGCCGTTGGGGGCTACTGCATCAGCTGGTGTATCCGGCGGCGCTACTGGGCGTGCTGCATTATCTGTGGCTGGTTAAGCGCGATTTGACCACGCCACTGCTGTTTGCCGCCGGGCTGGCGCTATTACTGGGCTGGCGGCTCTGGCGCTGGGCGAAACCGCGTTGGGGCTGGGCGCGGTAGATATTCATATCATGCCAATCGTGGCGGCGCGCGCTGTTTGGCGGCTGATCGCCGCAAGGCGTTAGGGCCCCACAGGTCGGCTGTGGCCGCACGCGTTTAGCGGGCGAAACAAAAACACCGGCAGCAGCCGGTGTTTTTTTGATGAAGGTCGTTGGTGGCGGTCCGTTGGCCGTGGTTTGCTCGCGAGCAAATGGCGTGCGCTTGTGGCTAATTACAAGCCGCCCGAGCCTACAAAATGCACGCGTTCAAAATCTGCGCCGCGTTGCAGCAGGCTAACCAGCCGGATGCGATGCATGGTCTGGCCATCCCAGTAATCCAAGAGCCGGCCCTGCCGGAACCAGCCGGGCGGCAGCAGTAGGCTGGCAGGGGATTTCAGCGCTGGTACGGCATCAATCATCACCACCGAGGTGAAATCACTTTGCCCAAAACGCGCGGCATCTTGCGCGCGGATACTGGCGGCATGCGGCGTGCCGGGCAGCAGCTGCAGACCCAATTGCTGTTCGCCATCTTGCTCGGCCAGCCAGCGAATCTGCCCGATGAGGCGCTGCTGGCCATCGGCAATCATCAATACCTGGTGCAGTACCAGCCGCTGCGTCTCATCCCGCGGGCGACGCAGACACATACCCTGGGCAGTTTCATTGCTGATCTGCCATTGCTGGGTTTGCGGCGCCAAGGGCGCAACCGGCGCCAGCCGAGCGCTGGTTTGGCCAAACATGCGAATCTGCATCAGCTCAGCGCTACTCATCTGCTGCTCGGCTTGTGGTGGCGGGGCAAAGTGCCCAGCGGCAAGCCACAGATGCAGGTTTTTCAGCTGCAGCCCGGCTTCGAGATAGCGATCAGTAGGGCGGCGGGGTAATTGCCGCTCAAGCGGATGATCGCACCAAGCGCGATATAGCTCGCGCAATAATTCTTCGGCGGCCTGTGGCCCCAGCTCGCTGCCCAAGCCGATTTTTTCCGGCATTTCGCCCATACGCAGCAGCTTGATCCGTTTGCTGAGCACCTGCGCGAGCGACAGAGTATCGATGCTCAGCTCATCGGCTTCGCCGCGGCCATCGGCCCGCAGCGGTACGCCGGGTTCGGCCAGATTGATCAGCAGCGGTGGGCGGCCAGGCAGGCCTTCGGCCTTGGGGGCCAGTGTGCTGCGGGTGGCCAATATTTCTAGCCGTTTATGCAGCCACAGCTGTTGCTTATGCGAATACTGGTAGGGATTGGCCGCGGCAAACAGCAGCGCGTGCAGGAACATCGCCTCAGGGGTGCTGACCCCACTGATCTGGATCAGGCTATCGCGGGCTTTGAGCTTATCGATGTGCTGTGCGCGCGCTAGCTGGTAAAAGGCGAATAATTGTTGCCAATCCCGCGCCGGTGGACGGCGATAAATCTGCACCTGGCAGGCCATGGCCTGATTGGTGTAATACAAGGTGCGCTCAGCCAGTAGGGGCAGGTATTCGGCCACGGTTTGTTCGCCGCTGCAGGCGGCGCGCCAAGCTAGCGCATAGGCATGCTCTAAATGCAGCCACATGCTGTAGATGGCAAACCAGGTTTCCTGCTCGGCGGGGGTGAGCGGCACGGGTTTGCCGATGAGTTTTTCCTGCATGCCCTCTTGCAGGATGTGTACGGTTTCGCGAAATTGCTCGATGATTTTCAGTGCATCTAGTGCCGGCAAATCGCTGTGATTGAGCTGGCTGATGGCTTCGGTGAGCTCGGCATGCGCTACCGGCACATTAATCAGTGGCAGTAATTTCAGCCAGTCACGCGCGCTGCGTGCATCCTGAAACGGCGGTACTTGGCCGCGATCAGGTTGGGGCAGGGCACGCTCAATCCACTGTTCGATCATGGTGCCAGTTGCTCCAGCGCTTGCCGTAGCGCCGCCAGGTCAGCCGCCGCGGGCTGATGGCGAGTGCGATCGGCCGGCTTTGTGGCCCAAATTGGTGCCGGGAAATGCAGATCATCTTGCCAGCGCGGAATCACATGCCAATGCACATGCGGCACCATATTGCCCAGGCTGGCTAGATTGATTTTGTCTGGATTGAGTGTTTGCCGCACGGCCGCCTCTACCGCCCAGACAATCGCCATTAGCGCTTCGCGTTCGGCCAGCGGCAGATCGGTCATTTCGGCCTGATGCTTGGCCAGAATAACCCGACAAAAGCCCGGGTAATCGGGCTCATGCGCTAGAACGACGCGGGCAAGGTGATTGCGCCAGACGACTTCGCCGCCGTCTTCATGACACAGGGGGCAGTGGGTGTTCATGTTCAAACCAGTGTTTTAATTTTGTGTTGATTATATTACGGCGCGCCCGTTTGGCGAGTAGGGCAAAACCACCGTTCATACTGCAGAGGTGAGTCGTATTACAAAAATCAAACGCTGGGCTTGCAAGCTTACTCAAGCCGCGATTATGCCCCAGCATTTGTTGCGATTTGGCGTGGATAATCAGCGCACTGGGGTTTTCTTACCATAGCAGGCTGTCAGCTTGGCGGTGGCATAAATCACAAAGGGCAGGCCTAATCGGCGCTGCCCTTTGCGGTGTTCATACAACAGTAAATGCTAATTTAAGCCGTGGCCTAGAGCAGAACCCGCTCAATCCCGCCGTTACTGGCCTTGGCGACATACTCGGGCATCCAGTTTTGCCCCAGTACCGCCTTGGCGATTTCGACTACGATGTAGTCTGCTTCGGTGCCGGCATCGTCGTTGTAGCGATTCAGGCCCTGCAGGCAGGATGGGCAAGAAGTCAGGATTTTGACTGGCGCTTTGTCATTGCCCGCATCGGAACGCAATTTCGCTGCGCCTTTTTCCATTTCTTCCTGTTTACGGAAACGCACTTGGGTCGAAATATCAGGGCGGGCAACGGCAAAGGTGCCCGATTCACCGCAGCAGCGATCGTTCAGGTCAACGCGTTGGCCCATCAGCTGGTTGGCCACCTCCACCCCTTTGTAGGTCTTCATCGGCGTGTGGCATGGCTCGTGATACATATACTGGGTACCACTCACACCTTCAAGCTTGACGCCCTTTTCCAGCAGATACTCATGGATATCCAGTAGGCGGCAGCCCGGGAAGATTTCCTCAAAGCGGTATTTCAGCAGCTGATCCATACATGTACCGCACGACACGACCACGGTTTTGATGTCGAGGTAGTTCAGCGTATTGGCCAAGCGATGGAACAGCACGCGGTTTTCCATCGTGATCTTGTCGCCTTTATCCTGCTGGCCGCTGGAAGTTTGCGGGTAGCCGCAACATAGATAGCCCGGTGGCAGCACCGTGGTGGTGCCCACATGCCACAGCATGGCTTGCGTGGCCAAACCCACCTGGCTAAACAGCCGCTCCGAGCCGCAACCCGGGAAGTAGAACACGGCCTCGTTGTCGTCGTTCAGGCGCTGCGGGTCGCGAATTACCGGTACTACATTGCTATCTTCCACATCCAGCAAGGCGCGGGCGGTTTTCTTCGGTAAGCCACCTGGCATCGGTTTATTGATGAAGTGAATCACCTGCGCCTTGATGGGCGCTGTGCCCAGCGTGGATGGTGGCTGCTTGGTCACGCCTTTGAGCAGACCAAATTTCTTCGCCACCGAATGCCCCAGCCGCTGCGCTTTGTAACCCCAGCCGATCATCATGGCGCGCATCAGTTTGATGGTGGCGGGATCTTTCAGCGTCAGGAAAGTCATGCCCAGCGCCGAGCCCGGGTTGAATTTCTTTTTGCCTTCTTTGCGCAGGAAATTGCGCATCGCCACTGAGACATCACCAAAGTCGATCTTCACCGGGCAAGGGTTCACACAGCGGTGACACACGGTACAGTGATCCGCCACATCACCCAGCTCTTCAAAGTGCTTGAGCGAAATGCCACGGCGGGTTTGCTCTTCGTACAGGAAAGCTTCGGTGAGCAAACCGGTGGCCAGAATCTTATTGCGTGGGCTGTACAGTAGATTTGCGCGCGGTACGTGGGTGGTACATACCGGCTTACATTTACCGCAGCGCAAACAGTCTTTGACCATATTGCTGATGCTGCCGATATCGGATTGCTCCAGAATCAGCGATTCTGTGCCCAGCAGGCTAAAGGATGGCGTGTAGGCATTGGTCAGATCGGCGCCGGGCAAGAGCTTGCCCTTATTAAAGTGGCCGTGCGGATCGACTTTTTGCTTATAGGTTTCAAATGGCTGCAGTTCAGCGCGAGTGAGGAATTCGTATTTAGTAATGCCGATGCCGTGCTCGCCGGAAATCACGCCATTCAGATCACGGGCCACTTGCATAATGCGCGCCACTGCGTGGTGGGCGCGTTGCAGCATATCGTAGTCGTCCGAGTTCACCGGCAAGTTGGTGTGCACATTGCCATCGCCGGCGTGCATATGCAGCGCGACCCAAGTGCGGCCTTTTAAGACTTTCTGATGCAGGGCATGAATCGCATCCAGAATCGGCTTATCGGTGCGGCCGCTAAATAGCGTTTCTAGCTCGGTCAGTAGCTCGCGTTTGTAGGAAATGCGCAGTACAAAATCACGCAAGGCGTGGAATACGCTTTGCGGAAGCTCATTGGCATCGACGGCTTTTTCGAGCGGCAGCTGGGGGAAGGCGCTTTGATACAGTTCGAACGCGACATCCAGATTATTGTTTACCCACTGCCAGTGCTGGCGGGTTTGCTCGATAAAGGCCAGCGCCGATTCGCGGCGATCGCCAATCAGCACATCATGGCTGACTGGTGCATCGCTGGTATCGAAGGGTAGGCGGCCTTGGGTGAAAAACTCGCTCAGCTGGTCGAGTAATTCCAGTTTGTTATGAATCGACAGCTCGATATTGATTCGCTCGATGGCGTCTGAGTATTCACCCAGGCGCGGCAGCGGAATCACCACGTCTTCATTAATCTTGAAGGCGTTGGTATGTTTGGCAATCGCTGCTGTGCGGGCGCGATCCAGCCAGAATTTTTTCCGCTGCTCGGGCAGCACGGCGATAAAGCCTTCACCGCCGCGGGCGTTGGCCAGTTTCACGACATGGCTAGTGGCTTCGCCCAGCGCTTTTTCATCATCCGACACAATATCGGCAATCAGCACCATCTTGGGCCGGCCTTTGGATTTGGCCTTGGTGGCATAGCCTACCGCGCGGACATAGCGCCAATCGAGATGCTCTAGGCCAGCGAGCTGCACGCTCGGATGGGCATCGAGATAATCTTTGATTTCAACAATCGACGGTACGGCGCGGCTTACTTCACCGAAGAATTCCAAACACACGGTGCGGATATGATCCGGCATGCGGTGCAGCACAAAGCGGGCACTGGTAATCAGCCCGTCAGTACCTTCTTTTTGAATCCCAGGCAGGCCAGCGAGGAATTTGTCGGTAACGTCTTTACCCAAGCCTTCCTTGCGGAACGTACGGCCAGGAATCACCAGCGTGTCTTCACCGAGCTTGGTTTTACCATCGGGTTTGAATTTGCTAATGCGGAAGGTAGCCTGTGCCGCATCGTGGATTTTGCCCAGATTGTGATCCATCCGCTCGATAAACAGCCAGTTGCCATCGGGGTCGACCATTTTCCAGCTGACTAGATTATCGAGTGCTGTGCCCCAGAGCACGGCCTTTTTACCGCCGGCATTCATGGCGACATTGCCACCAATACAGGAGGCATCGGCCGAGGTTGGGTCCACCGCAAATACGAGGCCCGCGTCTTCCGCGGCTTCCATCACACGGCGAGTCACTACGCCTGCGCCACACTGAATGGTGGCAACTTCGTGATCCACTCCGGGGATGCGGATTTTCTCAACGCCCTGATGGCGATCGAGTTTTTCGGTATTGATCACCGCACTCATTGGCGTCAGCGGCACAGCGCCGCCGGTGTAACCAGTGCCACCCCCACGCGGGATAATCGTGAGCCCCAGCTCAATACAGGCGGAGACCAGCGGCGCCATCTCGGCTTCGGTATCCGGGGTGAGGACCACAAAGGGGTATTCCACCCGCCAGTCGGTGGCATCGGTAACATGGGAAACCCGCGCCAGACCATCAAACTGGATGTTGTCTTTGCGCGTGAGGGCGCCCATTTTTTTCAGGACTTTCTTGCGCAGAATGCCGATATCGCGGAATTCGCGTTCAAATTCATCCACCGCCTGCCGGGTGCGGGCGAGCAAAATATTCACCCGCTCGTTTTCCTGGCGGCGTTTTTCGATTTCGGCCAGCCGGTGATGCATGGCTTCCACCAGCAAACTCAGGCGCTTGCGGTTTTCCAGCAGATCATCTTGTAGATACGGATTGCGCTTCACCACCCAGATGTCGCCCAATACTTCAAACAACATACGCGCCGAACGGCCGGTTTTACGCTCTTGGCGCAGCTCGTCCAAAATACGCCAACCATCATCGCCCAGCAGGCGAATCACGATTTCACGATCAGAAAACGAGGTGTAGTTGTAGGGAATCTCACGCAAGCGTTCTTGCGATTGGACGATGGCGGCGGCGGTCTGGTCGGCCATGAAGGGCATCTCCGGCGGGAAAGACGGCTAAAGACCGAATTTTAACGGAAAAATGCTTACTTAAACTCGCAAATTTGATAGGGATTTGCGCGAGCTCGGCTTTTAGGGCGCTAGCAGCGGTTTGGTGAGGCTTTTTTTCAGCTGACTGGCAATTAGTAGACGACCTGATTGCGGCCAGCTTGCTTGGCTTTGTAAAGATTTTGATCGGCGCGCTGCACCATGCTGCTGAGCTGGGCATCGTTCTGATATTGCGTTACCCCTACGCTAATAGTGAGCTCCATGCCATGCTCGATTTTGCCCCATGGCCATTGCGACACCATTAAGCGCAGCCGCTCGGCGACATCGCGCGCGGGTACGCCACTGCGCGAGGGGAGTAAGACCAGAAATTCTTCCCCACCCCAACGGCAAACCAGATCATCCTGCCGGCAACCGGATTTAAGCAGCGCACCAACTTGCCGCAAGACCGAGTCACCCACCAGATGGCCCCAGCGGTCATTGATGCCTTTAAAGTAATCGATATCAATCATCAACAAGGCCAGTGGCTCTTGATGTTCGGGATTGGATTGCAGGCCTGAGCCGAGTTTGAGCTCTAGTCCGCGGCGATTGAGTAGGCCCGTTAGTGGGTCTTGTGAAGCCAGATAATCACTCTGCAGCCGCGCTTGTCGCTCTTCGGCATGTTGCTCGCGCAGATTGAGGTTTTCTAGGCGGGTTTTTTCGACTTCGAGCTTGGCTTCCATCATATGCAGCCGCTGCGGCGACGCTTGGCGCAAGAGCTGGTAATGATGCTGGTAGCCTTGGCGGTGGTATTGCAAGGCCAGGGCGTACTCTTTGCGCTCGGCATGCACATCGGCCAGCGCAAGCTCCAGCTTATAAATCAGATGCGCTGCTCCGATCTCATTGGCCAATGTCAGGCTGTGTTTGAGTGCTTCCAGCGCCGCATCCAGCTGGTTACGGGCGAGGGCCAAGCGGCCGAGTAGGTATAAATTCTGCGCTTCGCCCCAGTGATTCTGGTGCTGCTGGTTCAAGCCTTTCGCCCGTTCGAGGTAAGACTGCGCCAGCGGATAATCTTTTTCTAGCAGTGCCAATTGCCCCAGTCCGCCCATCGCCGCCGCTTGATATTCAAGGTTGTGGGCTTCTTGCGCCAAAATCAGAGCTTGTTTCAGGGTTTGCTTGGCATTTACTAGTTGCCCCAGCTCGAGTTGATCAACGCCGATATTGATTTCAATCGCAGCTTTGGTGACCAGATCGGTGGAGCGGTAGGCATGATCACGCGCTTTCAGATGGTGATTCAGCGCCTGATAAAACTCGTCGTGGGCAAAATACAGCTGCCCAATTCCCAGCTGGCCTTTAATGTAGATGGCGTCGTTTTCAATCGCCAGCGCGGCATCCAGGCATTGAGCCCAGGCCTCTAATGCGTTGTCATAATCACCCTGCGTATAGCAAGCGCGGGCGATTTCTTGCAGGCAATCAGGAATCAAGGCCACCAATTGGTGCAGATTGGCCATATACAGCGCATGGCGCATTAGTGGCAGTCCATCCGCAAGCTGGCCCTGAATGCAGCTAATGCTGCCTTGCAGGAAGAGCGCCTCGGTAAACCCTGCGGTGTAATCGAGCGGGATGGATAAATTGGCCGCATGCTGTGCGCAAGCCAATGCCTCTGCCGAATGCTCGCGAGCCAGATCACGAGCGCGCTGATTTAGATTGTCGACATCGGCGTGGCTATGCATTAGCCGGCTCACAGGTATTCAAGGCGCAGCTCCATGGTTTCCAGCTCACCTTCACCGGTTTGCGCAAGCAATTGCTGGCGCAAGGTATGAAAGAGTGATTCGTGCCCACTGGCGAGCTCTTCTTGTGCCAGGTGCCGGTATACGCGGCTAAGAATCTCATGCAAATGCTGCTGCAGGTGTAGTGCGCCCAGCGAGCAGGCTTTGTTCAGCGCTTCCACCAGTTGTTCGCGCGCGATATCAATCATGCCGCTGGCAAAATACACTTTGCCCAGCGTGAGCAAAGTACTGGCTTCGCCCCACAGATTGATGTGTAAGCGATTGATTTTTAAGGCCACTAGGAGGCTCATTCGCGCTTTGTCATACTCAGCATTGAGCAGTTGAATCTGGCCAATCAACGCGTAAATTTCGGCTTCATTACGATAGTTCTGATCGGCCTTAACCAGCGGTAGAGCGCCTTTGAGCACGACATGGGCTTCGGCTAGCTTTTGGCAGGCAATCAGATCCACCCCGATATTGATCAGAATCGCGGCTTGCAGATGATAATCATCTGAGCTGGCGGCCAGCTCTTCCGCCCGGCGATGGTGGGCGAGCGCGGATTCGAAATGCTCACTCGCGTAAAATAATTGCCCCATGCCAATATGGGCTTTGATGCGGGTTTCAAGGCTGATGGCGCAATCGGGTAAAGTGAGGCAGCGGCGCCAGTAATCACTGGCGCGGCGGTAATCGCCCATGGTGTAATAGGTGCGCCCCAGTGCTTGTAGCTGCTCGCCTTCCTGCCGGCCAATGGGCGCGCGCGCGGCGATTTGGCCGACTTCCTGCAGATAATCCAGCACTTCGCTGTAGTTACCAAAGTCATACACGCAATTGGCCATCAGGCACAAAGCGCTGGCTTCTAGCTCGGGCAAATCGCGTTCGCGCGCCTGATTGCGCACTTCTAGCGCAATGGCCAGGCTCTCGGTGCTTTGCGAGTTCAGCAGTTTGTGCGCCTTGGCCAATTGGCGGCGCAGATCAGCCTCTTGCATGCGATGATCGTAAGGGATGCGTGAAAGGCCAAGCATACCATTACACTTTTATTTTGCCCTGCCTGACTACGCGGCTGTGATCAAAATGGCACGGCAATCTTCGGGGCTGAGATCTTGGGCTTCGCCTAGTCGGGTACGCTGATGGCGGATCAGTTGTTGTGCGACGCCATCGGCCGCAGTTTGCGCATCCAGCTGGTAAGCGCTGAGGTGGCAGGGTAGACCCATCTGGGTGAAAAATGCTTCGGTGCGCTCAATGGCCGCCACGGCCACCACGGCATCTTCACCGCTTAGCCCCCACACGCGGCGACCATATTGCGCCAGCTTGGCCATTTTGCTGGCTAAGCGATAGCGCCACAGCGCCGGCAGCACAATCGCCAGTGTTTGAGCGTGATCCAGCCCGAACAGCATGGTGAGCTCATGCCCCATGGCGTGCGTGGCCCAATCTTGTGGCTGGCCTAGCCCCACCATGCCATACAAGGCCTGATTGGCCGCCCACATCAAATTGGCCCGCGCGGCGTAATCAGTGGGCTCGGCCAAAGTTTGCGGGCCGATTTCGATTAAGGTTTGCAAAATGCCTTCGGCCAGCCTATCTTGCACCCGCGCCTCATTGGGGTAAGTGAGGTATTGCTCGGTGGTATGCACGAAGGCATCCACCACGCCATTGCCAACTTGGCGTGCTGGCAGGCTGTAGGTGAGGGTGGGGTCCAAAATCGCTAGTTGGGGAAAGACCAGCGGATTTTTGAATGACAACTTATCTTGGGTAGCGCGCCGGGTAATCACCGCGGCGAAATTGGATTCCGAGCCTGTCGCCGGCAAGGTCAGCACTGCGGCAATTGGCAGCGCGCTCTGTAGTGGCGTTCGGTTGCCGATAATCAGCCAAGGATCACCCTGATGCGGTACCGCTGCCGCGACAAATTTAGCGCCATCAATGACCGAGCCGCCGCCGGCGGCCACGATGTAATCTAGTTTTTCCTGCCGCGCGAGCGCAACTGCACGCAGCAAGGTTTCGTATTCGGGGTTGGGCTCGATTCCGCCAAATTCATGGCAGACCCGCTCACCCAGAGCCGCGATAATCTGGCTGTAGGCGCCGTTGCGCTTGATACTGCCACCACCATACAGCAGCAGTACGCGGGCATTAGCAGGCAGTAGCTGGCTTAGTTGCGCAATCTGGCCTTGGCCAAACTCAATGCGGGTTGGGTTGTGAAAACTAAAGTTGTTCATCTTAGCCTCACTGGGGTATCGATTTCAAAGGTACGACTATCTTAGCCCAGCAGCAGATACCGAGGCTAGGTATTATGTAACTGCTGCTCTAAGTCTTGTAGGCGGGCAAAAATCTCGGCCGAACCAAGCCGGTTGTAATGTTCCTGATACAGGCGCTGATGTTTCTCAGCCTGCGCGGGCTGGCCAGCCTGGCCATAGGCAATCGCCAAGGTGGCATGCACGACATGAACTTTACTAGTGCATTCGTATTTCTGGCTTAGGCTCAAGGCCTCTTCAAACGCCGCAATGGCGGCGGCGAGATTGTCTTCGGCCATGGCGATTTTGCCGGTGACGATTTTCCAGCTGATTTCGCCCCAGGCCCAATAGCGATCCATACTATGGCCGCGCTCCAGCAGCGCGGTGACTTCCTCGAGTTTATCTTGCTGCAAAAGCATCAGGGTGCGATAGCTGAGCGCTTCGCCAAGGTATTCCAGATGCTGTATCTGCTGGCAGATATGTTCGGCTTCATCCAGCAAGGGCTGCGCTTCGGCATAGCGCCCCAGCTCACAATAATCGGCGACCAGATTGATATACAGCCGAGCGCGCAGCTCGAGATCAATGCCCTCGTGCAAGTATTTGTGGGCGCTAAGATGGTGACGCAGGGCGTCTTCTGGCATATGGAAGGCAAAATACATTTGCCCCAAGGCGATAAAGGCGTTGATGCGGGTTTCAACGCTAAAGCCCCGATTGTCCAGATTCAGGCAATCACGCCAGTAGTCGATGGCGGTGCTGAAATCGGCGGTGGTGTAGTGGGCAATACCGAGGGTGTAAAGCAGATTGCCGCGCTCGGCTTCCAGATTTTCGGTTTCGGCGATCAGCAGCGTATCGTGCAGTAAGGTCGTGCCTTCATGAATCCGTCCAAACCCCATCAGCATTTCCACCTGCTGAAACATCACCTTCACCCGAAATGCCGCGGGCAGCTCGGTGGTGAGCATGGCCGTGGCCGCACAGGCGAGGCGCAAGGCTTCAGGTGGATCGGCATACATCAGCGCTCGGCTGCGCTCATAGCACTGCTGTATGGAGGTTAAGAGGTCTGACATGGTCGGTGTAAGCGAAGTAGATCGCTAAGATAATCCTTTCTATGGGTAAGCTCAATAGGTATTTCAAAAAGCTGACAAAGGCGTGTGAACTACATCCGTCAGCGCCTTTGTATGGGCGGCAGACAAAAAAACACCCCGAACGCGTCGGGGTGTTGTCATGCTATTTCTTAGCTTATGGCAGGGCTTTCAGTGCAGCCGAAGCCGGTTTGCTGAAGTTGTAGCCATCGTGTTTATCCCAGTTGATCGACCAGGTCATCACGCCGCGGTAGTCAGGGTAGGCTTGTTTTGGTTTAACCATGCCGCAGTTTTTCAGCTGGGTCAGGCAAGTTAGGGTGTCGTTCACCACTTGGCTGGTCACAAAGCCGGTGTTGGCTGAGCTACGGCCACTTGGTACGCCAAAGGCCACTTGATCAGGACGCAGGCCTTTGAATTCCCAGCCGGTGCCGCCTACGGTTTTGAAGCCTTCGATCAGCATCAGCGAACCACCAACCAGACCATCGACGGTGCCTTCGTTCAGTGCGCCGTTAGAGTAAGGTGTCCACAGACCACCGTTGTTGTAGTACTGAACGTGAATGATGTTCAGATCATTGCGCAGGCCATCGATGATCGGAAGGTAAGCACCCCAGATGCCCGAGTACGATACATAACCGCCTTGAACGTATGGATGCTCAGGTGCCATCGACAGGTAGAAGCTTGGACCGACTTTGGCTTTCAGCTGTTTCACCGCATCAATCAGGTTATTGATGATTGGGGTGCCCAGTACCACGCCGGCGCCGCTTTCCAGATCCAGATCGATCCCGTCAAAACCATATTTGGTGATGATGGCATGCAGGCTGTTAACGAAGTTAGTCACGTTTTCTTTGGTCGACAGGGTCATGCGACCTTCTTGGCCACCCAGTGACAACACCACTTTCTTACCTTGGGCGCGTTTTGCGGCCACATCAGCGATGAATTCGGCTTCAGTACCGGCGTTTTTATCCAGATTGAAGGCCACCGCACCATTGCCGGCATCGTCCGCAAAGGAAATCATGATCACATCCCACTCGGCGGGTACATCGCGGATGCGGAAGGTGTCGCCGGCTGGGTTGGTGAAGTTATGCCAGTAACCAATCAGCGCATGTTTTGGCAGGCCGTTTGGATTTGGTGTAGGCGTAGGGCCGACTGGCGTTGGGCTTGGGGTGATCGCTGGCGTTGGCGTAGCGGTCACAACCGGGGTTACCACTGGCGTTGGGGTGGCAGTCACGACAGGCGTGCTAGTCACCACCGGCGTTGGGGTGCTGGTCACCACTGGGGTATTCGTTGGTTTGGCGGTGACCACTGGGGTAGGCGTAGCCACTGTGCCGCTCACCAATTTCCATGGGCCCCACTGCGCTGCACCAGGTACGTCGCCTTGTGTCCACCATTGGGCTTCATACACGGCGCCATTGTAAGATACGCGTTGGCCACCGGTGTACACCGTGGCTTTATCCCAGCCATTTACGCCCGCAACTGGCGTAGCGGTTGGGGCGCTGCTTGGTGCGGTGGTTGGGGCTGTAGTTGGTGCTACTGTCGGCGCCACGCTTGGCGCTGCAGTTGGTGCTGGGGTAGCTGAGCTATTGCCGCCTTCTTTCCACAGGGTTGGGGTCGCCGCTGGATTCCAGTTGGCACCCACATACGCGGTGTGGGTCACCAGTGCGGTGTAGGTTTTGCCGTTGTAATCAACTACTGCGCCGGCGGTGTAGGTCGAGCCTTCCTGCCAAGTGGCGGCCTGAACGCCCGCCGCGAGCAGCATACCTGCCAAGAGGGCAGCCAAGCGGCTGCGATGCATCAAGGTGCGTACTTGCATTTGAAATCTCTCCATCCAGTTTTTATCTGTCAGCGGTGCGATATGACCGCAGGAAGCCCACTTGGTGTACCGGGCGATTCGATAGTAAGGGATGCAACGTAAGCTGACAATCCGGCCGGATGTAATTCTGTGCTGCGCACTACATGTTAGGGTTTGCTGATGTTATATGCTGCTGTGCTACGGCGGGGTATGTGTCTGAATGTAAATACCAATAAGCATTATAGGGGTATACCCCGGGTGGAATGGGCAATTAAAAAGGGCAGCTAGGCTGCCCTTGGGTGGTGATCTAGATCACAGCTTAAACCGCTTTACCTTCTATGGCTTCGCGGATCACATCCATATGGTGTTCCAGATAATGAATGCTGGTGCCACCTTTGATGAATTCCTTGTCCAGCAACAATTGCTGGTGCAGTGGAATATTGGTCTTGATCCCTTCGACCACCATCTCCGACAGGGCGATGCGCATGCGGGCCATGGCCTGCTCGCGGGTGTCGCCGTATGTGATGATCTTGCCGATCATGCTGTCATACGTTGGCGGAATGCGGTAACCCTGATACACGTGCGAATCTACACGCACACCCGGGCCACCTGGCGTGTGCCATTTGGTGACCTGACCGGGGCTAGGGATAAACTTCACGGCGTCTTCCGCGTTAATCCGGCATTCGAACGAATGGCCTTTAAGCTTCACATCGTCTTGCGTGTAGCGCAGCGGCAGGCCTGCGGCCACGCGAATCTGCTCTTGCACAATGTCAATGCCGGTAATCATCTCGGTCACCGGATGCTCAACCTGCACACGGGTGTTCATCTCGATAAAGTAGAACTCGCCGTTTTCGTACAGGAACTCGAACGTACCCGCGCCGCGGTAGCCGATCTGACGGCAGGCTTCGGCACACGCTTCGCCCACTTTGCGGCGCTGCTCTTCGGTCACGCCCGGTGCAGGGGCTTCTTCGATCACTTTTTGGTGACGACGTTGCATCGAGCAATCGCGCTCACCCAGATAGATGGCGTTGCCGTGCTGGTCTGCCAAGACCTGAATTTCGACGTGGCGCGGGGTCTGCAGGAATTTTTCCATGTAGACCATCGGGTTGCCGAAGAACTGATTGGCTTCCTGTTTGGTCAGCGCCACAGACGCGAGCAAATCTTCTTCTTTATGCACCACGCGCATACCGCGGCCACCGCCACCGCCGGCGGCTTTAATAATGACCGGATAGCCTACTTCGCGCCCCAGCTTGAGAATGGCGGCTTCATCATCCGGCAAGCCACCTTCCGAACCGGGTACGCAAGGCACGCCGGCTTTTTTCATTGCGTCTTTGGCGGCGACTTTATCCCCCATCACGCGGATCGATTCCGGGCGTGGGCCGATAAAGACAAAGCCAGATTCTTCAACGCGCTGGGCAAAGTCGGCGTTTTCCGACAGAAAACCGTAGCCCGGGTGAATCGCTTGCGCGCCAGTCACTTCGGCGGCGGCAATCAGGGCAGGTACATTCAGGTAGCTTTGTGCTGACGGATTCGGGCCGATACACACCGATTCATCCGCCAGTTTGACGTATTTGGCTTCGCGGTCGATTTCAGAATGCACAACCACGGTTTTAATGCCCATTTCGCGGCAGGCGCGCAAAATGCGCAGCGCAATTTCGCCGCGATTGGCGATCAGGATTTTTTCAAACATAGGTACTCCGGGTAGGGATAGGCCAAAAAGGCAAATCAAAGCTTGATTTGCCGGCCATACCCCACAGAATTAGCCAATGATAAACATCGGTTCGCCGTATTCAACCGGCTGACCATTTTCAATCAGGATCGCTTTGATCACGCCTGATTGCTCGGCTTCGATTTCATTCAGGAGTTTCATGGCTTCGATAATACACAGCGTGTCGCCGGCATTCACGGTTTGGCCAACTTCAACAAAGGCTTTCGCGCCTGGGCTAGATGAGCGGTAGAACGTACCCACCATCGGTGATTTCTGGGTGAAACCATCGACTACCGGCGCTGCGGCTTCCGGCGCAGTAGCGGCCGCGGCGGCCGCAGGTGCGGCAGCTGGAACATGATATTGCATTGGGGCAGCTTGCACGTAAGCCGGATTGGCTACGCTGCGCGTGATGCGTACCTTTTCCTCACCTTCCGTGACTTCCAGTTCGGCGATGCCGGACTCTTCCACCAGATCGATGAGTTTTTTCAGTTTACGCAGATCCATTGATGCAATCCTCTCTGTTTAAGTTGGATGACTACAGCTCAGTGAGCTATTGGTGTTATTGGGTTTTGAGCTTGCTGATGGCAAAGTGCAGGCCAAACTGGTAGCCCTGAGGGCCCAGGCCGCAAATCACGCCAGCGGCAAGATCGGAAAAATAGGATTTATGCCGGAAGGCATCACGAGCGTGGATATTGGAGAGATGAACCTCTACAAACGGAATTTTCACGCCCGATAGCGCATCGCGCAGCGCGATGCTGGTGTGGGTAAAGGCGGCCGGATTAATCACGATGTAGCGAGTGCCGTCATCCAGACAAGCGTGAATGCGCTCGATGAGCTCGTATTCACGATTAGACTGGAAAGTTTCGACCTCGATGCCGTGTTCGGTACCTAAAGCGACAAGTTGTGCGTTGATCTGCGCCAGTGTCTGGCTGCCATAATGCTGCGGTTCCCGCAGCCCCAGCAGGTTCAGATTCGGGCCATGCAGAACCAGGATCTTGTCGCTCGCCGACATCATGCAATCCTTATATTCCCTTCGAATCGTCGGAGTTTGCCGCAACTTCGCCGAATTTGTCCAGAAAAAGCCGTGAATTTTTTTTAATTTCTGCTGTCTTACACCGACCCAAGTGGCTTGCAATATTCTGTTACATCAGGATTGGCGCGGGTTACAAAGGGTTTCGCTGGTATAATTTACCCAGTGAATGTTACCGACCTTACAGAGTAGATTTCGATGCAGATTGCCGATTTTGATTACCATTTGCCTGAGCACCTGATTGCCCAGTTCCCGCCTACCGAGCGGGGCAAGAGTCGTTTATTGCATGTGAATGGCACGCAACTGGCGGATCATGTGTTTACCGAGCTGCCGCAATTGCTCACGGCTGGCGATGTGCTGGTGTTTAACGATACCAAAGTGATCAAAGCCCGCCTGTTCGGCGAAAAAGCCAGCGGCGGCAAGATTGAGGCGCTGGTCGAGCGGGTGCTGGATCAACAGCATGCGCTGGCGCACATCAAGGCCTCGAAAGCCCCCAAGCCGGGTACCATTCTGCACTTTCAGGGTGGTTTTGAGGCCGAAATGCTGGAGCGGCAGCAGGATTTATTTAAGCTGAAGTTTCTGGGTGAACTGAGCGTGTTGGAAGTGCTGGATGCCTCCGGCCGTTTGCCGCTACCGCCCTATATTACGCATGAGCCGGACGAAGAAGACGCCAAACGCTATCAGACCGTCTACGCGCGCGATCCGGGTGCGGTGGCTGCACCGACTGCAGGGCTGCATTTTACCGACGCGATTTTGGATGAATTGCGCGCCAAAGGCGTGCGGGTGGAATTTTTAACCCTGCATGTGGGCGCCGGGACCTTTATGCCGGTGCGCGTGGATAACATCGCCGAGCACACCATGCATCACGAGCGCTATGAAATTCCGCAGCGTACCCAAGAAGCCATTCGGGCGGCCAAAGCCAGCGGCCGGCGGGTGATTGCGGTGGGGACAACCTCATTGCGGGCGCTGGAAGCCTCGTCGCAGCAGGGGCTGCTGGCCGAACCTACGGGCGACACCAATATCTTTATCACCCCGGGTTATCAATTCAAAGTGGTTGACCGGCTGATCACCAACTTTCACTTACCCAAATCGACATTGCTGATGCTGGTGTCGGCTTTTGCCGGCCACCAAACCATGCTGGATGCCTACCAGCATGCCATTGCGCATGAATATCGCTTTTTCAGCTATGGCGATTCGATGTTGCTGGAGCCGCAGACCGCGGCCTAAGGCAGGAGGCTGGCGCGCTCAATACAGGGCGTGCCAGCGATTGAAAATGGCTTTGTCTTCGCCGCGCTTTTGCAATTCCGCCAGCCCAGCATCTAGCGCCCGCGTCCAGCGGCCGGCGTCTGGCAGTTTGGGGCTAAAGGCTACATAGAGCGCCAGATTATCAATCAGCCCCCAGTCGCTGATGCCGGCATTTTCCGCGTTATTGAGTAGTTTTTGCTGCGCCTGATAGGTGGATTGCGAAATCAGGATGAAATCGATATTGCCTGCCGCCAGCCGGCGCAAGCTGGCTAGCTCGCTGTGCGATTCGATCAGCTTGATGTCTTTTTGCAAAAACATCTTCTCGGGGTATTCGTAGCCAGCCGTTGTACCAATTCGCTTGCCAGCCAATACCCCATACTCGGTGCTGGTTTTGGCTAATTTTCTATGCGCCAGTAGGTGCAATTTCACATGCAGATAAGGTAGCTGCGGCCAGACAAACTGATTTTGGCGCTCGCTGGTTTTGGCCACGTTCAGTACTGCATCGTAGTGGCCCGCTTGGGTAAGTTTGAGGCAGCGGTTGTAGCTGCCGCTATCAATAGTAAAGGCCATGCGCTGCTGGCTAAGCGCGGCACTAATCAGTTCGACCGAGGCACCAGCAGCCTGGCCCTGTTTGGCAAAAGAGTACGGCTTCCAATCGTTTTCGGCGCAAATGCGCAGGGTTTCACCCGCCCAGCTTGGCGAATTGACGAGGGCGCAAAAGCAAATGAGCGAAACCCAGTGGCGAGGCGAGTACATGTTTTCCCTAATAAGTGCCTGATTTAATTGGCATGTTCATTGTAGTGCATCGGCGTGAATCACCAATGAAAATCATCGCCTGTGCGGCATTTTGCACTTGCCTTGGGCTGGCGCAGCCGTTAACCTTGCCGCCTTGCGCCGGACTGTGTCTCTGGCCGCTTCTGATTGGAAATCAAGACCATGCATTACGAATTGAAAACCACCTCGGCCGGTGCGCGCCGCGGCACGCTCACGCTGAACCACGGCGTAGTTCAAACTCCAGTGTTTATGCCGGTAGGCACTTACGGCACTGTGAAGGCGATGACGCCACGCGATCTGCATGAAATCAAAGCCCAGATCATCCTTGGCAATACTTTCCACCTGTGGCTGCGCCCGGGGCTGGAAGTGATCGAGCAATTTGGCGGCCTGCATCAATTTATGGGCTGGGATAAACCCATGCTGACCGACTCGGGCGGTTTTCAGGTGTTTAGCTTGGGTGCGATGCGCAAAATCACCGAAGAAGGGGTGAAGTTTCAAAGCCCGGTGAATGGCGACAAGCTCTTTCTGACGCCAGAAGAATCGATGCGCATTCAGAAAGTGCTGAATTCTGATGTGGTGATGATTTTTGATGAATGCACGCCATACCCCGCTGATCGCAAACAGGCGGGTGACTCAATGCGCCTGTCGCTGCGCTGGGCGAAGCGCTCGAAAGATGAATTCGATCGGCTGCAAAACCCGAATGCCTTGTTCGGCATTGTCCAGGGCGGCATGTACGAAGACCTGCGGGATGAATCGCTGGCCGGCCTAAATGAGCTTAATTTCCACGGCATGGCGATTGGTGGTTTGTCGGTGGGTGAGCCGAAAGAAGATATGGCGCGGATTCTGGCACACACTGCGCCGAAATTGCCGGTGAATAAACCACGCTATCTGATGGGCGTGGGCACGCCGGAAGACTTGGTGTTTGGAGTGAGCCAAGGGATCGATATGTTCGATTGCGTGATGCCGACCCGCAATGCGCGCAATGGTATGCTGTTTACCCGCTATGGCAATGTCAAAATCAAAAACGCGCATTACAAAAAAGATCAGCGCCCGCTGGATGAAAGCTGCAGCTGCTATACCTGCCGCAACTTTAGCCGCGCCTATCTGCATCATTTATTCCGCAGCCAGGAAATCCTGAGCGCGCAGCTCAATACCATTCACAATCTGCATTACTATCAGGTGCTGATGCAGGAAATGCGCGATGCCATCGAAGTGGATCAATTTCCGCAGTTCGTAGCCAAATTCCACGCGGATCGTGCCCGTGGCGCGGATTAATCGCTTACCGTCTGCACACCTAACCCGCCGCCGGCGGGTTTTTTTCTGCCGGTTGCCGGCTGGTAAAGCGGCCGTGCCAGCGCTATGGTGAAGCTGTGATTCACCCTGCTTAGCCCGCCATGCCGTACTCTTCTGTGCAATTAGCCGAAATTCTTGGCGCTTTTTCCTACGCGCTAGACATGACCGAAGGCCAGCCGCAAGGGCATTGCGTGCGCTGCTGCTGGATTGGCATGCACATCGGCCGGCAGCTAGGGATTGCCGAGCAAGCGCAGTGGGAGCTCTACTACACCCTGCTGCTCAAAGATCTGGGCTGTAGCAGCAATGCGGCGCGTATTTGCGAGCTGTATCTCACCGATGATCAATCGTTCAAGCGCGACTTTAAGCTGGTGGGTGGTAATCTGGCGCAGGTGCTGGGTTTTGTATTTAGCCATACCGGTCAGCATGAAAGCTGGACGCGCCGATTGAATGCCATTCTGAACATCATGCGTAATGGCGATACGATTGCCAACGAGCTGATTCAAACCCGCTGCGACCGTGGCGCGCGTATTGCCCGACAGCTGCGCTTTCCCGAACCGGTGGCGCTGGGCATTCATTCGCTGGATGAGCATTGGGATGGCAGCGGCAGGCCCGAGCAACTAGCCGGTACGGCCATTCCCTTGTATGCGCGGATTGCGCTCCTGGCACAAGTGGTGGATGTCTTTCATTTCTCGTATGGGCCCGCGGCTGCCTTGGCTGAAGTTGAGACGCGTGCTGGTAGCTGGTTTGACCCCAATGTGGTGGCGGCTTTTCGCGAAGTAGCGGCCGATCCGGCGTTCTGGCACATGCTGGCCGAGCCGATGATTGCCGAAGCCGTGCTGCAGCTCGAGCCCGCGCAATTTAGCCTGCCGTTAGATGATGATTATATGGATGCCATTGCCTCGGCCTTTGGTCAGGTGGTGGATGCCAAGAGCCCGTTTACCGCTGGCCACAGCGAGCGGGTGGGCTTTTACGCCGAAATGATCGCGATTGAATTAGGGCTAGATGCACAGCAGCGGCAATGGATTCGCCGCGCAGCTTTGCTGCACGATGTGGGCAAGCTGGGTGTGAGCAGCGCGATTTTGGAAAAACCGGGCCGTCTCACGGCCGACGAATTCCTTGCGGTACAACAGCACGCGCGACTGACTGAAGAAATTTTGAGCAAAATCGTGCATTTTCGTGATCTGGCGCGGGTGGCCGGCGCCCACCATGAACGGCTCGATGGGCGTGGTTATCCGCGTGGGCTCGCGGCCGACGAGATCGCGCTGGAAACCCGCATTATCACCACCGCTGATATCTTCGATGCCATCAGCGCCGAGCGGCCCTACCATCCGGCCAATACGCCCGAACATACCCTGCACCTGATGCAACAAATGGTGGGCGATGCGCTCGATCCGCTGTGCTTTGCCGCCTTGCAGCAAGTGGTGGAGCGCGAGCTGGCCGGGCAGGGCGCCGCCACTGCAACCTGAGCGCCACAGCACGCACTATCCTTCGTGACAGTTTGATGTAGGTCAAAGGCCGTTTTGTCGGGCTGGGCAGTATGCAGGCTTGAGCGACTGGAGATCACAACAATGAGCAAACTGATCGAATGGAACGATGCCCTGTCGGTCGGCATTCAAGAAATCGACGAACAACATAAAGTACTGGTGGATTTGCTGAACGAGCTGCACGACGCCATCCGCCAGCATCATGGCCGCGAAGCCTCGGTCGAAATATTAGGCCGGCTGGTGGATTACACCCGTATTCACTTTGCGGTGGAAGAGAGCCTGATGCGGATTTTGGGCTACCCCGAGTATGAAACCCACAAAGGTCATCACGAAGATTTGATCAGCCAGGTGAATACCTTGCAGCAGCGGATGCGTGAAGGTGAGGCCATTACCTTTGAATTGCTGCATTTTCTGCGCAACTGGCTCACCCATCACATCATGGAAGGCGATCAGCGCTATGTATCGCATTTCTTGTCGCGCGGCGTACAGAAAACCTGGGAAAAGAAAAGCTGGTTTGGCCGGCTGTGGTCGTAAGCCTGAGCGTCGGTTAGTCAGAATGCCGTGTTAGCCTTGCGTGCAGCTACTCTGGTGGAGGCGTGTTGCACGCACGATGTCAATTAAACGAGGCTCACCAGATACATGCCCGTGTATCTGGCTGCAGGCTAGATCAGTATTTGCGTGTAGCCACATACTCCCCAGTGTGGGCAGCAAAAAAATCAGCGGTGCTAGGGTAACGCAGCCGCCAACGCAGTTCGCGCTTGGCGCGCTGATTGCTCAGCTGCCGTGATTCATTCAGATAGGACAACATGGTGGGCGAGAGCTGGGTTTGCGCCTCGGCGCGGCTGATGCGCGCAACGCGCGGCAGGCCGGTAAAGTCGGCCACCTGATCAAACCATTCCCCCATCGTATGGGGCGCATCATCGACGATGTTATAGCTGCGCAGCGGCCGGCCACGAAACAGCGCCAGCACCATGGCCTGCGCCAGATCGGCGGCATGAATATGATTACTGAGGCTGTCCTCGCTGGCCACGATGCCCGGTTCGCCACGCGCCAGCCGCGCGGTGGGCAAACGATCAAGGGCGTAAATGCCCGGCGCGCGTAGCAGGCTCACGCGCAATGGGCGGCCTGCGCGGCCTTGTCGGCGAGCGGCGGCGCGCCAGCTTTGCTCGGCCCATTGCCGGCGGCAGGCGCGTGTGGTGCGCGCCAATTGCCGGCTGCTCTCGGTGAGCCAGCGGCCCTGATGATCGCCATACACACCGCTGGTGCTGATGTAAACGGCGCGGCGAGGGGGCTGTGCTAAAATCGCCGCCTGGCGATGCGTCGCGCGATGCGCCCGGCGGTGTTGCCGCGGGCGTAGCAAGGCCGCGAGCAAATGCTGGGTGCGTGGTTCACCAGCCGCTTCGGCCGGCGGTGCGCTGTGTAGCCAGTAATCGGCCAGCCCAGCCAGGCGGCGCAAGGTACGCGGTTGATCCAGATCTGCACGAATTGGATACACGCCCAGGGTATGAAGTGCTAGCGCTTTATCTGCGCTGCGTGCCGTGGCATACACCTTGAAGCGCCGTTGCAGCCATGGGAGAGCCCGCTGCACAACATCGCCACAACCAATGATTAACAAGCGTTTTTTTCGCACTTGTCGGACATCCAGAAATAATGAGTAAACAACTTATCATCGAACCATCAGGCCAGCAACTGAGTGTGTTTGACGGCGAGACCCTGCTCGACGCCGCGATGCGTGAGGGGTTCAACATGCCGTATGGCTGCAAGAATGGCTCCTGCGGCGCCTGCAAAGGCAAAGTATTGCAAGGCGAGGTCGTGCATGGCGATCATTCGCCCACGGCGCTCACTGCCGCCGATCAGGCCAACGGGCTGGCGCTATTTTGCTGTGCCACCCCGGTGAGTGAGCAGGTGAGCATCGAATGCCGCGAAGTGGCGGCCACCAAAGATATCCAGATCCGTACCTTGCCCACCCGGATTGAGAAAATCAATAAGGTCTCGCACGACGTGGCCGTGCTGACGCTCAAACTGCCATCGACCGAAAAACTGGCCTTTCTGGCCGGGCAGTATATTGATATCCACACCAAAACCGGCAATAAGCGCAGTTTTTCCATCGCCAATTCGCCCGCGCAAGAAGGCTTTTTGGAATTGCACATCCGCAAAGTGCCCGGTGGCGAGTTTTCCAGCTATGTGTGGGATACGCTGCAAGAGCGGGAAATCTTCCGCTTTACCGGCCCGCTGGGCAGCTTCTTTTTGCGTGAAGATTCTGACAAACCGATCATTTTTGTCGCCACCGGCACCGGTTTTGCCCCCATCAAAGGCATGCTTGAGCATGCTTTTGCACAAAACATGCAGCGCGAAATGGTGCTGTACTGGGGCTGCCGCTCGCTGCATGACCTCTATATGCCAGAGCTGCCGGCGCAGTGGCAGCAGCAATACCCCAATTTCAGCTTTATCCCGGTCTTGTCTGAGCCTAAAGCGGAAGATCAATGGACGGGCCGTACAGGCCTGGTGCACGAAGCGGTAATGGCCGACTTCCCCAAACTCGATCATTATCAAGTCTACGCCTGCGGCGCACCGATAATGGTAGAGGCGGCAGTGAGCGCTTTTGTAGCCCATGGCTTACCGGCAGACGAGTTTTATTCCGACGCGTTTTTTAGTAGCCAGCAAGTGAAGTAAGCCTTTGCGCGGACTTTAAGTGCAGCGGGGCTTGCGGATGTAACTCAGTCGTGTATAATGCGCAGCTCTTAGCCGATGTAGCTCAGTTGGTAGAGCACCTGACTTGTAATCAGGGGGTCGCGAGTTCGATTCCTGCCGTCGGCACCAAGAATATCAAAGGGTTAGCAAGAAATTGCTAACCCTTTGTCTATTGCGCAACGCAATTTCAACGCACTAACCTGTCACACCTCCAAGTAAACCACCATAAGCAATAGCAAACGCCAGCTTTGGCATCGGCATATCTGCATTTTCGCCTCATTGATCGGTGATATTCAGTGTTGTCGCAACCATGCTACATCTATTTTGTTGCCATTTTTTGCCCGTTCTTCTAGCTTGTTATTCCGAAAATCCAAGTAGATTTATCGATTAACGGGCTGTTTTAATTGAAGAAATTAAGTAGTAGCCGTGTCGCGGATGCGACTCCTACTGCTTCGGAGACGAAGATGGCCAGTATCATTGAACGTATTACTAAAACAGGTAAGAAGAAGTATCAGGTTTATGTGCGCGTTAAAGGTCAGCCTCCGCAGACCGCCACATTTGATCGAAAAACTGATGCTAAGGAATGGTCTGCGCGGACTGAAACACAACTCCGCCAGGCTTTGTTGCACAAATCAGCGGCGTAGTGCCGCTGATTTGTGCAACAAAGCCCTGTAGATGCAAACCAAGCGCAGCGGAGGAGGATACTGCGAGAAGAGCTGTGTACAAACCTGTGTACAGCAAAAAATGCAGTCTAATTGATTGGGGCGGGAGTAGAAACGAAAAAAGCCGTTAAACTTTTGAAGTTTAACGGCTTTTTGGCATATGGTGCCCAGGGTCGGACTCGAACCGACACACCTTGCGGCGGGGGATTTTGAGTCCCCTGCGTCTACCATTTCGCCACCTGGGCCAAAGCAGAGGGCGGATTATACCGAACTGTGCGGGCTTGGCAAGAGGCGCGGGCTAAATCAGGCTGCGGCGCGCAGGCTGTCGCGCAGTTCTTCCAGGGTAATGCCGCTTTGGGCCAGCATGGTTTGTAGCTCGCCAGCGAGTTCACGCTTCTTTTTTAGGCGCTGAATTTTATCGGTGATGGTTGGGGTCGGCGCCGGGGCCGGGCTCGCGGGTTGCGGGCTCACTAGGCCGCGTTCTGCCGGGGTCAGAAACAGTGTTTCTGGATGCGGGAGGGCAGCAGGCATGGTCAGGCAACTTCCTTGTCAGTCTTCGGGCGCGGGATGCGCTCGTTGTAAGTTAAAGATGCCGGTAAATGCTTACAAAATCAAGGCCGCTGAGCGGAATTTTTAATACCCCGCTGTGGTATAAGTTGCTAGCCATTTTCAATGAAGGGCTTTGAGCATATACCCATTAATAATATTTGTAAGAAATGACCTAAAACGGCGGACGAACGGTAGATTGCAGCTGGCCGGCTGGCCAGCGCAGCGTGGTAGGCGGGTCTTGCTGCAGAGCTTGTAATAAATTCTGCAGCCGGTATTCGATCTCGTGCTGGCTTAAACCGTGGGTTTCGTGCAGCAAGATGGCGGCTTCCAGGCAGATCATGCCCTCGGCAATCGGCGCCCAGGCCAGATGCTCGGCGGTGGGGCCTTGCCAGCGCCAATAGGCGATTTCACTTTGCGCGCATATCAGTACCCGATCGCGCGGTTGGGCGCTGAGCCAAGCGAGTGCGGCATCAGCTAGCGCCAGATAATGTGCCCACGCGTGCTGGGTGTCGGTGTCCATCTCGGCGGCGGGGTCAAAAGGATCGAGCATGCGAATACAAAACGGCGAAAAGCTGCCATCATACCGCAAAATAATCTGGGAGCTTGAGCATGGCGGTACGTGAAATTGTGCGCATGGGGGATCCACGCTTGCAGCGGCAGGCGCAGCCGGTGACTGAATTTGCCACTGCGGCGCTGAGCGAGCTGATTGCCGATTTACAAGACACCATGCAGGCGCAAGGCGGGGTCGGGATTGCCGCGCCACAAATCGGGGTGGATTTGCAGGTGGTGATATTTGGGCTGACGCGCAGCGAGCGCTACCCGGAGGCAGAGAGTGTGCCGTTTACGGTGCTGATTAATCCGCAGCTCACGCAGCTGGGTGAGGAGGAAGTGCTGGGCTGGGAAGGCTGCTTATCGGTGCCGGGCCTGCGCGGCGAGGTGCCGCGCTGGACGCAATTGCGTTATCAGGGCTTTGATCAATTTGGTGCGCCGATTGATCGTACGGTGAGCGGTTTTCACGCCCGGGTGGTGCAGCATGAATGCGATCATCTGTGGGGCGTGCTGTACCCGCAGCGGATTCGGGATCTGCAGCGCTTTGGATTTACCGAGGTGTTGTTTCCAACGCTGCCAGATTGAGGGTATCTGGCTGCAGGTAAAGAATTAAAAGGGCTTTGCGGCGATACCCTAGCCACCGGCCAGCTTTACGGTAAACCGGCTGGCCAGACATTTGGCCAAAAGCTCGCGATGATCGCCCTGAATTTCAATCACACCGTCTTTCACGGTGCCGCCGGTACCACACTGGTTTTTCAGCGTTTTGGCCAGCGTAGCGAGCTCGAGCGCATTGAGCGGTACGCCGCGTATCACCGTCACCTGTTTGCCACCGCGGCCTTTGCTTTCGCGGCTGATGCGCACAATGCCATCACCGGCCGGTACTGCACTTTGGGCCTGCGCGCGGCATTGGCAGGCGTTGCTGGCTTGCTGGCAGCTGGGGCAGATGCGGCCGTGTTCGGTGGAATAAACGAGCGTGCTGGATTTCATCACTGGCTGGGCTAGACTGGGCGACTTGGGAAAGGCGTATTGTACGGCGCAGGAGGGGTGATGCCGCAAGTGCAATTTATCTGGCCGGAGCTCGCGCCGCTTAGCGTCGAGGTGCCGGCAGGCACGCTGCTGATTGAGGTGGCGCGGGAGCTAACCCGCGCTGGCCACTTGCCGTTGGCTTGGCGCTGTGGGCAGGGTACTTGTGGCACTTGCCAGATTTATATTGCCCACGCGGCGAGTGGCGGCTGGATCAGCCTGAGCGGCAAAGAGCGCAATGTGCTGGTGCGGCATGCACGCATGCCGCTCAATTTACCGCTCACGATTTTAGATACGCCGCAGCAGGTGCGGCTGGCTTGCCATTATCGGGTTGAATACGATGTCTGCGTTTACCCACAGCCTTTACCTATTCAGGGTATACGTCTGCAGGCCAATCAGAATAATGAAGACCTGCCAATACCTCCGATAGATTAAACTGCGACGGGCGCTTTGATGGCCGGGTAAGGGTCGTACCCTTCCAGCGTGAAGTCTTCATATTCAAAACTGAATAGATCGGTTTTGGCCGGGTTCAGTTTGAGCTGCGGTAGCGCGCGCGGTGTACGGCTGAGCTGCTCGCGTACTTGCTCGAAATGATTGCGGTAAATGTGGCAATCGCCGCCCGTCCAGATGAATTCGCCCGGTTGCAAGTCGCACACTTGCGCCAGCATCAGCACCAGCGTGGCATACGAGGCGATATTAAACGGCACACCTAAGAATAAATCTGCGCTGCGCTGATACAGCTGGCAAGAGAGCTTGCCGCGCTGATCAGCCTCGCCTGGCTGCGCGGGGGCGACATAAAACTGGAAGAAGGCATGGCAAGGCGGCAGGGCCATATTCTCGATTTCGCCCACATTCCACGCCGACACAATTATGCGCCGCGAATCAGGGTTGTGTTTGAGCTGGTCGATCACTTGGCTGATCTGGTCGATATGCCGGCCATCGCGGGTGGGCCAGCTGCGCCATTGGTAGCCATACACGGGGCCCAGCTCGCCCGTTTCGGAGGCCCATTCATCCCAAATGGTTACGCCGCGTTCTTGCAGCCAGCGCACATTGGTGTCGCCGCGCAAAAACCACAGTAATTCGTTGATGATCGATTTCAGGTGCGTTTTTTTGGTGGTCACCAGCGGAAAGCCATCGGCCAGATTAAAGCGCATCTGGTAGCCAAACACCGACACCGTGCCAGTGCCGGTACGATCTTCTTTCCCGACGCCATGATCCAGGACGTGTTGCAAGAGTTCGTGATATTGGCGCATGGTGGGCATTCCTTTGAATGAGCAGGAAAACAAGCGCCAGCGGTTTTGAGCGCTGGCGCCAATCAATCTATGGCTATTGTACCGTGCTAGGCCTGCTTTGGGGATGCGGGCATCCCCGGCTTTACGCCTGCGGCAGGTGGGCTGCGACCACCTCGGCGGCTGGCAGCGTGACGATAAAGCGGGCGCCCTGGCCAAACTGGCTTTCGCAGCGGATTTGCCCAAACACGGCTTCCACCAGTTTTTTGGTAATCGATAAGCCCAGCCCCGTGGTGTGCTCGCCACCGGTTGGGCGGGCCGAGAGACGGCTAAATTTCTTGAACAGCAGATTCATTTCGTGCGGCGCGATGCCCGGGCCATGGTCGGTGACGCTGATTTCCACATCCTGATCAACGGCTTGGGCGCTGA
Source organism: Chitinibacter tainanensis DSM 15459 (assembly GCF_000429785.1). Classification (GTDB taxonomy): domain Bacteria; phylum Pseudomonadota; class Gammaproteobacteria; order Burkholderiales; family Chitinibacteraceae; genus Chitinibacter; species Chitinibacter tainanensis. Next base: position 402,114 of record NZ_AUCN01000009.1, read on the forward strand.
TTTCAATCCGCTGCTCATTGGGCGAATACTTCACGGCGTTGGAGAGTAGATTATCCACGATTTGCCACAGCGCTTGCCGATCGGTGCGCACTTGCAGCCCTGTTGGCGTGTAATGCAGGGTTTGCTGTTTGCTGGCTACCCGGGGGCGCCAGCCGGCGATGGCGTCATGGATCAGCTCATCCAGATCCACCACTTCGATCTGCATTTGTACCGAGCCGGCTTCAAGGGCGTCGTGTTCTAGCAGATTGCTGATAATACGCTGCATGCGCCCGGCCAGTAGCTGGATGCCATCAAGGCGATCTTTGATTTTTTCCGGTGGCCAATTATCTAGGCGTTCACCCAAAAGGCTGGCCATGCCCTGAATGCTGGCGACCGGGTTTTTCAGGTCATGCGCGGCAATGGCCAGAAGCTCGTTCTTTTCTTGATTGAGATATTTCAACGCCTCATTGGCCGCTTCCAGCTGCAGATTGCGCGTGGCGAGCTCTTGGGTGCGGTCGGTGACCAGCTCTTCCAAATGCAGACGATGTGATTGCACGGTGTGCGACATATCGTTAAACGTGCGCGCCAGCTCGCCAATTTCGTCGCTGCGGTGCAGGTCAAGCTGATTGCTGGTTTTGCCGGCCGCCAGGCTGCGAATGGCGTTTTTCAGGCGATCCAGTGGCAGTGCGACATCTTTACGCAGCACCATGGCCAATAACCCCAACTCGATGGCAAGCGCAATAATGCCCAAGATCAGCACCATGCTGGCGGCCCAGGCGGCTTTTTCTTCCAGTAGCCGCTTCGGATACACCGTCACAAACACCCAGTTGGCGCCTTTGATTGGCACAATCCCTAGCCAGTTGCGGCCATCCGGGCTTTCAATAAAGCGCTCTTTGGGCGGGGCTTTGCTCACGGCCTCGTATAAATCATGCATTGCTGGGCTGATTTTGCGCATATCCAGCTTGCCCTGGTGCTCCTGGATTTTACCCATGTAGTCCGGGTGGGCAATCAGATAGCCATTGCGGGTGAAAATCAGATTGTGGGTGCCGGGAATATTGACCGTATTGGTGCGGGTGATGAGCTGCTCTAGGGGAATATCCTGCCCAATCCCGCCCAGATATTGGCCCAGATAATCCAGCGGGGTCACCACTGAGATCATCCATTCCAGCGCTTGTTTGTCGTAGTAAATACCGGTCCAGAACGTGCTGCGCGACGGATTACGCTCGGGCAGGGCGCCAAGCTCGGTGTCGAGGTCTTCGGCAAAATCATCGACCGAGCCATTGCGCGCATAGTTGAGCTTCGGCAGATACATCAAGCTCACGTCGGAGACATTCAGATCGATAAAGGTATCGTAACTGCGGGCCCGATAGGCCGGGCCATACTGGCTAAGTACCTGCTGCGCCAGCACCACTTGCCGCATCAGCTCGGGCGTGTGTTTGGTGGTGGGCAGCATGGCTACGGTGGCCTGATGTTCAAAATCATCCAGCTCAGGGCGGACCCGCCACATGCCATCGCGATCTTGCTTGAGTAGATGGTAAAACTGGCTGCTGACATCGGTGTTTTGCAGCAGCGCATAGCGGCGCACAAATTCGTCGCGAATCAGCTTGGTATTGGCTTCGGCGCCGAGGAAAAGTTCGCTTTCCAGCTGGCTGCGGGTTTCGATGTATTTACCCAGATTGGCAAGCGCCTCTTCTTGCAGGCGTACATAGCTGTAGTAGTAGCTGAGGGCTGAAATCAGGCAGGCGGCGAGGGCGATGCGCAGTGCCATACTGCGCAAAACACGGCGAAACAGGCTGCTGGTGGCGTAATTGTGCGAGTTCATGCCAGCACAATATCAGCTCAGGCGGTAAGCTGGCAAAAAGCTTTACATTTTCTCACGAACTTGTCGTTACAAAGCAAAAGCTTAGCTTTCGATTTTGCAGTACTCGACGGCGATGATTTCCAGCTCTTCCAGCCCTTGTGGCGTGCGCAGGGTGACCACATCGCCTTCACGGGCTTTGAGCAGTGCCCGCGCCACAGGCGAAGTCCAGCTGATGTGGTTTTTTTGGAAATTGGTTTCATCGATGCCGACGATACTGACGGTTTCCTCGCGGCCATCTTCACGCAGATACGTCACGGTGGCGCTAAAAAACACCTGATCCGTGGCTTCGCGGGTTTCCGGGTCGATGACTTCGGCGTTTTCTAGCCGCTTGCTCAGAAAGCGAATGCGACGGTCGATCTCGCGCAGGCGGCGTTTACCATACTGATAATCAGCATTTTCCGAGCGATCCCCATTGCTGGCCGCCCAATTCACCACTTGGGTAACGTGCGGCCGCTCTTTATGCACCAGCTCGTACAGCTCATTTTTCATGCGCTGCCAGCCTGGTGGGGTCATGTAGTTTTTGCTGCCCTGCGGGACTTTCAGCTCCGCCGGCAGCTCGTCGTCATCGTGCTCGGTTTCTTTGGTAAACGCTTTGCTCATGATCTTTCAGCAAGGTTTAGCGTGGTTTCACGGTGCCGGTAATGGTGAGATTGGCCCATTTCATGATCGAGAGTACTTCAGTCTCGGATAATTCATAAAACTGACCGCGTTTCAGGCGCCCGGGTAGGCGGAAAGTACCAAAGCGGATCCGCATTAGTCGGCTAACCACCAGTTCGAAATGTTCGAACATCCGGCGTACCTCACGATTCCGACCTTCCTTCAATACCACGTGGTACCAATGGTTTTTGCCTTCGCCGCCGCGATCTTCAATCCGGCTAAAGTTGGCTGGGCCATCATCAAGCTCAACCCCATTTACCAGCTGTTTCATTTGCTCTGGCGTCAGTTGCCCGTGCACCCGTACGGCGTATTCGCGCTCGACTTCAAAGCTCGGATGCATCATGCGGTTGGCTAATTCACCCGAGGTGGTGAACAGCAGCAGGCCGGAGGTATTAAAGTCCAATCGGCCAATCGCTACCCATTTGCTGGAAGAAATCCGCTTGAGGCGATCAAACACCGTAACACGGCCTTCCGGGTCATCGCGGCTTACCAGTTCGCCCTCTTGTTTGTGATACATGATGATGCGAGGCAGGCGATCTGGCCATTTCAGCGGTACGCGTTTGCCATCGATCCGTACTTCATCACCAGGGCTGACTTTGCTGCCCAGATCGGCGATTTTGCCATTGATACTGACACGGCCAGCTTCGATGACTTCTTCCATTTCGCGGCGCGAACCCACGCCTGAGAAGGCCAGTACTTTTTGCAGGCGATCGTCGCCTAGCTGATCGGTAGTAACGCGCTTTTCTCGCAGTTGTTTGCGGATAGCCACTTCGTGTTGCGACGCCTGCCGTTGTGGCATTTTCTTGGCGCGCTTTACAGAAGTTTTGACTTTGCTATCGCGAATAACGGTTTTGGTGGTTTCCGGGGTAGTGCTGGCGTCTGGCAGACCTTGCACTTCGCGCGCTGCCGCAGTTTTGGCGATGGCTTGCGCGACCATCTTGCTCAGGCCCGAAGTAGGAGACTGGCGGGCCGTGCTGATTTTTTTACTACCGGTTGAGCGGCCCATGTTTGGCCCGGCCAGCGTGGATGACTTGGCGGTGGCGGTTTTACGCTGGCCAAATGAAGCACGCTGTTGATCGTTGGCGCGCGCTTCGCGAATGGCGGGTTGCGGGCGTCGGGCTTTGGTGGTTTTCATGGGCAAATCAAATCCGTGGAATAACAGTCCATTATACTGGCTTTGGCGCTAAAAAAGAAAAAAGGCCGCGCATGGCGGCCTGCGGAGCGGGTAGTGCTTAGGCTTCATTGGTAAAGAAAGCGATGCTACCGATGCTGGTCATGCCCAGATTAAAGACCTGGCCGCGCATTTCTTCGCCGCCCTGATCCAGCTCCAGCCGGCGCTGGATTTCAAACAGCACCTCGATTTCCTTAAACCATTTCAGTAGCCGGGTATCTTGATTCAGATACTGCTCGATGGCGGCTTTATTAGGATGATCTCCCACCACCATCACGCCACCGGCGCTGGTGCTGCGCAGCTGATAGGCAGGGGGCACCTGCACATGAGCATGGATACTGAGGTGGCTGGCAAGGTCTTCGCCAAAGCGGCGCAGCTCGTGCGCGGTACGGGCTTTAAAGTCGCTGAGCTCGATGCCGCTTTGCTGATCGCCGGCTTTTAGCAAGCGGGCGAGGTCGAGCAAAGTAGTGCCTTGTTGATCAACAATAGGTGTTGCCAGATCAGAGACCGAGTTCATAACAAATCCTTGCAAGTGGTGATGACTATGTACTGAGCTTAGTGAAGCCAAGCGCCCAAAGCAGGGTAAATATTGCCGAAGTTCTACCTGCCGCGCTAGACCATGCCCTTGAGTTTATAGATGATCTCCAGCGCTTCGCGCGGGCTAAGTTCATCAGGGTTTACCCTAGCTAATTCATCCACGGCCGGATGGGCTTCCGGCTCGGAATCAGCTGCCAATGTGGGTGCAAATAGATCAGCCTGCAAGCTATGGGTGAAGCTCGATTGTTCTAGCTCAAGTAATTTGCGTTTAGCATGGCGAATCACCTCGCGCGGCACCCCCGCGAGGCTGGCGACGGCCACCCCATAGCTTTGCGAAGCTGGGCCTTCTTGCACGGCATGCAGGAACACAATGCGGTCTTTGTGCTCCACTGCGTCTAGGTGCACATTGGCCACTTGCTGGTAATCTTGGGCCAGACGCGTCAGCTCAAAATAGTGCGTGGCAAATAGCGTATAGCTGCGGTTTTTCTCGATCAGCGCTTTCGCGATCGACCAGGCCAGTGCCAGGCCATCAAATGTCGAGGTGCCCCGGCCCACTTCATCCATGAGCACCAAGCTATGCTCACCCGAGTTATTCAGGATATTCGCGGTTTCGGTCATCTCCACCATAAAGGTTGAGCGCCCGCCGGCCAGATCATCGCTGGCGCCAATACGGGTAAAGATGCGGTCAATTTGCCCGATCCGCGCGCTACTGGCTGGTACATAGGCGCCCACATGGGCTAGGAGCACAATCAAGGCTACTTGGCGCATATAGGTCGATTTACCGCCCATATTCGGGCCGGTAATCAGCAGTAATTTGCGCCCAAGGTGAAAATCCACGCTATTGGGAATGAAATCATCAATTTGGGCTTCGACAACCGGATGGCGGCCGGCGTCGATCTGCAGCACGTGTTCTTGGCAAAACTCCGGCGCCACATAGCCCGAATGCTCGGCCCGCTGGGCCAAACACACCAAGACATCCAGCGTGGCAACGGCGCTGGCGGCCAGCCGCAGCGCGGCTAAATGGGCTTGGAGGGCCTCTAAAACGCCGTCGTAGAGTTGTTTTTCCAGTGCCAGCGCCCGCTCGTTGGCCGAAAGGGCTTTTTCTTCAAATTGCTTTAGCTCCGGCGTGATATAGCGCTCGGCGTTTTTCATGGTTTGCCGGCGGCGATAGTCATCAGGCACCTGACCGGTGTAGGAATTGGTCACTTCAATAAAGAAGCCGGCCACACGGTTGTATTCCACCCGCAGATTGGCAATGCCGGTGCGCTCACGCTCGCGCGCTTCCAGCTGGGTGAGAAATTCGCCGCAGTTATTCTGTATGCCGCGCAGCTCGTCTAGCTCGGCCGAGTAGCCATCCGCAATCACCCCGCCTTCGCGAATCACCACGCCCGGCTCGGGCTGGATGGCCGCGGCCAGTTGCGCATGAATCGCTGGCTCCGCCGCCAGCGCTTGGCTCAGGCCTGCAAACAGCCCTTCATTGGGTAATTGCGCTGCCAGCGTGGGTAATACGGCCAAGCTGTCACGCAGGCTGGCCAGATCGCGCGGGCGGGCCGATTTAAGCGCAATGCGCGCCACGATGCGCTCGATGTCGGCTATTTCACGCAGCTGCGCATGCAGGCTGGGGCCATCGCCGCGATCCAGCAGGGTGCCAATGGCGGCTTGGCGCTCCAGAATCCGGGTGTGTTGACGCAGCGGATGGTGCAGCCATTGGGCCAAGAGGCGCGAGCCCATGCCGGTGGCGCAATGATCCAGTAGCGAGAATAGCGTGGGGGCTGCTTCACCGCGAATGGTTTCGGTCAGCTCCAGATTGCGGCGGGTGGCGGCATCCAGCTCGATAAACTGGCTGTGGCTTTCTACCCGCAAACCCGCCAGTGGCGGCAGTGTGCCGCCCTGCGTGCTGCGTACGTATTCGAGCAAAGCGCCAGCAGCGCCCAGCGCCAGCAGTGGCTCGCCCACGCCAAACCCGGCCAGATCATGCACGGCAAAGTGGCGCGTGAGCAGGCGCTCGGCATTGGCCGCATCAAATTGCCAAATGGGTAGCCGGCGCACCGGCACGCGCAGCTGATCAAACAGCGATAGCTCGGCTTCGTCGCTGAGCAAGATTTCCGCCGGGCGCAGGCGTTCTAGCTCGGAGGCGAGTTTTTCGGCCTCGGTATCCAGGAGGGCAAAATCGCTTGAGGCCAGCGAGAGCCAGGCCAGGCCCATTTTGCCGCGCTGCATGCGAATGGCCAGCACGCGGTTTTCTTGTTTGTCATCCAGCAGCGCCGCATCGGTGAGGGTGCCGGGCGTGATCACCCGCATCACTTTGCGCTCGACCGGGCCCTTGCTGGTAGCGGGGTCGCCCACTTGCTCGCAAATGGCCGCCGATTCGCCCATTCGTACCAATTTTGCGAGGTACGGCTCCAGCGAATGAAATGGCACGCCGGCCATTTTAATGGGCTCGCCGGCGCTGCTGCCGCGGGTGGTGAGGGTAATGTCCAGCAGCCGGGCGGCTTTGACCGCATCGTCGTAGAACAGTTCGTAAAAGTCGCCCATGCGGTAAAACACCAGCTTATCGGGGTGCTGGGCTTTCAGCGCCAGATACTGAACCATCATCGGCGTATGTTGAGGGGCACTTTGTTCGCTGCTGTTCTTTTTGGCCATAGGGTATAGCTTGCTAGGTATTGTTGATATTAGGTTTTAGGCTGATACATGGGCGGGGTAGGGCTGCCAGATTGGCAGCAAACCGATTTCATCGGCTGCCACTTGCCACGCCGCCGCACACCCGACGCCGGGCATGGCTACCAGCTCATCTGCAATGGTGATTAGCGGGGTCGTTTCGCGCAACCATGGCGCAATGCCCAGCGTTTGGCAATGGGCTTTGAGTGAACGCGTGGGGCGCTGTGGCCCGAGCTTGAGCGTTTCGCCGCCGTGCCGGCCGCGCACGGCCCAGCCTTGAACCAGCAAAGCGGGCTTGAGCCCCGCGCCTTGCGCGGCTTGCCAATACAGTGCGCCTTGCCAACCGGGCAGATCAATCCGCTCACCGCCCTGCGGCGGCTGGTCAAATTGCCGCGCTGGCCCAGCGTGATCACGCGCGCTGCACAGATACAGCTGCCCACGATAGCGGCGCACGGCCGCACCGCGCCAGACCAGCGCCGGATGCGTGTCGGCCTCGGCTTCGAGCGCTGTGCGCAGTAATTCATTAAATGCCCGTAATTCCAGCACCATGCCGGCGCGGGCCAGCCAGTGGCGCAGGGCATTGTGTTGGCGCACGGTGCTCAGTGTTTGCCATTGCGCCAGATTAAGCGCGCCCAGCGGCGCGGCGCTTTCATCAAGGCAATGGGCGAGATCTTGCTGCGCGATTTCCTGCTGCAATTCGTGGGCTTGTGCCTGATGTATGGCGCTGCGGGCCAATAAGGTTAAGGCTTGTGGCGTGATACCCTCAATGGTCGGGATTAGCGTTTGACGAATGTGGTTGCGCTTAAAGCTCGGGTCAGCATTGCTTTCGTCGGTAATCCAGCGCAGTTGCTGCGCCTGCGCGTAGCTTTCCAGCTCTGCCCGGCTGATGCCTAAGAAGGGGCGCAGTAGGGCTGTCGTGGTTTGGTCATGCTGCGGGGCTTGTAGGGTCCGTTCACGTGGCATGGCAGCTAGGCCCGCCGGGCCAGCGCCGCGCAGCAGATTCAGTAGCAAGGTTTCAGCCTGATCGTTCAGGTGATGGGCCAGCACAATGGCTTCGCAGGCTTGCTGCGCGTACACCTGATAACGCTGCTGGCGCGCACTGCCTTCCAGGCCTAGCCCGTTGTCGCGCGCGACATTCACCTGCACGACCACGCACTCGATGTGCAGGGCGCTGGCCACCTGCTGGGAGTGCACTGCCCAGTGCCCGGCATTGGGCGAGAGGCCATGATGCACATGCACGGCGCTGAGCGTAAAGCCTAGCTCGGCTTGTAGGCCGGCCAGCCAGTGCAGCAACACGGTGGAATCGAGCCCGCCCGAAAAGCCCACACACAGGCGCGGGAAGGCACAACGGGAGCCGTAGCTCCCGTTGTTGGTTTCTGTTTGCGCGCGCGAACGCTCACAAAACTCGGCGATGAAGGCCTTGGCCTGCGCCCACTCAGGCGCTGGCTTCTTCTTTGAACTTACCATATTCCATCAGGCGATCGAAGCGGGCATCCAAGAGCTCGTCGACACTTTTTGCTTTCAGGGTTTTGAGCGAATCGGCAATCGATTTTTTCAAAGTCGCCATCATTTCCTGCGGATTGCGATGTGCGCCACCCACTGGCTCGGTGACCACTTTATCGATCAGGCCCAAGGTTTTGAGGCGGCTAGCGGTAATGCCCAGTGCTTCGGCCGCATCGGCGGCACGCTCGGCAGTTTTCCACAAGATCGTTGCGCAACCTTCCGGCGAAATGACCGAATAGGTTGAGTATTGCAACATCTGTACCACGTCACCCACGGCAATCGCCAAGGCACCGCCTGAGCCACCCTCACCAATCACCGTGCAAATCACCGGCACGCGCAGTTTGGCCATCTCATACAGATTACGGCCAATCGCTTCCGATTGCCCACGCTCTTCCGCGCCAATCCCGGGGTAAGCACCCGGGGTGTCAACAAAGGTAATGACGGGGATGTTGAATTTTTCGGCCAATTTCATCAGGCGCAAGGCTTTACGATAGCCTTCCGGACGGGGCATGCCGAAATTGCGGGCGATTTTTTCTTTGGTATCGCGGCCTTTCTGATGGCCAATCACCATCACGCTCTGACCATTAAAGCGGGCCAAGCCGCCTACAATCGCCAGATCATCGGCAAAAGCGCGATCGCCGTGCAATTCCTGAAAATCGGTAAACAGACCTGCGATGTAATCGTAGGTATAAGGCCGTTGCGGATGACGGGAAACCTGCGAAATCTGCCATGGCGTGAGCTTGGCGTAGATGTTCTTGGTTAATTCCTGGCTTTTCTTTTCCAGGTGTGAGATTTCTACCGAAATATCAACGGCCGAATCGTCCTGCACGTAGCGCAGCTCTTCGATCTTGTTTTCAAGCTCGGCAACCGATTGCTCGAAGTCAAGGAAGGTGGTTTTCATGCTGTAAAACTCCAGAAGCGCCACGGATAGCGCAGACAGGCGGGCACGATCCCGCCTTAAAATTTCGCGCAATCATACAGCAACAGCTCACCGTGACCAAGCTGACAGGCTGGGTTTTAGCTGTTGCGGTGCGGCAAATCAGGTGTTGCTAAAGACGATATCGGCTTTCACATCGAGCTTTTGCAAGCCTTTGCGCGCTTTGAGATTGATCACCAGCGGGGCGAGGGTATTGGCGCGAATCGGTTCACCATCCGGGCGCGAAAGAATCAAAAACAGCATGGCATCGCTGGCATCGGTGAGTTCGATCTGGGCGCATTCTTCGTCGCTGAGCTTGAGCACATAGTTAAAACCTAAGCGCTCGGCGCCCACAATTGAGAAGGCGACTTCAGCGTCATCCAGCGATTGCAGCCAATACACGCTGGGATTGGGTTTTTCTTCGTGCAGCAATTTGAATTGATGGCAATGCTCAAAGCCGGGCAGGCCGGCTGGAAAATGAATAATGGTGTCGGGATCAACTTCGATCGGACCAAACTGGCTTTGAAAAACGTTCATCGGTTTACCAAGCTCCAGAGCGGGGTGGAATGAGATAATCCGGTTTACATTAAAGGATGCGCGCGGTGCTGGCTATCTTTTTGCCTTTGTGCGGACAAAAAGTGTATTAGAATAGGCTGATAATCAGTTGAATTGCTAAAGAAATTCCTGCTGCTGCCGATTATTGGCATAATAGCAATCACGACGACTCAAGCCGCCGTAGCTAACGGTAGGGGAAGCATCATGAAAATCGACAACTCGGGTAAGCCACTGGCCGGGCTGGGCGCCAAGCCCACGGAAGTGCGCAGCAGTACGGCCGAAAAAGCCGACAGCACGGTTGCCGTGAGCAGCAGTGTCAATAGCAAACTCTCTGGCGTCGCCAGCAACGAAGCCACATTCGATGCCGATAAAGTGGCGCAAATCCGTGCGGCCATCGCTGAAGGCCGCTTCGCGGTCAAGCCTGAAGCCATTGCTGATGGCCTACTCTCAAGCGTGAAAGAGCTGCTGGCCCGCTAATGTCAAACGTTCTACCGGATTTGCTCGCTGCCGAGCTGAGCCAAGTCCAGCTTCTGTTGCCTATTTTGCAACAAGAGCAACAAGCTCTCATTCAACGCCAGTTTGACCTCGTTACCAAGTTGATCGAAGCCAAACTGCGCGCCTTGCAAGCCCTCGAACAAGCCACAGCTGCACGCAGCGTTTACTGCCAGGAACAAGGCTGGCTGAGCAGCGATGCCATTGAGGCGCATTTAGGCGAGGCCTTGCCGCTGTGGCAAGAGTTATTGCTGCAAGCACGCCAAGCCGATATGCTTAATCGCAGCAATGGTCAATTGATTCAAAGTCACGAAGAAGTTAACCGCCATCTAATGGCTAGCCTTGCGGCTGCGCGCAACCCGGATATTGGCTATAGCGCCGATGGCCGCCTCAGTAATCAGGGCGCCGCCAGCCGTCCGCTGGATCGCGCTTAATCGCGGCGGCGTTACAGCAAGCCGCGCACGATACCTACCCCAATCAAGACATACAGTACTCGCGGAATAAGGCGGCTCAGCCTGCGCAAGCGAGCGCTTTGCTGGTGCTGCATTTCTGCGGCCAAATTTAGCAGCAAATCGGCCAGAGTGCCGCTGGCCTCCGCAACGGTAATGCGACTGATGGTGCTGGCAGGCCATGGCCAGCCCAGCTGCAATAGCGCCACGCTGATCGCCATGCCTTGCTGTAGCAATTGGCTCAGTTGCAAGCACTCGCGTTGCAACTGGGGTAGGGGCATGCTTACCCGGCTGTGGGTGCTGGCGCTGGCCGGGTCGATGCCCGCTTGAATGAGGCCCGCCCAATGGTTGAGCCAGCGACACAGCACGTAATCCCACAAATAGCGCTGGATAATTGGAATATGCATTAGCCCCGCCAGTAGCCAGTGCCCGTGTGGCTGCTCATTGCGGATAGCTGTATATACCCGCCAAGGTATATACAGTAAGGCAATAATCAACAATGCTTTTATCAATATACCCATTAAGACGGAGCCTAAGCTGAGGGTGCCCGCGGCCAGCGCAGGTAAGGGGGCGAGTAGGCTACTGAGCAAAAATAACAACAGCGGCAGCGCCAGCCGGGCGCGGCATTCGCGCCAGCACAGTAGCCAGTGGTTTTCCTGCGCTGCCAGCCGCTGCAGCACGGCGGCCAAGCGGCCAGCGGTTTCGCCTGCGGCAATCTGGCTGGCGATGGGTGGGCTAAACCAGCCGGCACGCGTGCCTGCTCGACTCAGGGTTTCCCCGCGGGCAATCGCTCGCTGCACTTGGGCTAGCCCCGCGTGCAGAGGTGGGGGGAGGTGTAGGTTGGCCAGTGTCTGGCTTAGGGCTAAGCCGGCCCGCTCACCGGCCGCTAATTGCTGCAGCAGCTGGGCGCGCAGGGCTAGTGGGAGTATTTGGGCGGCCATAGAGTCTAGTTTCGATCTGCATCAAGATGCCGGTACTGGCTTGGCTTAGGATAGCTGGCATGACCAGCGTTTGACAAAGCGCCGTGCTCGCCGCGACAATATCGGCTCTGAACGACAAGAGAGGCGCCTTGCCCAGGTCGTACTGCCGAGAAACGCATGTTTCCGCGACGCAGTACCAGGGGGTGCAAGGCCGAAGTACCGTTGAACATGCGATTTACCGGTGCTGGTTGCAGGGGCTGAATCCCCTGGACTGTCAGTAGCCCGCTGTGTGCCTTGCCGCGCATTGGGGTGCTGGAGTGCTCTTGGTGATGATCTGCCTTTAGATGCGCAGGGGCGCATCTGTCATTACCGCACTTTTCCTCTCTCCAATCGTTGTGTCTTGAATTGGAGATTCCTATGACGACCGCTCTCGATCCGCGCCACACCGCGCTGTGGACCGCCCTGATTACGCCGTTTGCTGCCGATACCTCACTGGATTTAAATGCCCTCACGGGTTTATTGCGCGAGCAGGAAGCCGCAGGGGCCGGGGTATTGCTGTTGGGTTCGACCGGCGAAGGTGCCAATCTGACTTTGGCCGAGCGTAAAGCCGTGCTCACTCATGCCTGTAGCTTGAATTTACAGGTCCCGATCATGGTGGGTGTGGGCGGGCTTGATCTGGCCAGTCAGCTTGAATGGCTGGCCTTTTGCGAAACGCTGCCGGTACAGGCGTATTTGCTGGTCACGCCCATTTATGCCAAACCGGGCGCCGAAGGCCAGCGCCGCTGGTTTAGCGCCTTGCTGGATGCGGTAAGCAAGCCCTGTATGCTCTACAACATTCCATCGCGCGCGGGTGTGCCGCTGTCGGATATTGCACTTGCCGGCCTGGTTGCCCACCGCAATTGCTGGGCGGTCAAAGAGTCGGGCGGCAATGCAGTGCGGTTTGCTGAGCTTAAAACTGCTTTCCCAAGCATTGCCTGGTATTCAGGCGACGATGTGCTGTTTGCCGAACACGCTAAACTGGGCGCCGCCGGGCTGGTGTCGGTGGCGAGCAATGTGTGGCCACAGCAAGTGGCGCACTGGGTGCAGCAGGGCTTGGCAGGTGAAGCAATTGGGGATCTGCTGCGCACTGCATCCGAAACACTATTCTTAGCCGCCAATCCAATCCCTGCGAAGGCGATTATGCATCGCCAAGGGCGGATCGCCAGCAATGAATTGCGCCTACCTTTGTGCGCGGCAGATTTGGCTTCATTGGAGCCGGTGTTGGCAAAAGACCGTGAAGTCGTTGCAGTAGCTTGATCGGTTTTTTTAGGGGGTATTGGGCTGAAGTTTTTGTAGATATTGCGTTGCAGCTTGATACCCCTAGAGATGGCTATTTTGAGTGTGATCGCGATTGTACGTTTGCTGGCGCTGGAAGGCCTTGAGCGCGATGCTGTGCTTTGCAAGGTGCCCGTGCTAGTGTGAGCATAGGTTCATGCCACTGTAGTTGATGGGCGAGCTTAAGCTAAAACTTTAGTCATTGCCTCGCGTGGCTTTGTACTGATTATTGGCAATAAAAAACCCGCTCAAAAGCGGGTTTTTCTTTTTTGGCGTGGATTAAACCGCACTTTCGTCTAGCTCTGGCAAGGCAATCGTATTGCCTTTGCTGAATTGATAATCTTTAAACACATGCTCGGCGGTTAGCAATTGGTAGCGACCGTCTGGCAATTTGTTAGTGGTGTCTTTGAGGCGGTAAGTGTAATGGCCGCATGTCCAGCAATCGAAATTGCGCATGTGGGTGCACAGGCAGGTTTTCTCGTAAACGTGGATTTCCGAGATTTTTTTCGCATCCGGATTTTCTTCCAGTACCTTGTTATAGGCCTGAATATACGAGCAGCTGCCGTTGGCATCCAGCAAATAGCCATAAGCTTCGCAATTGGGGCGGATGCCGGAACCAATGGCCGGGGTGTTTTTCAACATCCGCATTGGGTAGCCCGTTGGTGAAATCTGGTTCACTTCAATAATTTCTTCCGAGGCTTTGAAGTATTCCTGTTTCACATCATCAGGCAGGCCACATTCTTTGGTTACGGTAAAGCGGGTGGCCACTTGCACGCCGCCACAGCCCATTTCCAGAAAACGCACGGCGTCTGCGCCGGTGAAAACGCCACCAGCGGCAATCACCGGGATGTCGAAGCCTTGCTCTTTGATCCAGGCCACGACTTCGGCCACGATGTCTTCGAGTTTGAATTCGGCCCAATCCATGCCAAAGCCAAGGTGGCCGCCCGCCAGCGGGCCTTCTACCACCACGTAATCGGGCAGGCGATTGGTCTTGGCCGATTTTTTAATAAACAGCTGCAGCGCACGTACTGAAGACACGATGATGCCCAGTTTGGCTTCGCGGAAACGTGGGTGATCTTCAATCAGGCTGAATGAACCCAGGTGCAAACCGGCGGCCAGGGTGATGCCATCAATGCCGGCATCCAGCGCCGCGGCCATGCGCACGCGCAGGGTTTCTTTGGGCGCGTTCATGGTCAGCTTTTCCATGCAATTGATGAAAATCAGACCATCGCCTTGTTTGCGCTCCATGGTCGCTTCGACATGCAGGCGAGTGGCTACCGCCAGCTCATCCAGATCGAACTGAACTACGGATTTATCGCTGTTGTTGACGTTGAATTTGTATTTCTTGAGCTTTTCTTTGACGTATTTGGTGTTGTAGCGGCGATCGGTTACCGTTTTGATCATCGCATCGGAGATGTGGCCAATCCCACCTAGGCGGCAGGCTTCCAGAGCCAGATCGGCGGTGGAAATATCCACGCCCATGCCGCCGATCATGATCGGTACGTATTTTTCCTCGCCGCCTGCAGGGTTTTTAAATGTCAGGCGAAAATCATCAACACACTTCATTCAACTCAATCCACTGCTTCAGCCCATCACTTAGTGCATTCAAATTCAAACGAACGTTTATAAATGCAGGGCATGAAATCGCTATTTTTCAGAAGGTGGCATCATATCTTAAATAGCCGGTACTGGGGCGGTTCATCGTATGACCAGAAACAATAAATCATGTTTTTCCCGCACTGCTGCAACGGTAATAATTGTGCTGCCGCTATGCAGATTGATTATCGACCCACTGGATGGTTCCGTTAAAATAATGCGACACCCTGAATGAATGGCCCGCCTATGTCGACGATTTCTCTATTTGCCGAGCTGGAAGACACGCTAGCGCAGCGCCGCGCCCAGCATTTGTGGCGCGAACGCCGCCAGCTGGCCAGCCCGCAAGGCGCGCACGTGCGCCTGCACGATGGCCGCACGGTGCTCAATTTTTGCAGCAATGATTATCTGGGCTTGGCCAACCACCCGGCTGTGGTGGCGGCCGCCCAGCAGGGGGCGCTGGCTTGGGGGGTGGGGAGTGGCGCCGCGCACTTGGTCACCGGGCATTTCACGCCACAGCATACTTTGGAAAAACGCTTGGCTGAGTTCAGCGGCAAGCCCGCGGCGATTTTGGTCTCGACTGGATTTATGGCTAATCTGGCGGTGATTTCGGCGCTGGTGGGGCGCGGCGATGCGGTATTTGCCGATAAGCTCAATCATGCTTCGCTCAATGATGCCTGTCAGCTCGCACGGGCAGAATTCAAGCGCTTTGCACACAATGATGTGGCGCAGCTGGAGCGCCTGTTGGCCAGCTCCAGCGCGGCGCGCAAGCTGATTGCCGTGGACGCGGTGTTTAGCATGGATGGCGATCTGGCTCCGCTGGCAGCCTATCTGGATTTGGCGGAACGCTACGATGCGGTGCTGTATGTGGATGACGCGCACGGCTTTGGGGTGCTGGGGCAGGGGCGTGGCAGCTTGGCCGAGCTGGGGCTAGCCTCGCCGCGGATTATTTATATGGCCACGCTGGGTAAAGCCGCCGGGGTGGCAGGGGCGTATATCGCTGCAGAGCAGGTGGTGATTGATTATCTGATCAATACCGCCCGGGCGTATATTTATACCACCGCCGCGCCGCCGCTGTTGGCTTGCGCATTACACGCCAGTCTGGATGTCATCGAGCAAGACGAGGCCCGGCGCGAGCGGCTGCAGGCGCATATTCGTTATTTCAAACAGTTTTTTGCGACTGAATTAGCGGGGGCAGGCTGCGAGCTATTGCCCTCAGATACCGCCATTCAGCCCATCATTGTGGCCGATAACACGACGGCCTTGGCTTTGTCGCAGGCATTGTTGGCGGCTGGGATTTTGGTGGCAGCCATTCGCCCACCCACTGTGCCCACGCCAAGGCTGCGCGTGACGCTATCGGCCGCGCATACGGCCGAAGAAGTGGCTTTCCTGTGTACCGAGATTGGGCGGGTCCTACTTGCGCAGCCAAAGGCGGCCGCATGCTGACGCTCAATCTGCTTGGTGCTGGCCGCTTAGGGAAAAGTATTGCACAGCTGGCCCAGCAAAGCGGGCGGTATGCTCTGGCTGGCATTTACTCACGCAGCTTGGTGAGCAGTGCTGCCGCTTGCCAGTGGATTGGTGCAGGTCAAGCGGCCGCGCAACTGAGCGCTTTACCACCGGCTGATTTGTGGCTACTGGCCGTGCCCGATGGCGCAATTGCCAGCGTGGCCGCCGAGTTGGCCCAAGCAGGCGTGGTGAATGCGGGGGCGGTGGTGTTTCACGCTAGCGGTGCGCTGGCGGCCGATCAACTTGCACCGCTGGCGGCGCAAGGCGCGCATTGTGCTAGCTGGCACCCGGCTTTTTCTTTTGCCGACCCCGCGCGCGCGGTGGCCACGTTTGCAGGTAGCTTTTGCACGCTCGAGGGCGCGCCAGCGGCGCTCTCGGCGCTGGATATGTTTACGCAGGCGCTGGGCGGGCAGAGCATCTACTTGTCGGCCGCCGATGGCGCGCAGCGCAAACAGGCGTATCATGCCGCGCTCAGTATGGCGTCGAATTTTCAGGTTACGTTAGCGGCGCTGGCGCAGCAGGTCGCTACTCAGGCCGGGCTAGATCAGCCTGTGGCACAGGTGCTGATTGCCAGCCTGATGCAGCAAACGCTCCACAATATCGCCGCCTTGGGGCCTGCCGCGGCGCTAACCGGCCCGATTGTGCGGGGCGATCACCGCACCGTGGCGGCGCACCTCGCGGTCTTGCCCCAGCCCTTGCACCCGGTCTATCGCGAGCTGGGGCTGCAGACCGTAGCGCTGGCGGGCGAGCGCTTAAGTGCTGCGCAACACGCCGCGCTGCGGCAGCTTTTGCAGGTGGCGTCTTAATTTTTCATGGCTGAGAGTATGGATTTGCAGATTGAAACGCGGGGCCGCGGCCCCGATGTGGTGCTGTTGCACGGTTGGGCGATGAATGGCTCGGTGTGGCAGGCGGTGGCGCGTGAGCTGGAAAACGATTTTTGTCTGCATATTGTCGATTTGCCCGGGCATGGCGGCAGCAAACTAGCCGACGACGCCACGCTGACTTTGCCAGCGATGGTGGATGCCGTCGATGCGGCGTTTCCGTTTCCGGTGCAGGTGGTGGGCTGGTCGCTCGGCGGCGCGGTGGCAACGCAATGGGCGCTGCAGCAACGCGATAAAGTGCGCTCGCTGACGCTGGTCGCCTCTAGCCCCTGCTTTATGCAACGCCCAGATTGGCAACCGGCGATGGCGCAAAAAGTGCTCGAGCAATTTGCCGCGAGTTTGCAAGCCGACTGGCAGGGCACGCTGAAACGCTTTATCAGCCTGCAAGCAATGGGCGACGCCAGCGCACGCGAAGTGACGCGCGAATTGCTCGCCGATTTATTCAAACACGGTGAGCCAAAACTCGCGCATCTGGCTGATGGCCTGAATATCCTGCGCGATACCGATTTGCGCGCCGAAGTGGTCAAAGTCGATTGCCCGGTGCTGCTGCAATACGGCGATCGCGATACGCTGACGCCGCTGGCGGCGGGCATGTGGCTGGCCAATGCCCTGCCTCAGGCGCAATTTCGGCTGCATCACAAAGCCGCCCATGCGCCGTTTCTGTCGCACTTGGCAGACTTTGTCGCCACGCAAAAGCAATTCCTGCTCGACAATCAATAAGGGTATGTGGCTGTAGCTATTAATTGATATAGTCTACAGCCAGATACCCTCTGGAAAAATCATGCCCACGCTGATGATTCAAGGCTGCACGTCCGATGCAGGTAAATCGACCTTAACCGCTGCGCTGTGCCGTTTGCTGGTGCGCCGTGGCGTCAAAGTTGCGCCGTTCAAGCCGCAAAATATGGCGCTCAATTCGGCGGTGACCGAGGATGGTGGCGAGATTGGTCGGGCGCAGGCGGTGCAAGCGGTCGCGTGTGGTTTGGCCGCGCATACCGATATGAATCCGGTGCTGCTCAAGCCATCGAGCGATTGCCGCGCGCAGGTGATTATTCAAGGTAAATCCATCGGTAATCTGGATGCGGTGGATTATCACGATTACAAAACCACGGCCAAACGCGCGGTGTTTGAATCATGGGGCCGCTTGGCGGCGCAATACGACTGGGTGATCGTCGAAGGCGCGGGAAGCCCGGCCGAAGTCAATCTGCGCCAAGGCGATATTGCCAATATGGGCTTTGCCGAAGAGGCCGATTGCCCGGTGTGGCTGGTGGCGGATATTGATCGCGGCGGCGTGTTTGCGCATTTTGTCGGCACGCTGGCCTGCTTGAGCGAGTCGGAGCAGGTGCGGATTAAGGGCTTTATCATCAATCGTTTTCGCGGCGATATTAGTTTGCTGCAGCCGGGCTGCGATTGGCTGGAAGAAAAAACCGGCAAGCCGGTGCTGGCGGTGGTGCCGTATTTGCATGGACTTGAAATTGCCGCTGAAGACGCGCTACCTAAAACCGTAGCGAATGCCGACGGTGAGTTTCGTATCGTCATCGCCACCTTGCCGCATATCTCGAACCACACCGATTTCGATCCGCTGCGCCGCTTACCCAATGTGCGCTGCGAGTTCGCCAATCCGAATCAGCCCTTGCCCGAATGCGATTTGCTGATTATCCCCGGCAGCAAAAACACGCTGGGCGATTTGGCGCATTTGTGCGCGCAAGGGTGGGATAAGCAAATCGCGCGGCATTTGCGCTATGGCGGGAAGGTGATTGGTGTGTGCGGTGGGCTGCAAATCTTGGGCGAGACGATTGCTGACCCACAGGGTATTGAGTCGGGGGCTATGTCCGCCAATGGTTTGGGGCATATACCTATAGCAACCGAATTAGAGGCCGAAAAGCAGTTGCTCAATGTAGCGGGGCAGCTGCTGGCTAATCAGGCGCCCATCAAAGGCTACGAAATCCACGTTGGCCACTCGACATGGTGTGCTGCAAGCCAGCCCGAATGGCCGCGTTTTGCTGCGCTGGATGATGGTCGCCAGGATGGTTGGGTGTCGCCCGATGGGCAGATTATCGCCACGTATTTGCATGGCCTCTTTGACGAGCCGGCCGCACTGCAATCACTGCTGGCGTGGGCGGGTTACCAGCTGGCGCCCAGCGCAGTGCCCAATGCCCACGTATTGCTCGAGCGAGAAATCGACCGGCTGGCCGATGCGCTGGATGCCGCGCTTGATTGGTCGCGTGTGGCGCAGGCCGGCTTGGTGCTGGCAGATTAAGCCAAGCAAGGCGCAATAAAAAACGGCCATTAAGGCCGTTTTTTATTGCCAGCCAGCGGCGAGATTACACCGCTTGATCGTTGGTTTCGCCGGTACGAATCCGCACTACATGTTCAACCGGGCTCACGAAAATTTTGCCATCGCCAATCTTGCCAGTGTGCGCGGCTTTGATGATGCCTTCGATCGCGGTGTCGACTTGATCATCTGATAGCACTACTTCGATTTTTACCTTGGGCAGGAAGTCCACTACGTATTCCGCGCCGCGATACAGCTCGGTGTGGCCTTTTTGACGGCCAAAACCTTTGACCTCGGTGACCGTGAGGCCGGAGATGCCAAGCTCAGACAGCGCTTCGCGCACTTCATCGAGTTTGAATGGTTTGATGATGGCTTCAATCTTTTTCATGGCGTGCCTCAATGCATTGCAAGCGGGTTAGGGTTATCCGCGAGTATAAACGAGGCCTGACGCGCTTTGCCATGCGCACTTGCGTCAAGCGCAGCATTACCGCGACTCATGGAAAGATTTTTAACGCTATTGATTGTTTTTTTGCCAAGCATGCTCTATAGTGCGCACCTAGACATTTCAGTCGTTATTATCTGTAACGGCTTAAAAAGCGAGCGTGGCGAAATTGGTAGACGCACTGGATTTAGGTTCCAGCGCCGCAAGGTGTGAGAGTTCGAGTCTCTCCGCTCGCACCATCGAATTCTTTTCAAATTAAAGTTACATCCAAGTCTATGCCGGGTGGTTCCATCCGGAGCACCTGTGAGGATTACTGGTCATGCAAGCACAACTGGAAACTCTGAGCACGCTAGAGCGTCGCCTGTCTATTTCAGTACCACGCGACGAAATCAGCAAACAAGTTGACGCCCGCCTCAAGCGCGTTGCTAAAACTGCCAAGATCGACGGCTTCCGTCCAGGCAAAGCACCGCTGAAAGTGGTTTTCCAGAATTACGGTTTCCGTATTCAGGAAGAAGTGCTGGGTGAAACCGTTGAGCGTTCATTTGGTCAAGCCGTGGTTGAGCAAAACCTGCAAGTAGCAGGCTACCCACGCTTCGAGCCTAAAGAGGGCACTGAAGGCGGCGATTTCGAATTCGTAGCGACTTTCGAAGTATATCCAGAAGTGAAGCTGGGGGATTTGAGCGGTGTTGAGCTGCAAAAGCCAACCCTGACTGTGAGCGATGCTGAAGTCGACAAAACCGTTGATATCCTGCGTAGCCAACGTACCCGTTACGAGCGCGTAGAGCGTGCTGCTGCTGAAGGTGATCGCGTAATCATCGACTTCAAAGGCGCGATTGATGGCGTTGAGTTTGCTGGCGGTGCCGCTGAAAACTATGCCTTCCTGATCGGTAAAGGTCAGATGCTGCCAGAATTCGAAGCTGGTGTAGTGGGCATGAAAGAAGGCGAGAGCAAAGACGTTACTGTGAACTTCCCAGCGGAATACCACGGTAAAGATGTAGCTGGTAAAACAGCAGTATTTGCCATCACGGTGAAAAACGTGGCTGCGGCCCAACTGCCAGAAGTAGATGCTGAATTTGCGAAGAGCCTGGGCATTGCTGATGGCGATGTGGCTAAAATGCGCGAAGAAGTGAAAGCCAATCTGGAGCGTGAAGTACGTTTCCGTCTGAAAGCCCGCGTGAAAGAAACAGCGCTGAGTGCCGTGATTGATGCGACGCCAATCGAATTGCCAAAATCACTGGTATCAATGGAGATCGGCCGTCTGGTTGAAGGTGCGCAAGCGGATATGCAAGCGCGCGGCATCGATCCAAAAATGGTGCCATTCAACCCAGCTTTGTTTGAAGCCCAAGCTAAACGCCGCGTGCATCTTGGCCTGACTCTGTCTGAGCTGGTGAAAGCTGAAAAGCTGGAAGCTAAGCCAGAGCAAGTGAAAGCCATCGTTGAAGATCTGGCGCAAAACTACGAAGATCCATCTGAAGTGGTGGCTTGGTACTACGCGAGCCCAGAGCGTCTGGCTGCACCAACCAATATGGCGCTGGAAGACAACGTAGTTGACTTCGTGCTTTCAAAAGCCAAAGTTACAGAGCAAGCAATTGCATTTGACGAGTTGATGGGTCAGCAATAAGCTTGATCTTTCTGTCTAGTCTGTGGAGATGTCATTGATGGATTTTGATCCGCACAATATTGGCTTGGTGCCGATGGTCGTGGAACAAAGCGGCCGAGGTGAGCGCGCCTACGATATCTATTCGCGTTTGCTCAAAGAGCGGGTGATCTTTTTGGTGGGCCCGGTCAATGATCAGATGGCGAATCTGATCGTGGCACAGCTGCTGTTCCTCGAGTCAGAAAATCCAGACAAGGACATCTCGCTCTATATCAATTCGCCAGGTGGCTCGGTAACCGCCGGGATGGCCATTTACGACACCATGAAGTTCATCAAGCCTGATGTTTCGACTTTGTGTGTGGGTATGGCGGCCTCGATGGGCGCATTCTTGCTGTCGGGTGGTGCAAAGGGTAAGCGTTTCTCGCTGCCTAATTCTCGAATCATGATTCACCAGCCACTGATTGGTGGTTTGGCAGGGCAAGCTTCCGATATCGAGATTCATGCCCGTGAATTGCTGAAGACCAAACGGACTTTGAATGAATTGCTGGCTGAGCATACCGGCCAGAATCTCGAAACGATCGAGCGCGATACGGATCGAGATAACTTCATGAATGCTGAAGAAGCCAAAGCCTACGGCCTCGTGGATCAGGTACTGGTTTCACGAGCCGCGCTGGCAGGTTAACCAGTAAGTCAGACCCTAAAAGGCCGCCAGCACCCCTGGCGGCTTTTGTTTCTCTGAATGAATTAACGCGGAATTGGCTGTCTATGTCAGATAAATCCAACGATAAACTCCTGTATTGCTCGTTCTGCGGCAAAAGCCAGCATGAAGTGCAAAAACTGATCGCCGGCCCACAAGTTTTTATCTGCAACGAGTGTATCGAGCTTTGCACGGATGTAATCCGCGAAGAAGCTGCGCAGGTGACCGAGCTTGAGCCAACCACGCCAAATGGCAAACGTTTGCCACTGCCGACCGAAATTCGCGATGTGCTCGATCAGTATGTGGTCGGCCAAGAGCGCGCCAAGAAAATCCTCGCCGTGGCGGTGTATAACCACTACAAACGCCTTTCAACCAAAGGGGTTGCCGGTGATGAAGTGGAGCTGGCCAAATCCAATATTCTGCTGATTGGCCCAACTGGCTCAGGTAAAACCCTGCTGGCGCAGACCCTGGCTAAAACGCTGGATGTGCCGTTTGTGATTGCCGATGCCACTACGCTCACCGAAGCGGGCTATGTGGGTGAGGACGTTGAGCACATCATCGCCAAACTGTTGGCGCAATGCGATTACGACGTTGAGAAAGCGCAGCGCGGCATCGTTTATCTGGATGAAGTCGACAAAATTGCCCGCAAATCAGAAAACCCATCGATCACCCGCGATGTATCTGGTGAGGGCGTGCAGCAGGCCTTGCTGAAGCTCGTTGAAGGTACTGTCGCTTCGGTGCCGCCACATGGTGGCCGCAAGCATCCGAATCAGGATATGCCAAAGGTGGATACCACCAATATCTTGTTCATTTGTGGCGGTGCGTTTGAAGGACTGGACAAGATCATTCGCAATCGCTCGGTGAAGGGCGGTATTGGTTTTGGGGCTGAGGTAAATAGCAAGGACGATAGCAAATCAATTGGTGCACTGCTGCACGAAGTGGAGCCCGATGATCTGATTCGCTTTGGTTTGATTCCTGAGTTTGTTGGTCGTCTGCCAGTAGTGGCCACCTTGGCCGAGCTCGATGAAGCTGCACTGATTTCAATTCTGACTGAGCCGAAAAATGCCCTGATCAAACAGTACCAAAAACTGTTCGCGATGGAAGAAGTCGAGCTGGATATCGGCGCTGAAGCCTTGCTTGCCATTGCCCGCAAGGCGATGGAGCGTAAAACCGGAGCGCGCGGCTTGCGCTCGATTGTCGAGCAAACGCTCTTGGATACCATGTTTGAGCTGCCGGCGATGGAAGGTGTAGCTAAAGTGGTAGTTACCCCGGAAGTGATTGCTGGAAAAGCCCAGCCTGAATACGTGCCGGTTGCGGCTGATTCTGCTGCAGTTTAATTCCTAAGCTAGACACCCAGCCTGTGCATGCATCAGGCTGGGTGTATCTATTTTGTGGCGGGTGATTGAATAAACGCCCAAGAAGCCACATATTGAGTCTTATATCCCTGACTAGGTCATAAAACATGTCCGAGCATTCATTACTGCCTTCAGAAACGACTTCATTCCCTGTGTTGCCTTTGCGGGATGTGGTGGTGTTTCCGCATATGGTGATTCCACTGTTTGTGGGACGCCCCAAATCGATCAAGGCACTCGAAGCTGCCATGGATTCTGGTAAGCATATTCTGTTGGTGGCACAGAAAAACGCCGCCAAAGACGAGCCAACCTTTGCGGACGTTTATCCGATTGGTACCGTCGCCACGGTATTGCAATTGCTTAAGCTGCCAGATGGTACGGTGAAAGTGCTGGTTGAAGGGGTGCAGCGTGCCAAAGTGCTGGAGCTGGTTGACGACGACGGCTATTACCGCGTGGTGGCGATTCCGCAAGAGCCAGCTGCAGAAGACAGCAATGAAACCGAGGCCATGCGCCGCACCTTGCTGGGGCAATTCGATCAATACGTCAAACTGAATAAAAAAATCCCGCCTGAGATTTTGTCATCGTTGGCTGGGATTGATACCGCGGGCCGTTTGGCCGATACCGTCGCTGCACATTTGCCCCTTAGGCTGGAGCAAAAGCAAGCCGTGCTGGAGATGGAAGATGTTGCCGAACGCATGGATCATCTGCTGAAGCAACTCGAAGCTGAGCTGGATATTCTGCAGGTGGAAAAACGCATCCGTGGGCGAGTCAAACGCCAGATGGAGAAAAGCCAGCGCGAGTATTACCTCAATGAGCAGGTCAAGGCCATTCAGAAAGAGCTGGGTGAGCTTGATGAGAGCGCGGATCTGGATGAGCTGGAAAAACGCATCAAAGCCGCGGGTATGAGCAAAGAAGCGCGCGAAAAGACTGAAGGCGAGTTGAAAAAACTGCGCATGATGTCGCCTATGTCGGCTGAAGCGACGGTGGTGCGCAATTACATCGATACCATTCTGGCATTGCCTTGGAAGAAAAAAACCAAGATCAGCAAAGACCTGACCGAAGCTGAAACCGTGCTGGATGCAGATCACTATGGTCTGGAAAAAGTAAAAGAGCGCATTGTTGAGTATCTGGCGGTACAGACCCGCGTTGAAAAGCTTAAAGGTCCGATACTGTGCTTGGTTGGGCCACCAGGGGTGGGGAAAACCTCGCTGGGGGAGAGCATCGCGCGCTCGACAAACCGTAAATTCGTGCGTATGGCGCTGGGTGGGGTACGAGATGAAGCGGAAATCCGCGGGCATCGTCGCACTTACATTGGCTCTATGCCCGGCAAAATTTTGCAAAGCATGACCAAGGTGGGCGTGAAAAACCCGCTGTTCTTGCTGGATGAGGTGGACAAACTGGGTAGTGATTTCCGTGGTGACCCATCTGCGGCGCTATTGGAAGTATTGGACCCTGAGCAAAACCATTCGTTTAGCGACCACTACCTCGAGGTTGATTATGACCTCTCGGATGTGATGTTTGTTGCCACCGCCAATTCGCTCAATATCCCGGCTCCGCTGCTGGATCGGATGGAAATCATCCGTCTTTCGGGTTACACCGAGGATGAAAAAGTGAACATCGCGCTGAAGTACCTGGTGCCCAAGCAGATGAAGAATAACGGCGTGAAAGAGGGCGAACTGCAGATTAGTGAATCGGCCGTGCGCGACATTATCCGCTATTACACTCGTGAAGCCGGTGTGCGTAGCTTGGATCGTGAAGTAGCCAAGATTTGTCGTAAGGTAGTAACGGCTTTGCTACTGAAGCCAAGCGACAAAAAGATCGTGGTGAATGCCAAAAACCTGGAGAAATACCTAGGCGTGCGGCGTTTTGACTTTGGGATGGCCGAACAGCAAAACCAAATCGGTCAGGTGACGGGCTTGGCCTGGACTGAGGTCGGTGGTGAATTGCTCACGATCGAGACGGTGAAATTGCCGGGCAAAGGCAAGATGATCCAAACCGGTAAGCTCGGTGATGTGATGCAGGAATCGATCCAGGCTGCACTCTCGGTCGTGCGTTCACGAGCGGTAAGCTTGGGGATTGATCCCGAGTTCTACCAGAAAAATGATATGCATATCCACTTGCCTGAAGGCGCTACACCAAAAGATGGCCCATCGGCGGGTATAGCCATCGCGACGGCGCTGACATCGGTGTTGACGGGTATACCCGTGCGTTGTGATGTGGCCATGACCGGTGAAATTACGCTGCGCGGCGAGGTATTGCCTATCGGTGGCCTAAAGGAAAAACTGCTGGCAGCGCACCGTGGTGGCATCAAACACGTGCTGATTCCGGATGGAAATGCCAAAGACCTGAGTGAAATCCCTGATAACGTGAAACGAGGGCTTGCTATTCACCCCGTCAAGTGGTTTGATGAGGTGCTCAGCTATGCGCTGGAGCGACTGCCAGAAGCAGCGCCAGCCAGTACTGCCGGGGAAGAATCCTTGCCGGTAGCAAGCGTTGATACAAACCAACACAGCGTCAAGCATTGATTGACACTGATTTTGCGGTCTTGATATAAACATTAAGCAATCTACCAACCGGATTGGTCTAATCAAAATTGAAAGGGGATGTAAGTGAATAAATCGGAACTCATCGACGCAATCGCTGAATCAGCTGGCCTGTCAAAAGCCGCAGCTGGTAAAGCGCTGGATGCAACCGTAGAAGCGATCTCCAACGCGCTCAAAAGTGGTCAAGAAGTGACGCTGGTTGGTTTTGGTTCTTTCTATGTATCAGAGCGCGAAGAGCGCACTGGTCGTAACCCACGCACTGGCGAATCAATCAAGATCGCTGCGGCGAAACAGCCAAAATTCCGCGCTGGTAAATCACTGAAAGACGCGGTGCAGTAATTTTGTAGTCTGCAGTCGTCACAATGACAGACTCGCCAAGGAGTGGTAGTTCAGTTGGTTAGAATACCGGCCTGTCACGCCGGGGGTCGCGGGTTCGAGCCCCGTCCACTCCGCCAAAGCTTTAGGGCAAACACACTGTGTTTGCCCTTTTGTTTTCCTGCCAATCATTGCTTCTCTTACAGACAGGCTGCAAGCAATCTGGCATGATATGCCGCATGTAAAGCAGGAGTCGGTCTTCCATGTTTGATTTTGTACACAATAATAAAACCGCCGTGCAGGTGATCTTGGGGATGATCTCCGTAGGTTTGGTGGTTGGGATTGGTTTTAGCGGTTATGAAGCGATGAGCCAAGGCGATAACTACTTGGCGAAGGTCGGTAAAACACCGATTACTCAGCGTGAATTGGCCGAGGCCATTGGTAATCAAGCGATTCCCAATGAAATGAAGCCTATGGTCGTTGAGCAACTCGTTCGCCAACATTTGCTCAGTGAGCAAGCCAACAAGCTGCGCCTCACTGTGCCGGATGCGGTATTGCGCGATGCGATTGCTGCAATTCCTGCTTTCCAGGTCGATGGCAAGTTTGACGCCAAACGCTATCAAGAATTGCTGGCCTCGCAGCAAATGTCGCCAGCCCAGTTTGAAGAGAAAGTCAAAAAAGATCTGGTACTGCGCCAATTGATGGATGGCTTGATGCAGACTGGCTTTGCCTCGAATGCCCAACTGCAACGCTTGAATCAGCTGATGGGCGAAAAGCGTGAAGTCAACCAAGTCGTTTTGGCGCCCGCACAATATCTGGCTCAGGCGACAGCATCTGGCGCTGAGATCAAGCAATACTACGATAGCAACCTGGCCAAGTTTAAAGCCCCTGAGCAAGTTAAGCTGGAGTACGTGATTCTGTCGCAGAGTGATCTGGCGGCCACGCAAGCCGTGAGCGAAGAAGAAATCCAGAAATACTTCGAGGCGCACAAATCTGAATTGGCCAAAGAAGAGCGCAAAGTCAGCCATATCCTGCTGAATGCCCCGAAGGACATGAAGGCTGATGAAAAAGCCAAAGTACGCCAGCAGGCTGAACAAATTTTGGCCGAACTCAAAGCCAATCCAGCCCGCTTTGCTGAATTAGCCAAAGCCAAATCGCAAGACCCAGGCTCGGCTGCGAATGGTGGTGATTTGGGCTTTTTTGCGCGCGGTGCGATGGTAAAACCGTTTGAAGAAGCGGCTTTCAAACTGCAAAAGGGCCAACTCAGTGGCGTGGTTGAGACCGAGTTTGGCTTCCATATTTTGAAGCTGGATGATATCAAGGGCGCTACGCTGGCTGATCTGAAGCCTACGATCGAAAACAAGCTGAAAATGGACAAAGCCCAAGCCGCGTTCCAAGTGCAATCGGAGAAGTTTGGTGAACTGGTTTACCAGCAAGCCGATAGCCTCGAGCCGGTGGCCGATGAGCTCAAACTCAAGATCGAGAAAAGTGATTGGCTGAGCCGTGAAGCGAGCAAAGACGAAGGCTTGAAAAACCCGAAACTGCTGGAAGCGATTTTCAGTGATGATGTGCTGAAGAAAAAGCACAATTCAGAAGCCATTGAACTGGCCAATGGCAAGCTGATTTCGGCTCGGGTGGTCGAGCACAAACCTGCGCAAACTCAGCCTTTGGCCGATGTGAGTGCCCAGATCGCTGCGCAACTGAAAAACGAAAAGGCGCTGAAACTGGCGGCGGCTGATGGTCAGGCCAAACTCAAAGCGCTGCAAGCTGGCCAAGAGGTGGCGCTGGCCTGGGGCGAGGTGCAGCAGTTTAGCCGCTTGGCAGCACCTGGCGTGGCGGAAGCTGATCTGAAGGCGATCTTTAAGGTGGATGGCAATCAAAAGCCAGCCTTCGTCGGTGCGGCAGTACCGGGTAAAGGTTATGTGCTGTATAAAGTGGGCAAAACCATCGCTGCACCTGAGCTCAGCCCGCAGAACAAATTCCAGCTCGATGAAAATCTGGCCCGTATGTATGGTCAGGTTGAGATGAATGCGTATTTGGAAGCGCTGAAGAAAGAAATCAGCGTGAAATACAGCAAGCAATTCAGCAAAGCCGCCGAGTAATTGGCCGCTGACAAAAAACCCGGCCTAGGCCGGGTTTTTTATTGCCCAAGCGGGTGTACTGGCTTGAAGATAAGCGCGAATCCCCTCTACCGCTTCTTCATGGCTGCGGATGTGGGCCATACGGTGTGCCGTATCAGAAATCATGGCGTCATCAATCGGGCGATGCTCCACCGACGTTATCAAGCGCTTGCAAGCCGTGAGGGCATGCGGACTATTGCGCAAAATATGCGCACACCATTGTTCTACTTGCTGATGTGCTGTCGCATGATCAGGATGTACCTCATGGATTAATCCGATGCGCTGCGCTGCCTTGCCGTCAAACTGCTCACCGGTGAGAAAAAACCGTCGTGCTGCGCTACTGCCGATTTTGTTGATCAGATAGGGCCCGTAGACGGCCGGGATTAAGCCTAGGCGGGCATCTGGTACCGCAAAACGACTGCGGGCTGTGGCCACGATCAGGTCGCAACAGGCGATCAGACCGCAGCCGAGGCCAATGGCTGGCCCATCGACCAGCGCTATAGTCGGAAAGGGCAGGCGATCAAGGATGCGCAGCAGGCGGGCAATATTCAGGGCGTCTTCAAAATTATGATCGGCACTGGCGCTACACCCTTGGGCGATCCAGTGTTCATCGGTTCCGGCGCAAAAATGCTGCGGGCCACCGCTCAAGATCAGCACCCGGGCTCGTTCATTTTGCCCTAGCGCGGTCAGGGTGGCGCTGAGCTCGGCGACCATAATTTCATTAATGGCATGACAGACTTCTGGCCGTTTGAGTTGCAGGCGAATTACGCCGAATTCGTCCATCGCACAGTCGATTGTGTCACTCATGACCATCCCCGCTTGGTAATCTGTGGCATTTGTTGCATTGCAACCATGGCTTGCATAGCCGGTTTAGTGCATATCCTTGGTTTTTGCCAGTGCGCTGCGGATGATTGGCGCGAATGAAGTGAAATTAAAGCGCTGGCTGATTGAGCATGACAGCTCAGGCGCGTAGAATTGAGCCCCTTGTGCAAGCCTTTGCCATTCCTTCCCGAGACTTCTGCATGCAAGAGTACATCCCGCATGATGCGCCAAGCAGCGATTCACGTAATTTGGCTGTGTTGATTTATATCCTCACCATTTTCTGCCCCTTACTGCCCGGCTTGGTGGGTTTTATCGCGAAAAAAGATGATCGTTTTGTGCTGAGTGCTGCGCGTGAAACACTGAATTGGTCGATTTGTTTTCTGCTAGGCTCGGCGGCAATTTCGGTGCTGAATGGCGTGCTGTTGTTTATTCCGATTCTGGGCTGGCTGCTCATGGGGATCTTGTGGCTGGCGGTGGGCGCCTATTATCTGCTTGGCGTGGTGGGCTGCGTGCTGGGGGCAATGAATGCCAGCAAAGGGCTTGAGCATCGTTTTCCCTTTATTGTGCGATTGATTTCCTGATGAAATTGGCTGGTTTGGCCCTTGGCCTGCTCTGTGGCGCTGCGCAAGCGGCGTCCGTAGCGATCCCTTATGGTAACGGTAAACTCAAAGCTGAATTTCAGGCTGCCAATCGCTATGGTGCTCCGGCCGTCATTATTTTGCACGGCTGTGGTGGTCTGCTGAATAAAGAAGGTGATATTGGGCTGCGCTATGAGCGCATCGCGAGCCAGCTGCAGGAACTGGATTTTGCGGTGCTGATCCCGCAGGCAAAAGCCAAACTTAGCTGTCAGCCCCAGCAGTTGGCCCGGCAGAAAGCGGCGATGAATGCGCGCGCTAACGAGTTGGCGGCCGCGATTAGCTGGCTAAAAAAACGTCCGCAGATCGATGCCAAGCGCATTGCCGTGGTGGCGTGGGATCAGGGCGCCACGGCGACACTGGCGCTGCTGAATCGTAAATCGCCGGGTATTCGCTCGGCCGCCTTATTTTATCCCGCCTGCAAGCCATTACTGGGGAGGGAGTATCGGGTCGCGGCGCCAACACTGCTATTGGCCGGCGAACACGATAATCTTACTCCGAGCGCCCATTGCAGCGAGCTGGCGCAAGCTTCAGGGCAAAGCCTCTTTCACGTGGTGACCTACCCGGGCGTGCGGCATGATTTTGACCTTAACCCCGAGCAGGCAAGCCGTGAGGCCTTGAATCTGCCGCGTAATCATTTAGCCCTAGATGTCTTGGCCGACCCTGAGGCGGCCAGCGATGCCTGGCGGCGTACCTTTAAATGGCTCTCGCGCTGGTTTGATCCGGAACGAAGTATCGAGGGCGTGCCGCCGCGCAATTTGCCGGTGCCACATTAAGCCTTGATCCGACGCAGTAAATTATCCGCAACCGCTGTAAGCCCAGCCTAGATTGCTTTAAAATAAGCCCAGCTTAACGAGGAAGTAGCCCCATGAATGCATCTGATTTCACCGCTGTGCTGGCCAATGTAACCGGTGTTGCCGTTATCCCTTCTGCCGATCTATTTGATCATCACGGCGATGGTTTGCCGCTGGTCACCATTGAGAACGAACTGGGGCGTGCTACTTTGGCACTGCAAGGTGCGCATCTGCTGTCGTTTATCCCGGCTGGCGGTAAAGAGTTGCTGTGGGTGTCGCCACTGGCGAAATTCGCCGACGACAAAGCCGTACGTGGGGGAATTCCGCTGTGTATGCCTTGGTTTGGTGGCCATCCGGCCGGTTTGCCATCGCATGGCTTTGCCCGCACCATGGATTGGACTCTCGCCAGTGCCGAACAGCTGGCCAACGGTGCAACCCGAGTGGTGCTGACTCTGGCGCATACTGCTGAAACCCTGCAGCAATGGCCGCATGAATTTAAATTCGAGCTGCAAGTGGATGTAGGCACTGAACTCACACTGACTTTGCGGGTCGATAACCTGAGCAATACCCCGGCACCGTTTACCTACGCTTTCCATACCTACTTTAATGTCGCGGACTATACCCAGTCGCCGATTCATGGGCTGGAGAATCTGACCTACATCGATACGCTTGGTGAAGTGCGCCGCCTTAAGCAAGAAGGTGTCTTGCAACTGAGTGGTAGTACTGATCGGGTGTATCTGGATGTGCCAGCGGTGCAAACGATTGTTGATGGCGACCGTTCGATCCAAATTACCAGCAGCGCGCATAGCGCCGTGGTGTGGAACCCGGGTGAATACGCGGTGCAGATGGCCGATGTGGGCGCCAATATGCAAGGCTTTGTCTGTGTTGAACGCGGTGATGTCTTTGATAATGCGCTTGAAATAGCTGCCGGCGCGCGCTTTACCAGTACCATGACGCTGGCCGAAGTGCGCTAAACCCGCCGCATTTGCCGCTCAACGCCCGCTGGTCCGGGCGTTTTTTTTGCAGGAAATTTCATGAAATATCGTGATTTACGTGATTTCATCCAGCAGCTGGAAGCGCAGGGTGAATTGAAACGGGTGCAGCTGCCAGTCTCGCCCAAATTAGAAATGACCGAGCTTTGTGACCGTATCTTGCGCCAAGGCGGGCCAGCGCTATTGTTCGAGAATATACCTGGCTACCGTATGCCGGTGCTCGGCAATTTATTCGGCACGCCACGGCGTGTTGCACTCGGCATGGGCGCGCAAGACACCAGTGCGCTGCGCGAAATTGGCCAAACGCTGGCTTATCTTAAAGAGCCTGAACCACCCAAAGGTCTGAAAGATGCGTGGGAGAAGCTGCCGCTGTTGAAGCAAGTGCTCAATATGGCGCCGAAAGAAGTGCGCAAAGGCATTTGCCAAGAAGTCATTATCGAAGGCCCCGATGTCGATCTGGGGCAGATTCCGATCCAGCATTGCTGGCCGGGCGATGTGGCGCCGCTGATTACCTGGGGCTTGGTGGTCACTCGTGGGCCAAATAAAAAACGGCAGAATCTGGGCATTTATCGCCAGCAGGTGATAGCCAAAAACCAAGTGATTATGCGCTGGCTGGCGCATCGCGGCGGTGCGCTGGATTTTCGCGAGCATGCCAAGCAAAACCCGGGCAAGCCGTATCCGGTGGCCGTAGTGCTGGGCTGCGATCCAGCAACGATCTTGGGCGCGGTAACGCCCGTACCCGATACGCTCAGTGAATATCAGTTTGCCGGCTTGTTGCGCGGTAGTAAGACCGAGTTGGTGCAGTGTATTGGCTCAGACCTGCAAGTGCCAGCCACGGCCGAAATTGTGCTCGAAGGCATGTTGAAACCCTGCGACACAGGCTATAGCGGTGTGTCTGAGCATGGCGTGCCGCTAAAAGAAGTGAATGGCTTTCTGCATGCGCTGGAAGGCCCGTATGGCGACCATACCGGCTACTACAACGAGCAGGATTGGTTTCCGGTCTTTGAGGTGGAGCGCATCACCAGCCGCCCCGATCCGATTTACCACAGCACCTACACCGGCAAACCACCGGATGAGCCCGCGATTTTAGGCGTGGCGCTGAACGAAGTGTTTGTGCCGATCTTGCAAAAGCAATTTCCCGAAATCGTCGATTTTTATCTGCCGCCCGAAGGTTGCAGCTATCGGATGGCGATTGTGTCGATCAAAAAACAATATCCGGGTCATGCCAAACGGGTGATGTTTGGTGTGTGGTCGTTCTTGCGCCAGTTTATGTACACCAAATACATCGTGATCGTGGATGATGATGTGGATTGCCGCGATTGGAAAGAAGTGATCTGGGCGATTACCACGCGGATGGATCCGGTGCGCGATACTACGCTAGTGGAGCATACACCGATTGATTATCTGGATTTCGCCAGCCCCATTTCTGGCTTGGGTGGCAAGATGGGCTTGGATGCGACCAATAAGCTGCCGGGTGAAACCAGTCGCGAGTGGGGCCGGGTGATTGAGCGTGATCCGGCCGCCGTGGCGCGGATTGATGCGATCTGGCGTGATCTCAAGCTGTAAGCGGGCTGGACATTTGAGTTTGGTCTATTCTGTAATCATTGCGTGAACCTAGGGCTTGCCATGTTGCCACTTCATCGAGAATTTGAATTTACCCATGCCGACTTCGAAAAGGTGCGCAAATTAATTTACAACTATGCCGGTATCGCGCTCTCCGAATCCAAGCACGATATGGTGTATGGGCGCTTGGCCAAACGGTTGCGCGCGCTGAATCTGAAAACCTTTCAGCAATACCTGCAGGTACTGGAAAAGGGTGACCCGAAAGAATTGGAGCTGTTTACCAATTCCATGACCACCAATCTCACCTCGTTTTTCCGCGAGGCGCATCATTTTGAGATTTTGAATCGCTACCTAAAAAGCCAAAAGCCCGGCGGTACCTTCAATATCTGGTGTTCTGCTTCCAGCACCGGCGAAGAGCCCTATTCGCTGGCGATTACTGCCTGTGAAGCCTTCGATAGCTTGCGCCCACCGGTCAAAATTTTCGCCACTGATCTGGATACCAATGTGCTGGAAGTTGGGCGGCAGGGTATTTATGCCGCGGAAGAAGTGCGCAAAATGGGCGCGCCGCGCGTTAGCCGCTTTTTTACCCAGCTAAGCGATGGCCGTTTTCAGCTCAAGCCGGAATTGCGTGAAATGATCACCTTCCGCCGCCTGAATCTGATCGAGCCCAATTGGTCGATTCGCGGCCCATTGGATGCCATTTTCTGCCGGAATGTGATGATTTATTTCGACAAAGACACCCAGTTTAAGATCCTGCAGCGCTTCGCGCCGCTCTTGAAACCGGAAGGTCTGCTGTATGTGGGGCACTCGGAAAATCTCTACCACGCTGCCGAGTTCTTCAAATTGCAGGGCAAAACGGTGTACGAACTCGCCAAAAAGCCAGCCGCGCCGGCAGGCCGCTTCTAAATTCGGCTGATGGAAGCGAGGCTGAGTTTTGTCACCCTGGGGGTCGCCGACTTGGCGATTGCGGTTTCCTTTTACCGCGATACTTTGGGCTTGACTCCCAAGCGCATACTGCCTGAAGTGGCTTTTTTTATGCTAGGCCCTGTGTGTTTGGCGCTGTACCCAACTGAGCTCTTGGCCGCCGATGCGGGCGTGCCGGCGGCAGGGCAAGGGTTTCGCGGTGTGGCGCTGGCTCACAATGTGCGCAGCCCAGCCGAAGTGGATGCATTACTGGCGCAAGCCGCCGCCGGCGGTGGGCAGCTGAGCAAACCCGGGCAAGCCACCAGCTGGGGCGGCTACGCGGGCTATTTTGCCGATCCGGACGGGCATTTATGGGAAGTGGCGTGGAATCCTGACTTTCCGTTGGATTAAGCTGGGCAGCGATGGGGTGCCGCACAAATACACGGGTAGGGTATTCCTCCGGGGGCATTTTAAATCAATGTATTTGTGGGTATACCCTTACTGCCCACGCAGTGCGTACCACAGTTGCCCTAATAGCTCCCGGAATGCGGTGCTACTGAGCTGCAAGGCGCTGGCTTTGGGGAGCAATGCCGTCAGATTAAAGGGTTCGCGATTCGGGTAATCGGTGGGGGCGGTAAACACTTCAAAGCCCTGCTGCCGAAAGCTGCGCGCGGCACGTGGCATATGGTCGGCGGAAGTCACCAGAATAATCTGCCGGATTTGCGGACCGAGTAATTGGGCACTGAGTGCAGCATTCTCCGTGGTATCGACCGAGCCGCCTTCCACCCAGCGTACATCCACGCCATATTCATGCAGCGCTTGGCGCATATAGTGCGCCTCGCTGGCGCCACCAAGCGGCGCGCCACCCGACACCAGCACCGGTAAACCACTGACTTTCGCAATCCGGGCGCCATAGCGTACTCGGGCGAGCGTGACATTATTGATGGTTTCGCCTTCCACCACGTCGGGGGCGGCAAAGCGTTTGCCCCCACCCAGAATGACAATCGCTTGCGCCTGATCCATGCCGGCTAGGTTTTTGATTAGTGCCGGCGGCTCAACCAGGCGAAATAAACTCTGTGCGACCAAGGGCGTGCTCAAGGCATATAGCCCAAGCACGGCGCTGATCAAGCCAAGCCGGGCGGGCCTGGCCCAGCGCGCAGGCAAGGCGAGGCAAACCGCCATGATTAGTAATAAACTGCCCGGCGGTAGCAGCAAGGTGCGCAAGGTTTCTTTGATGAAGACGGCTAAATCCATGGCTTATTCCTTGTAGGAAATAATTTCTACACTTTGGCCAAGCCGCAATTGGCCATGATTGAGCGGGACGGCATTTTGCCCGAACAACACCTCGCTGCCCGCGCGGCGAAACTTGGCCAAGGTGCGCAGTGGCTCGCCCTTGGGCAGCATTTGCCCGCTCACCGGATCGCGAGTAGTGATCACGCAGCGCTCGCAGGGTTTGACCAGATCGATGAGCACCTCGCCAATCCGAATTTGCTGCCAGCGATCTTCAGCGAAGGGCTCGGCGCCTGCGATCAGTAGATTGGGCCGAAAACGCAGAATGTCGAACTGTTGCCCGGCGCGTTCATTTAATTCATGCCACGAGCCTTCACCGATCAGCAGTAGCGGATAGCCATCACTGAAACTCACCGGCACTTCGGGGCGGCGCTTGGTGCGCCGCGCGGATTCAGGGCCAATCCAGCACAGTAAAACGGGCTCACCCAGATAATCGCTACACCACTGATTAAGCACAGCATTGGCTTGCCAGGCTGGAAACTGGCTCTCCCACACCGTGACTTGCGTTACGGCTGAAAAATCACTGAGCTGAAAGGCTTGGCTAGCCCGATCAGGAGCATGGAGCACGAAGCCACTGGCCGTTGTTTCACAGCGCAATTGCAACAAGGCCGGGTGAGTACGGGCGCTAAGAAATTGCCCATCCGGTGTGCAGAGCATCCAGTGGCGGTCATATTGCAGCCCGATAGGCGCAATGCTGCAGTGCGTTAAGACTTCAGCTTGGGCGGATTTGAGAGGGTAGCGATAGAGCGCAGCTAGAGATAACACAATGACAACCGCTTATTGGGGTGGCTCATTGTACCAATAGCGTTGCCGCCGCTCGCGCTCGGTTTGAATTTGTATGGTTTTCCCCACGCTCAGCAGTAAAGCGCCATGCTCGGCCGTATTCCAGAACGTGGCACCAACAGCCTCATAACGCGCAATCACCTCAGCTTTGGGGTGGCCAAATGGATTAAACCTACCGGCGGAGTTGAGTGCCATGCTGGGCCGTTGCTGCTGTAAAAATGCATCGCTGGACGCCGATTTGCTGCCATGGTGCGGCACAAGCAGGATGTCGTGAGCGGCAAGGTCTTGCCGCATTAGCGCCGCTTCTTCTTGGCGGCTGATGTCGGCCGTTAGCAGCACACGTTGGTGTGCGCTGCGAATGCTGAGCACGCAACTGCGGGCGTTGTCATTGAGCAACACGGCGTCGGCACTGGGCCAAACAAGGCTAAATTCCACCCCATCCCATTGCCAGTGGTGGCCAGCGCTGCAGCGCGTTTGTAGGGCAAAAGGGGCTTGGCGTAAGGCTGGATGGTCGCTGGGCAAGGAGTGGATAATTTCTTTAACAGGCCATTGGTCGAGCAAGGCTGCTGCCGCGCCGGTGTGGTCATTATCGTTGTGCGAGAGAATGAGGGTATCGAGGGCCGGGCCCCCCGCGCTGAGCAGGGCAGGCAGTAGCGCACGCTGGGCATTAGCGGCTTTACCGGTATCAAACAGCAGCGTGTGCTGCTGGGTTTGTACCAAGACAGACAGCCCTTGGCCGACATCGAGCACCCACAGCCGTAGCTCACCAGGCGCTGGCATCGCCGGACGTGCTAGCAGAGCGGGGAGTAGCAAGACCCAACCTACCAGCCGGCCGGGCCAGCCGCGCGGCAATAGCAGAAGTAAGACCCCGGCCCCCGCCAGTAGCATCTGCAGGGCAGTGGGGCTGCTGCGCCACCACGCTGCTGGTAAATGTTGCTGACCATAACTTAAGACCAGCAGCAGGTATTGAGCTAATTCGGCTGCCGCCCTGAGGCAAAAGCCACTGGGGTCAAGTAGTCCCAGCAAGGCCAGCGGCGTAATCAAGCCACTCACGATCGGAATCGCAAGCGCATTGGCCAGCGGAGAAAGCAGTGGAAACTGGCCAAAGATAAACAGTAACAAGGGTAAAGAAGCCAAGGTGGCAGCCCATTGGCTATGCCAAAAGCCAACCCACCACGCCGGGCGGCTTTGGCTGGCGGCCCAGAGCAAAAAGCCCACTGTGAGAAAGGACAGCCAGAAACCCATCGCCAGCGGCGCAAAAGGATCGAGCAGCACCACGGCATTCAGCGCCAAGAGCCAGATGATGCTAATCGGCCAGCGTCGGCGACTGAGTAGTCCTATGGCGACAAACAGCAACATCAGAAAAGTACGCTGGGTGGGTATACTCCATCCAGCCAAGGCAGAATAAGACCCGGCGGCCAATACCCCTGCAATTAAAGCGGCTTTACGGGCAGGTATGCGATTGACGGCGCGTGGAACCTGGCGCCAGATTGTTTGGCAGAGCGCGGCGGCCAGCATGGCGAGCATGCTGATGTGCAGACCCGAAATCGAAACCAGATGCACAATGCCTGTTTGTTGAAACAGCAGCCATTGTTCGCGGCTGATCGCGCTTTGTTCGCCAATAGTGAGCGCTTGCACCATGCCCTGCAGTGGGTGATTGGCGAGCGTATGCTGGATGTGTTGCTGCAATTGGGCGCGGCCGGCCAGTAGCCAGCTGCGTTGCGGGCAGGTGATGACTTCGGCTTCTTGCCAAATAGCTAGTGCATTGATGTCTTGTTGTAAAAACCAGCCAAGCAGATCAAACCCACCTGGGTTTAGACTGGCATGTACCGGTCGCAATTTCAGCTTGGTCCGAAGGCATTGATTCGCTTGTGGTGGTGGCCCGCGGTAGCCACTGATTTGTAGTGTGTGCGCCTGCCATGCCGGATTGGCGAGCGGGGCGAGCATGCTGGCTTTGACTTGCCAGCCATATTCATAGGTTTGCACTAGGCTATTGATCTGCAGCTTGACTTCGCCAACTTGGTTGTAAAGCGCTGTGGGTAGATTTAAAGCCAAGCGCTGTTGTGCGCGCCATTGTGTGTAGGCACTGGCGAGGCAAAACAGCATAATGATGGCCAAGAGGCGCCCCAGTTGCCGCCGGCGAAAAATTAGGGTAGCGATGGCACACACTAGAGCGGCTAGAGTCCAGCGGGCGGGCTGCAGCTGTGCCGACCATTGGGCAATACTGATACCGAGCGGAATCGAAATGAGCCCGGCATAGCTTGCTAGTAGCGCCAAGCGTGAGGGTGGTGGATGGATGGCCTGCATGCTTATAGCTAGCTGCTGGGCATAAGGTTTACAAGTTGCAACTGATGGCGAGAGGAGCGGGCTGATGCGCTGGGATCAAATGCGGGAAAGCAGTAGTGTAGAAGACCAAACTGGGCGCTCTGGCGCCGGGTTAGGGCGCCTGAGTCTGGGTGGGATAGCCGTGGTGGTTGTCATCGGGCTGCTGCTGGGCAAGAGCCCGCTCGAAATCTTGGGGATGGTGGCGCAGCAGCAGGTGCACGCCCCAGCCGCAGCGCCTAATGCGGCCTCGCAAGACCCCACTGCCAAGCAGATGGTGCGACATATTCTGGGGGATACCGAGGCCACTTGGCAGCAGATCTTTGCGGCCCGCGGTGGCCAATATCAAGAACCAAAGCTGGTGTATTTCAGCGGTGCGGTGCAATCGGCGTGTGGCTCTGCCAGTGCCGCGATGGGACCTTTTTATTGCCCGGCTGATCAAAAGGTGTATATCGATCTCGCCTTTTTCCAAGAGCTATCCCAGCGCTATGCCGCACCTGGTGATTTCGCCCAAGCTTATGTGATCGCCCACGAGGTGGGCCACCATGTGCAAAATCTGCTGGGCGTTTCAGCGCAAGTGCACGCCCGGCAGCAGCAGTTGAGTAAAACGGCCGCCAATCAACTGTCGGTGCGCCTGGAGTTACAGGCTGATTGCTTGGCTGGGGTATGGGGCTATTCAGCCGCACAGCGTGGTTTGCTGGACCCGAATGATTTAGAAGAAGCACTACAAGCCGCCAATGCGATTGGCGACGATACCCTGCAACACAGCGCTGGGCGGGCAGTGGTACCAGATGCATTCACCCACGGGACATCGGCGCAGCGGATGACTTGGTTTCGCCGCGGCATGCAAGCGGGTGATCTAAACCACTGTAATACCTTCGATCCACAAGTAATTTTGTAGTTTGGCTGGTTTTTCGGTACATTCAGCAACAAGAATAGGAGGAGAGATTTATGCTGAAGTACTTACTGGCTGCCGGTTTATCGTGTTTGTTGATGGCCTGTGGTGATCAGGCTGAAAACCAAGGCGGCACGGCTCAGCCTGCGGCCCAAGCACAGGCTAATGACCCGCGTTATGCCAACGCCTTGCTCAATGCCAACCCTGCGCAGTTTAATGAGATTCTCGCTGATTGCGGCAAGCTTCTGTTTGGCGAGCACGCTGCGCCTGATGAGGTGAAGAGCAAGTGTTACGCCGGCATGGCCGAGCGAGCGCAAAAGCTGGGCCTGAAAATCAGCGAAGCGGATATTAATGAGCCGCTTGTGAAAGAACGTTATCGGTTTACTCTGCGTGAAACGCAACAAAAGTAAGGCGATTTAGCCAGTGGATCACGCAAGGGCTGCTTTAAAGCAGCCCTTTGTCATTGTCATTCAATAAATCAAGGCTGTGACTTAGCCGCTGGCGCAAGCTTTTGCGTGAAAGTAGCTTGGCCTGGGCCGCGTTTGGCAGATCCGTTAGCCGCAGTACATTTTTCTGAATTAACACATCGACTAAGTCTTCGATAACCCGGATTAAGGAACTGTCGGAATGATCAAGCTCTGAGCCTTGGCCGATAAATGCCATTACTTCGGGATCTCGGGGGCTGATAGCCTCTTGAGCTTCGGCAGTGGCTTCCTGATGGAGCGAGATGATTCGCCCTTCTGTATCGCGACTGACATACATGTGTGCATTCTCCACTGCAAAATAAAACCACGCGGAGCGTGGTTTTATTTTTAAATCAACAAAAAGTGAATTAAACCCCGAGCTCTTCAACCCATTGCAACGCTTGCACATGTGCACGATTAAGCATGTCTGGCGTAATTTGCAGCTGCTCGCATAGCCGCGGCACTTCGGCCATGGATGGGTCTTCACAGGCCTCGGCCAGTTCGAGGAATGGCCCGTAAATGCCGGTACGTGTGAGCAAGGCGTCGCTCACTGTTTCCGGCAAGATAAGGGTTTCGAGAATGTTTTCCATCGGCATGTCTAGCAAGACATCCAGCAAAGAGAACATGCCCACGATAAAGAGATTATCTTTGTCCTGGCCATCAAGCAGGTGCGAGCCGAGAAGCTCAACCAAGCGCCCCCGAGTGACGGCAGTTTTAAGCAATGCAGGTGGTGAGCCAGTTTCTGCGCCGGCGGTCACCAATAAAAGCGTGAGCCAGCGGTACAGCTTCTGATAGCCCAATATGGTGACGGCATGACGGAAGGACTGAATTTCACACGACAAGCCAAAGCCCGCCGAATTAATATAACGCAGCAGCTTAAACGATAGCGCTACGTCGCGTTTTAGGGCGTTTTCAATATCGCGAATCTCTGCGTTGTTACGCAGCATATTCAGCAAATTCAGAATATTGGCGTAACCCGGATTGATTACCTTAGCCGACAGGGTCACCGGATGAGCGAAGTAGTAACCCTGGAAGCAATCCATACCGATATCGAGGCACTGTTTAAATTCTTCTTTGGTCTCTACTTTCTCGGCCACTTGCAGTAGAGGATATTTGCGCAACTCTTTCGAGAGGGTAGGCACCTGAGCCATCCCCAGTTGCTGAATGTCGAGTTTGATGTAGTTTGCAAACTCAATCATTGGTGCTGTTTGTGGGGTCAGCACAAAATCATCAAGAGCGATGCCAAAACCCTGGTTACGCAGCTCCGCAATCCGGTTCAATAGTTCAGGCGAGGTCTGTGTGGTTTCAACAATTTCGAGGACAACGCGCTGTGGTTGCAGCAACTCCAGGAAATTGCTTTCCAGCATCGACTCCGCGACATTGATAAACGCAATCTTATCGCCTACCAGCCAATCGGTACCCATATTGGAGATGGTATTTACCAATACATTTGTACCCGCCTGCATATCACTGGAAAAATCTGCCGTTTGGGCATCCTGATTCAAACGAAATAGTAATTCGTAGCCAATAATCTGCTGCTGACGATTGAGGATCGGCTGGCGACCAATAAATGCATGTTCTTGCGTCATGTTAAAGCCTGCTGGCTATGCCCCTGTGTTTATTAGGCTATGCTAATGTTTTTTTTGCTTGCAATCAACAAGCCTTGCTTAGACTAAATCCTGTGCAAAACGTGATGTTTTGATTGCTGAGTGGTCAGCATGGGTCGATGCAAGTAGATCTTCCATATCCAGCACTAAGACAATCGAACCATCGCCGGATAAAGTGGCGCCAGCGATACCTTTTGGACGGATATGTTGTAGTGGTTTAATCACCACGTCATCACGACCAATGAAGCTATCTACCGCCAAGATAAATGAGTGCTCTGCTGATTGCATCAGTACGCCAAACTGAGGCACCTGAACTTCTTCCCAACCAATCAGGTTCGCTAGTGAACGTACAGAGAGGATCTCATCACGCACGACAATGGTGGCGCGCCCTGACACTTCCTGCACCTGTTCTTGGCGAATAGTGATGATCTCGCGCACCATGGCCAAAGGCACCGCGAATGGTTGATCGCATACTTTAACCACCAGCACCGGCAAAATGGCCAAGGTTAATGGTAGGGAAATTGTAAAACGTGACCCATCACCAACGATGGACTGAATATCCACCCGACCGTTCAGTTTTTGGATATTGGTTTTCACCACATCCATACCCACGCCGCGGCCAGATACACTGGAAATCTGATCTTTGGTAGAGAACCCGGGTAAGAAGATCAATTGCAGAGATTGTTTGTCATCAAGGCTGTTTGCCGTTTCGATATCAATTAGGCCTTTCTCAATGGCTTTGCGGCGAATAACATCCGGCCGCATCCCGCGACCATCATCGGTAATTTCAATCCGAATATGATCCCCAACCTGAGTCGCAGAGAGTTCAACCACAGCCTTGGCTGGTTTGCCGGCAGCTATCCGTTCTTCGGTCGTCTCGATACCGTGGTCAACCGCATTTCGTACCAAGTGCACCAGAGGATCATTCAGATCTTCCAGCATGGTTTTATCAAGCTCGGTTTCTTCACCTGAGATAATGAGCTCTACATCTTTGCCCATTTGCCGTGCCAAATCACGAGCAAGGCGAGGGTATTTTTGGAACAGGCGGCCGATTGGCTGCATGCGCGTTTTCATTACCGCGTTTTGCAAATCGCCAACCAGCAAATCGAGCTGGCCAATAGCCTCATCTAAGGCTTTTAGTGTACCGGTATCCATTTTTCCTGACATGATGTCAGAGCGTAGTGTGGTCAGGCGATTTTTGGTTAATCCAATTTCACCGGACAGATTCAGCACCTGGTCAAGGCGAACTGTATCAATCCGGATGGTTGTCTCTTGTGTTGAAAGCTGCTGTGATGCCGCATTGGATTGTGCCCGCTGCGCCGTCGTAGCAGGCACTGCTGCCGCAGGTTTCAAACTCAGCATTGGGTCTGCAACTTGGGCGACAGGTGTTGCTGGCTTAGTCTCAATTACTGTTGCGGTTGATTCGATCACTTGTGGTTCAGAACTGGCTGAAGTACTAGGGACTTGATCAAGCAGTACATCATACAATTGCTGCCAATTATGCTCTTCACCATTCGGTTGTGGGCTGCTGGCCTGCGAAGCGGGTGTCGCTACTGAGGGTGCTGGGGTTGCCGCCGCTGCTGATGTGGCATGTAACTCTTTGCCCTCAAGCACATTATCCAATCTTTCTAGCAGGGATGGGTCTACCGGGGCTGGGAGACGTGACTGCGCCATTGCACCAAACATGTCACGTACTGCACCAGTAGCCATCAGGATTTCATCCATGATTTCTGGTGTTAGCTGCAATTCACCGTTACGGAGTTTGTCGAACAGGTTTTCCGTACGATGGCAAAGACTGACCATCGCATCGACATTCAAAAAGCCTGCGCCACCTTTGATGGTGTGAAAGCCTCGGAAAATATCATTCAAAAGTGCTCGATCATCCGGACGTTTTTCCAGTTCAACAAGCTTATTATCCACTTCGGACAGGAGTTCTGACGACTCAGTCAGAAAATCCTGTAGCAGGTCTTCCATGCCGGCAAAATCACTCATGATATTCTCCTTCTATATGCTTCAATTAGAAGCCGAGGCTTTCCAGCAGGTCATCGACCTGTTCTTGGTTGGTAACGACGTCGGTTCGCCCTTCAGATTTCACAACCGGGCCGTTGAGTAGGCTGCTCGATTCATCGGGTTTGCCTGCATTAGGGCTGAACATTAAAAGGAAGTCCAGCAGCTGTGACTCCATATCTTTGGCCATGACCAGAACTTTCTTAATCACCTGGCCGGTCAGATCCTGAAAGTCTTGGGCCATCATAATTTCCAGCATCTGATTGCTGACTTGCTCTGATTTTTGTGTGGTGTCTTTGAGGTGCTGGTGAGTTTTTTCAACCAAGGCCTTAAATTCATCAACTGAGAGTTGCTTAGCAAAAAAACGATCCCACTCTTGGCTCAATTGTTGCGACTGCTCAAGAATGGCATCTTGCAGCGGTTTGGCCACATCCAATGCGTTGAGTGTTTTTTCTGCAGCTTGTTCAGTCATTGTGGCGACATAAGACAAGCGGTCACGTGCATCCGGAATCGAACTCGCCGCAGTTTCTAGGGATTTATCGAGGCCGAGTTCGCGCAATGTGTCGTGCAGTTTGCGCGTTAGGTGACCAATATGCGAAAACATAGATTTCGCAGGCTCAACCATTTCTGCATTGTTTGATGCAGTTTGCTGCTGTTCTTCAGCTACTGCGATTGTGACTGGAGCGTTTACAGGTGCTGCCTCGGTGTGATTGGCTGAGACAATGCTGTCAAATAACGCTTCAAGGTCAGCGGAATCTCCGCCTTGGATTGCTGGATCACTCACAGTGTTCTCCTGCGATTTGTTTTGTCTGATGGATGTTATTTGCCCATATTGGCAAAGATTTTCTTGAGCTTCTCATCCAGCGTGGCTGCTGTGAATGGCTTAACAACATAACCACTCGCTCCCGCTGTTGCGGCTTCAATGATGTTCTCTTTCTTTGCCTCTGCGGTAACCATTAAAACTGGCAGATGCTTGAGCTGTGCATCTGCAC
The DNA here is from genome assembly GCF_000429785.1 of Chitinibacter tainanensis DSM 15459. Taxonomy (GTDB): domain Bacteria; phylum Pseudomonadota; class Gammaproteobacteria; order Burkholderiales; family Chitinibacteraceae; genus Chitinibacter; species Chitinibacter tainanensis. The sequence goes on from NZ_AUCN01000009.1 coordinate 446,513, forward strand.
GAATTGCTTTGAGCAATTCAATCCCAGTCATATTGGGCATATTCCAATCAGTTACGACAAATTCAAATTGGCCATTTTTCAGTTTGTGTAACGCAACTTGACCATCCTCAGCTTCATCCACATTGGTGAAACCAAGTTCTTTCAAGAGATTGCGCACAATGCGACGCATGGTGGAAAAATCATCCACCACGAGAAAACGCATGTTCTGATCTGCCATAACTTACTCCATTCTGCGTTGTAGGCGCATTCAAAAAACTGAGAGGTGAATTTCTATTTAGCTGGCAAGCAATGGGACCAAAGTGTCTGCCAGAATAATCGGGTCAAATTTTGCCACATAGGCATCAACGCCTACACTGGCACCCATTGCCCTATTGGCATTGGATGAAAGTGATGAGTGCATTACTACTGGAATGCCTTGGAAACGGTGATCTGATTTAATATGTTTTGTTAGTACATAGCCATCCATTTCGGGCATTTCTGCATCGACAAGGATTAATTTCAGCTTGTCTTTTAGATACTCACCATCGTGAACAGCACGATTAGCTAAATTCTGCAGCTTGTCCCATGCCTCTTTGCCGTTATTAGCCTGGTGATATTTAACGCCAATCTTATCCAAGACACTAACAATTTCTTTGCGAGCCACCAGTGAGTCATCAACAAAGAACATGAAAGTATCCGAGCTGATATGCGATTTAGGCAGATCGGGAACAATCGGTTCACCGATTACCGTTGCGAGAATCTGCTCTACGTCCAAAATTGATACCAGCTTGCCATCTGGAAGCTCAGTAATAGCTGTAATCATTGCCTGATTGCCCGCAAGCATGCTTTCAGGGGCTCGAACCTTATCCCAGTCGACCCGAATAATGCGATCGACATCATGAACCAAGAAGGCCTGGGTGTGTTTTGAGAACTCAGTCACGATCATAGTGCTAGTGGTATCGCCGACTGGTTTCTCTTGGGTGGCAACAAACCGCGACAGCGCAATGACTGGAATGATATTTCCGCGCAGAGAAAGAACGCCTTCAACCCCATGGGGCATATTGGGTGTTTTGGTGATTTTGGGGGTTTGTGATACTTCACGTACTTTGAATACATTGATGCCGAATATTTCACGCGTACCCAAAGTAAACAGGAGGATCTCCATTTTGTTGGAGCCTGCTAATTTTGTACGTGCGTCAACTGTTTCAAGCAGATTGGTTTGTTCTGATTTGCTCATAGCTTGCTCCAGTTATTCGGCTTAATTATCTACATCACGCAACAGGAAGTTGGCGATGCTTTGGGACAGTTTATGTGGTTCAAATTTGGCGACATAACCATCGACACCCACTGACTGCCCCAGTTTTTGATTCGAAAGGCCCGATAGTGACGAGTGCATTAGCACTGGAATACCTGCAAAACGTGGGTCGCTCTTAATCTGTTTGGTTAACATATAACCATCCATTTCAGGCATTTCAACGTCAGTGAGTACGAGGTGGATCAGATCCTTCACTGCAACACCCTGAATTTCTGCCGCTTGGGCAATCCGGAGCAACTCTTCCCAAGCCCTCTTGCCGTTGATGGCATGGGCGTGGTGAATGTTCATGGCATCTAGTGTTTGCTCAATCTGGCTGCGAGCAACCAGTGAGTCATCGGCGAAGAAGACCGTTTTATTCACGATTTTTTGGTTCTGGATAACGGTAGTGGTATCGACGCGGTTGCTGTTTTGAGTGGTTTCAGCTAGCACCTTTTCCACATCCAACATCATCACGAGCTTGCCGCTTTCCAATTCGGTTACTGCTGTAACCAGCCCGCCCATTTGAACGGTAAGCATGTCAGGGGGTACACGCATCACGGACCAGTCAAGCCGCAGAATAGTGTCCACAGCTTCAACCAAAAAACCCTGCGTGTGGCCGTTGTATTCAGACACAATCATAATATCTGGGCGGCTTTCAGTTTGGATGCCGGCGTAACGGGCCAGGTCAATCACGGGCACGAGCGCGCCGCGTAGGCTCACCATGCCCTCAACCGAAGATGGCATATCAGGGGCCTGAGTGATATCAGGCGTACGCATCACCTCGCGTACTTTGAACACATTGATCCCGAAGGTTTCACGCCGGCCTGATCGCTGATCTAAGCCCAGTGTGAACAGCAGAATCTCCAGTTTGTTTGTGCCGGCAAGCTTGGTTCTGGCATCAATATTTTTGAGAAGGTCTGACACGACAAGGCTCCATAATTCGCAAGTTGAATTTAGCTAGCAGGTATCGGCGCATGGGCAAAAAAATGAAGGGTAACTGATTAAATTCACCCCTTTTGCACGATGCTGAATTTGATCAACTCAGTAAGCATGGCCGTCGCAATTAAGCCATTTATAATGCAAAAATCCCAAAGCAACAAGGAAGGTTTCTGGTGGAGCAAAGCCTACAGACAATGAATCCCAAGGAGCTGGAAGAAGCTTTCACGCTTTTTACTGAGGCTTCTCGTCAATTATCAAATGCTTATGCTGAACTCCAGCATGATGTTGCTTCATTGACTGAGCAGTTAGCTGTTGCGAATGGGCATCTAAAAAAACAATATGAAGAAAAGGCAGTGTTGTCACGAAGGCTCAGTTTGCTGCTAGAGAAGCTTCCGGCAGGTGTGTTGGAAGTGAATGCAGCTGGTGAAATTGTAAGTTGCAATCAGCGTGGATTCGAGCTGTTGGGCGCAGTGGCGCTTGGGAGTAAATGGCAAAACGTACTGAGTGATCGCTTGAAATTGGTTGAGTCCGATGTTTGGCAATTTGGTGAGGTCGGTGAGTCGGGCTATGTGCGAATCGAGCAGGTGCAGGTGCCAGAGGAAGGCGTTGAGTTGGTGCTGTTGCATGATGTCACCACCACTATTCAGATGCGGGTCGAGCTTGAGCGTCAGGGTCGTTTAGCCGCCATGGGGCAAATGGCGGCAGGCCTTGCGCATCAACTAAGAACGCCATTGGCTGCGGCATTGCTCTATACCGGCCATTTGCAACGCCCAGAACTGCGAGACGAAGATCGCTTAAAATTTGCAGCCAAAACCAATGAACGGCTGGGTCGTCTTGAGGTGTTAGTGCAAAACATGCTGCAATTTGTTAGGGGCACGCCGCAGCAAATTAGTACAGTCAATTTGGTAGATGTGATTCATGAGGCGGTGTCGGAAGTTCGGTCGATTTATGAGCCGAAGGGCGTCCGTTTGACTACAGATGTGCCGCAATTATTTGCAATGGTTGCGGCGAATCATAAAGAGCTAAGCGGTGCAATCATGAATCTTTTGGAAAATGCCTGCCAGGCGTCTGTAGTGGATGGCGAGGTGCTTTGTCGCTTGATAGGCTCTGATGCTAGCTGGCAGTTGGAAGTGGTTGATTATGGGGAAGGGATCGCGGCTGACGTTTTACCACGCTTGTTTGAGCCCTTTTTCACGACTAAGAAAGGTGGTACGGGTTTGGGCTTGGCGATTGTAAGAAATATGGTTAAGGCATATGGTGGGGAAGTGACTGTTACCTCAGCCCCGAAAATGGGGAGTAACTTCAAGATTTGCTTGCCTCGATTGCCTGACGGCACTAATGTGTTAGAACAAGACTGATTAGGCATGACTGCGGAATAGTAATTCTGTAGCCTGATTTGATGAATGAAATCTGCTAAAGGTTGGTGTAAGAATGACTCCTACGGTTCAAATTGAAGGCAATGTCGGTCGTGTGATCTTGTCTGGTCAATTCGACTTCAGTGCGCATCGTGAATTTAGACAGGTCTGTGAATCCATCATCGCCAATCCAGACATCAAAGAAGTCCTCGTGGATTTTCAAAACGTCAACTATCTGGATAGTTCAGCGCTAGGGATGCTCTTGCTGTTGAAAGAGAAAATTGCTGCTGCGAGCAAAACGCTGGCCTTGGTTAACTGCCGCGATACCGTCAAGCAAGTTCTCGAAATCGCATGTTTTGGTAAAATCTTTACCATCCGCTAAAGACTGCGGACCAAGCAGATGAAAATTCTGGTCGTCGACGACACCGAAGCTATTCTTCTTTTAATTTCCCGATTTGTTGAAGCGCTAGGCCATCAGGCTATTCTGGCCCGTAATGGCCAAGAGGCCATTGAAGTCTGGCGTCAAACTCGCCCCGATCTGGTGCTGATGGATGTGATGATGCCCATCATGTCGGGCCCAGAAGCCGCGGTTGTGATTAAGGCAGAAGCGGGCGCTACTTGGGTGCCCATCGTCTTCGTGACCGGGGTTGGGGAAGAGAACGCGCTGGCTGATGCCATTGAGCGAGGTGCCGACGACTATATCAACAAGCCCGTCAATTTCCGCGTGCTGGAGGCCAAACTCAAGGCCGTAGGCCGCACGCTGGAACTGAATCGTCAGGTCCGCGAGCAATCCAAAACCCTGGCTGATTACTACGAACGCGCCGAAGAAGAAAAACGCGTTGTGCGCCATTTGATGGATCAAATGGTCAACTCAGAACGTTTGGCCGATCCGCAGTTTCAATATTGGCTCTCAGCAGCCGAAAGCCTGTCTGGTGACCTTATCGCCGCCGCTCGCACTCCGGGGCAGGCGCTGCACATCTTGCTAGCTGATGGCATCGGCCACGGGTTGACTGCCGCACTCAATGTCCTACCTTTGACGCAACCCTTTTACAGCATGACTGAAAAGGGCTATTCGATTACCGATATCCTGTTTGAAATGAACGCCAAAGTGCGGCAGGTGCTGCCGATTGGCCGTTTCGTCTGTGTATCGCTGATCTCTATCGATGAAGTAGGTGGCACGGTCGAAATCTGGAATGCCGGCATGCCTCCGATTCAAATTCTGGATCGCAATAAGCAAGTGGTGCGGGTGTGTAGCTCTAGTAATTTACCACTGGGGATTGTCCCTTCGCATTCGCTGGATCTCTCCCCTGAGCGCATTTACTTCAAAGAGCCTGGCTTTATTGTGGCGTATTCCGATGGCTTGGTTGAAGCGCGTAACGCCAGTGGGGCTGAGTTTGGTTTGCCCGCACTGCTACAGACTTTGATTGCTGCCGACGAAACAGGCTTGCCGCCTACAACCGCCGAGCAAACGCGGATGGTGACGCAAACCAAAATCGCGCTGGCAGATTTTCTCGCCGGCGAACAGCACCATGATGATGTTTCCTTAGTGATTGCGAGTTTTGGGCAAGACAATATGGAAGTCGCTCTGCCCGCCGATACTGTGCCGCGGGCGGCGGAGTTGGCTTTGCAGGAGATTCCGGCCGATTTTAATCTGCTGGCCGAATGCAACTGGCGCTACTCGCTCGCGATTAGTGCCGAAGAGTTGCGCTATTTGAATACCATTCCCTTCATGATGTCGTTTGTGAAGGAAATCAAAGCCTTGAGCGAAGTGCAGTCGGATATTTTCCTGATCCTGACTGAGCTGTTTGTCAATGCCGTGGATCATGGCTTGCTGTTGCTCGAATCGTCGATGAAAACCCAGCCTGACGGGATGGAGCAATATCTATCGCAACGCGCCGAGCGCCTAGCGGCTTTGCCGGAAGGTCGGATCGAAATTGATCTATTAGGCTTGCGCTATAAAGAGCAGCAAGTGCTCAAAATCCGGGTTAAAGACAGCGGGAATGGTTTTGATTGGGCTAATTCTTATGCCAAATTAGCGACAGGTGGTCTGCCCTCAGGCACGCATGGCCGCGGCATTGCGCTGGTGCGTGCGCTGTCGCTCAAGGTACAATTTATTGGCCTAGGCAACGAAGTCGAAGTCTATTACCTGCCCAAGTCGCCAGCAGCAACGCAACACTAATTCCAGCGATCACCAATCCGATTCTCACCAATTAGACTCAAGCTGTGGCTGTTTCACAGCCAATGGCGCAGCTTGCCCAAAGCGGCGCAGCCCAGCCACGCGGCGGCGGTGGTGAGTAAGACTTGCCGCGAATGCTGCCAGTAAATCCAGCCAGCAAAGAGTAAACCAGTCAGCAGCAAGCCCCAGTAACTCGGTAGCACAGACAAACACAAGCACGCCAGGCCGGCGGGAATCAGGCCAGCAGCGAGGGCTGTGCAGCCATGCTGGAAGTGATCCAGCGTCGCATCGGGGCGCAGCTCGGGTATTAGCTCCCCAAGTCGATGGCCGCATTCATCATTACCGGCTTTGAGCCCCTGAATTAACTGCTGGGCATGGCTTGGCTGGATTTCTGCCGCTAGGGCAATCCCGAGAAGGCCCAGCGCCGCTTCCGGGCCGGGTAGGGCCTCGTCGCTGGGCGCATCAGGCTGCGTGGAATTTGTTGCCTTGGCGCGTGGCCAGTGGCGCCAGCAATATAGCGGCAAGAAAATCAGCGGGTAGAGCCAGCACAGCAATTGCAAGCTGGCGGGTAGGAGCCCCAGCCCAAAGCCTAGCCCGAGGGCGCAACCCAGAAACAGCAATTGATCCAGCATGATTTGCTGGCTGTGTTGCTGCCAGCGCTGTAGATTGGGGGCATAAAGGGCCAAACCTGGCAGATTACCCTGCTGGAGTATTGCTACGCAGGCATTGATACCCAATACTTTGAGTAAGATACCCATTAAACGCGTGCGCCAGCTGCTGCTGGCCTTGCCTTGCGCCGCAGCAATTTCCAGCCAGTACCATTGGCGGCAGTTGCCGGCTTCGTGGTCGGAAAGCTGCCGCAAGAGCTGGGCGGCTTCGCCGCGATCCCAAGCGCGCATTAGCGTAGTCCGTAATCCAGTATGATCAGTGCAAACACCAGCGCACCGACCCGGTTATTACTTAAAAACGCCTGAAAGCACTGCTGCCGATCTCGCGCGCGAATTTGCGGATATTGCCGAGCAATGAGTAGCGCTACGGCCAGCAAGCCGGCGAAGTACACCGAGCCCATTTCAGCTAATAGCCCGCACACAGCCAATAAAAGCACAAAGCCAGCATGGCAGAGCATTACCGCGGTCACGTCATGCTGACCAAAGGTAATCGCCGAGGTTTTGATACCGATTTTTAAGTCGTCGGGTTTGTCTACCATGGCGTATTCGGTGTCGTAGGCGACCGTCCATAGTAAATTAGCGAACATGAGCACCCACGCCAGCAGTGGCACTTGCCCGGTTTGCGCGGCAAAAGCCATCGGGATGCCAAAACTAAAAGCAATGCCCAAATAGGCCTGCGGGATGGCCAAGAAGCGTTTGGTGAATGGATAGCTGCCCGCCAAAAAAGCGGCCGGCAAACACAACAGCAAAGCCAACTGATTAAGTGGCAAGGCAATCAACAGCGCCAAAAGGGCCAAGCCGGCAGCAAGCCACAATGCTTCACGGGGGGCGACTTCCCCCGCAGCCAGTGGGCGGGCCTGGGTGCGCTCGACATGACCATCAAAATCCCGATCCGCCCAATCATTGATCACGCAGCCCGCCGAGCGCATCAGCAGTGTGCCCAGGCCAAAAATGAGCACCAAGTGCCAATCGGGCCGGCCGTTACCGGCCAGCCACAAGCCCCACAGCGTCGGCCACAACAGCAGCAAGGTACCGATGGGTTTATCCAGCCGAGCAAGGCGGGCATAGGCGGAAAGGCGTTGCTTCACGGTTGTGGCAGTGGGCATGGTGTGGTTTTTAAAAAGCAGGCGGTAAAAAAACTTCGGTAACTAGCAGTGCATCTTGGCCGGCATAAAAAAACGAGCGGCGGGCCCATAAGCGGGCAGGCAAAGGGCCGCAGGCCTGATTCGCTTTTTGCCACAATGGGTGGCGACGATCAAGGCAGGCAAAGCTTAACGCCGAACGGCGGATTGTGGGGTCGGCAAAGAGTAGGGCGCCCAGTGGGCGACTGCCGGTGCGGCCAAGCAAATGAAAGCCACTACGTAAGGCTGAGCGTTTCACCACGCTATGGGCAAAGACCAAGGCCTGCCCACGACTGCACAGCAGCACTTCGCGGGTGGCCACTTCGGCCACTCCGGCAGCGAGCGGGCGGCGTTCATCCCGGTGCGGGCGCGCAAAATCTTGCCGTAAAACCTGGACGGAAAAGTCGGGAAAGTGCGCTTTCAAACGCTGCGTGAGCGAGCCACGTTCATTCAGCCAGGGGTGAAGGGCGCGTGGCGCCAGTACCAACGGAGTTTGCCAGCCGGCGAATTTATGCATACCAAATTAAATGCCTAAACAAGCGGCCATTATGCCATAGCCACGGCGTGCACTTGCAGTGCCGGAAATCCTGTTGTGCTGGGCTGGGGTATTGCCCTACGACTTATGTGCAGCAAAAAGCAGCAGCCCATACCGGTGGGGGTATGAGCTGGGCGGTCGCTAATTGGTTTGGTTTGATTTCAACAGTGCGCTCAATTACCGATCAGCGCTGGTTTATTTCAAGAGGCTAAGCACCTGTTTACCGCTGGCATTGGCCTGCGCCTGCATCGCCAGATTGGCTTGCGAGAGGATGTCTTGCTGGGCGCGTTGCGCTGTGGCGCTGGCGTAATCGGTATCGGCAATGCGGCTTCTGGCGGCGGCTTGGTTAATGCTGCTGGTGGTTAGATTATTAATACTGGCCTCCACCCGGCTTTGAAACGCGCCCAGATTGCCGCGCTGAGCATTAATATTGGCCAAGCTGCTATCCAGGCGATCAAGCGCATCGCCGATGCTACTGGCGTTACTCAAATCGACATTGCTGGCGCTGTTACCCAAATTGTCCAGATTCAGCCCCAGATTCTGGTTGGCATTCGCCCCAGCCTGAAAATTAAAACTACTGCCTTGAAGCAGTGGCTGGCCATTAAATTGGGTGTTTTGGATGATGTCTTGATTGCTTTGCTGCAGCTGATCGACTTCGGCCTGCAGTGCTTGCCGATCGCTGGCCGTCAGTGTGCTATTACCAGCCGCGACAGTCAGCTCACGAATGCGGCTGGTGTTGTCGCTTAAGCTACTGAGCGCGCCATCCGCAGTTTGGCTCACTGATACCGCATCATTCAGATTGCGTACCGCCTGATTATTGCCAAGGATTTGGGCTGCAAACCGCTCGGCAATCGCCAGACCCGCCGCATCATCGGCTGCCGAGTTAATTCGCTTACCACTGGCGATACTGGCCAATGTGCGGTTTTGCGTTTCCTGCACGTTGTTGCCGCTGCGCAACGCGGTCAGGCTGCTGACATTGGTGTTGATATTTAAGGCCATTTTGCACCTCCGCACATGCATGTACTGCTCTCTTCTGACTGTACGCTGCCCGAGTAGTTCATGCCACTTAGCCGGATTAGCGGTGTGTTGTACCGGCGTATTGCAAATAGAACATTCGTTCACTTTGTGCTTGCGCGGCTTGCGATGATGTCTTATTGTGAACGTACGTTCTATATGAGGTGTCTGGCATGGCTTTCCGTTTCCGCCTTAGCAGTGCAGCGTTTACCGAATTAAAACAAGTTGGCGCGCCCATCGCGCTGATTGAATACTTAGCGCAGCCCGCCTTTCCCGGCGCGGCACGCCTGCTTTCAGCTGGCATGATTGCGCGCTTGCCGATCGCGCTGCGCGCGGTAGCCAGTCAGCAGCTGGGCTTGTATGTCACGGCCGATGGGCAGGGGCTGGTGACGCACATTGGCCGTATCAAGCATCGCCTAGCTTGTGCCGCGCAAGAAAGCGAGTTTGGCCAGCCAGTACTGGCAGCTAGCGGTAAAGCAGCTGCCGGTGTCTGGCCGGCACCACTGTCGGCATGATGGGTATATTGTTGTAATTTAATTGTATTGAGCTAGGTGAGCAGATACGGTGGCAGGGTATCTTGTGTGGCTGGCCGGGCAGGGCGGATTTTTGCTACACTCCGCGCAATCATTTGCAAAGGAACACCCATGGCTCAATACGTGATGTCGATGCTCCGCGTGAGCAAGATCGTGCCGCCGAAACGGCAAATCATCAAAGATATTTCGCTCTCGTTCTTCCCCGGCGCCAAAATCGGTCTGCTGGGTTTGAATGGTGCCGGTAAATCGACCGTGCTGAAGATCATGGCCGGCGTTGAGAAAGAATACGACGGTGAAGTGCAGCATCTGCCTGGCGTCAAAATCGGCTATCTGGCTCAAGAGCCTGAGCTAAACCCAAACAATACCGTGCGCCAAGAAGTTGAAAGTGGTTTGGGTGAGGTCTTTGAAGCCAAAGCCAAGCTGGAAGAAGTGTACGCCGCGTATGCCGATCCGGATGCCGACTTCGATAAGCTGGCCGAAGAGCAAGCCCGCCTCGAAGCCATCATTGCTGCAAGCTCAGGTGAAAACACCGAGCTGCAACTGGAAATCGCCGCCGATGCGCTGCGCTTGCCCGAATGGGATGCCATGGTGGGTAATCTATCCGGTGGTGAAAAGCGCCGTGTTGCCCTGTGCAAATTATTGCTGTCTAAGCCTGATATGTTGTTGCTGGACGAGCCAACCAACCACTTGGATGCCGAGTCGGTAGAGTGGCTGGAGCAGTTTCTGGTGCGCTTCCCGGGTACCGTGGTGGCGGTAACGCACGATCGCTACTTCCTCGATAACGCTGCCGAGTGGATTCTGGAGCTGGATCGCGGCCACGGTATTCCTTGGAAAGGCAATTACTCCTCTTGGCTGGAGCAAAAAGAAGCTCGGCTGAAACTGGAAGAGTCGCAAGAATCTGCCCGCCAAAAAGCGCTGAATAAAGAGCTGGAGTGGGTGCGCCAAAATCCAAAAGGCCGTCAGGCTAAATCCAAAGCGCGGATTGCCCGCTTTGAAGAGCTGAGCAGCTACGAACACCAAAAGCGCAATGAAACGCAAGAAATCTTTATTCCAGTTGCTGAGCGTTTGGGCGATAAAGTGATTGAGTTTAAAAATGTATCCAAAGGCTTTGGCGATCGTCTGCTGATCGATAATCTGAGCTTTAATGTGCCTGCCGGTGCGATCGTCGGCATTATCGGCCCGAATGGTGCCGGTAAATCTACGCTGTTTAAAATGCTGGCTGGTAAAGAGCAGCCCGATAGCGGTGAAGTGGAAATCGGCCAAACCGTACAAATGGCGTTTGTAGAGCAAAGTCGCGAAGGCCTCGATAGCAACAAGACGGTGTTTGATGACGTCGCTGCTGGCCATGATGTGATTCAGGTCGGCAAATTCGAGATGAGCAGCCGGGCTTATCTGGGCCGCTTTAACTTTAAAGGTGGCGATCAGCAAAAGCTGGTGGGTAATCTATCGGGTGGTGAGCGTGGTCGTTTGCATTTGGCCAAAACGCTGCTGAAAGGCGGCAATGTCCTGCTGCTGGACGAGCCATCAAATGACCTTGATGTCGAAACCCTGCGCGCATTGGAAGACGCCTTGCTGGAGTTTGCCGGTACGGCGTTTGTGATTTCCCATGATCGCTGGTTCCTCGACCGGATCGCCACGCACATTCTGGCGGCCGAAGGTGAATCACAATGGACTTTCTTTGACGGTAACTACCAAGAGTACGAAGCCGATAAGAAAAAACGCTTGGGTGAAGAGGGCGCGAAACCGAAACGGATTCGCTACAAGCCCATCACTCGCTAAGCGTAAAAAAGCCACCTACGGGTGGCTTTTTTATGTCAGTCCACAACTATCCGCATGCTTAGCTACGCACCAGTTGCTGGATGGCGCTCTGTAGTAGCGGCAATACCGCCGCGGTATTGATGTTGGGATTACTAATCGAACGTACGCTGAGGCCTTCGAACAGTGAAATAATCAAATCGCAGCGCGCATTAATGTCTTCATCGCTAATCGGCGGCAAGCCCACCCGGCCTTTGCTGATAATCAGCCGGCCACATTCATGCAGCACCCGATTGGAGCGTTGCATCATCTCGGCGACTTTCGGGTTGCGCGATGCTTCGGCAATCATTTCAAAATTAAGCGCCGAGTTTTTAAGATCTAGGCTGTCGGCCAATGCCTGATCGGCATGATCGATCAGCGCCTGCATGGTATTGGGGGCGGCGAGCAGCATATTGATAATTTCCAATTGCCGATGCTGCTCCTGCTCGATGATGGCCTCGATAATCGCTTCTTTGTTGGCGAAGTAATGATAGATGTGGCCAACGCTCATGCCCGCGGCTTTGGCAATGGCCGACATGCTGGCGGCATGAAAGCCGGCGTGGCGAAAGCAGCTGGCGGCGGCATCCAGCACCTGCTGGCGGCGCAGCTCGGCTTTATCAAAGCCTGCATCATCAAGCGCTTGCGGGGTCATTTGTTCACAGATTCCATGTTTCATCAAGCCGTATCGGGCGGGAATTATACTGACTTGTCATTTTTTCGCTAGAAAACTAGAATGATCGTTCATTCTAGAATGATCATTCTAGTTTATGCCCAATTCTGCCGAGCTGGCCAGCGGTTTTCTGGTTGGCTTCGTTGATTGCCACTGAACATGAGAATCCATATCCATGCATAAACAGCTGAATAAATTGCCGCACCTGCTGACCATGACGCTACTGGCGGCGGCCCTCAGTGCTTGCGGCCAGCAGGGTGACCAAGGCGGCGCCGGTGCCCAAGGCCCTATCCCAGTCACTACCGTGCAACTCGCCGCCCGCGATGTGCAAGTTGAACACGAACTGCCTGGCCGTACCGTGCCATACCGCGTGGCGGAAATCCGCCCGCAAGTAGGCGGGATTATTCAAAAACGCCTCTTTACCGAAGGCGGTGAAGTTAAAGCCGGGCAAGTGCTGTATCAACTTGACGACGCCAGCTACAAAGCCAGCTTTGATAGCGCCAGCGCTACCTTGGTCAAGGCGGAAGCCAATTTGGCTAGCTCCAAGCTCAAAGCCGAGCGCTACCAAGAGCTGGTGGCGATTAATGGCGTGAGCAAACAAGACAACGACGATGCGCAAGCTGCCTATCTGCAAGCGCGGGCCGACGTGGCAGCGGCGAAAGCTGCGCAACAAGCGGCGCGTATCAATCTGAACTACAGCGCGATTACCTCGCCGATTAGCGGACGGATTGGCAAATCGGCCGCGACCGAAGGCGCTTTGCTGGCTGTGGGTCAGGCCAGCGCACTCACCACCGTCCAGCAGCTGGATCCGATTTATGTCGACATTAGCCAATCCAGCGCCGAGCTGCTGCGCTTGAAGGCACAATTTGCGGGGGCGCAACCTGATAAACAGGGCCTGCCTGTGAAGTTGCTGACCGAAGATGGCCGCGAATACGCGCACCCCGGCACGCTGCAATTTGCCGACGCCACGGTAGATCCAGAAACCGGCGGGGTCACCTTGCGGGTACTGGTGCCCAACCCAGAGAAAACCCTGCTGCCAGGCATGTTTGTGCGCGCCAAACTCACCGCGGCCAATGTGAAAAACGCTGTACTGGTGCCACAACAAGCCGTGGTGCGCATGCCGAACGGTGGCGCGATGGTGATGGTGGTGGATGCCCAGAGCAAAGTCCAAGCCGTGCCGGTAAAAACCGCACGGGCCGTGGGTGATCAGTGGCTGATTACCGAAGGCCTGAAAGGCACCGAACAAGTCATCATCGAAGGGCTGCAAAAAGTCCAAGCCGGCGCAGTTGTAAAAGCCGAATTGGCCAAAAGCGCAGCCAAGGCTAGCGCAGCGGCGCAGCAGTAAAGGAGAGCAGGATGGCGCGTTTTTTTATTGATCGGCCTATTTTCGCCTGGGTGATCGCATTGATGATCATGCTGGGCGGGATACTGGCTATTCGCGGGCTGGCGGTGGAGCAATATCCGCCGGTGGCTCCTCCGGCCATTACCATTTCGGCATTCTATCCGGGAGCGGCAGCGCAAACGGTGGAAGACTCGGTGACGCAGGTGATCGAGCAAAAGATGAAGGGGATCGACAAGCTAAGGTATATCAGCTCAAGCAGCGATGAATCTGGCTCGGTGAGCATTACCCTCAGTTTTGAGGCCGATGCCGATCCGGATATTGCCCAAGTGCAGGTGCAAAATAAGCTGCAGCTGGCGCTCACCCAATTGCCGCAAGAAGTGCAGCAGCAGGGCGTGACGGTCACCAAATCATCATCGAGCTTTCTGATGGTGGTGGGGTTTGTGTCCAAAGACGGCAATATGACCAAAACCGATCTGGCCGACTACGCCGCAGCCAATATTGTCGACCCAATCAGCCGGATTAATGGCGTGGGTAATGTGCAGCTGTTTGGTGCGCAATACGCCATGCGGATCTGGATCGACCCGACCAAGCTGGCCAATTACAAGCTGACTACTCAAGACGTGATCAATGCCATCAAAGCGCAAAACGCGCAGGTGTCGGCAGGGCAGCTGGGGGGCATGCCTTCAGTACCGGGTCAGCGGCTGAATGCGGCGATCATCGCGCAAAGCCGCTTGGAGTCGCCCGAGCAGTTTGGCCGCATTTTGCTGCGGGTGAAAGCCGATGGTGGGCAAATTCGCTTAAGTGACGTCGCCCGCGTTGAGCGCGGTGCTGAAAGCTACGACGTGGATAGCCGCTATAACGGTAAACCGGCAGCCGGGATCGGGATTAACTTGGCCACCGGCGCCAATGCGCTGGAAACCGCTAAACTCGTGCGCGCCAAAATGGCTGAAATGCAGCCGTATTTCCCCGCCGGCATGGATGTGGTGGTGCCGTATGACACTACTCCTTTCGTGAAGCTATCGATCGAAGAAGTCGTCAAAACACTGGTAGAAGCGGTGATCTTGGTGTTCTGCGTGATGTATCTCTTCTTGCAGAATTTCCGCGCCACGCTGATTCCTACCATTGCCGTACCTGTGGTGCTGTTGGGTACATTCGGGGTGATGGCGGTGTTTGGCTTTTCGATCAACACCCTCACCATGTTCGGGATGGTCTTGGCGATTGGTCTCTTGGTGGATGACGCCATCGTGGTGGTCGAAAACGTCGAGCGGGTGATGAGCGAAGAAGGACTTACCCCCAAAGAAGCCACGCGCAAATCGATGTCGCAAATCACCGGCGCACTGGTGGGGATTGCGCTGGTGCTCCTGCCGTATTTATCCCAATGGCCTTCTTTGGGGGCTCGACCGGGGTGATTTATCGCCAGTTCTCGATCACTGTGGTGTCGGCCATGGCCCTGTCGGTCTTGGTTGCCCTCACGCTGAGCCCGGCCTTGTGCGCGACTTTGCTCAAGCCGCTGCCCAAAGGCGGCCAGCATGGCACGCATGGCTTCTTTGGCTGGTTTAATCGCCAGTTTGAAGCGCTGAACGCCCGCTACCAGAATGTGGTGAGCCGCTGGTTGGTGAAATCTGGCCGCTATATGGTGGTGTATCTGGTGCTGGTGGGCGTGATGGTGGCGATGTTTATGCGCCTGCCAACGTCTTTCCTGCCGGATGAAGATCAGGGCATCTTGTTTACCCAGGTGATGTTGCCCGCGGGCTCGACCCAAGAGCAAACCGTTTCGGTGCTGGAAAAAGTCGAAAAGCATTTCCTCGTGGATGAGAAAGACAACGTCGCTTCGATCTTTACGGTGGCCGGTTTCAGTTTTGGCGGTAGTGGCCAAAATGCCGGGATTGGCTTTGTGATGCTCAAAGACTGGTCCGAGCGGCATGGCCCGCAACAGCATGTGCAAGCGGTGATGGGACGTGCCTATGGCGCCTTTGCCCAGATCAAGGAAGCGATGGTGTTTGCCTTTGCGCCACCGGCAGTGATGGAGCTGGGCAATGCCTCCGGCTTTGATCTGCAGCTGCAAGATCGTGGCGGTGTTGGGCACGAAAAGCTGACCGAAGCGCGCAATATGCTGCTGGGTATGGCGGCCAAAGACCCGAATGTGGTGGGTGTTCGCCCGAATGGCCAGCCGGATTCGGCCCAGCTGCGGCTCGATATCGATCAGGAAAAAGCCAGCGCACTGGGCTTGTCGATTGCCGACATCAACCAGACCTTGGCCGCTGCGTGGGGCTCGGCCTACATCAACGATTTTGTTGATCGCGGCCGGGTGAAAAAAGTGTATCTGCAAGCGGATGCACCGTTCCGGATGCAGCCCGAAGATCTGAATCGCTGGTATGTGAAAAACGCCAGCGGCCAGATGGTGCCCTTCTCGGCTTTTGCCAGCAGCAGTTGGGATTACGGCTCACCCCGCTTAACCCGCTACAACAGCGTGCCTTCGATGAATATCCAGGGCCAGGCGGCGCCGGGTAAGAGCTCGGGCGATGCGATGAAAGCCATGGAAGCCATGATCGCCAAATTGCCACCGGGCATTGGCTATGAATGGAGCGGCTTGTCGCTGGAAGAGCGCGAAGCGGGGGCGCAGGCGCCAGCGCTGTATGCCTTGTCACTGCTGATTGTGTTCTTGTGCTTGGCGGCGCTGTATGAAAGCTGGTCGATTCCGTTCTCGGTGATGCTGGTGGTGCCTTTGGGCGTGATTGGTGCGCTGGCCGCGACAATGGGCCGAGGCTTGAGCAATGACGTGTATTTCCAGGTGGGCTTGCTGACCACAATTGGTTTGTCGGCGAAAAACGCCATTCTGATCGTCGAGTTTGCCAAAGAGCTGGTGGACGATGGCATGGAGCTGATGGCCGCCACGCTAAAAGCCGTACATATGCGCTTGCGGCCGATTGTGATGACCTCACTGGCCTTTGGCTTTGGCGTGTTGCCGTTGGCACTGGCCGGTGGGGCGGGCTCGGGCGCGCAAAATGCGATTGGTACCGGGGTATTGGGCGGCATGCTCACCGCCACCGTGCTGGGTATTTTCTTTGTGCCGGTGTTCTTTGTGCTGATCAGCCGTTATTTCTCGGCCAGCCGTTATCGTGCGGCCGAACCGAATAAGGAGCCACGTTAATGACGCGGACGATATTATCGCTACTGCTCGCAGCTGCGCTGGGCGGTTGCGCCAGCCTGGCGCCGGATTATCAGCGCCCGGCTAGCCCGGTGGCTGAGCAACTTACTGGCGGGTATACGGCTACAGGGCAAGAAATAAAAGCCCCTGAAGCCTATACCCACTGGGAGCAATTATTTGTTGAACCGCAGCTGCAAGGCCTGATTCGGGCGGCGCTGCTGAATAACCGCGATTACCGCATCGCGGCGCTGAATGTAGAAAAAGTGCGCGCCCAGTATCAGATTAGCGACGCTAATCGCTGGCCAACGCTGGGGCTAACGGCGGGCAGCAGCGCGCAAGGGCCCACCTCGGGTGATGGCGGCATCAGCCGCCAATACAGCGCCAAAATTGGCTTAAGCAGCTATGAGCTGGATTTTTTCGGCCGGGTCAAAAGCCTGAATAACGCGGCGCTGGCGCAATATCTGGCCAGCCAAGCTGGGCAGCAAAGCCTGCGCCTGACGCTGATTGCCGAAGTGGCCAATGCCTATTACACGCTGGCCGCCGATCAGGCCACGCTGCGCCAGGTGGAAGCCACCTTGCAGAGCCGCAATACGGCCAATGCACTGATTGAAAAACGCTTTGCCGTCGGGGTGATTGGCGAGCTGGATGTGCAGCAATCGCGCGGCGCACTGGCTGCTGCACGCAATGATCAGGCGCGCTATCAGGCGCTGGTGCAACAAGACTGGCAAGCGCTGCAGCAATTGGTGGGTGGTGCGCTGCCGCTACAGGCGTTGCCAGATGAATGGCAAAACACGCTCGCTGCCACGCCGATGCCGGCAGAGCTGCCGTCAGCCGTGCTGCTGCGCCGCCCGGATGTGCAGCAGGCCGAATACGCCTTGCAAGCGGCCAATGCCAATATTGGCGCGGCGCGGGCGGCGTTTTTCCCGAGTATTACGCTGACTGCTAACGCTGGCTTTAGCTCGGATCGGCTCTCGCAACTCTTTCAGTCTGGCTCGGGCGTGTGGTTGTTTGCCCCGCAGCTGAATTTGCCGATCTTTGATGGCGGCCGCAATCAGGCCAATCTGGACATTGCCAAAGCCGATCGCGATATCGCCCTAGCGCAGTACGAGCAGGCGATTCAGACCGCGTTTCGCGAGGTGAATGATGGCCTAACGCGCGCGCGCACCGATGAGCTGCAATGGCAAAGCCAGCGCGAGCAGGTGCAGATTGCCCAGCGCGCGCTGCAGATTGCCGAGGCGCGCTATCAGCGTGGCGTGGGGGCGTATCTGGATGTACTGGAAAGCCAGCGTGCCTTGTATGCGGCCGAGCAGCAGCTGATCGCGATTCGCCTGCAACAGGTGCAAAACCGCGTGAAACTCTACAAAGCTACAGCGCTGTATTAAGCCTTTCCCTGAAGTAAAAGTAAAAAACCGGATCAGTTGATCCGGTTTTTTATGGACTAATCCATGACTGATATTGGGGTATTGGCCTGTGGGCTATGCTTTATAAGCCTTGTAGGCTTATACCTTAGTCAAAGCTGGCGGCTTGCAAGTCTTCAATGCGCGCCAAGATGGCTTGCTTTTCTTCTTCGCTGGCTTTACCCCATTGGCGCAGCTCTTCCAGCGTGCGCAGGCAACCTACGCAATAGGCGCCGCTCGCATCGAGCTGGCAGATATTGATACAGGGTGACGGTGTGCTCATACGGTTTTCCTCAACAATGGCGCGCATTGAACCGTAAAACCGGCACGCTGGCAATCCATGGCCTAAGCTAATTTCTTGCCGGAAGCTGAAGATATTGTTTACAACACAAGTATTGTTGCGTTGCGGAGAAGCAGGATGACGATCAAACAAAAGCTGCTGGTGCTCAGCGCTGGGCTGTTGGTGTTAATGGCGCTGATGGGCTCTCTGGCGTTGCAGGGGCTGGAGAAAACCAACGCAGCCTTTGCCACAACGTATCACGACCGCGTGATGCCTTTATCCCAACTTAAAATCGTGGCCGACCAATACGCCGTTGATATTGTCGATACTACGCATAAAGCCAATCATCAAACTATTAGTCCTGACGAAGCGCTTAAACATATCGGCGCGGCGCAAGCCAAGATTCAGCAGCAATGGCAATCGTATAGCGCCACCGAGATGACCGGCGATGAAACCGAGCTGGTGAAAAAAACCGTTGCCGCGATGCAGACAGCGGATCGTGAAATCGATCGGCTGGAGCAGATTTTAAGTCGCAAAGATGCCGCCGCGCTGGATCAGTTTGCGCGCCAAAGCCTGTATCCGGCGATTGATCCGGTCTCTGGGCAGATCTCGCACTTGGTCGATTTGCAGCTGACCGAGGCGAAAAACAACTTCGAGCTAGCGCAGCGCAACTACGCCACCACGCGTAATCTCACGGTGGGCTTTATTGTGGCGGCGCTGCTGTTTGGCGCGCTGTTTGCGGCCTGGGTGATCAGTGGCATGACCCGCAAAATAAATGCCCTGCGCGATCGCCTGAATGAAGCCACCGAGCGGCAGGATCTCACCCTGCGTGCAACGGTCAGCGGGGCCGATGAAATCGATAGCATCGCCACCGCCTACAATCAGCTGGCCAGCAAAATGCAATCGCTGGTCGGCAATGTGGCCAAAGCGATTGATACCGTCACCCGCGAAACCGAAAATCTTGCCAATAGCAGCGGGCAGGTGACCAAGGCCACGCAGATGGGCGCAGAATCAACCAGCGCGATGGCGGCGGCGGTCGAGCAGATGACGGTGGCCATCGGGCAGGTGGCCGATCATGCTGACGATGCGCGCGCCATGGGCCAGCATACCTTGCGCTCGGCTAGCGCCGGCAGCACGCAAATCCAGCAAACGGTCACCGAAATCATCAGTATCGATCAGGAAGTGGCGCAAGCAGCGGATAAAGTCGCGCTGCTGGGCGCCGATGCCGACAAGATCAGCAGTGTGGTCAGTGTGATTAAAGAAGTGGCCGAGCAAACCAATCTGCTGGCCCTGAATGCCGCGATTGAAGCCGCGCGCGCCGGTGAGCAGGGGCGCGGCTTTGCGGTGGTGGCCGATGAAGTGCGCAAACTGGCCGAGCGCACTGCGGCGGCCACGATTGATATTCAGCAAATGGTGAGCCGCATCGACAGCACCAGCAAAGAGGCGGTGAGCACGATTACCGCCACCGCCCAGCGCGCGCACGATTGCGCCGAGATTGCCGGCCAGGCCGGCTCGGCTATTGCGGCGATTCACGATGATGTGGTGCGCGAAGATGGCGCGATACGCAATATTGCCGAAGCCCTGACCGAGCAAAAAACCAGCACCCAGCTGATCGCGCAACAGGTCGAAAAAGTGGCGCAAATGACGGATGAAAACACCGCCGCCGTGGCTAGTATGAGCGAATCGGCCAGCATGCTGGGTGAAATGACGCAAAAGCTGCGGGTGGAAGTGAATTTCTTTCGCTATCAGGGCGGGGTTCTGAGTTAAGCCCCTAGCCAAGTCCCAATAAAAAACCGCAGCCAGGCTGCGGTTTTTTATTGGGCTTAAGCTTATTCTTTGTGCTGTTTGGCGCGGTCGGCGGCTTTTTTACGCTCTTTGGCTTCGCGATGCGCCTGTGCGGTGAGCTGGGCATCATTGCCGATATGCGCTTCGCCACGGGCTTGCGCTAGCTGCATTTGTTTGTGGCGCTCGCGGAAACGCTGTTGCTGGGCAGGGGTATGCTTGCCAAAGCAATGTGGGCAGCAGGCCCCAGGGATATACTGCTCGCTGGCCAGCTCTTCGTTGGAGAGCGGCATACGGCAAGCGTGGCATTGGGCGTAGCTGCCTTTTTGCAGTTGATGATTTACCGCCACGCGGTCATCAAATACAAAACACTCGCCTTCCCACATCGTTTGCTCGGCGGGGACTTCTTCGAGATATTTCAAAATCCCGCCTTCCAGGTGATACACCTCGTCAAAGCCTTGCTCTTTCAGGTAGGCGGTGGATTTTTCGCAGCGGATACCACCGGTGCAGAACATCGCAACTTTTTTATGCTTGGCCGGATCGAGCTGGCTTTGCACATAGTCGGGAAACTCGCGGAAAGTCTCGGTTTTGGGGTTGATTGCGCCTTTGAATGTACCGATTTGCACTTCGTAATCATTGCGAGTGTCGATCAGCAGCACTTCAGGGTCGCTAATCAGCGCATTCCAGTCTTTGGGTTTTACATAAGTGCCCACCACTTTGCGCGGGTCGATCCCTTCCACCCCCATGGTGACGATTTCTTTTTTCAGTTTCACCTTGGTGCGCTGGAATGGCATCGCATCGTGATATGAGAGTTTGTAGCCAATCGACTCCAGCCCCGGCTGGCGATCCAGCCAGGCCAGTAGCGCCTCGATGCCCGCTTGCGTGCCAGCGACCGTGCCATTAATGCCTTCGCTGGCCAGCAGCAAGGTGCCGCGAATCCCCAGCTGCAGCATTTCATCCAGCAAAGGCTGGCGCAGTGCGGCAAAGCCGGGTAGGGCAACAAATTTATACATGGCACAGACAACAACTTGCGACATCAAGCAGTACTCCCAGATCGGGCCAAAGCGGCCAAACCGTATGAATTCAAAACAGGCCGCCATTATACGGACTTCTGGCCGCTTGGCGAGTCTGATCTGAATGCAAAAAGACCTTGTTTTAACAGTGGTTTTGCCAATTTTCAGGTGAGAAGGTACTAACTTCATCCGCTATTGCGGCAAGTCTGTTGCCCACGTGCGACAAGCCGCCTGCCGCCCCGCGCGCGCCATGATGGAGCTAACCCCGGCTTGTAAGCCACGCCGTGGCTGAAATGTCGGCCCCGCAGCGCCTTGCTGGCATCTGGCGGCTGCGGGTATTAAGGTATGGCTATGTTTTCTTTTTGCCGCTTATCCTGCGCCGAATGTCCGCCCCGAAACGATTATTAATGGCTGTGTTGCAGCGCTGGCATCGCCACTGGCCGTGGTGGCTGGCGTACGCACTGGTGTTTTTGCTGCTGGGTGTGTTGGCGTTTTACGTGGTGCAAAACCGCCAAACCGAGCAAAACCGCCGCGAAGCCGCTTATGCCCAAGATCTGCTCTGGCAAGAGCAAGAGCTGCGCGTGCGTCTGCAAAGCAATCAGAATGCGCTGGAAAGCCTGGCGTATTCGCTCGCTTCCGATTCAATTGATCTGGAAGACTTTCGCGTGCGCAGCGAAGCGATTATGAAAAATAATCCGGAAATCCTCGCCATGGAATGGGTGGATGCGCAGGGGCGCTATATCGGCGGGATGCCGATTTACAGCCGCCGCCCGGATGTACTGCCGGCCTGGAGCGATGCCAAATTTCGCGAAGCCTTTGATGGCGTGGCCACGCTGGGCTATCCGCTGTTTACCAATGTGATTCAGCGTGAAGAACCGCTGATGCAGCAGATCGTGCCGATTTTCCGCTTTGCCAGCTTTGATGGTGCGCTGGTGATGACGTATAGCTTGGAGCGGATGTTGCAGCAGCGCATTCCCTGGTGGCTGGTGCAGCGCTATGAATTGCAGCTGGTCGATTCGCAAAATCGCGTGTTGGCGCCCAGCGAATTTCACCGCAAGCTCGAAGGCCCGGAAGTACGCGAGATGGCCTTTGGCAATCTCGGCTCAGGCGTGCGCCTGATCGCCAAACCGCTGTACCCGCCCCCTAGCCTGGATAACTGGGGCTGGCTGGTGCTGGTGGCGCTGTTGCTGGCTTTGCTGGTGTGGGCGCTACATTTGCTGCGTTTGCGCATGCGCGATCGGCAATTGGCCGAATTGGCGTTGCAGGATGAAATTTCTTTTCGCTCCGCGATGGAAGACTCGCTGGTAACGGGCTTGCGGGCTATGGATAAATCCGGGCGGATTTTATATGCCAACCTGGCCTTTTCACGCATGGTGGGCTGGAGTGTGGACGAGCTACAAGGGCAGAAGTCGCCGTTCCCGTTTTGGGCGCCCGAAGCGCTGGCCCAGTGCGATGCCGCACATCGGGCGATTTTGGCGGGGCAAAGTCCGGCCAATGGCTTTGAGCTGCGCTATATGCGCAAAAATGGCGAGCGCTTTGATGTGCGGCTGTATTCCTCCCGCTTGATTGACGGCAAGGGCGAGCAGCGCGGCTGGATGGCGTCGATTAATGATATTACCGAGCTCAAGCGGGATCGCGAGGCCTTGCGCCAATCGCGCCAGCAACTGCGCACGGTGCTAGAAAGCTTGCCGGTGGCAGTGTGTGTCAGCGAGCTTGAGAGCGGCGAAGTGCTGTATCGCAATCGCTGGCATCAAAATTGTTTTGCGATTGAACATTTGCTGCAACAAGATAATGGTGCGCAGTTTTGCTGGGCGGTTTGGCCAAGGGCGCAGGGGTATTGCCCTACCGAGCATGATATTGAAGAGCTGGATGTGCATACTGGGCGGGTGTATCAGATTGCACGGCGGGAAGTGGATTGGCTGGGCGGCCGCCGCGCCATGCTGGAAATCTGCACCGACATCACCGCGCGCAAAGAAGCCGAAGACGCCGCCCGCGAGCAAAATGAGCGGATGCAACACACGGCGCGGCTGGTGAATATGGGTGAGCTGGCGTCCAGCCTCGCGCATGAGCTTAATCAGCCGCTGGCCGCGATTTCCAGCTACAGCGCCGCTTGCGAAACCATGCTGTATAAGCCCGAGCCACCGATTGGCAAAGTGCAGGAAACCTTGGTCAAAATGACCGAGCAAGCACGCCGGGCGGGGCAGATTATTCGCGGGATTCGCCAGCTGGTTACCAAGCGCAAATCCGAGCCACAGCCTTGCCAGCTGACCGAGCTGGTGGATGTGGTATTGCCGCTCTTGGCGCCGCTGACCCAGCAATTGAAATCCAGACTGGAGGTCGAGCTACCGCAGCCGTGCCCGCTGGTGCTGGGCGATCCGGTTATGCTGGAACAGGTGATTCTCAATCTGCTGAAAAACGGTCTGGAGGCCATGCAGGACACCCCGGTCAGCGAGCGGCTCTTGCGCCTGCAGGCCACAGTGCGGGATGAATTATTAGAAGTGCGAGTAATCGACCGCGGCTGCGGGATTGCCGATATGAATCAGCTGTTTCAGCCTTTTTACACCACCAAGCGCGAAGGCATGGGCATGGGGCTGAACATTTGCCGCTCGGTGATCGAGCAACACAAAGGCCATTTATGGGCCGAAGCTAATCCGGCGGGCGGTACGCAAATGTGCTTTCGCCTGCCTACAATCAAACCAACCGACCTAACGCTGGAGTAAAGCATGGCCGCTATCCCGATGATCGCGATTATTGATGACGATGAAGCCGTACGCGATTCTTTAAGCTTGTTACTGGAAACCGAAGGCTGGACGGCGCTGAATTACCCGTCGGCCGAAGACTTTCTCGATGAAGGCGACGCCAGCCGTTTTGCCTGCCTGATTGTCGATGTGCGCATGGATGGCATGAGTGGCTTGGAGTTGTTTACCGAGCTGAAGCAAGGCAACTATCTGCCACCCGTGATTTTCCTGACCGGCCATGGCGATATCCCGATGGCGGTGGCGGCACTCAAAGATGGTGCGACTGATTTTCTACAAAAGCCCTGCGATCAGCGTGAGCTTTTGGAGCGGGTGCGCAACTGTGTGGAGCAAGATACGCTGCGCCGCGGCGCCCAAGCGCATCAGCAGAAGGTGAGCGAACTGGTGGCTGAGCTCACGCCGCGCGAGCGCGATGTACTGAAAGAAATCATGCTGGGTAAGCTCAATAAACAGATCGCCGATCGCCTCGATATCAGCACCAAAACCGTTGAGGTGCATCGGGCGCGGATTTTTATCAAGATGAAAGTGCATTCGGCCATGGAGCTGGCAGCCATGCTGAAAGAAATCCCGCTGGATGATCTGTTGACCCAATAATGGGGTATGTCTGGTTAAGTTAATCCATATAAGGCACGTAGGCAGATACCCGCAAAATGCCCGCCACTTTAGCAGGCTTTTTCATCTTAAATCAAAGCACTAGCGCCGCTGCGTTGTCAGTTTCGGGTACTAGGTATTCAGCTTGGCATCAGGTGGATACCTTAGGGCGTCAGCCTGACGGTAAATTACCTGATTTCTTACGGGGTGTAGTCTGCGTATTCTGGCTACAACCGGGCAGGAAACAAGCTCGGCATACACACATAACCTGATTGGAGATTCGAAGATGCGCAACCTGAAATGGGGTATCGTAGCCGCCAGCATGAGCGTGGCCTTTGCCGCCCAAGCCGCGGAAGTGGAAGTGCTGCACTACTGGACTTCCGGCGGTGAAGCGAAAGCCGCAGCCGAGTTGAAAAAAATGATGGAAGGCAAAGGCAATAAATGGAAAGACTTTGCCGTGGCCGGTGGTGGTGGTGAAAACGCCATGACCGCGCTGAAAACCCGTGTGGTGTCGGGCAACCCGCCAGCTGCCGCCCAGATCAAAGGCCCATCTATTCAGGAATGGGGTGATGAAGGTGTACTGGCTTCGATTGATAGCGTGGCCAAAAAAGAAGGCTGGGATAAAGTCCTGCCACCCGTCGTGTCCAACGTCATGAAATACAAAGGCCAGTATGTTGCGGCCCCAGTGAATGTGCACCGCGTGAACTGGTTGTGGGTGAACCCAGAGCTTTTGAAAAAAGCCAATGCCAAAGTACCCACCACTTGGGATGAATTCTTCGTCACCGCAGCCGCGCTGCAAAAAGCCGGCATCCAGCCATTGGCCTATGGTGGCCAACCTTGGCAAGACAGCACCGTGTTTGAATCAGTTGCCCTTGGTGTAGGTGGCGTTGATTTCTACAAGAAAGCCTTTGTTCAGCTGGACCCAGCCACCCTGTCTGGCCCAACCATGGTGAAAGTGCTGGAAACCTACAAAAAACTCAAACCATTCACCGATAAAAACGCCGCCGGCCGCGAGTGGAATCTGGCCACCAGCATGGTGATCAATGGCAAAGCCGCCATGCAGTTTATGGGTGACTGGGCCAAAGGCGAATTCCTTGCTGCGGGCAAAGTACCTGGTAAAGACTTCCTGTGTGTGGCCGCTCCTGGCACCGCGAACGCCTTCACCTTCAATATCGACAGCTTTGCGATGTTCAAGCTGAAAAACAAAGATGCGGAAAAAGGCCAGCAAGATTTGGCCTCGACGCTGATGAGCCCCGCCTTCCAGGAAATCTTTAACCTGAACAAAGGCTCGATCCCAGCGCGCACCGATGCGCCAATGGCCAAGTTTGACGAATGTGGCCAAAAATCAGCGACTGACTTTAAAGCTTCGGCTGGTAAAGGCTCGCTGGTGCCATCATGGGCACACGGCATGGCGATGAAATCGGCTACGCAGGGCGCGGTGTATGACGCAGTAACCCAGTTCTGGAATAACGACGGCATGAGTGCAAAAGACGCCGCCGCCAAACTGACCCAAGCTGCGAAAACCAAATAAGCCTTAGCTTTTAGTTGTTTGTTCTGACACCTGTCGGTCGCTGTCCTTAGGCAGCGACCGCCGGGCCCGCCTGAGCCGGCGTTCTGTCCGGCTGCTCTTTGAGGAGTTCCCTATGGCTACGCCAAATGCTCATTACGGCTTTGCCGAGCGCTGGCTACCGCGTCTGGTGCTTGCACCGTCGTTCTTCCTCACGCTGGTGTTCCTGTATGGCTTCATCGCGTGGAATGGTTATCTGTCGTTTACTGAATCGCGCTTGCTGCCCAATTACGAGTGGGCAGGCCTCGTGCAATACCAAGCCTTGTTTGAAAACGAGCGCTGGTGGGTGGCCGTGCGCAATCTGGGCATTTTTGCCGTGCTGTTTATCGGTGGCGCGATGGCCATCGGGATTACGCTGGCGATTTTGCTCGATCAGAAAGTACGCGGCGAAGGTGCTATCCGCACTATTTATCTCTACCCCATGGCACTGTCATTTGTGGTAACGGGCACCGCCTGGAAATGGATGCTCAACCCTGGCTTGGGCCTAGAAAAACTGATGCACGATTGGGGCTTTACCAGCTTTACCTTTGATTGGCTGGTGAATTCCGATATGTCGATTTACACCGTGGTGATCGCCGGTTTGTGGCAATCGTCCGGTTTTGTGATGGCGCTGTTTCTGGCTGGCCTGCGTGGCGTGGATGATTCGATTATCAAAGCGGCGCAAATCGACGGTGCTAGCCTTCCGCGCATTTACTGGAAGATCATTCTGCCGGCCCTGCGCCCGGTGGTGTTCTCTACGCTCATGATCTTGTCGCACATTGCCATCAAGAGTTTTGACCTGGTGATGGCTTTGACGGGTGGTGGCCCTGGCTTTTCTTCCGATCTTCCGGCGACGTTTATGTATTCAATGGCCTTTACCCGTGGGCAGACCGGTCTGGGCGCCGCCAGCGCGATGATGATGCTGGCCACTGTGGCCGCGATTGTGGTGCCGTACCTGTACTCTGAATTAAGGAAAGATCAACATGGCTGAGACTCGATTCTGGCGCGCCGCGCTGTACGCAGCCCTGGTATTTGCTGCCCTGTATTACCTGTTGCCGCTGTATGTGATGCTGACAACCTCGGTGAAATCCATCGAGGAAATCCGCGCCGGCAATCTCTTATCCCTGCCGGCTGGCATTACCTTTGACGCCTGGAGCAAGGCCTGGAGTACTGCATGTACCGGCGTGAGCTGTAATGGGCTCTCGGGCTACTTTTGGAATTCGGTGCAGATGGTGATTCCGGCGGTGGCGATCTCCACCATGCTGGGGGCGATTAATGGTTATGTGTTGTCCAAATGGCGTTTCCGCGGCTCGGAGGTGGTGTTTGCCCTGATTTTGTTTGGTGTGTTCATGCCGTTTCAGGTCTTGCTGTTGCCCATGGCGCAAACCTTGGGGCTGTTCGGGCTGGCCAATACCACGGCTGGGCTCGTGTTTGTGCATGTGGTGTGCGGTACTGCCTCAACGACTCTGTTTTTCCGCAACTACTACGTCGGCATTCCGGATGAGCTGATCAAAGCGGCGCGCTTGGATGGGGCCGGTTTCTGGCGGATTTTCTGGCGGATTATCCTGCCGATGAGCACGCCGATCATCATGGTGACCTTGATCTGGCAATTTACTCAGATTTGGAATGACTTCCTGTTCGGGGTGGTGTTTGCCTCGGGTGATGCACAACCAATCACCGTGGGGCTGAACAATCTGGCCAATACCTCCACCAGTGTGAAGGAATACAACGTTGATATGGCCGCCGCCCTGATTGCCGCGCTGCCAACGATTGTGGTGTATGTGCTGGCAGGTAAGTACTTCGTGCGCGGTCTGACTGCAGGTGCGGTAAAAGGCTAGGGTATCTGGCTATAAACCTTAATAAATATTGAGTTTAGCCAGATACGCCATGGGTGTATCTGTGCAAGCAGATGGAGAAACAATTATGGGCGCTTTAGCCATCAAGAATGTCACCAAAAGCTTTGGTGATACCCACATCCTGAAAGGGATCAATATCGATATCGAAGCGGGCGAATTTCTGATTCTGGTTGGCCCCTCGGGCTGCGGCAAATCGACGCTGATGAATATCATCGCTGGCCTCGAAAGCCCGACCAGTGGTGAGGTTTGTATCGCTGATCGTATAGTTAACGAAGTCGCGCCCAAAGATCGCGATATCGCCATGGTGTTCCAGAGCTATGCGCTGTATCCCACCATGAATGTGCGGCAAAACATCGCCTTCGGTATGGAAACGCGCGGTGTGCCAAAGGCCGAGCAAAACGAAGTGATTGCCCGCGTGGCCAAAATGCTGCAAATCGATCACTTGCTTGATCGTAAACCCTCGGCCTTGTCAGGCGGGCAGCGGCAGCGGGTGGCGATGGGCCGAGCGTTGGCGCGTAACCCGAAGTTGTTTTTGTTTGATGAGCCGCTTTCGAATCTGGATGCCAAGCTGCGGGTCGAAATGCGAGTGGAAATCAAGCAACTGCATCAGCGGCTCAAAACCACCATTGTGTATGTGACGCACGATCAGATCGAGGCGATGACGCTGGGTGACAAAATTGCGGTGATGAAAGACGGTGTGATTCAGCAGTTTGGCAGCCCCGAGGATATTTACGAGCGCCCCGCCAATCTGTTTGTGGCCGGCTTTATTGGTTCGCCCTCAATGAACTTCCTGCCTTGCCATCTGGTTGAGCAAAATGGCCAGGTGGGTGTGACCTTGCAAGGTGTTGAGGCACCCAAATTCATCGCTCTGCAAGATCGAGCCGGGCTGAAAGAGCGGGTTGGGCAGAAGGTGATTCTGGGTGTGCGACCCGAGCAATGGGATGTAGAAAACACCCCGGATGCACTGGTCTGCAAAGTAAAAATCACTGAGCCGACGGGGCCGGATACGATGATTTATAGCGAGGTCAACGGGGTGGAGATGATCGCCCGCGTGCACCCACGTGCTGCTAGCGGCCCGGGCACAACGCTGCCGCTGGTGCTGGATGTAAAAAAAGCGGTCTTGTTCGATCCTGAAACCGAACTGCGTATTGCCTAGTTAATTTGCCTGAGCGGGTAGCCCGTGCTGCCTGCTCATCATCCTTGGGCCCGTGCTTGCACGGGCTTTTTTTATGGCTTAGACGTAGATGCGCTGCTTACGGGGGGTACTGGCTTGGGGAGAAAGAAAATCAATCCCCTGCTGCGCCAGCAGTGAGAGGAGATCAGGCTGCGGCTGCATCGGCAGCGCAGCCAGCTGCACCAGAACATGACTAAAATCCGCTGCGAGCGGGCAGTGAATCACCAAGCCTTGCCCGCTGCGCGGATGAGTGAAGGCCAGCCCGGTGCAAGCCAGCAACAGCCGATCGACTTCAAATGCCTCGGCGAAAGCCCGATTGTGACGGCCTTTACCGTAAGTGCTATCGCCAATCATGGGGTGCTGTAAGTGCTTCATATGCCGGCGCAGTTGATGTTTTCGCCCGGTATGGGGCTGCAAGGCCACGAGGGCATAGCGGCTGCTGGGGTATTTATCCACCGCCCAGGGCAGCTCGAATTGTGCCAAGGTTTGAAACGCCGTTTGGGCGGCTTGCGGGGCTTTGCTGGCACCCGCCGCGAGCTCAGGGGGCAGCTCATCGGCGCGAATACTCAGTGGGTGATCAATCTCGCCACTGGCCGGCGGCCAACCACGGACTACGGCAAGGTAAGATTTTTGCACCTGCCGCGTGGCAAAGGCCTCGCCCATCAGTCGTGCCATTTCCGGATTAAGCGCAAACAGTAGCGTGCCCGAAGTGGCTTTATCCAAGCGATGGATAGGATACACATGCTGGCCCAGCTGATTGCGCAATTGCTGCAGGGCGAATTCGGTCTCGTGATAATCCAGCTCTGAGCGGTGCACCAGCAAATTACTGGGTTTGTGAATGGCGATCAGCTCGGGATCACGATACAAAATGTCTAGCATGTGGCAGAAACGACCGGCGGTAGATTAAAAGAACTGAAAGGTCAGTGTTAATTCAGTAAAAAATGGTATGCTCAATTTGTTGAGATTTGTTGGTTTTATGCATGCTTTCTGTGAAAACCGAAGTTGTCTATAAATGTGGTCACGGTTTTTCGGCGCCGGATGCTCAGGAAGGTAAGGAGCATCTCATCGAATTGATCGAGAGTGCGCAAGATTTTATCTGCCCTTGCTGCTGTCGGGAAGAATTCCGCGTGCTAGAGCAAAAAACCGCGGCTTATGCCAACTTGCAGCAGATGTCGCCCACCATGTCGGCCTTTGTGATTGAGGTCGTGCACGCTTTAAGCCCGCTGAGCGAGATCTTGGCGTGTTGCGATTACAGCCAGCGGGCGCCTTCTCTGGATGAAACCACACCCGGCGGCGAGTTTTTTGAGCTGAGTAATGCTGTGTGGCGGAAGGAATTCTGGTTCGCCAATGACATCGATCCACGCCACGTGGTGCTGCTGATGGATCACGTTAAGCAGGAAACCGACTGGTTAGCGACTTATATGCCAAGCGGTAAAGCGGCTGTGCATTTTGGCGAGTTTGCCAAATAAACGCTTTTCAATTGAGATCAAAAATAAAAAACGGCGCGAGTAGCGCCGTTTTTTATTACCTTGGCCACCTCAGCCTTCAAGCGGTTGGCCAAACAAATACTGCCAAAGTGTGCGAACCGCGCTCATGGGCTCGGCCAAAGCCGCGATCCGCTGCGCTGGCAGCTCGGTGCCGTTCAGGCGGTGCTGATGCTGTAAGCGGCGCAATTCCCGGTAGGCCACTTGCGCGGCCGCCGCTGGCTCGGCGGGGAGTAAGCCTTGGGTGGCGGCTACCTGCAGCAAGGCGATATTGCCGCTATTGGCCAGCAAAGCCGGCTGGCGCTGGGCATAGGCCAGAATCAGGTATTGCACGATGAACTCCACATCAACAATGCCGCCGCGCAAATGCTTCACATCCTGCCCCTTGGCGGGATGGGTTTCCAGCATTTTGCCGCGCATGCCCACCACTTCCTGTTGCAGTGCGGCAAGATCTCGGTTTTGCCCCAAGATGGCTTGCCGGATGGCTTCAAAAGCGTCGCCTATCGACGTGGCGCCGGCGCTAAAGCGGGCACGTGTTAAGGCTTGATGCTCCCACACCCAGGCCGATTGGCGCTGATAATCGGCAAAAGCCGCCACGGTGGACACTAGCAAGCCAGACGTGCCATTGGGGCGCAGGCGCAAATCAATGTCGTACAGCATGCCGGCGGAGGTGAGGGTGCTGAGCCAATTGACAATCCGTTTGGCCAGCCGCGCGTAGATTTCGGCGGCGGAAGGATGCTCGTCGTCGTACAAAAAAACCACATCCAGATCCGAAGCATAGCCCAGCTCTTTACCGCCTAATTTGCCGTAGCCAATGATGGCAAAGCTCGGGGCGGTTTGGTGTTTATTCGGCAGGTCACGCCAGGCCTCTTCCAGCGTCACGGCCAGTATTAAATCTGCCAGATCGGATAAATGATCGGAGAGCTTTTCCAGTGGCAGCAGGCCGGCCAAATCTTGGCACACCAGCCGGAAAATCTGCGTGTGCTGAAAATGCCGCAGCGCATCCATGCGTGCTTCGGTGTCGTCGCTCAGGTCTTGCATCTCACGGCGCAGTTGCTGGCCTAGTGCCGGCCAATCGGGGGCTTGCTCCAGTAGGCGGGCATCTAATAGCTCATCCAGCAATAGCGGGTGCCGGGTGAGATAGCCGGATACCCACGGGCTGGCGCTGTAAAGATCCACCAAGCGTTTGAGCGCATGCGGGTGCTCGGCCAGGAGCGCTAGATAGGATTCACGCCGGCTGACCGCCTCCAGTAAATCCAGTACCCGCATCACGGTGGCATCGGGGTTGCTGCACGCGGCGGCGGTGGTAATTAAGGCTGGCAAAATGGCTTCCAGACGGCGGCGGCTGCGCTCGGGCATTTGCCGGTATTTGCCACTCTCTTGCATGGCGCTCAGCCGGCGCTGTAGCTCGGCAGCTTGCTGATAGCCTAATTGCGTATAGCGGGGGGTATTGTCATCAGCAAAAGCATCAATGGTTTCGCTGTCGCGATCCCCCCCGGGGGTATCGGCATCACTGGCTTGAAAAATCGCCCCGAAATGCTGGCTAACAATCGCCCGATGAGCATCGAGGGCGGTTTTAAAGCTGCCCCAGTCGGCAAAGCCCATGCTGCTGGCGAGTTGGGCTTGATCTTCGGCCGCGGTGGGGAGCATCTGGGTTTGTGCGTCATCCAGATACATAATCCGGTGCTCAACATCGCGCAAAAAAACATACGCTGCTTGCAGGGCTTGCTCGACTTCCTGTGGTAAATGGTGCTGTTCTTGCAGCGCGCGCAAAATGCCTTGGGCGGCACGAGAGCGCAAAGTCTTATTACGCCCCCCCCGTATTAGCTGGAACACCTGACCAATAAACTCGATTTCGCGGATACCCCCGGGGCCGAGTTTCACATTGTCGAGCCGGTCTTTGCGCTCAACCTCGCGGCGGATCTGGCTATGCAGCTCACGCATTGATTGGTAAGCGCCGTAATCGAGGTATTTGCGATACACAAACGGTGTCACCAGCTGCATCAGGCCCTCAGCGTCGCCGGTAAGGGCGCGGCCTTTGATCCAGGCGTAGCGCTCCCACTCGCGGCCTTGGGTGAGCAGATAGTTTTCCAGCGCGGCAAAGCTGCTCACCAGCGGCCCGGAATCGCCAAACGGGCGCAAACGCATATCCACCCTAAATACAAAGCCATTGGCGTCCTGCTCGCCAATCAGTTTGATAATGCGCTTGCCGAGCCCCACAAAATACTCGTGATTGCTAATCTGCCGCGGGCCACTGGTTTCGCCGTCTTCCGGGTAGATGAAAATCAGGTCGATATCTGAGGATACATTGAGCTCCCGTCCCCCGAGCTTGCCCATGCCTACCACGATCAGTTCCTGCACCGTGCCGGTCTCTTCGCCGATCGGCTGGCCATAGCGCTCGCTTGGCTGGCTGACCCAACTGACTGCGGTTTCGACGGCTACTTCGGCCAAGTCGCTGACCGTGTGCATCGCCTCGGTGAGATCGGATAACTGATTGAGTTCACGCACAATTAGCCGCGCCATCACCGCCTGACGCAAGCGGCGCAATATCAGGCCTAGCGATTCATCGCTATCCCACTGCTGGCAGGCAAGCCAAGCTTGCATCGCCGCCCGATCAAATGGCGCTGCGTGCTCTGTGATGAGTGGGGCAAGCTGCTCGGGGTGGCAATTGAGCAGCCGTTGCAAATAGCGGCTATGCGCCAATGGGCGCTGCAACAGCGGATGCGCCAGCGTGGGTGTTTCAGATTCGGCAGCAAAGACAGCTTCAGTGGCGGGTTCAGTCATCGGGGCACCGGTTTTCAGGTTAAAATGGCAGGCCTTTTTATTTCTCCCATTACCGTATCACAGCCGGCTGCGGCGCGGGTACGGTGTCCGCTGCGGATTCAGGATGTCCATGGTTTTTTTGACCCGGCTCAAAACGCTGGGGGCCCGCTTTTCTGCCTGGCATCTGCGCTGGCTAAAACGCTGTTTGCTCAGCGTGCTGCTCTTGCTCGCGCTGCTGGCGCTGGGCTGGCAAACTTGGCTAATTCCGCGGCTGAAT
This sequence comes from Chitinibacter tainanensis DSM 15459, assembly GCF_000429785.1. GTDB lineage: Bacteria > Pseudomonadota > Gammaproteobacteria > Burkholderiales > Chitinibacteraceae > Chitinibacter > Chitinibacter tainanensis. The sequence goes on from NZ_AUCN01000009.1 coordinate 480,000, forward strand.
AGTTATAAACCCTGGCTGGAAACCCGCCTGAGTCAAAGTACCGGCTTGCCGATCCAGATTGGCCGCTTAAGCGGCGGCTGGCAAGGGATACGCCCGCAGCTCACGCTGGAGCATTTTACGGCCCGCAATAGCCGCGGCGAGGTAGCGCTGGAATTTGCCCGCATGCAGGGCGCCTTATCATGGTGGCGGCTGGCCTTGGGGCAATTGCATTTCAGCTCGCTCACTTTGCTCTCACCTGATTTGGTGATCACCCGGCTGGCCAATGGGCAGTGGCAGATTGGCGGCATTACCTTGCCGCAAAATCACAGCGATTCAGGCGACCATCAATTACTGAATTGGCTCATCGCGCAGGGCGAGGTGGAAATCCGGCAGGGGCGCTTGCAGCTGCGCGATGCGCGTGGGCTGTGGCCGGCATTACACACCCGCGATCTGCAGCTCACCATGCACAACTGGTTTGGTCGTCATCGTTGGTTGTTGCGCTTGCGCCCCGAGCAATTGCTGGATACCCCGCTGGAATTGCAAGCACGCCTCAGTGGCGATGATGTGGGTGATCTGGCCGATTGGTCTGGCACCGTGGCCTTAAATCTCCCCAAGGCTGATCTGGCTCGCTTGGCCCCTTGGTTGGCGCCTCTGAGTCCACAGGCGCAATTTGCTAGTGGCAAAGGCGCGCTGAAGCTGGAATTTGAACTGGATGAAGGCGCTTTGGCCGGGCTGGATGCTGACCTGCAGTTGAGTGACTGGCAAATCCGTTTTGCGCATTGGCCCACTTTTAGTTTGCCGCAATTTGCTGGGCAATTTAGCTGGCAGCAGCAAGGTGCAAAGCAAAGCTTTACTCTGCGTGGCCAGCGAATTGTGGGCACCAGTGGCGTGTTATGTCAGGGCTGTCAGTTAAACTGGCAGCGTGATGCCGATGGCCAGAGTTTACGCGCGAGCGCATGGCAATTGGCCGGTTTGAATGCCTATGCAGCTTATCTGCCGGCGCAGCTGGCGAGCTGGCGCAATGCCAAGCTGGGGGGCGAGCTGAGCCAGCTGCAACTGGCCTGGCCCGGGCATTGGCCATGGCGCGCCGGCGCGCCGCTACCGAACTGGCGCAGCCTGCAGGGTGAGCTTGCGGCCAGCAATCTCAGCGCCAGCCAGTTGCCGGGCGCATTGGCCTGGCAAAACCTCAATCTAGATGCCGAATTCAAGCCTGATAGTTGCCGCCTCATACTAGGTGGGGATGGCGTGCAAATCAGCTATCCTGCCGAGTTTAGCGAGGGGCTGCAATTTGATCGCTTGGCCAGCGAGTGGCAGTGGCAACGCGCAGGTCAGGGCTGGCAGCTGCAATTGCAGGGGCTGAAAGCCAGCAATCGCGATCTGGCGCTAGATACCAAAGCCAGCTATCGCTGGTCGGGGCAAGGGCTTGGGCAGGTGGATTTGCAAGCCACGATAGCGCGGCTGGCTGCCAACCGGGTGCATGCCTACTTGCCGCGGGAGATCGGCGATGATGTGCTGCACTGGCTGAAAGATTCGCTCAAGGGTGGTGAGGCGCGCAATGCGCAGTTTGTCTGGCGCGGTGAAGTGGCTGATTTTCCGTATCCTGCCAACACGCCGGCCGCCCAGCGTGGCGTGTTTCGGGTGCTGACCGATGCGCGCGATGTCACACTCAATTACGGGGCAGACTGGCCGGATATCACCGGTATTCAGGGGCAGGTGGAAATTCAGGGCACCGCGCTGCAAGTGCGGGCGCAGCAGGGCAACATCACTGGCACCCAGTTGCACGAGGTGAAGGTTGATATTCCGCAGCTGGATCACGACCCGCATGTGCTGATCACCGGCAAGGTGAACGGTAAAACAGCCGATTATCTTGAGTTTGTGGCCAAAAGCCCGGTACGGCAGGCTATGAATGGATTTCTGGATCGCCTGCAGGCGCAAGGCCATGGTGAGCTGAGCTTGCGGCTGGATATTCCGGTGGAGAACATCGATGGCACCCAGGTGGATGGGCAATACCGCTTTGCTGGCAACCGGCTGGATTTCGGCGCCGGCATTCCGGTGCTGGAGCAAGCGCGTGGCGAAGTGCACTTTACCGAGCATGAATTAAAAGTATTGCCATCCAGCGCGCGGGCGCTGGGTGGGCAGGTGCAATTAAGTGGCGCGAATGCCAGCAATGGCGATCTGCAGCTGCAGCTTAAAGGCGACGCCGATGTGCAACGTGCGATGCAGGAATACGCGCCGGCACTGGCGGCGGGCTTAAAAGGCATGGTGCCGTTTCAGGCGCAACTGGCCGTCAGCCCGGCGCATTTCGAGTTGAATTTGAATTCGGATCTAGCTGGCGCAGCCATCAGCCTGCCCGCGCCCCTCACCAAAGCCCAAGGCCAGCGGCGGCCGTTTAAATTACGGCTGGCCGATCAGCAGGGCCAATCGCGGTTGGAATTTAGCTACGATCAGGCGCTGAATGCGGCGCTGCTAATCGGCGACGAAGCCAGCCAGCTGCGCGGGCAGCTGAATTTAGGCCATGCCCGCAGCCCAGCGGCCAAGGCGCAGCTGAATGAGCAGGCCAAAGGCCTCCAGATTGCCGGCAGCTGGCCCAATTTCTCGGCCGAGCATTGGTTGGCGCTGGCCGGCGTGAGTGAGGGCCCCAGCTCGGGTGCGAGTAATTTGCCGCCGATCTTGCTGCAAAATGTGGGCTTTGATGAGCTGGATATTTGGGGCCAGCGCCTCACCGACGTGCGCCTGAACGCGCAGTTGCAGCCCAAAGCCGTGCAAGCCCATCTGCAAAGCCAGCAAATGAGCGGCGAGGTGAACTGGCAATTGGCGCAACATTTGGTGCAGGCCAAGCTCAGTAAACTCTGGTTGCCGCTCAAAACCGTACCGACTGCCGAGCGGCTGCGCCCGGCCGCGCTCACGGTGGCGCCGGCGGTGGAAGAAAGTCTGTTGCCCACCTGGCAGCGCTTTCCCGCTTTGCAGCTTACCGCGAGTGATTTTCGCGTGAATGGGGTTGAATTTGGCGCGCTCAAAATCAATAGCAAACCGCAAGCCAATGGCATTGATTTTAATGAGCTGAGCCTGCGCAACGCTGATGGCGAAGTGCAGCTCTCGGGCGCGTGGTTACAGCAAGGCAGCGTGGAGAAAACCCAGGCGAGCCTTCGGATCGAATCGGAAAACACCGGCAAATTACTCAAGCGCCTGGGCTATCCTGAGGCACTGAAAGATGCGCCGCTGCAATTGCAGGGCGAAGGGCAATGGCAGGGCGCGCCGTGGGCGCCCCGCTGGAGTAGTGTGAATGGCAAGCTGGCGCTGAATGTCGGCGCAGGGCAGTTTTTGAAATTAGACCCCGGCGTGGGGCGCTTTTTATCGGTGCTCAGCCTGCAGGCCTTGCCGCGCCGGCTGAAACTCGACTTTAGTGATGTGTTTAGTAATGGCTTAGAGTTTGATCGGATTCGAGGCGACGCACTGATCGAGCAAGGCGTAGCGCGCACCAATAATCTGCATATCGACAGCCCAGCGGCCAAGATTCGCTTTACTGGCGATGCCAATTTTATCGCCAATACCCAGAATTTACGGGTGCGGATTGTGCCGAGTATCAGTGGTGCGGTCGCGTTGGGGGTGACGGTGGTGAACCCACTGGCGGGCCTGGCTACGCTGGCGGTGCAATCGGCCTTGGATAATCCGCTGGGCGAGCTGGTGGCGTATGAATTTCAGATCGAGGGCAGTATGAGCGAGCCGAAAATCCGCAAGGTCGGCGTACAGCCAGCCAAGCCCAAAGATATCGCCTCGGGTATCTTGCAAAAAGCATTAGATTGATTGATGTATCAAGCAATACGGAGTAGGGGTATGCAAAGCTGCCGATTTGCCAGTATTCAGATGATCTCCGGCCCGGATGTCGCGGCCAATCTTGCTCGGGCGGGGGCGTTGATCGCTCAGGCGGCGCAGGCCGGCGCGCAATGTGTGGCCCTGCCAGAATATTTCGCCATCATGGGCGAGCGCGACACCGACAAGTTGGCCGTCCAGGAAGACTACCAGCCACAGCCCTTGGTGCACGGCAGCGGCCCGATTCAGCAATTTCTGGCCCGCATGGCTCAGCAGTACGGCATTTGGCTGGTGGGTGGTACGGTGCCGCTGCGCAGCGAAGAGCCCGCGCGGGTGATGAATAGCTGTCTGGTGTACAACCCGGCGGGTGAATGCGTGGCGCGCTACGACAAAATTCACCTGTTTGGCTTTCAAAACGGCAGCGAATGTTTCCAGGAGGCCGACACCATTCGCCCTGGCGCCAGCGTGGTGACTGTGCCCACGCCCTTTGGCCGTCTTGGGCTGGCGGTATGTTATGACCTGCGTTTTCCCGAGCTATTTCGCCAGGCTGGTGAGGTGGATATCTGGGTGGTGCCCGCAGCCTTTACCGCCACCACGGGCCGTGCGCACTGGGAAATCCTGCTGCGTGCGCGGGCGATTGAAAACCAGTGTTTTGTTGTGGCCAGTGGCCAGGGCGGCACCCACCCCAGCGGACGCAGCACGTTTGGCCACAGCATGTTGATCGACCCGTGGGGGATGGTGCTGGATGTGCTGCCCACGGGCGAAGGGGTGGTGCTGGCTGAATTGAAAGCCAGCCAAGCCGCCCGGGTACGGACAATTTTGCCGGCCCTGCGCCATCGTGTGCTTTAATGTTCACTTTGCGCCGCGCCGGATCGGCGTGCGCTAAAACTAACTGTTGTAAAGGATGACCATGCCCGCTTCGTTTGATGCCGCCCACCTCGACCCGTTTGCCCTTGCCGAGCGCCAGCTGCTGGCCCCGGCTGCGCTGGATGAAGCTGCTTTGCAGCAGGTGTTGGGGCAAATCATGCAACACGAGGTGGATTATGCCGACTTGTATTTCCAATACAGCCGCTCCGAAGCCTGGAGCCTGGATGAAGGGATTGTAAAATCCGGCAGCTTTAATATTGATCAGGGCGTGGGTGTGCGGGCCGTCAGTGGCGAGAAAACCGCGTTTGCCTATTCCGATGACATCAGCCTGCCGGCGCTCACTCAGTCGGCGCTGGCCACGCGGGCGATTGGCCGGCAAGGTGGGCAGGGTATTGCCGCGCAGCCCTATCAGCAAAAAGGCTTGCAGCTCTATACCCCTAAAGACCCGCTCGCTAGCCTGGATGAAGTGGCCAAAGTCGCCCTGCTGGAAAAAGTGGAGCAAATCGCGCGTAGCCTTGATCCACGGGTGGTGCAGGTGATGGCCAGCCTGGCGAGTGAATTCGAAGTGATTTATGTCGCGCGGCATGATGGCCATCGCGCGGCCGATGTGCGCCCGCTGTGTCGCTTGTCGATCAATGTGATTGTGGAGCATAACGGCCAGCGTGAGCAGGGCAGCGCGGGCGGCGGCGGGCGGTTTGATTACGCTTATTTCACTGATGCCGTGCTGCTGGATTACGCCAAAAAAGCCGTCGATCAGGCCGTACTCAATCTGGATGCCCGCCCAGCGCCAGCCGGCGAAATGACCGTGGTGCTGGGTAATGGCTGGCCGGGTATTTTGCTACACGAAGCAATTGGCCACGGGCTAGAAGGCGACTTTAACCGTAAAGGCAGCTCGGCCTTTGCTGGCCGGATTGGTCAGCGCGTGGCGGCGCCGGGTGTGACGGTGGTGGATGATGGCACGCTGGTAGATCGCCGTGGCTCGCTGAATATCGACGATGAAGGCAATCCAACCCAGCGCACAGTGCTGATCGAAGACGGTATCTTGCAAGGCTATATTCAAGACAGCCTGAATGCCCGGCTGATGAATACCGCCATTACCGGCAATGGCCGGCGCGAAAGCTACGCCCACTTGCCGATGCCGCGCATGACCAATACCCTGATGACCAACGGCGAGTGCGAGCCGGCCGAGATTATCGCCTCGATGGAGCGCGGGCTATATGCGGTGAATTTTGGTGGCGGCCAGGTGGATATCACCAGCGGCAAATTTGTATTCTCGGCGGCTGAAGCTTGGTATGTAGAAAACGGCCAGCTGCTGTATCCGGTCAAAGGTGCCACTCTGATCGGTAATGGCCCAGATGTACTTACCCGCGTGTCGATGATCGGCAACGATATGGCGCTAGATCCGGGCGTCGGCACCTGCGGGAAAGACGGCCAGAGCGTGCCGGTGGGCGTGGGCCAACCGACGCTGCGCATCGATGGCGGGCTGACTGTCGGTGGGACTGCCGGCTAATGGCGCTGACAGTCCGCCCGATTCAGGCTGATGAATACGACACCGCCGCCACGGTGGCCTGGGCCTCGTTTCAGCACCTAGCGGTGCAATACCAGAGCGCGCAAGGCGCAGCGGCCATCGCTGCCATTTGCAGCGCCCCGGAAATCCGCGCCCGCGATGCGGCCGGCGCCGCCACCTGGGTGGCCTTGGTGCAGGATACGATCATCGGCCTGATTCAAGTGCGGGGTGATGGGCATATCACCTTGCTGTTTGTGCTACCCGAGTTGCAAAGCCGCGGGGTAGGGCGCGCGCTGATTCGCGCCGCTGACGCGGTCTGCCCATTGCGCAGTGTAAATGCCAGCCCTAACAGCGTGATGGCCTATATGCGCTATGGCTTTATGCCGATCGCCGCCCAGCAAACCAGCGAGAATGGAATCAGCTATCAGCCCATGCAGCGCAGCTAGCGCGCCTTTGGCCGCCACTGCATGGCTTTTTGCGCGTAGGCGACTATGCTGAAGTGTTAGAAAACTTCAGATACAGCGCGCAATGGACTTCCTGCTGGACGATGCCCCACGACAAGGGGAAGAAAAACTCCCCCCTTGGAAAGTGGCCGTCATCGACGATGAACGCGATATTTTCGAAGTGACCCGGCTCTCTCTGGCTCGGGTGAAGGTCGATGGCCGTCCGCTAGAATTGCTATATGCCGATAGCGGGATCAGCGGCTATGAGTTACTGAGCCAGCATCCGGATGTGGCGGTGGCGTTTATCGATGTGGTGATGGAGTCGCCCGAAGCCGGCTTGCTGCTGGTGGAGAAAATCCGCTCGGAAATGAATAACCGCTCCTTGCGGATTATCCTGCGCACCGGCCAGCCCAATCAGCACCCGGAAGAAGTCGTGATTCAGGAATACGACATCAACGACTACAAAGCCAAAACCGAGCTCACCAATATCAAGCTCAAAACCTGTATCTACGCGGCGATCCGCTCTTATCGCGACATCATCACCATTAGCAATACCCAGCAAGGGATGGAAAAAGTCATTTCCTCCTCGCAAGCCGTATTACGCAGCCGCACCCTGCATCAGTTTGGCTCGGCCGTACTGCAGCAATTACTGGATCTACTGAATATTCAAACCAGCGAAGTGTATCTGGTTTCGCAATCAACTGATTTATATGGTGATAAGGTCAATACGGTGCTGGCCGCCACGGGTGAGAATATCCATATCGCCGACGATCTTAATGGCCCCTCGCTACCCGATCATGTGCGCGAGTTGGTCAATTTTATGTGCGATGGCGGCCAGAATCAGCTGCCTGATTATGCGTTTCTGGCTAATTTTGAAGTCGGCACTGATGCCACCAATGTGCTGTATGCCAGCCTTTGCCAGCCGCTGGATGAATTGCAGCAACGCTTGCTGCAAATGTTTGCCAGCAATGTGGCGCTGATTTTCGAATCGCTCTACACCAAAGAAAATATCCAGGAAACGCAAAAAGAGTTGTTGCTCGTCATCGGCGATGCGATTGAACAACGCTCGAAAGAAACCGGCATGCATGTGCGGCGCGTGGCGCTGATGTGCGAGCTCTTGGCGCATAAACTCGATATGCCGCAAGACTACTGCGAAACCATCCGCTATGCCTCGCCGCTACACGATATTGGCAAGATCGCGATCCCGGAAACCATTTTGCATAAGCACGGCAAGCTCGATGCGCAGGAATGGGAAATCATGAAAACCCATGCGGATCACGGCTATCAGCTGTTGAAAAACACCAAGCGGGTGATTGCCAAAATGGGGGCGATTATTGCTCGCGATCACCACGAAAAATGGGATGGCAGCGGTTACCCACGCGGCTTGGCTGGCGCGGCGATTCCGCTCGAGGCGCGCATTATGGCGGTAGTTGATGTGATTGATGCGCTGGCTTCGCGCCGCTCTTACAAAGAGCCGTGGCCGGATGCAGACATTATCGCCTTGCTGCAGGCTGAACGCGGCAAGCATTTTGATCCGCATTTAGTGGATGTGGCGCTGGCCGCCTATCCCGAATTTGTGGCGATTCGCCAGCAGCTGCCCGACCCGGAGTAAAGCATGGTGTTGCGGCGCGCTCAGGCCGGCGTCATTTTGATTGTGGATGACAGCCCGCTCAATCAGAAAATGCTCACCGCCATGGTTGAAGGCCTTGCCGAAGTGCATTGTGCCAGTGATGGCGAGCAGGGCCTGCTGCTGGCGCAGCAATTGCACCCCAATCTGATTCTGCTCGATGTGGAAATGCCGGGCATGAATGGTTACGAAGTCTGCCGGGCGCTGCGCCATCAGCCCAATTTCGATAGTGCCATCATGATCATCACCGCCCACCGTGGTGACGAATACGAAATCAAAGCGCTGCGTGCCGGCGCGGTAGATTTTGTCAGTAAGCCGTTTAACGAAGATGTGGTCAAAGCGCGGGTGAAAACCCATCTGCTGCTCAATCAGCAAACCCGCTATCTGCAATCGCTGGTGAATCTGGATGCCCTGACCGGGGTGTTTAATCGCCGGCACTTTAATGAAGTGTTGCTGCAGGAATGGCGGCGGCATTTACGCTTGCAAATGCCCTTGGCGCTGGCTATGGTCGATGTCGATCATTTCAAACGCTTTAACGACAAGCTGGGGCATCAGGCGGGCGATGATTGCCTCAAATCGGTAGCGCAGTGCTTATCGCGTAGTGTGCGCCGGCCCGGTGAAATTGTTTCCCGCTACGGCGGAGAAGAGTTTGCGATTATTCTGCCGGCCATAGGCCCTGCCGATGCACTGTCGGTCGGGCAATGGTTGAGTGATCAGGTGGCCGGGGTGGCGATCGCCCACCCGGATCGCGAAGACGGCATGCCCACGGTGACGGTAAGTGTGGGCGTGTGTGCCATTACCCCGCGGCTGGATGCTTCGCCCAAATGGCTGGTAGCTGCGGCCGATGCCGCGCTATATCTGGCCAAGGAAAAGGGGCGCAATCAGGCTTGCTTGGGCGAATTTCCGCATTCGGCCTGAGGCGCTAGCAGCTGCGCCACATGCGCCTGCAATTGCGGGTAAAACGCCTGAAAAAGCGCGCCAAACTCAGCATAATTGGCCTGCAAATCCAGAAACCCCGCTGCAAACGGCGTCGGGCGGCTGAGGCGAAATCGGGCAAAGCCGGCCAGCACCCGCTCAATGCGTGCCAGCTCGCGATAGCCCCCCAGCCAGTCTTCCTGCTGCATGGCGGGTAGATTATGTTGCAGTCGCGGGGGCAGATAATCCCAGTGGCTAAACAGCTCGGCGTACACTTGCTCAGTAAACGTCGTCAGCGGTTGCGGATGCCATTGCCTCCAATCGCGGGCCAGAAAATGATCAAAGAAAATATCCAGCAAAATCCCGGCAAAACGCTGCCGGCTGGGGTGGAACCAAGGCCGCGCCGTGCGGATCAAAGGATGCTGATCGGTGTATTGGTCGATCTGCAAATGCAGGCGTAAGCCGGCCTGCAGCGCCGGTGGTAAATGCCCGGCGTTGGCCGGTTTGATAAAATCACCCAGTAAATTGCCGACGCGCGCTTGCGCCTCATCCGGAGCCAGATGTAAATGAGCGAGATAATTCATGAATCCTTGTTGGTCCTGCCTACTGAGGACGAATTGGCCGCCACCATGGCCCGCGCCCGCGCCTTGATTCAATCGCAGGCGCTGTTGTCGGGGGCGCTCGCTGCGGTGCCGGTGCCGGGGCTGGATGTCGCCGCCGATATGGCCATTCTGGCCAAAATGGTGGAAGCCATCAATCGTGAATTTGGGCTGGCCGCCACACAAGTCGAGCAATTTAGTGCCAGTGAGCAGCAATGGCTGTTGCAGCTGGCACGGCAACTGGGCAATCCGCTGATCGGCCGCTATGCCAGCAAAGCGCTGATTATGCTGGCGCTCAAACGTGCTGGCGTGCGACTGGTGAGCAAGCAGGCGGCCAAATGGGTGCCGCTATTGGGCCCTGTAGTCGCAGCCGGCTTAAGCTACACCGCCATGCGCATGCTTGGGGAAGCCCATATTCGCGACTGCGCTGCACTGTGGCAACGGGCGCGCCAAGCGGCCCCAGCGCGCTAGCCTCGTGCGATCGCCCAAACCGCAGTAGTCCGCTTGCTGGCCCTGCAATCAAGCCGCCCGCTCTGCGACTTCGGCCATGGTCGGCTTGCCGCCGCTCGTTGAACGACGACCACCACCGCCGACTGGTCGCCGCGCGCTAAAGCATGGACAATAGTGCTTTTGCATTGCGGTGGGCTGCCATGTCGCTCAATACCATTGAACACCTGATTATTCATCAACTGCACAAAGAGCCCAATGGCCCGGCGCGGGTGGCGCTGGCGCCGGCTGCATTGGCGATTACACCCGCTGCGCAACGGCTGGTGGATCAATTGTGCGAGCAATACGGCACGCGCAATGGCAAAGGCTTTGGCCAGTTTGCCGATGATGAAACGTTGGTGATGCCGCAACTGGTGCGCCGCTTTAGTCAGGAACACAGCCTCGATTTCACCGGTTTTTCTCGTGAGCTGATGGCCGAGCTGCAAACCCGCATGGAGGCCGAGCCACTGGCTAGTGGCGGTTATGTGCTGGTGGCGCAGGTGAATAACGCAGCGATGCGCTTTATTTTTATTGCACTGCTGAGCGAAGTGATTGGTACGGCGGTGAATGATGAGCTGCAGGTGGTTGATAGTATTCACCTGGATATGCAGCATCTGCGTGTGGCAGGGCGGATTGACCTCGGTAGCTGGCAGGCGGGCGGCGAGCGCTATGTGAGCTTTTTGCGTGGGCGCGGTGATGTGGCTGGCTATTTCAAGCAGTTTCTAGGCTGCCTTGATGTCAAAATCCCGCTCAAAGAAACCCAGAAACTCGTGAAAGGGCTGGAAGCCTTTGCCAATGAGCAAGCCATTGCCGGCGATGAGCGCGATGAGCTCTTTCAGCGCGCGCACAGCTATCTGGATGCCTTGGGCGAAGGGCAGGGTGAAGTAGCGCTGGCGACGGTTGCCGAACAGGTTTTCCCCACCGCGCCAGCTCAGCTGCAGGCTGCGCTAGAAAACGAAGAGCTGGGCATTAATGATGGTTTCGTGCCTGATCGGCGGGCGATCAAACCGCTGATGCGCTTTAAGGCCAATGCGCCGCAATGGAAAGTGGAATTTGATCGCGCCAGCCTGCGCAGCGGGGCGGTGATTTACGATAAATACAGCGATACGCTGGTGCTGTCGAATGTGCCGGAAGAGCTCAAGCAAGCGCTATTGGCGCAATAAATGGGGTATTGCTTGCTGATTATTATTTCATATAGCCTGCCGGCTTTTACGCTGGGTGGGTATTAATTGCCGGCCCCCCATTCTGTAAGTGCCGCCTTGCGCGCCGGTTTTCAGGCCACCTTGCCGATGCAAATGGGTGTGGCGCCGTTCGGGCTGATTTTTGGTGCGCTGGCCATTAGCGCCGGCTTGCCCGGCTGGGCGGCGGTGGCGATGTCGCTAGTGGTGTATGCCGGCTCGGCGCAGTTTCTGGCAGTGAGTTTGCTCGCCAGCGGCGCGGGCTGGCCGCTGATTGTCTTCACCACGCTGATTGTGAACTTGCGCCATGCGCTCTACAGCGCCAGCCTGCATGCCGAGCTGGCGCATTTGCCTTTCTGGCAGCGCGCCGGGTTGGCGTATTTCCTCACCGATGAAACCTTTGCGGCCATGCAATTGGCGCGCCAGCAGCAAGTGCAGCCTTTGGGAGCGTTTATGCTGGGCTCGGGGCTGTGCAATGGCGGCAGCTGGCTGCTTTCCACCATAGCCGGGGTGCTGCTCGGGCAGAGTGTGCCGGGCTTGGCGAGCTGGGGGCTGGAATTTGCCATGGTGGCCACTTTCACCGGCATTGTGGTGCCGCTGTTGATTAATCGCGCACAAATCGCCGCTTGCGTGGCTGCGGGGCTGACTTCGCTGCTGACCTTATCATTACCTTATAAGCTGGGTTTGCTGCTGGCGGTGCTGGCCGGGATTTGGGCCGGTATGCTGGTGGCGAATCGGGGTGGTGCGGCGCCTGCTGGGGTATTGCCTGCAAAGCCAGATAAGGAAGGCATTTGATGAGTATACTGGCAATGAGTATTCCAGAAATTGTCCTGATGCTGCTTGGCATGGCGGTGGTGACTTATGGCTTGCGCGTGCTGGGGTTTATCCCCGGCATGGCGGCGCGCCTACCAGCGAGAGTGCAGCAGGCGCTGGCTTTTGTACCAGTGGCGGTGCTTACGGCCATCGTCTTGCCCGAAGTGCTCCACGGGCCAACCGGCTGGCGCTGGACGCTGGCCAACCCCGCACTGTGGGGCATGCTGGCTACGGCGCTGATTATGGCGCGCACCCGCCGGCTGATGGCGGCCATTGCGGTGGGCATGCTGGTGTTTTATCTCTTGCGCGCGCTCTGGGGCGCCTGATCCCGCTGGGCCGGTTTTTCAGGTAAAATCCCGCCCAATCAATCTATTACCCAACGGCTTTGGTTTTTCCATAACCAAGGCCGTTTGCATTGGTGCAACCCACCGGTGTTTTTTGCAAGGCGGTACCCTATGGCTAAAGCGATCCCTTTTTCCTCCCTCGATGTACTCTCGGCCGAATGCCAGGATAATCTGGCCTCACTGGGCTTCACCAGCATGACCCCGATTCAGGCGGCTAGCTTGCCGCTGGTGCTGGAAGGGCGCGATCTGATCGCCAAAGCCAAAACCGGCAGCGGCAAAACGGCGGCATTTGGGATCGGGCTGCTGCATAAGCTCAATCTCACGCTATTTAAGCCGCAAGCACTGATTTTGTGCCCCACCCGTGAGCTGGCCGATCAGGTCAGTAAAGATTTGCGCCGCCTTGGCCGGCATTTACCCAATCTGAAAATCACTACGCTGTGTGGCGGCACGCCGCTGGCACCACAGGCCGCTTCGCTAGCCCATGGTACGCACGTGGTGGTGGGCACGCCAGGGCGGATTCAAGATCATTTGCATAAAGAAACCCTGAGCGTGAAGCACGTCAGCACTCTGGTGCTGGATGAAGCCGACCGCATGCTGGATATGGGCTTTGGCGGCGAAGTGGCCGATGTGATTTCATTTTTGCCCAAATGGCGGCAAACGCTGCTGTTTTCCGCGACTTACCCCGAGGGTATTCGCAAACTTTCGGCCAGCATTCAGCGCAGCCCGGTGGAAGTGACCGTGGAAGCGCTGCACGATCAGTCGTATATCGTGCAGGCCGCCTATGCGGTGAAAGACAACGCCGACAAGCCTGATTTACTGAAACGCATTTTTGCCCATTATCAGCCGGCTTCCAGCGTGGTGTTTTGTAATACCCGCGCCGATTGTATGGCGCTGGCCGAATCGCTGGTGGAAGACGGCTTTGCCGCGATTGCCCTGCATGGCGAGCTGGAACAGCGCGATCGTGATCTGATGCTGGTGCAATTTGCCAATGGTAGCTGCCCGATTCTGGTGGCCACCGATATGGCCGCGCGCGGGCTGGATATTAAAGACCTGGCGCTGGTGGTGAATTACGAATTGCCGCACGACCCGGAAGTGTATGTGCACCGCATCGGCCGCACTGGCCGCGCCGGCAAAAAAGGCTATGCCGTGAGTTTGGTGAGCCCGAGTCAGGCCAAGCGCCAGCGGCAGGTGGCTGAATATCTGGATGCCGATATTCCGGCGGGCCGTATTGAAGACCTGACTATCGACGGCGAATTTGCGCTGCCCGCGCGCATGGCAACCTTGTGTTTTGATGTAGGCCGCAAACAGAAAGTGCGCCCCGGCGATGTAGTCGGGGCCTTAACCGGCGATGGTGGCTTGCCGGGCGACGCGATTGGCAAGATTGATCTGTTTGAATTTCAAACCTATGTGGCCATCGAGCGCCGCCATGTGCAGTCGGTGCTCAAACGTTTAGGCAATGGGCAGGGCAAATTGAAAGGCAAGCCGGTGAAAGTGCGCTTGGTGTAAAGCGCCAGCCTGCCGAGCGCAAGATTTCGCGCAGCCGGTGGCTACAGCGACAGAGGGGCTGGCTGAATGGCTGCGCTAGGCGCGGGTGGGCGCGCCATGTGCATGGTAGGGCGTGTCGATTTGCCTAGGGGTATTGTCAGGTGGCCATTTATTGGCGTGCTTTGTGGGGCAATACTGGATGGGGTATCTGTACGTAAGCCCATCGCAAGACAAGCCGCAGCCTGCAGCGTACACTGAAGGTTTCTTGTTGTGCCGTAGGTCGCCGCATGCCCACTCCCGCCACAATGGCGCTGGCCAGTAAAACCCAACGCCTCGCCACTATGAAACGCCGCGCCACCGGTCTTTTGGTACTGATGGCCGCGCTGCTGCTGTGGATGATCTGGCTGCGCAGCCTGTATCCGCACTGGGGCTGGCTTGGCTATATCGAGGCCTTTGCCGAAGCGGCGTTGGTGGGGGGCTTGGCCGATTGGTTTGCGGTCACGGCTTTATTTCGCCAGCCGCTGAATCTGCCGATCCCGCACACGGCCATTATCCCGAAAAACAAACACCGCATTGCCGATAGCCTGGGCGAATTTATTGAGGCGCACTTTCTCTCCACCGAGCGCATCATGGCCAAGGTGAGCGAATTTAACCCCGCCGCCCGGCTCGCCCAGTGGCTACAGCAAAGCGAACACGCGGCGGCCAGCGCCGAACAGCTTGCCAATCTGCTGCACTATATTTTGCAAAGCCTGACTGAGCCCGCGATGCAGGCGCGGCTGCGCGAGCTTTTGCATCATCAGCTGGGTAAGCTGGATTTATTGCCGCCCACCACCGAAATCTTGCGCTATATCCGCCAGAGCGGTACGCACCAGCAATTGGTGGATGCGGTGCTGTCCCACCTTGATGACCAGCTTAATCACCCCACCACGCAGCAGCGGCTGCAAAACCACCTGGCGCATTTGATTGCCACGGAGCTGGATTACCTAAAATGGCTGTCACTGGATGAAGCTGGGGGGCGCTACCTGGCGCGCAAACTCGTACATGCTGCCGCGCGCGAAGTGCAGGCCATGCGCGATGCGCCGCAGCATCCGCTACGCCAGCATGTCGATCAGACCTTGGCTGAGCTAATCGAGCAATTGCGCACCGATACCGAGCTACAAGCGCGCCTGCGCGCCGCGCAGCAACGCCTGCTGGCTGACCCCACGCTGTTGGCCACGCTTGATCAGATCTGGCTGCGCGTGGTGGCCTGGCTGGCCGAAGGGCTCAATACGCCCGATTCGCTGCTGCGGCAAAAACTCGCCGCAGGCCTCACGCATCTGGCCCAACGCTTGGCGCAAGACGCCAGCCTATCCGACTGGCTAAATCGCCACGCCCGCGTCGCCGCCGGCCAGCTAGTGAAACGCTATCGCCGGCAAATCGGGGTATTTATTGCTGAGCAGCTAAAAGCGTGGGATGACGAAGTGATGGTCGAGCGGCTGGAGGTGAATGTGGGCGTGGATCTGCAGTTTGTACGCCTGAATGGCACGCTGGTGGGGGGGCTGATTGGGCTGACGCTGTATGGCTTGCATCAGTTGCTGGGCTAGATGCTGGGTTTAGCACTGTGCCCAGTGCCGTGATCACAGCCCGTGGCGCTGGGCCTATTCGGCGGCGTTAGCGCTTATAAAATCTGATTGAGCTTATCTGCCAGCCCGGAGAGCTTTTCCTGCAGCGTACGCTCTTGCTGGTAGAGGTTGGAGAGGTTGTCCCAGGATTCACGGACAATCCGCAGCAGATTCTCTTCTTGCTGATCGGTGAGGCCGAACGAGGTAAGTGAATGCTCAAGTTCCATCAGGCTATGGCTGATCACGGCGACTTTTTCTTCACTGCTGCAGCGTTGTTGCTGCTGAATTTGATAAAGAGTTTGCACTAGCTCGCGGGCGGTGGCGATGAGTTTGCCTTGTTCTTCCACATCCATCTTCATACTAAATGCATCGAGCTTGCACTGCGCCGCTTCGAGCATGATGGCCAGGTGATCCCGCAAGCGGCCGGCGCGATCGGGCTCATTGATCGGCAAATTAGTGACCAAGAGGCTGACATTGGGGAAGTGAATCGATAGCCGCTGCTTAAACTGCATAATGCGTTCCATACTGCGCATTTGCTGCAAGATGGCTTTCTCAACCGGGCTGGCTTCGCCAGCCTGATTTTGGCACAGCTGGCTGTGTGCGGTGTGAATGGCCACGACACCACTCAGGCCAAATTCGGCCAGCATGGCCAATAAATGGCTCAATACTTCTTGCTCGTTATGCTTACCGGGTAAACCCGTAACCGCCTGCATCAGCGTACCGGTTTCGCTCATGCTGCTCATGGCTGTAAAAGCTGCGCTGGTGGCGTAGTTGAGTTGCTGTTCGAGCGCGGCCCGTTGCTCGGCCAGCTGTAAAATATGCGCCAGTTGAGTCAGTAGCTCTCCGGGGTGGATCGGTTTGGTGATAAAACCCTGCCCGCCGGCATCATAAACGCGCAGTAGCTCGGTCATGTTTTCTTCGGCAGAAATCAGCAGCACCGGAATATGCGCGGTGGCGGCGCTGCTACTTAGTTGCTGGCAGAGCTCATACCCGCCCAGCTCGGGCATGCACACATCAGAGATCACCGCGGCAGGCAATTCAGCATTGGCCAGCGCTAAGCCGGCACGGCCATCGGGCGCCGCAAATACTTGATAGTGGGGGTTGAGTAGATTGCTCAGCAAGACTCGCTGGATCGCATCATCATCAACAATCAGTACTTTCTTGGCCGGGCTCACACTCATGCGGGGCATCCTTAGGGCTAAGCTGTTTGCAGCATAGCAAAAGGAGAATGAGTTTTACTGCCCAAATGCGGCTAATTTTGCCGCGGCTCGGCCAGCGGCATTTGCCAGCAAATCACCAGCGCCGCGAGACTAGCGAGCAAGTGTTTGAGCGTATGGCCGCTAAGCCATTGCAGCTGGTGAAAGAGCTGATGATCTTGTAGCTCTGCCGCCTTGGCCGCGACATACAGCGCGATGGCCAAGGCAAACGCGCGGCGCTGGCGGGCGGGGCTACCGGCCTGCCACTGCACAAGCGGGATGAGGATGAGCGGCAAAATCTGCAGCAGCAAATACGGTCGCAGATCGCCCAGCCCCGCCGGCTGGGCTGGTGTTGGCGCTAACAGTGCGCCGGCGGCTGGCGCCAGCAGCGGTACATCGGTGCTTTGCCACCACCACACGCTCAGGTAGGCCAGTAGCGCCAGTAGCAAGCAGGCCAGCGTTTGCAGCCCACCGCGCCCAGCTCGCCCGTATTGGTCTTGCCAGATCGCGGCGAGCAGGGCCACGCAGGCCAGTGCAATCGGGATGCGATCAAACACCAGCCGGGTGTTGTCTGGGGCCAGGTGATACCAACCCGAACCCACGGCGGTGAGCAGCAGCGCCAGAAAAAACAGTGCATAAGCCCGCAAGGCCGGGTGGGCCGGATTGGCGCGGCTCAGTCGCCAGCCGCCCCAAAGCGCAACCAGCGCAAAGCCAAGGTTGGAGAGTACATCGGCGGCATTGGGTAGGCCCAGCCAGCTACGCCGATCGGCAAAATGATGATAATCGGGCAATTGCTGTATCGGCCCATGCCAAAGCAGCGCGAGGCCAAGTAGCCCGACCAACAGGGCGGGGAGCAGGGCTGGCCGTAAGTGTGGCCATAGCTTGAGTGGGCGGCGTAGCGTGATCGGCAGCATTTTTAGCCTAGGTTTCGATACACTGTGGGTTTGTGTAAGTAGGGCATTGTGGCGCTAAAGCCCGGTGCCGGCAAATGAGGGGCGATGCAACTAAAGTTTGAAGACTTAAATTCCACCAATCTGGCGCCGTATGCCGAGCTGTATTTGCGGGTGTTTAATGCCGCGCCGTGGTGTGATGGTTGGCAGATTGAGGCCGTGCTAGAGCGCTTTGCTGCGTTTAGCCAGTTCCCACGTTTTTATGGCTTGGGTATGCGGGCCGATGATGAGCCGGTAGGCCTGGCCTTTGGCTGGGGCGAGTGCTGGATTGAGGGCTGGCATTTTTTTATTAAAGAGTTTTGCATTGCTGGCCAGTTGCAAGGGCAGGGCTTAGGTCAGCGATTATTTGCTGAATATGAGCAGCGCTTGCTGGCGCAGGGTTATGGTTGGACTTTTCTCAACACGGCTCGCGCCGTGCCGGCCTATCACTTCTACCGGAAAATCGGTTTTCAGGAAGAAAATCAGGCCATTTTGACCAAGCAGCTTACGATGCCATTGCAGGGCTAGCTACCGCGCTTTGCGCTTATCTTGTTGTGGCCGATTTTTCGCGTTTGCGGCTTGCCAAGCCTGCTACTTCCCCCGATAATCCAGCCCGTTAAGCAGGAGAGTGTATTTGTCTGTAAACAAATACCACCGAAGGCGCAATGGCACCCGCGAATCGCTCAGGTAGAAGGACTGCTTGCACCGAGCTCAGCTGAGCTCAAATACTCTGGAGAGTGTTGCCCGGCATGGTCGATGCCCGCGGCAACCACCGAAGGGCTCAACGGCCAGCAGTGCTGACCGGAAAATCTCAGGTGACAGGACAGAGGGGTGTTGCCCGCTACATTAATAAAGTAGCGGCCTATGAGGGTATACCCTATGGAGTCCACGATGACCGCAACCCCCAAGACCACGCCGCTCTACGAATCCCATCTGGCCGCTGGCGCAAAGATTGTTGATTTCGCCGGCTGGGCGATGCCGATCCACTACGGCTCGCAACTTAAAGAACACGAAATCGTTCGCACCGACGCCGGCATGTTTGACGTCTCGCACATGTGCGTGCTCGACATTACCGGTACTGAGGCCAAAGACTGGCTGCGCACCCTGATCGCCAACGACGTGGAAAAGCTCGCTTTTGACGGCAAAGCGCTGTATTCGGGCATGCTCACGCCCGCAGGCACCGTTATCGACGATCTGATCGTTTACCGCACCTATTATGGCTACCGCATGGTGGTGAACGCTGGTACGGCCGATAAAGACATCGCCTGGATGCTAAAGCAAGCTGAAGGCCGCGATGTAGTGCTGACCGTTCGCCGCGAGCTGGCCATGATCGC
This sequence comes from Chitinibacter tainanensis DSM 15459, assembly GCF_000429785.1. GTDB lineage: Bacteria > Pseudomonadota > Gammaproteobacteria > Burkholderiales > Chitinibacteraceae > Chitinibacter > Chitinibacter tainanensis. The sequence goes on from NZ_AUCN01000009.1 coordinate 499,113, forward strand.
CGTCCAAGGCCCAAACGCCATCGAAAAAGCCTGCAAAGTGCTGCACGAAGAGTGGGAAAGCACGATTAAAGGCCTGAAAGTATTCCAGGGTTTCCCGTTTGGCTCGGTTGAAGAGGGCTGGTTTATCGCTCGCACTGGATATACGGGGGAAGACGGGCTGGAAATCATGTTGCCAGCGGATGAAGCGCCACTATTCTGGAAAGCGCTGCTCGGCGCGGGCGTGGCGCCCATCGGCTTGGGCGCACGCGATACGCTTCGTCTGGAAGCGGGCATGAATTTGTACGGCCATGACATGGATGAAACCATTACGCCACTGCAAGCCGGCATGGGCTGGACGATTTCGTGGGAACCGGCGGATCGCAACTTCATTGGCCGCGCTGCGCTGGAAGCTGAACGCGCGGCAGGCGTTGCCATGAAACAAGTGGGCCTCGTGCTCGAAGGCCGTGGCGTATTGCGCGAAGGCCAGAAAGTGGTGGTCGCTGGCATTGGCGAAGGCGTAATTACCAGCGGTACTTTCTCGCCCACGCTCAAGCATTCGGTGGCCATTGCTCGCGTACCCGCCGCCACTGGCGACAGTGCGCAGGTGGATTTGCGCGGCACTTTGACCGATGTGCGCGTGGTGAAAATGCCGTTTGTGCGCAACGGCAAAAAGGTCTTTGCCTAAGCTGGCACGGGCAAGGCCAATTGGCCACTGTATTCGCTATACACCGCAGGGTATTGCCCTGCGGGCTAATTAAAATATAACTTCTAATCATATACCCATAGAGGATTGCGTCATGAACAAGGTACCTACAGAACTGAAATACGTAAACAGCCACGAATGGCTGCGCTTGGAAGCCGATGGCACCGTCACCATCGGCATTACCGACCACGCTCAGGAGTTGCTGGGCGATGTGGTGTTTGTTGAGCTGCCGGCCGTGGGCGCGCAACTGGACGCCGACGCTACCGCAGGCGTGGTGGAATCGGTAAAAGCCGCTTCAGATGTTTACGCACCAATCGCCGGCGAAGTGCTGGAAGTGAATGTCGAGCTGGAAGCTGCACCTGAGCTGGCCAACAGCGATCCATACGGCGCGGCGTGGTTCTTCCGCGTGAAGCCAGCCAATGTGGCGGATCTGGAAGGCTTGCTGACGGCAGAGCAATACAGCAAAGAAATCGGCGCCTAAAACAAATCCTGCTGCGAACCCCGCTGGCGGCGTTAAGCCACCCGCTCAAAATCCTCATTGACCTGATGTCAATTCCGGTTTTTCGCGGATAACTTGCCTTGCCATTGGGCTTCTCGCTCGAGTTTGTGTTTTAGCTTGTATTGCACTGATTTAAAAGAATAATTTATCGCAAAGCGCGGCTTAATAGCTGCGCTTTGCTACGCCTTGACCCTGAAGGTACCTCATGACGCTTTCTACTTTGTTTAATCGCGATGAATTTGTCGCTCGCCACATCGGCCCCAACAGCGCCGACCAAGCTGCGATGCTCTCCGAAATCGGCGCAACATCATTGGATGATCTGGTTGGCCAAACGATTCCGGCTGATATCCGTTTTAACCAAGCGCTGAACCTGCCTGATGCAATGCCCGAGCACGAAGCGCTGGCCAAACTCAAAGCCATCGCCAGCAAAAACATCATCAAAAAATCCTTCATCGGCTTGGGCTACTACCCCAATCTGACGCCGGGCGTGATTTTGCGCAATGTGCTCGAAAACCCAGGCTGGTACACCGCGTACACGCCTTACCAAGCTGAAATTGCGCAAGGCCGCTTGGAAGCCTTGCTGAACTACCAGCAAATGGTGATCGACTTTACTGGTTTGGAATTGGCGAACGCTTCCTTGCTCGACGAAGCGACTGCGGCGGCTGAAGCGATGGCGATGGCGCGTCGCGTATCGAAAGCCAAGACTGATGTGTTCTTTGTGGATGCACAGGTATTGCCTCAGACGCTAGACGTGGTGCGCACTCGCGCGAAATACTTCGGTTTTGAAGTTGTGGTTGGCGCAGCTAGCGATGTGGGTAATGGTGATTACTTCGGCGCGTTGTTCCAATATCCGGGCGCTGATGGTGTGGTGACTGATTTGTCTGGCCCGATTGCAGCGCTGAAAGCCAAAGGCGGCGTAGCGATTGTGGCAGCCGATTTACTGTCCTTGGCGGTATTGAAGTCGCCAGCAGAATTGGGTGCCGACGTGGCGGTGGGTAACACGCAACGCTTTGGCGTGCCGATGGGCTTTGGTGGCCCACACGCGGCGTATTTCGCGTTTAAAGACGAGATGAAACGCTCGGCACCGGGTCGCATTATTGGTGTGTCGATCGACGCCAAAGGGAAGACAGCTTTAAGAATGGCGCTGCAAACGCGCGAGCAACATATCCGGCGTGAAAAAGCCAACTCGAATATTTGTACCTCGCAAGTCTTGCTCGCCAATATGGCCGGCATGTACGCCGTATACCACGGCCCAGCGGGCGTAAAACGCATCGCGCAACGCGTACATCGCTTGGCGGCGCTGTTTGCTGCGGGTGTGATTCAGAATGGCGGCAAAGTGGTGCACAGCGCCTTCTTTGATACAGTACAAGTTGAATTAAGTAACGCTGCTGCGGTTTACCAAGCTGCGCAAGATGCGGGCTATAACCTGCGCCAAGTCTCTGACAGCGTATTGGGCGTGGCTTTCCATGAAGCGGCGTCGGCTGACGATCTGGCCACTTTGCTGAAACTCTTTACCGGTAAGGATATAGATCTGGCTGTGCTCGACGCTGCAGCCAGCGATGCGATTCCGGCTGAATTAGTTCGTACTTCGTCCTACCTGACGCATCCGGTGTTCAATAGCTATCACACCGAACACGAAATGCTGCGTTACCTGAAACGCCTTGAAAACCGTGACTTGGCGCTGAATCACTCAATGATTTCATTGGGCAGCTGCACGATGAAATTGAACGCCACCAGCGAAATGATTCCGGTGACTTGGCCCGAGTTTGGCAATATCCACCCGTTCGCGCCAGCCGAGCAAACGCAAGGCTACCAAATCTTGGTTGATACCTTGGCGGATCAATTGAAGGCCATCACGGGTTTTGCTGCGATTTGTATGCAGCCTAACTCTGGCGCGCAGGGCGAATACGCTGGTTTGCTGGCGATTAGCCGTTACCATGAGAGCCGTGGCGATGCGCATCGCAATATCTGCCTGATTCCAAAATCAGCGCACGGCACCAACCCCGCGACTGCGCAGATGATGAATATGCAGGTGGTGGTGGTTGATTGCGACGAAAGCGGTAACGTCGATGTTGCCGATTTGAAGGCCAAAGCTGAGTTGCACAAAGACAACCTCGCGGCGCTGATGCTGACTTACCCATCGACGCACGGTGTATTTGAAGCGGCAGTGAAAGAAATTTGCGCAACGGTGCATCAGTTTGGTGGTCAGGTGTATATGGACGGCGCGAACTTGAACGCGCAAGTGGGCTTAACGCGTCCGGCCGACATCGGCGCGGATGTAAGCCACATGAATCTGCACAAAACCTTCTGCATCCCACACGGCGGCGGCGGCCCAGGTATGGGCCCAATCGGCTTGGCGGCGCACTTGGCTCCGTTTATGGCTAACCACGCCGTGGCGCCAATCACCGTGGGTGACGCGAGCGTAGCGCAAGGCCAAGGTGCGGTTTCTGCTGCGCAATTTGGCTCGGCGTCAATTCTGCCGATTTCGTGGATGTATATCACGATGATGGGCGCAGCGGGCATGAAACGTGCGACTGAAATCGCCTTGCTGAATGCTAACTACGTAGCGAAGAAACTCGGCGCGCATTATCCAGTGCTGTACAGCGGTGCCAATGGTCGCGTGGCGCACGAGTGTATTATCGACATTCGTCCGTTGAAAGCCGCGAGCGGCATTACCGAAGTCGATATCGCTAAACGCCTGATGGACTATGGTTTCCACGCGCCGACGATGAGCTTCCCAGTGTCCGGTACGCTGATGATTGAGCCAACTGAATCAGAAGCTAAACCTGAACTCGACCGCTTTATCGCGGCGATGGTGTCGATTCGCAATGAAATCGCCAAAGTGGAAGCGGGCGAGTGGACGCTGGAAGACAATCCGCTGAAAAACGCACCGCACAGCAAAGGTGATATCAGCGGCGAGTGGAACCGCGCCTACAGCCGCGACACGGCGTTCTTCCCATTGCCGTACGTGCTGGATAACAAGTTCTGGCCATCGGTGAACCGGATTGATGACGTGTACGGCGACCGTAACCTGATTTGTTCTTGCCCGAGCATGGATAATTACAGCTAAGCCCCCGCGTCACTATCAAAAGGGAAGCGATCTGCTTCCCTTTTTTTGCGCATAAATACCGACGGCCAGTCGATTGCCGTTGGGCATATAGTGCTACAGGCACTGTTGGGTGATTGGCATGTTCAGCGCCGATTGGTGCGGCGAGCAGTGTCACTGGACCAAGACGCTGAACGGCGCGGAGTGACCGTTCAGCTTTTTTTTGCGCAAAACAGTATAAAGGGATTGAAATTTGCCCCTGGCAGGCCGATATTCTGATTGTAAGGATCAAGTTGTAAGGGTCTTCAATACAGTAATGATCGGGAGGGCCACATCATGTTAAATGTTCTGGATATGTCTGCAGGCAGCTGGGAACGCGAATGCCCGGCCAGCGGCGAAGCTGAATGGTCTGCGCTGCACAGCATGGCGGCAATGCCACGCGAGCCCGAGTTGGCGCTACGCTTATTAACCGTTGCCGAAGCTGAAGAGCAGCGCGCGGCTAATCGTCAGCCTCGCCCACGCCCCTGGTAACCGAACTGAACACTGCAATTGCGGCGGTTTCACCGCCCAAGGTATGATCCCGAACGCCCCGCAAGGGGTGTTTTCTTTTGCCCCTTAGAATTAGCCCTTTAGGTTTTTGCATGCCCTACACGCTGGCTCAGCCCGCCCACTATGAACTGGTGATCAAAAAAAGCCGCTTTCTGGCTGCGGTGCAGCCGGTGGCTGACCGTGCCGCGGCGCAGGCGATTGTGGCCCAATTAAAGGCCGAACATCCTGATGCCGCGCATGTGTGCTGGGCCTTGCTGGCCGGCGGGCAGTCGGCAGCAGTGGATGATGGCGAGCCCTCGGGCACGGCCGGCCGGCCCATGCTGGAAGTATTACGCCATCAAGAGCTAGAAGGCGTGCTGGCCACGGTGGTGCGCTATTTTGGTGGCGTTAAACTGGGCGCCGGTGGCCTTGTGCGAGCTTACACCGATTCGGTGGCGCAGGCGCTGCTGCTGGCCGAAAAAGTGGCGCAGCAAAAAATGTGTAGCCTGCGCTGCACTGTGCCGTATGCATTGGAAGGCCATGTACGTCGAGTGTTAGCGGCTTATACCCCTGCCAGTATGGAGGTGCAGCACGGCAGTTTGGTGGAATTTTGCTTCAGTATCGTGGCCAGTAACGAGGTAGCACTGGTGGCCCAGCTGAACGAGAGTTGCCACGGCCAGCTGGGCTGGTTGCGCGCGGAGTAAACTTGGGCAGCGTCTGTCTTTGGCTGGCAAATATTATTGCCGCTGACTGACCACTGGTCGGACACTGCAAGAGCTGACAGCTGATGTAGCCCGATTGTTGGCTTGGGGTTGGATTTGGCTTGGCAAAGCAGGGGGAAGTGCTTCTATAGTGGAGTGTTGCCGGCTTTGCCCGGTGTGCCTGCCGGAGTGCCAGATGGGCCACCCTCATGAACTTTCCCCTGAAGATATCGAGCAAGTTTTAGCCTCGGTCGATATTCCTTCCTGCTCGGCCGTGGTGCAAGAAGCCATGCTGGAAGCCCAGCGCGATGATCCCGATTTACGCAAGTTAGCACGGCTGATTGCCGCCGATGCCGGGCTCTTGGCCAAGGTGTTGAAAATGGCCAATTCACCGCTGTTTTCCGCCAGCAAACCCACCAGCAATGTCTTGTCGGCTTTGGAGCGCTTAGGCACACGCAACATTCACTGCATTGTGATGACGGCGGCGCTGAAAGCCACCATGCAGCTGGGCAACCCCTATACCGAAGCTTTCTGGACGCGCACGGTATTACTCGCTCAGGCTGCAGGCTTATTGGCGCGGCAGCACAGTGGGGTAGCGCTAGATGCCGCCTATCTGTATGCGCTGTTTCATGACGTCGGCCAGCCTTTGATGGCGCAGCGCTATTCAGAATACCCGCAGGTGCTGATCAATTGTCGTGAGGTCAAGCAACTGCAGATTGATGCCGAAACCGATTATTTCCCCTGTACGCACCCGGTGGTGGGGGCTTTGCTCATTCGCAATTGGGGGCTGCCAGCCTTAATCGGCAAAGCGATCCGCTACCACCATGAGCCCGAACTGTACAAATTGCCGGAAAGCACACTGCCCGCAGGGGCGCTGACCTTGATCGCCATCGTGCAGATTACCGAGCGGCTCTTGCTGGATTACTACGCCGAGGCCGATCAGGAAGTGGGTGACGGGCATTTTGCTGCGGCGCTGGCGCACTTGGGCATGACCGAGACTGATCTGGATGCGTTTCAGGAAGAGCTGCAGCAAAAACTGCTCTCAGCCTAAGCTGCAGAATATAAAAAAAGCCCCGCTTGGCGGGGCTTTTTGCTGTATGAGCAGCGAAACAGCTGGCAGGCTGGGCTTTACGCGCCTACCAAGCCATTGTGGCGCAGCAGGGCATCAATGCTTGGTGCGCGACCGCGAAAAGCCGCGAATGAATCGGCCGCCGGACGTGAGCCGCCCACCGCCAGAATCTCACGGCGGAAGCGTGCGCCAACGGCCGGGTCGACCACACTGCCACCACTGCTGGCCGCGGCTTCTTCAAAGGCAGCATAAGCATCGGCGCTGAGCACTTCGGCCCATTTATAGCTGTAATACCCTGCGGCATAGCCACCGGCAAAAATATGGCTAAACGATTGCGGGAAGCGGTTGTATTCCGGTGGCAAAGGCAGCGCCAGTTCCTGCTGCACTTGCTGCGCAAAGGCGCTTAAATCCCCAGCCGAAATCCCCGCCGTTTGCTGATGCAGGGCCATATCAAAAATCGAGAAATACAGCTGGCGCTGCAGGCCCGAGCCACTGTGGAAGTTTTTCGCCGCCAGCATTTTATCGAATAGGGCACGGGGTAATGCTTCAGACGTCTCGATATGGCGGGTGAGCGCTGGCAATACCTGCCATTCCCAGCAGAAATTCTCCATAAACTGGCTCGGTAGCTCGACCGCATCCCACTCCACGCCGCTAATGCCCGATACTTCCAGCTCATCCACTTCAGTCAGCAAGTGGTGCAGTGCGTGGCCCATTTCGTGGAAAAGGGTAATCACATCATCGTGCGGCAGCATCGCGTCTTTACCATCTACGCCGCTGGCGAAATTACACACGATCAGGGCCACCGGCGTTTGCACGCTGCCATCGGCGCGCAATTTGCGGCCGCGCACATCATTCATCCACGCGCCGCCTTGTTTGCCTTCGCGGGCGTGCAGATCCATATACAACCCACCGACTAATGAGCCATCAGTGTTTTTCAGCTCGTAGTAGCGTACATCCGGATGCCACACCGCAGCCTCAGCCGGCACAAATTGCAGGCCATACAAGCGTGAAATTAGGCTGAACAAGCCTTCCAGCACCGTTGGCTCGGTGAAGTATTGCTTCACTTCCTGCTCGCTAAACGAGTATTTCTGCTCGCGCAGGCGCTCGGATACCAAAGCAACATCCCACGCTTCGAGCTTTTCAATACCAAATTCGGCCTTGGCAAAGGCTTCCAGCTCGGCGCGATCGGCCAGCATATACGGTTTGGCGCGCTCGCCCAGGTCGCGCAGGAAACCCAGTACTTGCTCGGGGCTATCGGCCATTTTGGTGATCAGCGAGGTTTCGCCAAAATTGGCGTGGCCCAAAAGCTGGGCGCTTTCTTGGCGCAGCGCCAGGATTTCCGGAATCAGCACACCATTATCCCATTCGGGCTTGCCAAATTCGGCCGCGCGGGTGACGTAGGCTTTGTACAGTTGCTCGCGCAGAGCGCGGTTTTGCACATACTGCATCACCGGAATATAGCTGGGCGCCTTGAGGGTGATTTTGTACTGGCCTTCATACCCATCGGCGTGGGCTTGCTGGGCGGCGGCGGCCAGATTGTCATCGGGCAGGCCGGCCAGCTCTTCGCGGCTGAGGTAGAGCGCAAAGTCATCGGTAGCATCCAGCACATTTTGCGAGAAGCGGGTGGTGAGCTCAGAGAGCTTTTCTTCGATTTCTTTAAAGCGCTGTTTTTGCGCCGCTGGTAATTCAGCCCCCGACAGCACAAAGCCGCGAATGGCGTCATCGATGACCACTTGCCGGGTTGGGTTTAAGGTCTGGTATTCACGCGCCTTTACGCCTTTATACAGCGCAAATAGCTGTTCATTTTGCCCCAGCTCGGTAAAGAAATTGGCAATGCGCGGAATATTGCTGTTGTAGGCCTCGCGTAGCTCAGGGGTATTTACCACCGATTCCAGATGCCCCACCACGCCCCAGGCGCGGCCCAACTGCTCCAGAGGTTCTTCCAGTACCGCTAGCGCATCCCAGCTGGGCTCGGTAATGGCCTCGGCCGCCTTGATGGCTGCGCTGGCATTTTCCAGTAGGGTATCCAGCGCAGGCGTAACATGCTCGGGCTTGATGGCGTCATACCGGGGGAGGGTAGTAAAATCCAGCAGCGGATTGGCGGTGGCTTGCGCAGCGGTATTCGTCGTCATGGGGTCGCTCAGGTAGAATGCTGACATTAATGCTCAGTAGATGGGGTGTGGCGACGGCAATTCAAGCGCGCCGGCCCGGCTAAAGGATAAACCATGGCAGTCGAAACTTTTGATGGCATCACTCCGCAACTGGGCGCTGGCGCCTGGGTGCACCCACAGGCCAGCGTGATTGGCGACACTGTATTGGGCGACAACGTTTCGGTGTGGCCGGGCGCGGTGGTGCGCGGCGATGTCAACCATATTCGCATCGGCCGTGATAGCAATGTGCAAGATTGCAGCGTGCTGCATGTGACGCACAAACGCCCGGATGACCCGGAAGGTGCGCCGCTGATCATTGGCGAACGCGTGACCATTGGTCATGGCGTGATGCTGCATGGCTGCACCATTGGCAATGAATGCCTGATCGGCATGGGCACCATCGTACTTGATCGGGTGGTGATCGAAGATCGCGTGATGATTGGCGCAGGCTCACTGGTGCCGCCGGGCAAGGTGCTCAAATCCGGCTATCTGTATATGGGCCGCCCGGCCAAGGAAGTCCGCGCGCTCACTGAAGAAGAGCTGGCGCATTTTAATTATTCGGCCGCGCACTATGTGAAGCTGATGGCCAAATACCGCGCTGCGGTTGCCGCCTGAAGTGTGGCTGACCGCGAGGCTGGCTCTGGAAAGAACATGAATAAACCCAAACCTTTCGCGATGATTCGCGAATTCCATCTTGCCGACTGGTTTACCCTCGGCAATGCCATTTGCGGCACCGGCGCGCTGTTTGCGGTGATGTCGTATTTGCAGCTGGGCGATGTGCTGCATGTGTATTTCGCCACTGCGCTGCTGATTTGCGCCCTCGTGTTTGATGTGCTGGATGGGCGCATTGCCCGCTGGCGGCAAAAATCTTCGGCCCTGGGACGCGAGCTCGATTCGCTGGCCGATGTGATTTCCTTCGGCGTGGCGCCGGCGGTGATGGGCTATGCCTGCGGCATGCAGGGGCTGTATGACCGGGTGATTTTGGTGTTTTTTGTGGCTTGCGGGGTGTCACGGCTGGCGCGTTACAATGTCACCGCCGAGGCTTTGTCGGAAGGTGGCGACAAGGTGAAATACTTTGAAGGCACGCCCATTCCCACCTCGCTGGTGCTGGTGTTAGTGCTTACCTGGGTGGCTACGCAAGGCGCGCTGGGGCCGAATTTATGGCTGGGCTCGATCACGCTGTTTGGCTTTCACCTGCATTGGCTCACGCTGCTGTTTGCCGCATCCGGCTCGCTGATGATTAGCCGGATTAAAATCCCAAAACTGTAATACCCTGGCTGGTATAGTGCGCGAGGCTAATTGTTTCAATTCGTCTAGCCCAATACCCCAAAGGAGTGTGGTTTGATCAAACGTAGTATGCAAAGCGTGCTGGGCACCTGGCTGGCGGGTCTCTTGGCTTTGTTGCCGCTCGCCGTGACGATTTCGCTGCTGGCCTGGGCGATTAATCTGCTCAATACCTATATCGGGCCGAAAAGTCTGGTGGGTCAGTTATTTGCCTATTTTGGCCAGAGTTTTGTCAAAAACCCGGTACTGCAATACCTCACTGGCACCTGTTTGCTGCTGATGGCGATTTATTGCCTGGGGATTGTGGTGCAGTCGCGGCTTAAAAAGCCGCTGGCCGCGCTGGTGGATCGCACGGTGCGGCGGATTCCGGTGATTGGCAGTTTGTATAATCTGGCCGATCGTTTTGTTGGGCTTTTGGATCAAAAGCAAGATGCCGATATCGCCGCCATGAGCCCGGTGTGGTGTCTGTTTGGTGGCGATGGCGTGGCCGTGCTGGCGCTGATGCCCAACCCCGATCCGGTGGAGATCGAAGGGCGCGTGTATCAGGTGGTGCTGGTGCCGACGGCGCCGGTGCCGATTGGTGGTGGGCTCTTGTATGTGCCCAAAGACTGGATCCGTCCGGCCAATATCGGGGTAGATAAACTCACCAGTATTTATGTCTCGATGGGTATTACCCCGCCGCCCAATTTGAGCAAAATGCCCAGCGGCGCACCGGTTATCGTCGGCTAAGCGCCGCGGCCAGCGCCAGCCGGCGTATAATGGCCAGGATTTTCCATCAGGAGTATGTGCATGAACGCCAAAATGAAACGTCTGAGCACCCGTCAACGCAAGCGCTATTTGCTGCGCGAAGCGGAAAAAGTGTTGCAAAACCTGCTGGTGAGCCAGCGCCGGATGCCAAGCGGTGAAGAGCTCGAAGCGGCGGTGACTGTGCGTTACAACGAGATTCTGATCAAATCATAAGCCTAAGGCCTAGCCGCTCTCGCGCGCTGGCCACCCTAGCTTAAAACAAAGCCCCGCATTGCGGGGCTTTGTTTTTGGTGCTGGGTCTTAACTACTGTTGGTGGCTGAAATGGCCGGGCTGGCCGCCGTTACCCTCAACAGAGTTCACAGCAGCACTACATCAGGTAGATTCTGCACGCTCACCGTGCGCATGGTATCGACAAAATCCGTCAGATAGGCCGCGCTGGCGCGTTCACTATGCAATACGGCATAGAGCTCGCTGGTGAGGCCTTGTGCCGTAATCGGCTTGGCCTGCACATAGCCGCGCTCCAGATAGCCCTGCACACTCCAGCGCGGTAAAGCCGCCACGCCGCGCCGGCTGGCCACTAGCTGCAGCATCGCTACCGTCAGCTCAGTGGGGCGGCGTTTGGGATTGATGCCAGCGGGTTTGAGTACTTTGCGCAGCAAATCCAGCATTTCATCCGGCACCGGATAGGTGATCAGTGTTTCCTCGGCAAAGTCGGCGGCCTCTAAATAGGGCTTGTGCACCAGCGGGTGATCATTGGCCAGCAGCGCCACCATGTCGTAGCTAAACAGCGGCAAATGCGCGAGTTCCGGCTGGCTTTCCACTTCCGACACAATCGCCAGATCGGCGCGATCTTCAAACAAAAGCTGCACCGGGTCGGCATGAAAGCCCGAGACGATATCGAGCTCGACCTCGGGCCAATGCTGGCGAAACTGATCCATGGCGGGCATCAGCCAATCAAAACAAGTGTGGCATTCCACCGCGATACGCAGCTGGCCGGCCTGGCCTTCGCGCAGGCGGGCAATATCGCGCTCGGTGCTGGCGACCTGCGGCAAAACATGGGTGGCCAGTTGTGCCAGTTTTTCGCCCGCCGCCGTGAGTTTGAGCGGGCTGGATTTGCGGGTAAACAGGGGCAAGCCGTAGTGATCTTCTAGCAGGCGCACCTGATGCGACAGCGCCGATTGGGTCAGATGTAGGCGCTCGGCCGCACGGGTGAGGCTGCCGGCTTCGGCAATCGCCAGAATGGTTTTCAGATGGCGTAACTCCAGCAGCGATTGCATGGCGGCTCCATTGATTAGCTAAATTCATACTTAATACAAAAATAATGAGCTGTAATCATAGCGTGCGGCGGCGTAGTATGCAAATCACATTCATTAATCAGGAAAAAGTGATGAGCAATACTAATACATCAAATGCCAGCGCCACCCCAAATGCCGTTAGCAGCCATATTCTGGGTTTTCCACGGATAGGCGCGCAGCGCGAGCTGAAATTTGCGTTGGAGCGTTTCTGGCGCGGCGAGAGCAGCGAAGCTGAGCTGACACAGGTGGGGCAGCAGCTGCGCCGCCAGCACTGGCGCTGGCAGGCCGAGGCGGGCCTGAACTGGGTGACCGTGGGCGATTTTGCCTGGTACGACCAGATTTTAAATACCGCCGCCTTGCTCGGCGCCTTGCCGGCGCGCTTTGGTTTTAATGCCAAAACGCTGACCCTTAGCCAGTATTTTGAACTGGCGCGCGGCAATACCGACCAGTTTGCGCTGGAGATGACCAAGTATTTCGATACCAATTACCACTATCTGGTACCTGAACTCAGCAGCAGCACGGCCTTTGCCGGTGGGGTGGATTGGTTTTTCCATGAAGTGGAAGACGCGCTGACGCAGGGCCACGCGGTGAAGGCCGTGTTGCCCGGCCCGCTGACCTTCTTATGGTTGTCTAAATGCAAGCAAGAGGGGTATGACAAGCTAGACCTTCTAGCGCGCTGCGTTGAGGGCTATACCCGGGTGCTAAATCGGCTGGCGAGTTTGGGCGTGAAGCAAATTCAGTTGGATGAGCCGATCTTGGGGCTGGATCTACCGGCAAGCTGGCTGGCCGCGTTTGCCCCTACCTATCAGGCCTTGGCCGGGCAAGGGCTGGCGATTGTGCTGGCGACGTATTTTGCCGATGTGAGTGCGCATCAGGCGCTGTTGGCGCAACTACCGATCGCGGCACTGCATCTGGATGGGGTGCGTGCGCCAGCACAAATCCAGACTTTTGCCGCCAATTGGCCGCAAGATAAGGCGCTGTCGCTGGGGGTGATTGATGGCCGTAATATCTGGGCGAATGATCTGGCCGCCACGCTGGCTTGGCTGACTCCACTACAGGCGCAGCTGGGCGCGCGTTTATGGCTGGCGCCGAGCTGCTCGCTCTTGCATGTGCCGGTGGATCTGGCACAAGAAGACGACTTAGATGCTGAGCTTAAATCGTGGCTGGCTTTTGCGCGGCAAAAGCTGCACGAACTGCAGGTACTACAAACAGCGCTTAATGGCGGCATTAATCAGCCCGCAGTGCGGGCAGCGCTGGAAGCGAATGCGGCGGCGCAAGCGGCGCGCCGGCAATCGCCACGCATCCATAATCCGTCGGTGAGCGAGCGCTTGGCCAGTTTGCCGGCCGAGATTGATCAGCGCGCGGCGCCGTTTGCGGTGCGGCAGCAAGCGCAGCGGGCGCGCTTTAATTTGCCGCTGTTGCCCACCACCACGATTGGCTCTTTCCCGCAAACCACGGCCATCCGGGCGGCGCGGGCCGCGTTTAAACGCGGCGAGTTGGCGGCCGCTGATTATGAAGCCGCGATGCGCGATGAAATTCGCCTGGTGGTGGCCAAACAGGCCGAGCTGGGGCTGGACGTACCGGTGCATGGCGAAGCCGAGCGTAACGATATGGTGGAGTATTTTGGCGAACAGCTGGCGGGCTTTGCCTTTACCCGCTTTGGCTGGGTGCAAAGTTACGGTAGCCGCTGCGTGAAACCGCCGATCATTTTTGGCGATGTGTCACGGCCACAGCCGATGACCGTGGCGTGGTCCAGCTATGCGCAAAGCCTGACCCAACAGCCGATGAAAGGCATGCTCACCGGGCCGGTGACGATCTTGCAATGGTCGTTTGTGCGCGATGATCAGCCACGGGCCACTACCTGCGCGCAAATCGCGCTGGCGATTCGGGATGAGGTGCAAGATCTGGAAAACGCCGGGATTGGGATTATCCAGATTGATGAGCCGGCTTTCCGTGAAGGCTTGCCGCTGCATCAGCGCGATTGGGCTGACTATCTGGCTTGGGCCGGGCGGGCTTTCCGTATTTCGGCCGCCGTGGTTGGCAACGCTACGCAGATTCACACTCATATGTGCTATGCCGAATTCAACGATATTTTGCCGGCCATTGCCGCGATGGATGCCGATGTGATCACCATCGAAACCAGCCGCTCGGATATGGAATTACTCGAGGCCTTTGGCGAATTTGCCTACCCGAATGAAATTGGCCCCGGGGTGTATGACATTCATAGCCCGCGGGTGCCACAGGTGGCAGAAATGTTGCGCCTGATCGGCAAGGCGCTGGCGGTGATTCCGGCTGAGCGTTTGTGGATCAACCCGGATTGCGGCTTGAAAACCCGCGGCTGGCCCGAAACCGAAGCAGCACTGCGTAATATGCTGGCCGCAACGCAGCAGGCGCGCGCGGCACTGGCGCAAGGTTTGCCGCTGTCGGTGGTGAGCCCAACGCCGGCACCAGCGACGGCGTCAGCGGGCGGCGCTTGCCACTGCCATTAAGCGGCATGCCGACCGTCGCCACAGCGTGGCGGTCGGCACAGTTTTTGGTCTAGCGCATGGCGCGTTGCAGCACAGGCGCTATAATCGGGCTATCTACTCGCCGGTAACTTACCGGCTTTCTCAGGATTGAGCCCATGCAAACCCCAGCCCTGGCCGACAATGAAGCCCTCCGCATTGAAACCCTGCGCCAGTTTTTGATTCTGGATACGCCGCCCGAGGAGCGTTTTGATAATCTTACCCGCGCTGCGGCCAGTTTTTTTCGTGTGCAAATTGCGGTAGTGAGTCTGGTCGATGTCAATCGGCAATGGTTTAAGTCGATTTGCGGGCTGGATGCCAAAGAAACCCCACGCGATATTTCCTTCTGTGGGCATGCCATCTTGCAAGATGACGTACTGGTGATCGAAAATGCGTTGCTGGATGCGCGCTTTGCCGATAATCCGCTGGTGACTGGGGCGCCCCATATTCGCTTTTATGCGGGTGCGCCGCTGATCGCGCCCAATGGCAGCCATATCGGTACTTTGTGCCTGATTGACCCTCAGCCCAAATCGCTGAGCGCAGCCGAGCTGGATATGCTGCGCGACATGGCCAATGTGGTCATGCGCGAAATCGTGCGCACGCCTGAGCTGTTGCGCGCTACGCCGGCGTAGGCGCCGCGCTTTTCCAGAATTGCCACCAAGCTTTTTGCGCCTTGCGCGGAAAATCGGCATTGTGATTGGCGACCAGCACCAAGGCCTGAGTCAGGAGCACAAACAGTTCATCCGATAGCTGGCTATAGCTATCGTATTCAGCGCCGGCAAAGCCTACATCATTCCACGAGCCCATCCCACCAAAGACCCACGCCGTTTCGGTAGCGGCTAATAATTGCTGGGCTGACAGATTCAGCGCACCGGGTGGGGTGAGATCGCTGCTTTCTAGCCGTGCCGCTGCGGTATTCAGATCATCCAAGGCGCGGGCAAAGGTTTTGGCAAAGCCCAGCTCTTTTTGTTCGCTGGCGAAGGTGGTGAGGGCGGTGAGCTGATTGGCCAGCAGGGCCCGTAGTTTGGGCAGCGCCAGCACTTCGCTCGCCGGTGCGCTCACCCGGCGGGCGATCTGCCCATAGCGCACCTGCCAGATTTTACGGTCAGCCCGCTGACGTTCGCCCACTTCCCAGCGGGCTTCCCACACATCAACGCCATCGGCGAAGTGCGCCAGCAGCAACCAGCGTCCACCTCCGCCAACAAAGCCAACAGCCATCCGGTCGCTGGTCGTGTGTTCGGCGGTATGGCCCGATGGCCAGTAGCTGAGGCTGAATTTCTCAACGCCCGCATCGGCCTGCTGCTGCAGCCAGGCCAATGGATCGCGCGCCAGTGGCTGGCTTGGCCAGCTGCCCGTCGCCGGATCGAGAGCATAAAACGCCACCTCGGCACAAAACTGAAACGTGCTATTGCCCGGATAAAAGTCGCTGGACTGTGCGATGCGGCCTTGCAGCAGGGCATTGCCCCAGCTAGTGAGGGCAATCATCTGGGCAATAGTGGTTTGCACGCTGTTCTCCACGAGTGGGCGGGAATCAGTGTGCTAGCTTGCCTGTAAATGACGGCAGGGGGAAGTATAAGGCTCACACTGCGCGTGCTCGGCGCCACACTGTCCGCCCAGCCAGGGTCAGCGCCTCTACTTCGCCGCTGGCGAGCAGTGCCGCCAAAGCATCTGCCACATGCGCCGCACTAGGTGGCAGCGGCAGATCACTCAACCAGAACAGGGTGACGCCCTCGGTGGTGTCGGCTGCGTGCGGATTCAGTTGCAGATGCTGGCGAATAGCGGCAATCAACGCGGTTTGCATAGCGGCTGACAGCGTATCGTTGGCATTGGTATTGGCATTGGTATTGGCATTGGCATTGGCATTGGCATTGGTATTGGCATTGGTATTGGCATTGGTATTGGCATTGGCATTGGTGTTGGGCATGGCGGGTTCCTGCGGTGATGGTCGGCAATCGGTAAGCGTAAATCCTGCGGTGAGGGCAGGCCGTGCGGTTTGGTAGTTCTACACAGCCGGTATTTTTTTCCGCCGCGCGGGTTTTAGTGCCGCGGCCGGCACGGTAAAATCCAGCCAGTTTGCCATTAAAGCAGGAATACCATGTCTGATTTGACAGCACCCACCGCAGCAACCGTCATCGCCGCTACCCGCCATTGGCTGGAGCAAGCGGTGATTGGGCTCAATTTATGCCCGTTCGCCAAAGCGGTGTATGTCAAAGACCAAGTGCGCATTGTGGTGTCAGAGGCCAAGCATCTGGATGGTTTTCTGGAAGATCTCGACCGCGAGCTGGATTTTCTCGCTGCCGCCGACCCCGAGCAGGTAGATACCACTTTGCTGATTCACCCCACGCTATTCCCCGATTTTGCGGTGTTTAATGAAGTACTGGAAATCGCCGACGAAGCGGTAGAAGAGCACGCGCTGGAAGGCATACTGCAGGTGGCGAGTTTTCACCCGGATTTTCAGTTTGCCGATACCGAGGTCGATGACATCAGCAATTACACCAATCGCGCGCCATATCCCACCTTGCATCTGCTGCGCGAAGACAGCATCGCCCGCGCGGTGGCGGCCTTTCCTGAGCCTGCGGCGATTTTCGAGCGCAATATTGCCACGCTGGAAAAAATTGGCCTCGCTGGCTGGTTGGCCTTGGGCTTGTCGGCTTCGCGCGCTGGCCAGGAACAATAATGCGGCGCTGGAGCTGGGGTATCGGTCTGCAGCGCTTGGTGCTCTTGGTATTGACGAGCATACTGCTGGCTTGCGGCACAAGCAGCGCGCCTATTAGCACTGGGCCCACGCCAAAAGGGTTTTACCGCGTGCAAGGCGGCGACACCTTGTTTCGCATCGCCAAAAATCATGGCCTGTCGGTAGACCAGCTCAAACGCCTGAATCAGCTCAGCAATAACGATATCGAGGTGGGCCAGTTGCTGAAGGTAACGGGGGGCGAGTCCACCAGCCGCCCCGGCACGAGTAGCCGGCCGGTGTTGACTGCCACCCCGGCGCCGGCCGCCACGCCACGCCCAGTGCTGAATTTACGCTGGCCGCACAGTGGCAATGTCATCGCCAATTACGCCCCGCCGCGCAATAAAGGCATTGATCTGGCTGGCAATGAGGGCGAACCGATTTTGGCCGCGGCCGATGGCAAAGTGGTCTACGCCGGCGATGGCATCCGCGCCTATGGTCATATGATCATCATTCGCCACGCTGGCGATCTGCTCACCACCTACGCTCATAATCAAACCCTTTTGGTCACCGAAGGCACGCAAGTGAAACAGGGCCAGCCGATTGCACGCATGGGCCGCACTGGTACCGATCGGGTGAAGTTGCATTTTGAAGTGCGGATTAATGGCAAGCCGGTTAACCCGCTGGAGCAATTGCCAGCCCGCTAGCCTTTTTTCCGTTGGGTATTGGGCTGCAGTACTTGCCAAGATTTGATTGTCGGGCCATACCTAGGCGGGTATCCTGAGCGCCCAGTGTGGCTGGCCAGTGCTGGCCAACGGGGTACCTTTTTATTGCTAAATGAATTTGGTGGAGCGCGTATGCCTGCCCATTTGATTGCCCATTTACTGGGCGTGGCCGTGCTGGGGCACGCGCTGTTGCTGCTGGCTTTAGGGCTGGTATTGCACCATTTTGCCGGGGGGATCTGGCCACCGGGTGTGTATATGGTTTTCTGGCTTTTGCTCGCCTGCCAAGTCACGGCGGGCATGCTGACGTGGCCACTGGCCCCCGCCGGCGGCCGCGCCTGGCTGTGGGCGCTGGGCGTGGCGCTCAGCGGTTGCCTGGTGGGTGCTGCAGCGTGGTGGCAACTGCGCCCAGTGGCGGCGCAAACAATGAATGAGGACAATCCATGAGTGAAGTCGCCATTATTTCGGCGGTGGGCGCCAATCGGGTGATCGGTATCGATAATCGCTTGCCATGGCGCCTGCCGGAAGATTTGCAGTATTTTAAGCAGCTCACCATGGGCAGCCCGATGCTGATGGGGCGTAAAACCTTTGAATCGCTGCCGGGCTTATTACCCGGCCGGCGGCATTTGGTGATTAGCCGCAATCCGGCCTGGTCGGCGCCGGGCGCCGAAGTGTTTCCGAGCCTGGCCGCGGCCATTGCCGCTTGCGCCGAGTTGCCACGGGTATTTGTGATTGGCGGCGGCGAGATTTATCGGCAGGCCATGGATCTGGTCGACACCCTGTATCTGACCGAAGTGGCGCTAAGCCCCGATGGCGACGCCTACTTCCCCGAATTTAGCCCCGCGCAATGGCAGGAAACCGCGCGCGAAGTGCACACCAGCGCCAAAGGCATCGACTACGCCTTTGTCACGTATCGCCGGCGTCGCTGAGTTAGTTTCAATGCATAGAGGGGTATTGCTCGCTAGGCCAAAGCATAATTATCTTAGTGAGTAATACCCCTGTTTTATGGCTAAGCACTCGGCCGCTTTATTGCGGCAGAGCAATGCCTTTGGGCCACAGTAGCCATAATTGCCCGCTTTGTTTCATCGTGCCGGCCAGTTCACCGGCGGCCGCGCCGGTGCCCCAGAAAAAGTCGGCTCGCACACTGCCTCGAATCGCGCCACCAGTGTCTTGCGCCGCCACCAGGCGATGCAGGCCGCCGGCTGTATCGGGGCGGGTGGTGGCAATAAAGGCCAAACTGCCCAATGGCACCGTGCCCGGGTCAACCGCGATGCTGTAGCCGGCGGTGAGCGGCACATTCAGGCTGCCCAGCGGGCCATCATCGGCTTTGAGCCCATCGCTTTCGCGCAGCTCGCGGAAGAACACATAACTCGGATTACTATTGAGCAGCTCATCCACCCGTGCCGGATTGGCCTTGGCCCAGGCGCGAATGCTCTGCATCGAGACTTCACTGGCGGGCAGCAAGCCTTGCTCCACCAGCCAGCGGCCCACCGGCTTATACGGCCGGCCATTCTGATCGGCATAGCCCAGGCGCAGCATGCGTCCATCGGGTAGCTGTACCCGGCCTGAGCCTTGAATCTGCAAAAACTGCACATCCAGCGGGTCTTGCAACCAGGCCAATACCGGCGCTTTCAGGCCTTTGGCCACGATTTCGGCGCGATCCGGGTAGGGCAGGAGTTTATTGCCCACCAGCCGGCCGCGCAGGCGTTTGCCTTTGAGCTCGGGGTAAACCTCATCCAGCGCCACGGTAATCATATCGCTGGGCGGGCCATACACCGGCTGGTTGGCTTGCGCGTTGCGGCTCAGGCTGCCGGGGTACACCGGCTCGTAGTAGCCGGTGATCAGCCCGCTGGTGCTGCCATCGGTGTTGGCCAGCTGATAGGGCACCAGCTCGCGCTCGATAAATTGCCGGATCGCCGCCCGCTCTAGCGGGACAGTGCGGGCGGCCTGACACACGGCCAGCCATGGCGTGCGCGGTTTGGCGCAGCCTTTGAGCCAGGCTTGCCAGCCAGGCACCAAGGCATCGTCGGCCCAATTAGGCAGATCTTGCCAGCTGCGGGCCTGATAACGCGGCGCAGCGGGTATAGCCTCTGAGGGCTTATTGGTACTGGGCTTGGTAGAGGTACTGCTGGGGGTATTGCTAGCGGTGGCTACACTCGGTGCACTGGGCCCGGTGCTGGCGCAGCCAGCAAGAAAAACAGCCAGCAAGCTGGCTGTGAACGGTAAAGCGGTGAATTTCATTGCATTCTCAGAGGTGGGGTTCCGGCGGTTTGGGCTCTAGCCCTTGTTTAAAAGCGGCCAGCCCGGCTTTTTGCATTTCCAGCGTTTTGATCGTCATTTGCAGCATACCAACCTGCAGGCTGAGCCATTGCTCGACCGTGCGGCATTCGGCGATCTTGCGCTCGATTTCTTCCTCTGACAGCGGCGGCAGAAAAGGGTTGCTGCCCGGCTTCATCATTTGACTAAAAAAACTGAAGGGATCGGCAGGATTGAATTCGCTCATGCAGCATCTCCACTGGAAAGGGTGGCGGCCTCAACCGCGGCCAGCGCGGCCATATTGATAATACGCCGAACCGACGCGGTCGGGGTCAGAATATGGGCCGGTTGCGCCAGCCCCATCAGGATCGGGCCGATGGTCACGCCTTCGACTGAGGTGGTTTTCAGCAGATTAAACGAGATATTGGCCGCATCCAGATTGGGCATCACCAGCACATTGGCTTCGCCTTTGAGGCGCGAATGCGGGAACACTTGCTGGCGAATGGCGCTCGATAGCGCTGCATCACCATGCATTTCGCCATCGATTTCCAGCTCTGGTGCGCGCTGGGTGACGAGTTCCAGCGTGCGCTGCATTTTGCGTGCCGATGGGGTATCAAATGTGCCAAAGCTGGAATGGCTTAGCAGCGCCACTTTGGGCACGATGCCAAATTTGCGCACCGCTTCGGCGGCCATCAGGGTGATGTCGGCCAGCTCCTCGGCGCTTGGATCCTGATTCACATAGGTATCGCAAATAAACATATTGCCGGTTTGCAGCAGCAAGATATTCATCGCCGCCGTGGTTTGGGTCGCCAGCCGTGGGCCCAGTACATTCATCAGGTGATGATGGTGGTTTTGATACAGCCCATAGGTGCCGCAAATCAGCGCATCGGCTTCGCCACGTTTCACCATGAGCGCGCCAATTAGCGTGGTTTTACGCCGCACCTCGGCTTTAGCTAGGTTTTCAGAGACGCCCTTGCGCATCATCAGGCTGTAGTACAGCTGCCAATATTCGCGGTAGCGCGGATCGCTTTCCGGGTTACACACTTCAAAATCAATGCCGGGGCGGATGGTCAGGCCCAATTTTTCGATCCGGCTTTGCAGTACTTGCGGGCGGCCGACCAGAATGGGCACACACAGCTGCATGGCCAGAATTTCCTGTACCGCATGCAGCACCCGCTCGTCTTCCCCTTCGCAGAACACCACGCGCTTTTGCGCCTTTTTCGCGGCAGCGAATACCGGGCGCATAAACAGATTGGTTTTGTAAACAAACTGCGTTAGCTCATCGATATAGGCGGCAAAATCGGTGATCGGGCGGGTGGCCACGCCAGTATCCATCGCCGCTTTGGCAACAGCCGGGGCGATTTTGACAATCAGGCGAGGATCAAAGGGTTTCGGGATCAGGTATTCCGGCCCGAAGGAAAGCTCTTGGCCGCTGTAGGCATCGGCCACCACATCGGACTGTTCGGCGTGCGCGAGCTCAGCGATGGCATCTACCGCGGCGTGTTTCATGGCTTCGTTAATGGTGGTGGCGCCAACATCCAGCGCACCACGGAACATAAACGGGAAGCACAGCACATTATTAACTTGATTCGGGTAGTCCGAACGGCCTGTGCACACAATCACATCGCTGCGCGCGGCCTGCGCTTCTTGCGGGGTGATTTCCGGGGTGGGATTGGCCAGCGCCAATACCAAGGGATTGGCATTCATGCTTTGCAGCATCTCGCCGGTGACTACGCCCGGGCCAGAAAGGCCGAGGAAAATATCCGCGCCCTCGAGTGCTTGGGCCAAGGTGCGTAAATCGGTATCGCGGGCGTAGCGCTGTTTGGTTTCATCCAGCGGCCCGCGCGCAGTGTGAATCACGCCTTTGGAATCGCACACCATAATGTGCTCGCGTTTCACCCCGAGCGACACCAACAGATCTAGGCAGGCAATTGCGGCCGCGCCTGCGCCCGAGGCCACCAGGCGCACTTCGCCCAGCTGTTTGCCAATCAGGCTCAAGGCGTTTTTAACTGCCGCACCGACAATAATGGCCGTGCCGTGCTGATCATCATGGAAAACCGGAATATTCATGCGCTCGCGCAATTTGCGCTCAACATAAAAACACTCGGGCGCTTTGATGTCTTCCAGATTGATACCGCCAAAGGTGGGCTCTAGCGCGGCGATAATTTCTACCAGTTTGTCCGGGTCTTTTTGTTCGATTTCGATATCAAACACATCAATCCCAGCAAATTTTTTAAACAGTACCCCTTTCCCTTCCATCACGGGCTTGCCGGCCAGCGGGCCAATATCCCCCAGCCCGAGCACGGCGGTGCCGTTGGTGACCACGGCCACCAGATTGCCGCGGGAGGTTAAATTACGGGCCTCGCTTGGATCGGCCACAATAGCGTCGCACGCCGCCGCTACACCGGGCGAGTAGGCGAGCGCCAGATCACGCTGGCTGGAGAGCGCCTTGGTGGGCATCACCTGAATCTTGCCCGGCTTGGGAAAGCGGTGGTATTCGAGTGCTTTTTTACGAAGTTCTTCATCCATGCTGCACCTGCGCCCCTGAGTGGTGATGGCTTCATTCTAGACGCAGTGAGGGATGAGCGTATTGCCGAAATGCTTTATTTCGCAGCGCAGCAATTCACGGCAGAGCGGCCGTGAATCCAGCTGAGCTTAGGTCGTGCGATGCAAATAGCCGGTGAGAATGTCTGGGGTGATTTTGACCGGTGATTTGCCACCTTCACTGATGATCCGCCCAATTTGCCCGCGGTGGTAGCTGGCGTGGGTCAGAACATGCAGCAAGATGTCGCCCACCGTCATCCGCGCCGGCTTGCCGTCGGTGAAGACAAATTCAATCACCCGGCTGAGATCTTGGCAGGCGGGCTGGGCCAGTAGCGCGAGCCAGGCTTGATCCAGCTGGGTTTGTAGAGCGATGAGTTCGGCTAAGGTTGGTGTTGCGGGGGTGTTGGTGGCGGTAAATCCATGTTCCTCGCCGTGCAAATGCGCCAAGAAAATCTGATCGATCACCGCCAGATGATTGAGTAGCCGCGTAGCAAGGTGCAGATTTTTGGGCGGCAGTTGCTCGCCATGCTGTTGCAATTGCGCCAATAATTCTTGGGTGGCAGCCGCTTTGTGGGCGAACGCCGCATGAATAAAGTGTGTGCTCATCTCTTTGCCTTGGTGTATGGGCTGAAAGCCTATTATTTGTATGATCTGCTGGCAGATACCGGCATGGGTATCTGCACAAAAGCTATTCTTGCCACAACATGCTACTCAGCAATTAAAAGTAGTACATGCCCATGGCTGTTTTAACTTTATGCAGTGTCAACACTGCGGTTTGCCGCGCCTTGGCCGAGCCGCACAGTAGCATCGACAAAATCGCATCCGGCTCTTTGGCAAGCTCTTGGCGGCGGGCGCGTATCGGCGCCAGCAGGGCTTGCAGTACCTCATTCAAGCGAGCCTTCACCACGCTATCGGCCAGCCCACCATGTTGATAATGCGCTTTGAGCTCGGCCACTTTGGCGTTATCCGGGTAAAAAGCATCGAGGAAGCTAAATACCACATTGCCCTCGACCTGCCCGGGGCTGCCCACGGTGAGATGCTGCGCATCGGTGTACATGCGATTGACGGCCGCGGTGATCTCATCGGCGCTGGCCGAGAGCGATAGATGGTTGCCCGCCGCACGGCTCATTTTGCCTTTGCCATCCAGCCCCGGCAGGCGGGTGGTGTTCGACAACAGCGCTTTGCATTCGCGCAAAATCGGTTCGCCAACCATGCGATTAAAGCGGCGCACGATTTCATTGGTTTGCTCAATCATCGGCAGCTGATCTTCGCCCACCGGAATTAAGGTGCCACGCAAGGCGGTGATATCGGCGGCCTGGCTGATCGGGTAGGTGAGAAAACCGGCTGCTACATCGCGTTCTTGCCCTTTATGGCGAAGTTCGTTTTTAACCGTAGGGTTACGCTCCAACCGCGCCACCGTGACCAGATTCATCAGGTAAAACGAGAGCTCGGCCAGCTCGGGCACCATTGATTGGATCAGGATGGTAGATTTTTGTGGATCAATGCCCACGGCAAGATAATCCAGCGCAATATCAATCACAGCCTGGCGCACACCATGGTAATCGCCCTGATGATCGGCCAGTGCCTGAGTGTCGGCCAACAGGATAAATTGCTGGTGCTGATCTTGCAGTTGCAAGCGAGTTTGCAATGAGCCGGCAAAGTGGCCTAAATGCAAAGGACCGGTGGTGCGATCACCGGTGACCACAACGGTCGATTGGGGGGTAGTCATGATGCAGCTCCTGGATTTTGCTGAGCCGCCGGAAGAGGGTGGGGTAGAAAACAAAAAACCTGTCACCGTTTCCGGCGGCAGGTTTTGTCTGGACGAACAAAACTAGTGCCGCCTAAGGGCGCCACCAGTAGTAATACGCAAATGAAAAGGTGCGGATGTTCGTGTTCATGCCCATATGATGCTGGATTGGTTAGTACTGCGTCAAGTGTTGCTAGAATAGTTAGGCAATAGGAGGGTAAGCGAAGGTTGTGGGTTTTTTCAATTGTTGTTAGGCAACAACTCATTAAACTGTTTTGTTGATGCAGTTGCCTGTAACCTATTATTGGTAGTCCAGTTAAAGTGCTCCATGAGTAAATCTATATGTCTTCAGGCTTCGTTTATTGGATTACTGGGTTGGCTGGGGCAGGGAAAACCACTATTGGGTCTGCCTTACATGCACAGCTTTTAGATTTGGGGCGTAGGGGCGTTTTTCTGGATGGGGACCGTTTGCGCGAAGTGTTTGGTGGCCAGTTTGGGTATAGCATTGAGGAGAGGAGACACCTTGCTATGTGTTATGCCCGAATGTGCAAAATGCTCGCCGATCAAGGCTGTGATGTAGTTTGTGCAACGGTTTCGATGTTTGCTGATGTACGAGCGTGGAATCGTGAGAATATTCCCGGATATCGTGAAATTTATATTGTTGCACCCGAAGAGCATCTACATGAGCGCCGTGCATTTTATAAAGACCCACAAGCTACACATCATGTGGTGGGATTGAAATCAGGCTATGAGCTGCCTACTAACCCTGATGTCATTATTCATAATGATGCTCGAACTCCTCCGGAGCAGTTGGTGCAGCAACTTTTAAATGAATTATTTGCTAGATCACCGCAGGCAAGAGCGTGATTTATTTTCTTTAGCGCAATTAATTATCAATCTTTGGAGTTTTGTCTTGAAAACCGAATGGGACTACACAGCACTCGCCGATGCTTATTTGCAGCGGCCGGATTATGCAGAAAACGCTATTGACGATTTGCTCAATTTAGCTGGGGTCAAGGCGGGTGATTTGGTGTGCGATGTTGGGGCGGGCGTAGCGCATTTGACCCTGCCGCTGGCCGCAAGAAATTTGCAAGTGGTCGCGGTGGAGCCCAATGACGCCATGCGCGCAAACGGCATCAAACGGACCGAAGCGTTGGGTAATGTCAGCTGGCATGAAGGCACGGGTGAGCACACCGGCCAGCCGGATCATACTTATGCTTTGGTAACTTTTGGTTCGTCGTTCAACGTCACTGATCGACCTGCTGCATTGAAGGAAACTCAGCGTATTTTGAAATCGCATGGCTGGTTCGCCTGCATGTGGAATCATCGTGATCTGGATGACCCGATTCAGTCGCGTATCGAGAGCATTATCCGCGAACATGTTGACGGTTATGGTTACGGTACTCGCCGCGAAGATCAAACCGATGTCATCAATGCCAGTGATCTGTTTGGTCCGGTGCACCGCATTGAGGGCAAAGTATTGCATCAACAGAGTATCGAAGATTGCATTGAAGCTTGGCGTTCGCACGCTACCTTACAGAGACAGGCTGGCGATCGTTTTGCTGAGGTTATCGAGGCCATCGCCGCTTATCTGCGTGGCCTGGGCGTGGACAGCATTCAGATTCCTTACGTTACCAATTTGTGGGCCGCACGATTGAAGGACTGAACGCATGCAGTTCCTGAGTAAGGCACGTACACTCGAAGCGCTGCAGCCTCATCTGCGTAGCGCGCGTTTATTGCCGCAATTGCGTTTCGATGTCGCTCGTTGGCAAGAGGACAGCGTAGCTTTGCTTAAGGAAATTCGCGCCGCAGGCTGGCCTGTGATGGCTGTGCGTAGTAGTGCCGTAGCCGAAGATAGTGCTGCAGGCTCGCTCGCTGGCCGCTTTGAATCGGTTCTGCACGTGGCGAACGAGAATTTGCCACAGGCGATCGAATCTGTGCTGGCGTCGATGCAGGAAGCCGATGGCAGTATCAATTGGGCCAACGAAGTGTTTGTTCAGCCCATGATCGAGCAAGTACAGATGGCAGGCGTCGCTTTTGGGCTCGATCCAGCAACCGGTGCGCCATATTATGTACTCAATTACGATGACAGCAGTCGCCGCACCGACAGTGTGACGGCTGGGCTGTCCAATCAACTGCGTACCTATTACATTCATCATTTGGCGCCCCCACAACCTGAGCCTCTGGCTACTGTGGTAACGATGCTCGCCGAGCTGAGTGGCCTCTTTGGCTCTGCTGCGCTTGATGTTGAGTTCGCGGTGACTGATGCAGGTGAGCTTGTCTTACTACAGGTCCGGCCTTTGGTGCTTTCTGCCGCTCCAGTCGAGCCAGCTGCTCATTACCGCATGCTGGAACACATCAGCGCCAAAATTGGACAAGGCGTGTATCCGCAGCCTTTCTTACATGGAAGGCGTACCGTCTATGGGGTTATGCCCGACTGGAATCCTGCTGAGATTATTGGGATACGACCCAAGCCTTTGTCATTGTCGTTGTATCGGGAGTTGGTGACCGACAGTATCTGGGCCTATCAGCGCCATAATTACGGTTACCGCAATCTGCGCAGTTTCCCGCTCATGCTGCATTTTCATGGCCTGCCCTATATTGATGTACGCGTCAGCTTTAACTCTTTTGTTCCGCGTGATATTGATGGATCGCTTGCCGATAAACTGGTGAACTATTACATTGATCGACTGATGGACGCGCCCAATCTGCATGATAAGGTCGAGTTCGAGATCGTGTTTTCGTGCTACACGCTGGATCTGCCGAAGCGATTAGAGCAGTTGGCCGAAGCTGGTTTTAGCGAAGCTGAGCGTCAACGGCTGGCTGATAGTCTGCGCAATCTGACCAATCGCATCGTCGATAACGAAACCGGTCTGTGGCGCTCCGATCGCGACAAACTGGCAGTATTGGCAGCGAGACGCGACGAAATTCTTGCTGCTGATATAGATCGCGTATCGCGTATTTACTGGTTGCTGGAAGACTGCAAGCGCTATGGCACGTTGCCGTTTGCCGGCTTGGCTAGAGCAGGATTTATTGCGGTACAAATGTTGCGTTCACTGGTGTCGGTGGGGGTGTTGGATCGCGCCGATTACGATGCATTTATGAATGGGCTGGATACCGTTAGTGGACAAATGTCACGGGATCTGCTTCAGCTGGATCGCACTACTTTCTTAGCCAAATATGGCCACCTAAGGCCCGGTACCTACGATCTGTTATCTCCGCGTTACGATGAAGCTCCTGATCTTTATTTCGATTGGGAGCGTACTGCTGCTGACCATACTCCTGCATCGCCTTTTGCCTTGTCGCTTGCACAGATGCGTGCCATCAGTAAATTGCTGGCCGAGCATGGTCTGACGCATGATGTCGTTGGTCTATTCGATTTTCTTCAGGCTGGCATTGAGCTGCGCGAATATGCCAAATTTGTGTTCTGCCGCAATCTATCCGACGCGATGTCTCTGTTCCGTGAGCTGGGACGACACTATGGTTTCTCGCTCGAAGATATGGCTTATGCAGATATTCAGTGTGTATACGAGCTATATGCTGC
This sequence comes from Chitinibacter tainanensis DSM 15459, assembly GCF_000429785.1. Classification (GTDB taxonomy): domain Bacteria; phylum Pseudomonadota; class Gammaproteobacteria; order Burkholderiales; family Chitinibacteraceae; genus Chitinibacter; species Chitinibacter tainanensis. Next base: position 527,103 of record NZ_AUCN01000009.1, read on the forward strand.
TGGTGTCGATCCCGTTGCATTGATCGGTGAGAGTATTGCGCGGGGGCGCAAGCGCTATGGCGAAACCTGCCAGATCGTTTTGCCACCGTTGTTGACCAGCGCTGAAGATGCTTTTGCCTTTGAAATGCCAGCAACAGAGCCCAATTTCATTACTCAGCGGCAGGTTACTGCACCGGTCGTATCGTACAAAGATAGGGAGCATTTGGCAGGCGCGATTGTCTCGATCCCTAGTGCCGACCCAGGATTCGATTGGCTTTTTTCGCACGATATTGCTGGCTTTATCACTGCTTACGGTGGTGTGAATTCGCACATGGCCATTCGTGCCAATGAACTAGGCTTGCCGGCGGTAATCGGTTCGGGTGAAGTGCTCTATGGAAAATGGTCCACTGCACGCCGCTTGAATATTGATTGTGCCAATCGCCGTGTAGAGGTGCTGAATTGAAGCCCGTGTTGGTGAGCCAACGAGTCGATGTGATTGCAGAACGTAACGAACGTCGGGATGCGCTTGATCAGCGATTGATAGACGTACTTGCCGAATGTGGTTTGCTGGCCATCCCTGTGCCCAATCGGCCCGAGCGGGTTGCTGAACTTTGGAATGCCGTGCGCCCGCAAGGCGTGGTGCTGTCCGGCGGGAATGACCTGAGCCATTATGGTGGCAGCAGCTTGGAGCGTGACAAAACAGAGTCAATCTTGCTGGAGTTGGCTCTTGCTGAACACCTGCCGGTGCTGGGGATTTGTCGTGGTTTCCAAATGCTGGTGCATTATTTGGGTGGCAAATTGCATCGGCTGAACGGTCATACGGGAACACGACATCAAGTCAATGGATTGGTCGGTAATCAGAGATTTGATAGCGACGTAAACAGCTATCACGACTGGGGCATTGCTGAATTAGGCGAGATATTACAACCGCTAGCACACGCAGCCGATGGGAGTGTGGAGGCTGCTGGTCATCATGGTCATCGTGTGCTCGGTATCATGTGGCATCCGGAGCGTGAACCTAGCTTGAGCGGGCTGGATCGCAAGCTGATTGAACAGCAATTCGTCTGATATGAATGCCTCTTGTAATCGTTCCTTCATCGAATCCGAGCTGATACGCATTGCTCGTCTGGCTGGCGAAGCCATCCTGGCTATTTATGCGCAAGCGGGTTTGAGGGTAGAAACCAAAGACGATGGTTCACCACTGACTCAAGCCGATCTGGCCGCCAACCATATAATTTTGCGTGAACTGCAACAAGCATTCCCGTGGCCAGTGCTATCCGAGGAAACTCCTATCGAATACGCACAACGACAAAATTGGACAACATTTTGGCTGGTTGATCCATTGGATGGCACGAAAGATTTTCTGGAACGCAATGGTGAATTTACTGTCAATATTGCGCTGATCGAACGTGGCAAAGCCAGTCACGGCGTGATCCATGCCCCGGCCATTGACGAACTTTATTATGGGGCAGTTGGCACGAATGCCTGGTGCGAGGTGCGTGGTGTGCGAACTGACTTGCCCCAAACATGGGGGCGACGCACGCTGGCACAAAGCCGCCACCACGACGTGCCGCAGGCGGCTGAATTTGCTGCACTCAACGGCAATCCGCCTGCCGTTGCCATTGGGTCTGCGCTCAAGTTCGGGCGGCTAGTGGCCGGGCAGGTCGATATTTACCCGCGTTTTACCGGTAGTAGCGAATGGGATACCGCCGCAGGCGATGCTTTGCTGCAAGCTTGCGGGTGCCAATTGCGGGCATTGCCTGGACTGAAACCCATGACCTACAACACAGTAACCCTGCGTAACCCTCATTTCATCGCCGCAGCACCGCATGTGGCACTAGACCAACTGAGTTACCCGATATGACCCGAGCCATTATTCTTGCCGCTGGCCGCGGTAGCCGTATGGGCGAGTTGACTGCTGAGCAGCCTAAGTGTTTTACGCGCTTGCATGATCGCCGTTTGCTGGATTGGCAGTTGCTCGCTTTACGTGCCGCTGGGATTAGTCAGATAGCCATTGTCCGTGGCTATAACGCAGGCAGTTTTACCGAGCCGGTACAGTACTTTGACAACCCACGTTGGGCCCAAACCAATATGGTGCGTACATTGGCTGCAGCACACAGCTGGCTGGAGGCAGATGATTGTATCGTCAGTTATAGCGACATTTTTTATTCTGCTGCCACGGTACGTGCGCTTGTTGCATGTGCGGCGGAACTGGCAATTTCTTATGACCCCAACTGGCTGGAGGTGTGGCAGAAGCGTTTTGCTGATCCACTCGCGGATGCCGAAACCTTTCGACGCCATCCAGATGGAAGTCTTGCCGAAATCGGTGCTCGCAGTGACAGCGTGGATGCGATCGAAGGGCAATATATGGGGTTACTCAAGTTCACGCCGCCTGCATGGCAACGCGTAGCCGCATTATTGGACGAACGTGGGGCGGCGGCAGACAAACTCGATATGACGTCTTTGCTACGCCATGGGCTAGAAACAGGCTGGCATATCGCGACCGTACCGGTGGTCGGGCCTTGGGGCGAGATCGATTTCGCCAGTGATCTAGCGGCATACGCAGAGGTGGATTTCAGCCATGTTGCCGATTAACGATCTGGCACGACACAACAGGCCATTGGATAGCGACATTCGTGCCGCTATCAACCGAGTATTGCAACGCGGATATTATATTTTGGGCCCAGAAAATCAGGCTTTTGAGGCTGAATTTGCTGCATATCTGGGAGCGACTGATTCTGTGGCCGTTGGTAATGGCACGGATGCGTTGGAGCTTGCGCTAAAGGCGTTAGACATTGGCTCAGGTGATGAGGTAATCACAGTGGCCAATGCCGGGATGTATGCAAGCACAGCAATCCGCGCTGTTGGGGCTAAACCTAGTTGGGTCGATATTGAACCCCATCGCATGTTGCTGGATGTCGGTTTGCTGCCAGCTGCAGTCAATGAAAGAACGCGTGCTATCGTCGTTACCCATCTGTATGGGAGGATGGCCGATATAGAGGCTGTTGTGGCATTTGCCAAACCACGCGGTATTGCTGTAATTGAAGATTGCGCGCAAGCGCACGGTGCTCGCCGCAATTGCCAACTGGCCGGCACTCTGGGGGACCTGGCTGCGTTCAGCTTCTATCCAACCAAGAATCTTGGTGCATTGGGGGATGGCGGTGCAGTGGTTTCCAACAATCCTGCGCTGTTGGCCAGATTGCGTGGATTGCGCCAATACGGTTGGACCAGCAAATACCACGTAGGCATGACTGGTGGGCGCAATAGCCGACTGGATGAAATTCAGGCCGCTATCCTGCGCTGCAAATTACCCCATCTTGATGCTTGGAATTCACGTCGCCGCGCTATCATCGCCCGATATAACACGGGTTTGGCCGGGTTAGGCTGGCAGTTGCCCCCTGAACCGGACGAATCCGACGTGGGTCATCTTTACGTGGTTCGCACGCCGCAGCGTGATGCGGTGAGGACGACCCTTGCAGCTTTGGAAATTGCCAGTGATGTGCACTATCCGGTACCGGATCATCAACAGGCGGCATTCCCGGTCGCAATCAGTTTGCCAGTTACCGAAGCTGCCGCAGTCGAACTGCTGACGTTGCCTTGTTTTCCCGAGCTAAGCGATGCCGAAATTGATACTGTGATTGCTGCTTGCTGGCAGGCCGTCAAAGGAGAGCACTCATGAATTATTTCGTTCATCCATCCGGCTTGTGTGAAAGTGAAACAGTCGGCGAGGGAACGCGTATTTGGGCCTTTGCTCACGTCCTGCCTGGCGCGCGGATCGGAACAGATTGCAATATCTGTGATCATGTTTTCATTGAAAACGATGTGATTCTGGGCGATCGGGTAACTGTGAAGTGTGGCGTGCAACTTTGGGATGGCTTGCGCGTGGGCGACGATGTGTTCATCGGGCCGAATGCCACATTTACCAACGACCGCTTTCCTCGCAGCAAACAGTATCCGGAAGCTTTTTCTGTTACACGCATCGAGCATCACGCTTCGATAGGCGCGAATGCAACCATACTGCCGGGACTGACTATTGGCCAGTATGCAATGGTGGGCGCGGGGAGTGTGGTCACACATTCGGTGCCGCCTTACGCGATCGTCGTGGGCAACCCGGGTCGCATTGTTGGTTATGCCACTAATCATGCCGCTGTCACGCCCGAGCCGCATGCGCCGCACATGGGAAGTAGTACGGTGACTGGTGTACGTGGCGTACAGCTTCGCGAATTTCCGATTTTCGAAGACATGCGCGGAGCGCTGACGGTCGGCAACTTTGCCGGCGAAGTACCATTTGCCCCTAATCGCTACTTCATGGTCTTTGCAGTGCCCAGCAAGGACGTGCGTGGCGAACATGCACACAAGATCTGCGAGCAATTTCTGATTTGCGTGCGCGGGAGAGTACGTGTAGTGGCCGATGACGGCAAGGCACGACAGGAGTTCTTGCTCGATGGTCCTCAGCGCGGCTTGTATCTACCGGCTATGACTTGGGCTAGCCAGTATGCCTATAGCGCGGATGCTGTTCTGCTGGTGTTCGCATCACATGCCTACGATGCGGATGACTATGTCCGCGATTATTCCGCATTTCTTGCTTTGGTTAGTGAACAGGATAAGCTCCGATGACTCGCGAAGTTCTATGTTATTGCTACCACGTCTCGCATGTCCTCAATCTGGGGCAAATTCCCGCTTTACTGGCTGAGCGTGGCTGGCGGGTTCGCTGGTTCAATGCTTTTCCTGCCGCTTCATTTCCGTTGAAACCGGCGCCAGGCGTTGAATATGCATTCGAGGTGCCGTTGGAGGCGATAGGTCAGCAGGAGGCTGATTTTTACCTTACGCCATTTGTCGGGCAGAGTGCACATTTTCCGCGCCGCGCACGCCGGGTCCACTTTTTGGTGTCGCTGACAGGGCTGGATGGCGTGTATGACCGAGCCATGTTCGATCACTATGACGTGATTGCCTGTGCTGGTCGTCACCACGTCGATGATTTTATTGCGCTAGGTAATGAGCGCCGCTGGCAAAACAAATTGCTGATGCCGCTGGGCTACCCCAAGCTGGATGGTCAACGTCGCCAATTGGCGTCATCCAGCTTGACGCCACCGCACGAGTTGACCGTAGTTTTTGCACCGACACATGCTTACTACATCAATCAGGGTTTTTCGATTCTGCATCGTTACGGCGAACAGTTGATCGAAGCCATGCTGGCCGAAAAGATCCGTGTCGTATTCCGTCCGCATATGGAGTCATGGCGCGATCAGGACAAGCCGGTGGTCGAGCGTATCGTTACGCGCTTTGGTAGTCATCCATGCTTTACCTTGGATCGCTCGGGCAATTACTTCGATACCTACGCGCAAACACACCTGATGCTGACCGATATTTCTGGCACTGGTTTTACTTATGCGTTTACTTTTGGTCGCCCCGCGTTGTTTTTTGCCCCTAATCCATCCGAAGAAGCTGGCATGCGTGGTATTCAGTTCGAGCGGCGCGAAAATATAGGCTTGGTTGTTCGTTCACTAGATGAATTGATCGTAAAGTTGAGATTGGCGCACCGCCATGCCGCTTTTCTGCAGCAGCAAATTACCGATTTCCGGGAATGGCTGCTATTTAACCAAGGCTCTAGCGAGACCTTTTTTGCCGAGCACGCAATTCACCTGCTTGCCAATGACGGCCCAGTATCTTCATGGCCGACAATTCATCACCATTTCTGAATGGAGTCACTTTCAATGACGCCTGGCGCAATTCCTGACGTTACCGTTGCGGTGATGTCTTATAACAATGCCCGTTATATTGGCCAAACGATTGAATCCGTACTGACGCAGGAAGGCGTAAATGTCGAATTGATTGTGTTCGATGATCAGTCCAGTGACGATACTTTAAAAGTACTGGATAGTTTTGTTGGCCGTCCTGGTTTTCGCTACGAAGTAAACCCGAAAAACCTCGGCATGATGGGCAATTACAACCGCTGTGTCGAGTCAGGAAGTGCGCCTTATGTGGTAGTTTTAGGCTCGGATGATTTAATTTATCCAGGGCATTTGGCATCATTATTTGCTTCTCTCGAATTGCACCCTGGATCTGCCCTCGCGTATTCACAGTGCAATTGGATCGACGAGCATGGCCATTTAATATGCTATGCAGAACATCAAGGTCACCTCCCACATTCTTATTTTGGGCATAGGGATGAAGTAGTTGATCTACTTCGTTTTGATAACTATATAACGCCCTCTGCGGTTATGTTACGCAGATCATTTCTTCAGACAGTTAAACTTACGCATGGCGAACTGCACAGGGCAGAACTTATCGCGGGAGATTGGGAATTATGGACACGAATAGCTCGGACCTATCCAAATTTCGTATTTCTACGCCAGGCAACGGTGGGGTATCGCATTCATGGAGGACAAGTTTCGCGGAGTTTTTATGCATCAGAGAGGCCTTTGGCGGAACACTTAGAAATTTTAGAGCTTAATTGCGCGCATCAATCAACGCTTTCGAGGTTACGAAAAGCTGCTGTTCCAATTTGGGACTTATTTGATAAGCGGTTATCGGTATACAGCGATGAAGTTAAAGAAAAATATAATTGTAGAATTGATAGAGTCAGAAAGCTATTATTTGATTTTGAGCCGATTGCTGGATGGGCTTCATTGGTTAAAACCAACAATGAGAAGCAACCATTTTTCTCGGTTGTTTTAACCACCTACAATCGTCCGGCCATGCTGCGCGATACATTGCAAAGTTTGGCGCAACAAACCATGGCTGACTTTGAGGTGGTCTTGGTTAATGACTGCGGCTCGTTCGTTGAAGATGTTCTGGCAGATTTTCCGAGCTTAACTATTGCATATCTGCGCTTAGCAAAAAATAGTGGCCTCTCTGCTGCGCGAAATGCGGGCTTGATGATTGCTCGTGGGCGCTACATTACCTATTTGGATGATGACGATTTTTATCTACCAGATCATCTGGCATTATTGCGGCAGCAGTTTGAAAAGACACCGCAGGCTTTGGTGTATACCGATTCGATTACGGTCCAGGAAGATTTGATTGATGGGGTTCGCTATCCACTGGGTGGTCAAAATCTATATGCCCATCAAGGATTTTCGCGCGAACGTCTCTTGGTGCATAACTATATCCCGGTTAATACCTGGAGCCATCCAGCTGAATTGATTTCGCAAGTGGGCGGATTTGATGTCTCGCTGCCTTCGTTTGAAGATTGGGATATGTTATTGCGGCTCACTGAGCGCACGGAAGTCGTACACATCGAGCAAGTAACTGCTGAAGTGCGGCAGCGTCGTCAGCGCTCGTCCGATCAGATGACGAGTCAAAACCGGGCCAAATTCCCACTCTTGTATCGGCGGATTTATGGTCGCTATCCGGTAGAACAAGCAGAAATCAAGGCGCAACGAGAAGCTCAGCTTGCTGCTTTAGAGGTGCCGCCACAGCCGACTGTAGAGGAAGTCTATCGAGAGTTTCTCAGTAAGCGTAAGCTAAATCAGGCTGAGCTTGATGCCTATGCTGATAGCTTGCGCGGCTATGCACTGCCGCAGTTTACGATCGTGATTACGGATAGTGAGTTAAATGATCAGGCCTTGGTCGCAAGTTTGAAATCGATTGCGGCGCAGTACTATCAGCAGCATCAAGTTTGGGTGGTGAGTGCGCGCGATGCTACGCCAGCTAATTCTGAGCAAATCCGTTGGCTGAAATGGGCTGAGCTCGATGCAGCCATCGCGGCGCTACCTGCGGTTGGGCTGGTAGGGGTGTTTACTGCAGGCGATACATTTGAGCAGCACGCCTTGCTGTTGCTGGCGCATCAGCACCTCACGCAATCCAAATCGCTGCTGACTTTCGATGCTGACCAAATTGACGCGACGGGCCGTTGCCATTCGCCGCAGTTCCGGGCGCAATTTGATGCAGTATTGCAGCTCGGTACGGCGTATCTTGGCCGCTCATTGATTGTGCCAAGCGACGTCTTGCAAAGCCTGGCGCTAGATACGCAGCTGTTACAGGCCCCGCACCTTGGCTGGTGGCAGTTGGTGGTGTTGTCGGTCTTTTTACAGCATGGGGCGCAGGCGATTGCCCACTTGCCATTTGTGCTGCATCACCAAGCACGCGCGCTAGAGGCAGATGCGGACTACAGCCAGTTATTGCAGCAAGACTATTATCAGCTGCGCAATAAACCCGGCCAGCCGTTGAATCACAATGGCGTGCAGCGCATGGTGGCGAAGTCGCTTGATAGTCAGACCTTGATTGCGATCGAAGCTGGGCTTGAGTCTGAACGCTTGCTCACTAGCATTGAAAATCTATTAACTGGTATCGCTGGCTTGCCCGCAGTTGTAGTGGTGCTGGATCGGGGGGCTGATGCGCTGGCGCCGGCAGTGCAGGCCTTGAGCGATATTGCCCATCCGCAGCTGCAAATTTTATCGTGTCCGGCTGAATTTGATGTCTTAACGTGGTTGCGCAGCATGGCGAGCCAGGTTGAGTGGCTGGCCTATATTGCCGGTGACGTGTGTATCAATCAGCCAGAATGCATGCCGATGTTACTCTCGACCATGGCAATGAATGATGCGCAGTGGGTCGCGCCTCGGCTGGTAGATGGGCAGGGGCGGAATACGGGTGCCCCGCTGGTGGCGGGATTTGATGACGGTATCAAATCGCCACTGCAAGCTCTGCCAGTGGCTGAAGTAGGTTATCAGCAGCGTAATCAAGCTTTGCAACAATCACTGCTGCTCGATCCGCGTTGCGTGTTAATGCACCGCGACGTGTTGTTTGCGGATGTGCTCAGTGGTGCGGCAGGCTGGTCCTTGCAGTTGATTGAATTGCAAATGGCAAGTTTTACTAATGGGGGTATAGCCCTGTGGGAGCCGGTGGCCATGGCTTCTACGGATATACCCTTTGCACTAGAGCTGAATGATGTTGCGTCACTCATTCCGCGCTATCGCGATTTATTCGCTAACGATCCATTCTATAGTCCGAACTTTCAGCGCACTGGGCAATTCCTGCTTGAGCGTAATCGTTTGGCTGGGCCTGATTTATTGGCCTGGAGTCGCTTGCCGAAGGTCTTGGTCTTTCCGGCCGATGAGTTTGGCTGCGGCTACTATCGCTTGATTCATCCCTATCATGTGATGGAGCAGGCGGGCTTTATTCGTGGTGGCGTCGGTTTTGAGCACTTTTCGGTCTGTGATCTGCAACGGATCAAGCCCGATCTAATACTGGTGCAGCGCCAAATCTCGCCCGAGCAGATTGCTAGTCTGGCGCGCTATAAAGCCTGGGCCAATTGCCCGATTGTATTCGAGCTGGATGATTACATTCTCAACTTACCGGTGAAGAGTCTGCATCGGGATGAAATGCCGCAAGGCATGGCCGCAAGTTTGCGCAAAGCACTGTCGTATTGTGATCTCTTGGTGGTAAGTACGCCGCCGCTGGCTGAGGCCTTGCAAGGTTTTCATTCTGACATCCGGGTGGCAACCAATCGATTGCCGCCTAGCTGGTGGAGTTTTGCGGCAACGCCCAAATCGCCGGGCGAGGGTAAACCGCGCGTGGGTTGGGCTGGTGGTGTGGGGCATACGGGTGATTTGCTCTTAGTGGCGGATGTGGTGGCAGAGCTGGCCAACGAAGTGGATTGGGTTTTCTTCGGCCATTGTCCCGAGGCGCTGCAGCCATATGTGAAAGAGTTTCACCCTGGGGTTGAAATTACTCAATATCCGGCCAAGCTCGCTGCGCTGAATCTGGATCTGGCGATTGCGCCACTAGAAGAGAATTTATTCAACCGCTGTAAGAGCAATCTGAAGCTACTGGAGTACGGTGCGTGCGGATATCCAGTGGTCTGTACGGACTTTGGTCCTTATCAAGGTGATATGCCAGTAGTGCGAGTGAAAAATCGCTTCAAAGACTGGGTGGATGCGATCCGCTTGATGCTGGCGAATCACGATTTGCGCTTGGATATGGCGCAACGCTTGCAGGCTGAAGTGCGCTCCAACTGGATGTTGGATCAGGCTGCCGCTGCGGCATGGTGTCGTGCTTGGTTTGGACAATAATTTTTCATTTTTTTCCTAAAGTTATCCGGAGCAGGGACGATAGATGCTACAAGGACGCGGCGGTGCGTCCGTAAGCGAAAGCAATAACGCTCTCCAAGGAGAACAATCATGCAAGTAATCAACACCAACGTACCGTCGCTCAATTCGCAGCGTAATCTGGCGCAAACTGGTACTGCGCTTTCAACCTCGCTGACTCGCCTGTCTTCAGGTCTGCGCATTAACTCTGCTAAAGATGATGCTGCTGGTCTGGCGATTTCAGAACGGATGACGAGCCAGATCAAAGGTCTGGACCAAGCCCGTCGTAATGCCAATGATGGTATCTCACTCTCGCAAACTGCCGAGGGCGCGCTGCAATCATCAGGCGACATCCTGCAACGTATTCGTGAGCTGGCTGTTCAGTCTGTGAATGGTTCGAACTCGGGTTCAGACCGTCAGGCGTTGAATTCTGAGGTGTCTCAGCTGGTTACCGAGCTGGATCGTATTTCTAATACCACTGAGTTCAACGGCTTGAAACTGTTGAATGGCTCTTTTGGCTCAATGTCATTCCAAGTGGGTGCCAATGCCAATCAAACCATCAACGTGGGCACTGCTGACGTTCGTACCGATAAATACGGTCTGAGTACTTTTGCCTCTGCTTCTGCAGCTGCACCAACAAGTGCCACAGCCTATACTTCGGGCACTGTCACCGTCGGTGGTATCAAATCTAAAGACGTTGCCGTTACTGCAACTGATACAGCTAAAACACTGGCTGACAAAATCAACGCAGTGAATGGTGAAACCGGCGTTAGTGCATCGGCTCGTACCTTGGCGACTCTGGATTTTAGTGCCTCCGGTGCTTACAGCTTGGAAGTAACTTCAAGCAATACTTCAGCAGTAACTGTGTCGTTCTCTGTGAGCAATACCAATACTTCTGAAGGTTTGGCGCAAGCGGTTTCTGAAATCAATAAAGTTTCTTCACAAACTGGCGTGACCGCAAAAGTTTCTGAAGATGGTACTGAGATTCGTCTGGAAAACTCTACTGGTGCTAATCTGCAGATTGGTAGCAAAGCAAGCAGTGCGTCTGGTCTTGTGTTCTCAGCTGACCGCATTCAAAACGATGGTACCTATCAGAAAGGCGCTTCAGCATCGATTGCAGCAGGTACTTCAGGTACCGCAGGTCTGAAAGCTATGGGTTATGTGGCACTGGATTCAGCAAACGGCTTCAGTATCACTGATGCTGCGACCGGCATCTTTGGTACCGGTGTTGCGGATCAAACGAACAAAGTGAATACACTGGATATCTCTACCGCAGAAAAAGCGACTAGCGCGATCCGGATTGTCGATGCGGCGATTCAGACGATCAATAGTAGTCGTGCCACCTACGGTGCAGCCCAGTCTCGCTTTGAAACTACCATCAAAAACCTGCAGACTACTTCTGAAAACTTGTCAGCATCTCGCAGCCGGATTCGTGATACCGACTTCGCGAATGAGACCGCCAATCTGACTCGTGCTCAGGTGCTGCAACAGGCCGGTACTGCAATGCTGGCACAGGCAAATGCCTTGCCGAACCAGGTGCTGAGCTTGCTGCGTGGCTAATCAGCCCTGAGTATGCTGTGAAGTAGTACGCTGCGTGCCCCGGGATTTCGGTCTCGGGGCATATCCGCATAAGGAGTGATGATCATGCAAATCAATTCTGTGAACGGCTTAAGCCAAACACCCGGAATGCTTAAAGACGAAGGTCAGCGCCAGGTGGCTGTATCTGGACTACGCTCGGAGTCTGCCGCACCTGCAGTTGCAGTCGCTTCCGATGCGGTGCAAGCCCTAGATCCTAAGCAACAAGCCAAGCAACTGGATGACGCGGTCAAAAAAATCAATGAGACGATCAGCTCAATGAATCGCGATGTTGGCTTGGAATTCTCAACCGACGAAGCAACCAAGATGCGGACGGTCAAAATTATTGACATTGCCTCGAAAGAAATTCTGCGGCAAATTCCGTCTGAAGAAGTTTTAAATATTGCCAAAGCAATTGATCGTTTGCAGGGTTTATTAGTTCGCGATAAAGCCTAATGCAAACCAGCTCAGCAGGAGACTAAATCATGGCTATTACCACGGGTGGTATGAGCGGGATTGATATCAACGGACTTGTGAGTCAGTTGATGTCGATCGAGCGGCAGCCGCTGCAGAAAATGACAGTCAAAGAGGTCGGCCTGCAAGCAAAACTGAGTGCTTATGGCACCATTAAAGGTTCTCTTTCCAGCTTTCAAACTTCGCTTGGCAAGCTGAATAATATTGCCTCCTACACTGGCTCGACCTCCGCTAGTTCATCGGATGATGCATCGGTTAAGATTTCGGCGGGTAACACTGCTCAAGCGAGTAAATATGATATTGAAGTTAGCCAACTGGCAACTTCGCAAAAGCTAGCTAGCCAAATTTACGGTAAAGCTACCGATGTGGTGGGCGAAGGCGTTTTGACCTTTGATTTTGGCTCGTATAGCAGTGGTTTCTCACCAAATACTAAACGCACCTCTTTTTCGGTGACCATCGACGCTACCAATAACACCCTCGAAGGGGTGCGTGATGCGATCAATAAGGCCAAAGGCGGTGTTACAGCCAGTATCGTTAATGATGGCACCGGCTATCGCTTGGCTTTATCAAGTAACGAAAGTGGTTCGGCAAATAGTATGCGCATTACCGTGGCTGAAGCGGGTGGTGCTCCCACCAATACGGATGCTACGGGCTTATCCGCGCTAGCCTACAACCCAGCCGCCACTGTGCCAGTCAATAATATGACGCAAAATCAGGCGGCTAAAGATTCGATTTTTAAGCTCGATGGCATTACCATCACCAAGCCTGGCAATAGTATTACTGATGCCATTGATGGCATCACCCTCACGCTGCAAAAAGTAACCACCGCGCCAGTCCGGCTAGAAGTGAATAAATCCGCAGCCTCAATCAGCGCACCGCTGAAAGAGATGGTTAAGTCTTACAATGATCTCATCAAGACCATGCGGGATTTGACCAAAGCTGATACCTCGAAGACTCAAGTCGGGCAGTCGAATAACGCCCAAGTGCTCAATGGTGAATCTACTCCACGCCTTATCGAGATGGAATTGCGTGAGGTGATGAATCAAGTCTTGGAATTCACTGGCGGTGATATGAAGCGCCTGAGTCAGGTTGGGATTTCAATCGACAAAAATGGGGTGATGCAGCTGGATGAAACCAAGCTAAATAAAGCCATGGCAGATGATCCGGAAGGGGTGACTAGCCTGTTTGCTACCAATGGGCGCTTGTCAGATAGCCAGATTAAAGTAGACTCACTGGGCAAATATGCCGCTGGTAATTACGACCTGAAAATCACTAGCCTTGCGACTCAGGGCAAGTTTGTGGGTGCTAGCCCAGTGAATCTTACCGCTGGATCCATTGCGATTACCAGTGCGAATAAATCCATTTCGCTGCAAGTTGATGATAAGTCGGTTAGCGTCGATTTGGCAGAAGGTACCTATACTGCTGCACAATTGCAGGCAGAAATCCAGACGCGGATTAACTCTGATGCGACTTTAAAAGCGGCCAGTGCTTCGGTGGTGGTCTCGATGGATGCGAGTAATCAGCTTAGCATTACGTCCAACCGCTATGGCCAAAGCTCGAAAGTACTAGTGACGACGGCTAGTAGTGATCTGGGGCTAGCCACAGGTGCGAGTACCCAAGGTACGGATGTCGCTGGTACCGTAAATGGGGTTGTGCTGAAAGGGGATGGCCAAAAGCTGTATAACGATGATGGTTTTAAGCTCACCGTGCTGGGTGGTGCAATCGGTGAGCGTGGCTCCTTATCAATTTCGCAAGGTTTTGCTGCCCAGTTAAGCCAAGCAGTGACCAAAATGCTAGATGGCAAAGGCACTATTGGCACTAAGCTCGACGCTTTGAATAAATCAGTCAAAGAGGTGCAGACTCAAAAAGTAGATTTTGAGCGACGCATGACTGCTATTGAGGCGCGTTATCGGGCACAATATGTAGCGCTGGATACCATGCTGACTCAAATGCAGCAAACCAGTAGCTCGCTGGCCCAACAATTGGCCAATTTGCCAAAGTTTAGTTAAAGCAGGAGGCCTTGCATGAGTGCCAATATGCGCCGGGCCATGATGGCCTATGGCAGTCAAAGCTTGGATGCGGATGTGAATACGGCCTCGCCGCATCGCCTCATCGTGCTGTTATTTGAAGGGGCCATCAAAGCAATTCATTTGGCGAAACTGCATCTGAATAATAAAGACATTGCCGCCAAAGGCGCATCGATCTCCAAAGCCATCGCCATTATCGAAGATGGCCTGCGCCTTAGTTTGGATCGCGAAGCGGGTGGCGAAATGGCGGCTAATTTAGATGCACTCTACGAGTTCATCGCCTACAGTTTGCTCGAAGCCAATTTGCACAATGACGTAGAAAAACTCGATCTGTCAGCCCAGCTACTCAGTGATTTGAAAGAGTCATGGGAAAAAATTGGCAACGACCCAGCTTTAAACCAGCAAACTACCACGCCTGATGTGCAATATGGCCGTGTTTGAACAAACCATCGCCGCCCACTACGCACTGCAGCAGCAGTTGGAGCAAACCTTAGCCTTGGCACGTACTGAGCAATGGGATGAGCTGCATGAGCGCTTGCCTGCACTCGTGGCGCAAATGCAATCCCTGCCGGCAGCATTGGGTGGACTCAACCCTACGCAACAGCAACAGCTAGCTGTCAGCATCCAACGGACCGACGAGCTTATTCAAGCTCTACAGCCCGTCTTGCAAAATTGGCAAACCGAATTAGCTCGTCTACTGTCTAATCTGAACACGGAACAAAAAGTCCACAACGCTTATCAAGTCCGATTCTGAGGCTGTCATGACCACTATCACTCTTGATCTGCCCAGTGCGGCACTATTACTCCTGTTAGTGGTTCTGGTGTATACGGCAGAGGTGCTGTGGTTTTGGTGGAAGTTGCGCCGCCAAACTAGCTGGCAAGAGCTGGCTGGCCATGTGCAAGAACTGCAAGAAGAAGTGCAGTTTCTTAAAGTCCGCTTGAGTGCCATGCAGGCCGCCGCACAGCCGCTTGCAGAACCTGAGCTTGCTCCTGCACCCACCGCTCAGGCGGAGTCGAGTTACAACCAGGCAATCCGCATGGCCCAGCTTGGCGCAGATGCTGATGCCTTGATGGTTGAATGCCAACTATCACGGGCCGAGGCAGATTTAATTGTGGCCATTTACCGAGGCGTTTATAAGGGCTGATTATGTTCCCGGCTAACGCAGCCTCAACTCTGGTTGGCAATTATCTCCGTGCTCAGCAGGGGGTGCTGGAGTCCGTTCAGGTCGCACCGGATGATATTCGCCTCAGCGTCGGCGAAAAAGTGCAGGCCCTAGTCACCAATCAGCTCAATAATGGCCGTTTTGCTGTGCTGATTAAAAATCAGTTGCTCGATCTGAATCTTCCCCGCAATACCCAACCCGGCCAGCAGTTTGAACTCACGGTGCTAGCAAAGAGCCCCGAGCTGACTTTTCGGCTTGAAGCCCAGCAATTAGCCAAGCCGATATTAGAGCAGCCCGCTAATGTAGCGCTCAGCAAAGGGGCCACGCTGATCAGTAGCCTATTTGCGCAGTCTGGGGGCGGAGCGCAAGCGGCCGCATTGATTGAAGGTGCGGACCCTTTGTTTACACAGGCGCCCGATCCCAAAGCCCTGGCAGGGCAACTGGCGCAGCGCTTAGCAACAAGCGGTTTGTTTTATGAATCACATCAGGCGCAATGGGTGAATGGTGAGCGTGCTTTGCCGCAGATCTTGGCGGAGCCCCAAGCGCGGCTGCACAGCATGGCCTCAGCGGACCCAGCCCAGCCCGTTGCGCCTAAAGAAACGCTGACCGCACCTACGGCCAGCAACCCCCAATCCAGACCCGAGGCCATGGCCGCGAGTGCTGGTTCACCAAGCGATAAGGTCGCGGAAGCGAATTTGCAGCAACTCGTACGGCAGCAGCTCGAGCTAGTCGAAAACAAGCCTTTGATTTGGCAAGGCGCGGCTTGGCCCGGTCAGCCGTTACGTTGGGAGCTGGAGCTGGCAAACGACAAAGAAGCGCAAGGCGCCGAGGCAGCTAGCCGGCAATGGCAAACCCGTCTGCAACTGGATTTACCACGCCTTGGCAGTGTAACGGTTATCGCACAATTGCAAGATGGTCAGTTTAATTTGCGCTTTCAGGCGGAAAACCCTGCAACTTTGCAATTACTCCGTGCACAGCAACCGGAAGTGATGCGCCGTTTTGCCGCGGCGGGCTTAAGTTTGGCGGCGGCCCAATATCAGGCATCGGAGGCGAGCAATGAACAAGCCTCCTGAACGATTGGCGCGCGCAGTGGCCCTGGCGTATCGCGAAGGGCAGAGCGCCCCGCGTGTGGTGGCCAAGGGCAATGGGCTATTGGCCGAGCGTATCATCGCTAAGGCCAAAGAGGCCGGTGTATTTGTGCATGATTCGCCAGAAATGGTGGCGCTACTGATGCAGGTGGATCTGGATAGCCAGATTCCTCCGCAACTGTATCGGGCTGTGGCAGAATTACTGGCTTTTATTTACATGCTGGAGCGGGGTGAAGACATCCTGCCGCCAGATTTTAGCTATTTAGCTGAGCAAAACCAGCCCGAGCCGCCTGCGGCTGGGGCCGCATCTCAATCAACGGATCTTTCGTGACTCATTCCCCTCTCGCTGCACACAGCGGCAATCTTCGTCGTAGCCAGCTGGCTGTCGCTACCTTATTCCTGGTGTTGGGTTTCAACTTTGGTACTTGGGCCTCGCGGATTCCCGATCTGAAATTGCAATTGGGCCTCACCACGGCCGAAGTCGGCTTTTTGCTGCTGGCCAGTGGCTTAGGAGCGGTGTTTTCCTTTCCGCTGACAGCCAAAATTTTGCAACGCTATGGTGCGAAAACCGCCTGCCTGATTAGCTGCACTCTGATTCCATTGGTGTTGCTGGGTTTAGCGGCGGCGCCAAGCTACTCCTTGGCGATTGCCGTGATGGCGGTAGAAGGCGTGTTGGCAAGCTTGCTGAATGTCGGTATGAATGCGCAAGGCGTGCTGCTGGAAGCCACTGGCAAGCAAGCGATTATGTCGCGGCTGCATGCGGTGTTTAGCCTCGGTGGTTTGCTGGCGGCACTGTTTGCCAGTGGTCTGAGTAAATTTGGCGCTGGGGTGTGGCCCCATTTTCTGGCTGGGGCGCTGATTTTATGGGCGGCCGTAGCGGTATCGATTCCGCATCTGCATGCAGATCAAGCGCAAGCGCAGCAAGGTGGCAAGCGTTTTGCCTTACCCACCGGAATTGCACTATGGCTCGGTTTGATGGCGCTGTTTGGCACCATCGTGGAGGGGTCGATGTCAGATTGGTCGGCCTTGTATCTGAAAGAAGAAACCGGAGCATCGGCCCAATGGGCGCCATTGGGCATCGCCTTTTTCTCGGTCACGATGTTTATTGCCCGCTGGTTTGGTGATCAGTGGCGGACGCAATTTGGTGCGGCCCGACTGTTGCTCTGGGGAGGCTCATTGGCCGGCGGCGGCTTATTAGTGGCGCTGTTGATCGGTGGCATGGTGCCCGCGCTGCTGGGCTTTGCATTAGTCGGCATCGGCATGGCGGCCGTTTCGCCGTGTGTGTACGCCGCTGCCGCGCAACAAGGGGCGGTATCTCTCGCTGCTGTGACGACGATGGGCTCGATTGGTGCGCTGATGGGGCCGCCAGTGATTGGTTTTGTGGCTCATCATTCCAGCATGGCGTGGGGTATGGCGGTGGTTGGCGTGGCAGCGCTGCTCATCGCGGTGCTAACACCCCGGATTCGCTGGTAATTTAGTGGCTTAGTTTGGGGTATTGGGCTGCAAGCATTGGATAATATGGCTTGCAGCGCTATACCTTCTGCATTGATCGGTAGTTGGGGCGCGATAATATTAAGTTGCACTCATTAACCGAGCAGGGCTTTTTTCTCTCGTTCCAGCTGGACCATTAGCCGTTGCAAGGCCGATTCCTGTCCGCGGCTTAATTCCATAAAGCTCACGCCGAGCATCCAGCGTGGCGCGCCTTGGCGTAATTGCACCGGGTGCAGATTGCGCACCAGCAGATCAGCTGGGAAGCGGCCAGTGGGGCCTAGGTCGATACTGGCCTGCTGCAAAATCTGCCCGGTTTCAAATAGCCCTACCTGATCATCTTTTAGCCAGATACCCATCCCACCCAGTGAGATATCGTGCAGCTCAAGTGTGAGGGCATTGCCGGCCCGATTAAGGCTCACGGTATACGGGCTAGTAATCGGCGTGGTGAGACGGAAATACTCGCGCCGCTGCAGTTTGATCATGTCGGCCGGGAAATGCAGCTGCAGAGCGGGTTTGCCTTCAAAATTCACCCTGCGCGGGGTATCGGTGCTGAATTGGATTTTTACTCCATCCAGGTCGGTAACAAACAGCACTTTGGTGGTGCCTAGCAAAGCCTGATTGGTCGGATCGTGGCTGCCAATATCAATGATGAAGACTTTCTCTTTTACATCAACTTGCAGCACACGGCTAATCATCATGTCGCGCCCGGCATTGAAATACAGGCCAACATTGGTTTTGGCTTGAATCAGGGCGCGGAATACATGCGCAATTTCCAGCGGCGTGCGCAACAGAAACTGGGCGATGTCTTCTTTGTCGCTAATCGGCTGATGGACGATGGGTTCTTGTTCGCTCATGGCTTACTGTTCCAGCAGCTGGCGGATATCGTGGGTAAAGACGGCGGCTCCCGCACCATAATTGACCAACACACGCGTTTGGCCATTGCGGTCGATCAGATAAGTGCCGGCGGTATGGTCCACAGTGTAATGCGGGCCGTTACCTTGTTTTTGATAGACCGCACGAAAGGCTTTGACGGTCTCATCAATCTGCGCCTTGCTGCCGGTTAAACCAATAAAACTGGGATTAAATGCCGGCACATATTGCGCCAGCAGTTGCGGCGTATCGCGCTCGGGGTCAACGCTCACAAACAAGACCTGGACCTCTTTGGCGGCATCACCCAGTTGCTGCATGCTGGTGCGCAGCTCGGCCAGTGTGGTGGGGCAGACATCAGGGCAGGAGGTATAGCCAAAAAACAGCACCACCACTTTGCCTTGAAAGTCGCTCAGTTGGCGCGGCTTGCCGTGCTGATCTTGCAGGGTAAAATTTTGGCCGATTTGCGAGTCGCTTATGTCACTCCCCTGAAAGGTGAGTTTTTTAGCACAGGCGCTGAGCAGCAAAGCCGCAGCCAGCAAGGAAAACAGAGACAACAAACAGCGCATGTAAACAGTCATCGGTAAGGCGTTAAATTGATGGTAAGCGAGCTTTACAGCTTGTGCAATTTTAGTCGGTCGATTGCTTGTGGATTGAGACAAGCCTGCGCCGCCATTGGGCTGTGCTCGATTTCGGCCAGCAGCGGGGCGGCGATGTTCACCTGCAAATAGGCCAGATTGTCGCTATAGCGCTGCATGTTTGGATCGACCCGATTGGCAATCCAGCCGGCCAGCGACAAACCGCTGGCCGCAATCGCGGCTTGACTGAGCAGGGCATGATTAATACATCCCAGCCGCATACCCACCACCAGAATCACCGGCGCCTCGAGGGCCACGGCCAGATCAGCGATGCGCGCCTGAGTGTTCAGCGGCGCAAACCAGCCCCCCGCACCTTCAATCAGTACCGTGTGGGCGTAGGTTTGCAGTTGCTCAGCGCAGGCCAATAGATGAGCTAGATCGATGTTCACGCCGGCTTCTGCCGCCGCCAAATGCGGCGAAATCGGTGGCACAAAACGATAGGGGTTGCTGAGCTCTGGAGGCGCTGCAATAGGGCTGGCGGCGCGGTGCAGTTCTACATCTTCATTGACCAGTATGTCGCCCTGGAGCACACAGCCTGAGGCAACTGGCTTCATACCCACTGCGGGTATATTGGCTTGATTGAGTGCGCGCAAGAGCTGCGCGGTGGCCACGGTTTTACCCACTTCGGTGTCGGTGCCGGTGATGAAATAGCGAGGAGCAATAGCCATGATCGATGGTGTGGGCAAGTAATAAACCCGAGCGCCGTTTAGCGCGGCGGGCGAGGACGAAATTCGATGATTTGGCTGCCGTCGGCGCGCTGACCTTGTGGCCGTTGGCGTTCGTTTTTCCAGGCATGACCGTAAACCACCTCATAAGTGCAAGGCAGTTTGCCATCGCGGCGCAGCGGCTCGTACTGCGCTTGTACGCGCTGCCAGGCGGTTTTGCCCAGCAGGCCGCTACGCCGGCCTAGCATGTGATTGCTGGCGCCGATGCTTTTGAGGTCTTGCATCACCGATTTGGCGTCTTGGTAGGTGAGGGTGAGGTATTCCATATCCATCACCGGGGTGGCAAAGCCTTGCTGCACCAGCGCATCGCCCAAATCATGCATATCGATAAAGCGATTCACATGTTCATGGCCATCAATGCCGGCAAAGGCAGTGCGCAACTCTTTGAGCGTATCGGGGCCCAGCGTGGCAAACATCAGCAGGCCACCGGGTTTGAGTACGCGTTGAAATTCGGCAAAGGCCTGATCCGGTGTATTGCACCATTGCAGCGTGAGGCTAGACCAGATCAGATCGACCGAATTATCGGCCAAAGGCAGTCGTTCGATATCGGCGCAGAGCGGCCATGGCCGCTGTTTATCCAAAAGGCCAAACAGGCTACTCAGGCCCGTCTGGCTGTGTTTGTTCAGCGCCGTGCGCACCATGGCGGGAGCAAGATCCAGAGCCAGGGTATGGGCTTGAGGATATTGCTGCTTAAGGCCTGTAAGGGCATACCCCGTGCCGCAGCCGGCATCCACGACGATGTTGGGTTGCAAGCGGATCAGCGCCAGCCGCTCCAGCATGCGTTCAACCACTTCACGCTGCAATACGGCGGCCGCGTCATAGGTGGCCGCAGCTTTGTCAAAGGCGGCGCGCACGGCCGCCTTGTCGGTGTAAAAGTCTTCAGCCATAGTTCTCGTCAAGCTTGGGCTTTACCCAGCTTGTGTTTTGCGATTTCAATCAGACCCGGCAAGATGGAGATGAAAATAATCCCCAAGATGATGATGGTCAGATTTTTTTGGATGAACTGAATGCTGCCCAGCAAATACCCCGCGTAGCTGAGCGAGCCCACCCACAGTGCCGCCCCAATCACGTTGTAGGCAAAGAACTTGCGGTAGGTCATCTCTGCCATACCGGCTACAAATGGGGCAAAGGTGCGCACGATCGGCACAAAGCGGGCAATGATAATGGTTTTGCCGCCATATTTTTCAAAGAATTCATGCGTTTTGTGCAGGTATTCCTGCCGGAAAATCTTCGAGTTTGGCCGGGCGAATAATTTATGCCCGAAGTAGCGGCCAATGGTGTAGTTGAGTGCATCACCGAGTACTGCGGCGATAAACAGCAACACAACCATAAAGTGAATATTCATGGCGCCAGTGCCGGCCAGCATTCCGGCCACAAACAGCAGTGAATCGCCGGGCAGAAATGGTGTGACCACTAAGCCGGTTTCGCAGAAAATCACCGCAAACAGAATGGCGTAAATCCAAGGGCCGTATTGCTGGGCCAGCTGGGCTAGGTACACATCCAGATGCAGGAAGATATCGATAAAGTGTTCCATCATTGATCCTTGTGCGATACATAAACAAAACGCCGACCACAGCCGGCGTTCGGTCTATTTAATCAGCTGCAGATTAAACGACTGCTTCTTCTTTTACGGTCACTGGCTTGACCATGCTATCGCGGGTTACGCCAAACATCAGCAGCAGAGGCGAGGCCACCAGTACGGATGAATAAATCCCGAAGACGATACCAATGGTCAGGGCCATTGCAAAGCCATGCAGCGCAGCGCCACCAAACAGCAGCATTGCCAATACCATGGCCTCGGTTGAGCCGTGGGTGATGATCGTCCGGCTCATGGTAGCGGTAATGGCGTTGTCGATGATCTCAGGTACGGTTTTGCCGCGCAGATTCGGTTTGCGGAAATTCTCGCGAATCCGGTCAAACACCACCACCGACTCATTCACCGAGTAGCCCAATACCGCCAGAATCCCGGCCAGTACGGTCAGGCTGAATTCCCACTGGAAGAAGGCAAACACGCCCAGAATAATCACCACGTCGTGCATATTGGCGATGATGGCCGAGAAGGCAAAGCGCCATTCAAAGCGGATCATCAGATAGGCAATAATGCCCACACACACCAGCGCCAGCGCGGTCAGACCGTGACTAAACAGCTCGTCACCCACTGATGGGCCGATAAACTCGACTTTGCGTAGCTCGACATCTGGGCGCTCTTTTTTCAAGGAATTAAGTACTTCGTTTGAAAGCTGAGCGCTGGATTTGTCTTTGATATTGGGGATACGGACCATCACGTCTTTGGTGGTGCCCAGCGATTGCACTTGCACTTCACCGTATTTCAGCGCTTCAACCCCATGGCGTACTTGCTGGATCTCAACGGATTGCTGATAGCGCAGCTCCATCACCGTGCCGCCGGTGAATTCCACCCCGAAATTCAGACCCTTGGTGATCAAAAAGAACACCGCCACTACAAAAGTCGCCAGAGAAATCGCCGTGGTGAGCTTGCCATAGCTCATAAACGGGATGTCGCGTTTTACATGGAAAAATTCAATCATGATGCTTTCCCGTCCTTACACAGCCAGCGTAGCCAGGCGGCGACGATAACCATAAATCAGATTCACCAGTGCGCGTGATACAAATACGGCACTAAACATGGAAGTCAGAATCCCCAGGCAATGCACCCAGGCAAAGCCGCGCACCGCGCCCGAACCGAAGATCAGCAAGGCAAGGCCGGCGATCAGCGTGGTGATATTGGAATCCAGAATCGTATCCCAAGCGTGTTTGTAACCGTTGGTGATTGCCGCTTGTGGGCTTTGGCCATCGCGCAATTCTTCACGGACCCGTTCGTTAATCAGTACGTTCGAGTCAATTGCCATCCCGAGGGTCAGTGCAATCGCGGCAATCCCTGGCAAGGTGAGCGTTACGCCCAGCAGTGACAGCAACGCAATCAGGAACAACAAGTTCGCGCCCAGCGCCAGTACCGACACCACCCCAAATACGCGGTAGTAGATCACCATAAAGACGGCAATCGCCAGGAAACCATACAGCGTGGAGTTAAAACCTTTGCTGATGTTTTCTTTACCCAGTGATGGGCCGATGGTGCGCTCTTCAACGATATTCATTGGTGCAGCCAGTGAACCCGCGCGCAGCAGCAGGGCGGTATCGTTGGCTTCCGCGGTATTCATCGAGCCAGAAATCTGTACGCGACCACCACCAATCTCACCGCGCACTACTGGCGCAGTAACCACTTCACCCACGCCTTTTTCTACCAAGATCATCGCGATGCGTTTGTTCACGTTTTCACGAGTCAGGTCTTTAAAGATGCGAGCGCCGGTTGAATCCAGATTCAAGTGCACAGCAGCGCCGTTGTTTTCATCAAAGCCGGCTTGCGCGTCATTGATGTTTTCACCAGTCAGCTCAACTTCTTTGCGCACCAGGATTGGGGTGCTTTTGCCTTCGCCACGACGCTCGGTCATCAGCTCGAAACCGGCAGGTACATTGCCATTCAGGGCTTCGGTCAGCTTGGCTTGGTCGTCTTCCACTAGACGCACTTCCAGTGTGGCGGTGCGGCCGAGAATGTCTTTGGCCTTGGCGGTGTCTTGCACGCCCGGCAGCTGCACCACGATCCGGCCTTCACCTTGCTGTTGGATCACTGGCTCAGCTACGCCCAGCTCATTCACCCGATTGTGCAGGGTGGTGATATTTTGTTTAACCGCGTCGTTTTTCAGTTGCAGCAGGGTCGCAGCTGGATAGCTAATCACCAGCTTGTAATTGCCATCGGCGCTGACCGGGCTCACGGTCAGATTGGCCAATACCGGCGTCAGCGCTTTATTTGCGGCCACCAGCGTTTCGGCGTCGCGCAATTGTACTTCCACCCGATCACGCTCTTTGCTGATTTTGCCGTAGCGGATTTTCTTGTCTTTCAATTCGCGGCGCACATCGCCGGCGGTTTTTTCCAGTGCTTTATCCACGGCGGCTTTCATGTCCACTTCCAGCAGGAAGTGCACCCCACCGCGTAAGTCCAGACCGAGCACCATCGGTTTAGCGTGCAGTTTGCTCAGCCAGGCCGGAGTGTCCGATACCAGATTGAGCGCAATCACATAATCGTTGCCCAGTTTGGCTTGAATCGCATCCTTGGCCTTGATCTGGCTGTCGGTGTCTTTAAAGCGCAACTTGACCGAGCCAGCTTCAAAGTAGGCATCGATCGGTTTAACCCCGGCGGCGGTGGCGATCTCGGTAGCCTGCTGAATCATCGCGTCGGTGACTTTGACGGTCACGCGGGCGCTAGAGACCTGTACGGCAGGGCTTTCACCAAAGAAGTTGGGGAGGGTATAGAGCGTTGCGGCAATAAGCGTAACGACGAGGAGGATATACTTCCAGAGCGGATAGCGATTCATGCTGTGCCCCTGCGCGGCAGCAGGGCGCTGCCGCGTTGGTTGGTATTATTGTTTTTCGGTATTACTTGCTGTTTTTCAGCGTGCCTTTTTCCACGCGCAAGGCGATGGCAGCACGTTGAATCACAATCTCAACGCCGTCAGCGATTTCGATGCTGAGGTATTGCTCTTGTTCTTTGATTTTGACGATGCGGCCAACAATCCCGCCATTGGTCACAACTTCATCGCCTTTTTGCAGGGCGGTGAGCATCGCTTGGTGCTCTTTGGCCTTTTTCTGCTGAGGGCGGATCATCAGGAACCAGAAAATCACGAAGATCACGATCATTGGCAAGAATGACATGAAAGCGCTTGGTTCTGCCGGCGCAGCTGCGGCGTATGCAGGAGTGATAAACATAGGTTTATTTCGTTTCCGTGTGTAAAGCCCAACAAAGGCGGATCATTCTAGCCTTTGAGCCAGCGAAAATCTACCAGCCGGCCGCCTTTTGTCCGTCCGAAGTGATGTGGGCTTGATTTGTGATAAAGGCGAACCGCGTCTGAGTCGCTTGGCGCGAAAAAGGTTCCCGCGCTCAGCGGCGGCTACGGGCTGGCAATGCAGCTATGGCGCGGCGGAGTGCGCCCAGTTTCTCGGCCTGCTCGGCATAGCGGCAAGCCAGATACAGCGCGCCGATTTGCTGCAGCCGGCGCGCTAGGCTGGGCCGCTGGCTGCTGGCACGGGCCAAATAGTCGCTGACGGTTTCGCTGGGCTCGCGGGGTAGTTGCAGTTTGCGCTCGAGCTGGCGCAAGGCGCGGCTAGGGGCATCAAGTCGTGCCGGGCGGTGTTTGTAGAGTAACCAGCCGGCAAAGCCACCCAAGGTCAGTAGCAATCCGCCAAATAGCCAGGCGAGAAAACTGAGCGACAGAAAATCCTCAATCCCCAGTTTTTTCAGCAAATCTTGCTGCTTTTGCTGATCAAAGCCGACCACCCATTGATTCCAGTGATTAACCAGCACATCCAGCCGCAAGCGGGCTAGCCGTAGCCAGGCATTGTCATTGCGCAGCATAAACGGCAGCTCGGCGGTATTAACGGCATTGGCCAGCCCCTCGTTTATCCGGCTAGGCGCCACGACAAACGTGGGGTCGACCCGCTGCCAGCCTTGCTCGGCTAGCCATACTTCCACCCAGGCATGGGCTTCGGCTTGGCGCACAATCCAGTAATCACCATTGGCTTTGCCGCCCTGATAACCGGTCACCACCCGTGCTGGTACTTGTGCGGCGCGCATTAAAAAGGCAAAAGCACTGGCGTAATGCTCGCAAAACCCCAGTTTGCTCTGAAATAAAAATTCATCCACCCGGTCGCGACTTTGCAACAGCGGTGGGCTGAGCGTGTAGCGGTAACCCTGCGTTTGCAGCCATTGCAAACCGGCCTGCACCCGCGCGGCGGGTGGTAAGCTGGCCCAGCGACTGGCCAGCGCACGTGCTTGCGGGTTACCCGCCACGGGCAAGGTGAGGCTGCGCATGATTTGCTCGTCAGTATCGTGCCGGGTTTGCCAGCGCAACAATGAGGTAGCGGTATAGCGCTTACGTTCGGTGATTGGGCTTGGGTTGATCAGCTGCAGGCGATTACTCAGCGCCGTGCCCGCAGGAATTTGCACCGGCATATCCAGCGCGAGCAACCATGGCTGCTGATTGGGCTCGAGCGTAATGGTGTACTGAATGCCGGGGCCTTCACCGCTGATTTGTGGCACCTGGGTAAAGCGAATCGCCGCCTGCGGGGCGGTCTCGGCGTAGGCGGGTTTCCACTGTTCGCCATCAAAATCATCAAAAACCGGGCCACGCCAATACAGGGCGGCACTATCCGGGGCGGGGCCTTGAAAACTCACCCTGAAAGCAATGCTGTCATCTTGAATCAGGTTGGCAATATTGCCCGGGGTCATTGCTTCGCCGGATAGGCCAGTGCGCGCTTGCTGGCTATCCGGTACGGCCCACAGTGGGGAAGGCAGGCGTGGAAATAATACGAACAATAGGATGGCAATGGGTATGCCTTCCAATAGTATTCTGCCTGAGGCTTTCAGGTTGTTACCCAGTGGAAGTATCTGGTTTTCAATGTGTTGCGCACAGGCAATAATCGCCACGCTGGCCAGCAGGGCATAGGCGGCTTGCCACGGCTCTTGCCCGTGCAAAAAAGCCACCCCCGTCAGTAAAAACATCAGTAGCAATAAAGCCCGCGCATCGCGCCGTGTGCGGGTCTCGAGGAGCTTGACGATGGCCAATGCTAATAGCACGGCCACACCGCCTTCGCGCCCCACCAGCGTGTTGTGCGCCTGCCAAACCAAGGTGGCCACTACCCCGGCCAGTAGCCAGGTGCTCCAGCGCGGAATGCGGCTGCGCCAATCGGGGCTGAGGCTGCTGAACACCAATAACACCAGCGCCAGACAGGCTGCTAGCCACGGTGGTTGTTGCACCAAATGCGGCAAGCTACATATGGCGAGGGTGATACTCAGCCATTGTTGGTGTTGCAACGCGAGCAGGGTGTGGGCTTTGACCATGGCTTACCCTGCGTACTCGGCCAGCGCGCGCAGGCATTGATGCAAATGGGCGTGCCCATGCCCGGGCGGGATTTGCTGGCTACCGAGCTCTAGGCCATAGCTGCGTCCGGCGGCATGCGCCTGCATGGCCCAGGCGCACAGGCGGGACAGCCGCCCCTCAAGCGGGAGCTGGGTGAGCGCCGATAGCGACAGCCATAGCTGTTCGCTTTGCGGGCTTTGATACTGGCGAATCAGCAGCTCATTACTGCGGGCGGATTGTTTCCAGGCGATGTCATGTAGCGCATCGCCGCGCTGAAAAGAACGTAGCCCGGCAAAATCATCCTGCCCGGCAGCGACCAACTGTTGCCCGTCACCTTGCTGGCCACCCACGGGTAGTGGCGGTGGGTTTTCTTCCGGTTGGGGGTAGACCAGCACTTGGCTGGCGACTTCAGCGTAAGTCCAGCAGCGAAACAAGCCCAGCGGGGCGCTGCTGGCGATAGTAAAGCGCGGTAGGCTCAGCCAACCTCGCTGGTGCGTGGCCAGCGGTAACAGGAGTTGCTGATGACTTTGGCCTGCCAGCAGCTCGCACTGCACCGGCTCACCTTGGCCTAGCTGCAAGGTAATGCCCAATCGCGGCTGGGTTTTATCGTTGTGCAGCAAAATCGGAAACAGCGCATCTTCGCCGGCAAAGACCGCTTGCGCTTCACCTGCGCTGATCGCCATGCCGAGCAAATTGGCATAGCTGCGCAGCAAAATAGCGTGGGCAATGCCCAGTAATAAAAAGCAGAAAAAAAAGCCCAAGCTCAATTGATAATTCAGCGCCCCCACAAGCATGGTCAGCGCCACCAGCCCATAGCCCACACCATACACGCTGGGCAGGATATACAGCCGCTGGTGGCGAATGATCAGCCGGCCGGCCTGTGCGGGGTGCTGGCGGCTCAAAAAACGCTGCCAGTAAGCCAGCAGGGCGGCTTTTAGATTGGCCCACATCAGGGAATGGCTACCACACGCAGTAATTGCAAGGCGCAATGCGGATCAGCGCGGCCGCTTTGCCGCAGCAACAAGCGATGGCCGGCCAGAGCGGGGAAGACCTGCTGCACATCTTCCGGGATAACCATGCTGCGGTTGGCAAGCCATGCTGCGGCTTTGCACGCTTGCACCAAGCCCAGCGCCGCCCGTGGCGAAAGCCCGCAGCTAAAGCGTTGATCTTCGCGGGTGGCCGCGATCAAGGCCTGAATATAATCGAGCACCGGCTCGGCCAGTTTGATGTCTTCAATGGTGCGCTGCGCGGCCAACAGCTGCGCCGGTGTGAGTGCAGGCTGCAAACCGGCGAGCAGATCCCGGCGGCTTTGACCGGTGAGCAAGGCGCGTTCGGCCCGCGCATCGGGATAGCCTAATTCCAGCCGCAGCAAAAACCGATCCAGCTGCGATTCGGGTAGGGCGAACGTGCCGATTTGGTTTTGCGGGTTCTGGGTGGCGATGACAAAAAACGGCTTGGGCAGTGGATTGCTTTGCCCATCAATCGTCACTTGCTGCTCGGCCATGGCTTCGAGCAGCGCCGACTGGGTTTTGGGGGTAGCGCGGTTGATTTCATCCGCGAGCAGCAGCTGGGTAAAAATCGGGCCAGGGTGAAAGCGAAACTGCTCGGTTTGCCGCTCATACACCGATACACCCAGCAAATCCGCCGGCAGCAGATCGCTGGTAAATTGCACCCGGGCAAATTTCAGCCCCAACACCGTCGCCAGCGCATGGGCCAGTGTGGTTTTGCCGACGCCGGGTACGTCTTCGATCAGCAAATGCCCTTGCGCCAGCAGGCACACCAGTGCCAGCCGCAAGGTAGGCGCTTTGCCCAGAATAATGCCATTGAGCTGTTGTTCGGCGGCGTGTAGCCGTTGTAATAATTCGCGACTTTGCGGGCTCATTCTTTTCCTTGCTGGCGCTGAGGCGTAAACTTTTGCAACAGAATAGTTTCAATCATAGGTAAACCGATTGTACGGGTCTAGCGGCGCAACGGCATTAATTGGGCATCCAGCGTGCAGTTTGCACGATATGGGCAAGGGGCATCCGGAGTGTCCGGAGCGGATTGCCGCGATTCAAGATCGGCTGATGGCCTCGGGTATCTGGGATTACCTTTTGCATGTGCAGGCTCAGCCGGCCGAACGCGAGCAATTATTGCGCGTGCATCCAGCCGAATACCTCGACAAGCTGGCGCTGATGAGCCCGGCGCAAGGCCATGTCCACCTCGAGCCCGACACCGCCATGAATCCGTATTCGCTCAATGCGGCCTATTATGCGGCCGGCGCTGGCGTGCAGGCGGTAGATATGCTGATGCAAGGGCGGGCGGGGAATGTGTTTTGTCTGGTGCGCCCGCCAGGCCACCATGCCGAGCGCAGCCGCGGGATGGGGTTTTGCTTTCTGAATAATATCGCCGTCGCCGCCCGGCATGCGCTGGAGCACTACGGCCTGAGCCGAGTGGCGATTGTGGATTTTGACGTTCACCACGGCAATGGCACCGAAGACGCGTTTTTTGATGAGCCGCGAGTGCAGATGGTAAGTATCTTCCAGCACCCGTTTTTTCCCTATTCGGGTGATGTACCCAAAGGCCCGAATATGCTGAATGTGCCGATGCCGCGAGCCAGCCGTGGGGCTGAGTTTCGCGAAGTCGTGACCGAGCAGTGGTTGCCGGCCTTGAATGCTTTTGCGCCCGAATTAATCTTTATCTCGGCCGGCTTTGATGCGCATTTAGAAGACGATATGGGCTCAATGGGGCTGGTCGAGGCCGATTATGCGTGGGTAACGCGCCAGCTGATGAAAGTAGCTGCCACGCATGCGCAGGGGCGGATTGTGTCTATGCTGGAAGGTGGCTACGAGCTGTCGGCGCTGGCCCGTAGCGTAACCGAACATATTAAGGTGTTGGCCGATGCTTAAGTTGCTGCGCCCGCACCAATCGGCGGTCATCATCATTGCAATGCTCGCCATACTAGGTGGGTGTACCTCAACCAAACCTAATGCCAATAAGCCTTCTGGCTCAATACCCACCAAACCATCATTAAGTAAAATTGAAGTGTCGGGCGACGCTCGCGAAGTGGTGATGGTGGCGCTGGGCTTACTGGATACCGGCTACCAGTTCGGCGGCAACAACCCCGAAGCCGGGCTCGATTGCAGTGGCTTGGTGCGTTATGTGTACCAAAATGCGCTGAATGTCTTGTTGCCCCGCACCGCGGCCGAAATGGCGCAGGCCGCACGGCCAGTGAGCCGGCAGCAGCTACAGGCCGGTGACCTGGTGTTTTTTAATACCCTGGGCACGCCGTTTTCGCATGTGGGCATTTATCTGGGGGATGGGCAATTTATCCATGCACCGTCCAGCAAAGGGCGAGTGCGGATCGAATCGCTGGATAAAGCCTATTTCGCCACCCGTTTTGAAGGTGGTCGCTCGCTGTTTGCCACGCGCTAAGCCTCTGATCGGCCGCTAAACCGCACGGCGGCTGGGGATAGACCCAATACGTTTTGCCATAACCCTTTGCTACATTGAAAAAGTCGTTTGTTGCCCTGCGGGCAAAGGCTTGGCCAATGTTGATTCGTCCTACCCGATTAGCCGATCTTGAGGCGATTCTGGCGCTGGCCAGTTCGGCCGGTGTCGGGGTTACTACTTTGCAACCTGATCCGGCGCGCTTTACCCGCCGGATTGAGGCCAGCCTCAATAGCTTGGCGGCCGAATTGCCGCTGGGGCAGGCCAGCTATCTCTTTGCGCTGGAAGACGATACCACCGGGGCGCTGGCCGGTATTTGCGGCATAGAAGGCGCCGTGGGCATGGATGACACCTGGTACAACTACCGGGTCGGCCTATCGGTACATGCTTCGCGCGAGCTGGATATCTACAAACAGCTACCCACGCTGTTTCTAACCTCCGATCTAACCGGCGCCAGTGAGCTGTGTACGCTGTTTCTGAATCCTGAATACCGCAAAAACGGCAATGGGGCGCTGCTGTCCAAATCGCGTTTTCTGTTTATGGCGGAGCACCCGCAGCGCTTTAGCCCGCAGGTGATCGCTGAGATGCGCGGCGTGTCGGATGAAGCTGGCCGCTCGCCGTTCTGGGAAAGCCTGGGCCGGCATTTCTTTAAGATGGATTTCGCGCAGGCCGATTTCCTTTCCTACGTGGGCAGTAAATCGTTTATTGCCGAATTAATGCCCAAATACCCGATTTATACCTGCTTGCTCTCGGATGAGGCGCAGGCAGTGATTGGCCATGTGCATCCGGCCACTGCGCCCGCGCGTGCCATGCTGGAAAGCGAAGGCTTTGCCTACCAAGGCTATATCGATATTTTTGATGCCGGCCCAAGTCTGGCCTGCCAGCGCGACAATATCCGCGCGGTACGCGAAAGCCGTATCTATCAAACCCTCACGGTGGCGGCCGAACCCAAAAATGGCACGCCATGGCTAGTCAGTAACGGTGGCTTGGCCGATTTTCGCGCCACCATCGCCATCACCCGCCCACTGGAAGACAGCTTGCCGCTGACCAGTGCCGTGCTGGCCCAATTGAATCTTGACGACGGCGCCAGCGTGCGCGCCGTTCCATTGTCTGCAAAGGGGTAATTCATGAATGTGATTCACGGCAACCTGATTGATGGTCAGTGGCAACCGGGGCAGGGCGCGGCTTTCACTTCGCGCAATCCGGTCACCCAGGCGCCGGTCTGGGAAGGGCAAGCGGCCACTGCCGCGGATATCGATGCCGCGGTTGCCAGTGCCCGTCGCGCTTTCGCGGGCTGGCGCGATCTGGATCTGGCCGCGCGGATAGCGATTATTCGCAATTTTGCCGAGCTACTTAAAGCCAATCAGGCGGAGCTGGCGGCCACCATCGGGCGCGAAACCGGCAAGCCACGCTGGGAAGCGCTAACCGAAGTCACCACCATGGTGAATAAGATCGATATTTCGATCAAAAGCTATGAAGAGCGCACCGGCTACAAAGAAGCACCGCAAGGCGATGCGCTGGCGGTGCTGCGCCATCGCCCTCACGGCGTGGTAGCAGTGTTTGGCCCGTATAACTTCCCCGGCCATTTGCCCAACGGCCATATCGTGCCGGCCCTGATCGCCGGCAACTGTGTGGTGTTTAAGCCCTCGGAGCTGGCGCCACTGACCGCGCAAAAAACCGCTGAGCTGTGGCTGGCCGCTGGCCTACCTGCCGGGGTATTGAATGTGGTGCAAGGCGCGCGCGACACCGGCGTGGCGCTGGCGGCGCATGCGCAAATTGATGGCCTGTATTTCACCGGCAGCGCGGCAACGGGCTATGCGCTGCATCAGCAGTTTGCCGGGCAGCCAGATAAAATCCTGGCGCTGGAAATGGGCGGCAATAATCCGCTGATTGTGCGCGAAGTGGCCGATATCAATGCCGCTTTGCATCATGTGATTCAATCGGCCTTTATTTCCGCCGGTCAGCGCTGCACCTGCTCGCGTCGCCTCTTGGTGCCGGTAGGCGAGTGGGGCGATGCCTTCTTGGCACGCCTGGTGCAAGTGGCCGATGCACTGCAAGTGGGCGCGTGGGATGCCGAGCCGCAGCCGTTTATGGGCGCGGTGGTATCGCTGCAGGCCGCCGAGCAACTCTTGCGCGCGCAAGAGCGGCTGTTGGCGGCGGGCGCGACCACGCTGCTACCGCTGCGCCGTTTGCAAGCGGATACCGCCTTGCTGTCGGCCGGGATTTTGGATGTGAGCGCTGTGCGTGAGTTGCCCGATGAAGAATACTTCGGCCCCTTGCTGCAAGTGCAACGTTATGGCGAATTCACTCAGGCCATCACTCTGGCCAATGCCACCCGCTTTGGGCTGGCAGCCGGGCTATTGAGCGATGCGCGCGCTGATTATGATTTTTTCTGGCGCGAAGCCCGTGCCGGCATCGTGAACTGGAATAAACCGCTGACCGGTGCCTCCAGCGCTGCTCCATTTGGCGGCGTGGGCGCTTCGGGTAATCACCGCGCCAGCGCCTATTACGCTGCGGATTATTGCGCCTATCCGGTCGCCTCGATCGAAGCCGAACAACTGAGCTGCCCAAGTCAGCTACCACCTGGGATGACCCTGTAAATGAGCGAGCAAACAAGTCGCCTCGCCGGCGCGGCTGCGCCTGGCGTTGAAGCCAATTTTGACGGGCTGGTCGGCCCCACGCACCATTACGGTGGCCATTCTTTTGGTAATGTCGCCTCCACTGGCAATGCCAAGCAATTGGCGAACCCTCGCGAAGCCGCCCTGCAGGGGCTGGCGAAAATGAAAGCGCTGGCCGATCTGGGCTACCGGCAGGGTGTGTTTGCGCCGCAAGAACGCCCAGCCGTGTGGATGCTGCGTGAACTGGGGTATGGCGGTAGCGATAGCGAAATCATTGCTGCTGTGGGCAATACACAGCCAGGGTATCTGTCGGCCATGTGTTCGGCTTCGTCAATGTGGACGGCCAATGCCGCCACCGTGAGCCCATCGGGCGATACCGCCGATGGCCGGGTGCATTTCACCGTGGCCAATTTGCAGAATAAATTCCATCGCGCCCTCGAACACCGCCAAACGGCCCGCACGCTGCGCGCGATGTTTCCCGATAGTAACCGCTTTGCAGTGCACGAAGCCTTGCCTATGTTGGCGGCGCTGGGCGATGAGGGCGCGGCCAATCACACCCGCTTTTGCCGCGACTATGCCGGCGCGGGGGTCGAATTTTTTGTTTATGGTCGTCAGCACTGGGGTGGCCGGCATGAGCCAAGCCGTTTCCCCGCGCGCCATACGCTGGAAGCGAGCCAGGCCGTTGCGCGCCGGCATGGCCTGACTGCCGCGGGCACCGTATTTGCCCAGCAAAATCCGGCGGTGATCGATGCCGGCGTATTTCACAATGATGTGATTTCGGTCGGCAATCAGCAGGTGCTGTTTACCCATCAGGATGCGTTTTTGGATAGCGCCAGCGTGTATGCCGAGCTGCGCGCCAAATGCGGGCCTGATTTTCAGATTATCGAAGTGCCCCGCAGCGCCGTGAGCGTGGCCGAGGCAGTGAAATCGTATCTGTTTAATAGCCAGCTATTGGCCAAAGGTGCTGGTCGCCAGCGTTTGGTAGTGCCGGAAGAGTGCCGTAATACCCCGGCGGTATGGGCGTATCTCCAAGATCTGCTGAGCCGTAATACTGCGATTGATGAAGTGCTGGTGTTCGATCTCAAGCAAAGTATGCAAAACGGCGGCGGCCCCGCGTGCTTACGCCTGCGCGTGTCGCTGAACGAGGCTGAAATCGCCGCGGTCAACCCCGCCCTATGGATGAACGATGCGCTGTATGCCCGCTTAACGGGCTGGGTGCAGCAGCATTACCGCGATCGCTTGGGTGAGGCGGATTTGGTCGATCCACAGCTGGTGGTGGAAGTGCGCACGGCGCTGGATGAGCTGACGCAAATCCTGCAGCTGGGCTCGATTTATCCATTCCAGCGCGCTGGTTCTGATCTGTAAACAGCGCTCGGCTGCCGGTGAATAGGGGTTGCGGCGGGTAGGGCGAAGCAGAGTCGCTGCCTGTCGCCACCTGATGTTACCTACCGGTGGGGGGGCGGCCTGAGCGTCGCTTTTGCGCTGCGTGGCAGGTCAGCCCAAGCTGGCTTGGATGTAAGCCACCGCGCAGCCTGCTACACTGGCGGGCTTTCCCGCGTCACCTATCATCAGTAGGTGCCCTGTATTTGAGAATTGAGGCCCGCCATGTCGACCTTCTTGCAAAAAACTCTGGCCGGTGAAACCGCACTGGCTCTGCCCTATTGTTTGCCCCACGGGCCATCGGTGCAGGTGCTGGATGAAGGGGTGATCCGCTTTGAGCCAAGCCAGCAGCCGCATAATCCGCTCGATCTGGTGATTTCTTGCGGTATTCATGGCAATGAAACTGCGCCGGTCGAGCTAGTGGAAGCGCTGATCGAGCGCATTATGACTGGCAGCCTGAAAGTCAAAGCGCGGGTGTTATTTATCTTTGGCAATGTGGCGGCGCTGCGCAGCGGTAAACGCTTTGTTGAAGAAGACATGAATCGCCTGTTTAACCGCGCCCCGCAAGTGGAAGACGGGCTGGAAAAACGCCGCGCGCTGATGCTGGAAATGCACGTTGGCCGCTTTTTTAGCGATTCCACCGCGCCACGCCTGCACTATGATTTGCACACCGCCATTCATGGCTCGCTGATCGAAAAATTCGCGATTTATCCGCTGCCTAAACCGGGTAAGCGTTTTGAAGCGCAAGCCATTGCCCGCCTCAGCCTCGCTGGCGTGGATACCGTGCTGCTGCAGTCCACCAGCTCCAGCACGTTCTCGTATTCATCCAGCTTTAAATACGATGCCGAAGCCTTCACCGTCGAGCTGGGTAGCGCGCGGCCATTTGGGCACAATCAGGGGATCGATCTCTCCAAACTCGATGGTTACCTCAGCGCGCTGATTGCGGGTGAGCTGCCCCAGCCTGAGCTGGTGCCACCGCAGGTACAGATTTTCCGCGTGTCGCGCGAAATCCCCAAAACCAGCCATGATTTCAGTTTTGCCATTGATGGCAAAACCGATAACTTCACGCCATTGACCCAAGGCATGACACTGGCCGTCGATGCCGGGGTGCCCTTTGTGATTGACGAGGCGCAGGCGCGGATTATTTTCCCCAACCCCGATGTACCGCCCGGCCAGCGGGCAGGACTGATTATTGTGCCCGCGCGTGACTTTCTGGCAGAGATTAAATAGGGGTATTGGCCTGTCGGCTTTTATCTAAAAGCCATATAGGCTGATACATCGGTAGGGTACACAAACACAGGCAGCGCTAAGCTGCCTGTGTGCTTTGGGGTCGGCGCAAATTCTGCGACAAATGACAAAAGCATGACAAATCACCCGTAAATGCTGATAGCCCACCCCGGCAAACTGCGGTGAGCTGACATCAGCCTGCAAATGCCCAGCGTTAGCATCCGCTCCATCGCCCGTATGTGGGCGCATTTTCCCCAAAAATCGATGGAGCAAGACCCGATGTGGCAACCTAAAACCCCCACTTTGCTGCTGCAGGCGCTGTGCCTGGCCATCAGCAGTGGCACTGTGTTCGCGGCCGAGCCTTGGCAAGAAGGCGTGACTTACCCGGCGGGTAGCACGGTACAGTACGGCAACCGCGAATACACCGCTTTGCTGACGCACACTGCATTTCATGGCGCGAACTGGAATCCGGCCGCAACGCCAGTGCTGTGGCAAACCAAAGCCGGCACGCCAACCTTGCCGCCTAGCCCACAGCCGAGCCTGAATCCGACTACGCAGCCGACGCTGAGCCCCACTCAGCCCCCGGCTGCGGGTGAATGTGCCGCTCCGTGGCTTGCCAGTAGCGTTTATACCGCTGGCCAGCGCGTAGTCGTTGGTGGGCAAGTATACGAAGCCAAGTGGTGGACGCGTGGCGATCAGCCGGCCACCAGTGGCCAATGGGGCCCGTGGCGCGCGCTGGGGCCTTGCGCGACGCCTAGCCCGACGGTGAACCCGACTGCCACCCCAGCGTTAACGCCAAGCCCAACGCTGGCGCCGACCGCGACGCCAGCACCAAGTGCGACTCCGGTGCCAACGGCGACTCCGACTCCTACTCCGACCGCCGTTCCAACCGTAGCCCCAACGGCTGCCCCCACCATCGTACCGACGCCAACTGCCACACCAGTCGTAACGCCAAACCCAACCCCGGCCCCAACGCCAAGCCTGCCGCCGCTGACCCCACCGCTGGCATCGCTCACGCAAGGCTTGGTGCATTACTACCCGCTGGAGCAGGGCGCAAGCGATAGCGTCGCCGGCATTACCTTGCAAGCGGTTGGACCGCAGCAGCGTAGCACTGGCCGCTTTGCCAATGGTGTGTTGCTCGATGCCAAGCAGGGCGCAGCGCTCTTTTTGCCGCGCGCTTTGAGTGGCACTTACACCATCGGTTTCTGGCTGCGCATGCCGGAAGACATGGGCAATAAGCTGGCTAGCATCCTGACCAATAAAGACTGGGAAACTGGCCTCAACCCCGGGGTTTCGATTGGCCGCAATAATGATGGCCGGCTGAAAATCAATATTGGCGATGGCAGCAAGCGGCTGGATGGCTATCTGCCGGGCGCCGGCAAAGGCTGGGCCTATATTGCGCTCACCGTCGATGAGCAGGCCAAAGTGCTGACTGCCGCCGCCACCGACGACAAAGGCTTTGTGAATCGCATCAAGCTTAATTTCGCGGCGCTGGGGAATATCTTGCCAAGCTTTAATCGCTGGGCGCTGAATGAAGATGCGCGCGGTGATTATTACAGCCGCTATCCGGCCGAGCGTTTTGCGCTGGAATACGACGAGCTGGCGGTGTGGCAGCGTGCACTGTCAGATGCCGAAGTGCAAAGTCTGGCCAAGGCCGAAGCGCCGCTGGCGGTGTTGAAACCGCAGCCGACCACCTTGCCACCAAGCCCAACGCCGAGCGTGACCCCAAGCCCAACGGCCACCCCGCAGCCAAGCGTTACGCCGCAACCTACTGCCACGCCAAGCCCCGATCCACAGCAGCCACCGAGCGGCGCCGGCTTGCCAACCTTCAGCATCGCGCCATCACTGCAAGGCCCCGGCCCCGATCGCATGACGGTGATGTTTGAAAGCGCGCAAGTGCAGGGCGAAGTCTGGGTGCGGCCATTTGGCAGTGGCGAAGTTTTCCGCCGCTTTGCTGCGGTACCTCACCCCAAAGACGCCACCGTGCACCATGCGGCGCTCACCGAGCTCAAATCAAATACCCTGTACGAGTATTACGTGCGAACGCATAGCGCGGATGGCCTAACAGCTTATACATCACAGCGCTACGCTTTCAAAACCTGGCCCAAAGCGGGTGATGGCGTGGAGCAGGCCAAGTTTGTGCTGTTTAGCGATACCCAGGATGGCCGTGGCACGATCTTTACCGATATCGTGAACAAAGGCGTGATTCCGCTCGAATGTCAAAGCACCGATCCAGTGCAATGTAGCGAGAAAATCGCCGGCATTATCCACCATGGCGATATTGTGGCCAGTGGCGGTTCGCGCGATCAGTGGCGTAATCAGTTCTTTGGCCGTATGCAGGCGCTCAGCCCCTATGTGCCGATTATTCCGGCGCCGGGTAATCATGAATATTTCGCCGAAGAGATGGGCAACCCGGCCAAGGTCACCCAGCCAGATCTGAATAAGGCGATGCAAAGCTATCGCAAATACTTTGCTGGCGTGCCGGATAATGGCTCGGCGCTGTATCGCGGCTTCTGGTACAGCACCGATTATCTGGGCCTGAAACTGATCAGCCTCGATACCACACCGATTTCTGGCCGCCATGCCCATGGCAACTGGACCCCGATGTCGATGTATTGGGATCAATTCCGTGTGGCGCAGCTTGATTGGTTCAAGCAGCAAATCGCCAGCGCCGAGCAGCAAGCCAAGCCGTATGTCTTCAGCATCAACCACGGCCCGTGTCTGTCAGAAAAATGGCGCAATGGCGAAGTGATGGCCACCTGCGAGTTTGTGTCCGAGCTGGAAGACTACAGCCGCCGCACCCAGGCCATCACCGGCAATCTGTTCGGCCATGTGCATAGCTATGCGCGCGGGCATTCGATGGATGTCAAACACCTGTGGCTGAATGCCGCCAGCGCCAGCGGCGGTCTGGAAGGCGGCGGTAATCAAGGGAGTGATGGCAAAGATCTCGATATCTTCACCATTACCCGCGATGAATTTGGCTACAACACGCTCACTTTCCGCTTCGGGCCGCAGCAAAGCCTGGCCGTGGTACGGCGTTCCAGCG
Organism: Chitinibacter tainanensis DSM 15459; assembly: GCF_000429785.1. GTDB lineage: Bacteria > Pseudomonadota > Gammaproteobacteria > Burkholderiales > Chitinibacteraceae > Chitinibacter > Chitinibacter tainanensis. The sequence goes on from NZ_AUCN01000009.1 coordinate 565,787, forward strand.
GTGTGAGTGGCACCAATACCACCTTCCCGGTGACCGATCAGGCGCAGATTACCCAGCAGCCGCTGGTGGTGCCACCAAGCCTGCCGCAACGTGATCTGGGCGAAGTGGCGTTGGCTGAGCTGACGCTGCAATTTGTGCCACTAGCAGGGCTGGATGGGCTGGAAGCGCATTGGCAACTGGCGAAAAATGCCGACTTTAGCGATGCCTTTGACATCTGGGGCAACCAGACGCGCAAAGAAAACTGGTTCTACACCGGTAGTACTGAAGCCAGCTTCACTAATACCCGCGCCGGTAAGTCGATTAATGAGCTTTCACTCGCGAATGCCCTGCAAGCGCGCGAGATCTTGCAAGACGGTGGCAATGAAGCCTTCGAGCGCTGGTCGCTCTCCAAAGGCGCCAGTTGCACCACACTCACCGGCCCACGTGGCGGGCAGTGTACGCATGTATCTAGCTATGATCGCTTCGCCAGCAAACCAGCGGCCTTGCAGCTGTCCAGTGGTGAAACCTGGTACTACCGCGTGCGCGTGCGCGATAGCGGTCTGAACTGGACACCGTGGAGTATGACAGGCAGCGTGAAAATCAAATAAGCCCGAGCCCACGGTACTGCCGTGGGCATAAATGGGCATTGCAGTACACCACGCCGGGCAATGCCCGGCGTTTGTTTTTCTGGGGGTGGGCTGTGCCATTGGGCTAGGCGAATTTTGGGGAGTTCTGCTAGGGCTGTGCAGCGCCAATTGGGGGGGCTAGGTGGGCACAGCTTCAGGCCTTCGCTGTGACCGCACCCTGCGGGAGCAACTGCAAAAAGCTGCGAATTGCGCGCATTTCGGCGCGCTGGCGGAGCAGATATAGATATTCATGCACCGCCACCTGACTATCGCTGAGCTGTAGTGCGCGCAGGCGCGGATGTTCGCCCACCTCGCCGGCGGCCATCAAGGCCCAGCCCAGACCCTGCGCTACGCCTTCGCGCACGGCTTCGCGGCTACCGAGCTGCAGCCGGCGTTGCAGGCGGATTTGATGATCGGCCAGCAAGGTATCGACGGCCTGCTGGGTGACCGAGCCGGCTTCCCGCGTGAGCAGGGTGGCGCCGTGTAATTGCTGGCAAAGCACTGACTTGTGATGAGCGAGAGGATCGCTACTGGGCACCAGCAATACCAGCGGGCTGCTGGCCAGCGGGCGACACATCAGACGGGGATCGTCCAGCGTTTGCGAGGTGACGGCCAGATCAACCTGATAATTCAGCAGGGCTTCGAGCATTACCGCCGAATTGCCAAACTGCACATCCACTTGCAGCGCTGGCTGAGCGGTGCGCAGGCGGGCGAGTAGCGGCAGCAGATAAAATGGCCCGGTGGCACCGATGCGCAGCTGGCCGGCTTGGCGTTCGCTTTGCTGGCGCAGCTCAAATTCCAGCTCGGCTTCTTGCTGGAGTAGGCGCTCTACTTTGGGGAGTAGCTGGATGGCGGTATCGGTGAGCACCAGCCGCCCATTGCGGCGGCTGAAAAGCTCAATTTGGTAGTGTTCTTCCAGCTTGCGCAGCTGGCTGGTAATGCTGGGCTGACTAAGATTCAGATGGCGGGCGGCAGCCATGACGCCGCCTTGGCGGGTGACTTCAAAAAAAACACGTAGCCACGTGGTGAGCATAAATCTTCCGGCAAGCAGCACAACAGCCGGCACAATACCGGCGCTTTGCTACAAGCCGATGGCAGCATGATGAAAGATCTAGACTTCTTGGCGCTCGCCAGTGGCTAAATCCTTGCTTTATTCATCCAGAAACGCCAGCAGCTCATCAAAGCGATGAATGATGGCATCGGCGCCGATCCCCTCCAGATTATCGCCATAGCCATAGCTCACCAGAATATTCGGGGCGCCGGCGGCGCGGGCGGCCAGGATATCGTTTTTCGAGTCGCCCACCATCAGCAGCTGTTCCACCGCCACGCCCAGCCGTTCGGCGGTGTAGTTCAGGGGCAGAGCCGACGGTTTACGCTCGGGCAGGGTATCGCCGGCGACAATCACTTCAAAATGCTCGAATACCCCAAGCTCACGCAGTAGCGGCAGGGTAAAGCGCTCGGGCTTATTGGTAATTATCGCCAGCGGCAGGCCGCGTTCGTGCAATGCATGCAGGGTTTCCTGCACTTTGGGGTAAAAGCGGGTAGCCAGTGTCAGCCCAGCGCGATAGTGCTGGTTGAATAATTCCATCCCTTGCTGCTGCAGCGGGCTGCCGGTGAATTCGGCGGCGTGATCATCGGCCAGTACCCGGGCCACCAGGCTGGCGGCGCCATCGCCGACATAGCTTTCCACCACGGCGGCGGCTAGTGGCGCCAGCTGCAGATCGCCGCGCACGGCATTGGCGGCGCGGGCCAGATCTTGGAGTGAATCGACAAGGGTGCCATCGAGATCAAAAGCCAACGCTTGAATCGTCATGGGGGGGCTCCAGTAAAGGGGTATGTGTCACTAAGACTTAATCATAAAGCCTTAGCGGATGATACGGCAGTGGGTATCTGCTTGAGTGCTTGAATAAGGCCTGCGCGCGGCTTAGTCCAGCAGCGCCAGGATTTGCGCCAAGGGGCGGCCGATGGCGGCGCGGCCCCGGTGAATTAGCACCGGGCGTTCAATCAGCTTGGGGTGGGCGGCCAGTAGGGCGATGATGCCCGCCTCATCAGGTACGCCGTCGCGGGTGAGCTCGGCCCACAGTGCTTCTTTCTGGCGAACCAGCCCCAAGGCGGGCAGACCCAGTTGCGCTAAGAGAGTGCCAATTTCTGCCGCACTGAGCGGCTCTTGCAAGTACAGCCGCACTTGCGGTTGCTGCCCAGCCGCTTCCAGAGCGGCGAGGGCTTCACGACTTTTGCTGCAGCGTGGATTGTGCAGTAGTTGCATGGCGCGTATCCAAAGCAGGGAAACGCTTATTTTACCTTGGCCAGCTCCGCGCGCATCTGGTCAATCACGGCTTTGTAATCTGGCTGGCTGTAAATGGCCGAACCGGCCACAAAGGTATCGACCCCTGCGGCTGCGATTTGCGCGATATTATCTACTTTGACCCCGCCATCGATTTCCAGCCAGATTTCGCGCCCGGTGCGAGCGGTGTAGGCATCGATCAGTGCGCGCGCCTGGCGGGCTTTATCTAGCGTAGCCGGAATAAATGCCTGCCCGCCAAAGCCCGGGTTTACCGACATCAGCAAAATCATGTCGATTTTATCCATCACGTAATCAAGGTAATGCAGTGGTGTGGCGGGATTAAACACCAGGCCCGCTTTGCAGCCGCAGTCTTTAATCAGGCCCAGCGAGCGGTCGATGTGCTCGGAAGCCTCAGGGTGAAAGGTGATGATATTGGCGCCAGCTTTGGCAAAATCAGGGATGATGCGATCTACGGGTTTAACCATCAGGTGCACATCAATCGGTGCGTCGGTGCACGGGCGGATTGCATCACAGACTAGCGGGCCGATGGTGAGATTGGGGACGTAGTGATTATCCATCACGTCAAAGTGCACAATGTCGGCACCGGCGGCGATCACGTTTTTCACCTCTTCACCCAGACGGGCGAAATCGGCAGACAAGATGCTGGGGGCGATGCGATAAGTCATGACGAGCTCCGTAAATAGCTTGCAGGTATTATGCCAGTTTGCCGCCCAGTGTAGCGCGCTGGCGGGTCGCTGCCCTGATACGGCGCAAATTTGCGAAAAAAAGCCGGGCAGGGAGTGGCAAAATGCCAGCTTGCCCTCATCTGTCTGACAAAACAAATGCGCTGGAGATACCGCATGGAACACAGTTATCAGATCAAAGTACTGGCCCGGCCGTTTTATCTGGCCGAGCAGTCGGATGAAAAAGAAGAGCAATACACCTTTGCTTATCAGATCACCATCGAAAACACTGGCTCGATCACCGCCAAACTCATCGCCCGGCACTGGATTATCGAAGACGCCAGCGGCAAGCAGCAGGAAGTGCGCGGTCTGGGCGTAGTCGGTGAGCACCCTGAGCTCGCCCCCGGTGAAACTTTCGAATACACCAGCGGCGTGACGCTGAATACACCAGTGGGCACCATGCGCGGCACTTATCAGATGATCGCCGCCGACGGCACCGAGTTTGAGGCCGAAATCCCCTCATTTGTGTTGGCCATGCCACGGACTTTGCATTAATGCGGCCGGCTAGTGCCGCGGCAGCGGATGTCGCCCCAACCCAGACTGCCCCCACGCAGCGTAATCAATTGGCCACTTTGCGCTCTTTATTGCCCTATCTGTGGCAATACAAATTGCGGGTGATTTTGGCGCTGAGCCTTTTGGTGGCGGCTAAGCTTGCCAATGTGGCGGTGCCTTTGGTACTGAAAGATATTGTTGATCAGCTGGGCCCGGAGCAGCAGGCGCTGGTGCTGCCGGTGACGCTGATTTTGGGCTATGGCGCCTTGCGGCTGGCCTCGTCGGTATTGGGCGAAATGCGCGATGCGGTGTTTGCCAAAGTGACCCAAGGCGCAATCCGTAAAATTGCGCTGCAGGTCTTCGAGCATTTGCATCGTCTCTCGCTGCGCTTTCATCTTGAGCGGCAAACCGGCGGCATGAGCCGCGATATTGATCGCGGCACCAAAGGCATTGCCTTTTTGCTCAATTTCACCCTGTTTAATATTTTGCCCACCCTGGTGGAGATTGGCCTCGTAGCGGCGATCTTGCTGGGCAAATATCACTGGACCTTCGCCGCGGTCACCTTTGGCACCATCGTGCTCTACATCGGCTTTACCTTGGGGGTGACCGAGTGGCGGATGCACTTTCGCCGCGAAATGAATGATCTGGATTCCAAGGCCAACACCCGGGCGATTGATAGCCTGATCAATTACGAAACGGTGAAATACTTTGGCAACGAGCGCTGGGAAGCCGAGCGTTATGACCGCAGCCTGGCCAAGTGGGAATCGGCCGCGGTAAAAAATCAGGTGTCGCTGTCGTTTCTGAATGCCGGACAAGCCTCGATTATTGCGCTGGGCGTAACTGCGCTGGTGTGGATGGCGGCCGATGGCGTGGTGCAGGGCACGATGACGCTGGGCGATCTGGTGCTGGTGAACGCGTTTTTGCTGCAGCTGTATGCGCCGCTCAATTTCCTGGGTTTTGTTTATCGCGAAATCAAAAATTCGCTGGCCGACATGGAGAAAATGTTTGGCCTGCTCAACCGTAATGCCGAAGTCACCGATGCGCCCAATGCCCAAGTGCTGGATTTGGCACCGGCGGAAGTGGCGTTTAAAGGCGTTTCGTTTGCTTATGATCCTGAACGCCCGATTTTGCACGATATTAATTTCAGTATTCCGGCCGGCCATACGGTAGCGGTGGTTGGGGCCAGCGGCGCGGGTAAATCAACGCTGTCACGGCTGTTATACCGGTTTTATGATGTGCAAAGCGGCAGTATTGAAATCAACGGCGTGCCGCTGTCGGCGCTGCAGCAAGACTGCCTGCGCGCGCAGATCGGCATCGTGCCGCAGGATACGGTCCTGTTTAACGACACCATCTATTACAACATCGCCTACGGCAAGCCGGGCGCTAGCCGTGATGAAGTGATCGAGGCGGCCAAATCGGCGCATATTTACGATTTCATCATGGGTTTGCCGGCTGGTTTTGATACCACGGTGGGCGAGCGCGGGCTGAAGCTATCCGGTGGGGAAAAACAGCGGGTGGCGATCGCACGCACCATCTTGAAAAACCCGCCGATCCTGATTTTTGATGAGGCCACCAGCGCGCTGGATTCGCAAACCGAAAAAGCCATTCAGGCCGAACTGAAAGCCATTTCGGCCAATCGCACCACGCTGATTGTGGCCCACCGGCTCTCGACCATCGCCGATGCGGATGAAATTTTAGTGATGCAGGGTGGGCAAATTATCGAGCGTGGTACGCATCGTGACTTGCTGGCGGCGCAGGGGCAATATGCCCGCATGTGGGCGCTGCAGCTAAGTGAGGAGCAGACTTAAGCGAGGTATAGCTTGCCAGCCAAGGTGTGGTTTGGCTTGGCGCTAGATACCGGTCTGGGTATTTGCCCGGGCTCTGTCTATGCGGGCTTGACTGTATAAATGCCGTTCGGCGGTGTAATTTGTGCGCAGAAAATCGCGCGCGGCTGCGCTCTAATCAGGTTTATTCGATCCGCATAGACCGTGAGGTGCCACATGCAGTTAAACCGTCGCGATTGGGAGTGGGTACTGACCTGCTTTGGTACCGCCGTTGGGGCCGGTATTTTATATTTGCCGATCCGCGCCGGGTTGGGCGGACCGTGGCCGCTGCTGATCCTCACCGCGCTGATTCTGCCGGTGACATGGCTCGCGCATCGCGGCATTACGCGCGTGGTGGCTTCCTGCCCCCAGCCCACCGATATTGTCGGCGCCGTGGAGCATGATCTGGGGCGCAATGTCGGTTTTGCCGTGTCGGTGCTGTATTTCCTCTCGATTGTGACCATTTGTGTGGGTTATGCCACCGGTGTGACCAATATCGTGCAATCTTTCCTCACTCACCAGTTGGGCATTGAGGGCTTCTCGCGGCCGCTGCTCACCTTTGTGTTGCTGGTGGGGCTAACGTCGGTAGTGTTGGCGGGCGAGCGCATTATGGTGCGGATAACCTCATTGCTGACTTTTCCGCTGATCATTCTGCTGGCCGGTTTATCGCTGTATATGATCCCGCAGTGGAATCTGAGCTTTTTTAGCGCCGAAAGCTATCTGGATGAGGTGCTGCGCAATCTCTTGCTGCTGTTTCCGGTGCTGGTGTTTGCGATGAATTTCTCGCCGGTATGTTCAACGCTGGCCGCTAGCTATCGCCAGCAATATCCGGTGGCAGAGGCTGTGGCCCGCACTGATGGCATCATCAAATGGACTTCGCTGGTGCTGCTGGTGTTTGTGATGTTTTTTGTGCTTTCGATGGTGCTAGCCACTTCGCCCGAAGTGCTGCAGCGCGCCCAGGCCAATAATGTCGATATCCTCACCACCATGTCCTTGGTGGTACACGAGCCGTTCCTGAAATACCTGATCCCGGTGATTGCATTTTTGGCAATTGCCAGCTCTTACTTCGGCCATTTTGTCGGCACGCGGGAAGGGGCGGTGGGCATTGTGACGCGTCTACTCACTTGGCGTAACCCTGCCGCCGCGGCGCAGCTGAATCTGCCACGCATCAATACTTGGATCACCGTGGTGATGATGGCCGGGCTGTGGGTTTTGGCGGTGTATAACCCGCCGGTGCTGAAAATCATTGGCGCGCTTTCGGCCCCGATTATTGCAATTTATGCCTATCTATTGCCGGTGATGCTGATGAAGCGGGTGCCACGGCTGCTGGTATATCGCTCCAGCCTAGCCAGCTTTGTGTTTGTGATGGGCCTACTGGGGATTGCCGGTGATCTGGTTGGCAGCTATCTGTAATTGCCACCGCCACTAATTGCGCTGGGGCGGCCGTATCTTACGCCGCCCGAGTGGGGATAGACGGTATTGCCGCACCAGGTGGCGCTGGCTATCAATAGCGCATTCACTGCTTTTCTCTCAAGGCTCGCCATGCTCAGCGTGTTTGATCTCTTTAAAATCGGTATCGGCCCCTCTAGCTCGCATACCGTTGGCCCAATGGTGGCGGCGCGCCAGTTTGCGCTGCAGCTGCACACGGCGGGCTTGCTGGCGCAGTGCGCACGGGTTTCGGTGGAGCTGTATGGTTCGCTGGCGCTCACCGGGGAGGGGCATGGCTCGGTAAGTGCCGTACTGCTTGGCCTAGAGGGCTATACCCCTAAAGACATCGATCCAACGCTGATCGCCCCACGCCGCGCCGCCTTGCAGCAGGGCGCGGCGCTGCGGCTAGCTGGCCTCCACGAAGTGCCATTTGCGTTCGCTCGTGATGTGGCGCTGCATAAGCATTTGTTCTTGCCCGAGCACGCCAATGGCCTGCAGTTCACGGCGCTAAATGCCGCGGGTGAGGTGCTACAGCGTGAGCGCTATTTCTCAGTGGGCGGCGGGTTTGTACTCAGTGCCGCCGAGTTGGCAGCGCAAAGCACGAGCACCCAAAATACGACCGTGGCGGTGCCGTATCCGTTTCAAAATGCGCTTGAACTCTTGGCGCATTGCCAGCAACAGCAGCTGAGCATGGCACAGGTGATGCTGGCCAATGAGCGGGTGTGGCGTAGCGAGCTGCAAATTCGTGAGGGGCTGCTGGAAATCGCAGCGGTGATGCAGCGCTGTGTGCTCACTGGTTGCCAGCAGGAAGGGCTATTGCCCGGCCCGTTTGCAGTGAAACGCCGCGCGCCGGCGCTGTATCGCCGGCTGGAGGCGCTGCAGTTGGAAGGTCGCGCCGACATCATGCTGTGGCCGATGCTGTTTGCCATGGCGGTCTCCGAAGAAAACGCCAGCGGCGGGCGGATTGTCACGGCGCCTACCAATGGCGCGGCCGGGATTATTCCTGCCGTGTTGCAGTACTATCGCGATTTTGCGCCCGACGCCAGCGAAGATGGCATTGTCGAATTTTTACTTACTGCCGCGGCGATTGGCCTGCTGTACAAAATGAATGCCTCGATTTCCGGCGCCGAAGTCGGCTGTCAGGGCGAGGTGGGCGTGGCTTGCTCGATGGCCGCCGGCGCGTATTGCGCTGTGTTGGGCGGTAGCCTGGCGCAGGTTGAAAATGCGGCTGAAATCGCCATGGAGCATCATCTGGGGCTCACTTGCGACCCGGTCGGCGGGCAGGTGCAAGTGCCCTGCGTGGAGCGCAACGGCGTTGCCGCGGAAAAAGCCATCAAAATTGCCCAGCTGGCCTTGCTGGAAGATGGCCGGCATTTGGTGAGCCTCGATAAAGTCATCGAGACGATGTATCGCACCGGGCTGGATATGAAAAACAGCTACAAGGAAACCTCGCTCGGGGGGCTGGCGCTGACGGTGGCGCAGCCAGAATGCTAGTTGCGGCAATTTGTAGGCATGAAAAAGCCCGCAGGTGCGGGCTGGAGTGTACTCAAACGGGGCGGGGTTAACGTTCGGCGAGATAATCCTGTTCGCGTTCGGCGCGCTCGGCGGCGAGATCGGACAGCGCATTTCGGATTTGGCGTTTGGTTTCAAATTGCTTGCGATAGGTGCTCATCACGGCGATTTCCATATTACGTTGGGCTTCTTCGATCGAGCGACGCTGGCGAGAGGTTTTGAACGTAGACGGCAGAGACATGGTGATTCCTCATGGTGAAGGTGAAAACCAATACATCATGGCTGGAACAGCCCCGAGTACAGCTCAGTTAGCATGGCAATTATGGATGTCATTGCGATGACAGAACATCTTTTTTTGCTGGCTTTTTGTTCTGTGCAACAATCTTTGCGTAAGGATTTGTTTTTGGCTGTAAGTGTTGTGCGTCGCTAGACCACTGCAGCTAAACATCCGGCCGCAAAAGAAAAACCCCGTTGCCGAAGCGAACGGGGTTTTCGAGGGGTATTGCTCACCAGGGCTTTTTTATCAAGGCTTAGCGAGCGATACGTGCGGCAGTATTGCAAGTTCTTAACGCAGGCTTTCCAGGAAGCGATCCGCATCCAGTGCTGCTTGGCAGCCGCTGGCGGCAGACGTCACCGCTTGGCGATAAATGTGGTCTTGCACATCGCCGGCCGCAAATACACCCGCTACGCTGGTGGCCGTGGCATTGCCATCACGGCCGCCTTTGGTGATGATGTAACCGGTTTGGTCCATCTCCAGCTGGCCTTTGAAGATATCGGTGTTGGGCTTGTGGCCAATCGCGATAAAGACGCCATCGACGGCGATGTCTTTGGTGGCTTCGCCGCCAAATTGTTTCAGCCGTGCGCCGGTTACCCCTGAGGCGTCGCCAAGGACTTCATCCAAGACTTGGTTCAGTTCCAGCGAGATTTTGCCTTCGGCCACTTTTTCCATCAGATGATCGATCAGGATTTTCTCGGCGCGGAAGGTGTCGCGACGGTGAATCAGCGTCACGTGGCTGGCGATATTGGCCAGATACAGTGCTTCTTCCACCGCGGTATTACCGCCGCCGACCACGGCAACCGGTTTGCCGCGATAGAAGAAACCATCGCAAGTGGCACAAGCCGATACGCCGCGGCCTGCAAAGGCTTCTTCGGAGGGCAGGCCCAGATATTGCGCCGAAGCGCCGGTAGCGATAATCAGCGCATCGCAAGTGTATTCGCCCGAATCGCCCACGAGGCGGATCGGTTTTTCGCTCAGGTACGTGGTGTGAATATGATCAAAGATCATTTCGGTGCCAAAACGCTCGGCGTGCTTTTGAAAGCGGCTCATCAATTCCGGGCCCATTACGCCATCGGCATCTGCTGGCCAGTTGTCCACGTCGGTGGTGGTCATCAATTGGCCGCCCTGGGCGATCCCGGTGATCAAAACCGGTTTCAGGTTGGCGCGGGCCGCATAGACGGCGGCGGTATAGCCGGCCGGGCCAGAGCCAAGAATCAGCAGGCGATGGTGTTGTGTTGCCATGATGGTGTCCTTGTGTGTTGGTTCAATCGCTTCAGGTTTATAGTGGCACAGCGCGTTCAGCCTAGCGATGGCTAAGGGCGCAAGACCGCAAAAATGCGCATAGTGTAAAGCTTTGCGCGGTGACGTTCTATTCGTTTCTTGCTATCGTGCCGATAGTTTGCACGGCAGGCGCTGAGTGCGCCCAATAGCACTGAAGTGGGGATGAGGTGATAGTTTGAAAAGGTGGTATCGGCATTATTTACCCGCTTTTGGCGCATTAAGCCGGGCACCGGTGCGCCGGGTGTTGGCCAAACAGGTGTATTTCACCGCCAATGAGGCCGCGTGGCTGATGTTTTTGATTGGCTTTGCGCTGGGGGCGATTGTCGTTACCCAGCTGCATGGCCAGTATGGGCAAAGCCGCGATGCGGCCCTGCGCCTCTTGGGCTCGCTCACCTTTGGCGAGCTGGCGCCCTTGCTGACGGTGTTGATTGTGATGGCGCGTTCGGCGTCGGCGATTGCCATTGAGCTGGCCAGCATGCGGGTGAATGGTGAAGTGCGCGAGCTGGAGCGCATGGGTATTCCGATTCATGGCTATCTGGTCTTGCCCCGCGTGCTGGGGATGATGATTTCAGCCGTGTTGCTCACCGCCTGTATGGCGCTGGGGAGCATGCTGGGTGGGATGCTGGTGATCTCGGGTTGGGATGCCAGCTATCAGGTGCTGGCGCTGGAACGGATTGTGCGCTTTGGCGAGCTGGCGCTGTGCGTGGCCAAGGCGGCGAGTTTTGGTCTGGCGGGCGGTATTTTGGCCTGCCATGCGGGTTTACGGGTGCAGCTTAATGCGACGGAAATTCCGCGCGCAGCATCACGCGCGGTGATGCGCGGCTTGTTTGCTTTATTTGTGCTGGATTTATGCTGGGTGGTGTTTAAATGAGCCGGCTATTTACTGGGCACGCCACACATTGTTGGCAGTTTGCTCCCAATTTGCCGGAGGCGCGGGGGCATTATGCCTTTATCCTGCCCGAAGAAGATCAACACCCGGCACTGATTGATGCGCTGTGCCGCCACTATGCAAACCTGTGGCGTGCGCCTTTGGCCTTGCTGGAAGCGCGGCCAGTGTTTGTGAGCAATTTGCGGGTGTGGGAGAACATTATCCTGCCCACCTGGTATCACGCGGGTGCCCCGTTGGGCGAGCTGGATGGGCGGATGCAGGCGATGCTGGCCGGGCTGCAGTATGATGAGGCGGCGCTGCAGCGTGCTTTGGCGCAGCTACCGGCCCAGCTCGATACCCCGCACCGGCGGCTGGCGGCTTTGCTGCGGGCCTTGTTGCAGCATCCGCAGGCGATTTTGCTGGATGAGGCGTGGCTGGCGTGGTTGGCGCAATCGCGCGCGCGCGGCAGCTTATTATCGCAATTGTATGATCGGTATACGGCATTGGAGTATGTGTTTGTACTCTGCAATCATGAAGCTCCAGAGGGCTATACCCCCATTAGCTGTCGCTGGGTAAGTGAAGAATCGGCATGAAAAATCATCAATACTTAAAAGACAATGACCCCCGTTTTCACTGGCTGGGCTGGCGGGTGGGCGTCTTTGCGCTTGGCATCGCCATCTTGATCATTACGCTCTTGGCGGTATTGGCCGAGCGGCAGGGTTTATTCAATGCCAAAGACCGGCTGCATTTTGTGGCGGAAAGCGGCGCCGGGCTCACGCCCGGTATGCAGGTGCGCCTGTCCGGGTTTCGGATTGGTGTGGTCGATGAAGTGGCCCTGAATGAGCAAGCCAAGGTCGATGTCGAGCTCTTGATCGAGCAACGCTATATGAAATGGATTAAGACCGATTCGATTGCGATCTTGCAGCAAGATGGGCTCATTGGAGATCACTTTATCGAAATTAGTGGCGGCGGCGCCAAAACCCCGGCGATGCAGGAAGGCGGCGTGCTTAGCTTTGCGCCCGCGCTGGGCATTGCCGATATCGCGCTGGATTTACGCAACCGGACCATGCCGATTTTTGAGTCGGTGCAGCAAACACTCGATTACATCAATGACCCCAAGGGGGATCTGCGCCAAACCGTCCAGAATGTGCAGCAGCTGACGGCGGAAGTGCGTCAAACCCGGGAAAAGCTCGATCAAATTCTGGTGCATACCGATACCTTGCTGGATGGCGAGGCACGGCAAACCCTGCGTTCGGCCGATCAGCTCTTGCAGCGGGCGGATCAAATTGCCAGCGAAGTTGCACAGCGCACGCCGCAGCTACTGACGCAAACCGCTTCGCTGGTCGCCACTGCCAATGCTATCGCTCAAGATGCCAGCGCCACCATGAGTCAGGTGCGCCGCGTTACCGAACAGGCTGCACCGCAAATTCCAGGCTTGGTGCGCAACACCGATGGTCTGGTTCGTCGCAGTGAGCAAACGCTGCGCGCTGTGCAGCAAATCTGGCCACTGAGCCGTACGATAGAACAGGCACCCGTGGTGGTGCCCGCACCGGAGAGCCGCTAATGAACTCACGCTTGCTGCGCCGAATGGGCGGCGCTTTGCTCTTTTCGGTATTAGTGGCGGCTTGTGCGAGCAAGCCCGTGGCTGAATTACCCCCGCTACGTATGGCCGCACAAACGGCTCATCAAAAGGCGTTAGAGGCGATACGGCAGGGTGATTTACCCACTGCGGCCGAATTTTGGCAGCAGGCCTTAAGCTTGTATCAGGCGCAGGATGACTGGAGCGGGCAGGGCGCAGCGCGCTTGGGCTTGGCGCAGATTGCCTTGCGCAATCAAGCGCCGACTGAGGCGCGCGATTGGTTGGCGCCGATGCTGGTGCAAACGCAGTTTGACCACGCGCTGCAGGCGCAGGCCCAGCTGCAAATGGCGCAAAGCTGGCTAAAGGCCGATGCCGGCGTGGCCGCCATGCATTTAATGGCGGCCGAGCAATGGTGCAAAAGCCAGTGTAGCTGGCGCTGGGCGGTGGCCAATCTGGCCACGCAAATTGCCTTGGCCAAGCAAGATTTCATGCGCGCCCGCAGCTTGGCTGAGGCCACTTTGGCGGCGATTCCCGCGAGCGAAACCGCCGAGCGTAGCCATGCGCACCGCTTGCTGGCCCAGGCCTTGTTGCCAAGTAATGCCACTCAGGCGCTGGCGCAGATTGAGGCGGCTTTGGTCTTGGATCGCAGCTTGGCGCGACCGGACTGGTTGCGTGAAGATTTGCTGCTGCGTTTGCAGATTGCCAGCCAACTTGAGCAGGCAGAATTGATTAAAGACACGCAGGCGAGGCTCGATAGCCTTTGCGCCGCGGTGGTTTGCCGCTAAGCGGCTTGCCCGGCGCTGCGGTTAGCGGCTATAATCGTCGACTAGCTGTACAAATGGTTGTGCAGTAAATCTCCCGTTCGCGGCTCAGAGGTGTTTGTTGGGGTGTAAATCCTTGGCAAATTCCAGCGAACGGTAAGACCTTAACCCCTGAGACTTTGGAGAAATCAATGTCTGTTAGCATGCGCGATATGCTGGAAGCCGGCGTACACTTCGGCCACCAAACCCGTTACTGGAACCCGAAAATGGGCAAATACATTTTCGGTGCTCGCAACAAGATTCACATCATCAACCTCGAAAAAACTCTGCCAATGTTTGAAGATGCACTGAAATTCGTGCGTCAACTGTCTGCAAACAAAGGCAACGTTCTGTTCGTAGGTACTAAACGCGCTGCTCGCGAAATCATCGCTGAAGAAGCTGCTCGCGCTAACGCGCCTTACGTTGATCACCGCTGGTTGGGCGGTATGCTGACGAACTACAAAACCGTTAAGCAATCGATCAAACGCATGAACGACATGAAAGCTGTGCTGGAAAATGCTGAAGGCACCGGCTACGGCAAGAAAGAACTGTTGGACATGAAACGTGAAGTTGAAAAACTGGAGCGTTCACTGGGCGGCATCAAAGAGATGGGCGGCCTGCCAGACGCGATTTTCGTAGTTGATACCGGCTATCAAGCAGGTACTGTGGTTGAAGCCAAAAAACTGGGTATTCCAGTGATTGGTGTAGTTGATACCAACAACAGCCCAGACGGCATCGATTACGTTATTCCTGGTAACGATGACTCTTCTCGCGCCATTCGCCTGTACGCTCGTGCAGTGGCTGATGCTGTGCTGGAAGGCCGTAACCAAGCGACTCAAGCTCTGGTTGCTGCAGTTAGCGAAGCTGCTGCTGAGTAATCTAGCGCTAAAGCTAAACTCGCAAAAAGGGGCGTTTCGCCCCTTTTTTGTAACAATATTCCAATAGACTGAAATCCTCATTCAGGAGAAATTCATGGCTGCGATTACTGCAAAAATGGTCAGCGAACTGCGCGAAATGACCGGCTTGGGCATGATGGAGTGCAAAAAAGCACTGGTAGAAGCCGATGGCGACATCAAGAAAGCTGAAGAAGCGCTGCGTATCAAGTCAGGCGCTAAAGCGTCTAAGATGGCTGGCCGTACCGCTGCTGAAGGCGTGGTTAAAGCATTTATCGCTGATGACAAGAAAGTGGGCGCAATCATCGAAGTTAACTGCGAAACCGACTTCGTGGGTAAAGATGAGAGCTTCGGTGCGTTCGTGACTGCTTGTGCTAAAGCCGTTGTCGTTGGCAACCCAGCTAACGTAGAAGAATTGGCTGCTGTGGTGACCGATTCTGGCGAAACCGTAGAAGATCTGCGCAAAGCTATTGTGGCAAAACTGGGCGAGAACATGACTCTGCGTCGTTTCGTGCGCTACCAGACCGAAGGCCAGCTGGCTGCTTACATCCACGGCGCGAAAGTGGGCGTACTGGTTGATCTGACCGGTGGCGACGAGCAACTGGGCAAAGATATTGCTATGCACATCGCTGCGGCGAAACCAAAAGCACTGGATGCTTCAGGTGTTGATGCAGAAGCTATCGAAACTGAGCGTCGTGTTGCGATCGAGCGCGCGAAAGAAGCTGGCAAGCCAGAAGCGATGCTGGAAAAAATCGCCGAAGGTACCGTGCAGAAATTCCTGAAAGACGTGACTCTGCTGTCACAGCCTTTCGTGAAAGATGACAAAGTAACCATCGAGCAACTGCTGAAATCAAATTCAGCCGCTGTAAATGCATTCGCAACTTTCGTAGTTGGCGAAGGCATTGAGAAGAAAGTGGTAGATTACGCCGCTGAAGTTGCTGCTGCTGCACAACTGTAAGTCTGTACTAGACTGAAATGAACGCCGCGCCCTTGGTGCGGCGTTTGCACGACCACGCCCGAGTTAACACTACATAGGAACAAGATATGAGCCTGCCTAAAAAATATAACCGTATTCTGTTGAAACTCTCCGGCGAAGCTTTGATGGGGGATGATAGCTACGGCATTAACCGTGCCACCATCGACCGGATCGTGCAAGAAATCAAAGAAGTGGTTGATCTGGGTGTGCAGGTGGCGGTGGTGATTGGCGGCGGGAATATTTTCCGTGGCGTAGCGCCTGCAGCCTCAGGTATGGATCGTGCCACGGCCGATTATATGGGTATGCTGGCCACCGTGATGAACGCGCTGGCCCTGCAAGACGCAATGCGTCACGCCGGGATTGTTTCGCGCGTACAGTCTGCCCTGACTATCCAGCAAGTGGCGGAGCCTTATATCCGCGGTAAAGCGATTCGTTACCTCGAAGAAGGTAAAGTGGTTATTTTTGGTGCCGGTACTGGTAATCCGTTCTTTACCACCGATACTGCCGCCGCCCTGCGCGGGATGGAAGTCGGGGCAGATATCGTGCTGAAAGCCACCAAGGTCGATGGCGTTTATACCGATGATCCGAAGAAAAACCCGGATGCGGTGCGTTATCACACAGTGACGTTTGATGAGGCAATTGGTCGCAATCTGAAGGTAATGGATGCCACTGCCTTTGCCTTGTGCCGCGATCAGAAGATGAATATTTGTGTGCTGAGCATCTTTAAGCAAGGCGCGCTTAAGCGTGTGGTGCTTGGGGAAGACGAGGGTACACTGGTACACTGCTAAGATTGTATCGAACTCATTGCAACGGGCGGGTATAATCCCGCCTGTTTTTTTATTGCCGCCTTAACTGAAGACGTGTTGTAGAGGTAAGTTGACATGATTGCTGATCTGAAAAAAACCACCGAAGAAAAAATGCAGAAAACCGCCGAGAAATTGCGGACGGATTTGGCGAAAGTACGTACTGGCCGCGCTACCACAGGCCTCTTGGATCACATTCAGGTTGAATACTATGGCAGCCCTGTGCCGGTAAATCAGGTGGCCAATATCACCTTGATCGATTCACGGACGATTGGTGTGCAGCCATATGAAAAAACCATGGTATCGAAAGTCGAAAAAGCGATTCGTGATAGCGATCTGGGCCTAAACCCAGCTTCTCAGGGCGATGTGATTCGCGTGCCGATGCCCATGCTGACGGAAGAGCGCCGTAAAGACCTGATCAAAGTGGTGCGCAGCGAAACCGAAGACGCACGCGTTGCCGTGCGTAATGTCCGCCGTGATGCGAATGATCAGCTCAAGCGCGCCGTGAAAGATAAAGAAGTGTCGGAAGATGATGAGCGTCGCGCACAAGACGAAATCCAGAAACTGACCGACAAATACATCGCCGAGCTGGATCGTCAACTGGCCGATAAAGAAAAAGAGCTGATGACTATCTAAGAAAGGCAGTAAACGTGGCTTTGTTTAATCGCGCAAGCGAGCAGGAACCTGTCGATATTCGGCAGGGCAAGCTACCCCAGCACATTGCCATCATCATGGATGGCAAT
This sequence comes from Chitinibacter tainanensis DSM 15459, assembly GCF_000429785.1. Taxonomy (GTDB): domain Bacteria; phylum Pseudomonadota; class Gammaproteobacteria; order Burkholderiales; family Chitinibacteraceae; genus Chitinibacter; species Chitinibacter tainanensis. Next base: position 582,894 of record NZ_AUCN01000009.1, read on the forward strand.
GGCCGCTGGGCCAAAAAACGCATGATGCCCCGGGTGTATGGGCACAAAAAAGGCGTCGATGCGCTGCGGGAAGTAATTCGGGCTTGTGATGAGCTGAAAGTCGGTTACCTAACTGTATTTGCGTTTTCGAGTGAAAACTGGCGTCGCCCAGCCGAAGAAGTCTCCTTTCTGATGGGACTCTTCTTGCAGGTGCTCAATAGCGAAATCGAGCGCATGCAGCGCAACAATATTCGCCTCAAGATCATTGGCAGTCGAGAGAAATTCTCAGCTGAGCTGGTGGCCATGATTGACGATGCTGAGCGCAAAACCGCCACTAATACCGGACTTTGCCTAACTATTGCCGCCGATTATGGTGGCCAGTGGGATATTACCCAGGCAACCAAAGCGCTGCTACGCCACGCCCCGGAAAAGCTGGAAAGCTATACCCCCGAAGATCTGATCCCGTATTTGGCAATGAATTATGCGCCGGATCCCGATCTCTTCATTCGCACCGGTGGTGAGCAGCGGATCAGTAATTTCCTGCTCTGGCAGCTAGCTTATACCGAACTCTTCTTTACTGATTTGGCCTGGCCAGAATTTGGCCGCGCCGAGCTATTTGATTCGATTGCCTGGTATCAGCAGCGCGAGCGCCGTTTTGGGCGAATCAGTGAGCAATTGAGCGAAGACAATGCTTAAATCTCGTATTTTAACGGCCTGTGTACTATTTCCATTGGTGGCGGCGGCGCTGTTCTGGCTGCCTCCACAGGGTTGGAATTTGTTTTGCGCAGGTTTGTTGGCGGTGGCCGCTTGGGAGTGGCAGTCGCTCTCTGGGATGAAGGGCTGGTTGGCTCGCATCTATCCGGCCTTGGTGCCGCTGGTGTTTTTGCTGGCATGGTATGGCCTACCAGGCATGATGCGGGTGGGGCTCTTGTATGCCGCTGCGGGCTTCTGGGTGCTGATCGTGCCCGTATGGCTGCGCAAAAAATGGGTATTGCAACAGGCGGGTAACCTCAATGCCTTACTGGGTATCGCGCTGCTAGTGCCAGCGGCTATGGCGATGATTGTCTTGCATCCAGATGGTATTACTTTGTTGGCCGTGTTCATGGTGGCCTGGATTGCCGATACCTTTGCCTATTTTAGTGGTAAGGCATTTGGCAAACACAAACTGGCGCCGACCATCAGCCCCGGTAAAAGCTGGGAAGGGGTAGTGGGCGGTACGCTGGCGGTGATTGTGTATGTACAGCTATTACCTAAGCCATTTTCCTTGTTGGTGGGCTCGCCAGAATTTGATTCCCCATTGTCGCAAGCCGCGCTCTGGCTCTTGATTGCGCTCCTGTTGACCGCGGTGAGCGTCATGGGTGATTTGCTAGAATCACTCTTTAAGCGCCAAGCGGGCATTAAAGATAGCAGCCGCCTACTGCCAGGGCACGGCGGCGTGCTGGATCGTATTGATAGCTTGCTGGCGATATTGCCGGTTAGTGCCGCTATCTACTTATTAAGTTCTATTTGAAATTTGCCTTAGTAGGAACGCTATGTCCGTCGGACCGCAGAATGTTTGCATTCTTGGTGCAACTGGCAGCATCGGTCAAAGTACCCTTGATGTTATTGCCCGTCATCCAGAGCGCTATCGTGTGTTTGCGATTAGTGGCGCCACGCAGGTAGAAAAACTCATCCAAATTGCGTTACAGCATCATCCTCGTTATCTGGTGGTGCTGGATGCCGCTGCTGCCACCAGCATTGCCGCGGCGCTGAAGGCGGCGCACTGCCTCACTGAGGTGTTGTGCGGAGCAGATGCCTTAATTGCGATTGCTACTGCGCCCGAAGTTGACGCAGTGATGGCTGCGATCGTTGGGGCGGCCGGTATGCCAGCTACCTTGGCGGCGGCCAAAGCTGGCAAGCGCATTTTGCTGGCCAATAAAGAGACCCTGGTCTTGGCTGGCCGTCTGTTTATGCAGGCCGCTTCCGCCTCGGGCGCGGTACTGCTGCCGATTGATAGCGAGCACAACGCTATTTTCCAGTCTTTGCCAGAAAGCTACCGCGAGCATCCCTACCAGCAGTCATTGTCTGCTGCCGGGGTCGATAAACTTATCCTGACGGCTTCTGGCGGGCCGTTCCGCACCCGGCCTGCGGAGACGCTGGCTAGTATTACGCCAGCAGAAGCGGTAAAACACCCAAATTGGTCCATGGGGCGGAAAATCTCTGTGGATTCCGCCAGCCTGATGAATAAAGGCTTGGAAGTTATCGAGGCGCACTGGTTGTTTAATGCGCCGGTAGCGCAGATTGAGGTGATTGTTCACCCACAAAGCGTCATTCACTCCATGGTGCAATACCGCGATGGCTCAGTGCTGGCCCAACTGGGCACGCCGGATATGCGCACACCGATTGCCTATGGCCTTGCCTATCCTGAGCGGATCGCTGCCGGCGTGAAGCCACTGGATTTACTCAGTATTGCCCGTTTGGAATTTGAAGCGCCAGATCTAGAGCGTTTCCCTTGCTTGGCCCATGCGTTTGCTGCCATTGCGCAAGGTGGCGCAACCCCGGCCGTGCTGAATGCGGCCAATGAGGTGGCAGTGGAGTATTTCCTTGCGGGTGCCATCCGCTTTACGCAGATCCCTGAGCTGATTGCCGCCACGGTGGAACAGTGCCACGCCGTGAGTGATGAATCACTAGAAGCCTTGCTGGCGGCGGATCGACTAGCGCGTAGCACTGCGCTGCAGCTGATTGGACGCTGGAGCTAAGTATGATTACCCTGCTTTCCTTTGTTTTGGCAATTGGTCTACTAGTATTTGTCCATGAGTACGGTCATTATTGGGTTGCCAAACGATGCGGGGTGGGGGTATTAACTTTTTCGATTGGTTTTGGGCGTCCAATTGGGCAGTGGCAGCGTGGTGAAACCACTTGGCAGATTGCTTTAATCCCATTGGGTGGTTTTGTCCGGCTGATGGATGAGCGTGAAGCGCCAGTCGAAGCCAGGCAGCGGCAGCGCGCCTTTAATCGGCAGGCGCCGTGGAAAAAAATCGCTGTCGTGGCCGCTGGGCCGCTGGCAAATTTGATTTTTGCGGTACTGGCTTTTTCGCTCTGCTATTGGCATGGTGTACCGACCATGCAGGCGCGAGTTGCCATGGTGACACCTGCCAGTATTGCCGCGCAGGCTGGCTTAGTCAGCGGCGATAAGGTGCTGACGGTTGCCGACCAGCCGGTGGCCACATGGGAGCAATTACAAATTGCACTCTTTGCCGAGGCGGGGAATGAATCGGTTGCGCTTAAAGTGCAATCACGAGCAGGTGGCGAGCGGATGATCGACTTGCCGCTCAGCAAACTGCCCCGCGAAGAGTTCGATCAGCAACTATTGCTGCGCTTAGGTTTGAGCCCCTTCGCACTCTTGCCGGTGATTGAAGAAGTGCAGGCTGGGAGTGCCGCGGCACTGGCAGGCTTGCAAGCAGGTGATCGTATTGTGCAGATTAATGGCCATCTGGTTACAGATTGGTCTGCCGTGCAATCGGCAGTGAAATCCAGCGCTGGACGCCCTTTGAACCTGCGCGTTGACCGCCAAGATCAGCAATTGCAATTTCAAGTGACGCCGGTCATGGCAACCCAAGCCGATGGCTCGTCGCAGCCAAGACTAGGGATCTCGCCACGGGCAGATGCAGCCTTTAATCAGCAGCAACTGGTGCAGGAGCAATACGCAATGCCAGCGGTGCTGTGGGTGGGGGCTGAAAAAACCTGGCAAATGTCACTGATGACGGTGCAAATGTTCGGCAAAATGCTGGTAGGCGCGCTTTCGCCAAAGCAAATCAGCGGCCCACTTGGAATTGCCGAATACGCTGGCCAAAGTGCGCAGCTAGGTTGGCTGGCCTATTTGCAGTTTTTGGCGCTGATCAGCATAAGCCTTGGTGTATTGAATCTGCTGCCCGTGCCAATACTGGACGGTGGGCATTTGCTGTATCATAGCTACGAATTACTAACGGGTAAGACTGTGTCTGCCGCGCTCACGGAATGGCTCCAGCGCATTGGTCTTGCCTTGTTACTCACCCTTATGGCCGTGGCATTGTTTAATGATGTCACTCGGTTGTTGCTTCATTGATCTGCTTGCATAGACGATAAACATGAAATTGAAACCGATGTATATGCTGCTTACCGCGGCACTCACTACTGTGTCGCTGAATGCATGGGCATTTGATGCCTTCACTGTGCGAGATATCCGCGTAGAAGGTCTGCAGCGTACTGATGCCGGTACGGTATTCAATTACTTAGGCGTTAAAGTGGGCGAGCGCTTTGATGATGCGAAAGCCAGCGAAGCCATTCGCAGCCTGTTTGCGACCGGTTTTTTTGACGACGTCCGGATTGAGGCTGAGCAAGATGTGCTGGTAGTGACCGTGGATGAACGGCCTACAATTTCACAGATCAATATCAACGGCGCCAAACTGATCGAAAAAGATCAGGTTAAAACCGCCTTCAAATCACAAAATCTGGCTGAGGGTAAGATTTTTCAGCAAGAAGTACTGACTAATGCCATCAATGAATTAAAGCAGCAATACTATGCACGCGGGCGCTATACCGTGGAGCTTGTGCCGACGGTAACTAAGTTGGACCGTAATCGAGTTGGTATTCAGATCGACATCAAAGAAGGCGATGTCGCCCGCATTAAAGGGATCAACTTTGTTGGCAACACCGTATATACCGACAGCGAACTGCAAAATGCGATGTCGCTGACCTTGGGGGGTTGGATGACGTGGTATACCAAAACCGACCAATACTCCAAGCAAAAATTCGGTGCAGATCTGGAAGCCATTAAGTCCTTGTATCTTAACAATGGCTATCTGAAATTTAATATCGAATCAACTAATGTCTCTTTGTCAGAAGACAAGATGGATGTGTTTCTGACTGTGAATATTCGAGAGGGTGCTCAGTATAAGATTTCTGGGGTAACTTTGATTGCTGCCGCTCCCGAATTTCAAGAATCGCTCAAAGGTGCACTTGATAGTCTGAGTGTAGGTGAGATTTATTCACGCGAAACCATTAATAAGATAGCTGCAGAGATATCAAATACGCTGGCTAATCAGGGGTATGCATTTGCTAATATCAATCCCATACCTGAATTAAATGAAGACAGAAAAACAGTGCAGATTAACTTCATGGTCGACGCTGGTAAAAAGGTTAGTATCCGGAGAATTAATATTGATGGTAATAATATTACCCGTGATGAAGTTATTCGCCGTGAGTTGCGCCAAATGGAAGCGGCTGAATACGATCAGTCGAGGATTAAGCGCTCAAAAGAGCGTCTACAGCAACTGGGTTATTTTTCAGAGGTTAATGTTGAGACCCCGATCGTGGCTGATGCGGTGGATCAAGTTGACATGAATGTTAACGTAGTTGAGCAAAAAACAGGTAACTTCAATTTTGGTGTTGGTTATGGTCAATCCGATGGTATGTTGTTGCAGGTGTCAGTTTCACAGAATAATTTCTTAGGTACAGGGAAACGTTTCTCGGCTGAACTGAATACCAGTTCATCTCAGAAAACTTATTCTGCCTCAATGCGAAACCCTTATGCTACGACTGATGGTGTGAGTTTTGGTTGGAGTATTTATCAGCGTAAAACAACCCCAGATGAACTGGATTTAGGGGATTACTCAACCAATGCGAAAGGGGTTAACCTTAGTTTTGGCATGCCAACCTCAGACTATAATTCAATAGGACTTGGTCTGGATTATGAAAATCTGAAAATTTCTACGAATTCAAATTCTCCGAAGTATGTCCTAGATCATATTAAAAGATATGGTACGGTATCAGATACCTATTCTATAAGTGCAAATTGGTCCGCAGACTCTAGAAATTCCATGGTTTTCCCAACTTACGGTTGGTATCGGCGTGGTACAGTAGAAGTAGCTACGCCACTGTCTGATATTACTTTTTACAAGGCTAATGCCCAAAGTCAGTATTTTTATTCTATGGGGCGTGATTTTACTGTGACGTTGATGTGGAACGTTGAGATGGGCTACGCAGATGGATATGCTGGTGATGAGTTACCTTTTTATAAAAACTACTATGCAGGTGGTGTGAACTCTGTGCGTGGTTATAAGTCATCATCATTAGGCCCTAAGGATGAAAATGGCGATGCATTTGGTGGAACGTCTCGATTTGTTAATAACTTTGAGCTCTACTCACCTTTGCCAGGGATGAAAGACGACAAGTCCATGCGCATCAGTGCCTTTTTTGATGTCGGTAATGTGTGGGGTGATGCACATTTATTCAACTTGACGGATTTGCGGTATTCTGCTGGGGTTGGTTTTACTTGGATTTCACCTGTTGGGCCAATGAAATTGGTTTGGGCAAAGCCTTTTAATTCAAAGGCAAGTGATAAGACGCAGAGCATTCAATTTCAACTGGGTCAGGTGTTCTAGGAGTTTTTGCTGTGAAACTACGTATGTTATTGGCATTCTTCCTGTTGTGGTTGAGCTGTTTGGCTATCGCGGATACAAAAATTGGCTTTGTGGATACACAGCGGATACTCAGGGAAGCAGCACCAGCTGTTCGGGCAGCTAAGAAAATTGAAAAAGAATTTGAGCCCCGCCGGATTGAATTACAAAAGATATCTTTGCTGGGTAAATCTTTGCAGCAGTTGCTAGATAAGGGTGCATTGTCTGAAAATGATCGGCGCGTAAAAGAGCGTGAGCTTTTAAAGTTAAATCAAGATTTTCAGCGAATGCAGCGTGAAATTAATGAAGATTTGAATGCTCGGCGCAATGAAGAATTATCTGGTTTGCAAGAGAGAGTAAATTCTGCAATTAAATCAATCGCAGAGGCAGAAAAGTTTGATGCTATTTTTCAAGATGCGGTCTACCGAAACCCACGGCTAGATATTACGGATAAAGTGCTGAAACAATTGGTTGATAAATGATGAGTACTGGCATTAGGTTGTCTGCTTTAGCTAAGATAGTGGGTGGGGTTTTAGTCGGTCTTGATCGCGAAGTTGCTGGTGTCGCCTCTTTAAATAGTGCTACAGAGTTGCATTTGACCTTCTTAGGTGATCTTAAAAAGGCTCGAGAATTGCTAGACTCAAATGCTCGGGCTGTTATTGTTAAAAAATGTGATGAATTACCTTCAGATCTAAGCTATATCGTTTGCAATAATCCGCTTTTGGCTTTTGCTCGTGTCTCGGCTTACTTTAATCCATTGCCTGTATGTCAAAATCGAGTGCACCCCTCTGCGGTCATCGCCAATAATGTTGCGTTACCCTATGAGATTGAAATTGGCCCAAATGTAGTCATTGAGTCCGGGGTTGTTCTTGGGAATGCAGTGCAGATAAAGGCCGGTTCTTTCATCGGAGCTGGCTCGACTATTGGCTTAAATACGATTATCTATCCCAAAGTAGTTATTTATCCTGAAACCCAAATTGGAGATGACTGTGTAGTGCACTCCGGTGCAGTAATTGGTGCAGATGGCTTCGGTAATGCTTGGGCTGGTGATCATTGGGAGCGTATTCCCCAGATAGGTAGAGTAATTATTGGGGACAATGTCGAAATTGGTGCTAACACAACGATTGATCGCGGTGCACTTGATGATACGGTGATTGAATCCGGTGTGCGTTTAGATAACCAAATTCAGGTCGCACACAATGTCAAGATTGGGCGAAACACTGCGATTGCTGCTTGTGCTGCTATCGCGGGCTCCGCTGAGATCGGCCGTAATTGTATGATTGGTGGTGGCGCTCTGATTGCTGGGCATCTCAAAATTGCGGATGGCGTTACTCTTCTTGGGGGGAGCGGTGTGCCATCGAGCATTAATGAATCTGGAGTGTATGCTTCAGGTGTACCCATCGTGCCGCATGCTGATTGGCTAAAAAATATGGTGCATCTACGTAAGTTAGATGGAATTGCAAAACGCTTAAAGCAGCTTGAGAAACAGGTTGCAAAACAGGGACAGGAAGAACAAAGTGACTCCAATTGAAATCAATGAAATTATGCAGCATTTGCCTCATCGTTATCCATTTCTATTAGTGGATCGGGTGCTGGAATTGGAGCCAGGCAAGTCGGTTAAGGCAATCAAAAATGTGACGATTAATGAGCCATTTTTTCAGGGGCATTTTCCAGGTTACCCGGTAATGCCTGGTGTGCTGATTTTGGAAGCCTTGGCTCAGGCCGCTGGCGTCTTGACTTTCAAAACGATTCAGCCGCCGCCTTCGGCGAATACTATTCTGTTTTATGCTGGCATTGACAATGCACGATTCAAACGCCAAGTAGTGCCTGGCGATCAGTTGATCCTGACTGCTGAGATTACCAAATCAATGCGTGGTATTTGGAAGTACACAGCGAAGGCCTATGTGGGTGACGAGCTAGCTTGTGAAGCGGACTTGATGTGCGCACAACGCGAAGTTTAATGAGTGGGTATGCAGAATAACAGCTTGATTCATCCACTGGCCTTGGTTGACCCCGCGGCACAAATCGATCCAAGTGTTCGGGTTGGCCCCTTCACGACGATTGGTCCCAATGTAAAAATTGGCGCCAATACGATTATTGATTCGCATTGCAATATTGCGGGACACACAACAATTGGTGAAGGCAATCGGTTTTATTCATTTGCCGCGATCGGTTGTGAACCGCAAGACAAAAAATATGCTGGTGAACCCACCCAGCTGGTGATCGGCGATAAGAACACCTTCTTTCAAAGTGTCACTGTTTCGACTGGGACGGCTCAGGATTCAGGAGTGACTACCGTTGGCAGTCATAATTGGGTGATGGCCTATGCCCACATCGCCCATGATTGTGTGGTTGGCGATCACGTGATTCTTGCCAATGGTGCAACATTGGCTGGTCATGTGCATCTAGGTAATCACGTTATTCTGGGTGGACTCACTGCGGTTCATCAATTCTGCACGATTGGTGCCCATGCTATGGCCGGTGGCGGTTCGATTATTGTGCAGGATTTACCCCCATTTGTGATGTGCGAGGGTAATCGTGCCGTCGCACGAGCCTTCAATCTAGAGGGTATGAAGCGTCGTGGTTTCACCGAAGCAGGCATGAAAGCGGTCAAGGCCGCTTATAAGCTCTTGTATCGCAGTGGTTTGGCTTATGATGAGGCCGTCTCGCAAATCACCCTGTTGGCTGAGAGCGAACCTGCTCTCAAAGACTTCATTGACTTTTTTGCGCGTTCAAAACGCGGTATTGTTCGTTAATCTATGTCAGAGTTTCAATTCAGCCCTGGTGCGTGGCCCAAAATTGCAATTGTTGCTGGCGAGGCATCAGGCGATACCCTTGGCGCATCTTTAATTGATGAAATTAAACTGCTTTACCCAAATGCTGAATTTTGGGGGGTGGCGGGGCCGAAGATGCAATCCTACGGCGCTCGTACAATTGAGCCGCTAGAAACTCTATCGGTAGGTGGCATTGTCGAGGTTTTGAAGCATTTGCCTGAATTGCTGCGCTTACGCAAGCGCCTCGTTAAATCCTGTCTTCATGCTCGGCCCGATTTATTTATCGGGATTGATGCGCCTGATTTTAATATCGGCTTGGCGCGGCGCTTAAAAGCCCGTGGCATTAAAACAATGCATTATGTCAGCCCTTCGATCTGGGCATGGCGCCCTGAACGTATTAAAAAAATCAAGGCAGCAATTGATCATATCTTATTGTTATTGCCCTTTGAAAAAGAGATTTACGACAAAGCAGGTATTGCCTCCACTTATGTTGGCCATCCTTTGGCTGACCAAATGGCTGTGCAGATCAACGTGCCAAATGTTAGAGAAGTACTGAATTTGCCTACCGTTGGTGAAGTCGTGGCTATTTTACCGGGTAGTCGGCAGCGCGAAGTTGCCGCGCTGGCAGAGTTGTTTATCGATACCGCGCTTGTTTTGGCAGAACGCTTTCCCAAGATTACGTTTTTGGTGCCATTTGTTAGCCGTGAAACTCGGTTGATTTTTGAGCAGACGATGTGGCGAAAAGGGGCACAAGAGCTGAATTGGCGTCTTATGTTTGGCCACTCACATGAAGCGATGGTGGCTGCTGATGCAGTTTTATTGGCGTCTGGTACCGCCGCGCTTGAAGCGATGTTGGCGAAAAAGCCAACCGTTGTGGCATATCGGCTTTCCAATTTAACTTACAAGCTGGTGAAGCGGAAGTACCTACTGCCCTATGTCAGCTTGCCCAATATCGTTACGAAGCGATTTGTCATTCCAGAGTTTTTACAGGATGAAGCCACGGTAGAGAATCTAGCTCAATCGATGAGTAATTACCTTTTGGATAAGTCCCTTAGACAGCAAGTTGAGCAAGCATTCACCGATTTACACGTGGGTATGCGTTGTAATGCTGGCGCTAAAGCCGCTGCCGCAGTTTATAAAATGTTAGGTAACCGTTAATGCTCTGCGGTGTGGACGAAGCAGGCCGTGGACCATTAGCAGGCTCGGTGTTTGCTGCGGCGGTTATTTTGCCGGATGGGTTGCATATTTCGGGTCTGACCGATTCTAAAAAGCTAAGTGCTTCAAAACGCGAGGCATTGGCAGTTCAAATCAAAGCGCAGGCCGTTGCTTGGTGTGTAGCAGAGGCCTCGGTGGCTGAAATTGATGAACTTAATATTCTGCAGGCCACGATGCTGGCTATGCAACGCGCAGTGGCCGGTTTGGGGGTTTTACCGTCAAAGGTGCTGATCGACGGAAATCGTGTGCCTAAACTAGCAGTGCCCGCCGAAGCTATTGTGCAAGGCGATGCTAAAGTGCAAGCCATTTCTGCGGCCTCGGTATTAGCCAAAGTGGCCAAAGATAGCGAAGCGTTAGCGCTTGAACAGCAATTCCCCGGTTATGGCTTTGCCAAGCACAAAGGCTATGGCACCGCCGCACATCTAGCAGCACTGAATCAGCTTGGTGCCTGCCCCGCGCATCGCTCTACATTTGCGCCTGTGCGTGCAGTATTGCGACAAGGTGTCTTGTTTTAAGGGTGTAGGGCTTGTTCACTGCAATGCACAACTCTAATATGAAGATGCTGTAAAACTATAACCTCGGCAAGGGCAAAATCGGATGTTTGTAATTCTCGGTTATGTATTCATGTGTACCTGTATTCTGGGTGCATATGCATGGCATGGGGGCCACTTGGGGGTTCTATGGCAGCCATCTGAAATCGTGATCATCTTTGGTGGTGCGATCGGTGGGATGATTGCCGCTCAGGGTGGTAAAGGGATGAAAGCCTTCGTAAAGGCGCTACCCACCGTATTTAAAGGCTCTGCATACTCCAAGGCCTTTTACATGGATTTATTTGCCTGCATGTTTGAGTTGCTGGCAAAAGTTCGTAAAGAAGGTCTGATGTCGATTGAGGGTGATGTCGAAGACCCCCATGCTAGCCCCATCTTTTCCAAATACCCTAAAGTCTCGCACGATCATCATGTTACTGAGTTTATCTGCGATTACCTGCGTTTAATGGTCGGCGGGAATCTGAATCCGTTTGAAATTGAAAATCTAATGGATGTCGAAATCGATACTCACCACCATGAAGCGGAAGGTCCCGCCTCGGCGATGGCGAAGTTGGCCGATGGTTTGCCGGCATTCGGTATCGTAGCTGCGGTAATGGGGGTAGTACACGTAATGGGCTCCCTGCATCTGCCACCTTCTGAGCTGGGTAAATTGATTGGTGCCGCGCTGGTGGGGACATTTATGGGGATTTGGCTGGCCTACGGTTTCGTTGGCCCATTGGCGACGGTGCTTGAAGGCAAAAATGCTGAAATGCACCAGGTGCTGGTCACAATCAAAACGACCTTGCTCGCCAGTCTGAACGGCTACGCACCACAGGTGGCTGTTGAGTTTGGCCGTAAAGCACTAAGTTCGACCGAACGGCCATCATTCAAAGAGCTGGAAGAGTTTGTTAAAAACGCCAAAGGCAAGTAACGAGCGAAATAGGTTGCAAGCATGAGCGATGATTCCCAGCGCCCCATAGTTGTAAAAAAAATCAAAAAAGGCGGTCACGGGCACCACGGCGGGGCCTGGAAGATCGCCTATGCCGACTTTGTAACCGCAATGATGGCCTTCTTTCTGCTGATGTGGCTACTGGGCTCGGTATCGAAGGGTAATCTTAAAGGCGTATCAGATTACTTTGCGAATCCCTTGAAAGTAGCCAATGCGGGTGGTGAAGGCTCAGGTTCATCCGATAGTGTAATCCAAGGTGGCGGCAATGACCTCACCAAGCAAGCTGGCCAAGTTAAGAAAGGCGATCCCCCATCGCAGACTGAGGCCGCTAAAGATAAGCGCCGGCTGAATGAGTTGAAACAGAAATTCGAAGCCTTGATGGATAATAAAATCAAGGAAAACTCCGAGCTCGCCAAATACAAAAATCAGCTCAAACTAGATATGGTGGCGGAAGGTTTGCGCATTCAAATCGTGGATGAGCAAAATCGCCCCATGTTTAAATCGGGCAGCTCTGAGCTTGAAACCTTTGCCCACGGCATCTTGCAAGAAATCGCCCAGCTGCTCAATGAAGTGCCTAATGCAGTTTCTTTATCCGGGCATACTGATAGCAGTAAATTTGCCGGTGGTGCCGCGGGGTTTACCAATTGGGAACTCTCGTCTGAGCGCGCAAATGCCTCCCGCCGCGAATTGATTATTGGCGGTTTAGATCCGGCGAAAATTCTGCGGGTGAACGGCTATGGGGATGTCATTCCGCTGGATAAAGACAATATTTACAATCCGATCAACCGGCGCATCAGCATTGTGGTGCTCAATAAAGAGGCGGAGACCAATATCCGTGAACAAGCCGGTGATCAGGCCGAGGCACCTGGCGAAGCTGCTCCTGCGCCGCAATAAACATGCGCAATCTTCTTGCTAATCGCTGGGCGCGTTTCGTCATCATCCAGCTGATTACCTATTTGTGTTTGCTTGTATTGCTGGCTGCGCATTTGCCAAGCCTATTGGCACTCGGGTTCGCCCTGGTGGTGGCGTATTTCCTTGCCTGCCGCTATTACGCTGAACCTTGGTGGCGCTGGATACACCTGCTGTTTTTGCCGCTCATATTCATAGCCCAATTACTGGAGTTGCCAGCCTATATGTACTTGCTGGCTTTGGCGGTGAGCTGGTTTTTATTTGGAATGGCGGCGCGCACCCGAGTGCCAGTGTTTCTGAGTGAACAAGCGGTGCTGCAGACCTTGGCGCAAGAGCTGGCGCCCAATAGCCGTTTTCTGGATATAGGCGCAGGCAATGGCCGCGTGCTGGCCTTTTTGGCAAAAGAGCGCCCTGATTTACAGTTATTTGGTACCGAGATTGCCTGGCCCTTATGGTTAATTGGCAAGCTCACGTTGCCCAGTCGCGTGAAATGGTGGCGCCGGGATTATCGCCAGCTCGACCTTTCTGACTATGATTATGTGTACGCCTATCTTTCACCGGCGGTGATGGATGACGTCTGGCAACAAGCACAAGCGCAAATGCAGCCGGGTAGCTGTTTGCTCAGTAATTCATTTAGCACGGCGCATGCCGAACCAAGCCGCACTATCCCGCTTAACGACTGGAAAGATGGATCATTATTGATATGGCAACTGTAGCCGCTGCTACCAGTGCTTGGTTTGCCAAGCCACTGCCCATTATGCAAGCCTCGCGCAATCAGATTGCCGGGATGGCCAAGCGTGCTGATCGGGTCAAGCCTGCGGAGCTCGCCGATGTGGTCTTGCAAGATCCGCTGTTTACTGCGCAGTTATTACGTCTGGTGAATGATCGGGTGAAGGGGGGCTTAACTGCCGATGTCGCTTCGGTTGAGAGTGCTATCTTGCTGGTTGGGGTTGAGCCATTTCTGGAGCGTTTTAGCCGCCACGCTACACTCGAAAGTGTCTTGCTGCCGGATGGCCAGCAAGAATATGCCTTACTGCAAAAATGGGTGTTTCATGCCCAATTGCTGCGCAGAGTCGCCCGCGATCTGGCAGATCAGCGCTATGACGCCAAAGTGCATGAAGTACAGGCCGCTGCGCTATTACTCACTTTGCGCGCTATTTTGCCTTTAATGGCCAAAGTGCTCGATCCGCAGCACAGCCAGCAAGCGGTCGATATTCCGGCATTGTTACAACATTGGCAATTTCCGCCGGTGGTGATTGAGCTTGTAGGCGAAATGACCGCACCTACGCCACGCTATGTTTTGTTCAAAGCCATGATTCCGGTGCTCGAAAAGCTCGAGAGCGGCTGGTGGGATCCGGATATCCAGTCCCAGCTCGCGACAATGGCTACGGTATTGGGGCAGGAAATCGGCGAAGTTTGGAACACCTTGTGCAAATGTATCGTGCGACAAACCCGGCGGTTGCCGGCCAATGCCCCGTTTTATTCTTCAGCCCGTTGGCTGGTGATGCAGCCGGGTGAATGGCCGCAAGCTGCACAGGCGGCTGCACCGGCAAGTGCAGAGCAGGGTAAAGATATCCTAGTAGAACGCATGCAGGCGCTGCATCTGGCTGGTTTGCAAGGCGCACCGACCAATCAAGTGATGTCGCTGGCGATCCGCGCCTTGGCCGAAGGGCTGGGTTTGCGGCGGATCGCTTTTGCTTTGTTTGTGGCGGCGGAAAATAATCTGCGCATGCGCTATGTGCAGGGCGAGCATACCGAAGGTCTGCGTCAGCTGGTGATCCCCTTGCAGGAACAACATCTGTTTACCCGGTTGCTACAAAAGCCCGCTTCAATCTGGCTCAACAGCGGCAACTTGGCGCAGTATGTGCCGCTGCTGCCTATCCAGTTTAGCGAGCAGCTAGGGGCTGATCAGTTTGTGGCGATGTCGATTTTCGTGAGCGATAAGCCCGTTGGGCTGCTGTATGCCGATGCTGGTGGCAATCAGCCGGTGAGCGACTTTCAATATCAGCACTTTAAACAAATTAGTACCCTCACCAGCCGGGCTTTGGCGCATAATGCCCGCCGTCGTCATACCGCCTAATTCTGCATGGAACTGATCACCTCGGCCCAAAATGGCCAGCTCAAACAATTGGGCAAACTCATCCAATCGCGGCGCGAACGTAGTCAAACCGGCTTAATGGTGCTGGATGGTACGCATCTAGTAGCGGCTTGGCTCGACGCGGGGCATGCATTGTCTTTGCTGGTACTGAGTCAGTCGGCCCAGGCATCTGCCGAGATTGTACAGCTCGCGCAGCGGGCTACTTGTCGCATCCTGCTGGTGCCCGATGCACTGTTTGCCAAATTAAGCGACTTACCCAGCGCGACCGGGATTTTGGCTTTGACCGCCATCCCGACAACCCCTGCCGCGTTGGCGAGTGGTTTTGTCTTGGCGCTGGATGGGGTGCAAGACCCGGGCAATGTCGGGGCGATCTTGCGCACGGCCTATGCCGCCGGCGTAGAGCAGGTGTGGCTATCCGCGCAATGTGCGGATATTTGGTCGCCCAAGGTCTTGCGCGCCGGGATGGGGGCGCAGGCGGTCTTGCCTTGCGTAACACAGGCCGATTTACCGGCGCTAGTTGCCGCGTTTGACGGCAGCAAAGTGGCGACGTTGCTAGACCCTAGCGCGCGGGATTTGTACAGCAATGATTAT
Organism: Chitinibacter tainanensis DSM 15459; assembly: GCF_000429785.1. Classification (GTDB taxonomy): domain Bacteria; phylum Pseudomonadota; class Gammaproteobacteria; order Burkholderiales; family Chitinibacteraceae; genus Chitinibacter; species Chitinibacter tainanensis. The sequence continues at coordinate 598,352 of NZ_AUCN01000009.1, forward strand.
CGCGGCTCGGTGCTACTGATGATGGGTTCGGAGGGCGCGGGCTTAAGTGCGGGCTTGGCGGGCTTGGCAACACATAAGATTTTGATTCCGATGCAGGCCGGGATTGAGTCGCTCAACGTGGGTCATGCCACCGCCATTTGCCTCTATGAGATGCGCCGGCAACGAGAATAGGGTTGGGGTATATCCTTGAGGTCTTTTATTTCTAGGATCTTCAAGTATATACCTTGGTGTGTGCCTTAATCGACTAAACGCCCATCCTGCATTTTCACCGCGCGCTGACAGCGGCTGGCCAGCTCTTGATCATGCGTAACGATCACAAAGCCGGTACCGGTGTCGCGGGCTAATTCCAGCATCAAATCAAAAATCGCGCCGGCGTTTTGGCGATCCAGATTGCCGGTGGGCTCATCCGCCAGCACGCAAGCCGGCTGGGTAACCAGGGCCCGTGCCATCGCGGCACGTTGGCGTTCGCCCCCTGATAGCTCACCAGGTTGGTGATGCAGCCGGTGGCCCAGGCCCACGCCTTCCAGCATTTGCTGCGCGGCGGCTTGCGCTTCGCGGCGCGGCAGGCGGCGAATCATGAGCGGCATGGCCACATTTTCTAGCGCGGTAAATTCAGGCAGCAAGTGATGAAACTGATACACAAAGCCCAGCGCCTGATTACGTAACTGCCCGCGAGCCGCCTCGCCCAGCACAAATGGATCTTGTCCATTCAGCAATACCTGACCGCTATCCGGCTGATCAAGCGTGCCCAGGCAATGCAGCAAGGTGGATTTGCCTGAACCCGAGGCGCCAACCAGTGCCACGACTTCGCCACGGGCGAGGCGAAAATCAATGTTATGCAGCACCGGCGTCTTCAATTTGCCACTGCGATAGCTTTTGCTGAGGCTGCTGGCCTGTAATACCCACTCGGGGTTGCTTTGGGGGTGCTTATTCATAACGCAAGGCCTCCACCGGATTCACCCGCGATGCTCGCCAGCTTGGATACAGCGTGGCCAGCAAAGACAGCAGCAGCGAAATCACGCCAATGCTGATGACATCGCCAGGAATGACTTTGCTCGGTAATTCGGTAATCAAATACACATCGGCCGAAAGAAAGCGCACGCCGAGCATGCGCTCGATGAAGGGAACGATGGTGCCAATATTTAGCGCGACCAGCACGCCACTCACCACACCAGTGAACGTGCCGATAAAGCCCGACATTGCGCCCTGCACCAGAAAGATCTTCATAATCGAGCCGGGCGCTGCGCCCAAGGTGCGCAAGATGGCAATATCAGCTTGTTTATCAGTCACCACCATCACCAGCGTTGAGACGAGATTAAAGGCTGCCACGGCCACAATCAGCGTCAAGATGATAAACATCATGCGTTTTTCGATTTCCACCGCGCGAAAATAGGTGGGGTTTTCTTGGCTCCAGTCCGCCACCATCAGCGTGGGCAGCTGCTGGCTCAGGGCTTGCGCCACGCGGCGGGCGGCAAATAAATCATCCAGTTTCACCCGCACGCCGGTTACGCCATCGCCGGTGCGATAGAGGCGCTGCGCATCTTGTAGGTGGATAAGCGCCAGATTGGCGTCATAGGGATAGTAATCGGCTTTAAACACGCCGGTAATCGTAAACTGGCGTAGGCGTGGGATCAGCCCAGCCGGGGTAACCTGGCCTTGCGGGGTAATCAGCGTCACTTTGTCACCCAAGGTCACGCCTAACTCTTGCGCCAGATTCCAGCCCAAGATTACCGAGTACTCACCGGCGCGCAGGCTGTCGGCGCTGCCGGCGACCATTTTTTGCGTCACTTCACTCACCCGGCCTTCTTGGGCGGGGTCTATGCCCCGTACCAACACTCCTTTGACTTGCGAGCCATTGGTGAATAAGCCCTGGCCCAGCACATACGGCGCGGTGCCGATCACTTGCGGGTGTTGTTGCGCGACTTGAGCGGCATTTTGCCAATCGACCAAAGCGCTGCCACCGCTACTAATCGTGATATGCGAGGCCATCCCCAAAATGCGATTGCGGACTTCTTCCTGAAAACCATTCATCACCGACAGCACAATAATCAGTGCTGCGACGCCTAGCGCGATACCGATCATTGAAACCAATGAAATAAAGGAAATAAAGCCGTTGCGGCGTTTGGTGCGGGTGTAGCGCAGGCCAATCAGAAATTCGTACATGGTGGCGGCCGTAATTCAGATGGCGCGAGTTTAGCACAGGCGGCTGGCCGGCTTGGCGCGCGCAGGGTGGCATTTTTGCGCCACGGTGTCGTGGGCTGTAACAGTTTTTTTTCAATTACCTCTCTGGCCGTTTTTGCGCTGCAAAAATTGGATGGAGAGTACACAGGTAGCTGCCAGCCTAATGCTGTACTGGTTTCGGCCTTGGCGCGTGGCAGACGAGGTGATTGTGGCTACTGTAATTGCTGCTTTGCAGCAGACTGCTTGCTCGCGTGTTGCAAGCTATATACCTGTATTGCCTTGAAATGCTTGTTTGATAAGGGCTATAGATCAATACAAGCGGGGGGTATTGGTGGCGGCGATTTTAGCTGTAGTGGTCGTCCATCATAAGTGTGGCAACTCTGTGACGGTGGCTTAAGCAATTACCCCTATTTCAGGGTTTGCTACTTGACAAGCGTGCTGGCGAGTTTTAATTTTCAAACACTCGTTTGAAATTGATTTAGATCAACTACAGGAAACCGGAGTCCCAAGATGGAAAGCAGCAAAACGCTGGATACCGCGACCCGTATTTTAAATGCGGCCGAGCTTTTGTTCATTGAACACGGTTTTGCTGGTACGTCGATGCGACAGATCACCGCAGCGGCCGAGGTCAATATCGCCGCGGTAAATTATTACTTTGGTTCCAAAGATGGGCTGTTTCAGGCGGTGTTCGAGCGTCGTGCCGAGCCTTTTGTGCGTCTGTCGCTGGGCAAGCTCACCGAGCTAGAAAAAACGCCAGCGATCAAAGATCCGATGGCGATCGCCAGTAGTTTTCTGTCGGCGGCGCTAGAAATGGGGCGCAATCCAGAGCATGGCGGCTTGGTGTTTGTGCGCCTGCTGGCCCGCAGCTATGTGGAGCCGAATTCGGTGTTGAAAGAAAAAATGCCACAACGCTATGGCGATCTAACGCGCCGCTACCAGCTGGCGCTGGAAGGGGCGCTGCCGCATCTCAGTAGCGCAGAAGTGGCCTGGCGTTTTCATTTTGTGACCAGTGCGATGTTTAACGCGTTTGCCGGTAATCATGTGTTGCGTCTGTTTATGGCGCAGCCCATGGTGAATTCGCGTGATCCGCAGCTGGTGGCGGATATGCTGTTGCCGTTTATTACTGCGGGCCTGACTGGCCCCAGCCATTTGTAAGCCAAGGAGCGCATCATGTCGGTGTTAGTGTGTGTGTTGACTGTCGTGCTGTTGTTGGGTGTGCTGGCCTATTGCCAGGCCCCCTTGTGGTTAAGCTCGCTCCTCGTGATATTGGGAACGGGCTATGCCGTCTTTACAGGCCATGCCGCTGCAGGCTGGTTGTATAGTCTGCTGGCTTTGGCCGTACTGCTGAATGTGGCGCCATTGCGCCGCTTGCTGTTGACGGGGCCGCTGTTTGGCGTGTTCCGCAAGATTACGCCGCCGATGTCGCAAACCGAGCAAGAGGCCATTGATGCTGGCACGGTGTGGTGGGATCGTGAGCTCTTTAGCGGCAAGCCCGACTTTAAAGAGCTGCATAGCTACCCAGCCCCGAAGCTCTCTGCGGAAGAAGAAGCCTTTCTGAACGGCCCGACCGAAGATTTGTGCCGCATGCTCAATGATTGGGAAATCACCCAAGAGCAAAAAGATCTTCCGCCCGCGGTGTGGCAGTTCATTAAAGAGCAGGGCTTCTTGGGCATGATTATCAAGAAGCAATATGGCGGCAAAGAGTTTTCCAATTACGCTCATGCACGAGTGGTGACCAAGATCGCCACCCGTTCAGGCAGCGCGGCCGTGACCGTGATGGTGCCCAATTCACTGGGGCCAGGCGAACTGCTGCAACACTATGGCACCGAGGCGCAGAAAAACTACTATCTGCCGCGGCTAGCCAAGGGTGAGGAAATTCCATGCTTTGCCCTTACCAGCCCAGAAGCTGGCTCGGATGCTGGCGGGATTCCTGATTATGGTGTGGTGTGCCGTGGTAGCTATACCGATCCACGTACTGGCGAGCAGCATGAAAATGTACTGGGTATTCGCCTGACCTGGGAAAAACGCTATATCACGCTGGGGCCGGTGGCCACCATTCTTGGGTTGGCGTTCAAATTGTACGACCCCGATCATCTGGTCGGCACCAAGGACGATGTGGGTATTACCTGCGCACTGATTCCCACCAATCACCAAGGCGTGAACATTGGCCGTCGTCATTATCCGGGCACTAGCACTTTCCAGAATGGCCCGAACTGGGGGAAGGACGTCTTTATCCCGATGGATTGGGTTATCGGAGGACAATCTTATATTGGCCAAGGCTGGCGCATGCTGGTGGAGTGTTTGTCAGTTGGGCGCTGTATCTCGCTGCCGGCCATGTCGGTGGCTTCGGGCAAGCTTGCCGCATACACCACTGGTGCTTATGCCCGCATCCGTAGCCAATTTGGTTTATCGATCGGTCGCTTTGAAGGGGTAGATGAAGCCCTCGGGCGGATTGGTGGCTACACCTATCAAATGGATGCTGCGCAACGTCTAGCTCTGACGGCATTGGATTTAGGTGAAAAACCTTCGGTGCTCTCCGGGATTTTGAAATATCACAATACCGAACGCATGCGCAAAACCATCAATGATGCGATGGATGTGCATGCCGGCAAAGCGGTGTGTATTGGTCCACGCAACTACTTGGCCTTGGGCTATCAGGCTGTGCCGGTCGCGATCACCGTCGAAGGCGCGAATATCCTGACGCGCAGCATGATCATCTTTGGTCAGGGCGCGATTCGCTGCCATCCCTTTGTACTCAAAGAGCTGCGCGCGGCGATGAATAAAGATCTAGCCGCATTTGATGCCGCTGTGATCGGGCATATTGGCTTTGCAATCTCGAATGCCGTGCGTGCCTGCTGGATGGGCTTGACCGGAGCGCGGCTGGTGTCTGCGCCCAAAGATGGCCCGACCGCCCAAAATTACCGCGATATTGTCCGGCTTTCCAGTGCCTTTGCCTTCCTGGCTGACCTCGGTATGGGCACCTTAGGTGGTAGCCTGAAATTCAAAGAAAAGCTCTCGGCGCGCTTGGGCGATATGCTGTCCAACCTGTATATCGCTACCGCAGCGCTGAAGAAATTCCATGATGACGGTGAGCCGAAAGAAGATCGTCCGTTTGTACGCTGGGCGGTGGAAATGGCGCTGTATGACTGCCAAGAGGCAATGAACGGCTTCTTGGCCAATCACCCCAATCGCTTGGTTGCATGGCTGGCTCGCCGCGTGGTGTTCCCGCTGGGCATGAGCATGAAAGCGCCGGCCGATCGGGTAGGCACGCGTATTGCCCGTAGCCTGATGGAGCCATCGACTGCTCGTGATCGTCTGGTGCAATACATGTATCGCCCAGCCGATGAGGCTGATTCAGTCGGGGTACTGGAATACGCCTTGCAAGCCGTGATTGAAACCGAAGGCATCGAGAGCAAATTGCGCCGGGCCGGCCGCGAAGGGCAGCTTAAAACCCTGAACAGTAGCGAGCGTTTGCAAGAAGCCCTCAGCAAAGGGCTGATTACCGAGGCCGAGTTTGCGCAAGTCAGCCGTGCCCGCCGGCTGAAACGCGAGGTGATCATGGTTGATGATTTTGATGCGCATCTACAACACGCAGACCCAGATGCGATCAAGCGAACGATTGTTTGAGCCGCGTTGCCTATATTAGCAGCGTCATCCAATTGCAATCTTCGCGTGGATGTTTTGAATAAATAGAAACTCTGCCAGTACAACTGGCGGGAATGTGCGTACCACACACTGGAGAAACAACATGAAAACGATTTGCCGCTCACTGCAACTGATTGGCGTCGGCTCAGCGCTGCTGGCTGGCCAAGCGCTGGCTTCGGGCTACAACTTTGGCACGCAAAGCGCATCCAACCAGGGCTTTGCCAATGCCGGTGCCGCCGGCCTGACCGATGCTTCCGTGTTGTTTTATAACCCGGCCGGCATGTCGCAAGTTGAAGGCACGCAAGTATCTGGGGTGCTCAACTACATCATTCCGGATGGTAATTTCACTAACACCAATTCCACCAATGCAGCGGGGATGGCGGTGACGGGCAGCAATGGCGGCAGCTTTGGTGTTGCCACGCCAGTACCGCATATGTATCTGACGCATCAGATTGATGATCGCTGGACGGTCGGGGTCGGGATGTTTGTGCCGTTTGGTTCGCACACCGATTACAGCAAAGATTGGGTGGGCCGCTACAACACCACCGAAAGCTCGCTGATGACGTTCAATCTGAACCCGAGCGTGGCCTATAAATTTAACGATATGGTGACCATCGGGGCTGGCGTGAGCGTGCAGTACATCGAAGGTAAGCTCGCTAAACAGCTCGATCTGGGTCTCTCGGCCGCCTCAACCGCGTGTAAATCGGTGCCTGCCGCAACGTGTAGTGCGCTGATGCGGGCGCTGGCCAGCAAAACGCAATATGACGGCAGCTCGGAAGTCACCGGTGACGATATCGGCTACGGCTTCAATCTGGGCGCTACGTTTAAATTGTCAGACGCAACTCGCGTGGGTGTGGCCTATCGCTCGGCGATCAAACACAAGCTGGAAGGGGATGCCAAATTCACGGTGCCGCAGAATTTTGCCAGCAGTGCTCTGGGTGCCGCCGCCGGTGGGCAGATTCAGGCAGGCCTGAACGCCCAGCTGAAAAATAAAGCCGCCACGCTGGAAGTCGAAACACCTGAGTCGTTTTCGCTGAATGCCTTCCATCAAATCAATGAACAATGGGCGGTAATGGCTGACTACACCTGGACCCGTCATTCACGCTTTGATGAAATCCGCATCAAGCTTGATGGTGCCGCTGATTCGGTAACCCCAACCAACTGGAATGACACCAGCCGTTACTCGGTGGGCGTAAGCTACAAACCGACCGAGAAATGGACTTTGCGCGGCGGTTTGGCCTATGACAACGCGCCAGAAAATGATCAAAACCGCATCGCTAGTATTCCCGATAGCGATCGGGTCTGGGTGGCGCTGGGGGCTAACTATGCCTTCACTCCAACCCAATCGGTGGATCTCACCGCGATTTATGTTGATCTGAAAAACTCAACCATCGCCCAGAAAGACCAAAACGGGGCGACGGTACGCGGTAATTACGACATCAGCTCAGTGACGCTGGGTGTGCAATACAACCATCGTTTCTAAGCCCATTGCTCTTTGCGTAGCCGGGAAAATCCGGCAGGTGGTGGCTGCAGCAGCAGCCACCTGATGCTTTCGCTGCGGGTGCGCTCTGCACCCAATAGAGGTTCCAACAATGACTGCTGTTTTGTCACCCAAAGGCGCGGCGCCCATTCGCCGGGTTGCGGTTCTGGGCGCGGGTGTGATGGGGGCGCAAATCGCGGCCCATCTGGCCAACGCCTCCATTCCCACCATTTTGTTTGATTTGCCGGCCCCGCAGGGCGATCCGAACGGGATCGTGCTCAAAGCGCTGGATAATCTGAAAAAACTCAAGCCGGCTCCCTTAATGTCGGCAGGGCGGGTAGATGCGATTGAAGCCGCAAATTACGGCAGTGATCTGGCACGGCTGGCAGAGTGTGATCTGGTCATCGAAGCGATTGCCGAGCGGCTGGATTGGAAAGCCGATCTGTATGCCAAGATTGCACCGCATCTGGCGCCACATGCGATCTTGGCCACCAATACTTCGGGCCTGTCGATTGAAAGCCTGGCCGCCAGTGTGCCGGCTGAAGTGCGCCCACGCTTTTGCGGGATTCACTTCTTTAATCCACCCCGCTATATGTATCTGGTGGAACTCATTGCGACACAAGGCTCGCAGGCCGATACCCTGGATGCCCTTGAATCTTTCCTGACGATGCGCCTAGGTAAAGGCGTGGTGCGTGCCAAAGACACGCCGAACTTTATCGCCAACCGCATCGGTGTCTTTTCAATGCTGGCCACCATTCATCATGCGCAAGCCTTCGGCATTCGCTTTGATGTGGTCGATGATCTGACTGGACCACGGCTAGGACGGCCCAAATCAGCCACTTTCCGGACCGCCGATGTGGTGGGTCTTGATACCTTTGCCCATGTGGTCAAAACCATGACCGACACTTTGGGCAATGATCCTTGGCATGGCCTGTTTAAAACGCCAGATTGGCTGCAAGGCCTGATCGCCAATGGCGGGCTGGGGCAAAAAACCAAGGCAGGTATTTACAAAAAGAATGGCAAAGAGCTGCTGATGCTCGACCCAAGCGCGGGTGAGTACATCCCTGCCGGGCAAAAAGCCAGCGATGCCGTGAAGGCACTGCTGAAAATCGAAGACCCGGCTGCGCGGCTTGCAGCGCTGCGCGCCTCCGAGCTACCTGAGGCCCAATTCTTGTGGGCCTGCTTGCGTGATGTGTGGCATTACATCGCCGTGCAATTGGCAGATATTGCCGACAATGCGCGCGATGTGGATTTTGCGATCCGCTGGGGTTTTGGCTGGCAGCAAGGCCCATTTGAAATGTGGCAAGCGGCTGGCTGGCAAGCTGTTGCGGCGGCCATTGCCGCTGACATTAGCGCGGGGAAAACGCTGTCGGCTACGCCGCTACCGGCTTGGGTCATGCAGCGCGAGGGTGTCCATGCTGCGGGTGGCTCCTACAGTGCGGCGGAGAATACTTTGCAGGCGCGCTCGAATCTGCCGGTGTATCAGCGCCAGCTTTACCCGCCACGTTTGCTGGGCGAGGCGGCGCCAGATTATGGCCAAACCCTGTATGAAAATGACAGCGTACGGATGTGGTTGCCACCCACCGCAACAGGTGGGCAAGATGTGCCAGTGCTCAGCTTTAAAACCAAAGCCCATTGTATTGGGGCGGGGGTATTGGCTGGAGTGCAAGAAGCGATCAAGCTTGCCGAGCAATACCACCCAGGTTTGGTGATCTGGCACCCTGAGGCGCCATTCTCGGTGGGCGCCGATTTGCTCAGTATGGGGCCGGCCTTTATGACCGGTGATTTTGCGGCTATTGAGCACATGGTGGCCGAGTTTCAGGCTACTTCGCAGGCCATCAAATACGCCAAAGTGCCGGTGGTTGGCGCAGCGCAAGGGTATGCGTTTGGCGGTGGCTGCGAGTTCCTCATGCATTGCGCCCGTGTCGTGGCACATGTGGAAACCTATATCGGGCTCGTTGAGGTTGGGGTCGGCCTGCTGCCAGCCGGTGGCGGGTGCAAAGAATTCGCCCAGCGTGCGGCCAAGCTGGCGCGCAATGGCAATATCCTGGAAACGCTGAAAGATTTTTATCTGGCGATGGCAACCGCCAAAGTCGGCACCAGCGCCGAAGAAGGCCAGCAAATCGGCTATTTGCGCGAGTCCGATATTGTGGTGATGAATGCCAACGAGTTGCTGTATGTCGCTCAAGCGCAGGTGCGGGCTTTGGCGGCCTCGGGCTATCGCGCGCCACTGCCACCGAAAGCCTTCCCGGTGGCGGGCCGCTCAGGCGCGGCAACCATTCGCGGGCAGCTGGTCAATATGCTCGAGGGTGGTTTCATTTCCAAATACGATTTCCATATCGGCATGCAAATCGCCGAAGTGGTGACCGGTGGCGATGTTGAAGCCGGTACCTTGGTGAATGAAGACTGGATTCTTAAGCTGGAGCGTGAGCGCTTTATGGGGCTCTTGAAAAAGGGCAAAACCCAGGAACGCATCATGCACATGATCGAATTTAACAAACCACTGCGCAATTAAGGTGGGGCTGGCGGCCTACACGCGCGGCTTTTGCTGGGGTTGGGAAATATCCTGCAGCCCTAGCAAGCGAAAACGCGTTTGGTAGTGCCGCCACGTAGTCCCCAACCCAAGCTGGCTTAGACGTATTTATTTGAGGAGCTCGTAATGAGCAAACAAATTCAGGAAGCTTATGTGGTCGCCGCCGTGCGCAGCCCGGTGGGCAAAGCGCCACGCGGCATGCTTAAAAATGTTCGGCCCGACGATTTGCTGGCCCATGTGATTCGCGCCGCGATGGCCAAAGTGCCGGCGCTAGATCCGGCGCGAGTGGAAGATGTGGTGGTCGGTTGCGCCATGCCCGAAGGTGAGCAGGGCATGAATGTGGCGCGGATTGGCGCCTTGCTGGCGGGCCTGCCCAATACCGTTGGCGGCATTACCATCAATCGCTTTTGCTCCAGCGGGATTAATGCGCTGGCGCTGGCGGCCGACAAAATCCGCCTCGGTGAAGCCGATGTCATGATCGCCGCGGGTACCGAATCGATGTCGATGGTGCCGATGGGCGGTAATAAGCTCTCACTCGGTAGCTCGATTTACGAGCGGGATGAAAATGTAGCTATCGCCTACGGCATGGGTCTGACCGCGGAAAAAGTGGCCACCCAGTGGGGGATTAGCCGTGAAGACCAAGATGCCTTTGCCCTGGCTTCACATACCCGTGCTTTAGCGGCCACCGCCAACGGGGCGTTTGCCGATGAAATCGCGCCGCTGGAAGTCACCTATCGGGTGCCCAATCTGGCCACCGGTGAAGTCGAAACCTTTACCAAGGTACTGAGCGCCGACGAAGGCCCTCGCGCGGATACTAGCCTCGAAGGGTTGGGCAAACTCAAACCAGTATTTGCCAGCCCGCAAAAAAATGGCTCGGTTACCGCTGGTAATAGCTCGCAAATGTCGGATGGGGCGGCTGCGCTGATTGTGGTGTCAGAGAAAATCCTGAAGGAATACAACCTGACCCCGCTGGCCCGCTACGTGACCTTTGCCGTCAAAGGTGTACCACCAGAAATCATGGGGATTGGCCCGAAAGAAGCCATTCCGGCCGCCTTGAAACTTGCTGGTCTGCAGCAAGATCAACTGGAATGGATTGAGCTGAATGAAGCATTTGCTGCTCAGGCGCTGGCGGTGAGCCGCGATCTGGGGCTGGATATGAGCAAGGTGAATCCCAACGGCGGCGCGATCGCGCTCGGTCACCCGCTGGGCGCCACCGGCGCCATTCGTGCCGCCACCCTGATCCACGGCCTGCGCCGTCAGGGTAAAGCCGGCAGCTATGGCATGGTGACGATGTGTATCGGCACAGGCATGGGGGCTGCGGGTATTTTGCAGGTGCTGTAATCAGGTCTAATTTTTCTAGCCCGCCTTGGCGGGCTCAGGCTGCTGACCAAGTGGAAGGGCAATACTTTTCAAGTCTCGGCAAAGCCGAGCCTAAGGGCGAAGGCTTTGAATCTGCAGCCTTGATGTTCTATACCCACCCCTCCCGTCCCCTCCTTGAGGGGAGCCTCGCTTCGCGAGTGGGGTTTGTCATCAATCTGAGCCCGCCTTGGTGGGCTTTTTTGTCGCTGGAGTAAAGCCATGAAAAAACAAATTTTAACGGTCTTGCTGGCTTGCGCAATGCAGCCACTGTGGGCGGCTGAAGTGGCCGGGATTATCTTGCCCGATCAGGTGGAGCTGGCGGGCAAAAGTCTGCAGCTCAATGGCGCCGGGGTGCGTAAAAAACTGATGTTCGAGGTGTATGTGGCGGCGCTCTATACCCCGGCCAAACTCAACGACCCCGCGGCGGTGTTGGCCTTGCGCCAGCCGCGGCGCTTGCAGCTGAATATGCTGCGCGATGTGGATGGTAAAACCTTGGTCGAGGCGCTGAGCGAGGGGCTGAAAGACAATCTGAGCGCCGTGCAATACACCGCCCATGCGGCGCGGATTGCTGAGCTAGAAAAACTACTGCTCTCGGCCAAAGAAGCCAAAATCGGGGATGTGATTCAGCTTGATCTGCTGCCAGGCGAAGGCGTACGGGTGCAGTTTCGCGGCAAATTACTGGGGATGATTGCCGGGGATGAGTTTGCACGCGATTTACTCACGATCTGGTTGGGCAATAAACCCGTGCAAGAGAGCCTGAAGCAGAAATTGTTAGCGCGCTAATCAGGGTTTTTACGTAGTTTAGCTACGTTGTGAATTTTCACTTATTTGTCATTATTACAAAATAGTGCTGAAAAAACAGTGGCTGAGTGGGGTTGTTTGTAGTTTTTGTTGGTTGTTGTTACAAATCTGTACGTAGTAAAGCTACAAAAATGCTTGCGCTAATTTCGTAGTTTTGATAAAGTTCACTCATCGAATGAGCAAGCGGTTCTTCGCGGTGAAGGGCCACTAGACAAGGAGAAGTATCATGCGTTCGCTGATTAAATTTTCCAAAGCTGTCGAGTCTTTCCAGCAACTGCTGGTTAAATCTTACGGTTGGCAGCTGACCCTGCCTCGCTAAGAGCCCGACTCGCCGCTTTGGCCGAGTGTTTTGTAGTGTGTGTGTTGTAGCAGTAAGTAGTACCCGCGTGACTTAGGTTGCGCAATCGACTCCATCCTCCTGTGCCCGATTCCGTGCCCCCGCACGAATCGGGTTTTTTTTGCCCATTTTTTCCGTGTTGGCTGCCGCCGGGCGGGGATTTTGGTAGAGTTGCCCTTTTGCAAAGGAGTGGCTGATTTGCGCTGGATCGTTCCCTGGACTGCCGTGTTACTGTGCGCCCCGGTGTGTGCGCAGGAAAGCTCATTGCACTACAAAATCCAGCTGGAAGCCCCCGGTGAAGTCAGTGATTTACTGCAATATCTGAATTTATTTCAGTGGCAAAAGAAAAACCGCCTGACTCCCGAGCTGCTGGCGCGTGAAGTCAGTGGCTTGCCGGCTGCCGCGACCGAATTGCTAGCCACTGCCGGCTACTTTGCCCCGACCATCGAGAGCGAATTACGCCAAGAGCAAAATACCCCGGTAGTGTATCTGCGAGTAACGCCCGGCCCGCAAACGCTGGTGAAGCATACCTCTGTTGATCTACAGGGTGAGATTAACCATGATCCGGAAAAGCTGGCCCGCGTGAACGAGCGCCTTGGCCGCCGTGGGCAAAATCTGGAAAACCAGCCCTTCAGCCAAAGCAGCTGGGATGAATACAAAAAGCGCAGCCTGCAGATTTTGCAAAATCGCGATTTCCCCGCCGCCAGCCTGCTGAGCAGTGAAGCCAGCATCGACCCTGTCACCGCTGAGGCCAGCTATCAATTGGTGCTCGATAGTGGTCCGGCCTATGTTTTTGGCCCATACACCATCCATGGCCTGTCGCGTTATCCTGAATTTTTGATCCACGATCGGGTGAAGATCCCGGCAGGTACCCCCTATAGCCGCAGCGAGCTGCTGGAGCTACAAACCGAGCTACAAAATCTGCCGCAATTTGCCACCGCCTTGGTCGATGTCGAGCTCAGCGGTGAAGAGCCCTATACCGCGCCGATTCGCATTGATGTGCAAGAAGTACCGCTGCATCGAGTGAATGGCAGTGTGGGTTACAGCACCAATACCTTGCTGAAATCGGAGCTGGCCTACCGCTATTTGAATTTATTCAATCGCGGCTGGGTAGCCGATAGCCGCATTCGGCTAGAGCAGCGCGAGCAAGCGTTTGAGCAATCGGTCACCTTGCCGCAAAGCCGCAGTGATTGGGAACATCGGGTGTGGCTGAGCTATCTGCATCAGGATTTACAGGGGCTGGATTCCCAACTGTATAAAACCGGCGTTTCCCGGCTGAAAAAGGGCGATGAAATCGAGCGCACTTTTGATCTGCAATATCAGATTGAAAATCGCCGCTTTAACGATGGCAGCGAAGAGCGCCCGCAAACCCTGACCCTCAATCACATCTGGACGCAACGCAAACTGGATAACCGCCGCAACCCGCGCAATGGTTATCTGGCTCAGCTCGAGATTGGCGGTGCGTCGGCGTATTTACTCAGTGATGCGACCTTTTTACGGCTGTACGGCCGCGGGGCGTATTACCACCGGATAGGCCAGGATGGGCAAGTGATTTTGCAAGGCGCGCTGGGCGAGACTTTTACCAAATCGCCCGAAGGCATTACCTCGGATTGGCTATTTCGCGCCGGCGGCTCGGGCAGTGTCCGCGGCTATGACTATCAATCGCTGGGGGTGAAAAGTAATGGCTCGGTGATTGGCGGCCGGGTCCTGGCCACGGCCTCGGTCGAATATCAGTACCCGATTGTCAAAAACTGGAAAGCCGCGCTGTTTGTCGATCATGGCGGGGCCGGCGAGGCCTGGCATAACCTTGAGACGGTGACCGGGGTCGGCGTCGGTGGGCGCTGGAATAGCCCGGTTGGGCAAATTGGTTTTGATTTGGCGTATGGCGTTGACCTCCAGCAAATCCGCTTTCACTTTGCCATGGGGTTGGTGTTTTGAGCACGCCTGAGCCGCAGTTAAATCATCCTGAGCCATCAGGGGCCGATGCAGCAACACCGCCGCAGCCTGCGCCTAAGCCTCGCTATGGCTTAGTGCGCCGCGTATTGCGGGCGCTAGTGTGGAGCACGCTGCTGTCCTTCGGGCTCTTAAGCTTGCTGGCAGTGCTGGCCTTAAGCTGGGTGGATTCGGCGCGTGGCCGTTACTGGCTAGTGGATCTGATCAACCACAGCGATGTGGCGCAGGTGCAGAGTATCGAAGGCTCATTCTGGTCAGAAATCACCATCAAACAGCTCAAAGTGAAGACGGCCGATTTAAAACTGGAGCTGGATTACGGGGTATTGGCCTGGGAGCCATATCTATTGCTCGTGCGCGACCTAAGCCTACCCAGGGTATCGCTCGGGCAGCTCACGATTCAGACCGCCCCCAAACCGCCGCAAGCACCACCGTCGCCACCGCCCACTGATTTAACCCTGCCATTGGGTATTCATCTGGATCAGCTGCGGATTGTCAAACTGGATGTCGATGGCGTGGTACTGCGCGATCTGGCTGCCAGTGTGTCCAGTAATGGCCGCTTTCACCGGCTGACCTTGAGCCAGTTGCAATTGCCGCAAGGCCAAGTGAACGCGAAGCTGAATATCGAAGGCAAAGCGCCGTTTTATAGCGGCGGTAGTGTGCAATTTGCCGGGGTGGTGGAAGAGCAGGCATTTAGCGCCCAAGGCCAGCTGAGCGGGCCGCTGCGCGATTTGCAACTTAAGTTGCAGCTCAAACACGCCAAAGTCAGTGCACAGGGCAATGTGCAAATCGATGCCTTTGCGCCCTATGCCTATCAAATGGTGCGCCATGGTGATGTGCAGCTGGCGGGGTTTAATCCGGCTGCCTGGGTGCCGGCAGCACCACAGGCTGATTTACTGTTACAAGCGTATTTTAAGCCTACGCCCACTGGCGTTGAGGCGAAAATTGAAGTGCATAATCGCCAACCCGGCGCGCTGGATCAGCAGCGCTTGCCGCTCGAGCGTCTGCTGGCCCAACTGCAGGTGCAAGGCGAGCGCTTGCGGGTGCAAGAGTTGGCGCTGAATGTGCCGGGCAAAGGCCAGCTCCTGGCGCAGGGTGAAGTTGAGCAGGGCAAAATGGCGCTCAAGCTGCAGGTGAAACAGCTGGATGCCCAGGCACTGTGGAGCACCCAACCCAAAACTGCGCTACAAGGGCAGCTCAAATTGCTGGGGCCATGGCTCAGCCCCGGTGTGCAGGGGCAGATTGAAGACAGTAGCCGCCAAGTGGCGCTGCAGCTTGATTTAGGCTGGATCAAGCCCGAAACCCAGCGGCGGCTGGCGATCCGGCAGGCTGAAGTGCGCCACGGCACCAGCCAGCTGGCGGCCAAAGGCGAATTCAACCTCAATGCCCCGAATGATTTTCAACTGGAGCTCGCAGCCCGCAGCTGGAATCCCGCCGAATGGCTGCAAGGTATACCCGCGGGGCGTATTGGCCTGCAGGCTAAATTAAAAGGCGCTTTGCAGCCTAAACCCCAGCTGGATTTGCAATATCAATTAGCCGAGAGTGTGTTTAATGGCCAGGCTTTGGCGGGCAACGGCGTGCTTAAACTCACGCCCGAGCGCCTCACGCAAAGTGATTTCTGGCTCAGCCTCGGCAGTAATCGCCTTAGCGCCCAAGGCGCATTGGGCGCGGCGGGAGATGAACTTGATTGGCGGCTGGAGCTACCCAATCTGGCGCAAGTTGGCTTTGGCCTCGCCGGCAAAGCCAGCGGGCAAGGCCAGCTGCGCGGGCGCTTTGCCCAGCCGCAGTTAGAGGCTAATTTGCAGGCGCAAGGCGTGCAAGTAGCAGGGCTGCAGCTAGAGCAAGCGCGGCTGCAACTGAGTACCAGTGTGCAAAACAATACTCCCGTAAATGGGCAGCTGAATCTAAGCGGTTTGCAGATGGGCGAAACGCGCATTCAGCAGGCGGCGCTGACGCTGCAAGGTATGCTGCAGCAGCATCAGCTCAATCTCAGTGCCAGCGGCCAACAAGGCGCGCAAGCCATCAATCTGCAGCTGGCCGCTCATGGCGGGCTGCAAAATCAGCAATGGCAGGGCGTTCTCGATCGCCTTAGTGGGCAATTCGGCTTACCTTTTAAGCTAGGCAATAGCCCGAGTTTGCAGCTAAGCGCGCAGCGGGTGAATCTGGGGGCCGCGAATCTGCAAGTGGGGCAAAGTCTGCTTAGCCTGCAGCAAACCCAATGGCAAAACGGCGCATTGGAGAGCAGTGGGCAGCTGCAAAAAGGGGTGTTGGCCGAATGGTTGCAGCTGGCCAGGCTCAATAACCCGCGCACGGATCTCATTTTGGCTGGCCAATGGCAGCTGCACTACAGCGGGGTCATAAATGGGCAATTCAATCTGGCCCGGCAAGCCGGTGATTTGGCCTGGCTGGAAGAAAATGGCCAGCGCCTGCCGCTGACGCTGCAAAATCTGCAACTGAATGGCAATCTGCAGATGAATCGCCTGAATGGCCAGCTGCAAATCCAGACCCAGCGCTTTGGCAGCATCAGCGCCAGCACGCAGGCCCAGCTGGATCTGGAAGCCGGCCGCCTAGCCCAGCACGCGCCTTTGGATGTGCGCTTGAATGGCCAGCTACCTGATCTGAGTGTGTTTAACCCCTTCCTTGCTGGGGCCAAGCTGCAGGGTAAGGCGCGGCTGGATGTGCATCGTAGAGGTACGCTGACTCTGCCGGTGCTCGACGGAGTAGCGCGGGCAGATGGCCTGGCTTTTGACGACCCGGCCAGCGGCGCCAAACTCAGTGATGGGGTGATTGAATTAGGCCTCGTGGGCCAGCAGGTAAAAGTGAACGCCTTTAATTTTAAGGGCGGCAAAGGCAGCCTCACCGGTAGCGGCGCAGTGGATTTTCGGGGTGGTAAAGCCAATGGCGGGCTTAAGCTGACTGCGAGTCGCTTTACGGCCATGAGCCGAAGTGATTTGTTCTTGGTTTTATCCGGCAATGGCGCGCTCAATTTCAAAGACAACATCATGGATATTACCGGCCAGTTCCGTGCCGATGAAGCCGATGTAGGCCTGCCGCAAATGGCGGGGGATGCGCCAAAATTGGGCGCGGATGTGGTGATCAAAGGGCGCAAAGCCGAGCGCCAGCGCGCCGAAGTGACGCCGTTTTCGCTGCTGGTGGACTTCGATCTGGGCGAGCAGTTTATGTTCCGTGGCGCCGGGCTCGATTCCCGCCTGCAAGGTAAGATCAGGGTGCGGGCCGACGCCAAACAAACCCTCAAAGCCGTCGGTACCATTAACACCGAAGGTGGTGAGTACAAAGCCTACGGGCAAAAGCTGGCGATTGAGCGCGGTATTCTGTCCTTTAATGGGCCTTTGGATAACCCAACTTTGGATATCTTAGCCATTCGCCGTGATCAGGCCGTAGAAGCCGGGGTGGAAGTGCGCGGCACGGCCAATTCGCCGCGCGTATCGCTGTATTCCGAGCCCAATGTACCCGATGCGGAAAAAATCGCCTGGCTGCTGTTCGGGCATGGTACTGAAAGTATGGAGAAATCCGATGGCGCGCTGGTCTTGCAATTGCTGAACGCCATGGCCAGCAATGGCGGCGCTGGCTCTTCGCTCACCGATGACCTGCTGGGGAACTTTGGGATTGATGAAGTGGGTTACAAATCCAAAGAAGAAAGCGATGGCACGACCACGCAGATTGTAACGGTGAGCAAGCGCCTTACCCGCAATCTGAAAGTCGGGCTGGAAAAAAGCTTTAATGGCCTGAGCGATGCGGTGAATTTTACCCTGCAGCTCTCGCGCAATTGGTCGATCGTTTCACGGGTTGGCGTGGATGAAAGCTCGGTGGATGTGAAATACACGCTGAGTTTTGATTAGGCATGCGTGATTGAGTTTTATGGCTTGCGCGATAAGCCCTCAGGTGTGCGCGCCAGCACCAAGGTCCACACCTCGCTGGCCCCCGCAGCCAGCAGCGTACGGCTGGCCTCATGCAGGCTGGCGCCGCTGGTCATCACATCATCAATGAGCAGCACGCGTTGCCCGGTGAGATCACCATGTGTCGTAAAAGCACGGCGGACGTTTTTCCAGCGTGCGCGGGCGCTCAAACGGGCTTGATGTTCGGTGTCGCGCTGGCGGCTGAGAGCGTGTGCGTGAATGGGGAGGTGCAGCTGGCTGGCCAGCCCGAGGGCCAGCTCCATAGCCTGATTAAAGCCGCGTTCGCGCAAACGCTGCGGGTGTAGCGGTAGCGGGATAAGGGCTTCCATGCCGCTTAGCTCATGCTGCCACGCGGGGATGCTGAGTGGCAGTAGGCTCCGCAGATGTTGCCACTGCCCGGCAAATTTCGCGGCCTGAATCAACTCTTTTAGCGGTGAGGTATAGAGATACAAGGCATAGCTGCGCGTAAAGGCGGGCGGATGGCGCTGGCACTGGCCGCATAATTCGCCCGCCGTCGCAGGGCGGGCGCAGCGCGGGCAGCTGCGGGTTTGCTCCCAGCGCGTCAGCTGCGCCTGGCAAGCTGGGCAACAGGCGTGCGCGGGCCCCAGATGCAGGCTGCGGCAGAGCAAACATTGTTGCGGGATAAAGTTGTTCAAAAAATGCGTGAATAAATTTGACAATGCCGGCGCTCATTCGGACAATCCAGCTTCAAGCTTAGAACCAAACAGGAATTGCCACCGCATGAGCCAATGTCAAACCATCGAATTCAAGCGCCATACCCCGCATCCAGAACAAGCTTTGTGGAGCCGGGAAGCGGTGGCCGAGCTGTTTGCCCTGCCGTTTAATGATTTGCTGTTTCAAGCGCAGCAAGTGCATCGCGCCAATTTTGATGCCAATAAAGTGCAGCTCTCGACGCTCTTGTCGGTTAAAACCGGCGGCTGTTCGGAAGACTGTGGCTATTGCTCGCAATCCAAGCGCTATGACACCGGTCTGGAAGCGCAAAAACTGATGGACGCCGACGAAGTTATTGCCGTAGCGGCGGTGGCCAAAGAAAACGGCGCCTCACGCTTCTGTATGGGCGCGGCATGGCGCGGCCCGAAAAACCGCGATCTGGATGAAGTAAAGAAAATGATCGCCGGTGTAAAGGCGCTGGGGCTAGAAACCTGTGCCACTTTCGGTATGCTCAAAGAAGGGCAGGCCGAGCAGCTTAAAGACGCGGGGCTGGATTACTACAACCACAATCTCGATACCTCGGAAGAAAAATACAGCGATATCGTCAGCACCCATAGCTACGCCGATCGGCTCGATACCCTTGGTAAAGCGCGCCAGGCCGGGCTGAATGTCTGCACCGGCGGGATTGTAGGCTTGGGTGAAACGCGGCTGGATCGGGTGGGGCTGCTCACCCAGCTGGCCAATCTTGATCCGCAACCGGATTCGGTGCCGATCAATAATCTGGTGCAGATTGATGGCACGCCGCTTGATGGCTCGGAAAAAGTAGATTGGACCGAGTTCGTGCGCACGATTGCCGTGGCGCGGATTATCATGCCAAGAACCTATGTTCGCCTCTCGGCCGGCCGTCAGCAAATGCCTGAGCAAATGCAGGCGCTGTGTTTCTTGGCGGGAGCGAATTCGATTTTCTACGGCGATAAACTGCTGACCACCGGTAACCCGGATGTGGAAGGTGATAAGGCGCTGTTTAAGAAACTGAATCTGCAGCCGCTGTAATCCCTGCTGCAATACCTGTCTGGGTATGTTGCTCTAGATATTATTAATATTGGCTTAGTGCAATATACCTGTTGTTTTGGCGCTAGTCATAGCCAGAAAAAACCACGCCGCGGCGTGGTTTTTTGCTGGATGCGGCATCAAGGCTTAGCCACGTACTTTCTTAATTACTTGCAAGAGATCCGCCACTGCAGCGTCGGCCTTGCCGGCTTTCAGCGCTTGGGCGATGCAGTCTTGAGTTTGTTGCTCAAGCAGAATCAAAGCCAGGGCATCCAGCGCAGAGCGTGCGGCAGCCACTTGATTCAGCACTTCGCTGCTGGTGCGATCTTCTTCGATCATGCGGGTAATGCCAGACACCTGACCGACAATGCGGTTCAGGCGTTTGATCAGTTGATCTTTGTTTTCACGCTCTTGCTTCAGGGATGATGTCATATCCAGCTTCCTCTATGGTGGTTTCCAGCGCCGCGCGGCTGGTTTGCGTGGCATCGAACACGATGTGTGCCTTGCCGGGGTTTAAGGTCACGGTGGTCGAAATCACCCCCGCAACGGCTTCCAATGCACGCGTGACCGCTGCGCTACAGCCGCCGCAACTCATGCCCGCAATGTTGATTTCAATACTGCTGTGCGTACTCATCTTGATTCCTTACCAGCGCATTCGTTTCAGCAGCAAGGCGTTGCCAATCACCGATAGAGATGACAGCGCCATTGCTGCGCCGGCCAGCATCGGGTTGAGCCAACCTAAGGCCGCCAGCGGAATGCCCAGAATGTTGTAAATAAAAGCAAAAAACAGGTTTTGCCGGATCTTGCGCAAGGTGACTTGCGAGAGCACGATGGCGCTACTGATCTGACGTAAATCATTGTGCATCAGCGTGATATCGGCGGTTTCCAATGCCACGCTGGCCCCGGCCTGCATGGCAAAGCTGACGTCGGCAGCGGCGAGGGCGGGCGCATCATTAATTCCATCGCCGACCATACCCACGCGCAGCCCGCTGGCTTGCAGGCGGGTGACGGCGGCGTGTTTGTCGGCTGGAGTACTATGCCCATGCGCGGCCGTGATATTGAGCTGCTGCGCGATGGCCGCCACTGCGGCGGGTTGATCGCCACTCCAGATTTCCAAGTCCACCCCATGCTCGCGCAGCGTCTGCACAGCTTCGGGGGTGCTGGCGCGTAAAGTGTCTTGCAACAAAATCAGGCCCGCAGGGTGGGTATTGATCGCAATGCCCACTAGCGTATAGCCGCTGGAAAGATACGTCTGGTATGTATCTGTATGCTGGCCAGCAAACGCCCACTCGGGCTTGCCCACTTGAATCTGCTGCCCATTCACTGTGCCGCTTAAACCCGCGCCAGCTTCCTGCTGCAAGTCGCTCGCTGGCCACAGCGCTGTGGCGGGCAGATCCGCCAAAATGGCACGCGCCAGCGGGTGCTGGCTGTGTTGCTCCAGGCTGGCGGCCAGACGCTGGAGTTCGGTGGTGCTGTAGTTGTTATCCAGTACGATCAGCTCTTGCAGGCTGGGCTCACCGGTGGTCAAGGTGCCGGTTTTATCCACCAACAGGGTATTGAGCTGGCTGGCGGTTTCGAGAGCGCCGGCGTTGCGAAAAAGAATACCGCGCTGCGCCCCCAGCCCCAGCCCGACCATCACCGCAGCGGGCGTCGCTAAGCCAAGCGCGCAAGGGCAGGCAATCACCAGTACGGCGACCGCGCGCAAGATGGCGGCGTCGGCTGCGTGCAGGAAATATAGATTGCCAAGCAAAGTGAGCGCAGCAATCAGCAAAATTGCCGGCACAAACCAAGCCGAGATGCGATCAGCCAGCTGCTGAATCGGCGCTTTGCTGCCTTGGGCGGCTTGCACCAGTTGGATAATCTGATTGAGCTGTGTGTCGGCCCCGAGCGCGGTGACACGGATTTGCGCGCTACCGAGCTGATTGCGCGTGCCGGCATACACGCTGTCGCCAATGGTTTTGTCTTGCAGCTGCGCTTCGCCAGTGAGCATGGCTTCTTCCACGCTGAGCCCGCCAAGCAGCAGTTCGCCATCAATCGGGATGGTTTCACCGGCCCGCACTTGCACGATATCGTTGAGCTGCAATGTGGCGATCGGTAACTCTTGCCATTGTTCAGCGCGTAGTACGCGGGCGGTAGTCGGTTGTAGCGTGAGCAAAGCACGGATGGCGGCCCCGGTTTGGCGCTTGGCCCGCTCTTCCAGCCATTTGCCCAGCCAGACCAGCGCAATTACCGTGACGCTAGCTTCAAAATACAAGGCTGGATTTTGCGCAAAAAGATGCCAAACACTCAGCCCCCAAGCTGCCGTGGTGCCGAGTGCCACCAGCACATCCATATTCGCAGCGCCGCCACGTAACGCCAGCCAGGCACCACGATAAAAACGCCAACCGGCGATGGTTTGAACCAATGTTGCTAAAATCAGCTGTGACCAAGCTGGCAAGGCCAGCGTATGCAGACCGGCGAGCATCAGCAGCATATCCAGCCAGAACGGCAGCGCACAGAGCAAAGCCAAGATCAGTGGCAGTGGGGCGCGAACTGAGGTGCGGCTTCGCGCAGGTTCGGTTTCTTCCGTGTTGGCAGTAAACCCTGCTGCACTAATCCAGTTTTGCAGCTGGTTAATGCTATACAACCCATGCGGCGCAGTGAGGGTGGCGGTTTCGCTCGCGAAATTGACAGTGGCGCTCAAAAGTAGCTTTTTATTCAGCACTTTTTCCAGCCGCGTCGCGCAGGCTGCGCAGCTCATGCCGCCGATCTTGAACTGAATTGTCTGCATGCGGGCCTGAAAGCCACTGGCGCTGATTTGTGCCAGCACGGCAGGCCATTGCGCGGGATTGGTGCTGATGCTAGCGGTCTCGGTTGCGAAATTCACTTGCGCGGCGACGCCGTCCAGCCGATTGAGTTGTTTTTCCAAACGCTGCGCACAGGCAGCACAAGTCATCCCCTCGATAGGTATCTGCAGGGAATGATTGCTGGCTGATGTGTGCGAGGAAGTACCCATAGGGGTATCTTAGTGGCTATACCTGATACCCGCAAGGGGTATATAGAATGTGCACCATTGATTTACAACACTTTTTTCTCGCTGCTGCGGTACAATTACCGATTGGTCGCGATTGCTGGCTGTACAGTGCATAACTTTCTCTGCGCTCGGGTTTGCTGTCGCTTGGTATTGTAAAGACTTGCAATGTTGGTGAGATGTCGCTTAATCGCGGTTGCGCTGACGATCAGACTTGTTTCCTTACAAGGCTGCGTTTATTCTGAATCCAGCACGATGTTTCAAATGAATTAATCAGGTGTCCACTTAGGTGTTTTCTCAATTTTTCCACCGCATCGGCCGTTTTTACACCGCAAACCGTTTAGCCTGGCACCTGATTATTGCGGTGTTCGCCTCGGGGCTGGTGGTGACGGTAGCGATGACACTGTTTCTATTGAAGCAGGAGTATGATCGCAGCCTTGCGCAAACCCAGTCAGACTTGCAGACGCTGGGGCAAAGTGCCACGCCTCAGCTCGCCAGTAACTTATGGTTGGTGAATACAGAGGCGATTCGCGGCCAACTCAATTCTTTGCTACAAACGCGCGTGGTTAAACACGCCTTGTTGGTGGAAAGTGACGGTCAGCAATACAGTGCCGGCGATGTTTACGGGCAATATAATCTCGTTACCGCTAAATTCCCGGTGGTTTACCAGCACCCACTGAATAATCGTGAAGTGGTACTTGGGGAACTGCAGCTTAGCAGCACCCTTACTGAGCTTGAATCGCGTCTCTACAGTCAGTTTATCCGCCTGCTACTGCTGCAAGGGCTCGGGATGACCACTGCCGCGATTTTCTTTTTGTTTCTCTACCATCAGCTCATCGCGCGCCATCTGAGCCAAATTGCGGATTACACTCGGCATTTTAATTATCAGCAGCTCTCCGAACCGCTGCGCATTCAACGAAATCACACCAAGCCCGATGAGATGCAAACCTTGGTGGATGCGATCAACGAAATGCGGCGAAATATCCGTGATGGGCACGAAGAGCGCGAATTGGCGCAGCGGGCGCTGTATGTTGAGAAAGAGTTGGCCGAAGTAACGCTGATTTCAATCACTGACGCCATCATCACCACCGATAGCGAATTTAGAATAAAGCTGATTAACCCTGCTGCAGAATCACTATGCGGCTGGTCCAGCCATGATGCCCGTGAACGTTATGTTGCCGATATTCTCTGTTTAGGGGGCGACCTTACTCCCGACGATTTGTATCGCGTGCTCCTAGCGGCGCGCGACAAGCTCAAGCCGCAAAATGGCCTGAAAGCGACGCTACTTAATCGCGATGGTCATCAGTTGCATGTGGAATACGCCGTAGCGCCAATTTCCGATCAAGACGGTCAGGTGGTTGGGCTGGTACTGGTGTTGCACGATGTGACCGAATCGCAAGCCCTAACCGAGAAACTAGCCTATCAGGCCGAGCATGATTACCTGACAGGCCTAACCAATCGGCGCGGGTTTGAATCGGCATTGGCGCGTGCGCATGAGGCGGCGCTGAAGGGGCAAACCCAGCAATACTTGATGCTGCTGGATCTGGATCAATTCAAAGTAGTTAACGACACCTGCGGCCATCTGGCTGGAGATGAGCTGCTGAAAAATGTCACCGCGCTATTGCAGGGCTTGATGCTGCCGGGGCGCTCGTTACTGGGGCGTTTGGGTGGCGATGAATTTGGCGTACTTTTAAATTCGGCAACGCGCGAAGAGGCTGAACTGTTGGCCGAGCGCATTCTGCATGCGCTGATGCAGTTTCGCTTTGTCTGGCAGGATCGCCCGCATGGCGTCACGGTAAGTATTGGCTTGGTGCAGTTGGATGAAGAATGCGCCAGCCCGCAAGAGGCTATGAGCCAGGCCGATGTGGCCTGTTTTGCCGCGAAAGATGCCGGACGAAATCAGCTCAGTTGGTATAGCCACGAAGATGGTAGCCTGCAAGAGCGGCACAATGAAATCCAGCTCTTGGCTACCCTCAAAGAGGCCTTCGAGCAAAATCGCTTCCTGCTTTACTATCAGGCCATCATGCCGATGAATCAGCTCGATCAATCAGCACATCATCTGGAAGTATTGTTGCGGATGATTGATCAGCAGGGGCGGGTGATTGCGCCTGGGGCATTTATTCCGGCCGCCGAGCGTTATGACATGATGGCGCAGGTGGATCGTTGGGTGGTAGAAAACAGCATCCGCTATCTAGCCGATTGCCAAAGTCGCAATGAAGATTTGCCGCATATTGCGATTAATCTTTCGGGCAAATCGCTCACCAAGCAAACGCTGGCCTTTATTCTGGCGCAATTGGATCAGGCACAGGTGCCGCCGTATCTGATCTGTTTTGAGATTACCGAGACGGCAGCGATTGCCAATCTCAAAGAGTCGTCGATCTTTATCGAAACCTTGCGCACTCGTGGTTGCAAATTTGCACTTGATGATTTCGGCAGCGGCTTCTCTTCGTTTAATTATCTGAAATCGCTACCGGTGGATTACCTGAAGATTGATGGCTCACTGGTGACGGATATTGCGCATGATAAAGTCAGCCGGCAAATGGTGATTGCCGTGAACGACATTGCCCACAGCTTGGGCTGTAAAACGATCGCCGAATTTGTGGAAAACGAGGCTATCCTGCAAGAGCTGGCCGCCATTGGGGTGGATTTTGCGCAGGGGTATTTCTTTGGAAAGCCCGCACAGCTTGCGCCATCACTGCATACTGCCTAGGGTATGTTTAAATTACAAAACCCCCGCCAAAGCGGGGGTTTTAATTGGGCAAGTCTTTGCTTGAATTTGCCGAGAAGAGCTTGCTCAGGGCTAGAACTTCACTTCCACCGCCTGCGGCCCCAGCCATTCTTTGAGTTCGAGCAGCAATTCATCGCGCAGCACCGCGCGCCAGTGCTGCCCCAGCCGCACGGTACAACGCGCCGAACTGTTTTGATAATCCACCTCGACCGCGCAGCCTTCATCGGCGCAATGCGCTGACAGTACTTGCCGTAGCCGGGCTTCATCAGCCTGCGTGCCCAGGTTGAGTCGCAATACGCGGGCAAAATGGCTGCGGGTTTCGGCGATATCGAATACCCGCTCGGCCACGATCCGTTGCCCGCCGGAGAAGCGGTCTTCCGACACTTTGGCTTCCACCACGATCAAAGCATCATCTTTGACCTTGGTGCGATTGGCTTCAAATACCTCAGAAAACAGCGCCACTTCAACTTTGCCATTGCCGTCATCCAGCTGCACAAAGCCCATGCGGCCGCGTTCACCATTTTTGACGCGCATCCCAGCCACAATCCCGGCAATAAATTGCGGTTCGCGCTGGTTTTGCAGCCGATCGAGCCGGGTTTTGATCAGGCCTTTGATGGCCTTGGCGTGGGCGTCAAACGGATGGCCCGACAGATAAAACCCAATCGCGGTTTTTTCTTCGGCGAGCTTGACCTTATCATCCCAGCGCGGCGCTTCAATCATTTCGATTTGCGGCGCCGCCGCTGGCTCGAGCATATCGAACAAGCTAATCTGATTGGCGTTGGCCGCTTCGGCATCTGCCACGGCCATGGCTTGTTCCACATTGGCCATCAAGCGGGCGCGATGGTCGTCGATGGCATCAAAAGCGCCACCACGGATTAGCGCTTCGAGTACCCGTTTATTCACCTCTTTTTTATCGGTGCGGCGGCACAGATCGTACAGATCGGTGAACGGGCCGTTTTTCACGCGCTCGGCCACGATCATATTCACGGCGCTCTCGCCCACCCCTTTGATGGCGCCCAGCGCGTAACGAATTTGCCGTTTGCCGACCGGCACGAAGCGATAGAAGCTTTGATTGACATCCGGCGGTAGGAGTTCGAGTCTGTTTTTTTCGAGGCAGTCATCGTAAAAAACTTTCAGCTGATCGGTGTTATCCAGCTCGGATGACATCGTGGCGGCCATAAAGGCGGCGGTGTGATGGGCTTTTAGCCAAGCAGTGTGGTACGACACCACTGCATAGGCGGCCGTGTGCGATTTATTAAAACCATACTCGGCAAACTTAGTCATCAGATCGAACAGCTGCTCAGCCAGTGCCGGATCGTAGCCTTTCTTGGCGGCACCTTCGGCAATGGTCGCCCGGTGCTTGGCCATTTCTTCCGGCTTTTTCTTACCCATCGCGCGACGTAGCATATCGGCGCCACCGAGGGTATAGCCACCAATAATCTGTGAAATCTGCATCACCTGCTCTTGATACACGATCACGCCGTAGGTCGGCTCAAGGCATTTCTCAAGATCCGGGTGGAAATAGTCGGGTTGCTCGATGCCTTTTTTCCGGTTGATAAAGGTGTCCACCATCCCCGAGCCCAGTGGGCCCGGACGATAAAGTGCCAATACCGCAATAATGTCCTCGAAACGGTCAGGGGCGAGCTTTTCCAGCAGGCGTTTCATCCCGTCCGACTCGACCTGGAATACGCCGGTGGTATTGGCATCGCGGAACACCTGATAGGCGGCCTGATCTTCAAAGCCCAAGCTCATTAAATCGAGGTATTCGCCGGTTTGCTCTTTGATGTATTGCAGCGCTAACTCGATAATCGTTAAGTTGCGCAGGCCCAAGAAGTCAAACTTCACCAAACCCACTTGCTCAACGTCGTCTTTATCCAGCATCGACACGGGAGAGGCGTCTTCGCCCGCAGCCTGATACACCGGGCAGAAATCGGTAATTTGCCCAGGGGCAATCAACACGCCACCCGCGTGCATGCCGATATTACGGGTGAGGCCCTCAAGTTTTTTCGCCAGCTCCCACAGCTCTTTGAGTTCTTCCTCGCGCTCGATCCGCTCGGCAAGCTCAGGCACCATCTCCACGGCATCATCAAGGCTATATTGCTTGCCCGGGGCGGCGGGGATGAGTTTTGAGACACCATCGCAAAACATATACGGCAAATCCAGCACCCGGCCCACATCGCGCACCACGGCTTTGGCTGCCATCGTACCGAAAGTGGCAATCTGGCTGACCGCTTCGGCGCCGTATTTTTCCCGCACGTATTCAATCACACGCCAGCGGTTTTCCTGACAAAAGTCGATATCGAAGTCGGGCATCGATACCCGCTCAGGGTTCAGGAAACGCTCGAACAGCAGGGCGTAGGCGGTTGGGTCGATGTCGGTAATACCGAGGCTATAGGCCACTAGCGAGCCTGCACCTGAGCCACGGCCCGGACCAACCGGGCAGCCGTTGACCTTACCCCAGGCAATGAAGTCCGCCACGATCAGGAAGTAACCCGGAAACCCCATCTGAATAATGGTGTCGGTTTCAAACTTCAGCCGTTCGTAATAGCGTGGGCGCTCGGCTTCGCGTTTAGCCTCATCGGGGTATAGCTGCGCAAGGCGCATTTCCAAACCGCGTTTGGCCTCATACACCAGAAAATCATCCAGCGTCATGCCATCGGGTGTCGGGAAGAGCGGCAGGTAGTTTTTGCCCAGTACGACATTCAGATTGCAGCTCTGCGCAATCACCGTGGTATTGGCTAAAGCTTCGGGTAGATCCGCAAACAGGGTTTGCATTTCGCTGACCGATTTGAAATATTGCTCTTCGGTAAAGCGTTTGGGTCGGCGCTTGTCGGCCATGACATAGCCTTCGGCAATGCAGGTGCGTGCTTCGTGGGCTTTAAAGTCATCCCGATCCATAAATTGAATCGGATGGGTGGCCACCACCGGTAAATCCAGTTGGGCGGCTAAATCGAGATGCCCTTGCAGACTATTTTCGCTACTCGGATTGCCAGTGCGCTGAATTTCCAAATAGTAGTTACCGGCGAACTGCGCCTGCCACCATTGCGCCGCCGCTAGCGCCGCTGCATCGTTATTGGCAAGGATGTATTGCCCAACTTCGCCGAGCTCCGCCCCTGAGAGGCAAATCAGGCTACTGTTATCACCGGCGGCCAGCCAGGCCTTTTTCAGCTCGGCACGGCCACGGTATTGATTGTGCTTGTAGGCTTCGGTGAGAAGCTCACAAAGGCGGCCATAGCCGGCACGGTTTTTACAAATTAGTAAAATGCGGTAAGGCTTATCTCGGTCGTCTTCATTTTCGACCCAGGCATCAACGCCAACAATCGGTTTCAGGCCGGCATTGCGACAAGCTTTGTAATGCTTGACCATGCCAAACAAGTTCATTAAATCCGAAACGCCTAAGGCCGGCATTTGCTCGGTCTTGGCGCGTTTAACCGCGTCGTCCAGGCGGACGATACCGTCGGTCACAGAAAATTCGGAATGGAGGCGTAAATGGATAAAGGGAGGCGCTTTCATGCCGATAGTGTAACATCAGCGCTGTTTTACTGCGCCGATTCCGCCGCCTTGGGCGGGTGAAGTCAATGTACGGGAGGTCCTATGGACGCAGGCTTGGTTAATGCCGCTAGTAATGCGGCGCCTAGTGATGTGGCACCGTTAATGGTGCTTAAAAAAGCCATGGATCTGCAAGCCAACACCACACTCAGCCTGCTGGCGGCATTACCGGCGCCAGCCACGGTGAACCCAGCCCATCTGGGGCAGAATGTGGATGTACGTGCCTGAACGGTTTGCAATCCGGCAACAAAAAACCGCCCCGTGGGGCGGTTTTTTATTAAACCAACGGGTTTATCGTTGGCGGCGACGGCTGCGGGCGTACAGTGCGGCGAGCCCCAGTCCCAGCAATGCATAGCTTTCTGGCTCGGGCACTGGGGCGACTTGCACACCCGTGGCAAGGTCTTGTTGCAGCTGGCCGGGCAAGGCATTGAACTGCAGCGCGGCTAATCCGGCCTGATTGGTTTTGAGCAGATTGAAGTCTTTATCGAGTAGCTGCAAGCTAAAGCTCATGCCGTCTGTGCTAGGCTGATTCAGCCAGTCGCCGGCGAAGTCGAGCACAAAGTGCAATTGATGACCATAGATGATGGATTGGGTCCAGCTAGCTAAGGCTTGGGCACCTTGGCTGTTGAGTTGCAATTGCTGGCTAAGCTGGCCTTGCTGCTGACTTTGATCCAGCACATCGCCCAGTTGAGCACCGGTAAAGCGGCTGATGGTGGCTAAAACGCTAGGACGATTGGCATCGCCACCGAGTTGAAACGATAAAATGCCATCCATGCCTTGCAAGGCTTGGGTATCAATTTTTACCGAAAAAAGTTGGGCTTGGGCCGCCTGTGTGGCCAAAATGAGCGCCATGGCACTGGCGAACTGGTGAATAGTTAAACGCATGATCTTTCTCTCTGAATCAGTAATTAAATACCGCTTGTTCAACGGCTAGCTCGTAGCCAAAAGCTTGTTTGCTTGGGTTGCTGAACTGTAGTTGTACGGTGTTTCCAGCAGTAAAGCTGATGTATGGGCCGCTAGCGCTTGGTGCTGTTGCATTTGCGAGAGATACCCCGGCAGGCAAACCTTTAACCACCAAGCGATAATTGCCAGCAGCAGCCGTCACCGCCCGGGTGATCACTTGGCTGCGGTATTGTTTGGTTTTCAGATCGAGCACGAGGCCAGATTTGCTGAGGCTAAATTGTGCCGTGACGTCTTGGATGCTTTGCGGAAGTCGAATGCGAGCTACTTCAGGATCGTGGTCGCTCACTTGATCGGCAAATTCGGCATTGGTATGCACGACATCATATTCAGCGAACCGCGCGAGATTGTCAGACAGCAGGATATGATCGAGCACTTGGCTATTACCTTCAAACACATAGCTATAGCGTTCGCTTTCCGGCAATTGCTCTACCATATCCACCATGCCGGCCGCCTTAAGTTTGGCCAGCGGCGCTGAGAACTGATAGTCGTTCAAATCACCCATGACGGCGACCTTGGCATTTGGATTAAGGGTTTTTAGGTCACGAACAAAATCGGCCACGATTTGCGCTTGCTGATTGCGCTGCACCTCGCTGCTCAAGGTCGGTGGCTGGAAGCGGCCTGCTACCGGCTGATCACCACCTTTAGAGTTGAAGTGATTGGCGATCACAAACAGTTTATGCCCGTTGAACATAAACTCGCCCACCAAAGGCTTGCGGCTGTTATTGAAGGCGTTGCTGGCCGGCTGGATGCGACCCGGGCTGTGGGTCAGGCAGGCAATCTCTGCACAAGTCACGCTGTTAACTGCGGTATTGGCCGTCGCACCTGGGCGATCGATGAAACTCACTCGCGCTGGATTAAACATCAGCACTTGGCGGATATTGCCGCCTGGCTCGCCGCCATCCTGATTGCGGTCGGGATCAATTTGCCGATAGCTGTAATTTGGTCCACCAGCTTGGCGAATAGCATTCAGCAACACCTCCATGGTGGCGGCTGCACTTACCAATTCAGTATCGGTGGCGCCGTTACCATCTTGCACTTCCATCAGGCCAACCACATCCGGGCTGCGTAGATTGGTGACAATCTGGCTCGCTAGGCGATTGATTTTGGCCGGATCGTCTTTCGGGTCGAGGTTTTCCACATTGAATGAAGCCAGTGTCAGCTCATCGGCAGCGGCTGCACGTGTGATTTCAGCCTGCAAATTGCCACGGCTAAGCGGGGCCAGATCGCTGGCAATGAGGCGGAAATTCGCAAAGTTATAGTCCAGCACGCCGACTGCATACTGGAAGCTATCGCCAACATTGGCTGCAGGCACCACCGCGTTGCCACTCACCAGAATCAGACGGCCCGAGTTTCGCTCATCTTCCGTGATGGTAATGCCGCCTCGTTGATTGGGTAGTGTGGTTTGCTGGCGATAGTTCGCAACGATTGCCGTATCGTGGGCAGCGTAGCTTTGAGTAGGGCCAACGACTTGGGCGCCGGTGACGCTAACTCGCATGCCTTCGAGTGACTCTAGGAAATCGAGCGCATTTTTAAGATCGAGTTGCGGGCTAGTTTCTACATCGACGGCCGCACCTTGCCAGTAGCGCGCGGGAATTTTGCCCGTGATCTCGATCGGCGCTGGCAGTGCTTGTTTTTGGGCCGTGATCTTAATCTGCGCCATGCTGCTTTCTAGCTCGGTGACAGTGAGTTGGGCGCTGTCTACACCGCCTGGGCGGTATTCTTTAACCTTGCCGCTCACTTCAACGGCATCGCCAATCGCGACCGTGGGGGCGGTTTTGGTGAAAACATAAATGCCTTCCGATGTGAGCGGATTATTATCTGGCAGAGTGTCTTGCATGAAGAAACCGCCTGCTGTCACTTGGGTGACTACCCCAGGAATGCGGCTAACGCTTTGCCCATTCAAGCTCGAAAGATGTCGCTGCCCTTGGATGTCGTGAATCCGGATTGCCGAAGGTGGCTGGCTTGGCTCGCTGGGATCAGTGGGTTTGCTGGGGTCAGTTGGATTGTTGCTGCAAGTGACCGATTGGCTGGCGCTGTTGCGCGGATTGACGCTACCCACGGCAAAATCGGAGCTATTACTTTGGCTGTCTTGGCAGCCATTGAGTTTGCGGCTAATCGATTGGCTATTGGAAGGAGCGGGTGCCGGTTTATCTTCACTAGCGTTCGCGCTACCAAAGCCAACAAAATCAGCAACCTCAGCCGCGCCAGCGCAGTTGCTGCCACAGGCGAGTGCGATTTGATTGCGCACCAAGGCCACTTTCCCTGCGCTGGCACTCATCGCGATATTGCCGCTGAAGTCTGGTGTCGGTAATGCTTGGCTGCCACCCTGGCCTGTTGCTTGCGAGATTAGCAAATATTGCCCGGCTGCGAGCGTGCCACTTAATGGGGTGACCTGCCAGCTACCACCTGTTGCCGAGGCGTATTGTACTGACCAGTTGTTTAATTCGACCGGCTGGTTGCTGGTGTTCAGAAGCTCGATAAAATCATTACGATAAGTGGCGCCATTATTGCCACCGCCGCCATAAATCTGGCTAATGACTACTGAACTGGCAGCTAAGCTCGGGCCTGCCATAGCTAAAGCAATTGCTGCCACTAGCGTTTTGCAGTGTGGTGTAGTGTGTTTCATCCCTGTTTCTCATTCTTGTGATGGCGAAATGCCAGCCGAGCAATGTAAGGGGCGAAGATGAAAGGTTTATGTGTTTGGCATGAAGTTGGTGTTGCAGAATGATGTCGTGCCCCGATTGCTTAATCATAAAAAAGCCCCGTATGAACGGGGCGTTGGATTTTATCTAAGGGGGTATTACTTGCTGGCCTTTAATTCTAAAGGCTCACCGGGTAATACCTGCCACTGTTTTTCAAGTCGCCAGTGTTTTTGCTGATCAGATAGTTCAAACACCCAGCGCTCTGCCAGTAAGGCCCGCGGGAGGCTGCCGGCAAATAGATTGCCGCCTTGAGGCTTGAGTGTGATCTGCTGATCTAGCCCGGTGCGGGTCGGGTGGCTGACTTGTAACACCAGATCACCGGCCACCGCTTGATTCATGATCACCCGCACTTGCTGTAGATTGTCACTGAGCAAGACCTGCGCGCCCAGCCCCAGTTGCCCGGCTTGTTGGTCAAGCGCGAGCTTTTGGTTGATTTGCTGGCCTTCTTTGTAATAGCTGTCACTGACCAGGCTATCTTGATTGGTATTGACGAGATAAATCATCAATATGCCGCCCAGAATAGCCAGGACTGGAAACAGAATCAGTAGCCAGACATGGCCGTAGTTGTACCAAGGTTTTACGTCTTCTTCCATTAATCTCGTCCGATGAAGGTGGCCTTTTCCGTGGTTTTAATCGCGGGCTCATCGATCGACTGAATAATCAGTTGAATTGGATGGCTGCCCGCTTTAGCGTGCTGTGGTGCAACTTGTATTCGTACAGAGACTTCAGTGGTGCCGGTTGGTTCCAATGTATAGCGATTGTGCTGCTCGGCAAGCACTTTAATGCCCTCTAGCCCGCTAGCGCTGATCTGGTAGGTATGGGCTTTTTCGCTGGCATTTTGAATCTGCACCCGATAGGTGTTTTCCAACCAGCCGTCTTCCACCTCGCGCACCAAAGCCACACGATCACGCTCGATATTGACTTTGATTGGTTGCCGCGTTGCCAGTGAGTAGACGGTAATGCTCATAATCACACTCAAAATTACCGCATAAACGATCACCCGTGGGCGTTTCAGGCGCGAGATGATCTCATTTTCTGGGTATTTGTGCTCAAGTGCGTTTTCGGTGGTGTAGCGAATCAAGCCACGCGGATAATTCATTTTATCCATTACTTCATCACAGGCATCAATACAGGCGGCACAGCCAATGCACTCATATTGCAAACCGTTGCGAATATCAATCCCAACGGGGCAAACCTGTACACAGATCGAGCAATCGATACAGTCGCCTAAACCTTGCGCTTTGTAATCGGAGCCTTTTTTCCGTGTGCCACGCTGTTCGCCGCGTTCCTGGTCGTAGCTGATAATCAGCGTGTCGGCATCAAACATGGCGCTTTGAAAGCGTGCATACGGGCACATGTATTTGCACACTTGTTCTCGCATCCAGCCGGCATTGCCGTAGGTGGCAAAGCCATACAGCCCCACCCAGAATAGCTCGGTACTGCTCATGCTCAGCGTGCTGAATTCAGTCCATAGCTCGCGAATTGGCGTGAAGTAACCGACGAAAGTGAAACCTGTCCACGCCGCCAGCAGCAGCCACAGGCCATGTTTGCTGGCTTTGAGGCGGATTTTGCGGGCGCTGAGCGGGGCATTATCGAGTTTAATGCGCTGCGCGCGATCACCCTCAACCCACTTTTCAATCCAGAGGAAAATTTCGGTGTATACCGTTTGCGGACAGGCATAACCACACCAGAGTCGGCCGCCGATCGTGGTCCAGGCGAAGAGGCCGAACGCCGATAGCAGTAGTAGGGCGGTGAGGTAGATAAAATCTTGCGGCAGAAACACAAAGCCGAAGATGTAGAATTTGCGTTGAACTAAGTCGAATAACAGCGCTTGCCGTTCATTGATTTGTAGCCAAGGTACACAGTAGAAGAATAACTGTGTAGCGATAACGAAGAAAATCCGCCATTTATTCCAGAAGCCATTGATCCAGCGCGGATAGATTTTTTTATGCGCGGCATACAACATGACTTCTTCAACTTCGCCATCGTCCTTTACATTAACGACATTGACTGGAATATCTTTTAGCTTTTGGCTCATGTGAACGCTCCCTGCCTTGAGCTCGTCAGTGGGTGACGAGTATGGCAATTCGCCGGTGAGAAAAAACGGGCAGGTGATGCCTGCCCGTTCTGGTATTGCTGCAGTTTAATTACTTATTGCTATCGCGCAGGCTGTAAACATAGGCTGCCAGCAAATGTACTTTGCCGTCGCCTAGGAATTCTTTCCACGCTGGCATCACGTTATCGCGACCATTGGTGATGGTCTCAACAATCGTGGCTTCTGAGCCACCGTATAACCAAGTTTTGTCGGTCAGGTTAGGTGCACCGATGCTCTGGTTGCCTTTACCATCGGCGCCATGACAAGCCGCGCACACTTGTTTGAAAGTTTCTGCGCCGCGCTCAGCACGCACATCGTTGAAAGCCGGGCTGCCAGAGATTTTCAGAACGTAGTTCGCGGCATCGCGCACTTTCTCTTCACCAAAAGCCGCACCAAACGCTGGCATCTGGCCATGACGACCTTTGTTCAGCGTTTCCAGAATATTCTCCGGTTTGCCGCCATACAGCCAATCGCCGTCAGTCAGGTTTGGGAAGCCTTTAGCGCCGCGAGCGTCTGCACCATGACACTGCACGCAGTAAGTCATAAACAGGCGTTTACCCATGGCATTGGCTTCTTTGTCCTGCGCCACCGCAGGGATGTCCAGCTTGGCGTACTTGTCATACAGCGCTTGGTACTTGGCATCCGCTTTGGCAACTTCTTCCTTATGCTGTCCTTCTTGCGACCAGCCTTTGGCGTTACCCATCACCACCAGGCCTGGGTAGAGCCAGAAGTAGCCCACGGCAAAGACCAGCGTCAGCACGAACATACCGACCCACCAGCCTGGCAGGGGGTTGTTGTACTCTTCCAAATCACCATCCCATTTGTGGCCGGTTACTTGGGCTTTTTCACCTTTCTGAAGCTTCACCTTCATTTGGCTCAGCAGGAGGTAGGCACAGAAAACCACCCCCAGAATGGCTACGGTTGCAATGAAATAGCCCCAGAATCCGCTTGTAAAGTCTGTCATTCTTTATTCTCCGTTAGCCGATGAGGACTGCTTGCCCGACGATGGCAGATCATCGTCGAGGAACGGTTGTTGAGCGGCATTATCAAAGTGCTGCTTGCTATTTTTGCTGTAAGCCCAGAGGCAAATAGCAACAAACAGAATAAACCCCAGCACGGTCACGAGAATGCGCACGTCGTTCTGCAGATCCATCGTGCTTACCTTTTATTTTTCAGTGCAAGACCCAGGCCTTGCAGATAGGCGATTACCGCTTCCATTTCGGTTTTACCTTCAACCTCTTTGCTGGCATTGGCGATGTCAGCATCGGTATAAGGTACGCCCAGCTTGCGCAGCGCTTCCATTTTCTTCGGCGTAACAGTCGAATCAATGGTATTGGCCGCGAGCCATGGGAAGGCAGGCATGTTCGATTCAGGTACGACATCACGTGGGTTCATCAAGTGCACGCGATGCCATTCATCTGAGTAACGACCACCCACACGGGCCAGATCAGGGCCTGTGCGTTTTGAACCCCATTGGAATGGATGGTCGTAGACAGATTCACCCGCAACCGAATAATGGCCGTAACGCTCAGTTTCAGAGCGGAAAGGGCGGATCATTTGTGAGTGACAGTTGTAGCAACCTTCACGGATGTAGATGTCACGACCTTCAAGGCGCAGTGCACTATAAGGTTTAACACCGGCAATCGGCTGGGTTACTGATTTACTGAACATCAGCGGCAAGATCTCGACCAGCATCGCGATACTGATGGTGATGAAGGTCAGGATGATCAAGGCAGCTACGTTTTCCTCGATCAGTTTTTGGATTTTATTCATCGTTATTGTTCCTTACCCAATCAGGCGTGTGCAGACACGGCTGGAATTTTTGCGTCAACCGCTTTGCCTTCAAACACGGTGCGCAGTACGTTGTACAGCATCAAGATCATGCCAGACAGGTACAGCAGGCCACCCAGGAAACGGATGAAGTAGTATGGGTAAGACGCTTTAACCGCATCGATGAAGGCGTAAGTCAGCGTGCCGTCGCTATTGATGGCGCGCCACATCAGGCCTTGAGTCACACCCGAAATCCACATTGAAGCGATGTAGAGTACAACACCCAAAGTTGCCATCCAGAAGTGGGTCTCGATCAGTTTTACCGACCACATTTGCTCACGCCCAAACAGGCGTGGGATCAGATAGTAGATCGAACCAATCGAAATCATCGCAACCCAGCCCAGAGCGCCAGAGTGTACGTGACCTACAGTCCAGTCGGTGTAGTGGCTCAGCGCATTCACTGATTTGATGGCCATCATCGGGCCTTCAAAGGTAGACATGCCGTAGAACGACAGCGCAGTCACCATGAACTTCAGGATCGGGTCGGTGCGCAGTTTGTGCCATGCGCCAGACAGCGTCATGATGCCGTTGATCATGCCGCCCCAGCTTGGTGCCAGCAGAATCAGCGAGAACACCATGCCCAGAGATTGAGTCCAATCAGGCAGTGCGGTGTAGTGCAGGTGGTGCGGACCGGCCCACATATAAGTGAAGATCAGCGCCCAGAAGTGCACGACAGACAAGCGGTATGAGTAAACCGGACGACCCGCTTGTTTTGGTACGAAGTAGTACATCATGCCGAGGAAGGCGGCAGTCAGGAAGAAGCCTACGGCATTATGGCCATACCACCATTGCACCATGGCATCAACGGCGCCAGAGTAGGCTGAGTATGACTTCATGGCGGTTACTGGCATCGCGGCACTGTTTACCAGGTGCAGCAAGGCTACAGCCAAGATGAAGGCGCCATAGAACCAGTTGGCAACGTAGATGTGCTTGATCTTGCGGATGGCGATCGTGCCAAAGAATACGATGGCATAAGCGACCCAAACCACAGTGATCAGAATATCGATCGGCCATTCCAGCTCGGCGTATTCTTTACCGCTGGTGTAGCCCAGTGGCAAAGTGATAGCGGCCAGCACGATTACCAGTTGCCAACCCCAGAAGGTGAAGGCCGCCAGCTTATCGCTGATCAGTCGGACATTACAGGTGCGCTGTACGACATAGTATGAGGTTGCGAACAGTGCACAACCACCAAATGCAAAAATCACTGCATTGGTGTGAAGTGGACGCAGGCGACCGAAGTGTAGATAAGGTCCGATGTTCAGTTCCGGCCAGAACATCTGGGCCGCACAAATCACCCCGACCAGCATGCCGACAATGCCCCAGACGACCGTCATGATGGCAAATTGCCGCACCACTGTGTAATTGTATGTGGCTTGGTTTTCCATTACAGCGCTCCGATTGATCTCCAACTGCTTGGAATTAAAATTAAAATAAAGGCTTGAAAATTAAAAGCTAAACCTCATCTCTGTTTGGGTAAACGTTGATAAGGCTTATTCCACCTGGAAGAGAGCGCTTCCAGATGAGGTACAAAAAGTGCCTACTGGACTATACGCAGCGCCTGCGCCGCGCCACTTGATTTACATCAAGCGCACCCATCGACAATCAATGTTTATTTTACCTTGTTGTTTCAGGTCAGTCAGGGTTTTTTTCGCCGCCAGCTTGGCTTTGCGGCGCGCTCGGGTGGATCTGATCGTCGTCCTGCACGATGCGCCAACCTGGGCCTTCCAGATCATCAGATTGCCCGCTTTTAATAAACCACCAGAAAATCACGCCAATTCCGAGTGCAATTAATAGCGAGAGTGGAATTAGCAAATACAAGCTTTCCATTTGAATTTACTCGATTTTTTTCGCAGAGTTTGGCCGCACCAGGCGCAGGGCATTGCTCACCACCAGGAGTGAGCTGAGCGCCATGCCAAGACTGGCTAGCCATGGCGTCACGTAGCCGGCCACCGCCAAAGGCAGTGCGGCTAAATTGTAAAGCAGAGCCCAGGCTAGATTTTGGCGAATGATCTGCCGGGTTTTGCGTGCCAATTGCAGTGCGGGTGGCAAAATGGCGAGCTCATTATTTAACAGCACCATATCCCCGGCCGCTTGGGCAATGTCGACGCCGGCACCCATGGCGACTGATACATTGGCCAGCGCTAACACCGGCGCATCATTCACACCATCACCCAGCATCAAGACTCGGTGCTCCTTAGCTTGTAATGCTTGGATGTAGCGCAGTTTATCCGCCGGCTGCGCGCCGCCTTGCTGCTGCGCAATACCCAGTTGCTGCGCCACTTGCTGCACGATGGCAGGTGCATCGCCAGATAATAAATGCACGCGATAACCCGCAGTTTGCAGCGCCTTGATCGTCTGGGCTGAAGTGTCTCGCAGTTGGTCGGCCAGCTCAAACACCGCCACGATGGTATTGGGGGTGGCCAGTACAATCTGCGTCGTGGCTGAGTCGCTTAAATCTGCGGTCGACAGGCCAGTTTGTGCGGCAATAAAGCGGGGCGAGCCGATCCAGTAATGCTGGCCTTGCACTTGTCCACTTAAGCCTCCGCCTGGATGGTTGTGAAATTCATGCACCGGCAAGGCTGGCTCTTGCGCGGGCAAAGCAAAAGCGCTGGCAATCGGATGCTCGGAATGGCTTTCTAGTGCTGCAGCAATTGCCAGTGCTGCGGTCTCGCAGCCGTGGCGCACTTGGGTGTGGATTAGCCGTGGTGTGCCATGGGTGAGCGTGCCCGTTTTGTCGAACACAATGTCGGTGATACTGGCGAGCTGTTCAAGGCTATTGCCGCGGGTAGTCAATAAGCCCAGCTGGGCCAGGTGCCCGGTGGCAGCGGTGAGCGCGGCCGGCGTGGCGAGCGATAAAGCGCAGGGGCAGGAAATCACCAGCACTGCCACTGTATAGGGTAGGGCATGTTGCGGGTCGTGAATATGCCAATACAGATAGCAGCCGGCCGCGATCAGCAGCAAGATCACAATAAAATACCCGGCAATCCGGTCGGCTAGCTGGGCTAGGCGGGGCTTTTGCTGGGTAGCCTGATCGAGCAGGCGCACCATATGCCCTAGGCGCGTTTGGCTACCTACTTGGCTGACGGCCACGGTGAGGGCCGAATGTAGATTTTGGCTGCCGGCAATGACATTGGCGCCAGCCGTTTTAGCCACTGGTCGGCTTTCGCCGCTGAGCATGGCTTCATTGCATTCGCTCTCGCCGTGAAGCACCATGCCATCCACCGGGATCGTTTCCCCAGCTTTCACCACAATCTGCTCACCCGCTTGCAATTGGTATACCGCTACCTCTTCAAGCTGACCTGTGGCGGTGAGCCGATGCGCGAAAGCAGGGACGAGCTTGACCAGCATTTCCGCCGCAGCGCCGGCTTTGCGGCGGGCTTTGAATTCCAGATAACGCCCACCCAGCAGCAAAAACACAAACATCGACACCGAATCGAAGTAAATATCGCCGTGGCCGGTGATTAGCGCATACAGGCTGGCAAAAAAAGCCACCAGCACGCCAATGCTGACCGGTAAATCCATGCCCGCACGGCCATGTCGCAGTTCTCGCCAGCTGTTCTGATAAAACGGCCAGCAGGAATACAGCACCACCGGTAAAGTCAGCAGCAGACTACCCCAAT
The DNA here is from genome assembly GCF_000429785.1 of Chitinibacter tainanensis DSM 15459. GTDB lineage: Bacteria > Pseudomonadota > Gammaproteobacteria > Burkholderiales > Chitinibacteraceae > Chitinibacter > Chitinibacter tainanensis. Next base: position 638,774 of record NZ_AUCN01000009.1, read on the forward strand.
GCAATAAATGCAGCCACTGGGCGTCAATCTCACCTGCGGCGGAGGTGTAGATCGGCACTACAAACATCATCACCTGCATCATCGACAAGCCGGCCACCCACAGACGCAGCAGCGCGCTTTTGCGCTCTTGTTGCCACTGCTGATCGGCTCGCTGATGGTTGTAGGGGTGGGCGTGGTAGCCAATCGCTGTGATGTGCTCAAGGATACTCGAGAGCTGAACTTGGGTGTTGTTCCAGCGGACCCGCGCACGGTGCGTGCTGTAGTTGATCGATACCGATAACACACCGGGCAAGCGGGCTAAGTGTTGTTCATTCAGCCAAATACAGGCGGCGCAGCTGATGCCTTCCAAAATTAATGCGGCTTCGCGCTCATCGCTGCCCAGCTGTTCAACGAAATCCTGCTGCAGCTGATCATCATCATACAAGCGCAGTTGCGCGCGGATTTCGGCCGGCAAGGGCTCGTTGCGGCTGGCGGCTTCGGTGCGCTGACTGTAGTAACTTTCCAGCCCACTGCTGATAATGGTTTCGGCCACAGCCTGACAGCCGGCACAGCAAGCTGGATGCTGCTGTTCGCGATAGCGAATCTGGAAAGGGCTTGGGCTGGGGCAAGGCTCGCCGCAGTGAAAGCAGGAAGTCGTGTCGGTCATGGCGCGCTATTGTACTGCGAAATAGCCGGCGAAGGGCGGGTGCTGGGGTATCAGGCTGTAGCTTAAGCGTGATGAGCCTTTGCAGGCTATACGTGGGTATGTAATAGGATAGAGACTTCGTCTACGATGTCTTCGTATTCTTCCAGCTTAAGCGCAAGGTGATCGAGCAGCACAGGCTCGATGGTGCGCCACTCGACATGCTCGAACTGTTCGATATTCATTTTGAGAATATGCTCGGCCAAGCCGGTCAGCGCGATCAGGGTACAGATGTGATGCCACTGCGGGCTATGGCGATGCGCAAAGACTTCGAAATCATGATGATTCAAAATCGCCAGTTGCATGTCTTCGGGCAGATACCAAGCGCGGCTAAGTAGATAGCCGACCACATTGTGATTGGTTTGGTAGATTTTATCTTCGTGCGCAATAAACTCGGCCCGGCTCATACGCTCGCCGCGCTGTAGGGTGCGCACATAATTTGAATAGCGCGCCGCCATTACGGCTTTGCCGCAACCACGAAATAAGCCAAAGGTGTAGGCCTCTTCGGCCTGAATGCCATGCACCCGGCTGGCTAGCTGGCTGGCGATCATCGCAGTTTGCGTGGCCTGATCCCAAAACAGGGCCATGCGTTCACTTTGCTTGGGATCGAGAGTTTGTTTGAGAACTAGGCCTTCCAAAATCGTGCAGATATTGCGCAAACCTAACAACTGCAAGGCTTGATCGACTGAGGTGATTTTCTGGCTGAGCTGGTAAAACGGAGAATTCACGGCCTTGAGCATGGCCAGCGATAGGGTGAGGTCGTGGTTGATCAGGCGGCCGATCTCGACAAAATCTGGGTCGCTACTCTGCTGGGCCGCCTGCAGGGCATCCAGAATGGCGGGCCGCGGCGGAATCACCAGATTGCGCAGCAGTTGCTCAGATTCAACATTCGGCAATTCACGTAGCATGGGTGTGCCTTCCAACAGATTGTCTTCAATTTAGCAGTCCGCTGGCCGAAATTAAATGCCCATGCTGGAAAAAACTTACTGGCGTTGCTTTTCGATGGTTTGCACAATCGCGCGCAGCCCATTGCCACGGCTCGCCGTCAGAAAGCGCTGCATGCCCCGTGCTTGCAGCCAGCCTTCAAAATCAAAGGTTTGTACGGCATTGGTGGGCTGGTGGTGATAGGCCGTGAGCACCAGTGCCAGCAGGCCTTTGACGATGCGTGAATCACTATCGGCGGCAACTTGCCAGTGCCCGTCGGCGCTGCGGTCTTGGCGTAGCCAAACCTGACTTTCGCAGCCGCTCACCTTGCAGTCGGCAGTTTTATATTCCGCCGGCCAATCGGGGAGTTGGCGCGATAGTTGCACCAAAAGGCGGTTTTTCGCTTCCCAGCTGGCAGCCGCATCGAGGGTCGCGGCCAGCTGCGTCAGGGTGATGGTTTGGCCAAATGGGTGGGCCAATAGCTCAGTAGGGATCATCATGGCGCCTTAATTAAGCATGTCTAAAGTGTCGGCCAACACCGCCAAGCAGCGAGCCACGTCGTCGGCAGTGTTGTAGGCGGCCAGCGAGATCCGCAGGCTACTAGTAATGCCCAAGGCCTGTTGCAAAGGCTGGGCGCAATGATGGCCGACCCGCACCGCAATCTGCTGCGCATCTAAAAACTGTGCGACGTCATAAGGGTGAACGTGGCCAAAGGTCAGCGCCGACAGGCTCAGTTTATGCGCCGCCTGCCCATGGATCACCACCCCGGGTATTGCGCGCAAGCCATCTTCCAGCTGTTGATGCAGGGCGGTTTCATGCGCCAGCAAGGCGGCGCGATCTTGCTGCGCGAGCCACGTTAGCGCCGCGGCCAGCCCTACCGCCTGGGCGATTGGTGGGGTGCCGGCTTCCAGATGCCCCGGTGGTGTGGCATAGCGGGTACCGCTAAATGCAACCGTCTCAATCATCTCACCACCGCCTTGCCACGGGGGTATGCGCTGCAAAAGCTTATTGTGGATATATGCCACGCCAATACCCGTGGGGGCATACACTTTATGCCCGGAAAACACATACATATCGCAGCCCAAAGCCTGCACATCGACCGGCAAATGGGCGACCGCCTGCGCGCCATCGACCGCAGTCAGGCAATTATGCTGGCGTGACATGTCACAGATGGCTTGAATATCCTGAATACTGCCAATCGCGTTGGAGGCATGGCTGATCGCCAGTAGCCGGGCGCGTGGGCGAGCCAGAAATGTGGCCAGCTCCGCCAGATCAATCTCGCCGCTGGCGGTGATGCCCAGTGGCAAGATGCTCAGCTGACGGCGCTCGGCCAGCATTTGCCAGGGCACCAGATTGGCATGATGTTCCAAGGTGCTGACAATGATTTCATCGCCGGGCGAGAGCAACATGCCGACCGTGTTGGCGAGTAAATTCAGCGCCTCGGTGGCGCCACGGGTGAAAATAATTTCGTCGCTGCTGGCGGCATTTAAAAATCGCGCCACAGTATCGCGTGCGCCCTCGTAAGCCTCGGTGGCGGCCACCGCCAAACGATGCGCGCCGCGATGCACATTGGCATTGCTGGTTTCGTAATACGCACGCTCGGCATCCAGCACGCAGCGGGGCTTTTGCGTGGTGGCGGCGTTATCGAGGTAGATCAATTCCGGGTAGTGGCCCAACAGGGGGAATTGCTGCTTGAAGGCGGCAACGTCAAACATAGGCAAGAAAGGCTAGAGGGATTAAGTAGCGATTGTATAATGCCAGCTCCTGATCTGCCGAATAAAAGCCCCATGCCTTATAAACAGCCGGTATCCATCCTGTTGATCATCCATACGCCTGACTTGCAGGTGCTCTTGCTCGAACGCAATGATTTTCCCGATGCCTGGCAATCGGTCACCGGTAGTCGCGAAGGCGACGAAGCCTTGCGCGATACGGCCTGCCGCGAATTGTGGGAAGAAACCGGTATTCGTGTTGACCCAAGCCAGATTGTGGATTGGCAACAACAGCATGATTTCGAGATTTTCGAAGTTTGGCGCCATCGTTACGCCCCGGGCGTAACGCACAATACCGAGCATGTATTCAGTGTTGAGCTACCCGCCATCTGCGACGTGGCCATGGCGCCGGGCGAGCATCGGCGCTTTCGCTGGGTGGGCTGGGAACAAGCGGCCGAGATGGTATTTTCGCCTTCCAATGCCGAAGCGCTGCGTGAATTACCGAGCCGGGTAGGCGCCTAAGATGCTGGCCACAGCCGCGCCCAGCGCTCCGCGTCAGCTCGTCGTGGCCAGTTACAACATCCATAAAGGCTTTTCACCGCTCAATGCCCGGCTGGTACTGCATGATGTGCGCCATGCACTGAATCAGCTGGCGCCAGATCTGGTGTTTTTGCAGGAAGTGCAGGGCCAGCATGTAAGGCATTCACAGCGCTTTGCCACCTGGCAAAATGCCCAGCACGAATACCTTGCCGGCGATAGCCTGCATAGCGCCTATGGGGGAAATGCCCATTACCGCTTAGGCCATCATGGCAATGCGCTGTTATCGCGTTTTCCGATTGCGGCGGCTGAAAATGTCAGCCTCACCCTGCATCGTTTTGAGCAGCGCGGTGTGCTGCATTGTCAGCTCAGCATTCCGCACTGGGATACCCCTTTGCATGCGCTGTGTGTGCATCTGAATTTGCGCGCCACCGACCGACGCAAGCAAGTGCAACTATTGGCGGGCTACGCCCGTAGCGCGATCCCCGCGAATGAACCTTTGCTGCTGGCCGGAGACTTTAACGACTGGCGCGGCGAGCTCAGCAGCATGCTGGCGGCTGAGCTGGGCGTACATGAAGCCTTTGAGGCACTGCATGGCGCGCCGGCGCGCAGTTTTCCGGTGCGCTGGCCTTTGCTGACGCTGGATCGGATTTATCTGCGCGGCTTTCAGGTGCAGCGGGCCGAGGTATTGTCCGGTGCGCCGTGGCGGCAGCTGTCTGATCATGCGCCGCTATACACCATTTTGCAGGGGCTAACGCCATGAAACGCCCACCGCTACGCGAGAATAATCAGGTCAAATTATTACGCAATGGCGGTGAGTTTTTTCCGCTGTTGCTGCGGCAGATTGCCGCCGCCGAGCGTGAGGTGCTGCTGGAAAGCTATATCTTTGCCAGCGACGAAATTGGCCGCAGCGTGCTGGAAGCTTTATGCGCCGCCGCACAGCGTGGCGTACTCGTGCGGGTCTTGCTGGATGGGTTTGGCGCGCGGGATTTACCCGCCCATTGGCGGGCCGAACTCAAAACTGCTGGCGTGCAGCTGCTATTTTTCCGCCCGGAGGTGAAGCGCTTTGCGCTTAATCGCGCCCGTTTGCGACGTATGCATCGCAAATTATCCTGCTTTGATGGCCGCATTGCGCTGGTGGGGGGCATTAACATCATTAGCGACTTTGATGAGCCTCATCTGGCGCCGCGCTACGATTACGCCGTGCAGCTGATTGGCCCGGTGGTAAACGATGTGCGCGCAGCCTTGCAACATGAGTGGCAGCACAGTGCGTGGGCGCAACTCAAACGCAAATGGGCCAATCGCCTGACGCTAGATACCCCGGTTGAGTATGTGGGCGCAACGCCCATTCAGTTTGTTACGCGTGACAATACCCGCAATCGTAATGCCATCGAGCAAGCCTATCTGCACCGCATCGAAGCCGCGCGGCAGGAAATCGTGATTGCCAATGCCTATTTTTTGCCTGGCCGGCGGATTCGCCAAGCGCTGTTGCAGGCGGCGCGACGGGAGGTGGCGGTAATTTTGCTGCTGCAAGATGAGCGTGATCATGCGCTGCTGCAGTATGCCAGCTGGGCGTTTTACCGCCCGCTGGTGGCTGCGGGGGTTGAGATTTACCACTACAAGGCCGGTTTTATGCATGCCAAGGTGGCGGTCATTGATGGCGAGTGGGCCACGGTGGGCTCAAGCAATATTGACCCGTTTAGTCTGATGCTGGCGCGCGAAGCCAATGTGTTTATCCACGATGCGCACTTTGCACAAACCCTCCGGCATGACATCCAGCGGCATCTGGTGCGCGATGCACAGGCGATTTTGCCGCAACATATTCAGCGCGCCGGATTCGGCTTGCGCACCTTGGTGTGGGGCGCATTTGCCCTGGTGCGCCTACTATTGGGGGTAACTGGCTATGGCGGGCGTAAATATCTGGAGTAAACGTCAGCGTCTGGACTAAGCGCTCACCGTGACAGGTGCAGCTAATCCGCCACAACTTCGGCGTAGTCATGTCAGGCTAACTACACTCATTTCAAGCACATTGGCCATCTTGCGGGTCTTACCGTCTTGCCGGATGGCGCAAAATGCGGCAGATTGCAGCGTATTACTTAAACGATCGTTTGAAAGTGAGGCTCGCATGACTAGCTTTTCGTCGCCATCGTCGCCCGCGGCCACGCCGTATCCGCATTTATTCGCCCCACTTGATTTGGGCTTCACCCAGCTGCGTAACCGCACCGTGATGGGGTCGATGCATACCGGGCTGGAAGAATGGCCCGATGCGCCTGAACGACTGGCGGCCTTTTATGGTGAGCGCGCTGCGGCCGGAGTAGGGCTGATCGTGACGGGCGGGGTGTCTCCTAATCGCGCTGGCTGTGGGTACGAAGGCGCGGCCATGCTCACTGAGGTGGCGCAGCTACCGCGCCATACGCCTGTTACTGCTGCCGTCCACGCCGCTGGCGGCAAGATTGCTTTGCAGCTCTTGCATACTGGCCGCTATGCCTATCACAGCGAATCGGTCAGCGCTTCAGCCATCTGCTCGCCGATTACCCCGTTTACCCCGCATGCACTCAGCGAGGACGAAATTACGCAAACCATCGCCGATTTCGCCCGCGCCGCGCAGCTGGCCCAGCAAGCGGGCTATGACGGGGTGGAGATCATGGGCAGTGAAGGCTATTTGATCAATCAGTTTCTGGTGCGGCGTACCAATCAGCGTAGCGACGATTGGGGTGGCAGCCTCGCCAATCGGCAGCGGCTGGCGCTTGAGATTGTACGCGCGGTGCGCGCGGCGGTCGGGGCTGAATTCATTATTATTTTCCGCATTTCGCTGCTGGATCTGGTGGAAGACGGCGGCACACTGGAAGAGGCGATTACGCTGGCGCAAGCACTGGAAGACGCAGGCGTTACGATCTTGAATACAGGGATCGGCTGGCATGAAGCGCGGGTACCCACCATTGCCGCGGTGGTGCCGCGTGGCGGGTTTAGCTGGGTGTCGCGCGCCATCAAGCCGCATCTGCGGGTGCCGCTGATTGCCGTGAATCGCATTAATACCCCGGAAATTGCCGAGCAAATCCTTGCCACTGGCGACGCAGATTTGGTGTCGCTGGCGCGCCCCTTGTTGGCGGATGGGGAGTATGTGCTCAAAGCCCAGACTGGGCGTGCCTTAGAGATCAATACCTGCATAGCCTGTAATCAGGCTTGCCTTGATCATGTATTTGAAGGTCAGCCAGCATCCTGTTTGGTTAATCCGCGCGCCTGTCGCGAGATTGAGTTTCCCGCCCAGCGTGCAGCCCAGCAGCGGCGAGTGGCGGTGATTGGCGCGGGCCCGGCGGGGCTGTCGTGCGCGTTGACCGCCGCGCAGCGCGGGCATGCCGTGACTTTATTCGAGGCCAGTGATCATTTAGGCGGGCAGTTTGCCTTGGCGCAGCGTGTGCCGGCCAAGTATGAATTTGCCGAAACTCTGCGCTATTACCAGCAGCAGTTGGCGCTGAATAGCGTAGACATTCGCCTCAATACCCGCATTCAGTCCGCGGCCGAGCTGGCTGGCTTTGATGAGGTGGTGCTCGCCACCGGTGTACACCCACGCGCGCTGGATTTGCCGGGCGCTGAGCATCCGATGGTGGTGAGTTACGCCGATTTGCTGGCCGGCAAAGTCGCACCCGCCGCGCGGGTCGCGATTATTGGCGCGGGCGGGATTGGCGTGGATGTCGCTGATTTGCTGCTGCACGGTTCGGCAACAGATTATTTGCAGGCCTGGGGCATTGATGCCAGTTTACAGGCTGCGGGTGGCTTGGTGCCGCCTGCGGCGGCGCCGGCCCAGCGCGAAATCTGGCTCTTGCAGCGCAAAGCTGGCAAACCCGGTGCAGGGCCGGGCAAGACCACCGGCTGGATTCACCGGCTGAATCTGCAGCGGCATGGGGTGCATTTGCTGGGTAATGTGCGTTATCTGCAGATTGATGATGCGGGCCTGCACATTGAAGTGAAGGGCGAGCGCCAGCTGATCCCCTGCCAGCAAGTGGTGGTGTGTGCCGGGCAAGAATCGGTGAATGACCTGTATTCTGTGCTGCATGCAGCCGGCTTGCGCGTGCACTTGATTGGCGGGGCAGAAAAGGCCGGCGAGCTGGACGCCAAGCGCGCCATTCGGCAGGGGTTTGAGCTGGCTTGGGCGTTTTAAACGGTGCGTCAGCTTTCCCGACTGATGGCAGGCTGACGAGCGGTGAAATTTGCCGCACGCGCCAAAGCTGACGGGTTTCGTCATAAATGGTCTGCAGGGTTAATGGCTTGCACGCACAACGCCGCAAACCGCGTACCTTTGTTGCAGCGCGGTATAGCTAGGGTTTAGCAGGACTCGGTGAGTGACCGAGCAGGTTTTATGCCAACGGCAACTGGTGTTAGGCTGGCTTACGTAAGGCCTGCTAGCGTGGTGTGACCGTTTAGCGGTGATCTTGCTCAGCGAGCAGGCGTGTTTCTATCGTGGCCGTATGTTTTTCGCATATGGAGTCTCACGATGAAAACCCTATTTGCTTTTGGCTTACTGGCGGCCATGCTTAGTCCCGCCGTGGCTGGCGCCAATAGCTGCACCGAACAAGTGCAAGCAGTCAAAGCCGAGATGGCCACAGGTCACTATGATTTGCAGCTGCGGCGCAAGGTGAATTCGCAGCTTGAACCTTTACTTAAGCCGCGCAAGGATTTGGGCCCGATCAATGAAGACTATTGCCGTAAAGAGGTAGATGCAGCGCGTTCGCTGCTCAGTGGCAATCTGCGCCAGACTAGTTTGCAAGTGGCCCTGCGCTAAATAAAAAGCCCTGCCAATACCTGTATGGGTATATGTAGCAGGGCTTTTTCTTATGCTGCTTCTAGGGCTATACCCCTGGTTTATTCGCGCTCGCCACCTAGGGCTGCCAAGAGCTCAGGGATAAAGCCACGCAGCTCACCCACCAGCAGCGCAAATTGCGATTCAAACAGCGCGTCTTGCGTTTCGGCATCCATGTCTTTGAGCTCGTCTTTCAGCACATCCAGCATCGCCAGCGATTTGATTTCCAGCGCTTCGGTCAGGGTGAAGGTCAGCCGTTCGCCAAAAGCCAGGCTCAAGCGGGTGGCGATTTTGCCGGTGTCCAGATGCTGGCGCACTTCGGGGCAATCCATCACTTGCCGTTTAAAGCGGGCAATCGAGCCTTCGTCCCCCGGGGCTTTAAGCTCAGCATCTTGGCCTAGGCTCAGGGCATCGGGTGGCGTGGTGGTTAGCCAATCGGTCATGGCGGCGGCGGGGCTGATTTCGGTATCAATCAGCCGCGTGGGCAGGCTACCCAAGGTTTCGCGCAGGGTGCTCAGTAAAAACTCGGCTTTAGCGGCACTCGCAGCATCCACCAAAACCAGCCCTTGCTCTAGATCTATCAAGGCCCGTTGCACGCGCGAGCGGGTAAAGGCGCGTGGGGTCAGCTCTTCCACAATGCGGTCTTTCAGTTCGCGCTGCTCTTTGCGGCCGACTTTGCGGTTTTCACTGGCTTCGATTTGCTGCACACGATAATCCAGCTCGTCTTTGATTACGGCTGCGGGCAGAACTTTTTCTTCGCTTTTTAGCGCGACCAGCACGGCATCTTGCCGCGCGAGGGCGTAGTTTTCAGGCTCGTGGCGTGCCGGTGGCACCCAGCCATGCGATTCCATGTCCATGCTGGCGCAGGGAACAAAAGGGCGCTTGGCTAGTTCTTGCTGAATGCTGTCTGCTTGCAGCGCGTGTTCGGTGGCCAGACGATAAATTTGCAGGTTACGGAACCAAAGCATGCGTTCACTCTCAATAAGGGGTCGCTGATTGTACCGCCGGGGGCGGAGCGGCAAAACTCTTTTATGTATTTGAGAATGATTCTGCTTTAATTGTATAATGCGAATACTTCTTGTTAAGGACTCACGCAATGAAACGTCTCACCTTGTCTGTCTTAGCAATGTCGCTGTTGGCCGGTTGGGCCCACGCGGAAACTGTGACTGTCTACTCATCGCGCAATGAACAGCTGATCAAGCCGCTGTTTGATGCCTACACCAAAGAAACCGGCGTAGAAGTCAAAGTGCTGACCGACAAGGAAGGCCCATTGCTGGCCCGCCTGCAAGCCGAAGGCAGCAACACCCCAGCCGACATGCTGATCACCGTGGATGCCGGCAATCTGTGGCAGGCCAGCAATATGGGCTTGCTGAAAACCTTTAATTCCAAGGTCGTGAACGAGAATATTCCTGCGCATTTGCGTGATCCGCGCGGCCAGTGGACAGGCCTTTCGGTGCGTGCACGCACCATGGTTTACAACCCAAGCCTGATCAAAGCCGAGCAACTCTCGACCTACGAAGATCTGGCCGATCCAAAATTCAAAGGCAAGTTGTGCCTGCGTACCAGCAAAAAGGTCTACAACCAATCGTTGGTGGGCATGATGATCGCCCAGCATGGCGAAGCCAAAACCGAACAAGTGGTGCGTGGCTGGGTGGCGAATCTGGCAACGGATGTCTTTGCGGATGACACCAAGCTGATCGAAGCGGTGGCCGCAGGCCAATGCGCGGTGGGTATTGTTAATACTTACTATCTGGGCCGGATTCTGGATAAATTGCCGGCGGATAAACGCGAAGCGTATCCAGCTAAACTCTTCTGGGCGAACCAGAAAACCAACGGCGTGCACGTGAATATCTCGGGTGCGGGTATTACCCGCTTTGCCAAAAACGAAGCGGGCGCGCTTAAATTGATCGAGTGGTTGTCGTCGGATAAAGCGCAAAACCTGTATGCCGACAAAGATCTGGAATTTCCGGCTAACCCGAAAATCAAAGCCGATGTGATCGTAAGCAGCTGGGGCCCATTCAAGCAAAACCTGATCAATATGGCCAAAGCGGGCGAGCTGCAAGGCAAAGCCGTGCAGCTGATGGATCGCGCAGGCTACAAATAAGCTAGAATCAGTGTGGTGCACCGAGGTGCGCCCATTGAATGCCACAGGGGCAGCCGGCGAAAGTCGGGTCTGCCCTTCGTTTTTTCATCTCTGATCACGCTTATGTCCAAACACTCCTGGCGCGGCGCCGTGCTGGCCTTGCCGATTGCTTTGCTCACCTTGATTCCACTATTGGTGGTGTTGGCGTCTTTTCTGCATCCGCAACCAGAAATCTGGGCCCATCTGGGCCAATATGTGTTGCCTGATGTGCTGCGCAATACCGCGATCTTGCTATTTGGCGTGGGCTTTGGGGTGTTGCTGCTGGGCGTGCCGCTGGCCTGGCTCACGGCCGTATGCGAGTTTCCCGGCCGCCGCTGGCTCAGTTGGGCGCTGATGTTGCCGCTGGCGATGCCTGCTTATGTGTTGGCCTTTGTACAGGTGGGCTTGCTGGATTTCACCGGGCCAGTGCAGACGCTATTGCGCGAGCTAACCGGTGACAGCAGCTGGTTTCCGCGCATTCGCTCCACTGGTGGTGTAGTGCTGGTGCTGACGCTGGCGTTTTATCCTTATGTGTACCTGCTGGCGCGCAATGCCTTTCTTACTCAAGGCAAGCGCGCGCTTGAAGCTGCGCAAATGCTGGGCTATTCCCGCCCGGCAGGGTTTTGGAAAGTGGCGCTACCGATGGCGCGGCCATGGCTGATTGGCGGGCTCACGCTGGCGCTAATGGAAACCCTGGCCGATTTCGGCACGGTGTCGGTATTTAATTTTGATACCTTCACGACCGCGATTTACAAATCCTGGTTTTCCTTGTTTAACCTTACTGCGGCTTCGCAGCTAGCGTCACTCTTGGTGTTATTTGTGTTGGTGCTGGTGTTGGTGGAGCAACGTGCACGCGGCGCGCGAGCCTATCATGGGCGTATTGTGGCGGCCGAGCGTATTGTGCTCACCGGTTGGGCGCGCCCGGCGGCCACACTATTTTGCCTCGCAGTCCTGGCAATGGCGTTTGTGATTCCGCTCTTGCAACTCTTGGTCTGGGCCTACAGCGTACTCGCCACCGATCTGGATGCGCGGTACTGGGGTTTTACGCTGCGCTCGATGTTGATTTCCTTGGCGGCGGCGCTGGTGGTGAGTGTGCTGGCGCTGGTGTTGGTGCTGCTGCAGCGCCATTATGCGAGCCGCGCCACACGCTTGACCGTGCAGTTGGCGACATTAGGCTATGCCGTGCCGGGCACGGTGTTGGCGGTGGGCGTGTTTGTACCGATCGCTTGGCTGGATAATCTGCTGCTGCCTTATGCCCATGCCTTGGGTTATGAGGGATTTCAAATACTCAAAGGCTCGGTGGCGGTGATGCTGCTGGCGCTGGGCGCGCGTTTTATGGCTGTGGCTTTTCAGCCGCTGGAGAGCGCGATGCAGCGGGTAAGCCGCAATCAGGAAGATGCGGCTCGCTCGCTCGGTTTATCCAATCGCCAGCTCACCTGGCGGCTGCATTTGCCGATGCTGCGTGGCGGGGCGCTCACCGCGGTGTTGATGTGCTTTGTGGATGTAATGAAAGAAATGCCCATCACGCTAATGACCCGCCCTTTTGGCTGGGAAACCTTGGCGGTGCGCGTGTTTGAAATGACTTCGGAAGGCATGTGGGCCAATGCTGCACTGCCCAGTTTGATGATTGTGTTGACTGGGCTGCTCCCGGTCATCCTGCTGGTACGAAAAGCGGAATAAGCGATGCCATTACTTATCGTTAACCAAATTGCTATCGAATTTGCCGGCGCACGTCGGGTGGTGGATGGCCTGTCGTTTGCTTTGGAAGCTGGTGAAATTGCCTGTTTGCTCGGCGCCTCGGGTTGCGGCAAAACCACGGTGCTGCGCAGTATTGCCGGTTTTGAAGCGCTGCAGGCGGGCGAGATTCATCTGCAGACCCAGCTCTTGAGCGTGCCAGGCGTGCAGCTGCCACCGCAGCAGCGGGGCATCGGCATGGTGTTTCAGGATTACGCACTGTTTCCACACCTGACCGTGGCACAAAACGTGGGCTTTGGCCTGCGCTCGCTCACTAAGCCTGAGCAAGCGCGCCGGGTGGCCGAGATGCTGGATTTGGTGGGCCTCGGTGAACTAGGTGGCCGCTATATCCATGAGCTGTCGGGCGGCCAGCAGCAGCGGGTGGCGCTGGCTCGGGCGCTGGCGCCGCAACCACGGCTCTTGCTGCTGGACGAGCCGTTTTCCAATCTGGATGTCGAGCTGCGTGAGCGGCTGGGGCAGGAAGTGCGGCAGATTTTGAAAGCCACCGGCACCACGGCGATTTTGGTGACGCACGATCAGCGCGAAGCCTTTGCCATGGCGGATCAGATTGGCGTGATGAGCGAAGGCCGCATCCGCCAGTGGGGGACGCCGTATGATCTGTACCATCAGCCTGTCGATCGCTTCGTGGCCAACTTTATCGGCGAAGGCGTGCTGTTGCCGGCGCGCCTGACTGGGCCGCAATGTATTGAATTTGAGCTGGGCGAGCTCTGCCGCACTGCGCCAGTGGAGTGCGGCATTGGTGCGGAGCTGGAAATCCTGATTCGCCCCGATGATATCCAGCACAACGATCGCAGCCCACTACAAGCCAAAGTGGTGGCCAAGGCTTTCCGAGGGGCGCAGTTTTTATACACGCTGGCGCTGCCCTCAGGCCAACAGGTGTTAAGCCTGGTACCTAGCCACCATAATCATGCGCTGGGCGAGCTGATTGGTATTGAGCTGGAAGTCGAGCACTTGATTGTGTTCCGCAAGTAAGCCAAGGTTACACGCTCTGGCGGGGGTATCGCTAGCTAAGCCTTTCTATTTAAGGCTTTCTGGTAGATACCCAGGCTTAGATCGCGAAATCTTCCTCTTGCGCTGAGCTGTGTAGCGCACACACCGCCGCATGCGTTGAAATAAAAGGCGGCGCGGCCAGCGCAGTGAGCAGATCGGCATGGGCCAGCGTATCGCGCACTGGGCCTTTTAACTCGGCCAGATACAGCTCAATGCCGCGCTGTCGCAAGCTGGGTAGCCAGTTTTGCAGCGCTTGCACAGCGGTATAGTCCACTGAATTTACAGCCGAAAAAATCAGCAGCAGCTGCCGGCAGCTGCTCTGGCGCTGTAGTGCATTTTCTAATTGCTCCAGCACCGTAGCCACATTGGCAAAGTACAGATTTTCATCAATCCGCACCAGTAATTGCTCGGGGTGGGTTTCCACCGCAAAGCGATCGACATTGCGAAAATGCTCGCTGCCCGGCAGGCGACCAACAATCGCCACATGCGGGCGCTGGCTGCGCCAGAGGTAAAGCAGCAGCGTGACCAGCACCCCCAGCGCAATCCCCTGCATTGGCCCCACCCAGAGTACGCCCAGATAGGTCAGCAGCCACGCGATGCCATCGCGCCGATCATAGCGCCAGGCCTGCCAGCCCGTATGCCAGCTCAGCATGCGGCTCGTCGCCAGAATAATCGTGGCACCCAGCAAGGCCAGCGGCAGATGGGCAAAATAGGGGAGTAATGCCCACAGTGCTAGCCCTAGCAAGCCGGCCGTGAAGATACCCGCTAGGGGTGTATGTGCGCCGGCTTGGGTGTTGACCATGGTGCGTGAAAACCCGCCACTCACCGGTAGGCCACCTAGGCTCGCGGCCGCCAGATTACAGCTACCGAGGGCTAATAGCTCGCGGTTGGCGCTGATGGTTTGTCCGCGCTCGGCCGCCAGCGTTTGCGCGATGGTGATGCTTTGCAAAAAACCCGCCAGACTGATCAGCAAGGCCGGCAGCAACAGGCTCTGGATGCTGGCCCAATCGAGCGCTGGGCTAAGCCACGCGCTGTTTTGGCCGGCGCTGAGCTGTAAACGTGGTAGCGTCCAGGGCAGGGCCAGTACGGCAAGCAACAGTAAAAGCGCGATGGGGGCCAGTTTGCCGGCTAAATCGGCATGACGGCTCGCTAAGCCCCAGCGGCGCAATAGTGGTGGCAGGCCAAACTGCGCCGCGGCCAGCAGGGCAAGACTGGCAAGCCCATAGCCCATATCCAGCGCGCGCAAGCCTTGCCAGCTATGCGGTAATTGCTGCAGCAGTTGCGGCAGCGTATCGCCGCGCCATGGGCTGCCCAGTAACACACCGAGCTGCCCCAGCGCGATCAGCAAAGCAGTGGCGGCGCTAAACGCCTGCACCACCGGCAGCGCCAGCAGCCGGGTGAGTTGCCCAAGCCGGGCTGCGCCCAGCCCGAGTAAAAAGAGGGCCGACAACCACGTGAGCGTGGCGGCCAGCGCCACATAGTGGGCACTGCCGGCGGGGGCCAAGGGGCTGAGTGCTGCGGCGGTCATGGCGGAGGTGATCGCCATCGGGCCAACCGACTGCGTCATGCTGGTGCCAAAGAGGCCATACAGCAGCAAGGGCCCAAGGCTGGCATACAGCCCAGCCAGCGGCGGTAAGCCGGCCAGCTGCGCATAGGCCAAGCCCTGCGGAATCAGTAGCAGCGCCACAATCAGGCTGGCGCTGGCGTCGCCCGCCAGCCATTGGCGCTGATAGTGCCGTGCCCAGCCCGGAAGTGCGCGCATGCTTAGCGGCGCTCCAGCCAGCTAAACAGCGCCATGCCGGCCAGCATGGCCGCAACGAACAATACCCCATCCAGTATGCCGCTGCCGACTAATACTAAGGCTGGCCCGGGGCAAATACCCCCGATACCCCAGCCCACGCCAAAGGCCGCCGAGCCCAGTAGCAAGCGTTTATCGATCACGCTGCTGCTCGGTAATTGCATCGGCTCGCCGGTAAGGCGGGCGGTGGGGCTGCGTTTAGCCAGCAGAAAAAACGGCAAGGCCACGCCAATCCCCCCCGCCATCACCAGCGCAAGGCTCGGGTCCCACAGCCCAGCCAGATCCAAAAAGCCCTGTACCTTGGCCGGATTGGCCATGCCTGCCAGTAATAAACCCAGGCCAAACAAGAGACCGGTGAGCAAACCCAATAGATTTAAGCGCATGGTGGTGTCCTTATAACACATGCTTGATCACAAACACGGTGGCAAAGCCGGCACTCATAAAGCTCAGCACCGCAGCCAGTGAGCGCACAGAAAATCGTGACAAGCCACAAATACCATGGCCGCTGGTGCAGCCATTGGCGTAGCGGGTGCCGATACCCACCAGCAAGCCCGCGATCACTAACCCCAGCGGATTGCTCACCATCTGCAGCGCTGGCAGCGGGGCAAATAATTGCCACACCAGCGGGCTAAGCAGAATGCCCAGCACAAATAAGTAGCGCCACTGCCGATCGGCCGCCCCCTGTACCAGTCCGCCAATGATGCCGGCAATGCCGGCGATACGGGCGCCGAGCAAAATCAATAAGCCGGCCGAGAGGCCGATTAAGGCCCCGCCAGCCAGCGAGGCCCAGGGAGTGAAGTGGATGAGATCAATCTGCATGTTCAGGCTCCGGTACTTGTGCATCAATCGGGCAATACAGCTGGTACAACAGCCCCAGCAGGCTTTGCACTTCGGCACTGGCCAACGAATAAAAAATCCGTTTGCCATCGCGGCGGGTATTCACGAGCCCGGCATTGCGTAACACGCCCAGTTGTTGTGAGAGCGTGGGCTGGCGAATGTCGAGCAAGGCTTCAAAATCGGAAACACATTTTTCGCCATCGACCATTTGGCATAACAACAGTAGGCGGTCTTCGTTGCCGAGATTTTTCAGTAATTGCGCCGCATCGCCGGCCGCGGCGCGCATGCGGCTCATCTGGGTGGGATCCATGGCTATGCTCCTCGAATACTTAGCGTTGACATATTATATAAAAAAATATATCGTAAAGTAAAGTCAGATCGATACAGGAGTTTTGCCATGTTCAAGCCCACGGTGGAGGCGTTTTATGATCCGGCCACATTTACGGTTAGCTATCTGGTATTTGATCGGCCCGGTGGCCATGGGGTGATTATTGATCCGGTGCTCGATTACGAGCCGCGTGCGGTGCGAACCAGTACTGAAAATGCCGGTCTGATCGTTAAGCGGGTTGCTGAGCTGCAGCTCGAAATTGACTGGATCTTAGAAACCCACGCGCATGCCGATCATCTTTCGGCGGCTGCCTGGCTCAAAACTCAGCTGGGCGGGCAGATCGCGATTGGCGCGGGTATTACGGCGGTGCAAAAAATCTTTAAACCCATTTTTGGGATGGAGGCCGAGTTTGCCACCGATGGCCGGCAATTTGATCGCTTGCTGGGCGCCGATGATGAATTACAGGCCGGTGATTTGACCGTTCAGGCGCTATTTGTGCCCGGGCATACGCCGGCTGATTTGGCGTATTTGATTGGCGATGCGCTCTTTCTGGGCGATACGCTGTTTATGCCGGATGTGGGTACCGCGCGCTGTGATTTCCCAGGGGGCGATGCGCTGGCGCTGTATCAATCGGTACAACGGCTGTATCAGCTGCCGGACGAAACCCGCGCCTTTGCCTGTCATGATTACCCACCGCCTGAGCGCACTACGCCACGCTGGGAAAGCACGATCGCTGAGCAAAAACGCAGCAATATTCATCTGCGGGCGGATACTCCGGCGGCCGAGTTTGTGGCCATGCGGGACGCGCGTGATGCGGGCCTGGCCATGCCGGTGTTGATCATGCCTTCAATTCAGGTCAATATCCGGGCCGGTGAATTGCCACCGGCCGAAGCCGACGGGCGCCAGTATTTAAAACTCCCACTCAATACACTGGGATAAAAGGAGACCACCATGAGCTTGCATTTAAGCTGCCCCCATTGCCATGCCACCAATCGGCTGGATGCCGAGCGCCTGAAAGACGCGCCTAACTGCGGTGCCTGCCACCAGCCGCTGCTGAGCGGTGCGCCGCTGGTGGCTACCAGTGATAATCTGGCCGACCTGATCAAACACAGCACGCTGCCAGTGGTGATTGATTTCTGGGCGCCTTGGTGCGGGCCTTGCCAGATGTTTGGTCCGACTTTCGCGGCCGCCGCTAAAGATCTGGCCGGCAAGATGCTGTTTGTTAAGGTCGACACCGAGGCACAGCCAGAATTGGGCAATCAATTCCGCGTGCGCAGTATCCCAACGCTGGTGGTGCTGGAAAACGGTATGGAGCTGGAGCGCATGTCGGGTGCTTTGTCGGCCGGTCAGTTTAAAGCCTGGCTGCAGCAATTTTTGTAAGCCGCAGGCGCGGTGAGGAGGCGGTATGCAAGTCAATGTGGGTGGTATTGACCGCGTGTTGCGGATCGGCGTTGGCGCTGGCTTGGTTATTTTAGCCGCGCTGGGTGTGATCGGGGTTTGGGGTTGGTTGGGGGTAATGCCCTTGGCGACTGGCTTGATGCGCTTTTGCCCGGTATACCCCTTGCTGGGGCTGAATAGCTGTCCGCTCAAACCTAAGGCGGATGATTAACCTCAAACGTACTACTTAGTTGCGCAACTATCGTCTTCAGCAAATAGTCCGCGTGCCGGCAGTAGCTCTGCACCGCTAATAAAAAAGCCCAAGTGTTAACTTGGGCTTTTTGCTGTGCAATCAATACGGTTAACCCGCGCGCAAATTACCAGCTTGGCGAGTTTCTTCGATCCAGCGGCGTACGCGCTGTACATCACCGATCCGAGTTTGCTTGCCGGCTGAATCCATCAACACCATTACCACCGGCATATTATTGATTTTGGCTTGCATCACAATGCAGCGGCCCGCTTCATTGATAAAGCCAGTTTTTGATACGCCGATTTCCCAATCCGGGTCTTTCACCAGCGGGTTGGTATTGCGATACGCCATGCTGTGGCCGGTTAAGTTCGACACAAAGGTGTATTCGCTGGAAGTCGAAAACTGATGGATTTCTGGGTAGCGCATGGCTGCTTTCACCATCAGTGCCAGATCGCGTGAAGTAGCAACATTGCGTGGCGTGAGCCCGGTGGGATCGTAAAACTGGCTACGCGTCATGCCCAATTGCTGGGCTTTCTCATTCATCTTGCGCACGAAAGCTTCACGACCGCCCGGATAAGCATGGCTCAAGGAAGACGCGGCGCGGTTTTCAGAAGACATCAGCGCCAAAAGCAGCATTTCACCGCGGGTGAGGGTGGTGCCCACCGCTAAGCGTGAGCCGGTGTTTTTCAGCGTATCGACATCGTCTTGGGTAATGCTGATCAGTTCATTCAGGGGTAGGCGTGCATCCAGCACCACCATGGCCGTCATCAGTTTGGTGATCGAAGCAATCGGCACCACCTGATCGGCGTTGCGCTCGTACATCACTTCGCCGGTTTGTTGGTTTACCACCACCGCCGCCTGCGATTGAACGCCAGGGCTGTACAGATTGACCGGATTGGCATTCACGCGGGTGACTTGCACATCGCGGCGGGCGCGGGCGATGGCCTCGCGTTTTACATCGGAACGATTACTGCGCTTCGCCGATTTAGTAGTGGCTTTTTTGCTACTAGCAGTTTTCTTTTTGCTGGCGCTGGAAGTGGCCTTTTTGCTGCTAGCAGTTGTTTTTTCAACAGATTTACTCGCCGCGAAGGCAGGAGTGGCAGCCAGAATGGCGCTGGAAACGATGACGCACAGGGCTCGGAGTAGGGTAGGCATGGAAATGGGCCCTCGGGGGTAAAGCAAGTGTTGCTATGTTAGTTGACGCTGATTTTAACGAAAGCAGCGTAAAAAGTCATTGCTAATCAAATAGTAGTGCCTTTTTTCTAAACTATGACATTAAAATTCTTGAGGCTTGCGCGCCACGTTAGCCAATTTGGGTGTTGCACTGCAAAATGGCTATGGTCACAATGTCAGCGATTACCCTAATCTTTCGGAGCAAATTGTGTTGAATCAAGAGGCGCTGCAAGCTTTTTTTGAGCAAGTTACCGAAGTAAACCGTCAGTGGACTGAGCAATGGGGTAAGTTTTTTCCGGTTGCCGAGCCTAACCAGCCGATGAACGTGATGCACGAAGTGTTGCATAAAATGCAACACTCGCAGCCGGAGTGGCTACAAAGCCAAAGTCAATTTTATCAGCAGCAAATGGATTTATGGCTGGGGCTGATTGGTGCTAAGCCTGCTGGCAAAGTGGTTGAAATGGATAAAACCGACCGCCGCTTTACCGCGCCAGAATGGGATAGCCCGATTTTTGACTACATTCGCCAAAACTATTTGCTGACCGCGCGCTGGCTGCTCGATCAGGTCAATTCGCCGCAATTTGACGAAGCCACGCGGGAAAAAATGTCTTTTTTCACCCGCCAATATATCGATGCGATTAGCCCGAGCAATTTTGCCTTTACTAATCCCGAAGTCATGAAGTTGGCGCTGGATACCAAGGGTGAAAGTTTGCAAGAGGGCATGAAGCAATTGATGGCCGATATGCAAAAAGGCGCCATCACCATGACCGACGAGGCGCAATTTGAAGTGGGTAAAAATCTGGCGGTTACCCCAGGTGAAGTGATTTTTGAAAATGACTTATTCCAGCTGATTCAATACAGCCCAAGTACCCCCCAGGTGTATAGCCGTCCAGTGCTAGTTGTTCCGCCGTGTGTAAACAAATACTACATTATGGATTTGCAGCCAGCGAATTCGATGATGGGCTACATCGTGAGCCAGGGCTTTACGACTTTCTTGGTTTCCTGGAAATCGATCGAAGCCGATCAGGGTCACCTGCAATGGGATGATTACATCGACAGCGGCGTTATCAAAGCGACCGAAGTCGTGCGTGAAATTAGCAAAGCCGAGAAAATCAATGTGCTGTCATTCTGCATTGGCGGCGAATTGGTTTCGACGGCGATTCCGGTGATGAAAGCGCGTGGTTTGGATTGGTTTGAATCGATTACCCTGATGACCGTCATGCTGGATCACACCGACCCGGGCGAGATTAAACATTTCATCGACTGGAATTTGGTTCGCCAGCGTGAAAGCCAGGCGAGTGGTGTGGTGGATGGCAAAGAATTAGCCCGCACTTTCTCGGCTCTGCGTGCCAATGATCTGATCTGGAATTATGTGGTGAATAACTACCTGAAAGGGAAAACGCCACCACCATTTGATCTGTTGTACTGGAATAGCGATTCGGCCAATCTGGCTTTGCCGATGCATACCTTCTTCCTGCGCAATATGTATCTGGAAAACAACCTGATCAAGCCCAATTCATTTAGCCTGTGCGGTGTGCCAATCGATTTGAGTACGATTAATGTACCCACGTATATTTTTGCTGCCCGCGAAGACCATATCGTGCCTTGGAAATCGGCTTTTGCCACCACCAAGCTATTCAAAGGCCCCTTGCGCTTTGTGTTAGGGGCTTCGGGGCATATTGCCGGGGCGATTAATCCGGTTTCAACGAATAAGCGCAATTATTGGGTGAACGATAATGTGGCGCTCAGCGCTAATGACTGGTTTAACAGCGCTGAATCACGTCCGGGCAGCTGGTGGCAAGATTGGACGCAATGGCTGGTGCCGCACTCCGGTGCGCAGCAAGCCGCACCCAAGAAAGCCGGTAATACCAAATACAAGGCCATCGAGGCTGCGCCGGGGCGTTATGTTAAAGCGCGCTTGGCCTAATTGAAATTCAAGGCAAGACGTGGTGTCTTGCCTTTTTTGCAACTCAATGCTTACGGCATAATTTAGATCCAAACAAAGATGAAGGAAGATACCATGACCGAAGTTGTTATCGTTGCGGCCGCTCGGACAGCGCTGGGCAATTTTGCCGGCTCTTTGGCCAAAGTGTCAGCGCCAGAATTGGGCGCGACTGTTATCCGTGCCTTGCTGGAAAAAACTGGCGTGACAGGTGAGCAGGTGTCAGAAGTTATTCTGGGTAATGTGCTGACCGCCGGTCTGGGCCAAAATCCGGCCCGCCAAGCTGTGCGCAAAGCTGGCTTGCCAGATGCGGTACCAGGCTTGACCATCAATCAGGTTTGCGGCTCGGGGCTGAAAGCCGTGGCGCTGGGTGTGCAAGCGATTTTGGCGGGCGATGCCGAGATCGTGATTGCTGGCGGCCAAGAAAATATGTCGGCCAGCCCGCATCTGCTCAATGGCAGCCGCGATGGTTTCCGCATGGGCAACGCCAGCCTCGTCGATAGCATGGTGTACGATGGCCTGACTGACGTGTATCAGGGCTATCACATGGGCGTCACCGCGGAAAATATCGCCAAAAAATATGGCATCAGCCGTGAAGAGCAAGATGCGCTGGCCTTGGCCTCGCAGCAAAAAGCTGCGGCTGCGCAAGCTGCCGGCAAATTTGCCGCGGAAATCGTGCCCGTAGTCATCCCGCAAAAGAAAGGCGACCCGGTCGTATTTGCGAGCGATGAATTTGTAAAACCTGGCACCACGGCTGAATCGCTGGCCAAATTGCGCGCCGCCTTTGATAAAGAAGGCACGGTAACGGCCGGTAATGCCTCGGGCATTAATGATGGTGCCGCTGCCGTCTTGCTGATGAGCCGTGCTAAAGCGGCTGAGCTGAATCTGCCCGTGCTGGCCAGCATTAAAGCGGCCGCTAGCACCGGTCTGGACCCAAGCATTATGGGCATGGGCCCCGTATCGGCCACGCAAAAAGCCTTGGCTAAAGCCGGCTGGAGCATCGCTGATCTGGATCTGATCGAAGCCAACGAAGCCTTTGCTGCACAAGCACTGGGCGTGGCACGCGAACTGCAATGGGATCTGGACAAAGTGAATGTCAACGGTGGCGCGATCGCACTGGGCCATCCGATTGGCGCCTCAGGCTGCCGCGTGTTGGTCACTCTGGTGCATGAAATGGTACGGCGTGATGCCAAAAAAGGCCTGGCCACCCTGTGTATCGGTGGGGGTATGGGCGTAGCAATGTGTCTGGAGCGCTAATAGCGATAGATACCCAGCTGGGTATCTAAGCTGGCCACAAATAAAAAACCCGCGTTTAGCGGGTTTTTTATTTGTATGGCCGCGGTTAATGGCTCGCTACGGCTTATTTGTTTTTCAGCGCATCCCGAATCTCGCGCAGCAGCACGATGTCTTCAGGCGTTACTTCTGGCGCCGGTGGCGCTGGTGGAGTTTCGCGGCGCAGTTTATTCATGGCTTTCACTACCAGGAAAATTGCAAACGCCACAATTACAAAGCTGATCAGGCTATTGATAAACAGACCAAAATTAAGCGTCACCGCGCCAGCATCTTGCGCGGCTTTCAATGTTTCGTATGGGCCAGCCACTTTGCTGCCGTTCACCAAAGTCACAAACATATTGCTGAAATCGACTTTGCCAACCAGATAACCAATTGGCGGCATGATAATGTCTTTTACCAGCGAATCAACGATCTTGCCAAAGGCTGCGCCGATTACCACGCCGACTGCCAGATCAATTACATTGCCACGCATGGCAAATTCACGAAACTCTTTAAACATGGCTTTTCTCAATTCAGTAAGTTGAAAGGGTGGCGTGATTTTTGGTTAATCGCGGGCTGTCGTCAAGTAAACGGTGATTTCTTCCCGATCGTGATAAAGCTGCTTGGCGCGCCAGTGACATTGCATGCCGGCCTGTTCCAGCTTGGCTTCAATCAGGGCCAAGCATTTACTTACTTCGAGATAGCGTTTTTTCATTGGCAGCTTCAAGTTGAAAATGGTGCGCCGGGCCATGCCGCTGGCTAACCATTTGGCAATGAGCTCGGCCACGCGAATAGGCTGCTCCACCATATCGCACACCAGCCATTCCACCGGATTTTTCGGGCGGAATTTAAAACCATCATCGCGAATGTGCTTGACCTGATGATGGCGCTCCATACTGCCTTTCATCGGGCCATTATCCACGGCAAATACTTTCAGGCCGCGCATTACCAGCTGATAGGTCCAGCCCCCGGGGGCCGCACCCAAATCGACACCGGTCATGCCTTCGCGGAATTTGCGTTCGGGCTCATCCACCAGCATCAAAATCGCTTCGTGCAATTTCAGCGTTGAGCGGCTTGGGGCATCTACCGGCATGCGCAGGCGCGGAATACCGCACAACCAATCCATCTCTTTAGCCGGGCGGCTGGCGATAAAGACTTCGTTTTGTTGCGGGAAGAATAAATGTAGACGTTGCTCGCCCAGATTGTCGATCCAGCCATGCTCGCTGGTGGCTTTGAGCACATAATCGCCAAATTTGCGGCAGAAGCTGGAGAGCGATTTACCTTCGTTGGTATCAGGGTATTCCAGCCAGATATCGCAGAACTCTTGTTGCAGTTCATTGAGCGCCGCCACGATGGGGGTTAGCCGATCGCGGCTGCCAAGCTCGAGCCGCGCGTGCACCAGCACGCTCTGGCGGGCAAAAATCAGCTTGGCCTGGATGAGGCTATTGAGCGCCCGAGGATTGGCTTTCTTGGGGGTAAAAAGTACCCAGCCGGCCCCTTTTTCAATCTGCCCGTCGCAGCTGGCCACATCCTGTAGCTCTTCAGCGCAATCGGGTTCAAAACCCGCGCGGCAATACGCCAAGAGGGCAAAGGGTTGGGCGGCAATAGCAGTCATGGCGGGCCTGAATCAAAAAAGCGGTGCGAAAGGCGGCAAGGATACCCAAGAATTCCTAGCCTGACCATGCCCGATGGGCGGGATTATTTATGGCCATGGGTCGGAATGCGCATTTCAAAGCGCGTTCCTAGGCCTAAATCCGAAAAGACTTTGATCGTGCCGCCCAAGGTTTGGGTCACCAGGTTAAAGACGATATTAAGGCCCAGGCCGCTACCGCCGTTGGCGCGTTTAGTGGTGAAGAAGGGGTCGAATACTTTATCAATGATATTGGCGGCGATCCCTTGGCCGTTATCGCTGAAATTCAGCACGGTTTCGCCGGCTTCTTCATGCGCGGCAATCGTAATTGTATTTTGCCGGCCGGTTTCGTTATTCGGGCCAAAAGCATGCAGCAGCGCATTTTGCAGCAAATTGGTCAAAATCTGCGAGAACGCGCCGGGGTAGCTATCGATTTTGATTTCATCGGGGCAATCAATCACAATTTGCACTGCCGCATGTTTAGTCAGTGGGCGCAGACTTAGCAAAATCTCGTTCAAATAGGCTTTGAGCTCAAAATCGCGTTTAACTTCGGAAGTCTGATCAACCGCCACGCGTTTAAAACTTTGGATTAGGTCGGCGGCGCGGGTGGCATTGCTCAGAATCAGGCTAGAGGATTGTTCGGCGGTTTCGCCGTAGCTGAGTACGTCTGATTTTTTCACTTGGCCGTCTTCGATCATCTGGCGAAATTTCACCGATTCATCGCGCAAGACCGAGGCGCTGGTCAGAATCACGCCGACCGGGGTATTGATTTCATGCGCAATGCCGGCCACCAAACTACCCAGCGACGCCATTTTCTCGGATTGCACCAGGCTTTTTTGTGCCTCTTGCAGTTGCCGCAAGGCCAGCTCAGCTTCTTCCTTGGCTTGGCGCATTTGGGCTTCGGTGCGCGAGAGATTGGCCACATCATCTTGCAAGCGATGGGCAATACGGTTGTAGCCAATCGATACTTCGTCGATTTCCTGGTAGGGATTACGCGGCAGATCGATATTGTTGTAGTTGATATCGCGCTCGGCGATCTGGTTGATCCGATCCCGCAGCAAGGCCAGTGGGCGAATCACAATTTGCTGCAGCGAGCGCGAAAGGGCTAATACCACCAGCAAATCGAGAATAATAATCTCAATGATTTTTTCTAATACCTGCTCGCGCAGTTGTTGCTGAATTAATTTACGATTGGATTCAAAGCGCACATGGCCCAGCACTTTCTGGCTTTCGGCGCCGCTGAAATTAAGCGCAAAGCTTGGGCTATTTTTCTCGAGCACGGCATGATCGAGTTTATTGATTTGCCCATCAGGGCCGCGCTGGCGACCATCGAGAAAAGAGTCGCCGTTATAGACTTCCAGCGTCGTGATGGCTTCGTAGCTCATCTCGGCATCCAGCACCCGGGCAAGCTGAATATCATCGAAATTCCACAGCACGCCTGGCACTACGGTTTCCATGCGCAGGCGCATGCGTTGTTCGTAGCTTTTTAGCTCTTCTTCCAGGCGCTGCTCGGTGCGCAAATAGGAAATGGCGCCGGAAATTGAGAGCGCCATCGTCAGGATGACCACAAAAATCAGATTGAGGTGGGTGCGGATTCGGCGCATGACATCGACAAGCGGGAAAATTACTTCAAATCTAGCAGTTAATCCCGCTTTTGCAGATATTTTCTGTCATCAAAGGTGCTAATCAGCTGCGGTTGCCACACTACCAAGAGCGTGAGATTCAGCCCAGTGATAAAACCCTCAGGCCAGCCCATTAAAAAGTAATACGGCAGGATTTCTTCGAGGAGGAAACTTGCGGCATAACTGCCAGAGGTGGCCAGCACCAAGGTATGGCTGATGCCAAAGGCCCACATGCTCAGCGCCGCGGCGGCAAAGCAATTGATAAAAATGTAGACAAAGTAATTGAGCGGTAATTTAAGTTGCGTCCAGTGCAACAAGAGCGCGGTGAGGCTAATGGGAATAAGTGCCTTCAGCGTCCAGATAATGCCAATCCGCTCGAGGGGTATATGCCCATACAGCCCTTGCAGACTGAAGAGTACGGCCATACCCAGCAGGGCACGCCAAGGGCCGGCAATCAGCATTAGTGCGGCGCTGCCCAAGATATGAAAAGCAATGCCGGACTGGATTTCGGCTTTTAGCTGCCAACTGAGCAAAATCAGCACGCAGGCCGCGAGCCAGCCGGTGAGCTGGCCTTGCGGGATGGCGCGCCAGGCTTCGCGCCGCAGCGCCACCACACAGCCCCACGCTAAGCAAAACCAGCCCAGAGTGAGCCACGAATCCGCATAGAGTGGGGTTTCCATCGCTTAAAAACGCCAGTTTTTATCAACCAGCTCGGCCAATTGGGTGAGCCGGCCATGAAAGAAATGTCCGACGCCAGGTACGACCAGCACGGGCAATTGCTGTGGCCGCGCCCAATCCAGCACCGCGGCCAAGCTGATGACTTCGTCTTCTTCGCCGTGAATGACCAAAGTGCCTTTGGGTACGGTTGGGAATTCATAGCGGCTCACGGCGGGGCCGATCAGAATCATGCCTTCGACTTCATGCTCGGCCAGCAGTTGGCGTAAGCGCGATTGCACCAGGGTGCCAAATGAGAAGCCGGCCAGCGTGAGGCGTGTGACGCCAGGGTTTTCGGCGCGGGCGTGTGCCAGCACTGCGGCCATGTCGTCGGGCTCATGCTCGCCCCGGCTGTGCGTGCCGGCCGAGTGACCAACGCCGCGCAGATTCGGGCAATACACCACATAACCCAAGCGCGCCAAAGTCTTGGCCAGCGTATGCACCACTTTATTATTAAAAGTGCCGCCTTCCAGCGGGTTGGGGTGGGCTACCAAGGCGATGCCCACGGTGCTGGACCACGCGGATTCGAGCTTCAGGCATTCCAGTGTGCCGACCGGGCCGGCAATTTGGATTAGTTCAAATGTGGCGGCCTTGCGGGGTATACTGCTCTGGGTCATGAATATAAATGCTTTGCTGTTAATACTGGGTGTGGGTATGGCTTAAATCTTCAGGCGCTCAACCACTTGGCCTTGCACCAGATGCTGCTCGATGATTTCGTCGATGTCGGATTTATCCAGATAGGTGTACCAGGTTTCCTCCGGGTAGATCACCATGACCGGGCCTTCTTCGCAGCGATCCAGACAGCCGGCTTTATTGATGCGCACTTTGCCCGCGCCACTCAGGCCCAGACTTTTGACCCGGTCTTTGGCGTAGGCGGCCAGCTCGCTGGCGCCACAGCTATTACAGCTTTGGCGCTCGCCCGGCTCGCGCTGGTTTTGACAGAAAAACACGTGATGTTGGTAGTAGCTCATGCGCAGGCTCCTTGGCGGGGCGGAACAGGGCGACAGCACAAGGCAAGCCGCCCACGGTAATCACTGACAATTATTGAATGCTGGCGATGGCCGAGCCCAGATTATGGGCGGTAATGAACAGTGGCAGACCATCGGTGTCGAGCACGGGCTGAACATTGCCGATGATTTTGACTTGCTCAACACGGCATTCGCGCATCAGTTCAGTCACATATTGCTCGATGTAGGCGACCTGGTCATTGGCCGCTAGCGGCCAGACATAACCTTCCCAGCGCTCGGGGTCTTCTTGGCTACTGAATGTAATCCGGATTTCGGCGTTTTCGTGCGCGGCCACCGTCACTACCGGCGTGCGGCCTTTGCTGCGAATGGAGCGCAGCGCGTTGCTGGTCATTACTTGCAGGCGTGTTTCCAGCTGGGTGACCCGGCCGGCATCTTGTGCCGCCAGCCAGCTCAGTGGCGTGCGCGGAATGGGGAATAGCGTCACGCCATCGGCTTTGAGTGCGTCGCCAATCAATTGGGCAAATGGCATGCCCCACGCGCCAACACTGCCACCGAGCTTAATCGCTGGGGCGGCATCCTGGCTTTGCATCGCGACGCCCACCAGATAGCGCAGCGCAACGATTTCGTCTTTCACCACAATCGGTGCGCCGGCCGAATCCAATGGAAAATCGCGGGCGCTGCTTAGATTGGTTTTCCATTCGGCCACTTGCGCCGGGTTGATGGCGGCCAAAAGGCTGGCATCCAGCAAAGCGCCCGAAAGCCACACATCGGCATCCGCGGCGACAACGCCATGCTCGCGCAAAATGGCCAAGGCTTTGTCGCCATCGATTTCGCTTGGCAAGGTGGTTTCGCCTTTTAAGCCGGCCACCAGCACCACCGGAATCGCAAACGGAATCGCGTAACGCGGTGCGGTGGATTGCTCGACCTCATCGCGGATGCATTGCCACAATTCAAACCACGCCTCTTGCGATGGCACCTGAGTAATCGCGCCATTCAAGCCATAGTGATCACGCGCGGCCAGCAATTCGGCGATCAGCTGGCGCAGCCCCTGGCGTTTGCTCGCCACTTGGCTAGCTTCACGCTCGGTGAGCAGCGACATCAGTTGGCGAATAACCGGATTTTGCGGGTTAACTCGGGGATATAGGCGTGGATCTGGCAGCGTCATGATCAGCAATCGGTAGCAATATTCAAGGCTGCGATTATAGCTGCGCCAAGGCGTGCTTGTCGCCACCGCTGAAAGCGTGGGCGCATCGTGGTTTAATTGCGGCATTTCACCTGCCCAGAGCCGATAGATGCCGCACTACAGCTTACTTGATCAAACCTTGCTGACCGATTTGCTCGCAGAGGCTGCGGCTAGCCCGCGCTTACGCAAAAACCGGAATTTTCATGCCGGGGATGATGCGGCCTGTCATCGGCTGGCCAATGCGTTGCAGCCGGGCACCTATGTGCAGCCCCACCGGCATCTGAACCCTGCCAAGGCTGAATCTATGCTAATGCTGGCTGGGGAGCTGGGCGTACTGATTTTTGCGCCGGATGGGCAGGTGGTAGCCAAGCATCATTTGCGCGCCGGAGGTGAGCATTTCGGCATTAATATCGAGGCGGGCACATTTCATGCAGTGGTGGCCTTAACGCCCTGTGTTTTCTTTGAGGCTAAAGCCGGGCCCTATGTGCCGGTGGCACCAGCAGAGCTGGCGACTTGGGCGCCGCCGGCTGGTACGGCCGAGTGTGAGGCTTATTTGGCGTGGATGCGGGCGCAGTTTGCGTGATTGGCTGGCTGGGGTATCTGACTGTATCGCTTGATAGAATTGGCTTTGCAGACAATACCTAGGCTGTCATCATTTCGTGAAAGGCAGAATAGCCTTTGGCTTTTACCCGGTGGCGCTTAACGTCATCAACCCGTGCGTCTTCCGGGCCGGTTTCTAGCCATTCGGCGAGTTCATCTAGATCATGTGGGTCGCCCTCGGCCCAGACTTCAACGCGGCCATCATGCCGATTGCGGACCCAGCCAGTGAGGTGCAGACGTTCAGCCTCAACGCAGGTGGCCCAGCGAAAGCCAACGCCCTGCACGTGGCCGCTAACAAAGCAATGAATGGCGTGGCTCATGGTGATTCCTACCGCGAATTTGTATTGCATTGTAGGCATAAAAAAACGGCAAGGGTGAGACCTTGCCGTTTTTGTTCAGGGCATGTGCTTATTTCACGCGCATACCTGGTTTGGCGCCATCGTGAGGCTCGAGGATATACAGGCCACCATCGCCGCCGGCGGCCAGCACCATGCCTTCAGACAGGCCGAATTTCATCTTGCGCGGGGCCAGATTGGCCACCATCACCGTGTGTTTGCCGATCAGATCTTCCGGTTTGTAGGCCGATTTGATGCCGGCAAAGACATTGCGGGTTTCATTACCCAGATCGAGCGTCAGCTGCAGCAGTTTTTCTGCGCCTTCCACGTGTTGGGCATTGGCAATGCGAGCAATGCGCAGATCCACTTTCATGAAATCATCAATGCTGATGGTTTCACTGATGGCCGGGATCTCATAGCTTGGCGCCGCAGCTGGGGCTTCGGCTGGCGCGGGCAGGGCTTGTTTGTTTTCTTCGATCATGGCTTCGATCTGTTTTGGGTCAATCCGCGTCATCAGATGGTTGTAGGTATTGATGGTGTGGCTGGTGAGCAACGTTTGAGCGTCTTGCCATTGCAGCGGCGCCACATTCAGGAAGGCTTCAACATCGCTAGCCAGTTTTGGCAATACCGGTTTCAGGTAAATGGTCAGGATGCGGAAGGCATTAATCAAAATGCTGCATACCTGCTGCAGATCTTGCTCGCGGCCTTCCTGTTTGGCCATTTCCCAAGGTTTGTGCTGATCGACAAACTGGTTCACTTCATCGGTGAGCGCCATGATTTCGCGAATCGCGCGGCTATATTCGCGCGCCTCGAAATGCTGGGCAATCGATTCGCTAGCCGCTTGTAAGCGGCTTAAGAGCTCAACCTGGCCCAATTGGCTAGCCAGTTGGCCGGCAAAACGCTTGCTGATAAAGCCGGCGGCCCGGCTGGCGATGTTGACATATTTACCGATCAAATCGCTATTCACTCGCGCGGTGAAATCTTCAAAGTTCAGATCGATGTCTTCAAAGGTGTTTGAGAGCTTCGCCGCGAAGTAGTAGCGCAGCCATTCTGGGTTCAGGTGGTTGAGGTACGATTCGGCGGTAATAAAGGTGCCGCGCGATTTACTCATCTTGGCGCCATCCACGGTCAAAAAGCCGTGGGTGTTGATCGCTGTCGGCGTGCGGTAGCCGGAAAACTCCAGCATCGCCGGCCAGAATAAAGCGTGGAAATACAGAATGTCTTTACCGATGAAGTGGTACAGCTCGGTGCTTGAGTCTTTTTTCCAGTACTCATCAAAATCCAGCCCGAGGCGATCGCACAGGTTTTTGTGGCTAGCCATATAGCCCACCGGCGCATCAAGCCATACATAGAAATATTTGCCTGGCGCATCAGGGATTTCAAAGCCGAAATACGGCGCGTCGCGCGAGATATCCCAGTCCGACAGGCCAGATTCAAACCATTCCTGCATTTTGTTAGCGGCTTCGGCCTGCAGTTTGCCCGGGGTGGTGGTCCAGCCTTTGAGGAAGGATTCGCAATCGCCCAATTTGAAGAAGTAGTGCTCTGATTCGCGTAGCTCGGGCGTCGCGCCAGAGACGGCTGAGAATGGGTTGATCAGCTCGGTAGGGCTGTAGGTTGCGCCACAGACCTCACAGTTGTCGCCGTATTGATCTTTAGCATGACACTTCGGACACTCGCCTTTTACGAAGCGATCAGGCAGGAACATGTTTTTGACTGGGTCGTACAGCTGATTGATCGTGCGGCTAACGATCTTGCCATTGTCTTTCAGTTGGCGATAAATCGTGCCGGCAAAGTGGCGGTTTTCTTCGCTATTGGTGCTGTAGTAGTTGTCAAAACCAACGTGAAAGCCGGCAAAGTCCCGTGAATGTTCGCCATGCACCCGCGCAATCAGCGCTTCTGGGCTGATGCCTTCTTTCTCTGCGCGCAACATGATAGGCGTGCCATGGGTGTCATCTGCACAGACATAGTGGCAGGTGTGGCCGCGAGATTTTTGAAAGCGTACCCAGATGTCGGTCTGGATATATTCCACCAGATGGCCGATGTGAATCGCCCCATTGGCGTAAGGCAGAGCGGAAGTGACAAGGATTTTACGAGTCATGGCAGGCCAGAATTGTTGCGAAAAATAGATCGATTATACCGCAGCAGGCCGAGTGCGTGGGCAGACGGGCGCCCCTGCTCACTAGTGTGGTTTTCCCCGTCTTGGCGCAGTGCGGCAAAGCCAGCTAAGATGATCATCTGGCTGTCAGAATAATGAAATTAAATCACCCACCAGCCATGACTGTGCGGAGAACATCATGAGTACTGCCTTGTTAAATGAAGTTGACCACGAGCTGCGTGATATCGAGACCATGTTCCAATCCCTAGAGCAAGCGGTGGGTATGGATATGCGCGAAGAATTGCTGGCCTTGTTTTACCCTACGCTGGATGAGTGTTTGCAGGGCTTGCAGCAGGCTATTCCGGCCCAAGATGCCGGGCAAATTATTAGCTTTGCCCACAAGCTCAAAGGCGCGGCTGGCCAGCTAGGGGCGACGCGGATTGCTCAGCAAAGTAAAGACATCGAAATGCAGGCCAAGCGCAGCGAGCTAAGCGACATCGCGCCGGCGTTTGATGTGCTGCAAACCTTGTGTGCGGCGGTCAAAGCTAAACTGCTCAGCGTTTAATCATAAATAAGTTGTTTTGGCCGTCGGCCGTGTGGAAAGGTGTATTTTGCAGTTGCCTGAATTTACTTGGTTGTTTTTGATTGGTACCGCGTCGTTCACGATTTCTGGCTATTTGATTGGCGCAAAAAAGCAGTTTGATTTGCTTGGGGTGGTGATCCTGGCGCTGCTCACCGCGATTGGCGGCGGCATGATTCGTGATGTGCTGGTGGCGCAATTGCCGCGGGTGTTTCTGGATAATGGCCCATTCCTGACGATCTTTCTCACGCTGGGTCTGGCTTGGCTGGTGCGCCTGCATCGGCTGAATGTGGGGCTACTGAATAAGATCTTTATCGTGGCCGATTCGATCGGGCTGGTGGCCTTTAGTATTGCGGGGGCGCAGGTGGCGATGTCGATGGGCGTGAATCTGTTTGGCGTCTGTGTATTGGCCTTTGTCACTGCGGTGGGCGGTGGTTTGGTGCGCGATATGCTGGTGAATGATGTGCCATTTATTCTGCATGAAGATTTTTATGGCACGGTGTCGATACTGGTGGCACTGGCGTTTTACTTTTCCCAATCGGCTGGCTTTACTGCGGCGGGCTGGGTATGGCTTCTCTTCGCGGCTGGCCTAGCCCTGCGGCTATTTGCGCATTGGCGTGAGTTGAAACTCCCTAAGGTGATGGATGATGTGGCCCGCTGAGGCTGCGGCTTTTCAAGCTTGGGCTGTGCAGCGCCTGCAAGGGGTGACGTGGCCAGCGGCGGGTGATGGGGCGCGACAAGGGCAGCGGCCAGCGGCGGTGTTAGTGGGAGTGGTGCTGCGTGAGGAATTAAGCTTGTTGCTTACGCAACGGGCCGCCCATTTAGCCGCGCATGCTGGCCAGATTAGCTTTC
Source organism: Chitinibacter tainanensis DSM 15459 (assembly GCF_000429785.1). Classification (GTDB taxonomy): domain Bacteria; phylum Pseudomonadota; class Gammaproteobacteria; order Burkholderiales; family Chitinibacteraceae; genus Chitinibacter; species Chitinibacter tainanensis. Next base: position 671,847 of record NZ_AUCN01000009.1, read on the forward strand.
CCGGTGGCGGGGTAGAAGCACAAGATGACGACCGCATCGCCACCGCGCTACGCGAAACTGTTGAAGAAGTGGGTATTGATCCGCAGCATATCTCCCCCTGGTGCCAATTGGGCCACTATCACACCATTAGCGGCTATTGCGTAACGCCAGTACTGGCGGGGATTGATCCGGCGTATCAGGCGCAACCCGATCACAATGAAGTGGCCGATGTATTTGAGATTCCCCTTGCGATTGCACTTGATCCAGCACGCTATGCCCGCCGGCGGGTGCAGCGCGGTACGCAGCAGGGTGAGGCGCTATTTTTAAGCTGGCAGGATAGATTGATCTGGGGCGCTACTGCGGGTATGTTGCTGCAGCTTTCATCTGCCTTGGGTTTGCCAGGTATACCCATGGATGCTCGCTCGGGCGAAGTGTTTGTGATTGCCTAGGCCACACGTAGCGGTGCGTCAATTCGTCAGCTTGTCTGCTTGGCAAAAGCTAGTCAGGCAGCAAGGGAGGCAGTATGCAGATCGATCCTTCAGCGCTGGAACAATCAGCGCAGCGCGTAGGTCAGGCATGGATACGCTGGGTTTGGTGTTTGCAGCTGGTGGTGGGCTTGGCATTGCTAGGTTTAAGTTACGAGCTGGGCGCCGAACGCTATCCTTTGGTATTGCGTGGCGAGCTTGTGCAGGGGCAGTTGCTCCGTTATGAGCGGCTGCCGCCCGATCAAACGCAGGCTGAACGCTATCGTGTTCATGTTTCCTTCATTCATAATGGGCGGCGGTATCAATTTGCCGATTGGAATTTACTGCGCGCTCGCGGTGGGGTGGCCGAGCAACCGACTGTGATTTACGACCCGACCGAGCCTACGCTGGCCATGCTGGATCGCGGTGCTTGGCGCAATCCTTTGCCATGGTTGCCGCCAGCGCTGGTGGGCATGTTTTTGTTTGTAGTGGGTTTGCGCTCGGCTTGGAAAGCTCGATCAGCTGAATGTAGCTAGATACCTGTCTGGGTATGTGCTGAAAGCTATTTCCCCATAAGGTTTTGGGCGACATACCCGTGCGGCAGGTGTCTGCAGGATCTTGCGCTTGACCCATTCCGGGGCTTCGCTCCCCTCATTTCGTCTTGATGTACAGCCTTTGTACTTATTAACCGCCAGTCGGTACTTGCCAAAGTACGGTGATTGTCATTAAGCCATGATACAATCCGCCGTTTTCGCAAATCCTGAATTTGAGACCCATGACCCGCGCACTTCGAAATGTCGCCATTATTGCCCACGTTGACCACGGCAAAACCACGCTGGTAGACCAGCTTCTACAACAAGCCGGTACTTTCCGCGAAAATCAGCAAGTTGCTGAACGCGTAATGGATAGCAACGATCTCGAAAAAGAGCGCGGCATTACCATTCTGGCGAAAAATACCGCTATTAATTACGAAGGCACTCACATCAACATCGTGGATACCCCAGGGCACGCGGACTTCGGTGGCGAAGTTGAGCGCGTATTGGGCATGGTGGATGGCGTGGTGCTGCTGGTAGATGCCGTTGAAGGCCCGATGCCACAAACCCGTTTTGTGACCAAAAAAGCGCTGGCCCAAGGCCTGCGCCCGATCGTGGTGATCAACAAAATCGACCGTCCGGGCGCACGTCCTGATTGGGTGGTGGATCAAACTTTCGATCTGTTTGACAAGCTGGGCGCCACTGACGAGCAGCTGGACTTCCCAATTGTTTACGCTTCAGGTCTGAACGGCTTTGCCAAGCTGTCGCTGGATGCTGAATCAGCCGATATGCGTCCACTGTTTGAGACTATCCTCTCACACGTGCCAACCCCACCGGGCGATGCCAATGCGCCATTGCAGCTGCAAATCGCCGCGCTGGATTACTCAACCTATACCGGTCGCCTTGGCGTTGGTCGCGTGCTGAATGGCCGCATCAAGCCTGGTCAGCAGGTGGTGGTGATGAACCACGACGACCAAGTAGCTGCAGGCCGTATCAACCAGGTGCTTGGCTTCAAAGGCCTGGAGCGCGTTGAAGTGCCTGAAGCTGAAGCTGGTGACATTATTATTATCTCTGGTCTGGAAGACATCGGTATCGGCGTCACCATCTGTGATAAAGAGCAACCGATGGGTCTGCCGATGCTAACCGTGGATGAGCCAACGCTGACCATGGACTTTATGGTGAACACCTCGCCATTGGCCGGTACTGAAGGTAAATTCGTGACCAGCCGTCAGATTCGTGATCGTCTGACCAAAGAGCTGCTGACCAACGTGGCGCTGCGGGTTGAAGACACCGATGACACCGACGTGTTTCGCGTTTCTGGTCGTGGCGAACTGCACCTGACTATTCTGCTGGAAAACATGCGTCGTGAAGGCTATGAGCTGGCCGTTGGTAAACCACGCGTGGTGTACAAAGAAATCAATGGCGAGCGTTGCGAGCCGTATGAAAACCTGACCATCGACGTTGAAGATGGCCACCAGGGTGCGGTGATGGAAGAGCTGGGTCGTCGCCGTGGTGAGCTGACCAATATGGAAAGTGATGGTCAAGGCCGTACGCGCGTGGAATACCATATTCCAGCGCGTGGTCTGATCGGTTTCCAAGGTGACTTCATGACCATGACTCGCGGTACTGGCTTGATGAGTCACGTTTTTGATGACTATGCACCAGCCAAGGCTGATATGCCAGGTCGTCACAACGGCGTGCTGATTTCGCAAGAGCATGGCGAGGCGGTTGCCTATGCGCTGTGGAACTTGGAAGATCGCGGCCGGATGTTTGTGAGCCCGGGCGAGAAACTGTACGAAGGCATGATCATCGGTATTCACAGCCGTGACAACGATCTGGTGGTAAACCCGATCAAGGGTAAAAAACTGACTAACGTGCGCGCTTCAGGTACTGACGAAGCGGTTCGTCTGACCACGCCAGTGAAACTGACGCTGGAATCCGCAGTTGAGTTTATCGATGATGATGAATTGGTGGAAATCACCCCGCAAAACATCCGTATTCGTAAGCGCTATCTGCAAGAGCATGATCGCCGTCGGATGAGCAAGGTGGAAAGCAACTAAGGCTCAAGCCTCACAAAATGCCAGTCTACGGACTGGCTTTTTTTTGCCTATCGAGTGAGGTGCGCCAATGAGATAGCTTGGTGCTAGATCAGTGGTTTGTTTGCTGTAGGAATAAAAAACGCCAGCAGTGTCGCTGGCGTTTCTTTGGTTGGCGTATAAGTCGAAAGGCCTTGTTCTGATTTGCTTGCGGAGGTATGCCCTGCTATTTCAATTGATTGAGCAGATCGTTCAGCATTTTTTTCTGCACCGCCGGATCGATTGGATCTTTGCTGGTGATGGTTAGTACGGTCTTGTCGCCAGCGGGCTTGAGTTGAACATCAAAAACCTGACTGGTGTTTTTGCTGTTGTCCGCGTCTGCTTTTTTCCAGAAGGCTAACGAGCTGAAGTAGCTGGTTTCGCTTTCTTTGCCAATGTCTGTGGCCGCGCGCTGCACTGAGTACACGCCAGTGCTGCGATTGCGATCCAGTACGTTGTAACCAATGCGGTCAAAGGCTAAGCCTGCGCGACGCCAAGCTCGATCAGCTTGATCATCCAGCACCAACTCATTGCCGTTGAGATTGGCTTTAGGTTTGCTGGAAATTAAAGCTTCCTCAGCTTGCGTTTTTGCCGTTTCGGCGGGAGTGCCTAAAGCTTGAACCAGCTGAGTCATCATTTCAATTTCGAGCTCAGTATTTGCTGGGGTTTGGGTCCATATCGTTCCCCTCCATGAATCTCCCATTCCAAGTTCGCCTGCTTTTAGTTGTTGTTGGACCCCTTGATGCGTGATGTATACGTTTACTACGTTCGGAGTCTCAGATTTCTCGATTCTTGTTCTAAACCTGTCTTTTGAACCGGTAGATAGGAGTTGCTCTGTAAGGTTTTTAAAAATTCCACCAAGAAAATTGGCTGGTAACGTAGCATTATTCTCTAGCCAATCTGTTTCCATGATGCCTATTTCTGGCTTTTCAACCTGGATTTGGAATCCATTCGAAATCCAGAACTCATAAATTTTGTGCCAAACGGATTCTGGTGATGAGTTAATCTCAATATAGCGAACACCATCTATATTCTTTAAGCGCGCGTTAATATTGTCAGGCAATATGGATAGTGATTTATCGGTTGGACTTGGACGTTGAAAGTGGTCGCTCCAGGTCGAATAAGTACTTGACGAAGGGGAAGTAAGGTTAGGTGGTATTTCCAGCTGATTTCTATTCAAATTATCGCTTCCTTTGCGATAGTCTACTTTGCTAGAAAGAAGATCTCCTGTTGCGCAGGCGCTGAGTGTTGTCAGCAGTGCGGTAGAGAGCAGCAGTTTGGAAAGAGTTTTGATTTGCATGAATCGAGATTCCGAAAGGCGGGTCTACCAACAAAATTAGATAATCTGAGCCGCTTGCATGGCTTGTTTGAGCGTGCTTTGGGCGCTCTCACTCAAGCGAGTTAGCGGCAGGCGCAGGCCAGCAGGGATTTTGCCCATGGTTTCCAGCGCCCATTTTACCGGGATGGGGTTGGCTTCAATAAACAGATGCCGATGCAGTCCTTGCAGCGGGTCATTCAATTCGCGTGCACGAGCGATGTTGCCTTGTGCCGCCGCAGCGCACATTTCACTCATGGCTTTGGGGGCTACGTTTGCAGTTACCGAAATCGTGCCATGGCCACCCAGCAAAATGAAGGGCAGGGTGGTGGCGTCGTCACCGCTGTAAAGGCCAAAGTCAGCCGGGGCGCGCTTAGCTAGCTCGGCGGCTCGCTCCATATTGCCTGTGGCATCTTTGATGCCCACGATATTGGGCAATTCAGCCAACTGCAGTGCAGTATCGTTGCTCAGATCGCAGCCAGTGCGGCCGGGTACGTTATACAGCAGCGTGGGTAGTGCCGTATTTTCGGCAATGCTTTTGAAGTGCTGATGAAGGCCGGCTTGCGTGGGTTTGTTGTAATACGGTACGACGCTAAGGCCGTAGTTAGCACCGACGCGCAGCGCTTCATTCGAAAGGTGAATGGCTTCGCGGGTGGAGTTGGCGCCCGTGCCGGCAATGACCGGCACGCGGCCGGCCGCTTGTTCGACCACTGCTTTTACTACTGCGATGTGCTCATGCACATCCAGTGTGGGGGATTCACCTGTGGTGCCAACGGCGACGATGCCATTGGTGCCTTGTTCAATATGCCAGTCAACGAGTTTACGCAGGGTGGGGAAATCGATTTCACCGTTCACGTCCATCGGCGTGACGAGTGCAACAAGGCTACCTGTAAGCATGTGTGGATAAACCAGTGACAGATAAAAAAACTATTCTAACCGAAGCTGTGCGGCGGTGTAACCAATCGATTGCCGACTTTTCACCATTTTGCTTGCGATGGCGATACCCCGGTGGTGTATCGGCTGGCTAATGTAAAGAAATCTTGCAAAGTATTAAGAAGCAGACTCATTGGTTGTAATCATTGAGCAATCTCAACATGATGCGCCTCACACAATGACAATCTTTGCCGCACGGATCTTCGTTGTTTCGTGCGAGCTTTCAAATGGTTGTTTGAAGATTTTTGCTTTCTTGCACAGCTTGCAATGGAAACATTGCACAGATTGTGACGGCGGGCAGATAATCAAGTGGCCATTTTGAACCTCTCGTCTGCGCAGCAAACGATGTTCTGGGGATGAAGTTGTAGTGTTATCAGCTCTAGCTGGTTCTTCAATCTAATAGGGTCGAAGTACTACTTAAAAGGTGAAATAAGCATGAATATTTTGGGCTATTTGCAAAAAATCGGCCGGTCACTGATGGTGCCGGTAGCTGTATTGCCAGCCGCTGCGATTTTGATGGGTATTGGTTACTGGATTGATCCGGATGGTTGGGGTGCAAGTAATGCACTGGCAGCTTTCTTGATTCAAGCTGGTGCCGCCATCATTGACCAGATGCCAATCCTGTTTGCGGTTGGTGTGGCATACGGTATGTCGAAAGACAAAGATGGCGCTGCTGCGCTGGCGGGTCTGGTGGGTTTCCTTGTGGTAACCACCCTGCTCAAACCTAACGTGGTATCGCAAATTCAGGGTATCCCTCTGGATCAAGTGCCAGCCGCGTTCAAGAAAATCAACAACCAGTTTGTTGGTATCTTGTGCGGTGTGATTGCTGCAGAACTCTATAACCGTTTCAGCGGTGTTGAGTTGCACAAAGCACTGGCGTTCTTCTCCGGCCGCCGTCTGGTGCCAATCGTGACTTCTGTCGTGATGATCGTTGTATCGTTCATCCTGATGGCAGTATGGCCACACATCTACGGTGGTCTGGTGCACTTCGGTGAATCGATCGTTGGCCTGAAAGCTGTTGGTGCTGGTATCTATGCCTTCTTCAACCGCTTGCTGATCCCAGTAGGTCTGCATCACGCCCTGAACTCTGTGTTCTGGTTTGACGTAGCCGGCATCAACGACATACCTAACTTCTTGGGTGGTGCGAAATCACTGGCCGAAGGTAAGGCTGTTCAAGGTGTTACCGGTATGTACCAAGCTGGTTTCTTCCCAATCATGATGTTTGGTCTGCCAGGTGCTGCATTGGCGATCTACCAAGCTGCTAAGCCTGAAAACCGCGCTCGCGTAGGTTCAATCATGCTGGCTGCTGCGGTAACTTCATTCTTCACTGGTGTAACCGAGCCGCTGGAATTCTCCTTCATGTTCGTGGCACCACTGCTGTATGTGGTTCACGCCTTCCTGACTGGTGTGTCTGTATTTATCGCTGCGCAAATGCAGTGGATTGCAGGCTTTGGCTTCTCGGCCGGTCTGGTTGACTTTGTTCTGTCCAGCCGCAACCCGCTGGCCCAGAACATGATCATGCTGATTGTTCAAGGTGTGGTGTTCTTCGCGATTTACTACTTTGTATTCCGCGCTGTGATCGCAGCTCTGAACCTGAAAACGCCAGGTCGTGAAGATGAAGAAGCCGTTGCTGCTGCCGCTCCAGTAGCTGCCCCAGCTGCTAGCGACACCCTGTCACTGGCTCAAGGCTACGCTGATGTAGTTGGTGGTGCTGCTAACGTGACCAACGTTGACTCATGCATTACCCGTCTGCGTCTGTCGGTAAATGATGCTGATCTGGTGAATGAGGCTGCTGCCAAACGTCTTGGTGCTAGTGGTGTAATCAAGCTGAACAAACAAAGCGTACAAATCATCGTTGGGCCTAAAGCCGAACTGATCGCTGACGCGCTGCGTGGTGTTCTGGCCGGAAAAAAGTAACAGAGGCTGCGCCACAGCCTGCGGCTGTGGCGGTTGTAGCCTCTAACCCCGGCGAAATCGTACTGCTGTCCCCGGTAACGGGTGAGGTGGTGGCTCTGGAAGATGTGCCCGATGCGGCATTTGCGACCCGAGCTGTAGGTGAAGGTGTGGCGATTCTGCCTACCGGTAATCAAGTTGTTGCGCCGTGTGATGGCCAATTGGTGAAGATCTTCAACACCAACCATGCTTTCGCACTGATCAATGATGCCGGTGTTGAGCTGATCGTGCACATCGGGATTGAAACCGTGAAGCTGGGCGGGCAAGGTTTTACCCGTCTGGTTGAGCAAGGTAGCCAAGTGAAAGCCGGCCAGCCGGTGCTGGAGCTGGATCTGGAATACTTGCGCAACAATGCTAAATCGGTGATCAGCCCGGTGGTATTGACCAATGCTGATCAATTTGCCCCATTGGCCAATCTGGCTAGCGGCGCAGTGGTTGCAGGTCAAACCCCGCTCTACACCATCAAAAGCAAATAAGTAGTTGAGTAATCAAAAAAGCCACCTTCGGGTGGCTTTTTTATTTGCTTACGCCTTTAGGTGCGTGAGCGAGACTGCTCGCCTTATTGCTGGCTGAGTAGTTGCGCCAGCTGGTGAGTGGGGCTGTATTCGTTGCTAATTAATGGCGCAAAGGCCTGCTCAAGCTGTGGGTGGTGTGCCTGAAATGCTGCAGGTGGAAAATCCTGCAAAAAGCGATGGGCGAGGCCGCGCAGGGTAGAGAGCTGTAGCTGTTGTTGCAAGAGCTGATGGCTCAGTGCTGTTAGTAGTGGTCCTTGCTGCTGAAACGGATTGGGCTGTTGCAAAGTGCTGAGGATGGCTTGCCAGTCTTGCTGTTCGGCGCTTTGCGAGGACGGCAATAGCGTCTGCCAGATTTGCTGAATAAACCCGCCGCAGCCGCGCGGGCCGAGGTGCAGCCAGCCATTGGCCACGGGGGCGAGCAGATCCAGTATTTCGGCAGATTGCTCAAGCGCGGCATGCTCGCCGCTGGCCGCCAGCATAAAGCCGTGCAGGCCGGCCAGAGGGCTGGGTAGAATGATGACCTCGCACAGCGGATGCTCAGGATAGTGTTGCTGCAAATAAGGAGAGCCAGGATGAAACAGCAAAATTGCTTCATCACTAGCGATGCTAGGCAGCTGTTGGCTGAGCGGGTGCAGGCAGTAGGCTGTTTGGCGCGGGGCTTGCCAGTGCAACCGGCTGGCTATCAGGGGTATAAGGCTAGAGGGGGCAATCAAATGGGCTTGGCGCATGATACCCCCGGTGGGTGCTTTATTCGTCGTGACAGGTGTTCAAAAGTTTTTTCAGGCTGTCGATGTTTTCTAGCTCGATTAAGCGGTTTTGCACTTTAATCAAACCTTGGTCCTGGAATTTGGAGAGTGTACGGCTTACGGTTTCCAGTTTCAGGCCCAGATAGCTACCGATTTCTTCCCGCGTCATACGCAGATGGAAGCTGCTGGATGAATAGCCGCGCACGGCGAAACGCTGTGACAGATTCAGCAGGAATGCGGCGAGGCGCTCTTCGGCCTTCATATTGCCCAACAATAGCATCACGCCATGATCGCGCACGATTTCGCGGCTCATGACTTTGTGTAGATGGCGTTGCAGTAGTGGCACATCGCGTGAGAGGTCTTCGATGTCGCTAAAGGGCAGCTCGCACACTTCGCTGTCTTCCAGGGCGATGGCGTCGCAAGTGTGTACATCGGTGCTGATGGCGTCCATGCCCAGCAATTCGCCCGACATGTGAAAGCCGGTGACTTGCTCGCGGCCGTCTTCAGAAATCACGCTGGCTTTGAAGAAGCCCAGACGCACCGCATACAGCGAGCGGAATGGTTCACCGGCACGGTACAGCGCCTCGCCACGTTTGATCGGGCGGGCCTGGGTAATCAGTTTATCCAGTTCAGACATTTCATCCTGGGAGAGGCCGATGGGCAGACACAGCTCACGCAAACTGCAGTTAACACATGAATTGCGCAGATGGCGTGGGGTCATGTCGCGTACTTGGATGGGGGAAATCATCAACTTCTCACCAGAAAACAAAAACAGGGAAACATTGTACCGCTAGCGCGTGCTAATTACCGCATGCGCCGTCACGATGAATTGATTTTAATCAAACCAGAGGATTAGGCCAGCTCTTATTCTGCAGGGGTAGAATCGGAGTAGAGTCACGATGACATTTGTAACAAGCCAGCATCCGCACCCGAGCGGCCAAATCGAATTTGATCGCGAGCTGATCGTGCGTTACGACGGCAAAGGGCCGCGCTATACGTCTTACCCGACTGCGGATCGCTTTACGCAAGCCATGACCAGCCCTCAGCTGGAGCAGATATTACAACAACGCTTACCCGGCGCGCTAGCCAATCCGCTATCGTTGTATTTTCACATCCCTTTCTGCAATACCGTATGTTATTACTGCGGCTGTAACAAGATTATTACGAAAGACACCAGCAAAGCGGATGTGTATCTGGATTATCTCGGGCGCGAGCTGGCCCAGTATGCGCAGGCCTTGCCGCAGCGCTCGCGGGTCAGTCAGCTGCATTTAGGCGGCGGTACGCCCACCTTTTTAAATGAAGCGCAGCTTGAGCGCTTGCTGGGGATGGTGCGTAGCCATTTTGAGCTCTTGCCGACTGGCGAATACTCCATCGAGATTGATCCGCGCAAAGTGGGCGAATCGATGATCCGTACCTTGGCGAAGCTGGGTTTTAACCGGATGAGTGTGGGTATTCAAGATTTCAACCCCGCAGTGCAAGAAGCCGTGAATCGGGTGCAATCGCAAGAAGAAACCCGCACTGTGATTGAAGCCGCCCGCATGCATGGTTTTAAATCGGTGAGTGTCGATCTGATTTATGGCCTACCCAAGCAAACCGTGGCCAGCGTCGCTGAAACGATTACGCAAGTGCTGACTTTGCGCCCGGATCGCATCGCACTCTACAACTATGCCCACTTGCCCGAGCGCTTTATGCCGCAGCGGCGGATTAATGAGGCCGAATTGCCCTCCGCTAGCGATAAGCTGGATATGCTGCAAAACGCCATTCGCGATCTCTTGGCGGCGGGTTATGTGCTGATCGGCATGGATCACTTTGCCTTGCCGAATGATGACCTGGCCGTGGCGCAGCGCCGTGGGCGCCTACAGCGCAATTTTCAGGGTTACTCTACCCATGCCGACTGTGATTTGCTGGCCTTTGGCGTGTCGTCGATTGGCAAGGTGGGCGGCCAGTACTACCAAAATGTAAAAACGCTGGAAGAGTACTATCAGGCGGTGGATGTGCAGCAGTTGCCGGTGCAGCGCGGCCTGACGATGAATCGCGATGATGTGATTCGCCGGGCGGTGATTCAGGCGCTGATGTGCCAATTTGAACTGTACTTTCAGGCGATTGAAGTCAGCTATATGATCGATTTTGCCGAGTATTTTGCTGACGAGCTGCAATTGCTCGCGCCGCTGGTCGAAGACGGTTTGCTGCAGATTGAGGCCGATGGTCTGTTTGTAACCGGCAAAGGCCGGCTGCTGATCCGTTCGATTGCCATGGTGTTTGATCGATATTTGCGGACAACGGTGACGCAAGCGCGGTATTCTCGCCTGATTTAACGGTGGGCGGGATAGCGTGCTGGAAGTAGATTTGCTGGCCTTGTTTTTGGCTGGTTTGCTCGGTGGCGGGCATTGTGTGGGCATGTGCAGCGGCATCGTCACGGCCTTTAGTTTGCAATTGCCGGCCACGGCGCGTTGGCCGTATTTGCTGGGCTTTAATCTGGGCCGACTGGCCGGCTATGCACTGATCGGCGCCTTGCTGGGTGGTTTGGCAAGCTTTGCGCTGCTTTTGCAATTGCAGGCGCTCAAACTCTCGCTGTTTGTCCTCGCTAATCTACTGCTGCTCTTGCTGGGGCTGTATATCGCCGGTGTTAATCGTTGGCTCACTCGCGTCGAAGCCTTGGGGCAGCCGCTGTGGCGGCGGGTGCAGCCGCTGATGCGGCGCTTGTTGCCGGTGCGCTCGGTGTGGCACACGCCGCTAATTGGTCTCTTATGGGGCTGGATACCCTGCGGGCTGGTGTACACCGCCTCTTTATCGGCGCTGGCGAGCGGCAGTGCGAGCCACGGGGCGGGGGTGATGCTGGCCTTTGGGCTGGGAACTTTGCCCAATCTGTTATTGATGGGCTTGTTTGCCCGCCAGCTACAGCAAGGCCTGCAAAAACCCTGGGTGCGGCCACTGTGCGGCGGGTTGATTGTGGCGATGGCGCTGTGGCAGCTTTATACCCTGTTGGGTATCTATTTGTAGACCTTTTATTATCTGAATTAGCTGGCAATACCCATGTGGCTGGCTAAAGTGTGCGGCTCATTAACTCGGCGGCGCCGTATTTGCGCAGATCAGCGCCGTTGCGCTCGGCCACAAAGCCATGCCTTAGCCAGAATGCCGGTGCGCGCCCCACCGCGATCAGCATCGCCCGTGGCAGTTGCTGCGCCCGCGCCCAGCTTAGTGCCGTATCAATCAATTGCTCGGCCACCCCAAGCCCGCGCGCGCTGGGCGCGACGGCCAGATCGTGCAGATAAAAGCAGTCCGCAGCGGCATGTGGCTGTGGCCAGCAAAGCTGTCGGCTGTCGAGATCGGGTGGATGCCAGCCTTGCCAGGGGTGGCAAAACAAATACCCTAGCGCTTCGCCATCGCGCTCGGCCAGCCAGTGGCTGGCTGGCGAAAAGGCAATTTTGGCGGCAAAGCATTCGGCTTGCTCTAAGAGTTCCGGTGGGTAGCAGCTGGCTTGAATGGCGGCAACTGCCGGCAAATCGGCAGCGGTGAGTGGGCGAATCAGCATGGTAAAACTTGACCCCAGGCGGGGAATTGGATTGAATGCGGCCCTGATTGTAATCGCTGGATCGGGTGGCTGAATATGGAAAATGTGTGCTTGAGCTGTGGCGCCTGCTGTGCGGCGTTCCGGGTGTCATTTGATCGCTCGGAGCTTAGTAGCGAAGGCGGCACGGTGCCCGATAGCTTGGCGGATGACGAAACGGCCTACACCGCCCGTATGCGCGGCACCGATTATGCGCAGCCGCGGTGCTTGGCGCTGGTGGGCAAGGTCGGTGAGCGGGTGTACTGTGGCATCTATCTCGAGCGTCCATCGCCCTGTCGCGAGTTTGGCGCGCTGGCCGAAATCGGGGTGTATAGCGCGGCCTGTAATCGCGCCCGCGCGCGACACGGTCTGCCGCCGCTGGAGATTGCGGGCGATTAAGCGCTGGTTCGATTCTGTTGGGCTCAGCGATCGCCACGCAACTGAGCAAGCCCAAAGCGCAGCCCTGCCGGGCAATAAAAAAGCAGCCCGCAGGCTGCTTTTTTATTGGGTAAGGCGCGATGCTTAGCTAAAGCGACCGCCGCCACGTTTGCCATCTGGCTTGCCGCCAAAATCGCCACGTGGAGCGCGTACTTCGCGCTGACCGCCTTCACGTTGCTCACGCTGGCCACCGTAGTTGCCACGTGGGGCGCGCTCGCCGCCAAAGTCACCGCGCGGAGCGCGATCAAAGTTACTGCGTGGCGCACGTTCGCTGCCAAAATCGCCGCGCGGTGCGCGGTCGAAATCACGACCACCACGATCGCCGCGATCACCACCATAGTTGCCGCGTGGAGCTCGCTCGCCACCGAAATCACCGCGTGGAGCGCGATCGAAATCGCCACGTGGCGCACGGTCACCGGCGAATTCGCCGCCGCGAGGGGTGCGATTGCCGTAGCCGCCGCGTGATTCGCGATTATCAAATTGACGCTCGCGTTGGCCGCCAAAGCCTTCACCGCGTGGTTGACGTTCGCGCTCGCCGTAGCTGCCGCGTGACGCTTCGCTGCGATGACCTTCGGTGTGACGTTGGCCGTCTTCGCGTTGGCGCTGGCCTTTGTAGCCACCAAAGCTCTTGTTGTAGCCGCCATCGCGACCACGGCCACGGCCTGGGCCGCCCGCGCCACGACGATCGCCACCTTGGTGGCCACGGCCTGGCTGGAAGCGTGCTTCCAAGCCTTCGATTTCTTGTACGCCAAATTCGATTTGGAATTGACGGCGAATTTTAGTCAGCAGCGAGAAGTCGCTTTTCGTGACCAGTGATACCGCCACGCCAGAGCGACCCGCCCGGCCGGTACGACCGATCCGGTGGATGTAGTCTTCCGCAAAGCGTGGCAGATCAAAGTTGATAACCAAGCTAATGCCGGCCACGTCGATCCCGCGGGCTGCCACGTCGGTGGCCACCAGTGTGTCGATATCGCCGCGACGCAGACGATCCAGAGTACGGCGACGATCGCGCTGAGCCAGGTCGCCGTGCATGGCGGCAGCTTTAAAGCCTTCCAGCTTCAGCCATTCAGCCAGTTCATCGGCCGACAATTTAGTGGCGGTAAAGATAATGGTTTGCTGGCCGTCGTTGTCACGCAGCAGTGCGGCAACCAGCTTTTGTTTGTGCTCATAGCCATCGGCATAGTGCACACGCTGTTCGATTTGTGGCTTAGATACCTCTTGTGGCGCCATTTCCACCAGTTTTGGCGAGCGCAGCATTGGCTCGGCAAAGCTTTGTACCGATTCGCTCAGCGTGGCCGAGAAGAGGGCGGTTTGGCGCTCTTTGGGTAGTTGCTCAACAATCGATTCCACTTCATCAATAAAGCCCATGTCCAGCATGCGGTCGGCTTCGTCCAGCACCAAGAGTTCCATGCGGCGGAAATCAATGCGGCCATTGCGCATCAGGTCGGTCAAACGGCCTGGGGTCGCCACCAGCACTTCATACGGCTGCGCCAGCATTTTGTTTTGCACTGGATAGGGTACGCCACCCACGACGGTCACCACTTTGCAGCGCGGAATCTTGCGGCAGAATTCGGTCGCCACTTTAGACACCTGCTCGGCCAATTCGCGGGTTGGCGTCAGCACCAAAATACGCGGGCCGCGGCCATTGTGTTTTGGCTCTTTGGTCAGTTTATGCAGGGCAGGCAACAAGAAAGCAGCAGTTTTACCGGTACCGGTTTGCGCTGAAGCCATGATGTCGTGGCCGGCCATGATTTCAGGAATGGCGGCCGCCTGAATTGGGGTTGGGGTGTTAAAGCCTTGGGCTTCCAGGGTGGCGGTAATTTGTGGCGCCAGGCCCAGTTCGATAAAAGCGTTAGGCGTGTCTGTAGCCGTAGCAGCGGTATGCGGCATGTTGGCAGTCCTTATATGTGTGGCCAAGTCCATGACTTGACTCAGCATCGACGCCAACCAGAAGTTCCGCTATCAACAACTGCAGTGCGGGGAAGAAGGTCAGAGGCGATGAGATCTATGAAAAAGCAAAACGCCCACCGAAAGAAATAAAGTGTGCAACAAACCTGCCATCGGCAGCGAAACTGTTGCAATGCAGCGGGCAATGCATCGAAGGGGGCGAATTATGCCTAGGTGTTGCCAATAATGCAACACACATTTTCAGATGCTTGAATTCGCTGCGGGATGCTGCTAGCCAATTCGGGTTTTTACTCAGTGGTTTTTTCTTGTGCTAGGTGGGCGAAAGCTTGGGCGTGGCGATGTTAAAATGCGCGTATGACGACCTTGACCCAACTTGAACTGATTCTGCCCGGCGCGCTGTGGCCGCAGCTAAATACACGCGCCGCGATCTGGCAAAACCAAGCCCTGCCGGCGCTGGCCAAACTCTATGGCGCAAGCCGAAAAAGCATTTTGTCACTGCGCGGGCGGGCGGCCTACCTGGCTAGCCTAGCGGGGCTGGCGCAGCTACCCGCCGGGCCAATTTTGGCGGCGCACTATCAAGCCCAAAGTGCTACACCACTCACGGCGGGCTACTGGTTGCTGGCTGAGCCGGTGCACCTGCGGCTGGAACGTGATCATCTCACCGTCTTGGGTGAGCCGTATCTGGCCTGCCAGCAAGCGGAAGCCGAGGCGCTAGTGGCCAGCCTGAATGGCTTGTATGGTGCGGATGGCTGGCAGTTTATTGCCATCAGCCCGCGCCAATGGCTGCTGCGCCTGCCGGCTGACCCGCAGCTGGAGTTTATCCCGCTGGATCAAGCGCTTAATCGCGATCTGAACGACGTTTTGCCTGCAGGGCCGAAGGCGCTGCAATTTCATGCCTTATTGAATGAAATGCAAATGTTGCTGTACCAGCATCCGGTGAACGACGCCCGCGATGCGGCAGGCCAGCCATTGGTGCACAGTGTGTGGCTATCGGGTGGTGGCGTATATCCTACAGATCAAGATGTAGCAATGCCTGCGGCGCTATACGCCGATGATGTATTGCTGAGTGCCTTGGGGGCGCAACCGTCTGTGCCAGGCAATTTTGCTGCGGCTCAGGGGCTGAATATCAGCCATGCTCGCGTTTTACTCGATGATTTGCGCTATCCGGCAATTTACGGTGAAGGCTATCAGTGGCAGCAAATCTGGCTGCGCTGGGAAGCCGACTGGTTTGCGCCGGCCTTGGCCGCGTTGCAGGCTGGCAGCCTGTCGGAGTTATGCCTCACCTTGCCCGATACCGGCGAGCAATGCCGCATTCGGCGGAGTGATTTATGGCGCTTCTGGCGTCGGCCTACTTTGCCGATCGGGCCGTTGACGGAGGAAGGCTGATGTCGCTGATTCGTCCGCGCCCCATCGCGCCGCAAGCGGTCGCCGCCCTGCAGCAAGCGGGCTATACCCCGCTGCAGGCGCGAATATATGCCGCCCGTGGCATTGCCGATCCGCAAGAGCTGGAGCATGAGCTGAGCCGTTTGCTACCGTTTACCCTGTTAAAAAACGCCACCGCGATGGCGGCGCGCTTGGCCGATGCGATTGCAGCAGGCCAGCGCCTGCTGATCGTGGGCGATTATGATGCCGATGGCGCCACCGCCACCACCTTGGGCATGAAGGGCCTGGCGGCGTTTGGTGCGGTGGTGGATTTCATCGTGCCTAATCGCTTTGAGTATGGCTATGGGCTGACGCCCGAGATTGTCGATCTGGCGCGGGCCAAGGCGCCGGATGTGATCATTACCGTGGATAACGGGATCGCGAGTCTGGCTGGGGTGCGCCATGCGCAGGCTCACGGCATCGAAGTCTTGATTACCGATCACCATTTGCCCGGCGATGAGCTGCCGCCGGCCTTGATCGTGAACCCGAATCAGCCCGGCTGTACTTTCCCGAGCAAAAATCTGGCCGGTGTCGGGGTGATGTTTTATGTGCTGATGGCCTTGCGGGCCGAATTGCGCCAGCGCGGCGTGTACGCCAATGGCCAGCAGGCCGAGCCGAATCTGGCGCAATGGCTGGATATCGTGGCGCTGGGCACGGTGGCCGATGTGGTGAAGCTTGATGCCAATAACCGCATTCTGGTCGAGCAGGGCCTCAAACGCATGCGCGCCGGCCGTGCCTGCACCGGCATCATGGCGCTGTTTGCGGCGGCGGGGCGTTATCACGGCCGTGCTAGCTGTTTTGATCTGGGCTTTACGCTGGGGCCGCGCTTAAATGCGGCCGGGCGGCTGGATGATATGAGCTTTGGCATCAACACCTTGCTCGCCACCGATGAAGGTCAGGCATTGCAGCAAGCCAAGGCGCTGGATCAACTCAATCGCGCGCGGCGCGAAATTGAGCAGGGCATGCGCGAAGAGGCCGAACGCGCCTTGCTGGCTGTGGATGTGGCTGATCGCTACAGCTTGTGTCTGTATCAGCCCGACTGGCATCAGGGCGTGATCGGGATTGTGGCCTCGCGGGTCAAAGATCAGTTTCACCGCCCCACGCTGGTGTTTGCCGATGGCGGCGTCGAAGGCGTGGTGTGCGATGAAATCAAGGGCTCGGGTCGCTCGATCCCCGGTTTGCATCTGCGCGATGCGCTCGATCTCGTTTCCAAGCGGCAGCCGCAGTTAATCCGCAAATTTGGCGGGCATGCGATGGCGGCTGGGCTGACGATTGCCAAGGCCGATTACGCTGCTTTTGCCGCCGCATTTGAGGATGTGTGTCGTGAACTTCTGGATGAGAGCCAGCTCACACGGGTGATTGAAACCGATGGCGAGTTGCCGGCCGATGCGCTACAAATCGCCACCGCCGAGCAACTGGATCGGCAGGTCTGGGGGCAGGGCTTTCCGGCGCCCGTTTTTCAGGGGCGCTTTCGGGTGGTTGAACAGCGCATCGTGGGTGAAAAACACAGCAAGCTCAAGCTCAGCAGCCCTGAGGGTATGGTGCTAGACGCTATGTGTTTCAACTACGCCGAGCCGATACCCCGGGATATTCAGGCCGTGTATAAAATCGCCGTTAACGAATTTCGCGGCGAACGGCATTTGCAGTTACAGTTGGAATATTGCGAAGCAGTTTAAACCCCGCCAAGGAAATTGCGCATGGCTCCGCGTTTTGCCCTTCTTGTTCGTGCTACTGGCTGGCTGTTGGCTGGCGCTTTCTCGGCCGCGGCCCACGCCGGATTTTTATTGCCCAGTAGCGAAGCGGCCAAACGCGATCAGCTAGCCTGCCAGCCCACCGCCGTGCTGGGGGTGCTTGAATGCGAGCAGCTGAGCGCGCCGCCGCCCCCCGTGCGCAATGACCCGAGCATTTATGCGCCCGAGTTTGTGGCCAATAGCGGCCCCAGCATTCCCGAGCAACAAGTCGAAGCGCCGATGCTGCCGGTGCTGGATGCATTACCGGCACGGCTCAAAAACGGGCCGCTCACCATCGCCTGGGATATCTGGTTTGGTACGGCCGGGCAGTGGTGGGAAGTATGGGATAACGACGTGCTGCGCTATCGTGGTCGCGATTTTAGCCGCCGCACGCGCGATAACGCCCCGCCCGTGCAAGGTGAGCGCGTGCAAGTCACTGAGCTGGCCGAGGCGCGGCTGGAGTCGGTGCAAAGCGGCGTTTTTCAACTGGCTAAACTCACTCCGGGCGAGCATCAATTTCGCATCAAACTTTGCAACGGCACGCTCGAGGCGCCGCTGTGTACCGAAGTTCGCGCCGCGACTTGGGTGGAGGCCGGTGAAGAGCCCGGCGCCGTGGCTGAAGCCGGCCCACCCGATGCGCCGGCCTTGGCGTGGATTCCGCAAATCACCACCGATGGCGTGGTGACGGTGGCATGGAATTTATGGTGGGGAAATCCCGGTACCCATTGGGAAGTGCTGAACGGCAGCAAGGTGGTGTACCGCTCGGATAAATTCACCGAAAACAATGATCGCAGCCAAGCCGGCCAAGTGAATTTACCGCTGGCCAATGGCGTGCACGAATTATCGGTGCGCCTGTGCCGGCGCACATTGTGCGCAGGTTCGGAGAAAATCCGCGTCGAGGCCATGCTCGGGCCCGAGCTTTTGCCGGCCAAGCCGGTGCTGGCGCTGTTTACCCCGGATGATCCTGACTTGGGCGATGGCTTATTGCCGACGCAAGTGTTATTAAGCTGGAAAACCGAGCAGCCCGGCGTGGCGCCGGATCGCTGGCTGCTGATTGATCAGACCACCCGCGAAGTGCTGTACAGCCAGGCGCTAAAAACGGATTGCGGCAATGGCGTATGGTGTGGCAGCTGGCAAGGCGTGCCCGCCAGCCGGCCGGCCAGCTGGCGCGTTAAGCTCTGTCAAGCCAAGCGCTGCGTGGATTCGGACGTGCTGCAAGTGCCCGCGGTGGGCGAAGAAAGTGGCCCGGCGGTGGTGGAGCCGCTAGGCAAACCCACGGCCGCACAGGCACAATAGCGCTCCATCATTTCAGGCTATGTCAGCATGATTGAGTCGCGTGCCTCTGCCGCCCCAGCCCCATCCTCAGCCTCGCCCACGGACTCGGCCACACCTAGCGCCGAGCAGTTTTTGTTTGTCTATGGCACGCTCAAAGCGGGTTTTGCCAATCACCATTATCTGGCGCAAGCTACGTATATTGCGCCAGCCTGCACCGAGCATGAGTTTGCGCTGTATACCCTTGACTATCCATTTCTAGCCAAAAGCCCGGCGCTATATCGTGTGCAGGGTGAATTGTATGCCCTGGATGCGGCCACGCTGGCACAGGTCGATCAGCTAGAAGAACACCCCAACGATTATTGTCGCGAGCTGAGCCCGATCATCACGGCTGCGGGCGAGCGGATCTGGGCGTGGGTGTATTTTCATCCGGCGCCGCAAGGGCGCTTGTTGCCGCGCGGCGATTATCAGGCTGATCTGGATACGCTCTCAGGTCGCTAGCGCGCGGCCTTAGTCGCAATCTTGCAGCGCGGCGGGGCAAAAAGCCGTAAAATCCCGCCTTTGAATGGGGAATTGCGCCAAATGCAAAAAAAATTGATCCACGGTTTTCATGCCGTTACCGCGCGTTTGCGCCGTTTTCCGGATAGTGTGCTCGAGCTGTATGTCAGCAACGAGCGCAGCGATCCACGGATGAAAGACCTGCTGCGTCTGGCCAAAGAAGCCGATCAGAAAATCACCCCGATGACCGCCGAGCGCATGGATGGCCTGGCCGGCAATGTGCGCCATCAGGGTGTGGCCGCGCTGATTGATAGCGATAAGAGCTATCTGTCGATTGAAGATGTGCTCGATGATCTGGATGAGCCGGCCTTTTTGCTGATTCTGGATGGCATTACCGATCCGCATAATCTGGGTGCCTGCCTGCGGGTGGCCGATGCCATGGGTGTGCATGCAGTGATTGCCCCCAAAGACAAATGCGTGGGCATTACCGCCACCGTTTCGAAAGTGGCGTGTGGCGCGGCCGAAGTGGTGCCCTATGTGATGGTGACTAATCTGGCGCGCACTATTCGTGATTTGAAAGAGCGCGGCATCTGGATCGTGGGCACAGCTGCCGATGGTCAGACTGATCTGTATAACTACGACCAGACCGGCGCGATTGCCTGGGTCTTGGGCAATGAAGGCGAGGGCATGCGCCGCCTGACACGCGAGCTGTGCGATTCACTGGTGTCGATTCCGATGTTTGGCACGGTCGAAAGCTTGAATGTGTCGGTGGCCACGGGCATGGTGCTATCCGAAAGCCGTCGTCAGCGTTTGGCTGCGAGCAAAGCCGCTAGCGCCTAAAGCTTGCGCAGTGCTGGTGCGCTCGCCGCGCGGGCTGATCCGCACTGGTGCAGAGCATGAATTATATAAGGGGTATTGCTGCTGGGGTCTTATTTTATAAGGCGCTGCTGGCAATACCCCTTGCTTCGTTATGTGGCATGGCTTTTGCATTGCTCTATGGGTAAAGATCGCCGCCCAACGGTGAGGAGACCCACATGTCCCACGACGCCAACACCGAGACCGCCGCAACCGAATTTAGCTTGCGCCTGCATGAGCATCCGCTGCGCCGGCAAGTGGCCAGCGAAACGCATACTTTGGCTTATCCCGCGCTGCAGATTCCCGGCCAAGTGAGCCACCTGGCGTATGCTAATCAGCATCTGAGTCTTGCCAATGAGTTGTGGCTATTACAGCGGCTTTGTCGCCATTTTGGCGTGGCGGGGCCGGCGGGCGAAGTCGCTGCGTTCAGTACGCAGTTGGGCGAGTTGCAACTGTTTTGGCAGCGCCACGCCGAACATTCCATGCTGAGCATCAGCGCGCCGCTCGATTCGGTGAGCCCGCCTTTTGCCCAGCCAGCCTTGGCGGGCTTGCCGCCCGAATGGCTGGATTTATTGCCGGGACAAGTCTTGGTTGCGATCCATGCGCAGGTGTTACCGGCGGCTGCGCTGCCGCAGGCGGTGCCAGAGCTTGCGGCGCATTTCTTTACCGGCCATGAGCTGGTGGGCGGCGAAGTGGGCGATGGCGCCGGTTGGCTGTTTGGTGATTACCAGCCCGATCACAATGGCTTTTTGCACTTTGTGCTCGCCGATCGGCGTATGGGGCGGCGGCAGGCCGGGCGGATGTTGCAGCGGCTGTTTGATATCGAAAGCGCGCGGGCACTGGCCCAACTGGCGCCACCGATCGCCCAGCAAATCGGCCCTGAGCTCGCCGCGGCCGATCTGGAGCTGGCCGAGCTCATCAGCAGCTTGCAAGATTTGAGCGCGCACAATGAATGGCCGCTGCTGCAACGGCTGACGCGCCTGTCGGCGCAGGTGGAAAGCGCGCTATCGCGCACCGACCACCGCTTTGCCGCTTCGGCTGATTACTACACGCAGGTGCGTGAACGGCTGCTAGAGCTACGCGAAACCCGGGTGCAAGGGGTGCAACCCTTGAGTCAATTCCTGACTCGCCGACTGGCGCCCAAGTTGCAGCATTGTGCGGTGGTGGCGCAGCGCCAGCGCACCTTGGCTCAGCGCGTGAGTCGCGCCACGGCCTTGCTGCGCACGCGGGTTGAGGTCGGGCTAGAGCAGCAAAATCAGCATTTATTGAGCGGCATGGCCGAACGCGCGCGGCTGCAGTTACGTTTGCAGGAAACCGTGGAAGGCTTGTCGATTGCGGCGATCAGCTACTACTTATGTGGGCTGCTGGGCTATGGGCTGAAGGGGCTCAAGGCCATGGGCATGCCAGTGGCGGTGGAGCTGGTGCAAGGCCTGAGTTTGCCGCTGTTGGTGGCAGTGCTGTTCGCTGTGCTGCGGCGGGTGCGGCGTAAGCTGGGCGAGCAGCCGGCCGCTTAGGGCAAGCGGTGGGCGCGGAAAACAGTTACAATCTCGGCCATTCTCATGCGGGTGGGCTTTGCTCGCCTGCATGGCCGTGATAGCTGGCCACCGGCCTACCGACGACCTTAGACTATGCCTTTGAATTTGCCGATTTTGCTAACCTGGTTGCGCGTGGCGCTGATTCCGGTGTTTGTGGGTGTGTTTTATCTGCCACATACCGATTATCCGGTGGCCTGGCAAAATATGGTCGGCACTGGCCTGTTTGCGCTGGCCGCCATCACCGACTGGTTTGATGGCTTTCTGGCCCGGCGCTGGAATCAAACCAGCCAGTTTGGCGCCTTTCTCGATCCAGTCGCCGATAAATTAATGGTGGCGGCGGCGCTGATTTTGCTGGTGGAGATCGATCGCGCGCCATCGTGGCTGGCGGTGATTATCATCGGTCGCGAAATCACCATTTCGGCCCTGCGCGAATGGATGGCCCAGCTGGGTAAATCCAAGAGCGTGGCGGTAAATATGATCGGCAAGCTCAAAACCACCGCGCAGATGATTGCGATCTTGTTCCTGTTGTGGTGGGCGCCGCTGGTGCCGGGCGTATCAACGCCACTGATTGGCAGCATTGCGCTCTATCTGGCCGGCATTCTGACCATCGTGTCGATGTTTTATTATCTGCGTGTTGCGGCCGAGCAGTTTAAATCGTGATGCAAGGGTATTACTACCCACGCCAATCTTAATCAGCTTGCTAGGTCAATACCTAGCTAGGTATGCAGAAAAAAACCGCCTTGCTGGCGATCGCCGGCTTTTATTTTTGCTATTTCGCCTTTAACGGTCTGTTTTCCCCTTACTGGGGCCTGTATCTGGCTGGGCTGGCTTTTCCGGCCTGGCAGATCGGCATTCTGACTAGCCTCACGCAAATCAACCGCATTTACGCGCCAGCCATTTGGGGCTATCTGGCCGACCGCAGTGGCCGCCGGCAAACCATTTTGCGCCTGGCTGGTGTCGCGGCCCTGTTGTTTTTTATTCCACTGACCTTGAGCACCAGTTTCTGGCCGCTGTTTTTGGCGGTTTTGCTCGCCAGCTTTTTCTGGAGCGCGGCTTTGCCGCTGGTGGAAGCCACGGCCATGAATCTGCTGCAGGGCGATTCGGGTGCGTATGCGCGCTTGCGCATCTGGGGCTCGGTGGGTTTTGTGGTGGCCACGCTGGTGGCGGGCTATTTGATCGAGGCGCTGGGTGTGGGCGTATTGCCTTGGGCAGTCATCTCGGTGATGACGGCCTTGGCGCTGTATTGCTGGTGGGTGCCAGAAACTGGCGTGGCGGCAGCGCGCAGCACGGAGCAAGCGGGCTTTGCCCAGATATTGCGGCAACGCGAAGTTTTGGCGCTGCTCGGAGCCACCTTTTTAATGTCGCTGGCGCATGGTCCGTATTACAGCTTTTACTCGATTTATGCGGCCGAGCAGGGCTATAGCAAGAGCTTGATTGGCTGGTTTTGGACCATCGGGGTGGTGGCTGAAATCGCGGTGTTCTGGCTGATGCCGCAGCTGACG
This sequence comes from Chitinibacter tainanensis DSM 15459, assembly GCF_000429785.1. Taxonomy (GTDB): domain Bacteria; phylum Pseudomonadota; class Gammaproteobacteria; order Burkholderiales; family Chitinibacteraceae; genus Chitinibacter; species Chitinibacter tainanensis. Next base: position 695,067 of record NZ_AUCN01000009.1, read on the forward strand.
CAGCGGTTTCGTTATCGCAGCCTCTTATTGTTTGGACTGGCCGTCGGGGTGCTGCGCTTTGCGCTGATTGGCTGGTTGCCTGCTACCTTGGCAGTGGTAATCGTGGCCCAGCTGGGGCATGCCTTTACCTTTGGCAGTAATCATGCGGTGAATATGTGGTATATCCATCGTTACTTTGCCGGTCGCCATCAGGCCAAGGGACAGGCATTGTATATTGCGATGTCATTTGGCTTGGGTGGCAGTTTGGGCGGTATCCTGGCGGGGCTCGTTTGGCCGCTGTGGGGCGGGGCGTGGGTGTTTACCGCTTCGGCGCTGGTGTGTGCGGCCGGCTGGGCGCTGGCCCGCTGGGGTGTGCCACCGGATGAGGCTGTGCGGGTGGCTCCCTAGGCATGGCGATGCGAACGCTGGCAGTGATTAATACCGACCGTATTGGCGGGTAAGGCTTGCCGGTGTTAGTCTGGCTGGTTATCCCTCGGTGATTACACTGGGTTTAACATGAAAAAAAGGGCGATACGATGATCATTGTGATGAAATTATCGGCCACCGATACTCAGGTGCAGGCGGTGGTGAATGAAATCCGCGCCCGTGGCCTGACCGAGCACGTATCGCGGGGCTCGGAGCTGGTGATTATTGGTGCGATGGGCGATGAAGACCTGCTGGATGCGTCGCGCTTTGAAATCCTGCCTGGGGTGGAGCGTGTGACCCGCATCATGAAGCAATACAAAATTGTCTCACGCGATACGCACCCGGCCGGCTCGGTGATTTCGGTGCGCGGTATCCCCTTGGGCGGCAAGCAGATTCAGGTCATCGCCGGCCCATGCTCGGTTGAAACCCAGCCGCAAATGGCCGATGCGGCCGCCATGGTGGCCGCCGCTGGTTGCCGCATGATGCGGGGTGGGGCCTTCAAGCCGCGCACTAGTCCGTATGCGTTTCAGGGTTTGGGGGTGCAGGGACTGGATTATCTGCAAACCGCGGCGCGCGCGCACAATCTGCCCGTGGTTACCGAGCTGATGGATGTGCGTATGCTCGACACCTTTATGGAATACGACGTGGATGTCATCCAGATCGGCGCGCGCAATATGCAAAATTTTGATCTGCTCAAAGAAGTGGGCCGGGTCAATAAGCCGATTATCCTCAAGCGAGGTTTGTCTGCCACCATCAATGAATGGTTGATGGCCGCTGAATACATTGCCGCCGGTGGCAATCACAATATTATTTTCTGCGAGCGCGGTATTCGCACCTTTGAAACCGCTTATCGCAATGTGCTGGATGTAACGGCGATACCGGTCCTCAAGCGGGAAACGCATTTGCCGGTGATCGTTGATCCAAGCCATGCCGGTGGTAAAGCGTGGATGGTGCCGGCGCTGGCGCAGGCCGCCGTTGCGGCTGGCGCGGATGGCTTGCTGGTGGAAATGCACCCCAATCCACCCGAAGCCTGGTGCGATGCTGATCAGGCCCTCTCGGCCGAACAATTAACCAGTCTGATGGCCACTTTGCGCGCAATTGCCAGCGCAGTGGGCCGCGAACTGTAGGAGAACCTTGATGCGTACGATTTCTTGTATTTTGGCGGTGGCACTGGCAACCCCGTTACTGAGCTATGCGGCAGAATCTAAGCCATTGTTGCTCAATGGTGAGTATGAGCTGGTGTCTCTCAAACAAGCGGGCAAGGCCATCAAGCTGAATGCCAAGCAACGCCCTAGTTTGCAGGTGGGTGAAGATGGTCGCGTCAGTGGTTTTGCCGCTTGTAACCGCTTTCATGGTGAGCTGCAAGCCAATCCGCTCAAAATCGGCCCGCTGGCCACTACGCGGATGATGTGCGCCCCGGCGCAGATGCAGGTTGAAACGGCCTATTTGCAGGTGTTGCAAGGCGCTGAGCAGTTGCAATTGCATAAAAAAGGCCAGGTTTTGCGAGTAAAAGACGGTCAGGGGGGCGAGCTGCGCCTGCAGCGCACACCTGCCGTACGTACCGCGGAGCTGTGGGTTGGCCCCGAGACTAAGCCGTGCTCGGCCGGGGTGATGAAAATGGATTGTCTGCAGGTGAAAACCAGCGCCACTGGTGAGTGGGAAAACTTTTATAACTCGATTGCCGGCTTTCAGCCTGAGGCGGGCAAAAGCTACCGCCTGAAAGTCAAAATCGAAAAAGTGGCCAATCCGCCGGCCGATGCCAGCAATCTGCGCTACAGCCTGATCAAGGTGCTGGAGCAGCAATGAAACTGCGCAAACTGGTCTTGCTGGGTACGGGCCTGATTGGCGGCTCGTTTGCGCTGGCCTTAAAGCGCGCACGGCTGGTGGAAGAGGTGGTGGGCGTTGGCCGCAATGCGGCCAACCTGCAGCGGGCCATTGAGCTGCGGGTGATTGATCAGGCCAGCCATGTCGCCGCTGAGGCGGTGCAAGGGGCCGATCTGGTCTTTCTGGGTACGCCGGTGGGGCAGATGGGGGCGTTGTTGCAACAAATCGCCCCGCATTTGGCCCCCGATTGCATTGTGACCGATGGTGGCTCCACCAAGCAGGACGTTTGCGCGCTGTATCGCCAGTATTTGCCTCAGCAACTCAGCCGTTGCGTGCCAGGACACCCGATTGCGGGGTCCGATCTGTCCGGCGCCAGCGCCGCGACCTATGGCTTGTATGAAGGCCGGCGGGTGGTGATCACACCGCTTGCCGAGACCGATGCAGCGGCTTTAGCGCTGGTGCGCCAGCTGTGGCAAGCCTGCGGGGCGCAAGTGTATGAGATGGATGCCGCCAGCCATGACGGCGTGTTTGCCGCGGTGAGCCATGTGCCGCATCTTTTGTCTTTTGCCTTTATGAATACGGTGCTTGATAAAGACAATGCGGCGCAGTGCCTCGATTTTGCCGGCACCGGCTTTCGTGATTTCACCCGCATTGCCGGCTCGCACCCGGATATGTGGCGCGATATTACCCTTGCGAATCAGCAGGCCATTTTGCAGGATTTACGCGCCAATGCCGCGCAGTTGCAGCAGTTGATTGGCTTGATCGAAGCGCAGCAAGCTGATGCGCTCACCGAATACATCAATCGGGCCAGTCAGGCGCGCAGCGCTTGGGGCAAAACCTTTCGCTAAGCGGCCACTGGCCGGTAGGAGATTTTTATGCGCTATGTCGCCGACCCACAGCGTTATACCCAGATGCCTTACCGTCGCTGCGGGCGCAGCGGGCTGAAACTGCCGGCCGTGTCGCTAGGGATGTGGCATAACTTTGGCGAAAATCGCCCTTATGCCAATAGCCGCGCCATGGTGCTCAAGGCCTTTGACCTGGGGATTACGCATTTTGATCTGGCGAATAACTACGGCCCCAAACCCGGTGCGGCAGAAGAAACCATGGGTCGGCTCTTGGCGACCGATCTGCACGGCTATCGCGATGAGCTGATTATCAGTAGCAAAGCCGGCTGGGAAATGTGGCCCGGCCCTTATGGCGATCTGGGGAGTCGCAAATACCTGATTGCCAGTTGCGAGCAAAGTCTGCGCCGGATGGGGCTCGATTACGTCGATATTTTCTACTCGCATCGCCCCGATCCGGATACTCCGATTGAAGAAACCATGGGTGCGCTCGATAGTTTGGTGCGCCAAGGCAAGGCGCTGTACGTGGGCATTTCGTCCTATTCGGCGGAGCAAACTGCGGTGGCCGTGAAGGTACTCAAAGAATTGGGTACGCCTTGCCTGATTCACCAGCCTTCGTATTCGATGTTTGATCGCTGGATTGAGGGTGGCCTGACCAAGGTGCTGGCTGATGAAGGCGTGGGCTCGATTGCTTTTTGCCCGCTGGCGCAAGGTTTGCTCACCGATCGTTATTTGGCGGGTATTCCAGCAGATTCGCGGGCGGCAGATGCCCAGAATCATTTCTTAAGCGCTGATAAGGTGGAGCTGCGCTTGCAGCAAATTCAGGCCTTGCATCTGCTGGCGCAGCAGCGTGGCCAGTCGCTGGCGCAAATGGCGCTGGCTTGGGCCCTGCAAACGGTCACTTCGGTGATCATTGGCGCGAGCCGGCCAGAACAGATTATTGAAAATGTTGGCGCCATCCACCATCTAGACTTTAGCGCGGACGAATTGCAAGCCATTGAAGCGATTCTAGCCAGCGCTTAATTCGCTTTAGATCAAAAGCATCCTGCAGCCCTTGCTGCAGGATGTTTGTTTTTTGGGCGGGCAGCTGCTCGTTCTGACTGAGTTGTTTTGGAGAAGGAGTTGCAGTATGCCGCACATTCCCGTGATCGCCATTGATGGGCCTTCCGCCTCCGGCAAAGGCACCGTGGCCCAGCGCGTGGCCGAAACTTTGGGTTTTCATTATCTGGATTCCGGTGCCATCTATCGACTCACCGCGCTCGCTGCATTGCAGCAGGGGGTATTGTGGTCTGATGAAGATGCAGTAACGTCTGTGGCGCAATACCTGGATGTAGTATTTGATGGCGACCAGATTTTGCTGGCAGGCCAAAACGTCACCACCGCGATACGCAGCGAAGAAATTGGCTCAGGTGCTTCGCAAATTGCCGCCTTGCCCAAAGTGCGTATTGCTTTGCTTGCGCGCCAGCAAGCCTTTGCCAAAGCGCCGGGGCTGGTGGCCGATGGCCGAGACATGGGCTCCGTGGTGTTTCCCGATGCCAAGCTCAAAGTCTTTCTGACCGCATCAGCCGCTGCGCGGGCCGAGCGGCGCTTTAAGCAGCTTCAGGCACGCGGTGAGGCGGCTGATTTGGTGGTGATTACCGCTGATCTGGAAGCGCGCGATGCACGGGATCGTGCGCGCAGCGTAGCGCCGCTGGCGCAAACCGAAGGCGCCTTGCTGCTGGATACGACCGAGTTGAGTGCGGATGCCGCAGTTGAGCAGGTGCTGGCTTGGTGGCAAGACCGCTAAGGGCTTGATCGCAAGAGAGAAAATCTGTAGAATGCGCGGATTCTGTGTAAATCCATTTTTACATGGACGCGCGTCCTGCCAGCGGACTGATTCTGCTGGCCTTTTTTATTAACTTAACCCGCCGTTCTTGCATTGTGTGACGCGCGCGCAAGCGACCGGCAAATGGAATTTTCCACATAATGACTACCGCTACTATGGACAGCTTTGCAGCCCTGTTTGAGGAAAGCCTCACCCGCCAAGAAATGCGCGCTGGTGAAGTGATTACCGCTGAGGTTGTAGCGATCGACAGCAACTTTGTCACTGTAAATGCTGGCCTGAAATCAGAATCTCTGATTCCGCTGGACGAATTCAAAAACGACAGCGGCGAAGTTGACGTTAAAGTTGGTGACTTCGTACCTGTTGCCATCGACAGCCTGGAAAACGGCTACGGTGAAACTAAGCTGTCTCGCGAAAAAGCGAAACGTCTGGCTTCTTGGATCGAGCTGGAAGACTGCCTGGAGCGCGGCGAGATCATGACCGGTGTTATTTCCGGCAAGGTCAAAGGTGGTTTGACTGTGATGGTAAATGGCCTGCGTGCCTTCCTGCCAGGTTCTCTGGTAGACATCCGTCCAGTGAAAGACACTACGCCTTACGAAGGTAAGCAAGTTGAATTCAAAGTGATCAAACTGGATCGCAAACGTAACAACGTGGTGGTATCACGTCGTGCGGTACTGGAAGACTCTCTGGGTGAAGAGCGTCAGAAACTGCTCGAGACCCTGAAAGAAGGCTCGATCGTTAAAGGTATCGTTAAAAACATCACTGACTACGGTGCGTTCGTTGATCTGGGCGGTATTGATGGTCTGTTGCACATCACTGACCTGGCATGGCGCCGTGTTAAACACCCATCTGAAGTTCTGTCAGTGGGTGATGAGCTGGAAGCTAAGGTTCTGAAGTTCGATCAAGACAAGAACCGTGTATCTCTGGGTCTGAAACAACTGGGCGAAGATCCATGGGTGGGTCTGTCACGTCGTTACCCATCAGGCACTCGTCTGTTCGGTAAAGTAACTAACCTGACCGACTACGGCGCGTTCGTTGAAATCGAACAAGGCATCGAAGGTCTGGTACACGTTTCTGAAATGGATTGGACTAACAAAAACGTTCACCCATCGAAAGTAGTAGCGCTGGGCGACGAAGTTGAAGTGATGATCCTGGATATCGACGAAGACAAACGTCGTATCAGCCTCGGCATGAAACAGTGCATGGCTAATCCATGGGACGATTTCGCTGCTAACTACAAGAAAGGCGACAAAATCAAAGGCGCGATCAAATCGATCACTGACTTTGGTGTGTTCGTTGGTCTGGCTGGCGGTATCGACGGCCTGGTTCACTTGTCTGACCTGTCTTGGAACGTGGCTGGTGAAGAAGCCGTTCGTAACTTCAAGAAAGGCGATGAAGTTGAAGCCATCGTTCTGTCTATCGATGTAGAGAAAGAGCGTATCAGCCTCGGCATCAAACAGATGGAAGGTGATCCATTCAACAACTTCATCTCTCAATTCGACAAAGGTGCCGTAGTTAAAGGCGCGGTTAAATCACTGGACGCGAAAGGCGCCGTAGTGACTCTGTCGGATGATGTTGAAGGTTACCTGCGTGCGACTGAAGTTTCACGTGATCGCGTAGAAGACATCCGCACCGTTCTGAAAGAAGGTGATGAAGTTGAAGCGATGATCATCAACGTGGATCGCAAAACTCGTTCGATCAACCTGTCAATCAAAGCTAAAGACAGTGCTGAACAAAGCGAAGCAATGAGCAAACTGTCAACAGACGCTAACGCTGGTACGACGAGCTTGGGCGCGCTGCTGAAAGCTAAGCTGTCAGGTTCTGCTGAATAATCCTGCATAGGAATCGCAGTAGGATATGACCAAATCTGAACTCATCGCACGACTGGCCGAGCGCTATCCACAGCTGGTTGCCAAAGATGCAGAGTTGGCCGTGAAGACAATGCTCGATGCCATGGCCCGTAGCCTTTCGCAAGGCCAACGCATCGAGATTCGCGGTTTTGGTAGCTTCGACTTGAACTATCGCCCGCCACGGGTGGGGCGCAACCCAAAGTCAGGCACGAAAGTGGCTGTACCAGAAAAGTTTGTGCCGCACTTTAAAGCAGGCAAAGAGCTGAGAGAGCGGGTCGATTTCGAGCTGTAATCTGAGTGGCTTTACCCAAAGCGGCCTCTGCGGAGGCCGCTTTTTTATTGTGCTTGCTTAACCCAATGCTAATTTAGGCTACAATGGAACGCAGATAACAAGGGGAGTATTACGATGCAATATCTGGGCTGGATCGTTAAATTTCTGATCTTTGTGTTGTTGTTTGGTTTTGCCATGCATAACGCTGTCCCTGTCGATCTGCATTTCTTCCTTGGCTATGTCTGGAATGCGCCTTTGGCCATGATTTTATTAGTGTTTTTCGTGCTGGGCGTGGTGTTTGGCTTGCTGGCGAGTTTTAGCCAGGTATTTCGTCTGCGTCGCGAGCTGGTGAAATTGCGCAAAGAAAACAAACAACTCGCGCCGATTGCTGCGCCACTCACTGACTCCCCCCTGATTCAACCAAAAGACGCGATCTAATCAATGATTGAAATCCAATTCTGGTGGCTGGTGATTTTGCCAGCCTTTTTTGGCTTGGGCTGGCTTGCCGCCCGGGTCGATATCAAACACGTTATTGCTCAAAGTAAATCGCTGCCGGCGGCTTATTTCAAAGGCCTTAATCACCTCTTATCGGGTGAAACCAATAAGGCCGTGGAGATTTATGTCGATATTGCCAAGCAGCACGAAGAAACCATTGAATTGCAATTCACGCTCGGGCATTTATTCCGGCGGCGTGGCGAATTGGAGCGTGCTATTCGCATGCACCAAAAATTGCTCGCCCGGCGTGATCTAAGTGACGTGCAGCAAGAAAAAGCCAAGCTTGAATTGGCGATCGACTTTATTAAGGCAGGGCTCTTTGATCGTGCCGAAAACTTGCTGCATGAATTATCCGGCACCGGAGCGGCACGCGCCGCTTTAGTTGAGCTCTTAGCAATTTATCAGCAAGAGCATGAGTGGCTCAAAGCCATTGAGATCGCCCAGCAGTTGCGCGATGAAAGCCACAGCTATCAGCATGAAATTGCTCAATTTTATTGCGAATTGGCGGCGTCGGCCTTGGTGCGTAAAGAGCTAGATACGGCGAATGGTTTTCTGGGGCAGGCTTTACAGATTCATCGCCAATGTGTGCGGGCGCGCCTGATGCGCGGTGAGATCTTGCTGGCCCAAGGCAGTGCGCAAGCAGCGCTGGATGAATGGCTGGCGATTGAAAACCAAGATCCACAATATTTAACTCTGGCTGCCAAGCAGGTCTTGCATGCTTACACCCAAATAGGGCTGGCGGCCGAAGGCGTGGCACTACTGCGGCGGTATCTGGCGCGGTATCCGGAGCTGGATATTGTTGATCTTTTATACGAGCAAATTATTGCTGCAGATGGCGTGGAGGCGGCGCACGACTTTGTGCGTGAACGCTTACGTGAGACGCCAACGATGTCCGGGCTGCGCAAATTGCTGGAGGCACATCTGCTGGTGGCACCCGATGAGCAAAAGCCAGAAATCGAACTCATCGGCAAACTGCTGCACGACAACACCCGCGAACACACGATGTATTATTGCCATGAATGCGGCTTTAAAACCCGCCAATTTTTCTGGCATTGTCCCGGTTGTAATGGCTGGGAAACCTATGCGCCGATCCGCGGCAAACGCCGTACGGCTAATCATTGATTGGCCGCTTTGCTAATTCTAATTTCTGTTTGGTTTTAAATATGACGCTTGATCCTCGTATTGTGGTGGCACTGGATTATCCGAATGCCGCTGGTGCTTTGGCCTTTGCTGAGCGTGTAAACCCGCAACTGTGCCGTTTGAAAGTGGGTAAAGAGTTGTTTACTGCCGCTGGCCCACAGTTGGTGGAGCAATTGTCGGGCAAAGGCTTTGAAGTTTTTCTTGATCTCAAATTCCATGATATTCCGAATACTGTAGCGCAAGCCTGCAAAATGGCCGCCGATTTGGGTGTCTGGATGGTGAATGTGCACGCCAGTGGTGGCCGCAAAATGATGGAAACCACCCGCGAAACGCTGGATAAACTCAGCCAACGACCACTGCTGATAGCGGTTACCGTCCTAACTAGTATGGGTGCCGAAGACCTGCAAGAGCTTGGCTTGCACTGCAGCCCCGCCGAGCAGGTGGAGCGCCTGGCAAAATTGACCAAAAGCTGCGGTCTTGATGGCGTGGTGTGCTCTGCGCAGGAAGCCAGCTTATTAAAGGCTGCTTGCGGCCAAGATTTTAAATTGGTTACCCCAGGTATTCGCCCAGCCGATGCGGCCCTGGATGATCAAAACCGCGTGATGACGCCTGCTGCCGCGATTGCGGCTGGAGCGGATTATCTGGTGATTGGGCGTCCGATCACGCAAAGTGCCGACCCACTGGCGACCCTACAAGCCATTCAGGCATCTTTGCTGGGGTAAGCCAATGCAGTTAAAAGAGCAGGTAAAGCAGGCGCGAGTATTGGTGGTCGGTGATGTGATGCTGGATCGCTACTGGTTTGGCGACGTTGAGCGGATTTCACCTGAAGCCCCGGTGCCGGTTGCGCGGATTACCAAGAGCGACGAGCGTGCCGGTGGCGCCGCGAATGTGGCCCGCAATATCGTGGCGCTGGGTGGTCAGGCACGGCTCTTGTCAGTCATCGGTGATGACGAGGCGGGCACGAGCCTGGAAAAACTCTTACAGCAGGCTGGGGTAGAAACGGGCCTGCACCGTGATGCCGAGATCTCCACCACCGTCAAATTGCGGGTATTGTCTCGTCAGCAGCAATTACTACGCATCGATTTTGAAGACAAGCCCAGCCACGAAGTGCTGGCCGCGAAGCTCGATGATTTCAAAGCCTCGTTGCTTGATATTGATGTGGTGATTTTGTCCGATTATGGCAAAGGCAGCCTATCGCACGTGCAAGCCATGATTCAGGCCGCCAATGAAGCGGGTAAACCGGTGCTGGTCGATCCGAAAGGGGATGAATACAGCATTTATGCAGGCGCGACGTTGCTCACGCCCAATCGCAGCGAATTCAAGCAAGTGGCGGGTAGCTGGCAAGATGAGGCAGAACTTACCCGTAAAGCTCAAGCTCTGCGCGAGCAATTGCAGTTGCAGGCATTGCTGGTGACGCGCAGCGAAGAAGGGATGAGCCTCTTCAAAGCGGATCAAGTGGTACACAAACCCACCCAAGCCCGCGAGGTGTTTGATGTCTCAGGGGCGGGCGATACGGTCATTGCCACGCTGGGCTTAATGCTGGCGGCGGGGCTGGATTTACCCGAAGCGATGGATTGGTCGAATAAAGCGGCTGGCATCGTGGTGGCCAAGCTGGGTACTGCCGTAGCGAGCGCAGAAGAGCTATTTTAGCGAGCTATACTGGGCTGGGGTATTAAAAAGGACGCCGTGGCGTCCTTTTTGTTTGCGGCTCGCTCAGCCTTGTTCCACCCGGTTTTTGCCGTTTTTCTTCGCCCGATACATGGCTTCATCCGCACGCTTGAGGACCGCATCGCGCGCTTCGGTAGGCTCGGCCAAGGTGATGCCTGCGCTGAAGGTGATGAGCACCTTTTCGTTGTCATGCATGAAAAAGCGCTTGGTGAGCTCACGCTGCACCCGCTGCATAATCATCGTGCCAGCGGCCAGATTGGTGTCCGGCATCAGCACCACAAATTCTTCGCCACCATAGCGGGCGACGGTATCGGTGGGTCGCAGCAGATCTTTCACGACCGCCACCAAATGCTTGAGCGCCGCATCGCCTGCCGCATGGCCCATGCCATCATTGAGTTTTTTGAAGTTATCAATATCCAGCAGCGCCACAGCAAACTGGGTATGGCTGCGCAAGGCGCGTGAAGTTTCGATCTGATAAGCGTCTTCCAGACCGCGGCGATTGAGGGCGCCGGTAAGTTGGTCTTCGCGGACTTTATCACTCAGCGCGGTGAGCTCTTTTTCTAACTCGACCACGCGGGAATGGGCAAGGTCGGCTTGTTTGCGCGCTTCACGCAGCTCATCGCGCGAGCGCATTACATCCAGCTGCATGCTGCGGGTGTCTTGCAGCAGATCTTCCATCACATGGCGGATCGAGGTGAGATCGTTGGCGACGGTGATTTTCTCGGCATAGCCACTGATTTTCTCGTGATAGGTGTCGGTACTTTCAGACATAAAGCTTAAGCGATCGATAAAGGTCGCCAGCATATCTTTCAAGACCGATTGCGCTTCAACCAGGCTGTGTTTTACCTGACTTTGCTTATACAGCACTTCTTTTAGGCCGGCCTCGGCGTCGTACAGCACGCGCATATCCAGCGGTTGGGCCATGATGCTTTGCACCACGGCGATCTGACCGCGCACCCATTCATCGTCGACCACGATTTCGGCCATATTGTCGGTGAGCAGGCGCAATAAGCGCATCAGCCCATCGCAGAGTCGGTCTTCCTGATCGTTTTGCAGCTCCAGTTTGAGCCAGAATTTGCGCAAGCGCGGTAGCCATTTATCCATCTCGGCGGCATTGCTCACCGCGCGGGCTTCACCCGCCATTGCTTGCGTCTCTTGCTGCAGATCCGGGTTGTGGCTGAGGCGTGCCTGTAGGCCGAGCTCCAATGCGGTAACTGTGGCATCGCGCCAGTCCTGCCAGTTAATGCCGCCATAGGCAGCCCCCTCGGCTGGTGTAGTGGCTGGATTGGCGGGCGCATTGCCCTCGCTAGCCTCGGCGCTGCTCAGCCCGCTATCAATACCAGTTTCGCCCCAGGCCGTAATCAGGCCGCTGAGCTTTTGATTAAGTTCGTTGCTGTCACTGCCAAAATTGATCAGCACCTTATCCAGTGCTTCACGCTTGCGGCTAGGGGGGTAGGCGGGGTTACGCAAATCCCACTGCAGGATCAAATCTTTGATCAGGTCGGCCCAATTGCGGGCTAGATCGGCACTGCCGTGCTGCAGGTTATAGCAGCGGATAATCTGATCGAGTAATGGCTGCCACTCTTCGCGTTTTATAAGGCGTTTGAGTTGCTCAAGCTGGCGCTTGGCATCGGGATGCTCACTACCATCCAGTGCCTGAATCAGCTCGCGCAGGCCAGGATGAATCCGCTCTTCCTCGCTACTTTGCGCGATTTCGTGATAAATCGACTGATAATGATCCGGGCTGGGGACGATGCGGCGGAGCGCCAATTGCTTGAGTGTTTCGCGGGCAATATCGGTCGGGTTGGTCAGTTTTTCCATACGGGCGAACCAGAGGGCAGGTAGACGAAAGTATAGAGCAGCAAAGCGCTGCGCCCAATAAAAAACGCCACGTCGGTGACGTGGCGTTGGGCGGATAATTTATGCTTAAACCAAGCCTTTGGGGAGGGCAAAAATCACGTTTTCTTCTACGCCGGGCATGGTTTCGACCGTGGTGGCACCGAAGGCCTGAATTTGCTCAATCACGCGGCGGACTAATACATCCGGCGCTGAGGCCCCAGCCGTGATGCCGACACGACCTTGACTGGCAAACCATTCGGCTTTGAGCTCGGTTTCGTTGTCGACCATATAGGCGGCGATACCAAGCCCCGCGCCAACTTCGCGCAGGCGGTTGGAATTGGAGCTATTGGGTGAGCCCACCACGATCAGAATATCGATATCTTTGGCCAGCTGTTTCACCGCATCTTGCCGGTTTTGGGTGGCGTAACAGATATCGTCTTTCTTCGGGCCGACAATCGCCGGAAAGCGCGCCCGCAAGGCATTGATCACCACCTGCGCGTCGTCCACCGAGAGCGTGGTCTGGGTGACGTAGGCCAGTTGCTCGGCATTGCGCACTTGCAGATTCAGCACATCTTGCTCGTCTTCCACCAGGTACATGCCACCTTCGCTTTGGCCCATCGTACCTTCAACTTCTGGGTGGCCTTTGTGCCCGATCATCACGATTTCAAAACCTTGCTCGCGCAGGCGTTTGACTTCGGAGTGCACCTTGGTCACGAGCGGGCAGGTCGCATCAAAAATCGTCAGCCCCCGCTCGGCGGCTTCCGCGCGTACGGCTTGTGATACGCCATGCGCGGAGAAAATCAGCGTGTTACCGGCCGGCACATCGGCCAAATCCTCGATAAAAATCGCGCCTTTGGCTTTCAGATCTTCGATCACAAATTTATTGTGGACCACTTCATGGCGCACGTAGATCGGGGCGCCGTATTTTTCGAGCGCTTTTTCGACGATGGCAATCGCACGATCCACGCCGGCACAGAAGCCGCGTGGCTGGGCGAGGATAATGTTCATGCGGTTTTTTCCTTTTTAAAGCTGTCGATCACCAATAACGCGGCGCCAACGCAAATGGCCGAATCGGCAATATTAAACGCGGGGTAAAACCAGCGTTGCTGATAGTGCAGCTGGATAAAGTCGATCACATGACCAAAGATCATTCGGTCGATCGCATTGCCGAGCGCACCACCGAGAATCAGCGCCAGCGCGGTGGCATAGCGCGGCTCGTGCTGGTGTTTTTTCAGCAAAAACACAATCACTACCGACACCACTAGCGCGAGGCCCGTAAAAAAGTGCCGCTGCCAGCCACCGGCATCAGCCAAAAACGAAAAGGCCGCGCCCGGATTGTAGGCAAGGGTCAGATTAAAGAAACCCGGAATGATTTCATGCACCTGATACAGCTCGAATACCGCCTCAATCCAGTGTTTGCTCACCTGATCGAGTAACAGCACCAGCGCGGCGAGCCCGAGAAAGGCGCCAAACCGCGGCGTGAACAGCTTAGGCATGCTCGCGCACCTCGCCTTGGCCGTGTAGATTGTCATCACAGCGCGCGCACAGCGTGGCGTGGCTCGCTAACGTAGATACGGTAGGGTGGTAATGCCAGCAACGCTCGCATTTCTCATGGCTTGAAGGCAATACCTCGATGGCAAACTCGCCAGCGGCGACGCTAGCCTGTGAAGTGATCAGTACAAATTTCAGCTCGCCACCCAGTGCTTGCAAGGCGGCCAGCGTGTCGCCTTCGGCCTTGATGCTGACTTCGGCTTGCAGGCTTGAGCCCAGTTGGCCGCTAGCGCGTAAGACTTCGATGTCTTTTTGCACTTGAGCGCGTACATCACGCACCAGCGCAAATTGCGCCGCGAGTTGGTCGGCATCGGCCACGCCCGGCACGGCATACCAGCAATCTAGGAAAACGCTTTCGCTCTCGGCGCCGTGCAGCACTTCCCACACTTCATGCGCCGTGAACGATGTAATTGGCGCGAGCAGCCGTACCAGCGTTTCGGTGATATGCCACAGCACCGTCTGTGCCGAGCGGCGGCCGAGGCTATCGGCACTCATGGTGTACAGACGATCTTTGATAATGTCCAGATAGAACGAGCCCAGCTCTTCCGAGGCGTAGCTGGTCATTTCCTGCACGGCTAGGTGGAATTCGTATTTGTCATACAAGCCCAGTACGGTCTGCTGGAATTTGCCCAGCTGCGCCAGAGCGTAACGATCCAGTGTGGTCAGCTGCGCCACCGGCAGCAATTGGGCGGCCGAGAAATCAGACAGATTAGCCAGCAAGAAGCGCAGTGTATTGCGCAGACGGCGATAGCTATCGGTGGTGCGCTTGAGGATCTCATCCGAAATCGACAGCTCGCCCGAGTAATCGGTGCTGGCCACCCACAGGCGCAGCATATCGGCGCCCATTTGGTTGATGACGGTTTGCGGCGCAATCACATTGCCCTTGGATTTAGACATTTTCATGCCCTTGCCATCAACCACAAAGCCATGCGTGAGCAGCTGATCATACGGTGCGCGGCCTTCGGTGGCGCAACCGGTTTTCATCGAAGACTGGAACCAGCCACGGTGCTGATCCGAGCCTTCCAGGTACAGATTGGCTGGCCAAGGCAGCCCACGAGCTTTAAGTACCGCAAAATGCGTGGCACCAGAGTCAAACCACACATCCAGCGTGTCTTTGAGTTTGACGTAATCATTGGCTTCATCGCCCAAGAGCTCGCTGGCATCCAAGCTAAACCAGGCTTCAATGCCTTGGGCTTCGATGCGCTGGGCAACTTGTTCGAGCAATTCGCCTGAACGTGGGTGCAACTCGCCCGTTTCTTTGTGTACGAAGAAGGTCATCGGCACACCCCAGTTGCGCTGGCGGGAAATACACCAATCCGGGCTGTTGCCGATCATGGCGGTAAGACGCGCGCGGCCCCAAGCCGGGAAAAACTCGGTGGCATCCACAGCCTGATTGGCTTTGCTGCGCAGCGAGACACCTTCGTGGCCTGGCTGATCCATAGAAATGAACCACTGGCTGGTGGCACGGAAGATAATCGGCGTTTTGTGGCGCCAGCAATGTGGGTAGCTGTGCAGCAGTTTTTCATTGGCAAACAGTGCATTGTTGTTGGCCAGGACTTCCAGCACCAAGGGGTTGGCTTTCCACACGGTGAGGCCAGCCAGCTCCACTTCACCATTCATGGCAGGGGTGCTGCTGATATAGCGGCCATCATTGCCGACCGGATTTTCAGTTGGCAGTTGGTATTTCAGGCCCACTTGATAGTCTTCTACCCCGTGCGCTGGCGCGGTGTGAACCAAGCCCGTACCGGCATCGGTGGTGACGTGTTCACCCAAGATGATCGGCACTTGGCGAGCAAAGAATGGATGTTGCAGTTGCAAGCCTTCCAGCGCCGCACCTTTGGCCTGGGCAATCACTTCGTTGGCATCAATGCCATAGCGTTTCAGCGCGGCTTCTGCCAGCTCGCGTGCCAGAATCAGCAGACCTTTTTCTGTGGCGATCAGATCGTAAGTCAGCTCAGCCGACAAGCACACTGCCTGATTGGCGGGCAGAGTCCATGGTGTGGTTGTCCAGATGATGGCGTAAGCCGCTTGCTCGCCCACTTGCACGCCACCAAAGGCTTGCGACAAGGCCGCGGTATCCACTACACGGAAACCCACGTCAATGGCGGGTGAAGTTTTGTCTTCGTATTCTACCTCGGCTTCGGCCAGCGCCGAGCCACAGTCTACACACCAGTGCACGGGTTTTTGTCCGCGGCGCATATAGCCGTTGGCGTGGATTTTACCCAGCGTGCGTACGATTTCGGCCTCGGTGCCAAAATCCATGGTGCGGTATGGGTTTTCCCAGTCGCCCCATACGCCTAGACGGATAAAGTCGACTTTCTGGCGCTCGATCTGTTTGGCGGCATAAGCGCGGCACAGCTCGCGGGTGAATGAAGCCGGCAGCTGGGTTTCTTTTTCA
Organism: Chitinibacter tainanensis DSM 15459; assembly: GCF_000429785.1. Classification (GTDB taxonomy): domain Bacteria; phylum Pseudomonadota; class Gammaproteobacteria; order Burkholderiales; family Chitinibacteraceae; genus Chitinibacter; species Chitinibacter tainanensis. The sequence continues at coordinate 711,172 of NZ_AUCN01000009.1, forward strand.
TCCAAACCATGGGCTTTGCGGTATTCCACGATGCGGGCGTGTATGTCGGGGTTGTTTTTCACCGCGTCTTTATCGAACTTAACGATTTTTTCGATCTGGTGTTCGATCGGCAAGCCGTGGCAATCCCAGCCCGGAATGTAGGGCGCATCAAAGCCCGACAGCGATTTGGCCTTGATGATCACGTCTTTCAGGATTTTATTGACGGCGTGGCCGATGTGGATGTCACCGTTGGCATACGGAGGGCCATCGTGCAGCATGAATGAGGGGCGATTTTCCGCTTTGGCTTTGGCGCGCAGCTTTTGATACAGCTGCTGGTCTTGCCATTGTTTCAAAAAGCCCGGCTCTCGTTTGGCCAGATCGCCCCGCATTGGGAAGGGGGTGTCCAGCAAATTAACCGGGTACTTATTGGCGGGCTTGTCACTCATGGCTGTCTCTTTCTTTCAATCATTCAAATATCAAACGGTGGTCTGCGCGGCAAACCAGTCACGGGCTTGCTGGCAGTCAACGCCGATCTGGGCGATCAGCGTGTCAAAATCGGGGTATTTCTCTTCGTCGCGCAGCTTGTGCAGAAAATCAATGCGCAAATGCTGGCGATAAATATCGCGGGCAAAATCAAATATATGCACTTCCAGCTTGGGCGTTGGATCACCGCCGTGGATGGTGGGGCGAAAACCTAAACTCGCCACGCCCTGATAGCTGCGCTCTAGACCGTGGATTTCAACCACGAATATACCAAGAAGCGGCGGGCGGTTGTGTTTGAGCTGGATATTGGCAGTGGGAAAACCGAACTGCCGCCCCAATTGCTCGCCACCCACTACACGGCCTGAAATCGCATACGGACGGCCTAGCAGTTTTTGCGCGAGCGCCATTTCGCCTTGGGCTAAGGTTTCCCGCACTGCAGTGGAGGAAATGCGGTTACTGCCTTCGGCCTGGGTTGGCAGGCTTTCGCATCGCAGTTGCGGGTGGGCTTGCAGTAGCGCCAAATCGCCGGCACGCTTGGCGCCAAAACGAAAATCATCGCCAATTAACACTTGGCGGGCATTGATTTGCTTTACGATGATGTCATCACGAAATTGCTCGGCACTCAGCGCTGCAAAGGCGCGACTAAAGCGCTGCACAATCAGGTAATCGATGCCACAGGCGCGCAATAATTCGATTTTCTCGCGCAGACTTGTGAGCCGAGCTGGTGCGGCTTGGGGGGTAAACAGCTCGCGCGGATGCGGCTCGAAGGTCATTACCACCGAGCAGAGCCCTTGCGCGCGGGCCAGCGCGCTTAAGCGCTGCAATACGGCCTGATGCCCCAGATGCAGGCCATCAAAATTGCCGATGGTGAGCGCCGAGGGGGGTAAGGGGCTGGTCGGGGTGCCGCGGATAACTTGCATGCCGTGCTAATAGCTTCGCTAATAAAGTGGGTGACACAGTAAAAAGACCCGGCAAAAGTCGGGTCTGGATAGTGCAGATTCTACCTTGGATGGCGCGCTTTGTCAGATGGGTGTGTGGCCATGCTGGCCCGCGCTGGACTGGTGGCGCGGGCGCGCTTAGGGGTTAGACACCAAAACGCTGCCGTTCGCTTGCGCTATGCCGGAGATAATATTATTACTCCCCACCCGTACCCGTACGATTGCGCCTTCTGCTGCGCCCCCCAGCGCTATACCCTCGTTATTGATTTCCAGCCCGTCTTCACGAAATATCACTTTCACTCGCTGGTTTTGCTGGATCACCATCGCGGCGCGCAATTGTTCTTTCCGAATTGGCTGGCCGGCGGCAATGGCCGAATTCAAGGTGCGGCCGATGGCTTGGCTAGCGTCCAGAATGACCGAGCCTGGCAAAGTGCCCAAATCGCCTTTTTGTAGCAGTACATCGGCTTCGCTCAGGGTTTGGTTGGCGGCAACTGGGCGGGCGGCGCTGACGTATTGCACCTGCAGGCTAATCTGCGCGGGCAGATTAATGCTCCAGCTGGCGCCCGAGACGCAACGCACCCGCAGCATGGTTTTGCCCATCAGCCGGTAGCCGCTGGGTAAGCCGATTTCGAGTTGCTGGCAGGCGGGGAGATTAAGTTTGCTATCCGGCTCGCTGAGGGTGTAGCTCGGTACGCCCGGGCTGTTGGCCAATGCTTCATCCAGCCAGGCGCTGGCCGCACGTTGCAAGGCGCCCAAATCCTGGCGCGTATTGGCCAAAACCGGCTGGTAAAGACTCAGGGCGAGGGCGCTTAGCAGCGCAGAAGTGTATTTATGCATGCCGTCGATTATAGGCGCATGTGGCTGCATCGCCTACAATCGCGGTTTGGTTCTCTTTGCGGAAAAATACCCGATGTTGGAAGTGCTGTTTGGCGTTACCACGATTTTTGTTTTACTCGGTTGTGCGCTGGTGGTGGTGCGCATGCAGCAGCTGGTGACTCAGCAGCGCGAGGTACTCGATACCTTAACCCAGGATTTGGAAGCCAAGCATCGCGAAATGCTGGGCGATCTGCATCAAGGCTACGCCAAGCAAAGCGAAGCACTGCAGTCGGGGCTGACCCAGCATGGTAGCTTGTTGCATGAAGCGGTTAACCGCAGTGGCGATCGCTTGCGCGACACGATGAGCGAGTCATTTGATCGCCTGCGCGGGGCGGTGGGCGCGGAAATGAAAGATAGCCGCGAGGCGCTTAATCGCCTGCAGGCGGCGCAAACTGATGCGCTCGCTACCTTGCGCCTCACGCTGGTGGCGAGCTTGAGCGAAAGCCGCGAGCAGATTAATAAACAGCTGGCCGAAATTGCGAGCGCATTGCAAACCAAACAGGATGCGCTGCGCGAAGATATGCTGCTGAAGCTCTCCACCATGCTGGCGGAGCAATCCAAGCGCGAAATGGAGCAAATTGCAGCGGCGCTGGCGCAATCGGCGGCCACGCTCACGCAAAGTGTTGCGGAGCTTACCAAGGCCACCGATCAACGGTTGGGCGAGATCTCGGGCAAAGTCACCGAGCGGCTGGACGAAGGCTTTAAGAAAACCAATGAAACCTTTGCCAATGTGATGGCGCGCCTGGCGACGATTGATGAGGCGCAAAAGAAAATCGATGGCCTGACCACCAATGTGGTGAGCCTGCAGGAGTTGCTGGGTGATAAACGCTCGCGCGGCGCCTTTGGTGAGGTGCAGCTGGAGCACCTGGTGAGTAATGTCTTGCCGGCGCAAGTGTATGAGCTGCAAGCCGTGCTGCCAGGCGGGGTGCGCGCGGATTGCTTGCTCAAACTACCTGAGCCTACCGGCACGGTGGCGGTCGATTCCAAATTCCCGCTGGAAAACTATCACCGCATGTTTAATGGCGAGTTGGATAAAGTACAAGCCACGCGCCAGTTCAAGCTCGACGTGAAAAAACATATCGATGACATTGCCAGCAAATACATTATTCCGAATGTGACCGCCGATGGCGCGGTGATGTTTATACCGGCCGAGGCCGTATTTGCCGAGATTCATGCCTACCACCCTGAGCTGGTGCAGCATGCGCTGGCCAAGCGGGTGTGGATTGTGTCGCCAACCACGCTGATGGCGGTGCTCAATACCGCCCGGGCGGTGATCAAAGACGTGGAAACCCGCAAGCAAGTGCACATCATCAAAGAAGCGCTAGGCAAGCTGGCGCAGGAATTCAGCCGTTTTGACGATCGGATGAAGAAACTGGCCACTCATATCCGCCAGGCGCACGATGATGTGCAGCAGGTCAGCATCACCAGCGAGAAAATCTCCCGTCGCTTTACCGAAATCGAGCAAGTGCGGCTGGCTGGCGAGGGCGAATTGGCATTGCCAAGTGCAGATTAAGCGTGCTGCATGGGGTATAGGTTGCGAATGATTGTGTTGTTTGGCTTCGGGCTTGATACGGCATAGGGTATGGCGGGGTGGTCGCGCCACGGGGGCGACTATTGCCGCTTTACCCATCAGCGTATGTAGTGATTGACACCTTGCTACGCTTTGATTCACAGCAGCCTAACAAAGGGGTAGAATCAAAAAGATTTGTTGTATATCAAGTTTCATCCCCCTCAATACATATAAAGGTAACGCCGTGTTAGAAGCCTACCGTCAACATGTTGCCGAGCGCGCCGCCCAAGGCATCGCTCCACTACCACTGTCTGCACAACAAACCGCTGATCTGATCACCCTGCTGCAAAACCCACCGAAGGGCGAAGAAGCTTTTCTGGTTGAACTGCTGACTCACCGTGTTCCCGCCGGTGTTGATGATGCAGCTAAAGTTAAAGCCGCGTTTCTGGCCGCTGTAGCCCAAGGCACTGATACCTGTGCGCTGATCAGCCGCGCCAAAGCGACTGAATTGCTGGGCACGATGCTGGGTGGCTTCAATATCAAGCCGCAAATCGATCTGTTGGCCGATGCCGAAGTGGGCGCGATTGCTGCAGAAGGTCTGAAAAAGACCTTGTTGATGTTTGACTACTTCCACGATGTGAAAGAGCTGGCGGATGCTGGCAATGCCAATGCCAAAGCTGTCCTGCAATCATGGGCAGATGCGGAGTGGTTCACTAGCCGTCCTGAAGTGCCAGCTAAAGTGACTGTCACTGTATTCAAAGTGACTGGCGAAACCAATACCGATGATCTGTCACCCGCGCCTGATGCATGGTCACGCCCAGACATCCCGCTGCACGCACTGGCGATGCTGAAAAACCCTCGCGAAGGCATCAATGCCGACGTACCAGGCCAAGTTGGCCCGATCAAACAGCTGGTTGAGCTGCAAAAGAAAGGCCACCCAGTGGCCTACGTAGGCGATGTAGTCGGCACTGGCTCTTCACGTAAATCAGCTACCAACTCGGTGCTGTGGTGGACTGGTGAAGACATTCCATTCGTGCCCAACAAACGCTTTGGCGGCTACTGCATTGGCGGCAAAATCGCACCGATCTTCTTTAACACCATGGAAGACGCGGGCGCACTGCCAATCGAATTTGATGTAACCAACCTGAATATGGGCGATGTAATCGACATTTACCCATACGAAGGCAAAGTAGAAAAAGACGGCCAGCTGGTAACCACCTTTAGCCTGAAAACTGAAGTGCTGCTTGACGAAGTGCGCGCGGGTGGCCGGATTAACCTGATTATCGGTCGCGGCCTGACGGCTAAAGCGCGTGAAGCGCTGGGCCTGCCTGTTTCAACGACTTTCCGTCTGCCGCAAAACCCAGCCGATTCAGGCAAAGGTTTCTCACTGGCACAGAAAATGGTGGGTCGCGCATGCGGTTTGCCAGAAGGCCAAGGCGTACGCCCAGGTACTTACTGCGAACCGAAAATGACTTCAGTGGGCTCACAAGATACTACCGGCCCAATGACCCGCGACGAATTGAAAGATCTGGCGTGTCTGGGTTTCTCGGCTGATCTGGTGATGCAATCGTTCTGCCACACGGCAGCGTATCCAAAACCAGTGGATGTGAAAACGCACCACACTCTGCCTGAGTTTATCCGCAACCGTGGTGGTGTTTCGCTGCGCCCAGGTGACGGGGTTATCCACTCATGGCTGAACCGTATGCTGATGCCAGATACTGTAGGTACTGGTGGCGACTCGCACACTCGTTTCCCAATCGGTATTTCATTCCCAGCCGGCTCTGGTTTGGTGGCGTTTGCCGCCGCTACCGGCGTGATGCCGCTGGACATGCCAGAATCAGTGCTGGTGCGCTTCAAGGGCGAGCTGCAGCCTGGTATCACTTTGCGTGACTTGGTGAACGCGATTCCGCTGTACGCAATCAAGCAAGGTCTGTTGACTGTTGCCAAAGCCGGCAAGAAAAACATCTTCTCGGGCCGTATTTTGGAAATCGAAGGTCTGCCAGATCTGAAAGTTGAGCAAGCCTTCGAGTTGACCGATGCTTCTGCCGAGCGTTCTGCTGCAGGTTGTACCGTACGCCTGAACAAAGAACCGATCGAAGAGTATCTGCACTCCAACATCGTGCTGCTCAAATCCATGATCGCAAATGGTTATGGCGATGCGAAAACGCTGGCGCGCCGTGTGAAAAGCATGGAGCAATGGCTGGCGGCGCCAAACCTGCTACAACCTGATGCCGATGCTGAATACGCTGCTGTGATCGAAATCGATCTGGCCGACGTGAAAGAGCCAATCTTGGCTTGCCCGAACGATCCGGATGATGTGAAGGTGCTGTCTGAAGTCGCTGGCACGCAAATCGATGAAGTGTTTATTGGTTCGTGTATGACCAATATTGGTCACTTCCGTGCCGCTGGTAAGCTGCTGGAAGGCAAACGTGACTTGCCAACCAAGCTGTGGATTGCGCCACCGACGAAAATGGATGCCCAGCAACTGACCGAAGAAGGCTATTACGGTACCTTCGGCGCAGCGGGTGCCCGTACAGAAATGCCAGGTTGCTCGCTGTGTATGGGTAACCAAGCACAAGTACGTGAAGGTGCAACCGTGGTTTCTACTTCGACCCGTAACTTCCCGAATCGTCTGGGTAAAAACACCAATGTATTCCTAAGCTCTGCCGAGCTGGCTGCCGTGGCTTCGCGTCTGGGCCGTCTGCCAACCGTAGCTGAATACATGGCGGATGTTGGCGTGCTGGATAGCAAAGCCGGTGAAGTGTACAAGTATCTGAACTTTAACGAGATCGATACTTATCAAGCCGAAGCCGATTCAGTGCAAGTCTAATCGGCACTGAGTAAAAAAAGCCCCGCACTGCGGGGCTTTTTTATTGGCTTTGTCTTGGTTGGTTGTGAGGGTGCTTAGTTGCTATCGAGCACTGCACGCTCGAATAAAGGCTGCAATGGCCGGGCATTCATGGCGAATTCGCGCTTGAAGCGGCTAATTTGTTTAGCTGAAATATTCAGGGGTTCTTTAAGCACAAACCAGCGTACTCCTTCGCTGCAGGGTGGTGTAGTCAGCGAGCCCATAAAGGTCCAGTAGCTGCTATTGCCAGGAAGTAGGCTGGCGACATTGTATTTGATGTCGTCTTTAATCTTGGTTTCGTTGAGCTCACTCGGTAGATTTTCCCAGAATTGGGTAAACAGCGGGTTGTCGGCCTTGCCTTGGTTAATCAGTAGTGCAACCACGGCCAGCTGACCAGCTTCGTTTTTATGCACTAGGTGCGCCACCATCGGATAGCGTTTGCCGCCAATGGCTTCTTCGCTGGGGGTATGAAAGTGAAATTGCAACAACTGATAGCGATCTTTCCCGACCTCCAGAAAACTGCCGCCATCGTAATTGAGCTGAATCGTGTGGCCGTTATTCTGGATATTTAATTTACTGGGCTGATAGAAAAATTGCAGCCGATCAAGGTTTTGTGCGTAGGCTTCATTAATATTGATTGGTGACTGCTGGGTGCCGCTTTTACATAGGGCAAACTCGGGTTTCATATTGCCCCAGTTCTCGGCACCGGTGCTACCCTCATAGCTCCAGTGGCTAGGGTCGTGCGGGGCTGCGCTGTGGCTTTTTTTGCTATGGCTGACGGTGTGCCCGCCACTGGCCAAAAGTGAAGTGCTGAAGATACTAGTGACTAAAGCCAGGCCAAGCCAATGCAGGTGTGGGCGCATGATATTGTCTCGATGTCGTCAGAATAAAACCATTTTAGCAATGCCATTTGAATTCACCATCGAAAAAGTCAAAATCAGCGTGCATTGCGTAAAGCCACAGCTCAGTCGCCATAGAAACGACGATATAATGGCCAGCAATTAACCAAGGGGTATTTCGGTGATCCTGAGCGGACCCACATTGACCGCGCAATTGCCCATGCAGTGGTGTCAGAGTTTGCCGCCGGCGGCAGCCAGCGATTGGGAAATGCTGCGCTACTTAATGGTGTTGGCCGATTTCGAGCAGCCGGCGGCGCCGATCGAGCTAGCGCAGGCTAAGCAAGACCTGCAACTTTTATGGCTGGCGCGGCAGCAAGAGGCGGCTTTGCCTGCGGCACAAACCGTGCAGCTTGGGATGCAGGCCATCGTGTGGACCAGCCAAACGGCCACGCCTCAACCCGGTGCAACGGGCTATGTGGCATTGGCGCTATCCACTCATTTTCCGCGCCTCTTACATTTGCCTGCCACCATTACGGCCGTGGCGGCGAACCCGGCGGGCGGGCAGTGGGTACGGGCGGAGTGGCAATTAGCCGGCCCCTTGCAAGATCAATTTGAAACCACAGTGTTTCGCTATCATCGCCGGGCTATTTCCAATGCTCGGCAAGGACAAGTATGAATTTATTTTCGCAGCTGCCCAGCGCCTGGCAGTTGGCGCTGCCAGAGTTGGCCACGGATGCCAAATTTGCAGCTTTGGGCGAGTTTTTGGCGCAGGAAATGGCGACTCAGCGTGTGTATCCGCCAGTTGCACAGTGGTTTAACGCCTTAGAAACGCTGGCGCCCAGTGCAGTGAAAGTCGTGATTTTAGGGCAAGATCCTTATCATGGCGCCGGTGAGGCGCATGGCTTGGCATTTTCCGTGCCGCATGGCGTGAAAGTACCTCCTTCGCTGCGCAATATCTGGCAAGAATTGGCCCGCGATTTGGACTTAACCCCGCCGCAGCATGGCAATCTCACTGGCTGGGCTGCGCAGGGCGTACTGCTATTAAATACCGCCCTGACCGTACGCGCAGATTGCGCCGGCTCGCACAGCAAACAAGGTTGGGACGTGCTCACCGATGCCATTATTCGTTATCTGGCGCGCCAGCGGCAGCAGCTGGTGTTTGTCTTATGGGGCTCACATGCCCACAAACGGGCCGCATTGATTGATGCCAGTCAGCATTGCGTGCTGCAATCGGTGCATCCATCGCCGCTCTCGGCTTACCGCGGATTTTTGGGGTGCGGGCATTTTTCGCAAGCCAATCGCTATCTTTTAGAAACAGGACAAACGCCCATTGATTGGGCGCAGGCATAACTATGGCACTGATTGCATTTGATATTGGTGGTACCCAGATTAAATTCGGCTTGGTCGAGCGCGATGGCAGGGTGCTGAGCGCCGCGCTGTACGACACGCCCAAGCAGGCCGGTGGCGAAGGGCTGGTGGCCGCGCTGATTCACCTGGCGCAAACATTGCAGCAACAGCAGCCCGTTGAAGGCATCGCCATCAGTAGTTTTGGCCTGATTGATGCAGAAAATGGCGTGGTCTTGGGCGCGGCCGAGGCCGTGCCCGGCTACACCGGCACCGCGGTCAAAGCCGCGCTGCAAGCAGCTTTGGGGCTACCCGTGAGCATCGATAATGATGTGAATTGCGTGGCCTTGGCCGAAGGCTGGCGGGGCGCGGCGCAGCAAGTGCGGCATTATATTGCAGTGGCGATTGGTACCGGGATTGGGGGCGGCATTGTGCTCAATGGCCAGATTTACCGTGGGCATCGGGCGGCAGCGGGCGAGTGGGGCTATATGTGGATCGATGGCCTGGTCTGGGAAGACCACGCCTCCATGCGTGGCCTTGTTAATGCCGTAAATGCCGATCTGCAAACCCAGCTGGATGGCCGCGCCATCTTTGCCCGCTATGATGCTGGCGATGTAGCGATAGTGCCGCATGTTGAGCGCTGGTTTGGCCTTCTGGGTAAAGGCCTGGCGAATCTGATTTATGCCTTTAACCCGCAACGGCTGGTGATTGGCGGTGGGATTACTGCGCGTGGGGATGCGTTTCATCGTCAGTTGCAGGCGGCGGTACAGGCGGCCCTGCAGCCCGATTTTCAGCAGATGACCGAATTAGTGCTGGCCAGCGCCGGTAATCATGCCGGCATGATCGGCGCGGTGCGCAACTGGCTGGATGAACACGCGCGCGATTAACAACTAAACGTGCGCGGCGGCAAGCACCGAAACAACCGAATTTCAATACTTTCTAGCGATAAGCGAGTGCATTGTGAAGATGATCCTGAATCACCTGGGCTTTGAGCCCCAAGGGCGCAAAGTAGCACTGATCGAGGCTGGCCCCGATCTGCTGGTAGGCAAAACCTATACCGTATATGACGCAAAGACGCGTCAGGCTGTGCTACGCGGGCCGATACTCCCGCAGGGTACGGTAGCGAACTGGACTCGTGATGGCAAGAAACGCCACTACTGGCAGGCTGATTTTAGCGAGCTAAGCCAGCAGGGTGAGTATTTCATCGCGGTGGATGACCTGCTACCGCCGCTGGTGTCGGCACCTTTTAAAGTAGCCGGCCATTTGCTGGGCGAGCTCTTGATTTCCGACATCGTGCATTACATCAAAGGCCAACGCTGCACCGGCATTTTTGATAATGCTGATCGTAACGCGCCGATTGAAGGTAGCAACGCCACCAAAGACGTGCACGGTGGCTGGTACGACGCCTCGGGCGATGTCTCTAAATACCTGTCGCATTTGTCCTTTGCGCAATACATGAACCCGCAGCAAACCCCGCAGGTGGTGTGGAATCTGGTCGATGGGCTGGCGCAGCTGCCCGCGCGCCCCATCTGGCTGGAAAACCATATTGCCTTGGGGCTGATTCCGGATGACGCCGAGAAAATCGCCTTCTTTAATAAATGGTTTTACGAGCGGATTACCGACGAAGCCTGCCACGGCGCAGATTACCTGCTGCGCATGCAGGATGAGAGCGGCTTTTTCTACATGACGCAGTTTGATCAGTGGAGCAAAGACCCAGCTCGCCGAAGTTTATGCGAATACAAAACCAATAAAGGCGACAAATACACCACCTATCAAGCCGCGTACCGGCAAGGTGGCGGCTCGGCGATTGCAGCACTGGCCCGTGCCAGCACCCTGGCGCGCGATGGCGAATTTAGCCGTGCCGAATACCTCGCCGCGGCGCAACGCGGTTTTGCCCATTTGCAAGCGAACAATGTCAGCTACCTCGAAGATGGCGTTGAGAATATCATCGACGACTATTGCGCCTTGCTGGCCGCCTGCGAGCTACAAGCGGTGGCACCGGCCGCTGAATATTTAAGCGCGGCAGCCAGCCGTGTTAGCCAATTGCTGGCGCGTCAGCAGGCTGCTGGCTGGTTTGTGGCCGATCATCTGGGCGAGCGTAGCTTCTTCCACGCGGCCGAAGCGGGCTTGCTGTATATCGCCCTGATGCGCTTTGTTGAGGTGGCCCCTGATCACGCGCTGGTGGCAGATGTGAAAGCCGCGCTGCGCAAAGCCTATGCGTATGAGCTGCAAATTACCTTTAATGAAGTGAATAACCCCTTCGGGTATCCGCGCCAATACGTTAAGCAGCAAGGCGTAGCGGGCAATACCCAGTTCTTTATCCCGCATGACAATGGCACTGGCTACTGGTGGCAGGGCGAAAATGCGCGTTTGGGCTCGATTGCTGCCGCGGCGGCGCGGGCGCAGCGCCTGTTTGCGGGCGAGGCCGAGTTGGTCGCGCAGCTCGCGCGCTATGAGCAGGCCGCGCTGGATTGGGTCTTGGGCAATAATCCGTTTGACGCCTGCATGTTGCAAGGCTGGGGGCGGAATAATCCGCGCTATGAACCGGGCTTCTTTAATGCTCCGGGTGGCGTGTGTAACGGTATTACCAGCGGGCTGGATGATGAAACGGATATCGATTTCCGTCCATCCGAGATCGCGACCATGGCCAATAGCTGGCGCTGGACCGAACAATGGATGCCGCATGCAGCCTGGCTGTATCTGGCATTGTGTACCCGCTTGGCCACTCAGGCCGCGGCTTAAGGAGACTATATGGCAATTATCGTCACTGGCGCAGCCGGTTTTATCGGCTCGAATATTGTAAAGGCGCTGAATGAGCGCGGTGAAACCGACATCATCGCCGTAGATAACCTCACCCGCGGGGATAAATTCCGCAATCTGGCCGATCTGCAGATCGCTCACTATCTGGACAAGCACGACTTTATCGAAGAGCTGGCCGCTGGCACCTTTGATGGCATGGTGTCGGCCGTGCTGCATCAGGGTGCGTGCTCAGACACAATGGAGCACAATGGCAAGTACATGATGGATAACAACTATCAGTACACCCTCAGTCTGTTTGACTGGTGCCAGTCAGAAGAGGTGCAGTTTCTGTATGCGTCGTCAGCCGCCACCTATGGCAATGGCGAAAACGGCTTTATCGAAACGCCCGATTGCGAGCGCCCGCTGAATGTCTATGGCTACTCGAAGTTGCTGTTTGATCAGGTCTTGCGCCAGCGCATCGCCGCCGGCGAGATTACCGCGCAAGTAGCCGGTTTCCGTTATTTCAACGTCTACGGCCCGCGCGAATGGCACAAAGAGCGGATGGCCTCGGTGGCTTTCCACCACTTCAATCAGTATCAGGCCACCGGCAAGGTGAAATTGTTTGGCGAATACGGCGGTTATCCGGCCGGCGGCCACACGCGCGATTTCATCTCGGTAGAAGATGTGGTGAAAGTGAACCTGTGGTTCCTCGATAACCCCGAAGTGTGCGGCATTTACAATGTGGGCACTGGCCGGGCACAACCGTTTAATGATATTGCCGTCGCCGCGGTCAATACCTGCCGGCTGGCCGAGGGTAAACCCGCGCTGAGTCTGGAAGAGCTGCTGGCGCAGGGCTTGCTGGAATACGTTGATTTTCCAGAGGCACTCAAAGGCAAATATCAGTGCTTTACCGAGGCGGACCTCACCTTGTTGCGCGAAGCGGGCTATCAGGAGAAATTCCTGACCGTGGAAGAGGGCGTGGCCCGCTATGTGCAAAGCTTGTTAGGTCAGCGCTAGATCGCGCTGATCCGGGTCATGCCATAACCACGCCATTACGTCACAGTGGGCCTGCATACTGGCAGGCACCGCTGTGGCGGGCTAAGATGGCAAGCAGAGCAAAAGCCAGAACGCAAAGGACATCACATGCGCGCAGTAATCGGATTGGCCATCGTGGCCGCAGGCCTTGCCTTTAGTGCACAGGCCCAAGTCTACAAATGGGTAGATTCAACTGGCCGGACCGTCTATTCCGACCAGCCGCCCCCCAAAGAAGCCGGCAAAGCCAAGCCGATCAATATCAAAGAGTCTGCGGTTACCACCGTGAGTGCGCCAAAGACCGATGCTGCGGCCAGCGCGGTAGCCAAACCCGGTGCCGCACCGGCGTCCCCCGCGTCGCCGACCACTAAGCCCGCGCGTGATGAAGCGGCGTGTAAGGCCGCGCAAGAGCGGCTGAATTTCCTGCAGCAAAGCAAACTCTTTAAAGCTTACCGGCCAGATGGTTCGATTGAATATCTCCCGGCAGAAAAGAAAACGGCAGAAATCGCCGAGAAACAGGCGTATCTGGAGAAAAACTGCAAGTAAGCAGCTCGGTCGTGGTTTAAGTCGCGCGCCGCGCGGCGACCGACCTGCGATACTAAAAAAGGGTGCCATTGGCACCCCTTTTTTATTTGTATTTGCATGCAAAAGCGTTTATTGCACTTCACCGCGCAGCGCCCGTACCGCATCCTCCAGGCCCTGGCGGTCAGCCTCGGCGGCGGCAATGGCTGGGCCAATGCGCAGCGCGATTTTCGAGAACAGGCCCCGTGGCCATTTCATCATTGCCGCGCCATCTTTGCGGCTAAAGAAACTACCCCACAAGCCTTGCAACGCCATCGGAATAACTGGCACCGGGCTATCGCGCAAAATCCGCTCAATGCCCGGCATAAAGCGATTCATTTCGCCGGTTTTGGTAATGCGCCCCTCGGGGAAAATCACCACCAAATCACCCGCTGCCAACGCGGCAGCAATGCCCTCAAAGGCGGCTTCTTTGATCTGCGCATCTTCACGCGCGGAAGCAATCGGGATCGTGCCGGCGGTGCGGAAGATAAAATTGATCACCGGCAGATTGTAGATCTGATAATCCATCACAAAGCGGGTGGGGCGGCGGATGGCGCCGGCAATCACCAGCGCATCCATATAGCTAACGTGATTACACACCAGCACCGCGGGGCCACTGGCCGGAATATGCATCAGGCCCTCTTTTTTCACCCGATATAGCGTGTGAGTGAGAATCCAGACCATAAAGCGCATCAAGAATTCGGGGATCAGCGTGTAGATGTAAATCGCCACCAGAATATTCATGATCGCCACGATCAGCAGTAATTCACGGATGCTCACGCCATTGCCCAGCAGTAGCATGCTCATAATCGCGCCAATCACCATAAAGAGAGAATTCAGGATGTTATTGGCGGCGATGGCGCGTGAAGTGTATTCGCGCTCGGTGCGCGTTTGGATGAGGGCATACAGGGGCACAATAAAGAAGCCGCCAAACACCCCGATCAGCAAAATATCTGCCAACACACGCCAATGGCTGGGCTCGGCCAGAAAGCTGCTGAGTGTGTAATGGGCGGCAGGCACCGCACTGGTGGCGAAAAAGAGATCAACCCCAAAAACCGATAAACCAATCGAGCCAAACGGCACTAAGCCCAGCTCAATCTGCCGATCCGAGAGCTTTTCACACAATACCGAGCCCAAGCCTACACCCAGCGAAAACACCGCCATAATCAGCGTGTATACATCGGCGGTGCCATGCAGTACGTTTTTGGCCAGCTCCGGAAACTGGGTCAGATACACCGCACCAAAAAACCAAAACCAGGAAATGCCCAACAGGCTGTTAAATACGGTTTTGTTGTCTTTCACATGGCGAATAATCGCCATGGTTTCGCTAAAGACATTCCAATTGAGCTTGATGTTGGGGGCCGTGGGCGGGGCAGGTGGCATGCTGCGGCTACTGAGGTAACCGATGATCGCCACTGTGACGCAGGCAAACACAATCAGGTTTTCACCGCCGGCGCGACTTTGCACGATCATGGTGCCAGCAATCTGGCCCAGCAAAATCGCCACAAAAGTGCCCATTTCAATCAGGCCGTTGCCGCCCAGGAGCTCGCGTTCATGCAGGTATTGCGGCAATACCGAGTATTTCAGCGGGCCAAAGAGCGCCGAGTGCACGCCCATCATAAACAGACACGCCATCAGCAAGGTGGCGTTGTGCCAGATAAAGCCAAAGCCAGCCACCAGCATAATGGCGATTTCCAAGAGCTTGATCCAGCGCGCCAGTGTGGCTTTATCGTATTTCTCCGCCAGCTGCCCGGCCAGGGCCGAAAACAGGAAAAACGGCAGCATGAAAATCCCGGCGCTCAGATTCACAATCATCGCAGTATTCATGCCCAGCATCGACAGGCCATGAAAAGTCACCAGCACCAGAAAGGCGTTTTTAAACAGATTGTCGTTAAAAGCGCCAAAAAACTGGGTGATGAAGAGCGGCAGGAAACGGCGCTGGCGAAAGAGACCAAACTGGCTTTCGGGTTGCTGGGTATCGTGCATGGGCATGAGGGCAAAAAGTAGAGTGCCGCCAGTCTAATCGAAAGCCGCTCGCAAGCCTATCCCACTGCCATGTAGCCCGTGCCGCGCCCATGCACCGCTAGTCGGCATGTTGCAGCAGCACATCAGGCGCGCTGCCTATGGTGGGCATAAGTGCACCGCAGGAGTGCCCCATGGACTACCCCACATTCTTTGCCCAGCTTTGGGATGACTATACCCAGCTCAACCCGCAGGCCGCCATTATCCGTGCGCGCTTTGGTGGCGCGCAGGTGCCCAATGATCATGTCGCGTTTCGCACCTTTGCCACCCCTGAGCTGGGCATCGCCGTGCTTGAGCCTTGGCTCTTAGAGCTTGGCTACCGGCGTGAGCAGCGCTATGTGTTTCCCGATAAGCACCTGCAGGCGTGGGGCTATGTGCATCTGGAGCCTACAGCGCCGCTGGTATTTTTAAGCGAACTGCAAATCAGCGCCTTGCCAGACGCCGCCCAGGCGATCTTGGCGCGGTTACTGGGGCAAATGACCTTGCCGCCGGATTTGGGCTACGGACTATTTTGGGCTGGGCGGCTATGGCCGGCCCCGAGCTATGCCGAATTTCAGGCGCTGGCGGCCGTGAGCGAATACGCGGCTTGGCTGGCGGTGCATGGACTGCATGCCAATCATTTTACCATTGCCGTGCATCACCTGGGGGTATCACTGCAAGAGGTAGTAGATAGTTTGCTTGCAGATGGATACCCCATGAATACGGCTGGAGGATTGATTAAAGGCCAGCCGGAAGATCTGCTTATTCAGGCCGCAACGATAGCCAGCCCGGTTGAAGTGGCGCTGGCCGATGGCCTTTATACCGTGCCTGGCTGTTACTACGAATTTGCCCAGCGTTTTCGCCAGCCTGATGGGCAGTGGTATTCGGGCTTTGTGGCAGCTAACGCGAATCAAATCTTCACCTCCACGAATCGAGCGACCAATAGCGCCATGAATCAGCCCGCCGCCGGTGCGGCAAGGGGGCAATGATGCAGGTAGTCATCATCGGCGCGGGGAAAATTGGCGCCAGCATCTGTAAATTACTGCTGCTCAGTGGCGATTATCAGATTGTGTTACTGGATACCGCCGCCGCCGCACTCGCGCGGCTGCAAGCTTATTGGCCTAAAAGCGGGCTGCAAACGTTGCAACTGCGCGGCGATGAAGATCTCAGCGTGTTATTGCGCGGGCAAGACGCGGTGATTGCCGCTACGGCTTTTGATCAAAACCCGCGCATTGCCCACGCCGCATTGCAGGCAGGCTGCAGTTATTTTGATTTGACCGAAGACACCACCGCCACCGCGCTGATACGTGAGCTGGCCCTGCAGGCGCGTGCGGGGCAAATCTTCGTGCCGCAATGCGGCCTGGCCCCCGGTTTTATCGGCATCTTGGCCCATGCGCTGGCTAGCCGTTTTAGCCGGCTTGATACGCTGAAAATGCGGGTTGGGGCGTTGCCGCAATACCCGAATAACGCGCTTAAATACAACCTCACCTGGTCGACCGACGGGCTGATCAATGAATATTGCAACCCTTGCGCGGCCATCCGCCATGGCGTGCGGCTGGAAGTGCAGGCGCTAGAAGGGCTAGAGCATTTCGCGCTTGATGGGATCGAATACGAGGCGTTTAACACCTCGGGCGGGCTGGGTACCTTATGCGAAACCTGGGCCGGGCGGGTTAATCAGCTCGATTACAAAACCGTGCGCTATCTGGGGCACCGCGAACGGATGGATTTTCTGCTCAATGATTTGCGCCTAGGCGCCGATCAGGCCAGCCGGCGGCAACTCAAACAGATCTTGGAAGCCGCCATTCCGGTTACGCTGCAGGATGTGGTGCTGATTATGGTCGCCGCCAGTGGCGAGCTAGATGGCCAATACCGGCAGATTACCGACGCGCGCAAGGTGTATCACCGCGAAATTGCTGGTGAAACCTGGAGCGCCATCCAGCTCACCACCGCCGCGGCGGCGTGTGCCGCAGTCGATCTTTTACTGCCGCAACGGGCCACGCGGCGTGGCTTTGTGGCGCAGGAAGAAATCACGCTGGCCGCTTTGCTGGCCAATCGCTTTGGGCAGTATTACGCGATTGATCGCTATGCGCAGGAGGTACCGGTATGACGGCCCTGTATACACTCAGCGAGGTGGCCGCCGAGCTGGGACTGGCCGATTTAATCCGGCAGGGGCGCTGGCCGGCCGGCTGGGTCGATGGGCTGCCAGTGTACCCGGTCTTGGTAGTGGGCGAGCGCGAGTTATCTAGCCCGATCGATTGCGCCAGCCACGGCCGCCAAGCCTATTTCCCACCCACCGAGCTACCTGCGGCTTTGAATACCGCGCAGGCGGCGTTTGTACAGTGGCGGCTGCGGCCCGCTCCGCAACGTGGCGCACTGGTGCGCGCCTTGGGCGAGGTGATTCGCGCCCATAAAGCGGCACTGGCCAAGCTCATCGTGCTGGAAACCGGCAAGATCGAAAGCGAAGCGCTGGGCGAAGTGCAGGAATGCATCGATATTTGTGATTTTGCGGTGGGGCTTTCTCGCCAGCTGCATGGGCTGGTCATCGCTAGCGAGCGGCCAGAGCATCGCTTGCTCGAGCAATGGCATCCACTCGGCGTGGTGGGCGTGGTTACCGCGTTTAATTTTCCGCTGGCCGTGTGGGCGTGGAATAGCATGCTGGCGCTGGTGTGCGGGGATGCGGTGGTATGGAAACCCAGCGAGAAAACCCCGCTGATTGCGCTAGCGATGCAGCAGCTGGCCCAACCCGTTTTGCAGGCGCATGCCGCACCGGCAGGCTTATTGCAATTGGTGCAGGGCGATGCACTTGTTGGTGGGGCGCTGGCCGATTCGCCCATAGTGGCGCTGCTGTCGGCAACGGGCTCAACGCGGATGGGGCAGGCTTTGGCGCCACGGGTGGCCGCGCGATTTGGCCGCAGCTTGCTGGAGCTGGGGGGCAATAATGCGCTGATTTTAACGCCCACCGCCGATTGGGCGCAGGCGCTGCCGGCTATCGTGTTTTCAGCGGTGGGTACTTGCGGGCAGCGTTGCACCAGTTTGCGCCGGCTCTTGGTGCCTCGCAGTATCTTGGCGCAAGTGAGCGAGGCGCTGGTGCAGGTCTATAAAACGCTAGCCATAGGCGACCCGCGTGTGGCTGGTACGCTGGTGGGGCCGATTATCGATAGTATTGCCCTGCAGGCTATGAAAAATAAGATCCAGCAGGCGATACAAGAGGGGGGTACTTTACTCTCGGGCGGCCAAGTGGTGGTCGGAGTGCCAGTGGGGCATTATGTGCAGCCCGCCCTGATCAGTATGCCAACGCAAACCGCCGTGGTGCAGGAAGAAACCTTTGCGCCGCTGCTGTATCTGCTGCCTTACGATACGCTCAGCGAAGCCATTGCCTTGAATAATGCCGTGGCCCAGGGCTTATCCTCGGCGATATTTACCCGTGATCTACGTGAGGCCGAGTTGTTTATCAGCGCCGCCGGCTCGGATTGTGGCTTGGCGAATGTCAATTGCGGCACTAGCGGGGCTGAGATCGGCGGCGCCTTTGGCGGCGAGAAGGCCACTGGTGGAGGGCGGGAATCCGGCTCGGACGCTTGGAAAAACTATATGCGCCGCAGCACCAATACCATCAATTACGGCCAAAGTCTGCCGCTGGCGCAAGGGGTGCAGTTTGGTCTAGGCACTGACTGAGCGGCCGTGGATGGTATCATCGCCGACCTAAGCCCCCTGCAACTGATCTACCACCCGATCTACTACCCATTTCCCCTCTGCAATGATGAATACCCCCGCGCTACCCACCCCAAGCCACGATCCCTACTTATGGCTAGAAAACAACGCCGATCCAGCTGTGCAACAGTGGGCCGCAAGCGCCACGGCGAAGACACAGCTGCAGCTAGAGACCGACCCCGCTTTCGCCGCCATCAGTGCGGCCGTGCTGCAAACGCGACGGGATCAGCGGCAGATTCCCTATGGCAATGTGCACGGTGAGTATCTCTATCATTTTGCCCAAAGTGCGGCGCAGCCGCTGGGCATCTATCGCCGCTGCCGCGTAGCGGACTATGGGCAGGGCCATTGCGAATGGCAGACCCTGCTGGATCTGGATACGCTGGCCGCAGCCGAAGGCGTGGCCTGGCAGCTGGCGGGGGTGGCGCATTATGTGCTGCAGCCTGAGCGTTGTTTGCTGAGCCTGAGCCCCGGCGGTGGCGATGCCTGTGTAGTGCGCGAATATGATCTGGGCGCACGAGCCTTTGTGGCCGATGGGTTTGCCTTCCCGCTAGGCAAAAGCCAGATCAGCTGGCGTGATCTCGATAGCCTGTGGGTGTGCCCGGCGTGGGATGAAGACCAGCAAACCACCGCCGGCTATTCGCGCGAGCTGGTGCTGTATCGGCGCGGGCAAAGCTGGGCGGACTCCACCTCGATGCTGGTGCTACCAGAGCAGGTATTGCAAGTTGGCGCGTGGCGCTTTTTAGCGCAGGGCGAGCGTGGCGCGGCGCAGATCGATTTGGCAGAAGTGGCGCTAGATTTGCATCGGCGTAGTTATTTCTGGCTGCCCGAATGCGCGTGCGACGAGGAGATCGAGCCGGTTCATTTACCCTTGCCGCCCAAGGCAATAGTCGAAGCCTACAGTCATGGCGATCTGATTGTGCGGCTGGAGGCCGCTTGGGCCTATACCGATCCGGCTGGGCAGGGGTATGAGTTTGTGGCCGGCAGTGTGGTTGCGGTAGAGCTCGATACCCAGCAAGGTATCTTGGGGCGTGCGCAGCTGATTTTCGCGCCTAGCCCGCAGCAGGCGGTGCAGATGGTGGTGGGCAGCTGGCAATGCTTGCTGCTGATTGTGCTGGATCAGGTGCGCTGCGTCGCGCACAGCTGGCGCCATGCTCAGGGGGAGTGGCAAGCTTGTCCTAATCCACTGCCCACGGGCGGGGTGCTGGAAATCATGTGCCAGCCCTGGCAGACCGATACTATCTACTACAGCTACAACGATTTTCTGACCCCCGCGGCGGTCTATGCCTGTGAGCTGGGAGCTGCGAGCCCGGCGCAGTGCTTGCGCCAGCAGCCGGCGGAGCTGAACCCGGCGGATTATCAGGTGCAGCAATGTTGGGCCACCAGTGCCGATGGCACGCGGGTGCCGTATTTTGTGGTCGAAGCCGCCGCGCTGGCAGGGCAGCCAGCCCCCACATTACTGTATGCCTATGGCGGTTTTGCCGTGCCACAGTTGCCGTATTACCTCGATCACCTCGGCCCGCACTGGCTCGCCCCCGGTGGGCGCTATGTGGTGGCCAATGTGCGTGGCGGCGGTGAGTTTGGTGCGCGCTGGCATCAGGCGGCGCTGCGCGAGCAGCGGCAATGCAGCGTAGACGATCTACTGGCCATCATGGCCGATCTGCAAGCCAAAGGCTGGCTGCAAGCGCAGCAGCTGGCTTTGCAAGGCGGCAGTCACGGTGGCTGGCTGGTGGCGCGCACTATGCAGCAGGCCGCGCAGCGGGCAGATTTGCTGCCGCTCGGGGCGGTAGTCTGTGAAATGCCGGTGCTGGATTTATTGCGCTACCCGGAGCTCGGGGCGGGCGCCAGCTGGCTGGCCGAATATGGCAACCCAGCCAAGCCCGAACAGGCGGGCTGGCTGGCGGCTTTATCGCCCTATCATTGTATTCAGCCGGCCAGCGCTCATCGCTACCCACCGATCTTGCTCACCACCGCCAGCGATGATGATCGGGTGCACCCCGGCCACGCGCGCAAAATGGCTGCGGCGCTGGCGAGTGCGGGTCAGCCGGTATTATTTTGGGAAAGCCCGCAGGGCGGGCATGGTGGCCGTAGCGGCCAGCAGGCGGTGGCCGCCGACTTTGCCCGCGTGATGGTGTTTTTGCGTAAACAGCTGGGGATGTCGGCAGCGGCTTAAGTTTAGCTGCGCCGGCGCTCCGCCGGCGGTAGGCAGTACAGCGGCAGATCTTCCAGTTGCCGCTGTAGCTGTTGCTGAGCGTCTTGCAGCGCACCGTGATACAGCGCCGTACCAAACTCGCTGTGCAGCAAAAAATCGAGCAAGAGCTGGCATTGCAGCTGGCTGGCTTCCACCTCCATTTCTTGCGCTAAATAATCCTGCACTGCGCTACTGGCGCGCAACAGCGTGGCTTTATCGATTAGCTCGGCCATGGCTTCCCCTTCGATGGTTTAGGCTGGATAAATCGCGCCCAGAATGCGCTCGCCCCGTGCGCCAGTTACGGCGGGCAAATTGCCGCTTTGCCCTTGCTGGCAGCGCAGTGCCAGCCAGGCAAAGGCATAAGCCTCGACCCAGGTGGGAGCGACGCCGAGCGCCGCGGTGGTGCTGATCGGGCAGCCGAGCTGGCGCGCCAGGCGTTGCAGCAGGTCGGTGTTAAATGCTCCGCCGCCGCAGACAAATACTTCATCGGGTTGGCCGAGCTGCAATATCGCTGCGGCCATGGTCTGGGCGCTTAGCTCGGCCAGCGTGGCCTGAACATCCACCGCGGCCAGCGCGCTAAAGGCACTGAGTTTGTCTTGCAGCCAGGCCGCATCAAATAAATCCCGCCCGGTGGATTTAGGCGCGGGCAGGGCGAAATAGGGCTCAGCCAGTAGCGCGGCTAACAGCGCTGCATTGACCGTGCCAGTGGCCGCCCAAGCGCCATCGGCGTCGTAGCTGGCGCCGCGTTGTTGGGCGATCCAGCTATCGAGCAGCACATTGCCCGGCCCGCTATCAAAGCCAGTGACCCAGCCATCGGCGCCCAGCCAGCTTAAATTGGCCATGCCGCCGATATTGAGCACCACCCGGTTGCGTCCGGGCGCGGCAAACAGTGCGTGATGAAAAGCCGGCACCAGCGGTGCGCCTTGGCCACCGGCTGCTACATCGCGCGAACGAAAATCACCAATCACCGTAATGCCGGTATCTTCCGCCAGCAAAGCATGGTTGCCGATTTGCAGCGTATACCCCAGCTCAGGGCGATGGCGGATGGTCTGGCCATGGTTGCCGATGGCTTTGATTTGCGCCGGGTTGAGCTGCGCTTGCGCTAATAATTGTTGTACCAAGGCCGCTGAAGCGCGGCTATGGCCATTGGCGGCCAACGCCGCGCGCTGTAGCTCATTCGCGCCGGGGCTTTGCAAGGCCAAGAGCTCGGCGCGCAAATCGGCCGGGAGGGGCGCACTTGCGGTGGCAATCAGTTGGGGGGAGTCGGGTGCAAAATCCACCAGCACCGCATCGATCCCATCGAGGCTGGTGCCGGTCATTAAGCCAATGTAATACGCAGAAGCAGTCATGGCGCAGGCGCGCCTACGGCGCGATTAGTCGAGTTGCGCCAATTCTACCTGTCCGGCGATAGAAAGTTGGCGTTTCATGCTGCGTGCCACCGGGCCAAAGGCCAATAGCTGCTGATTAGTGAGCTTTTTGCCTTCGGGCAGTTTCACCGCCAGCGGGTCAACTTGCTCGCCATTGATTTTGAATTCGTAATGTAAATGCGGCCCAGTGCTGCGGCCGGTACTGCCTACTTCACCGATGATCTGGCCTTGAGTGACGTTGCTGCCCACTTTCAAACCTGGCGCAAAGGCATTCATATGCGCATACAGGGTGCTGTAGCGTCCGTCGTGGCGAATTTCGATCACATTGCCATAACCGGCTTCGCGCGCCAGCTTGGTAATCACGCCATCGGCGGTGGCCATAATCTCGGTGCCGGTCGGTGCGGCATAATCAACGCCGCGATGCTGCTTCCAGTCAAACATCACCGGATGAAAACGCATCCCAAAACCGGAGCTCACTCGCGAAAACTTCACCGGCGAGCTGATAAAGCCCTGTTTCAGGCTGGCACCATCCAGCGTGTAGTAATTGCCGCTGGGGCTGCCATCGGCATACCACATCGCCTCGTGTACCACGCCGTTGCTGATAAATTGCGCCCCCAAGATTTTACCGGGCCGCACCAAACTGCCCTGATGAACTTCGGCATCGTAAATCACGGTGAACTGATCGCCTTTTTGCAGCTTGTGGTGAAAATCCACGCGGCTGGCAAACAGCTCGATCAATTGCTGGGTAATCGCATCGGGTATATCGGCCGCATCGGTGGCAGCAAAAAACGAGCTATTAATCCGGCCTGATTTCAAAAAGGTTTGAGTCTGCGTTTGCGCCGGGCTGGCTTGCGCGGTGAGGGTGGTGTTTTCGCGGCCGATGCGGACTTCTTCGCCTTTGCTGGTGACATAGCTGATTTCGCGAATCAGCCCATCGGGGCGGGTGCTGGCCTGCAGAAAACGCCCGGGGCTGAGTTCATACAGTTTGCGGGCGGTGGGGTCGGTTTGAATAAATTGCTGCAGCTCGCTATCGATCACGCCCATCCGCGCCAGTAGGCGGCTCAGGCTGTCGCCACTGCGGATCACTTCCACATGATTAAGGCTGACATCGCCATTTTCGGCGCGCAGCTCCGGCGTGGGCAGCGTTTGGGTGACGGTGCTAAAGGTGGTCGTAACCTGAGGGCCGAATTCCACCACGCCATAGGCGGTGAGGGTCATACTCAGGGGGACTAACACAGCGGCGACGAGCCATTGCATATGCTGGCGCTGCCAGCTGGCAACAGGGCTACGGTCCGCGCGCGGCGGGTTTTGCGGTAAAATCTCGGCCATTCAAACACCATCTCGACTGCTAAGCGGCTGATCTAACAGCCTTTCCGGGCGCTAGACTACCAGTTTTTACCAAAATGCCAATTTCTAGCGGCTAACTAGAGCTGACTAGATTCGACAGAAATGCGCTGCCGGCAGGGCTGATAGGCCGTGAGCGTAGGCAGGGACTGCAGCTGGCAGACTGTCGCCGCTGATCGGCAGTTCCGCGGTGGTACTTTTACCAAACCGATCAAAGGTTTGGCTTTTGATTTTTAAAGTGGGTATCTGGTTAGACGTGCTAATTTAATTTGGCCTTAGCCTTATACCCCTGGAGAGTATTTTATGAGCACGATTCCTGAAATTCGCCCCGGCCAATCGGTGGAGCTACTAAAAGCCCTGCATATCCTGACTCGGGATGGCAAGCTCAACCAAGATAGCCGCCGCAAGCTCAAGCAGGTGTATCACCTGTTTAATTTCATCGAGCCGCTGCTCAACGATGTGCTTAGCCAGCACGAGCACGTCACGCTGGTGGATCATGGCGCGGGCAAATCGTATCTGGGCTTTATCATTTACGATCTGTTTTTCAAAGACAAAGCCGCCGGCCACATCTATGGCACCGAGTTTCGCGCCGAGCTGGTACAAAAATCGCGTGAACTGGCACAAAACTGCGGCTTTAGCCGGATGACATTCCTCGATATGTTGGTCGAGCAGGCCGCCGCGGCCAAAGAAATGCCGGCCGAGATCGATATCGTAACGGCGCTGCACGCCTGCGACACCGCGACCGACGATGCGATTCGCTTTGGCCTCGAAAAAAACGCCCAGCACATGGTATTGGTGCCGTGCTGCCAGGCCGAAGTGGCCAGCGTGCTGCGCAAACACAAAAGCCAGTCGCTCTCGCGCACGCCCTTGGCCGAGCTTTGGCGCCACCCGATTCATACCCGCGAATTTGGTAGCCAACTGACCAATGTGTTGCGCTGCTTGCTGTTGCAATCGAAAGGCTATCAAGTCACCGTGACCGAGCTAGTGGGCTGGGAACACTCGATGAAAAACGAGCTGATTATTGCCAGCCGCAATAGCAGTGTGG
The DNA here is from genome assembly GCF_000429785.1 of Chitinibacter tainanensis DSM 15459. Taxonomy (GTDB): domain Bacteria; phylum Pseudomonadota; class Gammaproteobacteria; order Burkholderiales; family Chitinibacteraceae; genus Chitinibacter; species Chitinibacter tainanensis. Next base: position 735,974 of record NZ_AUCN01000009.1, read on the forward strand.
CGCGCAAGCAAGCGCGCGAGCGCATGGCGCAAATCCTGGATGAGCTCAATCTGCAAGAAATGACCAATCGCTTTATGTACGAGGTATAAAGCGACGGGTGTGCGCAGTTTAGCAACACCCTCGGCGCTGGCATTGACCATATAAATTATGTGGGTATATGCTGGCGCCATACCTTACATCGACTTTGAGTGTATCCCTGTGCCGAATTAATTTGCCCCCGACTCAGCTTGCTGATCGCGCTTTAGGCGCCATCGGGCTCGCTATTTCCTTGGCAAGCAGCTTAGTTCTGAGCTGGCTTGCGGCAAATTTGAATTCGCTATTTCAGGTACACTCATGCTCTCTTCTCTGACGACCGCGCGGCTGGTGCTGCGCCGTTTTTCCCTCGCTGATCTTGACGCAATGCTGGCGCTGACCGCGCAAGCTGAAATCCTGGCCGTTTTGCCCGATTGGGCTATGAGCCGGCCCCAACTTACTGATTATCTCAGCTGGTGGATTGCCCATTACGCCGAGTTTGATCCACAAGCCCCCGAATGGCTGGCCGCCATCTGCTTGCGTGACAGCGGTGAGCTTATCGGCTGGCTGGGGATCTGGCCCAAAATCGGCCTGAATGAAACGGGGCCGGAAATTGCTTACGCCCTTTCCCCTGCGCACTGGGGGCAGGGGCTAATGGCCGAGGCGGTGCGGGCGTTTACGCAAGCCATCTTTGCGCAATGCCCACATTTGCCCGCCGTGCTGGCGATTGTGAAAGACTGGAATCAGGGCTCGCTGCGGGTGGTGCAAAAGGCTGGCTTTATCTCACGCGGCGAAGTAACGCTGGATGATGGTGAGCCATTCACCTTCTGGCGGCTACCACGACCCGATCTATTGGCATGGCCGCTGCAACTACGCCGCGCCACCCAGGCCGATGTGCGTGAGCTGGCTGCCATGCAAACTGCGGCCTATGTAGAGCACGCCAAGCGTTGGGGGCCATGGAATGCACTGGATAACCCCGCCGCAGGCCCGGGCGGGTATAACTCGGCCGAGATGATCCGCTACTTGATTGAGGCCGCGCAATACTGGGTGGTGAGTCTGGGCGAGGTCCTGGTCGGCGGTGTCTGCGTGGAAGGGCCGTTTGCGCGGGATATCAGCATCAACTGGTTTTTTATCGATCCGGCCTTCGGGCGCAAGGGGCTAGGGCAACATGTGTTGCAGCTCCTTGAGGCGCAATACCCTACGGCGCAAAGCTGGAGTCTGGGTACGTCTGCGGCCAGTGCCGACAATGCGCGTTTTTATCAGCGCTGCGGCTATCAAGAGACTGATTGCAGTGGCGGCTATCGCTATTTTCGCAAAGAGGTGGCCGCGGCGGTGCCAGAGGCGCCTAGCCAACCGCATGGCTTTTTAGGCGAATATCGGCCTGAATTACACGTGGTCGATTGTGGCTGGCCAGATTTGCAGATCGTTAATAGTTCAATTGAGCGCGCGCGACTGCACAATGTGAATGCCACGGGCCTGCGCATCGGCGACGCGCGCCTGGCGGGGCTGGAGATTTGTCATGCCTCATGGGGTGGCGCCCATTTGCATGATCTGGCGCTGGGGTGGCACGGTGATGTGCAGCCGGTGAGGCTAAGCCGAGTGGACCTATCGGGCGCAAGGCTGGAAGATTGTGATTGGCAAGGTGCCCAGATACAGGGCGGGCAGCTGGATGGGCTAGTGATTGAGGGCGTTCCGTATGCTGAGTTACGCGCGGCGTGGTTGGCCCAGCAAAGATGAGTTTCAGTTGGGGTTACGGTAAGTTGTAATAGCGGCCGCAAACAGCAATAGCAACTGCTGGCAAGGACAGGGGTAAGGTGGTGGTTCACTTTGCCCCTGTTTTTTAGCTGCAGATGGTGCGAATGGTTGGCATTAAGCAGCGCAGCTGAAAGCGCTGACTTTCCCTGCTACGCTGGAGAGTAAGTTTTCATCTCGGCAGGCACAGACATGACTGAAATTCTCCGCCCCCGCATCTTGGTTGTTGATGATGCCAGTGAAAATCTGGTGCTGATGAGTGATCTTCTAAAGGATGAATATCGGGTCCGCTTAGCCAGCAGTGGTGAAAAAGCCATTCAGCTGCTGACGCAGGGGGAATTGCCGGATCTTATCTTGCTGGATGTGGTGATGCCGGGGATGGATGGCTATGCCGTTTGCGCTCAACTCAAGGTAAATCCGGCTTGGCAGGCGATACCGGTAATTTTTCTTACCGCCAATAATAGTGCGGCTGAGGAAGAGTGTGGTCTGGCCTTAGGGGCAGTTGATTACATTACCAAACCATTTAGTGCGCCGGTGGTCTTGGCCCGGGTAAGAAATCACCTTCTACTTAAAAGTGCGGCCGATTTTTTGCGTGATCAAAATGATTTTTTGGCGTCCGAAGTGCGGCGCCAAACAGCTGAGCTCGCCGCCATTCAACAAGTCACGATACAAGTGATGGCCTCCTTAGCCGAGACCCGCGATAGCGACACCGGCCAGCATATTCGGCGTACACAACTGTATGTACGGGCTTTGGCCGAGCAGCTGCGGCATCATCCGCGCTTTGCGGCCGAGCTCACCACCACGCAAATTGAAACGCTGTACCAGTCAGCGCCTTTGCACGATATCGGCAAGGTGGGTATTCCGGATCGAATTTTGCTCAAACCTGGCAAACTCGATGCCGCCGAGTTTGAAATTATGAAAACCCATGCACAGCAAGGCGCGGCGGCGATCGAAACGGCTGAGGCAAATTTAGGCTTAAGCGTGCCATTTCTTGCCACTGCGAAAGCGATTGCCCGCTCGCATCATGAAAAATGGGATGGTAGTGGCTACCCGGATTGCTTGTCTGGCGATGATATCCCGCTGGCAGCGCGACTGATGGCGATTGCCGACGTGTACGACGCGCTCATTAGTCGCCGCATTTACAAAGCCGGCATGCCTCATGCCGATGCCGTGGCTGAAATCTACCACGGGCGCGGCAGCCATTTTGATCCCGATATTGTGGATGCTTTTATGCTGCTAGAGGCGCAATTTGCGCATATCGCCGCCGAACACGCGGATGCTGAGGCAGATTGGCAACGAAAATTGAACTACCTTGACCAATCTTTGGCCGAAAAGCCATGATCGAGCCATCACGATGGACTGACAAAGCCATGCATACTCGGCGCACGATTCATCTCACCCGTTCTGCCTTTTTGGCCTCAGTGGTGATTCATACCTTGGGTTTGGCCTTGCCCTTGGCATTGCTGCAAATCTACGACCGGATCTTGCCCGCCCAGGCCTATGGCACGGCCACCTTTCTGGTGCTGGGCGTGGCTTTGGCGATCGTGCTGGAGGCGCTACTTCGCTTTGGCCGCAGCGCCTTATTTGCGAATCTGGGGATGCGCTATGAAGTACAAACCACGCTTGAACTCTGTCAGCGTTTGCAGTCAGCACCGATTGCCCAATTAGAGCGCATCGGCACCGCGCAAACCCACGAGGCCTTGCGCGCTGTGCAGCAAGTACGTGATTTCTGGTCGGGCGCAGCGGCGGTGGCGCTATACGAAGTGCCTTTTGCCTTACTGTATATCGGTTTGATTGCCTATTTGGGCGGTTGGCTAGCAGCTATTCCACTCTTGCTGTTTATTCTCGCGATTGGTCTGGCTGGCTATCGAGCGAAACAAATTCAGCGCTATGCGGCGGCCACTGCCGCGCAAGAGGCGGTGCGCAATGATTTTCTATGGACGACGTTCACCGCTTTACCTTATATAAAGAGCATTGCTGCCGAATATCGAATAGCCATGCGTTGGCGGCAAAAAAATGCTGACTATTTTGCTGCTAATGCCGCGCTTGAAGCGCAAAGTGGGGCGGTGCGGGAAAATGCGATCCTGATTGGGCAGCTGTCGACTATTTTGGTCGTAACATTTGGGGCCGTCTTGGTATTGCAAGGTCAACTTACGACGGGCGCTTTGGCCGCGTGCAGTATGTTGGCAGGCCGCTCAATCGGCCCGGCGATGGCCAGCCTAGGGTTTTGGGCGCAATGGTCGCGTACACGAGAGGCGCAGTCCCAAGTAGATCAGCTACTAGCCCTGCCACCTCAGTCAAGCCAGCATGGTGTTGAGATTCGGTCAAAGGGCAGCGATCAAATCGAATTGATTGCACCAGCGTATTTCTCAACGCCATTAGCGTTGCCAGCAGGGCAAGTCATTGCCGTTAAAAGCAATGATCCCGTGCGTGCGAGCGATTTTTTGCACGCAGTTGCATCGCTTGTCTCCACGCCAAGCAGTTCATCACAGACATTAGCGACGACAGCTTCTTCAGTTCCCCCCGTCGCTTTGGTGGCTATGGCAGGCCGGCAGGTCGCGCTGGTGCCTGGCACCATTCGTGACAATCTGCTGCTGTTTGATGAAAGCCGGCAAGCGCAGCTTAGCGAGTTGATGCAAGCACTGGATTTCGATGCCGCGCTTAAGTCCTTCGCATTAGGCCTGCATACACCGATTGGTGCCGTAGGGGCGGAAACGCTGAATCAGGGCATTGTGCAGCGGATTGGCGTACTGCGCGCTTTGCTGCAGCAGCCCAGATTGCTGCTTTTAGATCATGCTGCAATAGGAATTGATTTAGGTGGGCTGAAACAACTGGCTGACTATCTGGCCAAACAGGCGCACGGCACTACGGTGTTGCTGGTGAGTAATCAGCCTGAGTTGTTGGCGGTTGCCCAGCAGATCATCACGCTCGATAACGCTGAGGTGGGTCATGACTGAGCATGTAAATGGCCAATGGCAAACCGAATTTGAGCAATCAGCCCGCTTGCAAGCGCTGCATGAAATAATCGCCACCTGCCCACACATCGACGCCCAAAGCGCCAAATTACTGGCCAGCCTATTGTGTCTACATCAATGGTCTGGCTCTGAGCGGCAGTTACAAACTGCATTGAGTGTTATTGAAGCAGCCGCGCCACTGGTTAAGCTGTGCGCAGTGTTGCAACAATTGGGTTTTCGCCTATTAAAGCGTCCGCCGCAGCGCTACGCCGGCAGGATAGGGCAGCTACTGGTATTACCAGCGGGTCTAGCTGTCGATCTTGGGCGACAGCAACAACAGATTTTGCTTCATGACGGGCTAAGTCTGCATGCAGTTAGCCCCGCAGCGATCGAACAAGTAATCGAGCTTGAACCTGATCCGTTGTTAAGTCAGCCGCAGCACGGCGGTGCTGCCTGGTTGGGGGATTGGTTGCAACGTGCCGCACCCGAGCTACGCGGAGTCGGGGTACTAAGCGCCTTGATCAATCTTATTGCCTTGGTAGTCTCCTTATTCACCATGTTGGTGTACAACTCGGTGATTCCTACTGGGGCTTATGACACCATGCTAGCGATGAGTGTGGGCGCCTTAATGCTGGTGCTCGGGGCGTGGGTATTGCGTTTGGTGCGCAATCAGGTCTTGAGTGCACTCTCTGCTCGCACGGGGCAACGCATTGCTCAGCTGGCTTTACAGCGCACGTTGGATTTAGCTTTGGCGGCCAGTATGCGCTCTGGGGTAGATAACAACCTTTCCCGTATGCGTAGCCTTGAGTCGGTGCGGCAGTGGTTTTCCAGCCAAGGCCCACTCAATATCGATTTTCCCTTTGTGCTGCTGTTTTTGCTGGTGATTGCCTTGATTGGTGGCCTAGTGGTACTAGTGCCGCTGCTGAGCTTGCTGCTCTTTGCGCTACTGGCTTGGCCGCTCAACCGCTGGCTGGGTTGGCATGCCCAGCAAACTGGCACAGCTAATCGGCAGCTTGGGGCTCTGCAGCTTGCATTAGTTCAGCGCTTACGATCTGTGCGGCACACTGCAGCGCCATTGCTTTGGCAGCAGTTTTTGCCACAGAAGCTATTGCAGTCAGCCAAGGCTAGCCGAGATCACGCTTTGGTGCAGGGCGCTGTGTTGGCTGCCGGACAAATGCTATCGTCTCTCACAGTTTTGGCCACGATGGCGGTGGGAATCTGGCTGGTGTTAGCGCAGCAAATGAGCACCGGCGGTTTGATTGCCACCATGATGCTGATTTGGCGCATTACTACGCCAGCACAGCAGATGCTGCAAACCCAAGTGCGCCTGCGTTCATTGCACGCTGCCAATCAACAACTGGTGCAGTTGCTAGCTACACCGAGCGAGCCCGAAATGCCACTGGGCCGGCGGCTGGAAAAAGGCTCAGCGCTAGGTATTGAATTGGATCGGCTTTATCTGCGATTTGCGCAGGATCGCGAGCCGGCTTTACAAGGGCTAAGTTGGGTGTTACCTGCCGGCGCCAGCCTTGCGCTGGTCGGGCCGAATGGCGCGGGTAAAACCGTTCTGGTGGAAGCGTTGCTTGGTTTACACCCCCCGCAAAATGGCCGAGTCTTGGTTAATGGCACCGATTTGCGGCAAATTGAGCTGGCTAGTTACCGTGCTGCCGTGGGCTATTTGCCGCAAAGAATGCCGGGGGTACCGCTCACTTTGCGCGAATCACTCACCTTGCGCCACCAGCAGGCGACGGATACGCAATTGCTGGCGGCGCTTACGGATGTGGCCGGGCCAGACTGGTATCGATATTTTAATGCCGGCGATGCGCAAAGCGGCTTGGCGCAGCAAATTATGGCTTCGCGGCAAGATCTTGCCGCTCTGCGCGGGCGTTATATCGCGAGGCTGGCCAGTGCCTTGCTTGGGCAGCCACCGCTGCTGATTCTGGATGACCCATTACCCGATCGAGATCCAGAGCTAGACCCGTATCTACAAGCATTGCTTCGCCGGCTGCAAGGCAAGACCACACTAATTCTGATTACCCATCGCCCAGAGCTGATACAACTTATGTCACACATCGCCGTGTTACATGCGGGCAGCTTGGCGCATTTTGGCCCCGTAGTCGTGGCCGATTCTGTGGAGGCTCGTTCATGATGCCGCAACACTCCTCTAGCCAAGCACTGCTAGTACAGACCCAAGGACAAATCCAGCAACTACTTGAAGACCCGGGCATGAGCCCCGCTTTGCGCCGCAGTATGTGGTTGATTGTGCTGCTGGTCCTCGCTTTTTTGCTTTGGGCTGTCTTTGCCCCTGTCAATGAGCTGGCGCGCGCGCGCGGGGAGGTGATTCCGAGCGGTTACGTGCAAGTGCTGCAAACCCAAACTGGTGGGGTTATCGAGCAGCTCTTGGTACGAGAAGGCGATACCGTGAAAGCTGGCCAGCTTGTTGCGCGCTTTAAAGCTGTTGATGTTGAAAAGCGGGCTGCACAAGCCAATATCCGCTTGAATTCGCTCGCGATCGATCGTGAGCGGATGCTGGCTTTGCTTGAAGGTCGGGCGCCAGATTTCTCACCTTATGAGGCCGACTATCCGCGCCTCGTGAGACAAGCGCAAAGTAGCTATCGTGAGCAAAAAGCCGTCCGTGATGCGGCGCTTACCGCCAAACGTAGCGAAGGGGGGCAGCAAACAGCCCAACAGCAGGCGGCCCAGCGCGATATCCGGCTCGTTGAGTCACAACTTAATGAAGCACGCCAACGTATTAAAAGACTGGAAGAAGGGGTGCAAAAAGGCGTGATTTCACAGTTAGCCTTAAGCGAAGCCCGCCAACAAGCCAGTGCACTGGAAGAGCGCTTATCTGATCTACAAGCCCGGGTACAAAGCATCGGTAGCGGTATGGGGGCGATTGATGCCGATTTGCTGAAAATCCGCGCCGACCTTAATCAGCAACTCAGCCTTGAGCTGAGCAAAACCACCGAGGCTTATCGTGAGCTTGAGGCTGAACTTGCCGCATTGACAGATAACCAACGCGATATCGAAGTGAAAAGCCCAGTGGACGGCGTGGTTACCAATCTGCCGCATACCCAAGCGGGTACGGTTATCCCGCCAGGCGGGACGGTAGCAGAAGTCGTTCCTACCGGGCAGGGTATGTTTTTGGAAGTCATGGTCAGCCCGCGGGATATCGGCTTTGTGAAAAATGGCCAGACCGTAACGGTGAAAGTTGACAGTTTTGATTCGGCCCGTTTTGGCACTATCACTGGCACGGTACAGCGTGTGTCACCAACTTCAAGCAAATTGCCTCCTAATAATCAGCCGTTTTACCGGGTTGAAGTCGCATTGGGGCAGACCTATGTCGGCCAAGCCCAGCATCAGCTGGTGCCCGGCATGACTGCGGAAGCCGATATTGTCACCGGGCGCAAATCGGTGCTGCAATTTCTGCTCAAGCCAGTGTATACCGCGACCGATACCGCTTTTCACGAGCGTTAGCCTACCTGCCGATGTAGCTGGGGTGTTTGAATGGAAGACAGTGATGTAAAAAAACCGCAGCGGCTAGCCGCATCTGATCCACTGGCGGTGATAGAGCAGGATCCCGGCCGGCGTATCTGGCTACAGCCGGAAGAGCTGCAAGCCATGGGATGGGAAATCTTAATTCCACCCGGCAACGGCCATCCTGATGCGCCAATCTCTGATCATCTGGTTCCTTCCTCGGTAACCGCTGCGAGCACATTACATGGGCAGCTACCGGCGTTTACACCAGCCGCTACCGCGGCCATTCATCTTGCGCCACAGCAACACCCCGCTGCGTCATTACCGAGCGGAACTGCGAGTGCCCCAAGCTACTGGCTAGCGCAAAAACCGGGTCATCATGGCCAGCTCCTACTCGGCAGCCAAGGTGATTGGCATTATGTCCCCGCGGCAGAATACCATCCGACCCACACAGAGGTACACCAGCCGCTCGTCGATCATTTTCAGCTAATCGACGCGCAGCAACGTGTGCATACGCTGCAAATCACCCAGCAGCCCCACAACCAGATCACTCCTTATACCGCCAGTGTTCTAACGCAAAGCCAGACTCTTTCCACGAGCGGTTTGGCCACGGCTGGGTCGAGCAGCACTACACCCGCCCAGTTTGCTGGTGATGTGGTAGGCGCAGTGACTGAAGATAATCCAGTACTGGGCGGCTTGTTGCAGGCGCAGGGGCAGTTACACGTTACTGATCCAGATCCACAGCAAGGCGCGGTGCGTGCGCAAGTCAATACCCCGCTGGGGTATGGGGTTTTCAGTATTAATCAACAAGGCGCGTGGGTATATACTGCCGACAACTCAAATCCAGCGATCCAACAGCTGGCACAAGGCAGCGTGCTACTAGAAACCGTGTGGGTGCGCAGTATTGACGGTAGCTCGCAAGCGATCACGATTAAAATTCACGGTACGAACGATGGCGCCGTCATCGCGGGTAGTGACACAGGCCTAGTCACTGAAGATAAGGGCCTGAATGGCGCCAGCCAGCTGCACACCAGCGGCCAACTGACCGTTAGCGACCCCGATGCCGGGCAAGATCACTTTATTGCCCAAGCCAAT
>NZ_KE386951.1:0-52078 GCF_000429785.1 Chitinibacter tainanensis DSM 15459
AAAGCATGCCGCCAGCGTTCAATCTGAGCCAGGATCAAACTCTTTCGTTTAATCTCTAAGCTATTTTTACTACTTGGCTTGTACTTCAATACTCAAAGAAAATCACGAGTTAACAGGCAAAGCCTGCTGACTTGTTTTTTTCCTATCATCTGAGTGCAAGCACTTGTTTCGACTTACGAATCAAGCACTCACACTCATCGGCTGTATATTGTTAAAGATCGGGCTGGCGACTAGAGAAACTCGTTTTGTTTCGCTGCGTCATCAGCAGAGAGGCCGAACTATACCCACCCATCGAAAACACGTCAACACCTACCGAACGAAAAAGCACCAACAAGTCGATAAGCGTTTGATTTTCAAAGAAGCGAACGCCAAAGAAAATCGCACCCAACCAAGAAGAGCTATCAAACCCCAGGCCCAGCAACACCGCAACACCAGCGCAACCCTCGCAAAACCCAGCCTAAAAACACCACAGCCCGCTGACGCGGGCTGTGGTTTGGCTAGATTGCCCCTTCTTTATCTAGTTTTTCGGGGTCATCAGGGCGTTGAGACTGCTCATCAGCTGCGCAGCGCGACTGGCGTGCTCTTTTTTAATGTCGGCGCTGGGCGCGTATTTCTCAGAGAGCCGGCCGCTAAAATGCACATCGGTCATCGATAGCTCATCCAGAAAGCGGCTTGGGCGCGTGATTTGCCATTCGCCGGCACGCCGGCGCTTGCTGCAATAGGTAATGGTCAAGCTGCGCTGAGCGCGGGTGATGCCCACGTACATCAGCCGCCGCTCTTCCTCAACCATGCCGGTTTCGATGGAGTTCTGATGCGGCAGGATTTCCTCTTCGCAACCGATTAAGAAGACATGCGGATATTCCAGCCCCTTGCTGGCGTGCAAAGTCGAGAGGCGCACCGCGTCGACTTCTTCTTCATCGCGCCCTTCCAGCATCGTGATAATCGCAATGGTCTGCACGATCTCGATGAGGTTTTTGCCATCTTGCTCGCCCTTGCGGCTAATCCAGCTGGCCAGCTCCTGCACGCTTTTCCATTTATTTTCGGCGGGCTTGGGCTCTTCGCTATCGTATAACCAAGTTTCGTAATCGATCGCCGCCAGCAGCTCTTGCAGCAATGGCCCAGCCGGCTCGCGTGGGGCGCGGGTTTGCAGACGATTGATGAAATTGCAGAAGGTCTGCAGCGCTTCGGATTGAGCAGGCTGGATCTGATGGATAAACCCCTCCTCGTATGCCGCTGCAAACAAGGAAATCTGCCGGCTAGCGGCATATGCCCCCAGCTTTTCTAAGGTCACATTGCCAATCCCACGCTTGGGCGTGGTTACCGCGCGGATAAACGCCGGATCATCGTCTTCGTTGGCCACCAAGCGCAGATAGGCCAGTACATCTTTAATCTCGGCGCGATCAAAGAAGCTCTCACCCGCCGCCATCACATAGGGGATTTTCTCGGCGCGCAGTTGCGCTTCGATAATGCGCGACTGGAAATTGCCGCGATACAGCACCGCGTAATCTTTAAAACTGGTGCGATTGAGCAGCATATGTTGGCGCAACCGATCGGCCACGCATTTGGCTTCGTCTTCGTCGCTCTTGGTTTCCACCACTTTGATCAGATCGCCCTCGCCCAGCTCCGACCAGAGTTTTTTCTCGAATAGCTTGGGGTTGTTGCCGATGACCGCGTTGGCGCAACGCAAAATGCGCGCCACCGAGCGATAGTTTTGCTCCAGCTTGATCACTTCCAGCTTGGGGAAATCAATCTTCAGTTGCTTGAGGTTTTCCACATTGGCGCCGCGCCAGGCATAAATACTCTGATCATCATCGCCTACGGCGGTGAAGTAGCCGGTGATGTCGGTTAAGAGTTTCACCAGCTGGTATTGGGTGGTATTGGTGTCTTGGTATTCGTCGATCAATAAATAGCGCAGCTTGTGCCGCCATTTTTTCAGTACTTCATCGTTGTCTTCAAAGAGATCAACCGGCAGGCGAATCAGATCATCAAAATCCACCGCCTGATAGGCAAACAGCGTGTCTTGGTAGGCGCGATAAATCCGTGCCAGTTGCAGCTCGCCCTCGGAGCTAGCGGTGGCCATGGCCTTGTCAGGCGAGATGCGGTCATTTTTCAGCATCGAGATCTGCCCCGCCACTTGGCGGATAAGCGCTTTATCGGTGGTGACCAGCTGATCGGCGATGATTTTATTGGCGTCGGCCGAATCCAGAATCGAAAACTGGGTTTTATAGCCCAGATGCGGCGCTTCTTCGCGCAGGATTTTCATCCCCAGGCTGTGAAAGGTGGAAACCGTCAGCCCGCGTAAGCGCTCGGGTGGCAATAAGGTGGCCACCCGCTCCTGCATCTCGCGCGCCGCTTTATTGGTAAAGGTAATCGCAGCGATATTGCGCGCATCCATACCGGCCGTTTCGATCAGGTAGGCGATTTTTTGCGTGATCACCCGGGTTTTGCCCGAGCCTGCCCCGGCTAGCACCAGGCATGGGCCAGACAGATATTGCACCGCCGCGCGCTGCGGCGCATTCAGTAAATGCAGCATGAAGTAGGCCTAGAAATCCTGCCAGAAAGGGCAAAATGGTATCACGTCGATAAACTGCAACGCAGGTCGGCTGATGCTTGGCCATTTGTAAGAATTAGCGAACAATGGTTTATTCGCTCCGCAGGCCACCCAGAATGAGTAAGCCCGATCTGCAACCCGTCCGCGCCCAAGATCTGCATGTGGGCCAGCCCTTGGCGTACACCATTTATGATGCGCAGGGGCAACTGCTACTGCGCGAGGGGCAGATTATCCGTAATGCGGCGCAGCTAGACGCCTTACGCACACAGGGGCTGTTTCGGAATCCGCTGTGGCAGGGCACGGCGCAAGCCAGCATCAAGCGCAGCAGTATAGCCCCCAGCGCCAATCAGGATGAGCCAGCCAGCCCAATACCCCCTACCCCCAAAAAAGCCACCAAAGCGCGCCATCTGCCACAACTCAAAATCACCCCTGGTAGCACTTTGCATGTGCAATCGCTGGGCGATCCCCTCAAACCCAAAGCCGCGGTAAAACTGATCGGCTGGCAGGATAAAGCCGGCGTGCTGATTAGCACACTGAGCAACGATGGGGCGATTTTGCCGTTTCGCGAAGGGGAAACGCTGCAGCTCAAAACCATCGCCGGCAAAGACGTGGTGAGCTTTAAGGGCACGGTCGAGAAAGTCTGCTTCAGCCCCTTCCCCTACCTGCATCTAAGCTGGCCGGATAAGCTGGATATCCACCAACTGCGCAATAGCCTGCGAGTGAATAGCAATCTAATCGTGAGCGTAAACCGCACGCAGCAGGCGGGCGTTGCCGCGCGGGTGATTAATCTATCCGCCACCGGCGCCATGCTCGAAGGCGCGCAATTACAGCTCGAAGCGGGCGAAGCCATCCAGATCGGCCTGCGCCTGCACGCCGCTGGCGAAGACCACACACTGAGCATCAGTGCCACCGTCCGCAACTGCCACATCGACCCACCCGCAGTTACCATGCAATACGGGGTGGAGTTTGCGCCGCTGGGCGTGGCCGAGCGGCTGGTGGTAGAGCATTTTATTTTTCACGCACTGCTAGAGCAATAAAGCGGCTGGTATTGCCACGCAGTTGGCTAAGCCACACCCGCCGAGGCCATGCGCGTTCGGTACGTCCCCATACCCGCCAATGTATCGCTCGCTAGCCATTATTTAACATAGCGCAGCGAGCAATACCCCTAGCGCCCCGGCGGGGGCGTAAGCTGCTTGCTGCGATAGTCGCAAACATCATTCACCACGCAGCGCCAGCATTCGGGTTTGCGCGCCTTACACACATAACGGCCATGCAAGATCAGCCAGTGATGGGCGTTGAGCATGAATTCAGCCGGGGTGACCTTCAGTAATTTATCTTCCACCGCCCGCACATCCTTACCTGGCGCTAGGCCCGTGCGATTGCCGAGGCGGAAAATATGCGTATCCACCGCAATCGTGGGCACGCCAAATGCGGTATTGAGCACCACATTGGCCGTCTTGCGCCCCACGCCGGGCAGCGCCTCTAGGCTTTCGCGATCGCGCGGCACTTCCCCGCCGTGCTGCTCAATCAAGATGCGACAGGTTTCCAGTAGATGCTTGGCCTTGCTGCGATACAGGCCAATGGTGGCGATATAGGACTCTAGCCCGTCTTGGCCCAGCGCCAAAATCGCCGCCGGCGTGTTGGCCACCGGAAACAAGCGTGCGGTGGCTTTATTCACGCCGACATCGGTGGCCTGCGCCGACAGCAGCACCGCGGTCAATAGTTCAAATGGCGTGCTGTAATTCAGCTCGGTGGTGGGGTTGGGGTCTAGCTCGGCCAGCCGGGCATAAAAGGTATAGCGAGTCTGCTTATTCATAGTGGGCAGCCAGATTATCTGCGCCGCGCGGGCGAAAGCGGCCAATATCGCATCAAGCCCGCCGGCAGGCAACCACGCTCAGCGCGGTTTGTATTGGCCCGGCGCGTAGGCGCGCGTGATGTCGGGGTGGCGCAAGGCGGCGTGTTTGGTCACGCGGCCCGCGGTGCGCGCACGCCACAGGCGAAAACTGCTGGCGTGCAATTCACGCCGCATCAGCCGCACCAGCTGGGTTTGATTGAGCCCAAATTGCTGCTCAATCGCTTCAAACGGGGTGCGATCTTCCCATGCCATTTCGATAATGCGCGATAAATCTTCTGCATTCCAAGCCATGCGGTGGCTCCAGCGGTTATCCATGCACGGCAGATGTGGCCAAACGGGCAAGAAACAAGCCCGCCCGGCCAGAGTTGCGCCCGCCAAACCATACCGCGACTTCCGCAGCCACCCGCTTAGCCCGCCGCCTGCTGCGCCAGCCCGCGTCGCCCCAAGTAATCGCGCACAAACTGCCAGGCAATCCGCCCACTGCGGGCGCCGCGCGTGTGCGCCCACAGCAAAGCTTCGCGCTGCACCTCGGCATCCCACGGCGCGGGGCCCAGCACCGACAGCCAATGCGCCACCGCGCGCAAATATTCATCCTGACTAAAACTACTGAACGACAGCCAGATGCCAAAGCGCTCGGACAAGGCAATTTTTTCTTCCACCGCCTCGGCAAAATGAATCTCGCCGCCTTCATAGCGGGTGGCGGCGTTTTCGCTGAAATACTCAGGCACCAGATGCCGGCGGTTGGACGTGGCGTAAATCAGCACATTGGCCGACGGGCCGGCAATCGAGCCATCCAGCACCGTTTTCAGCCCCTGATAGCCGTGATCGCCCTCTTCAAACGACAAATCATCGCAAAAAATCAGAAAGCGCTCGGGCCGCGTGGCCACCAGCTCCACAATTTCGGGCAGATCATATAAATGGGTTTTCTCCACCTCGATCAGTTTCAGCCCATCGGCGCGGCAGGCCTGCCACACGGCCTTCACCAAAGATGATTTTCCGGTACCACGCGCGCCGGTGAGCAGCACATTATTGGCCGGCAAGCCGGCCACAAACTGGCGGGTATTGGTCAGCAGGCGCTGCTTTTGCGCCTCGACATTCTGTAAATCGGCCAGCGCCACCTCATGCGGCTGGCGCACTGGCTGCAAAAATCCACCCGCGGCCGTCGCCCGCCAGCGCCACGCGGCCGCCAGCCAATCCGGTGCTGCGCGGCTAGCTTGGCCTTGCTGCCATTGCTGCAGCGCCGCCTCGCCCAAACTTAATAGCCGCGCCAGTTGTGCGCTGAAATCCTGATCCATGCATGCCCCCTGCGCGCTTTGCCCTAGCGTTTTACCATCAGCGCATCTTCGCGCGCAGCCCGGCTGGGGTCAATGCTGGGCGCAACATCGCCACCACGGCCAGCGGCTAGCACTAGGCAAAAACCGCATCAGGTTTTACCCTTAATGGTATCAAGCAACGAGAACGGAAAGACCACCATGCCACGTCGCGCGAACCCTCGGATTTTAGCCCTGGATGCCACGTTTACCGTACTGAGCCTCGGGGCACTGAGCTATTACGGCTGGCTGGGCGAGTTTTATCCGGCTTGCCTGAGCCTGATCTTGCTCACCATCGCCGCCCGCCATTTGCTGAATGACTGGCAATCGCTACAAATCACGCCCATCCAGCTGAGCCTGCGCACCACGCGTCGCAGCTGGCAGATCGATACCATGATCTTGTGCCTGCTGATCACCGCGGCCATCAGCAGCTGGCTGCGCGGCGATTCACCGATGCTGACCCTACTCACCCTCGCCGGCGCCGTCCTCACCGCCCGGCATTGGCTCAATGGCTACCATTCCCTCCACAAAGCCCGCCCAATCCTCGCCGACACGCCATCGCGCTTTGGCGAGCTGGCAGCAGAGACGATTAGCGGCCAGTCGCGTTAATCACTGCCAGAGCTTTTTCCTTGAAGCTTAGCCTGCTGCGCTGGCGGTAAACCGGAGGTTTCGCCCGCCGGACGAGCAAGGGGCAGTCTTGCCTTGCCCCTTGCAACCCTAACGCGCCCGATCGCCGCGAAACCCCGTCCGTCCAGCGCTTGGCAAGGCGATGCGGAAACTCGCGTTGCGCTAGCGTCGCAACGCTCAAACAGCCGCATCTTAAAACCTTGCCAAGTGCCTCCCGAACGGCGCGGCTCCACGGGCGACTCGTACTAACCACGGCAGGGGTATGTTCACCAAAACAAATACCGGCAATGCCTTCAGCACAATACTGCCGCCAGTATTTACCGCGCTCGTGAAGTTGGGGCTTGGTTTCCCGTGTAGCGAAAACCGCAGCAAGGAGGGAGACGAACGGCTTTATCGTTTGGCTCACGACGCAGCAAGGGCAGCGCGGAGCGCTTTTCGCCCGGGTCGCCTTTGGGGTGAAGGGGTATTTGGCGAAGCAAATACCCTTCCCGTTAGCGCGGCGGAACGCGCATTGAAAACATCGCGCCAACGGCGCATAAAACAAAACCGCCATAATAAGCTCAGCGGTTCATTTATGTTGGGCTGTGCAAGCTTAGCCCAACCTACAGCACTGCAGCTATTGCGACCTATATAGCGAGACACCTAAATTCCACTTTTTTCTTAGCTGGAATGCATTTTCTCTGCCTTTAGGGATTTTGCTAGATTCTAGCGTTTCAACGAGAAACAAGCGCATTTCAACATCCCCTGCCTCTGCAACCCGAAATTGCCAATAACGCTCCAAAACATAATTCTCGTCATACATACCATAATGGAGCGCGAGTTTTTTCATTGCGTCTAGCCGCCCCAAATTGGCCTGCTTAATCACCATTGGCATATCCCGCTCGGCAATTTTAAACCCACTATTCATTGAAACTAGCCCATCACGCCTAGTATCTAACCCGACAAAAATGGCAAAACATGCTATTAACCCAACAAAAGGTACGATAAGTTTTTTCATAACACTCCATTTCTTTGTCGAAAATTTAAATTTCAAACATTAAATGTTGTATTAAATTCAAGGCAGTTTTTCATGAGCTGACCAATAAAAAAGCGACCTTCCGGTCGCTTTTTTATTGGTCAATCCAATTACATCTCTTCCAACACCGCAATCCCCAGCAAACTCAACCCAGTTTTCAATGTCTTGGCGGTTAAGGCCGCCAGCGCCAGCCGGCTGTCTTTAGCGGCGCCTTCGGCCGAGAGGATTGGGCAGGCTTCATAAAAGCGCGAGAACTGCTGGGCCAGATTGAATAGATACGCACACAGCTGATGCGGCTGGCAGGTGCTGGCCACGGATTCGATCACTTCGTCGAACTGCGCCAATTGCAGCGCCAGCTGTTTTTCGGCGGGCTCGGTGATGACGATGGCGGCGCTGGTATTTACCGCGCCCACTTTGCGGAACACCGACTGCACGCGGGTGTAGGCGTATTGCAGATACGGGGCGGTGTTGCCTTCGAAGGCCAGCATGGTATCCCAGTTGAAGATGTAATCGCTGGTGCGGTTTTTGGATAGATCGGCGTATTTCACTGCGCCAATACCTACGGCTTTGGCGATACTGCGGCGGGTATCTTCCGCTAGATCAGGGTTTTTCTGGCTTACCAGCGTATACGCCCGCTCGATGGCTTCATCCAGCAGCTCGACCAGTTTGACTGTATCACCTGAGCGGGTTTTGAACGGCTTGCCGTCTTCGCCCATCATCGTACCGAACGCCACGTGTTCGAGGGCCATATCGGCGGGGGCAAAACCGGCTTTTCGGCTCAGTGTAAAGAGTTGCTGGAAGTGCAGGCTTTGGCGCGCATCCACCACATACACCACGCGTTTCAGATCAAGGCTGCGGTGGCGATAGCGCACGGCGGCGAGGTCAGTGGTGGCATACAGGAAGCCGCCATCTTTTTTCTGGATGATCATCGCCTGCGGTTCGCCTTCCGGGTTTTTGAATTCCGGCAGGAACACCACTTGCGCGCCCTGATCTTCCACCAGCAGGCCGGCATTGCGCAGATCGCTGACTACCACAGGCAGATCGTCGTTGTAGGCTGATTCGCCGCGCACCGCGGCCAGATCCAGCCCTACGCCCAGCTTGTCGTACACCGCTTGGCAGTGCTGCATGGAGACTTCGACAAACTGTTTCCACAGCGCCAGCACTTCAGCGTCGCCGCCTTGCAGTTTCACCACGTATTGACGCGCGGTATCGGCAAAAACGGCGTCTTCATCAAAGCGCACTTTGGATTTGCGATAGAAGTTTTCCAGATCGGCCAGCTCCAGCTCGGCATCGCCCGATTGACGGGTTTCGACGAGGTAAGCCACCAGCATGCCAAATTGCGTACCCCAGTCGCCGACGTGGTTACAGCGCTGCACATCATGGCCCACAAAGCCCAGAACGCGCGCGATGGCGTCGCCAATGATGGTGGAGCGCAGATGGCCCACGTGCATTTCTTTGGCCAAGTTCGGCGATGAATATTCAACCATCACTTTTTGTGGCGCGGGCTTGGCGATGCCGAGGGCGTCGTCACTTTGCGCGGCGCTCAGGCGCTGGGCCAGAAATTCGGGCGCGAGGTGAATATTGATAAAGCCGGGGCCGGCGATTTCGACTTTGTCGGCGATACCGGCCAGATCCAGCGCAGCCACTACTTTGGCCGCCAGCTCGCGGGGGTTGGTTTTCAGCGCTTTGGCGGCGCCCATCACCCCGTTGGCCTGGAAATCGCCAAATTCTGGTTTACCGGAAGGCTGGATTACGGCCGGCGCATCGGGGGCGCCAGCAGCGGCCAGCGCAGCTTGTACGCGCTGGTTCAGGAGTTGGGAAATCGTCATGAAGCGGCCTAAATTCGTAAGTGGGGCCCGCGCAGGGGGCGCTGTGGCGAACCAAATGCCAGCCAGCGAGCCAAAACCGCCATTGTACCTGCTTGTGCCGCCAGCTCAAAAACCGCAGGGGAAAATTACAATTTCAACCATGGATGTGAATTTGCCGTTCAGCTTCAAGCTGTGCGTCTGTCATAATCGAGCAGAATCAAAGCGATGGAGATGCGATGCACCACGATACACCGCTGTTAACGACTTTAGTCTTGGGCCTGGGCCTAGCTTATGTGTTTGGCATGCTGGCCCAGCGCTGCCGCATGCCGCCGCTGATCGGTTATTTGTGTGCCGGGATTATCGTCGGCCCCTTTACCCCGGGGCCCTTGGCCAATCAGGCGCTGGCCAATGAATTGGCCGAAGTGGGCGTGATTTTGCTGATGTTTGGCGTGGGCCTGCATTTTTCGCTGAAAGACCTGCTGAGCGTGAAGAAAATCGCCATCCCCGGCGCAGTGCTACAGATTGCCTGCGCCACCGCCTTGGGCATGGGCCTAGCGTGGGCAATGGGCTGGCCGTGGGGCGAGGGCCTGGTGTTTGGCTTGGCGCTGTCGGTGGCGAGCACGGTGGTGCTGTTAAAAGCACTGCAAAAATACGAGCTGGAGCAAACCCCGCAAGGCCGGATTGCAATTGGCTGGCTGATTGTAGAAGACCTGGCCATGGTGCTGATCTTGGTCTTGCTGCCGGCGCTGGCAGGCCT
The DNA here is from genome assembly GCF_000429785.1 of Chitinibacter tainanensis DSM 15459. Lineage (GTDB taxonomy): Bacteria > Pseudomonadota > Gammaproteobacteria > Burkholderiales > Chitinibacteraceae > Chitinibacter > Chitinibacter tainanensis. The sequence continues at coordinate 9,924 of NZ_KE386951.1, forward strand.
CTTGGGTGGCACCAGCAGTGGGCACGGCGATGTGGCGCTGGGGCAGCTGATTTTGATGACGCTACTGAAAGTCACCGCCTTTGTGACCTTTATGCTGGTGGTGGGTCGCCGAGTGATCCCGTGGGTGCTGGAAAAAACCGTCTGGACCGGTAGCCGCGAGCTATTTCGGCTAGGCGTACTGGCGATTGCGCTGGGTGTCGCCTACGGCGCAGCGCATTTATTTGGTGTGTCGTTTGCGCTGGGGGCGTTCTTCGCCGGCATGGTGTTGGCCGAATCGGAATTTAGCCATCGCGCGGCCGAAGAATCGCTGCCGCTGCGCGATGCGTTTGCGGTACTGTTTTTCGTCTCGGTGGGTATGCTGTTTAACCCGGCGATTATTCTGGAGCAACCGCTGGCGCTGCTGGGCACCGTGTTGGTGATTGTGGTGGGTAAATCGCTGGCGGCTTGGGGCATTGTGCGGCTGTACGGCTACAACAATGCCGTGGCCAGCACCATTGCCGCGAGCCTGGCGCAGATTGGCGAATTCTCGTTTATTTTGGCCAGCATGGGCATGGCGCTGGGGCTGCTGAGCACCGATGCCAACGCGTTGATTATCGCTGGCGCGCTGCTGTCGATCTTGCTCAACCCACCGCTGTTTTCCATCCTGACCCGGCTCTTGCCGGAGAGCAAACCGGCGGAGGCCAGCTGAGCACAGCCGCTGTTAGAGCCACAGAAAAACACCCCAGCGCGCTGGGGTGTTTTTTTATATCCACATCCCTTCGCCATCACGCTGAGCACAAGACATGCGCAGTACGCACCTTGCCTGGCAATACACTCGCAGGTATTGCCGTGCGAGGTTTATTTTATAAGGCTTACTGCCCCATACCCTCCACACAAGCCATTAAGCTTCAATAAAAAACGGGCCCCGCAGGGCCCGTTGTGTTTGGCGTGGTGACGCTTATTTCACCAGTGCTTTCGCACGTGCCACCACGTTTTCTACCGTGAAGCCGAAGTGCTTGAACAGCAATGGCGCAGGTGCTGATTCGCCGAAGGTGTCGATACCGATCACATCGCCTTCCAGACCCACGTATTTGCGCCAGAAGTCGCTGGTAGCCGCTTCAACCGCCAGGCGTGGCACGCCGGCTGGCAAGACGGATGCTTTGTAGGCCGCGTCTTGTTTGTCGAACACATTGGTACTTGGCATTGAAACCACGCGCGCTGCGATACCTTCAGCCGCCAGAGCGTCGAACGCTTTCACCGCCAGATCCAGCTCAGAACCGGTGGCCAGCAAGACCACTTTGGCATTCGCCGCATCGCGCAGTACATAGCCACCGCGTTTGATGTTGGCGATTTGCTCTTCAGTGCGCGTTTGGAAAGCCAAGTTCTGACGGCTGAAGATCAGTGAAGATGGCGTAGTGCGTTGCTCGATCGCATCAGCCCAAGCCACCATCGCTTCAACGGTATCCGCTGGACGCCAAGTGTTCAGATTCGGGATGCAACGCAGGGTTTGCAATTGCTCAACTGGTTGGTGAGTTGGACCATCTTCACCCAAGCCGATTGAATCGTGCGTGTAAACGAAGATATTGTTGGTTTTCATCAGCGCAGCCATGCGCACTGCGTTCAGCGCGTATTCGCAGAACATCAGGAAGGTGCCGCCGAATGGACGGAAACCACCGTGCAGTACTAGGCCATTCATAATATGGCTCATACCGAATTCGCGCACACCGTAGCTGATGTGATTACCGCTAATTTGGCCGTTTTCAACTTTCAGGCTGCTCGAGCCTTTCCAGTTGGTCAAGTTAGAACCAGTCAAGTCAGCCGAACCGCCGAGCATTTCTGGCAAGTTTGGCGCGAAGGCTTGAATCGCGTTTTGGCTGGCTTTACGCGTTGCGATGGTTTCTGCTTTGCTATTGGCTTCGGCAACGGCAGATTTCACCAGATCTTGCCAGTTCGCTGGCAAGTCGCCTTTCATACGGCGAGTGAATTCAGCGGCTTCGGCTGGGTATTGCGCGGCGTATTTCGCAAACAGCGCATTCCATTCGGCCTCAAGCGCAGCACCAGCGGCTTTTTTGTCCCAACCTGCGTACACGTCAGCAGGGATTTCAAATGGGGCATGTGGCCAACCAATCGCTTCGCGAGTCAGTGCGATTTCCGCGTCGCCCAATGGTGCGCCGTGGCAATCGTGGCTAGCGGCTTTGTTGGGCGAGCCTTTACCAATGATGGTTTTGCAGCAGATCAGCGTTGGTTTGTTGCTTTCCGCTTTGGCGGCAAGGATGGCGGCGTTCAGTGCATCTACATCGTGGCCATCTACGCCAGCAATGACGTGCCAGCCGTAAGATTCGAAACGTTTTGGCGTGTCATCGGTGAACCAGCCTTCAACGTGGCCATCAATTGAAATACCGTTGTCGTCCCAGAAGGCAATCAGCTTGCCCAAGCCCCAAGTGCCGGCCAGCGCGCACGCTTCGTGAGAGATACCTTCCATCAAGCAACCGTCACCCAGGAACACATAAGTGTGGTGGTCAACGATGTCCAGACCCGGTTTGTTAAATTGCGCCGCCAGCAGTTTTTCTGCCAAAGCGAAACCCACGGCATTGGTGATACCTTGGCCAAGCGGGCCAGTCGTTGTTTCTACACCTGGGGTGTAGTGAACCTCTGGGTGACCTGGGGTTTTTGAATGGAATTGACGGAAGTTTTTGATGTCTTCCATCGATACATCGTAACCAGTGAGGTGCAGCAATGCGTATTGCAGCATTGAGCCGTGGCCATTCGATTGTACAAAGCGGTCGCGGTTCGCCCAAGCTGGGTTTTGTGGGTTAAAGCGCATATGGCCACCCCACAATGCAAGACCAATTTCAGCCATCCCCATCGGTGCGCCTGGGTGGCCTGAATTGGCTTTTTGCACAGCGTCCATCGCCAGTGCGCGAATTGCATTTGCTAAATCAGTACGCGTAGCTGCCATCACGGTTTTCCTTAATCAATGAAAAACGAATTGCCGCCCGTGATCAGCCATGTTTAGCCGCCCAATCCAGGCCACAACCCAAGGTCAAAAAAGTCTCTGCATTATCGCTGTCCACACCAAATTGGCATAGTGGCCAGCCTAAAAAAATCCACGCGCCCATTAGAGCACGCAGCCATGCCAGTAATGTTGCGGAAAAACAAACCCGCCGCAAATGGGCGGCGGGTGCGGGGGTGAATGTCGCGCTGTTTATTCGAGCACGTAGGTGCCGGGTGCGGCGCAGAGCTTGGCGTGTTTACGGCTCGACAGTTTGGGCTTCACCTGATTACCCGACTGCGGGCGCAACCATTCCACCCAATTAGGCCACCAGCTACCAGCCACCTGAGTCTGAGCAGCTAGCCAGTCCTCAGCGCCGGCGCCTTTAGTTGGCGTGCCCTGCCAGTAGCTACGTTTACACTTGGGCCCCGGCGGGTTGATGATGCCGATGATGTGGCCTGAGGTCGATAAGGTAAATTGCACCGGCCCGGCCACGCGCTCGACCAGCGTGTAGGTTTGCTTCCACGGCGCGATATGGTCTTCTTCGGCGCTCACCATATAAATCGGCTGGGTGATCAGCCCCAAATCGATGGGCTGGCCCGCGAGGGTAAGGGCATCGGGCTGGACCAGTTTATTGTGCCAGTACAGCTCGCGCAGATAGGTGTGGTGCATACACTTGGGCATGCGGGTGGTATCCATATTCCAATACAGCACATCAAAGGCCATCGGCGTTTCACCGAGCAGATAATTGCTGGCCCAGTAATTCCAGATCAGGCTATTGCTACGCAGCAGGCGAAAACTCGCCGCCATGTCTTTGCCATCCAGATAGCCTTTGTTTTCCATAATCCGGTCGATGTAATCGAGACCATCTTCATCGATAAAGACTTCGATATCGCCCGGGCGGGCAAAATCGGTCAGTGTGGTGAGCAAGGTGGCGCTTTGCACTGGCACTTTGCCCGGCTGCGCCCGATTGGCCCAGGCCAGATAAGTGGTGACCAAGGTACCACCAATGCAATAGCCCAAGAGATTGACTTTATCGCTACCGGAAATCTCGCAGGCCACATCAATAATCTGCGCCACGCCGTCGGTGAGGTAATCATCCAGCCCCACTTCGCTCATGCTGGCATCGGGGTTTTTCCAGCTGGTAACAAACACCGAAAAGCCTTGGTCCACCAGATACTGGATCATGCTCTTTTGCGGATTCAAATCCAGCACGTAGTATTTATTGATCCACGGCGACACCAGCACCAGCGGCACCTTATGCACGGAGGGGGTATTGGCTTCAAAGTGAAGTACTTCAAGGAGTTTACCGCGATACACCACAGCGCCTCGGGTAGTGGCGAGATTTTCGCCCACTTTAAAGGCGCTCAGATCCGTCATGGAAATATCGCCGCGCGCCATATCGGCCAGGAAATTCTGCCAGCCTTTCGCCAGGCTCTCGCCGCGGGTTTCTAGCGCAGTGGCCAGCGCATTGGGATTAGTGAGCAGGAAATTTGTCGGCGCCAAGGCATTGAGCCATTGGCGTAACCAGAAGGCGCTGATACTGCGTTGCTGCTCATTCAAGCCCGGCGTAGCGTACAGGCAATTTTGCAGCCAGCGGGTATTGAGTAAATACAGCTCTTTGATGCTGTCCCAGTACGGTGAATCGCACCAGACCGGATCGGCAAAACGTGGGTCTTCGGGATGAGGCGGAATCACATCGGTATCGGGCTCGCCCCAGTAGCGGCGAGTAGCAAAGCCCAACAGGCGGATTAAATCCCGATTGTAAGTGCCGCATACCTCCAAGAGCTGCTGCGGATGCGCCAGCCAGGCCTGATGGGCTTGCTGCGTGGTGGCCCACAAACCGAAGGGATCGAACAGCTGCCGCATCTGATGCTGCAGGGTCTGATTGCGCTGCTGTTGTTCGGCAGCGAATTGCGTGACGACTTTCTCAGGCATGATGGCGGCTCCGCGCGGCGATATCTTTCAATCTACGCTGCAGCGCAGCAATTTTCAATGGCCTTTTTAACGGCTGACCAGTGGCATCAGCCCGACCTCAATCGCCCCCTGCCGCCAGTAAGTCGCCAAGGCGCTGCAATGCCACCGTTCGCGCCCATTGCAGCCGCTCAACCGTGCCTACATCCAGCCATTGCCCCTGATGCAAGCTGGCACTCACTAGACCTTGCGCCATGGCCTCGCGCAGCAAGGGGCCAAGCTTGGCCGGTTGGCCGGCTGGCGTTTGCGCAAACAAGGCGGGGTGATACAACCCCACACCGCTAAAGGTGTAGAGCGGGCTGCCCTCAGCTACGGCCAGCCCTGCCGCAAGAGCAAAATCACCAGTGGGGTGATGCTCGGGATTAGGCACCAAAATCAGATGCGCCAAGCGCCCCGGCGCCAGGCTTTGCAGCGCTGGCTGAGCAAAATCAATGTCGGTAAACACATCGCCGTTCACCACCAGAAATGGCGTTGCGCCATCCGGGCTTAATTGCGGCAAGGCCGTGGCAATGCCGCCAGCGGTTTCCAGCGCCTGAGTTTCCGCTGAATACGTCAGCTGCAGGCCATAGGCCGCGCCATCTTGCAGCCGCGCCTCAATCTGCGCCCCTAGCCAGGCGTGATTGATGACCACTTGCGCAAAGCCCGCCGCCCGTAGCGCCTGCAGGTGCCAGCCAATCAAGGGCTGCCCAGCCACATCCAGTAGCGGCTTGGGGGTGGTATCGGTGAGCGGGCGCATCCGTTCGCCACGGCCTGCGGCCAAGATCATTGCTTTCATTGCTGTACCCAATAGACGCAGATTTAGTCGGCACAACCCCGACTGAGGATCACCGTAACTTCAGCACAAGCTTGGCGCAGCGCTTTCCACGGCCGGTACTCGGGCGAATCGTACCATGCGTAAAACTGTGCCGCGCTGGGGAACTCGTGCACCACCATTTTATTGCTGGCCAGCTCGCCTTCTAACACGTCACCAGCATCACCTTTGACCAAAAAGCGTCCGCCATACTGGCTTATGGTCTCAGCATGGCCAGCCACATACTGCGCAAAGCGCTGTGGATCGTGCACCTGAAGGATATTGACAATGCAATACACTTTGCTCATCTGCGCCGCCCTTAAGGCCTATGCCTCAGAAAGTAAAACCCGATTCGATTTTTTGCCCATGCAGATTCAGCAGCAGGCGCCCCAACGGTGTCAGCTCGCGATAGCGCAGACACACCTGGCGCACATACTCGAATACGCGCGGCTGATCGGCCAGATATTGCGGCTTACCATCACGCAGATTCAGGCGCGCAAACAGCCCCAAAATCTTGATATGCCGCTGCAAGCCGGCCATTTCAAAGGCGCGGTAGAAATCGGCAAAATCTTCCTGCACTGGCAGATGCGCTTCGCGGGCTTGCTCCCAATAGCGGATCGCCAGATCGAGTACAAAGGCTTCGTTCCAGGTGACATAAGCGTCGCGCAGCAGCGACACCAGATCGTAGGCCACCGGGCCTTTCACCGCATCCTGAAAATCGATCACCCGCAGTGCCTCACCCTGCACCATTAAGTTGCGGCAGTGGTAATCGCGATGCATATACACCGTGGGCTGTAGCAAGATTTCGCGCTGCAAAAGCTGGCAGCTATGCGCCCAGATTTTTTCTTCGGTGGCGGTGAGGGTATGGCCAAATTGCTGGCCGATATACCACTCTTTGCAAATATCCAGCTCACGCTGAATAAACGCTGCATCAAATACCGGCAAGCCTTCATCAAGGGTATGTGCCTGCAATTGAATCAAATCGTGGATTGCACGCAGATACCACCCCTTGGCATTCTCTTCATTCAAGACCTGTGCCAGCGTGACATCACCAAGGTCTTCCAGCAGTACCAAGCCCAGCTCAGGCGCATGGGCGTGCAGCTGCGGCACCGCTACGCCGGCGCCGGCCAGCTGCGCCTGCCGCTGTACAAAGGGCTCGGCGCTAAATGCCGCGGGGTCAAAATCCATCACGATCGCCGTGCGCTCGGGCCAGCTGGCCCGCCAGTATTCGCGCACACTGGCATCACTGGCAGCCAAGGTCAGCTCACTGGGCGCTTGCCCCATGACCTGACTGAGCCAGCTGGTAATTTGTTCTTGTCGGTTCATGCGAGGAAATCCAATCGAATCTGCTAGAATCGTCGCATTCTACCAGTTAGCTGAACAAGGCCACATGCCGTTGCGCCATTCACCGCCCTTTCACCTGTCGATTCTGAAACTCTCACTGGCCATTTTGCCCTGCTGGGCCTTCGCCGAGAGCGCCCCGTCCACTCCCACCGAACCGCCGGTCTTTATCGAAGCCGATCAGGCCATGGTGCAGGAAGGCGAATACACCGAAGCCCGCGGCAATGTGGTGATGAACCGCGATGCGGTCGAGGTCGAATCCGACTGGGCGCGCTACCAGTTTGCGGCGGACAAATTGCTGGCGGGTGATCAGGTCAAACTGAAAAAAGATGGCGACACTATCTGCGGCAAGCAGCTGGACATCACCTTGGGTACGCGCGAAGGCGCGCTCAATGATGCCACTTACGAATTGAACTACGGCCAAGCCCGCGGGCAGGCCGAAAAGGTAGATTTCGAGGGCAAAGATAAATACCGTGTACACAAAGGTAATCTCACCACCTGCTCGGTGGAACAAAACGCCTGGTATGTGCACGCCCGCGAAATGCAGCTCGATTACACGCAAAACTACGGTCAGGCCTGGAATGGCTGGCTGGAATTTCAGGGCGTACCGATTTTCTACTATCCGTGGATCGATTTCCCACTGGATGGCGGGCGCAAAACCGGCTTTTTAATGCCGAATTTTAATTACAGTAATCGCAACGGTTTTGAGCTCACCACGCCGTTTTACTGGAATATCGCGCCCAACTACGACGCCACGATTTTCCCGAGTTATTTCTCCAAGCGCGGCATGATGCTGGGCGGAGAGTTTCGCTATTTGCAGCCAGAATACCGCGGGATGCTTAAGCTGGAAGGCATTGATGACAGCCTCGCCAACGATCGCCGCTATAGCCTGCTCTTTCAACACAGCCAGCAGCTGGCTGAGCGGCTGCAGCTGGATTTAAACTACCAGCGCGTGTCGGATGATAAGTATTTTAGTGATTTTGGTGATCGCTTGAGTGTGGCATCGCAAGTCAATCTGCCCCAAGAAGCCGTGCTGAGCTATTCGGGGAGCAACTGGTCGACCTATCTGCGGGCGCAACAATACCAAACGCTGCAAAGTACCACCTCACCCGTCGAAGAGCCCTATCGTCGTTTGCCGCAGTGGTACGCCAGCTATAACCCAAGCTTGGGGTATGGCACACAAAGCAATGTCAGCGCCGAATTCACCCGCTTTACCCACGACACCAAAGATCAAGGCCAACGCAGCTGGATTTACCCAACTGTGAGTCTGCCACTGGCGAATCAATACAGTTTCCTCACCCCGAAACTTGGGGTGCATGCGACGTATTACAGTACCGAAACCGCCAACGGCCGCGATCTGGGAAGTGAAAGTCGCGTGCTCCCTATCGCCAGCCTGCACGGTGGCCTGTTCTTCGAACGTGAGGGCCGCCTGTTTGGCAGCAACATCATCCAAACATTGGAACCCCAGCTGTATTATTTGTATGTGCCGTACAAAGATCAGTCCAAGCTGCCTAACTATGACTCTGGCGCCACGGATCTCTCTTGGTCGGGCCTATTTGCCGAGAACAAATATTCGGGCAATGACCGCATCAACGATGCCAACGAAATCACCCTAGCGCTCAATAGTCGCATTTTTGATGACGAGAGCGGGGTTGAACGCTTTTTTGCCGGGATTGGTCAGCGCCTGTACCTGCATTCGCCGAAGGTGGGCCTCTCGGGCAACCTGACCGATGATCAGGTTAAAACCTCGGACATGCTGTTCTTGCTTGGCGGGAATTTGCCGCACAATATTCGAGTGGATTACAGTCTGCAGCACAATACACGGGATGACAAAACCGTGCGCTCCGATGTCAATCTGAACTGGCACCCGGGTGAATTCAAAACCTTGAATCTGCGCTACAGCGTGAACCGCCTAACGAATACCGAGCAACTGGATACCAGTGCGCAATGGCCGCTGGGCGGGGGCTGGTACGGCGTTGCCCGCTATAACTACTCGCTGAAAGACAATCAGGCGCTAGAGGCACTGGCCGGGGTTGAATATAATGCCGGATGCTGGGCGCTGCGGATCGCGGCGCAACGCTTTATTACCACCAATAGCGAATACAAAACCAATTATTTCCTTCTGCTCGAACTGGGTGGCTTGGCCGGCATCGGGATGAACCCGATTTCGACTTTGCGCCAATCGATTCCTGGCTATGCGGATACATACGCATCGCCCAAATTGCGTTAAACAGGTTTTCTATGACAAGCAGCCCTAAACTCAGCTCTTTGCTTAACCGCATCCGCTACAGCGCGCCGCTGATTGCCGCCTTGCTCAGCGCGGGTGCCAGTGCCAGCGTGGTGACCGTCGATCGCGTGGTGGCAGTGGTCAATCGTAGCGCCATTACCCAGGTCGAGCTGGCGCGCAAAGTCGACAGCATCAAGCAAAATCTGGAACGGCAAAAAGTGAAATTGCCACCAGATGATGTGCTGCAACAGCAAGTCCTCGACCGGATGATCATCGACCAAGTCCAGCTGCAATATGCCGAGCAAAGTGGTTTGCGCATCGATGATCGTCAGCTGGAAATCGCCTTGAACCGCTTAGCCGAGCAAAACCAGCTCTCGCTGCCCGAGTTTCGCAAAAAAGTCGAAGCCTCCGGCATCACCTGGCGCCAGCTGCGCGAAGACATTCGCCAGGAAATCACGCTGGGCCGCCTGAAAGAGCGCGAAGTGGATAACCGGGTGGTGGTCACCGAATCGGAAATCGATGATTACTTGAAAATCGCTGGCAACCACTCGAAACTCGAGTTTGAACTTGCGCAAATCCAGATCAACATCCCGGAAAATGCCACCCCCGAACAAGTCGCCGCTAAACGCGTCAAAATCCAGAAGGCTCGCCAAGAGCTGGAAGAAGGCAAATCTTTTGCCACTGTCGCGGCCAGCTATTCAGAAGGCGCGAATGCCACGAAAGGCGGCAGCTTAGGCTGGCGCCCTGCTGGCTCTTTGCCACCGGCCTTTACCGCCCTCTTGGAAAAACTACAGCCCGGTGAATTAACCGATATCGTGCGCACCCCGGCAGCTCTGCATATTTTCAAGCTACTGGATAAACGCGATCAAAACCAAAAAGTCATCGTGAAGCAAACTCACGCTCGCCATATCCTGATCCGCAGCAACGAGCTGGTATCCACCACCGATGCACAGCAAAAACTGCAGCAAATGCGCGCCCGCATCATGGCTGGCCAGGATTTTGCACAGGTCGCTAAAGCCTTCTCCGAAGACCCCAGCGCCGCCAAAGGCGGGGATCTGGGCTGGCTCAACCCGGGTGAAACAGTGCCGCAATTTGAGCAGGCCATGGATGCGCTGGCGCTCAATGAAATCAGCCAGCCGGTGCAATCTCCCTTTGGTTTTCACCTGATCCAGGTGCTAGAGCGCCGTGATCAGGACGTGACACTGGAACAAGCCCGCTTCAAAATCCGCAATGAGCTGCGCCAGCGCAAAGCCGAAGAGCAATACGAAGACTGGCTGCGCCAATTGCGTGACCGCGCGCGGATCGAAATCCGCCTGAAGGACGAATAATGCAGGCAGCTGTTGCGCCACTGGTCATCACCAGTGGCGAGCCGGCGGGCATCGGCCCGGAAATCTGCGTAAAAGTCGCCGCCGGCGCCTTGCCGCTACCCTGCGTGATTCTGGGCAACCGGCAATTACTGCTCGAGCGCGCCGCCTGCGTCGGGGTAGACCCGGCCTTGGTGGCAAGCTGGCCCGCTTATCAGGCTAGCCAGCTTTCAGCAGAACACCCGCCAGTGGCCATTGCCGATGTGCCACTGGCCGCGCCCGCCCTTGCTGGCTCGCTCAACCCAGCGAACGCCCACTATGTACTCAGCCTGCTCGACCAAGCCATTGCCGGCTGCCAGCGCAGTGAATTTGCCGGCATGGTCACTGCCCCGATTCACAAAGGGGTGATTAACGAAGGTACTGATGGTGGGTATTTCTCCGGGCACACCGAATACCTTGCCGAACAGACCAATACCCCCCAAGTCGTCATGATGCTAGCGGGCGAATATGGCCAGCAGCAGATGCTACGGGTCGCACTGGCAACCACGCATTTACCACTGCAGGCCGTGTCGGAAGCCCTGACGCCAGATTCTTTGCGCCGCACGCTACAGATTTTGCACCATGATCTGCAGCAGCATTTTGGTCTCGCCCAGCCGCGCATTCTGGTGGCGGGGCTCAACCCGCATGCGGGCGAATCCGGGCATATGGGGCGCGAAGAAATCGACGTCATTATCCCGGTACTGAATGAATTGCGCGCCCAAGGCATGCAGCTGATTGGGCCGCTACCGGCCGACACCCTGTTTAATCCGCCCATCCTGGCGCAGGGCGACGCCGTGCTGGCGATGTACCATGATCAGGGCTTGCCGGTGCTCAAGTTCGCCACTTTTGGCGCGGGCATCAATATCACCCTGGGCTTGCCCTTGATCCGCACTTCGGTGGATCACGGCACGGCGCTCGATCTGGCGGGCACCGGGCGTGCCGAAACCGGCAGTTTACTCGCCGCCTATCAGCTTGCCAGCCAGTTGGCGGCAGCGCGCGCAGCTTAAAGTTTTCAAAGGAATTTGTATGGCCCATATCCCGCGCAAACGCTTCGGGCAGAATTTTTTGCAAGATCAGGGCGTGATCGCCGGCATCATCAATGCCGTGGATCCGCATAAAGACGATGCCATCGTGGAAATCGGCCCCGGCTTGGCGGCGCTCACCGCCCCGCTGCTCGATCGCGTACCGACCCTGCATGTGGTCGAGATCGATCGCGACATCGTGACGCACCTTTCCGCCCGCTATAGCGCTGAGCGGCTGGTCATTCACAATATCGACGCGCTGCAATTCGATTTTGGTGCGCTGGCGCGCCAGATTGCCCCCGGCGGGCGAATCAAGCTCGTGGGCAACCTACCCTACAATATCTCGACCCCGCTCTTGTTTCATCTGGCCAGCTTTGGCGCGGTAATCCACGATATGCACTTCATGCTGCAAAAAGAAGTGGTTGACCGCATGGTGGCCGAACCGGGCACCACCGATTACGGCCGCCTCTCGATCATGCTGCAGTATCGCTATTTGATGGATCACATCATTGATGTACCGCCTGAAAGCTTCGATCCACCGCCAAAGGTGGATTCGGCTGTGGTACGGATGGTGCCCTACGATACGCTGCCGCATCCGGCCGTGAACGAAGAGCACCTGCAAAAACTGGTGATCACCGCCTTTGCCCAGCGCCGCAAAACCATCCGCAATAATCTCAAAGGCATTGCCAGCGATGAACAGCTGGCGGCGGTAGGGATTGAGCCGAGCTGGCGGCCCGAAAACATCAGCGTCGCGCAATATGTGGCGCTGTCGAACACCCTCGCCAGCTAGGGTTTTCCCCGCTAGGCTGGCCCCAACAAAGACCGGACAATCAAAGGCTTGATTGATGAATGCACCGACAATAATGATCCGCTTCGAGCAAGTAAACAAATGGTATGGCCGCGACCACCATGTGCTGAAAAATCTGAATCTGGAAGTGAAACAGGGCGAAGTGGTCGTCGTCTGCGGGCCTTCGGGTTCGGGTAAATCAACGCTGATCCGCACCATCAATCAGCTCGAGCCGATCAATGACGGCCAGATCTGGGTTGATGGTATTCAGGCCAATAGCCCGAAAACCAATATCAACAAGCTGCGCGAAGAAGTCGGCTTTGTGTTTCAGCACTTTAATCTTTACCCGCATCTATCGGTGCTGGAAAACATCACCATTGCCCCGATCCAGGTGAAAAAGCAAAGTAAAGCCGAAGCCGAAAAAACGGCGCTGGAGCTGCTGGAGCGGGTGGGTTTGGCGCATAAAAAAGATGCCTACCCCAGCAATCTTTCCGGTGGCCAGCAACAACGGGTAGCGATTGCGCGCGGCCTGGCGATGAGCCCACGGGTAATGCTGTTTGACGAGCCGACGAGTGCGCTGGATCCGGAAATGATTGGCGAAGTGCTGTCGGTCATGAAATCGCTGGCCGAATCAGGCATGACCATGATGGTGGTGACCCACGAAATGGGCTTTGCCCGCGAAGTGGCCGACCGCATCATCTTCCTCGACCAAGGTGAGATTCTGGAAGACACCACGCCAGAGGCTTTCTTCACCAACCCGAGCACCGATCGCGCCAAGCAGTTCCTGCGCCAGATCCTTGCGCCGCTGCACCAATAACCCCTACCAGGTATATGCCAGAAAGCCATTCATATGAATGGCTTTTTTTATATACCCCACTGGATTCACAAAACAGCGCTGACTAGCTAAGCTAATAGCTCTACCCATCGCTATGGCGGCGCTATTCGATGTCTGTGTTCCGACTTTTATTATGCTGGCTGGGCATCAGTTGCCTTAGTGCTACCAGCAGCTGGGCCGCCAGTGTGGTACCCATTTATACCCATTACGATTACCCACCCTTCCTCACCGCTAAACAAGGCCTAAGTCGCGACTTGGCCGACGAGCTCACCCGCCGCAGCCAAGGTCGGTATCAGTTTGTGGTGCAACTCACCCCGCGCAAACGGCTGGATTTATTGCTCGCCCAGCCCAATTGGCAAGGGGTGGTACCGTGGGTCAACCCACAATGGTTTCCGACGACCCAAGGCGGGCTCTGGAGCGAGATGCTGTTTCTGGATGCCGATCTGGTCATCAGCCGCAAACCGCTGCAATACAGCGGCCCGGCCAGCCTCACGGGGCTCACCTTGGGTGGCATTCTGGGGCACCATTATGTGGAGCTGAGCGACGCCCTCAACAGCGGCCAATTGCAACGCGATGACGCCCCTAATCAGGAAAGCAATCTGCGCAAACTGGCCTCAGGGCGAGTGGATGTAATCTTTGTGCCGCAAAGCAGCTGGGGGGATTACCAGCACACCAATCCGGGCCTCATCGAGGGCTTAAGCGTGGCGCGCCAGCCGCGCAATCACTATCCGCGCCAGCTACTGGTGTCGGAGCGGCAGCCGGCGCTGGCGCAATTTGTGCTCACTGCGGTACGCGAGCTCAATGCCGACCCTGCGTGGCAGCAAAAACTCGCCCCCTATCGCTTTGCCAACCCGCGTTAGGTGCGGGCCTGCATGCCCAGTCGCATCCAGAGCTCTGCCACCCCTGGCGGCACCGGCTGGCTAAAGTAAAAGCCCTGCATATAGTGCACGCCCATCCCCTGCAGAAAGCGCACCGTCTCGATGTTCTCCACCCCTTCGATCACGAGATCAAGCTGCAAGCCCTGCGCCATTTGCGCAATCGCTTGCATCACCCGGCGCCCTTCTTCGGTATGCAGGCGCTGCGAGAATGACACATCCACTTTCAGCATATTGGCCGGCATTTCGTGCAGTTGCGAGAGCGAAGAATAACCAGTGCCAAAGTCATCAATCGCCAGCACAAAGCCCGCATTGGCCAGCTGGCGCAGATGGCGCATTTGCCGCGCGTAATCGGTCAGCGCAATGCCTTCGGTAATCTCGATAATAATATCGCTTGGGCGTAGCTTGAATTGCGCCAGCCGCTCCACCATCTGCGGCACAAAGGTTGGCAGATATAGCTGGCTGCGCGAGATATTCACCATCAGTCGCTGGCTTAGCCCGGCCTCGCGCCAGTCGCGCAGCTTGGCAAAGGCTTGCAGCATAATCTGCTCGGAGAGCTCCTGAATTAGCCCGACTTTTTCTGCCATCGGGATGAAGAGCTCAGGGCTAATCCAGCCGCTCTTGTCATCTTGCCAGCGCGCCAGCGCCTCTACCGCCATCACTTCGCCGCTGCGGGTATTTACAATCGGCTGATAAAACACCTGCAGGCCACTGTGCTGAATGGCGCTCGAGAGCCGCGATTGAATCGCCACATGCTCCCGCCCCAGTGCTTTTAAATGCACGATATCGCTGTAGAAACATACGCTATTGCGACCAGCGTGTTTGGCGTGATACATGGTGTGATCGGCCGCAGAGAGTAGCTCTTCGCCACTTTCAGCGTTATCAGGGTAAATCGCGAAGCCCAGCGAAATTGTGGGCTGGGTTTCTACCCCATTGATCAAAATGCCTTGCCGCGCAGCCAGGCGCAGGTTTTCGGCAATCACGGCCAGCTGGCGCTGATCGTGTAATTCTGGAATCAAGGCCACAAACTCGTCGCCACCCCAGCGCGCCAGCAACCCGCCCTCAGGCAAGGCGCCCTGCAGGCGATGGGCGAGGGTAATCAGCAGTTCATCGCCGGTCTTGTGGCCAAAAGCATCGTTGATTTGCTTGAAGTGATCCAGATCGATAAAGCCCAGCGCCACTTTATGCTGCAAGCGCGCTGCGTCATCAATCGCCCGGTGAATTTCATCATCCAGCAAAATCCGGTTGGGCAGCCGAGTCAGGCCATCGTAGAGCGCCATCTGGGTGATGTTTTGCTCATTGATATGCGCCACGGTGACATCGCGCAAGACCCCGCGCAAGGCGGTAATGCGCCCTTCTGGCCCGCGATGCGCGATCAATCGGAGCTCCACCCAGATAAAGTCGCCATCCGAGCGCAGCAGCCGGAAACGCAAGCTGGCGGGCTCAAGCGATTTTAGCTGCTGGCTCATCAGCGCCTGCAGCGCCGCGGCGTCTTCCGGATGCACCCAGGTGGTGAGCGGGCGGCCCAACTCGGCCGCCACTTCGCGGCTCTCAATCGCCCGCAGATTAGCCCAAGCCGCAGTCGCCTCGACCAGAATGCCGCTCGGCAATAAATCCACGATCGCTTCTTCCAACAGATTCAGCGTATCGAGCATCGTGCGCTTGCGCGCAGCATCTTGCATCAGCACGGTGACGTCTTGCAGCAGTACCACGGCTTGCCGTTCATGGGTTTCGCCCACCGGCTGAATGCGCACCAGCAGGCTCACTTCCTGTTGCGGCAGATAGCAATTAAATTGCCGGCTGGCTTGTCCGGCCATGATCGCCGGCAAGGCCCGGATGAGCTCATTGGCCAGCTCATAAGGCAAGACCGCCGCCATCGGGCGATTGAGCAGCTGTTCGGCAGCGGGCAAGGCCGGGTGGCCAGACCAGACCTGCCGCACCACGCCCTGCGCATCCAGCTCGAACACCATATCCTGCGTGGCGCCCACCAGCGCCCGTAGCCGCTGCTGATTGGCCAGCGCTTCGCTTTCCAGCCGCGCCCGTACCAAGGCTTGCGCCACATGGTTGGCCAACATCGACAGCAGGCGCAGCTCGACCGAATCACGCTGATGACGCTCATCGTCGTTCAGAAACGCCAAAAACCCGAACATTTCGCCACGCTGCAGTAGCGGTATACACAAAAGCTGCCGCACTCCCACTTGGGCCAGCAGCATCTGTTCGGCCAGCGGCAACTCCAGTAGCGATTTATTCAGCACCATGCCAACAGCCAGGGTATCTGCCAGCAAGGCATACTGGTCATAGTCTAGATGCAGAAACGGCTCGGGGGTATATTGGAGCAGCCGGCAATCGGGCCGCCGCCACGCCGCCACCAAGCGGGCTTTACGCTGACCTTCATTGAGATAGAGGCCCGTCATCCCGCTAGCCGAAGCCTGACCCAAGACCTGCAGCATATCTTGCAGATATTCAGGTTCTTCCGGATGCGCGAGGATATTCACAACGCTATCAAAAGCGTTGAAATAGGTGTGATAGGTGCCCAGCGCCTGCTGCTCAGCCGGGCCTAGCGGAGAAAAACCAACCGAATCAGAGCGCAAAATTCCACCTCTGCTCGCTACCAAGCCATGGCTGGCAGCCAAAAACGAACGGGGATTGTCGCCAATCCCCGTCTTACTTGCTGGCGTGGGGCCGTCAGGCTTTTGGCGCTGGCGGCTCAATCACCTCACTGTAGCCACATTCTTTCTGCGGACAAACTTTTTCCGTTCCGCGGCGCTTGGTGACCTTGATGGTCATCACCGGCCACTGGCACTGCGGGCAAGCTTCGGCAATCGGCGGGTTCCATGTAGCGTACTTGCAATCCGGATAGGTATTGCAGGAATAGAACATCTTGCCATAGCGGCTCTTGCGCTCGATCAGGCTACCTTTGTGGCATTCAGGGCATTCTACGCCAGTGTCTTTCGGCTTTTCCAATGGCTCGATGTGCTTACACTTCGGATAATTGGAGCAACCAATAAACTTGCCATAGCGCCCCACTTTGATGTGCAGCGCCGATTCACATTTCGGGCAGGTGCGATCAGGCACCACTTCCGGCTCGACCGGTGCGGCATTCGGATCATCACCCAGATTGCGGGTGTAGTCACATTCCGGATAAGCGGTACAGCTGATAAAGCGGCCACGCTTACCCAGCCGGATCGAGAGCTTATTGCCACATTTCGGGCAATCTTCGTCCAGCGCCTCGTGGGTGACTTCCGCCCGCGACAGCGCTTGCTTGTCTTCGACCTGCTTGTGGAATTTCTTCCAGAATTCTTCCAGCACCGGCACCCACTCACGCGAGCCAGTGGAAATCTCATCTAGCTTGTCTTCCAGCTTGGCGGTGAAGTTGTAATCCACGTACTGCGTGAAATGCTCGGTCAGGAATTTATTCACCACTTCGCCGGTGTCGGTGGGGGTGAAGCGCTTTTTATCCAGAATGACGTATTCACGGTCTTTCAGCGTGTAGATGATCGAGGCATAGGTTGAAGGCCGGCCGATGCCGAACTCTTCCAGCGATTTGACCAAGCTGGCCTCGGTAAAACGCGGCGGTGGCTGGGTGAAATGCTGCTCGCCATAGATCTGCTCGACGGGCAGTACATCGCCTTCGGTCAGAACCGGCAGGCGCGCTTCGTCTTCATCGTCTTCAACATCATCGGCGTCTTCTTGATAAACCGCCATAAAGCCCGGGAACACCAAGGTTTGCCCGGTGGCGCGGAATAGATTTTCCGGCCCACCCACGGCGATATCCACGGCCACAGTATCAAACTTGGCCGCAGTCATCTGACAGGACAATGTCCGCTTCCAGATCATCTGATAGAGCTTAAATTGCTCTGGCGACAAAAAGGTTTTAACCGATTCGGGCGTGCGCAAGATCGAAGTAGGACGAATCGCTTCGTGGGCTTCTTGCGCGTTTTTAGCTTTGTTTTTGTACACCACCGGCGCATTGGGCAGGTAGTCTTTATCAAAGTGGTTGGCGATAAATTCGCGGATTTCAGTGAGCGCATCATTGGACAACGCCACCGAGTCGGTACGCATATAGGTAATCAAACCGACGGTTTCACCGCCTAAGTTCACCCCCTCGTACAGCGATTGAGCCGTGCGCATGGTGCGATCGGTGGTAAAGCCCAGTTTTCGCACCGATTCCTGCTGCAAGGTGGACGTGGTGAATGGCGCAGTGGGTGAGCGCGATTTCTTTTTCTTTTCCACCGCGTGCACTTGTGCGGGCTGGCCTGAGAGACTGGCTAACACTTTGGCTTGGGTGGTTTCGTCCGGAATATCGAACTGATCGAGCTTATTACCTTGCCAGCTCGTGAGCTTGGCCGCGACTTTGCTGCGGCCTTTTTTGGTATCCAGATGGATCGTCCAGTATTCCTGCGCGGTGAAGGCACGGATTTCCAGCTCACGTTCACAGATCAGCCGCAAAGCCGGGCTTTGTACGCGCCCGGCGGACAAGCCGGTACGCACTTTTCGCCATAGCAATGGCGAGAGATTAAAGCCCACCAGATAATCGAGCGCACTGCGCGCCTGCTGGGCATTAACCAGGTTGAAATCCAGATCACGCGGGTGGGCCACCGCCTGCTTCACCGCTGTTTCGGTGATTTCATGGAAAACCACCCGTTTGAAGGTTTTTTCCGGATTCAGCAGCTTTTTCGCTTTCAGGATTTCCAGAATATGCCAGGAAATCGCCTCGCCTTCGCGGTCCGGATCGGAAGCCAGAAAGACATGATCGGCACGCTCAACGGCCTCACAAATGGCATCGACATGTTTTTTGTTTTTGTCGATGACCTGATACTTCATCTTGAAGCTGTTATCCGGATCGACCGAACCACTCTTGCGCACCAGACCACGCACGTGGCCATACGAGGCCAGAATCTGGAAGTCTTTGCCGAGGTATTTTTGCAGGGTTTTCGCCTTAGAAGGCGACTCAACGATCAGGAGATTAGCGGGCATGATTCCCCGTTACGGTTACAAGTTCGAAGGATGGCGACAACCATGCTATGGTCACCGCCAATATATATATCAAGCTTTGCGGATGCTTTTCAATGGTAGGCCGCGCCGTCGCGGCCGAACAACAGGTCTTCGATCAGGAGATTAGACAATGCATCTCGCTTTTGCCAAATGACCATCAACACGATCAGCTTCAGGCGCTCGGCGCCCACCTCACCATCGGGCTCACGCCAGAGGCGATCGAGCACCAGCTCACGTTCACCGGTGCTCAGCAGGCGGGTGGCATCTAGCGAAAAGAAAAATTGCGCCGCGTCGTCTGACAGACGCTGTACTTCATTTTGCTGCAGCGGCCGATAGGCAATGCCCTGCTCGTCCAGTGCCAAATAAGGGGTGATATCCAGCTGTTTGAGCTCCCCCAGCCAAGTCAGCGCATCATGAATATCCTCGCCCTCAAAACCGGCCAACGACAGCTTTTTGGCCACCTGCGAGACATCCGGCAGGCCATCTGCGTTGTAAAATTGTTCAAATAAATAGGCAAGTACTTCAAGCATGATTGGCGTCTTATTTTGCAATGCCCAGTCGCTGATACCGGTTCCCCGGCAGACTGGCCACTTTCCCTTCCAGTTCCAAACCCAACAGAATCGCGCACAGCGCCTCGCTCGTCAAGCCGCTTTGCAACACCAGCCAATCAAATTCGACCGCGTCCCACCCCATTAAACCCAATAATGGAGACTCTTCGTCTGGAGTTTCTGGGCTCGCATTCGGCGTTTTTTGCGGCGAAAAATCCAGCGCCAAATTACCGGACAGCTCTTCCAGAATATCTGCCCCGGCCTCGACTAATTTTGCGCCTTGCTTAATCAAGCGATGGCATCCTTTGGCCACCGGCGAATGAATCGAGCCCGGAATGGCAAACACTTCACGGCCCAAATCCGCCGCCTGTCGCGCAGTAATCAGCGAGCCACTTTCCAGCGCTGCCTCCACCACGAGACACCCCGCCCCTAATGCCGCAATCAGGCGGTTACGGCGGGGAAAGTGCTCAGCCTTGGGCGGCGAACCTAAGGCTAGCTCAGAGAGCAATAGCCCTTGCGCGGCCAATTGATGTGCCAGCGCCCGATTCGCGGCCGGATACACGCGATCAAGCCCAGTCCCCACCACTGCGATGCTGCTACCCGCCCCACTCAGTCCACCGCGATGGGCTGCAGCATCAATCCCGCTAGCCATGCCGCTAATCACACACACGCTTTGCTGCGCTAGAAACGCGGCAAACTGCTCGGCATTGGCAATGCCCTGTGCCGTGGCATTGCGACTCCCCACAACACTCACTGCCGGACGAGTGAGCAAACTCAAATCGCCCTGCGCATATAGCAGCGGTGGAGGATCAGGCAGATCGAGCAGGCGCTTGGGATAGGCCGCATCGGCCAGGGTAAGTAGTTGGCAATTAGGCTGCGCCAACCAATTGGCTAGCTGCGCAAATTCGGCATCCAGATTGCGCTCGGCCATTTGGCAGATCGCTGTCGCAATTGAGGGCGATACCAACTCGGCCAGTGTTTTCTCGGTGGCGGATAAAATAAAAGCGGGCTCACCCAGAGCCCGCAGTAATCCGACCCAACCACGGGGGCCCAGCCCATTCACTAAGCTCAGGCGCACCCATTGCTGCAGATCTTGATCCAGCGTCAAGTTTACTCCGCTGGCGTTGCCGCTTCAGCAGCCACCACATCTCCTTGGTTCACTGGCATCGTACTATCCAGCACCAGCGCATAAGAGAGCTGCGGGAAAACGCGATAAATAAAGAGATTGGCATTTTTGATCGGCGGCGTCAGACGATCAGGCTCGCTTTTATCTTCCTTCACTACTTGCCGAGGTGGCTTGTAGCTAAACATCACCGTACCAATGTCCACGCCATCAAGGGCGCCCTTATTCACCACCACGGTCATCAGTGAGCCCACTTCACTCACTCGACCAAAGGTTGCGGCCACTTTGCCTTGCAAGGCTTGCGGCGGCAGATGCGGCGCGTAGTTGATAAAAGTGCGCTCCGGCGCCTTCATCAGGCGGTCGCCCACCTGAATTTCCCGCACCGCCGACACGACTTTCAATGTCACTACATCGCCTTCACGCTGAATGCGAACATCGCCTAGGTACTGCACTTCCATACCAAGGGTTTCTTTGTCGTTATCCGGATTTTTGATGTCTTTGCCTTGGCGGAACACCTGGTAGGTATCGCCGGCCTGAGCTTCGTTTAACCCCACCGCATAGATTTGGTCACCCGGCACATACATCACCCGATTATCCGAGCCCGCAGCCACCCGCGGGGCAGCCTTGAAGGTGGGTAAATCCATCACCAGCGGTTTGTAGAGGAAAGGCTCGATCGATTGCAGCGAGATACTTGGGGTCGCATCGCGATCCAGTGGTGACACGCGCACGCGCGGGCTGAGTTTGCCATTGCCACCACGTCCGTCGGCTTTGCTGTTTTTCAGCAGTTTCAGGCGTGGTTTGCCACTACTGCGATCCAGTACAATCACGTCACCAGGGTAAATCCAGTGCGGATTTTTGATCTCAGCTTTGTTCAGTTGCCAGATTTCTGGCCAGCGCCAAGGCTGTTTGAGGAATTTGCCCGAGATATCCCACAGCGTATCGCCTTTGACCACCACGTAGCGATCTGGCGCATTGTCAGCCAGCTTCAACTCGTCGGCATGGACGGCACCGGCCATCACGCCGGCGGCCAGTAGAAAGGATATAATCGATTTACGCATAGTGTGAGCCCAGTTCTCGCCAGCAACAGCAAGGATTTTTTGATATTTGAACCTTTGCAGGGCAATGCTGCCACTATTCAAATATCTATATGATGAATTAAGCTAAAGCAATTATTTAACCGATTCTGCAGCATAAACTTTTGGTCTAGCAAGCAAAGATGGCAATTCTTAATATTTTGCACTACCCCGACGAGCGTTTGCACACTGTGGCGCAGCCCGTTACCGAATTTGATGCGGCTTTACAACGGCAAATCGATGACATGGCCGAGACCATGTATGCCGCGCCGGGTATCGGCTTGGCCGCCACGCAGGTCAACTACCACTATCGGCTGATCGTGATCGACACGTCCGAGAGCAAAGACGACTTATTAGTGTTGATTAACCCCGAAATTATCGAAATGAACGGGGTCACAACTTACGAAGAAGGCTGTCTGTCGGTGCCTGGCATCTACGAAGAAGTGGAGCGGGCCGAGACCATTAAAATCCGCGCTCTTGATCGCAGCGGCCAAGCCTTTGAGCTGGCGGCGGATGGCCTGCTGGCAATCTGTATCCAGCATGAGATCGATCACCTCAATGGCAAAGTGTTTGTCGAAAAGCTCTCGCGCCTGAAACTGAACCGCATTGTGCAAAAACTGAAAAAACGCAAAGCCATGTAAACGCATGGCCCACGGTAAACGCCAGCAGCGGCTGGCGTTTTTGCTTTTGCCCACCCGAGATTGAAGCATGAAGATTATTTTTGCCGGCACCCCGGATTTTGCCGCCAGCGCCCTCAGCGCCCTGATTGCAGCCGGCCATGAGATTGCCCTAGTGCTCACCCAGCCCGATCGCCCCAGCGGCCGCGGCATGAAGCTGACCGCCTCGCCGGTGAAAAGCGTTGCTTTGGCACATGGCCTGCCGGTGTATCAGCCGGAAAAACTGCGCACCAGCGAACAACAGGAACCCCTGCAGGGTATCAACGCCGACGTGATGGTGGTTGCGGCTTACGGGATTATACTCCCGCAAGCCGTACTCGATTTACCACGCTTTGGCTGCCTGAATATTCATGCCTCACTGCTACCACGCTGGCGGGGAGCGGCGCCGATTCAGCGGGCGATTTTGGCGGGCGATGACGCAACTGGCATCACCATTATGCAAATGGATGCCGGCCTGGATACGGGCGATATGCTCAGCATCCACACCACGCCGATCAGCGCGCAAGACAACGCCCAAACTCTGCATGACAAATTGGCTACCCAAGGTGCCGAGGCGATTGTAGCCGCTTTGGCCGATCTACCCGCCTTGCAAGCCCAGCGGCAGGTACAGCCCGCAGCCGGCGTCACTTACGCCGAAAAGCTAAAAAAAGAAGAGGCGCAAATCGACTGGCAACAAAGCGCCGACGCGCTGTGCCGCATGATCCGCGCGTTTAACCCCTTCCCCAGCGCACAAACCACGCTCGATGGCCAAGCGGTAAAAATCTGGCAAGCCAGCGTATGCGCGGGCGATGGCACCGCAGGTGAAATCCTGGCGGTAGAAAAAGACGCGCTGATTGTCGCCTGCGGTAGCGGCGCCTTGCGCATCAGCGAATTACAAAAGGCTGGCGGCAAGCGTCTCCCCACCCAGGCTTTTCTCGCTGGCAGCCCGCTCACAGCAGGGCAACGCTTTGGCGTCTAATGGGTATACCCCTGCAGTTATTATTTAATAAGGCCTAGCGCCACATACCCTAGAAGAAGCGGATGTTACTGACCCAAACCCTGGCTTGTGAAACGCTGTTTGCTGTGCTCGGCGGACAAAATCTGACCGAAGCCCTTGGCACCACTTGGCGACAAAACCCCAACCTCACCCCGCAGCAGCGCGGCGCCGTGCAAGATATTAGCTACGGCACCTTGCGGCATCTGGGCCTGCTGGAGGCGGTATTACAGCAGCTGGCCACCAAGCCAGTGAAAGAGCAGGAAGTGCGGATATTGCTGCTAATCAGCCTGTATCAGCTGCAATTCACCCGCGCCGGCGCGCATGCGGTCGTCGATCACGCGGTTGAAGTGGCCAGCAAAATCGGCAGCGGCAAAGCCAAAGGGCTGGTTAACGCGGTGCTGCGCAATTTCCTGCGTCAGCAAGCCGAGCTGATTAGCGCCGCGCAAAAGAACGAACGCGGCCGCTTTAGCCATCCGAAATGGTGGCTCACCGCCATGAAGCAGGCTTATCCCAAGCAGTGGCAACAAATCTTGCAGGCCAATAACAGCCACCCACCAATGACTTTGCGGGTGAATCGTCGCCACACGAGCGCCGAGGCCTATCTGGCGCGCCTCAACGAAGTCGGCATCACCGGCCGCATACTGGGCCCGCAAGCCATCCAGCTGGATAAACCCCAAGCGGTGGATGCGCTGCCTGATTTCGCCGCGGGCTGGGTGTCGGTGCAGGATTGGGGTGCTCAGGCTGCCGCTTATCTGCTCGATGTGCGCGATGGTCAGCGCGTGCTCGATGCCTGCGCGGCTCCAGGCGGTAAAACGGGCCATTTGCTGGAATTGGCCGAGCTGGACTTACTGGCACTGGACGCTGATGCCAAACGCCTAGAGCGCGTGAGCAATAACCTCGAACGGCTGCAATTATCGGCCCGCACGGCCTGCGCCGATGCCGCCGAACCCGCGAACTGGTGGGATGGCCAATTGTTTGATCGCATTCTGGCCGACGTGCCTTGTTCGGCCACGGGTGTGACTCGCCGCCACCCGGATATCAAATGGCTGCGCCGCCCCGACGACTTTGCTGAATTGCAATGTCAACAAGAAAAAATGTTAGATCAGCTTTGGTCACTCGTAGCGTCAGGCGGCAAACTACTGTACGCTACGTGCTCTGTGTTTCCGGCGGAAAATCAGGCCGCCGTGGCAGCATTTGCCGCGCGCCATCCCGATGCCATCGCCGAACCTTTGCAGCACCCGGCCATTCCTGCCGATCTGATTCGCGACGGACAGGGTGGGCAGTTATTACCCAATGCAGATCATGATGGTTTCTTTTACGCGTTATTTCGCAAGGCTGCAGCTTAATCTGGCGGCCTGGCTTCGCCTGTTCCTGCTGCTGGCCGGGCTCATGGGTGCGTTTAGCACCCATGCTGCCGGCATTAAAACCATCAAAACCGAAGCCGATATCCTTCCGCCCCGCATTGAGCTGTTTGCCCGCTTTACCGTGAGCCTGAATCCAGAGCTGGACGAGGCTTTGCGCAATGGCCTCACTCTCCCCTTTGTTTACGAATTCAAACTCACCAAACCGCGCCTGTATGCCTGGTACCGGCAAGTGGCCGAAGGGTTTGGCCCCAATGCCACGGCCACCCATCGGCTGAGCTTTCAGCCACTGACCAAGCAATATCGCATCGCGGCCGCCGGTGTAGTGCGGCATTTTAATAGCCTCGATGAAGCCCTCACGGCCTTGGGCACGTTGAAAAACTGGGTAGTGATGGATGGCGCGGATCTGCAAAGCGAAGATTTTGCCGGCAAGCTGCGACTGCGACTGGATGGCTCACAGCTACCCAAAGCCTTTCAGCTGAGCACCATCGGCAACACCAATTGGCAACTGGAATCAGGCTGGAGTGAGATTCAGCTGCGGCGGCCGGCCGAAACGGAGCCTGTGCAGTGAAACGCTGGTTGCTGATTATTGGGGTTCTGGCCACCGTCCTACTGTTCTTGCTCGCCACAGCCTCGGGCAACACCTCGCATTTTTCTAATTATTACGGCTTAGTGCTGGGGCTGAATGTGGCCCTGCTACTGGGCATGGCGCTGTTTGTTGGCACGCGCATGACACGCTTGCTGGGTCGGGTGAAACGCAAGGTATTTGGCTCCCGCCTGACCCTGCGCATGGTGTTTATGTTCTCGCTGGTGGCGGTCTTACCCGGGGCGCTGGTGTACACGCTGTCGGTGCAGTTCTTAAATCGTTCAATCGAGGCGTGGTTTGATGTTCGGGTAGATAACGCCCTGGATCGCGGCCTGAATCTAGGTCACAACGCCATCGAGTTTCAGCTAGCTGAGCTAGAACGCAAAGCCTCGGTCATTGCCTGGGATGTCCACGACAATAGCGTAAGCAGCCTACTACCCCGCCTATCCAAGCTGCGCGAGCAAACCGGCGTGCAGGAAATCACGCTGTTTGATGACAACAACCAGCTCTACGCCAATATCGGCAACGAAATGGCGCCACTAATCCCGCAGCTACCCTCACGTGATCTGGTGCGCAAAGCCGTGATCGGTAGCTACAAAGGGATTGAAAAAGGCGATAACGGCGCGCTGATGATGCGGGTGATCGTGCCGATGCCCGACAGCGACATCAGCAATCGCGTGCGGCTACTGCAACTGATGCAGCCCGTGCCGACCCAGCTGGCGCAAGATGCCGAGCTGGTCGAGCAAGTGCGCAGTGATTACAAACAGCTCGCGCAGTCGCGGCAAGGGCTTAAACTCATTTACAGCCTAACGCTGACCATTGCGCTCACTATTGCCCTGCTGGGCGCATTGGCGCTGGCGATTTACCTTTCGGACAAACTCGCCGCGCCACTGGGCGTGCTGGCCGCGGGAACGCGCGCAGTGGCGCAAGGGGATTTCACCCAGCAGCATCCGGTCATCAGCCGCGATGAGCTGGGCATCCTCACCCACTCCTTTAACCGCATGACCCGCCAATTGGCCGATGCGCGCGATAAGCTGGAAGAAAACCAGGCCGAGCAGGCCGAGGCCAAGGCCTATGTCGAAGCAATTTTGGGCTCGCTATCAGCCGGCGTGCTGTCGTTTGATGAAGAATGGCAGCTGCAATCGGCCAACCAGAGCGCCTTGCGCATTCTGGGCTTAGACCCAGAGCGCATTCATGGCCAGCCCTTATCACGCTGGAATGAAAGCTACCCGGCCCTCACCGCGTTTTCGGCCCACACTATTCACGGCTTTTTGTCGGATGAAGAAGTCTGGCAGCGTCAGATTGAGCTGGCCGAAGAAAAACGGGTACTGCTGGTACGCGGCACGCGGCTGAGCCAGCTGATTGATGACGCAGAAGATCTGCATGGCTATGTACTGGTCTTTGATGACATCACCGAGCTCCTGTCAGCCCAGCGCGACGCGGCCTGGGGCGAAGTGGCCCGCCGCCTGGCGCATGAAATTAAAAACCCGCTCACGCCGATTCAACTCTCGGCCGAGCGGATGGAAATCAAACTGGTGGATAAACTCGACCAGACTGGCGCGGAATTTCTCACCCGCAACACCCAAACCATCATCAAGCAGGTGGCGGCCCTCAAGCAGATGGTGGATGCCTTCCGCGATTATGCGCGCAAGCCATCGGGCAAGAAAAAGCCACTGGATCTACTGGCGCTGGTGCAAGAGGTGTTGGTGCTGTACGAAGCTGCGCCAGTATTACGTGAATTTAGGGTACACGATGCCCTAATGGTGAATGGCGATGCGACTCATCTGCGCCAGGTCATTCACAACCTGCTGCAAAATGCGCAAGACGCGATTGCCGAGGCCGAAGAAAAACAGATTTGCCTTATTCTCGAAAAAGACGAAAAATGGGCGCGTCTTTACATCGAAGATAGCGGCAAAGGTTTTGCTCCAGACTTACTGCCTAGGGTTTTTGAGCCTTATGTAACATCCAAGGCCAAAGGCACCGGATTAGGTCTGGCGATCGTGAAAAAAATTATCGAAGAACATCACGGGCGGGTACAAGTGGGCAATGCCACTGGCGCCTTCGTTCGGATAGAGTTGCCGCTCTGGGAGGAAACAACAAGTGGTTAATCAGGAAATTTTGATTGTTGACGACGAAGTTGGCATTCGCGAACTGTTGTCAGAAATCTTGCTTGATGAGGGGTATAGCGTTGCACTAGCCGAAAATGCTGAGGCTGCACGCAAATACCGTAATCAAGCCGAACCAAAACTGGTCTTGCTCGATATCTGGATGCCCGACACCGATGGCGTCACCCTGCTCAAAGAATGGGCGCGCAATGGTCAGCTGACCATGCCGGTGATCATGATGTCGGGCCACGCCACCGTGGATACGGCCGTTGAGGCCACCCGCATTGGCGCACTGGATTTTCTGGAAAAGCCAATCGGCTTGCAAAAACTGCTGGCGGCAGTCAAACGGGCTTTTGCTCAACCCGCTGCCACGGTAAAGCCGACGCAGGGCCTGCAGAGCCTCGGGAATAGCAGTGCCATTCAGGCGCTGCGAGAGGCACTTGATCAGGTAGCAAGTCAGACCCTGCCCATCATCCTGACCGGCGAACCTGGCGCCGGCTTTGAAGCCTGCGCGCGTCATCTGACCAAAGCCAATGGCGGCTTTGTGTCGCCCACTTCGAATGAAGAGCTGGCTTTGCCGCCGCAAGACATGCTCAATCGCGCCGCCAACGGCACGATTTTCGTGCGGGATATCGCCTGGTTGGATCGCAAAGCCCAAGCCGGCTTACTGAATCTGATTCCAAAACTGGAAAAACAAAAAGTTCGCTTGGTAACGGCCTCTACCCGCCCTCTGGATCAGCTCACCGGCCAAATCGAGCCGGAATTGCTGCGCCAGCTGACGCAGATCATTGTGCCGGTGCCGGCGCTGCGCAATCATGCCGAGGATATCCCGGCGTTGGCGGAAAGCCTGCTGGCGCAGACCGTAGCCACCAATAAACTGGGCGTGCGGCGTTTTTCCAAATCGGCTCTGCAGCTGCTCAGCCAGCAAGAATGGCCTGGCAATATCGACCAGCTGGCTAATGTGGTCAAAAGCTTGGCCCTTACCGGTCGGGATGGCGATATTGATATTCTGCCGGTGAGCCGCCTTCTGGCCCAGCTCTCGCCCGAATCGCAAGTTGCCACCACCGAAGTGCAGCAAGCGATGCCGCTGCCGCAAATCGATCTGGATTTGCCGCTGCGCGAAGCGCGGGATCAGTTTGAACGCTTTTATCTGGAACGCCAGATCGAGCTCTCCAACGGCAATATGAGCCGCGTGGCAGAGCGCATTGGTCTGGAGCGCACGCATCTGTATCGCAAGCTCAAGCAATTGGGCATTCAGATGCCGCGCAAGCTGCGCAATCTGGAAGAAGCGTAAACCACTACGCCCCACCAACGCCGACAAGCTCCTCCCCTTGTCGGCGTTGTTGTTTGATCGCCTGCTCAGCAGGCAAAGGAATACCACTTGCCCAATATCCTGATTCTGGGCGCTGGCCGGGTTGGCTCATCGGTGGCCGAACAGCTGGTGCGCGAAAATTACAATGTCACCATAGTGGATGAACAGCCAAGCAATTTGCAGCCACTGGCCGATAAGCTCGATTTGCGTACCCTGTGCGGGCATGCCTCTAATCCGGTAACGCTGGCACAAGCCGGCGCGGCCGATGCCGATCTGATTTTGGCGGTAACGCCATCGGATGAGCTCAATATGGTGGCCTGCAAAATCGCGCATAGCCTGTTTAATGTGCCCACCCGCCTTGGCCGCATTCGCGATCAGGATCTTCTGGCCCGCCCAGAGTTATTCACCGAAGATGGCTTTGCCATCGACCATATCATTACCCCGGCGCAGATCGTGACCGATCTGCTGCAAGGGCTGGTGGCCACGCCCGAGGCCTTGCAAGTGCTGGAATTTGGCGCCGGTAAAGCGCAAATGGTGGCTGTGCGCATTGAAGCGGGCGCCGCGATGGATGGCAAAGACCTCTCCACCCTGCCGCTGTATCTAGAAAAAATCGATTGCCGCATTGTGTCGATTTACCGCGGCAATAAACGCATCACCCCCGATGGCAACACCACCCTCAGCGTCGGTGATGAAGTATTTTTCCTCGCGGCGCGGCAGCATGTTCGCAGCGTGATCCGCCAGTTTCGCGCCAGCGAGCGCACCATCAAACGCATTACCCTCTGCGGCGGTGGCAATGTCGGCTACCGGCTGGCACGCGCGCTGGCTGACGACTATCAGGTCAAGATCATCGAAGTGCAGCGCGAACGGGCGCAATGGCTGGCCGAACACCTGCCCAATTGCCTGATTCTGCGCGGCGAAGCCACCGATGAAAACCTGCTCGATACCGAGCAGATCGACCGCTGTGATTTATTTATGGCGCTCACCTCGGATGATGAAGACAACATCATGTCCTCGTTGCTGGCCAAGCAAATGGGCGCGCGCAAGGTCGTGGCCATCATCAATCGCTCGCGTTATGTCGATTTGCTGCAAGGCGGCAAAATCGATGTGGCGATCTCCCCTGCGCAAGCTACCATCGGCGCGCTGCTCACCCACGTACGGCAAGGCGATATTGTGGCGGTCCACAGCCTGCGCCGCGGCGAAGCCGAAGCCATCGAGCTGATTGCTCATGGTGATCGCAATAATTCGCGCGTGGTCGGGCGCAAAGTCGAAGAAATCAAACTACCGCAAGGCGCTAATCTGGCGGCGCTGATCCGCGGCGAGCAAGTCCTGATGGCGCATCACGATACCGTGATCGAAAACGAAGACCACGTGATCGTGTTTATCGACAATAAACGGCATATCCGCGAAATCGAGCAATTATTCGCGGTCAAAATCGGGTTTTTCTAAATGACGCTGGCGCAACGTATTCTCCCCACCGTCAATGTGCTGGCCCGGGTGTCGGCACTGTTTTCGATTTCGATTGTGGTGCCCATCGTCGTCGCTCTTTTCACTGGCGACGCTGGCCTGTGGCCATTTATTGATGCGCTGGGCGGCTTAATGTTGGTGAGCGGGCTCACCGTGCTGGCGACCCGCCGCTATAAACGCGAAATGCGGCCGCGCGATGGCTTTGTACTGGTAGTGGGCATCTGGAGCTTGCTGCCTGCAGTCGCGGCCGTACCCCTGCTGCTGTTTAATCCGGCCACCAGTTTTACCGACGCCTATTTTGAAACCATGTCGGGGCTCACCACCACCGGTGCCACGGTGTTTACCGGGCTGGATCATCTACCGCCCTCGATTAATCTGTGGCGCCACTTGCTCAACTGGCTAGGGGGTATGGGGATCATCGTCTTGGCTGTTGCCATTCTCCCGCTATTAGGGGTGGGGGGTATGCAGCTTTTCAAGGCTGAAACCCCGGGCCCGATCAAAGACGCCAAACTCACGCCCCGCATTCACGAAACCGCCCGCAATCTGTGGCTAATTTACGCTGGCCTCACGCTGATCTGCGCGCTGCTGCTGAAATACGCTGGCGGTATGAGCTGGCTGGATGCGGTGTGCCACGCCTTTGCGGCCATGTGCCTGGGCGGGTTTTCCACCCACGATGCCAGCGTCGGATATTTCAATTCGCCGCTGATCGAAGGCATTTTGATTGTCTTTATGCTGCTGGCGGCCACCAATTTTGCCACCCACTATTTTGCGCTGTCAGGGCGGAAATTATCGGTGTACCTGAAAGACAGCGAATTCAAAGCCATGCTGCTGCTGATTTTGGGCAGCACACTCACGCTGGCCGGCTATTTGTACTGGCAACAGGTGTACCCGGAGTACCTCACCGCCCTGCGCCATGTGGCGTTTAATCTGGTTTCGCTGGCCACCGATTGCGGGTTTGCCAGCGTGGATTTTGGTGCGTGGCCGATTTTTGTGCCGTTGGTGATGCTGTTTCTATCTTGCATCACCGCTTGCGCCGGCTCCACCGGCGGCGGGATCAAGATGATCCGCACCATTATTCAGGTGCGCGAAGTGGGCCGCCAGATGTCGGTGCTACTGCATCCACAGGGCGTGCATCCGCTGCGGGTAAACGGGCAGGTGATTCCACCGAATATCCTGTTTTCCGTGATGGGCTTTGTGTTTATCTACTTCGCCAGCATTGTGGTACTGACGCTGGTGTTGCTGGTGTCGGGGCTGGATTTCATCAGCAGTTTCTCGGCGATTATTGCCTGCATTAATAATGCCGGCCCGGGCCTGGGCGAAGTGGGCCCGGCGCGCAATTTCCAGGGGCTGACCGATTTTCAGACTTGGGTGTGCAGCTTTACCATGCTGCTGGGCCGGCTAGAGATTTTCTCGGTATTGATCCTGTTTACCCGCGCATTCTGGCGCAATTAAGCATACCCAGGCCAGTATTGCCCGCTACGTTATATATTAAATTGGCTAGCGGGCAATACCCCTAAATACACCTATACAACCCGCGAATCGCGAGCATCCCCAATAGTCAGGCCAGCGCCTGCGCCGTAAGCTAAACGGCATGGAAACCTTTATTACCGGCTTTTTGCTGTCGATTTCGCTCTGCCTCGACATTGGCATTGTGAATGTGGCCATGATCGACGCCACTCTCAAATATGGCCGTCAGGCTGGCTTCTGGATGGGCTTTGGCTCCTGCTTTGGCGATCTAGCCTATGCCATTCTGGCGCTGATCGGCATGAGCTTTCTGCTGCAATTTCCACTGGTGCAATGGCTCACTTGGCTGGGCGGCGGCTCGCTGCTGCTGTGGCTGGCCTATAAAATGGCCCGCGAAGCCTGGCGCGATGCCAGCGCCGCTGAGGGCGAGCATCCACCACTACCTGCGCGCCGCCAGCTCTTTACCCGCGGGCTAACGCTGGCCATGGCCTCGCCCACCTCGATTTTGTGGTTTGCCGCCGTGGGCGGCACGCTGATTGCCCGCGCTACCGATGGTAGCCTGAGCAGCACGGCCGATTTTCTCAGTGGGTTTTTCCTCGGTGGCCTGGCCTGGAGCACCTTCATCGTGTTGGTGGCGCATCATGGCGGCCAAACGCTGGGGCCGCGCTTTAAACAAGGCTGCCACCTCGCTTCGGCGATGCTGTATCTGTATTTTGCCGGGCTGGTGATCACCAACGGCTATCACGCTCTGCTCAAATAAAGCCGGGTGCATGCGCCCTAATTAGCCCATTAAAAAGGCCGGCAGCACCCCCGCAAATTGATCAGCAAGCCCACTCGCGCAGCGAGGCTCCCCTCAAGGAGGGGACGGGAGGGGTGGGGATAGAACATCAAGGCTGCAGATTCAAAGCCTGATTTCCTAGGTTCGGCTTTGCCGAGACTTGAAGCATATTGTTTTGCCAGCCTGTTCGCAGCCTGAGGCCAGCATTGCTGGCCTTTTGGTTTACTAGCCGCGATTTACTTGCGGCAGCTCGCCAGCATATCCAGCGGCGGCTGATACACGCTCGTGCTCACACCCATGGCCCCCAAGACGGTATGGAACCAATTGTCGTGGCTAAAGGCTTTGCTACGCTCGCCTTGCAGGCACTGCAGATCCAGCTGCCGGCTGGCCGCATAGCTAGGCGAAAACCACGCCACCATGGGTACATGCGTTTGTTGACTTGGGGCGATCATATATGGCGCAGCATGCAGATACAGGCCATTTTCGCCAGTGGATTCGCCATGATCCGAAACATACAGCATGGCACTATCGTAATCGCTGCGTTGCTGCAGCTGACCGATCAATTGCGCGAGGAAATGATCGGTAAAGCGAATCGCATTGTCGTAGGCATTCAAAATCTGCTCGCGCGGGCAATCTTGCAATTGCGTGGTACGGCACACGGGCTTGAAGACTTCAAATTCCGCCGGATAGCGCAACCAGTAGGCCGGGCCGTGATTGCCCTTCTGATGCAGCACTACCACCGTATCTTGCGCCGCGCCCTGTAGCGCTTGCTGCAGCTGCGGCAACATCGCCGTGTCGTAGCATTCATCTGCACGGCAATCGGGTGCCGGGCCACCATCGGGGATCGTTACTTCACCGAGGCGCTTGGCCACGCCTTTGCTGCCCGAATTATTGTCGATCCACACCACTTTCAGCCCCGCAGTGCGCAAAATATCGATCAGATTTTCACGCGCCTCGCCCTTGTTCACGCTAAAGTCGCTACGCGGAAAACCCGAGAACATACAGGGCACCGAGACAGCGGTTTCAGTGCCGCATGAGCTCACCTGACTAAAATTGATAATCGGCAATTTGGCCAATTCTGGATTGGTGGGCCGGGCGTAACCATTGAGCGAGAAATTCTCCGCCCTGGCGGTTTCGCCCACCACCAGCACCAGCAGGGTAGGTTTATGCGGCTGGGTTGGCGCGATTTTTTTCGCGTCCCGGCCATAGGGCTCGGCCACTACCGGCGCTTTCATGCGCTCCCCCACCACATAGCGAATGGTGGCGTAAATGCCATTGGCGGGGTTGATCAGATAGCGAATCGGCTTGTGATTGCGGGTAAACGAGGCCAGCGCCGAATAAAACACGCCAATCACCGCCACCATCAACACCAGGCACAGCACCAGCTGCCCCAATTTACCCAGCAATAGCCGTGGCCAGCGCACAGGCTGTAGCTCCACGCGGCTAATCAGCCAGGCGGGCAATACGCCCAGCAGCAATACATCCAGCACTAGCTTGAGATTGAGTAATTCCAGCGCTTCCCGGGTATCGGTTTGAAACACATTGCGCAGCATGGCGCTATCGATCATCACCCCATAGCTGGCGGTGAAATAGGCGGTGATGCTCGCCAGCAGGGCCAGCACCATCAGCAGGCCTTTGGCCCAGCGCGGCCAGCACAGCAAAGTCAGAATCAGTTGAAAACCGGCGATCAGCAATACCGCCATACCGGCAAACAAGGGCAATTTACTGCCCGGCGTGCCGGCGATGGCTTGCCAGGCTTTGCTCCAAAAAGCGGTATTGCACAGCGCCACCAGATACAGCGCAAATAGGGCCGTGAGCTGGGGCAGCGTAAAGGCAAAGCGACGAGCCAAAATTCGGGCCAACATGGACTTCCTCAAAAATAACAATCGGGCGATGCGCGCCAGTGTGCGCAGGCAGACTTAAGCGAAAATGAAGCGCCTAAACTGTGCCCCCATAAAAAGATAATACGGTTTCGCGACAGGGCGGCGACACATTATCACAAGCGACGAACGGTGGTTGGCTTAAGTTTCGCTTCATACAGCGGTGGTGAAATACGCTGGTCTTTTCACCCTGCTCAAGGAGCACATCATGCTGAAGTACACCGCACTTGCCCTCGTGACTGCAGTTTTTGCTGGCCAAGCCATGGCCGCAGCCAAATGTACCGCGCACCCGAAAGCAGAATGGATGCCGGAAGCCCAAGTGAAAGCCAAGCTGGCCGAACAGGGCTACACCATCAAGAAATTCAAAGTCGATGGCAATTGCTATGAAATGTATGGCAAAACCAAAGATGGCAAAAAAGCCGAGATCTATTTCGACACCAAAACCATGGATGTCGTGAAATCTGAAATCGAGTAAGCCATGCCGCACGCCAGCCCATCTCTTAGCCGGCAACAGTGGTTGCTGGGCAATGCCGTCTTGCTGATCAGCAGCCTAGTCGGACTGATTATTCTGCAGCAATACAGCAATGTGGATTTGTGGCTGGCCAACTGGGTGTTTGATCCGGCCAGTGGGCAGTTTCCCTGGCGGGATCAATGGCTCACCGCCAAGCTGGGGCACGATTGGATGAAAAAACTCTCCGTCATGCTGGGCGTGGCCGTGGCCTGGCAACTGTATCGCCAGCAGCGCCTTGCGGGCTGGCAAGATTTAGCCACCCGGCAATGGCTGGTGGTGGGGCTCTCGGCCCTGCTGGTTCCGGTGCTGGTGACTCAGTTCAAACACCTGAGTGTGTTGCATTGCCCCTGGGATTTACAGCAGTTTGGCGGCCATGCGCCGTACTTGCGTCTATTTGATCGCCTGCCGCTGGGCGTGGGCGCGGGGCAGTGTTATCCGGCTGGGCATGCCAGCAGCGGCAGTTGGCTGCTGGGCTTTATTGCGCTGTGGCTTCCGCTTGAGCGGCGCCAAGCCTTGATTCGCCTACCCCTCCTGTTATTGCCCGGACTCATGCTGGGCTGGATTCAGCAACTGCGAGGCGCACATTTTCTCAGTCACACCTTGGCTACGCTGTGGCTGTCTTGGCTGATCGTTAGTCTGCTGTGTGCCTGGCTGCTGTGGCCACAAGCGAAAGGAGCATCATCATGTCTCGCCTACGAGTCTGGGACCCGTTAGTCCGCATTCTGCACTGGACCTTGGTACTGTGCGTACTGGGTAACTTTATCAATGAAAGTGGCGCCACTGTGCATCGCTATGCCGGTTATGTTGCCACTGGCGTGGTGCTCACCCGCCTACTTTGGGGCTTTATCGGTACACCGTATGCGCGCTTTCGCGACTGGTTTCCCTGGCCTTCACGGCTGTTTCCTTACCTGCGTGCCTTGCTGCGTGGCCAGCCGCCCCATTACACTGGGCATAATCCCGCCGGCGCAGTGATGATGTTATTGCTGCTGGCGCTGGTGATCAGCTTGGGCACCACTGGTTATATGATGGGACTGGATGCCTACTGGGGAGAAGAGTGGCTGGAAGAGCTGCATGAAGGCATTGCCAATGTGCTGATCGGCTGCGTCGCCTTGCACGTGCTGGCCGCCATCGCCGAAAGCATCCGCCACCAAGATAATCTGGTGCTGGCCATGATTCATGGCTATAAGCGCCCACCAGCAGACACCGACTCACACGATGCAACTACTTCTGGTTGAAGATGACCCCCTCCTGGGCGATGGCATAAAAGAAGGCCTGATTGATGCCGGCTACACGGTGGAATGGCTGCAAGACGGCCAAGATGCCTGGCATGTACTATCCAGCCCGCATCAATTTGATGCCGTCGTGCTCGATTTAAGCCTGCCCCGGCTGGATGGGCTGCAGGTATTAAGCCAGCTGCGTGCCTTGGGCGACACCACGCCAATTCTGGTGCTCACCGCCCGCGCCGAGCCGGATGAACGCATCACCGGCCTAAATACCGGCGCCGATGATTATCTGGCCAAGCCCTTTGTGCTGGGTGAGCTGGTGGCGCGCCTGAATGCTCTGCTGCGCCGCAGCCAGCAGCGGGCAAGTCATCTGCTGAGCTGGCGCGATGTGGAGCTAAACCCGGCCACCCAGCAGGTATGGCTCGCCAAGCAAGCACTGGAGCTGACTGCAACCGAATACCGCCTGTTGTATCTACTGCTCCACCACTATCCGCACTATCTATCGCGCAATGCCCTGGAAGAAAAACTGTTTGGCTGGCAAAGCGAGCTGGAGAGTAATTCGCTCGATGTGCATCTATCGCATCTGCGCAAAAAACTGGGCAGCGAAGCCATCCGCAATGTGCGGGGGCTGGGCTGGCGCTTAGCCGATGTCTAAATTACGCACGGGCATCGCCCGCCTTCGCCAAGCCATCCGTCAACACCTTGGCCAATCGCTCAGCAACCGGCTCACCTGGTTTACCGGGCTGGCCACACTGGGCGTCTGGGCGGTGTTGTTAGTGGTTTTTTTCTTTGTCGCGCGGCATGGCTTTGCCGAGCTACTGGAAGACCGTTTGCGCGCGACGGGCGAAATGCTGATCGAGTTGCATCAAAATGGGCAGCTCAACTCCCGGCAAGAGCTCGCGGCCGCGGAGCGGATGAGTTACGCTCTTTACAGTGCCGATGGTCAGCTGATTAGCAGCAATGACCCGCACCCTTTTACGCTCAGCGAAACCGGGCGGCGTGGCCATTTACACGCTTTGCGTCATGATGGCCATCACTGGGTCAGTATTCGGGTGGAGCGCGCCGGAGTGCTGCTGGTACTGGCCGAACGTAGCGAATGGCAAGAAGAGCTGTTTGAAGAACTGATGGAGCATCTTGGCTGGCCGCTGCTGGTTGCCGCGTTGGGGCTGCTGCTCATGCTGCAATGGGCCAGCCGGCGCGCGCTGCAGCCATTGGCCGCACTCAGCGAGGAGCTTGCCCGGCGCGAGCCCATGGATCTAAGCCCATTGGCCACCCCTGCCCCGCAGGAAATCGCCACCTTGGTGAATAACCTCAATCAGCAATACGCCAGCATCGGCACCGCCATCGAACGCGAGCAGCGCTTCACCGCCGATGCCGCGCACGAATTACGCACCCCCTTGGCCGCGCTGCGCATCCAGCTGGAGCTGGCCAGCAGCAGCCCGCGCGAGCAAACTCGCCATAATGCGCTGGGTAAAGCTTTGCTCGGGGTGGATCGCGCGACCCATCTGGTTAATCAGCTTTTAGCGCTATCACGGCTCGACCGGCTGCAACAGCAAGATTGCCAACCCCAGCCGCTAGCACCACTGATTTGGGCGGCCTGGCACGAAGTGGCGCCCGATGCGCCAGCTAGTGATTTACAAGTACACGAGCTAGCCCCCTTCGCGCCAGCGGTCGATGCCAGCCTGCTGCAGCTCTTACTGCGCAATGTCTTTGAAAACGCGCTGCGCTATGGTCAGCCACCGTTGGTGGTCACACTAACGCAGCACGGCCTTAGCATCAGCGATCATGGCCAAGGCGTGGATGAGGCCGTGTTGGCACGACTGGGTGAGCGTTTTTTCCGTCCGCCAGGACAGGCGCAAAGTGGCTCTGGTCTGGGTTTGTCGATTGTGCGACGCATTGCCGAGCTGCATGGGGCCGAGCTTAAACTGAGCCACAGCGCCAGCGGGGGGTTGTGCATCGAACTCATCTGGCCAGCCCCGCGCCTAAGCGCTGGAACCCTCTAACGCAAAAAAGACCCGCAACTGCGGGTCTTTTTATAGTTTTCAAAGTAGATCGCGGCGGCTTAATCCGCCAACTCGGTTTTGCTGCGGCCACTGTTTTTAGCGCGATATAGCGCTTCATCAGCTCGCAACACCATGGCGCGGCCATTTTCATCATCACGCAGCTGGGCAATCCCGGCCGAGAAGCGCACTTCGATGCGCTGGGCGTGATGCATATACGGCGTGCGGCCAGTTACCAGGCGCAGGCGGTCGATCACGTAGCTGGCGCCTTTTAGATCGGTATCCAGCAGCAAAATCAGAAATTCTTCGCCGCCATAGCGCACCAGAATATCCGATTCGCGCAACACAGCCTTGGTCAGATTGGCCATGTGAATCAAAACCTGATCGCCCACCAGATGGGTAAAGCGATCGTTGATTTGCTTGAATTCGTCCAGATCCACCAGCACCGCGGTCAGGCGAGCGCCATTGCGCTGGGCGCGTTTCACTTCGCGCATCAGCAAATGATCGAGGCCCTGCCGATTCAGCGCGCCGGTCAGTGCATCTTGTTCCAGCACTTTGCGGTTGAAAGCGAGGTCTTCTTCGATATGACGGATCGAATCGCGGATGCTTTGCAGATCGGTGTGCGAACTGGTGACGGTAGAGTGCACATTGCTAGTGGTGTTGATGACCACATTGAGCAAGTCTTCCAGCGAGGCATGCGCCTGCTCGGGGCTTACGCGCTGCTCAGCGTGCGCTTCGCGCATCGATTGCAGATCGCCTAGGCTTTGTTGCATCACTGAGCTGGAGCCAGATAGATTCTGCAGCAGCCCATCGGTGATGTCGGCGACATCAGTCGCAGCATCATCGAGCTTATACAGCACCTGCCAAGCCAGCTGCATCTCGGTGGCCGTTTTGCTCTCGGGCGCCTTGATGGTGAGAATGGCATTGTAGAACTGGGCGTAATTTTCAGGCGTGGGGGGCAGGCCCCGCTCGGACAGCCGTTTGAGTGCGATACGCGCAATCTCAACCGGGTTCACCGGTGTTGCAGAGGTCATCAATCAAAACCTAGGTTAATACATTAGGACGTTAGAGCTAGTCGGCTTGATTGTAAGGCGTGCGCTCCCACTGAGCCAAGCAACTTCGCTACAATGATGCACCTTTTTATTCAAAATCAATATTGCTGATTGCGCCAAGATGGGCTAGCACTCGGCAACCAGGATCGATCGATTATGCATATTCATATTTTGGGTATCTGCGGCACCTTTATGGGCGGGATTGCCGCGCTGGCGCGCGAAGCGGGCCATAAGGTCACCGGTTGCGACGCCAATGTCTATCCACCAATGTCGACCCAATTAGAAAGTTTGGGCATCGAATTGATCGAAGGTTTTGGCGCCGAGCAAATTGAGCTCAAGCCCGATTTATTCGTGATTGGTAATGTGGTGAAGCGGGGTATGCCGCTGATGGAGGCGATTTTAAACGCCGGGCTGCCCTATACCTCGGGCCCGCAATGGCTAGGCGAACACCTGCTGCGCGATAAATGGGTACTGGCCGTAGCAGGTACGCACGGCAAAACCACCACCACCTCGATGCTGGCGTGGATTTTGGAAGACGCTGGTTTGGCACCGGGCTTTCTAGTCGGCGGCATTCCGGAAAACTTTGGCGTTTCGGCGCGTGCACCGGGCACACCGCGGCAAGATGCGACCAGCACCTCGCCATTTTTTGTGCTGGAAGCCGACGAATACGACACCGCCTTTTTCGACAAACGGAGCAAATTTGTCCATTACCGCCCGCGCACGGCGATTTTGAACAATCTGGAATTCGATCACGCCGACATTTTCGCCGATCTCTCTGCCATCGAAACGCAATTTCACCATCTGGTGCGCACCATCCCCGGCCAAGGCCGCGTGATTGTGAATGGCAAGGAAGGCAGCCTGCAGCGTGTGCTCGAACGTGGCTGCTGGTCTGAGGTGGAGCACTTCGCCACCCCGACTGGCCAAGCGGGCTGGGCGCTGGGCACCGTCTACCCCGATGGCTTTGAGGTCATCTTTAATGGCGAGCGGCAAGGGCGTCTGGTTTGGAGCCTGATGGGCGAACACAATGCTCACAACGCACTGGCCGCCATCGCCGCCGCCCGCCATGTGGGCGTTACGCCGCAAGTGGCAATCGAGGCGCTGAGCCGCTTTGAAAATGTAAAACGCCGGATGGAAATCAAAGGCGTGGTCAACGACATCACGGTGTACGATGATTTCGCCCACCACCCCACCGCCATTGCCACCACCGTGGCTGGACTGCGTGCAAAAGTGGACAGCCAGCGCATTCTGGCCGTGCTGGAGCCGCGCTCGAACACGATGAAACTGGGCACGATGAAAGAAGCCCTACCCGGCAGCTTGGCCGACGCCGATCGGGTGTTTTGCTACGGCGCGAATTTAGGCTGGGATACCGCCGAAGCGCTGGCACCGCTGGGCAGCAAGGCGCAGAGCTTTACTGAGCTAGATACCCTGATCGCCGCCATCGTGGCCGAGGCGCAGCCGGGTGATCAGATTCTGGTGATGAGTAATGGGGGGTTTGGCGGCATTCACGGCAAACTCCTCGCGGCACTCACTTAGGGGTATTGCCCTGCAGCCAATATATTCATTAGATTAGTAGCACATACCCAATCAAAAAGCCCGCTGTTGCGGGCTTTTTGATTGGCCAAAACACAGGCGCCATGCTTAGGCGTAATAGCGTTTAGAGAATTCCAGCATGCGCTCGATCGGGGCGCGGGCGGCATCCATATCAGCGGGGCTCAGGTAATCAATCACCGTGCCCTGCCCGGCTTGCGCGCGTTTCACCGCTTCGATGGTATTCATCTTCATATACGGACAGGAATTACACTGGCAGCCAGCGTAAATCGGCGCTTGCTCGATATTCAGATCGGGGCGAGCCTGGCGCATGTTATACAAAATGCCATCTTCGGTCGCGACGAAAATCGCCGCATCGGGCTCTTTGTCGAACGACTTGATCCAGTTCAGCATGCCTGAAGTGGAACCCACATAATCAGCTTGCTGCAGCACGGGCAGCGGGCTTTCCGGGTGTGCGATCAGGTATTTGGCGGTTTTCACTGCCGCAAACGCTTCATCCAGCGCAGCCTGATTGAATTTATCGTGCACTTCACACACGGCCGACCACAGCGGCATATCGTAGCCATGCTGGAAGTTCAGATACGCGCCCATATTGCGATCCGGCGAGAAAATCACTTGTTTGCCCTCGGCATACAGGTGAGCAATGATGTCGTCCACATTGCGGCTAGTGACGATCCAGTCGCTCAGCGCTTTGTGCT
The DNA here is from genome assembly GCF_000429785.1 of Chitinibacter tainanensis DSM 15459. GTDB lineage: Bacteria > Pseudomonadota > Gammaproteobacteria > Burkholderiales > Chitinibacteraceae > Chitinibacter > Chitinibacter tainanensis. The sequence goes on from NZ_KE386951.1 coordinate 51,463, forward strand.
CGGCCGAGCTATTGATGTACGACACATGCACATGATCCGGATGCGCCTCGCGCCATTGCTTCAGGGCAGTGACATCCGTCTGGGTCACCAGCGAACAGGTCGAGCCGGCGTCCGGCAGGATCACCGTGGCATTCGGATTCAGAATCTTGGCCGTTTCGGCCATAAAGCGCACCCCGGCAAACACGATGATGTCGGCATCGGCATCGCGTGCAAACAGGGAAAGTTCCAGGCTGTCGCCCACCTTGTCAGCCATTTGCTGAATTTCTGGCTGCGTGTAGTAATGGGCAAGCGTGACAACGCGTGGCATAACAAATCCTCGATCAGGCAATGGATAGACTGCGGCAAGCGCGCAGCAAAAACTGGCCGCCATTTTAGCATGCCCGCCCCGCGCGGCGGGCTGAAATTTCGCCTTTTGCCTCCGCCACTTGCCCCACTTCGGCGAAAATTTTTCGACAAAAGGGTTGACAGCCCCCAGCCAGATGCCCATAATTCGCCTCCTCTGCAAATCGCTTCGCAGCAATGTGACAGCGAGTTGGATGTGCGGGATTAGCTCAGTTGGTAGAGCGATACCTTGCCAAGGTATAGGTCGAGAGTTCGAGCCTCTTATCCCGCTCCA
>NZ_KE386951.1:52208-335618 GCF_000429785.1 Chitinibacter tainanensis DSM 15459
GATGCGGGATTAGCTCAGTTGGTAGAGCGATACCTTGCCAAGGTATAGGTCGAGAGTTCGAGCCTCTTATCCCGCTCCAAATTTTTAAGAAAGCCCTGGCTTTCTTTGCCCATTACGGCGGGTTAGCAAAGTGGTTATGCAGCGGATTGCAAATCCGTAGACATCGGTTCGATTCCGGTACCCGCCTCCAAACTGAAAAGCCCAGCGTTGCTGGGCTTTTTTGTAGCGCCGCGATCTATTCAGCCGGTTGAAAGCCTGCTAAACTGCGCGCACTGTGCCCGGATGGTGAAATAGGTAGACACAAGGGACTTAAAATCCCTCGCCGCAAGGTGTACCGGTTCGATTCCGGTTCCGGGCACCACCCCATTAGCAGCAACGCAGCAACTCCAAATCGGCAGCACGTCTGTCGTAGCAAAACCCGCATCGAGCCTCGCTCTGCGGGTTTTTTATTGCCCGCGCTTCGCACGCAGTGCTTGCCCTGCCACTGTGCAGATTAATCGCTCGGGCTTGCGCCCGCCTTGAAGCGCCAGCGCTGCGCGCGTTACGCTAAGCACCCGATTGCAGCAGCCGGCAGCGCCAACACGGCCGCCGTTTTCCAGCGAGGCTACGCCAATATGCGCCATCTCATCCCCACGCTGTGCATACTTGCCACCTCGACCGTGGCCATGGCGCTAAGCAGTGCCGAGCGCCAGGTATTACTGGAATCCATCCGCCCCGAAGCTAGCCGCCAAGCCGGGCAAGCCGTGCGCTTTCGGGTCGAGCAACTCAATCACGCAGGAAATTGGGCCGTTATTGTTGGTGGCCTGATGGCAGCAGAGGGCAAAACGCTAGACTGGAATAAGGCCGCGCAATGCGACCCCGATCTCGATAAGATGCTGTGGGTGGTGGCCAAAAAAACCCAGCGGCGCTGGCAGGTCGAGGAAATGTACATTTGCTCGCCCGAGCCACCCTATTGGTACATAAAGCCGAAAGTCGCCTTTGCCCGCCCCTGCCAGCTGTATGCAGGGCTACAGCTCGATGGCCGTCACACGGTTGAGCAGCAATGCCAGCAATATCAGTCGCGGCGGCTGCGACAGGCGAAGTGAAGCGAGCCAGCAGTCGATACCCAATTGGGTATACGACCAAAGCCTTTTACCAACAATAGCCACAGCCATATACCCCAACCTCACTTCACTGACCAGTCCTGCGCATAGGCCGGCAGCGGCTGCGTACAGTCGGCATCGGCTTGCGGCTCACCGCGCGTCATGGTGAGCGGCAATACCCCGGTCCAGGCGGCGATGTGCAGATCTTTTTCATCGTCTTCGGCGCCGCCACTACGGATTTTGCAAGCCGCTTCGGCCAGGCTAATTTTCAGCACAATGGTCGCGCCCAGCTCTTGCGGGCTGCCGCGGCGAATTTCGGCATTCCGCCCTGGGGCAAGATGATCCATAAAGGCATCTAGCGCGGCGGCTTTGGCTTCTTCGCCTTCAATCCGCTCAAACTGGCCATAAATCACGGCCGAGCGATAATTCATCGAATGATTAAACGCCGAGCGCGCCAGCACCAGCCCATCGAGGTGGCTGACGGCAATACTTACCGGCGCCCCACCGGCCAGATGCTTCATCAGCCGGCTGCCATTCGAGCCATGAATATACAAGGCATCGTCGATCCGCCAGTAGGCCATCGGCAAGCAATGCGGGCCGCGCTCATCGTGAAACGCCAGATGGCACAAATAGTGGCTATCCAAAATCGCATACAGGGTGCTGGGCGCGTAATCGGCGTTTTCCGGAATGCGGCGGATACGGGTGCGGGGGCTCGGTGCGGAGGACATAGCTAGATCTCGTTGCAAATAAAACGCCAGCATAGCCAAAGCGCTGGCTCCAAGATAAGATCCATTCGCCACAAAATATCAGGTACCACTCACTTAAATCGCCCGCGGCGCCGGCTGAAGCTCGGCCGCCAGCGCCCCGAATCCCCCATGCGCCAGATTGGCGAATTTTGTGCTGTGCAATCTAGATCGCACACCGGCTCGCTATACTCAACCCAGCATTCGTCGCTAACACCGCGTATTCATACACAGGAGAAAAGCATGACCGCACCACTGGCACCCAGCAAACTAGGCTGGCTTCGCTGGCTACTCGCCACTCCGCCATGCCGCATTTTGCTGCTTGGCCTTGTCTTTCTCGTGATGATGGGGATGAATACCGATGTAATGACCAGCTATGCTGCCCAGCCGGTCAAAGCGGCGGCACATATTATTGCGTTGTGTATTGCCGGCTTTGCTATTTATATCGCTTATTCCCATTTTATCGAGCAGCGCCAGACCAGCGAGCTGGGTGTGAGTGGCCTGGGCCGCGAACTGGGGATCGGGCTTTTGGTTGGGGTCGGCTTATATACGATCTGTGAGCTCGCGCTGATGGCGCTGGGGATTTATCGCATTACCGGCCTCAATAGCTGGAATTACATGCTACCGGCCGTGGCCATGGCGCTGAGCTCTAGCGTTTTTGAAGAGCTACTTTTTCGTGGCGCACTGTTTTTATCGCTAGAGCGCTGGTTGGGCAGCTGGATTGCACTGGTGGTCTCAGCACTGGTCTTTGGGCTGACGCATCTCACCAACCCGGCGGCGACGCTCGAAGGGGCGCTATTTATTGCGGTTGAAGCGGGTATCTTGTTGGCCGCGGCGGTTATGCTGACGCGCCGGCTGTGGCTGAGCATCGGCTTTCACCTGGCCTGGAATTACACCCAGTCGGCCATTTTCTCGGGCATTGTCTCTGGCAATGCGCCGCAGCAAGGCCTGATTCGCTCCACGATGCAGGGCCCAAACTGGCTGACCGGGGGCCAATTTGGCGTTGAATCATCGATTTTGGCGCTTACTGTCTGCACCGCCACCGGCATCATTCTGCTGCGCATGGCGGTTAAACGCGGCAAAATCATTCCGCCCTGCTGGCAACGCCAAGCCAGCACAGCAGCCAGCGCCTAACCTCTATCCCGCGCCAGCCGTAGGCAAGAACCTGCAGCTGGCCCACTCTTCTACCCCAGCCTCAAGCCAAACGATCATCATGGATTTTGCCCTTTTGCTGCACCAGTTTGCCGCAAGTAATGCGCGCAGCTCGCGCCAACAACAGCTGTATACTGCGCTGCGCAGTGCAATTTTGCAGCGAACTTTAGCGCCTTTGCAGCGCCTACCGGCCAGCCGCCAGCTGGCACGCGAGCTGAGCATCGCCCGCAATGCCGTGGTGTTCGCCTATGAGCAACTGGCCAGCGAAGGCTTACTGGAAAGTGGCCCGCGCGGCACGCGGGTGGCAGCGCTGCCGGCCGTACCCAGCGTGCCTCACACCCCGCAACGCGGGCTGTCGCAACGCGGGCAGGCCTATCAGGCGCCGTTTGCCGATGTCGATACCCTCGCCCCGTTCACGCCTGGCGTGCCGGCGCTGGCCGAGTTTGACCACGCCCGCTGGCAACGCTTGCTGGCCAAACAATGGCGCACCGCCCGCCCCAGCCAGTTGGCCTATGGGCAAGCGGCGGGCGAGCCGGCGCTACGCGAAGCGATTGCCGGACATTTGCGCGCTGCGCGCGGGGTGGTCTGCGATGCCAGTCAGGTGTTGATCACCGATGGCACCCAAGCCAGCCTGGATTTATGCGCCAAGCTGTTTGCCGATGTGGGTGATGTGGCATGGGTGGAAGACCCGGGTTACGGCGGCGCGGTCAATGCCTTCACCAGTGCGCAATTAGCCGTGCGCGGCATTGCCGTCGATGCCGACGGCATCAAGCCCAGCGCTGCCGATTGGCAAACCCCGCCACAGCTGATTTATGTAACGCCCTCGCATCAATATCCGCTTGGGCATGTGCTGAGCCTACCGCGCCGCTTGGCGTTGCTGGCACAGGCGCAACAGCATGGCACGCTGATTATCGAAGACGATTACGATAGCGAATTTCGCCGCGCCGGCCCGCCGCTACCGGCAATGCAAGGCTTGCTGCCCGACGCGCCGGTGCTGTATCTGGGCACCTTCAGCAAATCACTCTTCCCCGCCTTGCGCACCGGCTATCTGGTGGTGCCGCGCGCCTATGTGCAAGCGGTCACGGCGATGCTGGCGCAATGCTATCCGCGGGGCCGCCAGCTGGAGCAATTGGCACTCGCCGAGTTCATTCAAAGCGGTGAATATGCCGCGCATTTGCGCCGGATGCGCAAGCTCTACAGCCAGCGCCGCGATGCGCTCAGCGCCGCGCTTGAGCGCCATTTTGGCCCGCATGCCACGCTGTACGGCGGCGCCGCTGGTATGCATTTAGCGCTCGAGCTCAGCCCCGAATTCGACGCCAGCGCCAGCAGCCAGCAGGCCATCGCCCACGGCCTGATCGCCCGCCCGCTCGCGGCGTATTGCTGGCAAGCCGAGCATCGGCGCAATGGTTTTATCCTCGGCTACGCCCAGATCCCCGTCGAGGAAGTTGATGGTTTGGTGCGGCGGCTGGCGAGCTACGCGGGGATACCCTGAGCAAGTATCCCCACCAAACCACCAATTGAAGAGGCTTTCAGCCCAATACCCCAAGTGAAGTTCGCCACCAACGCGGTGCTAGCGAGCGGCCTGCGCAAGGCTGTCTGGCGTAGCGGCATCCGGTGCGCCACCCAGTGCGCGGTAGACATTGCTACTGGCTACTGCCAGCTGATAGCGCTGCTGCAGCAGCTGATTTTGCACCTGCTGCCGCCGCGCCTGCGCGCTGAGTACGCTATCAAACTGAATCACGCCCGCCCGATAACGCAGCTCGGTTTGCCGCTCGGCCTGCTCGGCATCGCGCAATTGCGTGGCCAAGAGTGGCTGATTGGCTTGCAGCTGGCTGCGGCTGGCCAGCGCGATTTCCACTTCCTGCAGAGCCTGATACAGCTTTTGCCGGTAGCCAACCACCGCGGCTTCGTAATCCAGCGCGCTGATTTTCAGCGCGGTATCGCGCTTATGCCAGTTGATAAATGGGAGCACTAGCCCGGCGCCGAGCTGCGCCACCGGATTCACCAGCAGATTACTTAGTTCTTGGCTATTACTGCCCAACGAGCCAGTGAGCGACAGGGTGGGATACCAGCTTTTGCGGCTCACCGCTTCGTCGGCAAAAGCCGCTTGCAGATTGGCGCGGGCGCTAGCCAGATCAGGCCGCCTATCAAGCACCTCGGCGGGCAAGCCTGCCGGCACAGCAGGAAATTCGCTCGGCAGCGCGGCCTGCAGCTGGGCGTAGGTGGCCGGGGGCTGATCGAGCAAGGTGGCCAGCGCCCAGCGGCTTTTATCCAGCGCCAGCTGGGCTTCGAGCACCCGGCTACGCTGCTGGGCCACGCTATCGCGCGCCTGCGCCACATCCAGCCCAGACACATAGCCCGCCTGATAGCGGGTATTCACCCGCGCTTGCAGCGCTTCGGCGCGGGCCAGATCGGCCTGCGCCAGCGTCAGGGCGGCTTGCTCGCGGGCGATGGCCCAGTAGGCTTGGGCCACTTCGCTGCGCACCGATTGGCGCAAAGCCTGCCAATCGCTGGCGCTGGCCGTGGTGCGCCAGCTGGCGGCGCGGGTTTGATCGGCAAGCTTGCCCCACAGATCAAGCTCCCAGCTCGCTGATAAACTCAGCCCAAACGAATCGCTGGTATGACGTGCCGGATCTAGCTGCCAGGCGGCGCCCGAATTCGCCGAAAGGCTGACATTAGGTAGCTGGGCTTGCTGATTTTGCGTCACCAGTAAACCGGCTTTGCGCCAGCGCAGCGCTGCCTGCGCCAGATCGGCATTTCGGCTCAGGGCCTCGGTTTGCAACTGCAGCAGCTGCGGGTCGGCAAAGCTGGCCCAAAATGCCGCATCGGCCGCCGGCTGGCTGGCCTGACTGGCCGTAGCACTTTGCCAGCTGGCCGGGGTATTCACCGCCGGCGCTTGCCAGGCCGGGCTCGCGCACGCGCCCAGAAAAGACAGCAGCGCCAGCGATACACCAATGGGTATAGCCTTATAAACCTTACTAAAATTAGCCTGCATAGATATACCCCTACTCGCGCGCCAGCGCTTCAATCGGCGCCAACTGCGCAGCCCGCCGGGCGGGCAGAAAACCGAACACCATGCCAATCCCGCTGGCGCACAGCACCGCGATACTGATGGTGGAGAAAGACAGCACCATCTGGAAATCTTTCACCAGCATATTCACCAACAGCGCCAGCGCCCCGGAGAGCCCGATCCCAATCGCCGCGCCCAGCAAACACACCAGCACGGCTTCGATCAGAAACTGGCTGCGAATATCGCCCTGCCGCGCGCCCACGGCCATGCGAATGCCGATTTCATGCGTGCGCTCCGTCACCGACACCAGCATGATATTCATGACCCCAATGCCGCCCACCACCAGCGAAATCACCCCGATCATGGTCAGGAAGAGCTTGATGCTATTGGCCGTGCTTTCAAACGACTTCATCAGGTCTTCCATGGTGCGGGTGTAAAAATCCTGCTGGCCGTGCTCTAGCCGGATGCGGCTGATGATGGCTTGCTCGGCCGCCTTCACCGGCAAGCCGGGTTTCACCTGCACCGTGATCAGATTGAAATGCAGCTGGCCAAAGAGCCGGCTGGCCGCGGTGGAATACGGTAGCCACACATCCAGGCTATCGCTACTCATAAATCCGCTGGATTTCGCCTCGGCCACGCCGATCACCTGCACCGGTATCTTGCCCAGCAAAATAATCTGCCCAATGCCATCGGCGCTGCCAAATAGCTTGGCGCGGGTACTTTCGCTGATCACCGCCACCTGCGCCTGCCGGCGCACATCGTCATTGCTAAACGGCACCCCGGCTTTAAAACGCTGATCGCGCAAGGTGAAATACGCCGGCGCCACGCCCTGCACGGCAGCGTTGACGTCGATATTCTGGTAGCGCACCCGCGCGCCGATTTGCGTCAACGGCGTCACCGCGGCCACGTAAGGCTCGGCCTCGAGCGCGCGCAGGTCTTTTTCGCGCAGGGTTTTGATGCTGGCGGCTTTGTCATCCCCCGGCCCTGTGCCGGGGCGGATATCGATATTGCTGGTGCCCAGGCCCGAGAAATTATCCAGCACCTGTTTTTCCATCCCCTCGCCCAGCGCCATAATCGTCACCACCGAGGCAATACCGATAATAATCCCCAGCATGGTCAGCAAGCTGCGCATGCGGTTGGCCAGCAAGGCGCGCAGCGCCATGGTAAAAGCCTCTTGCCAGCGGCCCAGCAAGGCCTGCGCCTGCCGGCTGTGATGCAAGCCTGTGGGCGCCACTTCGGGTACGGCCAGCGCCAACCGCGCCGGATTGGGCGCATCCGAAACAATCTCGCCATCGCGAATCTCGATAATCCGCTCCGCCTGCGCCGCCACCTTGCTATCGTGCGTCACCAAAATCACGGTATGGCCCTGCGCGTGCAGCTCTTGCAAGATCTGCAGCACATCCTGGCCGCTGCGGCTATCCAGCGCGCCGGTCGGCTCATCGGCCAAGATCACTTCGCCGCCATTCATCAGCGCCCGGGCAATCGACACCCGCTGCTGCTGGCCACCGGAAAGCTGCCGCGGTCGATGCGCCAGCCGCTCACCCAACCCAAGCCGGGCTAACAATTGCTCCGCGCGGGCTTGGCGCTCATCGGGTGGCGTGCCGACATACACCGCAGGCATCGCCACGTTTTCGGTGGCTGTGAGCCCACCCAGCAAGTGATAGCGCTGAAAAATAAAGCCAAAATGATCGCGGCGCAGTGTCGCCAGCTCGTCGGCATCCAGCTCGCTGACTTCACGCCCCGCAAAGCGATACGAGCCGCTGCTGGCGCTATCCAGCCCACCCAGAATATTCATCAAGGTGGATTTACCCGAGCCCGATTGCCCGATAATCGCCACCATTTCACCGCGGCGGATGGTGAGATTCACCCCGCGCAAAATCTGGACGACTTCATCGCCAGCCGGAAAGCTGCGGACGATATCGCATAATTCAATAATCGGCGTCTCAGCCATGGCCAGGCTCCGGCTCAGGGTGGCCATCATCGCCAGGCTTTTTGCTGCTGTCGGCGCGGCTCACCACGACTTTTTCGCCGGCTTGCAGGCCTTTACGCACCTCGGCATTCACATTGCCTTTCACCCCGATCTCCACCTGCCGCGTGCGCAGCTGGCCATCGGCCTCTAGCACCGTCACCGTATAGAGCTGGCCTTTGGGCTGGCTTAGCGCCGCCACCGGCACGGTGAGCACATTGCGCGCCCGATCCAGCAGGAAAGTCACTTGCGCCGTCATTTGCAGGCGCAATAGCCCTTGCTGATTGGGCACCAGAAACAGCGCATTGTAGAAAATGGCGTTATTGATGGTTTGTGGCGTGGGCTCGATGCCGCTGATTTTGGCCTCGAAGCGGCGCTCCGGGGCGCCCAGCACGCTAAAGTACAGCGGTGTACCGGGTTTGAGGCGCACGATATCGGCTTCGGCCACCTGGGCTTTCACCTGCATATTGTCCATCGCGGCCAGGGTCAGGATCGGCGGCGCGGACTGGATCGCATTCACGGTCTGGCCTTCTTTGGCGGCAATCGCGGTCACCACGCCATCCATCGGCGCCACAATGCGGGTAAAACCCAGATTGGTACGGGCTTTTTCCAGCCGCACTTGAGCTTCTTTCAGCTGCGCGGCGATCATGCGGATTTCCGCACGCCGGGTTTTCACCGCCAGCTGGGCGGCATCGAACTCTTTGCGCGCGGTGGCATCGCCGCTCAGCATCAGCTGCTGCCGCGCCAGCTCTTGCTCGGCCTCATCCAGGGCGAGTTGGCGCACAGTTTGCTGCGCCTCGAGGCCATCAATCGCGCTTTGGGCCGCGTCGAATTCGGTTTTGGTGACGCTAGGGTCAATCTCGGCCAAGAGATCGCCTTTTTTCACCCGATCGCCCAGCGCCACCGCCAGATGCTGAATCTGCCCCGACGCCTGTGCGCCCACTTCGACCGTTTTGGCCGCATCGACCACGCCGGTGGCCAGCACCGAGACTTCAACGTCGCCCTTGCTCACCACCGCAGTAATCACCTGGCTGGCCGGATCAACCGGCTTGCGCCCCCACAGCCACCAGGCCACGCCCACGATGAGCGCGAGCCCCACCCAGCGCCAGAATCCCAGCTTGCGCCAGCCCTGCTTGATTGCCGCCAGCCTACTCATACCTTACCTCATTCACTCTGCATATTGGTTAGGCGCTAGCATAATCCAAAGCCACTACCCGGCAATAGCGGGCAAGCTTAAGTGCGACTTAATACCGTGTGAATAGGTCGCAGGCATAAAAAACGGCGCCGAAGTGCCGTTGCAGGCTGCTGTCAAAGTGGAAGAGCCATCTTCTTCAAGTCTCGGTCAAGCCGAGCCTAGGAAAAAAGGCTGTCAAGCTGCAGCCTTGATGTTCTATACCCACCCCTCCCGTCCCCTCCTTGAGGGGCGCCTCGCTTCGCGAGTAGGGTTGATCCGCAAGCAAAAACGGCGCCGAAGCGCCGTTGTTTTGGTGTTACCGTAATTTAGCTGGCGGCCTGTGGCTCCGCAGGGGGCGGGGCTAAGCGGGCGGCGGCTTTGGCACGCGCCTCGGCGCGACGATCTAGTGCCTGCTTACCGGCAATCAAAAAGCCCAAGCCAATAAACGCGCCGGGCGGCAGAATCGCCAGCAGGAATTGATAATTGTAATGCGCGGGGATCACATGAATCACCCAGCCTTGCGCTGCGGGGCCAAATACCAGATCAATGCCCGACAGCAGCGTGCCCTTGCCCACCAGCTCGCGCATCGCCCCCAGAATCCCCAAGACCAGCGTCAGCCCCAGCCCCATAAAAAAGCCATCCAGCGCCGACTGGCTGACAGGGTTTTTCGAGGCAAACGCTTCGGCCCGCGCCAATACGATACAGTTGGTGGTAATCAGCGGAATGAAAATCCCCAGCACCAGATACAGATCGTGCACATAGGAATTCATCAGCAGATCCACCATCGTCACCAGCGCGGCAATGATCAAAATAAAGATCGGCGCGCGCAGCTCATTGGGGACAAAATCACGGATCGCCGCAATCGCCGCACCCGAAATCAGCATCACGATACTGGTGGCCAAACCGAGCGACACGCCATTGATGATGTTGTTGGACATCACCAGCACCGGGCACATCCCCAAAATCGCCACTACACCCTGGTTTTGCTTCCAGATGCTGTTGTAGATAATGTCTTTTGCGTCTTGCCAGCTCATCATGGCTTTAAGCTCCAAAAACCACAGCCGGCTGTGCGGCCACATAATCGAGGGTGTTTTTTACCGCTTTCACCACCGCGCGCGGGCTGATGGTGGCACCGGCGGTGTAATCAAACACTCCACCGTCTTTTTTCACTTTCCACTCGCTTGCCGCTGGTGCGGCCAGCGATTTGCCATCAAAGCCTAAAATCCATTTGGATTTGAGCACATCGATGTAATCGCCCAGCCCCGGAGTTTCTTTATGCGCCACCACGCGCACGCCCAGCACTTGCCCGCTTTTGCTCACCCCGACCAGGAGCTTGATCTTGCCCGAATAGCCATCCGGCGCCACAGTTTCGATGACCGCGGCCACGGTTTGGCCAGCTTTTTTGGCGCGATAAATCTGCGCACCAGCTTCGTTATTCAGCTGCTTAAGCGCCACCGTATCTTGGGCAACGGCATCATCCAGCAGCTGATTATCAAAGCTGCCCGCCGGCAATACCTGTGCAATCAGGGCCACTTTGGCGGCTTTTTCATTGCCCAGCACAATGTCTTTGGTCAGCGTATAGGTGCCCGCCATCAGGGCGGTAAAGGTCAGCGCAAACACCAGCAAGGTCAGCGCGCCACGCACGCCATTTTGCAGCATGGTTTTCATGCTTTACCCCCTTTCGCCCCAACACTGCCACGCTTGCGGCCAAATACCGCCGGCTGGGTGTATTGATCGATAAATGGCGCGGCAATATTCATAATCAGCACAGCAAAGGCCACACCATCCGGATAACCGCCGTAGGTGCGGATCAACCAGGTGAGCAAACCAATCAACGCGCCGTAAATCAGCCGCCCCAGTGGGGTGGTCGGGGCCGAAACCGGGTCGGTAATAATGAAGAACGCACCCAGAATCGCCGCACCGCTAAAGGCGTGGAACAGCGGGCTGGCATAGCGAGCGGGGTCGATCAGATGAAACAGCCCCGAAAACGCCAGCAGGGCTGCCAGAAAAGCCACCGGCTTATGCCACTGAATCACGCGCTGCTGCAGTAAAAACAGCCCGCCCAAGAGATAAGCAGCCGCAATCCAGCCCATTTCGCTCGGCAGCCAGCCGGCCTGAAAAATCGCGCCCTGCAAAATATCCGGCAGCGCATGCTGCTGGGTCAGGCCGGTTTTTACCGCATCCAGTGGTGTAGCCGAAGCCAGGGTATCAAACGCCAAGCCTTGTGGTAATTGGCCTGTGAGGATATACCCAAACTGCTGCCAGCTAGTAAGCTCATGCGAGAGCAGCGAGAGTGGCGCATTCCAGCGGCCCATCTGCGCCGGAAACGACACGATCATCACTGCAAAACCCACCATGGCCGGGTTAAACGGATTTTGCCCCAGGCCGCCATACAGATGTTTGGCCAGCCCAATCGCGATCACCGTCGCCAGCACAATCATCCACCAGCTCGATAATGGCGGCAGCGACAGCGCCAGCAGCCAGGCCGTAACCACGGCCGAGCCATCGGTGATAAACGGCTTCACCGGGTAATTACGCAGCTTGAGGCAAGCTGCTTCGGTGAGCAGCGCGGTAACGGTGGCCAGCAGTAACTGCAGCACAATGCCGGCGCCAAACACATACACATACACCGCAATACCGGGCAGCAAAGCGCCGGCAACTTTCAGCATCACCAGCTGCAAGGGAGTGGGTTTTACCACATGGGGAGACGTTCGCATCATGCCTGACCTTCATCTTGCGCAGCTTGTTTCGCTGCTTTTTTCGCGGCAGCCGCAGCCATGGCGGCACGAATCTTGGCCGCTTTATCCGGATCTATCCCCGCTGCGGCTGGCGCTACAGCTTCTGGCGTAGACGCTGCCGCCGGGGCGGTACCTGCAGCTGCGGCGACTTCTGCGACCACTTCTGTCATCGAGGCTGCGGCAGGCTCGGCCACCGGCGCGACTTCGCCGCCTTCTTTGGCAGCTTTGCGTGCCGCGGCGGCAGCCATGGCCGCGCGGATTTTGGCCGCTTTTTCGTCGTCGAGCGCAGCTTTGGCGGGGGCTGCCTCAGTGGCGGTACTCGCGGCAGGGCTTGGCGCCACAGCGTCTTTATCTGGCGCAGCGGCGGCCGGGCTAGCAGCGCCTGCTTCTTTAGCGGCTTTTTTTGCCGCAGCCGCCGCCATCGCGGCGCGAATCTTGGCGGCTTTTTCTTCGTCGAGCGCAGACTTGGCCGGGGTATCTGCCGCAGACGCATCCTGTTCAGAGCTTGCAGAGGCATGCTCCACTAGGGTATCTGCACCAGCCTTTTTCGCTGCCGCAGCGGCTTTAGCCGCTTCAATTTTGGCGGCGCGCTCGGCGTCGCGGGCTGCGCGCTCTTCGGGGCTGAGCGCCTCTTGCGCGGCTTTTTCAGCGGCGCGTTTTTCCATTGAGGCGCGAATCTTCGCGGCCTGCTCGTCGCTCAGCACGTGCGGCACTTTGCCATTGCCGACCTGGGTAGGTGGCGCAGCCAGATCGCCCGCTTCGGCTTTCTTGGCCGCGGCGCGCGCCATGGCCGCCTTGATTTTCGCGGCTTTGTCATCAGCGTCCGCGGCTGGGGCGCCCGCATCGGCGCTGGCCGCAGCGGCAGTTTCAGCCGGTTTCGGCGCCGCTTTGGCAGCGAGGCGAGCGGCTTTTTCGGCTTTTTCGCGCTCTTCGCGGAATTGCTTGAATTCATGCCGCTGGCGCGCGGTATCGGCCGATTTTTTCGCCCGTTCGGCTTCCCAGATTTCGGATTTGGCAAAGCGGTAGTAATCCACCAGCTGAATGCTGGATGGGCATACATAGGCACAGGCGCCACATTCGATACAGTCGAAGAGATTCCATTCCTGCGCCTTGCCGAAGTTTTTGCTGCGCGAGAACCAATACAGATCCATCGGCTGCAGCTCTTGCGGGCAGGCCACCGCGCATTCGCCACAGCGAATACATGGCATTTCGGGCGCTTTGGGCGGGAAGCTGGCGGCGTCCATCGCAATCACGCAGTTGCCGGCCTTGGTGAGGCCCACCGCAGTCGATGGCAAGGTAAAGCCCATCATCGGGCCGCCATAAATATATTCGCGCGCGCTGCTGCCGCCGGCGAAGGCCAGCAAATCATCAATCGGTGTGCCGATCAGCGCATCCACATTCCCGGGCTTGGCTACGCCGCCCGTGAGGGTAACGATGCGCGAAATCACCGGCTCGGCTTGTTCCAGCGCGGCGTAGATACTGTAAATGGTGGCGATGTTAAAACACTGCACGCCCAGATCGGTCGAGCGCACGCCGCTTGGCACTTCTTTATTGGTCAAGAGCTTGATCAGCTGCTTGGCGCCGCCGGACGGATACAGCGTGGGCACCACCACCACTTCGGCGGCGAAACCGCAATGCGCCAGCGCTTCGCGCAGGGCATGCACGGCTTCGGGTTTATTGTCTTCTACCCCGATCAATACTTCGCGGGCATTGAGCATTTTGCGCACAATGCCGATACCGGCCACGATCTCGATCGCGCGCTCGCGCATCAGGCGATCATCACAGGTGATATAGGGCTCGCATTCGGCGCCATTGATGATCAGGGTTTGCAGCGCTTCGCGCCCGCCCAGTTTCAAGTGCGATGGAAACACCGCCCCGCCCTGCCCCACCACGCCCATCAGCTGCAGGTAATCACGAATCGCTTTGCCATCGCCGCGCTCTAGCGCGCCGCGCCAGTCAAATTTATCGCGGGCAATCCATTCATCGCGGCCATCGCTTTCCAGCGTCACGCACCACTCAGCCAAGCCGGATGGGTGCGCTACCTGCCGCGCATCAATCGCCACAATCCGGCCCGAGGTCGGTGCATGCACCGCCACCGACAGATTGCCATCGGGCGCGGCGATCAGCTGCCCTTTGCCGACGATATCGCCGACATTCACCACACATTTGGCGGGGTTGCCGATGCTTTGCTGCAGGGGGATTACCAGCTGCGCGGGCAGCGGGCCACGCGCAATCGGGCTGCGATTAGAGAGGTCTTTCATTTCCGGCGGATGCACACCGCCGTGGAAGGGGAAAATCTCGCGGGTGGTTTCCAGCATTAGGCCACCTTCTTCAATTGAATGATCGGATAGCGCCATTTCCAGGTGTTGACGTTTTCACCCACCGGCACAATGTCGATACAGTCCACCGGGCATGGCGCAATACACAGCTCACAGCCGGTACATTCGCTTTCGATGACGGTATGCAGATGTTTGGCTGCACCCACGATGGCATCCACCGGACAGGCCTGAATACATAAAGTACAGCCAATGCAGGTGTCTTCGCGGATGATGGCGACCGAGCGGGCTTTTTCGGCGCTGGCGCCGCCATCGTCGAAGGGCACAAAATCTTTGCCCAGCAAATCGGCCAGCTTGCGAATCCCGTCTTCGCCGCCCGGTGGGCATTTATTGATCTCGGCTTCTTCGTTGGCAATGGCAGTGGCGTAGGGTTTACAGCCCGGAAAACCACATTGGCCGCATTGGGTTTGCGGCAGGATGGCATCGATTTTATCCACCAGCGGATCTTCATCCACTTTGTATTTAATCGCCGCAAAGCCGAGGATTGCCCCCAGCACCAGCGCCAGAATGGCCATCACGGCCAACGCTAACAGAAAACTCATTTCACCAACCCAGCAAAACCCATAAAGGCCAGACTCATCAGCCCTGCGGTAATAAAGGCCGCCGGCGTTCCTTTGAAGGCCTGCGGGATGTCCGCCCCTTCCATGCGCTCACGCATGGCGGCAAACAAAATCAGAATCAGCGAGAAGCCCACCGCCGAGCCAAAGCCAAACACCAGCGATTCCATCAGATTGTGGCGCGCGGTTGAGTTGATCAGTGGCACGCCCAATACGGCGCAGTTGGTGGTAATCAGCGGCAGATAAATCCCCAGCGCCTGATACAGTGCCGGGCTGCTTTTATGGATAAACATCTCGGTGAATTGCACGATGGCGGCGATCACCACAATGAAAGACAGCGTGCGCAGGTATTCCAGCTTCCAGACGATCAAAAGCTGATCCATCATCCACGAAGTACCCGAGGCCAGCGTCAGTACAAACGCGGTAGCCAGGCCCATACCGATCGAGGCTTCCAGTTTCTTGGAAACCCCCATAAACGGGCATAGCCCCAAAATACGCACCAGCACAACGTTGTTGACCAGCACCGCGCCGACCAGCAGCAGCAGGTAATGACTAAAATCCATAGACTCTCACCGGAAAATCAAGGGCGAGCCCGCAATTGGCTCACAAAGCACCCGATATTGTAACGAAAAGCAAGCCACCGCGACCCGGGTCTAATCAAAAAAATACGATGAACTAAAATTAATAATTCATAAAGTCGATATGGTTTATCGACCTAATCGCACAGCGCCTTACTTACCTTGGCGCAGCGCCGCCAAAGCCGCCGCACATTCGCTCACCAAGCTTGGGCCCTGATAAATCAGCCCGCTATACACCTGCACCATGGCCGCGCCAGCGCGGATTTTCTCTACTGCATCTTCGCCACTCATAATGCCGCCCACACCAATAATCGGCAGCGCACCATCCAGCACTTGCGCTAGCTCGCGAATCACCGAGGTGGATTTGGCCCGCACGGGCTCACCCGAAAGACCACCGGTTTCCTGGCCATGCGGCAGGTTTTCGACCCCGGTGCGCGACAGCGTGGTATTGGTGGCGATCACGCCATCAATCTGGTGCGTAACCAGCAGCTGGCCGATTTCCTGAATCTGGTTGTTATCCAGATCCGGCGCGATCTTCACCGCAATCGGCACATAGCGACCATGTTGCTGGGCGAGTTTTTCCTGCTCGGCCTTCAGTTGCGCCAGCAAATCGCCCAGCTCATCACCCTGCTGCAGCTGGCGCAGGTTTTTGGTATTGGGGCTGGAGATATTCACAGTGACATAGCTGGCCGCCGCGTACACTTTGCGCAGACCAATCAGATAATCTTCCGCGGCTTTTTCTATGGGGGTATCGGCGTTTTTGCCAATATTGATGCCGAGTACACCACGATACTGGGCCTGGGTAACGTTATCGAGCAGATTATCGACGCCGCCATTATTAAAACCCATACGGTTGATAATTCCGCGCGCCTCCGGCAGGCGGAACAGACGCGGCTTCGGGTTACCGGGCTGCGGGCGCGGAGTAACCGTACCGATTTCCAGAAAACCAAAGCCCAGCTCGCCCAGCGCATCAATATAATCGCCGTTTTTATCCAGCCCCGCCGCCAGCCCCACCGGGTTGGCAAATTCAATCCCCATTACGGTCACCGGATCATTCGGTACGGTCGGGGCCAACGTGCGCAGAAAACCCAGACTATTGAGCAGACCCAATCCTTTAAACGCAGCGTGGTGTGCGCGCTCGGCTTCGAGCATAAACAATAGCGGTTTGGCGAGTTGATAAGCCATATTGTGTACCTTCTCCAGTGACACCAACGGCGCCCACCGGGCACCATTGGCAAATTGCAGCGTATATTCGCCACTCTGCTTGCTAACAAACCCCACTCGCGAAGCGAAGCGCCCCTCAAGGAGGGGACGGGAGGGGCGGGAATAGAACATCAAGGCTGCAGATTAAAAGCCTTAGTTCCCAGGCTCGGCTTGGCCGAGACTTGAAACATATTGCTATTCCACTTGCTCAGCAGCCAGTGCAGCGTATTTTCGCTGCTTGTTTTTAAGTTGCGCTACGTGTGGCTGGCTTAGCCGATGCGGTTCACGCACGCGTCGTAGGTGTTTTGCATCAGGGTGGCCACGGTCATCAGGCCAACACCGCCCGGCACCGGGGTGATCCAGCTGGCGCGCTCTTTGGCGGTATCGAATTCCACATCGCCACACAGCTTGCCGCTTTCCAGGCGATTGATACCCACGTCAATCACGATCGCGCCTTCTTTAATCCATTCACCCTTCACAAAATTCGGGATGCCCACGCCGGCCACCACCACATCCGCGCCCGCCACTTTGGCGGCCAGATCTTTGGTTTTGCTGTGGCAAACGGTCACAGTGGCACGCGCGAGCAAGAGCTCCAGCGCTTGCGGACGGCCCACGATATTCGACGCACCAATCACCACCGCATCTTTGCCCACCAGGTCAATGCCGGTTTTTTCCAGCAAAGTCATCACCCCGCGCGGCGTGCATGGGCGCAGCAGCGGCATTTTCAAAGTAAGGCGACCGATATTATAAGGATGGAAACCATCCACATCTTTCACTGGATCGATCAGCTCGATTACCTTATCGGCATCGATGTGTTTAGGCAGTGGCAACTGCACCAAGATGCCATCCACGTCGTCATTTTGATTCAGCTCGGCCACCAGTTTCAGGACATCGGCTTCGCTAGTCTCTGCGGGCAGATCGTAAGCCAGTGAGGTAATCCCGGCGTTTTCGCACTGACGTTTTTTATTACCCACATACACCTGTGAGGCCGGATCGGAGCCCACCAGAATCACCGCCAGCGCTGGTGCGCGTTTGCCGGCCACCACGCGGGCATCAACCTTGGCGCGCACTTCTTGAACGATTTCTTGGGAAATGGCTTTACCATCAAGGATCTGGGCAGTCATGGCGGGAAACTCCGGCAAATGGGCAAAAACGAGATTTTCGCATTGATCGGGCTTTTTTGCACTTTTTAGCAAAATTTTTTGGGGAAGCCCTTGACGCCTGTGCAGCTGCTGCGTATAGTTCGGCCTTCTCTAGTCGGGGCGTAGCGCAGTCTGGTAGCGCACCTGGTTTGGGACCAGGTGGTCGTGAGTTCGAATCCCACCGCCCCGACCAAGAGACACACAAAGTATTGAATGTGCCCGTAGCTCAACTGGATAGAGCAACGGCCTTCTAAGCCGTAGGTTACAGGTTCGATTCCTGTCGGGTGCGCCAGCACACAGCGGCAGATTTCAAGGTTTTGTGGTGGCTGTAGCTCAGTTGGTAGAGTCCAGGATTGTGATTCCTGTTGTCGTGGGTTCGAGCCCCATCAGCCACCCCAAAGATAAAAAGCCCAGTCTTCGGACTGGGCTTTTTTGCGTCTATTAGTTAGCTCTCAAATACTGCCCGGCTAATGTACCGCCTGAATCAGCGGCACCACCTGCCCGAGCGCCACCACCTGTTGCGCTGCGCCAAGGGCAATTCCTTCTTTGGGCATGCCAAATACCACGCAGCTTTCTTCATCTTGCGCATAGGTTTGTGCGCCCGCTTGGCGTAATTCAAGCAGACCACGCGCGCCATCATCGCCCATGCCGGTCAGCAAAAATGCCACCGCATTGTGCCCGGCCGCAACCGCCGCGGAGCGAAACAGCACATCCACCGAGGGGCGATGGCGCGTGACCAGCGGGCCATCAATGACTTCTACGTAATATTCATTGCCATTGCGCCGCAATAGCAGATGCTTGCCACCCGGTGCCAATAGCGCTAAACCGCGTCGCATTCGGTCATTATGCTGTGCTTCGCGCACTTCGATCTGGCTGAGCATATCCAGGCGATCGGCAAAGCTGGCGGTAAACTTTTCAGGCATATGCTGCACAATCGCCAGCGGCGGGCAGTCTGGCCGCAACTGCGGCAGAATCTGTTCGAGTGCTTGGGTGCCGCCGGTGGAAGTGCCGATCACCACGATTTTGGGCGTGGCAGGCACCTGGGCCTTGCTGGCTGGGGCGGGCAGCACCGCATCGGCGGTGAGCTTGGGCGCTACGCGCCGCTCTTGCGCACCACGGGCCAGCGGGTCATCAAAAGCAGGCATAGGGGTGGCGGGTATTGGCTTGGCGGGCAAGGCAGGATTGATCTGCGGCGGCATACTGGCAGGGCGACGCAAGGCAGCACTGTCGTGTTCGGGCAAAGGCGGTAAGTTCAACTTTTGCACCTTAGCCTGGGCAGCGGCGCGAATCGCATGCACCAGCTCGGTACTGCTGGCGTGCATAAAATCGCGAAAACCAATCGCCGGTTTGTTGATCACGCACAGCGCCCCCGAGGCCAGCGCCAACAAGCTGAGCTCCACATTCCGCTCGGTCAGGGCCGACATCACCACCACCGGCGTGGGTTGCTCGCTCATAATGCGCCGCAAGAACGTAATGCCATCCATACGCGGCATGGCGATATCCAGCAGCAGCACATCGGGCCACTGCTTTTGCATTTTGTCGTAGGCAAACAGCGGGTCAAAGGCGGCACCAATCACCGTGATATCGGGCTCGCGCTGCAAAATCTCGCGCACCACCTGCCGCACAATCGCCGAATCATCGACGATCATCACTTTAATCGGCGCCGCCCTGCTCATACTAGCCCCTAACCGTAGCGGTAAATCGATTGCGCGATTTGCGCCAAAGGCATCACCTCAGCTGCGGCCTCCAGCTTAATGGCCTCTTTGGGCATGCCGAATACCACGCAGCTTTTTTCATCTTGCGCGATGGTGTGTGCGCCGGCTTCGCGCATTTCTTTCAGCCCTTTGGCGCCATCGTCGCCCATGCCGGTCATGATAATACCCAGCGCATTGCGCCCGGCCGATTTAGCGGCGGAGCGAAACAGCACATCCACCGAGGGGCGATGCCGGCTGACTGGCGGGCCATCAATCACTTCCACATGATAAAACGCGCCGCTGCGCTGAATGGCCAAATGCCGCCCCCCGGGGGCAATCAGCGCGCGGCCTGGCATAATCCGGTCGCCATTGCTGGCTTCTTTGACTTCAATTTGGCAAATTCCATCCAGCCGGCGGGCAAAGGCAGCGGTAAATTGTTCGGGCATATGCTGCACAATCGCAATGCCCGGGCTGGTTTTGGGTAACTGGGTCAGCACGAATTCCAAAGCCTGCGTGCCACCGGTGGAGGTGCCGATGGCCACTATCCGCTCGGTGGTGCGAAACACCTCATGCCCGGTGGGCGCGGCCAAAATCACATCGGCCGCCAGTTTTTCCCGAATCGTGGGCAAGGCCCCTTTGTCTGCCGTGGCGGTAGTAGGCCTCGTGGCTGGTGCTTCGGGCTGGCGCAAACGATTAACCCGCGCCACCGACGCCGCGCGCACCGCATCGATCAGCATTTTGCGGTTTTCTTCCAGAAAACCTTTGACCCCAGCCATGGGCTTGGCAATCACATCCACCGCGCCGGCCGCCAGTGCCTGCATACTGATATCGGCGCCTTTCTGGGTCAGCGATGAGCAGATCACAATCGGCGTGGGGCGGGTGGCCATAATGTGTTTTAAAAAGGTAATGCCGTCCATCTTGGGCATTTCCACATCCAGCACAATCACATCCGGCCAGCGATGCTGCAGTTTTTCCTGCGCCATGATCGGGTCATGGGCCACATCGATAATCTGGATATCCCCCGCGCTACTGAGTTGTTGCCCCAATACCTGCCGTACCACGGCAGAATCATCTACCAGCATTACTTTGATGGTCATGGCGCCCCCTGGCCCCTTGGCTACGCCCGCTTGCGATAAATGCCGGCCTGCACCAGATCTAATGGCAGCTGAAACCCGGTTAGGCTTTCCGAATGGCTCACCAGCAAATAACCGCCGGGGTACAAGGCATCGATGCAGCGAAGCAGAACTTTGTTTTTAGTCTCGATATCAAAATAGATCAGCACATTGCGCAAAAAAATCACATCAAAGTGACCTAGGTCGGGTAAAGATTCGTTTAAATTCACCAGCCGAAAATCCACCCGTTTGCGCAGCGCCGGCATGATGCGCAAGGTGTGTAACTGCGCCCCCTGCCCTTTTAAACAAAAATCACGCAGATAGGCCGGCGGAATCCCTTCGCAGCGGCTCATCGGGTAATGGCCTTGTTGCGCTTTGGCCAGCACCAGCTGGCTAATATCACTGCCCAGCAAATACCAAGTACCCTGCAAACCTAAAAAGTCGCTGAGCATCATGGCAATGCTCCAGACTTCTTCCCCGGATGACGATGCGGCGCTCCATACCCGCAAGGCGCGGCCTACCGCCTGCGGTGAAAGCAAATAATGCTTAAACCATTGAAAATGCTTGGGTTCACGAAAGAAATACGTTTCATGCGTGGTGAGTAAATCGAGCGCCAATTGGCGCTCGGCTTCCTCGCTGCTGGCGAGCAGCACACGAAAATAGGCTTCAAAGGTATCAATATTGCGCGCCTGCAGCCGCTTGATCAGCCGCTGATGCACCAGCGTTTTTTTTACCTCGGTGAGGTTCACGCCGGTGCGTTCGCGCAGCCATTGCTGGTAGCGCACAAAAGTAGCGTCGGTTAGCACAGGCATGGGCAGCAGGCTCGCTTAATGGCTCACATGCTCCTCGGCAGCGGACTCGGCCACGTCCAGCGCGGTTTCGTCCAGCATGGCCAACTGTGCCATTTCCTCAACCGACAAGGCGCGGCTTAAATCCAGCAGTACCACAAAGCGATTTTGCACCTTGGCCATGCCGGCAATGAAATCCGAACGGATGTGATTGCCAAACTGCGGAGCAGGCACAATATCGCCATCGGCAATCGCCAGCACTTCGTGCACCGCATCCACCAGCACCCCAAAATACTGTTGCTGATCATCGTGTTCAATCTCGATGATCACCACGCAAGTGCGGCGACGCACCGTGGTTTCCCCTTTGCCAAAGCGCAGCGACAAATCAATCACCGGCACCACCGCACCGCGCAGATTCATCACCCCGCGCACAAAATCCGGCATCATCGGCACTTGCGTCATTGGCATGTATTCGAGGATTTCCTTGATCGCCAGAATTCCGATCGCGAAAGTCTCGCCGCAAAGCTGAAAAGTCAGATACTGCGAGAGATCAAGGTGCGCTTCCTCCTGCTGGACGCGCTCCTTGCTGGTTTTTAAGGCTAAAGCTCCCATGACACACCTCGCTTAGAAACGGGTGAATTCGGCGTCATCCAGCTCGCCACCTGATTTGGCGCCATAGCTATGCGCTTTGCCACCGCCCTGCCCGCTGCTGGCTTTGCGGCCAGCTCCACCGCGGCGGCGCCCGCTATTGCCGCTCTCATCGAGCTTGAAGAAGGACACCAGCTCTTGCAGGTTTTCCGCCTGGCTGCTCAGCTCTTCCGCCGTTGAGGCCAGCTCTTCGCTCGAGGCCGAATTTTGCTGGGTGGTCAGATTACTTTGCTGCACTGAGGCATTCACTTGATTCACGCCGCTAGCTTGCTCGGCCGCGGCAGCGGCAATTTCCTGCACCAGATCTGCCGTTTTGGTGCTGGAGCTGACCATTTCTTCCAGCAATTCGCCGGCGCGCTCGGCCAGCTTCACACTGCTGCTGGCCACTTCACCAATATCCTGCGCGGCCACCTGGCTGCGCTCGGCCAGCTTGCGCACTTCTGCGGCCACCACCGCAAAGCCCTTACCCTGCTCACCGGCTCGCGCCGCTTCAATCGCGGCATTCAGGGCCAGCAGATTGGTCTGGTAGGCAATATCGTCAATGATGCTGATTTTTTCGGCGATCTGGCGCATTGCCGCCACGGTTTGCCGCACGGTATCGCCGCCATCGGTGGCTTCACGCGCCGCTTTGCTGGCAATGCCTTCGGTGATGCGGGCGTTTTCACTGGTTTGGCTAATCGATGAGGAGATTTCTTCCACCGAAGCCGAGGTTTCTTCGATGCTCGCGGCAGATTCGGCAGCGGTTTGCGCCAGCGATTGCGAGGTGGAGGTGAGCTGAATCGCGGCGGACGAAACATTATCAGCATTGGCCTTGATGTCACCCATCAGCGAGCGCAGCTTATCGATGGTATTCGAAATCGAGGCGGCCAAACTGGTGGTGTCGCCCGGGCGCAGCGTGATATTCACCAAAAGATTACCGGCGGCCACTTCGCGCATCACATCACCCACATAGTGCGGCTCGCCACCCAAGACGCGGTTGAAGCTGCGCACCAGGAAGAACACCACACCGCAGGCCACCAAGATCGCAATCGCAGCCACCACCAGCAATTGGAACAAAGCGGTTTCGTAGCTGTGCATCGCATGCTCGGATTCATCTTTATTCTGCTTCACTTCGAGCTCGGCCAGTTTTTGCACAACATCAATTAATTTAGCGTTGGCGGGTACGGCTTTGGCGAGCATGTATTCTTGCGCTTTTTCAGCCTCATTGTTGGCCCCCAGCCGCGCAACTTCGTCCGAGGCAGCCCTCGCTTCGGGGAGGGCGGATTCGATTTGCGCAGCCAAATTGCGCTCTTCTTCCGAGCTTGATTTGCCCATCAGCTCTTTAAATTTACTTTGCTGCGTTTCAAACCGCGTTTTAGCCACTTGATAAGCTGCGGCGGCCTTATCGATCAGATCTTTGTCGGACACAATCACCAGCGTCCGGGTCTGGACCCGAGTTTCCTGCAAGGCGGTCAGCATTTCGTAGGCGCTGAGCATCTTGGCGTTATTCACCTCGGTGATCATGCGGATGTTTTCATTGAGCTTGAGATAGCCGGCAATCGCCACCACCACCAGCAGTACCATCAGGGCCAAGACACCACCAAAACCAAGCAACAAGCGGGTTGCTACCGTCATTTGCTTATTCATTTTGCACTCTCCGTACTCAGGATGGGTATCTACCTCAACCCTAATGTTTATAATGCTTTCACACCTATACCCAACAAAAAATCAATGTAACTGCGCCCGGCCTTGTTCGGTTTGCCCGGCAAAATCGGCGACTTCTTTTTGCTTGGCAAACTCAATCAGCGCTGGCACATCCAGAATCAGCGCCACCTCACCCGAGCCTAAAATGGTTGAGCCGCTAATCGCCCGCAGATGGCTAAACAGCTGCCCCAGCGGTTTGATTACGGTTTGAAATTCGCCCAACAGGTTATCCACCAGCAGGCCGGCTTTGCTCTCGCCGTAATTGACCACCACCACGTTTTGCCGCTTGCCCGGTGGCTCGCCCAGCTCAAGAAACTCCGACAGATTAAGCACCGGCAGCACCTCGCCGCGTAGATTCAGATGCGAGTGCGTGCCGTCAGATTTCAGATCGTCCGGCACCTCGATGCACTCCACCACCACTTCCAGCGGAATGACGAAGGTTGATTTACCAATCTGCACCAAAAAGCCATCAATAATCGCCAGCGTGAGCGGCAGGCGGATGCGGAAATTGGTGCCCTCGCCCACAGCCGAGTCGATATCAATCGTGCCGCGCAGGGCTTCCAGGCCGCGCTTGACCACATCCATCCCCACCCCACGGCCAGAGATATTGCTGATCTGCTCGGCAGTGGAAAAACCGGGCTCGAAAATCAGTTTGTAGATTTCGTTATCGCTGAGCATGGCGTCGGCACTAATCAGCCCGTTGGCCACCGCTTTGGCGACGATTTTGTCTTTGCGCAGGCCGCCGCCATCGTCGGCCACTTCGATCACGATGCTGCCCGATTCGTGATAGGCATTGAGCCAAACATTGCCGGTGGCCGACTTGCCGGCCGCCAGCCGGGTTTCCACCGACTCGATGCCGTGATCAATGGCATTGCGCACAATATGCATCAGCGGATCGCCGAGTTTTTCGACCATGGATTTATCCAGCTCGGTTTCCGCGCCACTGATATGCAGCTCGATCGATTTACCCAGCTCCTTCGATACATCGCGCACCACGCGAGGAAAGCGGCTAAAAATCTCACCAATCTGCACCATGCGCATCGAGAGCGTGCCGGCACGGATCTGCTCAATCAGCGTGGCGATGGTGGCGGTGGATTCGATCTGGGCGCTTTGGCCCGAGCGGCGGGCGATGAGGTTGGCGGCGGCGCCGGCGATGACCAGCTCGCCAATCAGATTGATCAGATTATCCAGTTTGCTGGCTTCCACCTTGATAAAGCGGGTTTCGGTGGTTTTGGTTTCTTTGTGTTCGGTTTTGCGGGCCACCGCGCCACTGGCCTGTTTAGCCGCCTGAGCAAACTGTAGATTGCTCGCCAGAGGCGCCACCGCCTCAACAGCCGCCGCCTCGGTCACGACTTCGGCCTCGGCCTCGATAACTACCCCGAGCTGCTGCCAGGCCGCGGCCACCGCTTGCTGCTCGGCCTCATCCTGCCCCTGGGTGACGGTGGCCAGATAGCGACCCGCCGTCGCCAGCGGGAAAATGTGAATCTGGCTACTTTCCCGCACAAACTCGAACACATCATTGAGTTTGGCCAGCGGCATGGCGCTGTGATACACCAGCTCAAAGCGCAAATAACATTGCTCAGGATCGAACGCATCGCCGCCAGGGAGCTGGGTGCTAATGGTTTGCAAACCGCCCAGCTCGCCACTTTCGGCCAGATAGCGCACAAACGAGAGCGGATCCATACCATCGGCCAGCACTTCACGGCCAAAGCGCAAGGAAATCAGCCAGCTTTGCTCGGCCGCCGCTGGCGCTTCGGTGGCGCTGGCGGCCAGTGGGCTGATATCGCCGCTGGTTTGCTGCCGGAAATAAGCTTTGAGCTCATCAATCAGCGGTGGCGCGGCCATGCTGGCGAGCACATCGGGGTGATCCAGCTCTTGCAGCATGGCTTTTACGTGATCGTGGCAGCGTAGCAGCAAGGTATTGAGCTCATCATCAAAGCTAAGCTCTCCCGCGCGCAAGGCATCCAGAACGTTTTCGGCTTCGTGGGTAAAGCGCACAATCGCATCGAGGCCAAATAAGCCCGATGAGCCTTTGATGGTATGCATCGCGCGAAACATGGCATTGAGCTGTTCGCTATCGGGCTGCTGGCCCTGCACATCCATCAAAATGCTCTCCATTGCGGCGAGCAATTCGTGGGCTTCATCCAGAAACGCCGGCAAGGCGCTGTCGTATTCACTCATGGCCGGCTCCTTCGGACTGCAAAATTGCGCTTAAACCCAGCACCGCCAGCACTTCGGCCAGCACCGCCGAGGGCTCACCCATGGTGAGTGGCCGCCCCAGCCGTTTGGCCTCGGGCACCAGCCACAGCAAGATCTGCACCAGTGAAGAATCCACCTCGGTAACACCGGCGAGCTCCAGCTGCAGGGGCTCGTTGTGCTCATGCAGGGCTTGCCAGAGCTGGGTGTGGGTTTGCCGGGCCTGATAAATGGTTTGCTCACCGAGCAATTGAATGGTGTGTGTCATGCAGCACCCCGCTTAGGGCAAGACCAGCTTGGAAATCGCATCCAGCAGAATCGGCGGCTGAAATGGTTTTACCACCCAGGCCTTGGCGCCAGCGGCCTTGCCGGCGGCTTTTTTGGATTCGTCGGCTTCGGTGGTCAGCATAATCACCGGGGTGAATTTATAGGCTGGCATTTGCTTCACCTGCGTCACGAAGGCAATGCCATCCATATTCGGCATATTCACATCCGAAACGATCAGATTCACTTTTTGGCCGGTGAGCTTGCTGAGCGCATCTTTGCCATCGCACGCCTCGAGCACGTCATACCCTGCGCCCTTGAGGGCAATGCCGACCACGGTACGCAGACTGGCCGAGTCATCAACGATCATGATTAATTTAGACATTGCCGCTCCTCAGAAAAAATCGACTGAAGTTGTAGGGGTATTGCTCGCAGAGCCAGATCGGCCGTGGTGTAGCGCCTTTTGCTCTAGGGTGGTATAGGTGCGTTCCAGCTCGCTCAGCCACAGCTGGCGATCAGGAAGCTGCCATTGTTCCTGGGTGAGATCGGCGTCGTGCAAGGCTTGCTGCAGCTTATGGATATCGCCCACCACATGGCTTTGAATCTGCCCCACCCGATCTTGAAACTGCAGATTAACCAGTACTTCATCGACTTCGTGGCTGATCTGCCGGTTTTGGTGTTCCAGCTCTTGCAGGTTGTCGTTCAAAGCCTGGGTAGCGGCATGAAATTCGCCGATCACGCCCTGAATCACCTGCTCGGCCGACTGGATAATGCTTTGCTCTTCGCTTGAAAGCTCGCTGGTTAGGGTCAGGGTTTGGGCCATGGCCTGATTGATCAGATCGATTTTCTCGGTGATGTGTTTACCGGTGTCGCCAGACAGATTGGAGAGCTTGCGCACTTCATCGGCCACCACCGCAAAGCCCCGGCCCATTTCCCCGGCGCGGGCGGCTTCAATGGCCGCATTGAGCGCTAGCAAATTGGTTTGATTGGCAATCGCGCTGACCGAAGTCCCCATTTGCTTGAGTTCGGCGGTAAAACTAGCCAGCCCGCGAATCTCATCCAGCATGGTTTGCCGGCTTTCCACTGCGCGGTGCAGCGCTTCCAAAATCTGGCTAAGTTGCGTTTCCGAGCGGCTAATCATGCCGGGCAGATCGCTTTGGCTACCGCCACTGGTGAGCGCCAGCGCGGCATTGAGCTGCTGATTAATCCCGACAAAGCGGTTGGCCAGGTTGCCGATGGCTTGTTCAGTCTGCTCGCGGGCCACATCCAGATTACGCGCCCAGATCGGCAACACCCCCAGCAAGAGCTCGCGCGCCTGCTGGGCAAACTGACCTAACCGTGTGGTGGCATGATCGCTCTGAGGCTGCGCGTCTGAATTTGGTGTGGGGCTGGGGGCGCTGTGCCACGCAAGTGTGGCCGTTGCCGCTATGCACAATAATCCGGCCCACCAACTGGCATTGCCCAGCCATAACAGCAGCACTTGGACAATGAGAATAATGGCTGTGAGAGCGATCCTGGGTGGCATCTCGCTCCTCCCTGCGGGTTGGTTGTTTTCAACCACCGTTCTAGCAGAGCAGTTTTGCGCTTGCCGAGATGCAAATGGGAGCGATTCTTACGCAAAAAGGAAGACAAAAAGGGATAAAGTCGCTGTCAGCAAGGCTTTGCGCCATGCTGACAGTGCCGCGCAAGCCCTGCTTGGGCTCGGTTTAGGGGCTACTTTACTGCTCAGTAGCCGACAAACGGCAGGGCAATTACTTACAGAGTGTCGTCTTGGCGAGAATCGGCTAGGGCGTAGTAAAACTGCCCGTGCTGGATGGTGGCTTCCAGAAAGCGGCGCCCGTAGCCGACTTCACGCCCGGCTTGCCGGTCTAGCTCGCCCAGCGCCAACACCCAGTCGGCGCCATCGGGATATTCGGCGACCAGCAGGGTGAGTTCCAGCCAGTCTTCCAGCGAATTGGTGTATGCCATTTGCCGTGCCTCCGCTTAGCCGCCGGTGTTGCCGTGCAGCAATCAACCGCTGATTCAATTCGAGTATACGGGCAGGTGCGGGCCGAAAAATGAAGAATTGGTGACGGTGAAATGGCGGGGGCGTGGGCGGGGGCTAGCTTTGGATTTGCGCCACACCCTGATTGGCCAAGGCATCGGCCCGCTCATTGCCCGGATTGCCCGCATGCCCTTTCACCCAGCGCCACTGCACCGCATGCCGTGCCACTTGCTCATCCAGCGCGCGCCACAGGTCTTCGTTTTTAACCGGCTTTTTGTCTGCGGTTTTCCAGCCGTTGCGTTTCCAGCCGTGAATCCAGCTTTCAATGCCGTTTTTAACGTATTGCGAGTCGGTATGGATGGTGACTTCGCAATGGCGAGTGAGTGCGGCCAGCGCCGAGATCACCGCCAGCAGCTCCATCCGGTTGTTGGTGGTATGGGCTTCGCCGCCGCAGAGCTCTTTTTCATGCGCGCCATAGCGCAGATAAGCGCCCCAGCCGCCGGGGCCCGGGTTACCTTTGCAGGCGCCATCGGTATAAATTTCGACCATCACTGCGTCTCTTTGGCGTTGGCCTGTCGATTGGGAAGCGCCGTATTTTACGCGCCGCTGGCAGTTTTGGGCGAGTGGCTAGCGCCTGCCCCAAGTTCAGCCCATACACCCCTAATGTATAGCCCTGAAAATATTAAAATCCAAGGGCTACATCAACATACCCCGTCTTTATTTGCAGCGATCTTTCTCAGCTTGCAGCCGCATTTTCTCTACCACCGCGGCGGCATTGCGCGCGGGCACGTGCACGGTGCGCCATTCGGGCTCGATGATGGTCATGCCGCTCACGCGTTTCACTACATCCAGGCAATACACGCCGCCACCGGCCGGCCATAAACGATCGCCGGCACGCTCCAGAAAACGGCTTTTTTCCAACCAGCCCTTGCGTTGCAGCGGTGGGCGATAGCAAAGAAATTCACCACGCAGCAGTTGTAAATCCAG
Organism: Chitinibacter tainanensis DSM 15459; assembly: GCF_000429785.1. GTDB lineage: Bacteria > Pseudomonadota > Gammaproteobacteria > Burkholderiales > Chitinibacteraceae > Chitinibacter > Chitinibacter tainanensis. The sequence continues at coordinate 81,246 of NZ_KE386951.1, forward strand.
CAAGCGCAACCAGTCTTTCAGCCGCTGCGGCGCCAGAAACTGCCCTTGCCAGGCAACTTCATTGGCCTTGAGCCGGCGCAAGCCCCACAGGCTCCAGGGATTAAAGCCGGTGATCAATAGCCGCCCTTCCGGCATCAGCACGCGCTCGGCCTCGCGCAACACACTGTGCGGGTCGGCAGCAAAATCCAGCGTATGCGGCAGCACCAGCAAATCCAGTGATTGCGAGGCCAGCGGCAGGGCATCGGCCTGGCAGGCCAGCTGTGTGCCCGCGGCCGCGCCGGCGATCAGTCGCCATGGCATGCGATTGGCGCGCAGGCAATCCATTTGTGGTAATTCCAGTTGCACCGCCTTGTAGCCAAAGATATCCACCGTGGTACGATCAAACCAAGCGGCCTCGCTATCGCGCACATATTGCCCGAGCGGGGTGGCCAGCCAGGCGGCAAACTGCTCGACTGGTGTATTCATGCTGGAACCTGACTGGGCATACTCATGTTGACACTCACCGCGCTTCCCATCTTTAGCGACAATTACATTTGGCTACTGCACAACGAACAGGCGGTCATCGCCGTTGATCCGGGTGCGGCCGCGCCGCTGCAAGCCTGGCTGACGGCCCGCGGGGCTCAGCTCGCCGGCATTTTGATTACCCACCATCATCACGATCATACCGGCGGCTTGGCCGCACTGGCCAGCCCCGCGCTGCCGATCTACGGCCCGGCCGGTGTGGCTGAGGTCAATAGACCGCTGGTAGGGGGAGAGAGTTTCACCTTGCTGGAAACACCCATCGAAGTCATTGCCACCCCGGGGCACACGCTGGATCACCTGAGCTACCTTGTAGCCGACAGGCTGTTTTGCGGCGACACCTTGTTTTCAGCCGGCTGTGGGCGCTTGTTTGAAGGCACGCCAGCGCAAATGCTGGCCAGCCTGCAGCGTTTAGCCGCCCTGCCCGCGCCCACGCAGGTGTGCTGCACGCATGAATACACCGCCAGCAATCTGCGCTTTGCCCGCCATCTCGAGCCCGAAAATGCCGCCCTGGCCCAGCGCGAAGCCGAAGTGCTGGCCCTGCGTGCGGCGGGCAAGGCGAGCCTACCCAGCAACATGGGCCTTGAGCTTGCCACCAACCCGTTTTTGCGCTGTGGCGAAGCGCCAATTCAGGCCGCCGCCCAGCGCTTTAGCCCCGGGATCAGTGGCGAGCTGGCCACCTTTACTGCCCTGCGTGAATGGAAAAATCAGTTTTAGGCGTGAAACACGCTAAACAACTGATCATGCAACTTAATTTGCCGCCAATCTTGATTGACACGGCCAGAAAGCGCCGTTTACCATCGCAGGATTAGCAATATCTGAAACAGGATCCGGGCCCATGATGCGTCGCCTGTGCGCTGCCTGCCTGGCAGCCGCCTTTTCCCTGCCCGTGCTGGCCTTTGAATCTGGCAAACTCGATTACGAATTTCGCAGCGCAGCTCAGCTCCCTGCGGATACCCAAGCCACCGTTATCCAGCTATTTAATGATGCCAATCCATTAGTGCAACGCGATATCTGGGAACGTATACGCACCGGTTTTGCGATTCCCGATATTGATAGCCCGCTGGTCACCAAATGGGAAAACTATTACGCCAGCCGGCCTGATTATCTAAACCGGATTATCGAGCGCAGTAGCCGCTATCTGTATCACGTGGTGAATGAAGTCGAGCGCCGCAATATGCCGATGGAAATGGCGCTCTTGCCGATGATCGAATCGGCCTACAACCCCAAAGCCGAATCACCGGCCAAAGCCGCCGGCATGTGGCAATTTATCCCTGCCACCGGCAAGCGTTACGGCCTGGAGCGCACCTGGTGGTATGACGGCCGCCGCGATGTGGTTGCCGCCACCGATGCTGCCCTATCTTATTTGCAAGACATTCACGGCATGTTCGATGACTGGCAATTGGCGCTGGCTTCCTACAACTGGGGCGAAAATGCGGTAAAACGCGCAGTTGAACGCAATAGCGCCGCCGGCCTCTCTACCGCGTATATTGATTTGCGCATGCCGGACGAAACCCGCAATTACGTACCGAAACTGCTCGCGATTCGTAACATCATCGCCGATCCGGCAGCTTATGGCGTCGAACTGCGCAAGATCCCGAATCAGCCGTACTTTGTAACGCTGCAACCGGGCAAACACATGGATGTGTCGGTGGCGGCCAAGCTGGCAGGCATTAGCGTTGAAGAATTACTGCGCCTCAACCCTGGCTTTATCCGCCCGGTGATCGCGCACAAAGACGAGCGCAAACTGGTGTTGCCGCTGGAGAAAAAAGAGCAGTTCGAGCGCAACTTGGCGCAGTACGAGCAGCCACTGCTGAATTGGCAGCCCTATGTGACCAAACCGGGCGAAAACCTGAGCCAGCTGGCCAGCACCTTTGGCATTGATGTCGACGAGCTGCGCGACATTAACGACATTGGCAACCGCGATACCGTGGCCCGCGGGCAAACGATTTTGGTGCCGAAAGTCGCGGGGCTGGATGTGTCCGAGCGCCAGACTTTGGCCGCGCTGCACAAAAACCGTGAAGCCGATGCGATTGATACCGGCGAGAAAGATCAGCCCAAGCCGGTGCTAGCCGCCGCTAGCAAAGCGGAAAAAGGCGCGCGGGAGCACAAGGTGGCTAAAGGCGATACGCTGTTTAATATCGCCCGCCGCTATAACCTGAGCGTGGCGGAGCTCAAGGCGCTGAACGGTTTGAAATCCACACAAGTGGCGCTGGGCGACACCCTGCGCGTGGGTATTGCCCCACCCAAAGCCTATGTGGTGAAACGCGGCGATACGCTGGCCTCGATTGCCCGCAAGCTCAATGTCGATCTGGCCGAGCTGAAAAAGCAAAACCGCAAACCGCTCTCGCCCGGCATGACCGTGGTGATGAATTAAGCGTTTTTCCGCCGACCTACGCCGCTCTCTGAGCGGCGTTTTCATAGGTATTGCCCGCCAAGCAAGATCATAAAAGGCCTACAGCGCAATACCCTACATGGAGAGCAATATGTTGCGCTGGATATTTGCCTTGCTCGGGCTGGGCGCCGCTTGGCTGTATGATTTGGATCGCCTGTTCTGGTTGCTGCCGATTGCCGGCTTTCTGGTCGGGCGCTGGTTTGAGCAGCGTAGCGCCGCTCCCGCGGAGGACACCGCGCCAGATTTGCAGCAAGCAGACTTGCAGCAATTGGTGCAGCGGGTGTCGCGGCTAGAAGCCGAAGTGGCTCAGCTACGCGCGCGGCAGGCCCGCGCGACCACCTCGGTCCACCCCACCGCCACTGCAGATGCTCAAACTCGCAGCCAGCCGATGAGCGCCACGCCAGCCGCCGCGAATCCAGCCATCCCCGCACCAGTATTGCCGCATGGCATCAGCGCCAACACTACTCCGACCAGCCCCGGCGCAGACCGCGAACTGACGAGCACTGCGGCAGCAGCACGCAATACCGCCGCAGCACCGGCCGCCAGCGCAGCCAGTGCCGAGGCCTTGCTAGCGGCCACCCAGCACCCACGGCAACCTAGCGCGCCGCAGCCCGCTGAGGAAAATCCATTCTGGCGTCAGCTGCAAGGCTGGCTGCTGGGGGGCAATACCGTGGTGCGGCTGGGTATGTTGATTTTGTTTGTGGGTGTGGGCTTTTTGCTGAAATTTGCCGCTGATAATGCCCTGCTGCCGATTGAGGCGCGGCTGGCTGGCTTGGTGCTGGGCGCCAGCGTGTTGTTTGGTTTTGGCTGGCAGCTGCGCGAATCACGGCGGGCCTATGCGCTGATTTTGCAGGGCGGCGCGCTGGGTTTGCTGTATTTCACCCTCTATGGCGCGCTGCGGCTGTATCAGCTGCTCTCGCCCGAAGTGGCTTTTGCGCTACTGAGCTTGCTGGGTGTGGCGGCGGCCTTTCTCTCGGTGCGCCAAGATGCCAGCCCGCTGGCGGTGATGGGAATCTGTGGTGGCTTTCTGGCACCGATCCTCACCAGCACGGGCGGCGGGCAGATTCAGCTGCTGCTGGGCTATTACGCGCTACTGAATGCCGGGATTTTTGCGATTGCCTGGTTTAAAGCCTGGCGCGGACTGAATTTGCTGGGCTTTGGCTTTACCTTTGGCGTGCTGTCACTGTGGCTACTCAACGATTACCAGCCAACGCAATGGGCCAGTGTGCAGCCTTTTGTGGTGTTGTTTTGGTTGTTTTACACCGCGATTGCCGTGCTGCATGCCCTGCGCCAACCGGATGAGCCGCCCAGCAAAGTGGATGCCACGCTGGTGTTTGGCACGCCACTGATCACGCTCGCCCTACAGGCACGGCTGATGGACGGCGTGCAATACGGGCTGTGCTACAGCGCCATCATCGCGGCGCTACTGTATTTCGGGCTGGCCTATGGCTTGAAGCGCCAGCAGGGCAGTCCAACACTGCGCCTACTGGCACAAGCCGAGCTGGCACTGGGGGTATTGCTCGCCACGCTGGCGATCCCGCTGGCTTTCGGCCCGCTCACCACAGCGGCGGCTTGGGCCGTGGAAGGCGCGGGCGTGGTGTGGCTTAGCCTGCGGCAAGGGCGGCAAAGGCCGCTGCTCTTTGGCCTGGCCTTGCAATTTATCGCGGCACTGGCGCTCCTGGATGATCTGCGCCCAGCCGTGTATAGCAGCCAGTATTACCTCGCCCAGCTGCTACTGGCACTCAGCAGCCTATTTTGCGCCTGGCAATTGCAACAGCGCAGCCAGCACTGGGCGACGCAGGTTTCCCTGCTCTGGGGCGCGTGGCGGGCGATGCTGGGTTGGGTCATGTTGGGCTGGGGCCTGCTGTGGTGGGCGATTGCCCAGTTGGAAATGACCCGCGCCGAGCTGGTGGGCGACGCGATCATGAATGGCCGGATGCTGCTTTTGCTACTAACGGCGGGGCTGCTGCAATTGGGCTGGTTGCGCGGTCAATGGGGAGAGCTAGCCGCCCCACTGCGCGCCCTGCCCGCGCTGGTAGCCTTGTTGGCTCTCGCCCAACTCGATGTTACCCCGCATCTATTTCATTTCTGGGCCTGGGCCTTGTTGTTGCCGGGTAGCCTGCTACTGCTGTACTGGCAGGATGAAGCCGCCAGCACCCAGCCGCAGCAGCATTTAATCAGCGCACTGACTGGCTGGGGTATCTTCACCCATGAATTGGTGTATCTACTTCAGCAACACATACCTACCGAGGTATATCGAATCAGCCTCTTTGCCATCGCCTTGAGCGCTTTGCTGGCCGGTCAGCGGGCCTTGCGCTGGCCAGTGCAACAACATACTGACATTTATTTGCGCGCCGCCAGCTGGCCCGCCGTCACCCTGCTGATCGGCTGGGGCGGCTATAGCGCCCTCGCGGCCGGCGACAGCGGCTGGGCGTATCTGCCGATCATCAACCCGCTGGATCTGGCGCAAATCCTGACTGGCTTGGCCCTCTGCCATTGGTGGCGGGCGCAATCTACCGCGCTGCCGACTAGCACACCGTCAACCCAAGTGCTGGCGCTGGGTGTCTTGGGGGCAGGTAGTTTTGTTTGGCTCAACGCCATGCTGCTGCGTACGCTGCATCACTATCACGGCGTTGCTTATCAATACACGGCGCTGAAGCAATCGATGTTGGTGCAGATGAGCTTATCGCTCTTTTGGACCGTACTCGCCTTGCTGCTGATGCTGTTGGCCACCCGGCAACAGCTACGGGCGATGTGGCTGTGCGGCGCCGGTTTGCTGGCGGTGGTCATCGGCAAATTATTTTTGCTGGATTTATCGCACATCAGCGGGCTGGAACGGATCGCCTCGTTTATCGGGGTGGGCGTGTTACTGCTGCTCATCGGCTATGTCGCGCCATTACCGCCAGAGGACAAAACGCACGACTAGTGCGGCCAAGTGCATGCCCCAAGCATACAAACCTTGCGCTTTCACCAATCATACACTAAGCTTTTTCCCCAATAATTACAGCACATCAGGGGCAAGGTATGCAGGTGGGTCGGCAGGTATTAAATTGGAGTCTTTGTGTTATCAGCGCGGCCTTGCTGGCCGCTTGTGGCGGCGGTGGTCTTGATGACTCGCGCCTGCTCAAACCCGACCCGCTCAATCCGGGCGGCGGTAGTGGTGGCGGCAGCACCCCAGCCCCCGGCTCTGCGCAAGTCTGCGCGCCCAACAACCCCTACCGCACCGATGTGGCCAATCACACCGTGGGTTCGCTCAGCAATGAGAAAAACTGGGTGGCGCAATACATGCTGGATGCTTACCTCTGGTACAAAGACATCCCGGCGGTCAATGCCGGTGACGCGGCCTATAGCAATGAAAATGCCGTCTATAGCTCGCTCGATGCTTATTTCGAAGCCTTGAAAACCCCGCTCAAAACCGCCAGCGGCGCCAAGAAAGATAAATTCAGCTTCACATACCCAACCAAGAAATGGGATGAGCTATTCGCCAGCGGCGCGAGCTTTAGCTACGGTGCGGAATGGAAATTCAGCAGCGTAAATAGCACCACCCAGAAAGTCCAAATCGCCTATGTTGAGCCGGGCTCGCCCGCGGCAGCGGCGGGGCTCATGCGCGGAGACACGCTGGTTTCGGTCGACGGGGTATCGGCAACCGACAAAGCAGTGAACACCCAGCTAGAAGCATTGCTGTATCCAACTGTGGCGAGCAAACATACCTTCACCTACACCCGCAATGGCAATCCGGCCCAAAATGCGGATGTCACACCGGGCAAAGTCACCAGCTCGCCAGTGCTGTATAAATCCACCTTCACCGATGGCAGCGATAAAGTCGGCTATCTGGTGTTCAACGATCATATTGCCACGGCTGAAAAGCAGCTAATCGACACCATCACCGATTTCAAAGCTCAGAATGTCAACACCCTGATTCTGGATGTGCGCTACAACGGCGGCGGCTATCTGTATATCGCCAGTGAATTGGCCTATATGATTGCCGGCGCGACCACCAGCAGCAACAAAGTGTTTGAAAAGCTGCAATACAACGACAAACGCCCCACCGATACCGCCAATGGCGTGACACCGTTCTATAGCGAATCGTGCATTTTGGTGAATGGCAATTGCACCAAAACGGCCGCCTTGCCGACGCTGAATCTGAATAAGGTGTATGTGATTACCAGCGGCTCTACTTGCTCGGCCAGTGAAGCCATTATCAATGGCCTGCGCGGGATTGATGTCACCGTGGAAGTTATCGGCGGCACTACTTGCGGCAAACCGTATGGCTTCATTGGCAAATCCAATTGCGGGATTTCGTATTTCCCGATGGAATTCCAAGGAGTCAATCACAAGGGCGACGGCGTCAATCCGGATGGTATCACGCCAACCTGCAGCGCCAGCGACGATCTCACCAAAGCATTGGGCGATCAAACCGAGGGCATGCTTAAAGCGGCGCTGTATCGCAAAAATAACCCAAGTAGTTGCCTACCTAGCAGTGCAGCGCTGGGGCTTGGCAATAGTGAGCTGCGCCGCAGCATCATTCGTGAGAACAAATACTGGATTCAACGCTAACCCCGTCTACCAGCAAAAAGCCCCGCACTGCGGGGCTTTTTATTTGCTCACAGCTCAGCGTGGTGGCGATGAGCGGCTAGGGTTAAGTTTGAGCTGATGATCCACTTCCTGCCAGCGGGCGTGGTGCTCGCGGATCAGGTGGATGGCGTCTTCGATGGTATCCACCACGATCGGAATCTGCATATCCACGGCGCTGGCTAGACCTGCTTCGTTGTCCACCATATAGTGCTGCGCCCAATCCACCAGCTCATGCCACATTTCACCCACCAGAATCAGCGGGGTGTCGTAAAGTTTGCGCACTTGCAAGAGCTGCCACACCATCGAGAGCTCAAGCAAGGTGCCAATCCCGCCGGGCGTCACAATGAACGCATTCGAGCGCAGAATGAAATGGTGTAGCCGCGAAAAGAAGGTCTTGTGCTCAAATACCCGCCCGACAAAATCATTCACATTTTGCTCGAAATCCAGATCAATCCGGATCCCGACCGAGGCTTCGGGTTTGTTCGGTGCGCCTTGGCTAGCGCCTTCGTTTGCAGCCTGCATCAGACCCGGGCCACCGCCGGTGACAATCCGGCAGCCCATCGCCGCGAGCTGGGCAGCCAGTTGTTTCACTGCTTCGTAGGCCGGCGTGTTTTCCTGAATGCGCGCCGAGCCAAAAATAGTCACGTGATAATCCGGGGTATGCGCCGGGCGCAGCCGGGATAAATCATCCACCGCATCCCACAGTTTCAGTACGGCTGAGCCAACGATGTCCAGGGCTTCCTCATCGTCGATCACGCCGATGGGTTTATTGTTTGGATTAATCATGCTGTTCCCTTCTGTGTTGTTATTGGTCTTGGTTGTCACTCTGTCAGCTTAGGTATAAACCACGACCTTTGTATAGGCCGACGCCGGCTCTGCGCTAAAATAGCCGCTTCACGAGCCAAAGCCGGGCCTTTTATGCGACTGAGCGACCCCACACTAGTTCAAACCCGTTGCCTGATTAACGGCCAATGGCAGTCTGCCTGTGCAGTATTACCGGTCTACAACCCCGCCAGTGGCGAATTACTGGCCACAGTACCGAAGCTGGGGGCGGCCGAAGCTCAGCTGGCGATTACTGCGGCCACCGCGGCCCAAACTGACTGGCAGGCGCGCAGCGGCAAAGAGCGCGCCCAGTATCTGCGCCGCTGGTTTGAGCTGATAATGGCCGCGCAAGACGATCTGGCCCGCATCATGACGGCCGAACAAGGCAAACCGCTGGCCGAAGCGCGCGGCGAGATTGCCTACGCGGCCAGCTTTATCGAATGGTTTGCCGAAGAGGCCAAGCGCATTTATGGCGATGTGATGCCACATCCGCAAGCCGGCGGGCATATTCTGACCCTAAAACAAGCCATCGGCGTGTGTGCGGCAATCACCCCGTGGAATTTCCCCGCTGCCATGCTCACGCGCAAAGTCGGGCCGGCGCTGGCAGCCGGTTGCACCATCGTCGTCAAACCCGCATCGCAAACCCCGCTCACCGCGCTGGCGCTGGCGGAGCTCGCCCAGCGGGCCGGCATGCCAGCCGGGGTTCTCAATGTCATTACCGGCCCCGGCGCCGAGCTTGGCGAAACGTTAGCCAACAGCCCACAGGTACGCAAACTCTCGTTCACCGGCTCCACCGCCACCGGCCGCCAGCTGATGGCCAGTAGCGCTAGCAATATCAAAAAACTCTCGCTCGAGCTGGGCGGCAATGCGCCGTTTATTGTTTTTGCCGACGCCGATCTGGATGCCGCGGTGGCCGGCGCCATGGCCAGTAAATTTCGCAACGCCGGCCAAACCTGCGTCTGCGCCAATCGCTTTTTAATTGCAAGCGAGATCTACGAGGCATTTACCGCCCGCTTCGCCCAAGCCATTAGCGCATTAAAGGTAGGGTATGGTGATGCAGATAGTACCCAGATTGGGCCGCTGATCGATACCCCAGCCGTCGAGAAAGTCGAAAGCCATATTGCTGATGCCTTGGCGCAAGGCGCACAGCTCGTCTGCGGCGGCCAGCGACACCCGCTAGGAGGAAGTTTTTTTGCGCCGACCCTGCTGCGCGATGTACCGCCCACGGCGCTGATTAATCACGAAGAAACCTTTGGTCCGGTGGCGGCGCTAGTGCGCTTTAGCGATGAAGCAGAAGCGCTAGCCTTGGCCAATGCCAGCGAATACGGGCTGGCCGCCTATGTATATACCCGTGATCTGGCCCGCACTTTGCGCGTGGCGACCGCGCTGCAAACCGGCATGGTCGGCATCAATACGGGGCTGATTAGCAATGAGGTGGGCCCTTTTGGTGGCATCAAGCAGTCAGGGCTTGGGCGCGAAGGCTCGAAGTACGGAATTGAAGAATACCTCGAGCTGAAATACCTATGCCTTGGTCAATAGGCACTAGCGTATGCGCTGATTTTGGCTACGACATTGCTGACCGGGGTCGAGCAATTGCTCACCGGCCAGTTGATTGAGCGAGAACACCGCCTGTGCCGCTCGCCCGGTGGCGGCACACCAGAGCTGTTGCCGCCGCGCTTCGGTGGGGCGGGATACGGGGCAAAAACTACTCTGCCCGTCTTTCACCCGCTCGGTAAATACCTCCAGCACCCCCTGCCAACGCTCAGCAGGCAATGTGGCTGCCACCGCCTGTAAATAGGCCGCGGTATCTGGCCGTGGATCACGGCGCACCCCCTGCCCATCCTGCACCAGCCAGATCACCCCGCTCTGTTGTTGCAAGCGTTGCAGCATCTCGGCATACACGCGCGGTGGGCTATGCCCACCAAAAAACGTCGACACATACACCGGCTTTCCCGGCGTGAGTTTGCGTAAAGCCAGTACTTGCTCGCGCAAATGCTCGGCCAGCAATTGCTGCCGGGGCAAGGATTGCCAGTTTAAATCGTCGATTTCTTCCGACAGATACCAGCCTTTCACTTGTTCGCCCATGTGGGGCGTAATTTTGGCCGCCTCCGCCAGATTGGCCTGCGCCAGCGTATGCAGATAGTCTTTCAGCTCGGCATCGCTTAGCTTTAGCTGCTCGAAAAACTGCGGATCGGCGTACAGACCAAAAATGAACTGGTACTTGCGGTTGCCACACAAGCGCCGTTGCAGCCAGTCATAACCGCCACTATCCCATAAGGAATAAGCGCCATAACGGCTCCACTGCAGAATAATGGTCTTTACCTGGCGCGCTTGCAGCTTGGCTTTAATCGGCTCCAGCATCTCTTCACTCAAGCCCTGATGTCGCAAGAGGGGCTGGTAAAACACCATGGGCGCGGGCTGGCTGCTGCACTCCAGCGCGGACTGGGCTGGGTGGGCTAGCAAACTCAACAGTAGCGCAGCGTAGCCAGCAATTCGCTTGTCCATTAGTGCACCAATTGCCAGTTCAGCAAGATGCTATGGCGATCTTTGGTATTGCCGCCAATTGCCTGCCGCGCTTCGAGACTCCAGCGTTGCGTCCAATCCGGTGCGCGCCAAGTATCTCCACCATGCCAGATCGTTAGCGCCAGCCCCACGCCCACATCCCAACGGCTCACCGCCGAATTGGTGTCATTGGCGTTGTTCATGGCAAAAATGCTATTTACGTAAGGCTCGAGTGTCATTTTGCCCTCAAACTGGCTGAGCTTGTAATGCCGACCAGCCTCGGCTTTGGCGGTGAGGTAATAGGCCTCGCTCCTCACCAACCAGGCAAAGTCACCGTACAGACTAAAATGATTCCAGGCTGAGGCGACTGGATTCCAATCGGCGCCCAGCGAGTGCGAGCCTGATAAGCGCAGCATCAAGTCATCTTGCACTATCCCTTCCTCAGCATGCACCCACTCCGCTGAGCCTAGCACATTGTAGTCTTTGGATAAGCGCTGACTCACGCCCACCCCGGTCATCCATGCCTTGCGTAGTGGCTGCAGTGAATGCTCTTCGAGGCTCGTCATGACACGCCCAAAGACATAGGTCGGATGCGCGCTATCCCACAACGGATCGAGCCGGTAAGCCACATTGGCGGCGAGCTGGCTATTGTATTGGGCGTATTGCACTGGGCTAGTCATCATGGCGGTATCGGGCTGATTATCTAGCCGCCATTGCCCACCCAAAATAAATGACCAGCGGTCTTCATGCGTCTGCACTGCGCGCTGCCAGCCAAACAGCCGCTCGGCCGCGGTCTCGGCATCGTAATCCAAGTGCTCTTGAATCTGCGCAGCGGCGTCGATCGATTGCCGCCAATACTGGGCTGCCAATTCACGTTGCCCCGCGTCGGAAGCGACTTGCCCCAAATCAGGCAGCAGCTCTTTGCGACTGGGCTCTAGTTGATAGGCCGAGCTCAATGCCGCCAGTGCAGGCGGCGCTTGTTGCGCTTGTTTTAGCCAATAGCCATATTCGGCTTGAAATTGCGCATTGTCGGGCGCGAGTTGCACCGCTTTGGCCAGCGCTGCGCCTTGTTCGGCTGTCTGCTCTAAATGCCGATGCGCTTGTGCCAATTCGTACCAGCTATCTGCCTGCTCATTGGCTGCCAACGCACGCTGATAGGCCGCCACCGCAGCAGCCCAATTGTGCTGCTGCATTAATCGGCGCGCATGACTTAGCGGTACTTCACCCGGTGGCAATGCCGCCTCGTAGCGGGCCAGTAGCGCCGCGCTGTAGGGTAATTCCGGGTGTGCTAGCGCCAATTCTGCAATATGTTTGGCGAGGGCTGGGCTGGGGGCTAGCTGATTGATTTGATCGTAACGTTCCAGCGCTACCGCCAGCTCACCTGCGGCCAGCCGCGCATCGGCCTCGCCGCGTAGCCATGCAACGGGCACAGCTTGGTTTAATTGCCGTGCGATCTGCTGAGCCGCAACAAAGTACTGCGCAGCAAGGGCCGGGTCTTTCTCTTGCATCGCGCAGTAGGCAGCCGCTAGCTGGCTATGACTGCTGCTGCTTTTTGCATCGCTAGAAATTGCGACTAGCTTTATCAGCTCGGCACAATGTTTCCCTGACAGTCGATTGGCCAATTGCTGCTCGATTTTTGGGGAATATAAACCCGCCGTTTGCAGCGCTTGTACCGACAGCTCTAGCTCCTGATAACGAGCTTGGCGGATAAAGCTGGCAAATAGCGCCGATAGCTCGGCTTGGCGTTCCGCGGCTGACAGTTCGCGATACGGAAACTGGGGCGCTTTCGCTGGTGCAACGACTTCTGCTGCGCGGGGCTGATTAACCGCCATTTTGGTTTTTTTGCTTGCTACAGATGGCGTTTTTTTCGCTTGAGGCGATGCAATCGGCTGCGCTACGGGCGCCGCAATCTCTGCCGTGGTGGCTGGGGTTTCTTCGGTAGTAGCAGGCTCGGCTGCTAATTGTTGTTGCCAGTTTTGTAAATCGCTGGCCGCGATCGGCACCTGCTTGGCTTGCAATAAACGGATAGCCTGTTGTGCTTCGGTTTTGCGTTGTTCATGCAGTAGCGCCGTCACCCAGGCGCGCGCGCCGCGTTGTTGCTGGGTCGCCGTCAGCCCGCTGCGAGCAAGGGCGGCGCTGGCATACGCGGGCACGATCGTCCAGTTTTGCTCTAGATAGGCGGCATAGGCTTGTAAATAGGGGCCCAGCGCATCGGAGGGGCGAATATGGCTCCACTGCGCGCCTTGCTGATCCAGACAAGCGGCATCGCCCAAACGACCACAAATTTGTGATAGCAAAATCCGCGCCTCACGCGCTTTGGGGTCGATGCGCACTACTTCTTCCACCAGCGGACGCGCGCCAGCCAGATCATTTTTGCGATACAGCTCGTAGGCTTTGTTCAGACGCGGATAGGTACGAAAATTGCGCCACTCATCGCCCAGCCAGCTGGCCTGAACCGGAGTGGCCAAGCCGGCCAGCAGCAGGCTACTGAGCAAAACCGGCACGACAAAAATAGGTTTTTTCATTGGCTTAATCATCCGCATGCAGATCGGGGAAGTCGTGGCTGGTTTTATCCCATTTCACCGCGCTGCCCGTTTTGCGACTATTGCGCACTTGGAAAAAGGCGCGGAAAAACGCCCCGATATTGACCACATTGCCCACCAGCAGGCGCGGTATCGATTGCAGTGCTTGCCACCAGCCAAAATAGCGGCGGGTAAAAATAAAGCGCTGCAAGATGCGATTGCACATAAATAGGAAGTTGATCCCCACCAGCGCCCACAGCCAGCTATCGTGCGGAATCAGCTCGGGGAAAGTCCACCAATCGGGGTCGATTTCATGGTGTACCCAGGCCTGAAAGACCGAGAAAACAATCAGGTAGCCCATCAGCAGCGATGGGAAGGCCAGCACGCTTTTGCGATCACGCATCAGCATATAGCGCATCAGGGGTTTACCTTGCCAGCCTAGGTTTTTCCAGCCCTGGAAGACAATACCCACGATCCAGCGCGATTTTTGCCGTATGGCTTGCCACAGGTGGTTGGGGAAATATTCCTGCACGCAAATCATGCGGTGCACGCCTTTATGGCCAAACCAGCTCGGCGGCTCGCCTTTAAACTGCACATCGTAGTGCAGCATCATTTCGCGGGCCCCCACCGCATGCAGCCGAAAGCCAATCTCATAGTCTTCGGTCAGCGTGCCGGTATCAAACACCACGCCGCCGTTGATTTGCTCCAGCAGGCTAATGGCTTTACGGCTAAATGCGGTGCCCACGCCAGCGCTTGGCACCTGGCCGGTCAACATTTGCCGCACCAGAATATCCTTGCCGTGCCACTCGGCAAATTCATCGACATAGTGATTGCCCACCACGCTGGTCCAGCGCCGCGCCAGCGGCATCACGGGCAGTTGCACCAGATCAAACTGCGGCACCAGCCGGTTGAAGGCGCGCAGCTCCAGCGGATGAATAATGTCTTCGGCATCATGATAGGCCAAGCAACTGAAATGAATGCCGTCGCGCGCTTCCATTTCGGTGATAAAAGCAATGATGTTGTTCAGGCAATCGGCCTTAGTAGTCGGGCCGGGGTCGCGAGTGACCACCTTGTGCACATTCGGGTAGCGCGCAGCCACCTTATCGACTTCGGCTTGGGTCTCTGGGTCGTTCGGGTAAGTGCCGACAAAGATGTGGTAATTGTCATAATCAAAGGTGCGCGCAGCATAATCGGCCATGCGCTGAATCACCGGCGCCTCTTGCCAGGCCGGAATCATAATTGCAATCGGCTGCTGGGTATCCTGATATAACTCATCAGCATACTCTGGCAGGTATTCGCTGCGGCGCCAGTCTTTACGGTGCGTTAAGCGCCATACCCAATAGCGAACATCAATCAAAAAGTCATCAATCGAGCTAATAAAGATGGTAACAATCCCCACCCGCAGCAAAATGGCCAACACAAACCAGTAGGTCGCCAAGAAATCAAGCCAGCTCATCGTGCGGCGCTCCAGGCTTTAATCAAGGCCACAATCTGCTGCGCCGAATCGCCACTGCCATACGGGTTTTTGGCTTGCGCCATCGCGGCATAGGCGGCGGGTTGTTCTAGCAATTCGCTCACCGCCTGCACGATGGTGGTGGTTTGCGTGCCGACCAATTTGGCGGTGCCAGCCGCAACCGCCTCGGGCCGCTCGGTGGTATCGCGCATCACGAGCACCGGTTTTCCCAGCGCGGGCGCTTCTTCCTGAATACCGCCACTGTCAGTCAGAATGATGTGCGCCTGTTTGAGCAAATACACAAAGGGCAAATAATCTTGTGGCGCAATCAGATGAACATTCGGCACCTCGGCCAGCCAGCGCTGCACCGGCGCCTGCACATTCGGATTGAGATGCACCGGATACACAATCTGCAAATCCTCACGTTGGGCTAGCTGCGCCAGCGCGGCACAAATCTGCTCAAAACCATCGCCAAAGTTTTCCCGCCGATGGCCCGTTACCAGCAGCAGTTTTTTGCGGGGATCAAGAAACGGAAATTGGCTCGCCAACTCGGCGGCTAAGGCAGGTTCACGGTCAATACGCTGGCTGATGCTGAGTAGCGCATCAATCACGGTATTGCCGGTAATGTGAATCTCGCCCTGCCGATGGCTGCTGCGCGTGAGGTTTTCGGCGGCCTGCGGCGTGGGCGCAAAATGCAGCGCGGCAAATAGCCCAACCACGGTGCGATTCATTTCTTCGGGCCACGGCGCATCAAGCTGCCAGGTGCGCAAGCCCGCCTCAACGTGGCCGACCGGAATCTGCCGGTAAAACCCAGCCAGCCCGGCGGCCAAAGTGGTGCTGGTGTCGCCATGCACCAGAATCAGATCGGGTTGCGCCTGCGCCAACACTTCATCCACGCCTTGCAAGGCGCGGGCCTGCAACTGCGCCAGTTGCTGGCCGGGGGTCATTAAATCAAGATCATAGTCAGCCTGCAGCGCAAACAGCTGCATCACCTGATCGAGCATTTCTCGATGTTGGGCGGTGACACACACCAGGCTTTCGATGGCAGGATCGGCTGCCAGCGCATGCACCAATGGGGCCATTTTGATCGCTTCTGGCCGGGTGCCGAAGACCGATAACACGCGGATAGGTCGCTTCATCTTTCTTCCACCTTTCTAGATTTATGACCTGCAATTATATGCCGGCCAGATAATTTAGATATGAAGTAAGAATTCAGATGTTGTGCACTATTACATCGACAAGGCCAGTTGGGCAAAAAAAGACCGCACCGGCGCGAGCGAACAGTGCGGCAGAGGATGGAGACGGTAAATCGGCTAGGCCACTAGCGTGAGCTTAGGTGGCTGCGGGTGGTATTTATGCTGCATTTTATCCAGCGACAGCGGTTTGATTTTGTCGGCCATCCCGGCGCAACCAAAATCAACATAACGGGCGCGGCAAATCGTTTGCATCGCACTAATGGCCGGTTTCAGATATTGCCGCGGGTCAAAGTCAGCCGGATGCTCGGCCAGATGCTTGCGAATCGCGGCGGTCATGGCGAGGCGCAAATCAGTGTCGATATTAATCTTGCGCACGCCCCAGCGGATGGCTCGCTGAATTTCCTCGATCGGCACGCCCCAAGTTGGCGGCAGTTCGCCACCATACTGGCGAATCTGCTGCAGTAAATCCTGCGGCACGCTGGAGCTGCCATGCATGACCAGATGGGTATTCGGTATTGTGTCGTGAATGGCTTTCACCCGCTCGATATCCAGCACCGCGCCGGTGGGCGGGGCCGAAAATTTATACGCGCCGTGACTGGTGCCAATCGCGATGGCAAGTGCATCTACCTGGGTGGCCGCCACAAACTCTTTGGCTTGCCACGGATCGGTGAGCATCTCGGCGTGGCTGAGCGCCCGTTCGGCCCCCACCCCATCTTCGGCTTCGCCCCGGCCGGTATCGAGCCGCCCCAAGCAACCGATCTCCCCTTCCACCGAAACCCCGCAGGCATGCGCCATGCGCACTACTTCTTGTGTTACCGCCACGTTGTAATCGTAGCTACTGGGGGTTTTGCCATCGTCGAGCAAAGAGCCATCCATCATCACACTACTAAAACCATGCTTGATGGCAGTCAGGCAGACGGCCGGGCTGGTGCCGTGATCTTGGTGCATCACAATCGGCAAATGCGGAAAACTGGCCAGCGCACCTTCGATTAGCTGCTTTAAAAACTGCTCGCCGGCGTATTTACGCGCCCCGGCGCTGGCCTGCAAGATCACCGGGCTGCGGGTGGCCTCGGCCGCCTGCAAGATCGCCTGCACCTGCTCCAGATTATTGACATTGAATGCGGGCACGCCGTAGCCGTGTTCGGCGGCGTGATCGAGGACCTGACGAAGCGAAACCAGTGGCATTGCCAACCTCTTATGTTGCGTTGCGACAAGGGCACTTTAATCATGCCCGAGTAGCACTACAAATAAGCGATTTTCCCATCAGGGAGATACCTGAAACCACTTGCTGCAGGCCAGCAATACCACTTATTCGCTGCGCTTGACCGCCGCGCGCAAGCTGGCGAGCTCCTCGGCTGACACCGCCGGCACAAACTGCGCCCCGCCCATGCCATCGGCAGTGAAGTTAATGGCCAGCGACAGCCGTTGCCCGCAAGCTTCGCCAGTCCAGGTTTCCTGCCATTGGCCGCGAATCAGCGTGTAGGGCTTGCTTGGGTTGAGCTTCAATTGCAGATATTCTGCGCCACTTAGCGGCTGGCTGATTTGAAAATCCACCGGCTTGATGTCTTCATTGGTGCATTGCGCTGCCGTGGCTAGGCGCTGGAAGGCCTCGGTCACCACCGGATCGCGCATGACTTCGCGGCGTAAATTGAGTGGCGCCAGGCTCTCACCCAGCTCGCTTGCCCGTGCCCACGCTTCGCGATTTGCACATTGACGATACCAGTTGGCCCGCTCCGCCCCACTCAGCGCCGTGACCGAATTGCTAATATCGGCGCACACCACCTCTTTTGCGGGGGTAAAGCCCTGCAAGGCAGATGAATAAATGAGTTCGGCGGCATACCGCTCGTTCTCACGCTCTTTCAGGCTGCGCTTACCTAGCGCTTCATAGCGCGCCGAATCGACCCGGCCATTGGCGCCCTGCAAATCTTGTAGCGCTTCTTGTTTCAGCATGCCGCCCAGCAAAAACCGCGCTTCGGCATTGCTGCGCGCCAGCGGCTCTAATAATTTACGCGCTGCGGCTACGTTTTTCTCGGTGCCTTTGCCGTGCATATAAAACTGCGCCAGCAACATCTTCACCGCGGGCGTCGCTTGGCCCGATTTCACATCGGCCTTGGCCGAGGCAAATGCCAAGGCATAGTCGCCTTTTTCCAGCGCGCTATTGATCAGAATCTCACCCGCCCACAGGCCACTGGCCCACAGCCCAAGGCATAGCGATAACACCAGTCGTTGCATTATTTTCTCCATCCTGTTGTTGTTTTTCGCTGGCAGATCAAGCTGCGCAGCCTGTGCGTATCTTACTGTAGTCATCGCCGAGCGCCTACAGCTGCAGCTCACACCTGGATAGGCCCAATCTGTAAATATTACAGTCCGAGTTTGTAAGGCGCTTTCTATTGTCGGGCTTAATCCCTATCATGATGAACATTCGGATAAGGATGGCTTTATGACTGCCGCTCCCTCACTTTGGCGCAATCGCAATTTCATGCTGTTGTGGCTGGCTTCGATCATCAGCAATTTTGCCCTCGCCGTGGCCATGCTGGCCGAAACCTGGTACGTGGTAAAAACGCTGGACGCCAAAGCCCAGCTGGGCCTGGTGATGATTGCGGGCTCGGTGCCCAGGGTGTTGCTGATGGCCGTCGGCGGCGTACTGGCTGACCGGATGCCACGCAGCCGGATTATCTTCATCTCGCTGGCCAGCCGCGTGCTAATGCTGTTTGGATTGGTCGCCCTGCTGTACTGGCAGCGGCTAGATATCTGGGCGCTCACCGGCTTTGCCTTTCTGTATGGCGCGCTGGATGCCTTTTTTTGGCCGGCACGCGATGCACTCACCCCCACCATCGTGCCAGAACACGACCTCACCCGCGCCAACTCGGTCATGCTCACCACCAATCAGGTGGGGCTGGTGTTTGGCCCGGTGCTGGGCGGCATTTTGCTGGCGGCGCTGTCGTATGAAACGATTTTTGCCCTCACCGGCGCCACGTTGCTGCTAGCGACCTTGTGTATTTGGCTGATTAATGAGCCTTTCACGCCCCGCGCCGTGCAAGCCGGGCATTCGATGCTCAGCGAGCTAAAAGAAGGCGTGCAATATGCGCTGCAAACTCCGGTCTTGCGGGCACTCATGCTGGTGTATGCCGCTGCCAATTTATTATTTATGGGACCATTGGCGCTGGGTATTCCGCTGATCGTCACCGAAAACCTCGATGGCCAGCCAGCGACCTTGTCATTTCTGAATAGCGCCTTTGCCGCCGGCATGGTGCTGGGCGGGATTTTGCTCACGCTGTATCCGCCTCAACACAAGCGGCTACTGATGATTACGGTGATTATCGCGCTGGAAGGCGTGCTGCTGGCCTTGCTGGCTCACACGCATTGGGTCTGGGTGGCGGTAGGCATTCAGCTGCTGATCGGGCTGGGCGTAGCGGGTAATAATGTGCCGATGATGTCGCTGATTCAGCAGTTTTCCGACAAAGCCAAGCTGGGCCGGGTAATGAGCCTGAACAGCATGGCGTCGATGGGGCTCACCCCGCTATCGTATGCGATGGTCACCGGCATGCTGTCGCTGCACTGGTCAATTGGCTGGATCATGCCCGCCTTTGGCCTACTGATGAGCGCGGTGATGGTGTATCTGAGCTGGCAAATGGCGGTGATTCGGCAGACCGACTAAGCCCTTGTCGTGTCGCAAGTCATGTAGTTGGCGCAAATTCACTACACAGCTCGTGAATGCACGGTGCAACAACCACAAGATAAGCCATTAAAAATAAAAGGTTTTTTTAAGCCACATCGCCATTCGTGAAATAGTGAGCTAGGCACACCCCGAATTGTCATGTGGCAAGGCATGATGCCTCCATCGCTTGGAGTGCACATGATGTTCCACCGCCTGATTACCTGTTTTTTACTTTTGCTGAGCCCGCTGCCGCTGCTGGCCGCCAGCTTGCAAGTGCAACCTTGGCCCGCTGGCGCCAAGGCGGCGCATACCATTGCCCATGATGATGTGTGCGGCGGAAATACCGGCGGGATTTTTCAGCATGCCCTGCCCGTGCTACAAGCTCGCGGCCTACATGCTAGCCTAGGCTTGATTGCCGGATTATGTAACGAGCCACAATGGCAGCAGCTCAAACAAGCGCTGCAAGCCGGGCACGAATTGTTTAATCACACCACAAGCCACGTCGGAATGCTTGAGCCGGGCAGCCTCGCCCCGATCGCGGGTTGGGACAATCTGAAAGAAATCGCCCAAGCTCAACGCTTGGTACAGGCCAAACTGGACTATAGCATGCAGTTTGTGGCTTTCCCTAGCGATCTGGCCACGCCCGAAGCCAAAGCCTTTGCCGCAGCCCAGCCGGAAATCCTCGGGCTCAGAGCGGCCAAACACCTCTACGATGGCAGCAATGCCGGCCTGAATGCCGTCGATGAAATCGACCCACTGTTTGTGAAATGGGATATGTACTGGCGCGATGGCAAATGGTCGCGCTACAAACCGGCCAACGGCAATATGCTGATCCAGCATGCGCAGGCCGCCCTCGAGAGCGGCAGCTGGAGCTACCGCACCATGCATGGCGTGGCCGATGGCTCGTTTGAAAGCGTGCCGCTGACCCAATACACCGAATACGCCGACTTTCTTGCCGCCAAAGTCAAAGCCGGCGAGCTGTGGGTCGCCCCGCCCACCGCCGTGCTGCGCTATGCCATCAGCCGCCAGCAATGTGCGCTGCAATTACAAGGTAAGCAGATCAAGGTGGATGCCAGCGGCCCCGATTGCCAGCGCTATCACACCGCGCTGACTGTCGATCTCACCCCCGACGCCGACTGGCAAGGCCAATTTAGCCAGCAGGGCCAAGCGCTGGCTAGCCAGAAACTCACCAACGGCCAATACCGTATTTTGCTCGACCCGACCAAGGGCGATGTGCGCATCCAATAGAGGTATAAGCCTCAACAATAATAAATAAAAGACTTACCGGGCAATACCCCAAGAAGCGTGACGAGTTGTGCCGATTCCGGTAGCGGGCAACTCACCTAACTAGAAAGAGGATGGAGATTATGCAAGCCAAGAACATGGGCCACGCCCTGGTGTTCGCATTACTCACCAGCGCTGGTCTGGTGTTGAATCCGGCGCAGGCCACAACGCCCACGCCAAGCCCTACTGCGACGCCGAGCTACCCAAGCTGGGATAGTGCTGCCGTGTATAACGGCGGCCAGCGCGTTATTTATAACAGCCAAATCTACGAAGCCCGCTGGTGGACGCAAGGCAATAATCCGGCCGAAGCCGGTGAATGGGGGCCGTGGAAATTAATCGGCGCAGGCCCAACGCCCACCCCGAGCCCTACCCCTAGCAGCAATGTGGTAACACTAACGGCCAGCCAGGTGCCCAATGGCATTAAACCCTGTGGCAGCGCTAACTATGCCAGCTGGCAAAGCAACCAGAACTATGCCAGCGGCGCGATTGTCGCCGTGAGCAGTACTAGCGTGCCGTTTCTGGTCTTTACTGCGCAGCAGGCGCATTTAAGTACAGCAGCCAATCAGCCACGCGACAACGGCAATGGCACCATCAGCTACGACCGTACCGTGTGGGCGCCAAGCAATGCCTTGCCCGCGCCTTGCCCATCCTTAACGCCATCACCCACCCCAAGCACGCCGCCGGTTAACCAAGCGCCAACCATCAGTTTTAGTACGGCCGCTCAGGCAGCATGCCAAAGCCCATTCCAGCTCAAGGCAGAGGCCAGTGATAGCGATGGCAGCGTTGCTAAAGTTGAGTTTTATATTGACAACGCCCTCGTCGGGACTAAAACCAGTGCACCATACGAACTAACTGCCAGCAATGACGTGGCATGCTGGTCAAACGGCGGCAAAAAAGTGATGTTTGCTGTGGCCACCGATAATCTAGGCCTGCAAACCCGCTCCGCCAGCATCACTGTGACCATTCCACGTGATGTGCTGGCCACGCCGAGCCCCACCCCAATCGCCACCTATGCAAACTGGAATGCCGCAACGGCCTACACCAGTGGTCAGCGGGTGAGCTACAACGGCCGCGCCTTTGAAGCCAAATGGTGGACACAGGGCCAGACGCCAAATGCCAACGATCCGTGGGGACCATGGAAAGATCTGGGTGTGATTGGTAATGCAACACCAAGCCCGACACCCGTGATCACCGCAACACCAACCCCAACGGTGAGTGCGTCACCAAGCCCAACACCAAGCGCCACGCCAAGCACCACACCCGCAGGCAATCTCAGCCTGACGGCCGCGGCCATTACCACCTGGAAAAACGGCGCCAAAGGCGCGTATTCACTGGTGCATGATGATTATTGCTCGATGTATTACGGCACTGATCCATACAGCAAAATCATGGATCCTGAGCTGAAAAAACGCGGTCTGGTAGCCGGCTTTGGTATGATCACCGGCAGCTGCTCAGAGCAACACTGGGCAGCGGCGAAGACCTTTATCGCCAACGGCCATGAAATCGTGAGCCACAGCCGCAATCATCCGAACCCGTATATTCCGGATGCCAGCCTGGAAACCGAAATCAACGGCGCTACAGCCGATATCGCGGCCAAACTGGATGGCTATCAAGCTAGCTACTTTATCTGGCCGGGTGATGTGGCATCGACCAAAGCGATCGACTTCCTGAAAGCGCAGCCCAACTTCATTGGCGGCCGCGCGACGCATCTGGTCGATGGCTCAGGCCCGAACAATGCGGTGGATTACACCACCATGCCAGCCGGGGTGAATCCAGCCAACTTTGATAATCCATACCGCGTGAAATGGGACTTGTTTACCGCCGATGGTAAATGGTCGCTCTATCCAATGGGCAGCGAGATTCTCAATCTGCACATTGATGCGGCCATCAGCCAAGGTGGCTGGGCGACGCGCACTGCGCATGGTGTCGATACTGGCTACTGGGAAACGATTCCGCTCAATCGCTATCTGACTCACCTCGATTACGCCAAGGCTAAAGTCGATAGTGGCGAGCTGTGGATGGATACTCCATCGAATGTGATCAAATATCGCTACGCCCGCGAAAAATGTAGCTTGGTCGTACCTGCGGTGGTAGGCAATCGCACCGTCGGCTTTAACACCAGCGCCGAATGCCAGAAATACGCCACCCCAGTGACGCTGCAGCTGACGGTCGCCAATCTGCGCGGCACGCTGCAAGCCACCCAAGGCGGTCAGGCCTTGGCGGTGAAAGCCGGCCCGGCCGGTAGCTGGCTGGTGACGGCGCACCCACTGGCCGGCGCTATCACGCTGGGCGACAGCCAGTAAACGTCGCACTACATCTTTTCCCCGCTCGGGTCAGATACTCTGCTTGAGCTTGCCCCCGTACTGCCATCCGGCGTACGGGGATTTTTTTCTGTCATCACCCTGTGCTACTCTTCGCGGCTGATTCGACCAAGACGTGCGCGCCACCCCGGCGCTAGAACACGCGAAGCAGGATGGACGTGGTAAATCTGAAGAAACGCAATATCATCACCATCACCGATCTCGATCGCACCGAGACTTGGGTGAAGTATTACAACGGCTTGTGTGACGACTGCGTCGGCAGCTGCTGCACCATGCCGGTGGAAGTCAAAATCGTTGATCTGATCCGCATGGGTGTGGTGGATGAATTTGATGCAGTGGAGCCGGCGAAAAACATCGCTAAACGGCTGATGAAGGCGCGCATCATCGAGCATTTCAATTTCAAAAACGAAATCTACACGCTGGCGCGCCGGGCCAATCACGACTGTATTTATCTGGATGAACGCAGCCGCCGCTGTACTATCTACGAAAACCGCCCCAATACCTGTCGCAAACATCCGCAAGTCGGGCCGCGCCCCGGGTATTGCGCATATAACCAGAAACGCGAAACGGCCAAGTGCTAAACACTTGACCGCCTATGTATTACTGCGCAAGCCTTTATTAATAAGGCCTAGCCAGCCATACCCCTATGCACTCATAGCAGCACTACCCTCACTACCGGCGGCGGGCGCCTCGCGCACCACCGCGGCCGCCAGCAAAGCCGCTTCATACGCCGCCAACTGGGCATCATCCATTTCCGGTCGAAGTTGCTCCAGCTTGGTGGCCGCGACATAGGCCTTAAACGGGTGCGGTGCCTGAACTTGTTGCAGTAGTTCATCCAGTTGCGCCAGACTCACCGTCATGATTTCAGCTCCTTGCGATGCTTGTTGTTATTCGGTAAACCAATGGGGAAATTGTTCCCGCAGCCGGGGCACCATCGAGCGGGCCACCGGAATCGCCGTCTCGCCCAGCTGCACCGACCAATGCTCCCGCCCCCGCTTGCTCATCCCGGTCACCTTGCGCGGGTTAACCAGATAGGAGCGGTGCACTTGCACCAGCAGGCTTTCTTCAAAGTAAAGCCGAATCGCCCGTAAACGTAAAGTAATATACAAAGGCGCGACGAGATCACTGGCATGAATCGCGCTGTAACCCTTGTCGGCGCGGATAAATAAGAGCTTATCCCGCCGCGAAGCGATCTCATACACCTCGCTTAAAAGCTGCGGCTGGCGCCCCAATTCATACAATTGCCGCCGCACAATCTGTAGCTGCTGCAACAGGCTTTGAAAATACGCCGCGTCGTCTTCATCCAGTGGCGCAGTGAACTCAAGCTGCAGGACATAATCATCCAGCGGTTGACTCATGCGCTGCGCCGCCACGCCCAGCTCACGCGGGCTGGGGCTCGCCTCGTCGGCATCCAGATCCAGCACGCTACTGTGGCGCACCAGTGGTTCGGTGGCCAGAAAGCCCAGCGTGATTTCCAGCATTTTTTCCAAGCTGCGCTGCTCTCCCAATTGCCGCCCCAACTCGGTCAGCCGCTGCAAGCGCTGAGCGGCGCTGGCGGCGGTTTTTGCGCTGGGGCTGGCCACGGCTTGGGCGAGGGAAGTGGACTGGGGAGCATCGACGAGCGGGGCTTCGCTCAGTTCGCCGGCAGCCAACTCATTTACGGCCACCGCGGGCGTACTAGGCTCACCTAGCTCTTCAGCGACGGCAGACTCGGGCTCTGGCACACGCTCTACCGCCACAGCCGGCGCGGCGAGCGCTGGTCGCGGCGGAGCCGGCAGCAAGGGCTGCAGCTGCCAGGCCAGCTGGCGGCTACGCCGCACCCACGGCTGCTGCGCCGCCCCCCCCTGCTCGGCCAGCTCGGCCAAAGTCAGCAGCTGAATCGGCAACTCGCTCAGCTGTTGCCGCAACTGCGTGATTTGCGCGACTTCCTGCGCCAGCAGTTGTGCGCGCTGCTTGCGCCGCCACCACCACTGCAGCATGAGCGCCAGCTGTGCAGCCAAGATACAGCCCAAGAGCAATTCCACCCAGGCCGGGTGATGCCGCCACCAGTACTGCAGATCATGCCAGCGGCACTGCCACGGCGCGGCATCGCGTTCGATTTGCCGCAGCAGCCGGTAATCGGCCGCGTCGCTAGTGAGCTCCCACAGGGCGATGCCGCGCAAGCCGCGCGCGCGGGCAAAATCCAGCTTGGCAGCCAGAGCTGGCTGGCTTTCTACGCTGATAAACTGCCGTTTGCTGGCGCTGTAAAAAGTGGTGGCCTTGGCCAGCGGATCCCAATGCTCTACAAAATCGCCATCCTGCCGCAAGGCGGCCAGCTCATCTTGGCCAAACACGCCGGTGGCCCCAGTTTGCTCATTATCCCACGAGCCCATACTGACGCCGCCATGCGGCTGCCCCAGCCCCTGTGCCGTCGGTGGCACGGCATTAAAACTAATGCCCTGCGTAGGGATCAGTACGCTCAGCTGCGCGGGCTTTACGCCATACCCCAATACCGTATCGACCGCAGAAGCAATAGATACATGCCCTGGTGGCGCATACAGTGGTGATTTATGCCCCGTTCGCCCTGACCAAGCGCCGACAAAATCGGTGGCGATCAGCATAAAGTAATCCACCTGCGCCGCGAGCTCAGCCCAATGCAGGCCTTGCCATTGATACGGCTGGGTACCAATTGCCAGACCAATCCGTAGCCCGGGCTGAGCACGCCGCAGCGCACTAACAAATGCCAGCAGATGCTCACCATCGGCCGCATCAACCGCATTGCCGGCCTTGCCGCCGGCCACCGGATAGCGCCAGTCGATTTCGATGCCATCAAAACCTTGCGCTGCCAGTAGCGCCACGGTCGAGCGAACTGCGCGCGACTGCTGCGCGGGTTGCAAGGCGGTAGAGATCTGCGCCGAATAATTCCAGCCCCCCACGGCCAACACGGTTTTCAACCGCGGATACAGGCGTTTTTGCTCGCGTAATAGCGCGAAATTGCCACGCAACATGCGCCCATCAGCCAGCGTATAGGGTTTGGTGAGGTCGGCAAAATTATCCCCTGCGATCAGCTCCCCTTGCGGGGTAAAGCGCGCAAAGGCGTAGGTGAGCTGATCCACCCTCGCAAGGGGTAAATCGGCTAAGGGGCGGGTCTGGGCGTAACTCACCCAGTAGGGATAATAGGCAGTGAGCTGGCCGGCACCGGCGGTCGCCATGAGCAAACCGCAGAGCCAAGCCCAGCAGAAAACAGGTAAGCGCATTTCGTCTCCATCGCGCTCTGTGGCGCTTTGGGCAGCAGCTTACCAGAGGCGATGGCCGACACCGCTGTGCCAAGGCCACCTTGCGGCGCGAATGCCGCAGTTAAAACAGCTCGTCGCTGCCGCTGGCGACTTCCTGCTGGGGCAGGGTATCGAAAAACACGATCTGATTGCGGCCACTGTCTTTGGCCTGATACAGCGCCTGATCGGCACGGCCTAAGGTCATGCTCAAGACTTCATACGGGCGAATATCGGTGACGCCACCACTGATGGTGAGCTGATCGATTTGCGGAAAGCTGTGTTTTTCGACTTTTTTGCGAAAACGCTCCAGCGCCTGCACCGCCCCTTCCCGGGTTTGCGGCCCCAGAATCACCACAAACTCTTCCCCGCCAAAGCGGAATAAGCGATCGTTGGCGCGAAAACAGGAGCGCATCAGCTGGGCGATCAGCAGCAAGACCTCATCGCCATACAAATGCCCGAGCCGATCGTTAATGCGCTTGAAGTGATCAATATCGAGCACCACCAGAAAATAATGCCCCACCCCCTGCTCTTGCCGGCGGCCATTTTGCAAAGGATGCACGCCCGGCAGATTTTGCAGCGCAGTGACGATTTTGAAAAACTGCCGCTCCAGCGTTTTGCGATTCAGCAGGCCGGTGAGGGTATCGGTTTCACCGTAATCCAGCAGCGCGATGTGGTTTTCATAAATCCGCGCCATCCCCTGCAATAAGCGAAAATCCGCCGGCACCAGACCTTTATTCAGCCGCATATCCAGCAGCGCATACACCGACTGCTGCCGATGCAGGCCCAAAATCACCCGATTGCCATTGGCATCGACCTGTAGGGAGCTTTCCGACACCAGCGCGCCGTGCAGCAGCGGGTCTACCTCCGCCTCACCGGCTTTCGCCGTGGTTTGCTCCAGCGAATGCTGACGGATGCCGTTTTCGTCGAATTCCACCAGCAAGCCCAGTCGCTGCTTACCGGTGCCCTGCATGGTGCGGTAAAAGCGCAGCGAGCTGGATGGCAGCATCTCGAAAATCGTCAGACACAAGCTCACAGCCAGATCATCGCGGTCGATCAGGCCGGTAAATTCAGCCAGTGAATAGATAAAATCGTGCGGGTTTTTCTGCAAATTCATGGCTGACATGCGTGCGAAAGGAACAGAGCTTCCAATCTAGACCAGCCCGCGGGCAAGCCCAAGCCCGCCGGCCGATTTAGCAGCCGCTCGGCCAGTCAATCCCAGGCAGGCTGGCCGAACGCGAACCGGCCAGTGGCAAGTTATCGCGGGCGTGGTAGCTAAAGACCAGCGAATACTTGGTCTGTGTGGTGGTATTGCGGCTAGCGGCATGGAAAGTGCGCGCATCAAAGAGCACTACATCGCCAGCGGCCAGCGTTGGAAACTCGGCCCGCGCGACCCACGGGGCGGCCTCGGGGTGGCTGGCCTGCAAAAATTCCTTGGCATCAAAGGCTGCCTCGGGGAAATCCACCCGGTGCGAGCCGGGAATAAAGCCCAAGCCGCCATTGCGCGGCGATTCTTCGCCCAGCGCGAGCCAGCTTGATACCAGCTCGGGGCGGCTAAAGCGCCAGTAACGCACATCGCGGTGCCACAGCGTATCACTGCTAAAACTAGGCTGTTTGGTCATCAGGCTATTGTGATGCGCCTGCGTCAGGGTAATGTCCGCGCTGCCCAGCAGCAGACGTAACAGCGCCAACAGCGCAGGCTCGCCCGCCCAAGCATGAAACAGCGGATGGCGCGCGGCCATTTCACGCAAGCGGCGAATGGTTGCGCCCCCTTCTGCCTGGGTGGAGCTCGGCGCCCCGGGGTAGCCCAGCTCAGCTTCCAGCTCTAGCGGCGGCAGGCGCAAATCCAGCTGGTGCATCGCCTCGGCGCGAATGGCCGCCACGCGTTCGGCGGCGAGAAAACCGCGCAAAATCACCACCCCATCGCGGGCAAAGTCGGCGGCAATCGCCGCAGGCTGGCTAAAATCGCTGAAAGAGGAAATACCCACGGTCAGTCCATCCAGATATCGAGCAGTAATTGTACTGCAATGCCGGGGCGACGCCCATGCGCACTTGCCGCAAGTGCGGGGCAATACAGCCTACATGCACGGCAGCAGGCCTTCTAATACCCACCCACCGTATAGCGCAGAAACGATTTATATAACTAGCACTACGGAACATACCCACAATTAAAGAACGGCAGGCAAAGTCACAATGGCTTGCAAGCCACCATCGGGATGGTTTTCCAGACTCAGCTCACCGCCATGGGCCTGAATGATATTGCGCGCGATGCCCAGCCCCAGCCCGTGACCGTGGCTATTGCGCTGTCGGCCGTGCTCCAGCCGAACATAGGGATCAAACAGCGTTTTCAGCGATTCTTCCGGCACCCCCGGGCCATGGTCGCGGATGATAATCACCCGCTTGCCCACGCCTTCCAGTACTTTCACTTCGGCGCGCTGGCCGTAATACAGCGCATTATCCAAGAGATTGCCGATCGCACGTTTCAGCGCCAAAGGCTTGCCTTTCACCCGCAGGCCGCTGCGACTAAATGCCACTTCGTGCCCGGCCAGCCGCGCATCACGCACCATCCGCCCCAGCATGGCATCAAGGCTGATCGCGGTGTGATTTTCGTGAATATCGCTGTCTTTTACGCTTTGCAGCGCGCCTTTCACCATCATATCGAGCTCATCGAGATCTTCGTGAAACTCGGCGCGGGTGGCTTCATCATCCAGCATTTCGGTGCGCAATTTCAGCCGGGTGATGGGCGTGCGCAAATCGTGGCTAATCGCCGAAAAGAGTTTTTCCCGGTCTTCGAGGTAGCGCACAATCCGCTCGCGCATGGCGGCAAACGCCTGCGCCGTGCGCACGAATTCAATACTGCCGGCCTCGGGCAACACCGGCGATTCGCCCCGGCCAAAGGCCTCAGCAGCATTGGAGAGTGCCGCCAGCGGGCCGGTAATCCAGCGCACCACCACCCAGCTCAACAACAATACGGTGCACAGCGTGACAAACTGCAGCAGCCAGCGCTCAGGCGGCAAGGGATTACTGTTATCCAGAAAGAACGGATCGGGCATCAGCGTGGCTAGATACAGCCATTGCCCGGGCTCGATCTGCGCCTGAATCACCAGCACCGGCGCTGGGCGTGGCTGGGTAAGGATGGTATTGCGAATCCAGTGATCAGGTAGCTCCAGCATATGTGTACCGGATTTATTCACCACCAGATCATCTGGCCAGGCAAACTGCACATCTAACCCCAATAGCTGCGGCAGGCGGGCAGCAAAATCGGCGTGGATTTTCTGCGTGACCAAATCGGCCATGGGCTGCGGGCCAATACTTTGAAAATCAATCGCCGAATTATTGGTGCTAATAAAAAACCGCGTGCCGCCGATTTCACGCATCTGTTCAATCACCAGATGCCGGTAGGTGAGCGGCAGGCTCTGGAAATACTGAATCGCGCTGGCCGCGCCCGAAGACACCTGCAAAGCCGCTTGCCCGACTTCCTGCTCGGATTTGGCCTGCAGATAATTCGCCCAGATCAGATTGCCCAGGATTTGCGAGGCCAGCACGCCCAGTGTCATCACCAGCAAAAAGCGCGCTAACAGGCTCGCGGGCAACAGCCGCTCAAACCAGCGCGGCGCACGGGAGCCCCAGCGCCGCTGCAAGCGCAGCCAGAAGCCAGGCGCTGGTGCTTCGCTGACTTCGGCCGGTGGAGCTGGCCGGGCGCGGGAATCAGGCATTACTCTGGCTCACCTCGGCCGAGAGCACATAGCCCGCGCCACGCACGGTTTTAATCAGGCTAGGCTGTTTGCCATTGTCGGAGAGGCGTTGACGCAGGCGGCTAACCTGCACATCCAGCGAGCGATCCAGCGGGCCAATATCGCGGCCACGGGTTTCTTCAGCCAGCTGGCTGCGATCTAAAATCTCGCCCGGATGCTCTAGGAAAAACTTCAACAGCTGAAAATCCAGCCCGGTAAGCTTCACCAGATCACCACTGGGCGACTGCAAAGTGCGCTCGACGGTATCAAGGGTAAAGCCGACAAACCGATAAAAGCGCCCACCGGTGCTGACGGCATCAAGCCCCGCGCGGCGGTGAATGGCCTTGATCCGCGCCAGCAATTCGCGCGGGTTGTACGGTTTGGCAATGTAATCATCGGCGCCCAGCTCCAGGCCCACAATGCGGTCGGTGTCATCCGAGCTGGCGGTCAGCATAATAATCGGCACATTGCACTGTTTGCGCACAAACTGGCACAGCGCAAAACCATCGGTATCGGGCAGCATCACATCCAGAATCACCAGACTCAGCTCGTCGCGATAACGCTCGAATTCCTGATAAAAACTCTCGCCATCGTGCGCCAGCCGCACATCATATTGGTTGCGCTCCAGATAAGCTTTGAGCAGCATCCGGGTTTTCTGGTCATCATCAACGATCAGGATTTTTCGGGTCGTCATTATTGTTCTCCTGAATATTCAGCGCCCGCACCATGGCGGCCATTCTTTGCTGGTTGTCGGCCACACTCAGGCCATCATCCAGATAAAACTTATGCACTTGCGCCACCACGGCGTCTTTAAATTTTTCATCACTGGCCATCCGGTGCACAAGGCTGGGTGCCTGCACCGCACTACCGCGATTAAAGGTCTGCCATGAATTGAGCGCACAGCGATCGAGCTGGCCTTGCTCGACCCGCGACAAATCACGCCGCACCGTCACCGAGCCTTTCAGCCGGTTATAGCCATGCTGCACCGGCGGGCTTAGCAGCGCCTGTGCCATTTTTTCCTGCGTTTGCTGCTGCGAATAATCACCGGCAAACATCACCAGCGTATCCACACTATACAAATGCCAGTTGGCCGTACCCGGCAAGGTGGTACAGACAAAATCCGTATCCAGCTTTTTGCCCAGCGCCTGCAATTCGCCTTTAAACCAATCGCCCATAATCACCATGCCCACCTGGCCATTAGCGAGTTGTTGCGCGATCTCGGTCCAGCTTTGCTCACGCGGGGTTTTGCCACCATGCGCACGGATCTGTCGCAAGCGCTGCAAGGCATTGGCAAAGCGCACATCCAGATAGGCTTGCGGATTACGCTTTACAAATAGCTCACGGTAAAACGCCGGCCCGCCCTCGGCCAGCACCAGCGTTTCAAATAAAGTCGCCACTTGCCAAGGCTCGCTGCTCTGGCCAAAGGGCACCACATCGGCGGCGGCCAACCGCAGCGCCGCGCGTTTCAGATCTTCGCTGCTGTGCGGCTCGGCAATGCCCAGCTTGCGAAACAGTTTCGCGTTGTAATACAGATTATTGATGCGATGCACGCCCAGCGGGGCGGCCACCACATGCTCGCGGTGCTGCAAAAGCTGATACACCGTGGGGCTCAGCGCTTTGCTCCAGCCCTGATAGCGGGCCACGGTATCCAGCTCTAAAATCAGCCCCAAATCAGCCCACTCGGCAATCGCCGGGCCAATCAGCTGCGCCACGGCGGGCTGTTTGCCGGCCAGCACACGGCTTTTCAATACCCGCATCGCGCCAATGCCACCACCACCGGGAATTGCCGCGTCATGCCAGTCTATGCGCTCATCAGCGAGGCGCTGTTGCAAAAACCGGGCAGCCGCACGCTCACTGGCCGAAGTCCACCAGTGCAACACGTCCAGCGATTCGGCAGCTTGCAGCGGCAAACTCAGCAGCAAGCCCAAGGCCAAGATTTTTGCTTTGTATTCAAACACCTGTTGTATACCCCACCCAGCGGCCAAACTATATCGTAAGCAAGACGACAAAATTGTAATAAAAGATCACAGACTCTTGCTAAACCCTAACACACTCGTGCGCCAAGCATTTCATTCCAATGCTTATTTTTGCTGAGTTTGCTGCCGGTCGCGATGCGGGCTTTCGTTAATATCTGTAACAGCCGCAGGAAAAGATTACGCCCCGATTTTCAATTAAATTGTTCAATATCAAATACATAGCTGATTCGACACGGTTTCATCAGCCTGTATTCGTGTCACAAAAATCGCCGTGCTACTTTGCCGACACCGTGGCAACAGATCACGGCAACCAAAGCGCCACCTTCATAACAACGGCGCGCACTGAGGATATATCGAACATGCAACATGCAAGCACAAAACTGCTGCTGGGCAGCCTTTTACTGGCCAGCACGCTGGCGCAAGCTGGCACCGTCACCATCGAATCTTGGCGGGTGGATGACAAGGCGCTGTGGGAAGACGTTTTGATCCCGGCTTTCCAAAAGAAAAACCCCGGCATTCAGGTTAAATTCGCCCCAACTGCTCCGACCGAATACGATTCATCGCTGACCGCCCGCCTCACCGGCGGCACCGCTGGCGATCTGATCACCTGCCGCCCGTTTGATAAATCGCTGACACTGTTTAAACAAGGCCAACTGGAAAAACTCGACGGCAAAGCCGGCATGGAGAACTTCCCAGCCTCGGCCAAAGTGGCGTGGCAAACCGATGACGGCAAAGACACTTACTGCATGCCGATGGCCTCGGTGATTCACGGTTTCTTCTACAACAAGAAGATCTTCAAAGACCTGAATCTGAAAGAGCCAAAAACCCAGGCTGAATTCTTCGCTACGCTCGAAGCGCTGAAAAAAGCCGGCAAAGTGCCACTGGCGCTGGGGACTGCCGATCAGTGGGAATCCAACCAGATCGTATTCACCAGCATTGGCGCGAATTACTGGAAAGGCGAAGAAGGCCGTAAAGCGCTGATCGCCGGCAAAGCCAAATTCACCGACCCACAATTTGTGGCCGCCTGGGATCAGATGGCCAAGTGGGGCCCGTATCTGAGTAAAGGCGCGTCAGCCCAAACTTATGCCGATAGCCAAAACTTGTTCGCGATGGGCAAAGCCGGCATCTACCCAGCCGGCTCTTGGGATATCGCTTACTTCAATCAGCAAGGTCTGGATTTCGGCGCCTTCCCGCCGCCAGTAGCTAAAGCCGGCGACAAATGCCAGATTTCGGATCACACCGACATCGGCATGGGCGTAAACCCAAAAGGCAAAAACAAAGCCGACGCGTATAAATTCCTGGCTTGGCTCGGTTCGCAAGAATTTGCTGATCTCTACACCAACAAAGTCACTGGCTTCTTCTCGCTGTCGAACCACCTGATTAGCGTGAAAGACCCCGTCGCCAAGCAAATGATCGACTGGCGCAAAACCTGCGGCTCCACCATCCGCCTGAACGCGCAGATCATGAATCGTGGCGAGCCAGCGATGGAAAACGAGCTGTGGAATGTGAGCTCGCAAGTCTTGAACGGCAAAATGGCGCCGAAAGACGCCGCGGCCAAAATCCAGACTGGCTTTGCCAAATGGTATAAACCGCAGCAGAAATAAGCAGGGAACCCCTGCCGGGTATAGCACTGCAATCATTATTGGTAGATTGTTGTAGCGCTATACCCACCCTCTCCTCCTCCTCGCTCATCCGCGAGCTGGCCGGCAGCAGCCTGCATGATCGCTTGTTGCCGGCCCTTTTTTTGTGCAAATTCGCTGCCGCAAGGCAGCCCAAGTTCGACCCAGGGAGCCTGCGATGAAACGCATGCCATGGCATATTGCCGTCTTTCTCGCCCCGGCCGTGTTGGTGTATTCGGTGTTCAGCGCTTTGCCGCTGCTCGATACCCTGCGGCTAGGTTTTTACGCCACCACCGATACCGGCAGCACGCATTTTGCCGGGCTTAGTAATTACCTGACTATCCTCACCGATCCGGCCTGGTCGGCCGCGTTCTGGAATGCGATGTGGAATAACTGCAAGTTTTTCTTCATCCATTTGCTGATCCAAAACCCGATTGGCCTCGTGCTCGCCACGCTGCTCTCGCTCAAGGGCCTCAAAGGCGCGCGCCACTATCGCACGCTGATTTTCCTGCCGACGCTCTTGTCGGTGGTGATCATTGGCTTTATCTGGCAGCTGATTCTGTCGCCGCTGTGGGGCGTGTCCGAAGGCTTGATGGCCAAGGTCGGCCTCGCGGATTATTTCGCGCCGTGGCTGGGCCAGGAAAGCAGCGCGCTGATTACGCTGGCGCTGATTTCGGTGTGGCAGTTTGTCGGGATTCCGATGATGCTGATCTACGCCGCGCTGCTGGCGGTGCCCGAAGACATCGTTGAGGCCGCGCATGTGGAAGGCGCTTCGGCGTGGCGCATTTTCTGGGAAATCAAACTGCCGCTGATTTTGCCGACGCTGGGCCTCGTTACCATCCTGACCTTTGTCGGCAACTTTAATGCTTTTGATCTGATTTATTCGGTCAAAGGCGCCATCGCCGGCCCGAACTACAGCACCGATATTCTCGGCACGCTGTTTTACCGCACCTTCTTTGGCTACCAAAGCCAGGTCGGCAGCCCAACCATGGGCGCGGCCGTGGCCACGCTGATGTTTTTGGTCATCCTCGCCGGGGTGGGAACGTATTTCTATTTCGTGCAGCGCAAGCTGACACGTTACGAGCTGTGAGGCTGCGCGATGAAAACTCATAAAATTTCCCAACCGCTCTCCAGTGCCGGCGTGCATCTGGTGCTGGGCGGCTATACGCTATTGGCGCTGTTTCCAATCATGCTGATTTTGATTAATGCCTTTAAAAGCCGCGCCGGTATTTTCGACGACCCGCTGGCGCTGCCGAACGCCGAAACCTTCTTTATCGGCGGCTTTGAAAAGGTCTTGGCCAAATCGCATTTCATGCTGTATTTCGGCAACAGCCTGACAGTCACGCTGATTTCATTGGCGCTGATTTTGCTGTTTGGCGCCATGGCCGCCTGGGCGCTGGCGGAATATAAATTCCGCGGCAATCGCCTGCTGGCGCTGTATCTGGCCATCGGCATCATGGTGCCCATTCGCTTGGGCACCGTGTCGATCCTAGAGCTGATTGTGAAGCTTGATCTGATCAACACCCTCACCGCGCTGATCTTGGTCTACACCGCGCAGGGCTTGCCGCTGGCGATCATGATTTTGAGCGAATTTATCGCCCAAATCCCGAAAGAGCTGAAAGAAGCGGCACGCTGCGATGGCGTCGGTGAATTCAAGATTTTCTTCCAGATCATCTTGCCGCTAATTCGCCCTGCGGTCGCGACGGTGGCGGTGTTTACGATGATTCCGGTGTGGAATGATCTGTGGTTCCCGCTGATTTTAGCGCCGGGTGAAGAAACCCAAACCGTCACACTGGGCGTGCAGCAGTTTATTGGTCAGTACGTTACCGACTGGAATTCGGTGCTAGCTAGCCTGAGCCTGGCGGTGATTCCGGTGCTGATTATGTACATGATCTTCTCGCGCCAACTGATCCGCGGCTTGACCTCGGGCGCGGTGAAATAAGCCTGTTAGTGCCTGCGGCACGGCTGTTTACAGTCGCAATCCGCGACGGGGACTTCCTTTCTTTGCTTCGCCAAAGAAAGGAAGCAAAGAAAGGCGACCCGGGCGAAAAGCGCTCCGCGCTGCCCTTGCTTCGTCGTGAGCCAAACTACGTTTGTCTCTCTCCTCGCCGCGGTTTTCGCTACACGGGATTCAAGCCCCAGCACAATCAGCGCATCACCAAGAACAGCTTTTTGATGGGTATATCCATCAAGATCAATATGAATATAGCCTTCATGGCAATACCCCTTGAAGGTTGCAAGAGGAATTTAAATCATGGCCACAGTAAAACTGAATAACCTTTCCAAATCCTACGATGGCAAAGCCAAGGTCTTGGATGGCATTAACCTCGACATCAAACACGGCGAATTTGTGGTGCTGGTTGGCCCATCGGGCTGCGGCAAATCCACACTGCTGCGCATGCTGTGCGGGCTGGAATCGATTACCGGCGGCGAATTATCAATTGGCGACACGGTGGTGAATGATCTACCACCGGCTGAGCGCGGTATCGCGATGGTGTTTCAAAGCTATGCGCTCTATCCGCATATGAGCGTGTACAAAAACATGGCCTTCGGCCTGAAAATCGCTGGCGAGAGCAAAAGCCAGATCGAGGCGCGCATCAAAAATGCCGCCAAAATTCTAAAAATCGATCACCTGCTCGAACGTCTGCCGCGCGAATTGTCGGGCGGCCAGCGCCAGCGGGTGGCGATTGGCCGTGCGATTGTGCGCGAGCCGAAACTCTTTCTATTTGACGAGCCACTCTCCAATCTGGACGCCGCCCTGCGCGTACAAACCCGGCTCGAAATCGCCAAACTGCACCGCGAGCTCAACGCGACCATGGTGTATGTGACGCATGATCAGGTCGAAGCGATGACGCTGGGCGACAAAATCGTGGTGATGCACGATGGGCATATCCAGCAAGCCGGCACCCCGCTGGAGCTGTATCAGCAGCCGGCCAATCTATTTGTCGCCACCTTTATCGGCTCGCCGAAGATGAATTTGCTGCCCGCCGAAGTGCGGGCAGTGGAAGCCAATGGCGTGCGCCTGTGGCTCAAACAAGGCAAAGAGATTTTTGCCGAAGTGGACGGTAGCGGCCTGCAAGCGGGGCAAAATGTCACCGTTGGCATTCGTGCCGAGCATTTGCTGGAAGGGCCGCGCGCACAAACCGGCGCCAGCGAAGAATTCAATGGCAAGGTCAACCTGGTCGAGCATCTGGGCGAAGCCAACTACCTGTATCTGACGCTGGATAACGGCTGCGATCTGGTGGTGCGCGGCGATGGCGAGCGCGAAGTGGCCCTGGGGAGCGACATCAGCATCAGCGCGGCCAGCCAGTCTTTTCATGTGTTTACCGCCGATGGCCAAGCACTGCGCCGGCTACGCCCGGGCAATACCCGCTCCTCACGGCAGCAGGCAGTGGCCGCCTGACCAACGCGCTGGCAATGTAAAGCGGATCTGCCACACTGAAATCATCCCATTGCTGGGGTTTCATCATGCGCGATCCGCTGCCCATTACCGAACAAGCGGCCTTAGCCACCCGGCTGGCCGATTTGCGCCGCGCCTGGCATTTGCAACCTGAAGCCGCGCGGCGCGCCTGCCTGCAGTTGATTGATGAAGCCCGCAGCGCCCGCGAGCCGCGCATCCAGATTCAAGCTGCCGATTTGTACGGCAAAATCATGGATCACGAAGGTCAGGCTTTTGCCGCGCGCAATGTGCTTTATGAGGCCATTCAGCAGGCGCAATCGCTACATGAATTCGGCCTGGAAGCCCGCATTTACGAGCAAATTGGCCGCCTGCATTACACCCAGGGCGATTACCGCACCGCGCTGCAAAACTGGCAACAGGCGATTGAGCTGGCGCAGACCGAGCCCACTACCTGGATGCTGGCTAAAGTGGGGCTGGGGCAAATTTATGATGCGCTGGGTGATCCCGCCTCGGCGATTTTGCTGCATCAGGCTGCCGCAAGCCGCATTGGCGAAGTGGATGATCCCTATCTAGAAGCCAAAATCCGCATCAATCTGGGCGTGAACCTGCAAAAATGTCAGCGCCACAGCGAAGCGCGGCAAGAGCTGCAGCGCGCGCTGGATTTATGCCTGGGCCCCTATCCCGATTACGCTGCCGAATCGCTGTTTCGCTTGGCCGAAATCGCCTTGGCCGAAAACGATCTGCCGCTCGCCCGCCAGCAACTGGAAAGCGCGCTCGATCTGGCACGGCAAGTACATTACCAATGGGGCGAAGCCAATATCTACAGCACACTGGCCGAGGTGTATGCGCGGCAGGAAGATTGGCTCACCGCGCTGGATTTGATTCAGGTAGGGCAGCAAATTGCGCTCACCAATAACTTCAACCACATCCTGATGCGCCAGCACTTGGCCGCGGCGCGCTATGCCGAGGCCTTATTTAATGCGCCACTGGCGCTGGCCGAGCTGAAAGACGGCTTTTCCTACCAGCAAAAAATCATCGAACAAGCCCAGCCCGAGCAACGCGCCGAGCTGGAAATGAAAACCGGCCTGCGCCCCAGTGTCAGCAGCCAGCTGATACAGCTGGCCAATCACCATGATATCGAACACGGCAGCGAGGCCGAATTTCGCCAGCTGATTTGCACTGAGGCCTGCAGCGTTTTGCAGCTCAGCCGCGCCAGCTGGTGGCTGCTGGGCGAGGATGGCCTCACCCCGCTACAGCAGCACGACAGCCTAAACCCCGATGCGCCCTTGCCGCCCGCCTTGGGGCTGGCCGAGCTGGGGGCGGCCTACGCCGAGCTCAAAGCTAATCGGCTGCTGATCGCCCACGATGCGCTGCACCACCCGGAAGTCTGGACGCTGGCCGAGCGGTTTTTGCACCCGCGCCAAACGCCATCAATGCTAGCCTTGCCGGTGCGCAGTAGCCACCAGCATTGCGTCTTGCTGCTGGAACACGTGGGCGAGCAGCGCAACTGGATTCCCGATGAAATCATGCACGCCGGGCAAATCGCCGATATTGCGCTGCGCGCGCTGAATAATCACGAACGGCGAATTTTCCAGCGCGAAATCCGCGAGCTGAATCTGCGTCTCTTGGAAGCCAATGAAGCGCTGGAGCAACGCGTGCAACAGCGCACCGAAGAGCTGGCCCGCACCAATGCCGAACTGCAACAAGCGATGGCCAAGTTAGTGCAAAGCGAAAAACTCGCCGCGCTCGGCAGTCTGGTATCCGGGATAGCCCATGAGCTTAATACCCCGCTAGGCGCAGCGCTCACTTGCGCCACCGCGCTGCATAGCGAAAGCGATTTAACGCGAGGCCTGTTCGAGAGCGGCAATCTGAAAAAAACCGAGCTGGATGATTTTCTGCTCACCGCCCATAGCAGCAGCGACATTATCGAGCGCAATATTCGCCGCGCCAGCGGCTTGGTGGCGCAATTCAAACAGGTGGCGGTGGATACCGATAGCGAACGGCGACGGCAATTTGGCCTCGCCGAGCTCGCGCGCGAAGTGGTCATGATGCTGCGGCCGCATATTGATGCGGCGCGGGTCGATGTACAGCTGCAATTGCCGGAAGACCTGCTGCTGGATAGTTACCCCGGCCCGCTGGAGCAGGTATTGAGTAATCTGTTGCAAAATAGCCTGCTGCATGGCTTTGGCGAACAAGGGCAGGGGCAGATCCGGCTGTATCTGGCCCAGCGTGATCACCAGCAATGCCAGCTGATTTTTGAAGACAATGGCGCCGGCATCGCCAGCGAACATCTGAAGCGGGTTTTTGATCCGTTTTTCACCACCCGCTTGGGCCAAGGTGGCAGCGGGCTGGGGCTGTATATTGTCTACAATCTGGTCACTGGCCAGCTGGGCGGGGAGCTCAGCGTCAGCAGCGAGGTGGGCGTGTACACGCGCTTTACCCTCACTTTACCGCTGTGCGCACCCAATACCCAAGACAGTATCACCCTGTAGCCCATCATTTAAATAGCCCACAGGGCAATACCCCTAATCAACGATCATAGTCACCGCGATAGGCAGCTCGCTTTCGATCGCCTCGCCATTACGGCGGGCCGGCTCGAAACGCCAGTTGTCGAGTATCTGCTGCGTCACCGACTCATCAATCAGCGGATTGCCACTGCCCTGCTGTACCGTCACCCGCAGCGCCCGCCCCTGCGCACTCACGCGAATCAGCACCACCACCCGCCCCTGCAGGGCCTGCTCGGTCTGGCGCAAACGCCGCGGCACCTTGATCGGTGGATTACGCAATTGCGGGCCGTGCGCATTGGCCGGGCGATCATCGCCGCCGCCCGCGCGCTCGCCCGTGGCTGCAGCTTGGCTCCGCAGCGCATCTACCGGCGCAGGCGCCGCCGGCTGATTATTGCTGCTGGCGCCCACTGCGCTCAGCCCCGGTTTGGGCATTGGCTCTGGCAAGGCAGCCGCGGCTGGCGGGGCCGATTTCAGCGCCAGCAACGCAGGATTGAGCGGCCTGATTGGCTGTGGCGCCGGAGCGGAGATTGGTTGCCGCGCCGGTGCGGCGATGGGCTGCGCGGGCCGCGGGTGGGGCACAGGCGCCGCAGCTGCGTGGGCCGGGCGCGCGGCGGGGGCGGCCAACAGCACCACCACTGCCGCACTGGCTGATTCAGCCGCCGCGGGCAGCAGCCGGCCTTGCCAGCTGGGCAATAAGCCCAGCAGCAGGCCGTGTACCAGCAGCGATAACAGCAAAATCCAGCCCCAACGTCCGGGCATCACGCCCTCCCCGTTTGCTCGCCACCGATGTGATGGCGCGAAAGCCAGCATTTTACCTGCCCGCAGCGGCGGTCGGGCGTTTGCGCCGCCACAACAGCAAGCCCAGCACCGCCAACACCACATTCGCCGCCGCGGCGCTGGCCAGGATCAGGTCGCGGTTGCTCTTGCCCAGTCCATCCAGCCAATGCCATTTATGCAAATACGCAAACAGCCAGCCCTCGATGCGATCGGCGTCTTCCACGCGCGTGGAGAAAGTACCGGTGGCCGGCTCGATATACCAGCTGCTATTGGCCGCATTGTCCAGATCCACCCGATACACCGGCAGGCGTTTCTGGAAAAACCCATACTCGCCGCCAAAGCGCTCGATCAGCTGCACCTGTTTCACGGGCCCAGCCAGCTCACCACGCTGCACCTGGCGCACCAGCTCGCCCGCATGCACAAGCGCAAGACCCGGCTGCGCCATACCATGTGCATCCAGATAAATCGGCAAGGCGCTGTTGGACGCGGCTGGCGCATGGTGCTGATGCCCACCCGCCGCCGGCTGAGCATTTTTCGCTGGCTTGGCCCGCTCTTGCAGCCAATACGCCCGCCCCTGCACATTCACGGCCGTTAAGCTGGCAGTCTGGGCCGGTAGATGATGCAGCTCGGGCAGCACCGCAAGCGGTTTGGGGTTGGCTGGCACATAGGGTGCGCGCTGCAACCATAAATGCGTCAGCCCTGAAGCGGTGAGCACAATGCCGGCGAAGCCCAGCGCCACGCCCAGGCCACGGTGCCAGCGGCGTAAAGGTTTTTGCCCGGCCTTGAGCGTGCCTTTTTGCCAGCGCAACACATACATCGCCAGCCCGCCCGCCATGCTGGCCAGCACCAGCACCAGCAGCACGGTGATGCCGACGCGTTTAACTGGCTCGCTGGCCCAGCTCCAGGTGTGCAGCAGCGAAAACACTGGCATCAGCGTGCGTTTGGTGCGATCCGATAGGCTAGCCAGCCGCCGCCCTTCGGTATCGACAAAGGCCACCATGCCATCCGCGCGGGCAAACTCCACCCGCCAGACGGGCAAGATTTTGTTAATCGCCGGATAGCTGCGGCTAAATTCATACACCGGCGTCAACTGGCGCACCGGGCTGTGCGCATCGCCCACCAGGGCCCGCGCCAAGCGTTCGGCTTCTTGCGCATCAGCCTGCGGCAATAGGGCGCCGCTGCGCGCATCAAACCACAGCCCCTGCGCTTGCCCCGGCTGCCCAATACGCCAGGCCGGAGTCTCCCCCAGCATACGCAAGCGCACCGATTGAATCGGCCCGGCCGGCAAGGCCAGCTGCGCCAGCGGCACTGGCTGCAAGTCGGCCGGCAAAGCTGCGGCGGGCGGCAAAGGCCGCACGGTCGGTGTTAGCGCCGACATAATCGGGTGCAAAACACCGGTAAGCCCCCAAGCCAGCACGGCCAAGCCCGCCACCCAGGCCAGCTTGCGGTGCCAGCGCGTTAGCCAGCCCAGCGCCGAGCCCGCCGCCCGTGGCGGGCGCAGCGCGGCATCCAGCGTCAGATCATCGCGCTTCATTGCCCGCTCCCTTGGCTTTTGCTACCAAAGGCATAGCTCAGGCCGACAAAGAAGGTGCGCGGCGCGCCCGGGCTGTAACTGTCTTGCGTATTGCCATTGCGCTCGCCAACGCCTTTGTAGCTGGAAGACGCGATCTCGGCGTAATGCTCGTCAGTCAGATTGAGCGCCTGCGCCCACAGTGTCCAATCTTGCCAGCGATATTCGCCGCGCAGATTAAACAGCGTATGCCCGCCGTAGCGCACATTGTTGGCGTTGTTCATCCAGTAGCCGCCCACATAGGCCGTTTCCAGCGCCAGGCGCAGATTGGCATTGGGCTGGAAAGCCACTTCCAGCGTGCCCTGCCAGCGCGGGGCGGCCGGAATATCTTTGCCGGCGTAGTTTTCCTGCGGCGACGGCTGATATTGCTGATAGATGTGGCGCGCATACTGGCCCGCCAGACGCGCGCTCCACTGCGCAGTAGCGGCCCAATCCAGCCCCAGCTCTAGCCCTTCATGGCGGGTTTTGCCGGCATTACGCGGCTCGGATTTACCCGGCACGATGGTGTAGGTCACCAGCTCATCCTGCCCATCTAGCCGATACAGCGCGGCATCGACTTTCAGATTGGCCAGCGCCTGCCAGCGCGCCCCGAGCTCAAATTGATCAAAAGTGGCCGATTGCAGATTGGGTACAGTGGCGCTGCTAAACAGCGAGCCCACTTCCGGCGGGGTAAAGCCCCGGCTGTAACCACCGTAAACAAAGAGATTATTCGCCGCTTCCCAGGTCAGGC
Organism: Chitinibacter tainanensis DSM 15459; assembly: GCF_000429785.1. Classification (GTDB taxonomy): domain Bacteria; phylum Pseudomonadota; class Gammaproteobacteria; order Burkholderiales; family Chitinibacteraceae; genus Chitinibacter; species Chitinibacter tainanensis. The sequence goes on from NZ_KE386951.1 coordinate 124,057, forward strand.
CCAGCTTAGGCGAAGTGCTGGCAAACGACTGGCTTTGCGAGGCCGCACCCGTGGTGGCCGAGGGGGTTAGATTATTGGTGAAGTCATACACCACGCGGTCGTAGCGCAGCGCGCCATTGATCGCCCAGCCAGCGCCCAGTGGGTAGCTGGCATCGGCAAACACCGCCTGATTGCCGAGATCCACATGGTAATCGCGACGCACACTGCCGGTTTTGTAGCTGAGGTATTTGCCGGTTTTCGGGTCGCGCACGATGGATAAATTCACCTCGCGCTGATCATTCGGGCTTTGCTCCAGCAAGCCGCCGACAGTGAGCTTCAAATCGCCCCACTGCTGGCGATGAAAGGCACTCAGCCCCAGCGAGGTAAAGGTGTTGTCGGTGGTACGGCCGCTCGCCGAGCTAGGGCCAGTATTGAAAATCAGATAGCTCGGCAATTGGTAAGTGCTGTTATCGCGGTAATACACGGTGGCGCTGCTGAGGCCGCCAGCATTGAGCTCGCCTTCCAGCCCGGTGCTCACGCGCAGCGCCTCAACCTGCCGGGTGGTAAAGGTGTGGTAGGAATAGCCGGGGCGGGTCTGGTAATCGCTTTCGTTCAGGCTGCCGGGCATATCGGTATCGAGCTTGGAATAGGTCAGTACCGATTTCCAGCGCAGCTCATCGCTGAGCCAGTGATCCAGCCGCGCGGTCAGGCCGGTTTTATCCATGCTGTTGTAGTCTTGCCAGCTGTCGCCACGCGTGGCTTGATAGCCGGTGATACGTATGCCGGTATCACCCCAGGAATTAGATACCCCAAGGTCTGCACGCCGATACCCCTCGCTACTACCTTGCACGGCGGCCTTGGCCGTGAGGTGGGCGCTGGGCGCTGCCGTGGTGAAATTCACCGCGCCACCCACCGCATTGCTGCCATACAGGCTCGAGGCGGGGCCCTTTACCACTTCAATGCCGTCGCTGCCGGTGAGGTTTACTTCGTACAGCGCATTGTGGTTGAAAATACCCACCGGGCGAATCGGCACCCCGTCTTCCAGATACTGATACACCGCCGAATAGCTCATCGGCTGGCGAATCGACATATTGTGCTGCTCATTGCCCAGATCGGTCATGTGCACGCCGGGGATTTTATCCAGCACTTGGCCGATAAAGGTGGGCTTGGTGTCTGCGATGGTTTTGGCATTCACCTTGCCCACCGCGACGGGGGCTTTGGCTAAAGGCGTGGCTTCACGGGTGGCCGTCACCACGATTTCTTCCAGCGGCGTTGCCGTGGCTGGAGCTGGCTCGCTGGCCAGGGTAAAAGGGGAACAAGTGGCCAGCACGGCGCAGGCCAGGGGGCGCAAGGCCCAGTTTGGAGTTACAGACATACGATTTCCTATCCATCTGGCGCACGCACGGCAGACAGATTCAAGCCCCGCGCACAGCGGAGCCATGAATAAAGTGCAGCACGCTCAGTGCTGCGCGAACAGATCAGTAGGAAATCAGCGGGGGGCCACGCGGCGGTGGCGGGATCGCGCGCGTGAGCGGCGAGCGATGGCTGAGCGCTAGGCTCGCCACCGGCAGGGTCGGCGCTGGCACCAGCGCCAGGAGAGTCAGCGCCGGCGGTGGCGCCAGTGCATGCAGGCTGGCCACCGAGCACAGCGCACATTTCACCAGAATTTTGGCTTCGCCTGCCCCGCCCTGCGCCGGACTACCATCACCCTGCATGGCCGTGGGTTGCGGGCCAGTACCACACCAGGCCAGCGGCACACCCGCATCCATCGCCGCAGCATGCGCGAACGGCAGCAGCAATTGCGCCAGCATGGCCAGTAAAGCCAAGGCATGGGCAAAGCGCCAACGAGGATGGAAAACAGTCAGGGCTGACACGGGTGAGCAATATGCAAAATCAATGTGCCGGCGATCATAGCGTAAATATTCACGCCAAACCTTTCGCCAAACCAACAGCGGTATCTGGCCCACATTTTCCCCGCGCCGGGCCACCGCAGCGGCTAGACTGAAACCATCATCAGCTAAGGAAGCGCAATGCCTCGCCCGCGTTTCGAGCGCCCTTCGTGGCGGCAACTCTGGCAAAGCAGCAGCCTCGCTCAAATCCGCCGGGCCTACTGGCTGCAGGATGCCATGGCGGGCCTCAGTGTCTGCGTGGTGCTGATTCCGGCCTGTGTGGCCTACGCCGATCTGGCCGGTATGCCCGCGCAAAGCGGGCTGTATACCGCCCTGGCCGGCATGCTGGTGTATGCGCTCTTAGGTAGCTCGCGCTTGGTGATCGTCGGGCCGGATGCCGCGATTGCCCTCTTGGTCACCGCCGCAATAGCCCCGCTGGCGCAGGGCAACCCCGCTGAATATGTGCGTCTGGCAGCCGAGCTGGCGCTACTGGTGGGGCTCTTGATGCTGATCGCCGCCAAGGCCCGCTTGGGCGCCATGGCCGATCTGTTATCCAAGCCGGTGCTACTGGGCTTTATGAATGGCGCAGCCTGTATTCTGATCGCCAGCCAGCTGGGCAAACTCACCGGCCTTAGCCTCACCGAAGACGCGTTTTTCCCCCGCGTAGCGCAATGGGTGCAGCTGCTGCCCACAGCCCAAGACACCACGGTGATTGTGGGCCTGATCTCGATGGCTTTGCTGCTGCTCTTGCGGCTGGTGGTGCCCGGCGTACCTGGCGCGATTGTGTTGTTTGCGCTGGCGATCCCCACCGCTTATTTTTTGCGGCTGGGCGAACACGGCGTGGCACTGCTGGGGCGGCTGCCGCAAGGTTTGCCCGCGCTGGTGCTGCCGTTTACCAGCCTACAGGAAATCGCCCAGCTCTTACCCGCCGCGGCCGGGATTGCGCTGCTGGCTATGCCCGAAGGCATCTTGCTAGCCCGCGCGTTTGCGCGCAAACACCACGACGACATCAACCCCAATCGCGAATTACTGGCGCTGGGCTTGGCCAATATGGCCGCCGCCTGCGCGCAGGGCTTTGCGCTGGGTGCCAGCCAATCGCGCACGGCGATTAACGATGCGGCCGGCGGGCGCTCGGTGTTGTCCGGGCTGGTAGCGGCCGGCTGTTTGCTGCTGTTTTTGCTGCTGTTGTCCGATAGCCTGCGTTATTTACCGGTGTGTAGTTTGTCGGCACTGCTGATTGTGGCGGGGCTGAATCTGATTGATGTAGCCAGCTGGCGTGAAATGTATCGGCTCGATCGCACCGCCGCCCTGTTCTCGCTAATCACCACCGCCGGGGTGCTGATTGTGGGGGTATTGCCCGGCATCATAGTTGGTATCTTGCTTTCGCTGGCATACCTCATTCAATTCATGGCCCGCCCCTTTGATGCGGTGCTGTGTTCGGTGTCTGGGCGCAAAGGGTTTCATGACGTCACCGAGGCGGAGCTAACGGGCGAATCGCGCTATCTGCAGGGGCTGTTGGTGTATCGCTTTTATGCGCCACTGCTGTTTGCCAACGGGGGGTTTTTTGTTGAGCGCATTAGTGCGCTAGTGGCGGCCGATGGCGATACGCGCTGGGTGCTGATTGATGCGCAAGCGATTACCTTTCTGGATGTCACCGCCGCCGAGCAATTGCTCACCCTTAATCGCCTGCTGGAAGAGGCCGAAATCGACCTTAAATTTGCCCGTTGCAACCGCCCACTACGCGAAGCACTGGATCGCTACGGCGTCACCGCGGCAATTGGCGCCGATAGTTTTTACAGCCATGTGCACGATGCGCTGGCTGACTACCGCAGCCTGTATCCCGATGTAACCCACGAGCCGGTGAGCCTGTGGGATGGCGTCGAGCGGCGGCGTAGCTGACACGCCACTCAAACAGTAATTCCTTATTTACAACAGTGACTTGGATTATTTAGCTAAGCAGCAGCATCGGCCTACAATCATCCCGTTTCTGACCAAAAAAGCAAAATACATGTTGGCAGAAATCACTACGCCGTCAGTTTCACGGCGGCGTGTTAATTAAACAGGATGGAGAAGACCTATGCACTCACGCATTACCGCTCTGCTGGCGGGGCTGTTGCTCGCCGCCAGTGTTCACGCGGCCAGCTGGCAGGAAGGCACCAGCTACAGCGCCGGCACCGTCGTGGATTACAACGGCAAAACCTACACCGCACTGGTAAGCCACACCGCCTACGCCGGCGCGGGCTGGAATCCGGCCAGTACACCAACGCTGTGGAAGGAAGGTGGCAGTAGCACGACCCCTGCCACACCAGTACCAACCCCGACGCCTACCGCCACACCAAACCTACCTACACCAACACCAATGCCAACCCCTGTTGGCGATTGGGCCTGTGAAATTGGCGCTACCCCACCGCCAACTGGCTACTGCGTAATCTGGTATACCCCAAAACCTAAACCTACCACGGCCCCGAGCGCACCAAGCTGGGATAAAACCGCCGTTTACACCGGCGGTAGCCGAGTGCTGTATAACGGCGCGCTTTACGAGGCCAAATGGTGGACGCAAGGCGATGTGCCAGGCGGCGCGGAATGGGGGCCATGGAAATTGGTGAGTGCAGCTACAGCAACACCATACGTTTCACCAAGCCCGACGCCATGGGTATCGCCAAGCCCCACGCCGATCGTGACATTAACACCATGCCCAATGCCGACCCCACCGCTCCCGTCGCCCGACTATATTGCGGAACCCGTGTATGACGCCGCGGGTTCCTGCGTGATCGCGTGGAAACTGAAGCCAAGAAACACACCAACCCCAGAAGTGCCCCCAACCCCGACGCCCGTGGTAACCACGAGCCCAACGCCAACCCCAAGCAACTCGCCAGCCCCCGCGAACGACAAACTGCTGGTCGGTTATCTGCACGCTAGCTTTGCCAATGGCTCGGGCTATATCCGCATGAATGATGTGTCGGATAAATGGGACTTTATCAATCTGTCGTTTGCAGAGCCGACCTCATCCACCAGTGGTGAAGTGGCATTCAAGCTCTGCCCATCGACCGAATGCCCGAATGTCGAATCAGAAGCCGACTTTATTGCCGCGATTAAGGCCAAACAGGCCAAAGGCAAAAAAGTGCAGATTTCGATTGGCGGCGCTAACGGTCAGGTTCGCCTCGAAACCACCGCCGCCAAAGATGCCTTTGTGCGCTCGGTGGCGGCCATCATCGATAAATATGGCCTCGATGGCCTGGATGTCGATTTTGAAGGGCATTCATTGCAGCTCAATGCCGGCGACAATGATGTGGCTAACCCGAAAGCACCGGTGATTGTGAATCTGATTGCCGCGCTGAAAGAGCTGAAAGCCAAATACGGCAGCAAATTCACGCTGACCATGGCGCCAGAGACGTTCTTTGTGCAATTGGGCTATAGCTTCTACGGCGGCACTTGCTCGGGTTGCGATACCCGCGCCGGGGCTTACCTGCCGGTGATCTATGCGCTGCGCAATGATCTGACGCTGTTACACGTGCAGGATTACAACTCCGGCCCGATCACCGGTCTGGATGGCGTGTATCACACCATGGGCAATGCCGATTTCCACGTGGCGATGACCGATATGCTGCTAAAAGGCTTTAAAGTTGCAGGCACCAACTTTATATTCCCTGCGCTACGCCCAGATCAAATCGCCATCGGCCTGCCAGCCAACGCCAATGCCGGCGGCGGCTTTACCACCGTGGGCGATGTGCACACTGCGCTCGATTGCCTGATGAAAGGCACAAGCTGCGGCAGCTACAAACCGGGCACCACATACCCGGGCCTGCGTGGTTTGATGACGTGGTCGATCAACTGGGACAAATTCAATAATTTTGAATTTAGCACCCAGCACCGCGCTTATTTCGACAAACTGCCTAAATAAGCCGTATTAAGCCCTGACAACGCCCCGACCTCGGGGCGTTTTTTATTTTCAGGCGGGCCGCAGGCGGCGGAAATACTGCAGGCGGAGCGTGTCGTAAGCCCAGTTATACAAATAGGTGTAGGGCAGAAAAAACAGGAAAAAGCCAATATCCAAAGCCAGCGCCTGCCAGAGGCTGAGCTGTAGCCACCACATCGTCAGCGGCACGGCCAGCATGATAAAGCCGCCTTCGAACAGCAGCGCGTGTAGCGTGCGAATTTTGGCTGTGCGCTGCCAACCCTGCCGGCGCTCCAGTTTTTCAAAACCGTAATTAAAAATGGCATTCCACAGCATGGCGCAGCTGGCCAAAATCACCGCCAGCACCCCCACATGCGCCAGGCTAGCCCCCAGCAACCAAGCGGCAATCGGCGTCACCAGCAGCACACCGCCAACTTCAAAGAGCACCGCATGCAACACCCGCTCGGGCCAGGTTTTGGTGGGTAATTGGGCTAAATCAGGCATGGCACATCCTCTGTAGTAAGGTGATTCGCCCAGATTATCCGCAGAAAAACCGATAGAATAAAATCAGTTACCATCGGCTTTACCGATAGATAGGGTGTGTTTATGTTTAACTCCATCGATAGCCTGACCGCCTTTGTGCATGCGGCCCAGCTGGGCTCTTTTTCCGCCGCCGCGCGGCATATGGGCAAGAGCCAGTCCACGGTGTCCGAGGCCATCAGCCAGCTGGAAATCGATGCTGGGGTTGCCTTATTTGATCGCCGCACCCGCCAGCCCACCCTCACGGCGGCGGGCACGCGCCTACTAAGCCATGCCCAGCATGTGCTGCACAGCCATGCCGCGCTGCGCCAGCAAGCGCTGGCTTTACAAAGTGGTGAAGAAGCGCAATTGAGTATCGTGCTCTCGGATACATTTCAATCGCAGGCCTTTGAAACGCTATTAACCGCCTTTGCCGAACGATTTCCGCTGCTGCGTCTGGAGTGCCTCGTTGGCGAAGACGATGATGTGCTGGCGCTATTGCGTAGCGGGCGGGCGCAGCTGGGGGTGATGCGCGCGCAGGGGCGCTACCAGGCCGATGTCTCCGCCCAAGCCCTACCCGGCCACACGGCCATGGCGCTGTATGTGGGTGCAGAGCACCCGCTCGCGCAGGCAGCGCAGGTGAATGAAGCGCAATTATTGCAACACCGCGAGCTGCGGCTCAGCACCTACACCAGCAGCCCAGCCGGCCCGCATAGCCCGCGTTGCTGGCTGGCACCGAGCTATCTGCTGCTACTGGAACTCACTGCGCGCAATTTTGGCTGGGCCGCCCTACCCACTTGGCTGGCGGCGCAGTTTGGCCACGGGCAACTGGTGCAACTCAACACCGCCAACTGGCCTCAAGCCACGACGCTCGATCTGGTGTGGCTACGCACCGCGCAATTGGGGCCGGCCGCGTGCTGGCTGATCGAGCAGCTGCAACACGCGGGGCACACGGCAGCGGCGAGGTAGGTCTCGGCACGCGGGGGGCACCCGCACCCTTACTTAATCGGGGTCTTACTCGACAGCCATTATTTAATAATGGCCACAGACAGATACCCAGCCGCACTATTTGGCCGCTGGCAATTTCGGCAGCACTTCGCGGCTGAAATACGGCTCTTCCAGCCCCCAGAAAATATAATCCAGCCCCAGATACTGCTCGGCAAATTGCAGATTATCGGCCACGGTATTGCGTTTGCCGGTTTTGGGGTTTTTCTGGCGCAAATTACCATCCTGTACCGCCAGCGCTTTGATCAGCTCGGCCGGATAGGCGCGCAAGAAAGCATAACTTTGCTGCATATGCGCTTTGCGGTACGGCATCAGATCAGGGCCGCCCACGCCCATTTTCAGCTCGGCCGCACGCTGAAACAGCCGGCGCATATAGCCATGGTCGTCCCACGGCAGCCATTCGCCTGGCAGAAAATTCAGATACACCATCGCGGTGCTGTGCGGGAAAGCCGCCGCCAGCACGCCCATATTCTCCTCAATGGCCGCCACATACTGCGCTGGGGCAAACCCCGCCGGCCACGTGGTGGTGCCGTCACGATGCTCGGTGCCAATGTCGATAGCGCTTTCGCTGAAGTTAATCCCGGCAATCTGGCCATCGAATTCCTGACCCAGCGCCTTAATCAGCGCTTGATAGCGGCCACGTACGCTCGGCTCCCACATTTTGGGCACCCAGCCATATTCATCGCTACCCAAAGGCTGGGTCGGGTCGCGCTCGGGCGCGCTGGCCATGCTTTGCTTGAGCGCCCCGCCCTGATAGGCCGGGCTCAATAAATATGCCGGCACATTGGGCTGCGGCGTGAACGATTTATCTTGCAGCTGCACCCACAGCTGTTTGTGCTGGCTACGCAAATACACCAGATCGGCGCGGATGGCGCTGAAATCGTATTCGCCGGCTTTCGGCTCCAGCAGGCGCCACGGATAGGCAATTTGCGCCCCCACAAAGCGTGGGTCGCTCAGCGCCTTGGTGGCGCGCAGGGTTTCGCCCTCGCCGCCTCGGGATGGGAAATACAGCCAGTGTTGAGGGGCGGCGGCGCTAGCGGCATTGGCCAGCAACACCAAGAGCAAACCGGCCACGGCCAGTAGGATGCGAAGCGGCATCTGTCACTCCCTTGCGGCCGAGTCCGGCCAAAAAACGGCAGAGTGTCGGCCAAGCGTTGCGGCTTGCCAAGTGGTAAAAATCCCAGCCCGCTAGCCCGGTGGCTGGCTCCATTCGATTTGTGGCGCCGGGCGGCCCCACCAGGCCAGCAGCAACAGCAACCCGATGGCCAAGCCCAGCTGCAGCGGCCACGGCCAGCGGCGATAGCGCTGCCAGCCCTGCTGGGCTATCCGGCTAAGCACCGGCTGCCAGCGTTGCCATTGCTGCTGCGTTTGTCGCGCCAGCACTGGCGTCCAGCGCCGCAGTTGCGCCGCACTGATGGCGAGCAGCTGGCGGGTACCGCGCCAGCCGTGGCGGGCCAGCCAATGCAATAAGCGCCCGCTGCTGGCTAGCCACGGCCGAAGCGGATCATCCCCCGCTGGCACTGCGCCGGGCTGCGCGCTCGCGCGAGAGTTAGGCTCAACGGTGGCGGTGTGGGCTTGATGGGGATGGTGGGATGAGGTGTCCGGCTGGCTTGCCGTGGTCTGATGATGATGGGCTGCAGTAGCACTGGCTGGCTGCGCCACAGTGCCCGACTGCCAGCCTGCTTGCAAGGCAGCGAGCGCAGCGGCGGCATCGGCAAAGCGCGCCTCGCGCTGCCGGGCCATGCAGCGCATCACCAGCGCCGAGAGCCATTCGGGCACCTCGGGGCGCAACACAGCGGGCGCAGGCGGCTGGTGATGCAGCACCTGATACACGATATTCATCGTGGTTTCGCCATCAAAGGGCAGCGCGCCGGTCAGCGCCTGATACAGCACCACGCCGGCAGCGTATAAATCAGCCCGGCCATCCAGCGGCTGGCCGGCCAGTTGTTCGGCCGGCATATAGCGCGGCGAGCCCAGCACGGTGCCGGTGCGGGTGAGCTCACTGGCCGGCAGTTGGGCAATGCCAAAATCGGTGATTTTCAGCCGCCCGGCGCGCGTCAGCATCAGGTTGGCGGGCTTGATATCGCGATGGATAATCTGATGTATATGCGCGTGAGCCAATGCAGCAAAGAGCTGGCGAGCAATACCCACCACATCGCGCACCGGCAGCGGCCCTTGTCGCGCCAGTAGGTCTTTGAGCGTCGCGCCTTCCACCAGCTCCATCGCCAGATAATTTTTGCCACGCCATTCGCCGCAATCAAACACCGTGATAATGCCGGGGTGATTCAGCCGCGCGGCCGAGCGCGCCTCTTGCAACAATCGCGCGGCGTATTCGGCGGCTTCGCTGCTGGCCAGATTGACTTGCAGCAATTTCAGCGCCACATCGCGCTCCAGCCGGGTATCCCGCGCTTTAAACACCACGCCCATCGCGCCGGCACCGAGGCGATGTTGCAGCGTGTAATGGGCGATCTGCGGCGAGCTCATCAGGGCGGCCAGAAAGAGTCAGCAAAGCGCGTATTGTAACCTGAGCCACAGCCCGCACCGCCAGCCGGCGTGGCCGGGGTGACGCAGCGCACAGCCCTGTGGCGGCAGTTTGCCCGCGCACCAAGACGCAAACCCCGCTAAAATGGCGCTTTATTTTGCGGATACAGCGCACCATGAAAATCGCCCTCGCCCAGATCAACCCCATTGTTGGCGACTTGGCCGGCAATACCGAGCTGATTCTCGCTGCGGCCCGCGAGGCCCAGGCGGCCGGGGCCGATATTCTGCTGACCCCCGAACTCGCCCTCACCGGCTATCCGCCGGAAGACCTGCTGCTGCGCCCGGCTTTTTTGCAGCAATGCAAACAGGCGATTGGCCGTTTTATCGATGAAGTGGACGGTATTACCTTGGTGGTTGGCCACCCGAGCGGCGTAGCGGGTGATGAAGTGTTCAACTCGGCCAGCGTGATTCGCGACGGTAATCTGCTTGGCCGCTACGATAAATTGTTGCTGCCGAATAACGCCGTGTTCGACGAAGTGCGCTACTTTACGCCCGGCTTTGCGCCATTGGTGTTTGAGCAAGATGGCGTGCAAGTGGGGATCGCGATTTGCGAAGACATTTGGGATACCGAGCCGGCCGCCGCCGCGCGCGATGAAGGTGCCGAGCTGCTGTTGGTGCTGAACGCCTCACCGTTCCATCAAGCCAAACAAGAAACCCGCCGCGCCGTAGCCGCCCAGCGCGTCGATGAAAACGGCATTCCACTGGTGTATTGCAACTTGGTTGGCGGGCAAGATGAGCTGGTGTTTGACGGCCATTCGTTTGCCTTAAATAAATCTGGCGACTTGGTGCTGCAAGCGCCAGCGTATCAAAGCCTGATTACCTACTGTGAGTATATCTCTGGCGACCTTATTCAAGCTGAAGTTGCACCCGATACCCCGATTGAAGAGAGCATTTACGGCGCGCTGGTGCAAGGCGTGAAAGACTATATCGGCAAAAACCGCTTCCCCGGCATTTTGCTGGGCCTCTCGGGCGGGATTGATTCGGCGCTGACTTTGGCGATTGCCGTGGATGCGCTCGGCGCCGAGCGCTGCCACGCGGTGATGATGCCATCGCGCTATACGGCCGATATTTCGGTGACCGATTCGCGCACCATGATCGATATTCTGGGCTGCAAATATTCCGAAATCGAAATCTGGCCGATGTACGAAAGTATGATGGCCGGCCTGGCCGATGAATTTGCAGGCCGCGAGATGGATACCACCGAAGAAAATCTGCAGAGCCGCATCCGGGGTATGCTCTTGATGTCCTTATCCAATAAGACCGGCAAGCTAGTACTCACCACGGGTAATAAGTCCGAAATGACTACCGGCTACGCCACACTGTACGGCGATATGGCCGGCGGCTTTGCGGTGCTGAAAGACGTGGCCAAAACCATGGTGTATCGCCTGTCGAACTGGCGCAACGAGCAAGCCATCGCCAACGGCCAGCCGGCACCAATCCCAGAGCGCATCATCACGCGCCCACCGTCGGCCGAGCTGCGCCCGGATCAGAAAGACCAAGACAGTCTGCCCGAATACGACGTGCTCGACGCGATTTTGGCCGCCTATGTCGAAGAAAACCTCAGCATCGCTGACATCATCGCGCGTGGTTATGCCGAGGCCGATGTGAATAAAGTAGTGCGGCTACTGAAAATCAACGAATACAAACGCCGCCAAGCGCCGGTGGGGCCGCGCATTACCGAGCGCTCGTTCGGCAAAGACTGGCGCATGCCGATCACGCAGCGCTTTACGCTGTAATGCCAGCGTCGGTGAACTACAACACTTTCTCGCGCCATATAGCCCGCTGTATGGCGTTTTTATTACATCTGCAGGCATTGATTTTGCAGTGCAAAATCAAGCCGTTCCGCATTTTGCCGGCATTTGAAGTGCCAATTGCTTGCCTACATGCAACAAAAATGTAACCTTACGCTGTTACCTTACGAGCTCACCCAGCTTTAGCTTTATCGGCATGCCACCCTCCAGCTCCACCACCTCGCTCACCTCCGGATTGCTTGAGATCATTCAATCGCAACGCTTGAGTGCTGTATTCCAGCCGATTGCCGTGGTGAATGAAGGCCAGGTGTATGGTTATGAAGGCCTGATTCGTGGCCCGCAAGGCCATGCGCTGGAATCGCCGGTGGCACTATTTGCCGCCGCCGAAGCTGCCAATCTGGTGGCTGAGCTGGATGCGGCCTGCCGCAGCGTGATTATTCGCCGCTTCGCCGAGCTGGCTCTGCCCGGCCATCTGTTTCTGAATATCTGCCCTGGCAGCCTCACCGTGCCCTTGCCGCAGCAGCAAGCGCTGCTGGATGTGTTGCACGCGGCGGGGCTATCCCCCAGCAATGTGATCATCGAGCTGACCGAAACCCAGACGATTGAGAACTACGCCGAGCTCTCCACCGCGGTGCGCCGCTGTCGCGAGCAGGGCTTTAAGCTGGCGCTGGATGATCTGGGCGAGGGTTTTTCTTCGCTGCGGCTGTGGTCGGAGCTCAAACCTGATTTTGTCAAAATCGATAAATACTTTATTCAGGGCCTCAATAGCGATCCGCAAAAACGGCAGTTTGTGCGCTCGATCCAGCAAATTGCCCTGAATACCAAAACCAGCGTGATCGCCGAAGGCATTGAAACCGTGGCCGAGCTCGATTGCGTGCGGCAAATCGGCATTACCTTGATTCAAGGTTATTTGCTGGCTCGCCCGGCGGCGGAGCCGCTACATACAGTGCAGTTGCCCTCGGCGCCGGCCAGCCAGCGTGCGCGCGAGCTACAAACTACCGCCGCCTCGCTGTTGCAGCTTACCCCCGCCGCCTCGCCCCGCGATAACCACGATGCGATCTGGCGCCGCTTTCAGCAACAAGCCGACCTGCATGCCATCCCGGTAGTGGAAAACGATCAGCCCATTGGCCTGATCAAACGCCACGATATTCTGGAGCTGTTTTCCCGCCCGTATAGCCGCGAGCTTTTTGGCAACCGCGATTGCCGCCTGCATATGGACCCGCAGCCCTTGGTGGTGGAGCAAAGCACCAGTCTGACCGAGCTGGCGCAATTGGTGACCGCCAGCGAGCGGCTGAATCTGGATGATGGTTTTATCATTACCGAGCGAGGCCGCTATCTGGGCATGGGCACGGGCCGCGAGCTGATTCGCGCCATGACCGAAATGCAGCTGGCCGCCGCGCGCCACGCCAATCCGCTCACCGGCCTGCCCGGCAATGCGCCGATTCAGGACACCATGAGCCATCTCTTGGCCCAGCAGCTGGATTTCACCGTGGTGTACGTCGATCTGGATCATTTCAAGCCCTACAACGACGTGTATGGCTATGCGCGCGGCGATGAATTGCTGAAGTTTCTGGGTGCTTTATTGCAGCAGGCCTTTGACCCGGTGCTGGATTTTGTTGGCCATGTGGGCGGCGATGATTTTATTTTGCTGCTGCGCAGCCACGATTGGCAGGCGCGCTGCGAAACCGTGCTGGCGCAGTTTGAAACCATGATCGGCAGCTATTTCACCAGCGAAGACCGCGCAGCCGGCGGCTACAATGCGCCCAATCGGCAAGGGCAAATGCAGTTTCACCCGCTGGTGTCGCTGTCGCTGGGCGCCGCGCAGATTCTGGCCAAATGGTATGAATCGCACCACGAAGTGGCCAATATCGCCAGCAGCGCCAAAAGCATGGCCAAACGCGAGCAGGGCAACAGCATCTTTATCGATCGCCGCACCCAGCGCCCACCCCTTCCCCCAGCCAATCGTGGCGGGTATAACGTCGAAAGCCCGATTTAATCGGGCTTTCTGTTAGATACTGCACGGGGTATTGGCTGACTATAGCGTTATCGCCGCTAGATCTGGCTCAGATCCCAATCCAGCCCTTCTTCGTCTTTGGCCAGCTCTAGCAAGGGCTTCAGATTATGCAGCAGCGCCCGCAAATGCGGCCGCAGCTCGTCCAGATTGCCTTTGTGCAACATCACCAAAGCTTCGGAAATCAGCGGCGTCGGTGCTTGCGCAGCAGCCGGATCAGGCATAAACACCTGATTATCCATCGGATCGGCATACAGCCGGTCTTGCGCCACGCTGAGCATGCGCTCGACCGAATGCACATCGTCATGCCAGGAATTAGCCACCGCAATCGATGCGGTGACGCGGATTTGCTCGTTGCGGAAATTCACCCGCGCGTTGGCAATGGTCTGGCGCAAGCGCTCGGCCACCACGCGCGCTTCGGTCAGCGGCGTGGCCGGCGACACGATGGCGAAACGCGAGTCGGCCAGATGCGCCAGCGTGTCTTCTTTACGCAATTTGGCTTCGAGCAATTTCGCCAGCAGGCCCAGCAATTGGCCATGCACGCGCTCACCAAGCTTATTGTGCAAAGCGACGCCGTGATTGACTTCCAGCAACAAGAGCGTGACTTCGCTGTTGTGGCGCAGCGCAAAGGCCAGCGCCTGCTCCAGCTGCAGATTCAGCAAATGCGAGCTGCCCACGCCCGTAACGGCATCGGTTGTGGCGGTTTGCACCTGCACCGCGCGGGTTTCAGCCAGCTCGCGCCGGGTGGCGGCCAATTCGAGATTGGCTTTCACCCGCGCCAGCATTTCGGTGCGGTCGGTGGATTTGGTAACGAAATCATTGGCGCCGCAATCGACGCAGCGCAACTTGGTGGCCTCGTCTTCTTCACCCGAGATAATAATCACCGGCAAATAGTGCATGCGCGGCTCGCCCGAGCCCCGGATGCGGGCCAAGAGCCCCAGCCCATCCAGCTCGGGCATAGTGAGATCAGAAAGCAAGAGATCAATCGAATCATCCGCCAGCAGGCGGCGCCAGCCGGCTTCGCCGTCGGCTTCTTCAATCAGCTCATAGGCATCGGCAAGGTGTTTGCGGATTGTCGCCCGGACGATGCGGGAGTCATCAACGACCAGAATTTTCGGCCGGGTCGCCAGCTCGGTATTGTCATTCATCTTCGGCAATCGGTATGGGTGCGATTAGAATTCAAGCCTAGCATACCATGGCGGCATTGGTGTGAAAGCAATGCCGCCACTTTAACACTGGACAGGCACTGGCCTGCCATGTCATAAAGAAACCATCACCGGCGGATGGATAAATCATGGCCAGCTCGTACCGTTTGCAAATAGGCTTATCGCCTCTGGCCCCGCAAGAGGCCGATATTGCGCTGGGCGCGATTCGCCGCACCTGGTGCATGCCCTCGTGGGTACGCAAACAGCCCTTGGCCGATGGCGTGATCTTGCTGGAAGTACGCCACGAAGCCGAGCTCAAACCCGGCGAAAGCGCCGACTGGTTTGTTGAGCGCCTCGCCGCCGCCCTGTGGCAAGACATCGGCCGGTTTGTGCGCATCGCCATCGATATTGCCCCGCATGAAGCGCCGGATGGCCGGATTTTCGTGCTGGAAGAGGAATCTTACTGGCGCATCATGCGCAGCTTCCGCCTGTCACAACACTAATCAAGATATACCCAACCAGGGTATTGAGCCCAAGCCAAGAATTTTCAATTAGTTTAAGCCAATACCCAGCCCGAATTGCCATACGATGTTAGTCTAGGCATTTTCGCTAGGCGAAAAAAACCCGCTCGAGAGCGGGTTTTTCTACCGGCAAAAACTTAGGCCATTGCTTTAACAGCAGCAGCCAGACGGCTCTTATGACGAGCAGCCTTGTTTTTGTGGAAGATTTTCTTGTCAGCGATACGGTCGATGGTGCTAACAGACTGTTGGTATACAGCAGCAGCAGCCGCTTTATCGCCAGCAGCGATCGCTTTCAGTACTTTCTTAACTGCAGTACGGAATTCAGAACGCTGAGAAGCGTTGTGCTCACGTGCTGCGGTGGCTTGACGGGCGCGTTTGCGAGCCTGTGCGGTATTTGCCATGGTGTAATGCTCCTAGTAGGTGTAACGGGTCTACTGCTTGGCCGGAGACACGGACTTTCGGCAGCACACACAACCCTAGAAAGCCGACGATTTTATTCGTTCTTCACCTTCAGCGCAAGAGCAGCGTATCATGCGCGTCACATACCTATCAGGGGCTTTCTTCGCTATGAATCTGCTCAAGGCTATGGCCGCCGTCAGCTCAATGACCTTGGTTTCCCGCGTGCTGGGCTTTGCTCGCGACGCCATCATGGCACGGATGTTCGGGGCTGGCATTGCCACCGATGCCTTTAATGTGGCCTTTCGCCTACCCAATTTATTGCGACGTATCTTCGCCGAGGGCGCATTCAGCCAAGCTTTCGTGCCTATACTGGCCGAATACAAGAATAAACAGGGCGACGAGGCCGCGCGAGAATTCATCGCCGATGTCTCAGGAATGCTCACGCTGATCCTCAGCATCGTGACCATTCTGGGCATTTTGGCAGCGCCCTGGATCATCACCCTGACCGCGCCGGGCTTTAGCCAGAATGCCGATAAATTTGCCCTGACCGTTGATCTGCTCAGGGTCACCTTTCCGTATATTTTGCTGATTTCGCTGTCGTCACTGGCCGGCGCAGTGCTCAACACCTGGAATAAATTCTCGATCCCGGCATTTGTACCCACGCTACTGAATATCTCGTTTATTGTTTTTGCGCTGTTTCTCGCGCCTTACTTTAATCCGCCGATTAAAGCCATGGCCTGGGCCTGCGTTGTGGGCGGCATCGCGCAGCTGGCGTACCAACTACCCCATCTGCGCAAAATCGGCATGCTCACCCGCCCCAAACTCAACTGGGACAATGTGGGTGTCTGGCGAGTGATGAAACAAATGGGGCCAGCGATTCTAGGCGTGTCGGTGAGCCAGATTTCGCTGATCATCAATACGATTTTTGCGTCTTTTCTGATTTCTGGCTCGGTGTCGTGGATGTACTACGCCGACCGCTTGATGGAATTCCCCACTGGCCTACTCGGCGTGGCGCTGGGCACGATTTTGCTGCCGTCCCTTTCCAAAACCTACGCCAGTAATGACACTGCCGAATATTCGCGCCTGCTTGACTGGGGTTTGCGTTTAGCACTGATGCTGGCGGTGCCTTCGGCGGTGGCGCTGGCACTGATTGCCGAACCGCTGACCGTGGCGATGTTCCAATACGGCAAATTCACGGCGCACGATGCCGCCATGACCCAGCAAGCACTCACCGCCTACGCCGTCGGTTTGGTCGGGCTGATTCTGATTAAAATTTTGGCGCCGGGCTTTTACGCCCGACAGAACATCAAAACCCCGGTCAAAATTGCGCTGTTCACCTTGTGTATTACTCAGGCGTTTAATCTGGTGCTAATTGGCCCGCTCAAACATGCCGGGCTGGCGTTGGCCATTAGCCTGGGCGCGCTCACCAATGCCGGCTTTCTGTTTTATAAATTGCGCAGCCAGCAGATATTTAGCCCGCAAGCCGGCTGGAGTAGCTTTTTACTCAAGCTCTTCATCGCCGTCACGATCATGGCCGCGGCCTTGCTGGCCACATTGCAATTTATGCCGCCGTGGGCCGACGGGCATATGGCCTGGCGCCTAGTGCGGCTGGCCGGATTGGTATCGGTCGGGATCGTGGCGTATTTTGCCACCTTGGGAGTACTGGGCTTTCGGCCACGCGATTTTTCCCGACGCACGACTTAGATCAATACCGATCGGCACAAGATCACCGCGCGGCCAGCAGGCTTCGTGCTAAAATCTTGCCCTTGCCGAGTTACCTGTGGTGCGGCAGCACCAAATACCCTCTCTGTAGCCAATGGAGCAAAGCATGACTGCCTCGATTTTTGCCAATGTTGAAATGGCCCCACGCGACCCGATTCTGGGTCTGAATGAAGCGTATAACGCCGATACCCGCGGCACCAAAGTGAACCTGGGTGTAGGGGTGTACTACAACGACGAAGGCAAAATTCCTCTGCTGGCAGCTGTGAAAGAAGCGGAAAAAGCCCGTCTAGCCGCTCAGCCACCACGTGGCTACCAAGCCATCGAAGGCAACCCAGCTTACAACGCGGGCGTGCAAAACCTGTTGTTCGGCGCGGATAGCGAATTGATCGCGGCTGGTCGCGTAGTGACAGCTCAAGCTTTGGGCGGCACAGGCGCACTGAAAATTGGTGGCGACTTCCTGCAACGTCTGAATCCAAATGCGACCGTTTACATCAGCAACCCAAGCTGGGAAAACCACCGCGCGATTTTTGAGTCAGCGGGTTTCAAAGTAGGCGACTATCCATACTACGACGCGACCACTCGCGGCGTTGATTTCGCAGCGATGAAGGCGTTTCTGCTAACTCTGGAAGCGGGCTCGATCATCATCTTGCACGCTTGCTGCCACAACCCAACCGGCGCGGACATGTCTGATGCACAATGGGGCGAAGTGGTTGAAGCGTGTCGCGAGCGCGGCTTGGTACCATTCCTCGACATGGCTTACCAAGGTTTCGCGGAAGGCATCGACGCTGACTCTGTGGCGGTAAAAGCTTTCGCCGCGTCTGGCCTGCAATTCTTTATCTCTAGCTCATTCTCGAAAAGCTTCTCTTTGTACGGCGAGCGCGTGGGTGCGTTGTCGATCATCACTTCAAACAAAGAAGAATCTGGCCGCGTATTGAGCCAACTGAAACGCGTAATCCGCACCAACTACTCTAACCCACCGATCCACGGCGGTGCGGTTGTGGCTGCCGTTTTGGGCAGCGCAGAATTGCGCGCGATGTGGGAAGAAGAACTCGGCGGCATGCGCGTACGTATCCGCGCAATGCGCTCTGGCTTGGTGGAAAAACTGGCGGCACGCGGCGTAGCGCAAGATTTCTCGTTTGTAACGCAACAGCGCGGCATGTTCTCGTACACCGGCCTGACTGCCGAGCAAGTTGAAAAACTGCGCGCTGAATACGGCATCTACGCCGTTTCAACTGGCCGTATCTGCTTGGCTGCGTTGAACAACAACAACATCGATTACGTGGCTGACTCAATCGCCAAAGTATTGTAATCTGCCGCGGGCTACTCGCTGCAGTGGGAGCCTCGGATAAAAAAAGCCTGCGCATGCGCAGGCTTTTTGTTTGGCTCGCACCGCCTTAAGCAGGCATATATTGCTGAATATCCACCTCATCAATCTGCTCGGCCTGCATAAAGCGCTCGGCATATTGTCGATAAATACCTTCCTGCAAAAACAGCGCAAAAAGCTCGGCATCGATATGCTGATCTTTGACCATAAAGCTCATGATCTTAAGCGCCTCGGAAAGGGTTTTACCTTTTTTATACGGCCGATCTACCGCAGTGAGTGCCTCGAAAATATCGGCAATCGCCATCATGCGCGCCGGCACGCTCATCTCTTCGCGGCGGAGGCGCTTTGGATAACCCGTACCATCCATTTTCTCGTGGTGACCACCGGCGATTTCCGGCACTTGCCGCAAATGCCGTGGGAACGGCAGCTTTTCCAGCATGATGATGGTTTGAATAATGTGCTCATTGATCTTGTAGCGTTCTTCCGCGGACAGCGTGCCACGGGCCACGCTGAGATTGTAGAGTTCACCTCGGTTATACAAAGCTTCGGGCACATTCACTTTAAAGCCCCACGGATTGTCCGCCGCCAGCTGCTCGCGCGCACCGCGCTCAATCAAATGCTCAGGGCGATCCGCCAGTAAGGGCTCCAGTACCGGTAAAGCTGGCTCTGGGCTGCGCGCTTTACGCTGTTTTTCTTCATGCGCGATACCGATGCGATCCGATAGCGTCCGCCGCCAGGTGTGCTGGGCAATCTGCTGCAAGCGCGTGATTTTTTCAGGCGCCATAAATTCTCCACCCTCATTACAGGCAGCCACAAACGCAAAATCATCATCCAGCGAAGCCAATTGCACAGCCAGCTCGGCCTGCAACGCCGATACATCACCGCCTGTAGCAACGGCCTGCCAGTAGGCCAGTTCGGCATCGCGCTTGAGTACCTCAAACCGCATCCGCACTTCATGAATCCGGTCGTACAGTGTTTCTAGCTTGGTGGCTTTATCCACCACGTATTCAGGGGTGGTTACCTTCCCGCAATCATGCAGCCACGCCGCGATATGCAACTCCTCCCACTGCGCCTCACTCAAACTAAAGCCTGCAAATGGCCCTTGCGTTTGCCGCTCTGCGGCGCGCGCCAGCATCTTGGTTAATTCCGGCACTCGCTGGCAATGCCCACCGGTATAGGGGCTCTTGGCATCAATCGCGCCAGCAATCAATTGAATAAAAGCTTCGAGCAAGGTTTTTTGCTCATTAATCAAGCGCTGAGTATCTACAGCCACCGCAGCAGTGGAGGCGATGGTTTCCACAAAGGCCAGCAATTCAGCCGAAGGCCGTTTGGCCTCGTCCAGCACCAAGGCCAATACCCCCACCAAAGCCCCATCCCGATTGCGCAAAGGCAATGTAAGCTGGGTTAATTCACGCTCAGCGGCCGGTAAGAGTGGGAAATCCTGCGTAAATTGGGCGGGCGACAAGCGACGCAGGGTCTCGCCTTCACGCAAAGCGCTGGCCACGGCATGCTCACTGGCCAGTGCAATCAACTGCGCCCGCTCATCGGCTGGTTGCGCCGGCCCTTGCCAGAAATATTGTGCAGCCTCCAGTGCCTCACCATCGGCGCTGGTAATAAAGATCACCCCGCCCTCCGCCAAGCTCACCGCCCCCAATTCATTCAGGATGCGTGCCAACAATTGCCCAAAATTACGCTCGCTCGCCAGCGCCTGTGAGAGCGACATAAAGCGATGAATCGTTTGCTTCATACTGCCTAAACCATCAGCCAAGCGGGCTATCTCGCGGATATTACTGCGCACATGCAGCGGCTCATCAAACTGAAACTGCTCGATTTTTTGTACTTCATCGCTCAGCGCATTAATCGGCCGTGATGCTTTGTGCGATAGCCAGATGGCCATCAACACCCCAAAAGCGAGCAAACCCAAAGAGACGAGAATCCCGCGGTTGCGCTCATTTACCGCCTCGGCCATTAATTCGGCATGGGGCGTGGCCATGGCCAGCGTCATGGCCGGCATGCCCGGCAAACGCAGGGGCTGCACCATACCCTCCCACTGCTCCCCCTGCCCATTGGCAAACGTACTGGCCGAGCCGGCATGCCCGGTCTGTTGCCCCATCAGATTGAGGAGCACATTAGGGTCATAGTGGCTCAGCTCGGGTAAGCGCCACTGCCCGTCGCTACCCCGAGTGAGCTCTGGCACACCCTTTTGTGAAGCCAACACGCGCTGCTGACTATCAAGCAGCGCTAGCCGCGTATCCGGCGTGATTTTATGCCGCAGCAGGAAAGTATTGATGCGCTCCAGCCGCACATCACTCCCCACCACCGCCTTGTGATTGGCTGCTAAACGCGAAAAGGTGATCCCCGTCTGGCCGCTACTGGCAAAGAAATACGGCGCGGTTACTTTTAAAGTCTGCGGCTGCCCATGCACCCGGTACCAATCCCGCAAGCGGGGATCAAAGCGATAGCGCTCATCCACCCGTTGCTCTAGCAGATTCAAATCCTGATCAAAAAATAAATACTCGCCGCGCAGCTGACCTTGCGGATAAGTAATACTTTGCACAATCCATTCGGTGCCTACAGGCGGCTGGAAACGCTGTTGCAACACCTTATTTTGGCCATAGGTGCGCACCATGAAAAAATCACCCGTGTCATAGCCGATATACTGCGCCGTAAGGATGGGATTGTGCCGCAGCGAGGCCACCAGATAGGGCAAAGCCTGCAAACGCTCATCCAGCGTTCGGGCACGCATCAGCTCGTGCTGTGCCATTAACTCACTGCTGCGCGCACCACTGTGATAAATCTCGCGTATTTCTTCCGTCGCCGATTCAACCGCCAGCCGGAACTGCTGATCGGCCGTTTGTTTCAGCATGCGCGTGGTGGTTTGATATTGCTGCCAGCTACTAAGCAAAGCAAAACTGAGCAACAAGCCCACAAACAAATACGAGATATGAATATAAAACGGTACCTGTGTTGCTCGAGCCTGTGACATCAGCGACTCCTGAGTGGGGACAGCCCACCAAACACGCATCATCTAAACCTGGGGGTATATACCCAAAGGCATTAAATTTCTTAGCTTTTGAGCATATACCTACTGCTTTTTAGCCTTTTGCAGACACTCGCGCCACTTGCTCGCCGTCGCGGTAGAATTGCCATCCATGGTGCAGTCACCCGTTTTGAGCCGCAGGTAATTCAAGCCTTGATCTTCTCCCTGCGCCGCGGCCTCATGCCCGCCAGCTTCCGGCGCCGCCTCTTTATGACTTTCCTGCTGGCGCTCGTATTTTTCCACTTTGCTTTCCAGCTCGTGAATATGATCGGACTTTGCCCGCAATTCGAGCTTCATTGCTTTGATTTCTTCCTGCAGCCCTTCGCGCTCATGCACCATGGTCTCGACGCTTTCTTTGAGTTTGTCGATTTGCTCAAGATAGAATTTTTTCTCGAAATGCCGCTTACTCATGCCAATGGCTATGCCACCCAGCAAAAACACCACCAAGAGTAGAAACGCAAACACGCCGATCAAATGCATGCGGTATTTGAGCAGCAATGGTGGCTCAGGGCTGGCTGGCGCTGCCTCAGAGGGGTGAGCAGATGAAGATTCAGCCGGAGCGGGGGCCGCAGCGGGATCAGACATGCACAAGACTCCAAACAGATAGAAATCTTAATAAGCATAATCTGCCGATCAGGAAAGCTCCATGTCGATACACGGGCTGTGGTGCGGTACAAACGCACTTGGCGCAGAAAAGAAAAAAGCCAGCGACTAGCGCTGGCTTTTAGTTTGGCTCCCCGACCTGGGCTCGAACCAGGGACACACGGATTAACAGTCCGTTGCTCTACCGACTGAGCTATCGGGGAATTGATCTTTACAATCAATTGCTTTAAGTTGCTGAAATTCACAACTTAAATTCGGTATTTTTTGGCTCCCCGACCTGGGCTCGAACCAGGGACACACGGATTAACAGTCCGTTGCTCTACCGACTGAGCTATCGGGGAATCGGTATGGGGCGTATAATAGTGACCCCCGACGGATTAGTCAAGAAAAACCGTATAAATTTATCGACCAAAGCGAACCCAATGGCTAAAAATTTTCTGCTTGGGCTGGCCATCACTGGCGGCATTGTGGCTTCTGCGCCACTGATTTTTCCCTACAGCCTGTTCAAAACCGACATTGAATCAAAGCTTTCTGCGCTCACCAACACCAAAGCCAGCATCAGTGAGATCAGTTTTCATTACAGCCCGAAACCTGAGTTTCATCTGCAAAATGTCATCCTCGATCAGGCGGAAATCGCCCAGATTGGCACCATTGCGGTTCCGGTCACCTTCAATAATCTACTCAACTGGCAAAGTAATTTGCGCGATGTGCGCCTAGAGCGCGCCAATTTTTCGCGCACTTTCGCGCTTGAGCTGCCTAAACGGCTGCAACCGCAGGGGGCCGAAGGCCTGCGCATCGCCAAAGTCGACCTACTACAAACCACCGTGCAGTTAGATAAACAGCAGGTTGGGCCAGTGGATGGCATGTTGCGCTTTAAAGCAGATGGCCGGATTGACGATCTGGTCGTCACCACCGCCGATGGCTTGGCTGAGCTACAAGTGCAGCCGGCCGATGGCGAACAATTTAAAGTGCAATTTAATGCCAAAGGCTGGACCCTGCCGCTGGGCCACCCGGTGAAGTTTGAATACTTAAAACTGATTGGCCTCGCCAACGCCCAAGGGATTGATATTGCCGACATCCGTGCGGATCTCTACAACGGACTCGTCACCGGTAATGCCAAGCTGGATTGGAGTAATGGCTGGCAACTAGCTGGGCAGCTCTTTGGCAAGAATATTCAGGCCGAGCCACTGATTCAGGTCTTTAGCCCGATTACCCGCAGCAGCGGCCGCCTGAATGCCGAGGCCAACTTCCGCTATCAGGGCAGCGGCTATAGCGATCTATTCAAAACACCGCAGATTAATGCCCGCTTTGTGCTGGTGGACGGGATGCTGAGTAATTTTGATCTGGTAACCCCGCTGAAAAGCCAGAGCCCAACTGTACAAAGCCGTGGCGGCCAAACCAACTTTAATACCCTTTCGGGCAATCTGGCCGTGAATGGCAGCGCCGTGCGCCTCAGTGGCGTCACCCTTGATGCGGGTAAATTCCGCTCGCGCGGCGAAATTCTGATCCGCGATGGCAAATTGGCCGGCAATGTGGCCTCGCAATTGGCCGCCGGCGCAATTACCGTGAGCAATCAGCTGCAGGTGAGCGGCGCACTGGGCGCGCCGGAGCTACGCAGTGGCGGCGCCTACCGCCCCGGCACGGTGGTACCCAATAATGGTGAAAGCAAACCCGCCAGCGAATCTGCCAGCGACATCCAGTAAGCCTCAGCCACGCCCCGCTCGCCGGGGCGTGTTAATATCCGCCATCATCCCCATCTATATATCTTTGACTGATTACCCACAGGATTGACCCATGACCTGGTATGCCACTTTGGGCGCCCTCTGCGCGGCCGACCAACCTCATGTCATTACTGCATTTGGCGATGCCAATGCCGAATTGCAGGCTTATCAGCAAGGCTGCACCATCACGCCGCTAAGCCATTTTGGCTTAATCCGCTTTCAGGGCGAAGAGACTCAGCCCTTCCTGCAAGGGCAACTCTCTAGCGATATCCGCGCCCTACCGGCAGGTGGCGTACAGTATTCCAGCTATTCCACCCCCAAGGGCCGCATGCAAGCCACCTTTATGGTGATCCGCCACGGCGATGAGTATTTGCTACAGCTGGATCAGGCTATTTTGCCCGCACTGCAAAAACGCCTGTCGATGTTTATTCTGCGCAGCAAAACCAAAGCCAGCACGGCGGAAGAGCTGGGCCAGATTGGCGTTGCCGGCCCGCATGCGCAAGCGATCTTGAATGGCCTGTTTGGTACCTTGCCGGCCACCTTTAGTAGTGCGATGCATGGCGATGTGCAGCTGATTGCACTGGAAAACCAGCGTTACCAGCTCTTGGCGCCAACCAGCGCGCTACCCACGCTGTGGGAACAATTGCGCGCCGCCGGCGCCACGCCAGCCGGCACTGCAGTCTGGACGCTCAGCGAAATTCAAGCCGGGGTACCGTGGGTCACCGCCGCTACACAGGAAGAATTCGTGCCACAAATGGCCAATCTGGAATTGATTGGCGGCATCAGCTTTACCAAAGGCTGCTACCCAGGCCAAGAAATCGTGGCCCGCACACAATATCTGGGCAAACTGAAACGCCGTATGTTCCGCATGCAGGTGGCCAGCGACAATGCCACCGCCGGGATGGATGTGTTTAGTAGTGAGATGAACGGGCAAGCCAGTGGCAAGATTATGCTGGCTGCGCCAAGTCCAACGGGCGGGATGGAAGTACTGGTAGTGGCGCAGATTGCCAGCCTGGAACACGGCCTGCATCTGGGCGCCGTGGACGGCCCAGCGCTGCACAACTTACCCCTACCCTATGCCATGAATTGATTTTTAAGCTTATAATCGCCCGATTGTTGATTACGAGGACAATGCCCAATGGGTTTTCTCGCAAATAAAAAGATTCTGATCACTGGTCTGCTGTCTGATCGCTCGATCGCTTATGGCGTGGCGCAAGCCTGCCACCGCGAAGGCGCTGAGCTGGCCTTCACCTATGTCAGTGAAGACCTGAAAGATCGCGTGGCTAAACTTGCCGCCGATTTCAACAGCACCATCGTACTGCCCTGTGATGTGGGTAGCGATGAGCAAATCGAGCAACTGTTTGTCGATCTGGCCAAACACTGGCCAAGCTTTGATGGCTTGGTGCACTCGATTGGCTTCGCCCCACGCGAAGCGCTGAAAGGCGATTACCTCGATGCCGTGACCCGCGAAAACTTCAAAATCGCCCACGATATCAGCTCATACAGCTTTGCCGCGCTGGCCAAAGCCGCGCGCCCATTGCTGAATGAAAAATCGTCACTGGTGACCATGTCGTATCTGGGTGCCGAGCGCGCCATCCCGAATTACAACGTGATGGGCTTGGCTAAAGCCAGCCTGGAAGCCAATGTGCGCTACATGGCTGCCGCACTGGGTAGCAGCAAAGAAATCCGCGTCAATGCCGTTTCAGCTGGCCCAATCAAAACACTGGCCGCCGCGGGTATTTCTAACTTTGGCAAATTGCTGAAAGGCGCCGCCGAAGCGACTCCATTCAAACGCAATGTCACGCAAGAAGAAGTGGGCAATGTCACCGCCTTCTTGCTGTCGGATCTGTGCTCAGGCATGACCGGTGAAGTGCTGCACGTGGATGTTGGCTTTAGCATTGGCGCCGGCGCGTTGGCGGCCGCTGACTAAATCAGCTCACCACCCGCTGTTAGCGTTAAAAAAACCCGCCAATTTGGCGGGTTTTTTCTTGCGCGTGCACGGCGCTAGAAACTAGCCACCTGCAGGTATAAGCCCAAAGCCCTGCCAACCCGCCCACTGCTGGCCATACCCTGAGTGGGTATATTGGTCGCCGAGCTAGCCGCGCCGAGACTCCGCACGCTGCCGCCAGTTAGTAATAGCCCATCATCCAGCCAGGAATTCGCCAGCAGCTGTCGCGCCGCCAGTGAAATTTCGGTGCGTGCACTTGGGCCTGCACTCAGCGCCCCCGGTGGGATGGCTTGGACTGTATCGAGCTGGCTAATGCGGCTCAGCAAGCGCAGCTGGCCGGCGCTTAAACCTGGCGTTTTGGCCGCATCTTCACTGCGGTTGGGCGCAGCACTGGCACGCGCGGCGCTGCCAAGCGTCGCGGAGGCAGATATACTAGAGCCAGTGCTTGCAATCAGCGCCATTGCTCACTCCTGCACCGCCGGCCACGGCCGGCACCGCTGATTTTATTGTACGCTTTTCTCTTTATTGAACAATGGGTTAAACGATGTGCCAGCTGCTGGGCATGAATTGCAATACGCCAACCGATATTGTGTTTTCGTTCGAAGGCTTTCGCCGTCGCGGCGGCTTAACCGACGAACATTCGGATGGTTGGGGCATTGCCTTTTTTGAGGGCGAAGGCTGCCGCTTATTTTTGGACTATTTGCCCTCCAGCAGCAGCCCGGTGGCCGATCTGGTGCGCGCCTATCCGATCAAGAGCAAAAATGTCATTGCCCATATTCGGAAAGCCACGCAAGGCGAAATCAACCTCACCAACACCCATCCATTCGGGCGCGAGCTATGGGGGCAGAACTGGATTTTCGCCCACAACGGCAATCTCACCCACATTCCGGCGCCGGTGTCATCGCGGTTTATGCCGATTGGCAGCACCGATAGCGAGCAGGCATTTTGCTGGCTGATGAATGAGCTGGCGCAGCGCTTTGCCAGCTGCCCGCCGGCCGAGGTGTTGTACGCCACCTTGCAGGAGTTAAGCGCACAGCTGGCCGCCGGCGGCACGTTTAATTACCTGCTCTCCAATGGCAAAACGCTGTTTGCCCATTGCAGCACCAAGCTGCACTTTCTGATCCGGCAGGCGCCATTTACCCGTGCGCATTTGTGCGACACCGATATGGCGGTGGATTTTTCTTTGGAAACCAGCCCGAATGATCGGGTGGCCATGATCGCCACCGAGCCGCTGACTGACAATGAGCAATGGTATGCGCTGCAGAATGGTGATTTACTGATGTTTGTCGAAGGGCAGATCGCATACCCTATCGGGTATAATCCCACGCCTCGCACTAATGATGCCACTGTGAGCAATACCCCTGCAGTTTGCTAAGCGCCTTTAGCCGGTGTATTGATGCAGGGCGATCAGCGCGAAAACGCGATCATCAAAATACTCGCCCTGCTCATCCAGCTGCCGCAAAATCGGCGCCAACCGCTCTAGCGGCAGCTGCTGGTGCGAAAAGCGATCGCGGGCTTTTTTCAGGCTTTGCGCCCGCGACACAAGCTGGGCGCGGCGCGTTTCCATTTCTTTATGTTCACGCCGATGCCCGCCCACCGACAGATTCAGCCACAGCAAGAGCGGCACCGCGAACCACCACAGCTCCATCAGCAATGTAACAATCGCGCCCAGCGCCAGCAGCAAGTACCAAACCTGATCAATGTGCTCAAGCTCGGGAAACAGCACCGACGCCGTTGGC
The DNA here is from genome assembly GCF_000429785.1 of Chitinibacter tainanensis DSM 15459. Taxonomy (GTDB): domain Bacteria; phylum Pseudomonadota; class Gammaproteobacteria; order Burkholderiales; family Chitinibacteraceae; genus Chitinibacter; species Chitinibacter tainanensis. The sequence continues at coordinate 151,809 of NZ_KE386951.1, forward strand.
CAGCGCCGCTTGAGCATACTGCGAATGCGCGCATCATCGGTGGCATCATGCTTTTTATGCGCCAGCGCCGCATCCAGCGCCAAGCTTAAATACCATTGAGTAATCACCCGGCAATGCAGCCACGGCTGATCCAGATATTGCTGCATTTTCTCGTGCAACTGATCGCGAAACGCCGGGCTCGACAGAGGTGGAATACTGTCGTCATAGGGGGTTTTGATGGTGTGCTGCACCAAGAGCGGATAGCCCGCGATATCGATCAATTGATTGCGCCGTTGCGCCAAGACATCAGTGGGCAGATTAAGATCAGGATCATCTAGGCGCAAATAATGCTGAATCAGTTGATCCAGCGGCTCGAATGGCGGATGCGTACCCGGATGTGTGCGCATCTCTTTGCGGATGCGCTCCACCTCGGCCAAAATCGCGCGGCCACTGGCCTCTGCCTCGGGCACCCAGGGCATGCGCACCAGCGATTCAACCTTGTACAAAGGTTCGTCGAAATGCTGGTAATAGGCCTCGAAATACATCGACATGGCCTTATCATCGCGATCAGTCTCACCTGACAACAAAGGCTTGGTCGGTGGCGAGCGGCGCAGATCAATGGCAATCCGGTTCGCTAGGGTTTCCAGCTCGGGCGCCACGCCCGCGCGTGCAAAGACCGGATCAAGCTCATGCCGCTTGCTCCGCCATTCTTCCAGCGTTTTCCAGATGCTCCAATCCGCCACAAGGCCCTCCTGTTGAGCGCCTATTCTACCGTGCGGGCTGCTAAAGCGGGAACGGATTACGGGGCGTGTGGTGTGAAGCGCCGCCGCCAATGCCAACGGCCGGCATACATGCCGGCCGCGGATAGGACAAACGCATGGAGTGGCTTATTTCTTTTTGCTCTTATGCGGCGCAATGGCCGCCTCGATCCGCTCGCACAAATGGCGCAATACGGCCAAGCGGGCATGGTATTTATTATTGGCGCCAATCACTTCCCACGGAGCGAGCGCCGTGCCGGTGCGCTCGATCAAATCGCTGCCCGCTTCGATATAAGCATCCCACTTCTCGCGATTGCGCCAGTCTTCGGCAGTGATTTTGAAGCGCTTGTATTCAATCGCTTCGCGCTCTTTAAAGCGCCGCAGCTGCTCTTCATTGCTGATCGCCAGCCAGAACTTCACCACAATGACATTGGCGGCGCTGATCTGCGCTTCAAAATCATTAATCTCGCCATAGGCACGCATCCAGTCGGCGCGGCTGGCAAAGCCTTCAATCCGCTCGACCAACACCCGGCCATACCAAGAGCGATCAAACAGCGTGATCTGCCCGTGCGGCGGTAAATGGCGCCAAAAGCGCCACAGATAGGGCTGTGCGCGCTCTTCTTCGGTGGGAGCGGCAATTGGAATCGTGCGGTACTGCCGCGCGTCCAGCGCAGCGGTAATCCGGCGAATGGCGCCGCCTTTACCGGCCGCATCCATCCCTTCAAAAACGCATACTACCGAATGCTTGGCAAAAGCCGGCTCGCGCGTCAGCCGATAGAGCCGCCCCTGCAGGGCTTCCAGCTCTTCGGTATAGCGCGCTTTATCCAGATCGCTATCGAGCGCAATTTTATCCAGCAGGCGCACACCATCAATCGATGGCATCAGCGGCGCGGCATCCACCCGTTTTTGCCGCACTGATTCGCGCTCCATATGATGCTGAATGGCCTGCAAAATATGCGTACCGACCGTGATGTCACGGTAGCGCTCATCCGAGCTTTCGATCACCCGCCACGGCGCATCGGCCAGATTCGTGCGCTGGAGTAAATCCTGTTGCGAGCGCATGATGGCTTCGTAATGCTCTAAAAACCATTGATCGCTTTCATCTACCCGCCAGGCGGTGCGCTCATCGCCACTGAGTTTCTTCAGGCGTTTTTTTAGCTGCTCTTGCGGCAGATGCAGCCAGAATTTCAGCACCAGCGCGCCTTCATCGGCCAGCATTTTTTCTAGCCGGACGATTTTGAGTAATTCGTGCTCATATTCGGCCGAGCCTGGTTGCAAATGCAGCTCATTCCACATCGGGCCGCTATACCAGCCACCAAATAAAATCGCCATCTGCCCTTTTGGCGGCAACACGCGCCAATAGCGCCAGAATGGCGGGCGAGCTTGCTCTTCGTCGGTCGGAGGGCCAAAGGCATGCGTGGCAATATGCCGCGGATCCATCCATTCGAGCAGTAAATTGGCCACCTGCCCGCGTCCCGCCGTGGGCACTCCACCGAGCAGAATAATCACCGGAAAATCGCCGCGCTCTTTGAGCTGAAACTGGATGGTGAGCAACTGCTGGCGCAATTGATCGGCGGCTTGTTTGTATTGTTCTTTATCGAGTTTGTGCCCGAGTTCGGCTGCGGCAAACATGCAGATTCCTTGTGTAAAGCCCTGTCCGCGGTTTAGGTTTGCTCGCCGAGGAAGCGGCTGATATTGATACCCCATTTTTCCGGGTTTTCGTGGCCGACGATTTTATCCGCCCCGCCCTTGCCCATCGGCCGAGCCAGATCCACCAGCACCGGCTGAATGTAGGTATTCGATTTCAAACTAAAAAACACCTTCACCTTGGGCTGCAGCATGGAGGCTTCATTTTGCTCAATCACCACACCCAGCCGGCTCGATTCCAGCTTCACCAGCGTCCCCACCGGATAAATCCCCACCGTGCGCATAAAGGCCTGCACTAGCTCAGGGTTGAAATGGAATTTGCTCCATTCCCATAACTTACGCAAGCCTTCCGGCGCCGGCATGCCCTTGTGGTAACAACGATCAGAGGTAATTGCGTCATAAACATCCACCACTGCCGCCATTTGCGCCATCCGGCTGATCTGATCGCCCGGTAGTTTGTGCGGGTAGCCCGTACCATCGATGCGCTCATGGTGATGCAGGGTAATTTCGAGCGGGATTTCTTCCATGCCCGGGATGTCTTTCAGGATTAACCAGCCCTCTTCGGGGTGGGTGCGCATAATGGCGAATTCTTCGTCGGTTAAGCGCCCGGGCTTATTTAAAATTTCATTCGGCACTTTCATTTTGCCGGTGTCGTGCAATAGCCCGCCCGTACCTGCCAGGCGGATCATTTCCCGATCCATACCCAGCGATTGGGCAAAAGTCACCAGCAAAGTGCAGACACTCACCGAGTGCAAAAATGTGTATTCGTCTTTGTCTTTAATCCCGCCCAGCCCCACCAGCGCGCCACTATTACGCAGCACCGATTCGGTAATGTCTTCCACCACCTGCGCCACGCCCTCAAGCTCGATGGCTTTACCAAGGCGAATATCGCGCATCACGGTTTTGACGGCATTTGTGGCCTGATTGTGGATTTTGCGCGCGCGGGTGAGCTCTTCGGCGAATGAGACTTTGATAATCGGCGGCGGCTCTTCGGCTAATTTGAGCAGCTGGGCGTCCAGCTCGGCGTTCACTTCTTCCACCGTGGGCGCATCGGCCAGATCCAGACCCCGCTCGGTATCGATATACACTTCGCGCACGCCGGTGGCCATGATCTGGGCGATCACATTGTCATCGGCCACGGCAAATTGATTGCGAACAAAGGGGTGATTCATCCAGTCGACGTTCAGATCATGAATGAACATGCCGACTTTCAGGGCATCGGAAGGGATTTTTTTGATCATCTCGACTCACCTGCGACTATGCCTGCAGTGTAGGCTAGCCCGCGCCGCCTTGCCGCGCTTTTCCGCCTGCCGTTGAGCTTTAATCTGGGTATATACACCAGTGCATTTATTCGTAATGCATACACATGAATACCCCATGACGGTATTAATAAACCCCGCAAAGATGACATCAAGCTGTCAAAGTTGGCTTATAGTATCTGCCTACATTCTCACCCAAGGAGTTGGCACATGAGTTTATTCGACAGTCTGGCCGGGCAGTTTTTGCAAGGCGAACAAGGCGCGGCGCTGCAATCGTTGCTGGAATCGCACGGTGGCGTTAGTGGTCTGGTAGAAAAATTCCAATCTGGCGGCCTGGGTGAGATCGCCCAATCGTGGATCGCCAGCGGGGAAAACCTGCCGATCAGCAGCGAACAAATCCAAGCCGTGCTGGGCAATGAAACCGTCGCCAATCTGGCGAGCAAACTGGGCGTGGATCCAGAGCAAGCCGCTGGCACCATCAGCAACCTGCTGCCGCAACTGGTGGATCAGCTCACCCCGAACGGCCAGCTGCCGGCCGGCAATGATTTGCTCAATGCTGGGCTGGATATGCTGAAAGGCAAGCTATTTGGCTAAGGCCAAGTAGGGTATAGGCCTGCAGCACTCAAAATCAATAGGATTGCAGGCAATACCCCAATAAAAAACGGCCCACAAGGGCCGTTTTTTATTGGCTAAATAGCCGCCTTAGAAATACAAGGTGATCGGGCCTTTGGCGATCCACTCCACCCAGCCACGCGCCACCGGCAGGCCACTAATCACCGGGAAATACGCGATAAACAGCAGCGTCGCCACCGCCACCGTTGCCCATGGTAGCCATTTGGCCCAGGCTTGCTGCGGGAAATCCAGCTGCAGTCGCTGCAGCCACCACACCAGCGCCAGAATAATAAACGGCACGCTGGCAAAGAAGTGATAGATAAACACCAGTTTGCGTGGAATCAGCGCCCATGGCAGGAATTGCGTCAGCCCCGCAGCCAGAATAAAGCCCAGCGCCAAGAGCTGACCTTGGCTCAGCGCAAAGCGGCGGGCAAAACCGGCGTGGCTGGCATAGGCCAGTCGCCACACCAGCGCCAGCACAAAGGCCAGCGAGCCCAGATACCAAGTCACTGGATTACCAAAGGCACTGATGCTGGACACTTTCAGCGGCCCCGTCCATTCGCTGCCGCCGTAGTACCACATCGGCTTCACCATGGTTGGCCATTCGTACCAGAACGAGCTGAACGGATGCGTGGCTTTCAGCTGGCTATGGTATTGATACATGCCGGTCTGGTTGGCCAGCATGCCGGCAATGCCTTCCCCGGTAGCTTTCATCAGCGGGATATACGCCAGCGTATACACAATGGCCGGCACCACAATAAAGGCCACCAGCGAATACAGCACCATCTGCTGCACCCAGCTAGCGTAATTGCGTTGCCCCGGCAGCGTTGGCGGCAGCTCTTTGGCCACTTGCCATTGCCGCCACAGATTCCACACATACAGGCCAGCCAGCCCTACGCCGTGGTACAGCACAATCCACTTGCTGGCTGCGCCCAAACCAAAGGTGAAACCACACAGGAACAGCGCTTTTAGATCCGACTGCCAGTTGTGCGCGGCGGGCTGATGCTGCATCAAGCGCAACATCCAGTAGCTGCTAAGCAAGATAAAGAACACGCCATAGGTATCAATGGTGGCGATGCGAGTTTGGGTAAAGTGCATGAAATCCACCGCCAGCAAGGCCGTGGCCAGCAGGGCGAAGTTTTCGCTGCGGAACAAGCGGCGCGACAAGCCAAAAAACACCGGCAGCATCGCAATCCCAAACAGCGTACCCATCACGCGGAAACCAAACGGATTCATCCCGAAAATCGCCACGCCCAAGGCGATGATAATTTTGCCCAGCGGCGGGTGGGTGTTTTCGCTGGCATTGATGTTTTGCAAAATCTCCCACGCGCTGCGGGCGTGATAGACCTCGTCAAAATACATACCATTCAGTGCCGTGGAGATCGCCACGGTTTTGTCTTGCTCATCAATCAGCGCCACCGCGTCGCTTGAGCCGCTAATCTGCTTGAGCGGTAGCTGGGCTTTCTGCTGATCGCGCACGGCAATCTCATTAAGCTGCAAAGCACCGGTGCTGAGGCCAATTTTCAGATAGCGCGCCGGCAGATTGATATCCAGATTGCGCCAGCGCAATTCAGCAAAGCGGTTGCTCACGATAATGCCGGGGCTCGCGACCCAGTTTTGCCCATCGGCCGACCATTGCAGCGCATATTCGCCTTCACCCAAACCATGGTGATACTGCAACTGCCCTACGGATGCCAATTGGCCCAAGTCAAACACCGCCCAATCGCTGGCCGCCGGCGGATTCCAGAATTGTTGTGGCGCTTGCCGGTTGCCCAGATAGGTAAAGGCCGCCACGCTATAAGCCAAACAAATGCCCAATAGCGCCAGCCACGCCCGGCGGCTAACCGGGGCCAAAGGCGGATCCAGCGGCACGCTAACCACAGGCGGCGTATCGAGCGCCGCGGTTGCAGCGACGCCGGGCTCGACTGCCGCTGGCGCAGCCAGCACATTCACTTGCTGCCGGAAAAACAGCGCATAACCCACACGGAAGGTCTGCACCAGCAAGGCCACATTCGCCAGCGAGCACAGCAACATAAAGACATTGTCATTTGGTACGCCGGTGCTGTTAAAACGCACCAGAATATCCAGCGTCACCAGCGTATTCACAAAGGTGGTTAAGCTCGCGCCCAGCGCCAGCCAGAACACACGCCGATCACGAATCACCATAAACGCGGTCAGGCCAATAAAGGCGGCCGGGTATAGATAGCGCTCGTGCATCTTCGGCCCGAGCACAAAAAACAGCAGGTAAATCGCAAACGCGCCAAACAAATAGCGGCCTTCGCCCTTGCCTTTCACCACGCCATACAGCACGGCGGCCAGCGCCGAGAGCGTTAGCAGCCAAGCCCACAGCCCAACCCGCACTCCCAGGAATAAGGTGTCGTTCGGCAACCAGTTGCCATTAAAAATCGCATAGAGATTAAACGCGTTGACAGTCAGATAGTCGTAGCTGGCCAGCGTGCCGCCATACAGGCTGAAAATCCACAGCGGTGGACGCGAAATCGTAAACGGTAGCGAAAGCACAATAAAGGTTGCCACGGCCACGCCCACGGCTTTGAGCTGCAGGGGCACATCACGCACCAGCAGCAAACCGATCAGCGCAATCGGCCCCACCAGCAAGGCTTGCGGTTTAAACAGTACTGCCACGGCATACAGCGCGGCGGCCAGCAAAATGCGCCGGCGCTCCAGCATCAGCAGCGAAGCGGCCAAAATCAGTGTGAAGATACTATCCACCTGCCCCCAGAAGGCCGAGGTCACAATCGCCAGCGGATTGAGCAACCACAACAGTGCGGCCACCAGGGCCAGTGGCTGTACTTGTTCATCTTTGCGCCCGACATACAGCAAAAACAGCGCGCCAGCCACATCAGCCAACATGGAGGGCATTTTCAGCAGCGTGAGAAACGCCGGTGTGTCGTAGCCGAACGAGAACCAGTTGGCCAGCGCCCCCACCCCACCCAGCACAGTGATATAGCCGGGAGGATAATCGGCAAAATAGCCCGGCCGGTAAAAGCCACTAAAGCCGCGCTGGTACATATCAAAGGCCCAGGCACTGAAAGTGCCAATATCATACGAATGCCCGCGGTAGCTACCGGCCCAATACGCTTTGATGAGCACCACCGCGGCAATCAGCAATAAGGCCGGGGCCAATTTCACCGCCGGCCAGCGGCCTTGCACCGGCTGGCCAAAACTCGCTTGCAGACGATTGCGTTGCTGCAGCAAATACCATGCCCCCACCAGGTATAGCGCAATAACAATCATCATGATTGCGTTTGCAGACAATACCCCACCCGTACTCGCAGTCGGCGCCGCCGCGGCAGGCGCAGCGGGAGGTGGAGTCATGCTGATGACTTTGGCCCCTTCGCCGGGAGTGCCTTCGCTCATGCTGATGTCGTCAAACCAGGCCGTACCCGTGGTCAGGCTGCCATAAAAACCGAGCCGCAGCGCCAGCTTGATCTCTTTTTGCTCAGGGCCGGATTTGGCCCACACTTCCACTGCGCGCCAGTCTTGATCGCCCTTCAGATCGGGCGAATGATCCATCGCATCGACAATACTGAGGTTGGCCCCGACCACGGCATCGGCCGGCACCCCTTCGGTTTTGATCTTGGCGCTGATGCGGTACCAGGTGTCGGGTTTCACCGGCACGGTTTGCACCAGCTTGCCGTCATCGGCCTGCGGCAGACTGATTTTCAATGCCGCTTTGCCGCTAACAAACACGCTTTCATCACGACTGGCAGTGCTTTTAGGCTCGCCCTGCGTCCAGTGATCGAAAGTCCAGCCGGCGGCACCACCGGAGGGGCTACTGTCTTCGGCACTGGCGTTTTTCAGTAATTCGCCACTGGCCCAGACGGGCGCGCCGAGCAAGGCACACAGGCACAGCAGCCAGAACTGGCAAATCCATTGTTTGCACGCGGTGGTGCGCAAGCTGGGCAGCGACATAGCAAAAACTCGATCAAAACAGGGTTTGGGCAAGGCTGCACTATAACGGGTCTGTTTCCTTACGACTAGCGCCGATCCGCGGCCCTCGCAGTCCATTCATCTGCCCCAGTAGTGCAAATCACACTGCGGTTTTCTTACAAATCCAGCCACTACAAGCCCTGCCGCCATTGCTGCAAAGCAGCATTACATTTTGAATATCAGCAAGCGCTAAAGCGTTTATTTATCAAGCTTTGTGGCGTATTCGCATCATCCATTTTGCATAGCAATACCATTTATCGAGAGACACCCCACAAAGCCGCCGCCGCGGGGTTTTCAAGCTGGGCGGCATGATGTAAGGTTAAGCCAAAATGGCTTGTACCTAAACCAGCCAACACTACAAAAACACCGCCGCCTGCGCCGAACGGCCAGCCCTGCGGATGGAGGATGGAAAATGCAGCAACTGCTCTCGGTGGTTATTCCTTGTTACAACGAGGAAGAAGTAATTGGGGAAACCCTGCGCCGCTTGGCGCAATTTCGCCAAACCGTCAGCGATATGGCGGTGGAGTTTATTTTTGTCGATGACGGCAGCAAAGATCGCACCCGCGAATTACTGACCGCCGCGCAGCAAGCCAATCCAGAAATCCGCGTTGTTGGGTTTGCGCGCAATTTCGGCCACCAAACAGCCGTAACCGCCGGGATTGACGCCGCCAGCGGCGATGCCGTGGTGCTGATTGACGCCGATCTGCAAGATCCGCCCGAGGTCATCAGCGAAATGATCGCGCTGTGGCGCACCGGTTATCACGTGGTGTATGGCACTCGCGTCGACCGCCCGGGCGAATCGGCATTTAAGCTGATTACCGCGCGCGCCTTTTACCGGGTACTGAATCGTTTGTCGGATGTGCCGATTCCGCTGGATACCGGTGATTTCCGCCTGATGGATCGCAAAGTGGTGGATGTACTCAAAACTATGCCCGAGCGCGACCGCTTTATTCGCGGCATGGTGAGCTGGGTAGGTTTCAAACAAGTGGCCCTACCCTACCGCCGCGCCGAGCGCTTTGCCGGCGAGAGCAAATATCCGCTGCGCAAAATGGTGCGCTTTGCCACCGATGGGATTATGTCGTTCTCGACTAAGCCGTTGCGGCTGGCGGTAACGCTAGGCTTGATTTCATCGTTCTTTGCGCTGGTGGGCATTATCAATACTCTGATCGTGCGCTTAACGACCAGCAACTGGGTAGCCGGTTGGGCCGAGATTATGGTGGCGATTCTGTTCTTGGGCGGGGTACAGCTGCTGTGTATCGGTATTCTGGGTGAATACGTGGGCCGCACTTACAACGAGATCAAACGTCGGCCACTGTATATCGTGCAAGACCGTCTGGGCTTTCCCGAGCAGGAATAAGCCCCTTTCTACCTAGCAACCAGCGGCGCGCCCGCTGGTTTTTTCTGCGCCATTGCTGCTGGAGCCACCACCATGCTGCACACGCTGATTACGATTGTTGCCTCATTATCGCTGCTGGCACTGAGCCTGCATTTAGGCTGGCGTTTAGCCCAGGCCAGTGGCCTACTCCCCCGCCGCGCGCAAGCCTTATGGCGCTCGGCCCGGATGAGTCTACCCCGCCGAACCGAGCTTAGCGCGTCGCGCTGGTGCAGCCACCCACTGCTGCAGATTGCCTTGCTGGCGCTGGGCATACGGCTGGCGGTGTATTTGCTCGGCTGGGCGTTTCATATGAGCGCCATGAGTACGAGCGGCCAATATGTGGGCTTCTGGCCAAGTCTGGATGACATTTGGGCCAAATGGGATGCGCCGCATTATTTGTCCCTCGCCGAAATTGGCTATGCCGCGCCGCAAAACCCGCTGCATATCGTGTTTTATCCGCTTTACCCGTGGCTGGTGCGGCTCGGTGCGCTGCTGACTGGCGACTTTTTTGCTGCCGCCACGCTGGTATCGATTTTGTGTTTCACCGTGGCCTCTCTGGTGCTGTATCGCTGGGTGGAAGACGAAACCCAAGACGCCGAGCTGGCCCAGCGCAGCGTGCTATATCTGGCGCTGTTTCCGTTTAGTTTTTTTTATGGCGCGCCCTACACCGAAAGCCTGTTTCTCTTGCTAACCGTCAGCTGCATCTGGCGCCTGCGCCGCGGCGACTGGTATAGCGTGGCCGTGCTGGGTGGCCTGGCCGCCCTCACACGCAATCAGGGCATTTTATTATTAGTGCCAATTGCCATCGAAGCCTGGCGGCAACGCCAGCAGATTGCGCTGTGGCAACGCCTGTTGGCGCTCATCGGCACCGCCAGCGGCTTTGCCAGCTATCTATGGCTAAACCAGCATATTTTTGGCAATGCCTGGCAGTTTCGCATCGCACAGAAAACCAACTGGCAGCAGGATTTTGGCTTTTTCGCACAGAACATCGCCAATATCTGGCAAGGCATGCTCACCGATACGCACAATATGGTGTTTGGCATCTGGCTGCCCACGCTAATCTGTTTTGCCGGGGCGCTGGCACTCTTGGCCTGGGGGCGGCGCCGCCTGCCGGCCAGTATTCAGGCCTATGCGCTGGTGTATACGGTGATTTCGTTTTCGCCCACTTGGCTCTTATCCGGCCCGCGTTATATGTCGGTGCTGTTTCCGCTAGCGGTACTCTTGGCCATGTGGGCCACGCCCGCGCGCCGGCGCTGGCTGGAGCCCGCCTTGGCCGGGCTCTTAAGCTTGGCGATTTATTTATTTATTCGTGGATGGGTGTATTGATGCGCGGGTTTTCACTGGCCGCTGTGGCACGCCAGTTTGGGGCGTTCGCCTCGGTGGGCGCTGTTGCAACGCTGCTGCAATACGCCATTTTGTGGCTCGGGGTCGAGGCGCTAGGCTGGCGCGCGGCCGTGGCTTCGGGCGTGGGCTATGCCGTTAGCTCCTTGCTTAATTACGCGCTCAATTACCGCTTTACCTTTCAGGCCCAGCGCGAGCAGACCGCCCACCGCAGCGCGCTGGTGAAATTTTATGTCATTGCCGGCATTGGGCTCTTGCTCAATACCGCGTTGATGGCCGGCTTTACCCACTGGGGGCTGCATTATTGGCCGGCCCAGCTGCTCACCACCGCCCTATGTCTGGTGTGGAATTTCATCGGCAACCGCTGCTGGACTTTCCGCGCCGCTTCCTCTGTTTCATCGGATTAAATCATGTTGGCCCTGCTGTATTTCATTTTGCATTTGGGCGGCTGGCAATACGCCAGCCAGCGTTTATTGGCTACGCATCCGCACTGGGTGCGCATCACTGCGGGATTGGTCTTGGCGACAGTCGCGCTGATGTGGGCGCCAGTGCCCTTTGCTTTTCTGCTGGGTTTTACCCCGCTGGCGCATGGCTTGGGCTTGGCGCTATCGCTCGGGCTGGCGGCGGGTTTGGCTTTGTATGCCAAGCCCTTGGCGGCTAATCCGGCCCTGGATTATCAAGCCCTAGCACGCAGCCTACTGTGGCTGGGGCTGCCTTTGCTGCTGCTGATGGCCTATTTGCTGCACACCCATCTGATTCAGCCCAGCCCGGCCGGTCTGGATGTCGGCCAATCCACTTTTGGCGATCTGCAAATGCATATGGGCATGGTGACCTCGCTGGCGCATCAGCAAGTATTCCCACCCGATTACAGCATTTTGCCCGGCCAGCGCCTGAGCTATCCGTTTCTGGTGAATCTGGTGTCTTCGTCACTCTTGCAGCTGGGCTTACCGCTGCGCTGGGCACTATTGCTGCCATCGCTACTGATGTGCGCGCTGATTGTGGCGTGTTTTATGCTGCTGGCGCTAGAGGTGAGCAAAGACAGCCGCGCCACGGAGCTGGCAACCCTGCTGTTTTTCCTGAATGGCGGGCTGGGGTTTATCTATTTCTTTGGCTGGCATGAGTACACTTTCGGGCAGATTCTGACCGAGTTTTACAAAACCCCCACCAATTACAATGAGATGAATATCCGTTGGTCGAACGTGATCGCCGATATGATCATCCCGCAACGGACCACCATGGCTGGCTGGTCAGTGGCGCTGTTTACACTGTGGAGCTTGCTACGCTTTACCCGCGCCAGCGGCGCAGACAAACGGGGGTGGGGTATCCTCGCCGGAGCCTTGGTGGGATTGCTGCCGATGATCCATACCCACTCGTTTATGGCTATTGGCCTGATTTCGCTCGGCTGGCTCGGGGTGGATCTAGTCGTGCGCCGGCAGCACTGGCTGACGGTGATTGCTGATTGGTGCTGGTATGGGCTGCCGGCGATTGCCGTGGCGATTGGGCAGCTGCTGTATTGGACTTTCCCGCAAGCCACCGCCGGTGGCGGCTTTGTGCACTGGCATCTCAATTGGGTGAACGAACTTAAAATCGACCCCTATCTATGGTTTTATCTGAAAAACATCGGCGTGGTGTATCTGGCTTGGCTGGCGGCCTTGGTACTGCTGGCGCACAGCCGCTGGCGCAGCCAGCTGGGCGGCTTGCTGGATAGCGATTTGGCCTGGCTACAATTTGGCCCGGCACTGATTTATCTGGTGGCCGAAGTGCTGATTTTTCAGCCCAATTTGTACGATAACAACAAGCTGTTTTACATCTGGTATGTGTTCGCCACCATTACCGCCAGCGCACTGATCATTACGCTGTACCGCCGCTGGCGGCAGCAGCAGCGCTATCTGTGGGCGGCGGCGATTTTGGTCCTCAGCCTGGTGCTGGGCACGATTTCGGGCGCACTCACCCTCGCCCGCGAGTGGGTGTCGAACTACAACGCCTACAGCGGCGCGCATGTGGCAGCGGCCGAGTTTATTGTGGCCCGCACCCCGGCCAACGCGATGTTTATCACCGCCGACAATCACAACAACACCGTTGCCGCCCTCACCGGCCGCAATATCGTGGTGGGCACCGATACGTATTTGTTCTTCCATGGCCTGAATACCAAGCAGCGCCATGACGATGTCGCCGCGATGTACCAAGACCCAGAGCGCCGCGCCGCGCTACTGGCGCAATATCAGGTGGACTATATCTACGTCAGCGATTTCGAGCGCGGCCGTTATCCGGCGCTGAGCAGTCTGTTTGGCGCGTATCCGGTGATCTTTGATAATGGCGCAGTGCAGGTTCTGGCAGTCTCCGCCCGCGCCCGGTCAAGCTCGACGACACCTGCTGAGTAATCCAAGGGGTATTGCCTGAAAAAGGTTGATGATATTAGCCTACAGAGCAATACCCAGTACGTTCTGCACTCATCGCCAGCGATAAATTGAGTGAGATAACGGCGGTTCTCACGGCACTATTGACCTTGCTCGACCCCACCACAAAACGCGCCCCACACCTATATTGGCACTTGCAATTGCCTTCAGTGCACGCAAAAAACGCCATGCAAAACCCGTGTAGCATCAGTGATGTACCCTCAAACACTCACGCTACCAAGCCCTGCACGGAGGTGCCAATTGCAACCCAATGAAATTCGCGCACTGGTCGATCGCTATATCGACGCCTATAACCGCATGGATATTGATGCCATGCTCTCGTGCATGCATGCACAGGTGGAGTTTAAAAACATCGAGGGCGGCGTGGTCAATGCCAGTACAGAAGGGATTGAGGCACTCAAACAGCTGGCCCAGCAATCGCTGGCCCTGTTCTCAGCCAGACAACAGCGGATTGAAGCATTCGAAATCCGGGATGGCGTTGCCCATGCGCACATCGCCTTTCACGCCGTCGTCGCCAGCGACCTGCCCAACGGCCTGCAACAAGGGCAAATTCTCAATTTCTCCGGCCGTTCTGAATTCGAATTTTGGGATGGGCTGATCGGCAAAATCACTGACATCAGCTAAAGCACTGTCGGCTCACCGCCCAACTGGCTAATCGCATTGAGCCATAAAAAACCACCTCAGCAGGCTGAGGTGGTTTTTTCAATCTTCACCAAGCACTAAGCTTGCGCGCTAGCGAGCAAGCTTAGCCGATAGCGACTAGCCTTAGGCCACTTGCTCCGAAGTGGCCAACAGGCAGCTCACCTGGGTGCGGGCATTCACCACGCGCAGTTGTGGTTGCTGCTCGGCGCACAGCGGCTGGGCTTGCGGGCAACGGGTGCGGAAAACACAGCCTGACGGTGGATCGATCGGCGATGGCAAATCCCCCTGCAAGATCTGGATGGTTTTCTTGCGCTCCAGCTCAGGGTCGGGGATCGGTATCGCCGACAGCAGCGCTTTGGTGTACGGATGTTTGGGCTGATCGTACAGCGCGTGTTTTTCAGCCAGCTCCATTTCGCGGCCCAGATACATCACCAAAATCCGGTCGGAAATATGCTTTACCACCGCCAGATCGTGGGCGATGAAAATCAGCGCCAAGCCCATTTCCTGCTGCAATTCTTTCAGCAAATTGATAATTTGCGCCTGAATCGACACATCCAGCGCCGACACCGGCTCGTCACAAATAATCAGCTTGGGCTGCAAAATCAGTGCGCGGGCAATACCGATCCGTTGGCATTGGCCACCCGAGAATTCGTGCGGATAGCGGTTGATCTGCTGCTCGGTCAGGCCCACACGCTGCATCATCACGCGCACGCGGCGCATCACTTCGTCTTTACCCAGCTCGGGGTAATGCGTGTGCAGCGGCTCGGCGATGATTTGCGCCACGGTCATGCGTGGATCTAAGGACGCGAGCGGATCCTGGAAGATCATTTGCACTTCGCGCCGCACCGCTTGCCATTCTTTGGCGCCGGCTTTGTGCAGCTCGCGCCCCAGCCAGACGATTTCGCCGCCGGTGGCCGGAATCAGATTCAAAATGCCGCGCGACAGGGTTGATTTGCCACAGCCCGATTCGCCGACGATCCCCAGGGTTTCGCCGGCATACAGATCAAAGGAAATCCCATCCACGGCTTTGAGCGTGCGGGTAGACGGCAGCCAGCCTTTATCGTGCTTTACCTTGAAGTGCACTTTCAGATCGCGCACTGACAGGATGGGTTGGCGCTCGGCCACAGTTGCGGTTTCAACCGACATGGCTCATCTCCTTCAGCTGGCTCACTTCGGCCAATGATTTGTGACAGGCGCGCAAGATGCCGCCTTCCAGCGTTTGCAAGGCCGGGCGTTCGCTGTGGCAGCGAGCCTCAGCCAGCGTACAGCGCTCGCAGAAGGCACAGCCGGCAGGCATATGCGCCATATTGGGCGGATTACCGGGAATCGATACCAGCGTATCGCCATCGTGATCCAGCCGTGGCAAGGCGCCCAACAGGCCCACGGTATACGGATGGGTAGGCTGGTAGAAAATCTGCTCAGCGCTGCCCTGCTCCATCACGCGGCCACCGTACATCACCATCACCCGGTCACATAGGCCGGCCACGACGCCCAGATCGTGGGTGATCATCACAATCGCGGTGCCGAAATCGCGCTGCAATTCCTGCATCAGGGTGATGATCTGCGCCTGCACCGTTACATCCAGCGCGGTAGTGGGCTCATCGGCGATCAGTACTTCCGGCTCGCACAGCAAGGCCATGGCAATCATTACCCGCTGGCGCATCCCGCCTGAAAACTCGTGCGGATACATATCCACGCGGCGCGCTGCTTCAGGGATTTTCACCGCTTCCAGCAACTCGATGGCGCGGGTTTTAGCCGCGCGGCGGGTCATGTTTTTGTGCAGCTCCAGCACTTCGGTCATCTGCCGTTCCACGGTCAGATACGGGTTGAGCGAGGTCATCGGGTCTTGGAAAATCATCGCCACGCGATTACCGCGAATGCGGTTAAGCTCGCGCGTCGACATCCCCAGCAGGTTTTGCCCTTCAAACAGCACTTCGCCGCGGGCCTGGCCGTTTTTGGCCAACAGCCCCATCATGGCCAGCACGGTCTGGCTTTTACCCGAGCCCGATTCACCCACGATGCCCAAGGTCTGGCCGCGATCCAGCTCAAACGACACCCCGTTCACCGCGCTAACCAGGCCATCATGCGTGGCAAAATCCACGCCCAGATTATTCACTCGTAATAATGTCATGGTCTTTCCTTAGCGATCTTTCGGGTCGAGCGCATCGCGCATCCCGTCACCGATGTAGTTGGCGCAATACAGCGTCAAGCTCAGCATGACACCGGGGAACAGCAACATCCATGGCGTGTTTTCCATCACGGCCGCGCCATCATGAATCAACACCCCCCAGCTGGTCATCGGCTCTTGCACCCCAAGCCCCAAGAAAGACAGCACCGATTCGGTCAAAATCACGCCCGGCACAGTAATCGTCGTGTAGATCACCACGATGCCCAAGAGATTAGGCACGATATGGCGCAGAATCTGCTTATGCACCGGTACCCCGATACAGCGCGCCGCTTCGATGAATTCTTTCGATTTCAGCGACAACGTTTGTCCCCGCACCACGCGGGCCATGTCCATCCAGCTAAACACGGTGATGGTCAGTACCACCAGATAAAACTCGCGGCCCAGCAGCGTCACCATCAGAATGGCGATCAGCAGGTACGGCACGGCATACATCATGTCCACGATCCGCATCATGATGCTATCGACCCGACCACCCAGAAAACCGGCGGTGGCGCCCCACAAAATGCCCAAAGTGACCGAGGCCAGCGTGGCCATCAGCCCGACAAACAGCGAAATCCGCCCGCCAATCAGCGTGCGCACCAGCAAATCGCGGCCCATTTCATCGGTACCGAACAGATGCATATTGTGCAAGGTTGGCGCCAGGCCCATCGCATCCCAGTCGGTGGTATCAAATTGATGCGGCAGGAACATCGGCCCAAAAATACAGGCCAGTGCAATCAGCGACAGCAAGACCAGGCTGACGACGGCGGCTTTATTGCGTAAAAAGCGGCGGCGCGCATCAGCCCACGGGCTGCGGCTGGCGATTTGCGGCGCGGCTACAGCCTCGGCGGCGGCCTGCAAAATAGCTTGGTTTTTTTCTTGATTCATGGCGGCCCCCTTAGTAGCGAATCTTCGGATCAAGGGCGGCATACACCAGATCGACGATCAGGTTTAGCAGCACAGCAAAAACGGTAACCAGCACCACCAGCCCCAGCACCAGCGTGTAATCGCGGTTTGACGCGCCATTCACAATCAGCTTGCCCAAGCCCGGCAGCGAAAACACCGTTTCGGTCACGACCGCCGAGGCAATCGAAGAAATCGTCAGCGGGCCCATCACCGACACCACCGGCAGCATGGCTGGTTTGAGCGCATGGCGACGAATGATGGTGTGCATCGGCAAGCCTTTGGCGCGGGCGGTACGGATAAAGTTACTGTTCAGCACTTCGATCAGGCTACCGCGCATCACCCGGCCAATGGTGGCCATATTAATCACGGTAAGCAGCGCAATCGGCAATACCATATAGGTGAGCTGAAAGCCTTGCCAACCGCCGGCCGGCAGCCATTTGAGCCACACGCCAAAAATCAGCACCAGCACCGGGCCGATCACAAACGATGGCACGGCACTGCCGACATTGCCCAGCAACATCACAAAGTAATCCACGATGCTGTTCTGCCGCAGCGCGGCGGTGACGCCCAGCGCCACGCCGATAATCAGCGCCAGCACCATGGCGACACCACCGATGGTCAGCGATACTGGCAAGGCTGCAGCCACCAGCTCATTCACCGACCAGTCGGCATAACGGAAAGAAGCCCCCAGATCGCCCTGTACCAAGCCTTTGAGGTAGTACAGGTATTGCTGCCACAGCGGCAGATCCAGATGGTATTTGGCATTCAGATTGGCCAGCACGGCTTCGGACACTTTGCGTTCGGTATCGAACGGGCCGCCCGGCGTGGCATGCAAAAGCAGATAACAGACGGTAATCACCGCCAACATGGTCGGGATCGTTGCCAGCAGGCGACGTAGCGCATAAGACCACATAGTGAAACTCCAAAAACGTTTCCCGCAAGGCGGGTTAATCCATCCCGTGATGGCGATGGCAAGACGGCCCGAAGGCAGCTTCAACAACGCGCGGGCACCCTACTGTTGTAACGGCTTGGCGGGCCCCACACTTTGCGCAGGATTAAATCTCGCTGCGCCAACTGCCCTTCCTACGGGATATCCCTAGATCGCGACCAGGGGTATACATCGCCGTAGCAAGGTAGATTTACTTCATCAGGGAATACAGCTAGGTGGTATCCCTAGGTTTTGCCACTTTCAAAAGACAAAACCCCGCCTGCATTGCAGACGGGGTTGCCACACTAAGCCAGGCTTAGTGTTTGATGATGTAGTGGTCTTGCGTACGACGACGTTCGGTTGGGTTCGCCTGATCGTAACCACCCACATAGGCTTTCACCAGACGTGGATAGGTGTATTGCAGCAATGGAATCACTGGATAGTCTTCCATCACCAGACGCGTGCCTTCGGTCAGCAGCTGGCTGCGTTTGGCGGCATCCGTGGTCGCGGCGGCCTGTTTGAACAATTCCTGCGCTTTAGCATTGCAGTTTTTGTTGTCGTTCTGGTCAGAGCCACATTCCACCAAGGTGGTGAATGAAGTCGCGTCGTTGTAATCCGCGCTCCAGCCATTGCGAGCGATTTGATAATCACCGTCATGACGTTTTTTCACCAGCACCTTGAATTCCATGTTTTCCAGCTGGGTATCAAGGCCCAGTTTGGATTTCCACTCAGAAGCGGCCCAAATTGCCATTTTCTTGTGGTATTCGTTGGTGTTGTAGATGAAGGTCAGCTTGGTGCCTGGTTTCACGCCAGCATCTGCCAACAGCTTTTTGGCTTCATCCACGCGTTTCGCCATAGGCCATTTCGCCCACTCGTACGGTACGGATTTAGCACCGGCTACGCCATTCACCATAATGCTGTACACCGGTGGCTGACCATCGGCAGTCACTTTATTGGCCAGCAACTCGCGATCCAGCACCAGATTCAGCGCTTTACGTACGCGTACGTCTTTCAGCAGTGGATCGGTGTTGTTAAGGCTGTAGTAGCGAATACCCAGGCCGAGCGAGTTGCGCAGCTCTTTTGGATAATCGGTTTTGAGCTTGGCAAAACTATTCGGGGTGATTTCCAGTGTCCAGTCGGCTTCGCCAGACAGATACAGTTTTTGCGCGGCATCTTGCGATTCGATCGGCAGATAGTTCACTTTGGTGATCTGCACGTTTTTCGCATTCCAGTAGTTCGGGTTTTTCTCCAGCACCATCTTGCTGTTGACTTTCCACTCTTTCAGCACGTAAGCGCCGTTACCTACCAGATTGCCCGGTTTCACCCAGTCTTTACCGAATTTTTCTACAGTTGCGCGGTGCAGTGGTGCGAAGTTCGGGTTCGCCAGCAGCTCAGGCAGGAAAGCCACTGGGCCGTTGGTTTTCACTTCGAACGTGGTTTTGTCGATTGCGCGCACGCCAAGTTTATCGGTAGGTGCTTTGCCTTCAGCTGCTTCTTTACCATTGGCAAAGAATACGCCGAATGCCGAGCTGTAATTTGAAGCTTGCTTAGGATCGATGAAACGACGGAATGCATACACAAAATCATCGGCCGTGATCGGCTGGCCATTGCTGAATTTGGCATCTTTGCGCAGCTTGAACACCCAAGTGGTCGCATCGGTTTGCTTCCAGCTCTCGGCCACGGCCGGTACCACTTTGCCTGAGCCATTAATCGCAGTCAGACCTTCAAACAGATCAATCGCGATATTGGCGGCCGGTACGGTTTCCACGTTAGCCGGGTCCAGAGTTTCAGGCTCGGCACCATTGGTGCGGGTCAGTTCCTGAGTGGCGTGCAGTTGAACGCCTTTAGGGATTTCTGCAGCTTGAGTGCTGGCTACAAAACCGATTGCCAGCAGGCTGGCCAGTAATTTGTGATTCATCGAAACAACTCCTTAAGCAAGAAGGATACGAAGCGCGACACGAGCAAGAGGCCAGCAGGGCCGCACAGCGGCGAAATGCGGGCTGGATCAACCAGCATGCAAGCCATTATGTGACGCTTGTTCGTGCGCGATAATTGCCGATTGCCCTAGGCTTGGCTCAGCCAAGCCCAAAGGCTGCTACACGCTTAGAAGCTAACGTAAACACCCAGCGCTACAGTTGCTGGATCTTTGCCGGCCACGGTGCTTGATTTGAAGCCTGGTACAAAGTCGGTATCGGCTTTGTTATCGATGAGCGAGCCTTCCAGATACAGCGCTGAGCTGATCTTTTTGCTGCCCATGGTCACTTCTGGCAATGCGTATTCGTAACCAGCCAGGAACAGGTTGGCACCTGATTTATCCGCGTAGGTGTGTGCGATACGGAAGGTGTGATCACCGGTCACGTATTGCATGTTCTCACCCAGCATCCAGCCGCTGCTACGTGCAGCTTTTTCGTTGGCCCATTTTTCGGTATTCACAAACACCACGCCGTAAGTCAGGCCTTCAGCCACTTTACCGCGTACGCCGGCCAGTACCGAATTACGGTCATTGCCTTTTACCGCGCCACGATCACGCTCAGCGGCATAACCGAAATCAAAACCGAACATTGGGTTCAGATCGTAGGCCACGCTGGTGTAGAAAGCCTGATCTGGCTCATTGGTACCTTGGGTGGTATCCACTTGCACACTGGCGCGAACAGTCAGACCGCCCATTTTTGGCGATACGTATTTGATTTGTTTCGAAGGACGGCTAGCAGCGCCGCGATCAAACAGCGTACCCAGTGAAGCGTAACCGTTGAAAATATCGTAACCAATGAAGCCCATACGGATCGGAGAATCATCACGACCCACAGTAACGGTACCGAAGCTATCGGCCCAGCGTACGTACAGTTTGCGATCACCGAAGAAGCCCAGACCGGCCGGAATGACGTCGGTGTCTTTGCTCAGGTAGGTGCTCACTTCCCACTGCAGCTTGCCGCTCGCAGTGATGTCATGCGTGCCTTTCACATCGATCGAAGAGCCAACATCCGATGGGCCTTGGTAAAAATCGGTTTTACCGTCGTGGTTGGTTTGGTCTTTGTTGTAGGTCACTTCGGTCTGCAGAAAGCCGCCCACAGTGATGTCAGCTTGGGCGCCAGCGGCGAGGAAAGCCGCAGCGATGGCGGCAGCGATAAATTTGGTTTGCATGTGGGTGACTCCCTGTAATTGGTCGAAAATCGCTCAATGTAAAATTCACATTTCCATCAACAATTTTTCACAAACAGGTAAACCTAGCGGCAGTAGGGGTATCACTAATAGAGCCCATCAATCAATACTCACCACTAGCACCAACACACTGATTTTATTCACCAATTACCATTCATCGAACCACCCAAACTACCCCAAAAACAGATTGATAGGTGTTTTCCCGTAGATCGCCGCCTATTCACCGAAATTACCCACACAAAGCTCGCACGAAGATTACAAGCCCACCCAATCACTACGTACTTTTACGACAGAAAACCGCCCAAATCGACGGCTAAATGCGGTTTAGCAGCCTATCGTGGTCAAGGAAAGATAGCTTTTAACAATCGCGTCATATTTTCGGTGCATAAAAAAGCCCCGCCAGAAGGCGGGGCCAAACTGTTGCGCACAAACATCACCCAAACTGTTATGCTCGGCGCATAGGTCGCGTTTAAAACGCCCTGTAGTTAGGCTTCGGCCAAATTAGCCTGCTGAAATTGCTGCCAGCGGGTCCGCAAACGGGCCAGCACCCCACGCACACCATGCTGCAACAGTGGGCGCTCGAAGCCATAAGTGAGCAGAGCCGCCCACGCTAGCGCCGCCAGCCATGCCACCACAAACATACTCCAGCGCCAGCTGGGATCATCCATCGGCACTGGTGTTGCAGCCGGCCACCAGCCATATTCCTTGATAACCCGCGCCACCACCTGATGCCAGAGGTAAAGGTTGTAGGACAGCAGCGAGAGCCAAACCGTGACGCGGTTGGCAATCAGGCTACGCACCAGCGCCGGGGCGTAGCTGCCCGCCACCACCAGCACCACAAACAAGCCGGCCAGCGCCAGCCGGTGCGCCGATTGCCACAGCGCATAGCCTTCGGCCGCCCCCCGCGCCTGATTCAAATCGGCAAACAATAACGCCAGCACCAGCAAGGCCAGCAACACCAGCCCCGCACACCATGGGCGCAATTGCGCCCACAATACGGCCGGCCCCTGCCGTAACCACACCAGCAGATAGGCGCTGAGCATGCCCGCCGCAAACAGATCCAGAAAACCCGGTAGTTGATTATTCCGATGCGAAAATTCGCCCAGCGGCTGGGTATGCGTCCAGGCCCGATACGCCAGTGCCAGCAGCACCATGCCGGCGCACACTAGCCACGGCTGGCGCCTAAAACCCCAAGCCAGCAATGGAAACAGCAGATAAAACTGCACCTCCACTCCCAGCGACCAGAACACCCCGTTGATCGAATAATGCGTATCGGCAAACAGATTGTGGATAAAGGTTAGATGCATCAATACATCCACCCAGTATCCACGCTCAGCGCTTGTGGGATATAGCGTAGGGAAACATACCAGCAGGATCAGCATTGCCAGCCAATAGGAAGGCAAAATCTTGATCGCCCGCCGATAGGTGTAATGCGCCAGACTCGCCAGCGGCGCGCCTTCGAGCATGGTTTTGGCCTGCGGGTAGGTAAGACAAAACGCGCTCAGAAAGAAAAACAGCTCCACCCCCAGCGCGCCGGCCACTTGCAACGCTTCCAGATTATGCTGGCCACCGGTTAAGGGCAGCGGAATCACCCACCAGGTAATCTGCCAATAGTGAAACAAGATCACCAAAGCAATCGCCAGCCCGCGCAAGCCATCCACAATGGCCACATGCTGGGTCGCCGGGGCAGGCCCGGCCTTAAGCTGGGCGGTGCTCATTCTCGCGCCTCCGCCGTGGCTGGCTGATCCCGCCGCGCCAAGAGCGCCGCCACGGCCGCAATCAGGCACCCCAGCGCCAGCAAACTCGCACCGAGCCACAACCAGGGCGTACGCCCAGCCGGTACGGCGGGGCTGGCTGCGCTACTGGCCGCGAGCTTGGGCAAATCCACCACCTTCGCCCCGGTGGGCAGCGCCTCCACCGCAGTCAGGCTCACCGCATCAAACCAGGCCTCGCCCTGATTTTCATTGCCAAAATGCCCCAGCCCCAGCGATACCGTCACCGCGCTGGCGTCATTACTGCGGATATACAGCTCGCGTGGATACCAGCGATCGGCTGCGCGTACGGTTTCGCTCGCTTCGTAAACCCCATCAACCCCCAGCACCGCGGCCAGTTTGTCCGCATTCGCGCCTTGCGCTTTCAGTTGGGCACTAAAACGATAGAGGCGATTGGGCTCGATGGCGATGGTTTTGGTCAGGCGCGCATGATTGGGCTGGCTACTGATCAGATGCAGCACCTGCTGGCCATCGGCCGCAGCCTGCTTACTGATCTCGGCACGGGAAATCTCGGGCTTCCAGGCCGACCATTGCCAGTCGCTGGGTAAATTCGGGCTTTGCTCGAAAGATTCTTGCCACAGTGGCGCCGGCTCGGCCGCCAGCGCAGTTGAGCCCACGGCCAGCCATAGCAGACCAAGGGCGGATAGACGACCCCACATATTCACTCCATCTTTTGTTTTTGTTTATCAGTGAAAATGTACCAAAGCCGTCAGCGCTGCGCATCTGCCAGCGCCAAGGTGTGCATCGGGTATAATCGGCGCATGCAATGTCGATCACACTGTGGTGCCTGCTGTACCGCACCCTCGATTACCAGCCCGATTCCCGGCATGCCCAATGGCAAGCCCGCCGGCGTGCCCTGCGTGCAGCTGGATGAGGCGCTGCGCTGCCGGATTTTCGGCCACCCCGATCGCCCGGCCGTGTGCGCCGGGTTACAGCCCCAGCTGGAAATGTGCGGCCTGGATCGCGGCCAAGCCATGCTGTGGCTCACCGAATTAGAGCAGGCCACGCGCCCGCACTAACCCTATTCTTTGCAGAGGTCCTCGCCATGGAAGTTTTGCTGCGGCAGATGCAACACAGCCAGAATGACCAGGATTCACTCTCGGTCTTAACTCAATTGGTGGCGGCCTTGCGCCCCGCCAAAAGCCACGATCACGTCGCGGCCATTAATAATATTCGCGCCCTGTGTTACCTATTAGAGCAACACCCCGACTATCGCGCTTGGCTGCGCAAAGCGCTGTTTGCGCTGCTGGATAACACCCGCCAGGTCGATCTCTATACCGAAACCGGTATTTTGCTGAATGAAAGCATGGTCACCGCGGTAAAACGCCGGATCGGGGCCAAACTCTTACCCCCGATCAGCAACCCTGAGCACTTTAGTGATTTGCTGGGGCAGATTTTCCATCGCCGCGATGATTATCAATGGCTAGACGCGATTCCCGACGAAGTCTGGCATGAGCTGGGCCGCGCCGCGCATATGGAAGAACTCGGCCCCGGGGAGCTACCACCCCATATTCGCCTGCAGCAGCTCGAGGCCATTCAGGTGCTGTCTTGCCGGATCTCGGCCATCGGGCTAGAGCCGGAAATCATCCGCAACCACCCTGAAGTCGAGCGCTTTGAATCGCCGTTTGTGCGCCTTAATGCCGAAATCCTCGCCTATATCGAGAAATACCGCCACGATCTCACCGCCCGCCGGGTGCCGGATGAAGATCATCGGCATTTACTGGTGCTGCTGAGCCAATGCGAAACCATCATGGGCAAGGTCTGGCGCTATGCCTCGAAAAACGGGGTGTCGGTCAGCCTGACTTACCATCTCTTGCGTCTGAAGCAGCACATCGATCGCTTAAAATTACTGTTTGAGCTGGTCGACCCCACCGCGCCGCACGGCCCGCCGCTGATCCGGCTGTTTAAAGAGCTGGTCAAGGCCGAAAACCGCAAAACCAGCGTCACCGATGTGATGCGCGAAAACACCGAATTGCTGGCGCTGCAAATCACCGAGCACGCCAGCCACACGGGCGAGCACTACACCACCGATTCGCGTGGCGAGTGGATGGGGATGTTCCGCTCGGCCGCCGGGGCCGGGGTGGTGGTGGGCTTTATGGCGCTGATCAAAATCCTGATCGCCAAAGCGCATTTACCGCTGCTGCTGGAAGCCTTTGCCTTCAGTATGAATTACGCGCTGGGCTTTATGCTGGTGCATCTGCTGCATTGCACGATTGCCACCAAGCAGCCGGCCATGACCGCCGCCAGTATCGCCGCGGCGCTGCCGCCGCCGGGCAGTAAAAAACTGGAGGGCTATAGCAATCTGGTTGAGCTGATCGTGAAAGTGATCCGCACCCAGCTGATTGCCATTTTGGGCAATGTGGCGCTGGCCATGCCGGTGGCGCTGGCGATTGCCTGGTTCTGGTGGCAACAAACCGGCGTGCATGTGGTCGGGCTGGAAAAAGCCGATCACCTACTGAACGATCTGAAACCGCTCACCGGGCTGGGGGTGCCGCATGCGGCCATTGCGGGCGTTTGTTTGTTCCTGGCGGGGCTGATTTCCGGTTATTACGACAATAAAGCCCTGTATAACCGCATCCCCGAGCGGATTGCCGCGCTGCCGCTCCTGAATAAACTCTTCGGTGAGCGCCGCAGTCAGCAGTTTGGCCGCTATATCGAACACAATCTCGGGGCGCTGGCGGGTAATTTCTACTTTGGCTGCATGCTGGGCTGCATTGGTACGGTGGGCATTTTGCTGGGCCTACCGATTGATATTCGTCATATCACTTTCTCGGCCGCTAATGTTTCATACGCCTTAGCCGCCAATGATTTTGTGCTGCCCTGGTGGACTTTGGGCTGGGCCATGCTGGGCGTGGCCTTGATTGGCGCCACCAATCTAATCACCAGCTTCGTGCTGGCGCTGTGGGTGGCGCTGCGTTCACGCAAACGCCGGCTGGGCGAATTGCGCCCGGTGGTCGGCCTGATCTGGCGCCGTTTCTGGCATAAACCGATTGATTTTCTGATTGCCCCCAAAGTGGTGGCCGAGCCTAAAGATGAACCCAAACCCTAATCAGCACAGCACCGTGTTTCAAACGGTCGCTGATGCGCTGGCTGGCTCCGGCTGGCTGGTGATCCCCGATTTTCTTAGCCGCCCGCAGGTAGACGAGCTCCGTCAGCTGGCGCAAACGCGGCAGGCCGAGTTTAGCCGCGCCGGGGTGGGCCGCGCGGGCGGCTTTGGGATTCGTGATGATATTCGTGGCGATTCGGTGCTGTGGGTCGATGAGCACGATCCGGCCATGCAAGCAGCCAACGCGCGGATGGCCGAGCTGCAGCAAAGCCTCAACCGCGAGCTGTATCTGGGCCTTGCCGAGCTGGAATGGCATTTTGCCAGCTACCCGGCCGGCGCGTTTTACCAGCGCCATCTGGATCAGCATCGTGAGCAAGACACCCGGGTAGTCACCGTGGTGCAATACCTCAACGCCGCTGATTGGCAAGCCGAAGATGGCGGCCAGCTGCGCATTTATCTCGACGAGGAGCAAAGCGTGGACGTCACCCCGCATGGCGGCACGCTGGTGGTGTTTCTATCTAATCGCTTCGAGCATGAAGTGTTACCCGCCCGGCGCGAACGCTTTTCGCTCACCGGCTGGTACCGCCGACGCAGCTAAAGCCGCCGATTGTGCATATGCCACAGTCAATTTTGCGGCAGACGGGTAGACTCAAAGCCATTCAATCCAAAATGAGACTGGCTGGATTACCCCGGCCCACCGGAGAGCATCATGCGCTACACCACCCTGTTAGCCGCCGCCGTACTGGCGGCCAGTAGTTTACTGAGCGGCTGTATCACCGCCGACTCGGCCAATGTGTACCACAAAGACGAAATGAAGCGCGTCGCCAAAGCCCGCGCGGGCAAGATTGAAAGCATGCGCACCGTTGAAATGGCCGACAGCACCAGCGGCGTGGGCTCGATTGCCGGCGCGGTCATTGGCGGCGTGGTGGCAGCCAACAATGTCGGCAAAGGCACCGGCTCGGTGGTAAGTGGCGTGCTGGGTAGTTTGCTAGGCGGCTGGCTGGGCAATCAGGCCGAAAACCAGATCACCCGTAAACCGGCCAAAGAGCTCACCGTGGCGATGCAAGATAACGGCGAGCGGCTGGTGATTGTGCAAGACGCTGATCAACCTTTCGCCGTGGGCCAAACCGTGGATGTGATCACCGATGGCGTGACCGCCCGGGTAACGATTCGCCAATAAACCCCACCACGTATACGGCCAAAATCCTTATCAATTAAGGCTTTTGGCCATATACCCAATCAAACACAATCAATAGCCCAGCCGCTGGCAAATGGTCGACACCGCCCCGGCGCTATTGAGCGTATAAAAATGCAGCCCTGGCGCGCCGCCGGCCAAAAGCCGGTCGGCCAGCTCGGTGACCACATCCAGACCAAAGGCGCGGATCGCCGCGCTATCATCGCCCAGCGCCTGCAAGCGCAAGCGCAACCAGCGCGGAATCTCGGCACCGCACATATCGGAAAAGCGCTGCAGCTGGCTGTAATTCTGAATCGGCATAATCCCCGGCACGATCGGAATCTCCACCCCTTGCGCCCGCACCGCATCTACAAAGCGAAAATACGCATCGGCATTAAAAAAATACTGGGTAATCGCCGAATCCGCCCCAGCGCGCACCTTATGCACAAAATGCTGAATATCGGCCAGTGCGTTCTCGGCCTGTGGATGGCATTCCGGATACGCCGCCACCTCGATATGAAACCAGTCGCCAAATTCGGCGCGCAAAAAGCTCACCAGCTCATTGGCATGCCGGAATTCGCCCACATCCACCATGCCGGATGGAATATCCCCACGCAGCGCCACAATATGGCGAATACCATGCGCCTGATAGGTTTGCACAATCTGGCGAATCGACTCGCGCGTGGCGCCAATGCACGATAAATGCGGGGCCGCCGCATAGCCGGCGGCACGAATATCGCACACCGCCTGCAAAGTACCGCTTTGCGTGGTACCACCGGCACCAAAGGTCACCGAGAAAAATTCGGGCTGAAACTGCGCCAGCTGATCGCGGGTGGCCGCCAGTTTGGCTGCGCCTTCGGCGGTTTTGGGCGGAAAAAACTCAAAACTAATGGGGGTGGCTGGGCGACTCATAATGAACAAAACTCATGCTAATTGCGTTTAACCATGAATGCTAATTGATAAAGCGTCGCCCCAAGATGAAGAATATTCATTTCAACATGCATGATTTCCATCAAGCCACTTCACTATCCAGCGCCCACAACACCCGCTACAATGGCGGCCATTGCTTTGGCATTGAATCGGCTCACTTTTTTATGCTCACACTGGCTCGCATGCGCAATCCCCGCTGGGTGTTGCTGGCGCTCATCGCGCTCAGCCTGCACCTGCTATTGCCGTTTGCCCACGCCCTGAGCATGCCGAGCCAGCTGGATCAGCTGCTGGCACAAAATACCTGCCGTACCTTCGGCAGCGCCGCTAACACCAAGGGCAGCACCAGCCCAGTGAGCGCGGATCAGCCCACCAACCTCACTGCCACAACCAGTATCCCAGGCACCACCAACCCGGAGAGTGCCCCCGCCGCTTCCGGCCTGCCGATGTGCGCCATTTGCGCCGTGCAGGCCAGCAGCACCCTCGCGCCCCCGCCGGCGCTGACCGCCTTGCCTTCGTTTCGAGAGCACGTCAGCTCGCTCCGACTGATGCGATTCGAAGGCTCTTTTATCGCGGACCCGATCTATACCCTCCCCCCGAGTCAGGCTCCACCCCAGCTGTAATAGACTCTGGCAAGCCATACCCCCATAAAAATCAAATTGACCGCAAGGAATCATCCGATGTTGAAAGCCGCTTTTGCTGGCGCGGCACTGCTGTGCGCCACGACACTCTCTTATGCTCATGGTTTTACCGTGGGTGATCTGACTATTCAGCATCCATGGGCGCGCGCGACCGCGCCAGCCGCAAAAAATGCCGGCGCCTTTATGCTGATCAAAACCACCAAAGATGATCAGCTGGTGAAAGTCGATAGCGATATCGCTGAAAAAACCGAGCTGCATGAAATGAAAATGGCCGATGGCGTGATGAAAATGAGCCCTATTGCCAGCCTGCCGGTGACCGTGGCTGCCCCAGCCAAACTCGCCCCCGGCGGCTACCACGTGATGTTGCTCGGTCTGAAACGCCCACTGGTCGCCGGTGAGAAATTCCCACTGAAACTCACCTTTGCCAAAGGTGGCGTGGTGGAAGTGCAAGTCAAAGTCGAAGACATGACTTATCAACCCAAAGACGACGCGCACAGCGGCCATTAATTAAAAAGAGATCAGCATGAAGAAAATCCTCTTGGCCTTGGCCGTACTGGGCCTCTTGCAGACAGGCCTCGCGCGAGCTGGCGATATCGAAGACATCCGCCACGGCATGCAACAGCAATGGGAAAAACCCGATGCGCCACTTACGGTTAAACCGGTGGTAGTAGTGGGTGATGCAGCGCTGGCCGGATGGCTGCAAGGCGAGCGCGGTGGCCGCGCGGTGCTACGCAAACAGCATGGCCAGTGGCAAACCCAGCTTTGCGCCGGCGCACTGAGTAGCGATCTGCTGCGCCAAGCGGGCATCAGCGTCAGCAGCGCGCAGCAATTGCTGAAAAAGCTGAATCAAGCCGAAGCCAGCCTTAGTAGCGCCGAACGCCAACAACTGGATTCATTTGTTGGCGTGGTGAAGATGGATGGCAAAGGTCACCATGGCGAACACGCCCACCACGGTCAGGCCAGCGCACAAGCTGAGCATACGGCGCACGCAGCCCATGCGGCCAGCGCCGCCAGCAGCGCACATAGCCACTAAGTCAGGCTGCTGTCTAGTTGAAAAAAAGCCCCGCAACTGCGGGGCTTTTTGCTTGATGACCCGCTCCACTCGCAAAGCGAGGCTCCCCTCAAGGAGGGGACGGGAGGGGTGGGAATAGAACATCAAGGCTGCAGATTAAATGCCTATTTCCCGGGCTCGGCTTTGCCGAGACTTGAAGAACATTGTTCTACCACTAGGTCTGTTCTACCACGGTGTCAACAGCATGCGCCCCGCAACTGCGGGGCTTTTTGCTAGCGGGCGTTTAGGCCAGATCGCTGGGGCGGGCGGGGATTTCCAGTGCCTTGGCCAGATCCAGAAAGCGGCTCAGCTTCTGGCTGCGCACCAGCACCGTTTGCCAGCGCGCACCAAATGGCTGGCTGAAATTCACCAGCGTAAAGGTTGGCTCCAGCTCATCTTGCACCTTATACAGGGCGGCTTGCTCGCTCAGGCCATCCAAGCCGGCCAGTGGCAGCTCGAGTTCATCATCGCCAAAGGCATCGATAATCTGGGCATACAAGGCCGGAATTTCATCGGCGCGGAACAGCAGGCCGTCTTCCAGCTGCTCCAGCAACACCCACTGCCACAGCGGCAGATTCAGCTCCGGCCGATAGGCCGATTGGGGATCGTTGGCCAGATAGGCGGCCGCATCATCGGCGGCGGCGATCACTTCATTGAGCATGGCCTGGATATCGTCGTGATCGAGGCTGCCGTCCACGATGATTTCGAGCAATTCGCTCAGGGCTTTCTTTTGCATGGGTTGATCCTTTTCAAGTTGCGGCGATTCTACGCCCTCGCCCGCCTCACGCCCAGCCTTATCCGCCAAAGGCATGGCGCAGCAGACCGAGCCCCGCGGCCAATACCAGCACCCGCGGTACCGACCATTGCCAGCGCAACAGCGCCCACGCTGCCAAAAGGCCCAGGCCCAGCGCAGTCACATCCGGCCAAGCGCTGAAGCCCTGCGGCCAGAATACATGCCCGGCAAAAAATAGGGCCAGATTGAGCATCACCCCAACCACCAGTGCGCTGATCGACAGCAAGGGCGCTTGCAAGCTGCGGATTTGCCGGCTGGCTTCCACCAGCGGCGCCCCCACCAAGATAAACACAAACGAGGGCAGAAAGGTAAACCACGTCACGCACAGCGCGGCGCCAAGCGCCAGTAGCCACGGGTCTTGCCCGCCGCTGGCGGTCTGAAAGCCCGCCAGAAAGCCGACAAACGTCACCACCATAATCAGCGGCCCCGGCGTGCTTTCCCCCAGCGCGAGGCCGTCGAGCATTTGCCCCGCGCTCAGCCAGCCAAAGTGCTGCACAGCGCCCTGATAGACATAGGGCAACACCGCGTAGGCGCCACCAAAGGTTAACAAGGCCGCCTTGGTAAAAAACCAGCCCAGCTGGGTATACAGGGGCGCCGCCCAAAGATACAGTGCCGCCAGCGTCGCGGCCCACAGGCCCAGCCCTGTCAGCGCCACCGCGAGCACCGAACGTGGCCGCCAACGGGTATGCACAGCCTGCGCGCTCAGTGGTGCAGCCGATTCGGCGGGCTCGGCGGCCGCCGCATGCCCAATGCTGGCCGCTGGCCAGTAAGTCGGCGCGTAGCGCGCCAGCGCCCAGCCTAGCAAGGCGGCTACGGCCACCAAGAGCGGAAACGGCACGCCCAAGTAACTACCCAATAATCCCGAGCCTGCCAGCGCCAGCAAGACGCCTCGCCGCAGCGTGCGCCGGCCCAGTTTATACACCGCCTGCACCACGATCGCGGTCACCGCCGGCTTGATGCCATATAACACCGCCGCCACCCAACCGACATTGCCGTAATGGACATACAGGCCAGATACTGCCAGCAGTATAATCAGCGAAGGCAATATAAATAATGCGCCGGCGGCAATACCCCCAAGGCGGCCATGCATTAGCCACCCCAGATAGGTGGCCAGCTGCTGGGCTTCCGGGCCGGGGAGTAACATGCAATAGTTCAGCGCATGGGTAAAGCGGGGCTCGCTAATCCAGCGTTTTTCCTCCACCAGCTCGCGATGCATGAGCGCGATTTGCCCGGCCGGGCCGCCA
Organism: Chitinibacter tainanensis DSM 15459; assembly: GCF_000429785.1. GTDB lineage: Bacteria > Pseudomonadota > Gammaproteobacteria > Burkholderiales > Chitinibacteraceae > Chitinibacter > Chitinibacter tainanensis. The sequence continues at coordinate 183,598 of NZ_KE386951.1, forward strand.
AAGCTGATGCAGCCCAGCTTGAACCAGAAGCGCAAGGCAGTCGCAAAGGAAATCGTTGGGGTGGGCAAGATAGTGCATCCGCTTAGGCTGAATGCGGCGATTATGCCGCAAGCGCGGCCCCAGCACAGCCCGACAGATGCTGCAAAGCAACATTAAACACAGTATCAGAAAGTGCAACAACAGCCCTACACGAACTAGGGATTATATTTACAAAATAAGCGCTTAACGCCATCATCATCATCTATACAGGAGGCCGTATGCGCTGGATGTGCATCCTGCTCGGACTGCTGGCACACTGCGCGGTGGCCAGCGAGAGCAGTAGTCAATTTCAATCGCAGGTGGCGCAGCTGGTATCGCTGCGCAACCAGGCCTATCAATTTGCCGTAAAAAATCAGATCACCAAAGCCGAAACGCCACCGCTTACCCGCGCGCAAAGCAATCAGCTGCGGGCAATGGCACTGCGCTACATCGAATTGCGCGCCGCCCTGCTACCTTATGCCACCCAGATGGCGCCGCTGTTTCAAACCAACGTCAATCTGCAATTAAGCCAGCACGAAGCCACCGATGCGCAGCTGATCTTGGATAACCCGCCCCAGGCGCTGAGCAAAGGCATTCGCAGCGCCTACATAAACCCCGGCGATGCCCGCGGGCAGGCCCTGCTCGAAGACATCCAACGTGGGCTGGCGGCGGCGCTGGTTTTGATGGATAGCTACCAGATCGCGATTGAGCCCTACCGCAATAATCCGGCCATTGCTTATCTGCTGACCTACGATGTCGGCAACAATGTCACACTGCGCCAGCTCTCGAATAACTATTACTCGGCCGAATACCGCACCCGCCTCAAGCGCGCGACTGAGTTTGTTGACCAACTCATGCAGCAGCGCCGTGAGCGGGGCCTGGATAGTAGTCCGGCCGAAAACGACTACTATGCGCTGAGCCAAAGTACGGTGTGGTATGTAAGGCTACACCGCGAAAACAGCTTGGCGCTCAGCAGCGGCAGCCTGAAACAGCTGGTGAGCAATCTTAGCCAGCAGGAAAAAAGCCTAGAAAACACCGTCAGCTTTGGGCTGAGCATGGGCTTTGGCAATATGCTGGGGCTGGTTAAAACCCGCAACGGCAAATTGCGTGACATGCCCGCCAGCGAACAGACGCAACTCGAAAGCCAGCTGCAGCCAATGGATATCCTGCTGGAAAAAACCCCTTTCCGCCTTACCGACAAAATGATCCCCGGCCACTATGGCCATGTGGCAATTTGGCTGGGCAGCGAAGCCCAACTGCGCGAGCTGGGTGTGTGGGAGCGGATTCCGGCCGCGCATCAGCAGAAAATCCGCCAGGGCGGGCGCATAGTCGAGGCGCTGCGCAGCGGCGTGACCATTAGCCGGTTAGAGCATTTTCTGGATATCGATGATCTGTTAGTGCTGCGGCAAAACCTGCGCAGTGAACGCGATTATCTGCAAGCGGCCGCGCTAACCACAGTGGCGCAAGTGGGCAAAGAATACGATTTTAATTTTGATGTGCTGACGCACGAACGCATCGTCTGCTCGGAGCTGGCGTATGTGGTATTCCCAGATCTGCCCTGGCCGCTGGATAAAACCCTGGGGCGCTACACCATCAGCCCGGATAACGTCGCGCAGCTGGCCATCGGCCCACAGCCGCTACTCGACCCGGTGGTGCTATATCGCGCGGGACAGCGCCAACAAAATGATTTACGCACTAAGCTCGCCAAACTGATTAATCCGAAAGCAACATGGATGGCGCAAAATTGAGTTTTTTCCCGTGCTGCTCTCACTTCACCTTCACCGACTGAAGGCCACGGCATGATTACCGCCGAAATCCTGCAAGCGCTGTTTGATCTCTCCCCTTCCGGCATTGCCATTGCCGATGAGGCGGGCCGCTATTTGCATGTGAATGACGCGTATTGCAGTATTTTTGGCTACTCGCGCGCGGAGCTACTGGGCCAGACCTTTGGCCTGATTTTGCTGCCGGAAGACCAAGCACGCGAGCCGGAAATCCTGCAGCTGGCGCTCACCGAAGATCGCGCCGCGCCCAGCGAGTGGCGGGTGCGGCATAAAGATGGCCACGCCCTGTTTGTGCATTCCGCCTTTAAAACGCTGATCAAGCCCGATGGCAGCGCCCAGATCATCACCATTTTGAGTGATGTGTCCACCCTCACCAATACCCTGCGCACACTGCAGGAACAAGAACAGCTGCTGCGCCGCAGTAATGAGCTATTGGAAGAAATGGTCGGCCGCCGTACCGCGCAGCTGGAGCGGGCCAATCGTGAACTGGCGCGCATGGCCACCCAAGACCCACTCACCGGGCTGGCCAACCGCCGAGCGTTCGAGCAGGAAGCACAGCGGCTTATTGGCAGCGCCGACCGGCATCAGCGTGCGCTATCGGTGCTGTTTTTAGACATTGACCATTTTAAATCCATCAATGATCAGTACGGCCATTCGGCCGGCGATCTGGCCATCCAGGCGGTGGCGCGCCATATTCAGCGCCTGCTGCGGGCCGAAGACCTGATTGCCCGCTGGGGCGGGGAAGAATTTGTTGTGCTACTACCCGACACCCCGCTGGAGCAAGCCGTGGCCGTGGGCGAAAAAATCCTCTCTGGCGTGCGTTGGCTCTCGCGCGACTGCCTCGAAGTCCCGCGCGCCCTGACCATCAGCGGCGGGCTGGTCGAGCGCCAGCGCAACCAAAGTCTGGGCGAAGTATTACAGCAAGCCGATCAGCTGCTGTATCAGGCCAAGCACCTTGGCCGCGATCGGCTGGAATACCGGCCACTGCAACATGAGCTCCTGATCCATAGCCGCATCCGGCAAGAAGACAGCGACTACAGCATCAGCATCTAATACCCATCACCCGTAATGCCCTGAAGGCATTTATCCAAATAGCCATAAGGGAAATACCCCCAAAGCTATCTAATCCGCCCGCATGAATAGCCGCGCTTGGCTATAGTGAAAAGCCGACTTGAACGCCTGCTTGTAGCGCGGAGGGGATGATGGAGATTCTGCAGCGCAATTATGTCCAGCAACTCGGAAATGGCGAGCCGATGCTGCTCGCGCATGGGTTTGGCTGCAATCAAACCATGTGGCAGCGCCTCACCCCGGCCTTTGCCGATGAATACCGGCTTATCCTGTTTGATTACGTCGGTAGCGGCCGCTCTGTGCGCGCCGCCTTTGATGCGCAGCGCTACAGCACGCTGCAGGGGTATGTGGCCGATGTACTGGAAATCTGCGCCGCGCTGGGCATTAGCGAGGGTCTCACTTTCGTTGGTCACTCGGTAAGTGCCTCGGTGGGGCTACTGGCTTCGCTCGCCCAACCCAAGCTGATAAAACGCCTGATCCTGATTGGCCCCTCGCCCAGTTTTCTTAACCATCCACCTGATTACTTTGGCGGCTTTGAACAAGCCGATCTGAATGAGCTCCTGAATCTGATGGATCAGAACTACATCGGTTGGGCCAACTATCTGGCCCCGCTGGCCGCCGGCGCGCCAGATTCACCGACCACGCAAGCATTGAACGAAAGCTTTTGCTCTACCGACCCGCAGGTGGCACGGGTCTTTGCCCGCACCACTTTTTTTGCCGACACCCGCGCCGAGCTGACACGCATTACCACGCCAGCACTGATTATTCAGCATGAACGCGATGCACTGGTGCCGCTCAGCGTGGGCGAATACATGCACCGGGCATTGCGGCATAGCCAGCTGGAAGTGCTGGATGTGGGCGGCCATTGCGCGCATCTGTCCCACCCCGAGCTGGTGATTGCCAGCATGCGCCGCTTTTTACAGGCCACTGCCAGCGCTCCAGCATGATCAAGCTCGATCAGGTGCCCTGCCCGCTGGCGCAATGCGATGGCCAAGGGCAGCTGCTCTCAGTCAATGTCGCCTTGTGTCAGCTCACCGGGAAGCCGGCGGCGCAGCTCGTGCAATTGCGACTAGAGCAATTGCTCCCCCCAGCCGGGCGGATTTTTCTACATACCCATTTATGGCCCATGCTCTTGCGCGATGGGGAGCTGCGCGAGATCTATCTCAAACTCTTAGGCCCGCACGGCGAGCTGATACCGGTGCTGGCCAATTGCCAGCAAACTGGCAGCACCGAGCGGCCGCAGTATTGCTGGGTGTTTTTTGTTGCGCAGGAGCGCAGTGCGTTTGAAGCCGAATTACTCGATGCCCGCCAGCGGGTGGAAGCGGCCAATTTGGCGCTCGCCGATAACGAACGCTTTTTAAACACCATTGCCAATGCCTTGCCCAGCCTTGTGGCCTATGTCGATCGGCAATTGCATTACCGCTTTGCTAATCAGGTGTATCAAGATTGGTTTGGCTGCACAAGCGAGGCCATCATCGGCAGCGCGATACTTGCCAGCCCCCTGTTTGCCAACGAAGACGCGGCCATTCAGGCCGTATTAACCGGGCAAGTACAGCAATTTGAGCGCAGCATGGCCACTGGCCAACACACCTTGCGCCACACCTTGGTGAATCTCACCCCGGATTGCGATCTGCTGGGTGAGGTGATCGGTTTTTTTGTGCTGGTCAGTGATGTCAGCGCACTCAAACTCGCACAGGCCGACTTGCAATTGGCGGCCAGTGTGTATGAGGCAGCCAGCGAAGGCATCGTCGTTACCGATGCCCAATTGCAGATCATTTCGGTCAACCCCGCCTTTACCCGCATCACCGGCTGGCCGGCCCCCGCTGCGCTGGGCTGCTCGATGAGTACGCTAAACCCGCCTGAAGCCCCCGATCATCACCCGGCGTTGGTAGAGGCGATCCAGCAGCATGGGCAATGGGCCGGCGAGAGCTGGTATCTACGCCGCGATGGCCGCCCTTTTCTCGCCTGGCAAACCGTGGCGGCACTGCCGGGACACGAGTCCGCCGCGCCGCGGCTGGTGTGGATGCTCAATGACATCACCGAGCGCTGGCAAAAAGATGAGCGCATTCGCCATCTGGCCTTTCATGACCCGCTCACCAATCTGCCCAATCGCGCCCTGACCATGGAGCGGCTGGAACAACTCATAATCAGCGCACAGCGCCAACCCAAACACATAGCCCTGCTGTATCTGGATCTGGATGGTTTCAAGCAAATCAATGATCAATTTGGCCACGATGCCGGTGACTGGGTATTGCAGCAAGTGGCGCTGCGGCTCGTGGCGCAAACCCGCAGCGCCGATACCGTGGCGCGCTTTGGCGGTGATGAATTTATTGTGCTGCTCAACCACCCGATGGATGCGCTGGCCAGCAGCCAGATTGCCGAGCGGATGATTGCAGCAGTTAACCAAGCGCTAGACTGGGGTGGGCAGGCGCTGCAGGTGGGCGTATCGATTGGAATTGCCCAGTTTCCCATCCATGCTCTGCGGGCAGCCGAATTACTGCAAGCCGCCGATCAGGCCATGTACGCGGCCAAAACCGCAGGCAAAAACACCTTTCGTTTTGCGCGAGCGCCCGATGCCACAGCGCTGCAGGCATAAAAAAAACCGGCCCAAAGGCCGGTTGGAAGATCAAGAGCCGAAGCCCTCGATGTGCGCAAAAAAAACGGTAGAACACTGCCACGAAGTGGCAACATCAAACTGAGCGAGATAATACCAGATTTGGCAGTAGTGCCAAGTAGGCACACTACACACCGTGAGCTGGCGCACAAAGAAAACCCGCCCAAACAACCGTTTTAAGCCACCTTCCCCACCAATACCTCGCCACAAAAGCACCTACCAAAGTGGTATCTAGCTACCCGCCACGCCCACACATTTTACTGACAAAATAGCCACTTAACTGGCCGGCTGCGGATAGCTCGCTTTGGCCGCGGCAATCGCCTCGATCCGCGCAGCTTCCACCGCTTGCGGGATTTGCCGTTTGTCGGCGCACGCGGTAGCGATCGCGCCGGCATTCACCGCCGCCGCCGCTGCCAGTAGGGCGCGCAGATAATCGGCTTGCGGATAGGCGCAATCCTCAAACGCCCAGCGCCCGCGCGCGTCGGCGAGGCAAGCATCCAAGAGCTGGCCAAAGCGCTCGGGCCGGCGTAGCGCATCACAGCGCTGCAGCAGCTGCCACACCGTGGCCGGGCGTAATTCAAAGGCGGTGTGCACCAGCGTGTGCTCTCGGCAAGTCAGCACCGCCAGATCGCGGCATTCGCTCGGCACGCGCAAGCGCTGGCAGAGCGCTTCCACCTGTGGCACTCCGCGCATTTCATGCTGAATATGCCGCGGCAAGACGTCGGCTGGGGTTAGGGCTTTGCCGAGATCGTGGCACAAAGCCGCAAAGCGGGTGGCCAGCGGCCAGCCTTGCGCGGCGGCATAATCCAGCACCAGCATCGTATGTAGGCCGGTATCGACTTCCGGGTGATAATCAGCCCGTTGCGGCACACCCCACAGGGCGTCAAGCTCTGGGGCAATACGCGCCAGCGCGCCGGATTCGCGCAAAGCCGCAAACATCAGGCTGGGCCGCGCCTCCAGCAGGCCTTTGGCGATTTCCTGCCACACCCGTTCGGGCACCAGATGATCCACTTCGCCTGCGGCCACCATCTGCCGCATCAGCGCCATGGTTTCGGGCGCAGTGGCAAACCCGAAACGGGCGGCGAAGCGGGCCAGACGTAAAATCCGCACCGGGTCTTCGGCAAAGGCGGGCGAGACATGGCGCAAAGTGCGCGCCGCCAGATCAGCCTGGCCGCCATAGGGGTCAATCAATTGCCCATCAGCATCTTCGGCCATGGCATTGATGGTGAGATCGCGACGCAGCAAGTCCTCTTCGAGCGTTACGTCGGGGCTGGCGTGCACCTCAAAACCGGTATAGCCATGACCGCTTTTACGCTCAAGGCGCGCCAGCGCATACTCCTCATGGGTATCTGGATGCAAAAACACCGGAAAATCCTTGCCCACCGGCTGAAAGCCTTGGGCCAACATCGCTGCGGGCGTGGCGCCCACCACCACCCAATCCACATCCTTGACCGGCAGCCCCAGCAGACGATCGCGTACCGCGCCGCCAACCCGATAAATCTGCATGTTATTTCCTTAGTCTGAAGAGTTACTTCTGCCGGCCGTCATTTCCGGTCTACAATCTAGCGATTATCGCTTAATTCAGCATGAGGATGGGGTTATGAAGATTGCCAACAATGTCACCGAACTGATCGGCAAAACACCGCTAGTCAAACTCAACCGCGTGAGTGCCGGCGCGGGCGCCACCATCGTGGCCAAGCTGGAATACTTTAATCCATCGCATTCGGTAAAAGACCGTATCGCCGTCAGCATGATCAATGCCGCCGAAGCCGCCGGCCTCTTGGCCCCGGACACCGTGATTGTGGAGCCCACTTCGGGCAATACCGGTATTGGTCTGGCCATGGTGTGCGCTGCACGCGGCTACAAGCTGGTTCTGACCATGCCGGAAACCATGTCCAAAGAGCGGCGCGCGCTGCTGCGCGGCTATGGCGCCGAGCTGATTCTAACCCCAGGCCCTGAGGGCATGGGCGGCGCGATTGCCAAAGCTAAGGCGCTGACCGAAGAACACGCTAATTACTTTATGCCACAGCAGTTTGAAAACCCGGCCAACCCGGAAGTTCACCGCAACACCACCGCGCTGGAATTGTGGGAAGACACTGATGGTCAGATCGACATTCTGATCTCCGGGGTGGGTACGGGCGGTACGATTACCGGTATCGCCGAAGTGATTAAGGCGAAAAAACCCTCTTTCCAAGCCATTGCCATCGAGCCCGACGCCAGCCCAGTCTTGAGTGGCGGCGCCAAAGGCCCGCACCCGATCCAAGGGATTGGCGCCGGCTTTGTGCCAAAAGTGCTGAATACCGAGATTTACGACGAAGTGATCCGCGTGAGCAATGACGATGCCTTTGCAACCGCGCGGGCCATGGCCACGCAAGAAGGGATTTTGTGCGGTATCTCGGCCGGTGCGGCCACCTGGGCGGCGATTCAGGTTGCGCAGCGGCCAGAAAACGCCGGCAAGCTGATTGCGGTGATTATTCCGTCTTTTGGCGAGCGCTATTTGTCGACCAAGCTGTTTGAAGGTCTGGCCGACTAAGCAGCAACCTGGGTATATGGCTGCAAACCAAATCAATCAAGGTTTACAGCCATATACCCAACAAAGCTCTACCCCCTAGCGGAAACGCAGTCGCCCGACTGCACGCCACGAAGCGCTATCACGAGTCATCCGGCTAGTAATCCGGCTAGTAATCCGGCTAGTAATCCGGCTAATAATCCGGCTAATAATCAATCTCCGGCCGATCATCCAGCGCCCGCCAGTTGCTCACATCACGGAATACCAGCACCGCACCGATCGTGTGCGACTGCTCATCGCGAATCCGCGCCCCGCACTCTTCAATCTGGAAATTGAGCCCGAATTTATTCAGCAGCACACTGCGCCGCGCGCCGTGATATTGCCCGCCTTCGCGCAAGACTTCATCAATCAGATCAGGCAGCGGCAAGCGACTGAGCCGGTCTACGGTCTGATAAATGGCGCTCAGCGGCTGCCCACGCGCGGCGCTGAGCTCCCAGCCCACCAAGGATGAGGCCACCGGATTGATGTAATCTACCCGGCCAAAAACATCGGTGGTGATCACGCCATCGGCGATTGAATCCAGCGTGGCTTGCGCGCGCTGCTGCTCGGCCAGCAAGGCGCGCTGCGCCATCCGCACCGATGTAACATCCCGGCCAATGCCGCGATAGCCCAAAAACTCGCCATCATCACTATACAAAGGATGGCCCGAGACGCTGACGATGATGGTTTCGCGCCCGAGTTGGGAGGTGTATTCAAAATCGCGATACGGCCGGTGCATAGCCAGCACATGCCGATGCTCATCCCACTGTGCCGTCGTGAGCCCGCCGGTGCCCAGCTCCCAGCGGCGCTTGCCAAGGAAGAAATTCGGCGCGATATCAAAGCGGGTAAAGAAACCACCAGTCACCAGCGTAAAGCGGGCCTCGGCATCTTGCTCCCAGAACCAATCGCTGGAGAGGTCGAGCATTTCCTGCAAGCGCTGGGCCTGCTTTTTCAGGCTCAGGCTTTGTTCATATTCGACACTGATATCACGTACAAACAAAGCATTGGCCACGGGCTGCAGCCGGTCATTCTGAATCGGCTGCAGATAGGCTTCGAGGTGGCGCAGCTCGCCATCCGGTAGCGTGTGCCGGCTGGCAAAACTTTGCGGGAAGGGTAATTCACCCAGCTCGGATTGGCTTAACAGCACCTGATATTGCCCGGCCAGCTTCTCGCCCGGCGGGCAAAACAGCGCATCTGCGGCGGCATTGGCATACAAAATTCGGCCATCCGGCTGGCGCAACACCACCGCATCGCGGGTATGTTCTACCGCCTGCAACAGGTATTGCACCTGCTGCTGGCGCTCCAGCTGATCACCCTTGGTTTGCTCCAGCACTTGCAGCGCCCAATGCCGAGAGCTGTAGAGGTATTGCATCAGCCCCGCCAGCCCGGCCAAGCCAAGCAGCGCCACGCCCAGCGCCATCAACAGCCATTCATTTTGATGTTCATTGAGAAACTCGGTGTGCGAGTCGTAATGCAATTGCCATTGCCGCCCAGGCAAATGCACCAGCTGCGTGGTTGAGCGCGTGATTTTTAGCTCAGGCGCTACCTCGTAGCGCATCACCTCACTGGCTGGCCGTGCCCGTACCCAGGTTTTTAGCGCATAGCCTTGATCAACCAAGCGCCAGCTCAAACGGTCATCATAGTTGCCTCGAATCAGCGGCCGCACCACCTCGCGTAAGCGCACCAGCGCCACCACACTACCGGCGTGCTGAGCGCGGCGATCATCCATTGAGGGCTCGGGGGGCAAATCACGATAGATCGGCGCGATATAGGCAAACATCGGCTCTTCAGAGCCCGGCAGGCGAAACACCAGGCTGGTCAGCAGTCGGCCAGTATCACGCGCGCGGATCAGGGTTTCGCTCAGCGCCAGCGATTGCAGCACATTTTGCCCGAGCAGATCGCCGGTCATCCGGTTGATCGGATAAAGGTATTCCAGAATCTGGTAAGGGCTTTCGCCGGTGAGCGGGGCGGGCTGATAGTCTTTGTAGGCTAGCGGGGCCACGCGTTTATCCGCGCGGACGGCGGCAATATGGGCCTGGATTTGGGACTCACCAATCGGCCGCACCAAGGCCATGGCCAGCAAGCTGGGATGTCGGTAGAGCACATTGCTCTGCAACAGCAGATCATAAAACTGCTGCCGATCCAGCGCGGGGTTGAGGGTGACCGCGGCCTGCAAGCCGAGCAGCACTTCTTGCTGCTGATTCAGCCGCCCTTCGAGCTCGCTGGCCTGCCCGGCCGCAATCACTTCGAGCTGATGCTGCGCCGTACTTTCCACCTGCTGCAACAACAGCGCGGCACTCGACAGCAGCACCAGCAAACCACCAGCCAAGACCGCTAGCAAAACGGCGTAGCGCTTGATCCAGGACCACAGCTTCAACAAATGACCTCCCGCAATCACAACGGCCTGCCGTTAACCGGCAGGCCTGTTGTAGTTGTATGCCAGATTGGCAGGCGGGGCAACTGTGGCCCCGGCGGTGTGGCGTTTCTTACGCGTTTCCGGCGCTAAGGAAGAGCTGATAAGCGGGATTTTCCGTCTCCAGCCAATACGGATAGCCCAGGCGGGACAAAAACTCGCCAAAGGCCGCATCGTCTTCCGGAGGTACCTGTATCCCGACCAGCACGCGGCCATAGTCCGCACCGTGGTTGCGGTAATGAAACAGCGAGATATTCCAGTTATCGCTCATGCCATTGAGGAAATTGAGCAGCGCGCCTGGCCGCTCGGGAAATTCAAAGCGGATCACTCGCTCATGCAGCGCTTGCGGGGCCTGCCCGCCCACGAGGTGGCGAATATGCAGCTTGGCCATTTCATTGTCGGTGAGGTCCAGTGCCGGCAAACCTTCCTGAGCCAATTTTTCGATCAGCTCCACCACTTCACGACGCTGCTGAATCGACAGACCGACAAACACATGCGCCTGATCATCCGCACCATAGCGGTAGTTAAACTCGGTGACATTGCGCGCACCGATCAGGCTACAGAATTTACGGAAGCTGCCGGGTTGCTCCGGCACCGTCACGGCCATAATGGCTTCGCGCTGCTCGCCCATTTCGGCTTGCTCGGCCACATAGCGCAGGCGATCAAAATTCATATTCGCACCCGAGGCAATCGCGATCAGCGTTTGGCCTTCCACGCCTTCGCGCGCGGCCCACGCTTTGGCCCCGGCAATGGCCAGAGCGCCAGCCGGCTCAAGAATGGAGCGGTTATCTTCAAACACATCTTTGATCGCCGCACACATCGCATCGGTATCGACCAGAATAATGTCGTCCACGTATTGCTGCGTCAGGCGGAAAGTCTCTTCACCCACCTGCTTCACCGCCACGCCGTCGGCGAAAATCCCGACCTGGGGCAAGGTAATCCGCTCACCCAGCTTCATCGAGAGATACATGGCGTTGGCATCGGTGGGCTCAACCCCGATGACTTTCACTTCTGGGCGCAAGCGCTTGATATACGCGGCCATCCCGGCCAACAGGCCGCCACCGCCCACCGGGATAAACACGGCATGAATCGGATCGGGGTGCTGACGCAATATCTCCATCGCCACCGTGCCTTGGCCGGCGATGACATCCGGATCATCGTAAGGGTGAACAAAAGTAGCGCCGCTCTCCGCCGCGAGTTTGATCGCGTGCTCGTAGCAATCGGAATACGAATCGCCCACCAGCACCACTTCGGCGCCGCGGCGGCTCACGGCCTCCACCTTGATGCGGGGCGCGGTCGCCGGCATCACGATGGTGGCGCGGCATTTCAGATGTTGCGCCCCCATGGCCACGCCTTGGGCGTGATTGCCGGCAGAAGCCGCCACCACGCCGCGCTCCAGCTCGGCCGGGGTTAGCTGCACCATCTTGTTATACGCACCACGAATCTTGAACGAGAATACCGGCTGCATGTCTTCACGCTTGAAGTAAATGGTATTACCCATGCGGCGTGATAAATTCGGGGCAAATTCCAGCGGGGATTCGATCGCCACGTCGTAGACGCGGGCAGACAAGGTGCGTTCAAGGTAATCGGTCATCATCGGGGCCAGTGAGCAATCAACAAAAAATGGGCAGTGCGTACCCAACTGCCCATTCTACCCCTAAACCAGCCCCCCGCGGGCTCAGTGATCGGTGAGGGTCTGGCGAATTTCCTCGATACGGGGCAGACACTTAAAGAAGGCGTCCACCACTTTCGGGTCAAAATGCTTGCCCGATTCGCTGCGGATCGTCTCGAGCACCTGATCGCGCGGCCAAGGGTCTTTGTAGCAACGCGCATGTGTGAGGGCATCGTAAACATCGGCCAGCGCAATAATGCGCCCGGCGATATGGATCTCATCGCCCTTGAGTTTGCGCGGGTAGCCGCTGCCATCCCAGCGCTCATGGTGCTCATAGGCGATCACCGACGCCATTTTCAGAATGCGGGGCTTGGATTCGCGCAGCATGTCATAGCCCAGCTGGGCATGGGTATCCATCACCGCCCGCTCGGCACTATCGAGTGGCCCGGGTTTATTCAGCACCTGATCGGGAATCCCCACTTTACCAATATCATGCAGCGGGCTGGCCGCGCGGATAATTTGCGCCTCTTCTTCGCTCAAGCCCAGCTCCAGCGCCAGCACATAGGAAAACTCAGCCATGCGATGAATGTGTTTGCCGGTATCTTTCGAGCGGTTTTCAATCACCTCGGAAAGCTGATAGATAATACTGCGCTGGGTGTCTTCGATTTCTTTATTCAGCATCAGGTTTTCGTAGGCAATGGCCACGTTTTTGCAGAATAAATCGATTAGATTGGCATCGGGGTGTGATAGCTCGACCGGGCCATCGATAATCAGCAGATTAATCGGCCCGTGCGGCGAGATAAAAAAGCCTACGAAATGATCACTGGCAAACACGCTTTGCTGCTTGCTGATCGCCTCATCGATTGACGGCTGCAGGCGGCTCAGCTCGGCACCGCTGAGTGGCTGGCCGCAAAACTGCTGATACCCCCCGGTGGCATACATCACCACTAGGTCATTATCCTGGCTTAGCGCAGCCATACCCCCATTCACCACCAAGTAGAGCGCGTCTTGCTCAAAAAACAGCAAGGACTGCAGCTGCTCCAGCACGCCCTGGGCAAATTGCTGGATTGACTGCAGGCGGAAAATACTGGTTGAAGCATCCACGACTTTGATCAGGCCACGGCGGTTGGCTTCCAGCTGGCGGCGCTGATGCTCGATCAGCATGATGTCGTTGTAGGAACGCAAAGTACCCAGTACCGAGGTATACAGTTTGTCGCGAGTCAGCTCGGTTTTGGCTTTGTAATCGTTGATGTCGTAGTTTTCGATCACATGCCGTTCAGGTGCCACGCCGGGCTGGCCGGTGCGCAAAATGATGCGGATATGATGGTTATTTAAGGTTTCGCGAATTTCGCGCGCCACCATCAGGCCGGCGTCTTCGGTTTCCATCACCACATCAAGCAAGACCAGCGCAATATCATCGCGCTGGGCCAGTAGCTCAACGGCCTCACGGCCGGAGTAACAGGACAGAATATTCAGCGGCCGCTTCAGAAAATCAATATTAGTCAGCGCAAGCTTGGTAACGTGATGGATATCAGGCTCATCATCGACCACCAATACATTCCAGGGCTGCACCTTATTCTGCTCTTCGACCTGGGTATCGTCTTCCAGCCAGTTGTCGTCGTCCAGCATGCTCATTGTGTCGTACTCCCTAAACCGTAACGGGGAAACTGAATGACAAAACACGCGCCACCGCCCGGTGTTTCTTCGATATGAATCGAACCTTTCAGATGCGCGACCACCAGATTGTGCACGATGCTCATCCCTAGGCCACTGCCACCTTGTCCACGTTTTGTAGTGTAGAACGGCTCGAATACTTTTGCTCGCGCGGCCGGCTCGATGCCGCGCCCGTTATCCTGAAAGCGCAGCTCTAGCACCGTGCTAGATAACTCCTGCACACTAATCTGAATCTGCCCGGCTTGCTCGGGGGTAAACGCATGCAAAATCGCGTTATTCACCAGATTATTGATGATCTGGGTAAAGGCCGATGGATCGGCGCGCAACTGGATCGCCGCCGGGCAGCTCAGCGCAATTTGATGAGCGGTTTTGCGCAAAGTGGGGCGCAGCGATTGCAAGATTTCTTCCAGATAATCGCCAAGTACAAACTCCCGCACCACCGCGGCCGTCTGATCCACCGAGATATTTTTAAAGCTGCGAATCAGCGCGGCGGCGTGATCACAATGCCGCAAAATCAGCGTGGCCGCATCGCGAGCGACAGTGGCGTAATGCTGTAGATCGCTTTTCTTGAGATGGCCTTCTTCCAGTTGCTGCTGCAGGGTATGGGTTTCAGTATCGAGCGTGGATGCGGCGGTCAGCGCAATACCCAGCGGGGTATTTACCTCATGCGAAACCCCGGCCACCAGCGCGCCGAGGGCGGCGAGTTTTTCTGATTCGATCATTTGCTGCTGGGCGCGGCGCAAATGGCCCAGCGCAGCCTCGGCCTCTTCTTTGGCTTGCGCCAGTTCGGCCGTGAATTGCCGCTGGGTGGTCACATCGGCCTGCGCGCCCACCACCCGAATCACCCGCCCGCTAACATCACGATCGGCCACGCCATGGCACACCAGCACTCGCCAGCCTCCATCCTGATGGCGCAAGCGATATTCCAGCGCCAAGATGCGCTCGCCCTCCAGCGGGCGAATTTGCACATATTGCAAAAACTGGCTTTTGACCGCGTCAAGATCATCCGGGTGCAGCAAGCCATGCCAGCTGGCCAGCTCATCGGCTAATTCATGCTCGGCGTAGCCCAGCATGGATTTCCAGCGCGAAGAAAAATACCACTGATCGTGCTCGGCATCCCATTCCCAGATGCCATCGCCCGTGGCCTCCAAGGCCAATGCCCAGCGGCGCTCAGAGCGGCGCAGCTGCAAGCTGATGTCGTTGATTTCATCCAGTGCATCGGCAAACAGCTCATTGCGCTCGCGCAAGGCGATCAGCTCCAGCTCCTGCGCAGCCAGCCGCTGACCACAGGCCTGCAGCAACGGTTGCCACCAGCCGGTGTGGGCGGTGTGTAAAAAGGGGTCGCCCTCGGCGCGCCAGCGCTGCAAAACGCGCTGACGTTGCGCCAGCAACCACAACCCCGAAAACACTAGGGGTATAGCCATACAAAAAAGCAATACCAAGGCCAGTAGCGCAATACCCTGCCAACTCAGGCTAACCGCCAGCGCCCTGCTACTAATCTGGAATGGCCATTGCTCCAGCGGCAACAAAACCAGCGCCAGCAGCAGGCCCGCAGGCAATAACACCACGCCCGCCATCGCCCCATAAAAATATCGCTTCGCTGTCACAGGCCGCCCGCATCTGCATTGACCGGCTCTTACTATAGACAGGCATTGCGCCGCGCGCCGCGCCAAGCGGGGCTTTAAATTCGGCGGCACGGCACTATTTAATACAGCATTGATTCCCAGGAAGCACAGCATGACGCAGATGACCCCACAGGAAATTGTTCACGAGCTGGACAAACACATTGTTGGCCAAGCCGCCGCCAAAAAAGCCGTGGCCATTGCCTTGCGCAATCGCTGGCGGCGCCAGCAAGTGGCCGAGCCGCTGCGGCATGAAATCACCCCGAAAAACATTCTGATGATCGGCCCCACCGGGGTGGGCAAAACCGAAATCGCCCGCCGGCTGGCCAAGCTAGCTGACGCGCCGTTTATTAAAGTCGAAGCCACCAAATTCACCGAAGTGGGTTATGTGGGCAAAGATGTCGACAGCATCATTCGCGATCTGATGGAAATCGCCATCAAGCAGGTGCGCGATCAGGCCATCGCCCGCAACCGCGTTAAAGCCGAAGCCGCGGCGGAAGAGCGCGTACTGGATGTGCTGCTGCCCCCACCGGCAAACAGCTATGGCAGCGTGAATCACGATGACAGCCAAAGCGAAACGCGGCAGAAATTCCGCAAAATGCTGCGCGAAGGCAAATTTGACGACAAAGACATCGAAATCGACGTCGCCGCCGCCCCACCGACCATGGAAGTATTCAGCCCGCCGGGGATGGAAGACTTTTCCAATCAGCTGCAGCAGATGTTTAAAGGCGCGATGGGCGGCAAAACGAAGAAGCAAAAACTCAAAGTCGCCGACGCACTCAAGCTACTGGTGGATGAAGAAGCCGCGAAGCTGGTGAACGAAGACGATGCCAAGCAAGAAGCACTGCAAGCTGTAGAGCAAAACGGCATTGTGTTTATCGACGAGATCGATAAAGTCACCACCCGCGCCGAAGGCAGCAGCGGCGAAGTCTCACGCCAAGGGGTACAGCGCGATTTGCTGCCGCTGGTAGAGGGCACGACGGTCAGCACCAAATATGGCATGGTGAAAACCGACCACATTCTGTTTATTGCTAGCGGCGCCTTCCATCTGGCCAAACCATCGGATCTGATCCCTGAGTTGCAAGGCCGTTTCCCGATCCGCGTGGAGCTCAATTCGCTCACCGTCGATGATTTCGCCACCATCCTGACTGGTACCGATGCGTGCCTTGCCAAGCAGTATCAGGCGCTGCTGGCCACCGAAGAGATCGAGGTGCAATTTACGCCTGAAGGCATTCAGCAAATGGCGGCGATGGCGTTTCAGGTGAACGAAAGCACCGAAAACATCGGTGCGCGCCGGCTGTACACCATCATGGAACGGCTACTGGAAGATGTTTCCTTCGAGGCCAAACGCGGCGCCGTGGTGGTCGATGCCGAATTTGTGCGCCAGAAACTCGGCGGCGTTGCGGCCAACGAAGACCTCGCGCGCTACATGCTCTAAACACCGCCTGGGTATTGCCTTGGAGGCTAGATATTCAAAAGCCCCAATAGCAATACCCCTTTCATTTCTGCAAAGACCACTCCGCCAGACCGCCACGCGCCAATCCCATCCCCGCGCCACAATATCACCCGGCCAGCCGACGAGCACCTCCGCCTTACAGGCTGCAGCGCCAGTACGCGTCAGAATTTGACCCGCATCAAAACTCAAATATTTAGCGCAACGCCCCCGCAAAAAACACAATATATTGTGTTTCAACACGACATCAGCCCCTAGCTGAAGTCGTGCAGGTTGTTCCGGTCTGCGTGCAGACCATCACGGAGCCATATTTCGGGCGGGCCAACCGCCCGCCCGCTTTTTTGGCCCTAGCGCCCCTTTTCTTGCGAGGATTTTGCCCATCATGCTCAAAGTGACCAAACGCGACGGAGCCCGTGCCGCCTACGATAGCGCCAAGATTTTTGAAGCCTGCCGCAAAGCGGCCTCGGCGGCGCGCTATCCGCAGCCCGAGGCGCTGGCCGAACGGATCACCGAGCAAGTGGAAGAAACCTGCCGCCTGCTCAGCCAGCAAGGCCCGCTCGACATCCCGACGATTCAGCAGCTAGTAGAAAACGCCCTGATGCTGGAATACCCGGAAGTGGCGCGGATTTACATCGAGTATCGCCACGATCGTGATCGTATTCGCGCGCAAGGCTCAGAACTGCACGCCAAGCTGATGGGGCTGGTGAATAAAACGGATGTGGATGCCACCACCGAAAACGCCAATAAAGACGCCAATGTATTCCCGGTAATGCGTGATTTGATGGCCGGGATTGTCTCCAAGCAATTTGCCAGCACTTTTCTGCCCAAAGACATTCTGGAAGCGCACAATAGCGGTGATATTCATTTTCACGATCTGGATTACTCGCCGTTTCTGCCTTTTACCAACTGCTGCCTGGTTGATCTGAAAGGCATGCTGGAACACGGCTTTCGCCTGGGTAATGCCAAGATCGAAAGCCCTAAATCCGTAGGCGTGGCCTGCGCGGTGACGGCACAAATCATTGCCCAGGTGGCCAGCCATCAATACGGCGGCACCACGATTCCGAATATCGATCAAACGCTGGCGCCGTATGTACTGAAAACCTACGAGAAAAACCTGGCCATTGCCGCCGACTATGGCATCAGTGAGCCGGAACGCTATGCGCGCGAACGCACCGAAAAAGAAGCCTACGATGGCATTCAGGCCTGCGAATACGAGATCAACACGCTGTTTAGCTCGAATGGCCAGCAGCCGTTTGTGACATTCTCGTTCGGCATGGGCACCAGCTGGGCGGAGCGGATTATTCAGCAGGCAATTTTGCGCGTGCGCATCAAAGGGCTGGGCAAAGAAGGCACTACACCGGTGTTTCCGAAACTGGTGTTCTTTCTGGAAGCCGGCATCAACCTCAAACCCAGCGACCCGAACTACGACATTAAACAGCTGGCGCTGGAATGCACATCGAAACGGATGTACCCCGACATCATCTCGGCCAAGCTCAACCGCCAGATCACCGGCTCTAGCGTGCCGGTCTCGCCCATGGGCTGCCGCAGCTTTCTGTCGGTGTGGCGCGATGAAGCCGGGCGCGAAGTATTGGATGGGCGCAATAACCTGGGCGTGGTCAGCCTGAACTTGCCGCGCATCGCGCTTGAGGCGCAAGGCAGCCAGACCCGCTTTTTTGAGATTTTGCACAGCCGCCTGCAGCTATGCTACCAAGCGCTGAATATCCGCATTCAGCGTCTATCCGGCGTGAAAGCCAATGTGGCGCCGATTTTATATACCGAAGGCGCATTTGGCGTACGGCTCAAACCGCAAGACGACATCATGAGCCTATTTCGTAATGGCCGCGCCTCGATTTCGCTGGGCTATATCGGCTTGCATGAAGTAGGCGTGCTGCTGTTTGGCGCGCATCCGGCCGAATGTGCCGAAGCGCAGGCCTTCTTGCGCCATGTGGTGCGGGTGATGGCCGACACCACCACGCGTTGGAAAAAAGAAACCGGCATCGGCTTCTCGCTGTATTCCACCCCGAGTGAATCACTGTGCCATCGTTTCTGCAAACTGGATGCCGCGCGTTTTGGCGACATCGCCGAAGTGACCGACAAGGGCTACTACACCAACTCCTTCCATCTGGATGTGCTGCGCAAGGTCAACCCCTTCGCCAAGATCGACTTTGAAGCCGGCTACGCCGAATACGCCAGCGGCGGGCATATTACCTATGTTGAGCTACCGAATATGCAGCACAACCTGCTGGCGCTAGAGCGCATTTGGGATTACGCAGTAGAAAAAGTGCCGTACTTTGGCAGCAACACCCCAGTCGATGCCTGCGGCGCCTGCGGGTTTATGGGCGAAGCGTTGGCCACCGCGGCAGGTTTTGTCTGCCCGGACTGCGGCAACACCGACAGTGCGACACTTTCCGTCACCCGCCGCGTTTGCGGCTACCTCGGCAGCCCCAATGCACGGCCATTTAACGCCGGCAAACAAAAAGAAGTGATGCGCCGCGTAAAGCATTTTGAAGCAGTGAGCGAGCGCAAACTGGCGAAGGTATAGCCCACCAAGCCGCATAAATATTAGATTTTCAGAATATACCGCTATAGGTATCGCCAAGCAGAGATCACCATGAACTACGATCGCTACTACACCTACGATATGGTAAACGGCCCGGGGCTTAGAGTGACGCTTTTTGTCACTGGCTGCGTCCACGCCTGCCCCGGCTGCTACAACCAATCCACATGGGATAGAAAATCGGGTCACCCTTTTACGGCACAAGTCCAGCAAGAATTACTGGATGCCTGCGAAGAACTCGACGGTCTCAGCCTATCTGGAGGTGATCCACTTCACCCCGCCAACCGCGCAGCGATTCTTTGGCTCTGCAAAGCCTTTAAAGCCAGATATCCAGAAAAGAATATTTGGTTATGGACGGGGTATTTGTTTGAAGAAGTGCAGGAGCTGGAGGTGTTTGGATTTGTGGATGTGGTGATCGACGGCAAATACGAAAAAGAAAACCCCACCACATTGCCGTGGCGCGGATCGGGAAATCAGCGTGCTATTGAGTTGCAGCATTTGCGAATAAAAGATCACGCTCAAGGCAATATCCAAAGATCAAAAATGCAAGCCGCAACATGAGTGAGTGAGCGAGCTTAAAACGTACCGACAATCCAAAACCGTGGCATGGCCTCACCCAACTCGAGCAAACTACTCTGAAATGTAATTACACTAAGCACAACCAAACCAATAGCCAATGTAACCGCAACCGCTTTGGTCAGGGACTGAGACATTACAAATCCATGTACAGATTGGTAAGGAGGGACTAGCATTGCGACGAGCAAGATGTACATCTGGGAAATGGGGTAGACGGTATTTCCAGACCAAAGTGCATCACAAAGAATGGCCACCATGACCGCCAGCAACACCTGCCCACCAAGACATTGGAAAAGATGGCGATAATATTTGTAGGTTAGATACACAAGAAGCAGCAGCGCTGGAATACCCCATTCAGCAGCAATATTCAGATAAAAATTATGTGGGTGTGCCACAAACGAACTTAAACTTGCAAAGTGCTGAGGCCCGATTCCAAACAGTGGATTCGATATTGCCACTTTAATGGCCAAAACCCAAAGATCATATCGACTACTTGTTACTGCGTTGATTGAATTTAGTTGACCAGCACCAAACCTTGAGAAAAAATCCCCAGTAAATCCCTTATTAAAAACAAGCTCGGATACCAGCGATGTGAAAAAATAAAGAAGTAAGGCCAGAACGATACTGATTAATGAGTATATTAAAACAGCGCGCTTATTTTTACCCGTAAAAAACAACACTACCAAACCGAGCAAAACGGATAGCAATCCTGAGCGTGCGCCACCAATTAATAACAAACTCAAAGTCAGAGAACTTGCCAACAACGCAAATAAGACATGCATGCCCCACATTTGCTTCAACCGAACTGTAAGCCATGGTAAAAAAATCAAAATAACCTGTGCCGAGTTGATGTAACGAACATTCTCAACAAATGGATATAGAGGAACAATGTCGACACGAAAAAAAATGCCTACTGGCAAACTAGCCAAAAATGAGAAAAAAGAGAAATAAAACAAGACACCATACAATATTGAAAATACCAGGCTAGTCTCAGCCAAACCAAAGCGAAAAATGTAAAGCTGCTTTATACCAAAACTCTGGCTTTGCACAAAAACAAGATAAGCCAAAATAATTAAAATCAGCTCAACAAGGGCATAAATTGGCCTAACAGCCATTAATGAACTTAAAAAGCCCAGCCATAGAATTACAACAAAACCAAAACCAACCCGAATGACGCGCATCTTACAAAACAATGCAGAGATCGTAAAGACCAGCAACATCAGCATCCGAAAACGATCATAATAATCAGCTGAAACAGCATCAAAAATAGAGTTAAGCAAAGGCCAGGAAAAAGACCAAACCAACAAAACACCCACGAGAAGATATTTATTCCATTCTTTACTTATTATCGAATAACGAAGCATTATTAATTATCGACTTCTTAACTACAGGTTTCAGGTCGAAGCTCTACAACTATATTGCTAGTTGTACACACCCATTGATCGGCAACGCTACTATATATCAAGGTGACCACACCACCAACAAGACTACTAGGCGTATTCTGCAGCTCACATGTTATTGAAGTTGTATCTACAGTTGTTTTACAGTTATAAGTTAATTCTTGCAATCCAATACTCGCCGGGCTATTATTGATATCGCCATTATTAGATCGAGTAACAAAATTCACTTTTCCAGTTGAAATTTCTGAGAATGCAGCCACTACTTTGCTACGGGCCAAATAAATTTGGTACTGAGCACTCGCAATCGAAGCAATAATTCCAATGATTGCAACAACCACCATCAATTCAATCAGAGTTAGGCCTATTTGTTTGCGCATTGCTCTTCCCCTGTGCTTTATAACTCCAGAAGCATAGTTCATGCCTTGTTATAAAAAAACCCCATCCAAGGATGGGGTTTAACAAAAATGTTAAGAGTTATGATTGCGGGCAAGTTTTAGGAGCCAATGTTTTATCAGTAGCGCCAGTGGTCTCACAAGTCCAGCCACCAACCGCAGAACGAGTCAGCGTCAATTTAGCTGCATTCACAGATGCAGGAGCATTTTGCACTGTGCATTCAATTGTCCCTGTGCCATCATCTGCAAAGTCAGTGGCCAAAGTGCAATTGCCTGTTGTTGCTTTAGGGAATGGAGAGCCTGCAGCTCCAGCATCAGGAATATCAGTACCTTTTGTACCATTATTAAGCAATTCTTCAATTGCCGTTTTACCAGCTGAAGCTTCAGCCAAGCCAGCTGTCAATTTTGCTTTGGCTTGATAGTTTGAGTATGCGGGAATCGCTACGGCCGCCAAAATACCAATGATCGCTACAACGATCATCAACTCGATCAGGGTGAAACCTTGTTGGGCACGTTTCATAGTGTTTTGCATTCTTAAAACTCCTGTTTAAAGTGAGGGTGAGAGCTTTTGCTCGCTCGAATCTGATTAAGCACTTTGCGTGCCAAGTACAACTCACGCTTAGATTCCAATACTCACGGCCTGTGACAACATTCACAATTGCTAGTCTATCGGCAATAGGTCAGGACACCTCAACACTCAGTCAAACGGAGTGCGCAACCTTGAAACAACTACCGCGGGGCTTCAGCCTCGTTGAAATAGCCGTGGTATTGGTCATTGTCGGCCTACTGATGGCGGGGCTGCTGGGGCCATTAGGGGCGCAGCTGGAAGCGCGCAAGTTGGCGCAGACGAAAACTGTGCTGGAGACCAGCAAAGAGGCGCTGCTGGGCTTTGCGGTGCAGAATAAGCGGCTGCCCTGCCCGGCCAATCCGAGTACTAGCGGCACGGGCGAGGGCCTGGAAGACTTGAACACCGGCACTGGCAGCTGCAATCGCCTCGTCGGCGCGCTGCCATGGGTGACGCTGGGGGTCAGTAAAGTGGATGGCTGGGATCGTCGAGTGACGTATCGCGTCAGTAATAGCTTTTCACGCAGCAGCAGCCTGCCGAATTTGAGCAGTAGCGGCGATATCACGGTTCGCGCGAGCAGCGGCGGCACCATCGTAGCGAATAACTTGCCGGTGGTGCTCGTTTCACATGGCAAGGATGGTCTGGGTGGCTATGCCAATGATGGCTCAAGCCTGGCCGCCGCGACAGGTGATCAGCTAGAAAACAGCAATGGCGATACCACGTTTATTAGCCGCAATGCCGATGAGAGTTACGACGATGTCACGGCCTGGTTGCCGACGACTTTAGTACTAGGGCGCATGGTGAGTGCTGGGGTATTGCCATAAAAGCATTATCCTCAATAGATCTGATCCATATACTCTCTAGGGTATGCTAAACAGCCGATCATTGCTGCCCGCACTTGGCCACACATAGGCATCATCTGCCGCGCCACCCCAGCCATCTTGATTGGCGGCGTCTTCCAGATAATCACTCAAATTTGTACTCACCACACTGCTGGTCGTTTGTGTAGCGGCAATGCGGGCGATATTGGCTTGTGGCGTGCCGGGCAAGAAAAATAGCACGGAGGGGTGGCTATCGGCTTGGCCACTGCGCTGCACCGTCAGCACTCCGCAACTGGCCGTGCCTCCCACGGTATAGTACACCGCACGATGCCAGAGATTATTGCGAAACCAGGTGGGGTAGTTGATGGCGGCATATGTCTCATCGGTTTGCGGCAGAATGCCGCGACATTCGCCCACCACACTAGGACACCAATCCGTGCTGCTGCCGCTATTCTGCCGATTATCGCTGCAGCGGGCGTCGCTGATACGCGCCGGCGCCGGATAGTAACCGTGGCTGGAGCGATAGCTCTCTAGCGCCAGTTTAATTTCGCTAGCCAAGCGCTGCTTGAGTCGGTCCAGCCAGTCACTGGCGCTGATGATCAGCAGCTGATCGTTAAAGCTAGCATCTAGACTGCCCTGAATATATGGGCCACCGGCCGTGGCGTTATTGCGCCCCGCGCGGGCTTCGAGAAAGGCGGCGGCATTCCACAGATTACTGCGATCTTGACCATAAATCCCGGGCCCGGGCGCAAATAAAATGGCGGCGGCTTCATCACCCGCTGCCGTGGCCAGCGTCGTGCCATCGTTTTGATACACCTGCAGTGTGGCGCGCAAATCGCTATTGAGCAGCCGCCCGCTGGCCGGAGCGCGGAAATTACTATCCCGCGTATACCACAGTGTTTCACCCCAGCCATCGAGCGGATTTTGAATTCCCAGCGTACGCCAAGGGAGGCGGCCGACTTCACCATGCGCACAGCTACTGGCCGCAATGCCCTCGCCTAATGAAGTACTCAGATACGGGCAAGGTAGCTGCAACGGCACGCCAGCTGCGTTGGGCTGGGTTAGCGAATAGGCCACTAGTGCCGCGCGAGCCGTGAGCAAGGCCTCGGCCGAACGTTGCTGCCGCAGCGCGCTTTGCTCGCGCGATTTTAGTTCGCGCAGCAGCAGCGAGCTACCGACCGCCGCGAGCAGAAAAAGTAAAAGCAGCAAGGCAACGCCCTGCTGCTGGGAAGGTAAACGCATGCACAACCCGGCAAGCAACAGACTTCATCACTATAGAAAACGCACGCTAGAACGCGCGAGCGAAGTCAGCCGGAAGCTTGCGGGTTGCTGGGGCGAGGAATTAGTCGCCGTAGCCCTGCGGATTCTGGCTTTGCCAGCGCCAGCTGTCATTGCACATGTCTTGCAGATTTTTCTCAGCGCGCCAGCCCAGCTGCTCGAAGGCGGCTTGCGGGTCAGCGTAGCACGCGGCAATATCCCCCGGCCGCCGCGCCACAATCTGATACGGCACCGTACGACCCGAGGCAGTTTCAAATGCTTTGACCATATCGAGCACAGAATAACCATTGCCCGTGCCCAGATTCACCGTCACATTGCCCGGCTTAGTGGCCAGTTTTTGCAGCGCTTTGACATGCCCGATGGCCAGATCAACCACATGGATATAATCGCGCACACCAGTGCCATCCGGCGTTGGGTAATCGCCACCAAAGACCGATAATTTGTCGCGCTTACCCACCGCTACTTGCGCGACAAATGGCATCAGATTATTCGGGATGCCTTGCGGGTCTTCGCCAATCAGGCCCGATTCATGCGCGCCCACCGGATTGAAATAACGCAGCAGGGCGATGTTCCACTCAGGCTCGGCCACGCGTAAATCGCGCAGCATGTCTTCGATCATCAGCTTGCTCCGGCCATATGGATTGGTGGCCGAGAGCGGAAAATGCTCCAGAATCGGTACGGTGTGCGGGTCGCCGTACACGGTGGCGCTGGATGAGAACACCAGATTTTTAACTCCAGCCGCCTTCATTGCCTCCAAAAGGCGCAGCGTACCGACAACATTGTTGTCGTAATACTCCAGCGGCTTGGCCACCGATTCGCCCACCGCCTTCCAGCCAGCAAAATGTACCACGGCAGAAAACGCATACTGCGCAAACGCCGCCGCCATGGCAGCACGATCACGGATATCGCCCTGAATGCAACGGATCTCTTCACCCAGAATTGTCTGCAGGCGATTGAGCACTTCCGGCTTGGCATTATAAAAATTATCAAAAATCACTGGCTTAAAGCCAGCCTTGACCAATTCAATATAGGTATGCGACCCAATATAACCTGCGCCGCCAGTTAGCAAGACATACATAGTAGGGGTATCCAAAAGTACCGAATCGTGATTGTGTTAGGTGCGTTCTTGTCGCCAGAGGAAATAGCCGGCCAATAGAGCCAAAGCCAGTGTCGGCAACATCGCCGCCAAGAGTGGTGGCAAGCGATACAACTCGCCAATATACGCCATCATTTGGTTAATAAAATTAAACGTGACGCCCAGCAAAATCCCTAGGAAGATCTTCACACCCACATTGCCACTGCGACGCTGACCCAGCGCAAACGGCAGGGCGATCAGCATCATCACCACACAGGCCACCGGATAAAAAATCTTGCTCCACATCGCTAGCTCGTAGCGCGTGGTGCTTTGCCGGTTTTGCTTAAGGTGGCCGATATATTGGGCCAGAGCCGAGACGGCCATTTCTTTGGGCTTGATCATCAACACTGCCAGC
This sequence comes from Chitinibacter tainanensis DSM 15459, assembly GCF_000429785.1. Lineage (GTDB taxonomy): Bacteria > Pseudomonadota > Gammaproteobacteria > Burkholderiales > Chitinibacteraceae > Chitinibacter > Chitinibacter tainanensis. The sequence goes on from NZ_KE386951.1 coordinate 209,480, forward strand.
ATTTTCGGATCGAGCGAGCTAGTCCATGCCGATTGGGCGGCTTTGCTTACCTGCACCTGATCGACAAAAAAGCGTGTCTGTACCACATTGTGTAGCTGCCATTGGCCATCGCCTTGGTATACCGCGCGCTCGGCATCTAAGGTTTTCAGCAGTTGGTGGCGGTGATCGTGCACGTAAATGCGCAAGCCCTGCAACGTGAAATCCGGCTGCATGGCGGCCACATTGATGATCTGATCATCGTTTTTCACCCAGACGCCAGAGCGAAAGCGGCCAAACAGTAATGATTCTTTGGCGGCCACCTGATAGCGCGTCGCCGCGTCATTACTGACCGGCGCCAGATATTCGCCGGTGACAAAAGTGAGCGCCCCAAAGGCCACGCCGCCCACCACCAGCCAGCGCACCAGCCGTAGCATCGACACCCCCGCCGCGCGCATCACCGTCATCTGCGAGGTATCAGCCAAGCTAGACAGCGCAAAGATACTGCCAATCAATAAAGACACCGGCAGCAGCTCATAGGCCCGGGATGGGGCACTGAGCAAGACATACACCAGCGCATGCTGAAACTGATAGCTGCCCTTGCCCACATCACGCAATTCCCCAATCAGATCAAAAAAGACAAATAGCCCCAACAGCACCAGCAAGGTGAGCAACACATACCAGCTAATGGTGCTTAATACATAACGCCCTAACCGGCTCATTTCAGCCCCTTACCTTGCTACGCCACACATACAGCCCAACCGTCAGCAGCGCCGCCGCAGCGTGCAGTGGCCACATCCCCAGCCAGCCTGGCACTCTGCCCGTGGCAATCCAGGCCTGCAGCACATTCATGGCGTTGTAATACGAAAAAGCCAGCAAGGCCGCGAATAGAATATTGAACGAGCGCCCGCCGCGCGGGTTGGCAAACGCGAGCGGCACCGCCGCCAGCAACAAAATCAACGCCTGAATCGGCAGCGCTAGCCGCCAATGCAACTCGGCCCAGCGCTGGGGGGTGAGCTCTTTCACCAGCTCGCTGGTGCGCATGGCCTCAATCGCCGGGCTCGTCACCGGGCGGCTAGGCTCATCGAGGCGGATTTTGCCATCGCTAAAGGCCAGAATATCGTATTGCGCCACACCGGGCGTGGCTTGGTATGATTTCGCCTGCTTGAGCCACAGCCAGCGATCACCGTTGTCGTCGACCTCAATTCCGCCCTGCTCGGCCAGCACGGTGGTCAACTTGCCGTCGCGGCGGATCTGCATAAATACATTTTCGCCCTCGCCGCGCTCGCTGGAAAAATTCTCGATAAAGTACACCCGATCGGCATTGCGCGATTCGCGAAACACGCCCGGAGCCACTTGGGTCACTTCTTCGTTTTTCAGGCTGGTTTCGCGGTATTCGCGTCCTTTGAGTTGCGCCCAGGGCGAGACGATCAGCGACAACGCGGCAATCAGCAGCACCACCGGCACCCCCAGCTGCAAAACCGGCGGAATGAAGCTGTAAATCGAGCGCCCGGCCGAAAACCAGACAAACATCTCATGATCACGCCACAAGCGCGTAATCACGGTGAGGATGGTAATAAACAACATCAGGGAAAACAGCAGGGGCAAGTAGCGCACGGCGGTAAAACCCATTACCGCCCACACGGCGGAACTAGCGAGGGCGCCCAGCGCGGCCTCGCCCAATAGGCGCACCACTTGCGAGGTCATTACGATCAACAGCAAAACAATAAACAGGCCAAAGGCCAGCCATGTCATTTCATGGATCAGGGTTTTGCGAAAAAGCATCGGCGATTGTCTTTTGACTTGACGGTGGTGGAAGTGAATAATCGATTAGTTATCGAAATTGCCCCGGAGCAGCAAAGATGGAATTTACCATAGTTTCCCCCGCCCCCGAATCTGCGGATTGTTTAGTATTACCGGTTTGCGGTGAAAAACTACCCGCCTTTGGCAAGGAACTGGATATCACCGCCGGCGGCATTCTGAGCCAGGCGATTCAAGATGGCGAGCTGGCAGCCAAGGCCGGTGCCGTACTGAGCCTTGGCCTCCCAGCGGGCCTGGATTTCAAACGCGTCATTCTGGCGCAACTGGGTAAAGAACCCACCGAAGCGGCCGTACGCGACACCGCGCGTGCGCTGGCCAAAGCCCTGCTTGCCAGCAGCAACACCAGCGTCTGCGTGGCCCTGAGCGCCGCCGGCTACAAAAAACAAGACCAGCAAGCCGTAGCCCAGGAAGTGGTAAACGCCCTGATGCTGGAAGCCTATCGCTGCGAGCAGTTCAAATCTGAGCCGGCCCCCGCCAGTAAATTAGCCACCGTCAGCCTGCTGGCGCCGAAAAAAGCCGATCTGGCCGAAGTAGAAGCCGGCCTCACTTATGGCTTGGCACTGGGCCATGGCATGAATCTAACCCGCGATCTGGGCAATTTGCCACCGAATGTCTGCACCCCGGCTTATCTGGCCGAAACCGCCGTGCAACTGGCCGAGCTGTTTGATTTCTCGGCACACGTGCTGGAGCAAGAAGAGCTCGAACAACTGAAAATGGATTCCTTCCTTGCCGTGGCCAAAGGCTCGGTCGTGCCACCGAAGCTGATCGTGCTGGAATACCGCAATGCCGATAAAAAAACCAAGCCAGTGGCCCTGGTCGGCAAAGGCATCACCTTTGATTCAGGCGGCATTTCGCTCAAGCCGGGCGAAGGCATGGACGAGATGAAATACGATATGTGCGGCGCCGCGACCGTGTTGGGCGTATTCCGCGCTGTGGCCGAGCTGGATTTGAAAATCAATCTGGTCGGCGTGATTGCCGCGTGCGAAAACATGCCAGCGGGCAATGCGGCTAAACCGGGTGATATTGTCACCACCATGAGTGGCCAAACGGTCGAAATTCTGAATACCGATGCCGAAGGCCGGCTGATTTTGTGCGACGCGCTGACCTATGTGCAGCGTTTCGAGCCCGCCAGCATCATCGACATTGCCACCCTCACTGGCGCTTGCATTATTGCGCTGGGCCACACCACCACCGGCCTGTTTGCTAACGACGATGAGCTGGCGCACGCCCTGCTCAAAGCCGCCAAACAAGCAGATGACAAAGCCTGGCAGCTGCCATTGTTCGATGAATATCAAGAGCAGCTTAAATCCAACTTTGCCGATATGGCCAATATCGGTGGCCGCCCAGCCGGCTCGATTACCGCCGCAGCCTTCCTCTCACGCTTTGTGAAAGAGCAAAAATGGGCGCATCTGGACATCGCCGGCACCGCCTGGAAATCAGGCGCAGCCAAAGGCGCCACTGGCCGGCCAGTACCTTTGCTGCTGAAATACCTGAGCAATCTGTAACCCTTAGGGTATCGCCTTGCAGGCCATTTTCGACAAAGCCTGCAAGGCAATACCCAGCACACCATGACCGTAATCTCGTTTTATTTTAATGTAAGCTCGCGCGAAAGCGCCTTGTGCCAACTGGCTGGCAAAGCGATTGCCGCTGGCAAATCGGTGTGGATCCTCACCGGCTCGCCCGCCGCCAGCGCCGCGCTGGATCGCCTATTGTGGGAAGTGCCCGCCACCGGCTTTCTGCCCCACTGTGCCGCCGATGATGCAATGGTCGGGCTAACACCCATCGTGATTGATCACCGGGTAGAATTGCTGCACGATCGCGATGTGCTGTTCAACTGGACTGACCATGTTGTCACCCAGCTTGAGCGCTGCGCCCGTCTGATCGAAATTGTTGATACTGATGAAGACCTAAAACTGGCCGCCCGCCGGCGCTGGACTGCCTACAAACAACTAGGCTACGCGCCGCAGGGCACCGACATGCAGGAGCTATACCGTGCCCGAGCAGAATCCGCCGGCTGACGATTCGGTCAATCCACTCTTTAACAAGATGGATGCCCTGATGGCCCGCCATCGGCATGGTGCCGCCCCGCAGCAGGATGATATTCCGGTCCTCACCGAAGTGGCCCGCGCCCCGCAGCCGGTCAGTGATGATGATATTCCCGCGCTGACCGAGGTGGTTGAGCTCGATCTGGCCGACAAAATCGCCCATCTGGAGCGCGAATGGGTGCACGATCATCGCGAGCCGGACATTAGCCATCTCGATGCCGAAATTCCGCTGGTCGCCAGCAAAGCCAAGCCTTCGCTCGATATCGAACCGCTGCCGTTTCGCCCCAACCCGGCCCGCGCCGAAGCACAAGCGAATGCCCCCGTACCGGCCGAGCCCGCGGTAGCGCCTGCTGAGCAAGCCAAGCCGGCCACTGCCCCAGCTAGCCCAACCCGGCCTGAAACCGCCGCCCGCTGGCCACGCATTGAGACGCCAAGCCCGAAAAGCAGCGCCCCCAGCTTCACCATCCCTAGCGCACCTACGGCCACCGCAGCCAATCACAGTGCGCCGCAATTTCTGGATTTGCCGCTGCTCGATCTCACCGCCCTGAACGAGCCCCCCCGCGAGTTGCTGGATTTACCCGAGCTGGCCATCCACACCCCACGCGATCCTGAAGCGCTGGTTGAGCCAGAATTTATCGCTACCGATTTGGTCTTGCCACTGGACGAGCTGCCCACCCTGAGCGTGGCGGAGCCGGTCACGATTGGTGACTTCCAGCAAGTGCTGGCGCAAACCAGCGCCGCTGCGGCGGAAATTCCGCAACTCGATCTGGACGCGCTACTCCAGCCCTTGGACAGCAATCCAGAATTGCAAGACGACACCACGCTGAGCGTGGCCGATACCGAGATCGCACTTGCGCCCGAACAGAGCGAAGTCATCGAAGTGGCGCCACCAGCAACACTGACTGAGCCGCCGGTAGTATCGTCACTGCACGCAGAGCCCCTGCACGCAGAGCCCCTGCACGCCGAACCCCAGCCAAGCGCCGCGCAGCCCGATCTAGTCAGCAGTTCAGACTTCAGCCTGCCGGCCACCTCCAATTTAGCCAGCGAGCTAGCGCCAACACTGGTGACTGAGGATGAACTCAGCATTAGTCTTGGGGATGAAATCCACCTGACCATTGCCGATCTGGCGCCCGCTGCGCCCGTACTCACCGAGTGGGCAGCGCCCGCGCTGGAGGCCAAGGCCCTTAGCCTGAACGACACCCCTCTAGAGCAAAACAGCACCAACACCGGCATGGTTGCCGGGTTAGCTTCAAAGCCAGCGGCAAGCGCAGGGGCAGAAACACCTGACGCCTTAGCGGACGGTACGCATCGCATCGCTTCACCGCTGGCCGCGCCTGAGCAACCCGCCGCGTCCGCCGCCGGCGCGATGGAATGGGCCGCTGTGCCCGATTTGCCACCCGCCGCCAGCGTCAGCTTTGAGACGAGCAAAACACCGCAACCCAATACCACACCGTCCAGCGCCAGCCTGCACTGGGACGATGAAGAAGAGCTGGTTTTATACGCTGCTCCGGCCGCGCCGCAAGCGCATATTGATCTGGATGCCAGCGAACCCAGCCTGAGCTTTATCGAGCCAGCGATGCGCCCCCCTGCCGCCGCCCCGACTCTGGCAGAAGCAAGCACCGAAAGCACAAGCTCAGCCCCGTTGCCGGCAACCGCGGAAACGGCAAGCCCCACACCTGAGCTGCCACCGCAAACACTTGCCACAGCAGGCAGCGCCCCCGAACCGCAGCCGGTTGGCCACGATACCCCTGCCAGTATCGCCACAGCAGCCTTACCGGATGAGCCAAGCGAAGCTATACCCCCAACACTCAATCAGCATGCGATTGATGACATCACGGCCATGGTCGGTGCGCAGCTGGCGATAGATATCGCCAGCGAAGTCGAGCAGCTGGCTAAACAGCATTTCAGTACGCTGATGAATCAGCTGTATGAAGAAACGCTCCGCAAGCTCACCACCCAGATCAGCCTTGATCTGGAAGCCCAGCTCGCGCCGCGCATTAGCGAGTTGGTGCAGGCCGAGCTGCGCAGCAAAGGCCTACTTTAAGCTCGCAAACTAAGGGTATTGCCTGCCAAAGCTCATTAATAAAGGCTTCAGCGGCAATACCTGCCCACCAAACCGCTACCCCGCATCCCATCTAGCCCTTCACGCTGCCGCCACGCGCACCCACTTGCGCAACTGACGTATAATCTGGGGTTTCGCGTATTTTTGAGCACGCCGACATGGAACTCGCCAAGAGCTTCGAACCACAGAATATCGAATCACGCTGGTATCCGTTCTGGGAAAGCCAGGGTTACTTCAAGCCCAATATGGACCTCGCCCGCGAGGCCTTCTGCATTCAGCTGCCACCACCCAATGTGACCGGCACGCTGCACATGGGCCACGCCTTCAACCAGACCGTGATGGATGGTCTGACCCGCTACCACCGCATGAAGGGTGAAAACACCCTGTGGCTGCCGGGCACCGACCACGCGGGGATCGCCACCCAGATCGTGGTCGAGCGCCAACTGGATGCCAAAGGAACTTCTCGCCATGAATTTGGCCGCGCCGCTTTCCTCGACAAAGTTTGGGAATGGAAACAGGAATCGGGCAATACCATCACCCAGCAAATGCGCCGCATGGGCGCTTCGGTGGATTGGGATCGCGAATACTTCACCATGGACGACAGCATGTCGACCGCAGTGATCGAAGCCTTTGTGCGTTTGTACAACGAAGGCCTGATCTACCGCGGCAAACGCCTGTCAAACTGGGATGCCAAATTGGGCACCGCCATTTCCGATCTGGAAGTCATTTCCGAAGAAGAAAACGGCTCGATGTGGCATATCAAATATCCGGTGGTGGATTCCGATGAATTCATTATCGTTGCCACCACCCGCCCGGAAACCCTGCTGGGCGACGTGGCCGTGGCCATTGCGCCGGACGACGAGCGTTATCAGCATCTGCTGGGCAAACAGGTTGAGCTGCCGCTCACTGGCCGGCAGATTCCGATCATTGCCGATGAATATGTGGATAAGGCCTTCGGTACCGGTTTTGTAAAAATCACTCCGGCCCATGACTTTAACGACTATCAGGTGGGTAAACGCCACAACACGCAACTGATCAATGTGATGAGCCTGCAAGCGACGATTCTGGCCAAAGCCCAGATCTTCAGCTTTGATGGTGCCGCCTTGGGCAGTCTCGATTTACCGGCCGCCTACGCCGGCCTCACCACCGGCGACGCCCGCAAAGCCATGCTGGCTGATCTGGAAGCACAAGGGCTGTTGCTGGACACCAAACCGCACAAACTGATGGTGCCACGCGGCGACCGTACTGGCACCGTGATCGAGCCGCTGCTGACCGATCAATGGTTTGTGGCGATGAGCAAACCGACCGAGGATGGCCGCAGCATTACCGACAAAGCCCTCGACGTGGTGAAAAACGGCGAAGTGCAGTTTGTGCCTGCTGATTGGGTGAATACCTATTACGCTTGGCTGAATAATATTCAGGATTGGTGTATCAGCCGCCAGCTGTGGTGGGGTCATCAGATTCCGGCCTGGTATGACGAAGATGGCCAAGTGTATGTCGCCCGCACCGAAGCCGAAGCCCAGGCGCAAGCCCCGGGCAAAACGCTGCGCCGCGAAGACGACGTGCTGGATACTTGGTTTAGCTCGGCGCTGGTGCCGTTCTCGAGCCAAGGCTGGCCGCAGGAAACCCCTGAATTAGCGGCGTTCTTGCCATCATCCGTACTGGTGACCGGCTACGACATTATTTTCTTCTGGGTGGCCCGGATGATTATGATGACCACGCATTTCACCGGCAAAGTGCCGTTCAAGCATGTGTATGTGCATGGCTTGGTGCGTGATGCGGAAGGGCAGAAAATGTCCAAATCCGAGGGTAATGTGCTGGATCCGGTTGATTTGATCGACGGCATTGCGCTAGAGCCGCTGCTGGAAAAACGCACCACCGGTCTGCGTCGCCCAGAGAAAGCGCCAAAAGTTGCCGAAAAAACCAAGAAAGAATTCCCCGATGGCATCCCAGCCTATGGCGTGGACGCGCTGCGCTTTACCTTTGCGTCGCTGGCCTCACTGGGCCGCTCGATCAACTTTGACCAGAAACGCTGCGAAGGCTATCGCAATTTCTGCAATAAGATCTGGAACGCCACCCGCTTTGTGCTGATGAACATCGAAGGCAAAGATTGTGGCCTGGCAGACGGCGCCGAGCTGGATTACAGCTTCCCTGATCTGTGGATTATTGGCCGCCTGCAACAAGCCGAAAGCCAGGTCACCGAAGCGCTCGACACCTTCCGTTTTGACTTGGCAGCGCAAGCGATCTACGAATTCGTCTGGAACGAATACTGCGACTGGTATATTGAACTGGCCAAAGTATCGACCCAAACCGGTACCGAAGCGCAGCAACGCGCCACCCGCCGCACGCTGATCCGGGTGCTGGAGACGATTCTGCGCCTCACGCATCCGATTATGCCGTTCATTACCGAAGAGCTGTGGCAAACCGTGGCGCCGCTGGCCGGCAAAAAAGACAGCGAATCACTGATGCTGGCCCAATGGCCGGTGGCAGATCTATCACGGGTGGATGCGGTCGCCGACGCCAAGGTCGAAACCCTGAAAGCCTTGGCCTTTGCCGCCCGTAATCTGCGCGGTGAAATGGGCTTATCTCCAGCAGTAAAAGTGCCGATGTTCCTCGAAGGCAGCACAGAGATGGCCGAGTTTGCGCCTTATCTGAAGCCGCTGGCCAAACTGTCGGAAGTGAATATCGTGGCCGCGCTGCCCGCCGATGATGCGCCTGTGGCCGTCGCCGGCACCACGCGCATGATGCTGAAAGTGGAAGTGGATAAAGCCGCTGAAACCGCCCGCCTGAATAAGGAAATCGGCAAAACCACCGACACCCGCGACAAGCTGGTGGCCAAGCTGGAAAAACCAGGCTACACCGACAAAGCACCGGCGCACTTGGTCGAAAAAGACCGGGCACAGCTGGCCGAGCTGGATGACAAATTGGCGAAACTGGCCGCGCAACTGGCCAAGTTGCAATAAAATTGCGCTATTAAAAACGGCCTTCGGGCCGTTTTTTTATCGCCCAGCCCTTTAATATTGCGGCGCATTGCCGATAAGCAAAAGCCCTCACTCTGACCACCCGCCCGCATGCGCAAATACCTGCTCAGCTCTGACCCCAACACGGAAGGCATCCGCCGGCGACGGCTCGGGCAATTTATAACCATTACCATCGTGGCCCTGCTGATCAGCAGCGCGCACAATGTGTTTTTTGGCAACTGGCGTGATGCCATTTTACTGGTGAGCGGTGCGGTGCTGACGCTAGGCGCCTACGGCATGGCCAAACGCGGTTATACCCAAGCAGCATCCGCCACCTTCACCCTCAGCCTACTGGCCGTGCTGGCGGCCATTCATTGGCTAAGTACCGGCACCCACGACCCGACACTACTGGCCTATCCAGCCCTCATGGTTTTTACCGGCCTACTGTGTGCACCGTGGCTATTCTGGCTTGAGTTTGCACTGATCATGCTCAATATCACCTTACTGGTGATTGCCGAGGCACAAGGCTGGCGCGTGGCCAAGGATGCGCTCCCCGGCTGGCCATTCTGGATTGATGTCACCCTGATTATGGTGACGGTGAGCATGAGTATTGCCTTAATCATGCGCGATTTTCGCCATGCCCTAGCTTCGCTGCGCAGCGAAAATCAACGCGTACGGCGCTCTCAAAAAGAAGTGGAATTTCTGGCCAGCCACGATGCACTCACCAAGCTGCCCAACCGGCTACTGGCGCGCGATCGCTGCGAGCATGCCTTGGCTTTGGCCCGCCGTGCGCACAAGCAAACCGCCTTGCTGTATATCGATCTGGATAACTTCAAAACCATCAATGACTCCTTGGGGCATGCCGCCGGCGATCAGCTGCTGCTCACCATGAGCGAGCGGTTGCAAACCTGCGTGCGTGAAAGCGATACGGTAGCGCGCCAAGGCGGGGATGAGTTTTTGATTATTCTGGAATGCATTCCGGCACCGGAAATCGCCGCCGACATTGCCAAGCAGGTGATCCAGCGTCTGGCCGAGCCGCTGGCCCTCGGCCCGCTGAACATTACCGCTACCTGCTCGATCGGCGTCGCCGTCGCCCACGATCAGCAGGATGACTTTGATAGCCTGCTGCAAAAAGCCGATATGGCGATGTACCGGGCCAAAGGCGCCGGGCGCAATGCGTTCCGGATTTACGATGACAGCATGAACACCAAAGCCACGGAGCAACTGGAGCTGGCCTCGAAAATGCGCGTGGCGCTGATCAAATCGGAATTCACCCTGCACTACCAACCCCAATTTGATTTGCGCAGCGGCCAAATTATCGGCGCGGAGGCGCTGGTGCGCTGGCGCCACCCCGAGCTCGGCTTAGTCCCGCCAGGGAAGTTTATTCCGGTCGCAGAAAATTCTGGGCTGATCGTCGAGATGGGTGAATGGATTGTGCTGGAGGCCTGCCGACAAGCCAAGTATTGGCTAGACGAAGGCCTTGGTGAATTAGTGGTCGGGATTAATATCTCGCCGATCCAATTTCGCCGTGGCGATGTGGAGCAGCTAATCAATCACGCCCTCGCACAAACCGGCTTACCGGCGCACCTGCTGGAGCTAGAGCTTACCGAATCATTGCTACTGGAAGACTCGGCCCACCTGAAAACCATTCTGCAAAATCTACGTAGCCTAGGCATCAGTTTCTCGATTGATGATTTTGGCACGGGATATTCCAATCTGAGCTACCTCAAGCATTTTGAAGTCGAGCGTCTCAAGATTGATCAATCATTTATACGTCGCCTGAGCGATGATGCGCACGATGAGGCCATTGTGCGGGCAATTATTCAAGTGGCAGATAGCCTGAATCTACACCTGATCGCAGAAGGGATTGAGGACACCCGCACCCTAACCAAGCTGCAAGAGCTTGGGTGCGAGCAAGGCCAGGGCTTTTTGTGGTCGCCAGCAATTACCGCAAGCGAGTTCAAACGCTATGTGCTGCAGCATCAAGCCAGCCCCTCGCCGGCAGCCTAATCGGCAATAGCCGGCGCGCACCGGCCATCGCCTCGCCTGAGGGCTATTTCACTTCGGGGATCTCTCCCGCCCCTCCAAAGTGTTTCTTTTTGGAAACACATCGCCTTATCAAGGCAATATTCCAGCACTTTTTGTTCAGACACCCGCCAAACGGCAGGTGCTGCAGCACCAGCGGCTGTTCTTGTTACACTTTGCCACCCTCATACCAACGGACAGCAAAGACAACAATAAAAATGCATAAAAATCATTAGATTAAAATCATCCACACTCGCAAACCTCACCGCATCCGCCCTTACTTAATCTCGCAATAACTTACATAGGCTTCGCCTGCCGACCTTCCATTCACCAAAGCCTCACGTTAAGCAGCCCAAATTGGGCTTCGCGTCAAGATGGTTTATTCATTAAGGGTATCGCGCCTATTTACGTTGAAAATCAGAATATTCTAATATTTTGAAAACTAGAGGGTATCCCAGTGCGCAAAGAAATCGGATTCACACTCATCGAGATGATGATCGTGGTGGCCTTGCTCGGCATTATTGCCGGGATTGCCGCCCCCAGCTTAGCCATGTTTGCCAAAAACAGCGCCCTGAGCGGCGCCTCAGAAGATTTGCTGAATGTGTTTAGCTACGCCAAAACCGAGGCGATCAAACGTGGCACCAGTATTTCGGTCTGCAACTCGGCCAACCCAACGGCCGATACGCCAACTTGCGTCACCAGCACGCCCAACTGGACAACAGGCTGGCTCGTTTTTCTGGATGCAGATGGCGACAGTAGCTACGACTCGGGCGAAACACTGCTGCAGATCGGCCATGCCGTGAAAAACGTCAGCAGCATCAGCGTGAGCAACAACACCAAAGCGCTGCGCTTTCGTTCAGTGGTGTTAGCCGGCAGCAGCGATACCGTGTTTACCCTATGTAACAGCGGCGCCAAGGCACGCACAGTAACGGTCGACAAGGTTGGCCGCATCCGTCGTGATCTGGGCACAACCTGCAGCTAGGAGCCCGCAATGAAACAAGGTGGCATGATCATGATCGAGGTGCTGGTATCGTTAGTGGTACTGGCGGTAGGGATTTTGGGGCTAGCCTCGTTGCAGGCGTATTCGCTGCGCGCGACGCAAAGCTCCTATTTACGCTCAGTGGCCAGCGATTTAGCCAGCAGTCTGGCTGAGCAGGTACAGGCCAATCGGGCCAAAACCATTGCCTCCACCGAAGCGGGCGCAGATGCCCGCTACTACGGCACTGGCGCACCACTATTGCCCAAATCACCCGACTACGCCCGTTTTACCTGCACCTTCAATACCACTACCAGCCGTTTTGGCTGTGCAAACGCCACCGGGTACACCCCAGAAAGCAGCAGCAATAGCACAACCCTCGCCCGCGCGGAGCTCGCAGCCTGGCTTGACCTCGTGGCGGCATCGCTCCCCCTCGGTAGTACTGGCGGGGCGGTTATTTGCCGTGATACGACGCCAGACGACGGCACTGAACCCGTACGCGATAGCACCAGCGAAGATTTCGCAGCCAAAACCGGCTGCCTACCCAGCACTAATGCGGCCTACGCGACAGCACCCTTTGTCGTCAAAATTTGGTGGCAGGACGAAAAGCCGACCAAAGAGGATCCCACCCCGGATCTAACCCGCTTCTCGCTGACGATTTCCTAGGGGGGCAGCATGTTTAAACCTCGCCAATCCGGCTTCACCCTCGTTGAACTGATGGTCGGCTTAACGCTGGCTTTGTTGCTCACACTGGGGATCGCCAATATTTATCTGCAAACCCGGCAAACCTTTCGCAGCCAGACTGCGCTGGCCCGGATGACCGAAGATGGCAAATATGCGCTCGCAACCTTGCAACGCATGATTTATCAGGCGGGCTTTCAAAATACCGCCAATATGACCGCGGCGGCGGCCACAGCTTTTCCGGCTGGCTATGGCATGACGGCTGGCGCCTTTATCAAAGGCACCAGTACCAGCGTCGACCTGCGCTTTCTGGGTGACACTGAAGGCAATATGGTGACTTGTGCGCAAGACACGAGCGGCAATGCCGATTACCCGGCGCTGAAACTCAACCAGCAATATGCCTATCGGCTCAGCTTTCAAAACAACCAGCTCAGCTGCGGCACACTGAATACCGCCGGCACGACGGTGAGTAACTCGCAGGTGCTGGCGGACAATATCGTTGATTTCAAGCTCACCTATGGCGTGGACAGCGATGGCGACCGGCTGGCCGATAGCTACACCGACAGCCCCACCAACTGGGCCAATGTCTATGCGGTACGCGCGTGTATGGTCGTGCGCAGCAGTGACGACAAAATTACCGTGAGCAGTTCGGGCAAAACCTACCTGAACTGCAATTTCCCTAACCACGCACAACAATCAGTGGACGATAGTGACGGTCATCTCTACCGCACCTTCTCGACCACTTTGTATTTGCGTAACAAGACCAATTAGGGAGGCCACATGCGCTCAACGCATACCCAGCATGGTTTTGTGCTGATCACCAGCATTGTGTTTCTGGTGGCGATCACCATCACGGTGGTCTACGCCGTCCGCAGCGCGACCTTACGGGAGCACTCGGCCGGGAATAACCGCGCCCGTGCACAAGCATTTGAAATGGCCCAGCTGGCCATGCGCCGTGCGCAAGCCCAGTTAACCGAAGAAGTGATTTTTCCAGCCTCAGGCTGCAGTAATGGCCTGTGCAACAAAGAAGACGCCACCAAAACCTACCTGCTCAATAGTACCAACTGGGGTAGTGGCACGGGTACCTGTGCCATCAACAACACGAGTTGCAATAAACCCCAAAGTGGCAATGCTTCTGCCATCCAAACCGTGGCTGGCGTAGCCGCTCAGCCGCGCTGGGCAATTCGCGATATGAATAACAATGTCCAAGGCGACTGCACCTATTACGAAATCTGGGCGCAAGGCACCGGCGCCGACGCCAATAGCTCGGTATTACTGAAATCGATTGTGAAAGCTTGCGAGAGCTAAGGAGTCTGATCATGCAACGCACCACTTTATCTCTCATGCTCAGCCTGCTATTTCTGCCCGCATTCGCGCAGGCAGTGGCACTGAATAACCTGACCCAGGGCGGGCGCGATCCATTCACCCCGCTGTATCAGTCATCCAACGAGCCACCGCTGAATATGCTGGTGTTGGGTAAAGATCATCGGCTTTATTATGAGGCCTACAATGACGCATCCGATCTGGATGGGGATGGCGTTTACGATGTGGGTTACCAAGGCTGGCGGGTCAAACCCGGCTATGGCGAAGGTAAAGGCAACTTCAAGATCGATTACTACGGCTATTTCGATAGCTATAAGTGCTACAGCTACAACAGCAGTAACTCGCGCTTTGAACCCATTAACACCACCACCAATAAAAAATGCCGCAGTTTCAGCAGTGCGCGCTGGAGTGGTGACTTCCTCAACTACCTCACCACCTCACGGATTGATGCCATTCGCCGGGTCTTGTATGGCGGAAAACGCAGTACAGATACCGCCAGCGACACGGTTCTAGAACGCACATTCATCCCGCAGGATGCGCACAGCTGGGGCAAGGAGTATATGAGTATAGCCGTTGATGGCTATGACATTCAGGACTATACCCCAATGGCTTTGCCTGCATCCGGTCGGCGCCACCTCTTTGCCAACACCACGCGCTGCACCCCGAATGGCTGCCAGACCAGTTATCTCAACCCACCGCTGTTGCGCACCATTAAAGACAGCAACCGCCGGGTATGGGAATGGCTCAGTATCGAGCGCCCGGTGGCGGATGCCCAATATGCGGATGGCTCGAATAACCGCGTGAACATCCCGACCAGCGATCTCACTGATTATGTCGTGCGCGTACAAGTCTGCAAAACCGGTCTGCTCGAGGACGAGTGCAAGCGCTATGGCACTTCCTACAAGCCCTATGGCCTGATCCAGCAATACGGCGATGCTGATGGCATGCGCTTTGGGCTCTTTACCGGCAGCTACTCAGACAACACCCAAGGCGGGGTACTGCGTAAAAATATCGGTAGCATCAGCGACGAAATCAACACCAGCAATGGCACCTTCACCAGCACCGTTGGCATCATCCGCAATATCGACAATATGCGGATCGAGGGTTTTTCGAATAGTCGCGAATACTACGGCGTCAGTACCAATGATGATGACTGTAGCTATGGCAATGCGTTTTCTAAGCAACTGAACAATGGCCGTTGCAGTAGCTGGGGCAACCCGGTAGCAGAAATGCTGTGGGAAACCGTGAAATACTATGCCGGTGGTAGCGCCGGCTATACCAGCGATGCCAAAGGCGCCGGCGTTGGCCTCTCGGTCGCCGCCTGGACCGACCCCTATGGCATGAATGGTTCGCAACGCCGCAACCACGTCTGCGCCAAGCCCGTGATCACCCTGCTATCCGATATTTATCCCAATTTCGACGGCAATTTGAGCAATTCCAGCCTGAACGGCAATAGCTTCAATATTCAGAGCATTCTGAATGCCATGTGGCAAAGCGAATTTGGCTCAGGCAGCAAGAATGTCATCATTGGTGAGAATGGCACGAATAATGATCAGGCCCCTACCACCAAAGCCGCTAGCAGCTTTTTTGGCCTAAAAGGCTTGCCAGAAGAACCAGGCAAAGCCGGGACATTCTACAGCGCGGCTGTGGCAGACTTTGCCCGCAAAAACGACATCAATGCAGCGCCATCGAAGCAAACCATTAGCACCTTCTCGATCGCCCTGGCTTCAGCCCTGCCCAAAATCGAGATTCCGGTAGCGGGCCAAAAAGTAGTCTTCACGCCGTTTGCCAAGTCGCCTTCCAATGGCGGTGGCACCGGTAATCAGGGCGACTATCGGCCAACCAATCAGATTGTCGATTTTTACATCGATACCATCCGCAATGTACCCGGCTTTGCCACTGATACATCGATCAATGCTGGCCGCCCTTACTATAAGTTCCGCATCAACTTTGAAGATGTGGAATACGGTGGCGACCATGATATGGATGCCATCGCCGAATATGAAATTCGCCTCTTGGCCAACAACACCATCGAAGTAAAGGTCAATTCGACCTACGCCGCAGGTGGGATTGATCAGCATATGGGCTATGTAGTGTCTGGCTCGACCAAAGATGGCGTGTATCTGGTGGTAAAAGATATTGGTGGCCGCGATGTGAAATACTGGATGGATGCGCTGCCGGCCACTACTGGCAACCCATCGGGCACACCGTTCGGCGCCACCGGCAATATGAGTGCACTCACCGACACCCGTACCTTCACGCCCAATAGTGCGGCGAGCACCATCACCGACCTGAAGTCACCACTTTGGTACGCCGCTAAATACGGTGGCTTCATTGATGATGACGCAGAAGGGAGTACCAACAAAGATGTTCTGGATAACATTGCCGAATGGGATGCCGATGGTGATGGAGTACCGGATAACTACTTCTTGGTTACCAATCCATTGAAGTTGAAAGAACAGCTAGATCGGGCATTCTCGCGGATCGACTCCACCACCCGCTCCAGTGCCCCAGTGGGTAGCACCGCCGGTAGTAGCTCGCAAAGTTCGGAGTACCGGATTTACCGTACCGCCTACAAAGCCAATCAATGGAGCGGTAATCTGTCGGCTCTGGCGCTGAATACCGATAGCCTGCAACTGGGTACGGTGTACTGGGATGCTAACGACCCCGGCAAGCTCATTCCACCGATCGAACGGGTGTTGATGTCCTGGAACCCGGACACCCGCACTGGCCGGGCCTTTGATGCAGCCGCCGAAATGGCGCAACTCTCATCGGCGCAAAAAGCAGCCCTCAATTACCCAGATGGCGACCCTGGTGGCTTTGTGGTAACCCCGCGCATGGAAGCGCGCGCCAAATACATCCGTGGCGACAACAGCAACGAAGGGACCACCAGCGGTAAATATCGGGTGCGCGAACAAGTCGGAAATGAAACCAACTACATTGCTGACATTCTGGACGCTCAACCCTACGCGGTGGGGCCTGTACCACGCGCCGACTATTATGCCGATACAGGCTACGCAGCGTTTGCCAACCAACAGGCCAGCCGGATTAATTTCGTGTATGCCGGCGCCAATGGCGGGGTGTATCACGCCTTTATGGACGATGTGGTCACCAATCAGGAACACAATGGTCGTGAGCGCTTTGGCTATATTCCCTCTTTTGTATTCGACAAGCTGCGCAAACTCGAAGAGCAATCATATAGCCACGAGTATTACCTGAATGGCCAAACCGCCGTGCAGGATGTTAAAACTGACGATGGCACTTGGCGCACTCTACTGGCCGCTACCGCTGGTTTTGGCGGCAAAGGGCTGTTTGCATTGGATATTAGCAATCCGCTGAGCGTGGGTTCGTCGGTGATTTCCAGCGTCACCCGCTGGGAATTTTTCAATAGCAACGACACCGCCAAAGGCAGCCCGGATATGGGTTACCAACCATTTAGCCCGCTCATTACCAAGATGAATGATGGCAAATGGTATGTGATTACTGGCAATGGTTTAAATAGCACCACGGGCAGTGCCACCCTGTTTATGCTGGATGTTTCTGGCCCGGGCAGCAGTGGGTGGAACGGTAAAGTGGTGAAACTGACGGTCGATGCCACCATCGCGGGCAATAATGGTCTTTTCAGCAATAGCAATGGTCTATCAGCCCCAACTGCGGCCGATATTGATAGCAACGGCACCGCTGATTACATCTATGCTGGGGATATGTTTGGCAATCTGTGGAAATTTGATGTGAGCAGCACCAACTCCGCGCAATGGCGGGTTGGCCTCGGTGGTAAACCGATGTTCCGTGCCGTGCGAAGTGATAAGGCACAATCGATTGTAAGCCCACCGGCGATCGCTATGGAGAAAAAGGCCGAATCCTCACTCAGCATCACAAATAAACGGCTGATGGTGTATTTCGGCACCGGCAAGTTTTATGAAGACTGCGACCGTTATAACAGCAGTTGTACCGGACAAGCAGATGCCAATAGTTTCTATGGCATTGTTGATCCAGAACTGAGCATCGGCAGCGATGGGGTAATGACCAATGCCGCAGTGGGCAATAGCTACACCCCACCTGCGCTCACCAGCCTGGTCGAGCAAAGAATTGCCCAGTTCAATAGCGCTGATTTGACCAAATTAAATATCCCCGGCTTGCTGCTCAGCGACATTGAGAAATACCGCTGTATCCTGCCGAAAAAAGAGGATGGCACTTTCCAGAGTAATTGCTCCGATGACAATAAATACACAGCTGGCATTCAATATGGCTGGTATACCAATTTCCCACTTGGGGAAGAGCGTCACGTCGGGATGCCACGGATTTCGGGCGGCACGGTGATTTTTAACACCATGACGCCAGCCGAAGACGTGAGCAACAGCTGCGCATTTACCTCTAAATCGGGGCTGATGGCACTGAATCTGGATGATGGTGGCCAATCGCGCCCGCGCTTTGTGATTACCAATAGCGGCACAGGCACCAAAGTTAGCATTAATAATGTCGGCTTTTTGTCGACCACCTCCACCCCGAACGGGACCACCACCATTAAAGGCTCGATTCCTTCCGGCCTGAATGATGAACGGGGCTTTGGCCGCAACTATAACGGTAAGAAATCCACCAGCGCGTGTGAAAAAGCCATCGACGTTGATCCATTAGGCAATGCCACTCAGATCAATGTGTGTGACTCACGGGTGGTTGTACCGGTGAACTGGAGCGAGGTAATCAAATAATGACAAGCACATTGGCGGCACAACGCGGCTTTACGCTGATCGAGCTGATGATTACGGTGGCGGTGATCGGCATTTTGGCCGCGATCGCGATCCCGAATTATCAGGATTACGTGCGCAAGACCCGGCGGGCAGATGCGCAAGGGGTGCTAATGCAAAGTGCACAAATCCTTGAGCGGCGTTTTACCGAAAACAGCCGTTACTCGGCGTCATCCACCTGCCCAACGCCACCGTATACCGAGTCGCCGATTGATGGCAGTACCAAGTATTACGATATCGCGATGAGCAACTGCAGTGCCGATGGCTCCACCTTCACACTCATCGCGACCCCCAAAGGCGCGCAAAGTGGCAACGGCATTCTGGAGCTGCGGCATACCGGTCGCAAAGCTTGGGATAAAAATAACGATGGCGATACCGCCGATACCGGTGAAGACAACTGGTAAACACGTGCCCGCTCGGCGCAGGCTTAGTGGGTAAATTCAACTCGATAGGTTTTGCTGGAAGCGACGCCCAGTCCATTTTCAATGGCTGGGCGAAATTTCATGGCGCCCACTTTACGCAAAATGGGGTGGCGCTCTTCGGGGGGGATATTGCCGCTGAGCACGTGAATCTGTTGCACTAGGCCGGTGGCATCAATCTCCAGCTCCAGCACTAGCTCGGCAGGGCTGCGGGCAAAGTCACTGGGTACAAATTGCGGCTCACTCAATGCCACCGCCTCTTGCCGCTCTGGCGCAGGGGTGGGCAACGCCCCCATGCTGGCAGCAGACTGCGCCGTGGGGCTTGGCGCTAGTTGTGCACTAGCGAGCAGATCAAGGGCCGGCTGGTACGGCTGCAAGGCAGCGGTTGTGTATGCAGTTGGGTCGGCCAGACTTTGTAAAGGAATTGCCGCTGGTTCGGCGGCAGCCTGCTCAGCCGAGGGCGATGCGGCCAAGCTCACACTCAGCGCCCCGGCCCCGCCCGTAGTAGCCGCCGGCCACGGCGTGCTCCAACCCGAATCCGGGCGTAAAGTCCACAGCAGCAGCCCATGCACGCTGAGCGAGAGCACAATGGGAGCCAGCCAGTGGCGCAATACCGATGGAGCCAAGCTGCGCCGCTGCATGCCATCTGCTTCCCGAGTTAGTACCACCAAATTGTTGCGAGCAGGCCGGCCAGCAGAGCGGCGATCAGCCCCAGCAGATAATTGCGCTTTTTCTGCTCCCACATCAGCCCTTTATAGCCCGCCAGCAAGAGCTCGGTGTGGTTTTGGTTCAGAACTTCGTTGAGTTTACGCGGCAAAGTCGGCAGCAGGGTCGCCCACTGCGGCGCCTCATGTTTGAGCGTGGTGAGCAGACCGCGCCAGCCGATTTGCTCATTCATCCAGCGCTCCAAGAATGGCTTGGCGGTTTGCCATAAATCCAAGTCGGGATCGAGCTGGCGACCCAGCCCTTCGATATTGAGCAAGGTTTTTTGCAGCAACACCAGCTGCGGCTGGATTTCGACATTAAACCGGCGCGAAGTCTCAAACAGCCGCAGCAAAACAAAACCAAACGAGATCTGGCTCAGCGGCTTATTAAAGAAGGGCTCGCACACCGTGCGCACTGCAGCTTCCAGCTCTTCCACACGGGTTTCTTTCGGCACCCAGCCCGACTCGATATGTGCCGTCGCCACCCGCCGATAGTCGCGATTAAAAAAAGCGAGAAAGTTAATCGCCAGATACTGCTTATCGGTATCGCTCAGCGAGCCAACAATACCAAAGTCTAGCGCGATATACCTGTTATCTGGCGCCACAAAGATATTGCCCGGATGCATGTCGGCGTGGAAAAAACCGTGGCGGAATACCTGGCTAAAGAAAATCTCCACCCCGTAGCGGCTGAGCTTTTTCAAATCCATGCCCGCGGCTTTTAGCTCGTCGATGCGGCCGATGGGAATACCGTCCATCCACTCCAGCACCAGCACTTCGCGCGCGCAATAGTCATAAAACACTTCGGGCACGATCAGCTGATCGGAATCTTTAAAATTGCGCCGCAGCTGGCTGGCATTGGCCGCTTCGTGCATTAAATCCAGCTCGTCGTGCAGATAACGGTCGAACTCGGCCACCACTTCACGGGGCTTCAGGCGTTTACCATCGGCAAATAGCTTTTCCACCCACAGCGCCAGCATGCGCAGCAAAGCCAGATCGCTTTCGATCACCGGCAAAATACCCGGGCGTAGCACTTTCACCGCCACCGTTTGCCCTACCCCTCCCGCGGGAGCATGCAGCCGGGCGCGGTGCACCTGCGCCACCGAGGCCGAAGCCACCGGTGTGGCATCAAACTCGGCAAACAGCGCCGCCAACGGCTGATTCAGGCTGGTTTCGATTTGCCGAATGGCAAGTTCCGAGGCAAAGGGCTTCACTCGGTCTTGCAGCAAGGCCAGTTCATTGGCCAGATCAGGCGGCAATAAATCGCGGCGGGTCGATAACACCTGGCCAAATTTAACAAACACTGGCCCCAGTGATTCCAGCGCCAGCCGCAAACGCACACCGCGGCTATCGGGTAATTTGCGCCAGAAAAACAGCGCGCCGATCAGCTGCCGCAGGCCACGTACACGCTCGTGCCCCAGCAAAAATTCATCGAGCCCGAAATGGACAATCACATACAGAATGCGAAAAAAACGCAGCATTATTCGCCTTTGTCCGCCAGCCGCGCCTGTAGGCGGGCCAGCCGTTTTTCCAGTCGCGCCACATCGTGCCGCAAGGTGTCCACCGCGCTACAGTAGTCGGCCACCTGCTCTTTACGCACCAGCCAGCGCGCTTCATCGCGCGCGTACTCCGCCACGGCCGTGGCCAGCCGCTCACCGGCCGCCAAGGGCCATTGCGCCAGCGCTTGCCCTGAGCGTACGACCCGATGCGCCACAATATCACCAGTCCAGCGCGACAGATCTTCGGCCGCATCCCAGGCGAGCGCGCCCAGTACGGCGCCGGCGCGGGCGGCCAAATCCGGATCGCCCGCCAGCACCACTTGCCGCGATGCGGCTTGCGGATCGGTGAGCCGGGTAAGAAAGTACGCCGTCGGCAACGTCAGCGTAGCTTCCGGCTCGGCTTGTGAATCAGCCAAGCGGCCATCGGGCATCACCACCACGGTGGCGGTGAGCAGCGGTAGCTGCAGCGCAAAGCTACGCCCGGCCAGCGGCTGCAAGGCCTGCAATTGCTCTGGCGCTTGCGCCAGCAAATGATTGAGCAAGCGCGCCAGCAGCATCAGAATTTGGTCCCTTTATGCAGCGCCACCACGCCACCGGTCATATTGTGGTAATCCACGCGGCCAAAGCCCGCATCGCGCATCATGGTTTTCAGGGTTTCCTGATCCGGATGCATGCGGATGGATTCGGCCAGATATTGGTAGGAATCGGCATCATTGGCCACCAGCTTGCCCATCAGCGGCAGCAGCTTGAATGAATACAGATCGTAAGCCGGCTTGAGTGGCGCCCATACTTTGGAAAATTCCAGCACCAGCAAACGGCCGCCGGGCTTGAGCACGCGGCACATTTCTTTCAGCGCAGCATCTTTGTGCGTCATATTGCGCAGGCCAAACGCCACCGAAACAATATCGAAGTATTCGTCTGGGAACGGCAGCTTTTCTGCATCACATTGAGCTACCGGGAGGGGGTATCCGGAATCCAGCAGGCGATCACGGCCCACGCCCAGCATCGAGCTATTGATATCGGTCAGCCACACCTGCCCCGATTTACCTACTTTTTTGGCAAAGGCCTTGGATAAATCGCCGGTGCCACCAGCAATATCCAGCACCCGATCACCCGCCTTGGCGCCACTGGTTTCAATGGTGAAAAACTTCCAGGCCCGGTGCAGACCTGCTGACATCAGGTCATTCATTACATCGTATTTTTGGGCCACCGAATGGAAAACTTCGGCGACTTTTTGCGCTTTTTCCGATTCGTTGACTGTAGAAAAACCGAAGTGGGTTTTCGCGTCGCTCATTGCTTTGCCCTTGCTGCTTACAGCGGTTCACGCGATGCGCCGGCGGCGGCGAGATCGCTCAGGTATTGTTGCCAGTTGGCGTCCTGCTGGGCGCCCAGTTCGTATAAATATTGCCAGCTAAATAGGCCGCTATCATGGCCATCATCAAACACCAGTTTGGCCGCGTAATGGCCCACCGGTTCAATCGCGCGGATATTGACGAGCTTTTTGCCGACTTGCAGCACTTCATTGCCCACCCCATGCCCGCGCACTTCGGCCGAGGGGCTAAATACCCGCAGGTACTCGCACGGCAGTCTAAACCGCGCGCCATCATCGAAGGCGATTTCCAGTACTCGGGAAGCTTGATGCAGCGTCAGTTCGGTGGGCTGCGGGGTGTTGGCGTGCAAACCGGCCATATCCAGCTCAAAAGGGTTGATTTGAATAGCCTCCATGATACCGCGCCGCCCTTGTAGCCGCCAGCGAAGTGACATTGCTTTCACCCCATGAAATTTATGCCATAAGTTTGCAGACTTGTAATATTAAGTTCACACTAAAGCCTTATTCTCGCAACCAATCTGAATTGAACTTATCGCGCGAGGAGCTGTCATGGCCGCAAACATTCTGCTGGTCGAGGACGAACCAGCAATCCAGGAGTTGATTGCCTTTAACTTGACCCAAGCCGGTCACCACATCATGCGTGCCGACTCGGTCGAAAGCGCGCAGAGCATTGTGCGCAATGCCCTGCCCGATCTGATTCTGCTCGACTGGATGTTGCCTGGCATGTCCGGCATCGACTTCGCACGTAAATTGCGCGCCGATGAACGTACCCGTGGCATTCCGCTGATTATGCTAACGGCCCGCTCGGACGAGCAAGACAAAATCGCGGGGCTGGAAACCGGCGCCGATGATTACATCACCAAACCCTTCAGCCCACGTGAACTGCAAGCACGCATCAAAGCCGTGCTGCGCCGTCGTGCGCCACAAGCAACTGATGATCCGGTGGAAATCCAAGGCCTGCGCCTTGATCCGGTCACTCACCGCGTATCGGGCAATGGCAAGGCGCTGGATCTGGGTCCTACCGAATTCCGTCTGCTGCACTTCTTTATGACCCACCCTGAGCGCGTACATACCCGCGCTCACCTGCTCGACCAAGTATGGGGCGACCATGTATTCGTGGAAGAGCGCACGGTTGATGTACACATTCGTCGCCTGCGTTCTTCACTGGAGGGAACTGGCCACGATCATCTGATTCAAACCGTTCGTGGTTCAGGCTACCGCCTGTCTGTCAATTAAGTACAATCCGCAGTTCCTCGGGGTAATGCACTGCATTACCCTGACCTGACGCCCGCTCTCAAAGGCACCGAATGCTCTGGCTCCGCTCCATCGTTTTTTATTTGTCCGTGACCCTGATCGCGCTGTTTATCGGCGGGATTGCCGGACGGGAGTGGGGGCTGACCTTTGCCTTGGTGGTCGTCTCACTCACCTGCCTGTTTCATATTTTTAATTTGCACCGCCTGTATCACTGGCTGCAAAACCCGCAAGTCGATAATGTGCCCAGCAGCTTTTTGCTCTGGCAAGAAGTCTTCGATCAGTTTTACACCGAAGTGCGCAAGCAGAAAAAAGCCAAAGAGCGGCTGGCTAATACGCTGGATCGTTTTCTATCGGCCGCCGAAGCGCTGCCCGATGGTGTGGTGATTCTGGACGAGTACGATCGCATCGAATGGTGCAATCCGGCTTCCTGCGATCATTTGGCGCTGAATCGTAAAACCGATACCGGCCAACCGATTACACACTTGCTACGTCACCCTAGCTTGCGTGAATACCTCAAGCAGGAAGACTTTAGCCACCCGATCGTGATTCGCACTACCCGCCCCACCGAGCAAACGCTTTCGGCGCAGATGGTGCCATTTGATTCAACACGCAAACTCTTGCTCAGCCGCGACATTACCCAACTCGAGCGCGTACAAACCGTGCATCGCGACTTCGTGGCCAATGTCTCGCACGAGCTGCGCACCCCGCTAACAGTGGTGGGTGGTTTTATCGAAACCATGATCGATATGCCAGCGTCAGATGCGCAAACCCGCGACACGCATTTGCAGCTGATGTACGAACAAACCCAGCGCATGCAGCGACTGGTGGATGATTTGCTCACGCTCTCCAAACTGGAAAGCGGCGCGCAAGTGCGCGAAGAGGAAGTCGATATTCCGCAGCTGATGCAATTACTGCGCACCGAAGGCATGGGCCTCTCGCAAGGCCGGCATACGGTCGAAATCGGCAAACTGGAACGCGCCCGTCTGATCGGCAATAACGACGAGCTGCATTCGGCACTGGGCAATCTGGTTTCCAATGCCATTCGTTACACCCCGGCGGGCGGCAAGATCACCATTGGCTGGGAGCGGCGCGACGATATGCTGTGCTTTACCTGCCGCGACACCGGGATCGGCATCGCCCCCGAGCATATTCCCCGCCTGACCGAGCGCTTTTATCGCGTTGATCGTGGCCGCTCTCGCAATACCGGCGGCACCGGCCTGGGGCTGGCGATTGTGAAGCACATTCTGCACCGCCATCAGGCGCAGCTGTGCATCACCTCCGAGCCTGGCAAAGGCAGTGAATTTGCGGTGAAGTTTCCCGCCACCCGCATCATCGAATAAACCGAGCCCGCCTTGCGCGGGCTTTTTGTTGCCGTCAACGTGGATCAAGCCAAGGCCAGCACTTGCTCTGCCGGACAACTATCCGTACATTGCAGCAATCACGGTTTTTTTGCGCCTGCGCAAAGGCATCAGGCTTGTTTTGCAGTGATAATGCCCCATGTCCTTTGCAACGACGTTCCACCCTGTTTGCATCAGTTCAATACTAATGAGGTTTTTACCATGAGCAGAATCGCAGCAATCAAACCTTTCGGCCAACGCATCTGGCTGGACAACCTGTCGCGCGGCCTTCTGGCCTCTGGCGAGCTGGCTCGGCTGATCGCCGAAGACGACATCGCCGGCGTTACCTCCAACCCTGCGATTTTCTACAAATCAATCTCTTCTGATCCGCTGTATACCGGTGATCTGGCTGAACTGAAAAAACAGGACCTGACCGCCGAACAACGCTACGAAGCGCTGGTTGTACCGGACATTCAAGCCACTTGCGACCTGACTCGCGCCATGTACGACGCCACCAATGGCCAAGATGGCTACGTGAGCCTGGAAGTATCTCCAACACTGGCGAACGACGCGCAAGGCACCATCGACAACGCCAAACGCCTATGGGCCGAAATCAATCGCCCGAACGCCATGATCAAAGTACCAGCCACTGATGCTGGCGTCGTGGCCTTCGAAGAGCTGATTGCTTCTGGTATCAACGTGAACATCACCCTGATGTTCAACCTGAAACACGTTGATAACGTACTGACCGCCTACATTCGCGGCCTGGAAGCGCGCGCGGCCGCCGGCCTGCCAATCGATAAAGTGCAAGCCGTGGCTTCAGTATTCCTGTCACGCGTGGATAGCCTGATCGACCCACAACTGGAAGCCATTGGCACGGCCGATGCGCTGGCTCTGCGTGGCACCGTGGCTAAATCATTCGTGAAAGTGGCTTACCAGCATTACAAAGCGCTGTTCCACGGCAACCGTTTTGCCGCGCTGAAAGCCAAAGGCGCCAACCCACAACGCCTGCTGTGGGCTTCTACCGGCACGAAAAACAAAGCCTACCGCGATGTGATGTACGTGGAAGACCTGATCGGCCCAGAAACAGTGAACACCGTACCCGATGCCACCCTGGCGCTGTTCCGTGACCACGGCGAAGCCGCAAACACGCTGGACACCGGCATTGATGCTGCCGTACATACACTGGTGAAAGTACGCGAGCTGGGCATTAACTACAATCTGGCCGGCGAGCAGCTGCAGGTTGAAGGCCTGAAACAGTTTGACGAAGCCTTTGCCAAACTGATGGAACTGACCAAATAAACGGTCTAGTTTTTCAGCAAAAAACCCGCCAGCAGGCGGGTTTTTTATTACCCCACCAGGGTATACCAATCAACCCATTGACAAACAAAACACGCGACAATATACCCATCGACATAAAACGCAGCTTTTCCACCACACCCAGCTCAACCTTCATTAAAGCTTCCTAATTTTGTAATAATTTAACAAATATGTAACAATAAAGCTGACATTACCTGCCATAATGTTTCCCCTGTTACTTGGTGATTGAATATGCGCAAGATCTTGATTGCCAACCCCAAAGGCGGGAGCGGCAAGTCGACCCTCTCCACCCATCTGGCCAGCTGGTTCTCGTGGCAAGAAACCAAGGTGATGCTGGGCGATCTGGATCGCCAGCACTCCAGCCAGCGTTGGCTGGATCGCCGCCCTAGCAATCTACCCCGTATCGAGCGCTGGGAAATCGGCAGCGATCAAATCGCCCGCCCGCCCAAAGGCAGCCAAGTGGCGGTGCTGGATAGCCCCGCCTGCTTTGGCGGCAGCAAACTTAAAAAAGCCCTGAAAGTCGTCGATCGGGTCATTATCCCGATTTTGCCTTCTGCCTTTGACTTATGGGCCTGCCAGGATTTTCTGGCGGAGCTGGCCGAAACCAAGGCCGTGCGCCGCGAAGAAGTCCAAGTGGCCGCCGTCGCCATGCGCGTGAATCCGCGTAGCAATGCGCCGCAACAGCTGGCCGAGTTTTTGCGCCAATTCGAGATTCCGCTGATCGCCACCATCCGCGATACGCAGCTCTATAATCTAACCATCCAGCGCGGCATGACCTTGTTTGATCTGCCCGCGAGCAAAAATCAGCGCGACGTCCAGGAATGGCGGCCGCTGATTCAGTGGGTGCTGCAGCGGTAATCCGCTACAGCCAGCCGGCGGCATTTCGGCGTACAATCGCCGGCTTCACTTTGAGGCCGCCATGCATTTCACCCTTCTTAGCACGCAACAACAGACCGAACTCGAGCGCGCCCTCGCGCAACAGCAAGGTCGCGTGCTAGCGCTAGAGCTGGCCGGCGAGGCCGTGATTGTAAAACGCCAAGAAGGCCGCAACCGCCCGCTGGCGTATTCATTACTCAATCTACTCGCCCGCAGCCTGCGCCAGCCTTTGCTGTGTGCAGTGCCTGCCCCGGGCGGCGCCGCTGGGCAGGCGATTGAAGCCCGGCGACTGCAAACCCTGCATGCAGCCGGCGTCTTGGTGCCCGAATTATTGGCCGCACAGCCCGGCTATCTGGTGATGCGCAATGTGGGCAAGACCTCGATTGATCATTTGCTCGCACATCAGCCCGCCGATCAGCGCAAAGTGTGGCTGGCGGGCCTGAATGCGATTCTGGCCACTCACCGCTGTGGGCAGGCCTTAAGCCAGGCCTTTGCCAGGAATATTATTTTCCACGCCGGTCAGGTACATTTCATTGATTTTGAAGATGATCCGCTCAGTGTATTGAGTCTCGCCGAAGCGCAAAGCCGCGATTGGCTGTTTTATCTGCATTCCACCAGTTATCTGCTCAGAGCGGGGCCCGCCGAACAGGCACAACTATTGGCGCGCTATTTGCGCCAAGACGATCCCACCGTGCAGCAGCTGGTGGCCCGCAGCGCCAGCACTTTGGCCTGGTTGCGCCACCTGCCCAAGCAGCGCAAACCCTGGGGCCGCGATGTGATTTCGCTGCAAGGCGCGGCGGCCACGCTGCATGCCTATCGGTGTCTGGATGTGCCCGGGCCATTGGCACCTTAAAATGCCTAGCCCATGCGCCACAAAAAAGCCCGGCTCGCGCCGGGCTTTCACTTTAAGGCTGAACAAGGTGACCTTATTGCTTCACTTTGCTCATTGCCTTCATCAGTGTCGCGCTACTGTCATCGCCATCCAGCGACCAGCTAAACATCCCGGCCAGTCCTTTGGCCTTGCTGTAGTTGATCTTGGTTTGGATCACTTCCGGCGTATCGTAAGACCAGAAGGTTGAGCCATCAAACTTCCAAGATTGCTTAGTCACATCGTGGGTATAAATCGTACCCGCGGCGTTCTTCAGCACTTTGAAGTCTTCAATGCCACCTTCCCAAGTTCCGCGCGCCGGTTGCGTGGCCGTTTGGTACAGACCATTATTCACGTTCGGCACCCCAGTCCAGCCACGGCCATAGAATGGCACCCCGAGCACAATCTTATTGGCCGGGAAGCCTGCCGCGGTCAGATTGCTCACCGCGTCATCGATGGTGTAATACGAAGCCACACCCCGTTGCCCGGTTACCGGATCGAGATAATTCGGGCTCTTCGGATCAGCGTACAAATTCGAATGGAAGTCAGTCTTGGCATTTGGATTAGCATGATTTTCATACGCGCTATCCATATAGGTGGCGCTGGTGTATTCCCAGCCACCATGGAAGTCGTAGGTCATCAGGTTAATCCAATCCAGATACTGGCTGTACTTAGCCGGCTCAGTCATCTCGATCTTGTCTTTACCCGCCGACATCGCCGCGGTCAGATAGTACTTCTTGTTGCCGTTGGCGGCGCTCAGCGCATTCAGTTGCGCGCGGAATTCCGCCATTAGCAGGGTGAAGTTTTGCTTATCTTCTGCCGAAACGGTGTTGTAGGGCTGACCGACAACGCCTGGGAATTCCCAATCCACATCAATCCCGTCAAACACGCCGGCTAGCGAGCCCGGCCCACCGCGGCCGCTATACGACGGCAGATTGCCCTTGATATAGATATCCAGACACGAAGCGACCAATTGTTTGCGTAGCGCATCGGTTTTCGCAGCCGCCGAGAACCATTTCGACCACGTCCAGCCCCCGAGCGAGATAAACACTTTCAGGTTCGGGAATTTCGCTTTCAGGTCTTTGAGCTCGTGGAAATTCCCAGCCAGCGGCGTTTCCCAAGTGATGGCATTGGCAGGGTTTACTTGCCGAGCCGGTGGGCGGCCATAATCGGCCCAGGCATCGCCCCCCGTACCCGCATCGGGTGCATTCGGGCTGGTGGCGCCTTGCTCCAGCTTATCGATCCCGGCGGCACATTCGTAGCCGCCGTTTTTCTGATAGATATTGCCGAAGGCGTAGTTCAGGAAGGTCATTTGTGCGGCCGAGCCGTTGTTCACAAAATCCACCACCTCAAAACTACGGCCATACACGCCCCACTGGGCAAAGTAAGAACCAACTTGCTTTTCACTTGGCGCGGGAACCGCGCCACCCGGTACGGTTGGCGCTGGTGTATTGGTAACGGCTGGGGCGCTCGGCGTTGGCGTTGTGCCACCCGGGGTAACGACTGGGGTTGCGGTGGGGACGGCCGGCGTTACGACCGGAGTTACGACTGGCGTAGCCGTTGGCGTGGCGGTCGGGGTGGGAGTTGCAGAACCACACGCACCACCTACTTTCCACAAGGTCGGCGTTGTCGATGGCGTCCAGCCCGCGCCGACATAAGCGGTGTGGGCAGACAGGGCGGTATAGCTCTGGCCGCTATAGCTGACAACGTCTCCAGCCTTATACGTACTACCTTCAGCCCAAACTGCGCAGCTATTGCCCGGTACCGGGGTCGCGGTCACGACCGGAGTTGGGTTCGGCGTGCTCGGGCGCGCCGTTGGCGTTGCGGTCGGCGCTACGGTTGGAGCGATCGTCGGTGCAGTTGTTGGGGCGACGGTTGGCGCCGCAGTTGGTGCGCTGCTTGGCACCGGCGTGCTACCGCTCACCACTTTCCACGGGCCCCACTGCGCGGCACCGGGCACTTCGCCCTGCGTCCACCATTGCGCTTCATACACCACGCCGTTGTAGACCACACGCTGGCCACCGGTATAAATCGTGCCCTTATCCCATGCGGCTACCCCACCCGGGGTTGGCGTTGGGGTGACGGCAGGTTTGGGGGTAGCGGTCACAACGGGTGTCACCACCGGTGTTGCCGTCGGGGTTACGCTCGGAGTTGGCGTAGGCGCAACCACGCCACCCTGCGCGTTTTTGAAGATATTCCAGAATTCAAAATTGGCTTTGCTGGCCCCGTTGCTGCTGTTATCGCGATGGAATGACCACCACGCGATCAGCCCCAGGCCTTTTTGCTTGGCAAAGTCGGTGAGAATTTGGGCATCGGCCAACCCAAAGACTTCCGATTGCACATCATTCACACCCAGCATGGGCGTCACGCCCACTTTGGCCCAGATTTGGGCGTCAGTGAGGCCGGGGAACAGCGGCTTGATCTGGATAAAGGTACTTTGCGCGGCCTGTACGGCCAAATCACCCATTTTCTTGCTGGCTGAAGCGGATGAACCATAATCCATCGCCATCACATTGACCATATCCACGCGCACGCCGGCGTTAATGGCCGATTTCACCGCGTTCACGCCTTCGGTTGTGAGGCCTGTTGGCATCACCGGCAAGGTGAATGACACGTACAGATCGGGATATTTGGCTTGCAACTGCTTGATCGCGGCCGAGCGAGTGCTGTTGTAGGTCGCGTTGCTGAGTGAGCCGCCTTCCACATCAAAATCCAGCGCCTTAATCCCATGCGTGGTGATCATGCCATCGATCAAATTGACCATGGCATCCACCGAGCAAACCGCTTCCAGATACGTGCCGGAAGCTCCGCCGAACGAGGCAATCACGCGCCCGCCCGCTTGGCGGAAGGTGGCGATGTCGGTCTTCATACCCCCATTGAGTATATCTGTACCCGACCCGTCATTGCTGATTGCGCAGCTATTACCCTTGGCAATGGTAAACGCTAAGGTCACAGAATTGAGCCCCAGCTGCTGGCGCGCTTGCGTTAGCGAGAGATTATTGCCCGCGTACCACATTTCATAATACGGGGCGACATCGGTGGCCGAAGCCAGGCCGGCTGCCAGCAGCATTGCTGCTGGCAGCGCCTTGAGCGCAAACGACTTGCGCGAGGTTGTGTGCAACATTTCATCTTCTCCATATGTTTTTGGTGGGGAAAATCCCCGGCTGCGCGCATCTTTGGCTTCGCTAGCTCAGTTCTGCTTCTAACGAGCAGATATAAAAAAACCCCCTCTTGCGAGGGGGTTCTTGGTG
Source organism: Chitinibacter tainanensis DSM 15459 (assembly GCF_000429785.1). Classification (GTDB taxonomy): domain Bacteria; phylum Pseudomonadota; class Gammaproteobacteria; order Burkholderiales; family Chitinibacteraceae; genus Chitinibacter; species Chitinibacter tainanensis. The sequence goes on from NZ_KE386951.1 coordinate 240,949, forward strand.
CCAGATTACTGACGGGCTTTACCCATGGCTTTCGACAGTGTTGCTGCGCTGTCGTCACCATCCAGTGACCAGCTGAACACACCACCGTTCAGCCCTTTGGCTTTGGCGTAGTCGATCTTAGTTTGGATCACTTCAGGTGTATCGTACGACCAGAAAGTAGAACCGTCGAACTTGTAAGACTGTTTAGTTACTGGGTGTACATACACAGTACCCGCAGCGTTTTTCAGTACTTTGAAGTCTTCGATGCCTTTCTCGTAGGTACCGCGTGCTGCGTCAGTCGCTTTCTGGTACAGACCGTTGTTCACATTGGTCACACCAGTCCAGCCACGACCGTACTTAGGAATACCAACCACCAGTTTCTTCGGATTCACGCCAGCTTGGATCAGCAGGTTCACTGCGTCATCGGTGTTGTAGTAAGACACCAGGCTGCGGTCACCGTAGCACTTGTCGGCTGGTTTGCCAGAGCACTTGTACTGTGGGTTGCTTGGATCAGCGAACAGGTGAGACTGGAAGTCAGTCGGGCCTTGTGCGTTCCAGCCGCCGTTGTAGTCGTAAGTCATCATGTTGATCCAGTCGAGGTAACGTGCGTACTCGCGTGGCTCAGTCATTTCGATCTTGTCACGACCTACACCGATAGCAACGGTCAGGTAGTATTTCTTCTGGTTAGCGGCAGCCAGTTCATCCAGTTGTTTGCGGAATTCAGCCAGCAACAGGGTGAAGTTTTGTTTGTCTTCAGGCGCTACAGTGTTGTAACCCACGCCTTGAACACCTGGGAATTCCCAGTCGATATCGATACCATCGAAGATGTTCGCAGCTGAACCTGCGCCACCACGGCCATCCACCACTGGCAAGTTACCTTTGATGTAGATGTCGATACACGATTTAACCAGCTGTTTACGCAGCGCGTCGGTTTTCGATGCAGCAGAGAACCATTTCGACCAAGTCCAGCCACCCAGAGAGATGAACAGTTTGGTGTCTGGGAATTTTTTCTTATAAGCCTGGAACTCACGGAAGTTACCGGCCAGTTTGTCGTCCCACTTGATTTGATCAGCTGGATCAACACGACGTTTCGCAGTCAGACCAAAGTCGGCCCAAGCATCGCCACCAGTACCAGCGCCTGGTGCATTTGCATCAGTTGCACCTGGTTCCAGTTTGTTCACGATACCGCACTCGTAACCACCATTTTTCTGGTAGATGTTACCGAAGGCGTAGTTGATGAAGGTCAGTTGCTGAGCAGCGCCGCTAGAGATGATGTCGGCAACTTGGTAGTCACGACCATACACGCCCCACTGAGTGAAGTAAGAGCCAACTTGCGCTTGCGCAGGTGGAGGCACTTCTTGACCTGGAGCCAAGGTAGCAACTGGTGTTGGCGCTGCAGTTGGAACTGCAGTTGGAGTTGGCGCTACGGTTGGTGCTGGGGTCATGCCAACTGGGGTTGGTGTTGGCGCTACAGTTGGCGTCGCAGTTACAGCTGGGCCGCACTCGCCTTCGTATTTCCATGGGCCCCACTGATCAGTTGCAGAAGGCGCCTGACCTTGTGTCCACCATTTAGCTGAGTATTTGCCGCCGTTGTAGGCAACTACTGCGCCGCCGCTATACGCAGCAGTTGAATTCCAAGCCGCTACAGAGCCACAACCTGCTACTGGGCCAGTAGTTGGCGCGGTAGTTGGAGCAGTTGTCGGTGCGGTGGTTGGCGCAGTTGTTGGGGCCGTGGTTGGCTTAGCCGTTGTTACTGGCGTCGCGGTTGGCGCTGGCGTAGCAGAACCGGTAGCAACCAGTTTCCACAGTGTTGGGGTTGAAGCAGGGTTCCAGTTAGCGCCCACGTAGGCAGTGTGAGTCACCAGAGCTTGGTAGTCGTTACCGGCATATGAAACAACAGTGCCTGCGTTATAGGTCGAACCTTCTTTCCACGCATCAGCAGCGTAAGAGAAGCTGGCCACGGCCATCAGTGCAGCAGGAATAGCAGCTACAGCAAAACGATTAAAGTGCGACATAAGGGTCTCCATCCTCGTGTGTTTTTTGGCATTACTCGCGCAATGCAACTGGTACTAACCAGATCCGCCGTGCAGTCAGATTATTGAAAGCATATATCGATCTGCACCTGCTCTTTTCACCGCGCATTCTTCGCTGACCGGTGTTGGACTCTATTAATCTCCAAAGCAAAAACCTTGTCAACACCCCCTGTGATCTAAAAAGTGGTCTTTTTCCAACAGCAAAAAAAACTCTGCAAAAAAACTACCAACTACATGACAAAAGAATTATTGCATCGCACAACAAACCTCAATCAAAGACGAAAAAATAGCTTAAAACCACTGCAAAATGCGATGTGCATCGCAACATTAGCGCTCGTTGATGTAGCTTTTTCAATAACGTGATGTAGTTTTAAGGCTATTCACTACCTAATTTTTTTCATGGGGTGGCTTATTTTGGCTGCAACTGTGACATAGCACACGCCCGCAAAGCTTACCAAATATTGACAAACAAAAAACAAAGCTGTCAACAACATAAAGCTTACTAATCAAGCCGATTTAAAACTTCTACTTCGCCATAAAGTCAGCAACTGGTATTGCTCAGTCGGCCAAAATCTCAGCCCATTTATCGCGCAATTTGCACCGCCCAAATAAAAAAACGCCACGGCAAGCCGTGGCGTTTTGCGGATTGGGCGCGAATTACTTGCGCTTGATACCGTAGACTTTGCCGTTAGGCAGCGTCAGAGTGAAGTTGGTTGGCACTGGCATTGGCATGAAGATACGCATACCGATGGTGATGGTTTTACCTGGGCCGAAGTCGGTCACGCCCCATGTAGTACCCACAGTACCTTGCTTCAGTTGGTAGGCTGGACGATGGAAGGCATTTGGCAGACCACCCACGTTACCTACTTTGTTTGAAGCGACAGTTGCTGACCAAGTACCGCCGCTGTAGATATCAACCAGGTTCTCGATCCCTTTACCTGCTGGAGGTGCGAAAGGTTTCAGGAACTCAACCGTTGACGAAGTCAGCGGAGTCGAAGGCGCCACATCAAAGGCCACTTTCGCACCAGTCAGATCAACATTCGAGTTGTTTTTCAGCTTCAGACCAATCTGGATTGGGTAGTTGTCTTCACCTTTTGGCAGGAAGCCTACGAGATCAACATCAACATCCAGTTGCTCAGCTGGCTGAACAAACTTCTCATCGCCTGGCAGTACGCCGTACGGTGTTGCGTTTTTCAGCATCTGGCCAGCCAGAGAAGTCAGAGTGCTACCGAAGTAGTAGTAACCCAGACCATTTTCTGATGGTTTGCTGTAGTCACCTGCCAGCTCCCAGAACATGATACCGCCGGCACCCTGGTCGATCGCGTACTGTACTTTAGCCTTGAACGATTTTTCGTTTTCGGTCGACAGGAACACTTTCGTGGTTGGGTTCCACAGCCATGAAGACTGAGCGATGTCATCGTAGTTCTCGATATACGTACCGCGAACTTTCGATTCTGGCTTGCTCAGATCGTGGCCATAGATACCAACGTATGGTGTTGGCAAGCCATCACGCAGGTTATTGGCGTGCCACAGTGGGTTAGCACCGGCAAACATTTCTTTGCCGTTGGCATCCACGTCAAACCACAGGTTGTCGATACCTTGTGCACCAAAGCCGCATGGCGCACCGGCTTTCGGGCTCAATGCATCAGGACCCAGGTTGCCACCAGTACCGTTGTAGCAAGTCTTCTGATCAGCAACCGCTGCAGTACCCCACAGACCGTTGGTGCCGCCAGTTACGTTTTGCCAGCCACGTGTGTAGTAAGGCAGGCCGATATTCACACGACCACCTGCCAATGCAGTGCGGAAGTATTTGTATGACCAGTCAATGTTCAGGTAACCCTGAGCGTTGTAGTACTTGCCATCGCCTGCAGTGTCGTAGATCTTGGCATCAGCGATCTCGCTGTCTTTACCAGTATCATACAGCGCGGCGTTGTGACCCACGAAGTGGTTCCAAGCACCGTGCAAGTCGTAGCTCATGATGTTCACGTAATCCAGGTATTTCAGTGCCTGGAAGCCTTCGAAGCCACGCAGCAGGTAGCCTGAAGATGGTGAAGCGATCGTCAGCATGTAGTACTTGCCTTGGGCCGCAGCGGCTTTGTCCAGCTCCAGACGCAGCGTTTTCATCAGCGCCATGTAGCCGTCCCACAGTTTGCCACGATGCTTATTGGCAATCTTCCAGTCGTCTGGGCTACCCGCATCCGACATTGAAGTTGGGTATTCGTAGTCGATATCGATACCATCCAGACCATATTTGGTCACGAATTCAGCCGCTGATTTAGCGAAGGTATTGATACGATCTTGGCGAACTGCACCAGTTGCTTCATCCACGGTCAGTGAATAGAAACCACCGCTGGCAATGCGTTTGCCTGAATCATCGAAGTAACCGCCAGTTTCAGCCCAGCCGCCAACCGACAGCAGCAGTTTCACGCCTTTGGCATCTGCATGCTTGTTCAGCATGTTGAAGTGGCCTTTGAATGGCAGTGATGGATCCAGCGCGTATTTCGGACCTTTGTCATCCCAAGACATGCCAGTTGCGGCATTAGTTGGGCCATCGGTACCGACAGAAACTTTCCAGTTCTGGTCGATGTGCGCAAAAGCGTAGTTCACGTGAGTGATGTCGTTCCAAGGCACATCGGCAGCCAGGTAAGCAGGCTGACCGTTTGCGCCATTACGCCAGCTGGTGAAGTAACCGATGCTGCGGCGTTTCATACCATTGGCGAGCTTCTCACGGCCGTTGGTATCGTAAACAGTACAATATGGAACGTTTGCAACTTCAGAAACCAGACCCACTGGACGACACTGGTCTTGGCTGCCAGCGGGTGGCGTCACTGAAGGTGTTGGTGTTGGAGTAACCACTGGCGTTGGCGATGGCGAACCCACTGGTGTTGGAGTCGCAGTAACCACTGGCGTAGGTGTAGGTGAAGCGGTTACCACTGGGGTTGGGCGAGCAGTCACAACCGGAGTTGGAGACGCGGTAACCACCGGCGTTGGCGATGCAGTTACTACTGGTGTTGGGCTTGCGGTCACAACTGGCGTTGGTGACGCAGTCACAACTGGAGTTGGTGACGCAGTCACAACTGGAGTTGGTGACGCAGTCACAACTGGAGTTGGTGATGCGGTTACCACTGGGGTAGCCGTAGCGCCGCTACAAGCGCCTTCATCTTTCCATGGGCCCCACTGATCAGTAGAAGAAGGCGTCTGGCCTTGAGTCCACCATTTAGCCGAGAATTTACGGCCGTTATATGAAACTACAGCGCCGCCAGTGTAGGCAGTCGCTGAATTCCAAGCCGCCACATTGCCACAACCCGCTGGCGCAGCAGTCGGTGCGGTGGTTGGCGCTGCGCTAGGCACTGCGGTTGGAGCAGCGGTAGGCGCTGTAGTCGGCGCGGTGGTTGGTGCGGCAGTTGGGTTAGTTGAAGCACCCACTGCTTTCCACAGTGTTGGGGTGGTATCAGGGGTCCAGCCAGCACCGACATAAGCGGTATGGGTCACCAGCGCAGAGTAGTCCACGCCTTTATAAGTAACGACTGTGCCAGCATTGTACGTATTGCCTTCTTGCCACAATGGTGCGGCATAGCTGTAGGCCACGAACATTGCAGCTGGCAGGGCAGCAAGTGCAAGACGATTAAAACGGGACATTAATGTCTCCTCCGATTTTATAAATGGCATTGGCACTAGTGGATAAGTGGTCTTGCCCACCAACTGCCTGCTTGTCACCGTATTGTAAGTATCTGGTGATTTTTACCGCTAGCCAGCTCGCTTTAAGGGCTGAGCTTAACCAGTGAGACTGTTTTAACGTGCCGAGAAAAACCTTGTCAACACCCCGATTTGGGCTTGTGAGTTAGGCCACTGAAGCTTTTTTTTGTGGACTACATGAAACTACATAAAAACCGCAATATCGAGTTGTGCGACGCACAATTTAATCAAAAAAATATTGTTTTTATTGGTTTTTTTTGCAACATAAAAATAGCGCGCCACACCATTAGCGCTTGCTGATGTAACTTTTCATTGCGCCTGTGAGTAGTTTCACAGACAAATTGCCTTCACTTTTTTTCCTGCTGGAGTGTTTCAAAAAAGTGAATTCCACCTCGCCCACGCAAATACTTACACGATGATTTCTTTTTTGCTTTCCACTGAATTTCTAATCGTTTTTGTAAGTAGGCGCCACGGACTGGTATTAGGCTACGGCACCCAGCGGCTTATCCCTGCAAGGAAACAAGCATTAAACCCGGTGGCTTGGTAAAATCGCCCCTTGTGGCGCCGGGCGCCATCTGATAAAACCATGCCTCACCGTTTGGGCGCGTTAAAATGTTGATTCGTAAACTATTTAAATTTGAAAATGCACATATTGTGCGCAACTGCTCATCCGAGCGTTGCCGCTCTTCCATTCACGGCCACAGCTATAAGGTTGAAGTGCTACTGGAAGCCAGCGCGCTGGATCACGGGCAGATGGTTTATGATTTTGGCTTAATGAAAGGCACGATCCGTGATGTGATCGATGCGTTCGACCATGCGGTGTGTTTTTGGGATAAAGATGATGCCGAGTACATCCGCCTGTGCCAAACCTTCTCGGCGCGCTGGATTGCGATGCCGGTATCCCCTTCGGCCGAACAGTTTGCGCGACTGTTTTTCGTGATCATCGACCAGATTCTGGCGCAAACGATTATGGCCAATGGTGAAGCCGATGTGCGCCTGCATTCGATCATTGCGCATGAAACCGATACCGGCTACGCGCAAGCCTTTCGCGATGATGCCTACAACCCGCGTATGGGCACCATTCGGCTTGAGGACATCATCTTTTCGCCCCAATGTCAGGCCGAATGGAAAGACCCCGACATGTACCAGAAACTGCTCAGCGAGCAGCAGTTTTATAATCCAGCCGTGCCACGGCAAGTTGACGCCTAAGACCAAACCAAGGGGTATAGCCGTATAACGCACAATCAATAAAGGCTACGGCAATATACCTTAGTACCACTCATCGCTGCGGCGTGGGCTGAGTAGATACACCAGCATCAGCAACACGGCAACAAACGGCCAGAGATCGCCCATGATTTGTGAGAGCCCGCTAAAGTGCAGCAAGTGCCCATACTGCCATTTAAATAGCGGCAACGTGGCCGACAATTGCGGGGAGAGCGGCCACACCAAGCTCACCACCGTTGCTAGCGATAAACACAACACCGACAGCAAGGCGCGATAGCGCCGCTGCAGGCGCCAGCATAAAGCCAGCAGCAATACGCCGCCCACGCCCCCCAGTACGATATTCAGATTCAGCCAGACAAAAAACTGCTCTGGCCGCAGCAACATGCCGGCAAAAGCCATTTTCAGTAGCAAGGCCGCCCCCAGGAGTGCAAACATCGCCCGGGGGAAATCCCGCTGATAGGCCAGCAGCACCGACACAAACAAGCCTACCCCAACCAGATTCAACATCATGCCGCCGCCTTCCAGCAGGCGCAAAAACAGTGCGGCATCCGCCAGCGGCGCAATAAAGGGCTGCGGCAAGCCACGTGGCTCGACCACCACGCCCAAAAAAGGCTGGCTTGGGTCGAGTTGGGCCACCAGCCACACCACCAGCCATACCGCCCCCCACTCCATCATCCGGCCGGGGGCTAAAACTTCGTGACGGAAAATTAACCAGCGCTGCATCCAGCGCCGACTGCGCAACACCAAACCAATGGCTACGCCGATCACGCCACCGGCGGTATTACTGAGAATATCCAGATTCGAGGCCACCCGCCCCGGCAAAAATTGCTGCACAAATTCAACACTGGCCGAGGTGAGGGCACACAGCAACACCGCCAAAATCGCCGCAAACCAGCGCCGGCGAAACAGCAGCATCCAGCCTAAGCCCAGCGGAATATACGCCAGCACATTGACCGTGTTATCAAAGAGGGTGATGTAGTACGGCAGCGGATAGGTGTAAAAGGCAAACACCGGCTCGCCCGTGAAGCGCCAATCGCTAAAGGGGAACAGACTCACCACCAGCACCAGCAACAAAGCCACCGCCACAAAGAAGGGTGACACCCGAGTCGGCTCGGCTTGACGGGCAAGGTAGCGGATAGGGGGAAATCGCGCCATAGCGTAGGAAGAAAAACGGGGGCTTACGCCCCCGCTTGTCGTTCAGCTCATTTTATTTTGCAGTTTTGACTTGGGTCCACATCCGGCCCAGATCGCGCAGCGCTTTGCCTTCGAGCGCATTCAGCTGCTGCAGTTTCTTCATATTGTCAGCACTTGGGAATACCGCGCTAATGGCTTTTACTTCGGGTTTCACAAACGCTTGTGATGCTGCGTTCGGGTTACCTGAGCCAATGGCATTGGTCAGCTGGGCCGAATTTTTGCCATCAAGCATAAAGTTGATGAACTTGGCCGCCAGATCTGGGCGTGGGGCTGATTTCAGCACCATCATATTATCCAGCGACAAGGTGTTGCCTTCTTTTTGCAGACTGTAGGCAATCCCGAATGGGCGCTTGGCTGCTTTGGCATCGGTGTTGGCCTGGAACATATCGTTCGAGTAGCCGTGCGCCACCCAGATATTGCCCAGGGTCAGCTCCTTGATATAGCTTTGCCCATTGAAGGCGGCCCAGAATGGCTTGGCTTTCAGGATGGTCTCTTGGGCTTTTTTCAGCTCTTCCGGCTTGGTCGAATTAGCCGAGAAGCCGTTATACATCAGCGCAGCGGCAAATACTTCGCGGCTGTCATCCAGTACCGTCACTTTGCCTTTGATTTTAGCCAGTACGGCTGGATCAAAAATAATCGCCCATGAGCTTGGATCGATGCCCAGCTCTTTGATCTTTTTGTCGTTGTAGCCCACCAGCGTGGTAGTGAAGGCGTATGGCACCGAGTATTGATTGCCCTTGTCGAAAGCGCTGTTCATAAACGATGGGTTTAGATTCTTGATGTTCGGCAGCTTGGATTTATCCAGCGGTTGCACCAAGCCCTGCTTCACCAGGGGCTGCACCGCAAAACCGGTTGGCACGACTACGTCGTAGCCTTTCGCACCGGCCGAGAGCTTAGCCAGCATTTCTTCCATCGCGCCGTAGTAATCTTGCACCACACGGCATTTGCAGCTGGCTTCAAAATTCTTGACGGTTTCTGGGGTGATGTAGTTATTCCAGTTATAAAGATGCAATACATCTTCAGCGTTTGCGGTGCCCGCGGCCAGCAGCAGGGCCAGTAAGAACTTTTTCATTGTGTTCACCATCAAGAATTAAAAGTGGAAAAACTTGGCCACCCCAAGTTGCGCGATTATGCCACGAATTATTGTCTTGTCGCGGCAATCTGCATGCGGTTGACGGTTTTTTGCACAAGACCTTGATCTACCTGCAGGCATGAAAAAAGGCAGCGCGCTGCGCTGCCTTTTTAATCGCGATAAGGCGGCTTTATTCAGCCCGCAATGCGCTTGGCGCCACCTTGCTGGCAATCAGAATCAGCACCAGCGTGAGCAACATCAACAGCGTTGAAATCGCATTCACTTCCGGTGTAACCGCAATCCGGATCATCGAATAAATCTGCAGCGGCAACGTTGAAGCACCCGCCCCTGCAGTAAAGAAGGTGATCACGAAATCATCAATCGACAAGGTAAACGCCATCAGAGCCCCCGCAATAATGCCAGGCATGATCAGCGGCATCGTCACCAGGCGGAAAGCCTGCAATGGCGTTGCGCCCAAATCGCGCGCGGCCTCCACCAAGGCATCATCCATCCCTTGTAAGCGCGAACGCACCACAATCGCTACAAAACCGATACAAAACGCAATATGCGCCAAGGTGACCGATACCAGCCCCAGCGTCATATTCAGCATCACAAAGAAGATCAGCAGCGACACACCCATCAGGATTTCGGGAATGGCGATGGGCGTGAGCACCAGCAAGGGCAGCAAGCGCAATTTGTAGCGATGCATGGCAATACCTGCCAGCGTACCTAGCACCGTGGCGCAGCAGCTGGTCACGATGGCGATCAACAGCGAATTACGTGCGGCCACCAGCATTTGCTCGTTATGCAGCAGATGCTCATACCATTTGAAGGTAAAGCCCACCCACTCGGCATTGAGCTTGGAATCGTTAAAGGAATACACCACCACAATAATCAGTGGCACATACAAAAAAGCATAGGCCAACAGCGCCGCCGCCCACAGCCATTTCGATTGTTTAGAGTGCATCGCGCTTACCTCCGCGCCCAACCATGGCCGCCAGCCCCGCCAGCAGCAAGACGGCCAGCGTCAACATAATCGACAGTACCGAGCCAAATGGCCAATCGCGGCTATCCAGGAATTGCTGTTTGATCAGATTGCCGATCATGATGCCATCGGTACCACCAACGAGATCCGGTACTGCAAACATCCCCAGCGCCGGAATAAACACCAGCGCCGCACCCGCCCATACCCCCGGGAGGGATAGCGGCCAAGTGACCTTCCAGAAACGCTGCCAGCCCGATGCCCCCAGATCTTGAGCCGCATCCAGCAATGCCATATCGTGTTTTTCCAGATTGGCATACAGCGGCAATACCATGAAGGGCAGGTGCACATACACCAGCACGATAATCACGGCAAAGTGGCTAAACATCAGCTGCACCGGGCCTAAACCCACCACACCCAAGACCTGATTGAGCGCCATGGTGAAATAGCCCTGCGGCCCCAGAATAATCATCCAGGCATACACGCGGATCAGGAAGTTACTCCAGAACGGCAGAATCACCAGCAAGATCATCAGATCGCGGTATTTCTTCGGGCTGCGTGCGATCAGCCAAGCCAGCGGATAGGCCAGTAGCAAGCACGCCAGCGTGGTGATCCCGGCATACCAGAACGACTTCAAAAACAGCTCGATATAAATCGGGTCTGAGAAAAACAAGCCGAAATTATCGAAAGTCAGATAGTCGCGCCAGTTTTCCGCCGTCACCAGCAATTCATTCGCGCCGGTGTCGGGGTTTGGCCCAATCAAAGGCAGCAAGCCACCGTAATCACCCGGATAACGGAAGGCCGCAAAGGCCATGATCAACGATGGAATTGCAAAGAAAATGATCAGATACAGCAGCGGTGGCCCGGAAATGAGCCACTTATTAATTCGATTGCTTTTCGCCATGACCGCCCATCCTTAGGCCAAGATGAAGTGGCCAGCGTCATAGCGCCATGCCAGCTCCACCTGATCATTATCATCAAAGAACTTCGCCCGCCCCGGTGCCGAGTTAGGTAGCATGGTCTCAACCAGCATGCCGTTTTCCAGCTCAACGATGTAAATCGTCACATCGCCCAGATACAGGCAATCATGCACCCGGCCTTTGAAATGCACTTCGTCTGCGTCGCCAGTGGGCAAGGTCGCGCCCAGCTTAATTTTCTCTGGCCGCAAGGTCAGGCAACCACTTTGGCCCACTTGCGCCCCCGCCACCGGCAGCGTTTCGGCAATGCCCACCCCGGCGATTTCCACCTGCATGCGGTCGGCGCCAATTGATTTGATGGTGGCATCCAGCAAATTGCATTGACCGATAAAATCGGCCACAAAGCGGCTTTTCGGATAGCTGTAGATGGTTTCCGGCGCATCCAGCTGCGCTACCTGGCCTTTATTCATCACGGCAATACGGTGCGACAGCGCCAGCGCCTCGCCCTGATCATGCGTGACATACACAAAGGTAATGCCGATTTCTTTTTGCAGATTAATCAGCTCGATCTGCATTTCTTCACGTAGCTTGGCATCCAGCGCCGAGAGGGGCTCATCCAAGAGCAGCAAGCGTGGGCGATTCACCAAGGCGCGGCCAATGGCCACCCGCTGCCGTTGCCCACCCGACATTTCATGCGGATAGCGACTGGCAAACTGGCTGAGACGCACATCGTCCAGCACTTCGGCTACCCGCGTTTTGATTTCTTCGGCCGGTACTTTGGCCATTTTCAGCGGGAACGCAATGTTCTGCGCCACGGTCATATGCGGGAAAAGCGCGTAATTTTGGAACACGGTATGCACCGGGCGTTTTTCGGGCGGCACCCCGGCCATATTGACGCCGTCGAGCAGAATTTCACCTAAATCAGGCTGCTCAAAGCCGGCCAGCATGCGCAACAGCGTAGTTTTACCGCAGCCCGATGGGCCCAACAGCGTAAAGAATTCGCCCGCCTCGACAGAGAGGCTTACGTGGTTGACCGCTGTAAAATCACCAAACTGTTTTACAACATCACGAATCTCGAGCAGCGCCATGATTATCCTCACGAAAAAGCCGCGACATTTTAGCAAACTCGCTCCCATGGGGGGGGAAATCGGCGAAAAAAGGGCTGTGTGGCGGCAAAATGTAGGGATTACTCTAACTGCACAGCGCATTTCATTCGCCCCGAAGACCATGGATTGCCCTAGAATAGCGTTTTGGATCAACTCTGAGTCAGGCAAGATCAATAGAAATGCGACTCATTCGTAAGAACTAATTGCCTGTGGAAACCCGCGTACACGTTCTGGACTTGCAAATTGGGCTCTATGTTACCGAGCTGGATCGGCCGTGGCTGGATACCCCATTTCTGCTACAGGGCTTTCTGATCGAGCAGCACCAGCAACTGGAGCAGCTGCGCGAATACTGCGAATACGTCACGGTCGATTTCAGCCGCTCGAATGGCGGCATCAATCGCTGGGCCGGGCTGTTTGATATCAAACCCAAATCCGACAAAGCCGCGTTTAGCGCCCCGCCCATCAGCGCTTTGCTGCAACATAATCCGCAAGAACAAGAGCGCCGCGAACGGATCAGCCTCTTGCTGGAGTTGCGCCGCCTCTTTGCTGGCTTGTTTCAGCGCGACACTGCCACGCCTCGCCGCAGCTTTAACACGCAGGTCATTCTGTATGATCGCGAAGAGCAAGTAGAAGTCGAGCTTCCCAAAGCTCAGGCCGTCCATAAAAGCTCGCAAACCTTTATGCGCAGCTTTATGGAATCTGTACGTAAAGAGCTACACCCCAAGATCGAAGAAGCCAATGCGGTGGTCAACGATCTAGTTGATTCAATCGTACGCAACCCCAATGCCCTGCTGCTACTCACCCAACTAAAAGACCGCGATCAGTACACCTACTCACATTCGATCGATACCGCCGTGTATTTACTCGCCTTTGGCCGGCATTTGGGCTACCCGGTGGAGGAACTACGCAAGCTGGGCCTCGCTGGCCTGATGCTGGATATTGGCAAAATTCGCCTGCCCGAAGATCTGCTTAATCGCACTGGGCGCTATACGCCAGGCGAATTCATGCTGATGAAAACCCATGTGCAGCATAGTCTCGATATTCTGGGTCAGATGGATAACGTACCGCTGGATGTGGTGGATATGGTGGCCCGCCATCATGAACGCTATGACGGCAGCGGCTACCCACAGGGACTCAAAGCCGAAGAGATTGGTATGTTTGGCAGCATGGCGGGGATTGTTGACTGTTTCACCGCGCTCACCAGCGAGCGCACTTACTCCGATGCCAAACCCGCACATGAAGCGCTGCAACTGCTGTACAAGTGGAGCGAAAAATATTTCCACCCGGCGCTGGTTGAGCAATTTGCGCAGTGCATCGGCATTTTCCACGTCGGCACCTTAGTTGAGCTCTCAACGGGCGAAGTCGGGATTGTAATTGGCCAAAACCGGGTCCGCCGACTAAAACCCAAGTTAATGGTCATTCTGGCGCCGGATAAAACCCCCTACGCCAAACCGCACACGCTAGATTTGATCACCAATCCAACGGCCCCGAATGGCTTGCCGATCTCTTTGCGGCGTGAATTGAGCCGGGGCGCTTACAATATTGATCCGCGCGAGTATTTCCTGGAGTAGCCGATGAGCAATCCGCGCCCTTTGCATCCCATCAAGCAAAAACTCACCCCGCTGGGCCAACTGGATGAATGCATCAGGCAAACCCTAGAGCGCGGCGGGCCTGACAAGCAAAGTGCGCTGATTTACCTCGAATTACGCCATCTGCACCCCGGCCATTATCGCGATCATTTACTTGAATGCCTGATCAGCCGCCTGCTGCCTTTGTTGCGGCCGGCCGATCATATCTTTCAGCTCGATTCCCACTCGGTGGGGTTGCTACTCGGCCAGCTGAATGGCACCAGCCATGCCCTGTTAGCTGCGCATCGGGCCAAAACCTTGCTGCATGATGTGGGCAGCGATGAGCTCAAGCTCTACCCACAAATCGGCATCGCCATGGCCCCCGAGCATGGCCGCGATGGTGAAGCGCTGATCGATGCGGCCAAGATTGCGGCCCATCAGTTTGCTGAAGAGCATATTGGGGTCTACGACCCTGATCGCGATTGGCTGGGCCAACAATTGGTACGGCTTGAGCAACCATTGCGCAATGCACTGTACGACAACCGCTTTCATTTGGCCTTTCAGCCGCAAATCGCCCCCGCCAGCGGCGCAGTGAGCGGCGTAGAAGTCCTGCTGCGCTGGGAAGACGAGCTCCTGGGTAGCATCTCCCCTTACGAAATTATCAGCGTTGCCGATTATCTCGGGCTGATGGATCAGCTGACCCACTGGGTGATTCAAACCGGTTTGCGCAATTTCTCGCAATTACGCCTCGCGGGCTATCAAGGCACGCTGAGCATCAATCTGGCGCCAAACAATCTACGCGACCCACACCTAGCCGGCTTTATTGGCAATGCGATGGCCGTATGGGGAATTCCGGCCGAATTGGTTACATTCGAGATTACCGAATCAGCGGTGATTGAAGAATTCGAGCTTTCGCTCAAACACCTGCAACAAATTAAACAGATGGGCTGCAAACTGGCGCTGGATGATTTCGGTACCGGCTACTCATCGCTGGCATATTTAAAACGCCTGCCCATTGATGAGCTAAAAATTGACCGTAGCTTTGTCATGCAGCTGTCCGAATCGACGGAAGACCGAGCAATTGTCGAATCAGTCATTACCCTGGCCCACCGTTTGCAATTAATGGTGACCGGCGAAGGCGTGGAGCAAGCCGCCGAGCTTGCGCTTTTGCAGCAATATGGCTGTGATCAAATTCAGGGCTACTACTACAGCCGCCCACTCAAACTGGCGGACTTACTCACTTTCCTGGCGAAACCACGATGAGCATGAATTGGGTGCAATTACTCACCGCCGCACGTTTGGGCACCGACGCCAGCGAAGCACTGGATAACGAAGCGGGCCGCAGTAATTTTCATAAAGATCATGACCGGATCGTGTTTTGCTCGCCGTTTCGCCGGATGGGGCGCAAAACCCAAGTCCACCCGATGACCGAAAATGATCACGTTCACACCCGGCTCACGCACAGTATCGAAGTTGCCTGCGTGGGGCGTAGCCTAGGGGTGCTGATCGGCGAGCGCCTCAAAGACGAGCTACCCGCCCATATCACCCCCTATGACCTAGGCGGCATTGTGCAGGCCGCCTGCCTTGCCCACGATATTGGCAACCCGCCCTTTGGTCACGCCGGCGAATATGCGATCCGTGACTGGTTCCGCCGGCCAGAACACGCCTATTTGCTACAAAACCTCAGCGCCGAAGAACGTCGCGATTTAATGACCTACGAAGGCAATGCGCAAGGTTTTCGCATTATCACCCAGCTGGAAAACCATCGCTTTGAAGGCGGGTTGCGCCTCACCTACGCCACTTTGGGCGCCACGCTCAAATACCCGTGGACCAGCGAACATGCCGGCGGCAAAGGCAAATTCAGCTGTTATGTAAGTGAACAGCATTTACTGGCCGAAGTGGCGCAGCGCCTTGGGCTACCGGAATTAGCGCCCGGCAAGTGGGCACGCCATCCTTTATCCTACCTGATGGAGGCCGCCGACGATATTTGCTACGCCATTCTCGATCTGGAAGACGGCATCGAAATCGGCATGTTGCCCTACGAGAGCGTGGAGCCACTGCTGATGAAAATCTGCGGTGGCGAGCGTAGTCTGCTGGAACTGGAAGTCGCGGCAGCCCCCTCGGTCCGCCGCAAAATCTCCTTGTTACGCGGCAAGGCGATTGATCGCTGCATCCGCGGGGTGGCCGAGACCTTTATGGCCAATTATCCACGCCTGATGGCTGGCACGTATCAGGGCGATTTACTCAATGACTGCCCCTACGCCATGCGCCAAGGGATTAATGAAGCCAAACAGCTCGCCCGTGATCGGATTTTTAACGAGCGGCGCAAAATCGAAATCGAAGTCGGCTCGTTCACCTGTCTCGATATCCTGCTCGATGCCTTCTGCAAAGCCTCATACGAACTGAAAGTGAGCACTCACATGCCATTCCGCATGAAACGGGTGCTCGATCTGATGGAATACAATGCCCCGCGTAAAGACTGGCCGCTGTATGAAACCTATCGCCGGGTGCTGGACTTTGTCGGCGGCATGACCGACAACTACGCTACCTATCTGGCACAGCAAGTGGGTGGCATGGGGCGATAAGCTCGCCATTTTGATGCCAGTGAAGAAACTTCGCTGGCCAATAATTGAATAATAAATAACAAGATCCTAACTAAATGCAGTCCAAAATCTACCGTTTTTTGATTACCATCCTTCCTTTTGCACTAACAATTGCAACCCTCTCGTTTGCGGGTGCAAATTGGCGCGAAGTTGCGAAGACCGCACTTTTCCTAGGCGCACTAACTCTTCTACTTATTCAAGCTCAAAGAAAAAACCCACACACAGCAATCCTTACCGGCTTGCTTATCTTAATGGCAACAAAAATAGGGCTAACAGCTTTCTCATTACTAAAATACAACCAGCCAATTCACTCAGCCATAGTAATTTCATCAGTGGCCAACACAACAAAAATAGAAGCTCTAGAATTTCTGATATCAAATCGATTCGAGATTACCCTCCTACTTCTATACATAACCCTAACATCACTAATATTTATTGCACCCATATCAATAAGAAAACACTCAAAGAAATGGCCTACAATACTGTGGGGGCTACTCTTCGTCATTGCACATGCAAACCCAACAACAAGAAAAGAAAACCCCATATTCTACTTCCTACAAACAAAAAACCAAATGATCGCATGGAAAGAGAAAGCGCTTCAAACCGACAAGGAAATAGCTCAATCACATACATCAATCAGCTCAAAAAACATAAAATATATTGGCCCCAACCAACAAAGCATAATTCTCATCATTAGTGAAAGCATAAACAAATCAAACATGTCACTATATGGTTATATGCGAAACACTACTCCAGAGCTTATTCAGCGCCGCGCAGAGCTATCAGTCTTTGACGACATAACCTCACGCTGGGGGAGCACACTCCCTGCGATTCGAGATATGTTGATCATCGACACCAATAAAACTGGTCCTAGTGTAATCCAAGCAGCCAGGCTTGCTGGATATAGAACCTACTGGATATCAAATCAGTCCGACAGCTATATCAATGGGCGCTTTGGGATGGAGAGTGATAGTTTCATAAGCGCCAACACTGGCAGCGAGGGTAGAAACAACGCGAGTCTAGATGAAAAAGTACTGCCGCACTTAGCGACCGCACTTCAAGAGACCGCCCAATTGAAATTCATCATTCTCCACTTAATTGGTGCACACCCTCATTATGACCTAAGACACCAAGGATATATCCCGACAGACTTCACAGAGGACAAAGTATTTACTACGATGAAAAAAGAAGGGCGCTGGCCCTGGGTAATCAAGGCAAGATCAAACTATGATACCGCCATCAAATACCAATCCGAGCTACTTTCCAAAATAATCACTCTAAGCTCAAAAATAGAAAAAGAAAATGGCACCCGAGTAAAGGTCATTTACACGTCAGATCACGCACAAAATGTAGGTCATGACCAAAACACATATGGACACGCCCCCGGGCGCATGTCAGGGCATAGCATTCCTTTAATATTCTGGCCAAACCTTCAATTAAATCAGCATGAAACCAAGCGCCCTTTCTCAATGTCTCGCTTCCCAGGAACCTTGATTCCATTCCTTGACATAGAATCTGACCTCATTAAACCTAAGGACAATCTTCTTTCACCTGACTTTCAAGCAGAGCCTCGTCTATTAGAAGGAATTCTAATCCAATAACCAAGCATGAAATCGGAAGTCTGTTAGCTTTAATCACGGCGTGGCATACAGACTTTCAGCAGGCAGATCGACGAATCGACGATTCTAGCCCACAATCCCGTTCCCACTTTGAACCTTCGCCAAGCCGATGCAAAAAAGCCTCTTTTTCCTCGCCATCACCACGCTACTTTCGGGTTGCGCAGTTGTAACGACCACCGCCATGGTGGCTGGCGCCGCGGTGTCGGTCGCCGCCACGGCCGTTGAGGTGAGCTATGACGTCGGCAAAGCTGGCGTCAAAGGCGCCTATGCCGTCGGCGAGCTCGCCTACGCCGCAGCGCAAGCTAGCGCGGCCTCAACCGCCGCGACGCAGCCCGCCAGTAGTGTCGCCCACGCCGAGCATTAAACAGGCAATAAAAAACCCGCGATTGCTCGCGGGTTTGGCCTAGCGGCTAGCTGGACTTGGGCTTATTTACAAACGCCCAGATCTTTCCACACGCCCCACTGGCTGCTTGGATCGGGTTTCTCGTTCGTGGTCCACCATTTGTTTTCAAAGTTGCGGCCACCGTAGCTCACTTTGTTGCCCGGTGCGGCATACACTTTGCCCGCTTCCCACGCAGTAACGCAGGTTGAGCCAGTTGCTGGTGTCGGCGTCGGGGTCACGACCGGTTTTGCCGTTGGAGTCACCACTGGTGCAGGGGTTGGCGTTACCACTGGCTTCGGAGTGGGTGTCACCACCGGAGCCGCAGTTGGGGTAACCACGGGTTTAGGTGTCGGCGTAACCACTGGCGCTGGCGTTGGCGTTACCACCGGTGCTGGGGTTGGTGTCACCACAGGTTTTGGTGTTGGCGTCACCACCGGAGCCGGTGTTGGCGTGCTTGGTTTAGGGGTTACACCGGCCGGCGCTTCGATATCCACGCGGAAGATGTAATCGGCACCTGAGCGGCTATATACGCGATTGTCTTGCGCGGTTTGCACAGGCGCTACCGAGCCATTGGCTTGCAATACACCCACGCTCACATATTTCGAGCTGCCATTCACTTTCTGCGCCAGGAAATACGGCCAGATGTTCATTTGCGTCAGATCGGCACCGGTTTGCGCATCGTAATCGGCGATGATTTGCGCAGATTCCAGATCGCGGCCAGCGTTATCAAACAGACGGAATGTGACTTTGGTGCTTTGCGCCAGATTTTGCTGCGCGCGAATCTGCCCCAGTTCTTTGTAGGTCGACACCGCCCCCGAGAAATTCACATCCGAGCATGAGTAGAACGCTTCTGGGCTATCGCTACGTTGCCAAGTAACATAAATGATGTGCTTGCCGGTTTTCTTTGGCAGCGGGCAGGTCATTTTGTAGCGCTTGTCGGCAGTTACCGGCACATTGCCCAGCTGGCAGAATTGTTCCAGATCGCCCCAAGACAGCGCCTGGTTTGGATTCCAGCTGTCTTTGGTCACATAAAACACCCAGTCTTTGGTGGTATGTGGCGCTGGCGCATTCCAGATAAATTCGAAGTTGCCATTGGCATCGGGCGCGATATTGGTCACTGGCCAATCGGTACGCGGCAGATTCAGGCCAGCGTAGTTGGCTTTACCACCACCACACAGCTGGCCGTCTGGGACGAAGCCTTTATGGTTGCCGTTCGGGTTTTGATTCACACCCGACCAGTCGTACAAAAATTGTGGGCCTGATACCGCTACTGCGGCCTGGCAGGCGGCGGATTTTGGATTTTCCGGGCCTTCGTTAAAGCAGCTGAGCACACGGCTGATTGGCACTTCCATCGAGCCATGACCTGATACCAGTTGTGCGGCACCCAAACAACCTACGGCAAGTGCAATACGCACGGGCAGAGCAAACCCATTACGTTGTTGTTGCATTGTCTTCTCCAGTTTCTGGTGAGCTGGCTTGGCAGTCATATCAGTATTTTCTGATTTACAACCCGCACAAACCAATGATTTTATTCATACTTTTGCTTGATTTTTAGCGCGAAAAATTCGACTACATTTTCGCGAGAGCAATTTACCACGCTGGCATGAAAGCTGACAAGCAAAGCCCGGATTAGGGTTAACCCGTAGATGTGAACTGTGGCACAGCCGGTCTGGATTTAGCGCTGATCCAGTACCATTAAGGCTTGACCGTGGGTCTTCAGCCAGGCGCGATATTGCCGCCAATCGGGGCAGGCTTGCGCCACCTGCGCCCAAAATTGCGCCGAATGATTCATTTCTCGCAGATGCGCCAGCTCATGAATTATCACGTAATCAATCACCGCGGCCGGCGCCTGCAACAACCGCCAATTAAGGCGGATTGCGCCTTGGCTGGTGCAGCTGCCCCAGCGGGTGCGGGCCGAAGTCAGCAAAATGCGCTGCGGCTGCAAGCCCATCCGCGCCGCCCAGAATGGCACGCGTTCAGCAAAATACGCGCGGGCACTGCGCTGATAAAAGCGCACGAGCGCAGGAGTGAGCAGGTCTTCGCGCGCGGCGGCCAAGTACAGCTCGGCCTCCGTCAGCCGTGTGCGGCTGGCTGGCTGCAAGCGGCGCGGGGCGCCCAGCCAGCGCACTTCATCGCCCCAACGCCACGGCGCCGGCCCCAGCGCCGATGGCTGCGCGGCCCGCTGCGCCAGCTTGGTTTGAATCCAGGTGAGTTTAAGTTGAATCACCCGCTCGGCCTCAGCCAGCGGCGCCCGGGCGGGCAAGATCACGGTCAGCCCGCCGGCATCGATTTTCAAACCAATGCTGCGGCGGCGGGCGCTACGCGATACCTGATAGGGTATTTCGCCCTGAGGCAGGCGAAATATTGCCTGCATGGCAATACCCCTTATTCGGCCTTGCTCGGCGCCACATAACACGGCCCACGGCCGGTAATCTGCGCCATTTCACCTTCGATCCAGTTTTCCACTTCATTGATCAAGGTGAGCGAATTTTTGCCTTCGGGGCTAATCGGCGCACCAATTCGCACCGTCACTTCCCCCGGCCATTTACAAAACGAATTTTTCGGCCAGAATTCGCCCGAATTCATAGCCACCGGCACAATCGGCACTTCTAGATCTTTGGCCAAGCGGGCGCCGCCCTGCTTGTATTGGCCACGCTCGCCCGGCTTGATGCGCGTACCTTCGGGGAAAATCACGATCCACAGGCCTTTATTCAGCCGATCACGCCCCTGCTCCATCAACTGTTTTTGCGCCTGGGCGCGCTGACCGCGGTCGATCGCGATGGGCGAAGTGGCCGCCAGGCCCCAGCCAAAAAATGGAATGCGCAGCAATTCGCGTTTCAGCACCCACACCTGCGCCGGAAAAATCAGCTGCAGCGCCATGGTTTCCCAGGCGGATTGGTGTTTGCACATAATCATCGCCGGCCCATGTGGGATATTCTCGGCGCCTTCCACCTTGAAGGTCAGCCCGCAGGTGATGCGCAGCCAGATAAACATCAGCCGCGCCCACCAGGCCACAATAGTATTGCGGGTCACCGCCGGCAGCGGCAAGACCAGAATGGCAATCAAGGTAAATAGCGGGGTTAATACCAGCAGGCCAAGGCTATACAGGGCAGAACGAAACCAGATCATGAACGGGCAACAAGGTGATTAATTGGGGTTTTCCAGCAAACTGGCGCATACGGCGGCCAGATCATCATACACACGCGTGCCAGCCGGCAAATCGCCAGCCGCTTCGGTTTTACGGCCATTGCCGGTGCGCACCAGCAGCGCCTGCCCGCCAGCACGACTCACCGCCTGCAAATCGCGCAGCGAATCGCCCACCATCAGGCATTCATCCACATCCACCCGAAAGCGGCGCGCGATATCCTGCACCATGCCGGGCGCCGGTTTGCGGCAATCACAGCCGGCATCGGGCGCATGCGGGCAAAAGAAGATCGCATCGATATGCCCGCCGGCATTCACCACCGCGCGGTGCATTTTGGCGTGAATGCGATTGAGCATATCAATATCGATAATGCCGCGGCCGATACAGCTTTGGTTGGTGGCCACCACGATGGTCCAGCCGGCGCGGGTTAATTCGCCAATCGCTTCCAGGCTACCCGGAATCGGCAGCCATTCTTCCGGCGATTTGATGAAGTCCGGCCGGTCTTCGTTAATCACCCCATCACGATCAAGAATCAACAGCTTGCTGGCTTCGGGCTTCATGGCAGGCATCCATCTTCCTCGGCAAGGGCGGGCAAGCCCGCCCGGGGTTTAGTCGGCCAGCAGCGACAGCTCGGCCACGCGATTCATTACTTCGGCCAGCGCGCTCAACAGCGCCAGACGATTGCCACGCACCGCCAGATCGTCGGCCATGACCATCACACCATCGAAGAAGGCATCTACGGGGGCTTTCAGCGCGGCCAGTTGCTTGAGCGCGCTGGTGAAGTCATTGGCCGCCAGCGCTGCCGCCACGGGCGCTTGCAAGGTTTGCAGCGCGGCAAACAGCTCTTGCTCGGCCGTTTCTTGCAGCAAGGCCGCGTCCAGGGCTGGCACTTCGCCTTCGACTTTTTTCAGGATATTGCGAATCCGCTTATTCGCAGCCGCCAGTGCGGCTGATTCGGGCAAGGCCTTAAATTCGGCCACAGCCGCCAGACGCACCAGCAAATCATCGATGCGGCTTGGTTTCAGCGCCAGCACAGCATCAATATCTGCAGCCGGATAATCCGCTGCCAGCAGGTTTTTCAGGCGATCGAGCATAAAGCCATACAGGCCTTCCACCGTGCCTTCGGCAATCAGGCCGGCCGGGAATTGCGCGGCCGTGGTGCGCAGCAATTCGCGCAGATCCAGCGGTGATTGCAGGGCGATCCGCAACACGCCCAGCGCCGCACGGCGCAGCCCGAATGGATCTTTGTCGCCAGTTGGAATCAGGCCAATCCCGTAAATACCGACCAGCGTTTCGAGCTTATCCGCCAGTGAAACCGCTTGCGCAGTCGCACCTTCAGGCAGGGTATCGCCCGCAAACTTAGGTTTGTAATGGGCTTCAACCGCATACGCCACCTCGGTATCTTCACCGTCGTGCTTGGCGTAGTACTGACCCATAATGCCTTGCAGCTCAGGGAATTCACCCACCATATCGGTCAGCAAATCGGCCTTGGCCAGATAGGCCGCGCGCTCGGCTTTGGCCACATCGGCCCCAAGCAAACCAGCAATGGCGCCGGCAACCGCTTGCAAGCGCTGTACGCGCTCCAGCTGCGAGCCGATCTTGTTGTGGTAAACGACATTGGCGAGCTTCGGCACCCGGCTATCAAGCGGCGCTTTTTTATCTTGTTCGAAGAAGAATTTGGCATCAGACAGGCGCGCGCGCAGCACGCGCTCGTTGCCGTTAATGATGTGGCTGCTGTCGCTGGTTTGCAGATTAGACACCAGCAAGAACTGATTCATCAGCTTGCCGTTACCATCCAGCAGCGGGAAGTATTTCTGATTTTGCTGCATGGTGAGGATCAGGCATTCCTGCGGCACTTGCAGAAATTCGGCTTCAAATTCACCTTTGAGTACCACCGGCCATTCCACCAGCGCGGTGACTTCGTCAAACAGCGCTTCATCGGCAGCGATGCGGGCATTCAGTGCGGCGGCGGCTTCCTGCAGTTTTTCACTGATCAGGGCTTTGCGGGCGGCGAGGCTGGCCACCACTTTGCCTTCTTCATACATTTGGCGCGCATAGCCGGCCGCATTGGCAATGGTCAGCTCACCCTGCGACAGGAAACGATGCCCGCGTGTGGTTTGACCTGAGCTTAAATGCAGCACCTGACCGGGCACCACGTGTTCGCCGTGCAACATGATCAGGCCATGCACCGGACGGATAAACTGGCCATCGCGATCGGCCCAGCGCATCATTTTGGGCGCCGGCAGTTTTTTCACTGCTGCCGCCACGATGTCGGCCAGCACCGTCGCCAGCGGCTCGCCCGCCTTCACCGAACGGAATACATACACATCCTGCTTGCCGTCATGCACGGTGCCCAGCTGATCCAGCTGCTCGGCACTCAGACCGCACGAGCGGGCAAAACCCAGCAAGGCGGGGCTAGGCTGGCCATCTTTAAAACCTGCGCTCACTGCAGGGCCGCGTTTTTCGATGGCCTGCTCAGGCTGCACCGCCGCCACATCCGCCACAGTGACCGCCAAACGGCGTGGGCTGGCAAAAGTATTCACTTCGCTGCTGGCAGGGGCAAAGCCCAGTTTCACTAGCTCCGCGGCAATACTTTCGGCAAACGCAGCGCCGAGCTTAGGCAACGCCTTGGGAGGGAGTTCTTCTGTAAACAGTTCGATCAGTAAGGTTGGATTCATATGCTTTTGCTGCGTTGGCAGCATCCTCAGTTATTCTTCAGCTTGCTTGGCCTGCTCTTTTTCGGCCATCATTTTGCACACTTGGGCCACGAAATCCGCCCCGAAAGTACCCGGCTGCTGGGGCGCAAATTCCCACTGAAAGCCCGGCACGTCGTAGCGGGCGACTTCCAGATCATCCGCATCATTCATCGACACCGCCACGCCGGCCATCTTGCCAGAGGGGCAATCAATGGCCTGCCGGGTGTATTTGTAGCGGTACTTGCCCTTGGAAGTGCCATCAATCTGGTCTTCGTTAAAGCGCTGCACCATCCAGACAAAGGTGTAATTCTGCTCGGCATAACCGGCATCATGCTGGATCGAATTGACATCCACCAGGGTTTCAAAGTCCGGCATTTTGCCGTAGCTGCGCCAGTCGGCTTTTTGATCCGGCACCGGCACCGGGCCGCTCACCTTGTCCTCGTATTTGCCGCACGCTGCCACAGTCACTACCAGTAAACCCAATAACAGACGTTGCATGTGCGGCTCCTTCGTTTATTTGGCGGCTTTCTCTACCGGCTGGCACATCGGGAAGCCCAAGGCTTCGCGCGAATCGTAATAAGCCTGCGCCACCAGCCGCGCCAGATTGCGCACGCGGGCGATGTAGGCCGCACGCTCAGTCACCGAAATCGCGCCACGCGCATCCAGCAGATTGAACATGTGTGAGCATTTCATCACCATTTCAAAGCCTGGCAGCGCAAGGCCGCCTTCGATCAGGCGCTTGGCTTCGGCTTCAAACTGATTGAATTGATCAAACAGGAACGGCACATTCGATTGCTCGAAGTTGTAAATCGATTGCTCGACTTCGTTCTGATGATAGATGTCGCCGTAGGTGACTTTCTGGCCGTTCGGGTATTCGGTCCAAACGATGTCGTAGATGTTGTCCACGCCTTGCAGATACATCGCTAGACGCTCAACCCCGTAGGTAATCTCGCCCAATACCGGCTTGCAATCCAGACCGCCCACTTGCTGGAAGTAGGTAAATTGCGTCACTTCCATCCCGTTGAGCCACACTTCCCAGCCCAGCCCCCAGGCGCCCAGCGTTGGGCTTTCCCAGTCGTCTTCCACAAAGCGCACATCGTGGACTTTGGTATCAATACCCAGGTATTCCAGCGAGCCCAGATACAGCTCTTGGATATTGTCTGGCGAAGGCTTGAGCACCACTTGGTATTGGTAATAATGCTGGCAGCGGTTGGGGTTCTCGCCATAGCGGCCGTCTTTCGGGCGGCGGCAAGGCTGAACGTAGGCGGCATTCCATGGCTCGGGGCCCAGTGATCGCAGGAAAGTCGCCGTGTGGAAGGTGCCCGCCCCCACTTCGATATCGTAGGGTTGCAGCAGGGCACAACCGTGGTCACTCCAGTAATTTTGGAGCTTTAACAAGATTTCCTGAAAAGTCAGCATGTGTTCTTTGGGCGCCAAAAGCGCGGCTAAAATTTTCTAAACTCGCTAATTCTACTTGGTTTTGCCCTCCCCGTGCCACGCCACGGCGGCAAGCAGGGCTGAGTGCAACATTCGGCAGCGCCAGATGCCACAAATTACCTACACAAAACTGAACAAAACCACCCCATTGATGCAAGACAAGCCTGCAGCCCTCGTTTATCCTTAGCGCTGCCGTCCCGCCACTGTAAATTGCTGCTGTCCATGTTAAAAAAAGCCACCCTGATTATGCTGAGCTGCCTGCTGGCCGCCAGCGCCCAAGCCCGCATGAACCTTGACGAGCTACGCGAAGCCGCGCGCGCCCGAGATATGGTTGCGCTCGCCCAACTGAGCGAGCAAAGCGTGGGCGACCCGCTGGAAATGTATCCGCGCTATTACTACCTCACAACCCAGATTAATCAAACCAGCGATGGCGATGCCGGCCAGTTTCTCAGCCGCTACTCCCCCAGCCCTCTGGCCGAGCGCTTTCTGGCCGACTGGCTTAAAGAGCTGGCCCGCCGCCAAGATTGGGCGCAATACGAGGTGTATTACAGCCGGCTTGAGAGCCCGAACGCCGAGCAGATCTGCTTGAAACAGCAAGCCATGCTCAAGCGCAATGATTTCAGCGCATTGGCCAATCATCGCCAGTTGTGGTTTAGCGCCAAACCCCAAGCCAGCGCCTGTAACCCCTACTTTGAAGCGCTGTTTAGCCAAGGCCTGCTCAAAGAAGAAGACATCTGGTGGCGCATTCGGCAGGCGCTGAGCAACAATCAGCTCGACCTCGCCCGGCAGCTGGCGGCCCGCGTGGGGAGTCCCGAGTATCTGGTGCCACGCCCACCAGTGATGGTGAAGAAAGGCAAAAAAAGCACTCCGGTCCTCACCGCCAATCTCAATACTGTCAACACCGCGCCCGAGCGCTGGGTGGATGAAATCGACACCAGCAGCCGCGCTGGCCGTGAGCTATGGCTGTTTGCGGTCGAGAAAATCGCTCGCAATAATCCGGCCCAAGCTGCCCGTTTGCTAAGCGATAGCAGTCTGCCGGCCACCGAGCTGCAATTTGGCTGGCAGCAGCTGGGGCAAATCGCCGCCCGGCGCAATCTGCCCGAAGCCTCGCAATGGATCGCGCGTGGGCATTTACAAGATTTAAGTAGCGATGATCGCGCCTGGACCATCCGTGCCGCGCTGCGTAGTGGCGACTGGAAAACCGTTGAGCAACGCATCAACGCCCTACCCGCTGATGAGCAACAAGACAGCGCCTGGCGCTATTGGAAAGCCCGCGCGCTGCTGGCGCAAAACAAAGCTGCCACCGCCAATGCGCTGTGGACGGAATTAAGCCAGGAAATCGACTTTTATGGCCTGCTGGCTCGCGAAGAGCTGGGTAGCATCCTCAGCGCGCCAGTGCCGGGCTACAAAGCCAGCAAAGACGATCTGGCCGCGATCAATCAAGTACCGGGCGTGCGCCGCGCGCTGCTGCTGAATGATCAGGGCTGGCGCATCGAGGCCAATCGTGAATGGAACGCCGCCATGCGGGGGCTGAGCGATCAGCAACTGCTCGCCGCCGCCGAGCT
The DNA here is from genome assembly GCF_000429785.1 of Chitinibacter tainanensis DSM 15459. GTDB lineage: Bacteria > Pseudomonadota > Gammaproteobacteria > Burkholderiales > Chitinibacteraceae > Chitinibacter > Chitinibacter tainanensis. The sequence continues at coordinate 268,167 of NZ_KE386951.1, forward strand.
GGCCAGCCGCAATCAGATGTACGACCGCAGTATTTTCGCGGCCATGCGCCCGAAAACGCTCAATGATTTCAGCCTGCGCTTTCCACTACCGTATCGGGCTTCGGTCGAGAGTGCGGCCAAAGCCAATGGCCTGGATCCGGCCTGGGTCTTTGGGCTGATCCGCCAGGAAAGCCGCTTTATCGCCGACATCCGCTCTAGCGCCGGTGCTACCGGCTTGATGCAGCTGATGCCCGCCACCGCGCAGTGGGTGGCCAAGAAAATGAATCTCAGCGATTTCAAACTCAGCGATATGAGCGACCCTGAGATCAATCCGCAATTGGGCAGCTACTATCTGGCCTACTGGACCGAGCGGTTTGGCGGCAACCCGGTGCTGGCCACCGCCGGCTACAACGCTGGCCCCGGCAATGCGGGCAAATGGCGAGATGCGCGCGAATTGGAAGCGGCGATCTATATTGAGACGATCCCGTTTAACGAAACCCGCGATTATGTCAAAGCGGTGCTGACCAATGCGACGCATTATGCGCATTATTTCCCGGGTAGCACGACCCAACTCTTGAAACGGCTGCCCGCGATTCCCGGCAAAAATTCCGCGCAGGAGGTTTCTGAATAATGGCACTTTCCATTCTGTTGATTGGCGGCTCTGGGTTTATCGGTCGCCAGATTGCGGCCAAGCTCGCCCGGGCTGGCCATCGCCTCACCGTTCCGACCCGCCACCGCGAAGCCACCAAGGCCGATCTGTTGGTGTTGCCAGGCTGCGAAGTGGTGAATGCCAATGTGCATGATCCGGCCACGCTGGCTCAGCTCTGCCATGGGCAGGATGTGGTAATTAATCTGGTGGGTATATTGCAGGGAAGCGCAGCAGACTTTGCTCACAGCCATATACTCCTTACCGAAAAGATTATCGCCGCCTGCAAAAGCGCGGGCGTGCAGCGCTATTTGCACATGAGCGCGCTGGGTGCCGACGTGAACGGCCCTTCACACTACCAGCGCAGCAAGGGCGAGGCCGAAGCCAAAGTGCGCGCCAGTGAGCTGGCGTGGACGATCTTCCGCCCCTCGGTGGTGTTTGGCGCGCAGGATAGCTTTTTGAATCTGTTTGCCAGCCTGCAGGCGTTTGCGCCGGTGGTGCCGATTGGTGGCGCAGACACCCGCTTTCAGCCGGTGTGGGTGGGCGATGTGGCCGAAGCATTTGCTGTGGCGGTTAGCCGGCGCGATCTGATTGGGCAAACACTGAGTTTGGTGGGCCATAAAGTCTATACCCTGCGCGAGCTGGTGCAGCTGAGCGGCCGCCTCAGCGGCCACCCCCGCTGCGTGATCGGGCTGCCAAACTGGGCGGCGCGCCTGCAAGCCACCTTGATGAGTGTGCTGCCCAAGCCCCCGGTCAGCCACGATAATTTAGATTCATTGCAAGTGGATAATGTTGATCCGGCAGGGTTTGCGGCGATTTTGGGCTGGCAGCCCAGCGCGCTGGAAACCATCGCCCCTGAATATCTTGCCGGCCAAAACCCAGCCCGGCGGCTGGATGAATTGCGTCGGCAGGCCCGTCGTTCTCACTAACCGGAGGTAGCACCATGCAGTTGTTAATCAGTAACCTGCCCGTCAGTACCACCGCAGAAGATGTCCACCGCCTGCTAACCGAACAACTCGGCGCCCCTGCGCCGCTGGATATCCGCCTGGAAACCGGTGCTGGCGAGCGCAATGCGCTGGCCTGCGTGCGCTATCCGGAAGACGCTCCGGCCGCACTGGGCAAGGTACTAGACGAAAAGATCAGCGGCTTGCATTATCAGGGCCACGATCTGGACGCCACCATTTCGCATAATTTTAAGGAGTAAGCCCCATGCGGGTCGCCGTGTTTGACAGCAAACGATTCGATCGCCAGACCCTGGAAGCGGCCAATGCCGCCCACCAGCATGAGCTGGTGTTTTTCGAGGAACGGCTGGGCATCCACACGGCCCCGCTGGCAGATGGTTTTGAGGTGGTCTGCCCGTTTGTGAATGACCGCCTCGATGCCCCCACACTCGCCAAGCTCGCCAAATACGGCGTGCGTCATGTGGCGCTGCGCTGCGCCGGTTTTAACGGCGTTGACCTCGTGGCGGCCCAGCAATTGGGCATTCCGGTCACGCGTGTGCCGGCCTACTCGCCCGAGGCGGTGGCCGAGCATGTTTTTGCACTGCTGCTAACGCTCAGCCGCAAAATTCACCGCGCCTACAATCGGGTGCGCGAAGGGAATTTCCAGCTCGAAGGGCTGGAGGGTTTTAATCTGCACGGCAAAACCTTCGGGATTTTGGGTGCAGGCAAAATCGGCCTGGCCACTGCCCGCATCGCCCGCGGCTTTGGCTGCAAGGTGTTGGCCTATGATCCCTACCCGCCCAAAGAGTGCGATGTCGATTGCACCTTTATGACGCTCGAAGAAGTCATGGCCGGCAGCGATATTTTGTCGCTGCACACCCCGCTGATGGCCAGCACGCAGCATTTAATCAATGCCGAGACGCTCTCGCACATGAAAGCTGGCGTGATTATTCTGAATACCTCACGCGGCGGTCTGATTGATACCCGCGCCGCCCTCGCCGCGCTCAAAAGCGGCCAGATTGGCGGCTTGGGGCTGGATGTATACGAGCATGAGGAAGGCGTGTTTTTTGAAGATCACTCCGATAGCGTGCTGAAAGACGATATTCTGGCGCGGTTGACCACCTTTCCGAATGTGCTTATCACCTCGCATCAGGGTTATCTAACCGATGTGGCGCTGAAAAACATCGCAGAAACCACGTTGCAAAATATCACCGACCAAGCCAATGGCCAGCCTTTGCGCAATGAGGTAAAGCCGAGTGCCTAGCCCGCGCTTTGGCACCCACAAGACCATTGAATCGCGCTGGCTGCTGACACTCCCCTCGTTTGCCGCCGCGCTTTTCAGCCTTGCGCTGGCCATTTTCCTGATCTTTACCGCCTACAGTGATCGCTCGGCACGCAATAACAGCCTGACGCAGGATCTGCTCTGGCAAAAGCAGGCGCTCACCACCCGGGTGGATAATTTCACCCACCAACTACGTACCGTGGCCGCCAGCATGGCCACCGATGGTCTGGCCTCGGCCGAATTCACCGCCCGCACGCTGAGTCTGTTACAAGAATCCCCGGAAATCATCGCGCTGGAATATGTGGATGAAACCGGCCGCCAGCGCTGGCGCGAGCCCGAAATCAAAGTGGCCGAGCTGCCCGACTATCGCCACCCGGAGCTGATCGCGATTCGCGATGCGGTGCTGGCCGGCGCGCCCAGCGCCTACAGCAAAATCATTATGGTGGCGGAAGATATGCCGGTGCTGGCCATCGCAGTGCCGATTACGCTCAATTTCAATGGCCGCCATGTGCTGATCGCCCAGCTCAATTTACGCACCATGTTGCAACAGCAAGTGCCGTGGTGGATTGCCCAACGCTATCAAATCAGCCTCTGGCAGCAAGAAAAACTATTAGCTGGCCGCTTTGATCGCTCGCACGACGCCAGCCACCTCAATAGCAGCATTGATCTGGCCTGGGGCCCCAATCAACTCAAACTCACCGCGCATGTGTATGCGCAAAAACGCGATAACTGGCAAACTGCGCTCACGCTGGTGGTGGGGGCGCTGTCATTGCTGATGCTGGCCTCCACCTGGGCGCTACGCCGGCACATCAAAGAGCGCCAGCGCACCGAAGCCCAGTTGCGCCAGGAGCAAGCCCTGCGTGAATCGATGGAAAACTCGCTGGTCACCGGCATTCGGGCCATGGACCTAGAAGGCCGGCTCTTCTATGTGAACCGTGCGTTTTGCGAGATGGTGGGCTATTCACAGGAAAAACTCTTGGGCGCTTCGCACCCCATGCCCTACTGGCCGCCGGAAGACATCGAAGAATGCATGGCCATTTACCGTGCGATTCTCAGTGGCCGTGCCGATAGCACCGGCTACCAGATGCGCTTTATGCGCAGCAATGGCGAGCGCTTTGATGTGCGGCTGTATGCCACCAAGCTGATTGATGGTGAAGGTGTGCACACCGGCTGGATTAGCGCAATTTACGACATTACCGAGCTACAGCGCGAGCGCGAGGCACTGCAAGCGTCGCATGAGCGTTTTGTGGCCGTGCTCAATGGCCTAGATGCGGCGGTATCGGTGTCCGATGCCAATTCAGGCGAGCTACTGCTGTCCAACCGGCAATTTGATCGCGCTTTTGATATCCCCGAAAAACACGGCCGTTATTGCAATATTCCGGTGGTTAGCCGGCATAAACGCCTGCCGGTCGATGGCGAATGGTTTGATGATTTTCACCAGCGCTGGTATCAGGTAAAAAGCCGCAGCAGCGTGTGGGTAGATGGCTCCGAAGTGTGGCTGGAAATCGCCACCGATGTCACAGTACTGAAAACCGCGCAGGAGCAAGAGCGCCAGCAAAACGAGCAACTCCAGCAAACCACCCGCCTGATCAGCATGGGCGAAATGGCCTCCAGCCTTGCGCATGAGCTCAACCAGCCGCTGGCCGCCATTGCCAGCTATGCCACTGGCTGCCGCAATGTGCTGTCGCAAGCCGAGCCCAATGTGGCGCAACTGGATCAGGCGATTGAAAAAATGGCCGCGCAGGCCAAACGCGCCGGGCAAATCATCCGCGGAATTCGCGAATTCGTGCAGCGCCGCGCACCGCACCGCACCCGCTGCGAAGTGAGTGAGCTTTTGGAAACTGTGCTCACCTTATTAGGCGCAGAGATCAAAAAAGCCCAAGTCAAACTGCAAGTCGAGCGCGACCCAGAGCTGCCGGCAATTTACGCCGATGCCGTGATGCTGGAACAAGTCATGTTTAATCTGAGCAAAAACGCCATCGAAGCGATGGCCGCTACGCCTGTGAAAGATCGGGCACTCAAGATCATCTTGCGCAAACAGGACGAAATGCTGGCAGTCAGCATTATTGATCGCGGTACCGGCATCAGCGACGAGCAGATGGAGCAGCTCTTCAAGCCCTTCTACACCACCAAGGGCAGCGGCATGGGCATGGGGCTGAATATCTGCCGCTCGATCATCGAGCACCATCAGGGCCGGCTGTGGGTGGAGGCCAACCCTGCCGGCGGCACGATTTTCCGCTTTACTCTGCCCCTAGTGCTCGAAAACGAAGCCTACGAGCCTTAGGCCGCCAAGTAAGGCGGGCCTTGCAGCTCCAGCTCGCCACTGCGGCCAGGCACTTCACCGCGGCGGCGGTAGTGTTTGGGTAGATGCGGTAGATTTAAGCCCGCCAGCGCCGTCTCGCCACTCACCAGCTGATATCCTTGCGCAAGCCAGCCTTGCAGCAGCCGTTCCAGTACTGGCAAGAGTTTCTGCCCTTCAAGCTCCGCATGCAGGGTGAACACCTGCAATGAGTTCGCCTCAGCGCTTAAAGCCAGCAAAGCCTCATGCACATTCTCGGCCTGCCAGCCATCACGCCCGAGCAACTCATCCAGCGTGGGCAAGGTGGTGGGCAGCTGTGGCACGCCAATCACCTCACCTGCCTCGTTCATCGGCCAGTATGGCGCTGTACCGCGGCTGTCGGAGGCATAGCGCAATCCGAGAGCCAGTTGCTGGCGGTAGGCCGCTTCATTCATTTGCCAGCCGGCGGCACCATGCGTTAGCGGGGCACAGCCAAAAACCTGGCGAAAACGCATGACCGCAGACTCCAGCTGCCGCGCAGTCCAAGCGGATGTTTGTGTGGGCACCTGATCTTGCCAAGCCACGTGGTCCCAGCAATGAATCCCAACTTCAAACCCAGCCTGCTGCACTTGCTGCAAGATCGCTGCGCCTTGCCGGCCAATATCGGGGCCGGGTAACAGCACGCCATACAGTAAAGTGCGCCAGCCATAATGCGACAGCACTGAAGTGCGCGAAACTTTACGCAAAAAGCCTGGGCGAAAGACCCGTTTAAGCGCCCGCCCGGTGTGATCTGGCCCCAAACTAAACAAAAAGGTCGCCCCGACCTGATAGCGCTGAAATAAGTCGACCAGCCGTGGTACACCTTCGCAGGTGCCCCGCCAGGTATCTACATCCACTTTCAACACCAGCTGACGCGACATCACGCCACCGCCAAATCGCGTTCGGCCGCAAACTCATCGCGGTAAAATTCAAAAATCCCCCGCAAAGCTTCCTGCATACTCACTTGTGGCTGCCAGCCCAAGTCGGCCATGGTATTGCTGATTTTCGGCACCCGATTTTGCACATCCTGATAGCCCTGGCCGTAATACGCCCCAGCCGTGGTCTCCACGACCTGCACCTGCGCTACACCCGCGGCATATTCAGGATATTCACGCGCCAAGGCCAGCATCATGTCGGCCAGCTCGCGTATCGAGTAGTTGTTGTGCGGGTTGCCAATATTGTAAATCTGCCCGCTTGCTTTCCCACCGGGGTTAGCAATGATGCTCATCAGCGCATCAATCCCATCGTTGATGTAGGTAAAAGCGCGTTTTTGCCGGCCACCATCCACCAGCTGAATAGTTTCGCCACGCACGATATGCCCCAGAAACTGGGTGATCACCCGGCTAGAGCCTTCCTTCGGCGTGTGTATGCTATCGAGCCCACCCCCAATCCAGTTAAAGGGGCGAAACAGCGTGTAATCCAGGCCTTCTTGCTGACCATAGGCCGCAATCACGCGATCCATCAATTGCTTCGAACAAGCGTAAATCCAGCGCGGTTTATTGATGGGCCCATACACCAGCTCCGACTGCTCGGGGTCAAACTCCTCATCGCGGCACATGCCATACACCTCGGAAGTCGACGGAAACACCACCCGCTTGCGGTATTTGACACACCATTTGATGATGGGCAGATTCGCTTCAAAATCGAGCTCAAACACCCGCAATGGCGCCTGCACATAGGTTGCGGGCGTGGCGATCGCGACCAGCGGCAGCACCACATCACATTTTTTAACGTGATATTCGATCCACTCGCGATTAACCGTGATGTCACCTTCAAAGAAATGAAAGCGCGGATGTGGCATAAATTCGCGCACCTTGTCGGCATACATATCCATGCCAAACACTTCCCAGTTGGTGGTGGCCAAAATGCGCTTGGTGAGGTGATGGCCGATAAAACCATTCACGCCCAGTATCAGTACTTTTTTCATGCGATCATCTCTTGTCGGTCAAGCGGGATTACTCAAACGGATCCGACCCTGCAGCGCACGGGCGATTTCGGGTTCAGCGAGCGAGCGGCCATCCAGCTCGCCCGCCAAGACTTGCAATAGCCCACCCTCGGTGGTGTAAATCACCCACCGTTGCTGCTCATCGAGCTGCAAACAGCAGGCTTGCGGCGGATAGCCGTCTTCGGCCAGCACCCGGGTTTGCCAGAGCACCAGCCGCCCCAGCGGCAAATCGGCAAACGCCCCCGGATACGGATAACTAACCGCACGCACCAAGTTATGAATCACCCGCGCGGGCTGGTGCCAATCAATCCGCCCATCCTCCGGTCGGCGTCCGCCAAAATACCCCCCTAGGGTAAGATCTTGCGGGCGATGATCCGCTTTGCCCTCAAGCAAATACGGCAGACATTGATACAGGCACATCTCAGCCGCCACGGTGACCTTGGCAAATACCTCGTGGGCCGTATCGTCCGGCAAAATCGGTACCGCCTGCTGACCCACGATCGGGCCGTTATCCGGCTTGGTATTCATTTGATGCAGCGTGGCACCCGTTATACGGGCCCCGTGTAGCACCGCCCAATTCACCGGCGCTCGCCCACGAAACTGTGGCAACAAGGAGCCGTGCATGTTGTAAGCCCCACGGGTTGGGATCGCCAGCAACGGCGCCTGCAGCAGCTGGCGATAATAAAAGCTGAACAGAAAATCCGGCGCCAACGCGGCCACCTGAGCCACCACGGCCGGGTCGTTAACATCGGCAGGGGCAATACAGGGCAAACCATATTGCGCACAGAGGCCCGCTACCGAGGAAAACCAGATCTGCTCGCGCGGATCATCGGTGTGGGTCACTACCAGCGCGACCTCTACGCCAGCCGCGAGCAACACCTGCAAGCAGCGCACGCCGACATTGTGATAGGCAAACACCACCGCTCTAGTCATGCGTCACCTCACTGCTTTGCTCCAGCACGGCCGCAATCAGATAGCGCGGGCGGGTGCGCACTTCTTGATAAATGCGCCCGATATATTCACCCAGAAGCCCGATCCCAAACAGTGCGATGCCCACCAGAAAGAACACTAGGGCAAACAGGGTAAACATGCCGCCCTCTTCCGGGCCGATCCACAAGCGGCGGGCCAGCAAATACACAAACAGCAGCGCTGAGCCGAGCGCCACCAACATGCCCAGCATCGAAAACAGCTGTAGTGGCACCAGGGAAAACCCGGTCATCAGGTCAAAATTCAGGCGGATTAGGCTATACAGCGAGTATTTTGATTCGCCAGCATGGCGCTCCTCATGCCCCACTACCACCTCGGTTGGGCGCTGCGCAAACGAATAGGCCAGCGCGGGGATAAAGGTATGCATTTCATCGCATTGATTGATAATGTCGATAATGCGGCGGCTATAGGCCCGCATCATGCAGCCTTGATCGGTCATTTTGATGCGGGTGATTTTCTCGCGAAGCCGATTCATCGCCCGGCTGGCCACATGTCGCCACCAATGATCATTACGCTGCCGACGTATCGAGCCCACGTAATCAAAGCCTTCCGCCATCGGCGCCAGCAGGCGGCCAATGTCTTCGGGCGGGTTCTGCAGATCGGCATCCAGGGTGACAATCTGCTCGCCCCGCGCATGAGCAAAGCCCGCCAAAATCGCCCGGTGCTGGCCAAAATTGCCGTTAAATAAAATCACCCGGGTTTCGCCCGGCCTCTGGGCATATTGCTCGCTGAGCAAACCTGCCGATCGATCGCGGCTGCCGTCATTGATAAAAATGACTTCATAGCGCAAACCGAGGGCGTCCAGCGCCGGATATAAGCGGGCAAACAAAGCAGGCAGGCTGGCCTCTTCGTTGTAAACCGGAATCACCACGCTGAGCTGTGGTGCTGCTAAGTGACTAACTCGATCATTCATCATGCGGCTCGCCAAGTTTGAGTGGCCGTCACCAAGGCTGCGCACACCCGCTCAACGGCAGCATCGGGCATCGCTGGGAAAAGCGGCAAAGTTAAAATCCGTGCCGCGACGTCCAGCGTGTGCGGCAAATCCGTGGGTTGCCAGCCCTGCGACCGATACAGGCTTAGGGTATGCACCGCCGGATAATGCACCCCCGCGCCGATGCCCAGTTCTTTCAATTGCGCCAGCAAGGCCGGGCGTTGCGACGCCTGCGCGGCCGGGAGCAACACCTGGAACATATGCCAATTGCTGTTGGTGAAATCAGCGGGCGGCAGCTGCCAGTGTGGCCCCAGCTCGGCATGCGGCCAGCAAGCAAAATAGCGCTGCGCCAGCACCCGCCGGCGCGCATTCAATTCATCCAGCCGCCGCAGCTGCCCCAAACCGATTGCAGCCGCAATATCAGTTAAATTGGCTTTACCACCGGGCAAAACACAGTCGTAAGTGCCATCTGGCGCACGCTCCACCCCTTGCAAACGCCAGAGCTCAAACGCCCTCGCCTCCTCAGCCGTGTTCATCACCAGGCAACCGCCCTCTCCGGTAGTGATGTTTTTATTCGGGTGAAAACTAAAGACGGTAAGGTCGCCAAAGCTGCCCAACTCACGCCCCTGCCACTGCGCCCCTTGCGCCTGGGCTGCGTCTTCAATCACCCGCAAGCCATATCGTTGGGCCAGTTCGTACAAAGCCTCGCGATCCAGCGGCAACCCTGCGAGATCCACCGGCAGGATTGCTTTGGTGCGGGGGGTAATCGCGGCGGGAACGCGCTGTAGATCAAGCAACCGGGTGCGGGGGTCGATATCCACAAACACCGGTGTGGCGCCCACTGCCAAAATCGCATTCGCCGTCGCCACCCAGGTCAGGGCGGTGGTGATTACCTCATCACCACCGCCCACGCCCGCAATGCGCAAGGCAAACTCCAGCGCGGCGGTGGCGGAGCTCGCCAGCCGCACCGGTCGCCCACCTGCTCGCACCGAGAGTTGCGCTTCCAGTTCGCGACAACGCGGACCAGTGGTTAACCAGCCCGAACGCAAGACCGCCGCTACTTCAGCGATCGTGGCCTCATCAATGTCCGGCCGGGTAAAGGGGAGAAAATCGTCCACTCAGTGCTTCCTTAATGTGGTCCGGCGCTGCGGGCAACCAGTAACACACCCGCCAAAATTACCGTAATACCCAGCACCCGCTGTACGCTTAGTGCTTCGCCAAAGCAGTAATAGGCCAGCAAGGCATTGAGCACATAGCCCAAGGACAGCATCGGATACGCCACGCTCACCTCTACACGTGACAGCGCCGCAATCCACACCAACACGCTTAATACATAACAAGCTAAGCCCGTCAGAATGGGTAAATTGCCGGCCAGAGCCAGCAGAGTTGGCCCCCAGGCGGCAGGGTGTAGCCCAATCTCACCCAGCGATCGCGTGCCTGCTTTTAAAAGCAGCTGTGCAATGGCGTTCAGCATTACCCCACTCAAAATCAAGGCCCAGCTGATGGCGCTCATGGTTTAGCCACCACCATGCGCCGATGATCGCGATACACCACGCGCATGGGTAAACCTTGCTGTTGCAACTCGCGATAAGTGGATTCATCCAGTAAAACCAGCACGGCGGGCAAGCTCTGCCAGCGGGTCAGAAACTGCGGCATGCTCAGAGCCACGCCCGGCTCGGCTTGCTGCCCAAAGGCAAATTCATCTTGGTATTCCACTTGAGTTACTGGCCGGCCCAGATAAAACGGCAACGTTTGCTCGTAGGTGCGCACGGTGAAAAATGGCACTGCCAGCGACGTATGCTGCCCCACCTGCGCCAGCAGCGCTTTGCTGCTTTTCAAATTGCCATATTCATCATGGCCGGCGCTGCCCACCACCACGGTGAGCACACTGCCTAGCGCCAGACAGCGCAGCGCCGGGCGCAAAGCGCCTTGCCCGAGATAGCGCCAAGCCGAGGCTGCCGCGAGCAAAAAGAGTAAGGCCGCCGCCCCAAGGTAATTCGCAAAATGCTGCACGACTTCCAGCGGCGTATTGCCCGAGGCAAACCGGCCCGCTAGTGGCACATACAGCAGCACGAGCGCCCACAAACCAATCGGCAGCCATAGATAAGGCCGCCAGCGGGCTGGGTTGCCACGGGCCAAAGTCTGGGCCAACAGCAGCGCCAAAGCGGGAAACATCGGCAAAATATACGAAGGCAGTTTCGAGCCGGAAACACTGAAAAACACCAGTACAAAGCCGGCCCAGATCAGCAAAAATCGATTGGGCTGCCAACCCGCCGGTGGGTTGTGCTGCCAGCCCTCGCGCACCAGCTTTGGCAGCCAAGCGCTCCACGGCAGAAAACCGGCGAATAAAATCGGCAGGAAATACCAGATCGCGCCGGTGCGGCGATGCTCGGTAGTCAGATAGCGCTGAAAGTGTTCATGAATAAAGAAAAATTCGGCAAAGCCTGGGTTGCGGGCACTCACCAGCCAGAACCAAGGCACCGTCAATGCCAAAAGCAGCGCCAACCCACTCAGCCATGGCATCACCCGCCACAGCCGCCAATCGCGGCAAACGAGGCTATACAGCAACAGACTAGCGCCCGGAATCACCAACCCAACCAGCCCCTTCGCCAACACCGCGCCCGCCATCGCAACCCAAGCCAGCCGCAGGCTCCAGCGCTGCTGTTGCGGCGTTACTTCAGTATGCATGGCATACATCACCGCACACAGTACTGCGCTTAAGCAGGCGGTAAGACCCATATCCAGGGTCAGAAAATGACTATTCCCAACAATCCACAGCGAGCCGGCCAGCACCAGCGCTGCGATTTCACCCAGCTCCCAGAGTTTGTGCGCAGTCCAGCCCACCACAGCAACCGCCAGCAAGCCAGTGAACCCCGGCCAGAATCGGGCGGCAAATTCATTCACCCCAAACAGCGCCATGCTCGCGGCCCCAGCCCAGTATTGCAGCGGTGGCTTTTCAAAATACAAAATGCCATTCAGTCGGGGCGTTACCCAATCACCTGATTGCAACATCTGCAGCGCCAAGCTGGCATAGCGGCCTTCATCGGGGCTAATCAGATCGCGCACTGGCAAACTGGCTAGCCACAGCACAATCAAGCCCAGCCAAAACCCAAGCGCCGGGCGATCTAATTGCGCCCAGCGATGTTGCCCGCCCAGTTTCACCGAATTCATCAACCGCCCAGCCCTCGATGCGAGTACCTGATCGCGATGCGACCATATGGAATGCGGGGCAGTGTATTGCGGGCAGATAAAACATTGATGACAGCCAGCCGAAAGCCGCTGTCGCACGCGACAGCGATTTTTCACCGCCAATTGCCCAACAGGCAGGCGAATCATGCACAATACTGGCTATATGTCATTTATGCGTCCCCACTAGCTGGCTGCCAGTGCTGAGCGACGCCAAAAACTGGAGTTTGCGCCATGAGCCAGAATCGCCACATTGCCATTGTTGATGACGACGACGCGATCCGCGACGCCCTCTCCTGGCTGTTTTCCACCCGCAATCACTCGGTGCAACTGTTTGCCAGCGCCGAAGAATTACTCACCAGCTACAACCCGGATTTATTCGGCTGTCTGATTCTGGATGTACGGATGCCCGGCATGGGCGGCATGGAGCTATTTGGCAAGCTACAAGAATTTGCCTACTGCCCGCCGGTGGTGTTTCTGACGGGCCATGGCGATGTGCCAATGGCAGTGGCGGCGCTGAAACAGGGCGCGGCCGATTTCATCGAAAAGCCGTTCTCGGATAATGATATTGTCGATCTGGTGGAAGGCTGCCTGTCGATGGATCAGCTGCATCGCAGCGAATGGGAAAACCGCACTGCGGTGGGCGAGCGTCTGGCTTGCCTCACCCCACGCGAAAACGAAGTGATGAAGCTCATCCTCACCGGCCGCCTGAACAAACAAATCGCCGATGATTTGTCGATCTCGATGAAAACCGTTGAGGTACATCGCGCGCGCATTTTGGAAAAAATGCAGGTTAAAACTGCGATGGAGCTGGCCGCCAAACTGCGCGATGCCGGGGTGGATGTCAATTAAGCTCGCACATACCTAGCCCATGTATCAACCTCAAGGCCAGCCTAAATCTGGCCTTTATTCATATACCCATCAAACCCCATGCTGATGTTGATTTCGCCAGCCAAAACGCTGGATTACACCACCCCGCCGCAGATCAGCGATTACACGCAGCCTGCCTATCTGGCGCAAGCGGCGCGGCTGATTGCCGTACTGCGCGACTATAGCCCGGCGCAAATCGCCGAGCTGATGCATTTATCCGATGAGCTGGCCCAGCTCAATTTCACCCGCTATCAAAGCTGGCAGCCCGACTTCACCCCCGCCAATGCCAAACAGGCCGTGCTGGCTTTTCTGGGCGACGTGTACGAAGGCCTGAATGCCCAAGCCATGTCGGCGGCGCAGCTCGGCTATCTCAGCCAGCACCTGCGGATTTTATCGGGCCTGTATGGCCTGTTGCGCCCGCTGGATTTAATGCAGCCCTATCGCCTTGAGATGGGCACGCGCCTTGCCAACCCCGGCGGCAAAAATCTGTATGAATTCTGGGGCCTGCAGCTCACCGAAGCGGTCAATGCGCTGGAGCAAGACACCGTGGTGAATCTAGCCAGCGATGAATATTTCAAGGCGATCAAGCCCAAGCAGCTGCAAGCGCAGCTGATTACACCGGTGTTTGAAGACTTTAAAGGCGGGCAATACAAAATCATCAGCTTTTACGCCAAACGCGCGCGCGGGCTGATGGTGCGCTACGCAGCCGACCGCGGGATTACCGAGGCAAGCGCCCTGCGTCAGTTTGATCTGGAAGGCTATGCACTGGCGCCCGAGGCCAGCACGGCCGAACGCTGGGTGTTCCGCCGGCAGCTGGCAGGCTAAGCAGATGCATGGAACCGCGCACTTTCACCGCCTATACTGGGGCATGCGCGTGTTCCTTAGCTTAGTCCTTGGTTTGTTCACCACACTGGCGGCGGCCGAACCGCTGCCGCTGGTCAGCAGCATTGAGCCGGGCAGCCCCTCCGAGCAGATCTTACGCCAGCGGCTGGATTTACTCTTTGGCAAAGCGGGCCTGAGCTAGACGCTGACTTACCGCCCCACCCAGCGCGCCGAGCTAGAATTACAAAACGGCCAGTTTGCCGGCGACCCGGCCCGCACGCTAGCGTTTGGCCTGCGCCACCCTCAGCTGCTGCGCCTCCAAGCCCCGCTGGCTATCAGCCATTATTACGCTTTCAGCCAACAACAGCGCATCAACAGCTGGCAGGATTTACATGGCCTGAGCGTGAGCTACCCGCGTGGCTCACGCGAGCTGGAGCAAATCTTACGCGGCCAGGCTACGCTGTGGCCGGTGGATTGCCTGCAATCTTGTCTGGCGATGGTGCGTGCGGCGCGCAGCCAGATCTGTGTCACCAGCTCCGCCGTACCGCTGCAGCGCGAGCTCTCTAGCCTGCAGCGCAGCTGGAAAATCAGCCAATTTGCCCCGCTGGCTGTGTATTTGTACTTGCAGCCGGAGCATGCCGCAGCAGCCCAGCGGCTCGACCCCATCCTCAGCAATTTGCAGCCGCAATTCAAACCCGTGCAGTAAGGCAGGGATTTTTGTCACCAATTTTTCATCTGTGTGCGGCATACTCCCCACTCAGATGCAACTCAGTTACAATAAGTCATCCTTTTTGCGGTAATTCATCATGCCTTCCCTGTTCCGTTTGGCCTGCGGCCTTGTGTTTGCGCTGTGCTGCCAACTCTCCCTCGCCGACAGCAAGCCCGTGAAATGGGCTGACCTCCAACCCGATGCGCCGGCGTTGCGCGCCAGCATTGCCAAGATGGATCAAGCGCAAAAAATGCGCCTGATGCGCGCCGTGCAGCAGCGCGAAGTAAAAAGCATGCTCGACAAAGGCAAGCTCAAAGCCGCCGACCTCACCGCCAACGACATCAAATTACTCAAAGAAGACTTCGCCGATCTGAACAAACTGATCGCCGAGATCGAGCAATTCGAGAAAAAACGCACCGGCGAAATGATCACCACCCTGAATAATCAGGACATCCAGATCGATGGCTATCTGCTGCCCCTGAAACTCAGCGGCAAAAAAATCACCGAATTTTTGCTGGTGCCGGTGATTGGCGCCTGCATTCACGTACCCGCGCCACCGCCCAATCAGATGATCGTGGTGCAATACCCGAAAGGCTTTGAGCAGACCGAGCTGTATGCGCCAGTGACGGTGGCGGGCAAGCTGCAAATCAAAGCGGCCAAAGCCAATCTGGCGCTGGCCGATGGCGCAGCCGATGTACCGGTGGGCTACCAGCTGGCGGCCGCTGAAGTGCGCCCCTATGTCAAACCCGCCGCGGCCAGCAAATAAGCAGCGCATGAGTCGCCATCCGCTTTAACACCCCACTGAGGTATACCCATGAAATCAAGTATTGCTATTGCTCTGCTGACCATACCCCTCTTCGCCTCGGCGCATGAGCATGCCGCACATGTGCACGGTGTAGCCGAGCTGGATGTCGCGATTGACGGGCGTCAAGTGCTAATCACGCTGGAAAGCCCGGCCGATAATTTGCTGGGTTTTGAACACGCCCCGAAAAGCGAGGCCGAAAAAGCCAAATTCGCCGCGGTAAAAACCCTCCTAAATAGCCCCGCCGAGTTGTTTGTGCCGGATGCCGCCGCGCAATGTAAAGCCGCGCCGGCCCAAGTGACTCTACCCACTTTTAACAAAGGCGCGCACAGCGATATCGAGGCCGAATACCGCTTTGATTGCGCCAGCGCCCCGGCCAACATCGCCCTGCCACTGTGGAAAAACGCCGCCGGCCTGAAAAAGCTGACCGTGAATCTGGCCACCGCGCAGGGACAAAAACAGCTGTCACTGAAAAAAGGCGACAGTATCAAATTGAAATAAGCGGCGCCCTCCGCCGCTGCTGTGAACAAGGAAAGGGTCGTGCTGCTTGAACTGGCCGATGTCACCTTCAGCTGGCCGGGCGCTGCCCGACCCACGCTGCAGCTTGCGCAATTTAATCTGGCCGCCGGCGAGCGGCTCTTTCTGCATGGCCCCAGCGGCAGCGGCAAAAGCACGCTGCTGGCCTTGCTCACCGGCATTCAGCGCCCGCAAAGCGGGCAGATTCGCCTACTTGGGCACGACCTCACCGCGCTAAGCGGCCCCCAGCGCGATCATCTGCGCGCGGATCATCTGGGCTATGTGTTTCAGCAATTTAATCTGCTGCCGTATTTGTCGGTGCTAGATAACGTGCTGCTGAGTTGCCAGTTTTCCCGCCTACGGCGGCAGCGCGCCACGACGCTGGCGGGTAGCCCCGAGGCGCAAGCACGCGAGCTGCTGGCGAGGCTGGATTTAGCCGCTTACCTCACCCGCCCGGTGGCGGCACTCTCGGTAGGCCAGCAACAGCGCGTGGCCTTGGCTCGTGCCCTGATCGGCGCGCCTGAGCTGTTGATTGCCGACGAACCCACTTCGGCGCTGGATGCCGAGCGGCGCGATGCCTTTATCGAGCTGCTGTTCGATTGCGCCAATGCCCAACAGACCGCGATTTTGCTGGTCAGCCATGATCCGCAGCTGGCGCATCATTTTGATCGTCAGCTCAGTCTACCCGCCATCAACCAAGCCGCAGCGGAGGCCGTATGCTGAAAATCGCTCTGCGCTCGCTGCTGCACCGCCGGCTCACCGTGTGCCTCACCCTGCTGACCATTGCCCTTTCGGTGCTATTGCTGGTGGGGGTGGAGCGGCTGCGCACCGAAGCGCGGCAAAGCTTTGCCAACACCGTGAGCGGCACCGATCTGATCGTCGGCGCCCGCACCGGCTCGGTGCAATTGCTGCTGTACAGCGTGTTTCGCGTGGGCAGCGCCACCAATAATATCGGCTGGGATAGCTATCAGGCGCTGGCCAAAGATCGCCGCGTAGCCTGGACGGTGCCGGTGTCGCTGGGCGATAGCCACCACGGCTTTGCCGTGCTGGGCACCACACCCGATTATTTCCGCCATCTGCGCTATGCCGACAACCGGCCGCTACAACTGGCCAGTGGCCAAGTGTTTAGCCGTACGCATGATGCCGTGTTGGGCGCGCAGGTGGCGCGCAAACTGGGTTATCAGCTAGGGCAAAAAATCGTCCTTACCCATGGCAGCGGCGAAGGCGCGCTGTCCGAGCATAGCGATCAGCCCTTTACCATTGTGGGCATTCTGGCCCCAACTGGCACGCCAGTGGATGACACCGTGCATGTGTCGCTGGATGGCCTTACCGCCATTCACGAGGGCTGGGAATCGGGCAGCGCCTCACTGCTAGCCAGCTCCGGTGTGCTGGCGGCCGATGAAAGCCGCGCCATCCCGCCGCCCAGCTCGATTACCGCCTTTTATGTCGGCCTGAAATCACGTACCGGTTTATTTGGCTATCAGCGCAGCGTGAATCAATATCCGGATGAAACACTCATGGCCATCCTGCCTGGCGTGGCGCTCTCCGAGCTGTGGCAACTGATGCGCATCGCCGAGCAAGCGCTGCAATTTGTGGCCGCCTTTGTGCTGGTGATTGGCCTGTTGGGCATGCTCACGGCCTTGCTCACCGGCTTAAATGAGCGGCGGCGCGAAATGGCGATTTTGCGCTCGGTGGGCGCGCGCACCTGGCAGATCTTCGCACTGGTGATGGGTGAAACCGCCTTGCTGCTAATCAGTGGCATCGCCCTGGGTATGGGCCTGCTCTACGCGCTGTTATTTGCTTGCCGGCCAATACTGCGGCAGGTATATAGCCTGAACATCGGCATTGCCGCCCCGAGCCTGCTGGAATGGCTGATGCTAGGGCTGACACTGGCGGTGGGGCTGATCATCAGCGCCATTCCGGCTTGGCGCGCCTATCGGCTCTCGCTGGCGGATGGACTAAGCCCACATTGATCGACGCCCGCGCCGATTTATACCCACCCACAGCGGCTAGCAACGCCTCTTTCCGAACTTTCCCAGCCACCCGCCCGGCAACCCAGCGCCACTGGCAAGGTAAATCCTGCCAGTGCGCTGGGCGAAACTTTTGCCGGTGGCTCTAGTCTGCCCTTGTTTAGCTGGCAGATGCTGCATGAACCCTCTTGCCCGTTCCGCCCACACTGATTGGTGGCTGCTCTTTGCCGCTTGGCTGGTGGCCGCAGTCAGCACCCTGGGGGCGCTGTTTTTTAGCGAAGTATTGGCGGTGCCGCCGTGCACCTTGTGCTGGTATCAGCGCATTGCGATGTTTCCACTGGTGTTGATTCTGGCGCCGGCGCTGTTTCCGCTGGATCGGGGCGTGGTGCGCTATGCCCTGCCGCTGAGTGTGGTGGGCTTGGGCACGGCGATTTTTCACTGGTTGCTGCAGCTGGGCCTGATTAGCCCCAGCGCCAGCCCTTGCGCCCAAGGCAGTAGCTGCGCGGAAGTGAGCATCAGCTGGTTTGGCTGGCTGACTATTCCGCTGCTATCGGTATTGGGCTTTGCCCTGATCTGCCTGTTGTTAATCGCTGTACGGATCCCTCATCGCTCATGAAACACAAACTGATTTTTCTTAGTGCCGCTCTTGGCCTGCTGGCTTTATTTATCGTGGCGGCCTTGTACGTGAAACAAAACCGCCAGGCCGAGCAGGTGGCGCAGATCGCCAGCCAGCCCCAGGCGCTGCAACGCATGCATTCGCCGATTTACGGCGCGCAAAATGCCAAAGTCACGCTTGTTGAGTTTCTCGACCCGGCCTGCGAAGCGTGTGCGGCGTTTTATCCCTTTGTGAAAGAGATAATGGCCAAACACCCTGAGCAAATTCGCCTTGTGGTGCGTTATGCCCCCCTACACCCAGGCGCCGAGCAAGTCGTTGCGGCATTGGAAGCGGCGCGCAAGCAGGGCCAATACTGGCCCGCGCTGGAAAAACTGCTGGCCACGCAGGCGCAGTGGGCAATCAATCATCAGGCGGATCTGCAACTGGCCTTGCAGCAACTGGCCACGCTCAATCTGGATATGGCGCAGCTGCAGCAAGATCTGCAATCGCCAGGCGTGCAGGCCATCGTGGCGCAAGACATTGCCGATGCCCGCACGCTGGGCATTAACAAAACCCCGAGCTATTTTGTGAACGGTCAACCGCTGCAGGAATTTGGCTATCAGCAGCTCGCCGACTTGATCCAGCGCGCGCTGCAGGCCAGCCCGAACTCGGCGCCGTAAAGCCCCCGAGCCGGTTTAGCCTTTGATGCCAAAACGGCGCTGGGTTTTGCGGAAAATCTCGGCCATCTGCAGGCCTTTGCCATTGGCCGGATCGAGCGTGCTAACGCGGGTGAGCAGCTCTTTCGCCCGCTGCATATAGCTATCGTGCCAGCCATGCTGGTTTACATAAGCGAGCAGCGCATTGATGGTGTTGAGCAAGACCTGCAGATTGGCCGGCATGTCTTTAACGGCCGCCAAAAAGCGCTCGGCGGCCGCTTGCAGATTGCCCTGTTTGGCCAGCAAGACCGCCTCATTATTGATTTCGACAATATTGGCGGCGGTTTCTTCGATCATTTGCAGCGCTTCTTCTTCTCGCCCCTGCTGCTGATACATACGCGTCACTTTGGCGGCCAGCTGCGGATCATCATGGCGGTTTTTCAGCACTGACAGCGTGAGCTGGCGGGCTTGTTCATGCCGGTTTTGCGCCAAACAGCTTTTCGCCAGGCCCAAGGCCACCGCGGCGCTGGGCGGCTCGATCAGCAGGCTGGCGGTGTGCAAGGCCTGATCAAGCTGCACCGCAGCCTTGCTGCGATCCCCAAGCTTTAACAGCACATCGGCTTCCAGCACTTCGGCCAGCACTGCCTCGGGGCCTTGCCGGAAATCGCGCTTGATGGTGGCAGCGGTTTTACGCGCAGCGCCCACATCGCCGCGGGCGATTTGCAATTCGGCCAGCTGACTGTAATCACTGACCTGCGGCCAGAAAGAAAACCGCGCCAGCCGCACCGTTTCGGTCAGCGATTGCTCCGCAAGGGCCACATCCCCAGCGGCCAGCGCCACCTCGCCCAATTCGCGCATGCGGTTCACCACATACGGTGATTTATGCACCGCCTGCGAGAGGGTGAGCTTGGCCGCGGCCACCTGATGCTGGGCCTGCTGCACGCGCGCGAGCCAGTCGTAGGCTTCGAGCACTAGCTCGTGCTCGGTCATCACCTGACGGAAAATCTGCTGCGCCTCATCGTATTCGCGCAGCTGAAACAGCGCCTTACCCAGCGCCATTTTGGCCCAGGCCAGATCGCTACGCGCCAGCAGGCTGCGGCACAAATCGCGAGTGGCGTGCCAATCGGCAATGCGCAGCAGCAAATGCACCTTCATGCGCACGAAATCCAGCGTGTCATCGCCACCTTCACTGATCTCGCGCTCGCATAAGCTGATGGCCCGCAGAAAATCATGCGCAATGATCGCGGCGTCAATTGGCTTGAAACGCTGTTTTTTGCGTAAGGCCCGTTGCACGCGAGCAAAGAGGGTGTCGCCCGTAAAAGGCTTGAGCACAATCGCATCGGGCGCCAGCTCAGCCGCGCCGATCACCTTGCTGCTTTGCCGCTCGCCAGTGAGCATCACAAACACGCAGCTGGCTTTGAGCAGCCCATGCCGGCGCGCTTCTTCAAACAGGTACAAGCCATCAAAACCCGTGCCCAGATCATAAGCACAGAGAATGATGTCATACGGCGTGCGCCGTAGCATACCCAGCGCCTCGCCACTGCGGCTGGCGTATTCCAGCGCTTGCGCGCCAAACTGATTCAGCGTCATGCTCAGCGTGGCACGCATTTCCGGGATGTGGTCGATGACTAGAATCCGGAAGGCCGACAGATCATCCAGGCTCACCGGCTCATCGGCCGCGGCAATCGGCGCCCGATCGACAAAGGAATAAGCCCTTACCTTGGCTGGCATACATACCCCAAACGGTATCGCCTGCGATACCTTATTAAATCTAATCTGGCGACCAATACCCCAAGGGGGATCAATCCAGTAATTTCAACTTGGCATAGCCCACGGCCAGCCATTTACTGCCATGCTGCTCGAAATTGACCTGCACATTGCCGTTGGCGCCGCCTTCGTGATCGGTGATGACGCCGCGGCCAAATTTCGGGTGCTCCACCTGCTTGCCAATCGCCAGCCCATGCTCGGGCGTGGCTTTATGGCTAGGGGCCGGATACTGTGCACTATAGCTGGCCGGCGCGCTGTAACCACTGGGCGCGTAACCGCGATTCAGATATTTGAGCAAGCCACCCGGTATTTCATCCAGAAAACGGCTGGCCACCCCGTAGCGCGTTTGCCCGTGCAGCATGCGGCTTTGTGCCAAGGTGAGGTAAAGGCGCTCGCGCGCGCGGGTAATCGCCACATACATCAGCCGCCGTTCTTCTTCGAGGCCCTGCGGATCATTGGCGCTGTTGTCGTGCGGGAACAGGCCTTCTTCCAGGCCAGAGAGAAACACCGCTTTAAATTCCAGCCCTTTGGCCGCATGCACGGTCATGAGCTGCAGTGCTTCTTCATAGGCATTGGCCTGATGATCGCCCGCCTCAAGGCTGGCATGAGCCAGAAAGGCAATCAGCACGTTTTCTTCTTCCGGCTCGAAACTGGCGGCAGCGTTGATCAACTCTTCCAAGTTGGACACCCGCTCTTCGGCGTCTTTTTCATTGCGGTAATGGCTGAGCAAGCCCGATAGATCGAGCATCATGTCCACCAGCTCAGCCATCGGCAGGCCATCCATCTGATTGCGCATGGCTTCCACCAGATGAATAAATTTACCCACCGCCGCCGCGCTACGCCCACCCAGATTGCAGGCGGCCTGCCACAGCGTGCAGCCTTCCAGCCGCGCTTTTTCCTGGATATTTTCGACCGTGCGGGCCCCAATGCCCCGCGCCGGAAAATTAATCACCCGCAATAGCGCATTATCATCCGAGGGGTTGGCGATCAGCCGTAAATAGGCCAGCGCGTGCTTGATTTCCTGCCGCTCGAAAAAGCGCAAGCCGCCATACACCCGATACGGCACGCCAGCCGAAAACAGCGCGTGCTCGATAATGCGGGATTGGGCATTGCTGCGATACAAAATCGCCACTTCCGAGGCCGGCATGCCTTCGCGAATCAGCGTTTGCGTTTCTTCAACGATAAATTGTGCTTCTTCAAAATCGCTGGCGCCTTCAAATACCCGCAGCGGCTCGCCACTGCTGGCATCGGTCCAGAGCTGTTTGCCCAGCCGCTGTCGATTATTGGCAATGACTGCATTGGCGGCGTCCAGAATATTGCCGTGACTACGGTAATTTTGTTCCAGCCGAATCACATGTTTCACCGCAAAATCGCGCTGAAAATCCTGCATATTGCCAACATTTGCCCCGCGGAAAGCATAGATCGATTGATCATCATCGCCCACAGCGAAAATCGCCCCAGTATCGCCGGCCAGCAATTTGAGCCAAGCGTATTGCAAGCGATTGGTATCTTGAAACTCATCGACCAGAATATGCGCAAAGCGCTGCTGATAATGCGCGCGAATACCGGCATTGTGGCTCAGCAATTCATAACAGCGCAGCAGCAATTCGGCAAAATCGGCCACGCCTTCGCGATTGCATTGCTTTTCGTACTCTTCGTACACCAGCCGCAAATGCCGCGAGTAATCATCCCAAGCATCCACCTCGGCAGCGCGGCGGCCGTTTTCTTTATGGCCATTGATGTAATGCTGGATGGTTTTGGGTGGGTATTTATCATCATCCAGATTAAACAACTTCAATACCCGCTTAATCGCCGCCAATTGCTCCTGAGTATCCAAAATCGCAAAGGCTTGCGGTAAGCCGGCATCGCGATGATGTAAACGCAGCATGCGATTACACAGGCCGTGAAATGTCCCCACCCATAAACCACGCGGATTGAGCGGCAACATAGTAGTTATCCGCGCCAGCATTTCCTTGGCCGATTTATTGGTAAAGGTCACCGCCAATAAGCCGGAGGGGCTGATTTGTCCGGTGGATAATAACCAGGCAATGCGGGTGGTCAGCACCCGGGTTTTCCCACTACCGGCCCCGGCGAGAATCAGAGCGTGTTCAGCCGGCAAAGCCACGGCGGCGGCTTGCTGGGGATTTAATTGGGCAGTGAGGGGATGCGACATGAATAAAACTCGATCAATTCCAAAGACAGAGGACTGGCAGCCCTATCTTAACGCGCCAGAACAAAAAGGGCAGCCTAAGCTGCCCTTTTCAGCATTGCCTGTGAACAGACAATTAGATGCGGATGCTATCCAGTGAGCCACCGTTGGCCAGCAGGTCGTGTACCCACTGTGGTTTACGGCCACGGCCGGTCCAAGTTTGGCTTGGATCAGCTGGATTAGCGTATTGAGCTTTAACGGCTTTTTTGGCGCCTTTTTTGCCGGCAACTTCACCGATCAATTCGGCAACGGTGAAACCACTTGCCGCGGCAGCGCTTTGCAATTGGCTCAGAATGCGCGCTTTTTCTTGCTCTTTACGACGTACCAGTTCAACTTCAACTTGACCGCGCAGTTCTACCAATTGCTGATAATCGAGGTTCGACAAATCCATGTTTTGCTCCAGAAAGACAGTTTTATACAGCTGACCTTTCAGATTATGCGGTGCGGTTTTCAATAATTCAAGTTAAGCGAATTAAAATATTAATTTTTTACCAGCCATTCATTCACGCCGATCAGGTCTTTTTCGCTTAATTCACCAGCGGCCGCGGCTAGTAGTAATCTGGCATAAAGGTAGCTGTAACGCGCCACCACCAGATCATAGCGGGTGGCATAATATTTTTGTTCGGCATTCAGCACATCAATTGTGGTGCGTACGCCCACTTCCCGGCCTAATTTACTGGAAGCCAGCAAACTTTCGCTGGATTTCAATACCTGCTGCAAGGCGCGAATTTGCGCGGCCCCGGCATTAACCCCCAAAAAGGATTGTTTGGTGGCTTGTTCGGCATCACGCTGAGTGGCCAGCAAATTATCTTTTTGTTCGTCTTTCTTGGCGGCCGCTTCACGCAGGCGTGATGAGCGGTCACCGCCGGTGAACAATGGAATCGACAATTGCAGTTTAATCGCGCCGCTGCTGGTTTGATCAGTCGCACCCGAGCGCGATAAACCCGAGCCCGTCCAATCATTGCCATAGCTGGCCACCAGATCCAGGGTTGGTGCGCTCAGCGCTTTATATTTATCGATTTCCCGCTCGGCAATTTCCAGCGCAATTTGCTGGCCTTGGGTATTGAGGCTATTGGTTTTGGCTTTATTCAGCCACACACTCAAATCATTTGGCTCCGGCGCCGCCGGTTGATGCTGATCGCCAATCCGAGCCAGCTGATCTGCGGGTAAACCGGTGAGCAGGCTAAAGGCGCTGGCTTTGACATCCAGATCATTTTTAGCCGCAATTTCTGCGGCCAGAATGCTGTCATAGCTCGCTTGCGCTTCATCGGTATCGGTAATGGTGGCCACACCGACTTCAAATGATTTTTTGGCCAGCGCCAATTGCTCGCTGACCGCCTGTTTTTGTGCCTGCGCGAGGGTTACTTTTTCTTGGGCGGCCAATAATTCGAAATACGCTTTCGAGACCCGCAAAATCAAATCCTGCTCGGCGGCGCGATATTGCACATCGGCCAGTGCGGTTTGTTTTTTTAATTGCTCAGCCGAAGCAAAGGCATCGGCACGATAAATCGGCTGGGCGGCGCTAATGCTATACCCATAAGTCTGGCCATCATTATCGGTATGCGGCGCAGTCGGCACAGTGCGGCCCGGCTGATATTCGCTATGCGCATAGGCGGTATTACCGCTCAGCGTCACTTTAGGCAATAACAGCGCCTGACCTTGGTTGGCTTTTTCCTGGCCAGCAATTTGCGCATTGCGGGCGGCGGAAATACGCGCATCAAATTGCGCCGCCGATTGCCAAGCCTGTAGCAAATCTGTCGACCACGCGCTGGTATGGAGCGAAAACAGCCCCATGGCGAGGAGCAGGGGTTTGAATTTCATCATTGCAAGTCTTCCTTATCAGATAGCACTTAACGCAGCGGCGGCGTTTCAGGTTGACGCCGGTGGCGGTTGTAAACGGAACCAGGCGGCATACAAGGCCGGCAGCACCAGCAAAGTCAGGACGGTGGCGACAAACAGCCCGCCCATAATGGCAATTGCCATCGGCCCCCAGAAAGTGTCGCGAGTGAGCGGGATCATCGCCAGAATCGCGGCCAAAGCGGTCAGCATAATCGGGCGAAAGCGGCGCACGGCCGAATCAATCACCGCATCCCAGGGCGTTGAGCCGGCGGCAATATCCTGCTCGATCTGATCCATCAGAATCACCGAATTGCGCATAATCATCCCCGACAGCGCAATCACCCCCAACGTAGCCACAAAGCCAAATGGCGCACGGAAGATCAGCAAAGCCAGCGTAACGCCGATCATGCCCAACGGCGCAGTGAGTAAGACCATGATCATGCGCTGAATACTCTGCAGCTGCAGCATCAGCAATGTCATCACCACGATCAGCATCAGTGGCATCACGGCCGCGATCGAATCTTGCGAGATTTTCGAGGCCTCCAGCGTGCCGCCCGCTTCGATGTGGTAGCCCACCGGTAATTTCGCTTCAATCGCCTGCATTTTGGGCAACAAGGCCATCGAAATATCTGGCGCCTGCGCGCCCATCACATCCGCCCGCACCGTGAGCGCCGGTACGCGATTGCGCCGCCAGATAATGCTCTCTTCGTTTTCCAGCGACAGTTTGGCCAGTTGCGACAAAGGCACGCTGCGCCCGCTCGGCAAGGCAATCGGCAGGTTTTGCAGGAAATCGAGCTGGGTGCGCTCGGCGTCTTCCAGCCGGCTCACCACATCGATCAGCAAGTTGTCTTCGCGCAATTGCGTTGCGGTCACACCGGAGATGGCCATTTGCAGCGTTTGCGCTAATTGCTGGCTGGTGAGGCCCAACTGGCGCAACTTGTCTTGGTCAATATTGAGCCGAACCACTTTCACCTGCTCGCCCCAGTCGGTATGCACCTGCCGCAGATTAGGGTGCGCGCGCATCACGGCGGCGACTTCTTCGGCGGTGCGTTTGAGCAGCGCTTCGTCCGCACCAATAATCCGAAACTGCACCGGATACCCCACTGGCGGGCCATTTTCCAGTCGCGTGACGCGGCCACGGACATTCGGGTAATCATTCGCAAACAGGGTGTTAATCCGTTTCAGTACGTTTTCGCGCACATGTTCGTCTTTGGTCATGACCGTGAGCTGGCCAAAATTAATATTCGGCATTTGCTCATCCAGCGGCATGTAATAGCGCGGCGAGCCCACCCCCACATAGCTGGTAACCGAAGCGACATCGGGGTCTTTCAGCAATACCGCCTCGATTTTTTTCACTTCATGTTCGGTCGCGGCAAATGACGCCGTATAGGGCAGCCATAAGTCGACCATCAGTTCTGGCCGGCTGGAGGCCGGGAAAAACTGCTTGGGCACTGCCACGGCAAACAGCCCGACCGACAGCACAAATGCCCCAAGGGTGAGCGCCAAGGTGGTTTTACGGTAAGTGAGGCACCAAGTCACCGCGGCGCGAAAACGCTGGTAGAACTTGCCGTTGTGCGGATTCGGCGCGCCAGCTTCGTGCTGCCCATGCGGATGCTCCGGCAAGAGGTGATAACCCAGATACGGCGTAAACAGCACCGCCACCACCCAGGAAATAATCAGCGCCAGCCCCACCACGGCAAAAATCGAGAAGGTATATTCACCCGCGTTAGATTTAGCAAGGCCTACCGGCAGAAACCCCGCCGCCGTAATCAGCGTACCGGTCAGCATCGGGAAGGCGGTGGAGGTATAGGCAAATGTGGCGGCGCGGAATTTATCCCAGCCCTCTTCGAGCTTGAGCGCCATCATCTCCACGGCAATAATCGCGTCATCCACCAATAAGCCCAGTGCGATTACCAGCGCGCCCAGCGAAATGCGCTGCAGTTCGAGATTAAAGACTTTCATGCACAGGAAAGTCAGCGCCAACACCAGCGGAATCGATAACGCCACCACAATCCCGGTGCGCCAGCCCAGCGAGAGAAAGCTCACCGCCAGTACAATCACCACTGCTTCCAGCAGCGAATGCATAAAGATCTTCACCGCGTGCTTCACCACCGCCGGTTGATCCGAGACCGCATGAAACTCGATGCCGACCGGTAAATCCTGCCGCACTTTGGCCAGCGTCGCGTCGATTTGCTCGCCCATCGCCAACACATTGCCGCCGGCTTTCATCGAAATACCCAGCCCGATCGCATCCTGACCGGCAAAGCGCATTTTGGTGGTGGCCGGATTGATACTGGCACGGAAGACCTGCGCCACATCGCCCACTTTAAAGGTGCGTTCGTTCAGGGTGATCGGTGTGTTTTTGATGGTATCTACGGCATCAAACCCGCCCGAAACCCGCACAAACACCCGCTCTTCGCGCCCTTCCACCGTCCCCGCGGCACTCACGGTATTGGTGGCCGCCAAGACCTGATTAATCTGAAATGGCGTTACCCCCAGCGTGGCGAGTTTGCTGCTGTTGTACTGCACATAGATTTTTTCGTCTTGCGTACCGATCAGCACCACCTTATTCACATCATGAATGCGCAAGATTTCGGTGCGCACCTTTTCGACGTATTTTTTCAGCTCGGCCGGCGTAAACCCATCGGCGGTAAAGGCATACAAGCTGCCATAGGTTTCACCAAATTCATCATTAAAAAACGGCCCCACCACTCCTTGCGGTAAATTGCCCTTGATGTCGTTGACGCGCTTACGCACCTGATACCAGGCATCGTTCACCTCTTTGCCGCGCACTTTTTCGTACAGCATGATGGTGATCAATGCCTCGCCGGCGCGCGAATAGCTCTTGGTGTAATCGATGTAGCCAATGCCCTGTAGCGATTCTTCCAGCCGGTCCGTCACCTGCCGCTCCACTTCCGAGGCCGAGGCGCCCGGCCAGAAGGCGCGCACCACCATGGCCTTAAAAGTAAATTCCGGGTCTTCTTTTTGCCCCAGTTGGGTGTAGGCCAGAACCCCAGCCAACGACAGCACCGCCATCAGATACAGCACCAGCGACTGATGCTTGAGGGCCCAGGCGGATAAATTAAAGCCTTGCGCGGCTTCCGGCTTAGTCATGGCGCGCCTCCTTGGCTGACGTGGCGAGCACACGCACGGCTTGCCCTTCGCGCAGCAGATGCGCACCAGCCGTTACCACCACCGCGCCGGGCTGAATACCGCTCACCTGCGCACTTTCACCGGCCATTTCCAGCACTTTGACCGGGGTGCTTTTCACGGTCGCCGTACCCTCTTTCGCCGCGCTCACCAACCAGACGCGCTGCTGCTGTTCACGGCCAAACACGGCAGTTAACGGCAGCGAGACACTAGGTATAGGCTGGGAAGCATTCTGCTGATTGACTTTCAGCGTCATACCCAGCTTGATTTGCTCGTTCGCCGGTAAAGTCACTTTCACTCGATAGGTGCGGGTTAAGGCATCGGCCGCCGGCGCTACTTCGCGGATCGTACCGGTCAGATTAAGCTGCTCATTCGCCCACAAGCTGACATTCACGCTTTGCCCAACTTTCCAGGCTTTTACCTTGCCTTCCGGCACATCAATGACCGCTTCGCGCTCACCATCTTTGGCCAGCAACACCACCGGCTGGCCAGCGGACACCACGGCGCCGGGCTCAACCTGTGTGGCGGTCACCACGCCTGAAACATCGGCCAATAGCTGCGCGTAGCTGCTCTGGTTTTGCGCCAACTGCGCTTGCGAGCGGGCTTGCTCAAATTGCTGGCGCGCGGCGGTCAGCAAGGTTTGGCGTTTATCCACTTCGGCTTGGCTGACGAATTTTTGCGCCAATAGATCTTTGGCTCGGCTGTAATCGAGCTCGGCTTGCGCGAGCTGCGCCTTCGCCGATTCCAGTTGCGCCCGTGCCGCATCGGCCGAAAGCCGCACATCGCCCGGATCGAGGCTAGCCAGCACCTGGCCGGCTTTCACGCTATCGCCGACATTCACCGGCCGGCTATTGAGCTTGCCGCCAATCCGAAAGCCCATCGGTACGGTATGCCTAGCTTTGACTTCACCGCTATACACCTCCCCCACCGAATGCGCCTCTTTGGCACTAACCGTGAGCGTGCGCACGGGGCGAATTTCCGGCTTGGTTTCCACCGGCTTCTGGCAGCCAGCCATCGTTAGGGTAAGAGCGCCAAACAGCACAGCGAGTAGAGGGCGGTTCATGGTTAGCCTTTGCGTTGCAGCAGTCCAGTTAACAGAATATCCAGAATCGTTTGCAAATAACGTTTCGGATCGAATTGTTCAGGTAAACAGTGCAGCGAATGCTGCGAGATCATCGCCATAATCACCGGCGAACTAATAATGTGCGGCGCGTAATCCAGATCAACCGCGGCAAACTCGCCCCGCTCGATCCCAAGCTGCAACACCCGGCGGATCAGCGCATTGCCCGGCTGCACATAGCCTTCGCGGTACAGGGCCAGCACATCGGGGAAATTACCGCCTTCGGCTAGCATCAGCTTGGGCATGGCCGATAATTGCTCTGCGCCCAGTTGCGTCCACCAGAAATGCATCAACTCAACAAACAAATCGCGAATCGAGCCTTGCCAGCGATTGACGATATCATCCCCTTGCGAGATTTGCGGCAGCAGCAATTCGCGGATGACCGATTTGAAAATTTCTTCTTTATTGGCGAAATACAGATAGGGAGTACCCCGCGTAACGCCGGCGGCGCGGGCAATGTCTTCGATTTTGGTGGCGGCATAGCCTTTCTCAACAAATAAAGACAAAGCCGCCACAAGGATTTCCTGTGGGCGAGCTTCTTTACGGCGAGTCCAGCGTTTGAGCGGGCAGTTCATAACCGGCAATAAATAAATGAACGTTCATTTATTATGTGCTTCGAGTATGTCAACGTCAAGCATGCTCAGCACGCCAATCAGCGTATAAAAATGCACTGCAAATTGCGCAAAAACGGCTAATGCGCCCGGTGTTCTGCGGTACAATCGCCGCACTCTTTCATCTGCCGCCGGAGCGAGCCATGAGCGACATTACCGCCCAAACCAAAGCCGAAATTCTCTCTGAAGCCCTGCCGTATATTCAGCGCTTTTTCGATAAAACCATCGTGATTAAATACGGTGGCAACGCGATGATCGACGAAGAACTGAAAGAAGGTTTTGCTTCGGATGTTGTGCTGCTCAAACTGGTGGGCATGAATCCGGTGGTGGTGCATGGCGGCGGCCCGCAAATTAATGACCTACTCGACCGGATTGGCAAAAAAGGCGAATTCATCCAAGGGATGCGCGTCACCGATGCGGAAACCATGGATGTGGTCGAGATGGTATTGGGGGGCCATGTAAATAAAGAGATCGTGTCGCTGATCAATAAACACGGCGGCAAGGCCATTGGTCTCACCGGGCAAGACAGCCACTTCATCCGCGCGCGCAAAATGATGCTGAAAAACGAAGCCGGCGAAGAAACCGTCGACATCGGCCAAGTGGGTGAAATTGAGAAAATCGACCCGGCCATCGTGCAGCATTTGGATGCCGCCGATTTTATTCCGGTCATTGCCCCGATCGGCGTCGATAGCAGCGGCGAAAGCCTGAATATCAATGCCGATTTGGTGGCCGGCAAGCTGGCAGAAGTGCTGAAAGCCGAAAAACTCATTCTGATGACCAATACCCCGGGCGTCTTGGATAAAGAAGGCACCTTACTCACCAAGCTGACTGCACGTCGAATTGATGAGCTGTTTGCGGACGGCACAATTTCGGGCGGCATGCTGCCGAAAATCGGCTCGGCGCTCGATGCCGCCAAGAGCGGTGTAAATTCGGTCCACATCATTGATGGCCGGGTCAAACACGCCCTGCTGCTGGAAGTACTGACCGAGCAAGGTGTGGGCACGATGATCCGCGCGAAGTAACAAATCACAGCACTGCAACAAGGTCGGCCAGCCCCGCTGCGCCGGCCTTTTTTCTTGCCTATTCAAGGCAGCCAACTACATTGGTAATACCCAAACGCACGGGAGCCACCAATGAAAACAGCACGACAATTACTGGATCAAAAAAGCGGTGAACAGCTGATCTCTGTCTCACCCAACGCCACGGTGTATCAGGCCTTGCAGGTAATGGCCGAACACAATATTGGCGCCATTTTGGTGATGGATGGCGCAAAACTGGTCGGGATTTTTTCCGAACGCGACTATGCGCGCAAAGTAGTGCTGATGGGCAAAACGTCTGCCGGCACCCCGATCTCGGAAATCATGACGCACAAGCTATTGTGCGTCCCACTGAATGCCAATGTGGATGACTGCCTGGGGCTGATGACCGAAAAACGCATCCGCCACTTGCCCGTACTGGATGGCGATCGGGTGATGGGGATATTGTCGATTGGCGATCTAGTTCGCGAGAAAATTGCCGATCAAGAATTCGTGATTGGGCAGATGACCCATTACATCTACGGCTAAGCGCCGCACAAATGCGTACAATGGCTGGCCGTGTGCCAGCCTTTTTTCTGCTCAATGCGCCCTTTGCACTGGATTTTTGATCTCGACAATACCCTCCACATCGCCAGCCGCCATGCCTTCCCGGTGATTGACCGGGCGATGACACAGTGGCTGCAACAGCAATTGGCGATCGACCATCACACAGCGAACCATCTCAGGGTGAGCTATTGGCAACGTTATGGTGCGACTTTACTAGGTTTGCGTCGTCACCACCCCGAGCTTAATCCGCACACTTTTCTGCGAGCCTGTCACCCCTTTGCTGAGTTAGGGATGGCACTGCACCCAATGCCCCGCTTACGCTCTACCTTATTACAGCTGGCTGGTAATAAATACCTGTTTACCAATGGTCCGGCCGAGTATGGCCGCTGGATGCTCGGGCAATTGGGTATCGCCGATCTATTTACCGGCATTGCCGGGATTGATACGGTAGGCTTACGCCCCAAACCACAGCGCTTGGCGTTTTTGCAAATGAGTCGGCATTTTGCTGTGCCGCTACGCGATTGCATCATGGTTGAAGACAGCATCGATAATCTGCAGATGGCTCGTCGCTTGGGCATGCACACGGTCTGGCTGAGCCCTGGCCGACAGCGTCACCCCGCCGCGCAGCATCAGATTCGCCATCTACATCAACTGACTCAACTTAACGCTCGGTTGATGCGATAAAAAAAGGGGGCCAAGCCCCCTTTTTTGCGTCTGCAGTCTAAGCCGACAAGCTTAGAAGAATGATTTCAGACCCACCATCACGCGTGAAGTGTTTTGACCGGCTTTACCGCTGTAGTCAAAGGCATTGTCGGCCGCGCCAATGGCAGAGTTCGCTTCATTTTCCACATAACGACCTTCCACAAAGGCGAGGTTGTTTTTGTTCAGCGAGTAGTTGTAACGGGCTACGTACGCCTGGGCACCTGAATCGCCTTGTTTAGCACCATTCAGTGATACATCGTCCAGTTTGGCGTAGCTCAGATAAACCGCGTGTTTATCTTGTTTGTAGCTCGCTTGTGCCAACCATTGGCCTTGTTCCATTTTGGCGTTACCTGGGTCAAACATATTGTGTTTGTAACCCGCGGTGAAGCCCAGGCCGTTTTGCAGCTCATAGCGTGCACCCGCGTAGTAAGTTTCGGTATCGAATGTTTGGGTCGCAGAAGCGCTACCCACGGTCAGATCATCCGTAACGCCATCACGTTTCTGGTAAGTACCGTCCAGTTGCAAGCCAGCCAGTTTGTACTTGGCAGCCACGTCATAGGTTTTACCTGAGCCGTTACCGTCGTCGTTGTAGTCTTTAAAGCCAAACGCCGCACCCGCCGAGAAGCCTTTCAGCTCAGGGGTGTCATAACGCACGATATTGTTAATCCGCGTAGCTTGGCCCAGGCCATAGTCACCCGCCAACCAGCTCAGACCGGTATCAGTAAACAGCGCATCTTGTGCGTCATAGCTTGGTGTCATCAAGCGGCCCATACGAGCAGTACCGAAATCACCTTGCAGACCGACATAAGCATCTTTCACGCTCACCCAGTCATCCAGTTTGCTGCCGCCGCTGCTGTTATTTACGCCAGCCGACAAGCGCCAGATGATCGATGATGGAATCGCATCAATTTTGTGCGTACCGTCAAACGACAGAGTGCCGTCCAGATAAACGCCGTCTTTATTATCGCTACCACGATCATCCAGTTTGACCCCACCGGTCACATCACCAGAGATAGTCACGTCGGCTTGCGCAAAACCGGCAGCCAGCGCCAGGGAAATAACGAGAGCAGTTGTTTTGATTTTCATGCTGATTGCCTCCACTACACTTTGAAAAATCCAGCGGTGCTGGACAGATGCCTCGCAGTGTATGCGGCAGCTCAACTTGGCTCGCGGCACAAAATCACAGCCATTTGGTGTATTTTTGCCATGCCGCTGGCCTTGAAATCTGGCTCAGATGGCCGAAAAAAAAGCAGTCGACACCACGCCGACTGCTTCTT
Organism: Chitinibacter tainanensis DSM 15459; assembly: GCF_000429785.1. Classification (GTDB taxonomy): domain Bacteria; phylum Pseudomonadota; class Gammaproteobacteria; order Burkholderiales; family Chitinibacteraceae; genus Chitinibacter; species Chitinibacter tainanensis. The sequence continues at coordinate 301,579 of NZ_KE386951.1, forward strand.
CACCATGCAAATTCAAGGACTTATTACAACTCGACCTGCATCCCCATCTCCACCACCCGATTCGGCGGGATTTTGAAGAAGTTGGTCACCCGCGTGGCGTTGCGGCTCATCAAACTAAACAAACGCCGGCGCCACCAGCTCATTGACGGGTATTTGGCCTCCACAATTGTCTCGCGCGACAGGAAAAACGACGTATTCATATCATCAAATGCCAGCTCGGGCTGCAGCTGCGTTACCTGCTGCAATACCAGCGGCACATTCGGCTCTTCTTTAAAACCAAACGTCGCGATTACCTGGTAGAAAGTTTGCCCCAGTTTGCGTACCACCACTCGCTCGCGGCTGGGCACAAAGGGAATATCGTCGGTCTGAATCGTCAGAAACACCACCTGCTCATGCAGCACTTTGTTGTGCTTCAGATTATGCAGCAGGGCATGCGGCACCGAATCGGAGCTAGCAGTCATAAAGATCGACAAGCCTTCTACACGCTGCGGCGGGCAGGCTTCCAAGCTTTCGACAAAACCGGGCAAGGGCATTTCGCCCTCACGCAGTTTGGCCGACAGCATCTTGCGGCCTTGTTTCCAAGTCATCATCAGCGTAAAGGCGATCAAGCCCAGCATCAGTGGGAACCAGCCGCCCTCATGCAGCTTCAGGATATTGGCCGAGAAGAACGCAAGATCAATAAGCAGCAAGAAAGATAAAACAGCCCAGTACAGATACTTTTTCTGCCCTTGTAGATAATGCCCAGCCACATAAAACGCGAGCAAGGTCGTCATGACCATGGTGCAGGTCACCGCAAAACCATAGGCGGCAGCGAGATTACTAGAAGTGCGGAAACTCAAAATCAGGATAATGACAGACACCAACAAGAACCAGTTCACCCCGGGGATATAGATCTGCCCCATTTCCCGCTCGGAAGTATGCTGAATATCCATCCGTGGGCAAAAACCCAGTTGTACCGCCTGATTAGCCACCGAGAAGGCCCCGGAAATCACCGCTTGTGAGGCAATGACAGTCGCCATGGTCGCCAAGACCACTAGCGGCAATTGGGCCCAGCTTGGTGCAAGCAGGTAGAACGGATTCTTGATTGCTTCGGGGTTAGAGATCAGTAGAGCGCCTTGACCAAAATAATTCAACACCAAGGCCGGTAGCACCAGCAAACACCAGGCATAGCGGATCGCCGGCCGGCCAAAGTGCCCCATATCGGCATACAGTGCTTCAACCCCGGTCAGACACAAGACAACGGCCCCCAGCAGCACGAAGGCCACCCACGGATGGGCTAGAAAAAACTGTACGGCATACCAAGGATTCACCGCGGCCAGCACTTGCGGTGCTTGCACGATATTAATCACCCCCAGCAGGGCCAGCACGCCAAACCAGGTCAGCATAATCGGGCCGAATAGCTTACCCACCAGGGCCGTGCCGCGTGACTGCATGGCGAACAGTCCAATCATAATCGCAATTGCGACCGGTAGAATGTAGGGTTCTAGAGTATGGGAAACGAGGCTAATCCCCTCGAGGGCGGACAGCACCGAAATCGCGGGTGTAATAATGCTCTCGCCGGAAAACAGGGCGGCGCCGAATATACCGAGCACGGCCAATCTGAACGCGGTGGTTTTGCGATCCCCCGCCGCACGCAAGGCCAAGGCCATCAGCGCTAGAATCCCCCCCTCGCCGCGATTGTCGGCCTGCAAAATGATGCTGACGTATTTCAAGGTCACGACCAGCATCAGGCCCCAGAAAATCAGGGACAAAATACCCAGTACATTAAACGCATTCAGCGCGAGAGGAACGTGGCCGTTAAAGCATTCTTTTAGCGTGTAGAGCGGGCTAGTGCCAATATCGCCATACACCACACCGATGGCGCCGACCACAAGGCCAGCTAGCTTTTTAGGATCACGGCTATCTGGGTGAGACATGATGATTCAATCGTCCAAAGCGGGAAGCGGATTATATGCCTGTGGGCGGCTAAATGCATGATTTGGCGGCATTCGTTGCGGCAATGCACCAAAGCAGCGCGCTATTTCATTCGTTGCCAGCCGGGCGTAATTTCATCCGCTGAGCCTGCAATTGTAGCCAGTCAAAATAGGGGCCTGGGTCGGTCTTGCGCGCCGGTGCGATGTCTTGGTGCCCCACCAGATGCGCAATCGGATACCGCAGCTGCAAGGCATCGACTAGTTGCTGCAATACCCCGTACTGTATTGACTCAAAAGCCACATAATCCGAGCCTTCCAGCTCTATACCCACCGAAAAATCATTACAGCGCTCCCGCCCTGCCCAGCTGGATATGCCGGCGTGCCAGGCGCGCTCAGCACAAGACACAAACTGGATCAGCTCGCCATTCCGGCGGATCAGAAAATGCGCCGAAACGCGCAACTGCGCCAGCTCGAGATAAGCGGGGTGGGCTAAGGGATTAAGGCTATTGGTAAACAGCCGCTCGATATCATCCCCGGCAAATTCGCGCGTACCCGGCGGTTGCGGTGGCAGGTGGATATTGTGGATCACAATCATATCCACCGGCTGGCTGCGCGCGTCGCAATTCGGGCTAGGCACCCGGCGCGCGCCGGCGCACCAGCCTTGGGCATCGATCAGATAAGAAATCGGCATAACAGGATGGCCACACAATGATTCGCCAGCCATCCTACTCTGCCACGGCTTAGCGCGCACCCCCCAACAGGGCGATCAATTGCTCATGCCGGCGGTAAAAAGCTTTTTCCTGCACTTCTTTTTGCGCTTGGCTCAAAGCGGTATTCAGCGTGGTGCTAAATTGCGCATAAAACAGCTCAACTTCGGCAATGCGCTTCAAATCGCGATTGGCCAGTGGCTTAAAGCCGGCCAGGCTATCAGCGGCGGCCAGATTGGCTTTGGCATTCGGGTATTGCGGATTGGTGGCGTATTGCAAAAAGAAGCTGCTAATGGCTTGTTTGAGCTCAGCCGGTAAGGTGCGGCGCATCACCAGCGGGTCAAAATTAAATGCATCCGATTGCCAGATCACTTTGATTTTGGCCGACTCTTGCGGGAATTTGCGCGCAAATTTGACCAGATCATCGGTATTGTTGGCGGCAACATCCACTTCACCGCGGGCGACAGCCAGGAAATTATCCTGATGATTACCATAGCGCACCGCTTTGAAGTGCTGCTCCACCACGATATTGTTTTTCAGAAAGGCATAGTACTGCGGCAACAGAAAACCGGAGGTCGATTTGCGATCGCCACTGCCGTAGCGATAGCGGCCTTTGCTCAAAAGAACCTGCTGCAAATCCTTAATGCCGCTGTCTTTACGGGTGATCAGCACCGAGGAGTATTTATCGATGCCACCGGCCAGCACGAGTTGGCCAAATACATCGACATTCGCAGTTTCAACCGCTTCGAGCGCCACTTTATTCCCGAGCCGCGCTACTTGAATCTGGCCCGACTTCAGGCCATCCAGAATTTCGCTATAGTTTTTGGCGGCCACCGCTTTCACGGGCCGGCCGGTGGCTTTGGCCAGGTCATCCAGCACTGGCTGCCAAGCCGCCACCGCTTCGGCTGCCTCGCCATGGGCGATCAGGCCCACGGTGAGGGTCGGCGCGGCCGATGCTCCGCTCAACCATACCGACAACATCCCGCCCAACACCCACCACCGTACCGACTTCAACATGACTAATCCGCGCAAAAGCTTACAAAAGGCGCGGATCATACCGTATTGATTGCGCAGGATAAGTAACCAGTCTTACAAACTACCGCCAGCGGTTGATCGCAGTAGACAAGTGGTACGCATCGCCTTATTCATCACACTCCTGCGCAATCCCCAGCCGATCTAGCCGATAGCGCATGCTGCGAAAAGTAATCCCCAATAATTTGGCGGCCTGAGTGCGGTTGAAATTGGTTTTCGCCAGCGCCGCCAGCAGCGCTGCTTTTTCCACCCGATCCAGATAATCCTGCAGCGGATAGGTTTCCCCCAAATCGGCGGCCTGCGCGGCGGCCTCGGTGGCAACGGGATCAGAAAGATGCAGATCTTCGGCGGTAATGTGCTCGCCATCGCTGAGCGCCAGCGCGCGCTCCAGCAGGTTTTCCAGCTCGCGCACATTGCCGGGAAAATCATAGCGGCGCAGCGCTTGTAGGGCATCGGGCTGCAATTGCGGCGTATCCATATTGTGCCGCTGCGCCAGCTTGGCCAGCACCGCTCGCGCAATCAGCAAGATATCGTCACCCATTTCGCGCAGCGGTGGCATTTTGAGCTCAATCACATTCAGGCGGTAATACAAATCCTGCCGAAACTTACCAGCCTCAACGCATTTGGCTAAATTCTGGTGGGTGGCCGAGATAATCCGGACATCGACATCGACTTCCGCCACACCGCCCACCTGCCGCACCTTGCGCTCCTGAATAGCGCGTAACAGTTTTACCTGCATCGCCAGCGGCAGATCGGCCACCTCATCCAGAAATAAAGTCCCGCCATGGGCGGCCTGAAAAAAACCTGCCCGGTCTTCGTTGGCGCCGGTAAACGCGCCTTTGCGGTAGCCGAAAAACTCACTTTCCATCAGCGTTTCTGGTATCGCGCCACAGTTCACGGCCACAAAGGGCTGCTCGCTGCGGCTGGATTTGGCGTGAATCAACCGCGCCGCCCGCTCTTTCCCCGAACCTGATTCACCGGTGATGTACACCGGCGCCTGATTGCGGGCGAGCTTTTCAATCAGCCCTTGCACATGCAGCATCGCTGGCGATTGCCCAAGCAGCGGATTATCGCCGCTGGGCACGGTCACGGCGGGCTCTGGCGCATCAAGCTTTAAGGCCGATTTCACCAGGGTGCGCAGCTGCTCCAGCGCCACCGGCTTGGCCAGATAATCAAAAGCGCCGGCCTTCAAGGCGGCAATCGCATTATTGGTACTGCCATAGGCGGTGAGGATGGCAATGGGGACATCGAGCTTGCGCGCCTGAATATGCTGCACCAGCTCCAGCCCTTCGCCGTCCTGCATGCGCATATCCGAAAGACACAGATCAAAGCGCTGGCTATCCAATAGCCCTTTGGCCACCTGCACGCCATTGGCTTTGACGACATCCAGCCCCATTTTCAGCAGCGTGAGTTCCAGTAGATCTGCCAGATCAACTTCATCATCCACCACCAAGACACGGGGCAAGCTTTTAGATTTTCTGGCCATCGGTATATCCAAAGACAATGCGGAAACACGCCCCACCCTGCGGAGGCGACAGATATTCAAGCAAGGCACCATTCGCGGCGCAAATTTCGCGCGCAATATACAGCCCCAAGCCCGTGCCTTTACTTTCCGTGGTAAAGAAAGGCTCAAATAATTGCGACTGAGCGTCTGGTGGCACCGGCGGCCCATCGTTGAGCACATCCAGCACCCAGAATTCATGCTGCCGAGTTACCAGCAACTTTAGACTACCCGGCTGCTGAGTACAGTAACGCCAACCATTGCGGGCCAGATTCCACAGCACTTGCTGCAAGTGTCCGGAATCAAAGCGCACCAGCACTTGCGGCTCGCACTCAATTTGCAAGGCCTGCACGCCGGCTTCTTGCAAGATGAATTCTTCGTTGAAGGTGTCTAGCCATTCGGCGAGCTTGATATCTTGCCGCTTGACCCGATCACGGCGGTTGAGCTCCAGCACATCTTTCACCATCCGCTCTAGCCGCTGGCTGTTGTCATTGATAATGCGGGTCAGTTTTTGCAACAGCGGATTATCCGCCTCTTCCTGCATCAGCTGCGCGGCATGGGTAATTGCGCCCAGCGGGTTGCGGATTTCATGGGCCAAATTGGCAGTGAGCCGCCCCAAGGCAGCGAGTTTGAGCTGCTGGGCTTCACGGCGAAGCCGGGCCATATCTTCCAGATAAATCAGCACACTGCCGTTACCGCCCTCGTTCAGCGGCACAAAGCGGGCCCGCAAGGTATTACGGCCATCGGCTGTTTGTACCAGCTCGGCCGACACCCCGGGCTGGGCACGCCAGCGCAACAAGGGGCCGGCGAGCTCCGGCACATCCGCCGCCAGTGATGAGCCCAGCGCCGGCCGCAAGCCGGTGAGACGCACGGCCTGTTCGTTATATTGGCGAATGGTTTCATTCTCATCCACCACAAACACGCCATCGGATACATCCTGCAAAATCCGCTCATTCACCTGAGCGAGATTGGCCAAATCCACGCTACGCTGTTCAGCCAAGGCGCGGTTTTCTTCGGCGTAGCGCGATAAGCGAAACGCCAGCCACGCCACGGCAAAGGAGGCCACACACAAGAGCGCAGTCGGCATTGAAGCCCAGTCTTCCCCGCTTTGGGTCAGATTGGCCCACAACATCTGGAGCAACAGTGCAATACTGGCGACCGAAGCATGAAACAGCGTCATCCGCCCACGCGCAATCAGGCCGGCGGCAGCGAGATAAGGCAGCAGCAAAATCCCCAGTCCGCTCTTTACCCCGCCGCCCAGATGCATCAGGCTCACAATAATCAGGACATCGACCGTGACCTGACAAGAGAGCTGCAGATCAAAACTGGGCCAGCGCTTGGCAATCCCGGCGGTAAACAACAAGGCGAAAATGGTATAGCCGCCCAAGAGCATAGCGGCATCAACGGGATTGGCCAGCTCATTGACCGGCGAGCGGGCAAAGAAAAACATCCCCGCCAACAAGCCAATGATGGTCAGCAAGCGGAAAACGTTGAAAAAGGCCAGCGAGCGCCATAAAGCCTCGCTAACCTGACGAGCGACTAAATCCATGAATGACCGGCAGAAAAAACGGGCGACCGTGGCCACCCGTTATTGTGTTTAATTGCTGATATGACTACCCAGATTGGGCGGCGTCAGAGTCTGGCCAATGTAATGCGCCAGCTCTCCCAACGCAGCTTCATACACCCCCCGCTTGAAATCAATCACGGCCTCCAGCGGTGACCAGTATTCATTCCAGCGCCAAGCGTCAAACTCGGGGTGTGCGGTCTTGCGCAGGCAGACATCCGAATCTCTGCCCACCAAGCGCAGCAGAAACCAGATTTGCTTTTGACCTTTGTAGGTACCACGCCACTCACGGCGCACCCAGTTGGTCGGCACATCATATTTCACCCAATCCCGCGTGCGGCCGACAATCTCGACATGCTCGGGCAACAGGCCAACTTCTTCGGCCAGTTCACGATACATGGCTTGTTCAGGAGTTTCCCCCTGCTTGATGCCGCCCTGCGGAAACTGCCAGGAGTGCTCGCGCACCCGTTTTCCCCAAAACACTTGGTTCTGGCGATTGAGGATGATGATGCCGACGTTTGGCCGATAGCCATCACGGTCGAGCATAAAACTACCTATTTCAGAATTTCGTTGATTACCTTAATTTTTTCACATCCCGGCCATCTTGCAAACCATTTCCTGCGTTTGCGCCATTAGCCATGCGGGCAAGCGGCGGCCTAGATGAACAGCCGGCGATCATTATGCGGATTCATCCGCGCAAGATCGCTGACAAACTCACCAAATTCGAGCCCATACTGGCTTTCCAGCTTTTTCGCCCGTTCAGCCAAGCGCTCCCACTGTGGGCTGTTTTGACCACGTTTAAAGGCAAACGCAATCACATTGCCCTTTTGCCGCGCGGGCAAGCACAGCAGGCGGCCATCAAAAAGCTCGCCAATCTGGGCACAATATTGCTCGAATTTGCGGTCGATACTCCACAAATTCACGGCCAGCACACCGTTGTCGGTGAGCTTATCGCGGCAAGCCTGGAAAAAATCGGCATTGGCCAGCGGCGCGGCGATGCCAGTGGACGAATACGCGTCCATCACAATGCAATCAACCGAATCATCGGCCATGCCATAGACATGGGCCGCGCCATCAGCGGCCAACACGCTCAGGCGCTCATCATCGGGCGGCAGATAAAACATGCTGCGCGCCACGTTAATCACCTGCTGATGCAGCTCGACGCAGGTCAGGCGCGTGCTGGGCAGGTATTCATGCACCCACTTGGCAATCGAACCGCCACCCAGGCCAATCAGCAACATGTCTTTGGGCGGCTCCACAAACAGCAAGCTGGCAAACACGCAGCGCGAATACGCCAGCAGCAACTCATTGGGCGCGCTGATTTTCATCGCGCTCTGGGTGTCATCCTGACCGAAATGCAGTTTGCGCACGCCGCCTTCTTCGGACACATCAATCACAATGTCGTCGTCATTGGCTTTAGAAAACCGTTTGGAGCGAAACAGCATCAGTCGTCACTCCCGCATGCGCTGGCTGCAGGTTTGCTGGCCAGAATCGAAATCCGTGCGGGATCGGCAAATTCTTCTTTATCAAAGGCTTTGTCGCCATCAGCCCGCGCCACGCCATCGGCTTTCGCGTGGACAAAATCGTAGATTTTCGGGTCATTCAGATGCGAAGGCACCACATTGCAGGTGGCCGCGAACATATTTTCCAGCCGGCCCGGAAAACGTTTATCCCAGTCGCGCAACATATCGCCCACCACTTGGCGCTGCAGATTCGGCTGACTGCCGCACAAATTGCACGGAATAATCGGGAATTCTTTCGCAATGGCGTATTTTTCGATGTCTTTTTCTTTGCAATAGGCCAGCGGGCGAATCACCATATGCTTGCCATCGTCCGACACCAGTTTCGGCGGCATGCCTTTGAGCTTGCCACCGTAAAACATATTCAGAAACAGCGTGGCCAAGATGTCGTCGCGGTGGTGACCCAAGGCAATTTTGGTCGCGCCCAGCTCGTCGGCCACGCGGTACAAAATGCCGCGGCGCAGGCGTGAACACAGGCTACAGGTGGTTTTGCCCGGCTCGATCACCCGCTTCACAATCGAATAGGTGTCTTCCTCAACGATTTTGTATTCCACGCCCAGCTGGCTGAGGTATTCAGGCAGCACATGCTCGGGAAAGCCGGGCTGTTTCTGATCCAGATTCACCGCCACAATCGAAAAATTGATCGGCGCCGATTTTTGCAGGCCGAGCAAAATATCCAGCATGGTGTAGCTGTCTTTGCCGCCCGAGAGGCAAACCATCACCCGGTCGCCATCCTCGATCATATTGAAATCGTTGATCGCATCGCCCACATGGTGGCGCAAGCGTTTGGCGAGTTTGTTGAAGTTATATTGCTGTTTTTTCGCAGCTTCAGCGGCCTCGTCGAGCGCCGCCGTGACAGTGTTTTCGGTCATGACAAAAGCGCGCGGGGCCGCCGATTGCACGCAATCTGCCAGCCCCGCGATAGATGATTGAATTGTTTCGGATTTTACCTGAAAAGGCCTAGGCTAGGCTAGCTGACGATCCAGCTGTTTCGCCAGCTGCGCCGCCTGCCCCTGCGCCAGCAAGAGGTTGGGGTCGGGGTTTTCGCGCATATCGCCAATCATATCCACCCCCGCCGCCAAGCCCGCCCCAGACGCACCGCGCAGGGCGGGGAACTCGGCCAAAATCGCCGGTGGCCGATAGCCGTAATACACGGCCACCGCCGCATACACGGGCTGGCCAGCCAGCTGCGGCAGGCACAGCCCAGTCGGCGCATCAGCCAATTCATCTACCGGGGTATAGGGCTGCAAACTAATACCCGCATGGCTTGCAGCCTGATACATCGCCTTAGAAGCGCGAAACGCCCCGCGGGTATACACGGTCACCACGCAGCCTCGCGCATGCAGCAGTAAAGCATGCTCCAGTGCATTGTCGCCGCCGCCCAAGATCGCCACTGCGTCACCGGCCTGCAAGTGCGCCAGCTGCATCAGACCCGGCCCCACAATCAGCCTCGGGTGCGGGGCAAATGGCGCGTAGGGCGCCACCCCGCAGGCCAGCACCACCCGTTGTGCGGCCCAGCTTTCGCCGGTGCTCAGCGTGCCCCGCCACCCGCCAGTTGGGCTGGGTGCAATGCTGGCCAGCGTGGTGTGCGAGCGGCAATGCTCGGTGGGCACTTGCGCCAGCAGGCGGGCGACATAATCGCGCCCGCTAATGTCGGCAAAGCCCGGCACCCATTTGAGCGGATAGTCGCTCTCGCGCAGGCACCCGCCCAGCTCACCGCGCTCCAGCAGCAGCCAGCGCCGCTCTAGCCCGCTAAGCCATTGCGCGAGCGTGAGGCCGGCAATCCCGCCACCGACAATCAGCACTTCCACCTGCACCATGGCCAAAACCCATCCCTCAATTTCTACACAATGCGGTGACCTCAACCACCGCTACTGATCAGTATTGTGCCGCAGCGGCCGGCTGGCGGCCAGCGGCGCAGTGGGCGAGCATGCTAAAATCCACGTTTTTGCCTCGACCCGCTTTGATCATGCGCCAACAGGAAGCCCAGCTCCCCGCCCCTTCTGCCGAAGCACTGGCCAGCAGCCAGCAGCTACTGGCCCATATCGCCACCCAGATCACCGCCGCTGGCGGCTGGATTTCCTTTGCCGACTATATGCGGCTGGCGCTGTACAGCCCGGGGCTCGGCTACTACACCGGTGGCGCGGCCAAATTTGGCACGGCAGGCGATTTTATTACCGCTCCGGGGCTTTCGCCGCTGTTTGGCGGAGCCCTCGCCCACACCATCAGCCATGTGCTGGCCGAGGCCGGCGGTACTGTGCTGGAAATCGGCGCGGGCACCGGGCAGCTGGCGGCGCAAATTCTGGCTGAGCTGGAACGGCTGGAACAACTGCCGGCGCAATACGCCATTCTGGAGCTCTCGGCCGAGCTGCAAGAGCGCCAGCTCGCTACCCTGCGCACGCTGGTGCCGCATCTGGCCGAGCGAGTGGTGTGGCTGGAGCGCCTGCCGGCCGAATTCACCGGCGTGATGGTGGGCAATGAAGTACTCGATGCCATGCCCTGCGAAGTCATGCAGCTGGTCGATGGTGTCTGGCAGCGGCGCGGTGTGTGCCTGACTGACGGTCAACTCAGCTGGGCCAACCGGCCGTGCCAAGATCCGGTCTTGCTAGCGCACTGCGCACGCTGGCCGCAAATTGACGGCTATTGCAGCGAAATCCAGCTCGAAGCGCAGGGTTTTATCCGCGCGCTGGGGCAAAGCCTGCAGCGTGGACTGATTCTGATGCTGGATTATGGTTTTCCGGCTGGCGAGTTTTATCACCCCGAGCGGCGCATGGGCACACTGATTGGCCACTATCGCCATCACACCGTGCATGATCCTTTCTTTCATCCCGGGCTGACTGATCTCACCTGCCATGTGGATTTTTCTGCGATGTATACCGCTGCAGACCAAGCGGGGCTTGCGCTAGACGGCTATACCTCCCAGGCTAGCTATCTGATTGATTGCGGCATTCTGGAGCAAGCCCGCCAGCTCGATAGCAAATCGGTGGAATATCTGCGCACCGCCGCCGCGCTGCAAAAGCTGCTGGGGCATGCGGAAATGGGCGAATTATTCAAAGCGATTGCGTTTTCACGCGGCCTGAGTGGCCCCACCGCACCGGGCTTTCGCCAGCAAGATCGCTCCGGCGAGCTGTAAGCGGGCTTAGGGCAGCCAGCTGATGCGCTGGCGCAAGGCGGGGCTTACCCGCAGTTTCCAGCGCTCAGCCTGCGCGCGGCTGAGCATCACGCGCCCGGCGGCACTCGGGCGTATAGCTTGCACTTGATTGGGCACCAGCAACCACGCGCGCGCCATGCTGCCGGCAATCGCGCCTTGTTCAAAGCCGGTGATCACCACCCCGCCGGCGGCGGCATCGCGGCCAATTTGAAAATCCCAAAACCCAAATAGCGGTAATTTGCTATTGCCAGCCGTCCATTGCATCACCTGCCGCGCATCCACATGCGCCATGTCTTGATCGATCAGCGCCTGATACGTGCCAATCAGCACGGCATCGTAAACCCCTTCGGCGGCTTTGATGGCGTTTTTCCATTGCTCGAAGGTGCGACACATCTGCACTTCAACGCCTTTTTCATTCAGCGCCAGCAGATCATTGCGCAAGATCTCGGCCGAGCGATCAGAATCGAGCAGCACCAGCCAGCGCTTGCCGTGCGGCAGCAGCTCACGCACAAGGCTAAAACTTGCGCGATATTGCGGGCGCTCCAACACCCCGCTGATCGTAGGGGGTAATTGGTTTTTGCTGAAATAACTGGCGGGGTCAGCGTTAATGCCCAGGAAAATCGTCGGCACTTTCATTACCCCCAGCTTGGGCCCCATCAGCGCTAGCGCCGCATCGTCGCCCAAAATCACCACCTTGGGGCGCTGGGTTTGGATGCTGGCCAGCGCCCGCTGGGCTTGCTCGAGGTGTTCATCCGTCGGTAGGCGTTTGGTATCGAGAAATAAAAACTCCAGCTCGGCCACGCCATCCAGTTTGCTTTTAATGCCTTGCAAATAGTCGTGATCCCAGCTGTTTTCGGGGTGATAGCTCTCCACTACGGTGACCAGTGGCTGGGCCTGAACCGGCAGCAGCGCACTCAGGCAGCAAGCAGCGGCGAGCCAACCCCGCCAGTTCATGCCACCCACTCCACCATCAGGTCGTCAGCAATCGCTTCCAGCGCTAGACGCACAGTCGCCAGCTCGACCTGCACCGGCGCCGATAGCTCGGCGCGAGCATGAAACATCACATCGCCACTCATTGGCGCGCTTTCCAGCCAGGTAGTGAGTTTTTCCACATTCACCTGTTGGCGGGCCAGGATGCTGGCCACTTCTTTCACGATCCCAATCCGGTCATGCCCCACCAGATGCAGCCCAAATTGCTGCACAGGCGCGGTGTCGGCTTCCTGATCCAGCACCGCACTCACCGCCAGATCGGGCAAGGCCTGCACAGCCGCCAGCAGCGTGGCGCCATCGCCCTCTACCGCTACTTTGACGATGCCGGCAAACTGACCGGCCAGCCGGGCAAATGAAGACTCCAGCCAATTGCCGCCCTGCGCCGAAATCAGCGCCGCCAGTTGCTCGACCAAGCCGGGTTTATCTTGCCCCAGCGCCGAAAGAATCAGTACCGTTTTCATGCCTCAACCTCGTTTGCAAGCCAATACGGCCGGTTTGGCCGTGACTGCATTTCAGCATAGTTCGTGTTCACGCCCTATTGAGCGATAGATGGCTGTTGTTTTTGCGTAAGCCCAGTAATCGGCGTAAAAAAACCCGCCGTAGCGGGTTTAGATTGATGCCCCCCACTCGCGTAGCGAGGCTCCCCTGAGGGAGGGGCGGGCTTAGAAGCGGCCTGACACTGAAATCGCGGCAAATGGCATCGCGTCGTGCTTTTCCTTGCTGATTTCCTGCCCTTGGGCGTTGTCGATGATGATCTCACCGGCCATGGCGGCACCCACGTGCAGATCTAGCGCAAATTCGCGGCTAAATTGATAACCCGCACGAACAAACACCGGCACACTGTTTTGCTCAACCCGACCACCGGCAGCCACGGCGTTTTTCTGTGCCAGCCGATGCTCGAAACTACGCCAAGTGCCGCCCACGCCCAGTTCAAATTTTGGGTTCACTTTGTAGCTCAGCTCCAGCCCAGCCGGGCCGGCCGGGCCGCTGGCCAAGGGGTTGCCCAGATGCCAGTTTTCATTGATTTGCCAATTCACCACCACAAACGGGAAGACGCTCGCGTCATCTAAGCCAGTCCAGGCGCTCACCCCCACGCCGAGCAAAAGGCCAGGCTGCAGCATTTTGGCCGCAAAAGCGGTGGCGCCGTAACTGAGGCTATCGCTGGTTTTGGCTTCTGATTCGCCGGCGTAGCTCACGCCGGTGTCAAAGTTATACATCCAGCCACTTTGGCTCATGTAGGTGTAATTGAGTGCCAGATTAAAGCGATGCAGGGTTTCAAATGGCGTTTTGCCGCCCCAAGCGGTGGGGTGATCAAACGACCAATTCTGGCGGCCGGCGCCAAAGCTCAGGCCCACCTGGCGCTGCGCGTCCAGTGCCTTGGTGTAGGCAAAATCGGCGGTCATCCAGGTGCCGCTGGCTTTACCGCCCGAATCCAGATTGAAATCGCCGATCAGCACCGGGGTCAGGCTGTAATTCAGGGTGCTGCCATCGGCGGCGTGCGCGGCGCCGGTCGCAGCCAGCGTCAGGGCCAAGGCGCGCAAAGCGGTTTTGAACATATCAATGCCTCCAGATTAATCGTTGCGCGCAGTTTAACCCGTTGGCGTGTCAGTGGCGAGTCAAGCTAGGTTGGATTAGCACGGTGGCTGCGCTAAGCGACTCACAAGGGCCCGTATTCGCGGCGCAACCAATGCACGGTGGGCATTTCATTCTGGCCGCGATCAAGCAAGGCGCGGTGCTGCAAAAACACCACGCCAAAGCGGGCGCCCAGATCAGCCCAGAAATAATCGCTTTTCACCGCCAGCCGTTCGCGCGGCACATCGGCTTGCTGATTCACCGGCAAGGCGGCCACAAATTCATCCACACTATTGAAGTATTGGCTGCGACGCTTGGCCAGCACTTGCTCAGCGCCAGATACCCCCAGTTTGGGCAGCCACGCGGCCAGCACTTCGGCGCTGGCGAAATTCACATTTAGCGTGCTATTGCCGGGCAGGGTCACCATATAGGGCGCGAGCTGGCGCACGATGGCCTCGCTGTAGCCGGGCACGCTTTGCAAATCATTCAGCTCCAGCCACGGCACCAGCTCGCCCGAACCGGCCGCGCTGGCGGGGGCTGAGGCTGGCTGCGACGCACTGGATGGATTGGCGGCGCCAGCCGTCCGTGGGCGCCGCCGCTCTTGCCAGGCCGTTTGCAGGCTATCGGCCAGATTGGCCGGCAGGCCCAGATTAGCCAGCAGCGCCCGATAGGCAGCCAGCGCGGCGGGGTCGAATTCGCCATTGCTGCTGCGCAAGTTATTTAGATTAAAGCGGCCATTCAGTTCGGTCAGCCGGCCGCTAAGGCCACCGTTTTCGATTTTGATTTCCGGAATCGGCACCGCCCACGGTTTGCGCTGATGATCAGGCTGGCCCAGCCGCGCATCATCGCGCAAAGTCAGGCGCACCAGCTGCAAGACCGACCACGTGGCCGCGCGCGCTTCGGCCGTGTCTTTGCGAATTTCCAGCTGCTGCAAGGCCCGCTGCTGGCGCAACATCAATAGCCCGGCCACCGAGGCCACCAGCGCGGCCACCATCAGCGCGGCGATAATCGCCACCCCGCTTTGCCGAGACATTACCCCACGCAGCCGCATCATGGCACCAGAAAAATCCGTTCGTAATCGCCCGCCCGCTGGGCCAGCCCCAGCCGCACGCGAATCGCACGCGGTTTGCTGGCACTGCGCCAGCTGTTTTGCCACTGATTTTGCGCATCGAGATACGCCCATTCACAGCGGGTAAGATTGCTGAGCATGGTGTAGCGGCGCGGCACATCCTCGCGCACCACATCGGGCCGCGGGTACAGCCAGAGCAGCAGGCGATCGCCCTGACACTGATACACCCCATGCAAGGGCGCGCGCTGCGCATCAAAACGCACAAATTCCAGCCCCACGCCCGGCGTATTGGCGACCGCCTCCACCGATTGCAGTGGCAACTGCCAGCTTGCCGCTGCATCGCGCCATGGGCGTGGCGCCAGCTGAGCCAGATCGGCCTCGATGCGCTCGAAGGCCAGCGTGAGCTCGCGCCAATAGCGCGTTTCATCAATCACGGCGGTGCGGGTATCCACCAGCATATTCACGCCGCGATAGGTGATTAAACTCAGAATGGCAAAAATCGTCAGCGCCACCAGCACTTCCAGCAGCGTAAAGCCACGCATACCCTGCCGGCGTATGGCCGTGCAAGGCTGGCTGGAAAAGGCCCCGCCGGCATTACTGGGTGCGCGTGGCATAGTACACCTGCGTGGAAAGCACATGCGTGGGCGCAGCGGCGGCCAGGATTTGTAATTCCACCCGCCGGAAGCTGTAATTCGGCGTGGGGCTGACATTCATGCGGTAGATAAAAGTTTCTCCGCCCTGCTGCACGCGGCCTTCGGTCGCGCCGGTTTCCGGGTAGGCGCGCTGGGCCAATTGTTCGTTAATCAGATTGCTGGCCACCCAGCTGGCCAGCGTGCGGGTGCGGTAATCGATCAGCAAATCGGTGCTGCCGATCACGAGCTTGGCCGCGGCCGCCAGCGTAATGCCCAGCACCGCCAGCGCCACCAGCACTTCAATCAGGGTAAAACCGCGCGCTTTCATGGCTCTGCCACCGCGGCGGCGCTGGCCACGCCGATGCGCCCCATCACATCACCACTGATGCGCAGGCTATCGCTGCCCGCGCGCAGCTCGATTTCGAAGGGCTCGATCACGCCATCGCTAGGCAGCAGCACCCGTTCGCCCAGCGGGCGATTTTGCTGATTCACCCGGTAGCCGGCGATCTGCACGCCTTCGGGCAGGCGAGTATTGCGCAGGCCTTCGCTACTGAGCGGCTCCCATTCCTGGCGCTCGTTCTGCCACCAGAATTGATAGGCCGCGCCATCGCTCGAAAAGCCAATCAGCCGGCCTTTGGCCATTGCTTCATCGCGCGCGGTATCCAGTTGCAGCACCAGCTTATCCGCGGCCTCGGCCAAGCCCGAGCCACGCTGAAACTGAAAAACCGTCATGCTGGTGGCGATCAGGATAATCGCCGTCACCACCAGAATTTCCAGCAAGGTAAAGCCCTGCTGGCCACGAAAAGCGCTTGGGTTGTGCATCAAATGCCGCTTACTGCCACGAACCAATCAGGTTTTCCGGCTTATCCGCGCCGGCCTGACCTTCCGGGCCATAGCTCAGCACATCGATTTCCGCGCCGTGGGCGCTCGGGTTCAGGTAAACATAATCCTGGCCCCATGGATCTTTCGGCAGTTTATCCAGGTAGGATTTCCAGTTTTGCGGTAGCGGCTCGGTGCTGGGTTTTTCCACCAGCGCTTTCAGGCCTTGCTGCGCCGTTGGGTAACGGCCGTTATCAAGCTTATAGAGTTTCAGCGCTGCCATAATGGCCGACACATCCTGCTTGGCCGCCACAATCCGAGCTTCGTTGGGGCGCTCCATGATTTTGGGCACAATCAGCGCGCCCAAAATCGCCAGAATCGATACCACCACCAAAATCTCAATCAGCGTAAAACCACGGTTCTTTTTCATCAGATACTCCATAGGGGTATAGCCCCATCAACAACAATCTAATTAGCCTGCAAGCAAATACATCATGCAACGGAGCGAATTCGCCCCATATAAAACACATTGGCATAGCGCCCATCGCGAAAAGCAAAATCTTTGCCTTCACCTTCGATCTCAAAGCCAAATTTACGGTACAAGGCAATTGCCGCGTCATTATCGGTGTAAACGGTGATTTCAAGCCGGTGCAGATTGAGCCAATTGTCAGCCAGATCAATCGCGGCAGTCATCAGCTGGGTGCCAATCTGCTGGCCCTGCAGATCATCGCGCACCCAAATCCCGAACATCGCTACATGCTTGCGGCGCGGATTTTGCTCGACACCCAGAAATAAATTGCCCACCACTTCGCCATTTAAATCGGCGACCAGGCTATACGCGCCTTGCGGCAGCGTACCCAGTTTCTTTTGCCAGACTTCTGGCGACGGATAAGGTAGGCCCAAGGTGCCGGTATAGGCTTTTTTACCGGCATAAATCCGCGTAATCGCCTCGATATCCGCTGTGGTGCTATGGCGAATCTGAACGGCTGTCATGGCATTCCCTTATTTGACTAATTGGTTCATTTCAAACACCGGCAATAGAATCGCTAGCACAATCAACATCACAATCGCGCCCATCACCAGCACCATCAGCGGGCCGAGCAGGCTGGTGAAGGTGGTGACTTTGCGATCGAGTTCTTTACTTTGTTCGCTGGCCGCGCGCTCCAGCATCGCCGCCAGCCGCCCGGTGGCTTCACCGCTGGCCACCAAGTGCAATAGCAACGGTGGAAATTCATTGGCAGCCTTCATCGCTCGCGCCAGGCTCACCCCTTCGCGCACTTGGCCGGCCACTTCGCCCACAGCCAATTGCAGCTGGCGATTACTCATCACCCCTTCGGCGGCGGTAAGCGCTTTTAATAAAGGCACGCCGCTGCCGACCAAAATCGAGAGCGTGCTGGCAAAACGGGCGGTATTGGCCAGCCGATCCAGATAGCCCAGTACCGGCCAGCTTAAGCGCCAGCGATGAAAGCGCAATTGCAGGACCGGATCTTTTAGCGCGCGATGCGCCGCCACCGCGGCCAACAGCAAGCCCAGCGCCAGATACGGGCCAATGGTTTTGACCGCCGCGCTGCTCCACAGCAACAGCCGGGTGAGTAGCGGCAAGGTTTGCTTGGCCGACTCGAACACCTGCACCATCTGCGGTACCACCCAGGTGAGCATGCCCAGAATCACCAGCAGTGATACCCCGATCACCACGGCCGGATAAATAAACGCCATGGTGATTTTGCTATTGAGCTCACCCCGCGCTTCCAGATAATCCGCCAGCCGCGCCATCACCGCCCCCAGGCGGCCCGATTCTTCACCGGCCTTCACCAAGGTGCGATACAAGAGCGGAAACACGCGTGGAAATTGATCCATGGCGCTGGAGAGCGGCAAACCGGCCAAGACATCATGGCGCAGGCCGGCCAGAATCTGCCGGGTTTTGCCCTGCTCGGCCTGTTCGGCCAGCACCACCAGCAGCTCATCAATGGTGAGGCCCGCATCCAGCAAGGCCGAAAACTGCCGCGTGAGGGTAGAGAGCTCGGCACCGCCGAGCTTGAGCCGCTGGGCGTTGGCACCTTGCGCCGCCGCTAGCTCCAGGCTCAGTACATGCCAGCCTTGCTCGCGCAGCAGGCTGCGGGCGTGACGGGGCGATTCGGCATCAATCTGTCCGGTTTGCGCCGGGCCGCCACTGGCAGCCAGCGCCTGATAACGATAGGCAGGCACGATGAATAGGTCTTTCGGGTTCAGGGTTTGTCGCCCACCCACGGGTGCGCGACGATTTTGTCATGCAATTGACATTTGGCACGGTCATTCTCATCAGAACGTCATGTTGCCGTGCTTTAATGCGCACATTCTATGGCAGAATCATGACAAGTTGACATCACTGATGACCTTTGCGGGCGATCTGGTGGTCTTTCACCCCACTTTGGCCCCGGCAGTTTACCCATGGCACTGAATTTCCGACTCTCTTCCCGCCAATTGGCGCTCTTGGCCAGCGCCGTGCTGGCCAGTATGGTGCTGTGGCAACTGGCGGGCTTATTGTGGCTGGGGCTCACGCCCAGCCAGGCTGGCCGCAGCCTGCGCCTCCCCGCCGCCGCGCCTGCCGCCCAGCAGCAAGACCCCAATCTGATCGCCCGCCTGTTTAGTGGCCCGGCCAGCAGCGTGGCAAGCGAAGCCAGCAGCAATCTGAAACTAAAAGCGCTGGTATCGGGCGCCAATGGCGTGGCGATTATCGAAGGGCTGGAAGCCAGTGCGGTGGCAGTGAAGCTTGGCCAAGAGGCCGGCAGCCACGGCAAGCTGGTGGCGGCCGAGCGCGATCATATCGTGCTTGAGCTCAATGGCCAGCGCCGCAAAGTATTTCTAGAGCAGCAGAGTATTGCCCCACAAGCCAACACCGGAAATACCAACAGCACCATACCCACCCAGAGTACCACTACCGCCAGCGCAGCACCGGCCACCACGCTCACCCGTGGTCAGCTCACCGGCATTTTGCAAGGCGGCAATCTGGCCAACTGGAGTAAGGGCCTGGCCACCCACGCCAGCGGCGGTATTGCCGTCGAGGCTGCCAGCCAGCAAGCGCTGGCCAGCGTCTTGCAGCTGCGCGATGGCGACATTATCAAAAGTGTGAACGGCCGCAATTTGGCCAAACTGGAAGACCTCTCCCTGCTGTATGCGGCGTTCAGCCAGCAAAGCGCAGTGAG
The DNA here is from genome assembly GCF_000429785.1 of Chitinibacter tainanensis DSM 15459. GTDB lineage: Bacteria > Pseudomonadota > Gammaproteobacteria > Burkholderiales > Chitinibacteraceae > Chitinibacter > Chitinibacter tainanensis. Next base: position 321,231 of record NZ_KE386951.1, read on the forward strand.
CGTACAAATTGTCCGCGCCGGCGAGGCGCAAACCCTGAGCTACACCGTAAATCCATGAAAACCATCAAGCACACCCTGATCGGCACCCTGCTAAGTGCCCTGCTTCTGACCCCGGCGCTGGCCAATGACGAGAAGGTCATGCTCAATTTCGTCAATTCGGACATCGAAACGACGGTCAAAGCCATTAGCCTGATTTCGGGGAAAAACTTTATTCTGGATCCACGGGTCAAGGGCACGATCAATATCGTTTCGACCCAGCCGGTGAGCAAAGAGCTGGTGTATCCGATTTTGCAATCGGCACTGCGGCAGGCGGGCTTTGCCACCGTGGAAACGCGCGGGGCGATCAAGATTCAGCCCGAGGCGGACAGCAAATCACTCAGCAACAAAACCCTGGTGCGCGGCGAAGCCGCCAATGGCGAGCAGATCGTCACGCAGATTTTTAATCTGAACAACGAAAGCGCCAACCAGATGGCCACCATGCTGCGCCCGCTGGCCACGCCCAATAGCCTGATCAGCGCCTACCAATCGGGCACCAGCAATACCGTGGTGGTCACAGATTACGCCGACAATGTGCGCCGCCTGGCGCGCATTATCGATAATATCGACCAGCCGAAAAACAGCGAAATCTTCACCATCAAGCTCAACCACGCCTCGGCGCTGGATGCAGCGCAAAACATCGCCCGCCTGATGCCGGAAGTGAGCGTGCAGAATGTCGCCAGCGCCATTCCGCAAAATGATGGCGTGCGCCGCTCGATTGTGGTGCCCGATCCGCGTGGCAACCGGCTGATGGTGCGCGCGATTAATGCCGCACAAACCTCACAACTGCGCAGCCTGATTAGCCAGCTGGATGAAGCCGCTACCAACGACAGCGCCATCAATGTGGTGTACCTACGCAATGCCGAAGCGGCCAAACTGGCCGGCACGCTCAAAGGCCTGCTCACCGGCCAAGACGACAGCACGGCCAGCAGCAGCGCCCCCACCAGCACTGCAATGAGCAGTAATACCGCGGGCAATAGCAGCCCAAGTACCAGCACGAGCAGCCCCGCGCCCACCAATACCAGCACCACCGTGCAAGTGGCCGGTGCCACCGTGCGCGTGCAGGCCGATAGCGTGACCAACTCGCTGATCATTACCGCGCCGCAGAATATCTATAACAATCTGCGTGCGGTGATCGACAAGCTGGATGTGCGGCGCAGCCAGATTTACGTCGAGGCGATGATTGCCGAAGTGAATCTATCCAAATTATCGGAATTTGGCTTTCAGTGGATGGTGGGCGGCGGTAACGACAAAATCGGCGGCGGCATGGTGTCTAACCTCGCCACCGGCAGCAATACGCTGGGTAATATCGCCACCGCGGTCATCAATAAAAACCCGGCCGCAATTCCGCTGGGCGCCACCTTTGGGCTCTTTAATGGCGACCCGACCAAAGGCACCGCCTCACTGGGCGTAATTGCCTCGGCCCTGCAAAGCAGCGGCAACGGCAATGTACTGTCGACGCCCAATCTGCTGATGCTGGATAACGAAGAAGCCAAAATCACCGTCGGCCAGAATATCCCGATCATCACCGGTTCGCAGCAGCCCGTGGGCGGCAACCCGAATCCGTATGTCACGGTGGAGCGCAAAGACATCGGGATTAAGCTGCGCGTACGCCCGCAAGTGTCCGAGGGTGGCATCATTACGCTGAATGTGTTCCAGGAAGTATCGAGCATTGATAACTCGGTGAATACCGGCGGCGCGGGCTTGGCCACCAAGGTGCGCACCATCGAAACCAAGGTGCTGGTGGATGATGGCCAGATCGTGGTGCTGGGTGGCCTGATCGAAGATCGCCTGAATAATAGCGGCAACCAAATCCCTGGCCTGGGCGATATTCCGCTGCTGGGCGAGCTATTCAAATACGAAAACCGCAGCTGGCAAAAAGTAAACCTGATGATCTTCCTGCGCCCGGTGCTGATCAAAGATAACGGGGCCAGCGCGGTGCTGAGCAACGATCGCTATCAATATCTGCGCAACCAGCAGGGTGATTATAAAGTGGGCGAGCATTGGTTCTTGCAGGATATGCCGGGCGTGCAATTGCCGGCCAAGTTGCCCGATAGCAATGGCGTATCGGTGTATTCGCCCGCGGTGAAACCGGCGGCGCAGCCAGCTAGCCAACCGGCGGCCAAACAGCCATGAGCCGGCGTGTAAGCTACAGCTACGCCCGCGAATTTGGCGTATTGGATGGCCAGGTCGAAGACGGCCTCACCCCGCTGTACTGGCGTCAGGGCGGCGAGCTGGCCGCACTGGCCGAATTACGCCGCCAGCTTGGCCCACACCGGCTGGTGCCGCTGGCCGCCGCCGAATTTGAAGCGCAGCTCAACCGGCATTTTGGCGATCACGGCAGCAGCAGCGCGGTCAATCTGGTCGACGATATTGAAGAATCGGCCGATCTGGCGCGGCTGGTGCAAGACATGCCGGAAGTGTCGGATTTGATGGAGGCCGAAGAATCATCACCGGTCATCAAGCTGATCAACGCCATTTTCACCGAAGCGCTGCGCGAAAACGCATCCGACATTCATATCGAGCCATTCGAAACCCGCTCGGTGGTGCGTTACCGCGTCGATGGCGCGCTGCGTGATGTCATCGAGCCCAATCGCGCGCTGCATGCCGCGCTGGTGTCGCGGATTAAAGTCATGGCCGGCCTTGATATCGCCGAAAAACGCCTACCGCAAGATGGCCGTATCAATCTGCGCATTGCGGGCCGCCCAGTCGATGTGCGGGTTTCGACGCTGCCAACGGGTCATGGCGAGCGCGCGGTGCTGCGTTTGCTGGATAAATCGGCGGGCCGCTTGGAGCTGGCCAAGCTGGGCATGGGCGAAAAAACGCTCAATGAGCTCACCAGCCTGCTCGCCGCGCCGCATGGCATTGTGCTGGTCACCGGCCCCACCGGCTCGGGTAAAACCACCACGCTGTACGCTGCGCTGGGCAGCATGGATGCCAAAAACAGCAATATCATGACGGTGGAAGACCCGATCGAATACGACCTGGATGGCATCGGCCAAACGCAGGTGAACCCGCGCATCGAAATGAGCTTCGCCCGCGCCCTGCGCGCCATTCTGCGCCAAGACCCGGATGTGATTATGATCGGTGAGATTCGCGACCTGGAAACCGCGCAAATTGCCGTGCAAGCCTCGCTCACCGGCCATTTGGTGCTCGCCACGCTGCACACCAACGACGCCCCCAGCGCAATGACCCGCTTGGTGGACATGGGCATCGAGCCGTTCTTGCTCGCCTCATCGACCATCGGCGTGCTCGCGCAGCGCCTGGTGCGTACGCTGTGCGCCAGCTGCAAGCAGGGGTATATCGCCAGCAGCGATGAATTAAAAGAACTAGGGATAGATACCCGAGCAGGTATTACCCTGTATCGCCCCGTCGGCTGCCCCGCCTGCGCCCACACCGGCTACCGTGGCCGTACCGGCATTCACGAATTGCTGCTGGTGGACGAAAACCTGCGCAGCCAAATCCACAACGCCGCCAACGAACAAGATATCCGCCACTACGCCGAAAGCCGCGGCATGCACAGCCTGCGGCAAGACGCCGCCCAGCGGGTAGTGGAAGGGGTGACGAGCGTGGAGGAAATGCTGAGGATTACCCGCAGTAACTAATCACTCTCGTCGAGGCAAATCATGGCATCGCCACGCGCAATACTCACTTGTTTGTTCATTGCCGCGGGCTTGATTGCCAAGCCCGGATTTGCCACGCCCTTAGCCAAATGCATTGGCTTGAGCGATCAAGACATCGCGCTGATTGTGAACGCCGACGACGTGGGCATGCATCCTGATCTAGATAAAGCTGCATTCAAGCTCATTGATGCCGGCCAGATTCAGGATCTATCGTTAATGCCGCCAACGCCCAATTTTGCGCAAGCGGCGCAATGGGCCAAAGCGCGTCAATTAGCGGTGGGCGTCCATCTGACGCTCACTAATGAATGGCAGGAAAAGCAGCCGTGGGGCGCCGTGTTATCACGCGATGAAGTGCCTTCGCTCTACAATCCGCAAGGCAATTTGTGGGCTACGGTGGCCGAGCTGGCCGCACACGCCAAACCGGACGAAGTAAAAAAAGAGCTCCTCGCCCAAATTGCCAAGGTGCAAGCCGCCGGACTGAAAATCACCCATCTGGATGCCCATATGGTGTTCTGGCCTGCCACCCCCGAGTTACTCAATATCTACACCAGTCTGCCCAAGGAAACGGGCATCCCGATTGTGATTCAATCCTTTCATGGCTCGCTTGCAGAGCAATATCAAGTGCATCGGCAGATACAGTCTGAAAACGCCATCGTCACGCCCGATACATTTTTAATGCATTACAATCCGAGCATGCGCCAACGTGGCGTCGCTTATCGGGGCTATCTAGAGCTGATCAAGCAATTGCCGCACGGTGTCCACACCATCGGTATTCATCCCGCCGAAGACAGTCCTTCGGCACAGGCCGCCATCCCCGACCTAACCTTGCGCCTAAGCGACTAGGCGGCATGGCAAGAGCCGGCATTACACAAAGCCATTAAGGCGCGTGGTATTAAGCTAATCACTTATGCGCCCTTGCAGCAGCTGCAGGAAAAACTCAACCTCGAGCCTCAGCGTCATTGTCTTAGTTCGCCAAAATAAATCAATCAGCTGAAAAATTAACTGGTTCAAACCATGCCCTTCACGACTGAATCAATACCAGATTTTTTCTATAAGTACCGTGGGGTCGGCACCACGAGTAATAGCGATGGAAAGTCACAGCTAGACTATTTAATCGACCAGATAGTTGATGACAGTATTTACTTATCAATCGCCGCTGAGTTTAACGATCCTTTCGAGTGCGCACCCAAAATTCGTATTCATCCCCCCGAAATTACACGCAAGAAATTCAGAAGTCTCATCCTTGAGAAACATAACTCACTCTTCCCTGATATAAGCAACAATCAGAAGAAGCAGTATGCAAACGAGGCTAGTAAAAAATATTATGGTCAGCTTAGTCATCCCGATTTTCAGAAAGATGTTAAAAAACATTTAAGCTTTGCAGAAAAAACCCGAATTTATTGTGTGAGCACATGCCCTACAAGCATCCTGATGTGGTCACACTACGCTTCAAATCACGAGGGGATATGTCTTGAGTACAGAAATATCGGTTTCTTCGATCACGCGCTCAAAGTTGAGTACAAACTAGAGCGCCCAGAAATTTACCTTTTTGGCGCGACCGATGAGTTGAAAGAGGTTGAAAAGACCTACCTGACCAAAAGCGAAGAATGGAAATATGAGGAAGAATGGCGGGTTGTCTTACCCAACCTGTCTGTAGGCCAATACAGATTAGAATCTGCATGCCTGCATGGCATTATTTTGGGGTCAAGAATCAAAGACAGTGTACGTGAACGAGTTCTTCAAGCGGCAGAGCGACGGATACATCGCCCCAAGATATACGAAGCCAAACTTTGCTCTGAAACTTATTCTGTTAAGTTAGAAGCTATCAATCTCACAAATGCAAAGAACTAGGTGGAATTTCAAAACTTAAACACAAACTTGAGCTTAAAATCACCACCCCAACATCACACCTCCAACATCAGAACTTAATCTGATATCCATTCGCCGTAGCCGGAATTTGCAGCAACAGCGGCGCAAGCTGTTGTTTTACTTTTTCATCCGGCTGCAGATTGATTTCGCCTTGGCTACTGACACGCCCGCCCGCCAGCCATTGCAAGGCGCCCTGCCCTTGTACGGCGATGGCGCTGCTGCCCAGTGGGCTGATCGTCCATTTCGCTCCACCTTCATTCATGACCAGATTGGCACGCAATGTGGTGAGCGGGCTCAGTGCGGGTACCAGCTGGCTAAATAGCGGATCGAGAGTGAGCTCGGCGCTGTCGCCAGCTTGCTTGGATAGCCGGGCGCTGCGCAGCTGCGCGGTACCGCCCAGCCCCCAGCCGGCGATTTTTGGCACGGCGCGCAGCGCACCTTCCAGCGGTAGAGTGATGTCGACATTTTCCAGCGCCACCCCGCCAGCGCCCAACACCAGTCGGGCCTGACTGGCGGCCGGATTGGTGCTAGCGGCGGCTTGGCCGCGGATTTGCCAGGCCAGCTGCCCGGCCAGCAAAGCGCGGGGCTCGAATTGCCAACTGAGGTTTTGCTGCAGCGCCACGCCTTCCAGCCCCAGCGCGCTCATTTGCCCTTGCCAGAGGGTGCCGCTGGCTTGGCTCAAAGTAAGATTGGCGGGCAACACCCAGCCCAGTGCGGCTACCGGGGCGCGCGCCAACAGCAGCAACACAAAAGCTAGACTCAGCAGGCTGCCCAGCACCCAGCGGCGACGGTAAAACGGAATCTGGGCCATTATTCGCTCCGGCCGGCGCGGGCCAAGACCAGCACTAAGCCGATCTCACTGCCCTGTTGTTTTAATTGCAGACTAACTACCTGAGCCGCCAGCTCGCTGCGCAAGGCGCTGGCCAGCAGCACGGCGGCAGTGGCATTGGGTTGCGTCAGGCTGATTTCCACCTGCCCGGCCGCCAGCGGCCGGATATCGGCACTGAGCTGGCGCGCCGACATGGCACTAAATGCGGCGCTACGTAGATCGGCCGTAGCCGCCTTACCGGGTGCGGCCAGCGCCGGCTGGGTGGCTCGCATGGCCATCAGCTGGGCTTCCAGCCGTGGCACCTGCACCTGCAGGCGGCCAATCTGCTGCCACAAGGGCGAGAGCAGGCCAAAATACAGCCCTAAGCCCAGCATGGCCACCGCCCAGCCTTGCAAAAAGCGCTGCTCGCGCGGCGAGCGGCTGGCCCAATAGGTGCGGGCGCGTTGCAGTGCGGCGCTCATGGTGTGATCTCCAGTTGGCTACGCCCATCGGGCAAGGTTTGGCTAGTGACTTTTAACCCCTGCGCCTGCAAGCGAGCCGGAATCGCCGCAGCCTGGCTGGCCGGCAAAATCAGACTCACTTTGCCCTCTTTGGCGGCGAGCGATTCCACGCCCAAATTACCATCGAGCTGGCTGGCGATTTTTTGCGCCAGCGCCAGCGCATCGGCCTGCCCTTGGCTGGCTGGATTTTGCTGCAGGCTTTGCCATTGCAACACCGGATCAACCACCGGCACGCCCGGATACAGGCTGGCAAAGGTTTGGCGCAGCTCCTGGCGCAAACTGGCTTCACGGCTTGCCAGCTGTCGCCACTGAATGATTTGCCCGAGCAATAGCAACACCAGCAATACACCCAGCAGGTATAGCGGCCAATGCCATTGTTGCCAATCTACCCGGAGCGATACCCCTGATAGCTTGCCACGCAGTAATACTGCGGCGTCTTTGCTGGGGGCGGCCAGCGCCGCCCGGCTTTGCGCGGCGGGGGCGCCAGTGGGACACAGCAGCTCGGCTTCGCTGGCATCAGCCAGCCACAGGCATTGGCCGGCGCAGCGTAGCAGCCAGCCTTCTCCGGCCGGCAGCAGCACATCATCTTGCGCCGGTAATAGGGCAAATTCGGCAATCCAGCGCTGTGGCGCCCAGCTTTGGCTAGCCAGCCATTCGCTTAAGCGCTGTTGCTCGGCGGCGGGCCACACCCACACGCAGGTGTCATCGCCCAGCCGCTGGCTTTGCCAGCGATAATCGGCCAAAGGCCCCAGCACGCGGTCTTCTAGCGCTTGGGCAATCAGCTGTTGGCGTTGTTTGTCTTTGCTGGCGGGCAGGCGTAAACGGTGTTGGGTCAGCCAGGCGGCCGGCAGGGCCAGATCAAGCTGCTCGGCCGCAGGCCATTGCGTGCCTTGCCCCTGCTGCAAAAGCTGGCCGGCGGCATCAAAGGCCAACCAATCAGCCACCGCCAGCGGCGCTGTATGCAGGCGGATTACTACCCGATGAAACTGGGTCATCGACTTCTCACTTCTGGCGCGGCCGGCATGGCCACGCGGATGGAATCACAAACCAGCTATTGTGCCGGCAAAATGATGAAACAATAAAGAAACGATGACAAAAAACCAATAAAAACGGCAGCCCGCGGGCTGCCGTTGTCATCTTGCGACTTGCTGCGTTTATTTCAGCAGCTCGCGCACGTCTTTGGCTTCCCAGTGTGGGAAGTATTTGCGCACCAATGCATTGAGCTCGACTTCAAATTCGCGCAGACGGCTCAGCTCGTCCAGCTCGCTAGCGCTGGCGCCACCAGCTTCGGCCTGGGCCACAATCATGCCGGCGCCCACGGTGGCGTTGCTGAGGCGATCAATCACGATCAGGCTACCGGTACCGCGGCATTCGGTGTATTTGTCGAAAGCAATCGGCGCAGTCAGCTCGAAACGCGCCAAGGCGATTTCGTTCAGTTTCAGCTCACTGGCGTCGATGTGCTCAAGGCTGTTCACGTCGATACGATACTGGATAGAGGTAACGCGCCCGAAGCATTGTTTGCCGCCGAGTTTAACCACATACTCCTTGCCTACGCTCAGCGGCGCTTCGTTCATCCACACCACGTGTGCATCAAACGCGCTGCCCACGTGCGGCTGCGCATCTTGCGCGCGCACGATCATATCGCCGCGTGAAATATCGATTTCGTCTTCCAGCGTCAGCGTAATCGCCTGGCCAGAGAACGCCACCGCTTGCTCGCCCTCGAAAGTTACAATCGCTTTGACTTTGGATTTTTTGCCCGATGGCAGCGCGATAATTTCATCGCCCGGCAAGACATGGCCAGCGGCAATCGTGCCGCAGAAACCGCGGAAATCCAGATTCGGGCGGTTGACGTATTGCACTGGCAGGCGGAAGGCATCGAGCTTGGCGTCTTTATTGATTTGCACGCTTTCCAGCAAGCCCATCAGTGTTTCGCCTTCGTACCATGGCGTTTTGTCCGATTCGTTCACGACGTTGTCGCCACGCAGCGCCGACAGCGGCACAAAGCGGATGTCGCTGATGTTCAGCTCTTTGGCGAATTCCAAGTACTGCGCGCGGATTTCGTTGAAGCGTGCTTCGCTGAAATCCACCAAATCCATTTTGTTCACGGCCACGATCACGTGCTTGATACCCAGCAGCGACACGATAAAGCTGTGGCGGCGGGTTTGTGTTTGCACGCCGTAACGCGCGTCGATCAGGATAATCGCCAGATCAGATGTTGACGCACCGGTGGCCATATTGCGAGTGTATTGCTCGTGGCCCGGGCAGTCGGCGATGATGAATTTGCGTTTTTCAGTGCTGAAATAACGATACGCCACGTCAATCGTAATGCCCTGCTCGCGCTCGGCTTGCAAGCCATCCACCAGCAGCGCCAAGTCGATTTCTTGGTCGGTGGTGTTGAATTTTTTACTGTCTTTTTGAATCGCCGCGAGGTGATCGTCAAAAATCAGTTTTGAGTCGTGCAGCAAACGGCCGATCAGCGTGGATTTACCGTCATCCACATTGCCGCAAGTAATAAAGCGCAGCATGTCTTTGTTTTCATGCTGTTTCAGGTACGCCAGAATGTCATTGGCGATCAAGTCAGATTGATGTGACATGGTGTTCTTCCAATCTCAATTATTTATTGCTCACCTTGAATGAGTCACTCAATTCAAGGCCGTAGCGAGCTTTCGTCATCAACACGTTCAGTCGCGCCGCGAGCGGCTTCAGGTCAAGGCGTCAGCACCGCAGCAAACGTGAATGGACATCAAGTCCATGCGGATTGCGAGGCGCGCACAACGCGGACATGCAGTCGCGCAGCCAGCGAATCGACGTGTTTAGAAGTAGCCTTCCATTTTTTTCTTTTCCATCGACCCAGCGCTGTCATGGTCAATCGCGCGGCCTTGGCGCTCGGAAGTCGTCGCCAACAGCATTTCCTGGATAATCTCAGGCAGCGTTTGCGCTTTGGACTCAACGGCACCGGTCAGCGGGTAACAGCCCAGCGTACGGAAGCGCACCCATTTTTTCTGGATGGAGGCTTTTTGCTCTGGCGTCAGGTATTGCAAGATGCGCTCATCGTCGATCATCACCAGCGTGCCGTTGTAATCGACTACTTCGCGCTCAGCCGAGTAGTACAGCGGTACGATTTCGATGTTTTCGAGGAAGATGTATTGCCAGATATCGAGTTCGGTCCAGTTCGAGATCGGGAACACGCGAATCGATTCGCCTTTATCGACTTTCGAGTTGTAGATATTCCACAGCTCTGGGCGCTGGTTTTTCGGATCCCAACGGTGGTTTTTATCGCGGAATGAATACACACGCTCTTTAGCGCGGGATTTTTCTTCGTCGCGGCGCGCACCACCAAAGGCCGCGTCAAAACCGTATTTATTCAAGGCTTGTTTCAAGCCTTCGGTTTTCATCACGTCGGTGTGCTTGGCTGAGCCGGCGGTGAACGGGTTGATGCCGGCTTTCACGCCTTCTTCGTTCACATGCGTGATCAGATTCCAGCCTTCGGCTTTCTGTTTTTCACGCAGTTTGTACATATCCTGGAATTTCCAGGTGGTATCCACGTGCATCAGCGGAAACGGTGGCTTGCCTGGCGCAAAGGCTTTTTTGGCCAGATGCAGCATCACCGCTGAGTCTTTACCAATCGAGTACAGCATGACCGGGTTTTCAAATTCGGCGGCCACTTCACGGATAATGTGGATGGATTCGGCTTCCAGCTGCTTTAAGTGCGTCAGCCGCGCTTCAGACAAAGTATTCATGGCGTGAACTTCAGGATTTCAAAATCGATAGAGAATGGAGATGGAATTTACGGAGAAATTCCCAAACCAAAAAGACGTTTTGGCTATATCGTTAGATCTAATTGCTCTAGGCGCTGCGCACGGTACTGCTGCATTTTCAGCTGGCGGCCAAAGGAAGCCGGGGTGGGGCTTCAAATAGCAATGGCGGCCTGTCGCCGCCATTGCCTGCCTGCAGCAGATTACTCTGCCGAGCCTACCGCCGACCAAGCCCGGCCAAGCGGATTGAAGGTCGGTTTTTGCCCGCCCCACAGTTGTTCCAGATCGTAATAATCGCGCACCGGTGGCAACATCACGTGCACCACGAGGCTGCCGGCATCCACCAGCACCCACTCGCCGCTCTCTTCACCTTCGGTGCTGACGATTTCGTAGCCTTTGGCTTTGAGCTCAACTGAGACATTATTGGCCAAGGCGCGCACCTGACGATTTGAATCGCCGGTCGCTACGATCATGCATTCAAACAGATCAGTCAGTTGGGTGGTATCCAGGACTTGGATTTCCTTGCCCTTGATGTCTTCCAAGGCCGCCACGGCCACGTCGCGCATGGCGCTTACCATTTCATTCATAGTTATTCCTTAAAACAATACAGCCCACTGGCCACCAGCAGGGCCGACACGGGGGTCAGTGCGGAGACATCTTCCCCCCGCGACAATTTGTCGCGGATCAGTGTCGACGATACCGGCAGCAGCGGGCTGGCTAATTGACTGATTTTACCCCGAGACAGCTGCGCCGGGGTGGCATTTACATGCCGAGCGGCAAATTCTGCTGCCAAATCAGGGCTTAAATCATTAAATGCATACTCGGGCCGGGCCGCAATCACTAAATGCCCGACCTCTAATAAATCACGCCAGCGGTGCCAGCGCGTCAGTTGCCGCCACGAATCGGCTCCGATCAGCCACACCAACAAGGCATCAGGGGTATCTTGCTGCAACTCAAGTAGGGTATCGATTGTGTAGCAATACCCCTCGCGATTTACTTCTCGATCATCCACCAGCAGGCCGTTTTCGCCGGCAATTGCCGCCTGTACCCACGCCAGCCTTTGCTGCGGGCTGACCGGTGGCGCCGGCCGGTGCGGCGGCAAACCCGTTGGGATTAGCCGCACTTCATCCAGCGCCAGCGAAGTGCGTAAACACCGCGCCAAGGCCAGATGCCCGTAATGAATCGGGTCGAAAGTGCCACCAAATACGCCGATAGTGCGCATCACCGAGACGCTCAGCACTGCTGATGCTGGGCGACCACCTCATCGAGTATCAAGCGCTGCAGCCGCTGGGCAAAAGCCGGATCCAAGCCCGTGGCGGCTGCCAGTGCCGCCGTTTTGGCCAGCTGCTGCGCTTCGCGATCAGCATCTTGCGCCGGCAATTGGTGCTGCTTTTTCAGTTGTCCCACTTGCGCGGTGACCGCAAAACGCGCGGCCAGCACAGTAAAAAGCTGCTGGTCCAGCTCATCAATTTGCGCGCGTAGCGCGAGCAATTCGGCCGGCACGCTCATTAGCTGCGCACCTCGCCATCGCCAAGCACAATCCATTTTTCGCTGGTCAGGCCTTCCAGCCCCACCGGGCCGCGGGCGTGGATTTTGTCGGTGGAGATTCCGATTTCGGCGCCCAGACCATATTCAAAGCCATCGGCAAACCGGGTCGAGGCATTCACCATCACGCTGGCACTATCCACCTCGCGCAAGAATTGCCGCGCTTTGGTGTAGTTTTCGGTGATGATCGCATCGGTATGGTGGCTGCCATAGGTATTGATGTGATCAATCGCGGCTTGCAGATCATCCACCACGCGAATCGCAATAATCGGCGCCAGATATTCGGTACGCCAATCTTCTTCAGTGGCAGCAATGGCCGCTGGCAAAATCGCCTGCGTCGCCGCACAACCGCGCATTTCAACGCCTTTAGCCTGATAAATCGCGGCGATTTGCGGCAAAAACTGTGCCGCCACCACGCGGTGGACCAGCAGGGTTTCCATCGTATTGCAGGGCGCGTAGCGTTGCGTTTTGGCGTTGTCGGCAATGCGCACGGCTTTGCCCAGCTCGGCTTCATCATCCACATACACATGGCAGATGCCATCCAGATGCTTGATCACCGGCACGCGTGCATCGCGGCTAATGCGCTCGATCAGCCCCTTGCCGCCGCGCGGAACGATCACATCCACGAATTCGCTCATCGTGATCAGCTCGCCCACCGCGGCGCGATCTGGGGTTTCGATGATTTGCACCGCTGTTTCTGGCAGGCCGGCGCTAGCGAGGCCTTCTTTCACACAAGCGGCGATGGCCTGGTTGCAATGAAACGCCTCGCGACCACCGCGCAAAATGGTGGCATTGCCCGATTTAATGCACAGGCCGGCCGCATCGGCGGTGACGTTCGGGCGGGCTTCATAAATAATGCCGATCACGCCCAATGGCACGCGCATTTTGCCGACTTGAATGCCACTAGGGCGGTATTTAAAGTCGCCCATATTGCCGATCGGGTCGGGCAGCGCGACCATTTCGCGCAGCCCTTGCGCCATGGTGGCGATGGTTTTTTCAGTTAGTTGCAGGCGATCCAGCAGTGCCGGTTCCAGACCATCAGCGCGAGCTTGCGCCATATCTTGCTGATTGGCGGCCAGCAACAGCGCTGCATCGCGCTCAATTGCATCCGCAATCGCGTTCAGCGCGGCGTTTTTCGCGCCGGTCGAGGCTTTGGCCATCGCGCGGCTAGCGGCCCGCGCCTGACGGCCTACATTCTGCATGTAAGCTTGAATATCCATCGTCATGAATCCGTGACTGTTTTTTTAATCGAATCAGCCTATTGTATCGCTTACTAGGCGGCGGCGATACGGCTAGTGGGCCAGCCAGCGCTGCGCCTTGGACGGCAATTGCAAGACGGTAACGCCTACATTATCGGCCAGCGCCCGGTTAAACCAATCCGGGGCCGAGCTTTGTACGGCAATCAACGTGGGGCCGGTCGGCAAATCCAGCCAGATTGGCGAGCCCGAATCACCCGACAAGGTATCGCAGCGGTGGAAGATCGTGCCATTGCTGCGCAGCTGGGTGAGCTGGCAGCCATGATGCACCGATAACTGGGTATCATGGTCTTCGGCAAAGCCGCCCTGATTCACCTGCTGGTTTTGCTGCAAAATGCTGCGCATTAACTGCTGCCGTTTACCCTGAAACAGCTGCATCGGGCTGGGTGGCGTGCCGTCTTTGAGCTTGAGCTTAATCAGCGCAATATCATATGGAGCGGCGCTGGGGGCGATATACACATCATCGCCTTTATAGGTCAGCCCCTGGCGGAAACGCGGATGAAAAAGCTGGCCCACAACTTGATAGCGGGCCTGATACTGGCCATTGTGAAAACCCGCCATAAACCAGCGCCCGGCATCAATCTGGCGCGGTAGCATCAAGAAGCAATGCGCCGCAGTAATCGCGACATCAGGGGCAATCAGCGTGGCAGTACATGTGCCACCCGATTTCACCTCCAGCCGCCCAATCGCATTGTAGGGTGCGGCATAAGGCGCACTGATCATCGTACGGTCATCGTGACCAAAAAAAAGCGCCTGCTTCTCTTTGCTGAGCGCAGACGGATTTGCCAGCGCGGCCCCTGCCGCACAGAGCAAAGCAAAACTAGTGCAAATCAACTTCACGGCACAACCTCGTGGAGAAACGAAAAAAGGACGGCAAGCCGTCCTTTTTTCTTTAATCAGGCAAGAAGCTGATTATTTTGCAGCAGCGGCAGAAGCTTTAGAAGCTACAGATGCAGCTGAAGCTTTTTTAGCTTG
>NZ_KE386951.1:336008-608460 GCF_000429785.1 Chitinibacter tainanensis DSM 15459
GCTGAAGCTTTTTTAGCTTGAGCTTTTTGAGCAGCAGAAGCTACAGAAGCCGCAGAGGCTTTCTTAGCAGGAGCAGCTACTGCGAAAACTGAAGCAGCAGCAAATACGGTAGCGATAACGCCAGCAGCGATCTTGTTCATCTTCAAAACTCCACAAAAATTCTTTTCGCGGTATTCGGCATTGAATACCTTTAACGACGCGGATTATGCGACTCGCCATCGCGGCTGGCGATGCAGGCTTGGTGTGATTGTGTAACCGAAAGTACGTAGTAAAGCTACAGTGCGCTACGAAAGGCAGCAATACAGTCTAAATCGACTGAAAATCGGCCCTTTACTCGGCCACGCGCAGCGGCGTGGGCCAGCTTAAACTCAGGCGTGCACCGCCACTGGGCGCATCCAGAATACTCACAGCACCACCATGCCCGCGCATAATCATCGCCACAATCGCCAGCCCCAAGCCAAAGCCACCGGTGGCTTTGTTGCGGCTGCCTTCCAGCCGGGTAAACGGCTGCAATAGGCGCGCGCGATCTTCTTGCGGGATCCCTTCGCCATTGTCATCGATGTGCAGCACCGCAGTACCGTCCTGCCACAGCAACGTCAGCTCGATTTCCTTGCCGCCATAGCGGCGGGCATTCGAGAGCACATTGCCTACCGCGCGACCGAAGTAATAACTATCAACGTCGAGCAGCGGGCTGGGGGCGCCGGTGAGGTTATGCAATTTAGGCATCGTGCCGTCCAGCGCGTATTCAGCCAGCAAGCGCTGCAGCCACGGCATGACTTCCAGTGGCTGGACTTCCATGCGCAATTGCGGGCTATCCAGGCTCGACATTGTCAGCCATTCATCAATCAGCTGATCAATCTGCCCCAGATCACGCTCGATGGCTTCCACCTGCGAGGCGCTATTGGCGCCGGCTTTGATCGCCTCCAAACGGTAACGCAAGCGCGCCAGTGGCGTGCGCAAATCATGCGAGACCGCATCGATCATCGCGCGGCGCGAAGCGGTGAGTTCTTCAATATCATGCGCCATGCGGTTGAAATTGGAGCCCAGCGCCGCCAGCGGCGAGCTGTCTTCCAGGCTCACCCGCACGGTAAAGTCGCCCGCCCCCAGCCGCCGGCTCTGGCGAATCACCTGAATCAGATCGCGCCAGAAAGGCCGCAGCCACAGCCAGGTTGGAATCCCCAGCGCTAGACACATCAGCACCA
This sequence comes from Chitinibacter tainanensis DSM 15459, assembly GCF_000429785.1. Lineage (GTDB taxonomy): Bacteria > Pseudomonadota > Gammaproteobacteria > Burkholderiales > Chitinibacteraceae > Chitinibacter > Chitinibacter tainanensis. The sequence continues at coordinate 337,211 of NZ_KE386951.1, forward strand.
GCGCCACGATATCCATCCATGAAATACCTTCCAGCGATTCCAGAAATGAAATCGGCCCCAGCACCACCATTTGTTGGGTCTGGTGAATGCGGTGCAGATACAGGCCGCGGTCTTTCAACAAAATAATATCGCCGCGCTGTAGCGCGGTTTGGTTTTCTTCCGAGAGCGAATACGCATTCAGTGCTTCAATATCCACCGGCACCGGCAGCTTGCCGCGCAGGCGCGAGGCTTCGTCATGCCACATGGACGGCGGCAGATCGCCCAGCTCTTTTTCGATCAGCGATACGGTCGAGAGAAACATATCGCTCAAATAGCGCTGGTTGGTGCGCTCGATCATCTGCTTGTAAAACCCGCCGATCAGCAGCGAGGAGAGCAGAAAACACAACACCACCGTCAGGTAGAAGCGAATAAACACTTGGCGCATCAGCAAGCTTCCCAAACATCACCCAAGCCGGGCGAGAAAAAGGCCCAGCTGCAACAACAGTGGGCCATTTATAGATACATCCCCGGGTATATCAGTCTTCCTGCCACCAAATATCGGCTGCGAAGAGATACCCCTTGTTGCGGATGGTTTTGATTTTTTGCGGATCAAGCGGATCATCATCCAGCTTTTTACGCAGACGGGAAATCGCCACATCCATACTGCGATCAAGCCCATCGTATTCAATGCCGCGCAATTTCTTCAGCAAATGATCACGGGTGAGGATCTCGCCCGCGTGGCTCGCCAGCTCCCACAGCAAATCAAAATCCGACGTAGAGAGCCCCATCGGCGCATTGCGGTATTTGGCGCTGCGATTGCGCAAATCGATTTGCAGCTTGCCAAAATTGAGCACCGATTGCTCTTTGGCCGGCGCATTGGCCAAGAGATCCGCCCCCTTTTGCCCCGCTGTACGTAGATGGGCGCGAATACGCGCCAGCAACACCGACGGCGGTGTGGTTTTCACCACGTAATCGGTCGCGCCGATTTCAAAGCCCAGAATCTGATTCATATCGCTATTGAGCGAGGTCAGCAAAATAATCGGGCCGGCGTAAAACTCGCGCAGCTCGCGGCACAGGGTGAGGCCATCTTTGCCGGGCAACATAATGTCGAGCAAGATCAGCTCGGGCGGATTGCTTTTCACACTGTCGATCACGCCCAGCCCATCGGCCAGGACATCTACCGTGAATTCAAACGAGCGCAAAAAGCCGCCAATCAGCTCGGCCAGATCGGCATCGTCTTCAACAAACAAAACCCGCGTGGTATTCATTGCTTGGCTAATCCTTGCAGTAATAACTGTAATTGCTGCGTCACGGCGGCCAGATCTTGGCCAGCCTGCGCAAAAGGGTAACGCATCAGGGTGTCGCCCCGGCGTAGATCAAGGCCCTGCGCATCGATCCCAACCAGCTCCGTCTCGGCGGGGCAATGCGCAGCAAAATCGTGCAGCAGGGTGGCCTCGGCTTCGAGCGGTAGCACATAGTGGTGCGCCCAAGCGGCCGCTTCTACCCAGCCCATTTTACCAAAGCCGGCGATATAGCGTGCCCGCACGAACTCAAGCTGCCACAGCGCAAAATCCCCCAGTGCCAGATACTTCACCAGCCCCGGCGCATAGCGTTTGAGCCGCGCCAGCACCAAGGGCTCAGCCGCCAGCGGGCGCAACTGTCCCAGTACGGTGGCGCGCGCTTTGCTCAAGGCCATCTCGCCTTCGTGCAACAGGAAACTCACGGCTGGATGATGGCGGACATTCTGGGTGTGTTCGGCCAGCTCGCTTATCACCACAATCGGCATCCCATTGGGCGCGGGCACCAGTGGCAACCACGACACATGCGGATAGCCGGGCATGGCGTAAGAATGCGTGCCCAGCGCGCCATGACTACTTTGGCGCAATAGCTGCAACAAATCGGGCAATAAATCAGGCGCAGGCTCAGACACGCGGCTCTCGGCTTCACAACACAATCAGCCGATTGTAACCTGAGCCAAGGGCCGCGTCAGTGGTGGATTTACCATAGCGTGGCCGAGGCTGCGCCACGCCTAGCGAAGGTCGATTACGCCACCAGCGCGGCTGGCCGTTGGCGCGCGGGCAAGACGGGTTTCAGGCTTTGGGCCTGCTGCTGCATGGCCTGCAAGGTGTGATCCAGATGCAGCCAATCGTGGGTGGCCGCGCGCAGCGAGCTATCGACTTTCAGTACATCGTAGATACTGTTCAGCCCTTCGGCTTGCCCACGAAAATCGCGGAAGCACTGCCGCAAGGCCAGCCACGCCTGATCCAGCTGGCGGGCGTGTTCATGCAGCTGGGTTACTGCATGCTGCAGATTATGCAGCTGGTTTTCCAGCGCATGCAGCAAGACCTGATCGGGATGCAGTGGCCACAGGGTTTGATAATGTTGCGCCAGCTGACTGCTATTGGCCGCCAGCTGCATCGCGCTGGCATTTAATTCCCCCATGCTGCCCAAGCCCACTGTCGCAGCTGCGCCCAAGAGCTGCACCGGCCCTTGCTCGCCGGGCAAGCTCACCAGCTGATTAATCACCAGCGCAATCACCGCGCCACCCACCGTCAGCGATGAGCGCGCCATTGCGGCTAGATCTTGCCGGATGGCCTGCTGGCGCAAAGTCAGCTGCGCCACGGTCTGGGTCGCCAGCGGCAAGCTCACCGGCCACTGGCGCCGATATTGCGCCGCAAATTGCGCCAAACCGGCTTGCTGATCATTCACCGCATACACATAGCCGGCCAGATATTGGGTAAAAGTCTGCACCTCGGCATGATTGGCCTGCGCCACTTGCTCCAGCTCATACAGGCAGCTTAAAAAACGGCTGCGATTTTTGGGCTGGCTCAGTAGCGTGGCCGAGCAATCGGCCAGCGTGTGCTGTTGGGCCTGAAATTGCTGGGCAAACAGGCCCACCCGCTGCAGCAGACGCTGTAATTTGGGCTGCAAGACCTGCAGATAAATATCGGCATTACGCTGCATGGCGTTTTGCTGTTGATACAACTGCCGGCCCAGCACCGCATCGCGGCACTCGCTCCAGAGGCTAGGCTGCGCTTGTAGCTGGGTACTGTATAGCTGTAACTGCACCAAAGCCGCGAGCACCTCGGCCAAGGGCTGGCGAAAGGCATCCGGGCTCAGGGTTTCACCCAAGCTCTGTTCGGTGGACAGGTAATACAGATAATACACTTCCGACATGCAGCACCTCCGGCAAACACCCTTGCCCGGCTAGGCAAGTGGTAGTGCAGGGTACGCAAGCCGACATGAGGGCGCTGGCTGAGTTTGGTATCAGATGCGCGGGCTAAGCTCGGCGCCGTAGCGCCGTAGCTCCGCCACCCAATGGCAGCTGGGCGACTAGCCGGCCGGCGTGCGGCTTTCAGCCACTAGCTCGGCCCAGCCCCACTCTTGCGCCTGCTGCTGTGCGCGCTGCAGCAAGGCCACGCTGCCCTGCTCTGCGGCCACGGCCAGCGCTTGCCGCAAGGCAGCTTTTGCGGCGGCCGTGTCACCGCGCCGCTGGTGCAGCTGCGCTTGCCAGCGCCACGCCTCCGGCAGGTAATACACATCTTGCAACTGGCCGGCGAGCGCCATCCAGCGCTGCAGCTCGAGCTCGGCGGCGCGCTCCGCCCCGGCGTGCAACAGCGCCTCGATCAAAAAGCCGGCAAATGTCGGCTCGATGCCCGACATGGCCTTGCGCGCTTCGGCGAGGCTCAAGGCCACCTGCTCCAGCGCTGCGGCATCCCCCTGCATTGCCCGCGCCCAGCCCTGTAGCGCAAAGCCCGCTGCCAGCCACAATGACAAACCCTGTGGTTGCGCCAGCGCCATCAGCTCGGTACACAGCGCCTCCGTCGCGGCCGGCGCCTGCGCAAAGCGCTGCAGCATGGCGGCGAAGGTCAGCGCAAAACACTGAGTATGCGCGTGTTGCAACTCTGCCGCTTCGCGCAGCGCTTGCTGCATGCAGCCCTCCGCCGCTGCCGCATCCCCCTGAAACCAGTGCACCCAGGCCAGAAAGGCCCGCGCCGAAATATTGGTGTCTTCGCCAAAGCGGTTAATCAGCGCAAAGGGCGATAGATCTTCGCCAATCGCCAGCGCGGCCTGCAGGTGTTCGGCCGCTTCGGCATAGCGCCCCAGCCAGAAATAATTATTGCCATAGGCATAGTGCACCTGCATGGTTTGCGCCGGATCGTCGCTCAGCGCCGCAATCTCGGCCAGCTTGTGGGCCAATTCCAGCGGCGCGGCTTCCGGTGCACTGGCGCGTCCGCCCAGCCATAAGCCCCACACTACCGGGAACAAGGCCTCTTGCGCATCCAGCTGATGAATGAGGGTATAAGCCTGAGCGTAATAAGATTTAGCCTCTTCCGAGCCATACCCCTGTAGGGTTTGTAAAATCGACGCCAGTGCAGCAATTAGATTAATCTGCACCAGCTGCGCGCTCGGGGCCGCCCAATCGGCCACCGCGGCGAGCCCGGCGCGCAATAAGGCCACCGCTTCCTGATTGGCCGACTGCTCGGCCGCCAGCCGCCCGGCGCGCAAAAACCCCTCGGCGGCGGCTAGCTTTTGTCCCGCCGCCAGCTGATGCTGGGCCAGCTGTTCCCATTGCGCCACGCGCCGCAAGGGCTGCGCGGCCAGCGCTTCGGCCACGCGCAAATGCCAATGCTGCGCCTCCAGCGGCGGCAGCATCTGGTAGGCGGCATCGCGCAGCAAGGCATGATGAAAGCGATATTGCCCATCGGCAGCTAACCAAATCCCCGCCTGCACCAAGGTCTGGCAGGCGGTGGCCAACACAGTGGCTTCCCCGCGCCAGACTGCCTGTAATTGCGCATGGCTAAATTGTCGCCCCAGCACCGCACCGGCCTGCAGCACTTGGCGCGCCTCGGCAAAGGGCTCTAGCCGGCTCGCCAGCAGCCCCCACAATGAAACGGGCAAGCCGGCGCGCGGGCCTTGCGCCAGCGCTTTACTCATTTCTTCCACAAACAGCGGCACGCCCTCGGCCTGCGCGAGCACCGCAGTGAGCTCATTGGCGCTTAGCTCGGCGGGGCTCCATTGCCGGGCCAGCGCTAGCGCTTCCTCAGCCGTGAGCGGCGCGAGCGTCAAGCTCGGCAATGTAAACGGCAACACCACCGGTGGGCGGGCGCTCAGCACCAGCAAAATCGGTGTTTTGCGCAGCATGAGGAGTTTTTGCAGCACCTCGGCGGTGGATGGATCAAGCCAGTGCACATCTTCCACCACCAGCAACAAAGGCCCGCGCTGGGCCAGCATTTGTGCCAAGGCCAGCAAGGCGGCTTCGATTTCACGCCGCGCCTGCAAGGCTGGGCGGGGTACCGCCGGCGCCGGTAACAGCCCGAGTAAATCGCCCAGCGCCGGTAAATGCAGCTGCAGCTGGCTGCCCGGTGGCGCCAGCCATTGGCTTAGCCGCGCATATTGCACTTCCGCCGAATCACTCGCCGGCCCCAGCGCCGCCAATTGCTGCTGCAACAGCTGAATCACCGGATGGTAAGGCGCATGCACGAGCTCTTGGCTACAGCGCAATATCCGCACCTGCCCGCTGCCCTGCGCCACCTCGGCCATTAGCGCCCGGAGTAAACGCGATTTACCAATGCCCGCTTCACCCTGCACCAGCACGGCATTCACCCGGCCCGCGCTGGCCGATTGCCAATGCCGCCGCAGTGTCGCGAGCTCAACCTCCCGCCCGATCAGCGGCCCTTCCTGCCGCTGCAAGCCCAGCAGCGCAGCACTGAGCGAATAAAAATCCCGCCCGCCGCGGCTCAGGCGTGCGCTATATAAATACGCCCCTTCCCCCTGTGCCAAGACTTGCGGTGTGAGCAAAATCTCGCTCGGCTCGGCCAGCACCACGCCGGCTTCGGCTTCGCGGTTGATCTGCCCGCTGGCATCGGGCCACGGATAGCGCGGATCCGACAGCATCCAGCCCTGATGAATGGCCTGGCGCAAAGCCCAGGCCGGCTGTTGCGCCAGCCAGCTACGAATACCCAAGGCGGTATCGAGCGCTAGATCATGCATTTTCTCGCTCGCCAGCGGATACCCCCAGTAAGCCAGCACCTGCCCCAAGGCGCGTGGCCAGCAATACGCGCCTTGCTGCTGCAGCCTTTCGAGCAAGTTTTCATGCAGCATGCCCAGCACATCCAGCCGCTCTGTGGCGGCCATGCCGGGGCGCAGCTCGATCTGTACGGCCAGCACATACACCGCGCGCCGCTCGGCCGGGCCGGTGGCCGCGCTGGGTAAAGTGAGCGCCGGCGCCAACAGCGGGGCGGCGCTCAAGCGTGCATACAGCGCGGCTAATTCCGCACTTGGGCTTTGCCCGCATTCCTGCTGCAGGCGCAGGCATAGCTGCTCGTACAGCGTCGCCGCTTCGGCGCGACGCCCCTCGGCCAGCAAAGCGGTGAACAAAGCCGGATAGGGGCGCTCATGCAGTGGCTCTAGCGCCACCTCGGCCAAAAGGCTTTCAATCGCCGCGCTTTGCTCGCCGGCGGCCAAGTAATAATCACTGAGCTGCTGCTGCACTTGCTGGCGTTGCCGCCAGCAACGCTGGCGCCAGATTTGCAACCAGCGCTCGAACTCGGGCGCATCGCTCAGCACCAGCCCCGCCAACAGTGGCGCCGCTGGTGCCGCCAAGCGCGCGGTGGCCGCCGCGGGTAAGTCTGCCGGCAACACCGGCTGCATTAGCCGCCAGACATCGCACTCCACCGCCGCGTTGCTTGCCCAAGCCAGCTCCCGGCGGTTTATCTGCAAGCCATCGCTCAAAGCCGGCCACGGCGCCAGCACCCGGCGCAAATCATGCAAGGTGCGGCGTAGATTATTGCGCGCAGTTTCAGGGCTGACCTGCGGCCACAAAAGCTCAGCCAAGGCCTCGCGGGGATGGCTACGCTCACGCTCCAGCAGCAGATACGCCAGCAAAGCACGCACCTTGTCATACGGAAACGGGTCTTGCGCCGGCTGCCCCAGTGCAGCCAGCCGGCAACGACCGAATAAAGACAGCTGAACAGGCGCAGCATGAACAAGCGACATCGGGGCTCCAGAGATCCTAGCGAACGATTGGCGAACGAATGCGCGTTATTATCTGGCTTGCATGGCGCCAACGCCAGCCCTACCTGATTGCTCCGCCTTACTGAATCGAGAATTGCATGTCGCAGCCAGTGCAAGAATCCAGCCCTCTCTCCGACGGTCGTGTCGTGCTCGACTCAGAGCGCCTGAAACAGCTGCGCCGGCAAAGCGGCCTCAGCCAAGAAGCCTTGGCCCAGCGCTGCTTCGAGCAGCGGCTGTGTGTGTCGATTGCCTCGATCAAGCGGGCAGAAACGCTCAAACCCGTGCTCTACCGCACCGCCCGGCATTTAGCGAGCTTTTACAGTGTGACGCTGGAAGAACTACTAGCCAGCCCACTCGCCCCCGCCAACGCGCCCAGCTCGCACAGCCCCACAGCCCGCAACGCCCCCGAGATCGCATTTCATGAGCAGCGCGATGTGGTCTGCCTGCAACTGAATGGCTCGCTCAGCACGGCCGAGCAGCAACAATTAACCGAACTGGTGCAGCAATTTGGCGGCACCGCCGCCGCGCAAACGGCCAACGCCTGGCGGGCGGTATTTGGCCTGCCCTGCGCTTATCGCAGCGATGCCCAGCGCGCAGTGCGCTGCGCCGAATTGATCCAGCAGCAACTGGGCGCCCAAGTCAGCCTGCAGCTGGGGCTCACGGCCTGGCCGCTGCCCGCCGATGGTTCGCACTGGTGGCCACAGCCAGCCACCACCGCCAGTGGCATCCGCCTGAAAACAGGCCTTAGCGCCCTTTTGAGTCAGGATTACACCTTAAGCGCCGCCGAGCCCGGCTGGGAATGGCTCAATGGCTACGTCGACTCGGCCCATGAATCCTTGCTGCCGCTGTGTGGCCGCTATCTAGAAATGCAACAGGTGAAGTCGATTCTGGATTACACCCGCCAGGATCAGATTGGGCATATCTTGTATGTGCGCGGCGTGGCCGGCATCGGCAAAAGCCGGCTGGTGGCCGAATGTCAGGAGCTGGCCGCCAGCCAAGGCCTGCATAGCTGGCAAGGCGCGGTGCTCGATTTTGGTGATGATAGTGGCCTGAATGCACTACGCGAATTGCTATGCAGCTTGCTTGTGCAGGCCAGCAAGACTACGCCTTTGCCGCTGCAAATCCTCGCGCCCGAGGCAGCGCTGTGCTTGCGCATGCTGCTGGGCGAAACGCTCAGCGCCGAACAGGCCACGCTGTACAGCGCCATGACCCAAGCCAGCCGTTTGCAGCATCAGGTAGCCGGTTTGCGCGAGCTCTTGCTGCGACAGGCCATTTTGCGCCCGCTATTACTCACGCTTGAAGATCTGCACTGGGCCACACCCGCGCTGTTCGAGCTTTTGCTGCCGCTGCTGAATCTGGTCGATGAAGCGCCGATTATCTGGCTGCTCACTTCGCGCTTCGAGCAAGACCCGCTCGAACATTACCTGCGCCCGCAGCTACTGGGCCTGCCGCTCACCCAGCTGGATTTAGCCCCGCTGCGGCCCGCCGAAGCCGCCACCATGGCGCAGCAATTTAGCCAGGTAGATGCCACCTATCGCCAGCAATGTATTAGCCAGGCGCAGGGGCATCCGCTGTTTCTTAGCCTGCTGCTACGCAGCGGCCGCAGCCGGGTGCTACCCGATAGCGTGAAACATCTGATCCAAACCAAGATGGATCAATTCACCCCCACCGATCGACAGGCCCTGCGGGTAGCCGCCGCAGCGGGCGCGCAAATTGAATTAAGCATGCTGCGCGAGCTACTCAATGACGAGGGGTATACGCCAGAAATGCCGATCCGGCATTATCTGATGCGCGCTACCTCCCCAGGGTATTTGGTGTTTATTCATGACCTGATTTTGCGCGGCATTTACGAATCAATGATCAGCGCGCAACGCGAACATATTCATGCCCGCATCGCCGATTACTACGCCCCGCGCGATCTGGCGCTGCAAGCCCAGCACTTGCTCAAAGCCCGCCATCCACAGGCGCCGCAAGCCTTTGTGCGGGCCATTGAAGACAAACTGCAGCGCCAGCTGTATGAGCAAGCCTTCGAGCTCACTCAGCGGGCATTGGCCATCGATTATGTCAGCCCCGATCTGTGCACGCTCAATCTGCTGCGCGCTCAGGCCGCTAGCAAGCTGGGCCTCACCCAGGAGGCGCGCATCTGTTTTCAAGCGGCCAAGCAGCATGCCCAGCAGATCAGCCAAGTGCTCGAAGCCGTGGTGGGGCTCGCGCAAACGCTCAATCTGCTGGATGAGCTTGCCGCCGAAGAGCAGCTGCTGGATGAATACCTGCCCGCCGCGCTCACCGCGCAGGACTATCGCCGCGCCGCAGAGCTGAGCTATCTGAAAGGCAATCTGTACTTCCCCCGTGGCGACTTCGCCCGCTGCCGCGCCCAACATCAGGCGGCGCTGGATTTCGCCCGCCAAGCCGGCGCGCTGGCGATTGAAGCCAAGGCGCTGGGCGGCATTGGTGACTCGTATTATGTCGAAGGCTGGATGAGCAAAGCCGCCGAGGCAATCCGCGCCTGCTTGGCGCTGTGCGAGCAATATGGCTTTGCCGATACCGAAGCCGCCAATCGTTTTATGCTCGGCACGGTACGCCTGTATGCCAATGAAACCGTCCCCGCACTGGATGACGCGCTGGCCGCCGCCGAGCTGGGCCGCTCGGTGGGCAATCGCCGCGCCGAAGTCGTTTCGCGGCTCACGGCGGGCTGGGCGCTGCTGTCTTTGCTGCGGCTGATCGAAGCCGAGCAGCAGATCGAACAAGGCCTCGCCGTGGCGCGGCAGATTGGTGCCGGCCGGTTTGAGCCGTTTTTGCTGGAAAGCCTGGCCCGTATTCGCTATCTGCAAGGGCAAACCGATCAAGCCCGGCATTTGATCCAGCAAGCCTGGCAACAGGTTGAGCGCTTTCGGCTGCAACAGTTTATTGGCCCTTGGGTCTTGGGCACCCTGGCCCTGTTGGATGAACGTGCGCTGGTGCGCGAAGACGCGCTGGCACAGGGCGAAGCACTGCTGGCTGCCGGTTGTGTCGGCCACAATGCTTACCGTTTCCGCGTGGCCGCGGCCGAAAGCTGCATTCTGGCCGGGGAATGGGCAGCAGCACAGACGCATATTCGCGCGCTGGCCATGCTATCTAGCCGCGACCCTTGCCCGTGGGTCGATCACCATGTGGCGCTGCTCGACGCCTATGTGCAGCACGGCGAACAAGGCCATAGCCCGCAGCTGGCCAGCCTGCAGCAACGCGGCGCGCAGCTGGGGCTGGCGGGGGTGCTACCCCGCCTGCATACCGAGCTCAGCGCCGTTTAGGCGGGCGCCGCAGCCGCCTTTAGCGCAGCAGCGGGCTGAGCCACTGGGCAATTAATTCGGCCTGCGCCAAGCATTGCTCCTGCAAACCCGCCCCGTGCGTCCAGCCGCCGCTAAACAGCACCGGCACGGCGGGGCGCTGGCCATGCTCTAGCTGTGCCGCCACGCGCTGATTGTGGCCCAGCATCGCCCGCTGCGCGCGGATGCACTGAGCATCGAGCACATTGTGCTTAAAGGTGGTCCAGGCTTTTTGCTGCAAATCATTGGCCGGATCGCTAACCCGGTAGGCGCTCGGCTCCAAAATCCCTTCTAGCTGGCGGCGAGTGGCTTGCGGCAAGGCGGCCAGCATTTCGGCGGGAATCGACGCCGAATCGAGCACCCGATCGAGCATATGCTGGCGCGGAATCAGATTCAGATCGTCGACCAGCGAGACAAAAAACTGCGGCAGGCCCGCCCGATCATAGCGGGGGTTGAGCGGGTCGTTCTGGTGCAAATTGGCCACGTAATCAATCCGGTACGGAAACAGCGAATCGCCGGCATCACGCACATGAATATTGTAAGTACGCCACAGCGCGCGATTGGCCGGCAAGCGCGTCGCGTGGGTATGCGCTACAGCATAGCTACGGGTATAGCGCACGGAGCCAAGTATTGATTTGATTTGCTGACCATACTGATGCAGGGTATCGCCAAAACTCAGGTCTTTTAAGGCATCATCAGCATGCGTGGCCATTACCACCCAATCGGCGGGTATCGCCTTTTCGCCTACGTGCACCATCGCCTGCCCGGGCTGCGCCACCCGCACCGTAGCCGCCGCCCCCGTCACTAGCTCAAAGCGAAACTGCGGGCCATTTTGCGCCAGCAAAAATGCCGCCAGCGCCTCCAGCCAGGTTTGCGAGCCATGATCAAAATAGCGGCGATCCGGGGCCTCATTACCGCCTTCCTGCACGCGGTAATATTCAAACGGCGCTTGCAGCGGCATGCCGGCCGGGCCCTGATCGTCGGTGAAATACATCGCCGAAATACGCGGGTAGTAGATTTCATCACGCACGCGCTGCAGCCGCGCCGCCATGGCCGGGTCGGCCCAATCGAGCTTGATTTTGAGCTCTTGCGCGGCTTTACTCAGCAGCGCCTGCGGGTCATCGAGGCAATCCTGAAAAAAGCGCCCGACGGTGTAATCCAGCCGATCTTGCGCCTGCTGCTCGAATTCCGACAGCGTATTGAGCGCCGTGCGATGCACCACCTGAATCAGCAGCGCCAAGCGGCCCTGATCGGCCGCGGCGAGGTTAAAAGCGGGGTCGGTCACGCCATCGGACAGGTATTTATCGTCGGTAAGCGCCACGCGCAAATCACTACTGGCATAGCTTTCGGTGTCTTGCAGCGGCTTCATATTATCCAGAAAACCGATCTGCTCCATCACTGCCTTCAGCCGTTGATAGGCCGTGAGGTTGACATCATTTACCCCCAGATCGGCCCAGCGAAAATACGGCACCGCCTGGCCCGCCCCCGTTTGCAATTCGCCCAGCTGCACCACCACGGTATCGGCATTGCCGCCCAGCTGGTTTTTCTGTTCGTACAGACGAATGTGTAATGGCCGGCCACTGCGCTGCACGGTTTGCCACAGATAGTAGGCTGCGCCCAGCCCCGATACCCCGCCCCCGATGATTGCTACTGATGTGCTGTGCATGCCGCGCTCCCTGTGCTGTTGGTCTAGGTTTAGTCGTGACCTTCCGTGATCCGCGCACGCGCAGCAAGTGATCGCGCCAGCCTGATACTGAACTGATACCGATTGTCGCAGCTGGGCTGCGCAGCTGCCGCAGATCAAGATGGCCACCCACTGGCGCGGGTATAAAGCAGCATTGTTTTGGGCGATCCATGATGCACGATTTAATTCCCCCCTTGCTGCACGAGCGTCGCTATCTGGCCTGGCATGATCTAGTGCGCGCCAAAGCGGGCGGACGGGTGCAAAAAATCTCGGTCGCGGCCGGCTTTAGCTGCCCCAATCGCGATGGCCGGCTCGGGGTTGGGGGCTGCACATTCTGTAATAATCGTGGATTTACCCCAGGGTATGTGACTGAACACCTTGAAAATCTTCACGCGCAGATCGATACCGGGCTGGAGTTTCTACAGCGGCGCTATCCGCGCACTCGGCTGTGGTTGGCGTATTTTCAGGCGTATAGCAACACCTACGCACCACAAGCCGCCTTGCGGGCGACTTATCAACATGCGCTGGCCCACCCGCGCATCAGCGGGCTGGTGATCGGCACCCGCCCCGATTGCCTACCCGACGCCACCCTAGATTTGCTGGCCGAGCTAGCACACAGTGTGACCATCGAGCTGGAAATCGGCGTGGAATCCACTTCGGATGCAGCGCTGCGCCGCGTTAAGCGCGGGCATGATTATGCCTGCAGCGTAGATGCCATTGAGCGCGCCGCCGCACGCGGCCTCACCGTCAGCGCCCATCTGATGCTGGGGCTTCCCGGCGAAAGCCGCGCCAGCATGCTGGCCGGCGCTACACATTTATCGCACCTCCCCCTTGCTGCGCTGAAACTGCACCAGCTGCAGGTGGTGAAAGGCACGCAGCTGGCCAACCAATGGCGCCGCAATCCGCTCAGCGTACCGCTATTGGAGCAGGACGAATATTTGCAATTGCTGGTGGAATTTCTGGAGCGGATGCGCCCTGATCTGGCGCTACAGCGCTTGGGCAGCGAAGTACCGCCCCGTTTGCGCCTCGCGCCCAATTGGTCGGTTCGTCAAGAAGAGCTGGGGCGGCTACTCAGTGCGGAGCTCGTGCGGCAAAACACCTGGCAAGGGCGCTTGTGGATGGGCTAAAGGGCATACGGGCCTAAATTAGTACGGCCCAGCAAGCGGGCAATTCAGCATAAAAAAAAGAGCACCCGCAGGTGCTCTTTCTTGCGACCCGATCTTGTCGCCCGGAACTGCCTTACAGCCGGAAGCGGGTCACCGCCGAGCGCAGCTCGCTGGCCAATTGCTCCAGCCGGCGCACATTCTCATTGGCCGCGCGGACAGATTCGGCTGATTCTTCCACCATATGCGTAATGCGCTCCACATTAACCGCCAAGCTGCTACTGGCCATGCTTTGCTCGGAAGTGGCATTGGCCACATCGCGGATTTTCGCCAGTGTTTCGGAAGCGCCATTGCTAATTTCGCGCAGGGTTTCGGCGCCACGATCGGCCATTTCCACACTGCGCTCCACCTGCGGCTTGGCTTCATCCATGCTCGCCACGACCGACAAGGTATCTGACTGCACCGCATGCACCATGTGGGTAATTTGCCCGGTGGCTTGCGTCGTGCGCTCGGCCAGTTTGCGCACCTCATCGGCCACCACCGCAAACCCGCGGCCTTGCTCGCCGGCACGAGCCGCTTCAATCGCCGCATTCAGCGCCAGCAAATTGGTCTGATCGGCAATTTCTTTAATCACGCTGGCGATACTGTCGATTTCGCGCGAGCGCTCAACCAGCCCGCCAATCAGATCGGAGGCGGTGGCGATTTGCGTTGCTACGCGCTGAATTTCACCGGCAGCTTGTGATACCAGCCCTTCCCCTTCGTTGGCCAACTGCGCCGAACGGGAAGAATTGGCCTCGGTTTCACGCGCGCTTTGCGAAATATGATCAATGCTGACCGACATTTCCTCAATCGCCGCCGCGCTCGATTGCGTGGCATCCGAAGATTGGCGTGAAGCTTGGTTGATGGATTCCATTTGCTGGGTCAGGCCACTGGCCGCGTGCTTGAGTTCTTCCGCACCACGCTGAATGCCCTGAATCATCTCGCGCAAACTGGTTTGCATACTGGAAACCGCGCCCAGCAGACTATCCGGGCGGAAATTACCTGTGACTTTGCGGCCCAGATCCCCTTGTGAAATCGCTGCCGCTACTTCGGCAGCATAATCCGGCTCACCGCCCAACTGCACCAGTAGCTTGCGCACACTGGCCAGCAAGATCATCGCCACCACCGCCGAGATGATCAGACAGATCACCACCTGCCAGCGGGCGTTGCTCCAGAAGCGTTGATCGGCCTCGGCAAAGCTCACGCCATTGCCCACAATCCAGTGCCAGCGCGGGGTTTGAATCGCCACCGACAATAGATCGACCACCTTGCCCTCGCGTTCGCTAGTCCACCAGTATTCGGTCAGCGCACCACCTGATTTTTGCAGCGCCTCGACCGCCAGTGCACCCACGCTCTTGCCTTGAGCGTCTTTAAATTCATTAAAACTGGTGCCGTGCAATTGCGGATCGAGCGGGGTGGAAACGAAGTTGAGCTTCTCATCCACAACATAAACATATTCAGACTTGTGATACTTGTTTTGCCGCAGCAGCTGGGTGGCAATCGCCTTGGCCTGCTCTTCGCTCATCTTGCCCGAAGCGGCCATGTTTTCCAGCTCAACAATCGTCAGGTAGGTACTGCGCAGCAATTGCTGAATCCGCGCTTTATTGTCTTCATTGGCGGCAGTTTTCATGGTCGACAGGCCGACCACCATGACCCCTATCAGCGCCACCATCACTACGATGGATAAGAGCCATGCTTTTGCTTTAATCGTCATTACGGCACCCTAGCGAGCAGAACAAATCGTTTTTCAGAATAGGTCGCAACTGCGGCTTATTCCAGTCAGAAAATAGTTTTTACTTAGCCACCTGCGCTACCGCCGAGCGAGAGCTTCCCAAGCTGAAGCCAGCTCCATTGCAGGCTTTCTCACCATGAAATGTTACCCATCCGCAGTAGCCTTATGCAGCGTACGAGCAGCCAGCACAACTAAATTACTATTTCATTAAATTCTAACACGATGCGCAATCTCGCCCGAATTCAGTGCAGCTGTCGTGCGACAGTCTGAGCCGCCATCGCGCCAAATTCAGAACACGAGAACGGAATCACTTTCATTCTCGTGCTATATTCAAAAACCATCACGCCGCAGCTTGGCAAAAAAATCCGTATTTACCCATGAATTCAAGCAATTAATTATCTACGGTAATTTATTGTAAACAAATCTGACAAAACATCTCAATTTGCTAACAAACCCTCAGCAATGACCAATTCAACACCGTGTAGTTAATTACCAATCACTACATTTCAGTCGTATTTCAGTCTTTTTCAATGCTATTCGCACCTTATTGAGTCATCCAACCCGGCCAACATCGGCATTTTCCTTTCGTAAGTATTAAGCATACAGTCCTCTTTCCGGCAGGCCCTGCGCACTGGCCGTGCGGGGCGTGTCTTTTTTCCGATCGAGAGGAGTGCACACTATGCAGGCCAAACTCGCCAACAGCGAAGAATTACCCCTATTAAGCTCACTACGCGGCCTTGCGGCCATTATGGTGATGCTCTTTCATGCCCGACTGATTCTGTTTCCCCAAGCCAAAGAGCTGATCGCCAGCCATAGCTTGTTGCTGGAAAACGCGTATCTGTTTGTCGATTTATTTTTTATTCTCAGTGGTCTGGTACTGGCGCATGTGTACGCCCACAGCTTGCAAGGCCCGCGCAAAAGCGTGAGCTACTGGCAATTTTTAGGTTTACGCCTGAGCCGGATTTACCCGCTGTTTTTGCTAACCCTGCTGATTTTGCTGGGCTGGGAAAGTATCAAGGCTTTAGCCGGGCGCGGATATTACGGCGGGCCGCTATTTGCCAGCTGGGGCATGATAGATATTCCGGCCTTTGCCGGCCCGTTTAACCGGCTGGATGCGCTGGGCTCGCAGTTATTCCTGCTGCAAAGCGTGCTCAATGACAGCCTGTCCTGGAATGTCTCGTCGTGGTCGCTCAGTATTGAATGGCTGTGCTATTTGCTGTTTCCGCTCCTGTTGCCCCTTACGCGGCAGCGGGCTGGCTGGCGCTGGCTGGCTGCGGCAGTGGCTTTGCTCGCGCTGGGGATGGTGCACCGCCAACTGGGCTCGCTGGATGCCACCACCGGCTGGCCCGCAGTGGCGCGCGGCCTAGCGAGTTTCACACTGGGCCTATGTCTGCTGCCCGCCGTGCGCACGCGAGTGGCGCAGCATTGGCTGAATAATGATCCAGCACTCGGGGTTGCGCTGGCACTGCCGCTGGTACTGCTGCAATTACCAACTAGCCTCGGCATGAGCTTGGCGTTGATCGTGAGCTTTGCCGGGCTGGTTTACACCGCGGCGATTCAATCGCGCCGCAATGGTTTGCTGACTTTGCTAGATGGTCGGCTGGGGCGCTGGCTGGGCGACATTTCGTTTGCGGTGTATCTGTGGCATACCGTGCTGTTGCTGGTGGGGGTGGAAGTGCTGCACTGGCTAGCGCCGGCATTCTTGGCCAGCTGGTATAGCCAAACCAGTGCAGGCCTGCTGTTGCTGGGGATTATGCTCTTTACTTTCTTGACCTGCGCGGTGGCGACGCTGAGCTACCACGGCTTTGAGCGGCCAATGCAACGCTATCTGCGTCAGCGGCTAGCTTTGCGCACGACGCGGCATACTCCCCTTGCGGCCAACACGCTGACCATGCCAGCGATCGAGGGCAAGAATACTTAGGGTATATAGCTGAGGACCTTATTTAAAATAAAGTTCAAGGCGATACCCACACAGGTATAGCCTTGAAGCCAATCGTTGAATTGGCCACGCGCAGCGCGATGAGGAAGCCATTGTGGCGTATCGCAATGGCATCGCTCAGGCGGCGCTGAATGCCAGTCGGGGCGATACGCTAGTGGACACTATTAAGGTGCTTGGCAAACTGGCACATCGCCACATCAGGCGGCTACGCGCCACAAAACCTAGCGCCACAGCCATGCCCTAGCCCGCCATCGGCGTACACAGCTCCACCACCACGCCGAATGGGCAACGCACATAGGCTACCGTTTGTCCCCATGGCTTGCTAACGGGCGCGGCAAGCTCGCTGGCCCCAGCGACCAGCGCCTGCGCATAGGCCGCCGCTACGTCGGCTGTGACAAATGCAATTTCAAACCCTAGGGGTTGCGCCGACTGATCGGCCGCCACATGCCCGCCGGTAAAATTAAGCTCCGCCAACGCATGCGCGGCAAAGGCCAGCGTGGTCTCGCCGGTCGCTAATTCGCCATAAGTTTCACTCTCATGCACAAACCGCGTGGCCAAACCAAAGGCGCGGCTGTAAAAATCTAGCGCGGCCGGTACATCGGCCACATAAATGATCGTATAGCCCAGTTTCATGTTTTGCCTCAGCGCATTTTATTCGCCCGCCCAGCATACACCTAGCCGCTAAATCCCCGCAGCAAAATACAATTACTACCTTGAATAAAAAGGATAATTCTCATTTACCACGCCAAGGGGATTATTACCATTTATGAAGTTGTAATAGGGTATTTATTCAGCGCAATGAGCGGGCGTAGGATTAAAACATCGAGTTTGTGTTGTGGGAGCCCGCCATGAAAAAACCACTTTTTGCGCTATTGGCGCTGAGTATTATCAGCTGGCTGGGCAGCATTTGGCTAAATCCACCGCCGCAAATCGATGTGTGGTGGCTACGCAGCGAAGGCATGAATCTCACCGGCATCCTGTCATTTGAGCTGATGGGCCTGATCATGTTGCTGGCGGTGCGCCCGGTCTGGCTGGAAAAGCCGCTGGGCGGGCTCGACCAAATGTATCGCCTGCACAAATGGGCCGGTATTTTGGCCATTAGTCTGGGCTTGCTGCATTACCTGCTGAAATTATCCGGCGGGCTATTGCACCAGTTTTTTAGCCGCCCACCACGCGGCCCACGGCCGGAGTTCTGGCTGGATGCTTTGCGCCACCCCGCCAAAGACCTCGGCGAATGGGCAGTTTGGCTGCTGGGGATTATGCTGATCATCACCTTGTGGCAACGTTTTCCGTATGTGATCTGGCGGGTGGTACACAAAATTCTGGCTGTGGTCTTTATTGTGCTGGCGCTGCACAGCTTAGTCTTGATGCCGCACAGCTACTGGCTGCAACCCGTGGGTTGGCTGCTGGCCGTCACCGCCATGATGGGTACTGCCTGCGCCGTGATTTCGCTTAGCGGCCAGATCGGCCGCAAGCGCACGCACCGCGCCGTCGTTAGCGCCGTAACCCCCATCAGCACCAATACTCTGGAGCTAGAATGCACGGTTAGCGGGGCTTGGCAGCATCAGCCGGGGCAATTTGCCTTTTTACGCTTGGCAGGCTGGGAAGGCGCGCACCCGTTCACGATTGCCAGCGCCCCCAATGCAGCGCAGACACTGCGCTTTTCGATCAAAGCGCTGGGCGACTTTACCCGCCAGCTGCCGCACAAAGTGCAAGTGGGTGACGTAGTTAGCATCGAGGGGCCATATGGCTGCTTTATCGGCGCGGCAAGCCAGGAAACACCCCAAGTCTGGATTGCCGGCGGCATTGGCATTACGCTTTTTTTAGCGTGGCTAGAAGCGCTGGCCACCCAAGGCGCCGATGCCCCCACGGCCACGCTGCACTATTGCGTACGCGATGCACAAGATGCCATTTACGCGCCCCGCCTGCAGGCGCTGTGCGCCGAATTGCCCTCGATCACACTCAAGGTGCATTACAGCGCCCAAGCCGGCCGCCCCACGCTGGCCAAGCTCGGCATCGCACCACAAAATGGCCAATGGCCTAGCATCTGGTTCTGCGGCCCCAATGGCCTCGCCAAGCAGCTACGCCATGAGCTCAACCAGCAAGGCATGCCGGCACTGCACTTCCACCAAGAGGCATTTCAGATGCGTTAAATGACTACTGAACCAGCCAGAATTTGCGGTTCACAAGATCCACACCCCATTGAGGCCAAAGAATATGGCCAATTAAGAGTGTGCTGGCTGATTAGAAATTGGGGACAGCGGTGCCAGCACGCAGGCCTATTCGATTAGTCAATTGCCGCTGCACGTTTTTTTAGCTGCCTAATCACATCAGGATGCGTGGAGCTGTTAATCGCAATATACAAATTGCTATCGAGTTCATCTAAAGGCAAAGCAATACTCACGCGCTCGTATTTTTCATTCAGCTGCGCCAGTTTGCTGCGCATTCCTATTTCGGTAAGGATAGCCAGATCACAGCGGCCAGCGAGTAGCTTTTTGATATTCAGTGATGAATCAGCCGCTAAATCAATCCGTGCAAACTGCTTTTGCTGCAAAAATTCGGCTCGATAATCGCCGCGCACAGCACAAACACGATATTTCTTAGCCGCCTGCAAATTATTAATGCGAATATCGCTACGTTCGGTCAGGCGATAGAAATAAACCGTTGCATTATATAGCCGGTATAAATAGGTGAGGCTAGCCTCACGCTCGGGGGTTTTGGCGATTGGGAAAATCAGTACATTGGGCTGGCTCAGCGCCTCTTTGTAAGCTCGCACCCACGGCTGTACTTTAATATCTTTGCTTGAATAATTAATCGCCTGCAAAAAGCGCTCGAGCCGCGGCTTGGTGAGCCCCTCTAGCTGCCCCTGCTCATCGAGGGTGACATAGGGCGGATCATTTTCGGTGTAGATCGTCAGCGCCGGCCAATTATCGGCCCACACCGTCTGGCTCGTCGTCAGCAGTACGCAGGCGGCCCACCTCAGCCCCCGCCGAACCGCACCACCTCGCCATATCTGAGCCCAAATCGCCATGTTTAGTCAGGGGTTTCGCCTGCCGATTACTTTGCGTGAACTATAGTCGCTGTGGCGTGGCTTTGTGCCAGAAAACCGAGCGACCCGATGGCCTTTGGTGCTGTTGCGATGCTACCTCGGGTATGAGGTGCACGCGGTTTAGAGCCCCCACACACCTTGATCAGTCAATATATTAGCCTGTGAGGCTTTATCAATCTCTATTAGCCTCCAAAGCGGCGATCCAATCACAAACCCCCTGTAGCGCTGGAGCAGGAATACACTCCACGCCATATTGGCGTGCAGAATCGGGAATATTGGGGTCGATCATCACGATGCGCGGTAGTCGTTGCATCGAGCGGATTAGATGAATCGGGTCGACCACGTTCAGACTAGTGCCAACGACGATAAAAATATCATCCTTAGTTAAATCGCTAGCAATTTGATAGAGGGTTTCATATTCCGGCGCTGGCTCACCAAAAAAGACAATGCCCGGTTTAGTGATGCCACTACCGCAGGCGGGGCAATCATCGGCTTGGAATGCCTGATCGCCAATGTGCCAATAATGCAAACAGGCGGCACAGGACATTTGATCCACCCGCCCATGCAGGTGGATGACGTCTTGAGTTCCTGCTTTTTCATGTAGTAAATCAATATTGGTGGTGATCACCGTAACGGGTGTTTTCTGCTGCAACTGTGCAATGGCCGCGTAACCCGCGTGCGGTTGTGCATTGCCATACTGCCGTTTCCGCGCATTGTAAAATTCACGCGTTAGCTGACGGACACTCGCGTCGGGGCGATAGCGCTCGAAATTGCAGACCAGATTGATATCATGCTTTTCCCACAGGCCATCACTCGCACGAAATATTGGCAATCCCGAATCAGCAGCCATACCTGCGCCAGTAAAGAAGTAAATCATGCGTGCGCCCTATCGATTGATCACAGCATTCTAAACTGAATGGCGATCCATCCACATTGAAGTCGCAACGATGAAAATGGAGTGCTTATTGGGTAGGCTTGCCTCGCAAAACAGCCGCTGGCCAATTTTGGACGAAAAAAAACCTAGGCTTGAAACCTAGGTTTTTCATTTTGGTTGCGGGAACAGGACTCGAACCTGTGACCTTCGGGTTATGAGGCCAATCCTACACACACTCTTCAAACAACATATTAGGCAAATATTCTATGTTTTACAACAGTTTTTCTACCGTAACTCGCCCTTTATCCGCCCCTTGGCGCTCCATACGAATACGTCAGTCAAACCAAAAAAGCGGTAATTTTGATGTTAAATAGAAACGCAGCTTTGATCGTTGGTGAGTTCACCAGGTAAGTTGTCCTCAAACCTATGAGCCTGCAAGTGCCCCTTGAACCGTCCACCCCTTTTGAGCCTGTTTTGACAATAAGCTGGCACCTGCCCTCTTCCGGAAGGGCTCATGTCCACACCTAAAACGGAAAATGGTAAACAGGAGTCAACGGGGGGACTCTGCCGATTGATACAAGGTTGTGCGGTGAATCGAATTGCTTAGATCCCTGACAAGTTACCCCAAAGCAGCTAAACTGGCTATTAGCACATTTATCTATTCATCAATCTATTCAAGCCATGCGCATTCATACGGAAATTCTGAGGCACGCACTTGACCAAGGGCCTTGCACAGCACGCCAACTCGCTGAAAAGGCAGGAATAAGCCAGCCCACAGTGTCACGTGTACTATCTAAGTTGGGCGCATCAATTATCCGAATTGGCGCAGGTCCTTCTATTCAATACGCCATAAAAGATGAATTCCGAGGACTTGTTGCAACGCCAATTTACCGGGTGAGTTCTGCTGGGAAAATTGAAGAGCTAGGCACTCTTGTTCCAGTACGCCCCCAAGGTTTTGTGATGCAGTACGTCACAGGAAAAACGATATACAGCGAAGGACTACCTTGGTGGTTAGTAGATATGCGACCACAAGGCTTTCTTGGGCGAGCTTATGCTTCGGTTTACGCTGCGGGTCTTCATTTGCCGCCTAACCCAGAACACTGGAATGATGCTGAAGTACTGAAGGCACTGTTAACACATGGGCATGACAACATGGGCAACCTGCTGATCGGTTCAGAGGCCCGAGATCGATTCCTTAACATGCCACTGCCTGTGCCGGTGAACCGAGCGGAAGATTACCCAGTACTTGCCAAGGCAGCGGCATTAGGCGAAGCCCCAGGCTCATCCGCCGGAGGCGAACAACCGAAATTTTGTGCTTACAGTGAACTGGGGCACGTGCTGGTTAAATTCACGGCCCCCACCGATAACCCAGTGAGTGAGCGATGGCGCGACCTGTTATTGGCTGAGCACTTGGCGCTAAAAGTACTCGGGGTCAAGACAGAGGTTTATGATTTCGAGGGGCAGCGATTTCTAGAAGTGCCTCGTTTTGACCGAGCCAGCCAACTAGGCCGAGTCGGTATCTGTTCACTACGTGCTCTGGATATGGAATTCGTGGGCGATGCACTCGCGCCATGGCCGACATTAGTCACTAAGCTTGCGGCAGTTGGGGTGCTCCAATCATCAGCAGTTTCAGAAACCGCTCGACTATGGGCCTTCGGCTGCTTGATCGGCAACACGGACATGCATGCGGGTAACTTGTCATTCATTGGCAGCGAAGGGGGTACGTACCAATTAGCACCCGCCTACGATATGTTGCCGATGGCCTTTGCTCCGCGAAGCAGTGGCTCGATCATTGATACTTTAGCGCCAGCCACATTAAGCACAGCCGTGCCAAACGAAATCTGGCGTGAAGCCTTGCAGTTAGCAGACGCATTTTTGAGGGCGATTCAAAATTGCGATGGTTTTTCTGCACGGTTTTTGCCGTGCATTGCGTCAATACGTCGACATATTGATGCTGCAGCCATCCAAATAGAGCGACTAGCTTAGGGTGGGCCCAAAAATAGCGATACTTTGAAACGCTTAGCACCCGAGAAGATGTACTTGCGACACAGCTCGGCTACGGGCATGCCGGCTTCTGCCATAGGAAGCCGATGATTAGTTCTTCGGTGAATCATTTCTTCATGTCCAACTCCTTGCTATGGTGGATTGGAATCTAAAGTCACGCCTTACTCAAGATGGGGTGGACGTCGACTCCCCCATGGAGATTGACCCGCAAAAAGAGTTTTGGCGACTCGCGACAATCAATCAGAAATATCGATCTGATATGATGACGGAATACACATGTATTTATTCTGTCAGTTAAAACATCCTTACGAAGCACCTTAATGACCTTAATGACGTACCTGTGGCAGCGGAGCCGCGAACAATCTGATCATGCTGTTTATTTCTTTCTCAATAGCGATGGTGATGTTCAGTATCGACTTTCATATCTGGAGCTACATAACCAAGCGTGTGCAATCGCGCATGCGTTGCGCCAGAGATTGACACCTGGTCAGCGGTGCCTTCTTTTATTTCCTCAAGGTATAGATTTTGTCGTTGCATTCTGGGGCTGTCTTTATGCTCGTGTAGTACCTTTACCAGTTTTCCCTCCAACAAAATCACAGCAAAGCGCTAGACTGCTTGCGATTATTGGTGATTCGCAAGCTCAAATGGCGCTCACAAATGCCGCGTTCAAAGAAAAATGCCTGAAATGGCTTGGTGACTCCTCTGAAAGTCAGTTGGAGCTCTGTGTTCTCAGCGATTTACAATTAACCCAGCAAAGTGAGGATGCTTGCTCATTTATTAATGAATGGTGTGAAGAGGATCTGGCATTTATTCAGTACAGTTCGGGTTCAACAGGTACTCCGAAGGGTGTACCTATTTATCATCGTGAGTTACTGGAAAACCTTGAGCAAATCAGACAATGCTTTCATTTAACCAAAGAAACAATTGGGGCAAATTGGCTACCGCTTTATCATGACATGGGATTGGTAGGACATTTGCTTTGTCCTATTTATGTCGGATGCCAGCAATACTTCTTTGGCGCACAAGACTTCTTACGCAAGCCAAAATTATGGTTTGAAGTTATAACTCGTTACCAAGTAACGACAAGCGGAGCCCCTAACTTTGCATACCAGTACTGCATAGGCCGCATAAATGATGATGACTTGATAGGAGTAGATTTAAGCCAATGGGCCCAAGCTTATTGCGGAGCAGAGCCTATTCAAGCAAGCACACTACTAGACTTCTATTCCCGATTTGCTCATGTCGGTTTCCGACAGAATGCATTATTACCTTGCTATGGCATGGCTGAGACCACGCTTATCGTTAGTGGCTTTAAGCCTAAAGGGCTTGTTGCAAATACATTAGAGGTAGATAAGTCTGCACTAGAGCACGGGGTGGTTGTTACCCTACCTAATAGCGAACATCGTTTGGTTAGCTGCGGCTCTCCAAGCAATAATACCGAAATTTTTATAATTGATTCGCGCACACGTGCTTTTTTACCTGAGAATCAAATTGGTGAAATATGTGTCCGTAGTTTTTCGAATGCTCGAGGCTATTGGAAAAAGCCAGAATTGGACGACGAGCTATTCTTGAATCTAGATAACTCAGCGCCTTTGCTGCGTACAGGTGATCTTGGCTTTCTATCTCAAGGGGAACTTTATGTAACCGGACGATTGAAAGAAATGATTATCATTCGCGGTAGAAATTTATACCCATCGGATATTGAAAACCTCGTTAGCAAGGCTCATCCAGCAATAAATTCTCAGCGAATTGTTGCCTTCGCTATCGAGGAGACACAGGGTCAATCCTTGGCTCTTGTCGCTGAGCTTGAACGAAGTCAGTTACGCAAATGTAACCCAGCCGATGTTTGGCAGGCGATAGTCAAAATTATCTCCGATGAATTATCGATCCAATTGACTGCGGGGGCACTTCTTAAACCTGGTCAGTTGCCCATTACGTCAAGTGGCAAACGTCGGCGTTTGGCATGCCGCGAATATTGGGAAAATGATCATTGGCAAAGCATATTTACTACAGGGAATAAAAGAGCTACCGACGACGTTATAGAGACGGACAAGAGTAGAAGCTTGATTGAGTGGCTGCGAGAGTATCAACTTCGTCGTTTGCAATCGCAACAAATGGATGAACGTCGGAGTATCGATCCGCATTTGTTGTTACAACTGGGTAAGCGCGGCTTTTTTGGCCTGAATATTCCTGCCCAATATGGTGGACAGGGCCTCTCGCAACAGCAGACCCTGCGGGTTATGCAGCAGTTGGGCGCGATGGATGTCAGCATAGCTGCCATGCTTGGAGTACATCTGGCTCTGGCCGTAGAGCCAATTGTCCGTCACGGCTCGAATCAGCAGAAGGTCATGCATTTGCCCTCTCTTGCCCGTGGGCAATCTCTTGCTGCTTTTGCCATAAGTGAGCCCAATGCTGGTGCGAATCCTCGTTCGCTAAAGAGCCTCGCCAAAGCAAGCTCAACTGGTTGGATGCTGTCCGGTAATAAGTGCTGGATTGGCAATGCCGGATGGGCAGATACCTTGCTTGTTATTGCAAAAAGTGAGAGCACTACTCAGCAGCCCCTTGGGTTGAGCGCCTTCTTAGTCAATACAGAACAAGAGGGAGTACACATTGGCCCAGAAGCGATGACAACAGGCATGCGCGCTATGGTGCAAAATTCGCTTTGGTTCGACAGAGTTTCATTGACGAATGAGCAAGTACTTGGTCAGGTTGGGCACGGTTTCCGCATTGCAGAAACTGCAATGCATACGGGACGACTTGGCATTATGGCTATATGTGTTGGCGCTTTACGGCGTTGTTGCCAACAACTTCTAAGACATGCGCAAGAGAGGCAAATTGCTTCGGGACGCTTAATTGATCAGAGTTTAATCCAGCTGTGGCTACGTGAGGGACTCAAAAAGGCTGACTTGATAGAGCGTTTCAGCCAGCGGATTGCATTAAAACGCGATATGGAAATTGAAGTCTCTAGCGATATTTATGCAATTGGAAAATGCCTTGCACCGGAGTGGCTTGGAGAAACGATCGATCAACTCCAGCAAGGATTAGGAGGGCGTGGTTACATCGAAGATAGTTTGGTGCCACAGCTCTGGCGAGATGCTCGACTTCTCAGAATTTTCGAGGGCCCAACTGAAACGCTGTTAAGCCACTTAGGCCAGAGATTGTGGCAACAAGAACAAGAATTAGAAAAAGCATTCACTGAATTCGAAGCAATTGCTCCATTTGAAAAACTGCGGGCTTGGAAAGAAGAGCATGCTCTGAAATCACTTCACCAAGATTGGACATATTACGTTAGCGGAGAGTTGGTTTGTTTATGTCTAATAGAAAGTTTCTGCCAGCACGAAGACGAGACCCTTTTTATCCAATCCCGCTTGCAGCAAGCCTTTGCTAAAACAAACTTATCTATCGATCGTTATTCGGAGACTGAGTTATTAGCGCTTAGTGTTCAGCTAGACAGCCAAATTGGTCCGCTCGGCAGTCAAAAGGCCACTCCGCCTAATGACATTGAAGCTCGCCTATCCTGGCAAACGAATGCTGAATTAACAGAAAATTTGAATGCATCCGATGAAGAAATTGAAAGCCCTGCAATTGCCACATATGCGGCGCAGCAACTTTATGAAGAATGGTTGATTAATTGGCTCCAGAAAAACGTTAAGCCGTCCACTAAAGTGGAGCGTTCCACTGCTATAAATAGCCTCGGATTAGATTCAATTATTGCAGTCGAATGCTCCGTGGCTTTCGAAGAACACTGGAACAAATCGCTGCCAGTCGAGTGGTTTTGGCAAGTCGAACGTATTGATCAAATATCAGCACTGCTGTACGAGAGCTACAGTCCAGAATCTTCCTCTGTCGAACCTGTGAACAATTCAGTATCAGAGCAAGCCTGCTCAGCAGTGGAACTGAGTGAGCCCAGTTCTCAATCTTCGCTCGGCTTAAGTATATTCTTTTTTGGGCAAAGCGAAGCTACTCGTGATGAAAATCCATACGAATTGATTCGTGAAACTGCCGAGTTTGCTGACGTGCATGGGTTTGAGGCAATTTGGCTACCTGAGCGACACTTTCATCGCTTTGGAGCTGCATTCCCAGACCCTGCAGTTCTTGCTAGTGCACTCAGCCAAGTAACTAAGAATCTCCGATTGCGGGCGGGTAGCGTCGTACTTCCGTTGCATCATCCTGCACGTATTGCAGAACAGTGGTCTTTAGTTGACCAACTTTCTAAAGGTCGCGCAGGAATAGCGATTACGGCAGGCTGGAATCAGAATGACTTTGTATTGAGTTCGTCAGATGCCTACACCAATCGTTTTGAATCTCTTGGTAAACAAATTCAGCAACTCCGACGATTCTGGCAACAAGAGCCTGAAACTTTAATCAACCCATCTGGAGACTCCGTTTCACTGACTACATATCCCAAACCTTTCCAGTCGTTAGCGCCGTTATGGCTAACTTGCAATCGCCGGAAAGAAGGATTTATTGAGGCAGGGAGCTTGGGCGTTAATCTACTGACTGCTTTGCTAAGCCAGACGGAAGACGAGTTGGCCGAAAATATTAGATGCTATCGGCAATCGTTGGTTGATTCGGGATTCTCACCTCAGCAGGGTAGAGTAACGCTGATGGTTCATTGTTTTGTGCACGACAATCCTGATGAATTAAACGAGTGGGTCACACCTGCGCTGCATGAATATCTCCATAGTTCTGCAGATTTATGGCAACAAGGTAGCAAAGCATTACATGCTCAGGGAGCAGAGGAAAGGGAGAAGTTGATAAGGTTCGCGGCGATGCGCTACCGCAAAAGTCAGGCATTGATAGGCAGCACAGAAGAATGTTACGCAAAACTGGAGCGTTGGCATGAATTGGGAGTGGATGAGGTGGCTTGTCTTGTCGACTTTGGATTGTCAGCTCAACAAATTAAAGTGGGGCTTCAATCACTTTGTAAACTCGTGCCTTCTAAGGTGAATCCGCTTGAGAATACTGTGAAGTGTTTAATTCCAAATCCCCAAGCGAAGTACAAGTTGCTTTGCCTTACGCCAGCTGGGGCATCGCCATACTGTTATTTTGCTTTGGCGCAAGCATTATCCACAGAATGGGAGCTGTGGGTTCTAAGTTATCAAGACTACGACACACTAGATTTGCTGCTCAATGGATTGCAGGACCAAGCTATGGCGCTAATTGATAGGCCATTTTCGATCTATGGACAGAGTTTTGGTGGCTTAATGGCATTTGAATTAGCTAGGAAACTGGAGTTGTCGGGGAATCAACCCAGCTGGGTTGCTCTTGCTGCGCAGCATAGTCCTACGTTGAGCTATCCGCACAATACTCCGAGTTCAGAATCTGACTGGCAAGCTCTTGGGGTTAATAGCCCTATGCAGCGAGTTAGAACATTAGCCCAATTAGAAATTCAAGCGAAAGAATATAAGTATCAAGTAGAACCTTATTTAGTTGCACCGCTACATCTTGTTTACGGTGAAAAAGATGAGTTATTAGAGCCTAGTCAGGTCTTAGCATGGCAGGAAGTGAAAAAGCCAGCATCCGTGAATAGTTTGGATGCAAAGCATCACTTCATGTTGACGCACTCTAGCCAGCTTGCAATCTGGATAGATGCTTGGCAACGTAGTGCTACCACAAAGGATTAGAGACTATCTGATTGCTTGGATGGTCTGCTCGACGCCCACCCCATCTTGAGTAGCTCGAGAATTTAGATTCCAATCCACCATGACAAGGAGTTGGATATGAAGAAGCGATTCACCGAAGAACAGATCATCGACTTCCTACGCGAAGCAGAAGCCTGCACGCCCGTAGCCGAGCGGAGCCTCACTCCAAACTTGATTTTTGCATCTAAGCGGCTTAGTTGCACAAATCAGCCTAAAAGCGAGTTTCCCCAAATCCCAAGCAGATTTATCCCGCACGCACCGTCGTCGGTGTGCCCAGTTGCGTGAAGCGATTTAAGATCGCAGCACGCACTTGCAACTCCGCCACCTGACGATCAAAGTCACGCGCCATCACTCGTTCACCAAGTAATTTGAAACATCGCATTTTCGTTTCCACCAAGCTGCGCCGGTGATAGTCCGACCACTTTTTCCAGATTGCCCGCCCCAAGTACTTGGTCGCACGTAAAATCGCATTGCGAGATCGTGCGCCCGCCGTATTTTCTTTCCGAAACTGAGCGTTCTTGCGAGTCGGGATGATCGCAGTCGCACCACGAGCCGCAATAGCATTGTGGCACTCTTTGGTGTCGTAGGCGCCATCACCGTAAATCGCCGCAATCGGTTCTGAATCGGGAATCTGATTCATCAGTTCCAGCAACCTGGGCGCATCGCCTGTTTTATTGTCAGTGACCTCAATGGCACGAATTTCAAGGGTTTCGGTATCAATACTGAGGTGAACTTTGCGCCATTGCCGACGATATTCGGCGCCATGCTTCTTGGTTTTCCATTCGCCTTCACCGAGCATTTTGATGCCCGTGCTATCGACCAATAAATGCAAACCACTTTGGCTTTGACGGGCAGGAATAATGACTTTGAGTGTTTTTTGTCGACGAGAGATCGTACTCGAATCGGGGACGATCCAATCTAGGTGGGCGAGTCGAAGCAGGCTTTCCACCATGCCGGTGGTTTGGCGTAATGCGAGACCGAATAGGCATTTGATGGTGAGACAGAACTGAATGGCCGCGTCGCTGAACGTAGGTTTTCGTCCACGTTTGCCAGTGGGCTCAGCAGCCCATTTCAGCGTCGGATCGAGCCAAACCATCAACGCACCACGTGATTTCAAAGCAGCGTGATAACTTGGCCAGTTGGTGGTTTTGTACTTGCTAGGTGCGGGTTTGCTCATGCAGCCATTCTACCAGCAGCACTATGCCGCTGATTTGTGCAACAAAGCCACACCCTACAAAACCCAGCCTTATTTGGCTTATTGCTTGTCCGCTTGCAATCCCAGTTGGTACTTGTTAATCAGCTCTTGAATCTTGGTGCTACTTTCAGGATGAACCCGAGCATACTCCCACATTGTTTTGGCAAAGTAGTGTTTCACTAAATCTTCTTCGTAATCGCCACAAGCCGGCTCCAAGCCGCTGATGTCGGTACTCGACCGAACCCAATACATCACCTTTCCCTGCTCGTCGATATAGCGTTCAATATGCCAGTCAGGATCGCCTCCTGCTCCATCAAATTCGAATATACTTTCAACGTAGTACCAATACTCCTGCCTATCCCTAGCCGGAAACGCATTACCAACGCAGTAAATCAAAGGCCGATTTGCCTCATCATTTTGTCCATATTGAATATAAAATGCCATGGGTTATTTCCCAGATGGATAGGCTGTAGGCACATAGACCTTGCCGTTGTATTTACTAATTGGCACCTCGAATTTAACTCCCGCCACCTCAACTAATTGAACTGAGGCTGCCGGTGGTGAGCTAGTTTTTGCTTCCCTCTGCGCTGCTGGTAAACATTGCGCCCTACAGATCGGTATTGCCTTTGAAGGTAATGTTGAATCCGCCGTCGCCAGCCTGTACGCGGGATATAGTTTTAATCGCTTACCCAGTTAAAGGACTTAGGGGACTTTCCAGATAAATAATGCGCCAAGTACTCATCAAGTTTTTTTTGAGGATTAAAAAGCTCGGTAATCTCATCTAATGCTTTCCCATTAACATGAAAAACTTTACCGTCACATGCCTCCTCATTGATGAACAGCGCGTCTTCATTTTCTGTAAGCAACCAGCAACGTAGCTTTTCTCTTTTACATCCAATGGTCTTAGCAAATTGCTCGGTCTGTGCCCTTGATGCTCCGCTACCATCCTCGTAGTCATCAAGATCCAATCGTCCCGCATAAGGAAATGGCGTATTCCACCAATCCATCAAACAGTAACCTTCTTTCGTAACACAGAATGAATCAAACCAACGATAAATCTCCCTCCAACTTACTGGCAGCATCATATGATACTCATCGAACAACTCCCCATCTTTATCCATAAATTCGGGCTGCAGTTTAAAGAATAAATTCTGCGTCTCTGATTGAACAACGATGTTTATCAACCATTGTCTGACCCCCTTCTTCAAAACTAACTTAGGGCTGCTCCAATCGCGCTCAATGACTTGTGTAGTTTCGATAAAAGTCTGAGCAAACAGCGGAAATAGCTCCGCAAAGCTGCCGCCAACACGATCTATGATGGGCTTATCGATGTGTTCTAACGCTTTTTCTGGAATCTCAGATTTATCAACACAGATATAGGAGCAAGACAATTCCATAATTATTTTCCACTCTTGTATTGTTTAAGCCGCTGATTGATATATCGCTGAATTTCAACCTCAATTTCCATTTGACGATTAATCAAATTTTGTTTGTATACCGGATCTAAGGGCTGATCTTTATAAAACGACCAGTCTAACTTGGATCCTTTAGATGAATTAAATGTCTGTGGTAGCGGCTGGAAATTACCAACATCAATTCTATCGTGAATTATTGATATTTGATCATCGACCGTCAGCCTATTGAAGCCAGGCCGTTCCTGGATCTTGCGCACTGAGTAGATATGATCAACCGGCATGGTTTTACCTAATGGTGCTGGTTTAAAGGTATTACTGAGTGGATCCAAATAGCCCATCCCTTGGTAACTCGCGCTAATATCTTCAGGTACGCTACGAATGTACCTACCATTGATTACCGCACCACCCTGCCCAAAGGCGTTTGAAACGTCTTGCCCTACAAAAACCCTAGGGCTAAGATTTGAAGTTGCCTGCCAAGTTTCTTTTACCGCGGTCTTCTCCAACCAAGACTCAACCACCCGCCCAGTAAGGTTTGTAGCTCCCTTCAATCCCGGAATTAACAGGTCTTCCCAGATGACTGGAACTAGGGGCTTTTCACCGATTTTTAGTGGGTCAACGGCTTTGTTGCCTAACTTAGTTAGCGCCTGAATGTCATTGCGCGTCAATTCTAATTGACGCTGGCGATCAGCAACGAGTGATGCATACTTCTCTGGCGTGCACCCTATGACAACCTGTGAACATCCGCCTGCTCCAGTGTTGAGCAAAGCTTGATAATTTTTCTCTTGCTGTAGTAGCTCTGTAATTTTTATAGCCACTTTTTGGCACTCTGCCTCTGTCTTACACGATGAGATTTCTTGTGCTAATTGAGTATTACGATCACGATCTAGTTTCTTCAGTTTGTCACGAGAGTCACAAGCTGCTTTATTGCTAAAGCTGCAGTTTTTCTCAGCCTGGATCAGCTTCTGCTTCTCAGAGGGGCTGAGGTAGTTATTCTCCATCTCAATCTGCGCGGCGCTATTCGCCACTACCGCATCGCCACCTGCAGCCGCCACAATCCCGCCAATCACAGTGCCCACGAGATTCTTGCGGTTTTCTTTTTGCTCTGCCGTCATATGCTCGGCATCGGTCTTTTGAATCTCCGAGATAAGGTTATTGAGCACCACGCTAGAGGCAGCGCCAACGGCAGCGCTATTGCAGCTTTGCCCCGTGGCCGCAGCGCCCGCGCAGCCAACGAGTGCATGCAGGGCAGTGCGGATATTTTGGCTGTCTGCGGTTTCTTTACCATCCTTCATGAAAGAATCCGCAATCTTTTTGACTTCTTCTGCCGCCAAGCTTTGTACATACGCAACAACGGCGTTTTGCACCAAGTTTGTCATGCCGCCAGTGACATTGCCTCCCGCCGCCGCTTGGAATACGGTGATCGCTTGGCCGTAGGTGCCACCTGGGCCCCATTTTTCAGCATCCTCTTTAACTGTCTTAAGCCGCTCAAGCGTCGTTACATCCGCACCATCTTTTACTGCTTGATCGTATTCCTGCTTTGCTTTGGCCGCTTCTTTCGCCCGATTCGCAACAAAGGTGCTGGTCTCGTTAATAAACGCCTTCGTCACCGTAAAGGCTTCTTCTACCTGCGCTTTATCAAAGTTATTGTTGAGTTTGCCTGCAGTATTATTGGTATCACGATTCAGTCTGGCGACGGTTTCGTCTGCGGCTTTACCAGTGAGTTGCTGTTGCTGCACTTCATTGGTGATGGTGATTTTGCCTGTGGCAATTGCGCTTTGCGTGGTGCTACTTTCATCACCGCTGGCGCTCAGCAGGATTGGCGTATTGGCTTTCAGGCCATCGCCTGATTTCTCAGTGCCAGGTACAACCTGACCCCCCGTCGACATGAGGCCATCAATCGTCTTGCCTACATCCCCAACACCGACGCCAAGCCCCATGCTGCTGGCGTTGTATTCGGCATGGTTTTTAATGTCGCTGACAGTGAGGCTGCCGGTAGTGAGCTGATTTTTGCTTTCCTCTGCGCTGCTGGTAATCACTGCGCCTTTCAGATCGGTATTGCCTTTGACAGTAATGTTGAATCCGCCGTCGCCAGCCTTCAGCCCACTCTGCTCATTCACCGCGGCATAATCAGCATGCATTTTGTCGCGGCCTGCATTCAAGCTGCCACTGACTTTGCCCGCACCGACTGAAATGCTGCCACCGATGGATTTTTGTTGGCTGTCGTACTTGCTGGTGTCTTGCAGGCTTTCAATATTCAGATTGCCGCGCACATCAGCCACAATCTGCTTGCCGCTGGCGCTTGCGCCGATCAGATTGGTGTCGCCACCACTCTTGAGCGTAAGTGTATTACCCGCGGTAAGTTGGCTGTTTTGCCACTCAAGGTCATTGCCATTACCATTGCCTTTGCTTTTATTGGCGCTCGCGGTAACGCTAAACGGGACATCTGTGCCCACACTGACGCCCAGACTACTGCTGCTTGAACTGTTTTTGCTGCGCGTTTCATTGGTATTGCGCGCGGCTTGTAGCGTGATATCGCCATCGGCGGCCAGCATCAGATCTTTGCCTGCCCTTAATTGGCTACCAACGACGTTGATGTCGCTGTCTTTGCCGGCACCAGTGGCGTTCAGTTTGAGATTGCCGCCAGCTGTGAGATAGCTCGCGCTCTGCGTGCTGCTATCCGTTGTCGTGGTGCTTTCTGATTTGGATTGACCAAAGCTGATACTCACGTTAACGCCGCCAAGCTTTTTGGAGCCACTTTGGTAGGCGTCATAGCCATTTTTGGCAGCAAACCCAGCAGTCGCGCCCGCAATCAAAGCGACGCGTCCGTCTTTGGTTTTGCTAGCGATTTTGCCCATATCGGCTGTGGTTTGTATTGCAGTAATAACAGGCGAGGTGATCGCGACTGTGAGGCCTTTTTGCTCGAATTTCTGGGTTTGCCTGCTTTGATTCTGGTCTTCACCTGCAGTGAGTGTTATGGCTTTAGCGGTTGCGGCAATATCGCCGGTCATGGCCGTCACATCACTACCCGCTACTTTTAATGTATTGCCCGCCTGCAATGTCACATTGCCTTTTTCACTGCCTACCATACTGCGACTCTGGCTTTGTTGAGTTCCCTCCTGCTCAGAGTCACTAGACTGGCGTTGCTTGCCATAGGTGAAGCTCAAGCCACCATTGCTCATAAAGCCTTTGGTGGTGACTTGCTTGAAGTGGTTTTCGGTATAGGTGTCTGTGGCGGCCGCGATTGTTAGATCATTTTTCGCAGACAGATTAACGTCTTGAGTTGCGGCAATTTGACTCCCAACGATGCTCAAGTCATGGCCAGCCTGAATCGCAACTTGATCGCCACTGAAAGTGGTACTGATCGACTGGGTAGCATCTCGTTGGTCGCGAGTGAGGGTCGTCGTGGTTTTTAAAGTCCCCTTATTGCGGATTTCATGGCCTTCGCTGTAATTGGTACTTGCCTGCCCTGCCTCAATTCGAATGTCATTTTTTGCCAGCGCTGAGATCGTCCCCTGCTCGCTCGTCACCGTGGCTGCGCGAGCGACTATATTATTGCCTGCTGCAAGTTGAATGCTGCCAGCGGCCTGAATTGTGCTACCGACTTCTTGGCTGCCACCTTGTTTTAGATAGTTCGTTGCATTGCGAACATTGTTTTCTTGAATTTCAGTTTGTACCGTTTTCAAACTCAAATCGCGTCCAGCCACCAGCTGGGTATTTCCTTGCTGGCCCTGATTGGTCACTTGGGCCGCCGCAAGGGTGAGATCACGCCCAGCACTTACAAGCAAATTGGTGCTAGGAACATCCGCCCCGCGGATGTACAAGCCGGCAACCCGATCTAGCTGAGTGCGCTTAAAGCTTGATGCCCCAACCTGATTAGCGCCTGATTGCGTGGTGCTCTCAATAGTTAGATCACGTCCGGCAGTCAGCACCAAATTACGATTTGCTTCAATTAAACCACCCAGATTTTGTAGGTCATTTTTGGCAGTTAATGCCACATCTGCTGCACTGATTCGTCCACCCAGGTTTTTTACATTTTCTGCCGTAAGTGCCACCACTTGGCGACCCGCAATCGTGCCACCATTTTGCAGATCCCCTGCTACTTTAAGATCAACGCTATCTCCCGCGATCAGCGTTCCATCACCTTTGAGATCACCAGGTTGTACCTTGACGTACACCTGCGGGACCAACACACGAGTCGGAGTACCATCCGCAAGGACAACTTCTTTTTCAACTAACCAAACAATGTCGCTGCTCAGCTGGGCCATTTGCTCTGCGCTCAGCGCGACGCCGGGACGAAGTTGCCATTGCTTGGCAAATGCGACACCGTTATCCATTAAGGCCTGATATTGAGTTTCATCGTTGGCATAGCTGGCAAGGAATCGTCGCCCGGTGAGTTGAGCAATTTGCTCACGAACCAGCTTTTGTTCGTAAAAGCCATCACCTAAACGTTTTTGGATCGTCGTTGGGTCAGTGCGCAATGCACTTAGCATGTAATCAGAGCCCAACCAATTGCGATAATTTGCAAAGCGGGGATCGGTTTCAATCAAAAAACCACTCGCCGTATTAGGGTTTTGTTTAAACAGACTGTTATTAGGCAGGTTCACATTCGGATTGGCCGTACGAATCACACGGCTTAATCCAGCCGTTGCCTGCGTATTTATCACCGGAACTTCGGTGATGCGGTTAATCGGCTGGCCATCACGTACAAGCACCGAAACTGGCTGAACCCCACTCGTTGCGGCAGCGATCAAAGAACGCGACAGTGCTGAAGCCCCCTGACTTGAGCTTGCAAACTGTGCGTTTCCTTTTAGCTCGCTCACGGCTAAATCGATAGTAGTAACCTGATCGGCTGGCGCATAAGCAATTGCAGCATCCCAATCGCGTTGGTGATAACGTTTCAAGCCGCCACGCCAGCGACTGCGTGTCGCTTGACTTGTGCCTACTTCGTGAATAATGCGCTGCCCGGTTGCGGCAACATTGGATAGATTACCCAAGTCTCCACTTAAGGTGCCGCCGGCGATAATCTGGCTCTTGTCGTTGAGCAACTGGCCGCCCTGCAAAACCATCTGTCCCCCAGAAAGAATTTTTCCGGGATCAGAACTAAGCACGCGGGTTTCAGCCTCGCTGTGCGTCACTTGATACTGGGTCCAAGCCTTGATTTCGGTAGATGAGAAACCACTGTTATAAGCGTCAACCTTCTCATCTAATAAATCATATTTTGCTTCTGTATCGGTAATCCAGCTTTGATAAGAGGCGTTATAGCTTTGCCACGCTGTGGTATAAGCCGCTTGTTGCGTATTGAATTGCTGCAGGTCATTGTTATACAAGGCGCATGCAGCCGCATCATATCCAGCACCTTGCACGCAACTATCCGCACGCGCCGCATCCGGCGCTACTGGCTTCGTCAACGCTGGCGCTTGCGGCTCCGCTGTGGGCGCACTGACTCCAAAATAAGCCCATGCTGGGTTACTTAATAAATCACTTGTTGTAAGTTTTCTTGCACAACTATCAGCAGCTTCGTCTTCTGAACAGAGTTCTGCACCAGGAGAGGAAATTGGCGACTGACCAAGCTGCCCGCCACCTTGAGCAGGTGGGTTAGTGGCCCATCGATACAAACCTGCACGACTCCAATTCTGCCAAACAAAATTACTGAGTAGGTATTTGTTTGGATTACCTGTCGGCTGAATATAGGTCTGGGCAACAGGGGCAACTGTTTGGACCAGTTGGGTACTAAAATTGGCGTTACTATTTGTGAGATAGTTTGCGCCTAGCTGCATCGCCCCCAGCGATTCAATCGTTGCACCGCGGTTAACCACCGCACCGGCTGCGCCAGTGGCTTGCCAATTGCTACCCATCGCGCCACCGATAACCAGATCACCCGCACTGAAGATCAAACCGTGATCTGTATTATTAATAGTGCCTGCAGCAATATCTAATCTTGACCGAGCCGCGATGACCGCAGCAAGACCGTTTTCTGCGCCATTATTCAACACGTTGGCCTGGATAGCTAAGTGATCGCCATAAATCCGACCCGTGCCGAGGTTATTCAAAGTCGCGGCGGAAAGACGTGTTTCAACGCCATCGATCAACCCGCGATTAGTTAGGGTCCCCGTGGCGACTACTTTTGTCGATCCCGCCGAGATTTCTCCCACCGCAGTATTATCAATATGGTTAGCGGTCAACACTAGTTGATCTGCACTGAGGAGCCGCCCCTGATTCGTGAGGGTGCCTGTGGCTTCTACTTTGGCAAGACCTTGAGCTTGAAGAACACCTGAATGGGTGTAATCTCCGTGTGCTTTAAGGGTCAAATCACCTTTGCTTAATAGCTGCCCCGCTCCCGTTAAGGTTGCGGTATTGATCTGTAACTCCTGCCCTGCAATCACACTACCTTGAGTGTTGCTAAAAGCTAATTGGTTACTTGGCGCTTGGCTGGTGATCGTGCCTTTACTACCAGCGGATACCAAGCCTTGGTTATTGTTAAGACTATTAGTACTAAGCAGGCTTAGCTCAGCTTCTGCTCGAATTGCACCTTGCTGATTCTCAATTTGCTGGGCTGAGATCGAGAGCTGCTGGCCTTCAAGCCCCTGGTTACTCAATACGGTGCTTTGGTTGTCCACCATCTGGGCATTCAACTGCAACTTTTGTCCAGATCGAATCAAACTATTCCGGTTCGAAATCGAATTAGCACTAACGGTGACATCCGATATCGATTGAATTTGCCCGCCGAGGTTATTCAGCGACTGAGCTTGCAGTGCAATCTGGGCCTCACTGCTTATGGTTCCACCATTTTGAATCTCATGCTCGGCTCTAACCTCCAGGGCACCTTTACTGCCAATAAAACCTGCAGTATTGGTGAGATCACCGGCACTAAGTTGCACACTTTCAGCGCCAATGATGCCTTTTGCGCTACCTGAATTGGTATTCAAGAGTGCTGCGCCATGAGTGTTGATGCTTAATATTGTTTTCGCATGAACAAGCCCGCTGTCGTTATCAAACTTTCCAGAGTTGACGGTGACTTGGCCAGTGGCCTGCAAAACCCCGTTTTGATTGTTGAGTTCGCCACCGTGTGTATCGATATCTATCTGTGTCGCTTGAACAATCCCAGTCTGATTGGCTAGGTTGGCACTTTTGATGGTTAGCGACTGAGCCGCTTCGATCCGCCCCTGAGTATTAATAAGGCCTGCGTTTGCACCGGCTCTAACTTGGCCAGAAACAGAGCCAATCGTCCCTTGATGATTATCGATTTGATGGGCATTTAGGGACAGATTTTGCGCAGCAGCCAGTGTCCCTTCTTGATTCAAGAATTCCTGAGCAACCTTCGCCTCTATGGCAGCAGCAGAAGTTAGTTTACCTCCACGGTTATCAACCGATTGAGCGGTTATGCTCAATTGCTCGCCGGCGTAAATACTGCCAGCATTTGGGCCAAATTTACTATTATCAATGCGACCTAAAGCTAAAAGCTCTAGCGTGCCCACGCTTTGTAGCACACCACCCTGGTTATTAAGGCTACCAGTACTCAGTGCAGCACGCCCATTACTGACAAATGCACCATTTGTATTATCTAGAGCGCTACGCGCCACGATATTTGCGCTTTCGTTCCCAGTGCTAATAATTTGACCAGCGCGATTTGAAACATGCTCTGCAGTTAGGTCTATTTTCTTAGCGAGTGTTTTTGCTTCACTCAAATCCAAGCGAGTAGCTTGGATCTCGAGGCTAGCGTTGCTTTGGATCTGGCCAGCAGCCCCCGCAAAGTTATTAGTCACGATGGTGGCCGAGCCCGAACCAACATGTTCGATTTTGCCTCGGGTGTTTATGACTTCAGAGCCTGCGATCTGCAACCGTTGGCTATTGGTAGCAATGAGCCCCGCCTCATTATTGATTGCGCCAGGCGTTTGAAGGCGAAGATCACCTGTGCCCGTTTGAATAATTGTGCCTGCAATATTCGATAGCGCTTCAGCCTGAACATTCACTTGCTCAGCCGATAGCTTGGCACCATCCGTGATTAGACGTTGCGAGGCTTGCAAGTCCAATTGCTGTGAAGCCATGACCTCTGCTTTGTTAAGGTCAAGATTTGTCGTGTTGGCTGACAATTTGACCGTAGCCGCACCAGTATGGCTATTTCCTAGATTAACTGTGCCGGCGAGCATAGTCAGCTGATTCCCGGACAAGTTTTGACCACTTGCAATAATCGAACCGCGTGAGTTCAGGCTAAGCACGCCCGACTCAGTGAGCGTCCCTTGCTCATTTAAACCGGCGGCTAAAACCCCGACACTTCGGATTTCACTTCCCGCGGAAGTGGCCTGGATGTTGAGATTTCCTTGAGCGGCAAGCGTACCCTGATTATTGACCGATCCTGTGGTCGTCAGCGACGTATTGGATTTGGCATAGACGGTGCCTACATTTTCTAAACCCTGACTGGTGTCAATTTGAATGTGTTGGCTACTGCTTATCGCCCCAGCGTTAACGAGCTTACCGTCTAACGTGATGGCAACATCACCGGCCATAGCACCGATCTGACCTGAATTTCGTACTCCAAGTCCGGACTCGGTGCCCACTAAATGAATTTTTCCAGCATACATGCCACCAAGCTGAGCGACATCAATCGCATAGCTTGGCGCGCTTCCGGTGCCTGCAGTAGGTATCGCAGAACCCTCAGCTGAAATTTGGCTTGCCCCCGCCACTACGCGCAGATCGTTGGCCCAAACACCTGCATTAACTTGAATTGCTCTGGCGATGAGGTCTGTGTAATCGGTTTGCCGTGCATCTAACCCATTTCCCAAGATACTAATCGTGCCTTGAGTAACTCGAAAACCATCCAGATTACCGCCACTCATCATGGCAGAGCCTGTCGTTAATGTTGCACGGCTAGCATTAATAAATCCGCAACCATCACAACTTATACCAGCTGGATTGGCGATAATAACTTGCGCCCGACTACCTGCCACTTCAAGATAGCCACGAAGTTGACTCGGATTACTGCCCGTAACCTCGTTCAAGATCACCCGCGCAGTCCCTTTTGCCAGCCAAGGATTGCCCTGGACCCACCCACCCAGTTGGGATTGCACGTTCCCGCGAGAGTTGTTCAGTACCACACCAGCAGGATCAACATCGAATTGTTTGTATGTGTTTCGAGAGACGCCAGCTGCACTTGGCGTCTGAATATTGACTTGGGTTACTCCATTACTGGTGGTGAGTACAGTGGGCTGCTGAGATTTAGGGGCATTCGGATCTGTAACGACCTGAGCCTGCACACCGGTCAACATAATCATACCGAGCGCAGCACATAACGCGTGCCGAATTGGTTTGAGTGTTTGCCAAAAAGCAGCCCCTTGTTGACCTTGAGCATCGGTTGTGGTTTTACCCTGGGCCGGAGTATTTTCTGCCACGACCATTAATTGTCCACGGCTCTGATTAAATACAATCCGGTACATGTTCTTATTCATTGCTCAAAGTCCAACGTTGCTGCGCACAAGCGACCCGACTGGTCATTTATGTCGATGATTTAAAGAAAAATAAGATGGCAAAAATCGCCAAAAAGTAATTAATTTAATACGTCCAATTCAGATTAAAACCGGCTGTGGTTTTAGCGGTCTTAAAACCAGTGGGCTTGTAAATTGGTTTTCCGGCAAATATTTCGTAACTCCAATTCGCGTATCCGCCACGCAAACCGATTACGCCCCCGGCCAGTGAGTCCCCAAGCAGGTATTGGGTAGATGGGCCCCCGACTGCGCCATAATCAGCGGCAATAAAAAACTCATGCCCACTGTCCCCGAGTGACAGGACAAGATCATTCCTAACCAACCAGCCGCGCTCACCAATCAGTGAACTTTCACCGTCAAATCCACGCACGGTATATCGGCCACCAATTGAAAAACGATCTTGTGGCACCAGCGGCGTTCGATTCATTTGCCAGCGCCAATTGGCGCTGTAGCGTAATCGTTGTTCAAATATCGAAAATGGCACGACGAGAGCCAGGTCGGTATTCCAAACTTCCAGCCGCGAAGTGCCTTCTCCGAATTGCTCCTCAGGTGCCTCGAGAGCATTCATAGCACCTGTACCACGACGGTAAGTCACAGCAAAATCTAAGGTATTACTACCGATAAACTCACGATGATTTAGACCGGCTTCCCAACCCGCAACTTTCCGCCGCTGCACCTCAACCTCAGTGTCATCGATGTAGTTTTTGGACCCGCGCCACCAACCACGGAATGAGGCAGTGGTTTTTCGAACCGCATCGCGCCAAATCAATCGGGAAACTTTGAGGTCTGCATTTCGACTATTGCCGCTATAGCGATATTCTTGATTAGCCCCAGCAACTGACTGAAAATACTGGCTACCACTTGTACTTGCACTGAAGAGCCAATACCCATACGGAATTGAGTAATGGAAAGTGTAGCCACGTGTACCCCGAGCCCCCTCTTCACCGCCGCCAAGATCATGATTTAACGAAACGTAAAAGAGATCATTGAGGGTCCACCAATGGTCATACGAAATTGTCATACTGCCTTGGAATTTGCCAGTTGATTGACTACCCGAATCATCGACGGACAAATTCATGCGCAGCGGTATTTCCCGCTGCTGCCATGTAATCACTAAGTCACTTTGACCTGCCTCTGCAGCCTGCCCTTCGGCAGGTACGATTTGTATATCAGCCTCAACAGTGGGTACCCGCTTAAAATTCTCAAGCGCCTGTTCGATATCTCTTAGATTGAGTAGGTCACCTGCCCTTAATGGAACAGCATTCCATTGTGTTGCTCGGGTAGAAACATCATCGGCAAAGCGCACCGCTCTCACTGTCCCAGGAATAAGAGTTAACTCCAAAATGCCACTGGTTAGCTCTTGTGGCGCAGCGAGGACACGTGTAGTGACATAACCCCGATCAATAATGGCGTTTTGTATCCGACTCATGATCAAGTTAATGCCCTGCGAACCGAGGCACCGGGGAACAGCTAAGTCATTTTTTAGGCTAGCGGCCGAGATTGCCCACTCAAACTGTTTAGCACGCACCCCGACCAACTCTATACGTCGGATATCAAAACACGGGGCTTCATTTGAGGGAATCACCCCACTCGGTGCTGACTGTTGAGGGCGCTCTAAGCGAACATCGGGTGAGTCCGGTTGCTTCAACTTGAGCTGACGTTCTCGCTCTTGCTGACGGAGCAACTCCTGAGTGTTGCTCTCGAATGGATTGAAGAGCGCTTCGGCTGATGCCGCCTTAACAGCGAAGACAACAGATGCGACAACACAGAAAAACTTACGATCTAAAAACAAAATCAAAAACCAATGAAAGAATTTCAATAACAGAGTAAGCAAACAACCCCAAGTCGTGGTTTGACGTCGCCCGAACCCGCATATCTAGAGCTTCGAGCACCTAGACAAGACACATCAGACACAACATAAGACTTTGCTTATAAACAAAAATGGATGATGTCATATCAAAACACCACTTGCAAGCAAAGATAACGGGCAAGTAAGCATTGGTCAGACATGCCTGATGAGAAAGTATGCTTGCCACTTTTAAGTAAGATATTGGTATACCGCAAATGAGCCACAACGGGCATCAGCGCAACTTACCCAAAGCGATCCAGCTCACAGGCGGAGTGAAAAACTGGTCAGTGAGCGCTATCGAAGTCGATCAAACTGGACACAGTCGCGGCATGCAACAAGACTTTCTGGGGGAGATCAAACAAAATAGTCATGCTTACTGATAGCCCGAGTTTCAATCCGGTCTGCCAGTGAGTCTCATTGGTGTGATATGGGAATCTAGGTGGATGAATCGAGAGCAACCTCGCTTGATTGAAATCAGACTTGGGCAAATTGAAGCGCCCAGAGAGCCTGCTAAACGCTATGGCCAACTTCAAGCCGATCATCAACGAACGACCAGAATTCCCGTATGCAATCAGGATGAGCTTTACCTGCAGGCCTGCCTGAGTCCCATGATTGTCACAGGGGCTACTTCAAAAGCCTCTGATCAACAACGATACATTTTCATAGCTGGTTTTAGAACATTAGCGATGTGGCATGATTTCATGGATGCCAATCCGATGCACAAAACTCAAGACCGTCCACTTCCAGCCATCCTTTTCCCAAAGCCGTCTCGAGAACAGCTCAAGCAGCTCCCATTCTTCGAGACGTTTCTTAGCCCATTCACATCTCAGCTGAGCAAAGAAGATTTTGCACAGCTTTATTGGGCCCAACAAGATGAATCACAACCGGAAAAAAATGCGGCCAAGCAGGGGGCAATTGCGGAAATATATGGTTCGCAAAATCGCTTTTTGAAATACGCGCAGTTGACTCGCGCAACGCTAAGCCGGAAAAAGAAACTCATCAAACCGCAATCGCTTGAGACCTCCGTCATTTCAAGCGAACACCAAGGCCTCACGATGGATGATGCAACAGCGAACTTGTACGCGGCTCGAGATCTGCGGATAGACGAATGAAAGAATGGGTGCCACTTAGTCTATGCTTTCCGGATCTGGACAACGAGCATCTATTCAGCGCGTTGAGACGAATTGATGCGCCCCCCGATCTGATGGGACTATTTCATGTGGTGGGACATGCGCCAAACTTCCTGCAAACTGCACAAGACTTTGCAGAGATCAATCACAAGGCAAACTTAAATAAAGAGGAAGAAAAACCCTTTAAATATAAATTCAGTGCGGACTTTGAGCGCGACCAATTAATCTTTAAAAATCTCACTGATGCATTAAAGCAAATAAAAGCCACCAGCCCTGAAAGCCTCACCCAGTACTTTCCACTCATTTTCTTTAGTCCGAGCGATATCAATCCCAATGGCCTAGGTAGAAAAACGCTTCGACCTCATACAGAAACCCATCCTCTCTTTTGCGCACTTTGGTACGGTTGCGCATCAAGTCTGTTCAGAAAGAAGCATGAAATACTATCGGCCTTTGCCCTATTCACGCTGAACCAGCCACATTTTATTGATAAACAAAGTAAACGAGCAGATCTCGGAAGATGTTTGCGCAAGCTTGGGGAGCTTGCATCCGCAGGCCTATTGGACTCGGTA
The DNA here is from genome assembly GCF_000429785.1 of Chitinibacter tainanensis DSM 15459. GTDB lineage: Bacteria > Pseudomonadota > Gammaproteobacteria > Burkholderiales > Chitinibacteraceae > Chitinibacter > Chitinibacter tainanensis. The sequence continues at coordinate 381,215 of NZ_KE386951.1, forward strand.
CCAGAGAAGCCATGCTCTGTGGCTGAAATGTTTAATGAAATTCAAGCGGGCATAACCAATCATTCTAAGCTAGGCAGGAGCACCGATGAGCCGCTGCAATTCTTTACCCGTCGAGCATTAGAGGCATGGGGCTTATTCAATGGGGAACTAAAGAAGCGCACGCCCGCTAAAGCCAAGGGTGGAAATGGTCAGGGGGGTGGCAAGATGATCGGCCAACCTAACCGTGGAGAACTCACAGATGAATCCTTGCCCCCGGATGAATTCAAATTTGAGCACGATCTCCGCATTCAGGAGATCCTGCAGAGTAAAGAAACACAGATTCCAGGCGATGCACGTCACGAATTTGGTGTAGAGACTCAGACCATTAGCATTACACCTATCACACCCACAGCAAACACCAAACGGATTGATGTGATTAGGATGCGCCGCAGCGCCAAAGGGCTACACAACGCGCTCGCTCGTCAGCGGCAGAATTTGCCATTTTCATTAAATCAGGCGACACCCACCGAGATCAAACGACTACTGCAAGCGCTTCAGAGTCGTGACTTAGATGATCCCGCTCAATGCCTACTCTGGCTAATCATCATTAGTGGGCGCACCTTTGAGGAAATTTATAGGGTGCAATTTGCAACGACGACTGGGGCTGCAGCCAAACTTAAAGCCGCCCAACTCAGCAAAGCGGGTCACGATTGGTTCCTGACGGTGCCGACTTATTCAACGCAGAGTGACAAGCTCCTAACGCCAGAGCAAAAAAGAAACTATTTTCCAGTCATTGATCGCCTAAGCCTGCCACTTCCAACCAAGCTTGGGGATGCGATCCAAAGCCTCAGAGGCGGCTCTGACAACAATATTTGTTTCACGCAACATCGCGATACCTTGCAAGACAGAATCCAAGCCATCCTGAACTCAATACATCGACCTGGAGCGTACCGATGGACACTTCAACGAATTGAAGCCCTACTCTTTCATCGGCTCATCCAAATGCCGGGAGGTGATCCATCCCTAGCCAGCATCATCACAGGCCAGCAACGTGAAGTTTATTTGGTTCAACTGGCTTATACCGCCTTACCAGAAAGTTTCCTGCTTCAACGCTATCGTGAGGCATTACATTCACTGCTGACCAGTGATGGCGCGCAGCCTTTTTGGCCGGCATCTGCGCTTACAACCCCATCTCACGCCACATCCGAATTACAAAGTGAGAACACGATTGGCTCTCGTCTAAAACCATTCATGACGCCGTTGAAGCAGTGCATTCTTGACCTGCAAAAGATGACTCAGGAAGGTTTGAAGTCATACCGCTTGCAGGATTTGCATAATGCATATGCGGTATACACACTATTGATACTTGGATTAGCAACCGGTGCACGCCCTACCAGTGGCGCATTCGCCAGAGATACGGATCTAGATCTTGAGCAAGGATGGTGTCTTTTGTCCGACAAGGACAGTGATGATTTCGCGCATACGCGAATTGTTTATTTGCCTAAAGTTCTTTGTGCGCACATGCGAAACTTCCTCGAATATCGCAAACGACTGCTCACCCGACTGGCTTCTCACAACCCAGCGGTGTTTGCAGAACTAAACCGAAACCCCAGAAAAGGCGCAACTGCACGTAAAACAAAGAATAATGCCACGAGGAGCAATGCAGTAAGCGCATGCCCTATCGAGCAGATCCAGTCCTTGCCCCTCATCTTCTTTCTGAATCATGAGCATTCGATTATTGAGGTAAGCCCTCAAAGCTACCAAGATAAGCTTGAGTACTTTCTCAATATCCGCCCAAACAGTAATCGACATCTTTTGCGTAGCGTATTGCTAGAAAATGGGATGGGACAAACAGCATTGGCAGCGTTTATGGGCCACCATCGGTATGGCGAGGCGCCGTGGTCAAATTATTCCAGCATGAATCCGCAGCAGTTCAGAAAAAATATTGAATTACACCTTGCCCCGATACTTGAGGAACTGAGTATTCGAGAAATGGCATGTCCGATTCTGTAACTGGTTCACTCTGGCAGGAACACCTCACCAGGCAGCCCAGCAAGGTCTCTGCAGGACATCAACGCAGGATGCATCAAGAGGCCGCCGTTTACGAGATCATTCGGACCGAGTTTCCGGATTTGCTTGATACCAACGAACTGAAGTCATTGAAAAGCGAGAAGTTGCTTCAGTTATATGAAATTCTTCAAAAGGGGCTGCACCCTCGAGATAAACAATTAAGACTCGCATACATCGGGCGGGTCATAGAGGCAGTCAACATCCTCGCAGGTACTACGCTGCCTCAGCCACCTGCAATTTCCTTCAGAATTCCAGCCAAACGTTTTACCCCTGATAAATTTGCGCTCTATCAGCAATGGCAGCTGCTGCAAAAAATGTGGGCTGAGCAGCTAACGTTGCGCAGCTCTGGTCCGAACTGCTTATTCACAGATGTCCAATTGGCTTTTATTGGCTGGTTAGTCTGGACTGGACATCCTCCTCCACACACCACTAAGTCAGCACGTTTAAACCTATACCTATTCGAAACACTACAAAACCAGAAGCATCCACACTGGTTGCCTCCAGAGCTAACCGCTTTAATTAAAAAGTTAAATATTCAACTTAACAAAAACCCTTTCAAAAAAAATGGCGCCATCTTTGCGGGGATCAAAGCACGTCTCAAAACTCGTTTACCATTGAATGTGAATTTCAAAGCGTTGCAAATTGGTAGGCAAACGGCACTCTCGCTGACACTCCCTCCTTATCTTTGTGATTTGCTTTACGGCGTCAACATCGCTACTCCGCTACCCACGCCAGATATTCAGCGAATTCTGATGGGAATGGTACTTCGCCCCAACCAAAGCTTGGCGGTTGAGGCTACAGATTTGCCTCCTTCGCCCAGCCTGGAATTAGCGACTGCCAGAACCTATGAACAACAGGACTTTGATCCAGCCATCCTTACGAACCTGCGCTCAGCAATCAACACCGGAAAAAACACCTCTGATTTCAAAAATGCAATCGTCGCCTTTAAGGAAACATATCAGGCCTCATACGATTCAATGACTGGTCTAATCGTGGCTCGTGCACTTCATCTGCTTAAGCATGGAGGTCTTCAACGGAAGGTCCTTCGAGTTTCCTCCATTAGACGCTATTTGGGGTGTTTTTACAGTCGTCTTATCAAGGCCGCAAAGGGTCAAAATGTGTACGAATTTGATGAAGAGGATTGGCGACAATGCTATGAAATCGTGATGCAAAAGGCGGCACGGCGAGGGGATATTAGTTGGAATTTGAGTGAATTCCATACTTGGCTGTCCAATGAGTATGGCATTACCCCAATTGATTTTAAAACGGTTGAGGGCTTTTGCCACGCCACAAAAAAAATTCATGCCAAGCTCGTGTCACCTCTAGATGTAGATCGCGCCTGCGATTTAATCCTTAGTTCTGCAGCACAAAACGATCAGCGTTCAGCTAAGCTCGCAACCATCATCCTCAAACTCGGGTTTTATTGTGGTTTGCGGCGCAATGAAATCCTCTTTCTTCGTCGCAAGGATCTTCAGGGTACGCATGACCCTTATTTGATCATCACACCGCATAAAGCACGAAAACTTAAAACAGAAACATCGCGAAGACAGTTGCCATTGAGGGCCTTATTGCCAGCCCCACTCCTTGACGAGCTTTTGCATCTGCGAGACGAAGAAAATAAGTCGCGAGAAAAAGACTCTTTCATCTTTGCAGATGCGGACCTGACCTATGAAAGGATCAAGGCCCCTTGGCTGATCAATATTTGCCAACGCGCATTACGACTTGCGACGGGTGATGAAGAAGTAGTATTTCATAGCCTTCGGCATAGCTTTGCCAACTGGGCAATGATCCGTTTGGCGGCAGTAGAAGAGCACAGGATTCTGGACCGCGACTATCCCCTATTTGAGCATCCCTTTTTTGAGAGGGATGCATTGGTGCGGTTTAGGAGTGCCTTTATGGAAGAAACATCTCAGCAAGCGGCAATCAGCCCAGATCGTCGCGGGCTGTATGCAATCAGTTCGATGATGGGACATGCTGAGCCTGGAATTACTTTAACTTCGTATATCCATCTACATGGTTGGTTGTCAGCACGTTTAATTCAGCTCAATTCCCCTCTCCTATCGCGGCATGTAGTGGCCTGGTTAGCAGATAAACACATTAGCAAGACCTACCAAGCAAATGACAATAAATCGCAGGACTATGGTGATCCCATTTCGTCACTGTTCCAGTTTTCCGCCGATAAAAATCAATTTTATGAACAAGTCACTACGCTATGTCATTACCAGAAGCCAACAATGCATTGGCCTCCTGGAAGACCTGCAATTTCAACCGAGCAAGTTGTAAACATCCTCAAGTGGCCACGTGAAAAAAACTGGGCCATAGCGCCCCTGATTGCAATGGGCTACGCTCCAGAATCTGCCGAGCGCTGGGTAAGAAATGCCAAGTGGATAGAGTCACTACAATCACAGAAAAAAAGGAAAGATGGCTCCCGGCATCGTCGCATCCCTAAAATTAAGCTCCCCCCGATGGCCCTAATCGCAACATACCGAGCTTGGTTGGCGCAGCTTCAAAAAGCCTGGAAAAGGGATCCGATACTGAGCGAGTCCATCACGAAGATAATGCTGCGACGTTTAGTCCCTCGGGAACATATTTATGAATTCCGCGAACGAGCGCAATTTTTAAGTGTCATCAATTGGTTGGTTCATGAAGTAAAAATTGAGCATGAGGCACTCGTAATCACCATTCGCACCAATCAATCCGTGACTCCAAGCACAGCCGGGATGTGGACAGATTGTTTACCCGCTGGGGTCAATCTGAATCTGTCTCACACTTCAAAGACAAGAAATACTTATGCCGAATTAAAGATTCGTGCAGCGCAAGCGATCAAGAAAAAAGACAATGGTCAGGAAACGCAAAGCACACCGCACGTAATGGCCTATCAAGTATTTGAGCAGGCTCTTGCGGCTACCGCACTTGAGTCCAGCACCCTGGCCTCAGAAGGCAGTGTGATGAATCAAAAGTGACATCACCAATCAAAGCCTCTGTTATGAATCACTGAGGCAGATACAATAAAAATCAGATCTGAATTAAATCAGGGATTGGTTAAATTAGGTTTATGTGTATGATGTAGATTAGTTGTCTGTGATGCACGCTTAGAATGTTTGCTCGGACGGACTACTGCAACACAATAAGTACCTATAGTAATTAAGGAAAACACATGCAACTTGATAACAAAACCTACGAAGAACTGAATTCATTGCTCACTCAGATTAATGCTGAGTTGGCTAGCCGGCGCTCGACCGAGATTGAAAAACTGCGCGCTGAAGTGCAACAACGTGCAGCGACTCTGGGCCTGAGCATCGCCGACCTGTTCGGCGGCAAAGCGGGCAAGAAAACCGCTAAAGCAGTTGCGGCAAAATACGCAAACCCACAAGACCCATCACAACAATGGACAGGTCGCGGCCGTAAACCTCAATGGGTTCACGATGCACTGACTGCTGGCAAAACGCTGGAAGAACTGGCGATCTAATTTGATCGACTGAGTAAGTCCCTCAAACGCAAAAGCCCCATCCAAGGATGGGGCTTTTTATTGTCTCCGTTATGGATGCCCTTGCTAGAGCTTGATGTGCTCAAACCCATCAGGGTCGACCAGCTTTGACAAGGGCACACCGAGGGCTTGTGCCAGCAAGCTCATGCTATCGATTGAGATATTCCGCTCCCCTCGTTCCACTTCCGACACATAGGTTCGGCTCATCCCGGCCTGCAAGGCCAGCGCTTCTTGCGAGAGGTCTTTAAGTCGACGTGCCAGCCGGACATTGTAGGCAAACACTTGTCGAGCTGTTGCGGGTTGGGTTGTATTTTTCATGCATTGCAGCATGCCCAGTTGCCGCACGCTTCACTACGCGCTATCGTTGCAGATATGACAACTATCGTTATCTTTGTGTTATGCAATAACAACGAGAAGTTGCTGATCAATGACAGCCTGTCCTGCGCGAGGCCCCGCTATGAAACGAATCCTACTCCCCCTCATTGCATTACTCTGCCTGAGTCACCCAGCCTGGTCCAAACCCAAGACTGGCGCAGAATGGGACCGCTGCGTGCAAAGTGTGCCAGAGCAGGTCTTCCGAGATAGCGGTCGCTTTGGGGTGGATGAGTGGGTGGCAAAACATTGCGGCGCCACCAAACCCATTGAAGGCGGCAAGCTGGCCAAAGCGGACTGCGATCGCTTGTTCGAAATCCAGCAGGAATGCAAACGCTTCAAGGCGGATGATCTGTGGTCACTGTCGAATGCCAGCCGGGGCAATGCCAATAGCCTCTTAGCGGGACCCAAGCTGGAGCAGTTCGATCAGTTATGTGGTGCAGTCGGTCGAGGTCAGGCTTTGCCGACGCAGAAGGCCTTCAGCAAACAATACTGCACACAATGATGGAGTGTCAGGCTATGAATCAGACGCCCATTGAGCTCGACGAAACGAACTTCAACGCCTTTTGCCAAGCGCGTGCTTTTCGGATGCGGAATTACTTCTTCGGGAAGCGCCTCGTGGGCTTTACGAGTCTTACCGGACTCGTCCTTGCCCCTGAGCGCCGCGAACGAGAAAAAATCACCAGCCACTACGGTCAACACCCGGGGTTTGATACCCATAAGCTGTATGTAACGTCCAAAACCGAGGTTGATAGCCACTTCTGGCTGTTTGATCCTGCAGTGGGTGAAGTCGAAGTGGATTTGCCTAAGTTGGATATCTCGGTACGCGAAGGACAAGTGCTGAGCCTGCTCTACGCCTCGTCTCAGTTCAAACCACTGATTGGCAAACCCGAAATCCGCACGCTGCCGATTGGCATCGTGAATCACAGTACGCAACAGCGCTATCTCTTGGCCAGCGCGAGCGATATTCGGGATGCCTTCAAATTGCGTGACTTTTTAAATGTCCCGACGATCTTCACCCCAATTGTGGTGCTCGGGGCCTGGCTTGCGAGTTTCGCGACCAATGACGGCAGGCTGATCATGGGTTTCGGTGGACTGGCTTTGTTGTACGCCCTGATGGCGCGCTGTTATTTGATCTTCAATATGACGGCGGCGCCCGAAGTCGGCTTTGCATTCGACTGGCCGCAATTCTGGATGGTGCATAAGCCCAACTTAGAGCGAGTCGTCAATCGTTTGCTGGAATGCCTAGCGGACCCAGAGGCTGTCACGTCCGAAGAGCTGGACCCTACCCCTGAAATTTCATTCTCATACAACAAATCCTAGATTGATCATGCGACATCCACACCCGCTCACCACGAGTCTTCTGATGCTGACCACGCTACTCACCGCTTGTGGTGGGGGTGGCGGTACAGGCGCCTCGACCAATACCGGTACGTCGACGAGTACCAGTACGCCTGCCCCCTTGGTGACACCAGCACCGACAGTGGATCCATCGCAGACCACTGCGACAGCCACCGTAGCGGCGCAAGCGTATTTGAATGCCGCGCGCAATGAATGTGGGTTCGGCGCCATCACGACTTCAAGCGCCCTCAATTCAGCAGTGGTTGATGCCAATAACTATTATCTCAACCGAGTAGCCGAAAACGATCTGAGTTATGTGCATACTCAAACCGTGGGTAAGACTGGTTTTACCGGTGTCACCCCAGCCCAGCGAGCCAGTTATCGCGGCTATCCCAATGCCAATAGTGCGGGCGGCATGACGGCGACGCCTCGGGTTGCAGAAACCCTCACCACCCAGGGCTTGCCGGCAGGCTATACCTTCCAGAGTTTGAATACAGCCGGCCAAGCCATGGCTCAAAGCCTATTGAATACGGTGTATCACTTGGGGGCCAATATGTTGCCGCTCAGTGACGTGGGTACCTCTTTCGTCAAAGCCACCACCGCTGATGGCAGCGAGCAGTTCCGGCTGACCTTCCTGCAAGGGGATTTGACCTTCGTGGATGCTGGCAAAGTAGGCCAAGATCGCGCCAGAACCTATCCCTGCCAAGGCTCCAAAGTCCCCAATGAATTCCGCCCTAATCAGGAAGTCCCGAATCCCGCACCGGATGTTGGCGCCCGCGTAGTGGGTACCCCGATCCTGATTCAGGTGCCACAAGGGGTCACACCTTCAATCATCTCAGCAACGATCAAAAACACCAGAACTGGCCAATTTGTACCGGTTCGTCGCATCCAAAATGGGTGTACCAATCCAATTCCTGGTGATCTAACGGGCTGCTATCAGGGTGAGTCGAGCTTTGATGCTGCCCAAGCATTCTTGCTCCCGATGGACCCGCTGGAAGCAAACACCGTGCATGAGGTGGTGATTAACCTGAACACCTTGCCGCAGATCGCGTTCAGCTTTACACCGATCGGAGCGCTCAATCCAGTTCTGGTTAAAAAATAATCAAGGGTGGTGGCGCATCAGAATATCCATGCCCCTCAAGGGGCACGCAAACAATAGGACTAATCATGCTTGGTTTGGCCTACTATTTTCAACTGACAGACTCGCAGCTTGCAACTCAACACGAAGCGGTTTATCTCCTGCTAGATCTATATGTACATCCCGTTGTGGGAAAGCTATCGCTATGTTGTGCTTTCTTAGAGTTGCTTCAATCATAAAGCGCAAATCGCTAGCAATCTGCCGGCCCGTCATTGAACCATTTAGATCAACCCAATAGTACACACCAAATACCAAGGCATCTGCAGCAAAGTCTTCAAGTAGGATTTCTTTCTTTTGATGCTGGTCGATATGCCCATGCTGCAGAAGAACGTCTTCAAGTAACCGAGCGACCAATCTCACATCACTACCGTACGCCACACCGACTTGCACACTTTGTCTCACAAGACTACTTGAGTAGGTCCAATTCGTGACGTTTTGCTCCAAAAAAGTGCTGTTGGGAACTAGAGTATCAATGCCGTTAATATCGCGCAAAACGGCAGCACGAACACTCATATCAACGATAGTGCCACGTAACCCACCAACTTCTACGGTATCTCCAGGCTTAAATGGGCGCTCTAGGAGCATCATGAGTCCACTAATGAGGTTTTTAAGAAGTGTCTGAGTACCAAAACCTAGACCAATTGCAATGGCACCACCAAGAAATGCAAACGCAGCCAACGGGATACGCACCAAAAGCAAACTATTAATCAATAGAATCAGGAATGAAAATGAAAGTAACCATCGCTTAGTAATCCGAATTGCAACTGGGGACCAGCATGAATGTTGGCGCACTTGCCGCTCAATTAAATTACCAAGCCAGATACACACAGAAAAACCGACAGTCACCAATAGAATTGCAACGATAACCTTGCCAATGGTAACACTTCTTCGAATTGAGACATTTTGTCCATCAACGTTAATATCATCGTTAACATTGAACAACTCAAAATTCCAACTATTTTCAACAAATGACAGTAATGTATCCTGCCATTGCGAATAACGGGCACCAAGGCTTTGGGTTACTTCTTTTCCTGCGAATTCATCAGCCCAGCGACTGAATAGCATCCGATTATGTGTAATCTCTGCTTTAGCTTCTGAATAGCGCGCTTCGCGGGCTTGCCATAGCTGAGCAAGATTTTGGCTATGGGGATCCTTTTCCTGAAATAGCCGAGCTGATTGGCTTTGCGCCACCAATATGGATGATTCAAGATTTTCTTCCAGACCAGATAGATGCTTAATCCAACCTAGAATTTGCTCGTGAACAACGGCGAGTTGATCACGAGCCGCACTTTGACTTATTTCAAATCTTTTCTTCCAGAATGTACTTTCAAGTGTATTTGCTAAAATACTATCAGACAGCAAACCAGCACTAATCGCATTGCTTTCTAGGCGCATCTGCAAAAGGTATTCATCCTGCATTAGCTTATTAAGCTGATGAGAAAGGAGTCTCCTTCTCTCGTCTGCCTGTACTTTATCACTTAATGGATATAGTCTTAATTCTTGCTCCAACTCCTGCCGTCTGGCAATTAAATTACCAAGACCCAGCTGTAGCTTGTTTTCCTCTCCATTCAATTGCTGTTGCTTAGTTTTAAGTTCTTTCTGGCGTTTAGAAATGCTACTCAATATGCGATCTAAGTCCTGCTTTTCGAATCTAGGTGCGGAGGAGACTTTCAAGAGGCTAGCATTCAATGCATCACGCCATTCGCGCTGTGTTTGCAACTGGGCACGTGTAAATCGTTGTCGAGCATCTTGTGCCGCCAATATTGCGGAATAAGCTTCCTGCTTCAGCTGTGCAATCTGAAGAGCCTGTAGTGCTTGAGTCTTTTTACTGGAATCGGATACATTTTTATCTAGAGCTTCTGTTTTCTGACGTAACTCGACCTCACTATTGGTAAGATTGCTTCGATTCTGCTCAAGCTCTTTTTCTTGCATAGTCAAACTTGCAATTAAATTTTTTATTTCATTATCTGTTAATTGAAGTTGACTCCGCCGGTTATCAAGATCTACTATATTATCGACTGGGAATAATGGCTGAGAGATAATTGACTTACGAAGTTCGATTTGCCCAGCAAGTCCGGCAAGTGCAACTTGATTTTGCTGGTATGCATAGATTTGCAGCTCAAGCCAGATACGATTGTCGTTCTGATCGCCACTATCTGATGCATTGAGTCGATCGATAGCCTGCTGAGCTAGGGCGATTTTCTGTGCCAATCGCTGAGGATCATTCTCCGTCATGAGCTTTGTAGGCCCACTTGCGTTTTGACCATCACGCTGAATCTGGGATGGAAACAAAGCATCTAGACCTGCATTGCTATAGAACGACAATAACAATAAAAAGATCAGCACAAAGCGAAGCTGCATAACGTTCTTAGGTTGGTAGATTAGTTAACCCTCATTGTTGTGTAGCTGAGGCCTAGTTGCAAGCAAGTAGACGCCTAAAAATGATTATTTTATCTGTGCATGCTAGTCACCAAGATCCATCTTGATGTAAACCTAATGAAAAGATGATGATCTAAGATGGTTTATTATTTGTGGGGGTCTTCGTACCTCTAATGACACGTTCGAAATTAAAGGAGTCTTTGTGAGTCAATTCGTTGTTACAACCAGTAGCAAATGGGTTACTACTTTACTTAGCTCCATCATCCTCTCGTTCGTGGTTGTTGCCTTTTCCGGCTGTGCAACGCCCCAAAATCGAACCTCTCCTCTTCCGAAGGCTTTAGAGAAGCAAGCTTTTATCCCTGATATACCAGAGGCACGCTACTGGGGAGATCAAACTCCAGATGGGTTTGAACGCTGGAAAAATCTAAGTGATAGTGAATTGGAGTCGAGGTTTTCAGCGATAATGAATCGCCCTCACAATTATCTCGTTGTTTCAGGAGGGGGCGCCGATGGTGCTTTTGGGGCTGGACTTCTGGTCGGTTTATCTGCAGCAGGCAAACGCCCAGAATTTCAGATTGTTACAGGTGTAAGTACTGGAGCACTGATCGCACCTTTTGCTTTCTTAGGCTCTGAATATGATCCTCAATTAAAAGAAATATACACAAGTTACTCATCCAAGGATCTGATAGAAGTCCGAAGCATTTTATCAATTATAAGTGGTGATGCGGCTGCAGATACAGTTCGCTTGAAAACACTCATTAAAAAATACATCAATGATCAAATGATTGAGAAAATTGCGATTGAAGGCCGCAAGGGACGATCATTGTTAGTTGGCACGACGAACCTAGACGCCACGCGTCCGGTGACATGGGACATTACCAAAATAGCGGCTAGTGGCAGCCCAAATGCAAAGGAGCTTATTCACAAAGTGATTCTTGCCTCTGCATCCATCCCTGGGGCTTTCCCACCTGTGCTTATTGATGTCAATGTGGGTACTAGAGTGTACCAGGAGGTTCATGTGGATGGCGGTGTAACTTCACAACTATTTCTGTCTGCACCGGGTTTGAATTGGAAACTAATCGCACAACGACTTAAGGTTGAAGGCACCCCACAGATTTATGTAATAAGGAATTCAAAGTTGACACCGGAGTGGGACAACGTTGGACTTTCTTTAGTTCCAATTCTAAGCAAGTCGATTTCATCACTAATCCGGACCCAGGGAATAGGCGATTTAGCCAAAGTTTATATTCTTTCGCAAAGGGATGGCATCGGCTTCAATTTGTCCTGGATCCCAATGGATTTCAATGAGAAGCCAAACGACTTCTTTGATAGAGAATACATGAAAAAATTATTCTCACTAGGATATGAAAGAGCATTAAATGGAAATGCATGGCAGCATCAGGTCGCCGTAAATCACTTAGATTTACCTGAGAAGTAGTTTTACAGAAAAATTAGAAATAGACTTGAAAGCTATATCGCCACCCAACGACCTATAGCATGCTTTATTTAAGAATGCTCGTGCTGGCCTCATGTGAGGGTGTGCAGAATTTTGTGTAAATCGGCTTCGTTGATTACTGAGGAAGTCGTTCCTCAAACTGGATAGTAAACCGGGTTAGCGCCGCTTTCCAATCCCGCAGTGGCATCGTCCATTTCTGGCTGATGTTGCGCAGCGCCAAATAGAACAATTTCAGTAACGCTTCATCGCTCGGGAATGAGCCCCGGTTTTTGGTCAGCTTGCGCAGGCTCATATTCATCGACTCAATCGCGTTGGTCGTGTAAATCACTTTGCGGATTTCCGGTGGGAAGTCAAAGAAGGGAGTCAGCCGCGGCCAATTGCGCCGCCAGGATTGGCTGATCGGCAAGTATTCTTCATCACAGCTCGCTTCAAATTCAGCTAGCCGCTGTTCGGCTTCTTCGACCGTCGCCGACTGGTAAATCCGCTTCAGATCTTCCGCAACCGCTTTGCGCCGTTTCCACGAAACATAATTCAGGCTGTGACGCACCATATGCACGATGCACAGCTGCACCGCTGTCTTGGGGAAGACCGCTTCAATCGCTTCGGGGAAGCCTTTGAGTCCATCGACGCAGGCAATGAAGATATCCTGCACGCCGCGATTGCGCAGCTCGGTGACGACCTGCAGCCAGAATTTGGCGCCTTCAGTCTGAGCAACCCACATACCTAGCACCTCCTTCTCACCCGCCATAGTGACGCCCAGTGCCAAATAGACCGCTTTGATACGCACGCTACCTTCGTGGACTTTGACGTGAATGCAGTCTAGATATGCAATCGGATAAACCGCGTCTAGCGGCCGCGATTGCCAAGCTTTGACTTCGTCGATGACCGCATCGGTAACCGATGAAATCAGGCTGGGCGACACCTCGGTGCCATACATTTCTTCCAGATGAGCCTGAATCTCGCGCACCGTCATGCCACGTGCGTAGAGCGAGAGGATTTTGTCATCAAAGCCAGTCCAACGGGTCTGGTGCTTGAGCAGACCCTGCTCACCGATGAGGTCTTCGGGTTTTTGGTAGTTAGCCAGCAGGTCTGTGATCAATTCATCAGGAATGGGGTGCTTTGGGCGTCATGCCGGCGAGTTCTTCGCGCAATTGCCGAACCCATTTATCCATGGTCGACTTACCTACGTTCATTGCCTGGGCGGCCTCTCGAACGGAATAGCCTTTGTTGAGCACAAGCTGCGCACATTCGAGGCGAAATTCAGGCGTGAATGTGGGTCTGGTTTTGATGTTCATGAAGTCATCTAATCACTGATGAGGTGCAGGATAACACCTCTAATCAGGTGGCCAAATTCAGTGTGCCACTACAGATTTGACCTTCGTGGATGCAGGCAAAGTAGGCCAAGATCGCGCCAGAACCTATCCCTGCCAAGGCTCCAAAGTCCCCAATGAATTCCGCCCTAATCAGGAAGTCCCGAATCCCGCACCGGATGTTGGCGCTCGTGTAGTGGGTACCCCGCTTCTGATTCAAGTGCCACAAGGGGTCACGCCTTCAATCATCTCAGCAACGATCAAAAACACCCGCACTGGCCAGTTTTTGCCGGTTCGTCGTATCCAAAATGGGTGTACCAATCCAATTCCTGGTGATCTAACGGGCTGCTATCAGGGTGAGTCGAGCTTTGATGCGGCCCAAGCATTCTTGCTCCCGATGGACCCGCTGGAAGCAAACACCGTGCATGAGGTGGTGATTAACCTGAACACCTTGCCACATATCGCGTTCAGTTTTACGCCGGCCACTGCAATTAACCCAGTAGTCATAAAAAAGTGACCACGACTTATCACGACACTTCTCTGTTAAGGGAATCCGCAGACTAGGGAGCATACGGACCAGATGGCTTGATTTAAAACGCTGGTGCCGGAACACAAGCGTGCCAATGGGCACAACCGACTGTTAGCTTTCATGGATCATTAACACGAAACGATTGAGAAGAAATAGAGAACCTGCATAACATGTTGAATCGGCTATACATTAGCCCTATTCAAAACTTCTTCAAAAGGTGCCCCACCATGAAAAGCAATCCTGTTGGCTGGTTTGAAATCTACGTTCAGGACATGCCTCGTGCTAGGGCATTTTACGAAGCGGTCTTTGATGGCACATTAGAAGAGCTAAAAAATCCTGATCCAATCGGCTTCCCAGAGATGGAGATGTGGGCATTTCCAATGTCAATGGAAGATTCAGGTGCAGCTGGAGCGCTGGTAAAACTCCCTGGCTGCCCTTCTGGAGGGAGTACATTGGTCTATTTCTCTTGCGAGGACTGTTCAGTTGAGGCTGCACGGGCGGCGGCAAATGGTGGAGAAGTTTTTAAACCTAAACTGTCTATTGGTGAACACGGTTTTATTGCGATGGTGGTCGATACTGAAGGCAATCTGATTGGCCTTCATTCAATGCAATGATGGCCTAACGATTCTTCGGGAGGAGGTCATCCACTCGAAGACCTAGCCTGCTAGGCCCGATTTCCACCCCACGCAGCACGTTGAGTGGATGTACAGCTACTTAGAGTGACTGGCTATGCATACACGTACGCTAACTTACCGATCTGAAGCGTTGAGTAGCGTCGCGAATTGAATGGCGTGATGCTCATAGACAAACCAAGCTACAGCATGTTTAACATGAGGCTCGTCTGGTGCAACGCGATGAACTGGATAGCCTGGGGACTCCTCACCCAGAATTGGGCCTGCAGATGACCACTCTCCATATTGGCCAACGATGTAACGGGTGAAAGGTTGTTTTGATGCTGAGCTCATGCAGAAAGTATCTCGACTGTTTTCGCAATCGTATCAATTTTTGAGCAAGAATTGAAAACTGTTGAGCACTAGGGAAGGTGGTGAAGCTGCTGATATTGCAGCCCTGCAAATATGGAGCTTATCCGGACAATACGGCAGTTTCCTGCCAAATAACCATTTACACAAAATTAGGACACCCTCCAGAGGTAGGTCAATTCAGCGTTCGCAAAAAATGCCCAAAGCATTAACTTCTTCGTTTAAGCTACGTTTTGGCAAAAAATATGCTGCTTAGCCTTTTCCAAGTTTTAACTTCAGTTGACTTTATGAGAACTCTAGGTCTAATTTTCCTCAGCCTAGTTGTTTCATCGCTTTGGGCTAAAGAAGTGAGAATTAGCGCCAATGTGGTGTCAACTTGCGCCACGAAATTGCCTCCTGCAAGCGCCCCGCTCGACATCACAACCACGCAGCAAGGCCCAGTTGACTGTAAACAAGGCCGACAGTGGGCCGCTATCAGCAAAAGGGAGGAACAACAATGGCAACGCGTATTTATCGACTATTAGCCACGTTCTTGCTATGCGCCCTCAGCACATTCACGCAAGCGGCGGCGACAAGCCAATTGCAGCTACAAATTACCGTGCTGGGCAGTTGTAGTTTTGTGACTGGCGAAGATTTAGTGATGGACTTTGGCGAGCTAGGCCATGGCGATCGCACACTGCAAAGCAGCGTGCCTGTCACCTGCACCAGCGGCACCGAATTCTACGTTCGGCTCAGCGATGGTTTATATCCATCGGGAACACAGCGGCAAATGGCGGCTAGAAATGGCAATGCGCGCCTACCCTACGCCATTACGGTGAGCCCTAGCTCGGGCATCAGCCAAGGCAGCGTGATTGATTTACAGCTCAAAGCCACCGTATTGGAAGCCGACTACGCCACCCGCCCAATTGGCACCTACACCGACACCGTTGTACTGAGCGTTAACCCGTAAGCTTCGATGTAATATTACACGCCGTCGCAGTGGACTACTGCGATGAAGCGCACTCCCTGCCTCATTAAACTGTGAACTAGGTTTATGCGTTTTAAACCCATTGTTTTCAAAAGAGGCATCATCATGAATAAAATTGCGACCCATCTACTTGCAGCGCTTGCGGCAGCCACTCTAGCCACGTCGGCGGTAGCGGCGAGCAAAAACGTCATTATCAATGCCAATATCGTCGGCACGTGTGCCTTTACCGATGCGTCTGACGTCACCATCAATATGGGCGACTTACGGGCAGGCCAAGGCGATGTTAGCCAACCCGCGTCAACGCAATTTTGGTGCAGTGCAGGCGTGCCATACACGATTTCGGCCGACTCTGGCCGGAATGCCGAAAACGGCAGTAATCAATTAATCAGCGGCGCGAATAAACTGCCGTATGAATTGGCACTAGACAAAGAAAGCGGCACCGGGGCAGGCATCGCCAGCCCAGAAACACTCAATTTAAGCGCCAAAATCAAAGGCAGCGATCTAGACGCCGCCGCGGTGGCCAATGGTTATACCGACACCGTCGTACTAACGCTCACGCCTTAATCCACGTATTGAGCCACTCGCCAATGCACATTGAGCTACGCTGTCGCTCGGGTACACCACTCGGTGCCCGCAAGCCCTAAAACGGCCTGCATTGGCGAGACAGGCAGCTAAACTATCAGCACACTCTTTATCCGCAAGTGGTCACACTATGCGCTTTGTTTCTGCTTTCTTCATCGGATTATGTTGTTTATCGAGCTGGGCTGGGCAATTTGCCGTTTCCCCCATTCGCGTTGAGCTGAGCCCACACGATAAATCACAGGCCATTATGGTCAGTAACCAAGGCGACAAGCCGCTGCGCTTTGCGCTAGAGCTCAAACGTTGGACGCAAGACGAGCACGGCCAAGAAACGTATACCGACGCGCCTGATGAATTGATTTTTTTTCCGCGCCAATTTGAAATTGCCCCGCAGCAAAAGCAGATTATTCGGCTCGGGCGCAAACTAGCCGCCACGGCACAAGAACGCGCTTATCGTTTATATATTAACGAGCAACCGAATACGCCGAGCGAAGAAACGCAAGGTCAGGTTGCGATGGTCGTGAGTTTTGGCGTGCCGGTTTTTGTGCGCCCCAGCCCGCGGCTGGTGCAGCTCAAGAGTAGTGTCATTGAGGTCGGTCAGCAGCAATTGCGGTTTGAGCTACACAATAACGGCAACACCACCCAGCGCCTTACGCGGGTGCGTATCGGTCATGATGGCGACGAGATCAATCAGTTCGATCAATGGTATTTGCACCCAGGCGTACGCCGCAACTACCAATTGCCCTTGCCTGCTAGCGCGTGTTCGCATAATCAAGCACAACAGATTGTGATTGAAACCGACCAACAAACCCTCAGCCAATCGATTTCAATACCTGCCTCCGCATGCAGACCCTAGTTCGCTGGCTATTACTGCTGTGTTGCAGCACCAGCGCCCACGCGCTGGAGCAAGTTTTGCTCAATCTGGTCGTAAACGGCGTGGCGCAAGGTGATGTAGAAGCCATTTACGACCAAGAGGGGTATTGGATTGCAGAGCAATCATTAAAAGGCGCCGGAATCAATACCCTTCATGGCGAACTAATTAGCCACGATCAGACACGCTATTATCGGGCCGACACCCTAGACGGGATTCAAAGCCGCATCGATACTTCAACGCTCACCGTGTACCTTGACGCCCCAGCGAGTGAATTTGGCGAAAAATCCGTCTCACTGCAGCAAACTCACACCGAGCTTTACCCTGCGGCAGCGCCTTTCTCGGGCTATGTGAGCTATCGGCTCTCCGCGCTCCACCGACAGCAAGGCGGTCTTTCGTATCAAATCAGCCCAACGCTGAATCTCAACGCGGCACATTTCAATTTTCGTAGCGAACACGATTATCTAAGCGAAAACCAGCAATGGCGACGGCTCAATACCACGCTGGACTACGATCGACCCGAACTGATGTTACGCGCAACGCTGGGCGACTTAAGCCCGCGCCAAGCTGCGCTGGGCTTTAATCAAACGATGGCGGGCATCGGTATCTCGCGCGTGTTTAGTATGCAGCCCGATTTTGAAAGCGCGCCCAGTTTTCATAGTCAGGCCGCGGTCACGCAGCCGTCGACTGCCGAAGTGTATTTAAACGGCCAAAAGATCAAGACCGTAAATCTCCAACCCGGCATGTACCAATTTGGCGATTTGCAATATTTTTCGGGGCTGCAAAACGTCGATATTGTGATTAAAGATCAATACGGTGGCGTGCAGAATATTGCCATCCCCTACTACTTTGACGACTCGCTACTCAAAGCTGGTTTAAGTGAATTTAACTACAACCTCGGTTTGGCGCGGCAAAACGGCAGTTTCGATCATTATGAAGGCTTGGCCTACTCGGCTTTTCACCGCTTTGGTCTAAGCGATTGGTTAACGGTTGGTGCGCAAGCTAGCGGTAACCCAGATGATCGCAGTTATGGTGTATTTGGCAATGTAAAATTAGGGCAGTATGGCGTGATAGGCCTTGTAGCATCTTGGGCTGAACATGATACCCAGCAAAATGGCCATGCCCAGAAATTTCAGTATCGCTATAGCAATGCCGACTTTAGCCTGTATGCCAATGGTCAACGACAAAGCGCAGGCTATTGGCGCACTCATTCCGAGCTTATTCCACTTACGCCAGCGGACTGGTCGGTCAATGTGGGCACGAGCTGGGGCAACCAGCGCTTGGGCCATATCAATCTGGAATATGGCCGGCAAAGCAGTGACGACCCATTGCAAAACTTGCATCGCTATACACTGGGCTATTCGATTTCACCGTGGCGGAATGTGTCTGTGAGTAGCCAAATTCGCAAAGTCGACCATCAATTAGGCAGCGACTGGAGCGGGTACTTGAATCTATCGTGGTATTTTGGTGCGGGACACAATCTCTACAGCGGGGCTCAGTACCAAAACGAGCACATGCGTTACGCCAGTACCCTGAGTAAAAGCGCTCCAAGCGGCGAAGGCTGGGGTTATAGCGTAAGCGCACAGCAACAAGACAATGGGACTGATTATTTAGGCTGGCTCGAAAGCAATTTGCGCTACGGTCAGGCCAGTTTCAATGTGATGCAAACCGCTGGCGCACAAGGCAGCAACACCAATTGGCGCGCCAATTGGCAAGGGGCCATCGCCTACGGCCAAGGCCGCTGGGGGGCAACGCGGTATATCCATGATAGTTTTGCTTGGGTTGATACGGGGCTGGCGAATATTGGCGTCACGCACAATAGCAGTGCTATGGGGAATACAGATGCGGATGGGTATTTATTGTTGCCCGATATTGCGAGCTTTAATTACCAGCAAATTGGCGTAAACCAAAACGATATTCCGATTGAATACAGCGTCAATCACCTGCAGTACGAAATACTGAGCGGCAATCGCGATGGCCGCGCGGTGCACTTTCAACTGCAAAAGCTCAACGCCGTTAGCGGACAATTACTTGACGAGCTGGGCGAGCCATTACGCAATGTCGTCCTAAGTAGCCAAGTAAACGGCAAGACCGTCACCATCAGCACCAGCTTGGATGGCCGTTTTTACACGGAAGAACTTACCCCCGGAGAGTATCTCTTTGAAGCAAAAGACTGTACTACCCGCATCAGCATTACCCCACAGAATGAAATTGTGACTGAATTGGGCCCGCTACACTGCCTGCGCAAAGGGGAGCAATAAATGAGCAAACAATGGTCCGCCTTCGCGCTAGCTGCTTGCTTGGGCTTTCCCGGTGCAAGCTGGGCGATGAGCTGCTCGATCAGCTCCTTACCCATCGGGGATATGGGAGTTTACTTCCCCGATATCGACATTACGCGCCAATATGCCATTTTTCTCACGTGTACCAGCGGCGGTGCCATCGCCAGTCTAAGCGCAGGCCCATCGCAAAACACGGGCAGCATTGAAAATCGCCGCATGAAACACGATAGCCGCAGCGATACGTTGCGCTATCAGCTGTGCTTAGATGGCGCTTGCAGCACCATCTTTGGCAATAGCGGCAATCAAATCGGCACCATTATGATTACCGATCAAAATCAGGGGCGGTTTTCGTTTTGGGTGAAAGTGTTTGGTGGTCAGCCGTTAGTGGCCGCAGGCACCTATCGCGATACGGTGACAATCACGCTAAGCCCGTAGCCTAATCTAGCGATGCCACGCGTTCTCAGTAGCAATTAGCCTCAGAGCACGTCAGACACAATACTTGATTTCTCCGCGAATGATTTGGCATAGCCCGCCAGCATGAAACTTAATCGCGTGCGGATCGATATCTAGATATGGAGTTCCCTAGGGCGTTCTTGTGTATGCCAATTTTCGTAAAATCAGCTTGCGTGTACCAAGACTGTACGTCCGCCAAGGCCGATGTGTCGATGACGAAGCTGTAAAAATGAAAGGCCGCTATCAGATTGCGGCCTTTTTTTGTTGTGCGGCATTCTTGTGCTGCTCAGCCATAGCGGACGCCAAACCATAGGTATCGACTTACCTTTCAAATTGATATTTTTGTAGAGCTTACAACCTTGATGTTTTAAACTTTACAAATGAAACTAATTTCTCTTATCCTTACTTTGCCAACTGAGACCGCCACTGTGCGGATGCGAGCCTGGCGTACGCTTAAATCTTCCGGTGCAGCCGTTGTACGCGATGGTGTGTACTTGATGCCTGCCCTTGAAGCTTGCAGGCAAACACTGGCCTCGATTGCAACAGATGTTCAGGCCGCTGGTGGTTCAGCTTACGTGCTCGACATTGAGCAGCCTGAGGCTGATGAATTTAGCCATCTATTCGACCGTACCGCAGATTATGTGGCGCTGCTTGCCGAAATAACAAAAGTTCGAGCGAGTCTGAGCGCTGAGACGGTTCGAGAAGTGATCAAACAAGTGCGTAAACAGCGCAAAGCGTTTGCAGCACTGTGCGAGATTGATTTCTTCCCGAACGAAGCCCAAAAACAGGCCGATGCCGCATTGAAAGAGCTGGAGTTAGCTTCGGCACGAGCCTTAGCGCCGGATGAGCCCTATCCCACTGAGGGAGATGTAGCGCGACTGTTTTTGAGCGAATACCAAGGTCGAACATGGGCAACGCGCCGGCGACCATGGGTGGATCGCTTGGCCAGCGCTTGGCTGATTCGCCGTTTTATTGATCCTAAAGCCAAATTACTTTGGCTGGAGTCTCCAGCGGATTGCCCTACAGATGCATTGGGATTTGATTTTGATGGCGCTCGTTTTAGCCATGTTGGGCATCGCGTGACCTTTGAAGTCCTGCTGGACAGTTTTGGGCTAGAAGCAGCAGGGCTGAAACGACTCGGTGCCTTGGTGCATTACCTCGATGTCGGTGGTATTCAACCGCCTGAATCGGTCGGCATCGAAACCGTGCTCGCAGGCCTGCGTGACGCCATCACCAACGATGATCAACTTTTACTCTCTGCAAGTGCAGTGTTTGATGGCCTGCTAACCAGTTTTGAACAAGGAAACTCCTCATCATGAATAAACCCGAATTGCTCAAGGTGGAACAGACCGCATTACCGCCACCGGCGGTGAGCTTTTGGCAGGCATTTTTGTTTTGGCTCAAGCTCGGTTTTATCAGCTTTGGCGGGCCAGCAGGTCAAATCTCAATCATGCACGAAGAGTTAGTTGAGCGTCGTCGCTGGATTTCTGAGAAACGGTTTTTACATGCGCTGAACTATTGCATGGTCTTGCCCGGCCCTGAAGCGCAGCAGTTGGCAACCTATATTGGTTGGCTAATGCATAAAACTCGTGGGGGTGTTGCAGCAGGCGCCTTATTTGTATTGCCCTCTCTGGCGATACTCATTGCATTATCGTGGGTTTACATTGCATTTGGCGATGTGCCACTGGTTTCTGGGTTGTTCTATGGCATTAAACCTGCAGTTACGGCCATTGTCGTCCAAGCCGCACACCGCATCGGTTCGCGAGCTCTGAAAAACAATGTCCTGTGGGCAATTGCTGCAGCGTCATTTGTTGCAATTTTTGCGTTGAATGTACCATTCCCCATCATTGTGGCCGTTGCAGCATTAGTCGGTTATATCGGCGGTCGCATTGCGCCTGACCGCTTCAAAACGGGTGGAGGCCATGGCAAGGCGGATAAATCCTACGGCGCGGCGCTGATTGATGACCATACGCCAACACCAGAACACGCGCTATTTCGCTGGTCGCGTCTGGTGCAAATTATCGTCATTGGCGTACTACTGTGGGTCGTTCCAATGGGCTTGCTGACTGCCTATTTTGGCTGGGATCACACGTTGACACAGATGGGGTGGTTCTTTACCAAAGCGGCCTTACTGACTTTTGGTGGTGCCTATGCGGTGTTGCCCTATGTGTATCAAGGCGCAGTCGGCCATTACAACTGGCTCACGCCAACCCAAATGATTGACGGCTTGGCACTTGGCGAAACCACGCCTGGCCCATTGATTATGGTTGTGGCTTTTGTCGGTTTTGTTGGTGGTTATGTCAAAGCCATCTTCGGCCCTGAATCAGTTTTTCTGGCTGGTGCAGTTGCTGCCACATTGGTGACGTGGTTTACCTTTCTGCCATCCTTCATCTTTATTCTGGCTGGTGGCCCATTGATTGAAACCACGCACAATGATTTGAAATTCACCGCACCATTGACTGCCATCACAGCTGCTGTAGTCGGCGTGATTTTGAATCTGGCACTGTTTTTTGGCTATCACGTTTGGTGGCCAAAGGGCTTCGCTGGTGGAATTTTGACTTCAGTAGACTGGATCTCAGTACTGATTTCTATTGCCGCGGCCATCGCCTTGTTCAAATACAAACGCAATGTTATTCATGTTATCGCCGCAAGTGCGGTTGTTGGCTTGCTCATAAAAGCCTTGACTCTGTAAGGATGCTTGCAAGCAGTGCGTTAACGCACTACTCCCGCCCCAAATTTGATCATTTCAAATCATGGGGCGGGAAGGCCTTTCCATAAAACAGGATCCCATTTTCCTAACACACACTAAGCAATTCCTGCAGACAAGGCCACAACCTTAGGCTAATATCCTAACCCCTAGGATAGGATATAGAGTTATGGGTACGCACGCATCACATCCCGACATCATCAAGCGCTTAAAACGCGCCGCAGGCCACCTCAATAGCGTCATCGCCATGCTCGAAAACGAGCGCGGTTGTTTGGAAATTGCCCAGCAATTGCAGGCAGTTGAAAGTGCGGTGAGCAGCGCCAAAAAGACCTTGGTGCATGACCACATCGATCATTGCCTTGAACACGCAGTGCAAGATCAGAGCGCGGATGCTATCCGTGAATTTAAAGCCATTACCAAATACCTATAAGGTGGTTGCATGACAGAGTTTTCTACGCTATTACAGCAAGGTGCTGCGAATGCCTGGCTATTTATTCCAAGTGCAATTTTATTAGGTGCTTTGCATGGCTTGGAGCCAGGTCATTCCAAAACCATGATGGCGGCCTTTATTGTTGCCGTGCGTGGAACGATCACGCAGGCCATTTTGCTTGGCGTTTCAGCAACGATCTCTCACACCGCGGTAGTCTGGATTATTGCTTTAGGCGGTATGTACTTCGGCCAGCGTTGGAGTGCAGAGACCAGCGAACCTTATTTGCAGGTGGCTTCAGCGGTCATCATTATCGCTACCGCACTATGGATGGTTTGGCGCACTTGGCGCAATCAACAATTCGCCTCGCACTCTCACGACCACGACCACGACCACGACCATCATCATGGTCATGATGAAACGAAGCGAATTGATACCGGACATGGCGTGGTTCGACTTGAAATCTTTGAAGATGGCGTTCCGCCACGCTTTCAATTATTCGCCGATAGTGGTCATACATGGGCGGCAAATCAGGTCAAAATCGAAACCGAACGCGCCGATGGCAGCATTCAATCCTTCACGTTCGTACAACGTGACGGCTTTTTGGAATCTGAGCAAGAAATCCCGGAGCCGCATGAGTTTGTGGCTCGTTTAAGCCTTGGGCACGGCCATCATAGCCATGATTATGATGTGGAATATGTTGAGCACGACCATCACCATCACGCTATCACTGATTATGCTGAACTGGATATCTCTGCTCCTGGCTATCAAGACCCGCACGAATTAGCACACGCCAATGACATTCGTCGTCGCTTTGCCAATCGTGAAGTCACAACCGGTCAGATCGTCATTTTTGGTCTGACTGGCGGACTAATTCCATGCCCAGCCTCCATCACCGTACTGTTGCTCTGCCTGCAGCTGAAAGAAATTGCTTTAGGGGCAACCTTGGTGCTGTGCTTCAGTATTGGTCTGGCATTAACAATGGTTCTATCGGGTGTTCTGGCGGCCTTGAGTGTAAAACACGTTTCAACCCGCTGGAATGGCTTCGGTGAGTTTGCTCGTAAAGCGCCATATTTTTCAGGGGCATTAATCATGCTCGTGGGCTTGTACGTAGGCTATCACGGCTGGATCAATTTGCCTTAAGTTGGCAACGACACAAAGAGGTTCATTATGGCGGTATGCCCATATGGTTCGAAACTCGAATTTTAAGCTTGTTGCGCCCCAATTATTGCTGGATCACCAGCTTTAACAGCTGAAGCATTGATGCGTTCGCGCTATACCGCCTTTGTGCAACGTCAGCTCGATCATGTTGAACGCAGCCATGCACCAGAGATTCGCGATGACTTTAATCGTGCGGAAGCGGAGCGATTCAGACTGACTTTTTCAGCAAGCCACGCCAACTCCCGTCTGCTGACAGGCTATTACACTTGGGGCTGGTCAAAATCTCTTATTACTCCTGGCTTCAACTTTGAATTCGGTTAGCAATTTCGAGATCAGCGATTGCATTCGCCGTTGGCGCACCTAAAGTGAATACTGGTATTTTCCTTTAGCAGGAGCCAAGAATGCGTACTCAATGGCAAGCTTTGTCTATTCGCAACAAGGTGGTTATAGCCGCCTCTGGCATCCTAGTCATTGGCCTCTCCATCCTTGTGACGATCATCAGCAACACGATCTATCACAGCACAGAAAAAGCAGGGCTTGCTCTGTTAGAGCGTGAGGCCAAAGGCCAAGCTAAAGAAATTGAGGCGTTCTTTGATCTCGCCTATTCGGTACCACGTCAGCTCGCAACCACCATTGATGGCTTCCATAAAACGCAGATGCCTGAACGGAAGGCCATCGATCAAGTACTGATCAAGTTACTGAATGAATATCCATCGGCATCAGGTATCTGGATGCTCATGGAACCTAACGCCTTAGATGGCAAAGACAGTCAGTACCAGCAGGATTGGCCGATCCACGACCCTACTGGGCGTTACATGCCCTACATCACTCGATCAGGCGACAAGATTGCCCAAGATACGATGCTAGGGGCAGAACAACAAAAGATCGCCGAGCCATTCCGTAATAATCCTGCTGGCTACACGCCCGCCTACGAGAAGTCTGGGTGGGGGGATTTCTATTTTGTGCCAAAGCAACGGGGCCGGGATACGGTCACCGAGCCTTATGTTTATGAGGTGCAAGGTGAAAAAGTGCTGATGTCGTCGTTGACGGTCGCGATGAAAGACCCTGCGGGCAAATTTGCAGGCTTGGCGGCAATGGATATGCCGCTGGGGCAGCTGCAAAAAACACTGGGGCAATTTAAACCGTTCGGTACGGGCGCGTTAAGTTTGATTTCAGAAACAGGTTTACAGGTCGTGACCCAAGATACCGCCCAGCTTGGTAAGCCCGTTGATACGCAACTACTACCCGCAGACGTCACCGCAAAACTCAAAAATCGTGAAATGGCACGACAAGATCACGATGATCAGTTCCAAATCTGGATACCTGTGCGCATAGGCAATACAGGCCAGTACTGGACGCTTGGCCTGAATGTCCCACGCGCCACCATCATGGCAGATGCGGTTGCAGCCAAGCACAAAGCCATTCTGATTGGCGGACTAACCGGTGTTGGCTTGGTTACATTGATTGCCATCCTGCTTTCTTGGCTTTTGAAACCCTTGAATACGCTCGCCACGGCAATGACAACGCTTGCTAGTGGTACAGGGGATTTGACTCATCGCCTAGAAGTACACTCTCAAGATGAAATTGGCCGTAGCAGCGCCGCGTTCAACGAATTTATGGAACGCTTACGAAGCATGTTTATTCAAGTCCGAGAACAAAGCGGTGCCGTCAGCCAGGCCGCCCAGGATCTATCGAGCAGCGCCGCCTCGGTCAGTCAGGCATCACGGCAGCAAGCAGAGGCGGCCAGTGCAACTGCCTCAAGCGTAGAAGAAGTCACGGTAAGCATTCAGCACGTCGCTTCAACCACTGAGGATGTAAACGAACTTGCACATTCGGCCAATACCCAGATTGACGGTGGCAAACAGTTAGTAGGGCAAGTGGCTGGGGAAGTCGCAGCAGTCGACCGCAGCGTTAAAGTGCTTGGCTCAACGATCGAAGGCCTTACCGCTGAGCTGGGTAACGTGGATCGCATTGTTGGCGTCATTAAGGATATTGCTGACCAAACAAATTTACTGGCGCTGAATGCAGCCATTGAAGCCGCTCGAGCCGGTGAACAAGGTCGTGGATTTGCTGTCGTGGCCGATGAGGTCAGGAAGCTGGCCAGTAAGACAGCTGAAGCGACTGTCGAAATTGGCAACATCGTCACGCAAATCCAGAATGAAATAGGCTCTGCAGCTCGAGAAATGGGCAATACCAATCGCAATATCCGGAGCTCCGTCTCCCTTTCCGAAGAGGCTAGCCAATCCATAGACTCAGTGTTTGCTGCAAACGATGGCTTGGTATCAAGGGTCGAGATGATTGCCAGTTCTGCACGCGAACAAGCAATGGCTATTACCGAAATTGCTCAGCACGTCGAGCGAATTAGTAATATGGCTTCCAGTAACGATCAAGCGATGACAGAAGTGATGTCTTCCGTAGGAAAACTGCGCGATTTCTCTAGTAACCTGCAGGAGTTGGTTGCTCGCTTCAAAACCTAATTCGAATTCTAAGAAGAACCGAATTACATAGACTGACAAGACCGTATGGGTTGCCATCGAGAGCAGTGTTGACTTAAGACTGGACTCGCCATGTAGATATCAAACAACTCCGGAAGGATTTTAATTAACTGGCTCTTACTTTAAGACCAGAAGGCACAGAAAAAAAAAACGAAATAGCTAGCTCCTCATAAAAAATCCAAGCAAAACGAAAGCTCTACTATTCAAGAGCAGTCTGAATCCTCTGGTATATCTCTTGCGCCTTTCTCAGCTCCTCACCAATAAAATTTGAATCCGCCCCATAAACCAATTTAATAAACCTAGTAAAATCATCACAATCAAACTTCAGCAAGTTTACACGCGACGTTGAAAAATGAACTATTAGAATCTTATCACATACACCGGAGATTCTTTCTTGGATACAATAAAAACAAATATCAAATCTAACAACCGAAGGCCCCATCACGGCAACAAACCGTAAATCATGTTCTATATCAAGAGGACTCGCAAAGAATAAATTTACCTGACTAACAAGCTGACTATCAATCCAATCAACAACACCTTCAGTAACACCGCCATAAGTCATCCTTGCAGATTCGATTATCTGGCCGATATCCTCAATAAGATCATCCTCAGAGAGCCCATAAATGAGAGTCTGATACCCAATCACAGAGGTCACAGGAATCGAGTCCAGATTTGAGTGAACAGATTCCGATCGGTGCTTTTCGTCCAAGATTATCTTGATGAAATCTGCCTTTTGCTCCGCAAGCAAAAAGAGAGTGCGAAGCCTAGCCTTTATTTCAACACTTACATCTGGATTGTTATCGTACTTACGGAGTAGAGCGATTACTCTTGGCATAAGACCTCCTAGAAATCCCTTGAGACGGGGCTAGCTTCCTTTTCATATTAGCCCAAAAGCATTCGCAGTGCTTACGCGAGCCTCCCCCAATATTGAGTAGAAAATAGTTTTAAGACATGCATTGATCTCATACAAGAGGCGTCAGCTTATCGAGCAACCAAAGCAGAAGGGGCCACGCAACAGTATGTGCTCAGCCATGTTCATAGCAATCACTTAAGCGCCTTAGTCTGGTGTAGCCAGGATATCAAACTTGGATTCCTGGGAAATTTTGAATGGCTGTTGGTTTGGGCCAAACAGCGACCAACTAGGCTTAACACACTGATAAATCTTCGGACTCAGCGGACATCGAACTACGAAATCACATTCAATTCCGACAATATATTCAAGGCATTAAATGCTACTCCATCTGAGGTAGCATGGGCACCAAACAAAACATATGCAATCAATGCCTCTTTAAGACACAATATTGCATGTCCTGTACTGAATAGCCAGCTTGGCTAATGATCAAAAATTTTTCATACAAAGAATAATTCTGCATGCATATTAAAGCGTTATTTCCTGCTGTTGCAGCATCAAATAAGAAAGATTTCACCCTTGGTGTACTGGGTGCATTTTTTGGTCTTTTTGTCACCGAATGGGCGTGCCAATATTTACTGGGGACTAGTCCACATTGGTTAATTGCACCAATGGGTGCCTCTGCTGTTTTGCTATTTGCTGCACCAGCTAGCCCTCTAGCACAACCATGGTCAATGCTAATTGGTAATTTGCTGTCTGCGTTTGTGGGGGTGTGCTGCGCGAAGCTAATTGGAAATATCGCGCTGGCATCAGCGTTAGCTGTTTCGATTGCAATCGCGCTGATGCTACTCACGCGCAGCTTGCATCCACCCGGCGGCGCTGTTGCACTTACCGCGGTAATTGGAGGCCCAACCATCAGCAGCCTAGGTTTTGAGTATGTCCTGGTGCCAGTTGCAATTAATTCGATCGTCTTATTATTACTGGCTATCGGTTATGGTCAGTTAAGTGGTAAACGATACCCAAACTTTGCTGCTTCTACATCAACACACCGCACTCGTGACCCAGAACCTAGCCAGCGCCTACAATTAGACGCTAGCGATGTAACTTTTGCCCTCGCACAACACCCCCATCTGCTTGATATCAGCCAGCAAGATCTGCAAAAAGTGTTACGAGATGCGCAACTACACGCGCTTAAGCAGCAGATTGAAACAGTAAGATGTCGGGACATTATGTCGCAGGATGTCATTACCGTTTCCGCACAAGACACTGGCGCTGTGGCTTGGGAAAAATTGTCGACCCATCGCATCAAAGCCTTACCCGTCATTGACGCCCAATCTGCTTTGCTTGGCATCATTACTTTGCATGATTTAATGATTGACCCTCTTACAGGTCAGCCTCGGGCTGCAAGCACGGCACAACGATTAGTGAGTGAACTCATGACCACCGCTGTAACTACGGCCCAACCAGAGCAATCAATCCTTGATTTAGTGCCTTTATTTTCTGATGGCGGACTGCACCATTTACCGATTGTTGATCAATCTGGCTTAGTTGGCATCATAACTCAATCTGATATGGTCGCAGCTTTGTTCCAATGGGCGATTCGCGCTCAACATACCCATGCAGAAACGCGAACCAAGATCTAAGTACGTTTACCCATGATTCCCATCCACTCGGGCCTGCCAATACATCGGTAAATACACCTTCACCCATAAGGTGATAGCCAATACAGCCAATAAAGCGGCAGCAAGATACAAACCATTTTGCCAAGCTGGAATTAGCTCACCGAGCACGCGCGCTGCGGCCACGCCATGCATCAACCAATACGTGATCCAAGCCAGTCCACCTGCCACTAAGGGACGCCCCGAATGGCCTAAGGTTACTCGGGTCACAAAGGCCAACAGCATGGTACAAAAAAAGCCCAATGTTAGTGCATGTAAA
Organism: Chitinibacter tainanensis DSM 15459; assembly: GCF_000429785.1. GTDB lineage: Bacteria > Pseudomonadota > Gammaproteobacteria > Burkholderiales > Chitinibacteraceae > Chitinibacter > Chitinibacter tainanensis. Next base: position 410,986 of record NZ_KE386951.1, read on the forward strand.
GGAGCAAAACCCAGCCCCCCCTGCCCCACCAATTGCATACCATCGCTTAGCGCCCACAACAATATCCCGACGCCTGCCCATGCAAAAGCCAGATGCAACATAGCTAGTAGCTTCACCGACCAAGCGGCCACCAGTTGCCAGCGCCAACTGGTGTACATCAGCAGAACGGCCAATACCACACTAAATACAAAGGTATTGATATGCAAGCAACGTAGTATGGCGACCACCCAGCAACACCCAAGCAGGGTATACAAGAGCCATAAAGGTCGCCACGCCGTATAAGCGCTAAGAACACTTTGGCTAAAAAACGGAATCATGCGATGGCTTACGGTTAAAAACACCGGAAGCAGTAAACCCCAAACCCCTATCTCAATCGCCCACACCCAAGCATTGTTCTGCTGCCCAATCAACCAATATAGGGCTGCCAGCATACCCAATGCGCCCAAGCTAAATGCCACACCAATACAACGGGCGTGTGCTTTGTCGAGCACGTTACTGTGATAAATCGCTTGCCACCAAATCAATGCAGCACAACTCCAAGCCAATACATGCAAGCCAATGCCAGCTCCCATTAACAGCACACACCAGCGCCCTGCCAAGCAAAATAGCGAACCGACAGCGAAGCACAGCAATACCAAAGCATAGTGCAATAAGCGTGGGCTATTTACACTCAACCAACGCGGGCCCGCAGTATAAATAAAGCCCAGCATGAACAAGGGGAAAAAGCCATACACCATCACATAGCCATGCCAGAACATGGCCGGTATAACAGTTACCAGCGGCTGCGCGGCAAGCCGGCTTAATAATTCCAGCCCCCATAACAACAAGCTGCCCAGTAGTAATAGCGCGCCCAGACTAAACCCCAATCGATGCGGTGCACTACTTAATATTTTTAAGGGGTTTTGCAATTGAGATTCTCCATTCCATCTGTACAACCGCGCTACTCACTCGAACAATCAGTCCTGCACTCATTCACACAATATCCCGACGCAGTAAACGTGGGGCGTCGTGCGCCACCTGCGAAGCCTGTATCTACTTAATATTTCCCTCAATGCGCCAACAGTGTTTGCAAATCCGCAAGTAAACGCAAATCCGGCTCAACCGACAAAATATCGCTGGCACTCAGTATTTGCCCTCGCTGATCGAGCACGACAAAACGCGTGTTGTGGTTAATTTCGCCGTTGGCGCCGCGGCGATATTTCACCCCCAAGGTCGCCGCCAACTGGCGAGTATGTAAATCGTTATCACTGACCACCAGCCGATACACCCGCTCGTCCATCTGATGGACCTTGGCCAAGGCAGCCAGACTTTTCGCGGTATCGACACCAGGATTCAAGCTCACCAGCACAGCCTGCACCGCGCCACGTTGCGCTGCGGGTAACTGCGTGATGGTCCGTTTGACGTTTTCCAGCACGATCGGGCAGGAAATGTTGCAATCACCATAAAACATCGTGATCAAAGTCGCTTTCTTACCCGCCTGCCCCAGCTTGAATGGCTGATTGCTTTGATCGGTAAGAGGAACAGCCAGTTGAAACAAGGATTCGCCACTCACGGCAGCTGCCGAGCTGGCAACATGCTGATGTTCTTCGCACGCAGGTACGGCGCTGATGGCGCCGAGCAAAAGCATGGCAAGTGTCGCTTTCATTTGCTTAACCTCTGTGAATCATTGAGCCGGTTTGACGCAGCGAAAGCCCAGACTGCCGACACTATCTTGTCCATTTAACGCCGCCAGCAAGGCAATGCGCATCAGTACCGCATAGTTTTCCTTGTCACCCAAACTCAACGAGGCCGCGCCGCAGGTTTCCAATACTTTTTGCTCACCCTGCGCACGGCTATCAACAGTGACAAACAGCCCATTAAAGTCATCGACCCATTCCCAAATCAGTTGGTGCAGATCGTGAACGCCGTAAATATTGGCCGGATGCAGCCCGACATCGGGCAGACTCTCGACGCTAGGTTTTTCGTACCAACCCAGAATTTGCGCCCGCCATGCTGGATCATGGCGTGCGTCTGTGCGCACTGCATCGGCCGCGGCGGCAAACTCCCATTGCGTCCAGCTCGGCAGTGCCGCACCTTCACTGGCGCAGTAGGCGCTCGCAGCAAACCAGCTCACATTCGTCACCGGCGCATTGGGGGGCAGTGGGGCAAAGTCAGTCGCACTGCGCCACTGGCTCAAATAAGCATTCGTCGCGTACAGCGTTGGTGCGTTCCTGCGCTGCCATTCACTGTTGGCGAGGACAAAAAGTAAAAACTCTGCATTGGTGACGGGTTTGCTGCGCATTTGAAATGCCGCCACCGGCACAGTCTCACCATCGAGAGGCAAGGCCGTGCGCAGTGTGCCGCCAGCGATTGGAACGTAGTCGGCAGCGTGGAGGCACCCTAGTACGAACGCAAAACAGGCGGTAGCGGTTTTCATTTTGCGGCCCGCAGTTTTTTCACTTGCTCGGGTTTAAACGCCGCTTTACCACCATTGAGCGCGACGCTGACGTAATTGAGTACGTCGCTCATTTCCTGATCGCTCAAATTTTGAGCTGGCATGGCGGAATTAAATTTCTGCCCGTTGACGGTCACTTCACCAGTCAAACCGTGATCCATGATTTTGACCAAAGCCGCGGGCGTTGCCTTTTTAAAGTAATCCGATTGTTTCAACGGAGGAAAAGCACCGGGCAAGCCTGCACCATCTGCCATATGGCACGATGCACAGGTTTGCTGAAACACGGTTTTACCCACCTCAAGTTCATTGGCAAACGCCGTAGTGGCAATCAGCGATAGCAATAGACAGATAGAGAAACGCATTTTGATGCTCCTTATTGCGTATAGGGCCACAGCTAATTGATCTTGCCAGCCACAGCCATATATCCCGATGATTAATGTTCAGCCTTTGCTGTCGCCGCTTTGCTGTAAATCTCTGGGTGCTCTTCGCCACTGACGCTCATAATGCCGATTGCGCCTTTATGGAAAGCACGGCTAAGCGCGTGATCAACCAGCGTTAGATTGCCCGGTACTTTGGGTACAAACTCAACAATCGTTGAACCACCCGGTGGTACTGTCGTGGTTTGCACTTGCTCTTGGTATTTCAGACCGCCCTCGGTATACACCTTGTCAAAAATCGCGCCAATCACGTGGAAATTGGATGCCACGTTTGGCCCGCCGGAGCCAAAATACAGCCGCACTTTGTCGCCCACATTAGCGGTCAGCGCGTTTTTGCCGGTCAGCGAATTGCTCGCGCCGTTAAACAGGATGTAGCTGGCGTTTTCGTCAATCGAGCGCTGCATATCAAACGGTTGTAACCCGCCCGCACCAAATGCACCCGGCGTATAAAAATCGCCCTGCATCACGTAATACTCTTTATCGACCGGTGCCATGCCTGCTTCGGGCTCAACCAGAATCATGCCGTACATGCCGTTGGCGATGTGCATCGCTACGGGTGCGGTCGCACAGTGATACACATACAGGCCAGGGTTCAGTGCTTTGAAGGTAAACGTGGCGTCTTTACCCGGCGCAATCAGCGTTTGTGGTGCACCACCGCCTGGGCCTGAAACAGCATGCAAATCGATGTTATGTGGCACTTTGCTGCTTGGCAGATTTTTCAGATGCAGCTCCACCGTATCACCTTGGCGTACCCGAATCATTCTGCCTGGCACGGTACCACCGAACGTCCAGAACATGTATTTGGTACCCGGGGTGATTTCACGAATCACTTCTTCGGTGGTCAGATTCACCACCACTTTGGCTGGTGTTTTGCGTGTAATTGGCGCAGGCACGAGCGGCGGCGCGTTCAGTTCGGCGATTTCGACTGGCAAATCGGCTGTGGCATCAGCCCATGCACTCATCGCAGCTAAACTACCGATTGCCAGCAGCAAACTCGACAGCAAGGCCCGATTGCAGCAGGGTTGAAACTGTAATTTCGACATCACATCCTCTCCTGTTAACACGCTTGTGTGATGTTATGTTGTAACTAATATGCATATTAAATCTTGATCTAAGTCAATATGTATTTAATATGCACATTAAGCTTATTCAGCCCTGGCCCTACTGCGCGACACCCCAATAAAAACGGCGCTTAACGCGCCGTTTTAGTTTGAAATCATTGATGTTTCTTTACATCAACCCTCTTACTGCCCACTGCAACCACAACCACCGCTGCCGCAGCCTTCGCTCACTGCCGCTGCCATTTCGGCCTGCGGTACGATGGCAAAATCGATGACCACGGCTTCGGCATTTCGCTGCTGATAAGTGACCTTCACTTGGCGACCATAACGCTGATCGATCTGCGCCAAGAGGGGCAATGGATCGTGATCGTTCACAAAACGCATGGTTTCGCCTTCAGTGAGCGACTCAAGCGCACCAAAAATTGCCGCATGGCGAAAACGCTTCGCGATACCACGGGCATCGAAACCATACACGCCATCCAGAGTTACATGAGAGCTGGCACAAGAAGACATTATATTACCCTTATAAGGGTATAGAACTGCATGTATTGATACATAAGGCATACAGGCCTATACCCATTTAAATTTAAGCTTGATTTCTGGCCAATTGACCATCAACGACGGGTACTGATTTGCTGCTGTCTTTACCCAACAAACGCAGCGCAAAGATCGCCAGATACACCACACCTACCGCAAACACAATGTCACCTGGTACGCGCAGCCACACCAGCGTTTCCATCACGGATGAATGGATAATCTCGGCTGAACGCGCATACCACAGACCATGCTCGACACTCGCTGCAGCCTGGTAAATACCAGCCGGCAGCAAGGACATGAACACCATCATAAAGAGGCCAATATTCATGCTCCAGAATGCGGGCTTGAGCAGTTTTTCGTGCCAGTTGGCCGCAGGAGCCAAGCCACGCAGGCAGAACAACATCAGACCAATCCCCAGCATGCCGTACACCCCGAACAGCGCAGCGTGACCATGGGCTGCGGTCATATTCAGACCTTGCACGTAGTACAGCGCAATCGGCGGATTAATTGCAAAACCGAGCAAACCAGCACCGACGGTGTTCCAGAATCCCACCGCAACAAAGCACATGATCGACCAGCGATATTTCTCAACCCATGGCGCAGCTTGGGTGTGGCGATAAGTGTGATACGCCTCAGCTGCAATCAGTGCCAGTGGTACAACTTCGAGCGCCGAGAACATCGCCCCAACCGCAATCACCGAAGTCGGTGAACCGGTGAAATACAGGTGATGCAAAGTCCCCAGAATGCCGCCAAACAGAAAGACGATGGTTTCCAGCACAATCGCACGGTTTGCCGAAGCGGTGCGAATCAAACCCAGACGGCTAAGTAGTAAGGCAATCACAGCAGTGGCAAATACTTCAAAGAAGCCCTCAACCCACAGGTGAACCAGCCACCAGCGCCAGTATTCGATCATCGCGTAATGGGTCTTTTGCCCCCAAACCAGTGATGAAGCGTAAAACAGACCGATACAGACCGCCGAAATAAACACCATCGCGATCAGTCCTTGGCTCTCGGATGGTTTGCGTAGCGCAGGCCACAGACCACGACCGAGCAAGATGGCCCAGATCAGCAGACCAATAAACAGCAGGATCTGCCACACGCGGCCCATACTGGTGTATTCCAGGCCCTGATTACCGAGCCAGAAGCTGTAATTGCTACCCAAGCGTTGCATTGTGCCGATCCAGCCAGTCGCAATCGAACCGACGACGATCAACAGCAAAGCATAAAACAGTGCATCGGTGCCCAGTTTCTGGAATTTGGGCTCTTTCCCGCCCAAGACCGGGGCCAAGAACAAGCCCGTCGCCAGCCATGCCGTCGCAATCCATAATACGCCCAGCTGAGTATGAATCGTGCGGCTCACGGTAAACGGCAGCGCTTGGGCCAGAGGAATACCAAAAAAACTGCCACCCTCCACTTGATAGTGAGCCGAGATCACGCCCATGCCCACCTGAGCCAATAACAGACCGATCACTACATAGAAATACTTGAACGTGGCCTTCATTGACGGCGTCAGCTGTAGCGCAATCAGCGGATCTTTATCCGGACAAACAACAGGCTCTTCGGTCCGTTGCATATTGTGGAACAACACCATCGCAGCAATGCCGCCAATAAGCAAAATAATGCTGGCGATTGACCATAGGCTAGTGCCTGTTGTCGGCGTGTTTTGCACCAATGGTTCATGCGGCCAGTTGCTGGTGTAGGACACATGGTTTTCACCCTGGCGATTAGTTGCGGCTGCCCATGCTGACCAGAAAAAGAACGCTGGCAGCGCTTTCAGATCAGCAGCGTCTTTGATCGAGCCCGCGATCATCGCGTATTGCTCGCGCAACTTGTCTTGCGCCGGATCAGTACCGAACAGGCTTTCATAGTGCTGCGCGACTTGTTGCATCGCCAGCGCGCGATCGGCCTGAATGGTGACCGTATCTTTGGCCGCATCGTAGGTGTTGGTACGCATCACCGACACCACGCGCACATCAATCGGCGCCTGCTCTTCACGGCTCAGTTGCTCGTAATCTTTTTTGTACTGTTGCTGCGCCCAGATATTGCGCAGCGCCAGCACTTCACGATGCAGCCAGTCGGCAGACCAATCTGGCGCTACATAGCTACCATGCCCCCAGACTGACCCCATTTGCTGGCCACCAGCAGAGAGCCAAGCTTCCTGACCCCGCTGAATTTGTTCGGCGGTATACAGCACTTGACCGCTAGTGCTGACGATTTGCTGTGGAATGGGTGGCTTGTCGAGATAGATTTCCCTGCCTATCCAGCCTAAAGCGGCAAAAGACAGGAAAAACACAATCGCAAGCCAGCGCCAAAGCGTGCGCGTTTTTTGCATGATAGTTCTCCGCTGAGAGTGAAATGATGTATCAAGCTCTAGAAGTTACATATTACATACATCTTATAAAAACATGCAAATTATATACATATTAAGCACAACCTAAGAGCTAAAAGTCCGATCCAGTGCACGCACAGCAAGGAAAAAACACACAGAACAAAGGGTGTATCGCGTCAACCCTAGGCAAATGAGGGCGACGAAGGTAAGTCTAGTGATTCGTTTAAACGACGCGACTCAGACACGCGAGGCAGTTGACTGAAACTGGATAGCAAACACGGCCCCCAACTCAACCGGATTGCTGACCAGATCTGCCAGCGTGTAGCGATCAAGTACTGCATAGAGGCCCTGCAAAGCTTCATTCAATATAAATTTAAGCCGACATACACTCGCGATATTGCAGGTATTGTGATCGCGATCAAAACACTCCACGACCGGGCTATCTTCCTCGCTAAGCCTTACCAAAGCCCCAATGTTTATCTCCGCAGGTGGTCGCGATAAAACCATGCCACCACCTTTACCACGCATCGTCTCAATAAAACCATGCCGGGATAGGAAGTTGACGACCTTCATTAAGTGATTATCCGAAACGCCATACGCTTGAGCGATTTCACTGCGAGTAACTACTCCGCCATCTTTTAAAGAGACATAAATCAGTGTACGCAAACAGTAATCCGTGAAGACATTCAAGCGCATCTCGCCCGCCCCGCATTAAACTAACATTTTCAATGCATATTATTGCAGAATTGGCAGCAAATTGTGAGCTTTTGCTCTGCGGCAGGAGGCCTGCCAACAGCCTCTACTCAATAAATGCAAAGAAAGGCGTTAGTGTAGGAGTCTTGATGCTTCACATGACGAAAAAGAATCGATTCCCTGATAACCAAACAACCAGGTAGCGCCTCGGGATCTCTGATGTGCGGATGCGATGCGCACGAGCTCAAATCGCATAAAAAAGCGCTCAAGCCTACTGATATCAGTGCCGCATGAGAGGCTCAGTTAAAGCACACCCCCTGCGGCGTTCAATCAGTGAGTCAGAAAAACTAGAAAGGAAAATCAGGCTACAAAGCCGAAAATTTAACGGCACGGAAAGTCAGCAAATTTCTGAAAAAAACCGCCAATCAAGCTTATCAGCCTTATTAAGAATTTTAGCGAACTGGATCGCATGATGCTCATACACAAACCAAGCAACAGCATGCTTGAGTTCTGGGGCATCAGGCGCAACTCGATGTACAGGATAACCTGGTGACTCTACACCTAGAATTGGGCCAGCTGATGACCATTCTCCGTATTGGCCAACGATGTATCGAACAAAAGGCTTGGAGGGGGGCGAACTCATGCGTCTACTATCTCGATTGTTTTCGCAATCGTACCAAGCTTTGATCCATAGTTGAAACAGACTAATCAGGCGTCATTGAGTCCTTCCTCCACCTAACAATCAATGTACTGTCACAGGCAGGTTTATTTGGAATAACCTCAGCTGGCGTGCCAAAATAATTTGCCAGTTTTAACAATTCCGAGGCTATGCTTCAAGCCCAAGAGACTGCTGCTCGGCCGAAGCTGCCACTGATATGCTTTTGCTTCCACATCATTCATCTTACTTTTGCGTCAGCTAAGACATCGGCCGACAATATGCTATCAACCATGAAACCCAATTCTTATGCTTAGTCGTCCTCTTTTCTTTATTTGGCTTGTCCTGATTAGCTCAGTAGCTTTTGCTGGTGACGATGAAGCACCATTACGCACCGAATTGAATGAGCAGGTGCTAATGCTACCGATTAAAATCGGTTCACAAATGATTGAGCTAGAAACTACGTTGTACAAGCCCAACGGCCCCGGACCATTCCCTCTGCTAGTAATCAACCATGGCAAAGACCTAGGTGAAACATCCCTCCAATCCCGATCACGTTTTCCAGCCTTAGCTAAGGAATTTCTGAAACGTGGGTATATCGTCGCACTTCCGATGCGGCGTGGATTTTCAAAGTCAGGGGGTAGCTACACGATGGACAATCCTTGCGGCATAACTCAGTACCTCCGTGATTCGGCGGATGATGTTACCAAGGTGATCGAGCTGCTTCGTGCTCGGACGGATGTAGATGGCCAACGCATTCTAGTTATTGGCCAGTCGCTAGGTGGTTTTGTTAGCTTGGCGCAGGCTGAAAGGAGTGATGCAGGAGTCAAAGCCATTATCAGCATCGCCGGAGGCATTTACTGGCCAGAAGAATTCAATAACATTTGTGATTTGCAGGCTGTACGCGACGAGACCTATACCAATCTGGGTTTGAACGCAAAGGTTGATTCACTCTGGTTTCATGGTGAAAACGACCCCTACAACCCCGCGGGCATTTTTAGCAAGCTGCACGAACGCTATCAAGCGGCGGGGGGCCGCGCTGTTTTTATACGTTACGATACACCTCAATATGCCACGCATGGTCTCTTAGAAACACGCCAAAGTTTCGATAGTATCTGGTGGCCCAAGGCAGAACCCTTTCTCAAAGCGCACAACCTTCCAACCAAAGTGATCAACCAACAGTATGTCGATCCACCAGCACCCAAAGCGAGTGGCTACGCCGACAACCTGCGAGATGTCACGCTTTTGCCAACCGAAGACGAGGGCTGTCGGGACTTATATCGGAAATTTCTCGACGACTACGCTGCGCCACGGGCGTTTGCAGTCAGTGTCAAAACTAACGGTCAAGGGGGTGGATGTGGCTGGGCTGCAAATAGTTATGATCCCAGTTTTTATGCACTGAAACGTTGCGAAAAAGCGGCTAAACAGCCGTGCCAGTTGTACCTAATTGATAACGTAATTGTCTGGCCCAAGCCAGATGCTGCCTCGTCTAGCACCAACAATACGGAAAGATAGCCTCTGAAAAATGAATGCGATTGTAGTGTCTTACTGAGTTCGGCCGCCAATATGTTTATACGGATGGTCTGCTTTGGCCGAGCAGTACAAGAACTCACTACAAATAACTAAGGCCGCAACCTGATGGTTTGCGGCCTTTCATTTTTCACTCGTCGGCATCGACACATCGGCCAAAGCAGCCACCCGTGTTCTTTTACGAGTACAACACCTATCTTACTTTTGCGTCAGTTTCAATATCCGCCGAAAATGAACTGCTAACTGACGGGAGTCTCAAGTGGAAAGCCCAAAGTCACGCTTTGGTGCTTTCTACGCCTGTGCAGCTCCGGTGGCCACTTACCTCTAATGTTAGCAACTCATTATTCATGGAGGATCACTTGTCAAAACAGCTATCGCCCGCTGGAATCATGGCAGTTAAAGAGGCTCTATGTTCTGTTTACTGGTATAAGTCCGAACTTCGCGGCTTCCTACAACTCTGCCTATCGAAGCCCGGTCTTCTGAACAATTTCAACTGGGAAAATTACAAACGTCAGATTGCATCCGATGTTGTTGATTACCTCGTTGCAAATCCGGAAGCTCACCTTGGGGACTTGACCAAGATTTGCTACGAACTCTGCAAGCTTACTGACTTCTCGCACCTCAAGCGTTTGGATGACGGAACTCAAAAGGTTGAGAGGGCACGCAATGCCGTTAACCAACTTAAGCAACTCGTTGAACCTCATCAGGAGCTCAAGAAGGAGCAAGATGACATAAAACAGCGGCAGGAACTTGCCGCAAAGAAACTAAGGGAGAACGCTGCCGTCCGTCAGAAGCTGGAAACGATTAAAACGCGATACATGGCTTTGGTCGGATCTGACAACGCTCAAAGTAGAGGCTTCGAACTTGAGCGTGTGATGTATGAACTCTTTGAGCTATTTGACCTTGACCCGAAGGCGTCATTCAAGAATCTCGGGGAACAGATTGACGGGGCATTTTCTCTTGAAGGCACGGAATACTTGTTTGAGGCAAAGTGGCAAAAGGAAATGGTCAACAAAGCTGACTTGGCGGTGTTCAGCGACAAGGTCAGAACTAAACTTGAAAATACTCTTGGCATCTTTCTATCAATCAATGGTTTTTCGGCAGATGGCGTTGCGGCACATCAAGCTGGTGGAGCATCAATACTGCTAGTAGACGGCGGCGATCTTATGGCAGTCTTTGAAGAGCGAATTGATTTCACAAGCCTCTTGCTCAGGAAGAAGCGCTATGCAGCCCAGACGGGGCAAATTTATCTCAGCTACTACCAGATGGTTTCATCTGGTGGGGGCTAACACTTCTAATTAGGTGGCCAGATTCAGTGTGCCACTACAGCTATCCTGAAGTCGCTGAACTAAAGAAACAGTTAGACACTGTGAATGCAGCTCACAGGTCAGCTTCTCAGTCTAAGCAGTCGGTCACCGCTCCGCTGTGTATGGCCGGTTCTGAATGCAAACCTGCCATATGGCCAGATGCAACATTAATTGCAAATGCCCTCCCCTAATTACCGGAAGGGCATAAGACATGTATCGCACACTTTAAGAACAGGGCTCGAACTAAAGCCAGGTTGAATACATCATCGAACTAGAAACAGTTACCAGCTGTACTTCAAAGTCCCAGTAACGGTCCGGCCATTGCCAAAGTAGCAATACGTTTCGTCGTAGCAAGCGGCCACATAGTCTTTATCGAACAGATTGCTAGCACTCAATTGCAAGGCTGCCCCCTTTAACGCGCTGCTCCAACGCCCAAGCTCCACACTGGCTGAAAGATCCACCAAAGTAGCACTTGGTACCGTCATGGTATTCGCAATATCCGCATAGTTCTTTCCGATGTGGCGAATACCGAGCCCCAAACGCGCACCTTCCAGTGGGGTGTAATTCACCCACGCTGAAGCCATTTGCTCTGGCGATTGCCGAGGCCGCTTGCCTTCAGCCTCGGGCGCGCCATTTTTGATCTTCATCTGATTCCGGGTATAGGCCGCCTGCACATACAGCGCTTTGGTGACTGACCACTGCGCTTCTAGCTCCAGACCACGCGATTGCACCGTGCCCACCGGCTCGAAATAGGATTGGCCTGGCACCATCCGACCGACGTTCTTCTGCTCCAAATCATATACTGCGGCGGTGAGCAGCAAACCCGGATGCGGTTGGTATTTAAGCCCAGCCTCATACTGCGTTCCTCGGGTAGGTTGCAGCACCTTGCCGTTAATGTCGGTATTACTGGTTGGATCGAACGACTCGCTATAACTCACATACGGCGCAATGCCATTATCAAATAAATACAAGGCACCTAAACGACGACTCCACTCCCCGCCATCCCACTCGGTTGTGCTCTTGGTGTCCGGATCATGCGAGGAGGTTGTGGCCCGGTCGTAACGGAGACCACCGGTAAAGCGCCAGCCGCCTAGCGAAACTTGGTCTTGCAGGTAATATCCAAGTTGACTGAATTTGCGAACAAAATTGGTTTGGCCATCTTTGCTTAGCGTCGCTTGCCCATACACTGGATTAAAGGCATCGATATTCGTTGCACTCCCCCAGCCCCAATAGCCTGTGTTTTCCCGCGTCTGATAATCAATCCCGGCAATCAAATCGTGAATCAAAATGCCTGTACCAAACGAGCCTTGTACACGGGTATCTACCGCTAAGCCTTTCAAATGCTCCTCGGAGAAGGAATACCCGCGCGAAAGCTCGGTATCACTCGCCCAACCGGATTGATAAACCTGCTCGAGTTTTGAGCGCCCATCGGTATATCGCAAATTCTGCCGTACTTGCCAAGCTGGCGCAAAACGGTGCTCGAACTGATACCCAAACATATTCTGGCGGCGGTCAAATTGATCATTGCCCGGCTCGCCATCATAAAACTCGCGCGCAATCTGCTTTCCTGCATGCGAAGTTACCGAGCCTTCAAATGGCGTACCGCTATGAAAACCGCCCTCTGGGTCACGCTGCAGATAGGCTTGCAAGAGCAATGCGGTATCCGCATTGGGTTTCCACATCAATTGAGGCATCAATGCCTGTCGCTCTTCTTTCGCATGGTTTTGCATACTATCGGCAGCACGTGTCAAACCAGTGAGACGATAACTCCACTCCGCGCTTAAGCCACCGGTGAAGTCGAAAGCAAACCCTCGCTCGTTGTTCGCCCCCACATCAAGCCGGATTTCTCGTTCAGCTTGCTGCTGAGGACGTTTACTCATCAGCGCCACCATCCCACCGGGTGCAGCGTTGCCATAAAGCACGGAAATTGGACCTCGCACCAAATCAATCCGATCGATGAAGTACGGATCAATCTGGAAGGCACTAAAGGCACCGGCATCCGACATCAACCGCATTCCGTCCAATACCGTATTGGCCATACTGGTATCCACAAACCCACGTAATGCAACATAGTCATAGCGCGTTGCGCTACCAAACAAGCCAGCATAAGCACCCGGTGCATAGTTAAGCGCCTGCGCTACCGTAACTGGGCGCAATGCCTCGATCTGCTCACGTGACACGACACTCACTGACTGAGCCAGTTCATTGAGCGGTGTAGTGGTTTTGGTCGCCGCCCGACTGTCCTGAGTAGACCAATCCCCCGCGGCAGGCTCTTGGCTTGTCGCCGTTACATTCACGGTATCCAGCAGTGCGGCGTCACTGGCCTCCGTCTGTGTGTGCAGCAGGATACCGGCGGCTGCTAATGCCAGGGTTAATGGCCTGATGCTAAATGCTTGCTGTCTCATTGGGCGACCTACGAAGTGAAATTGTAAAAAACGCCACAAAATAATAACGATAATGATAATGATTGTCATGTATATTTAAGTGCTGCCGTACGGCGACTTAGCATGCTTACTTAATGGTTACGTCCTCATCACTGCAACACTCAATTGATAACGATTATTGCTTGCATTAAAGTATCAGCCTCATAGTTGAACGACACAGACACTGGAGAGAAGGGATGGAAAATCGAATCTACGATCTGATAGGGATTGGCATTGGTCCATTCAATCTCGGCCTCGCCGCCCTCAGCGAGCCTCTCAAAGGAGTGAAAACGCTGTTTTTTGACATGGCCGATCATTTCAACTGGCACCCGGGCATGCTGCTAGACAGGGCAACGATGCAGACTTCGTTTATCGCCGATCTGGTCACACTAGCCGACCCGACCAGCCCGTACAGCTTTCTGAATTTCGCCAAGCAAAGCGGCCGTCTGTACGCCTTTTACATCAAGGAAGATTTCTTTCTGCTGCGGCAGGAATACAACCAGTATTGCCAGTGGGTGGCGGGCCAGTTAAGCAACCTGCGCTTTGGGCAATTTGTGCAGTTTGCGCGCTACGACGAACAACAGGCCTGCTATGTATTAACCTGCACATCAACGAGGACGGGCGCGAGCAGCCAATATCTGGCAAAAAAGCTAATACTAGGCACCGGCACCAAGCCGCAATTACCACCCTGCTGCGAGGGTGTGCCAGTGATACACAGCGGCCAGTATCTGACGTACAAAACCCAGCTGCAGCAGAAAAAATGCCTCGCCGTGGTGGGCAGCGGACAAAGTGCGGCCGAGATTTACCTTGATCTGCTGCAGGATGCGCGCCGCTATGGCTACCAGATCGACTGGATCACCCGCTCGCCACGTTTTTTCCCGCTGGAATACACCAAGCTCACGCTGGAAATGACCTCTCCCGATTACATCGACTACTTCCACGCGCTGCCCGACCATACCCGCTTGCCACTGCTGGAATCGCAAAAAGGCCTGTACAAAGGGATTAACCGCACACTGATCAACGCTATTTTTGACGAGCTGTATCGCCTCAAGCTCGATGGAGAGCTGCCCAGCCGCTTGCTCAGCAATGTGGAAATGCAGGCACTTACCCTGAAAAACGGCAACTACACACTCAAGCTGCATCACCATGAAACCGGCCAAGGTGAACACGCCGACTACGATGGTGTAGTGATCGCCAGCGGTTATGGCTATCAGGCACCGGCATTTATGCAAGGCGTGCAGCATCGTATCCGTCACGATGCGCAAGGCCGTCTAGCCGTGCGCCGCAACTACAGCATTGACCTGCACGGTAACGAGATTTTTGTGCAAAACGCCGAGCTGCATACGCATGGCCTGGCCGCGCCCGATCTGACCATGGCCTGCCATCGCAATTCGGTCATCCTGCGCGAAGTGCTGGGGTATTCGCCCTACCCGATCGAGCAACGCGTAGCTTTCCAGCAATTTGGCCTCAGCGCCACCGAACAGCAGGAAATGGCATGGGCTTGAAATTTTGGCTGATTGCCATGACCGCGGTGGCCGTGGTCGCCGACACGATGTTGCTGCCATTTTATCCGCAGTATTTTGCCGAGCGCTTTGGCGTGAGCAATCCCGAACACGTCGGCACGTATACGGCGGCAATTTGCCTCGTGGCCATGCTGGCGCTGCCTTTCTGGGCGCGCATGGTGCGCCACGGCGGTACGTTAAGGCTACTGCTGTGGACTCAGGTTGGTGCGGCCCTGCTGTGCATAGCCTGCAGTTTTACCGATAGCCTGTGGCTGTTCTGGGTTTTGTCGCTGGCGATGATTGTCTTCAAGGCCAGCTATTTATTGATTTACCCCTATCTGATGGCGGGCGAGGACGAGGCTAATCACGGCCATACCATCGGCATCCTGTCGATTGTCGTGCACTTTGGGCATATTGCCGGTGCCGTGCTGGGTGGTTTTGCGCTGACGCACTGGCCGCTGGAGCATGCTTTTCTGCTAATGGCCGTCGGCGATATTGTGCAGATTGGCGTCTGCGCCTATCTGATTTATGCCGGGCTGGAGCAGCCCGCACCACCGGCCGAAGACACAGCCCAGCCAATCACCACCTCGCGGGGGATTTATCCGCTGGGCGTGCTGATGCTGGTGTTTTATTTCAGCGAATACCAGATCGTGCCGTTTTTTGTGCAGTACTGGCAGCAAATCGAGCCTGAACACGGCGTGCAGCTGGCGGCGTGGGTGTACGCGATACCGGCGGCGGTGGGTCTGCTGGCGCTGTGGTTCAACCAGCGCGTCGGGGTGCAAAGCCTGGCCAACCATGCGGTCTTTTGCCTGATTCTGGGCATTGCCGGTTTGCTGCTGCAAGGCTCGGGAGAAACAGGGTGGGTGCTCTTTGGCCGCGTGCTGTTTGGCTGGGCTTCATTCCAACTCACCGTGCGCCTTGACGCGCTGATTTTCGAAAAAAGCAGCCCGGCTGCGTATGCGCACGATTACAGCAAGATCAACCTTTTTCAGAACATTGGCGTGCTGATGTCATATTACAGCGCGGGCTGGCTGGTCAGCCTGCATGGTTTGAGCACGCCATTCTGGCTTGCTGCCGCCGGGCTCTTGCTGAGCTTGCTGCTGTATCCCTTGATCAATGCCGCCCCCGCGCTGCCCACCCGGAGAACTGCCGATGTCCTGCCGTGATTTGAACGAGAACGCTGCCACACCCGAGATGGTTTTTTGCCACACCGTCAGCGGCGTGGGGCAATTTCAATTGCGGCCACTGTCCAGCGCCGACTTTGCCTTATTACACCAGTGGGTCACAGCACCGCGTGCCAGCTTCTGGGGCATGCAGCAGGCCAGCCCCGATGAAGTGGCGCAATGCTATCGCCAGCAAATCGAGTCGGTGCATTGCGCGCCGTATCTGGCGTTTTACGCTGGCCAGCCTGCGTTTCTGCTTGAAACCTACGATCCGGCACACGACGAACTCGGCCAGCATTACGCCGTGCAAGCTGGCGATATCGGCATGCATTTTCTGGTCGCCCCCGCCAGTGGCCCCGCCGTGCACGGTTTTACCCGCGCAGTGATGCAAACGATTCTGGCCTTTCTATTTAGCCAGAGCCGCTATCTGCGCGTGGTCGTCGAGCCGGATGTAAACAACCAGAAGATCCACCCGATAAATCGCGACGCCGGATTTTGTTACCAGCACACCATCAAGCTCTCGTACAAAACCGCCTGGTTTGCCATCTGCGAGCGCGCCTCTTTTCTGCAAGCTACCGAACTGGAGATCACTGCATGACCACTCGCCTGCCCGCCCCCACTCTGGCCGAATGCGCCCACCTGAACCCCGCCATCTGGCACAAGGTCAACCGCTTGCTGGTGCGAAAGGCCATTAGCGAATTTGCCCACGAAGGCCTGCTCACGCCGGTGCAGCAAGCCGATGGGCAATACCAGATTCACAGCGATGACGGCCAGATCAGCTATCGCTTTCGTGCCGAGCTGCTGGCGCTGAATCACTGGAGCATTCCCGCCGATTCGATCAGCAAGTACAACGGCGAGCAGCCACAGGAGCTGGACGCACTCTTGTTTATGCTCGAGCTGCGCGAGCAATTGCTGCTCAAAGAACATGTGCTGCCGGTCTATCTGGATGAAATCAGCAGCACACTCTATGGCAGCGCGTACAAACACGACCGCGCAGCGCCCAGCGCAGCCGAGCTAATCCATGCCGATTTCCAGCGCGTGGAAACCGCGATGAGCGAAGGCCACCCATGCTTTGTGGCCAATAATGGCCGGCTGGGTTTTGACGCCAACGATTACCGCCGCTACGCACCGGAAGCGGCAAATCCATTCCAGATTGTCTGGCTGGCGGTACATAAACAACGCGCTACCTTGTCAATTTCGGCCACGCTGGATTACGAGCAGATGATGCGCGAAGAGCTGGGTGAGGTCCAGCTTGCCCAATTCCGCCAGCGCTTACAGGCACTGGGCCTGAACGATGGCGACTACTGGCTGATGCCCGCTCACCCGTGGCAATGGCAAAACAAACTAGCGATGGCCTTTGCCGCAGAAATTGCCCAGCAGCAGATTGTGTTTTTGGGTACGGGGGATGATTTATATCTGGCGCAGCAATCGATCCGGACTTTTTTCAATGTCAGCGACACCAGCAAACGCTATGTCAAAACCGCGCTATCGGTGCTGAATATGGGCTTTATGCGCGGCCTGTCGCCGTATTACATGCTGGCCACGCCAGCGATTAACGACTGGGTGTATGCGCTGGTCGAGGGCGATGCCTATCTGCAAAGCAAAGGCTTTCATATCCTGCGCGAAGTGGCGGCCATTGGCTATCGCAATCCGTATTACGAAGCAGCGATCAAGGAAAACAACGCCTTCAAGAAAATGCTAGCTGCACTCTGGCGTGAAAACCCGAATACGCATCTGCAGGAGGGTGAAAAGCTGATGACGATGACGGCGTTGGCACATCTGGATAACGATGGCCGCGCGCTGATTGCCGAGCTGATCTCGGCATCGGGCATCAGCACCGATCAGTGGGTCGCCGAATATCTGGACGCCTATTTTGCGCCGTTGCTGCACTGCTTCTACCAGCATGATCTGATCTATATGCCGCACGGCGAAAACCTAATCATGATTTTAAAAAATCACCGCGTTGCGCGCGTACTGATGAAAGACATTGCCGAAGAAGTCGGCATCCTGAATCCGGCAGTCGAGTTGCCCGAAATCATGCTGCGCGTTTCCACCCATATTCCGGATGAAATGAAAACGCTCTGCCTGTTTATTGACGTTTTTGACGGCTATCTGCGTCATGTCGCGGCCATCCTGCACGATCAATGCGCTTATACCGTCGAACAATTTTGGCATGCTGTGGCGCGCTGCACGCATCGCTATCAGTCAGAGCACCCGCAACTGGCCAAGCAATTTGCCCGCTACGATCTGTTTGCCGCCGACTTTGAGCATTCGTGCCTGAATCGTCTGCAAATGGCCAATAACAAGCACATGCTCAATCTGGAAGACCCGGCCAGCGGCTTGCAAATGGCCGGTCTGCTGATCAATCCGCTGGCGCGTTGGCGCGATCCGGCCAGCCTTGGCGAGGTGTAATTGCTACCGGCAGTATTGACTGAAATCGCCCGCGTTTGCCCGTATCTGCACGGGCAGGCCGGACCTGAGCGTGGCGAACAGCATTCGCTGATAGGCGAATTGTACGCACACTGGCAAAGCCGCACACCTGAGGCCGGGGTGCATTACTGGCGTGCGCGTAGCTGGGGCATGCTGATGTGGCAACCGGCGTACGCCTGTGTGCTGGCGGTGCATTGCGCCCATCGTGCGCTTGATTTGGAGCACTTCTGGCAAACGGTGTGCGCTGGCGTCACACATTCGTGGACCTTGCCCGCCGACGCGGCGAACAGCGAGGCGAGCACGCCCGTGATAACGCAGGCGGCGCAATCTCTGCTGCGCTATCACCACGCGCACTACAAGCAGCTCGTTCAGCTCAGCCGCTACTCAGCTAAGCAGGCAGCCTGCATGACCGTCGATTGCGTGCTCTCAGCGCTGCTGCTAGTGGCGCAACATTTCAAGTGGTCTGCACATCAGCTCGATGCGCAAACTGCATGTTGGCTAGATGCATTGGGGTGGCAACAACACGGCAGTGTGATGCAAGTGCGGCTGCCGTCAGGTGCTTGCGTGCCGGCGTTGAATCGCCAGGGTTGTTGCCAGCATTTTCGTCTCCCAGGCCAAGAAGCCTGTAGCACCTGCCCACGTTGGCCAATACCAATCCGCCTTGAAAAAATCCGCCTCGAGCTAGAACCCACCTAGGGTATAGCCGCAAGAATCAATTACTAAAATAGCCACAGAAACATACCCACCATGTTCCAGCTTCAAAAATTAAAAATCGCCCGGCAGGGGCGAACACTGTTACAGATCAACCAGCTCAATCTGCCCCCACATGGCCTCACCGTCATTCTTGGCCACAATGGCTCTGGTAAATCCACGCTCCTTAAGGTGTTAGCGGGGCAGCTACCCAGCGATGAAGGGCAGGTTTTGCTGCAGGGTCGCCCGATCGCAACTTATGCACCGCGGGAATTAGCCAAGCAAATTGCATTCATGCCGCAGCAAATCCCACAGCCAGCCCTGATGCAAGTGCGTGAATTAGTTGAATTAGGCCGTTTCGCCTGGCGTGGCTGGCTAGCACGCTGGCAGGAAAACGATAAAGAGCGCATCACGGCCGCGATGCAGCAAGCCGATGTCAGCCATCTAGCCGAACACGCGCTGGACGAAATATCAGGTGGTGAGCGCCAACGGGCCTGGCTAGCCATGTTGCTCGCGCAAGATGCGCAGATGTTGCTCTTGGATGAACCCAGCTCGGCGCTTGATTTAGCTCACCAATATCAGTTAATGGCTTTGCTGCAGCGCTTGGTCTCTACGCAAAGCTGTGCCGTCGTGGCCATCTTGCATGATTTGAATTTGGCGCTCCGCTATGCGGATCGCATCATCGCCTTGCAAGCAGGACAAATCTGGTTTGATGGTTCGCCGGCTCAATTGCTGGCTCACCCGCAGTTAGATGACTTGTATGGCATTGAGCTCGATATCCTCGCTCGCCCTGGGAAACATGCAGTGGCGGTTGTCGCATGAAGCGCCCAGCTTGGTCTCTACTGGCTTTAGTCACCACCCAACTCGCGGCACTGCACATCCAAATCGGCACCCCGCTCTCGCTGGCGCAACAATGGCAAGCATTGCATGAAGTGCAATCGCTGGAGCAGCTGATTTTCGTGCACACTCATCTCCCACGCACAGCTCTCGCAGTCATTTTGGGTATGGTCATGGCGCTGGCGGGCGGCTTACTGCAATTACTGACGCAAAACCCTCTAGCTTCGCCCATGACCCTGGGCACCTCGGCTGGTGCATGGTGCGCAATTGTCCTCGCAGGCGTGCTGGCTCCAACACTCCAATTACCACTCGAATGGCTAGCCTTAGGTGGCAGTCTATTTGCCTTAACTCTGGTTGGGGCTTTAGCCGGCTGGCGGCAGCTACACAGCCTGAATGCGCTACTGGCGGGTACCGCATTGAACTTGCTTCTGGGAAGCGTCGCGGCAATTGCTGTCATGCTCAATGATCAATACAGCCGGACACTCTTGGTGTGGGGGACTGGTGATTTAGCTCAAAACGACTGGGCGTGGGTACTCTGGTTACTGCCCCGCCTCGCTCCGGCACTATTGCTCATTCCCTTACTCTGCAAACCATTGCACTTACTTCAACTGGGTAGCCAAGCCGCCGCCGCGGCCGGCTTAAATGTCATGCGTCTAGCGATCATCACTTCACTACTAGCACTCTGGCTGAATGGGCTAGCCATCGCGGCGGTGGGGATTATCGGTTTTGTGAGCCTGTTGGCCCCGGCATTAGCGCGGCTACTCGGAGCGCATAAACCGGCCGACAATCTGGGTATGGCCGCCCTACTTGGCGCGATTACTTTATTGCTGGCCGATATTGTGGCGATCTGGTTGAGCCACCACCTTGCTGATCTGCTGCCCACGAGTGCCGCAATCGGTTTGCTCGGGGGACCAATCTTAATCTGGTTGTGTTTGAAACTCCCACTGGCCTCAAGCCTGCCCGATGCCACCGGACACCCATTCCGCCGTCAGCCAACGGCGCTGATTGGGTGGTGTCTCTTGGCCGCATTAATCTTGCTACTGAGCGCCATCAGCGGCAAAGATGCGGCTGGCCACTGGTTGATCAGTTGGCCCGATGCTGGCTTATGGGCACTACGCTGGCCACGCATGATGGCGGCCTGCGCCGCAGGGATGGGCCTCGCTATTGCGGGACTGATTTTGCAGCGTTTACTCAATAATCCTCTCGCCAGCCCAGATCTACTGGGAATCTCTGCGGGTGCCAGCCTCGGGATGTTAATTGGCCTTGGGATTGGCACCAGCCTCTCACCCTGGCTCTTTTCCAGTAGCGGCGCCGTAGTGGTGCTCCTGGCATTATGCTGGCTCGCCCCCCGCCAAAGCCCCGCACGCTTGATTCTCTTGGGTATTGGCCTGTCCTCTTTATTAGAAGCGGCTTTGCAGCTAGTACTGGCCCAGGGTAACCAAGACAGCTTTCAATTATTGAATTGGCTCGCGGGCTCTACCTATCACACCACCCCCACGCAAGCCATTGCTTTACTGGGCACCGTGCTGATTTTGGGTGGAATAAGTTTAGTGTTTGCCCGCGTGTTATTGCTATTTGGCCTTGGCGAAACACTCGCCCAAGCGGTCGGTTTAGCAGTGCCGCAAGCACGCGTACTGCTGCTACTGCTTGCAGGCCTGCTCAGTCTTGCCATCAGCAGTCAATTCGGTCCGCTGGCCTTTATCGGCTTGGTATTACCCCAGCTGGCGATTCAGCTCGGCGCGCGCACGATTAAAGATCAGCTTTGGCTCGCCAGCCTAATTGGCGCAGCTCTACTCGGGTTGGCGGATCTGGCCAGTCGGACAGTTTTTTTCCCAAGCCAAATCCCGGTCGGTGCACTGGCATCATTGACCTGCGGGAGTCTGCTGGTCATTGGTTTACTCGGCCGACGTAGGAGGCTCGCATGAAGATATATTGGATTTTGCTTGGTATGTTGCTGAGTAGTGTGCTTCAGGCTGCCCCGAAGAAAGTCATCGCCCTGAGTTGGGAAGCCACCGAGTACTTACTTGCCTTGGGCGTCACCCCATTGGCCGTCGCAGACCGCCAGGACTACCAACAATGGGTGGTAGAGCCTCGCCTACCCGAGCAAGTATTGGATGCTGGCAGCAGACTAGAACCGAATCTGGAACGCATTTACGCGCTCAAACCTGATCTGATCATCATTAATCCTGCGCTGGCCGGCATACAGGCGAATCTGCAAAAAATTGCGCCTACTCTGCTGCTCGATTCCTTTCGGGTCGATCATGACAACGCAAATGCTGCCGAGCGACTCCAACGGCAACTGGCCATTCAACTCAATCGCCTCGCCGCTCACGAGGCATTCCTGGAACAACAAAAGACAGAATTGACACGATTACGCCACGCAGTGAACCAGCGTTTCAAAGGGCAACCACCGGCTGTTTGCATCGTGCGCTTTGCTTCACCAACCCGCTACTGGACGTATGGAGACAACTCGATGCCCGAAGCCGCAATGGCCGCGCTCGGCATTAAAAATGCCTGCCCACAGCCACGGAGCGCATGGGGTACGCATTTACGCCAACTGCCAGAACTGGCTCGTTTAGATACAGGCCTATTGCTGCATATAGCGCCCTTTAATCGCCAAGCGGATCTGGAGCGCAGCGCATTATGGCAAGCGCTGCCAGTGGTCCGTACTCAGCGAGTACGCGCATTACCCGCCGTTTGGACAAATGGGGGCGTCACTTCCATAACACGAATTGCACAGGTCATCGCGAAGGCGCTGAACTAAAGAAACAGTTAGACACTGTGAATGCAGCTCACAGATCAGCTTTTCGGCCTTAGCGGACTTTCATGTTCGAGCCATCAAGGTCTATTTGCAGTTGCATTGCAGACGCTGACGTCAAAGTTGAGCCGCGAACGACGGCTGGGCGCGGAAGGACCAGAATGCAATGGGGGTCTGTAGAGACCAGCCGTTGCGAGTCGGCTCCAACGCAGGGTTAGGTTTCACTGCCAACCTTGTCGCTCTTCGGTTCCACTGCTCCGATCTCTTCCTTCAGATTGCTGGACGAGCCCATGAAGAGTCCGATCATTGGTATCCAGAACAAGAAGATCTCCAAAAGAGCAATGGCTATCCATATGTAGATAAAGATGCTCTCAGGGGCAGGTTTTATGAACGGCCCAAACAAGCCATCACAGAACGATAGCAGCACAAGAGGCAAAGGCACCACCAAGGACCAGCCAAATACGAAGTAGCCTGCCTTAGACCATCGAAAGAAAGATACGCCGACAACTACTGCCGCCAAAATGAGTGCGTACTTGAAGGCCATGCCCATCGGCGTCCACCAACCAGAGTGATCCAGCGTGAGGAGACTTATCACTTGAAACCTAACGTTGGAGGTAACGTGCGGCCGGAATGCCGCAGGCATGGAGGGAACCCAAAGCGGAGCTTTGGGCCGTCACGTTGACCGAAAGGTTAGGCGATTTGCGGTGGATCAAACACGTCAAGGTGTTCATACATAGAAATCTTTTTTGAAATTGTCTTACAGCCGACGAATAGCTTGTATTCCTTGCAGTCTTTGAATATTGCGCCACGATTGTTGAATATGGAGCGAGTTATTTGGTCTTTGAATTTTGGTTTGGATGATAAATGTTTAACCAAGTCATTGCTCACAAGAAAGTAACTGATCCACGATATTAGATACTTGTGTCGCTCTTCTTCTTTGGATAGGCGAAGTAAATACATTTCAAGATATTCGGTGATTTTTTCTTTGTGGGTTGAACCAAACAAACTGTTTAGCACACCTTCCAGTATGGCCATGACTTTGGGAAAGGCCTTAACTCGAAGAGTGGCCAGCATTAGAAGCATGCTAATAACTTTTTCAATATTGTAATCGCCAATCCAAATTTTTAATTGCCCCTCTTTGTCGGTTATGTCCGCGAGGAATCTGTCAATAACCCCCGTTCCGGGGTGTATTTTATCAATCGCAATTACTGATAAATACAACTCCCTGAATTGTTTCCAGGTTAAATTTTCTAGTTTTTTTGGATAGGCGGCGTGATATTTTGATACCCATTCTCGGAAAAGACCGTCTGGCAATGCTGA
Source organism: Chitinibacter tainanensis DSM 15459 (assembly GCF_000429785.1). Taxonomy (GTDB): domain Bacteria; phylum Pseudomonadota; class Gammaproteobacteria; order Burkholderiales; family Chitinibacteraceae; genus Chitinibacter; species Chitinibacter tainanensis. Next base: position 435,092 of record NZ_KE386951.1, read on the forward strand.
GATTTTGGTTTTCTCGTCATTCAGTTCGAGATTGAACTCTTTAAGTGCGGCTTGCAATGATTTGATAACTATTTTTGCATCGGCCTCGGATTTGACAAGAATTCGGTAATCGTCTTTAAATCTGACGGCTTCGTACTCTACAGATTCACTCTTCAGTAACTTGGTGAGTAATACGTCAACGGCGGATGCAATTACCTCTGAAATTACATCAGAAACTACTGGGCCAATAGGAATCCCATTGGTGCAGCCGTCGTTGGCATTTTGAAAAAGCCTATCCAGCCGGTTTCCTAAGTGATTGTAATTGTGCAGATTGACTGGCTTTCTTATGAATGACTTCCCGTGCAATGCCCACGCAATACTGTGGGTATAAATGGACGGATAAAAATTTTTTATATCGGCTTTCACCATGTAGGCGTATTTGTATGCTACCGAAGAAATATCGGTATCAGTCATGGATATGAATTCATAGATCATTCTGCCGCTACGCAGATAGCCGAGGCGGCCGGGAGTTCTAGAGTCTATTGGTATGGGGAAGCTATACGATGTTACTTGACTATCTTTAGGAATCATCGCATCAACAATCTTGAGCCAGTTTCGGCTGATGTGATAAGAAATGTCGTTATAAATTTTGGGGTGAATTATTCCAAAGGTTCTATCGGTGAATTCTGACTTTGGAAAGTGTACATTCACGCACTCTGTACGATCAACCTTGAACTCTTTACCCTTCTTCTTCTTTTTGTAATAAACGGTTGGTTTTTTGGGGCGCTCAATAACTGCGAAGCAAGGTGGAAGGACGTAGTTCTCGGGAAAATAGCCGTGATCAATAAGCCAGTGGTGAATATCAGATTTGGCCAACGATCTGGCTAATTCATAAGTGGCTTCACGATGTTTGGTAATAGGGCTTTTCATTTTTCTGAGATCGCATGGGCGGGCGTGCGTGAGATCGCCTAACGTTTGAAATCACAGGCGGCCGCAGGCCGTCCGGTGGATTGAATTGTTATGCGCTACCACTTCATGAAGGGTGGTGGACTGAACGGATGTTTTGCAAACCACTCGCGCGCGCCTTTCATGAGAAAGCGGTGAAATCCGTTATTTGGGATGGCTTTTTTGACCTCGCGCACATAGGCAGGAGGAATGCCGAACTTAAAGAAACCAAGGGAGAAATCAACCAAATCGCCCTTTCTGAATAGTTCTACCAACGGATAGCGGTCTGTCTTGTATGTGCGAACCTTGTGGTGCATTTCGACCATTAGGCCAATTTCCTCAGACCATTCCTGTCCCCCTGTTTCGGATAAGTACCTCTTTACTTCTGACACTGAAGGCGGGATGTAGTCCACGGGATGAGCCGACCAAAGACCTATATCGTGAAAACAGGCAGCAATCGCCAACTTGGTCTTTTCTTCTTCGGTGCAGGAATGGAGTGCCAAACAGAAATTGAACATTCGATAGACATGCCCCTTGTAACCCAGGTAGTCATCCCCGATTCGGTCTTTCCATGCAGCGAGAATCTCTTCTATGAGCTCGTTCTTGGTCTCGATGTTCATGCACGCTCCTCTGGCGCATAACGTAGAGCTAACCGGACTGCGCTGCTTTTAGCGCAGGTCCGGTTGAGCGCCATGTTATGTTTTTGGCGCATATCACTATAAAACCGATGTGCGAAATGGTTTGTGGAAGAGCGAAGGAAGCTTGTCCTCCTTCAAATAAAATTTTGGAAATTTATCTTCCTTTATCCACGCCCAACTATTCAACTTTGTTTTAATCGCACCATATTGGGCGGGGACAGCCAACTCTTCCATAGCGCGTTTTACGAATGCTCGATACGTTCTGCCAACAAAAAACTGTTTGTACAAAATCGATGGGATACGTAATTTTATTGACGAGTCGTCACCTTCCATTTTTATGCCAACTAAAGTGGTTGGTGGGGTGATCTTAATAAATCGATCTTCCAGTCCTCTCTCAATAAGAATATTCCTCCCTATTGCTTCCATGTCGCGCTTTAGTTGGGCAAGCGGCTTGTAGTTGCCATTGGCAACACCATTTTGTATTTCCTCCAGCATCTGGCGAAGCTCAACTACACCAGCTTCGTTTCGCATCTGATGAAGAACTTTCATGAAGTCATCCTGATTTGCGCTCTCTTTGACCAGAAGAGGCAAGAAGCCAGGAAGGCTTACGCATGCAGAGGATTGCTCTGCTCCCAATGCTGCAAGCGAGTCCCGAAACTTGCCCTGAAATTTACCTAAACCATCACCAAAGGCATCGGCAAATGTCGCCCTGCTCTTCGATCCCGTTCTGACTCTGTTAAGAAAGTCGTACGCGAAGAAATCTCGCAGTGGGTGAGGCATGTACGCGCAGTCATGTTGGGCAGAAAAAACTTGATGCCAAATATATTGATGACCAAGCCACCCCATTACAGAAAGCATTCGTTGTACGTGCCTTGAAAGCTTTTCCCAAGCAACCGGCTTGCCGTCTGTACCTATAATCTCAAGCTCTTTGCCAAGGGTTTCATCGGCAGTGCTGGCAAGCACGGCCTCAATCAATGGGCTGTCTTTTTGTATTCCGTGAGCCCGGAAGACTAGGAAAAATTCTGAACTGGCGTGCTCCCATATAAAGTTGCTATAAGCGTCTATCTGAGAAAAATACTCAGAGAAAAGCGAACGATCTGAGCCAGCACGAAACGCCTCTTTCCACGCCGGTGCAAGAGAAGAACTGACTTCACGAATTGAGTCGTCCTCACCCTCTGCTAATGCCTGAAAGCTAAAAGCGTCACCAGAAATCAACTCTTTGCGCTTTGCCGTTAGGTCGGCTTTGTAGTTGTCTGGAACAACTATGCTGTCATTGAGAAGGACAGCCTCGCAAAATCGAGCTAAAGCAACGTGCTCAATATCTAACAATGCAGGTTCTTTGAGCGGAGCCTTTCCCAACGCTCTTTGAACACTGGATATTGTGGCGTTATCAATTAGTACCTTGGCCATTTGCTGGTCCTAAACATAACGTGAAATATACACCTGTGCAGGTGTATATTTGGTTTATCTGTGTGTATAACTCAGCATGCTACACGCATTTTTCATTGTTTTTCAAGCATGTGGGGTTTCAGATGCCTGAGAGTACACAGCCAGATGGGACTACCGCACCACGCTTGCTGGATGTGCTGCGCGAGACGTTGCGGGTGCGGGACTACAGCTTGCGTACCGAACAGCAATATGTGAATTGGGTACGGCGCTTTTTGCGCTTTCACCATCATCGACATCCCCGCGAAATGGGCGCAGCAGAGGTGAGCGGTTTTCTTACCCATCTAGCCGTAGATGGGCAGGTGTCTGCATCGACGCAAAATCAGGCCTTGTCTGCACTACTGTTCCTTTATCGTGAAGTGCTACAGCTAAGCTTGCCCTGGCTGGATGAAGTGGTTCGAGCCAAACCGTCCAAGCATCTACCCGTCGTTCTTACACGACAGGAGGTCGCCGCATTGCTGGCGCAAGCCGATGGGCTGTACGCGCTGCAACTGCGTTTGCTGTACGGCACCGGCATGCGACTGATGGAATGCATGCGCCTGCGGGTGAAAGATGTCGACTTCGGGCGCGGTGAAATTCTGGTGCGCGATGGCAAGGGTGCCAAAGACAGAGTGACCATGTTGCCGCAGAGTCTGGCCGCACCACTACAGGCTCATTTGCAGCGGCGGCACACCATCCACCAGGCAGACTTGCAGGCTGGCATGGCTGATGTGTACTTGCCTGATGCGTTGGCACGGAAATACCCCAATGCAGGGCAAGAATGGGGCTGGCAATATGTGTTTGTCACTACTGGCTACGTGCGTGACCCACGTTCTGGTGCTCAACGGCGACATCATCAAGATGAGAAACTGCTGCAGCGCGCGATGAAGCGGGCCGTGGCTGCCGCCGGGATTGCCAAGCCGGCCACGCCACATACACTGCGCCATAGCTTTGCCACCCATCTGCTTGAATCCGGTTACGACATTCGCACTGTGCAGGAGTTACTGGGGCATGCGGATGTCAGTACCACGATGATCTACACGCATGTGCTGAATAAAGGTGGCCGTGGCGTGAGCAGCCCCTTGGATACCCTTTGAGTTCATTATTTGCCACTCACCAGAGCACGCCCTTGTTCTTGAATGTCAGCTTTGTTGCCGGTAACAGTCTATTACTCTACTGTTCTCGACAGGCCGCTTTGGCCGAATACCAGCCCCTAGGAGTAACCCATTTGGCCAGACATTCCTTCCGATGCCTATCTTACCCATGCTTTTGCACTTGAACGACCCGAGTTGGTGACACCTGCTGTCAGATCGTGAAAAATAGCTTCATCGCCCCGGTAAGCAACAGGCAACTCGCACCGTCAAAACCAGACCTCAAGCGGGTCATAGGGGCAAAACTGCGACAATAGGTCTAGCCAATGCAGCACGATTACCATTTTGAGCCTTACGAACGCAAAAGTGACTTCTCGCAAGCCAAGCTTATTATTATCTTTAGCTTGATATCGCTTATCGTCCTGTATCTGGCTTACACCCAAGGTTTACTCCCCCACTACACCCTGGTCGTCGAGGGCAATACAGTGACTTTTGTTCGGGATGATCCTGCGTATCTGGCAGAACAAAAGAAAATCGAAGACGCAAATCGGCAGATCTATAAGGTCAATGGGGTCGAAGTTTCCGAAGAGGAATACAACGCGGCTCTTCAGCACAATCAACGCATGGCTGAGCAGCAGATACAAAGCCAAACGCAACCCGAAAATCCTCAGCAAAGCGCGCCAGAGGAATCCGATCAATATCACTCAGGCAGTAATGAGGTCCCAACCGGGCAGGCGGTCAAATGCCTGGATGCGTCCAATCGCGTGGTTTATCAAGCCCAACCCTGCTCTGCGACAGGCCTTCGTAAAACCGATATGGGAATTGGTGCCGTCTCTAACGCTCAGACCTATAGCTATAAAGACGCCGAGGCGCGCAAAGAAGCCAATACTGTTTATAAGGTTGATGGTCGAGTTGTGTCTAAAGCGGAATTTGATGCGGTGCAGGAGCACAATAAGCGAGTGAAGAAACAGAACGAGGCCCAGCGTGCTCAATATTGCCAAAGCCTTGAGCAGCGCCGGGAAAACCTTCGTTCCATGCAGCGTGTCGATTCAAATCAGTGGTATCGCGATGAGTACAACCGGCTTTCCAAAGAATGGCAGGACAAGTGTTTAGGCTGGACCCAAGCGTGGTCGTGATCAGCCCACTGCCAATTCAAAACAAAACCCAGCATCCGCTGGGTTTTGTTTACTGAGTACTTCAATATCGGTTTATGGCAGAAAACCGATTGCCTGCTTGGCGGGCTGAATGCTCATCTGAGGTGGCAAGCAAGGCTGCAGATTATGTTGATGTGCTAACAGTTCAGGCAAACTATATCCCTGCACAGCAGCTTCAACCGCGCTTTGAATATTCAGTTGCAGCGTACGGATACTCCGAGAGCGGGTAGCCAACTGAAGGGCCAAGCTGTCGGGTAGCTCCGCGGTGAAATACGCCTGAACCCCCATCTCTTTCACGATCCGGCGATAGAGCTGCCGAGCCATGGCCACTAACTGCTCAGGGTTGGGCCGTCTAATCTCAATTGGCTCGACTCGGCTAAGTAGAGGCGCCCCCAAGCCATCCGTGGTATTACTGGTGAGGATAAAGCTCACGTGAGACAAATTCAGCGGCGGAACAATGAAGTTATCCTGAAAGGCTTGGCTGTTCTCTGGTTCAAGCAGCATCAAAAGCACATCCTGCAAACCGTTATCCCGATCTTTGAGCACCTTATCGACTTCTTCGATCACGATGATTGGATTCGCCACTTCCGATTCAGCGAGGAATTGGGCAATGCGACCAGGGCAAGCGTTTTGCCAATTCGGGGAAGAGCCCACCAGCAGCATTTGATCGCCATTGCCGGCCATATCGATTTTGAAGCGAGGTAAGCCAAGTACTTCGGCGATTTGTCCGCAAACCCAGCTTTTAGAATTACCAGGCTCACCGGTTAGCAGGATCGGCCGAAAGCCCAGCGGTTTGCCGCCAAGAGTGCGCACTTTGGTTTGAGCACAAATGGTCTCCAGCACAGCGCGCAGATGACTCTCCTCACCCAGTTGCTCGCACCAATCCTGCATGTTTTGGCAAACGTCTAGCGTGGCCGCTTGCAGAGGCTTGGGCAGAATAAGGGGCGCCAGCATTGATGCCTGTTGATCTTTGAGTGTATCGATTTGTCGCTGCAGCCGAATTGGATCCACAAGATGAATACCTTCTTCGTGCAAGACCGGTGGCAATCGGTATCCAAGCGTCAAAACATGTGCGGACCAGCCCTCGGGAAGGATCTCGCGTGGAACGATTAAATCCATATTGGAATCACGCAGCAGCTGCTGTACTGAGATCGATGTCAGGTCCAAGTGACGTACATAAACTAAAGCGCGATGATGGGTCACTTGGCCACCAGTAGAGATATCAATCGACTCCCAAAAGCTCAGCTCTTCCAAGCGATCGATGACCATAAAGTCATACCCGTATTGAGAAGCCAGTAATCGGCAAGCACAGAGTTGTTCCGATTCGGGTTCCACCGGCAAATGAAACAGGCGGGCTCGAGGTGGGTGAGTGGGCCACCCTTCCCCAAAAATATCCTGCAAGGATATAAACCAGCCGGGTGGCTTTTGCAGAAATGCATGACCTGGAAACAGCGCATCCATGGTATCCATGAGCTCGTCCGCATATAAGTCATCAGGTGGCGGGAAATCCAGTTCACGCAAGATTTGTTCTTCAATCAATTCGGCTTCAGGACCGTGGGCCAGCCACAACAAGCGTTTGAGATGTGGGGGACGAGGTGGATTCATCACGACGAGCTCTCGCAGATGGTTAGACGCAGTTTTGGCGCGTTCAAGGAAGTCGGGCTTTTCAACAAAAGGCCCTTGGGCTGCAAAATAAGTAAATGAGCTCATACGCCACCTTCCTGTTTATCGATCACCTGATTGGCCAGTAATAACTGCTCAAAGGCAGAACCATCTCGTCGTGTGAGATTGGGTACATAACGGGAGTAAACCTTGAACAGCATTTCGGTCGTGGCATGCCCCATTTGCCGGGCTATCCACTCGGGCGCCTCCCCTGCCGCAAGCCATAAAGTCGCAGCGGTGTGGCGGGTTTGGTAAGGCCTGCGGCGGGCTAACCCAAGTCTGGCTAATAAGGGATACCAAACGCGCTTCGTCACATTGTTGTGATCAATGGGCGCCCCCTGCAGGTTGCAAAACACGTAGGGCGATAAATGGGCAGTCGCTTTGTATTGCTGCTGAAGCGCCAGATAAACTGGCTCACTCATCGCAATGTCGCGCTGTGATGAATCGGTTTTGGTGTAGTCCTCTTCGCCATATACGATCGTTTCCCGGATCAGAATCTGGCGACGCTCGAAATCGACATAGGACCATTTCAAACCATCGATCTCACCGGTCCGCATCCCTGTAAAGAAACGAACGATGTAATAGTTCCGGAAATCTGGTCGCACCGTATCGATGATCCGCTTGACCTCTTGGAGGCTAAACGGCTGCACATCAGACTTAGGCACCTTCAGCGGTTTGATTCGCACATAGGGCGTGGTAAAGTCATAACGGTCGGCGGCTTCCTCAAGGATTCTCCTCAAGGGGTCCATAATCTTGTTAATACGGTTGGCAGATAAAGATGCGTTCCCATTTCGGCCGGATACTTTGGCGAGTGATGACCGAAATTTGAGCAAATCTGCACGAGTGATAGCCCCGACCCTTACTGCTCCAAACTCAGGCAGATAGTACTTATCTATACAGCCCTGAATGGTCACGATATAAGATCGCCGCCAGGCAATCTTATTTTCGGCTAGCCAGTCGTGGATGAAGTCTGCGAATAGTGGCGTATTACCATGTTGATCTGAAGTATTCTGTAGGCCTATCTTTTTTCCGGGCTTAGGTTTTGCTTCCGCACCCGGTGATGCAATATTAAACCTGTCGACGAAGCGACTTTCAGGGAAATATTTTGCATATTCAAAACGACCCAGTTTGATATCAAGCTCGATATTAGCGAGGAGCTTTTCCAATTTCCGCTTATTGGTCGTCGTCGGACTCAGAGCAGTTTGCTCCCGGCAACGAACTCCTTGGAAATGGAAGTCAAAATACAAAGTCCCCGTCTCTTTCCTTACTCGGATCTGCCCCATGTCACACCCCCGCATCAAAGTGAGGCATTGCGACAGAGTCACTTACGGCTTGAAGCATGTCAGCTTCAATATTTTCCCAAATGAATAACATCTTCCTTCTTCCGAATGGTCGAAGATAGTGCCTCCCTTCCAACAGACACGAGTCGACAAGCTGGTTTCGAATTGTTCTTGCATCGTAATGTAGTCGCTCGGAGAGTTGTTCAGTAGTAAGATAGGTATGCGACATGATTCGATCCTTTGATGTTAAAATTGATCTAATGCTTATTTTTTTAAGCACCCAGAAGCAATCTAGCACACTCGTCAGATGATATCAATCATCTTTTGATAATTTTTTTAATCATTTGGTGGCATTTATGATCAGATTCCGCGTAAAGGAGCTGATGGCAGAGAAGGAATTCAGGGAAAACAGGCGGATTACTTTGGCGGAGGTAGCTGAAGCATGCGGCATAAATCGCATGACACTGTCCAAGATTGCAGGGCAGCGAGGCTACAGCACAGTGACCGACAACTTAGATAGACTTTGTAAGTATTTCGATTGCCAAATATCTGACTTGATCACTTACATTCCCGACTTGGAAGAAATAGGAAAATCAGAAAAAGAGATTCCAAAACAATAACTAATCACATTTCCCTTGTGACAGTTGGCAACTGTCACAAGGGAAAGCCGCGTCGATTTAGCTACTTTAAGGTCAAATCATGACCTGATTTGTATGTAAGCTGAGTTGGAAGAAAGCCCACTAAAAGGTGCTGTTCTTAATGATGCCCGAAGGTCAAAAGACTTAGATTGACGCAACCATTCCGTCACAGTTTGTGGCACACCAGTGGCACATAAGCTCTATTGTGACAAAATCCGGGTCGAAAACGAAAAAGCCCTCGATCTATTTATTCAATAGAATCAAGGGCTTTCGATTGGTTGCGGGAACAGGACTCGAACCTGTGACCTTCGGGTTATGAGCCCGACGAGCTTCCAACTGCTCCATCCCGCGTCAGGATGTTTACTGGACAATCTGGTTGTAACAACCAAATCGTAGAATTTGGTTGCGGGAGCAGGACTCGAACCTGCGACCTTCGGGTTATGAGCCCGACGAGCTTCCAACTGCTCCATCCCGCGACAGAGGGGTGAACTATATAGCTCAAGCCGCGGGCTGTCAAATTTATTTGCTGTTTCCAGCCGATATTGGTGATTTTCACAGCAGCTCTGTTGCTGCCGGCGGGCCGTTTTGATGCTTGGCAAGATCGCGGCGGCGGTTTTCACCTACAATCTGGCGCATCTTCTCCCCCGGTAGGCTACCCATGCAAACCATTGCAACTGCTCCGGTTTTACCGCTGGATGACATCCTGAATCTCACGCTGGAAGCGGGCTTACTGATGCATCAATCGGGTGCGGGCACGCACCGTACTTCGGCGGCGATGCAGCGGATTGCCAAAGCGCTGGGGGCGGCGCGAGTGGAGGTGATGATTTCATCGACCAATATCGGCGTCTCCGTCGAACGGGCCGAAACCGCCAGCCACGAAACCCTCACCGCCTTTCGCAAAGCACCGCATATGGGCGCGAATTTTGCCGCGCTGTCGGCGGTGCGCCGCTGGTTGCATCAACTTGAGCAGGGCGAGCTCGATAGTCAGAGCGCCAAATTGCAATTGGCCGAGATCGCCCGCCGGCCCACGCATTATCCGCGCTGGGCGATTACCGCCATGGTGGGTATCTCTTGCGGAGCCTTTGCAGCATTGTTTGGTGGCGACATACCCGCCATATTGGCCACCACGATTGGGGCCGCCTGTGGCATGGCGGTGCGCTTTGCGCTGGTATTGCGGCATTTCAAACCATCAATTTTTGCTACGGCGGCCAGCTTTGTTGGCCTGCTGTGTACCGGCGTACTGGCGCATTGGTTTAGCCAAACCCCCGATGCGGCGCGGGCCGCTTCGGTGCTGTTTTTGATTCCGGGGGTGCCGCTGATTAATGGCGCATCGGATTTACTGAACGGCAATTACCTCAATGGCATGGTGCGTTTTGCCATGAGTGCGGTGATTATTTTCGGCATTGCAGTGGGCGTGAGTATCGCGCTGCGGATTTTGGGGTAAAAACATGGCCAGCTGGTTACTCGAATTATGGGCGGCCCCGGCTGCGCTGGGTTTTGCGATGCTGTTTAATGTGCCGCCGCGCACACTGTGGGTGTGCGGCAGCCTGGCGATTGCCGGCCATGCCTGTCGCAAGCTGGTGATGGTGCTGGGCGGCGATATTGTCTTGGGTACGCTGTGCGCCGGCTTGCTGATCGGTATCGTGGCCGAATGGTGGGGTAGCCGCCAGGATCAGCCCGGGGCGATTTTTGCGGTTAGCGCGGCGATTCCGATGGTGCCGGGCACCTATATGTATAAAGCGGTGCAGGGTTTGCTCGGCATCGCCACCCTGCCGCATGGCGCCGATGGCACGCAATTGCTGGTCAGCGCTGGGGTGAGCGGCGTAACGGCGGCCATGATCGTGATCGCACTGGCCTTTGGCGTAGCGGCGCCGATGCTACTGTGGCCGCGTACGGCCCAGCATTAAGTCGGCCCGCGAGACTTAGCGCGCGCCCAGTTGCTGTAGCTGGCGCGCCAACTCATCGGCCATGCGCTGATAGCCGGCGGCATTCGGGTGCACGGTATCGCTCTTGAGGCTGGCTTGCGCCAGCAGATCTTCCAGCAGGGTATCGTTCAGCGGCACTTGATATTCCTTGGCTAGCTCAGCATACAAGGGGTGGGTATCTAGACCCAAACCCAGCTTGGGCACGCCAATCAGCAAAACCGGAATCTGCCGCGCCTGCAGCAGCGCCAACATCTCACGCAAGGCCGACTGGGTTTGCGCCACAGGCAGGCGCTGCAGAAAATCATTGCCGCCCAAACACACCAGCACTAATTTGGGCTGCACCTCATCCAGCGTTGCCGCCAGCCGGGCAGCGCCCTGTGCGGCAGTTTCCCCGGGCACCCCGGCATTCACGATCTGCCAGCCGGTTTGTGCGGCCAGCCGCGCCGGATAGCTGGTGTCGGCCGTCGCGCCCGTGCCGTAAGTGAGGCTATCGCCAAATGCCAGCACCACCGCGCCGGCCGGCACAGCTGGCAGCTTGGGCCCGCCGCAGCCGCTTAAGCTCAGCCCCAGCATGATCAGGCTGGCCACAAGCCAGATTCGCCATTGCCGCATCGTTTTCTCCTGTTTCTGTTCTGACCTGCGCCACGGCCTGCGGTTCATCCGGCGGTACAAGCGGGCCGCTTCACAGTAAAATCAAGCCTCACCATTGCGCAAGAGGCCAGTATGGATTGGATCGCTCGTTATCACGCCGCGTTGGGCTATACCCCGGCCGGCCCACTGGATCAGGCCAGCCTAGCCCACCTGCATCGCGCCCATGTTACGGCCCTGCCCTTTGGTAATCTTGATCTACTCTTGGGCCGGCGGCCCGAGCTAAGCCCCACTGCGTTGGAGCGCAAAGTATTGCAAGAGCGCCGCCCAGCCTATTGCTATGAATTAAACACCCTGTTGGCAGATTATCTACAGCGGCAAGGCTTGCAGCCCACCACTCACCTCGCGCGCGTTCTGCTGGAACAAACCCCGCGACAGGAAAAACCGCGCTCGCATCTGATCATCACCCTGCTGCTCAATGGCGAGCGCTGGTTGCTGGATGTGGGCTTTGGCGGTGGCGGGCTGTGCGAGCCGATTCCGCTGCGGGTGGATGAAACCTTCGATCAGGGGCAAGACCGCTATCGCCTACAGGCCGATGAAGAGGCCAGCGGCTGGTATCTGCAGCGCGAGCTGGATGGCCAGTGGCGGCAAATGTACTGGTTTGATCTCACCCCCAGCTACCCAGCCGATACCGAAGTGAGCAACCATTTTGTTGCCACGCACCCGCAATCGCGCTTTGTGCGCGAGCTGATGCTCACCCGCCTGTGCGCCGATGGCCGGCTGGTATTGCATAAAGGGCAACTCAGCCACCGCAGCCCGGCTGGCCAGCGCAATACCGCGTTTAGCAGCGCCAGCGAGCTCGATACATTATTGCGGCGCGAATTTGGCGTGGCGCTGTCGCCCGCAGAATGCGCGCAACTGCTGCCGTTTGCGCTCGGCACTGCCACAGCATGTGCGTAAGTTTTGTGCCCTTGCCGCGGGCCGAGCTGGCCGGGCATTTTCAGGCAGAGCCACCGCCCGATCAGTGGGCGGCCGAAGTCTGGCAGGACGATCTGGCGCCGATTATTTTGCCCGGCGATCAGGCCCGGCAGGCGGTGTTAGCCAATTACGGCTTTTTGCCGCGCCAACAGCAAGCGCCCGGCGCCCGCTACAGCACGCTCAATGCCCGCGCCGAAACCATTGATCGGCTAATCAGCTATCGCCAAGCCTGGCAGCAATGCCAGCTGTGCTTGGTGCCGATGCGCGGGTTTTACGAGCCCTGCTATGAATCCGGCCGCGCCGAGCGTTATCAAATCGGCCTACTGGATGACGCGCCTTTTGCGGTGGCGGGCCTGTGGCGCAGCTGGCGCACGCCAGCCGGCAGCACCGAATACGCCTTCACCCAAATCACCATCAACGCCGACCAACACCCGCTGATGCGCCGCATGCACCAGCCCGGCGAAGAAAAACGCAGCTTGGTGATTATCCCGGCCACGCACTACGACGCGTGGCTCGATTGCCAAGTGCCACAGCGCGCGCGGCAATGGTTGCAGCTGTATCCCGCGGATGCCATGCAGGCGCGGCCCTTGCCCAAACCACCCACCCCGCAGCTGGCTTTGCCGTTTTAGCGTTTACCTTAGATACAGCCCAACGCAGAGTGCCAGGGATATACCCTGGCACCTATCCTGCTGCAAACCTTTCGTAGTCTTGCCTAGCGGGCTATACCCCGATTAAAAAACCGTAGCCGTGCGGCGCCAGTATTGGGCAAGGCGCCCCAGCACCAACGCGACCCCAGCCACCAGCAACACCCCCGCCAAGCCCGCCAGCCCGGTCGCCAATGCGCCTTCTGCCAGCCCCGCCACACTGTAATCAGCGAAGGGCGTCACCAGCAGCGGCGCACTTTCGTGCAAAGCGCCATACCGGCTCAGCACCCACTCCAAGCCATCCGGATAGCTACTGGCATAGGGGCTGAGCAAAGTGGCAATCAGCACGGCAGCCAAGGCCGGCAAAGCCACCGGCGCGCGCGGCCGTGCGCGGAGTTCTGCACTACACAGCGCGACCAGCAGCACGCTGAGCAAGGCTTCGCCCACGCCGATCAGCATATGCACACCCAACATCGCCGGTAGCACCTGTGCCAGTGGCAACGTGCCGCTGAGGGCTAGCTCTAGCGCGCAAGCCACGGCAGCGAGCTGCAGCGAAAGCCACGCCGCCAGCGGCACAGCCAGCCACAGTGGCCAGCCCCGCCCGCGCAAGCGCTGCAGCAAATAGCCACCCACCCCAGCGCCCAGCAGCGCCATATTCAGCACATTGGCGCCCAGCACCAGCAGCCCGCCATCGGCAAACACCAGCGCCTGAATACTCACCACCAGCGTCAGCGCCAAGACTGCCCAAGGGGTGCCCAATAAACTCGCCGCCAGCACGCCACCGAGCAAATGCCCAGAGGTGCCCAGCTGCACCGGAAAATTCAACATCTGCGCGGCAAAGATCAGCGCAGCCACCGCGGCAAAGCGCCCCAGCCCCGGTTGTTGCCGCGCCCGATAGGCCGCCCGCGCAGCCAGCGTGACACCGCCCACCGCCAGCAGCGCCGTTACTGGGCACAGCGCGCCCTGCACCATTTCATTAGGAATATGCATGAAATTAATCTCCGCTATTGCGAATCGGGATGCGCTTATTCTTCTCGCTCGCTCGAACAAGGCATTTGATTTGGCGCAACGTTCGGCAGAAACGAAAGATTAAACTGCATTGAAAACGCAATTCACCACCCGCATAGCGGGATAAAAAAACCAAGTAATTGCCAGAAGTAGCACCGCGCGATTTAGCAGCAGTAAAAAGTCGGTAATTTGTAATTGAGATTTAATTTCAATTAAGCCAAACCCTCACCCCCACGGGTGATGCATTTGGATCGCCGGGTACGCTAAAGCGCAGTAGCTACTTGATAAATAAAGGGATGTAGAGTCGAGCCATGCCTACTATCGCGCGCCCAGCACGGCGCCACGATTGCCGTGCGCACTGTTTCACTTTCGCAATGGGCCGCGCACGGATTAATACGTCAATTAAATTGACTTTATTTGGCAACACTTTTATTTCCACCCAATTTATTGCTCGCCATTTCCACCCCAATGCGCTCACCCAAGGCATTACAGCGTGCCAGATGGGAGTAAGTGCAGAAATGCAGCAGCTATTTAGTGCTAAAAGCAGGCGCCCGGTATTACCGGCGCCTTTTTTATTGTCGGCAAGTCGTTGCGTGAATTGAAAGGCTGGTAAATCCATGAATCTCGCTCATTACAAGCCGTGTGTGTGCAATCTGTGCGGTACCGGCTGTGGCCAGTTTCTGAACACCGATGGGCAGCGGGTATACGGCGTGGCGCCGCTGATCACCCACCCGGTGAGCAAGGGCAAATTGTGCATCCGCGGCTGGCACGCCAATGAATTACTCAACACCCACGAGCGCATCACCACCCCGCTCATCCGCGAACACGGCGAGCTGCGCCCGGCCAGCTACGACGAAGCCATCGCCAAGGTGATGAGCACGCTGCAAACATTCAAGGGTGAAGCGGGCGAGATTGGCGTGCTAGCGTCGGCGCGCTCATCCAACGAAGATGGCTACACGCTGGCGCGCTTGAGCCGCGAAGTGCTGAAAACCCAGCTGCGCGGCATTGGCGCCGAAGCCGGCCACCGCAAGAGTATGGATTCACTGCGCCACGCCTTTGGCTACCCCGGCGCGCATGGCAGCCTCACCGCGATTGATCACGCCGACTATATTCTGGTCGTTGGCACCGACATCACCCGGCAAAACCCGATCATCGGCGGCAATATCCATGCCGCCCAGCGGCGCGGCGCGCGGGTGGTCACGCTCTCGAGCTCACGCACGCAGATCGCCAAGCTCTCGACCAAACACTTTCAGGAAAAACCGGGCACGCTGGGGCTGCTGGTCAATGCGCTGGGCAAATCGCTGATGGCGATCCGCACCGTCAACCATGATCGGCGCGCCAATATCGACAAACTGCCGGGCTATAGCGAATACGCGGCGTCGCTGCGCAGTATTTCCTCGGTGGCGCTCGAGCGCGCCAGCGGTATCCGCTACGAAGAAATCGAGGAAGAAGCCAAATACCTTGAGCACGCCAAATCGGTGGTGATTTTATTTTCCAGCGGCATTTCCGGGCTGGATCGCCCCACCATCGATGCCATTACCAATCTGGCGCTTCTCACCGACAGGATGGATCACCCGCATTCAGCGGTGATACCGGTGGCCGGGATTAGCAATCTGCAAGGCAGCTTTGATATGGGTATGTCGGGCGAGCTGGGCAATAGCGTGTTCAAAGCATTGGCCACCCCCGATTCGGCGATCAAAGCCTTGCTGGTGATTGACCACGACGACGGCATTATCCGCGATAAAGCCCGCATCGCTGCACTGGATTTCGTGGTGTATGCCTGCGCTTATAAAAATGCCTTTATGGAACTGGCCGACGTGGTGTTTCCGCTACCGGCCTACAACGAAACCGACGGCACCTACACCGCCGCGGATAAACGCGTGCAGATCACGCGCCAGAATGTGGACAACAAACGGGGCATCTTGCCGGGCTGGAACTTATGGCAACGTCTGGCGGCGGCCGTGGGCCACCACTGGGGGTATCAAGATGCAGCCCATGTTTTTAAAGATGTTGCCAAGCATACCCCTGGTTACGCCGATCTGAGCCATGAGTTATTAGGCAAAGGCTTTGGCCAGCACTGGAATCCGAAAGGCTTTGCCAGCAGCCGGCAACGGCAATTTAACGCCATCAATATCGAATACTGGGAAGCACCCACCAGCCCGCAATTTCCGTTCGCACTGATGATCGGCAAGGCGCAGCACTACTGGCATCAGAACAATCTGATGCGCAAAACCATCGTGCCACGCCGCGAATACGACCAGACGCTGTGGCTGTATCCGCAGGGCTATATCGAGATTTCGCCCGACGACGCGACCCGCCTGAAAGTGAAGGACAAATGGCTGGTGAATGTGCGCTCCAGCATCGGCACCAGCATGAAGATTGCGGTGAAGATTTCGCCCGATGTGCAAAACGGCACCGCCTATATCCCCTACTTCATCAAAAACATGATTTCCGATTTCCTGCTGCCGTATGAAAACGCCTACGCAGCCGGCGAGGAAAGCGTGATTCCGATCCAGATCCAAGAATGACGAGCGGCAAGGAAACCATCATGTCCATGTACCTCCTCTCGGCGCACGACATCAGCGCGCTGGTGACTGAGCTGCAAGCCAGTTACGACGTTTACGGCCCGCAGGTGGAGCCGCAAACCAAGCAGGTGTTTTTCGATCAGCTGGCCTCGGCCGAAGCGCTGGATCTGGCCGCGCCGATTCCCTCCATGCCGGTGAAGGAAATCTTATTCCCGCAGATGGAGCGCATCCTGAAATACAAATACGACGCGCAAAGCCAGAGCGTGGAGCTAAGCAAACAGTATTTCGAGCGGCCCAAAGTGCTGTTTGGCCTGCGCCCCTGTGATCTGTCGGGTATTTTGGTGCTGGATCGCTTCTTTCTCGGGCAAGAGTTTGTGGATGATGTTTACCTCACCCATCGACGCCAATGCCTGCTGATCAGTAATACCTGCCTGCACCCTTTCCCGCAGTGTTTCTGCGTCTGTACGCATTCGGGCCCCGATGCCGATGAGGGCTTTGATCTGGATTTAACGCAGCTGAAAGACGGCATTTTGGTGCGGGTAGGCAGCGAAAAAGGTCAGGCTCTGGCCGATGCACACCAGTGGTCGGTGGCCAGCGCCGCCCACGCGGCGGAATTTAAAGCCGTGGTGGAGCGCAGTATTGATCTCTTTCCCGAGCTCGCCACCGACAACAAAGCCTGGGTGGCCAAGGTGATGAATCGCATCACCACCGGTTTTGTGAAACCGGAAACTTGGGAATACATCGGCGATCAGTGTTTTGAATGCGGCGCCTGCTCTTTTGTTTGCCCAACCTGTAGCTGCTTCAACATCGAAGACTCGGCCACCGCCTGTGGTGAGTGCGAACGACTACGGATGCGTGACTCGTGTTCATTTGAAGGCTACGCCCGTATGGCTGGCGATCATAACCCGCGCCAACCGGTGGAAGACCGCCGTAATAAGCGTTTTTTCTGCAAGCTGTCTTACCCGCAATCGAAAAAATACCTGCGCCCCGGCTGTGTGGGCTGTGGCCGCTGCCAGTGGGTGTGCCCCGGCGATATTGGCCTACCCAATGTTGTGCAATACATCCGCCGCGAAATCACCGGAGGGCAAAACTGATGGCCAATTGTCACGGCAATCACGAGCATGGCAACTGTAAAACCACCGGCCTGTGCCCGATTGTGACCTTCCCCGAGGTGGTGAATATCGACGAGATTCGCGATGAAATCCCTGAGGTAAAGACCTTTTACCTGTCTTTTCCGAATAAAGACGTCGAGCGTGAATTTCGCATCAAATCGGGCCAATTCATTATGTGCACGGTGTTTGGCGCCGGTGAATTTGCCGTGTCGCTGCCGCCCAGCCCGGAAAACGATCGCTTTCATATTTCGGTGCGCGCCGTCGGCAAGGTGACCAATGCGCTGCACGCGCTCAAACCCGGCGACAAGCTCGGCGTACGCGGGCCATTTGGCAATGGCTTTCCGTTTGAAGACATCAAAGGCAAAAACATCATTTACGTGGCGGGCGGCATTGGGCTAATTCCGCTGCGCAGTTCGATCGTGCATGCGCTGCAACACCGCGAAGATTTCGGCCGCATCATCCTCCTGTACGGCGCGCGCAGTAGCCAAGACCTGATGTACCAGCCAGACATCAAGGAATGGCAACAGAACGCGGGCTTCGAGACCTTTATCACCATCGATAAACCCGAAGCCGGTTGGAATGGCGAAGTGGGCTATGTGAACCAGCTGATCGAAAAAGCCAAGGTGCCGGTCGATAACAGCGTGGCCTTTGTCTGCGGCCCGCCAGTGATGTTTAACAGCGTGATTGGCGAATTTTTAAAACGCGGTATGAGCGAAGACGCGATCATCTCAACGCTAGAGCGGCAGATGAAATGCGGCATTGGTAAATGCCAGCACTGCGCGGTAGGCCGCACGCTCGTCTGCACCGATGGGCCGGTTTATACCTACCGGCAAATCAAAACGCTGGGTGAACAGATATGAGCTTTACCCACGATTTGGCCCAAATTTTCAGCCGCCCGACGCAGATTGTGGGCATCGGCAACCCGCTGCGCAGCGACGATGGCGTGGGCTGCTATATCGCCGACACCTTGGCCCAGCAGTTACCCGCCGGCAGCCCGCATGCGGCGCTCAATGTCGAAGACGTGATCGAAAACTACGTGTTTGCGCTGGCCGCGGGCCCGGCCGAGCACATCTTGCTGGTGGATGCGATCAGCGGCAGCGGGCAAACGCCCGGCTCGCTGGTCTTGGGCAAGCTGCGCGAGCTGGAAACTGGCGGCGGCTATTCCACCCACAAGCTGGCACTTTCGATGGCCGCGCAATTACTCGAACAACAGGGCAAGCAGGTTTACCTGCTGGGCATCAGCGCCCACAACATCGACTTTGGCTTGCAGATGGAGCCAGCCATACAGGACAGCGCGGCGGCAGTGATTGATCTGCTGTGCCAGCACGCTGGAAGGAGCCACTAAGATGGACACCACGATCTATCCGCATTTACAAACCGGCCTGGCGATCTTGCTCGGTGCGGGCCTAATTACCCCGCTACTGGCGAGCAAACGCCAACTGGCAGGCATCGTTAACCTGCTAGCGGTAGTGCTGGCCGGGCTGTTTTTCGCCAGCAGCGCCATCAATGTGCTGAGCGGCCCCGGCGCGCCGGCCAGCTTTGATCTGCAGCTGGCAGGGCTCACGATCCCGCTGCTGGTGGATGGATTTTCGGCAGTGTTTTTGCTGCTGATCGCGGTGATTGCCAGCGTGGTGGCGTTGTACTGCATTGGCTATATGCAGATGGCGCATTACCGCCATTACAGCCTGCGCGGCTTTTATTTCTGCTACCCCGTGTTTATCGCCGGCATGATCGCGCTGGTGACGGTGGATGACTTGAGCACCGGTTTCACCATCGCCTGGCAGCTGATGACGCTGACCTCCTTCTGGCTGATCCGCTTTGATCATCACGACCCAGTGATTGTGCGCAGCGCCAATAAATACCTGCTGTTGATGCAGCTGGCGTGGGCGGCGGTGCTAACGGCTGGGCTGCTGGTGCCGGGCTGCGGCTGGGGTACGCCACTGCATTACATTGCCGAGCAATTGGGTACGCTCGATGTCGGCCTGCGTACCTTGCTGCTGGCACTTGCCTTCCTCGGCTTTGGCATGAAGGCCGGTATGTTTCCGCTGGGCCAGCTATGGCTGCCCGATGCGCACTCGGTGGCGCCGTCACCAATCAGCGCACTGCTGTCGGGCGTGATGCTGAAAACCGGTATCTACGGCCTGATCCGCACCCTGTTCTGGATGACGCCAGAGAGCATGCCCGCGCACGAGCTACAGTACTGGGGGATGGCGGTGGCGGTGATTGGGGTGGTCACGCTGTTTATCGGTACCTCGCAATCGCTGAAACAAGTCGATGCCAAGCGCCTGAATGCGTATAGCTCCATCGGCCAGATCGGCTACATCATTCTGGCGATAGGCGCGGCGCGCTATTACCTGGGTCCGAATGCCGCGCTACATGCGCTGGCGCTGCTGGCCATCTTGGGCGCGTTTTTGCATGTACTGAATCACGCCATTTTCAAAAGCTTGTTGTTCCTCTGTGTAGGTAGCGTGCAATACACCACCGGCACCAAAGATCTGGACAAACTCGGCGGCCTGTTTGCGCTGATGCCCATCACCGCCATCATCGCCGGTATCGCCGCGATTGCCGTTTCGGGCGTGCCAGCCTTTTCGGGCTTTACCAGCAAATGGGCCATCGTGGCCGCCACGCTGCTATCCGGCAAAGCGGCAGGCATCTTTGTGATCTTCGGCGTAATTGCGCTCGTCACCAGCGCGATGACGCTTGCCACCTATGTGAAGCTCTACGGCATGACCTTTACCTCGGTGGGGGTCGAGTGGAACACGGACGGGAACGCCAAGGTGCAGGAAGTGGGCAAGCTAATGCTGGCGCCCAAACTGCTGCTCACCGCCATTTGTTTGCTGCAGGGTTTGTGCCCATGGCTGTTTGTGGCGCTGTTTGGTCGCGTGCTGGCCACCTCGGAAGGCGTGCTGACCCACACGCTGGCCACGCCAGCCCTTCTTGCGACTTTATCTGAGCGCTATGCGGGGGTTGCCGTTAGCAATGCCAGCGGCACCGCGGTAGCGTTTTCACTGCCGCTGGTGATGGTGGCACTGCTGGTAGTGGCAGGGCTTTTCGCGCGCTGGTTGAAACACGCGGGCGGCGCGCAAACCCGCCAGGCGCCGGTCTGGCTGTGTGGCTACCAAACGCTCAACAACGCCAACCGCTATCTGAGCAGCCACATTTTTGATGCCTTCAAGAAATTCATGAAGTGGACCGGCGGCAACGTGCGCGCTTGATGGGGAGTATGCAGATGTCCAAACGAAAAGAACTCGAAGCCAAACTGATCGCCCGCCTGCGCGATGATGTGGTCTGCGTCGAAAAAACCGATCCGCGCACGATTTTTATCGATGTGAAGCGCGCCGGGATCCGCGAAGCCAGCAAAATCATCACCAATGCCGGCGCACGTTATTTGTGCAGCGTGGGCTACGACAATATCGAACGCGATGGCACGCTGGGGATGATTCACACCTTTGCGCTGGATGATAGCGATCAGTTTGTTTGCTGTCGCACCAGCGCACCGGAAAACGACGCCATTATCGAATCGATCACTCCCGATCTGCCCTCGGCCGGCTGGTCTGAGCGCGAAGTGACCGATCTATTGGGCCTGCGCTTTGCCGGCCACCCCAAACCCAAAAAACTGGTACTGGCCGATGACTGGCCGGATGGGATTTACCCGCTACGCAAAGATGTGCCACACAATCTGGTGCCCAAGGGCGCCGAAGACGTTGCCTACGAGCTGGATGAAGCGCCACCGGGCACCAAGATTGTGCCGGTGGGCCCGTTTCACCCCAGCCTGCATGAGCCCGAACACTTTGCCGTGTATGTCGATGGCGAAACCATCAAGGGCTGTGACTATCGCGGCTTTATGACCCACCGTGGCATCGAAAAGCTCTGCACCACGCAGATTAGCTACAACGAGGTGCCGTTTATCGCCGAGCGCATCTGCGGCATTTGCGGCTCGGTGCATGCCACGGCATTTTCGCAAGCGGTGGAATCAGCAGCGGGGTTGGTTATCCCGCGCCGGGCCGAGTTTATCCGCACCATGATGCTGGAATTCGAGCGCATCCACTCGAATCTCTTGTGGCTGGGTGTGGCTGGCCACCTGATTGGTTTTGATACCGTCTTCATGCAGGCTTGGCGCGTGCGCGAGCAGATTATGTGGCTGTGCGAGCGCCTCACCGGCAATCGCAAAACCTACGGCATGATTCTGGTGGGCGGCGTGCGCCGCGATATCACGCCGGAGATCGCCGACGATATCCGCCGGGTGATGAAAACCATCGAAGATGATCTGGCTATCATCCACCGCGCGATTGAAAAAGACACCTCGATCCACAAACGCACCAAGGGCGTGGGCACCATCACCAAACAGCAAGCGCTGGATTGGAGCCTGGTCGGCCCGGTGGCCCGCGCGCGCGGCGTGGATATCGATGCGCGCCGCGATCACCCCTACGCCGCCTACGACGAAATGAAATTTGAAGTGCCGGTACTCGATAGCTGCGATGTGTGGGCCACGCTCGTCATCCGCGTGATCGAGACCTTCGAGGCGATCAAGATCGTGCGCCAATGCCTCGAAAAAATGCCGGGCGGCGAATTTTTCGTCGAGATGAAAGACAGCATTCCCGCCCAGCGCCATGCCATCACCGTGGTGGAGGCGCCGCGTGGCGAATCGGTGCATTACGTGATTACCGGTGAGGACAATCGCCCCGAGCGCTGGCGCGTGCGCGCCCCCACCTTCCCCAATCTGCAAGCCGTGCCGCTGATGCTGCTGGACGAACAATTCGGCGACTTCCCCATCATCATGGGCAGTATCGACCCGTGTTTTTCCTGCACCGACCGCGTGGCGGTGGTGGATCTGCAAACTGGGCAAGCCAGCTCTATCAGCAAGGCCGAGCTGGATGCGCTGTCGCGCCAGCAACAGGCACGCCATGCCTCACTAAAGGGTTAAGACCATGACCACCGCGACACTCCACCCCATTTGGTCTTATGTGCAGGTATTGCTCAATTTGCTGGTGTTTCTGGCGCTGGCGCCCTTATTCGACGGCATCGTGCGCCGCGTAACGGCGCGGGTGCAAAGCCGGCAGGGGCCGCCGCTGGTGCAGTCGTTTTACGATGTGCTCAAGCTGTTGGGCAAAGAAAACATCGATTCGACTGGCATTTTGCCCTTCCGGCTCGCCCCGGTGATCGCCTTTGCCTCCATGCTGTGCGTGATTGCCATCTTGCCGCTGGCCGGGCGCGCCACCGCATTTACAGCCTATGCCGATGCGATTTCACTGGTGTATCTGCTCACCCTGGGCGGCGTGGCGGTATTGCTGGGCGCCTTTGCCAGCAAAAACATCTACGCCCTGATCGGCGCCAGCCGCGAAATGACCACCATGATCATGGTCGAGCCGATTTTGTTCATGATCTTGCTGTTGGGGGTACTCAAAACCGGCAGCCTTGATCTGTCTGCCGTGATTTACGGCACGCCGATGGCGGCCTTTGGCCTGCCCGGTATGGTGATGATTGCAGTGAGCCTGTTTGGACTGCAAGCCTTTGTGGCACGCCAGCCGTTTGATATGGCTGAAGCCGAGCAAGAGCTGTTGGGCGGGCCATTTATCGAATACAGCGGCCCGAACTACGCGCTGTTTAAGTACTACATGATGCTCAAGCAGATGTTTTACGCCTATCTGCCGATTGCGATGTTTGTGCCGCTCTTGGGAACCGGCTTTTATCTGGCTGATCTGGCGCTGCAACTGGTACTGACGGCGGTGGTGTTTTTGCTGATCGGGCTGTTATCGGCCACGCACCCGCGCTACCGGATCGATCAGGCGATTCGCTATTTCGGCGTGCTGTTTTTGATTGCGCTGGCGGCGATTGCTGCGGCCGTCGTGCTTTGATGGAGAGAACATCATGTGGCTAACCAGCAAAATCAAACAACTGCTGATGGTGATGAAACCGGGCGTGGTCACGCTCAACTATCCGCATGAGCGCCCACCGGTGCCGGCCAATCTGCGCGGCCAGCCGGTGTTTGATCACCAAAAATGCATCGGCTGCGGCGGCTGCTCCGATCACTGCCCGGCACGCTGTATTTTGGTCCGCGATGTGTGCCAGGAGCTGCGCGTGATGCTGTATGACGGCTCGCGCTGCACTTACTGTGGCCGCTGCGCCGACATCTGCCCCGAGCAGGCCATCACCATGAGCAACAGCTTCGAGATTGCCTGTGATCAGAAAGAAGACATCACCACGCGGATGGAGCTCTTTATGATGACCTGCCAGCGCTGCGGGCGCTGCTATGAGATGGAAAAAACCAATGCCATCGACCGCATCAACCTCAAGGGTTTCCGCTACGACAATCTCGAACAGCGCGCGCTGATCCGCAAAACCAGCGAAACCTTCGACCCCACGCTGTTGCAGCAGTCCGATCAATACCAGCGCCCGAGCACCAAGGAGTAAGCCATGCTCAAAAACCTGTGCAAAAAAATGTTCGGCAAATCGATCTGGGTGTATCACTGCAACACCGGCGCGTGTAATGGCTGCGATATCGAAATTCTGAACATTCTCACCCCGTTTTACGATGTGGAGCGCTTTGGCATCAAGCTGGTAGCCTCGCCGCGTCACGCCGATGCGATGCTGATTTCCGGTGCAGTCACCCGCCCGACCTTGCCGCTGGTGAAGCGTGCCTACGAGGCCATCCCCAACCCGAAACTGGTGTTTGCGATTGGCTCGTGCGCCACTGGCGGCGGCGCGTGGTTTGATACCTATAACGTCACCGGCGGGGCCGATAAAGTGTTGCCGGTGAATTACTACATCCCCGGCTGCCCGCCGCGCCCCGAGGCGATTTTGTATGGCGTGGCGCTGGCACTGGGCCTGGTGGATAAACAGGCCGCGCCGGTCGAGCTTAAACAAATGGAATTCCCCATCGATATGTATGAGCGCAACGAAGCCTGGGAAAAGCGCAATGTGATTTACGAGCTACTGAAATAAGCCGCCCGCCGAGTGAGCATCGCCATGAAAAAAATCTTGTTAATCGACAACGACACCGCGCTATGTAACCAGCTAGCCGAGGCGCTGTCTGCGCACGGCTATCAGGTGTGCTGCGCCCATTCGGCCGTGGCCGGTCGCCAGCTGGCACTGCGCGAACAGCCCGATGCCATCATCACCGAAGCCATGCTGGAAACCGACACTGCCGGTTTTGAGCTGGTGTACCAAATCCGCGATGAGCGCGTCGATTCGCGCTACCGGGACATCCGCCACACACCGATTTTGTTGCTAACCGGCATTGATCAGCACACCCACTTTCGCTTTTCGCTGAACGAAAAACAAAGCTACCTACCGCCGATCGCCGGCATGCTGAGCAAACCTGCACAACTGGATACCCTGCTGGCTAAGCTCGAGAGCATGCTGGCCGAAGCCCCGAGCAATACCCTTGCAGGGTAATGCTTGCTAAGCAATACGCCAAAATGGCTTGCGAGCAATACCCTGATATTTTGAAAATTTAGGCCAAGGCTGCCGGTAGTGCCTCGGCCAGAAAATCATACACCGCCCGAATGCGCGCACTGCTGTTGAGCTCACGATGTACCGTGAGCCACAGCGGCAAACGGGGCAGGGGCAAATCGGGTAGCAGCGGCTCAACCTCGGGCGCCGCGCGGCATAAAAATCCGGCCAGAAAACCCACGCCCAAGCCCGCCCGCACTGCCATCCATTGCGCCATCAGATCATCCGAGCGCAGGCCAAAGCGCAGCTGTGCGGTGGGCAGGCCGGCCGCCGCAAAAGCGGCCACCAGTTGATCTTGCTGATCCCCACTAATCAGTGCATGTGTTAATAAATCTGCCACCTCCCGCGGTCGCCCCTGTGCCGCCAGATAGCCTGTCTGGGCGCAAGCCCGCACCGGTACTTCGGCGATTTTGCGCGCGATCAGGCTGGATTGCTGCGGGCGCACCATGCGCAAAGCAATATCGGCCTCGCGGCGCAGCAAATTCGCCTGCGTGTTACTGACCACCAGCTCGATCTCGATGGCCGGATAGCGCTGTTTTAATTGTGCCAGCAGCGCGGGCAACACCAGATACGCCACCGTTTGGCTGGCCGCCAGTCGCACCCGCCCAGCCAGCTCGCGTTCAGCCCCGGTGACCAACCGCCCAAGTTGGCTAGCGCATTCAGCCATGCTGCGGGCGGCAGGCGCCAGATTCAGCGCGGCGGGTGTGGCCACAAGCCCGCGGCCAGTCCGCTCAAACAGCACCACTTGCCAGCGCTGCTCTAGCTCGGCGATATGCCGGCTCAGGGTTGGCTGGCTAATGCCGCTCGCGCGCGCGGCGCCCATCAGGCTGCCCTGCTCCAGCGCCGCCAGAAACGACTGCACATAATCCCAAGGAAAATCGTATTCATTCATTTTTGAATACCTGATTTAAAGTCTTATCCAATTGTGAATAAAACTCTGCCCGCGCACAATCAGCATCACCCTGTTTCGGAGCCGCCAACATGAATCGACGTCAATGGTTACGCCTATGCGCCAGCGGAATGCTGGTGGCCACCACCCTGCCCCTCACGGGCTGCAGCACTGCGCTGCCGGCCGAGGCCATTGCGGCCTGGCAGCCACCGTCCGCCAAGCTGCCGCTGCGCGAATGGGTGCTGGCACACGCCATCCTCGCGCCCAATGCGCATAATCTGCAATCCTGGCTGGTGAATCTGGATACGCCGGATACCATTTGGCTGCGACTCGACCCGCAGCGGCTACTGCCGGCAACCGATCCTTATCACCGGCAGCTGGTGATGAGCCAGGGCACGTTTTTGGAGCTGCTGGCCATCGCCGCCCAAGAGCGCGGCTATCGTGCGGAGATTACGCCGTTTCCCGCGGGCGAATTCGGGCAAGAAGTAGGCGACACCCCGATTGCCCGCGTGCGCCTGCTGGCTGATGCCAGCGTACGCCCCGACCCGCTGTTTGCGCAGATTTTGCAGCGGCATACCAATCGCTCGCTGTATCTCCCGCAAATCCCAACAGCCGCCGCGCTTGCAGCCATTCGCGCCAGCGTGGCGGGCTTGCCCGTCGAAGTGGGGATGGTGGTGGCGGGTGAGCCCAGCATCGCCGAGCACCGCCGCATTGCGCAGCAGGCGTGGGAAATCGAGCTGAGTACGCCCGCCCCGCTGCTCGAATCCTATCGGGTGCTGCGAGTAGGGCCGGACGAAATTGCGGCGCACCGCGATGGAATTAGCCTCAATACCCCGCTCATCCGTTTGCTCACCGCCACCGGCCTCTTTGATCGCAGCCGCCCTTCACCGCCCGAGAGTGCGGCTGTACGTGGGCAGGTGGATGAATTCAATGCCAAGATTGCCAGCACGCAGGCTTTTTTCTGGCTGATCACCCTCGATAATCGCCGAGCCACCCAATTAGCTGCGGGCCGGGCCTATGTGCGGGCACAGCTGGCCGCCACCGCGCAGGGGCTGGTAATGCACCCGCTGCAACAGGCCTTGCAAGAATACCCCGAGCAAAGCGGGCCCTACGCGGCAATCCGGCAATTATTGGGGGTGCACGAAGCCGCGCACACGGTGCAAATGTGGGCACGCCTGGGCTACGCCCCGCCAGTCGAGCCGTCCCCGCGCCGAGGCTTGGCGGCGCATTTACGCCCAGCCTAAGCGCCCACCAATAAGGCAAGGGCTAGCGTTCGCGGTAGACATACCCTGCAATGTATATCCTTTAGGCCATTAACGATCATGGGCTTTAGAGCTATACCCCTAAGCCAACCCCCACATTACCGCCCGGCGGTCGGCAGCACTGGCGGCACTTTTATTCACTGCGCGCGTCTATGCTCTGCTGGCCCAGCAGCGCGCGGGCCGGCGAGTTCAGCTAAGCTAAGACCCATTCAGCGCGGGAGTGAGTGATGAAACTATTAGTCTTCGGTGCCACCGGCGCGGTGGGGCAAGCAGTCTTGCAGCAGGCGCTGGCCGACCCGCGCATTACGGCCGTGATCGCCCCCACGCGGCGCGCGCTGCCCAGCCATACCAAATTGCTGAATCCGCTGCTCGATTTTGCCCAGCTTCCGCGCGATGCGAGCTGGTGGGCGGCCGATGGGCTGATTTGCGCACTGGGCACCACGCGGAAAATCGCCGGCTCACCCGCAGGCTTTGTGGCGGTGGATCGCGATTTGGTGCTGCAAGTGGCCACGCAGGCGCGTCAGGCCGGGGTGCCTTATCTGGCGCTGAATTCCTCGCTGGGCGCCAGCTTGCAGGGCAATCTGTATTTGCGTACCAAAGCTGAGGCCGAAGCGGGCGTGCGAGCGCTGGGCTTTCCGCGTTTGCGGATTGTGCGGCCCGCCTTGATTCAGGCAGCGCGAACTCCACCCCGGCGCGCCGAAGCAGTGGGGTTGTTCGTCTGCGGCCTTCTGGGCCCGCTGATCCCGCGCCGCTATCGGCCAGTGCAACCCGCGCAAATTGCCGCCGCCCTGCTCAATGGCCTGTTTGCGGCAGAGCCAGGGGAAGTCATTGTGGAATCCGATCAGCTCTAAACCAATGGGTATAGAGCTGTATGCATAACAAAATATACCTTACAGACCTATACCCCAGCACACCCCATTAAACACACAGTCATCGTTGCGGCCACAGTGGCACTTTTTGCGCCGGCCCGCGTCTATGCGGATGAGATATCGCCTCGGAGTTGCGCATGTCACGCCTACTGTTTGCGGCCGTGCTCGCGGCCATCGCCCTCCCCACGTTACTGCAGCCAGCGCAGGCCGATGTGCTGCGCATCGCCAGCGAAAAACACGCCTTGCAGGTCAGCATCTTGGCGCAAGGGCTGGCGCATCCGTGGGGGCTGGCGTTTTTGCCCGATGGACGCATGTTGGTCACCGAGCGGTCGGGGCGTTTACGCCTCATTAGCCGCAGCGGCGAGCTAGACCCACGTAGCATTGGTGGCCTGCCGCCGATTGCGGTAATTGGGCAAGGTGGCCTGCTGGATGTGGCCGTGCACCCAGATTTTGCCCGCAATCGCTGGGTGTATCTGGCCTACAGCGGCCCCGAAGGTCAGGGCTACGCCACGCAGGTGGTGCGTGGCCGCCTCAGCGAAGGGGCCGCCGGCCCACGGCTGGACAATCTGCAGCAGATTTACCGGCAACGGCCGGGCAGCAGCGCCGGCCAGCATTTCGGCGCGCGGCTGGCTTTTGATCCGCAGGGTTTTTTATACATTACCCAAGGTGATCGCGGCGACATGCAGCGCGCCCAGCGGCCCGATGATCTGGCCGGCAAAATCATTCGCCTGCATGACGATGGCCGCTTTCCGACTGACAACCCCTGGGCCAGCAGCAAAGACGCCCGCGCCATGATCTACAGCCTGGGCAATCGCAATGTGCAAGGCGCAGCCATTCACCCGCGCACGGGCGAGCTGTGGGCCACCGAACACGGCCCGCAAGGCGGCGACGAGCTCAATATCATTCGCGCCGGGCGCAATTACGGCTGGCCGGTGATTACCTATGGTCGCAATTATGGGCTGGGCACAGCCATCGGCGAAGGCACGCACAAAAGCGGCATGACCCAGCCGCAATATCAGTGGACACCGTCCATCGCCCCTTCCGGGCTGGCGTTTTATCAGGGCAATGCCTTCCCGGCTTGGCGCGGTAATCTGCTGTTGGGCGCGCTGAAATACCAGATGCTGGTGCGGCTAGAGCTCGATGGCGAGCGGGTGGTGCACGAAGAGCGGCTACTGAAAGATCAGTTTGGCCGCATTCGCGATGTACGGGTGGGGCCGGATGGGCTGGTGTATCTGCTCACCGATGAAGACGATGGCAAGCTATTGCAGCTGGCCCCGGCGGCCGATTAAAACGCGGCTAGCAAATGCGCGGCAGCTGCTCGCCATTGAGCCAATCCACCATCCGCCGCCCGCCAAATGCGGTTTCCATCTGCACAAAGGCGTGTTCATCCGCGATCACCTCGCCGATGATCGCCGCATCGCGCCCCAGCGGGTGGCTGCGCATCGCCGCCAGCAGCGCATCGGCATCGGCGGCGGCGCAATAGGCGACTAGTTTGCCTTCGTTGGCCACATACAGCGGATCTAGCCCCAGCAATTCGCAGGCGGCAGCGACTTCGCTGCGCACCGGAATAGCCGCCTCTCGGATCACCATGCCGTGGCCACAGGCGTGGGCAAATTCATTCAGCACAGCAGCGAGGCCGCCGCGCGTGGGGTCGCGCAGCGCGTGCAGCGTGGGCACGGATTCCAGCATCGCCGCCACCAGCGTATGCAGCGCCGCGGTATCGGATTGAATCGTGGTCTCGAAAGTCAGGTTTTCGCGTTGCGACATAATCGCCACGCCATGATCGCCCAACATACCCGACACCAGTATCTTGTCACCCACCTTGATATTTGATGCTTTCAGGTCAATACCCTCAGGCATCACCCCCACACCGGTGGTGGTGATAAACACTCCGTCGCCCTTGCCGGCCTCCACCACCTTGGTATCGCCCGTTACAATCGGCACCCCGGCCTCGCGCGCCGCGGCCGCCATCGAGGCCACAATGCGCTCTAAATCGGCCAGCGCAAAACCCTCTTCCAGAATAAAACCGGCCGACAAATACAGCGGCCGCGCGCCCATCATCGCCACATCATTGATCGTGCCATGCACCGAGAGGCAGCCGATGTCGCCACCGGCAAAAAACAGCGGCGACACCACATGGCTATCGGTAGCCATCACCAGCCGGCCGCCATTGAGGCCAGTCTGCGCCGGTAGCACCGCGCCATCGCCCTGCTCGGCCAAAATGTCATTGGCAAAATGGCGCGCAAACAGCTCATCAATCAACTGCGCCATCGCCCGGCCACCGCTACCATGGCTCATATCAACGCGGCCGTTTTTCAAATCGAGGGGGCGGGTGTAGGTTTTCATGGTAGGCCTGACGAGTATTCAACGATGTAAGGGGTAAAGCGTTATTGCTTTAATTCGGCCAGTACGCTCGAAAAATCAATCTCATCCACAGCAAAGCAAAAATCATCTTTGGCCGTTTTGAGATGCAAATATTGCTTTGCATCTGGCTGGCGATTCTTTTTACGTAGCCAAGTCGATACGACGCCGGCAAGCAGCAAACCTAATGGGCTACCGATATAGTGATTATCCTGTTGCTCAAGCCGGATCGCGCGCTCTTTGGCAGATTCGTAATCCACCCAATACTGCTTGATGTCGCTACGTTTGAATTGAAGACTACCGATTTGAATGAATTTATCCTGCATGCTCATGCCTTACTTTCCTAAAGTGGCAAAAACCCAGTCCAAACACTAACAGAAAAATATCTTAACCACAAAAAAAAACCGCAATGGGTCTTTTAGCTTAAAATAAAAACCAGATCGCTATTTTCACCCACTTTCACAAATCCGTTTTTAACATACATTGCTTTAGGCGAGTCATCTTCGCTTGTAGTTAGATAAACGGTATGACAGCCCGCCTGACTAGCGAGGGTGAGTAAATGCTTCAATATAGCCGAGCCAAATCCCTGAGATTGTCTGGAAGGAATAACAGCGAGATTCTCAATTTTGGCAATGCCGTCATGGATAAACAATTGTCCAGCACCTATTGCTTGACCATTCTGATAACAAAGATAAGCACTTATCGGCCCATTGGCGAGGTAGGCCTCTCCAAGACGCTGGCACCGGCGGATGCAAAAGTCTCTACCCAGCATCGTTTCGTCAAGTTGCAAGTCGCAATCCAGTAGATCGTCTAACATGCTCGTTTGCTGGATTTGGCGAATACTGCAATCCTGCCGAACTTGCATTAAGGCCAAATCAACCAGAGGAAATACGTAAAACCCATTACGAGAATACTGAAAATCACCAGTCAAACTGGATAACAAACCATCACTAGCTACAAAATCGAACACTATTCTGCAGAAATTTCTGCCAGTTTTACGACATAAAAGTAGTTCTTCACAAATCAATGCCTGCAGCCTAGCAGGCGACATGGTTTTGATGTGCGTGTAATTGTGTGCATACATGGATTCCAATTTAGAATCCGAGAAGCGTATTAACTCTGTGCAAACATGGGAATGTGCAAAATTATGCACATAAGCATCTTCGCACTCGAGGATAGATTGATTAATTGACACAATTATCACTTTTTAAAATCAGACACACAGAGGGTCAGCCACTCATTAAGAAACACATTTGTACGAATATTGATTGTCATTGAATTTTCTTCGAATTAAAGCCACATCATCAGACCCTAAACCGCCCATAAGTATAATGCGCCGCGCACGCCCCTTCCGATGAGACCATACACGCGCCTAGCGGATGATCTGGCGTACAAACGGTGCCGAAGACTTTGCAATCGGCTGGGCGTTTGTGGCCGCGTAGGATCGCGGCGCATGCGCAGGCTTTGTGGTCGGGCACCTTTAAATAATCAATCTGGTAGCGCAATTCGGCGTCGAATTGGGCAAATTCAGCGCGAATTTTCAGCGCGCTATGCGGCACTTCGCCCAGGCCACGCCAATCGAAAGTGTCGCGCAGCTCAAATACCTGTTCGCATAGCCCTTGCGCTTTGCGATTGCCTTCGCGCGTCACAGCGCGGGTGAATTCGTTTTCGACCTCGGTGCGGCCGGCGTTGATTTGCTGGATTAGCATCAAGATTGCCTGCATCACGTCCAGCGGCTCAAAGCCGGCGATGACCACCGGGCGCTGGTAGCGCGCCACAAAGCCTTCGTATTGCCCCGAGCCGATCACGGTGCTGACGTGGGCGGGGCCGACGAAGCCATCAATCGCCACCGCGGCAGGGTCTTGTTGCGATTCCATGATGTGCACCATCGCCGCCGGGGTGAGCACGTGATTGCACAGCACGCTGAAATTGGCCAGCTGCAGCCGCTGCGCCTGCAGGATGATGGCGGCAGTGGGGGGCGTGGTGGTTTCGAAGCCAATCGCGAAAAACACTACGGCGCGGCTGGGATTGTCTTGCGCGATGCGCAGCGCATCGGCGCCGGAATACACCATGCGAATATCCGCGCCCTGCGCCTTGGCCTTCAGTAGCGACAAGCCGCCGCTGGCCGGTACGCGCAGCGTGTCGGCGTAGGTGCAGAGAATGACATCATGCTGGATGGCCAGTGCAATGGCGCTATCAATGCGGCCAATCGGCAGCACGCACACCGGGCAGCCCGGGCCGTGGATCAGCCGCACATTGGCGGGGAGCAAATCTTGCAGGCCATAGCGCGAAATCGCGTGCGTATGCCCGCCGCAAAACTCCATCAGCCGGTATTCGCGCGCGGGGTTGACGGTGGCGGCAATGGTCTTGGCCAGCCCACGGGCCAGCTCGCCATCGCGAAATTCAGCAATGTATTTCATGCGCGCCTCACTGATACGGGGCCGGGTTGCTGGGGTCCAGCTGCGCCATTTGCGCAAACAGCGCCAGCGTTTGCTCAGCCTCAGCAGGGTCGAGCTTGCCGATGGCAAAGCCCACATGCACGATCAGATAGTCGCCCACCGCGACCTCATCGACCAAGGCAATCGAGATCACCTTATGCACGCCGCCGACCTCGATGCGTGCCTCGTCGTTTGCCAGCAGCGCGGTCACCCGCGCCGGTATCGCTAAACACATCCTGCTCTCCTGTGCGTATCGGCTTGGCCTGCGGTGCCCAGCCAGCGCTGCGCAACCCAGGCCTGCCCCAGCGCCAAACCGCCATCCCCGCAGGGCATGGCCTGATTAATCAACAACCGCAAACCCCGGCGGCGACATTCGGCCTGTAGGCCACTGAGCAACAGCGCATTTAAAAAACAGCCGCCTCCGCCCGCCACCGTGCGCAGCCCGGTTTGCGCCGCGGCGGCCTCCAACCAATTGGCCAGCGCCACACAGAGCCCGGCATGAAATTGCGCCGCGCCCAGCGCGGGGCTGGCCGCCACGCTGATCTGCTGCAACAGCGGCGCTAAATCCAGCTGCCAGATTTGATTGGGCAAACGCTGCAGCTCATGCCCGGCCGCCGGCGCAGCGACTGGCCCATAGCGAGCCGCCGCACCTTCCAGCAGCATGGCCGCTTGCGCTTCAAAATCCTGCTGCGTGGCCAATCCCAATAAGCCCGCGGCGGCATCGAAATAACGGCCCATGCTGGTGGTGTAGGCTGGTGCGCGGCGCAATATTTGCGCCAACCAGGGCGCGGCGGCCTGGTCGGCAAAGCGGCTGGCAATTTCATCCGCCCGCCCGAGCTGATGCAGCGCCGCCGCGGCCATGCGCCACGGCTCGCGCGCGGCCAGATCGCCGCCGGGCAGCGCCAGCGGCCGCAAATGCCCCAAGCGCTGGGCCTGCGCGCCATCCACCAGCAATAGTTCGCCGCCCCAAGCGCTGCCATCGTTGCCCAAGCCCACCCCATCCAGCGCCAAGCCCAGCACCGGCTCATCGAGCTGATGTTCGGCCAGCACTGCAGCAATATGCGCGTGATGATGCTGCACAGCTAAACTCGGCACTTGCCATTGCGCGGCCAACCGCGCCGCCAGCTGGCTACTGAAAAAATCGGGATGCAGATCATGCGCCACGCACTGCGGGGCAACTTGCAATAGGTGCTGCAAATGCGCGCTAGCCTGCTCTAGCGCGCGGCAATTGGCCACCCGATCTAGCTCGCCAATGTATTGCGAAACAAAGGCCTCGGGCCCGCGCGTGAGGCACAGCGTGTTTTT
The DNA here is from genome assembly GCF_000429785.1 of Chitinibacter tainanensis DSM 15459. Lineage (GTDB taxonomy): Bacteria > Pseudomonadota > Gammaproteobacteria > Burkholderiales > Chitinibacteraceae > Chitinibacter > Chitinibacter tainanensis. Next base: position 469,260 of record NZ_KE386951.1, read on the forward strand.
ATAAAAGCCGCCCAGCGCCAAGATGGGCGCTGTTGCCCGCGCCAATGGCAAAGCCAGCGGGGTGTAGCCACGCGCGCGGCGGATAAACTGCGCCGCACCGCTGGCGTCCACCCGCAGCACGCTGTCATCACAGCGCACCACGATATCGCGCTCATGCAGTAACACCGCGTCGGCCAAGCCGGCCAGCTGCGTGAGCGCGGCCTGATTATCAGTAATCAGCGGCTCACCGCGCTGGTTGGCGCTGGTCATGACTAAGAGCAAATCTTGTGGCTCATCCAGCCAGCCCAAGCCCGCCGGCCGGCCGGCCGCTTCATGAAATAGCAAATACTGAATAGGGGTATAGGGCAGCAATGCGCCAAGGGATGAGAGCTGCGGAGCAATACCCGGCAAAGCCTCATCGGCTCCAGCCAGCTTGGCCAACAGCACAATCGGCCGCGCGGGGGAATCGAGCCATTGCTGCTCGGCGGGGCTGATCTGCAGCCAGCCCGCCAGCGAGGCGGCATTGGCCGCCATTACCGCCAGCGGTTTGGCGGCGCGCTGTTTGCGCCGGCGCAGCTCGGCCACGGCGGCTGAATTACGCGCATCGCACACCAGATGAAAACCGCCCAGCCCTTTGATCGCCACAATCTGCCCTGCCTGCAGCAAGGCCAGCGTGTGCGCCAACGCATCCTGCCTCGTGCCGTGGCCAGCCAGCAGCGTGCCAGCCAGATCACAGAGCTGAAGCTGCGGCCCACAGACCCGGCAGGCATTGGGCTCGGCATGAAAACGCCGGTGGCTGGGCTGCTGGTATTCGGCCGCACAGGCCGGGCATGGCGGAAACGGCGCCATGCTGGTGTTGGCGCGATCATAAGGCAGTCGCCGCACCAGCGTGTAACGGGGGCCGCAATCGGTGCAATTGATCAGCGGGTAGCGATAGCGCCGGCTGGCGGGGTCGAATAACTCGGCCAGGCACGCGGGGCACAGCGCGGTGTCGGGGCCAATGCTGGCCTTGGCCGCTGAATGCGCCGCGGCGCTGGCCACAATCGTAAAGCCCGGCGCACTGATCGCCGCCTCGGCAGGCTGCAGTAATAGCGCATCAATGCGCGCCTGCGCTGGAGCTTCCAGCGGCAGGCGCTGGCAAAACTGCGCCACCTGCGGGGCCGGGCCGGCGATTTCGATCGTTACCCCGTCGCCATCGTTGCGCACCCAGCCGCTTAAAGCCAATTCACTGGCCAAGCGATACACATAAGGGCGAAACCCCACCCCCTGCACAATGCCCCGCACACACAGGCGCTGCTGCATGGCTAGCCCCGCTGCTGCGCCCGTCGGCAGCCAGCCAGCAGCCACGCCTGCCATTCGGCAAAGCCCGCGCCAGTTTTGCTCGAGAGCTGAATCACCGGCAAATCGGGGCGCACCTGCCGCGCCATGGCGATTGCCGCCTCGACATTAAAATCCACATAGGGCAGCAAATCGGTTTTGCTCAACAGCAGCAGATCGGCTGCGCGGAATAAATCCGGGTATTTGAGCGGTTTGTCTTCGCCCTCGGTGACCGACAAAATCGCTACTTTGTGCGCTTCGCCCAGATCAAAGGCCGCGGGGCACACCAGATTGCCGACGTTTTCGATCAACAGCAGGCTATTGGCAGCCAAAGTGCCCTCTTGCTGCAGCACATCCAGCGCGCCCGCCACCATGTGCGCATCCAGATGACAGCCTTTGCCGGTGTTGATTTGCACCGCCGGCACCCCGGTGGCGCGAATCCGCTCGGCATCGTTGTCGGTTTGCTGATCACCCTCGATCACCGCCGCCGCGCCCACCCAGCGGCGCAGGGTTTCAACCAAGAGCGTGGTTTTGCCCGAGCCGGGGCTCGAAACCAGATTTAATGCAAAAATCTGCTGCGCCGCCAGCCGCGCGCGGTTCGCCCCAGCTTGGCCGTCATTACTGGCCAGAATATCGATCTCCAGCCGGATCGTGCGCTCGGGGTCTACTTCCGGCGCATGCACCGCGCCCAAGGGGCCAGTGGTCGCTGGGGGTGCGGGCTCGGCCTGAGTTGGCACGCCACCCGCCAAGCGATAGGCCCCCGACGGCCCGGCACCGCGCCGCCGCCGGGGTGGCACCAGGCCATTGATCCGCGTTTCACCATGCCCACATCCGCAGCTGGTACACATCGCTTGCTCCTTGCGCCGGCCTGCGCCAGCTAGATGGGTATATGCATACAGGCCAATTAATGCATAGCCTGCATGCATATACCTACCAATCAGATCACGGCAATATCCAGTACCTGCATGTCTTCGCCCCCAGTAATGCGCAGCGCATAGCCACCACAGTGCGGGCAGGCCTGCCCCACGCGTTGCAAAGCCACCGGTTGCCCGCAGGGCTCGCACCAGGCCGCGCCCGGGGTTTGCTCAACAGTGAATTCGGTGTGCTCCAGCGGCGTGCCGCGCGCGGCCAGCTCGCAACAAAATTGCAGCGTATCGGGCGCCACATGCGCCAGTGCCCCCACCGCCAGCCGCACCTTAGTGACCCGTTGCGCGCCGGCTTGCTGCGCGGCTTGCTCGGCAATGCGGAGTACACGTTCGGCCAGACTTAACTCATGCATCGCGCGCCCCTTATCGCCCCCTGACCACAACAGCCTACCACTGGCTGCCGGCAAAAAAATTGAGCCAAATCAGCGTGCCCACAGGTGTTTCGCCACCGCCACGGCGAAACTTCGCTCCCGCCGGCCGCTATGCCGTGCCGACTAGCACTGCGCGGTCAAGAGAGGTGGCAATAAGTCACAAACTCGCCCGCTACCGGAACTGCGGCGCAAAAACAGCGGTCGATTTAAGCATGAGGCCCCATGCGGCAGGGTACGCCGCCAACACCTCTTGTAGCGCCCCACCATCGCCATTGCCCTTCGTGGCCACCCGAGCGATGGCCGGCTTTGCCGTGCAAACGGTTATTTAGGAGTTAAGGAGTAGCAACCATGCCGATTCAATCTTATGTTTTTGGTTTTGCGATGATTTTTGCCCTGGCGATGCTGGTGGGCGTAATCGGCGCGCTGCTGTGGCATTGGGCCCGCGAAGCGAAACCGATCCGGCTAGCGGGCGCCGGCGCCGCTGTAGCCGCCACCGCCGCGCTGATTATGAGTAACACCGCCAGCGCTTAAGGTGGCCAGCCCTCGCAGCCCGCAGGCGGCGTAGCCCGCGGGCTAAGGGTTGCAGTAATCACACCAGCGCGGATCAGCTGGGGTGTGATAGTGGCGATGCGGTTCGCAGTACCCGCAGTGCGGGCAGGAATAAATCAACGCTTTGGGCTGGGTAGTGGCAAGGCCACAATCAGCGCAGGGCAAGCCCGGCTGCAGTTGCCGCTCGCCAAAGCCAGCCGCGCCACAGGCTGGGCACGCGATGGCCAAACGATGAGCCAAACGGGCGGCCAGCCGGCGCAAGCTGCGCTGACGCGGGGGATGTAAATGCGCGCGCATATCCAGCGCAAGCACCACCGCCGGGCTACCCGCGGCCACATACTCGGCATAGGCCGCCTCCACCGCCGCCACGTTCCGCAGCGCTTTTTGCGCTGGCAAATCACCCGCCAGCGGCCGTAACGTGAGCGCCAGCGCGGGCATCGGGCATTGCGCCAAGCGGGCGCGCAGCTCGGCCCAATTACTGATCATCCAGGCGCCGTAATGCCGCGTGGTAAACCGCCGCCGTTCAGTCAGGCTCTGCCCCGTCTGGGCATCCAGCCACAACAGCCATTCTTCCCCCACCGCCAACTGCGGCCAATACGGATGCGGGCCATAGCTGCCTTCGCTGGCTAGCCAGTAGCGTTGGGCGGGGTAATCAGCCTGCGCCAGCGCGATTTTGGCCTGCAGCATGGCCACGGGCGGGCCGGGGCGCTCGATTTCGCCACTAAAGGTGCCAAAGCGGTCGGTATCAAGCTCAGGCGGACTCCAAAGCTCAACGCCCAGCAGGGCGGCAAAAGGTCGTTGCATCGCGGCGGCCTTGTGATGCCGGCTGGCGACCAGCACGCGCTCGCCGCGCAAGGCAGCGGCACGCGGATAGCGGGGTGGGTGCGCGCTCATGTAATCCCCTTGCGACTGCGGTATTGCGGAATCCACGCCGCCAGCTCGGCCAGAAACGCCTGCGCCGCACGGGAAAGCCGTTTTTTACTCAGATACACCAGCTGCCACTGGGTATGCAGCGGAAAGCCCTCTACCGGCAAAATCGCCACTTCATCTTCTTGCACCGGTAAACGGTGCAGGGTGTGCCGCGACAAAATCGACACCCCTAGCCCGCCTGCCACGGCCTGTTTGATGGCCTCGTTGCTACCGAGCTCCATCCGCACATTGAAGCTCACCCCCGCGCGCGCCTGAAATGCCTCTAGCGCAATGCGGGTGCCCGAGCCCGGCTCGCGCATGATAAAGCGCTCTTGGGCAAATTCGGCCAAGGTAATTTGCGCCTGTGCGGCCAGCGGATGGGTGGGCGCAGCAATCGCCACCAGCGGGTTATCCAGAAAAGGCTCGCGCACCAGCTCCAGGGTTTCCGGCGGTTTGGTCATGATGTACAGATCATCGAGATTGTCTTCGATCCGCTCGATGATGCGATCGCGATTGGCAACTTCCAGCTTTACTTCAATGCCCGGGTATTTCTGGCAAAACGGCCCCAGCACCCGTGGAATAAAGTACTTGGCCGTGCTCACCGCCGCCAGCCGCAAGGTGCCGCTGTGCAGGCCGCGCTGGGCGGCGATGTCTTCTTCAAACGCTTTCCATTGCTGATTCATTTGCTCGCTGGTGTGCAGCAAAGCTTGCCCCGCCGTGGTGAGATACACCTTACGCCCCATGGTTTCAAGCAAGGGCTCGCCCACGGCTTCAGTGAGCAACCGGATCTGTTGCGACACCGCTGGCTGCGTGAGAAACAGCTGCTCGGCGGCGCGGGTAAAGCTGCCGGTTTCGGCTACTTTGGCAAAAATCTGCAACTGCCTGAGGGTTACATTCATAAGTAAAAGTTATGCAAAACAAAATTAATCGCAATTTCTAATTATGCCACTACTTTTTTATCATGGCTGCATCTGCAATCAACGCGAGAAGTTCCATGCAGCCTACTGTTTCTTTTCTACCGCTCGGGCTTTGGCTAGGTGCTCTGGCGCTGTCGGTGGCGCTGGCCAGCGCCCAGCTGTTGCGCACCAAGCCGCTGTTTCTACATTGGCATAGCCGTTTGGCGGCCATTGCTGCGCTGGCTGCCTTGGCGCAACTAGCCCTACCGCAAGCCGCCCACAGCTGGCCACTCAGCACCAGCCCGATTGCTTGGCTGCTGATTAGCCTGGTGTTGGGGCTGGGCACGATTGTGCAGCGCTTTAGCCTGCGCTTTTTGCACGGCGATCTTGATCAAGCCCGCGCCCTGGCTTGGCTCACACTCCTTACTAGCGGCACTTCGCTGGCCTGGGCCAGCACCGATAGCCGCCTGCTGCTACTGGGCTGGGGGCTGGCGCTGTGGGCGCTGTTCCGGCTGATTGGCCTCGCCCGTGACTGGCCGGCCGCACAAGCCGCAGCCCGCTATGTGGGGCTGTGGCTGAGTGTGGCCTGGCTGGCACTGCTGGTCTTGGTGGTGCTCGTGCAGCAGCAAACCGGGCACTGGCAAGTGGGCTTGCCTACCTCACTGGCAAGCTGGCCCGCCTGGGCGATTCAAACTGCGGCAGCCGCGCTGCTGCTGGCCGCCTTAATCCCTGCTGCGCAGTGGCCTGCCCAGCGCTGGCTGCTGGCCACCATGGTCGCCCCTACGCCAGTATCGGCGATTATGCATGCGGGGCTGGTGAATGCCGGCGGGATTTTGCTGCTGCACTACGGCAGCTTGCTGGCCGCCGCCGGCTGGGCGCAAGTGTCGCTGCTACTGCTGGCCGTGTGCTCGATCTTGCTGGGCAGCGGTATGGCGCTGGTACAGGTTGATGTAAAACGCCAGCTGGCCGCCTCGACCGTGGCCCAGATGGGCTGCATGCTGCTGCAATGTGCGCTGGGCGCTTACCTAGCGGCGCTGATTCACTTGCTGCTGCATGGTTTGTTTAAGGCCAGCCTGTTTTTGCAGGCCGGTGGCACCGTTAGCCCCGAGCGACGCGCCGTCAGCCTACCGGCTTTCCCTAAAGTACTGCTGCTAGCCGCGCTGGTGATGATCGGCCTTTTCGCCCTGCACCCAGCCTACGCCGCGCAACCTGCCGGCTGGCTCAGTGCCCTGTTGCTGGCCTGGGCGCTGGCGCAAGGATTGGCCACGCTACCGATCTGGCAATGGCGCAGCCTGCCTTTCTGGCTTGTGAGTGTCGGTGGTTTCTTTGCCGTGCAAGCCGGTTTGCACGCCTTGCTGCCGGCACCAGCCGCGGCCCTTAGCGCACCGGCCAATGGCTGGATTTACCTCAGCGCCGCGCTGCTGCTGGGTGGTTCGGCCGCCTTGCAATACCTGCTGCAGCGCCCACGCCATCCACTGGCACAGCGCCTGTACTGGCAGCTGATTAGCCTGAGTGAAGCGCCTCGCCACACCCTCGATATGCATCCAAACCATCTGGCGCGCCGCGCCCAACAAGGAGTACTGGTATGAACGCCCCACTGTCGTCGCAAGCATTGCAATCACTCCAGTCTGCCGATCTCACCCCGGCGCTGGTCGAGGCCGCCGCGGTGGTGGTGGCGCCACAATGGCCGATCGCCACTTTTGCCGCCCGCAGCCCCTGGCAGGACGTGGAAGACCGCAGCTTTGATGAAGTGGCCCGCTGGTTTGCCCACCACAACGCCAGCACACTGTATCCAGCGCGCGCCCACTTGCCCGAGCTAGATGCCCTGCCGGCCAACTCGCCGCTCTTGCTGCAGCTTCTGCGCCGCTGGCTGCGCGAGCATGATTTTCCGACCGATGATCTGCTGCCGCTGCGCTTTTGCAGTGCGCAGCTCCTGCCTGCGGCAGGCACTACTGCTACCCCTGCTGCGGATTGGTCGGCCCTACTCGACACCCTGCCAGCCATCCCAGCGCCCAGCGCCCCCGGTTTGCATAGCCGCGCCACCCGTCTCGCGCAGGCTGGGCAGCCCGCCGCTTTGCAACTACTGGAAAGCACCACGCAGCGCTGGGCAAAGCTCTTTATCGCCCGCGATAGCCGCAGCTGGGGCTTGGCCGAGGCCGATTTATACCGCGCCTGGCAGCAACAGGCGCAGTATGATCCGCAGCTGCCCGCTGCCGTGCGGCGCAAACTGGCGCAGCTACCCGCCAGCCCCGAGATCGCACTGCAAGCCGCATTGGCTCAGCTTGCCAGCCCGGTCGAGCAGCTGGCCTATCTGCAAGCACATCTACTTGCGCAGCCAGGTTGGGCCGGGATGCTGCGCTGGCTGGGCCGCCGCGCTGCAGGTGAAATCAGCGCGCTCACCGATTACCTGGCGCTGCGGCTCACGCTCGAAGCCGCCCTGACCGAAGGGCTGCCTCTACCCGGCAGCGCACCCGCCGCAACTCTTGATCCACTACCGCTGCTAGAGGCCTGGCAGCGCCATGCGCAGCTGCAGCCTGCCGATTGGGCGGCCTTTAGCCCAGCGCAAACCGAGCAATACCTGCGCCTAGCTCACCGCTTTGATGTACTGGCGCAATGCCGGCTGGGGCTGGAAATTCGGGAAGCGCAATATCGCCAGACGCTGCAAAATACCCTCAGCCAGCCAGCCGCGCCCAACCGCGCGGAGGCCCCAGTCGCCCAGCTGGTGTTTTGTATCGATGTGCGCTCCGAGCCGCTCCGCCGGGCCATTGAGGCCAGCGGCCGCTTTGCCACCTATGGCTTTGCCGGCTTTTTTGGTCTGCCGATCAGTACCCGCGAGCTAGATAGCGAGCACACCCACGCCGCCTGCCCGGTGATTTTGGCGCCACAGGCCGAAGTGAGCGAAACCGCCGCCCCGCATGAGCGCCAACGCTATCGCCTAGCGCGGCAGCAAAACCAGCAACGCCAGCTGGTACAGCAGCAGATCAAACACGACCCCTTGGCCAGTCTGGCCCTGCCAGAGCTGGCGGGGCATTGGCAAGGGCTGCAAATGCTGTGGCAAAGTTTTATTCCTGCCCGCTGGCGCCAGCGCTGGGCCCGGGGCGTGCGCAAGCCGCAAACCCGCCCCACCGTGGGCGCGCATGGGCCGCAATCGGCGGCTTCGCTCGCCCAGCAGGCCGAATGGGCGGCCGGCGCACTCAAAGGCATTGGCCTTACCCGCGAATTTGCCCCGCTGGTGGTGATTGCCGGCCACGGTAGCCATAGCCGCAACAACCCCTACGCCGCCAAGCTCGATTGTGGTGCCTGCGGTGGCGCGGCCGGTGGCTTTAATGCGCGAGTGCTGGCCGCCCTATGTAATGACAGCCTGATCCGCGAGCGCTTACTGGCGCAGGGTATCGCCATCCCGGCACACACCCGGTTTATCGCCGCCGAGCACCAGACTTCGCTCGATACCTTGCACTGGCTCGATGCCGCTCCGCACGAGGGGCCGGCGGCCGAAGCTTGGCAGCAGCTGCAGGCGGCACTGCCCTTTGCCTACGCTCAGCTCAGCGCCGAGCGGCTGCCACAACTGCCTAAATTGGCCGGTGAAGCCGACCGGGCTGATGAGGAAGCCCTGCGTCGCGCAGAAGACTGGAGCGAAGTGCGCCCCGAGTGGGGTTTGGCCCGCAATGCGGCCTTTATCATCGGCCGCCGCAGCTGGAGCCAGGGCCACAATCTACAAGGACGTGCCTTTTTGCATGGCTACCACTGGGCCGAAGACCGCGAGGGCAGCCTGCTGGCCGCGATCGTGGCCGGGCCGGTTACTGTCGCACAGTGGATCAATCTGCAGTACTACGCCTCGGCTGTCGCGCCGCATTATCAAGGTAGCGGCAGTAAGGCCACCCAAACCGTTACCGCCGGGCTGGGGGTGATGCAGGGTAATGGCAGCGATCTCCTGGCGGGCTTGCCGTGGCAAGCCGTAATGGCCGACGACCACACGCCCTACCATATCCCGCAGCGGCTACTGGTCGTGATCGAAGCGCCCAAAGCACATGTCGAACAACTCTTGGCCCAGCTACCCGCCTTTGCCACCAAAGTGCGCAATCAGTGGTTGCTGCTGAGCTCATATGATCCGGAGAGCCAAACATGGACCGACTGGTAATCCCCGCCGCCCAGCTGTCGCATCTGCGGCAGCTGGAAGCCGAGGCCATCCACATCCTGCGCGAAGTGGTGGCCGAATTTAGCAAGCCCTGCATGTTTTACTCGATTGGCAAAGATTCAACGGTGATGCTGCATCTGGCGCGCAAAGCGTTCTGGCCGGGCAAGGTGCCGTTTCCCTTGCTGCATGTCGACACCACCTGGGAATTTCACGAAATGGCGGCCTTTCGTGACCGGCTGGCGGCGCAACACGGGCTCGAGATCATCGTGCATATTAATCAGGCGGCACTGGCCGAAGGGGTGAATCCGTTTACGAGTGGCTCGGTGAAATACACCGATGCGATGAAAACCGATGCGCTCAAGCAAGCACTGGCGCAGCATGGTTTTGATGCCTGCTTTGGCGGCGGACGGCGCGATGAGGAAAAAAGCCGGGCCAAAGAGCGGGTGTTTTCGTTTCGCGATCAGCACCAGCGATGGGATCCGAAAAACCAGCGCCCCGAGCTATGGCAGCTGTATAACAGCCGGCTAGATCCGGGCGAAAACATCCGCGTCTTTCCGCTCTCGAACTGGACCGAACTCGATATCTGGCAGTACATCTGGCTGGAAAACATCGACATCGTGCCACTGTATCGGGCGGCCGAGCGGGATGTAGTGTGGAAAGATGGCACCTGGATCTGTATCGACGATGAGCGCATCCTGCCCTACCTCATCCCGGCCGAGCGCGCCAGCATTAGCCGGCGCTGGGTACGCTTTCGCACCCTAGGCTGCTACCCGCTCACCGGCGCAGTAGAAAGCCGCGCTAGAACTTTGCCGCAGATTATTCAGGAAATGCTGCTCACCACCACCAGCGAGCGACAGGGCCGCCTGATCGATACCGATCAATCCGGCTCGATGGAGCGCAAAAAGATCCAGGGCTATTTCTAGCTGGCCGCACGCCGGGGCTTAGGTTTCCCAGCGTGCGCGGGCCTGCTCATCGCTCGCGCGCGCCTCTACCCATGCTTCACCGTGACGGGTGATTTCTTTTTTCCAGAATGGCGCGGCGGTTTTTAGATAATCCATCAGGTAGCGATTGGCCTCGTAGGCTGTATCCCGATGCGGGCTGGCGGTCAGCACCAGCACGATTTGCTCGGCCGGCGCCAAGCGGCCCACGCGATGAATAATCGTCACCGCATCAAGCTGCCAGCGCGCGCGCGCGGCCTGCACCAGCTGTTGCAGCGCGCGTTCGGTCATCGCCGGGTAATGCTCTAGATGCAAGGCATGCAGATCCGCATTGGCACTCAAATCGCGCACCCGGCCCACAAACATTACCACCGCGCCGATCTGCGGCTGGCCAGCCAGGCGCTGGTATTCGTGGGCGACATCAAAATCGGCGCTTTGTACGCGAATGACATCCTGCTGCATCTTAGCCCCCGGTGACCGGTGGAAAAATCGCCACTTCGGCCCCAGCCGGAATCGCATCATCCAGCTGCGCCATTTCTTGATTAATCGCCACCCGAAACACGCGCGCCCCACCCAGCTCGGCCTGCCAAACACCGCCGCGCGCCACCAGCAGCGCAATTAAATCCCGCACGGTAGCCGGTGGCGTGGCCAGCGTTTCGCTGGCGCACCCCAGCACATCGCGCAGGCGGGCGAAATACAAAATCGTCAGCATTTAGCCCTCCAGCGCGCTGAGCGGAATAAACGCCACTGGATCGCCACGCTGCACGGTAGTGCCCGCCGGAATATCCACCAGCCCTTCAGCCCAGACCAGCGAGGTGAGCACCGCCGAGCCTTGGTGTGCAAATAAGCTCACCTGCCCCGCCGGATTGCGCCGCGCACGGAAAAACTCGCGCCGATCACCCGCGCGCTTGAGCTCAAAATCGGCCGGCAGCGTCATGCGCGGCGGCGCCAGCTCGCTCGCGCCTTGCCGCGCCAGCATAAACGGGCGCACCAACATTAAATACGTCACCAATGCCGACACCGGATTACCGGGCAAGCCAATAAAATCAGCGTTGCCAATCCGGCCATAGGCAAAGGGCTTGCCCGGCTTGATGGCGATTTTCCACAGATTAAGTTCACCGAGGTATTGCACGGCAGCCTTGATATGGTCTTCCTCTCCGACCGATACCCCCCCGGAGGTGAGCAAAATATCGCACTGCTCGGCCGCCGCCGCCAGCGCCGCCACCGTGGCGTCGAATTGATCGGGGATCACGCCCAGATCGACCAGTTCGCAGCCCAAGGCCTGTAGCTGGGCCAGCAGCGTATAGCGATTGGCGTTATAGATTTTGCCTGCGGGCAAAGGCTGGCCGGGCTCGACCAGCTCATCGCCACTACTCAGTAGCGCCACCCGCAGCGGGGCGAACACAGTCAGTTGCGCAATCCCGAGCGAGGCGGCCAGCCCCAGCATGGCCGGGCTCAGTCGTTGGCCGGCGCGCAGCACCACTTGCCCGTGATGTACATCTTCGCCAATGCGGCGGATATTCGCGCCCAGCGGCACCGGCGCGGCCAGCTGCAGCGCCTCACCCGCCAGCGTGCAGTGCTCCTGCATCACGACCGCATTGGCGCCAGCGGGGATGGGCGCACCAGTAAAGATTCGCGCGGCCTCACCGGCGGCTAAGGCATGCCCAACCGCCCCGGCGGCAATGCGCTGGGTAATCTGAAAGTGCGTTGTTGCTGGCGCGGCGACCGGAATATGCAGCGCATAACCATCCATCGAGCTGTTATCAAAGCCTGGCACATTGATGGGGGCAATCACATCGTGCGCCAATACTCGGCCACGCGCCGCGGTTAAGGGCAGTAATTCGGTGCGCGTAGCCACGCGCGCCTGGGCCAGCAATTGCGCTAGGGCCACTTCAAAATCAAGCATACAATCGGTTCCTGAAAAGCATATTCGGTGTGGGCGAGCGGCTGCGCTTAGCCACCAGTTTGCGACATAAAGCGGATTAATTTGGTGGGCTGCTCGTTAAATTCGTGGCGCTCGGGCTTGAGCTCTATCGCCGCGATAATCACGGCATCGAGCTCGGCATCGCTGATGCCGCTGCGCAGCAAGGGGCGTAACTCCACCGTGCTTTCCTGCCCCAAACACAGGTATAAAGTGCCATCCACCGTCAGCCGCACCCGATTACAGGTGGCACAAAAATGCTGTGAGCGCGGGGTGATAAAGCCAATCTGCGCGCTGCCATCCGGTGTTTGCCAATAGCGAGCCGGGCCACCGCCCAATTCCAGCGCCTGCGGCACCAGCTGATAGCGGGTCACCAACCGCTCCCGCACTGCGCCCAGCTCCAGAAATTGCGTACTGCGGCCGGTATCGCCCAGCGGCATCGCCTCGATCAGCCGCAAAATATAGCCATTGCTCAAAGCAAAATCGGCCATGGCTTCGATTTCGGCCTCATTCACGCCCTTCATCGCCACCATATTCAGCTTGATCGGGCTCAGCTCGGCGGCGCGCGCGGCCGCTAGCCCGGCCATCACCTGCGCCAGCGCATCGCGGCCGGTAATGTCTTGCATGCACTGCCGATCCAGCGTATCAAGGCTGACATTAATACGATTCACCCCGGCGGCTTTCAGCGGCTGGGCGTATTTGGCCAGCTGGGTGGCATTGGTAGAGAGCGATAAATCGCGCAGCCCCAGCGCTTTCAGCTGCGCCGCCAGCGCGGGCAGATTGCGCCGCAACAGAGGCTCGCCGCCGGTAAGGCGCACCCGCTGCACGCCCAGCCGCACAAATGCCGCCACCACGCGCTCGATTTCGGCAAAGCTGAGCCAGTGGCTTGGCTCTTCAAACTGGGTAAACCGCGCTGGCAGGCAATAACTGCAACGCAAATCGCAACGATCGGTGACCGATACCCGTAAATAATCAATGGTTCTACCAAAACGATCTTGCAACATGCTTTTATCAACTCGTTTAATCGATCGGCCGGCAAGGCCGCGCTAGGGCTCGGCCCGCAGCACCAGCCCTTGGGTAAACAGCAGGCTGATTATGGTCTGAATATCGCAATCTGGCTCGCACTGTAGCGCCCGCTCCAGCGCATCGCCTACTGTTTCGCCCGCCACCAGCGCCTGTAGCAAGGCCCACTGGCCAGTACTAATCGCTTGCCACTGGCGACGGCTAATTAATAATTGCTGCCCGCCGCGCCGCAAATCCGCGCTGGGGCCACCGGCATGCATGGCCAGAATATCGGCAATCGGCCAGTGTAGCGATTGCACCAACTGCAAGCTGGGGTGAAACACGAGCTGCAGACTGGCAAAATCGGCGGCGGCAAGCGCGGCCAATTCGGTCAGACCCAGCGTGGTGGCATCCGGCGCTAAATACGCGCGCCAGCGCGCCCAGTCGACCTGCGCCACGGCGGCCAGATACGGCAGCTCGGCGGCGGGGGCAAATTGGGCGATGAAATCGGCAAAATCTGCGCCCATGGCATGCAAATCGGCCGCGTGCGCAGGTGTTGCGTCGACATACTCGCGCGCCATGGCGGTAAAAAAATCTTCACCCACCAGCTGTGCCACATTGCTAAACACGCCCTGCAGCGCGGCAATGCGGTTAAGCCGGCAATTGGCCCGATAATGTCGCATCCGCGCAGCGTGCAATAGCCCTGCGCTCTGGGCCTGCGGGTCGAGCAGCAAGGCGCTAAAGGCGCTGATCGCTTGGGCGTAGCTCATACATACTCCCTTGCCGTATTGCCTGCCGATGCTTTTACTATTTGGTCTAGCGAGCAATACTCTGCATACAAACTCGCAAAGTCGCTCAGATTGGTATCGCGCTCCAGCAGCACGGGCTTGGCGCCCCAGCGCGCCAGCGCCTGCCGCAACAGCGCCAGCACTTCGGTACTCACCGGCGCGCCGTGGGTATCAATCGCCGTGCCTTCAAACCATTCAAAACCGGCCACATGAATTTCGTACACCGAGTCGCCGGCAATGTGTGCCAGCTCCGCTTCGGCGTTCAGCCCCAAATTGAGGGCATTGACATAAAAATTATTCAAATCCACCAATAGCCCACAGCCAGTGCGGCGCACCAGCTCGGCCATCAGCTCGGCTTCGGACAGCAGCTCATCGGCAAAGCCAACATAGGACGAGACGTTTTCCAGCAAAATCGGCCGCTGCAGCGTGTCTTGCACGATGCTAATGCGCTCGGCCAGATGTTCAATCACGCCCTCTACCCGTGGCACCGGCAGCAAATCATTAAAATAGCGCTCGGCGTGGCGATTCCAGGCCAGATGCTCGGACACCGCCGCCGGCTCAACGCGCGCCACCAGCTGTTGCAGCTGCGCCAGATGCTGCGCATCCAGCGGGCCCAAACTCCCCAGCCCTAGGCCAATGCCGTGCAGGCTGATCGGGTAATCCTGCCGCAGCTGGCACAGCGCGGCAATCGGCTCGCCACCACCGAAATAGTTTTCGCTGTGAACTTCCCACCATGCCACCGGTGGGCGCTGGGCTAAAACATCAGCGAGGTGCGGCGCGCGCAGGCCAAGGCCGGTGGTCAGCGGTAAAGTGCAATGCATAGTGACGGATACCTTATTGTTTGGGCTGCGGCGGCCAGCACAACGTGTGCGCTCGCCACCGCCAGCGGGCTTACATCGGTTTGAGCGTGCCCTTCATATCAACGCAGGTACCGGCAGCCACGTATTTCCACTCTTTGGCATCTTTATCGGTTTTGGCTTGGCCGGCGCAGGCATGGCCATTGGCTGCACAATCGTTTTTACCAGCCATGGCGATGCCGTAGCATTTTTCTTTGTCGGCGGCGACTACGGTGCCTGAAACGCCGGCAGCCAGTACGGCGGTTAATGCGCTAGTGAGGATAAGTTGTTTGTTCATGATGCACGATCTCCAAAGTGGTTTAAGCGATACCGTCAGCGGTATCTGCAACTTAGTCGGGCCAAAGGCTGGGGTCTGACAAACAAAATGCAGATTCTGGCCAAATATCTAATAAGGCATTGTTTTTAATTAAATTAAAACCTAAAACGCGCTCACAAACCCAGATCACTCAGGCCCGGATGATCATCAGGGCGGCGGCCTTGGGGCCAGTGAAACAGCCGCTCCTCTTCGCGAATCGGCAAGTCGTTAATGCTGGCAAAGCGGCGCTGCATCAGGCCTTGGGCATCGAATTCCCAGTTTTCATTGCCGTAAGAGCGAAACCATTGCCCGGCGGCATCGTGCCATTCGTAGGCAAAGCGCACGGCGATGCGGTTACCGTCAAAGGCCCACAGCTCTTTGATCAGCCGGTATTCGTGTTCGCGCTGCCATTTACGGCTTAAAAATTCGACAATCTGCGCGCGGCCGCGCGGAAACTCGTGGCGATTACGCCAAACGCTATCCTCGGTGTAGACCAGAGCAACGCGCTCAGGGTCGCGCGAATTCCAACCATCTTCGGCCAAGCGAACTTTTAAGGTGGCCGATTCCAAATCAAACGGCGGTAGTGGTGGGCGAGCTGACATGGTTTTACTCCAAAAATGGGTTGAATGGATTGATTGCTTGGTTAGGGCTAGGCAACTTGCTGCGCAATTCCGGGCATGACCACATAGCCGGGCAGCGCCTCGATGCGCGCTAGCCACTGGCAAACTGCGGGGTATTGCGCCAGAGGCACTTGCCCTTCGGGGCTGAGCGCGATATACGGGTAGAGGGCAATATCGGCGATCGTGATGTGCGGCGCGGCCAGCCACGGCTGTTGGCTCAGTGTGCTTTCCAGCACCGCCATTAATTGCGCGGTGAGGGTTTCAGCTTCGGCCACCGCCACAGTGCGGCCCCATTTATGCAAGAGCCGCAGCGCATTGGGCCCACGCGTCACTTCATTCGCGGCTGTCGCCAGCCAGGCCTGCACCTGCGCTTGGCCCACCGGATCATTCGGCAGCCAGAAGTCGGCCTGCTCGGCACCATACTGGCGGGCGAGGTAAACCAGAATCGCCTGACTATCGCGCAGTACTACATCACCATCGACCAGCACCGGCACTTGGCCAAGCGGATTTTTGGCCAGAAACTCGGGCGATTTATGCTCGCGCACGGCGCCATTCACGGCGATACTCTGATAGGGTATACCTAGCAAAGCCAACATCAGCCTAACCTTGTGGCAATTACCTGAGAGAGCGAATTCGTAGAGCTGGATCATGATGCTTTCCTTTTTCAAATCAAAATCAATCGTTTTATAAATCCAGCTCTAACCGCGCCGATTTCGCCCGCGACACGCAAATACACATCAGCCCGGCGCGCTCGCGCTCGTTGGCGTTCAGCGCGTGATCGCGATGCTCTACTTCGCCGGCCAGCACTTTCACCGCACAGGTGCCGCAATTGCCCACGCCGCAATCAGAGAGCGTATCCACGCCCGCCGCTTGCACCGCCGCCAACACGGTTTGATCGGCGGCGATTGGAATCACCCGTTGCGAGCGGCGCAGCAGCACTTCAAACGGCCGATTTTCGCCATGTGCTGCGGCAGCAAAGCGCTCGAAATGGATGTGCATGGGATCAATCTGCAATTGCGCGGCAGTATTGGTCACCGCATCAATTAATCCGCTAGGCCCGCAGACATACACCTCGGTGGTATCGGCCATTTGGCTCAGTAGCTGCGGCAGATTCAGCCGCGCGCCTTCGGCGCTGAAATACACGCTAATTTGTCCGGCCAGATCGCGCTGCAGCCGATCGCCATAGGCCATCTCGCGGCGGCTGCGCGCAGCGTAGTGCAATTCAAATCTACGGCCTTGCGCTTTGAGCTGTTGCGCCATCGCCTTGATCGGCGTAATGCCAATGCCGCCGGCAATCAGCAACACCGGCGCTGCGCTTTCGTTCAGCGCAAAATCGTTCTTTGGCTTGCTGCAATACAGCGTCATGCCCAGCTGATAATGCTGATGCACAAAGGCCGAGCCACCCGTGCCGTCGTCTTGGCGCAGCACGGCGATTTCGTAAATATCGCGGCGCGCGGGGTTGGAGGCGATCGAGTAATTGCGCACGCTCTGCTGGCCATTGGGCAGCTGCACCGGCACTTGCAGATGCGCGCCAGCCGTCACCGGCGGCAAGTCTTCACCTGCCGGATGGCGCAGCTCGTAAGCGCGCACCAGCGGCGTCAGCTGGCGCACGCCGCTGATGACTAATTCCAACTCACCGCTGCCCAAGCGCTCAAGCGGCGCGGCAGCTTGCGGCTTGGCGCGCAGCGCGGCCAGCTCGCTCTGCAAAGGGGCGATCAGTTGCTCGATATCGGCGTCGGTATAACGCGGCGTGATGTGCTGCGGGCAATTCCAATCCCACGCCTCAACCTTGATGACCATCGCGCGCTCGATGCGGGCACGGTAGGCGGGGCTTTCCAACGCGGCGATCAGCGCCGGATCATCGATTTCGTGCACGATGCGCACACGGCCCCAGATTTTGAGCCGGCGGCGGTTGGGGTAATCCATCAGGATGATGGAGATTTTGTCGTTGGCATTCAGATTACCCACCGACAAATACTGCACATTGCCGCGAAAATCGGCAAAGCCCAGCGTGTGTTCATCCAGCACTTTTAAAAACCCGGCGGGGCCGCCGCGATGTTGCACATAGGGCCAGCCGTTTTCGTTCACGGTGGCCATATAAAAGCTATCGCGCGCGGCGATAAACTCGGCCTCGCGCGGGGTGATTTCACTGCGGCTATCCTCGGCCAGCTCAAAACCCAGATTGCCCTCGCGGCTGTGATAACGGGTTTGCGCCGCTTTAACACTGTCGGTAAAGGTGATGGCGGCAAAGGCGCGTGGCATGGGGAGCCTCCTGAGGCGTTCCGGAATTGGATGGCCTCAGTATGGCGCGCCGCCGCAGGCAAGAGAATCGCCATGGCAATGAATTGATTATTCCTTCAAATGCAACAATCCCCGCCATGGCGCGGCAAAAATCGGGCATTCCCATCGCCGCCTGCAGGTATTGGGCTGGCCGCCACTCTACAAGCGCTCTACCGCCCGATACTGCCGCGGGTTTATAGACTGCAGCTGACCGCGGCGGGCTGTAGCAGCGTGCCGAGGAAGGAGTTGCGCTGCTGTAAAAACGCCAGCAGGCGCTGCGGATAATCAGCCACCACCGCTTGCTGCACCGAGGGCCGCTGCGCCAACGCGCGCCGCCAAGCCTCGATCTGCGGCCATGGCGCCAGCGACAGATGCGCACGCAGCGGCGCTATCGCCTCAAAAGCATCGTAATAGCGAAACACCGGCGCAAACACCGCATCCACCAGCGTGAATTCAGCCCCGGCAAAATACGGCCCGTCGCTCAGCGCGGCCTCAACTTGCGCCCATTTTTGCGCAAGCTGCTGGGCTTTGAGCTGCAAACTGGCTTCGTCCGGCGCCGAATACACCCCGGCGATGTCATTCAAAATCGCCGAGCCCAGCTCCATCCAGCCACGGTGGCGGGCGCGCGCTAAAGGGTCGGCCGGGTGCAGCGGCGGCGCGTGGGTTTCATCCAGATATTCGCAAATCACCGCCGATTCAAAAATCGCCGTCTCGCCCACTTGCAACACCGGTACTTTGCCCAGTGGCGAAATGGCCAGAAACCAATCCGGCTTGTTGGCCAGATCGATATTTTTGCGGGTAAATGGCACGCCTTTTTCTAGCAGCACAATGGCTGCGCGCTGTACAAAAGGGCAGAGCAAATGGCTGACCAAGGTAATCGGTTGCGACATGCGGATTTCCTCCTGTGTTTAATATGCGCTAGTCTAGCCTTGCCCATTTGCAATAAACATACGCAGGATTGCACAGCATGCATGCAAAAACGCAATACCATCTTGGTAGTCAGGATCTGGAATTTTTGCTGGCGGTAAGCCGTGGCGGCACTTTGGCCGCGGCAGCCGAGCGGCTGGGCGTGGATGCCTCGACGGTGTATCGCAGTATTCAGCGGCTGGAACTGGGGCTGGGGCAGCGTTTATTCGAGCGCAGCAAAGCGGGCTATTTGCCGACCGAGCTTGCGCAAACGCTGGCCCAGCACGCCGAGCAAATGGAAATCGCGCTCGAATCCGCCCGCTCGGCCGCGCAACTGCAGCCCGAAGATGTGGCCGGCAGCGTGCGCATCACCACCACCGATTCGATTTTGCATGGGCTGGTGGCCCCCGAGCTCGATATCCTCGCCCGCCACCACCCGCAGCTGAGTTTTGATTTGCACACCGGCAATGAGCTGGCTAACTTAACCCGGCGCGACGCCGATATTGCCATTCGCGCTACCCGCAAGCCGCCGCAACATCTGGTGGGCAAGCATCTGGGTAGCATAAGCGTAGCGCTGTTTGCCGCGCCGCACAGCCCGTGGGCCGACCTGCCCGCGGCCATCGCCCAGCAGGCGCCGTGGATCGCGCCCGACGACGCCCTGCCCGATCACCCCACCGTGCTCTGGCGCAAAAAACACTACCCGAAAATCACACCACGCTATCGGGTCAACAGCATTTTAACGGTGGTGGAATTAATCGAACGTGGCATGGGCGTGGGCATGGTGCCGCTGTTTCTGGCCGCCACGCGCCCCAATCTACGCCCGCTCACTGGTGCGCTGGACGAATGCGCCACCGATTTGTGGCTACTAACCCACCCCGAATCGCGCCACCTGCGCCGCGTGGCCACGGTGTTTAGCCATTTGGCGCAGCATATTCAATTGCGCTAAGCGCCCCCTCGACTTCGCCGCCCTACACTGGCCAAGCCTGCATGGCCAGATCGACCATCTTCTGTAAATCCGCGCAGCTAGCGCCATCAATGGCCTGCACAGACATGCCCTGAATCACTCCGGCATAAAAGCCGGCCAGTGCCTGCGTATCGATCTGGGCGGGTAGCTCGCCGGCGGCCTGCCCTTGCTGTAGGCACGCCAGCATCATCGCGCGGGTGGAGCGGCGATGCTCGGCGGTCAGCTCGCCGATGGCTGCATTGGCTTCGGCGCAGCGCAGCACTCCGCTGGCAATCGGGCAGCCGGGCGGGTGATCGGAGGCGGTAAATTGCACCGCCGCGCCGCGCAACATGGCCTCTAGCCCTTCCCGCGCGCAGGGGGCGGCGGCCAGCAAAGCGCCGATACGCTCGTATTGCTGCGCGAGATACAGATCAAGCGCTTCGCGGTACAGCGCCGGTTTGGATTCAAACGCGGCATACAGGCTGGGCGCATTGATACCCAGCGTGCTGGTGAGGTCGCTCAGCGAGGTGCCTTCATAGCCTTTAGCCCAGAACAAATGCAGTGCTAATTCAAGCGCATGGGTGCGATCGAAGGCCCGCGGGCGGCCGCGCGTTTTCTTTATTTCCATATTGATCACTACAAAATTTATTGACGCCGTCATCTTAGCCTGATTATATTGTGTATCATTCACTACACAAAAGGAATTAGCCGATGTCAGCCTCACAGACTTCCAGCAGCCACTATCAGCTGCAGCGCCAGCCCGCTGGTTTTCAGTTGCAGCGCGTCGCCAGACCGCTTCCAACCTTGGCCGCCGATCAGGTGTTGATTCAGGTCGGCGCGGTTAGCCTGAATTACCGCGATTTGCTGATCTTGCGCAATGCTGGCCAAGATACGGTGGATGGGCAGATTCCGCTTTCGGATGCGGCCGGCACGGTCATTGCCGTGGGCAGCCAGGTGCAGCGCTGGCAAGTGGGCGATCGGGTTGCGCCCAACTTTTTCGCCCGCTGGTTTCAGGGCAAATATCAGGCCCAGCATTATTTGCAAGGTGCGCTGGGCGGCGCGCAGACGCCGGGAGTATTGGCCGAGCATATTGTGGCGAGCGAAAACGCGATTGTGGCCATCCCCGCTCATCTATCGCTGGCGCAAGCGGCCACCCTGCCCTGCGCAGCCGTCACCGCCTGGCAGGCGCTGTTTGCACGCGGCCAGCTGCAGGCGGGCGAAACGGTGCTGATTCAGGGTACCGGCGGCGTGGCGCTGTTTGCCCTGCAACTGGCGGTGGCGCAAGGCGCCAAAGTCATCATCACCTCGTCGTCCGATGACAAACTGGCGCGCGCCAAAGCGCTGGGCGCCTGGCACACCATCAACTATCGCCAGCAAGCCAACTGGGATGACATCGCGCTGGCCCTCACTGACGGTATCGGCGTTGATCATGTGCTAGAGCTAGGCGGCCCCGACACATACGCGCGCTCGATTCATGCGCTGGCCTCTGGCGGGCAGATTCACCAGATCGGCGTGCTCACCGGCTTTGGCTCCACGCCCAATTTATGGCCACTGCAAGCCAAAAACGCGCAGATCAACGGCATTTTGGTCGGCTCGGTGGCGCACTTTACCGCGCTCAATGCCTTTTTGAGCCAACACCAGATTATCCCGGTAATTGACCGGCAGTTTGCCTATGCCGAGGCCAGCGCGGCGTATGACTACCTCGCCAGCGCCCAGCATTTCGGCAAAGTCGTTATCAATGTTCAGCCCTAAACCCCACACCCCATCAAGGAATAAGCATGACCCCATTTCAACTACACACCATCGCCACCGCCCCGGCCGGCAGCCAGAGCTTGCTGCAAGCAGCGCAGACCAATTACGGCTTTGTGCCCAATTTATTCGCCCATATGGCCGAATCGCCCGCGCTATTGGAAGGCTATCTGGCGCTCACGCAGATTTTTAACCACACCAACTTAAGCGAAACCGAAAAACAGATCATTATGATGACGGCCAACCGGCTCAATCGCTGCGACTACTGCATGGCCGCGCACACCACCATCGCCAAAGCCGCCGTGCCCGCCGAGGTGATCGCCGCGCTGCGCAACAACACGCCAATTGCCGATGCCAAACTCGAAGCCTTGCGCCAATTCACCAGCCAAGTTGTCGAAAGCCGCGGCTGGCCCACCGCGCAGGAAGTCGCCAGCTTCATCGCCGCCGGCTACAGCCAGCAAACGGTGTTCGAGGTGATATTGGGGACTAGCCTGAAAATCTTGTCCAACTACACCACCAGCGTGGCTGATACGCCGTTAGACGCAGTCTTTGCCGCCGACCGCTGGCCGTCCGCCTAAGCCGGGCATCGATAGCCAGATCGCCCCGATCATGGCTATCCTTGTGCAACCCACCGTAAGCGAAACCGCCACCATGCCGAGCGTAGATCAACTCAAAGGCCTCGGGCCAAAAAGCCGCGCCATGCTGGCGCAAATCGGCATCACCAGCGCCGCGCAAGTGCGCGCTGCCGATGCCTTTGCGCTATATGCCCAGCTGCAACAAGTGGTGCCCAATCTATCGCTGAATATGCTGTATGCCCTGATCGGCGCGCAGGAAGACCTACCGTGGCAGCAAATCAAACACGAGCGCAAAACTGAAATACTGCTGCGGCTGGATGATCTGGGGCTGGCACCCAAGCGCAAATAAGCCCAATAAAGGGTATAGCCCTGCGGGGCAATTAATACCTATTCTTCAGCCATATACCGCTCAAACAGCCGCCGATAAGCTGGCACCCAAAGTCGCGGCACGGCCACGATTTCGGGATTATCATCGCGACCCTCGCGCCCCCTGCGGCTAAGCCGTTTGCGTCGCGGGTGCTTGGGCATAGCCTTGTGGCAGATGGCCGAGCAAATCGGCAAATTGCCCGATCAGGCGCTGGTTTTTTTCCGCCAGCGCGCCCTGCCCCAGCGCCGGTGCGCGGCTGGCATCCACCTCATAATTATTCGCGCGAAAAATCTGCGCAAATTGTGCATCCGCCAGATCGCGCGCATAGGGGCGCGTATGCAGCGACAGCGCCGCAATCGCCTGGATCGAGTTGGCGCGGCTAAAGCGGGCAAAGCCGCGAAAGCGAAAGGTTTCATCCACATGCCGATCGCTATGCGCAATCAGCGCATCCATAATCGCGTACGGCAGCTGCGCCCAAGCGCCGCGCGGCAAAATCACGCTAAAGGCCAGCTCGGCAAATTCGGGCAAATCGCCCTCCAGCTGCCGCGCCAGCGGCGCCGGGCCCAGCTGTAAATCCAGCAACACCCGCTCGCCGGCGAGATCCACCTGTTGCAACAGCGTAATCCGGCGCTGGGCAAAGCGCAGCGCCGCCAGCTCGGCCGTCAGCCCAGCTGCGGGCTTAGTGGCGGGCTGTAACCCACTTCGCTGCTGCGCCAGCAGCGGTAAATCATGGTGATTGCTAAACGCCGCGCTGGTTTGGCCAGCCGCATTGCGCACCGTCAGTAGCTCGCGCACCTCATGCTCACGCGCTTTTTTTATCGCCAGAAAAGCGGTTTGGATGATTTCCGATGTGGGGGTATCGGCATCTATACGCCATTTTCTGCCGTACACCAGCTTATACGCCCGTAGTGTATTGCTGCGATCATAATTCTCGCGCCCAATCAGCCCCACTTGCAGATACACCCCGCCAGCATCTTGCCCGGCAAACAGCGGCGTGTGCGCATCAAAATCAATCTGCGCCAGCAAGGCCGATACACTCTGCAGCGTGTGCTGATAGCGCAAATAATGCTGCGCCACCCAGCGCTGGCCATTGGGCAAAGTCAGCAGCGGCGCCAGCGGCATCACCCGCTCGCCGGGGCAATGGGGAACAAGGTTGAAAGTATGTAAGCTCATCGCGGCAATCATCCAAAACAATGACGCCATTGTGATTGAGCACGATTTAAAGAAGAATCATCAGTCCATGCAATTGATTATTGCAAATTTAGAAACACAAAACCGCAAAAAAGCCCGTGAGAACGGGCTGGGGGGCGCATCGCTAGCCGGGGTGCGCGACAGCTTGGGTTATTTAATGCGCGAGGGCGGCTGGCGACCCAGAGCGGAAAGCTGTCTTCAGGGGGAATCGTGGGCGTGCTAACCATTCTGCGGTTAAATCGCACATCCGCAGACTCCGAGAATATCAGTCGATGAGCCACTTCATATATGAAAACACCCTTTAAAATAGCAAAAGCAGGTAGTTTTCGAAGTAAATTAGTTGTTTTGTATTTTGCTGTTAAATTTCCCAAGATAGACCAGTGATTCGGTACTTACAGGCTCTCTTAGCTGCTTGTCATTCAATGGCGCTCGCCGATCTCCATATATGGCTTCAGAACCAATTATTATGTAATGACTATATTTTTCAGAAAGACACTTTGCTAGGATTGATTTTTCAGATTCGCTCTGAATAAGGTCATTTAAATAAGACAAGTCGGTCACTAACTCAACAAAATCAGAATCCATATAAAACCCTAGTTCTTGCTTAAGTGGCCAAATAGGGTTTCTGCGCTCCCAAGCCTCGTAATCGCTATCACAAGTATCAGCTGAGGGCTCCGGTTCCCAATGTTCAAAAGCAAACTTTTGAGCATCCTTTTCATTCTTAAAAGTTCCAGCGAATAGATGGAATGAATAAAGCATTAACTCTAACCTTGAAATGTAATATTCGATATTCGCATTCATTTGGGCTTGTCAAAATACGGAAGAATTCTCTTAAATGCGAACTTAATGCACAAACAACTGTGATTTTAGTGACTGGCAATGGCCGAAATCCGTCACCCGATGAACAGCAGCGATTGTAATCGCTCTTCCTAGCCAGGCCCAGATTTATGCCAATCAGCCAGCATGTTTGATCAGGCACGATGAGTGCCTTCACCTCATCCCCACAGCCATACATGCCCCATGTATTCATCCGTAAGCCAATTATCAATTTACTCAGGGCGATATACCCTTGCAAAGCCGCTTCACCCTCACCACGGCTAGCCAGCCCGGCGTTGGCCGCGTTTGCTATGGATTTTGCAGTGAGGTCCAGATGTCATCCCAATCGGCATCTTTGATTACGCCTTCGCGCTTGAGGGTGATGTCGCCGTTTTTGCCGAGCACAAAGACGGTGGAATCGCTTTGCATTTCGCCAAATTGATCTTGCTGCGCGGGGTCAAAGCGCCATAGCAGCGGAAACTGCGCATCTTTGGGCTGGTGGCGCGCACTAGCTCGGCGTAGCTGCGAAAGAGTTCGGGTTTGCGATCCAGCCCCACACCAATCACCTGAAAACGGCTATTTTTATTGGCCTGATAAAACTCGCGAATCAGTTTGAAGTTGTAAACGCAGGTATTGCAGCCGGCTTTAAAAAACACCAGCAGCACGGTTTGATCTTTGCTGCGCAGTTGCGCCAGATTAACCGCCTGCCCGGTCAGCACATCCCGCCCCTGCAGCTGCGGGGCGGCGTAGGCGCTGGCGCAGGCCAGCCATAGGCAGCAAGCAAGCCAGAGATTTTTCATCATCACTCCTTATTGATTGGCGCTAGCGCTGGGTAGCCACAGCCGCTCAAGCGCCCAGCGTTGCACCGGCACGGCCAGCAACACCAGCAGCAGCAAGCCCCATTCGAGGTGATCTTGCAGCGCGGTGGGAATGTCTTTGAGCACGTGGTAATACGACAGCACCGCCACCAGATTCAGGCCAAACAGCCCCAGCGCCGACAGCCGGGTCAACACGCCCAGCACCAGCAATACCGGCAGCACCAGCTCGCCCACCGTGCCACCAATGGCCGCCAGCTGCGGCGAGAGCAATGGCACGTGGTATTCGTCGGTGAACAGCAGCAGCGTGGTCTCCCAATCGGCGATTTTGGTCTGGCCAGACATAAAAAACACCTTGGCCAGATACAGCCGCAGCAGTAAATCGACCACCGGGGCGAGATGATTGAAGGGTGTGGCCGCGCTAAGGCGGGCGAAGTAAGGGCTAGCGAACATGGTCGTTTCCTTGTGATGGGTTTCAATTAGTCGGCGCGGGGCGCCAAATCTGACAGGCTGGGCAAAAAAATCCCCTTGCTGGGCAAACAAGGGGGCAAACGGAGGAGAGATCGATAGCCAGCTGCGGGCTACTTGGGCGTGAGCGAGCCTTGCAGACGCAGGCATGAGCCTTTGGCGACGAGCTTCCACTCTTTGCCATCGCGGTCTTGCTTGGCCATGCCGGCGCAAGAGTGGCCATTGGCGGCGCAATCGTTGCCGCCCGCTTTGGCCACACCAAAGCATTTTTCTTTATTGGGGTCGGCAGCCAGGCTCGGCTGGCTGGCCAGCGCCAGCACCGCGGTCATGGCACTGGCGAGAATCAGGTGTTTGCGATCCATTCTATTCATCCTTATTGAATGCTGTGGCTGAGCAAGGTATGCAGGCCACGCAGCGGGTTTAATAATCCGTCGTCAAATCCATGCCGCAGTTGCAAATAATCGGGCTGATTCAGGTGCACCCACACCTGCGCGTGGCAGTCTTGGCTCACCAAGGCTTTCAGCGGTAAATCCAGCCCCGTGCTGGCGGCTGAATTCATCAGCGCCGTACCGATTTTGGGGTGACCAAAAATCAATAACTGCATCGGGGTCAATTGCAATTGATATTGCTGCGCCTGCGCCTGATGATCGATCTGGGCAAAAATCGTCGCCCCTTTGCTCTGAATCGCTGCACTTAAGCGGGCGATGGTTTCGCTAAAGTCATAGGCCGAGGCGATTTTGTCGATGCCAAAGGCGTTCGGTTCTTCACACATCGGCCACCCCGGCTTGCGCCAACCAGACTGGCAATTGGCCTGATTGATCTAGCGCGAGCAGATCGGTAAACCCACCTACATGGCGCTCACCAATAAAAATCTGCGGAACCGAGCGACGCGCGCTGCGCGCTACCATGGTGGTAAATTCATCCGGATTTTGATCTACCAAAATCTTGTTCACCGCCAGGCCTTTGCGCGCCAACAGGTTTTCGGCTTGCACACAAAATGGGCAGCTACGGGTGCTGTAGAGGGTAATGGTCGACATCTGGCTTTCCTTGCGCTTTGCCCACGGCCGCCGGGGCAAGGGCCGCGGCACCATGGCGTGATTGATAGGGTATATCGCTGTATTGCATATAATTTAATGGCTACAGCAACATACCCATAGTGGTTATTACAGTTCTTTGGGGGCTTTATCTTTGATGCTTGGCCATTCCATATTGGCTTTCTTCAGATTGCCGGTCACGTCTTCCAGCCATTTTTTCTGTACTTCTTTATTCACATTCAGGTACAGCTTGCCATCGACCACTTTCCAGGCTTGCGGATCACCATCCAGCTTTTTATCCAGCGCCACGCCCATTGCGCAGAAGCCGCCAAATTGCGGCGCAAAGCGCGCTGGGTTGGCATTGAATTTGTCGCGATTGGCTTTGCTGGCGAAGTGATAAGTCACGCCATCGTGCTGCGCGCTGTAGGCCGCGTTGCCCAGCGTGGGTGCTTTGGCGGTGAAATACGCCACCGGGTCGTAGCCTTTCAGGCCGACGCCTTGGGCATCGACATTAATCGCGGCGGTCGAGTTTTCGTCGAAGGCCATGGCAGTGCTTGGTACGGCCGCCAAGAAGGCGAAGCCCGACATCAAAGTAGCGGCGATCAGGGTTTTGCGAAGGTTCAACATGGGATAGTCCTTTTCAATAAGAAGTAGTGAGTGTGGGTACAACGGGGTGCAGCAAACGTTTAAGCCAAAGTCACTTTCGGGAAATCGATTTCCACGCGGCTGGCTTTGCCCAAGATATTGGTCAGCAAATTCATACCAACGTGAGTAATGATTTCGACGATATCGGCATCGGTAAAACCGGCGTTACGCGCTTCGATCAGCTCGGCGGTGGTGATTTCGCCTTTGTGCTCGGCCAGCGAACGCGCCAGTTTGACGGCAATGGCGGCTTTGGCGTCTTGGCTAGAGCCGGCGCGGTTGGCGGCGATCTCATCGCCATTCAGGCCAGCGCCTTTACCAATCGCGGTGTGCGCCGACAAGCAGTATTCGCACGAGTTTTGCTGCGCCAGAGCCAGGGCGATCCGCTCGCGGGTTTGCAGATCCAGGCTGCCTTCTTTGGCAATGCCGTGCAGGCCGAGGAAGGCGCGCAGTGCCGCAGGTGAATTGGCAAACACTTTCAAAAAGTTCGGCACAATCCCCAGCTGGGCGTGGATCGCATCAAACAGCGCTTGTTGTTCGGCAGTAGCGGTTTCGGTAGTGATGACGGTAATCCGGCTCATGATGTTTTTCCTTGTGGTTTGAAGAACTTCGCTCGGTGTTGAGCGAATGACTGCATTGTGCCGATCTCCACTTGAAAGAAGAATCCATATGCCAGACAATAGATTGTTGCTAAAAATGGAATAAATCATGGATCGTTTTCATCAGATGAGCGTGTATGTGGCCGTCGCGGAAACCGAGAGCTTTGCCGCCGCCGCGCGCAAGCTGGGCATGTCGCCCCCGGCGGTGACGCGTGCGGTAGCAGCGCTGGAAGACGATCTGGGCGTGAAATTACTTAACCGCACTACGCGCTATGTGCGCGTCACCGATGCGGGCCAGCGCTATCTGGATGATGCGCGGCGGATTTTGGCCGAGGTGCAAGAAGCCGACGAAGTGGCCGCCGGCATTAACGCCGAACCGCGCGGGCATCTGACCATCACCGCGCCGGTGCTGTTTGGCCAGCTGTATGTGATGCCGCAGGTGGTGAAGTTTTTGCAGCGCTACCCCGATGTGGATGTATCGGCGATGTTTCTCGATCGGGTGGTGAATATGCTGGAAGAAGGGGTGGATGTGGGTATCCGCATCGGCGCCTTGCCCGACAGTACCATGCGGGCAATACGGGTGGGCCAAGTGCGCCGCGTGCTGTGCGCCTCACCCGACTACTTGGCGCAATATGGTATTCCGCAAACCCCGCAAGATTTGCTGCAGCACCAGATCGTGGCAGCCAGCAGCATTAGCCCCACGGTGGAATGGAAATTTGGTGAAGATGAACACAGCAAAGTCGTACGCATCAAACCACGCATCACTGTCACCAGCAACGACGGCGCAATCTCGGCGGTACGCAATGGCGCGGGGATTACGCGCCTGATTTCCTATCAGGTGGCCGCGCATTTACAGAGTGGCGAGCTGAAAACGGTGCTAAGCGACTACGAAGCCAAGCCCCTGCCCATCCACATCGTCCACCGCGAAGGCCGCCACGGCTCAGCCAAAATCCGCGCCTTTGTGGATTTTATGGCGCAAGCGCTAAGGGAAAATGGGGCGCTGAATTGAGGCGGAGTGAATCAGTTGCCATTATTTGCATGGCGGGCTAGGGGCTCAGAGTAAAGGTCACTTTGTCCCAAGCGCAGCATTTTGTATAAGCCGATGGATAAGCCAACAGGCGTTCGGCCTAGAAATGCAACAAGGGCCTACCACCTCACGATGATAAGCCCTTGTTTTTATTGGTCGGAATAGCGGGATTCGAACTCGCGACCCCTTGCACCCCATGCAAGTGCGCTACCAGGCTGCGCCATATTCCGATGCATTGAATTTTAACAGCAACCGCGAGGTGACTCAAGCCTTGGCGGGGCTTGGCGGAGAGGATTGGGGTTAGTGGTGATTCATACCCACCACTGTATCTACTCGCAACCCAATTAAATCAATTACTTGGTAGACATACCCTCAAGCAGCCCTAGTGCACGCAGGCTGGCTTTCACACGCGCGGGGCGGGCGGCTAGATCGGTGCCGGGCGGGGTATCCATATTCAGGGCGTATACATACAGCTGCCCGCCCTGCGTGAGCCAGCCTACCTGCCAACCGATGCTGGGCTGCTGGCTGCCGGTCCAGCCGGTTTTGCCGTAGAGCTGCCAGCCGGCGGTGTTTTCCAGTAGGCTAATCTCGCGCACGGCGGCTTGCTGGGCAGCAGGGTAAGGTAGTTGACCTTGAGCCAGGCGGCTTAAAAATTGGACTTGCTCGCTGGCGCTAATCTGCAGCGCGCCCTGCCCAAGCCAGAATTGGTCAATGGCCTTGCCAATTTTGGCGTTGCCGTAATTGAGCTCGGTTAGCGCCGCCTGCATCTGCGTTGGGCCGATGCGGCGGGCGAGCGTTTGATAGGCCAAGACATTAGACACTTTAATCGCTTGCCGCAAACTCATGTCTTGCGCCCAGCTGGGCAAAAACACTGGCTCGCCGCGGTAGTGGAAAAACACTTCATCCACACTGGCGACCGCGCCAGTATGCAGGCCGATCAGGCTGTGGGGGATTTTGAACGTCGAAGCGGGGCTAAAGCGCTGCTGCGCGCGGGCCAGATCATTGGTCAGCCAGCGATTGCTAGCTACATCCTGCACCACAATCACCCCAGCCGCGCCTTGCATGGCGGTAACGAGACGCGGGTCTTCTTTTAGGGGTATTGCCGCCAAAGCCAGATTAGCCAATAGCCCTAGCGCTATACCCGTAATGAATTTATACATCGCCACTTCCCGCCCAAAACAGCCAGCATACGCAAAAGCCGCCATAACCCACAAGGCAATATCACCATCACCGAGCGGCATGGCCGATAGCGAAGCGGGCAGAATTTATGCCGTTGCGGCGTGCTGGGCATCGCACTGCGGGCAGGCGCGGTTTTCCAGTGTTTCGAGCAGGCGGCAATGGGCGGCGGCATCACTGTCGCAGCCGGCCAGCGTTTGTAGCGCGCTGTGTAAAGCCTGCAAATCGCGAATCCGCGCGGCCACGGCCTCTAGCTGCCGCTGCACCAGCGCATCGGCATCGCGGCAAGGCGCATCGGGGTGGGCGGCCAGATCCAATAGGCCGCGAATATCTTCAATCGCAAAGCCCAGCTCGCGGGCGCGGCGAATAAACCCCAGCCGCGTGACGGCATCGGCCCCGTAGCGGCGATAGCCATTGGCCGCGCGCGGCGGCGCGGGCAACAGCCCAATGCGTTCGTAATAGCGAATGGTTTCGGCATGCACACCGCTGGCCTGCGCCAGCTGCTGGGTGGTGAGGGTGGCCATGCTTGACTCCGTAGTGGCTACAGGGTTCAGCATACCTGCATCATTCTTCGATGTGGAGCAAAACCATGGGAGCAGCATGTCACGGTGGGTGCAGTGGGGCTACGGCGGTGGTCGACCCGCGTTATCGGCAAATTTTATGGCTGGCGCTATTGGCTAATGCCGGGATGTTTGGACTGGAGCTGTGGGCCGGGGCGGCAGCGGGCTCGGTGTCGCTGCTGGCCGATTCGCTGGATTTTTTAGGCGATGCGGCCAATTACGCGCTGAGTCTGTGGGTATTGGGGCTCAGCCTCGGTACCCGGGCGCGGGCCTCGCTGGTGAAAGCGGCCAGCATGGCGCTGTTTGGCGTGGGGGTGCTACTGGCCAGCGGCTGGCGGGCTTGGCAGGGCGGCGTGCCCGAGCCGCTCACCATGGGTTGGGTGGGCACGCTGGCGCTGTTGGTGAATCTGGGCGTGGCGCTGCTGCTGTATGCGCACCGGCATGGCGATAGCAATCGGCAAAGCGCATGGCTGTGTTCGCGCAACGATGCGATTGGCAATCTGGCAGTCTTGCTGGCGGCAGCGGGGGTGTTTGGCACCGGCCGTAGCTGGCCGGATTTAATGGTGGCCACCATCATGGCCAGCCTAGCGCTGAGCGCAGCCCTACAGGTATTGCGCCAAGCGCGTCATGAATTAAAGCACGCACACTAATACCCGCCAGGTGTATTCACCAGTAAAGCAAGATTAGCAAGCCCGATAGGGCAATACCCTTACCTTATTCCGGTGTAGCCGCGGGCAACCAATACGCCTGCATCAGCTCGCTGGCCCATGCGGGCTGCTGCACCGCTTGGCGGGGCAAAAATTCAGCCAGGACGGGTTTGAGATCCACCACCGGCGTGCCGGCAATCGCATCCAGCTCGGCTACGGTGAGGGTGCGCCCGGCCACGCTCACCACACGGCAAATGGTGGAGCCCAGCCGATTAGGGCGATTTTTGCCACGCTGGGCAAAGATGCCCACCTTGGGCCAGGCCGGGTTATTGCGCGGGTGGCGGGCGGCCGACTCGATTTTGTGCGCCGCCACCTGATGAAACACGAAGAGCACTTCCACATGCGAGAACTCGGCCAGCCCGGCCAGTGCTTCGGCCGGGTAATCGTCGGTGAGGGTAATCTGCGCCAGTGTGCCGCCCCAGTGATCGTCTTCGGGCGCGCTGCGGCTGGCCGCCACATAGGCAATCGGGGCAAGGGAAAAGGTGTCGTTCATTGGGCCTCCGGCTGGGTGTGGGCGCAGCCGGCAGCCGCGCCCTGCCCACTGTAGCGTATGCGGCAGGGCTTTGTCTGTGGCGCACAAGGCTAGAGCACGGGCGCGGCCTGCAGCTGCTCCCAGGTTTGGATCATCAGCTTTTTGCCCAAGCCCCAGCGATAGCCGCCCAGTGCCCCACTTTGCTGAATCACCCGATGGCAGGGAATGAGCAAGGCCACAGGATTGGCGCCGATGGCATTGCCCACGGCCCGCGCCGCCGTCGGGCGCCCCACGGCCGCCGCGATCTGCCCGTAGCTCGTGAGCGCCGCGGGCGGGATATTCAATAAAGCGCGCCACACCGCCAGCTGAAAATTGGTGCCGGCCACATGCAGCGACACCGGCCCTGCCGCGGCGGCATCTGCCGCGCCAAACATCGTGGCCACCACAGGCGCGGTGGCGGCTGGGTTTTCGCGGATGGTACTCAGCGGCCAGGCTTGCTGCAGCTCGGCCAGCAACGTGGCGGGGGAATGAAAATCCAGCAGCTCGGCGCGGCAGACCCCGCGCGGGGTTTGCGCTAGCCACAGCGGCCCAACCGGCGTGGCGTGCAGCCCATATTCGATCACCAGCCCCGCGCCACGGCTTTTGTATTCGCCGGGCGTAACTGCGGCCAGCTGCACAAAATGATCATGCAGGCGCGAGCCACCACTCAGCCCCAGCACATGAGCGGTTTCCAGCACCGAGGCGGATTGATCGAGTAGCGCCTTGCCCCGCTCCAGCGTCAGCGCCTGCAAAAACCGCTTGGGCGTGGTGCCGGCCCAGCGGCAAAATAGCCGCTGAAAATGAAACGGGCTCAGGTGCACCGCGCTGGCCACGGCGGCAAGGCTAGGCTGCTCGTGCGCATGCGCCGCTAAATACTGCATGGCCTGCGCCACGCGCTGGAAATCTGACATCTGCGCCCCCTTACACCCGCTGAATCGACACCCCACCATCCACCAACATGGCGGAGCCGGTGGTAAAGCTTGCCTCATCCGAGGCCAAATACAAAGCCGAACGGGCAATTTCGGCTGGCGTAGCCATGCGTTTGAGCGCATGCAGCTGCTGCACCAGCGCGATGGCTTCGGGCGTATTGGCAAATTCGCGGCCCGCCGGCGTATCGGTGCCGCCGGGGAGTAGCGCATTCACCCGAATCTGCTGCGCGCCAAATTCGCTGGCCAATACTTGCGTCAGGCCAATTAGCCCGGCTTTGCTGGCGGCATAGGCCGCCATGCCCGGCATACCGGCGGTATAGCCGACAAATGTCGACGTAAAAATCAGCGAGCCGCCCTGCCGCGCCGCCATCGCCGGCAGCTGATATTTGGTGGCCAGAAAAGCGCTGGTGAGGTTAGTGGCCAGTACCTGATTCCAATCCGCTAGGCTCAGCTGCGTGACCGGCCCCATTTCACCCAAAATGCCCGCATTATTAAAGGCGATATCCAGCCCACCATATTCATCCACCGCCCGCGCCACCAGCGCCTCTGCAAACGCTTCATCCCCCACATCGCCCACCAGCGCGCTCGCCTGGCCACCGGCGGCCCGAATTTGCGCCACCAAATCGTGCAAAGGTGCCGCTCGCCGCGCCGCCACCACCACTGCAGCCCCTTCGCGGGCAAACAGCGCTGCCGTGGCATGGCCAATGCCGCTGCTTGCCCCGGTGATAATCGCTACTTTATTGGCTAAACGCCCCATGGTGCTTCCCCTTATCAGATGAGGCTTAGGCTCATGCCTAAGCTGGGCTCATCCTACGGCGCCGCCCCCGTCATGCCGACCCGAATCTTGCGCAATTGCAGGGGGATGTTGGCCGCGTGATGCCCTGCCATGATCATTAGGGGTATATCGCTCAACACATTATTTAATAATGGCTACAAGCCTATACCCAAGAGATCAAATTGGGCTTAGCTGCATGGCGCTGCAACCGAATTGAAATGACGCAGATCTTTCTAAATCTGTATGATTGGCATTTATGCCGCGCGCATCAGCATGGCTTACCACCGGCCTAGGCTGGATGGCCGCAGTCACGCTGCAACGAAACGCCGCCCCGCACTCGCGGCCTCACCTTTGCTACTGGGAGTACACCCGTTTGCATTACAAATTACGTCGTCGACTTTGGCTAGCCTGCGCCTGCGCAGTTTTGCTCCTACTGGCGGTGCTGCTCTTGGCGCAGCGCCATGAGCTCCGCGCCCAGCAACAAGTTGAGCTCACCTTTCGCCAGCAGCAAAATCAGCTGGCCGGCACATTATTATTACCCGCCGGCCAGGGGCCTTTTCCGGTGGTGTTGCTGGTGCATGGCGATGGGCCGCAAACCCGTGGGCTAGACCGCTACACGCAGATCATCAACGCATTTTTGTCGGCGGGCATCGCGTGTTTTAGCTGGGACAAACCGGGCACCGGCCAATCTACGGGCGATTGGCTGCAGCAATCGATGGCCGATCGGGCGCAAGAAACGCAGGCTGCCATGCAAATGCTGGCCCAGCGCAAAGACATTCAGCCGCAACACATTGGCGTGCTGGGGTTTTCCCAAGCCGGCTGGGTTTTACCCATCGTCGGCACGCAGCAACCCGCCCCCGCTTACCTCATCACCGTTGGGGCGGCGCTCGACTGGCAGGCGCAGGGGGTGTATTTCACCCAGCAACGCCTGCGCCGCGCGGGCCTTAGCGCGCCGGCCACGGCGCAAGCGCTGCAATGGCAACACGCCGCGCCACAGCCTTCGCTCTCGCTCAGCTTTGCCGACTATCGCCAGCAATATCAGGCTTACATCGCCCAACACCCCGCCCCCGCTGGCGCCAATACCGAGCCGCTGAGCGCCGCGCGCTATCATTTCATCGCGCTCAATCGCCATGCCAATAGCCGCGAGCAGCTCAGCAACCTAGCAACGCCAATACTGGCGATTTGGGGCCAAGATGATTTGAATGTAGATGCCGCCGCAAACGCGCAGGCCTTTGCCGCCCTCCTGAAACCCCAAGCCCACCCGCAGCATCAAGTGGCCATCATCCCGCAGGCCGATCACACCATGCTGAATTCGGCCACCTACAGCATGCAACTACCCAGCGAATGGACATGGTGGATGACGCTACGCTATTTCATCGCCGCCGAAGACGCCTTCGCGCCGGAGTTTCTACCGCTGATTGTGGAGTGGGCTAAAAGATATTCGCAGTAAGTGCGAGCCCTGCTCGAGTGACACCGCCCGCTGCGCGCCCCGAACCCAAGCAAAATTAAACCGAGCCTAACAGGCTCGGTTTATCAAGACAGAATGCCAGCAACTCAATACACCGCTGGGTAGCCTGTCCAATTGGGGGTAATGAAGTTAATCTGCCGCACATAAAACAAGCTCTGATAGGCGCGACCAAAACGGTTCGGTGTTTGCGTGGCAAAGTTCACCTCACGGATACTTCTTTTGCCCACCTCGGCTCTGACCGCGGCATCCGTCGGGTAAGGCATGTAAACAAGCGCCCCCACCTGGTCTAATTCAAATTCCAAGCTACCGCTTAATACGATTTCATCGGGGCTATTGACTTTGCTGGCGGTGATATTGGTAGTGTGTATTTGCGTGCCATAGCGCTTGGCGAGCACGCTGCCGGTACTTTCCTGCAGGGTGGAACCTGCGGCAAAACCATGCAAGGCATGCGTAAGTACAATGGCCTTTTTCCCAGCAAATGGGCCATCCAGCAGCCAAAGTGCGTTGTTTCCCGCTTCATGGTCACGCGCATTGTAGTCCAGTACTTTTGGCGTATTCCACACATAACCCGCTGTTCCGCCCAAGCTATTCACTGCGCGGCACCAGAAGCCATCCGAGTCAAAGCGATATTGATTTGTAGCGGGGGCAGTACAAAACTCAGTTTTCACCAGCTCCAAAACCCGCTTAAATACCGCCAGATCGGCAGGCGCATCGGTGTATTCAGGGTTGGTTGTTACGCGTTGAGCGATAGTTTTGAAGGTGCTCCATTGCGGATCCAATAAAACCGCCGCATTGCGAGCCTGCAGCCGTGCTTCTAGCCGCGTAACAAAAAGCCCAGTTGACGCCACGCCTTCCATCATCACATCAATCCCGGCCAGCTCCATAGGCTTGGCGCCTGCTTGCGTCTGATCGACATAGGCAAACATTTTTTGCCCATGGGCATCTCGCGAAAAGCCATAAAACGCGCGACCTGGTGCCGACACGGTGAAAGCCATTGATCGGTTCTGCTTGAGTTCATTCATATTGGCAACATCAAACATCCCACTTTCGATTAGCAGGACATCAAAGCCTTTGTTTTCATGCAGATACCGGATTAGGCGGGCATTTAAATCCATCACCTGAGCGACAACGTGTGAAGGCTCGGTGAGCACCACAATGCTTGAATCACCGACCGCTCGGCCAAAACTCGCCAAATCTGCATCAGTGATGGCATCGATATCGCTCGTGGAAAAGGCTTGGGCCGTTTTTCTCAGATCACCCGTAGTTTCACTGCTGGAGCCACCATCACTCCCCCCACCACATGCGGTGAGTGTTAGCGCAAAAATGGCCGACAGAATCAATTTCATTTGTAGTGAGGCCTAAAGTTGAAAATCCCAAAAATCTTACACCAAGCAACTTTATAATTACAAAAGCCAAACAAAACCTAACCAAAAGCGATACAAATGAAACAGAAAACGCAGACCAGATAAAAATATCTAATGATTCTCAGTTATTTGCAAAATGACGTTCAATAAAAAAGCCCCTTGCGGGGCTTTTTTAGCTTCAAACTGAAGTCCCATAAATCTAGAAAAGTGGGAAATATCTAGAAGTTAATGAGATCCTACAAAACCTTAAACGTCTAGATTCCGCGCCACCAGCGCATTTTGTTCGATG
Organism: Chitinibacter tainanensis DSM 15459; assembly: GCF_000429785.1. Taxonomy (GTDB): domain Bacteria; phylum Pseudomonadota; class Gammaproteobacteria; order Burkholderiales; family Chitinibacteraceae; genus Chitinibacter; species Chitinibacter tainanensis. The sequence goes on from NZ_KE386951.1 coordinate 505,954, forward strand.
AAATGGCGGCGGGGTTCGACTTGATCGCCCATCAGGGTGGTGAAAATCTCGTCAGCGGCAATGGCGTCTTCGATGTTCACTTTCAGCAGGCGGCGCACGGTGACGTCCATGGTGGTTTCCCACAGCTGTTCAGGGTTCATCTCGCCCAGACCTTTATAGCGCTGAATCGTCATATTGCGGCGCACTTCGGCCAGCAGCCAATCGAGCGCGTCTTTGAATGATTTCACCGGCTGATGATGATCGCCACGGCGCACGCTGGCGTCGCTGCCGATCAGGCCCAGCAGCATATCGGCCATGCGCTTGATCTGCGCATAGTCGCCCGACAGGATGAAATCGCTGTCGATGTATTGCTGGGTCAGCACGCCATGCAAATGCCGCTCGATGCGCACTTGCCAGCCGCCTTCTACGCTTTCGGCAATGAAGGTAAATGCGGGGTGATTCACCGCGGCAGTCAGACGGGCGGCGGTATCTTGCGCGCCGGCTTCGTCGGCCAGATTGATCGGGGCCATGGTAAGCATGGCATTGAGGATCATCGGATCGATAAAGCGGCTTTCGCGTTCAATCACGGCCTCGGTCACGAAGTATTGCTTGGCCAGCGTTTCGAGCGCTTCGCCGCTAATGCCCGGCTTATCCGCGCCCGGCAGCAGTTCGGCGCCATCCATGGCGGCGCGCAACAAGTGCTGTTTCAGCTCTTGCTCGTCTTTCAGATAGGTTTCTTTTTTGCCCTGCTTCACTTTAAACAGTGGCGGCTGCGCGATGTAGATGTAGCCACGCTCCACCAGCTCAGGCAGCTGGCGATAAAAGAAGGTGAGCAACAGGGTACGGATATGCGAGCCATCCACGTCCGCATCCGTCATGATAATGATGCGGTGGTAGCGCAGTTTTTCGATATTGAAATCATCTTTGCCAATACCGCAGCCCAGTGCGGTAATCAGCGTGCCGACTTCTTGGCTGGCGAGCATACGATCAAAACGCGCGCGCTCCACGTTCAGAATCTTACCTTTCAGCGGCAGAATGGCCTGGAATTTGCGATCACGGCCTTGCTTGGCTGAGCCGCCGGCGGAGTCACCCTCGACCAGATACAGCTCAGACAATTCTGGATTTTTTTCCTGGCAGTCGGCCAGTTTGCCGGGCAGACCCAAGCCATCCAGCACGCCTTTGCGGCGGGTGATCTCGCGCGCTTTGCGAGCAGCTTCGCGGGCGCGCGCGGCATCGACGATTTTGCTACAAATGATTTTAGCGTCGTTCGGGTTTTCGAGCAGGAAATCGGCCAGCGCTTGCGCGACCACTTCATTCACCACCGGGCCGATTTCGCTGGAAACCAGTTTATCTTTGGTCTGGCTGCTAAATTTCGGGTCTGGCAGTTTCACCGACAAGACGCACGACAAGCCTTCCCGCATATCATCGCCGCTGGTTTCTACCTTGGCTTTTTTCGCGAATTCGTGGCTTTCGATGTATTGATTCAGCGTGCGGGTCATCACCTGCCGCAGTGCGGTCATGTGAGTGCCGCCATCACGCTGCGGAATATTATTGGTAAAGCACTGCACCGATTCTTGGTAAGAATCGTTCCACTGCATGGCCACTTCCACCGTCATGCCGTCTTTTTCGCCCAGCGCATAGAAAATATGCGGGTGCAACACGGTTTTGGCGCGGTTTACATATTCAACAAAGCCTTTCACGCCGCCGGTGTAGTTGAAGTTTTCTTCTTTCCCATTGCGACGATCGATCAGCAGGATATTCACGCCGTTATTCAGGAATGACAGCTCGCGAATCCGTTTGGCCAAAATCTCGAAATGAAATTCGATCACGCCAAAGGTTTCGGCGCTGGCCATGAAATGCACTTCAGTACCGCGTTTGTCGGTGTCACCAATGACTTTCAGTGGCGCCACGGCTTCACCCTGGCGGAATTCCATGGTGTGCACTTTGCCATCGCGGCGAATGGTGAGGCGCAGCCAATCCGACAGCGCATTCACCACCGATACCCCCACGCCATGCAGACCGCCGGAGACTTTGTAGCTGTTCTGGTCGAATTTACCGCCCGCATGCAGCTCGGTCATCACGATTTCGGCCGCCGAGCGTTTGAATTCGTCGTCTTCCTTGATCGCGGTAGGAATACCACGGCCATTGTCTTCGATCGAAATCGAGTTATCGGCGTGGATAATGACCTTGATCGTGTCGCAATGACCAGCCAGCGCCTCGTCGATGGCGTTATCCAGCACCTCGAACACCATGTGATGCAGACCTGTGCCATCGCCCGTGTCACCGATATACATGCCGGGACGTTTGCGGACGGCTTCAAGGCCCTTCAGGATACGAATACTGTCGGCGCCATATTCGGCCGGGTTTGCTTCAGGATGTTGATGTTCGCTCATAAGACTCAATCAGAATGCGGGGTGAAGACCAAAGGGCAAAATACAAAGGGCGCAAGCGCCCTTTTGTAGCTTCACCAAACGACTAAATGCGCATTGGCATGACGATGTATTTGAAGTGCTCGTTATCCGGGATAGTGACCAACACGCTGGAATTCACATCCCCGAAGTAGCAGTGCAGGGTTTCCACCGAAAGATTGGTTAATACATCCAGGAGGTATTGGATGTTAAAGCCCACATCCAGTGGCTCGTGGGCATATACCACCTCAAGCTCTTCTTGTGCTTCTTCCTGTTCATTGTTGTTGCACAGGATTTTCAGGCTACCTTCGGTCAGCACCAGACGTACGCCGCGGAATTTTTCATTCGACAGAATGGCTGCGCGCTGCATTGCCGCCAGCAAGGCGGTGCGCTCGACTGACAACAGGCGCTGGTTGTTCACCGGAATGACCCGGTTGTAATCCGGGAATTTGCCATCCACCACTTTACTGTGGATCACGATATTGCCAAAGGTAAATTTGACCTGATTGCCCGCGATGTCGATGGCGACTTCGTCATCCACATCGGCCAGCAGTTTGTAGAGCTCCAGAATGGTTTTGCGCGGCAAAATCACTTCGTTTTTATCAAACGAAGCGGTCAGCTCAGTTGAGGCAAAACCCAGACGGTGGCCATCGGTGGCGACCAATTTGAGCAGATTGCCCTCGGTCACCATAAACATGCCGTTCAGATAGTAACGGATATCCTGATGCGCCATGGCAAATTGCACCCGGCCCAGCAATGCTTTGAGCTGGCCTTGCGGCATCCGCACTGTGGCGCGGGTATTGTCATCCACCGCCAGCTGCGGGAAATCATTGGCCGGCAGCGTTTGCAGGGCAAAACGGCTCTTGCCAGCTTTAATGGTCAGACGGCCGTCGGCCTCTTCAAACGACACCACGGTTTTATCCGGAATAGCGCGCAGAATATCCGACAGCTTTTTCGCGGCCACGGTAATGGCAAAGTCGCCCCCCGAAAAACCATCGCTTTGCGAGCTGCTGATCTGGATTTCCAGATCAGTGCCGGTAAACACCAGTTTGTCGCCGTCTTTTTTGATCAGCACATTAGAGAGAATCGGCAAAGTATGGCGACGCTCCACAATCCCGGTCACGGTAGCCAGTGGTTTCAAGAGCGAATCGCGTTCAGCTTGCAGCAGTTGCATTTTCCCTCACCTAATCCAGTCAAATGGTTGAATAAATTAACACTCGATTCTACCCGATTTCAGGGCGGCTTTCAGATTGCGAAATACCCGCAGCAGGGTTTTCGTTCAGGAACGCAACATCTGCAGCAATACGCCGTATTGATGCGCCAATTCCTGATCCGTTTGGCGGAAATCCTGAATCGTTCGGCAGGCATGCAGCACCGTGGTGTGATCACGGCCGCCAAAGGCGTCGCCAATCGCCGGCAAACTCATCTGCGTGAGCTCTTTGGTGAGCGCCATCGCCAATTGCCGCGGGCGCGCAATATCGCGCGTACGCTTTTTGCTGTGCATGTCGGCCACTTTGATTTTGTAAAAATCAGCGACCGTTTTCTGGATGTTTTCCACCGACACCTGCCGGCTACCCGAGGCCAGAATATCGCGCAGCGCTTCTTTGGCCGAATCGACCGTAATCGCCTGATTAGTAAAGCGCGCATAGGCCATCACCCGCTTGAGTGCGCCTTCCAGCTCACGCACATTCGAGCGGATGTTTTTGGCGATAAAGAAAGCCACCGTGGCATCGAGCTTGAAATGCTCGGCCTCGGCTTTTTTCATCAAAATCGCCACCCGCATTTCGGTTTCTGGCGGCTCGATCGGCACAATCAGCCCCCACGAGAAGCGACTAGTTAGCCGCTCTTGCAGGCCTTCGATTTCGCGGGGGATTTTGTCCGAGGTCAGGATGATCTGCTTGCCGCTTTCCAGCAGCGCATTAAAGAGATAGAAGAACTCTTCCTGCGTGCGGTCTTTGCCGACAAAGAACTGAATATCATCCACCAGCAACACATCGAGCGAGTGGTAGTACTTTTTAAATTCGTCGAATGATTTGTGCTGGTAGGCTTTCACCACATCCTGCACATATTTTTCCGCATGGATGTAGCGGATTTTGGCTTGTGGATTGTGCTGGTGTACAAAATTACCAATCGCCTGAATCAAGTGCGTTTTACCCAGGCCGACCCCACCGTATACAAACAGCGGGTTGTAACTCACACCCGGGTTTTCCGCCACCTGCACGGCGGCGGCACGCGCCACCTGGTTGGCTTTACCTGTCACCAGCGTATCAAAGGTATGGCTCGGGTTCAGGCGGGATAATTCATGATTGGAGCCCGCCGCATCAAAGCGCTTGGCGGGTTTGGGTTGCAATGCGGGCGCCGCGGCGGCAGCCACGGGCGCTTCTTCGGCCGCAGGCATGGCATCAGCCACTTTCGCCGCAGGCGCCACGGCGGCCACAGCAGGCGCGGGCGCAGCGCCCACGCGCAATTCGATCGGCGGCGGCAAGCCTTCGCACACTTTCGCCGCGGCCATCTCGATCATACCCAGATAGCGATCACGAATAAATTGCAGGAAAATTTGATTGGGAACGGCAATGACCAAGCTGCCATCAATCAGCTGCGCACTATTGGCCAGGGGCTTGATCCAGATATTGTACTGACTGGCAGCCAGACTCTGCTGCAACTCATTCAGGCAATGTGACCAAAGGGCTTCTGTTTGCATACTTATGTTTTTGTTTGCCGTGGCGACACTTCACCCGCACTCACAGCCCAACAGGGCCAGCGCTCGCGAAAAAAGTGACAGGGGTTGAAACGGGAAGCGCCCCATTGTACCGCTTCATCCCAAACTTATCCACAGCCTTTACACCTTTGACCCGAAACATTTTATCTTGACAAAACAGACTGCACACTGATTAAATCGCGTGTTTACTGCACCTTTGTCTATCTAGGATTCATCATGAAGCGTACTTTCCAACCTTCTGTAATCAAACGCAAGCGTACTCACGGCTTTCGCGTTCGCATGAGCACTGTAGGTGGCCGTCGCGTCCTGAACGCACGCCGCGCTAAAGGCCGCAAAGTACTGTCTGCTTAAGCCTTGCTTGAGTTTGCCAGCGCAGGCCACAGTATGAGTAGCGTCCCTCGCTACCGCTTTACGCGCTCAGCGCGTCTACTAAAAACGGATGATTTTTCATCCGTTTTTAGTTTGCGCGCTTCAGTGGGGAATGATTACTTCCAGCTGCTGGGCAAACCGAATGCAGGTCAGGCAGCCCGTCTGGGCCTGGTGGTCGGCAAAAAAACCGACAAACGGGCCGTGGGTCGCAACTACATCAAACGCACCATTCGAGAAACTTTCCGGTTAAATGCCACTCAGTTAGCCGGGCTGGATATCGTGGTGCGTTCGCGTAAGGCGTTCACTCGTCAGGAAGGCGCCGCCGCACGTGCAGCTTTATTGAGCTTGTTCAAGAAGATTCGCACATGTCGCGCCTTATCATCGCACTCGTGAAACTTTACCAGCTGATGATCAGCCCCTTGCTGGGCCCGCGCTGCCGGTTTACCCCGACTTGCTCGCAGTACAGCATTGAAGCCATCCAGAAATACGGTGCCGCCAAGGGCAGTTATCTGACTGTCCGCCGCTTGTGTCGCTGCCATCCTTGGGGTGGCTGCGGGCATGATCCGGTACCCTAATCAATAACCCCTGAGTGAGTGGGAGCTCGTCCGTCCAAATGGATACCAAGAGACTCGTCCTGTTTGTTGCCCTGTCGTTCGGCATCTTGTTCTTCTGGCAACACTATATGGAGCAGCAATATCCGCAGCTCAAGCAAAACGCCTCTAGCGTTGCCAAAGCTTCGGCTGCCGCCAGCGCCGTAACGGCCACCGGCAGCAATGCAGCTACCCCGGCCGACAATAGCCGCCTGGCCAAAGGCAATCGCATTGCTGTTCGCACCGATTTGCTAACCGCTGTGATCGATACCAATGGTGCCGATCTGCGTGAAGTGAAACTGCTGAAACACGGTGACACCAAAGATCCGAAAAAACCATTCACCCTGCTGCAAGACGAAGGCGAGCACATTTATGTGGCGCAAACCGGCCTGCTGGGTGGCGATCTGCCAACACACAAAAATCAGTTCACCAGCGCGCAAACCAGCTATCAGCTAGCCGATGGTCAGAATGAAGTCGCAGTACGCCTGGAGCACACGACCGCCAGTGGCGTTAAAGTGGCCAAGATCTACACCTTCAAACGCGATAGCTATCTGATCGACGTGAAGTATGAGATCGCCAATGGCAGCGCCGCGCCGATCAATGCCAGCGCCTACTACCGCCTGACCCGTGATGGCCAAGTAGAAAACCCAGGCATGTTTGGCACGCACACCTTTACTGGCCCTGCGGTCTACACCGATGCAGGTAAATTCCAGAAAGTGGAATTTGCCAAAATCAGCAAAGGCGAAGCCAAATACACGCCAAGCGCCAACGATGGCTGGATTGCGATGATTCAGCACTACTTCGTTTCGGGCTGGATCATGTCGCCCAATGGCGGCGCGGCCCAGTGCGCACCGAATGCTTGTCGCTATGAGATGAAAGCGCTGCCAGACAACCAGTTTGCAGTAAGCTCAACCATCGACTTGCCGACCATCGCCGCTGGCGCGAAGCTGGAAAAATCGGTACCGCTGTATGTGGGCCCGCAAGAAACCAAGCGCCTGAAAGACACAGCCAAAGACTTTGATCTGGTGAAAGACTATGGCATGTTCACCATCTTCGCGAAGCCACTGTTTGCCGTGCTGCAGTTTATCCACAGCTTCGTGGGCAACTGGGGTTGGTCAATCATTCTGGTAACGCTGCTGATTAAAGCCGCCTTCTTCCCACTGGCCAGCGCCAGCTATCGCTCGATGGCGAAAATGCGCCAACTGGCTCCACGGATGGAAGCCCTGAAACAGCGCCACGGCGATGACCGGATGAAATTCCAGCAAGCCGTGATGGAGATGTACAAAACCGAGAAAGTAAACCCGCTGGGCGGTTGTTTGCCGATGCTGGTACAGATTCCGGTGTTCATGGGTTTCTACTGGATGCTGCTGGCCGCGGTGGAATTGCGCCAAGCGCCGTGGGAATTCTGGATTCACGATCTGTCGATCCCTGATCCGTTCTACATCTTGCCACTGATCATGGCCGTGTCGATGTATGTGCAGTCGTCATTATCGCCACCGCCACCTGATCCAATGCAGGCGAAGATGATGAAGTGGATGCCTATCGTATTCTCGGTGTTCTTCTTCTTCTTCCCAGCCGGCTTGGTGCTGTACTGGGTGGTGAATAACGTACTGTCGATCGCCCAGCAGTATGTGATTACCAAGCAAGTTGAAAAGCAAGCGCAGCTGGCGAAAAACAGCTAAGCGCCCAACGCTAAAAAAGCCACCTGCGGGTGGCTTTTTTATTGCCTAGGGTATATGCACCTAAACAATCTCTATCAAGGGTTTCAGCCCTATACCCCCAGCTTGCGTTAACACAATAATCCCGGCCAAAAAGTTTGGCAGACTGGGAACTAAACCGAATCGTCTGAGCCTATTGCTAGATGTCGCGCTCCGTTCTGACTTCCTGCCTAGCCAGCTTACTGGCGCTCTTGCTGCTGTTGAGCAGCGGGCCGCTGTTTGCCAGCCTGCGGGCGCTACCGGCGAGCCCAGCAACGGCTAGCCACAACCACTGCGACAGCACCGCGGCCACCACCAGCAGCCAAATCCTGCTCTCAGCCGCGCCCGATTGCCTCGCCCATTGCGCCGTGCCCACCGCCCCGGTGGTGTTGCTACCCTTAATCCCCATCCAAACCCCGCGCACGCTCGCCCTGAGCCATGCGCATGCCTCGCATTACATCACCCCGCCGTCTCCGCCCCCGAAAGCCGCCGCGCAGTAATTCACTCTGCCACGCTATGGCGCAATTTGCGCCCTAGTTCACCTGCTTTTATGTCGGGCGTGCCAGCACGCCCGCGGAGAACATCATGAATATGACCCATTACATGGCCCTACTGGCCGACAATCAACCGTGGAATCTGATCCTGTTTATGGCCATTCCGGTCATCTTGGCCGAAACCGTGGCCATCACCGAGCTATTTATCCTATTTAGCCGCCCGCAAGGCGGCTGGCTGCGCCGGATCAACCGTTGGGCCAGCATCACCGGCGGTATCTATTTCACCGGCGTATTTATCTACCTGATGAAAACCGCCGTCATCCCACTCACCGCCAGCGGTGGCTGGCTGGGCGCGGCCGATGTCATTGCGGTGGGCTGCTATCTGGCCGGGATCATCCCACTGGGCGGAATGGCGCTGTTGGATTTGGGCTTAATCGGAAAAGCGTGGGATGAAGAGCGCAAACTGAAATTACACGCCATCTTTGTCGCGATATTCCTGGTGATTGCGCACATCGCCATGATTTTCGGCATGCTTGACCCAACGCTACTGATGAGTGATGCGGCCAGCGCTAGCATGAGCAGCATGCATCACTAAGCCGCCACGCAGCGAGCAGGCGGCAGTCTGCGTTATCATTAGGTTTTAGCGTTGTATCGGGCTGCCGCCATGACTTTGTACGTCCAAGACACCATCGCCGCCATCGCCACCGCACCGGGGCGTGGCGGGGTTGGGGTTATCCGCATTTCCGGCCGCAATCTTTCGGCCCTGATCGCTGGACTGATTGGCCGCGAGCTCAAGCCCCGCTTTGCGCATTTTGCCCGCTTCAAAGCCGCCGATGGCGCGGTGCTGGATGAAGGGCTGGCACTGCTCTTCCCTAACCCAGCCAGCTTTACCGGCGAAGACGTGCTCGAATTGCAAGGCCATGGCGGGCCGGTGGTGATGAGCATGCTGCTCAAACGTTGTATCGAGCTGGGCGCGCGCCACGCGCAGCCGGGCGAATTCACCAAGCGGGCGTTTTTAAATGGCAAGCTCGATCTGGCCCAAGCCGAAGCTGTGGCCGATATCATCGACGCGCAATCCGAAGCCGCCGCCAAATCGGCGCTCAAATCGCTGGATGGCGCTTTTTCGCGTGAAGTGCATAAATTAGTCGATGAGCTGATTACCCTGCGCATGCTGGTAGAAGCCACGCTGGATTTCCCCGAAGAAGACATCGATTTTCTCGAAGCCGCCGATGCGCGCGGCAAACTGGCCGGCATCACCGCCCAGCTTGAACACACCCTCGCCACTGCTACGCAAGGCAAACTGCTGCGCGAAGGCATGCATGTGGTGTTGATCGGGCAGCCCAATGTGGGCAAATCCAGCCTGATGAATGCACTGGCTGGTGAAGACATCGCCATCGTGACCGACATTGCTGGCACCACCCGCGATACGGTGCGCGAGCTGCTGTCGATTGATGGCGTGCCCTTGCACCTGATCGACACCGCCGGCCTGCGCGAGACCGACGACACCGTGGAGCGCATCGGTATCGAGCGCACCTGGGCCGCAGTCGAAAAAGCCGATCTAGCGCTCTTGCTACTCGATAGCCGCGAAGGCGTCACCGCCCACGATCAGCATATTCTGGCCAAGCTGCCCCCCAAGCTGAAGGTGCTGCGGGTATTCAATAAAATCGACCTCACCGGCGAAGTGCCCGGCGTGGTGGCTGAAGATGAAATCCACATCTCCGCCAAGCAGGGTATTGGCCTGCGCGACCTGAAAGACAAGCTTTTGAAGCAGATAGGGTGGCAGGGTATCAACGATGACGTCTTTATCGCTCGCGAGCGTCACCTGACTGCGATCCGCACCGCGCGCGAGCACCTGCACACCGCCGATGCGGCCTACTTGCAAATCGAAATTTTGGCCGAGGAGCTGCGCCTAGCGCAAAACAGCCTGAATGAAATCACCGGCGAGTTCACCAGCGATGATCTACTAGGGGTGATATTTAGCCGTTTCTGTATCGGCAAGTAGGGCCAAATTACACTTGCACTTTGGGGCGCACCCATTGAATCAGTACCGTTTGCAAGGCTTCGATCTGCACCGGTTTGGTCATAAAGTCGTTCATGCCGGCGCTAAAGCATTGCTCGCGATCTTCGGCAAAGGCATTAGCCGTCAGCGCCACGATCGGCAGCTGCTGATAGCGGCCGCCGAGCGCGCGGATCTGCCGGGTCGCGTCAAAACCATCCAGCTCGGGCATCTGGCAATCCATCAGCACCAGATCATAGTCATGCAGCTGCACCGCGCGCACCGCCTGCACCCCATCGCTGGCTAAATCCACCCGGCAGCCGAGTTTTTCCAGCATCAGCACGCCAACTTTCTGATTCATCGGGTTGTCTTCTACCAGCAAAACATGGCGGCGGGCCTTGGCCGCCAGCTCGGCGACCTTGTGCACGGTCAGCAATCCGGTCTGTTCGCCGGCCTGCTCGGGTTGCAAGGCATGGGCGAGGCATTGCTCCAGGGCTTCAAAATGAATCGGTTTGCTTAAATAGGCGGCAAAGCCGGCTTCATCGGCTTGCGCGCCCTGCCCTTGCACCCCTTGGGCAACCGAGAGCACCACCGGCACCTGCGCACAGCCGGCCACGGCGTGAATCCGCGCCGGCAAATGCACCGGCAAACTCACGCCTAATAATAAATCTACCAGCACCAGCTCCGGCGGCGTGGCGGCAATGCCGCTCAGCAGGCTGGCGTCATCGGCATAGCTGCGCACCACGCAGCCCATTTGCAGTAGATCAGCCTGTAATTTATGCCGGCCGGTGATGGATGCGGCCAAGAGCGCGATTTGCCGCCCATGTAGCGCGGCAGGTGTGGGCGAACTGGTGCGCTTGGCCGGTAAGCCCAGCTCAATTTCAAACCAGAATTGCGCCCCCTGCCCAACCTCACTGCTTACGCCGATCTCGCCTTGCATAGCCTCCACCAGCCGCCGGCAAATCGATAAGCCCAGGCCGGTACCGCCAAAGCGACGGGTGGTTGAGACATCTGCTTGATGGAAAGGCTGAAATAGCTGGTTTTGCACCTCTGGGGCAATGCCGATCCCCTGATCGGCTACTTCGATGCGAATGCGCGCCTGCTCGCCGTGGCGCTGCACCAGGCGGGCACGGGTAATGATCTCGCCCTTGGGCGTGAATTTCACGGCGTTATTGAGTAGATTGAGCAAAATCTGCCGCAGGCGGCTAGGGTCGCCATTGACCTGCAGTGGTACAGACGCATCCACGAGGCACAGAAGCTCCAAGCCCTTGTGCTGGGCCTGGGCGGCAATGATGTCTTGCGTGTCTTCCAGCAGCCGGCGCAGATCAAACTCGATATTTTCCAGCAGCAGCTGCCCCGCTTCGATCTTGGAAAAATCCAGAATATCGTTCAGCAAGGTCAGCAAGGCAGTACCGGAGTGGCGGATATTCTGAATATATTGCTGTTGCTCGGCATCAAGATCGGTTTCGGCCAACAGGCTAGAAAAACCCAGCACAGCATTCAAAGGCGTGCGGATTTCGTGGCTCATATTGGCCAAAAAGGCCGATTTGGTTTGGCTGGCCATCAGCGCGGCTTCTTTGGCGGCGATCAATACCCGTTCGGTTTCCAGTCGGGACGATAAATCCCGCACCATGATCTGAATCCGCACCGGCACGCCATCCATATCGCGCTCCAGCACCGAAAAGCTGGCCTCCACCGGTAAGCTTTGCGCGTCGCGACGATTGAGCAGCAGATATTCACCCAGCAGGGTATCGGTTTGCAGCAAGCGCCCCTGAATATTGCTCCAGCCGGGCTTGAGCAACCATTGCAAAGGCCAGAAGCCCACCACCGCCTGCGGTGAACCGCAATTGAGCATCGCGGACCAGGCCGGGTTGGCAAACAAGATTCGCCCCTGCCCGCTAATCACCGCGCTACCATCGGCCATCTGCTGCACCACCACATCCAGCTGATGTTCTTGCTGCAGCAAAATCTGGTTCAGCTGATCGCGGTGCTCGGCCAGCTCGTGGGCATTGGCATCGCGTAGCGCAAATTGCGCCAGCAAATCATGCTGCAGCCGGGTTACCCCGTCGGCCAGCTCGTGAATTTCATGCCGATGTTTTTCTTCGGGCAAGGGGGCCGAAATCGCCAGCCGGGTTTCGTCCATCCGCTGCACGTGCTCCGACAAAGCCTGAATTGGCAGTGAAATATTGCGGCGGAATAATAGAAAAATCAGAAAGGCAATCAGAAACAGCTCAATACTCACAATCCAGGCAAAGCGCAGCGCTTCGCGCCAGACTTCCTGCCGCAGTAATTCGCGATCCAGGCGGATTTCCCAAGTGCCGAGCGATTGATTGGCCTTGGGCATTTGCAGCGAATACACCTTGAGTTCGGTGATTTGCTGCTGATTAGCGTCTTTTTTGCGGTATTCGAGCTTGGGGCCGGCACTGACAATGCGCGCGGACAAAATCGCCGGAAAACGGGATAAGCCCTGTAGCTGGATTTGGGCGGATTCGTAATCAACTTCCCAAATCGCTTTGGTCAGGCTGTTTTGGTAGGCGGTAATCACCGATTGCACTTGGGCGCGCTGGCGTGCCAAGCCATCCTGATACGCCACCCAGCCGTTCACGAGGCTGGTGAGCAAGGACAGCAACAGGCTGTAAAACAGGATGCGGCCAAATAGATAGCGCGAGAGCGGGCCGAAGCTACGCATAGATCACATCCGCAGGGCGGCGCATCCAGCACACAAGGGCTGGGCGCCACACAGGCCGGCAAAGGCCGCCGCAAGACCGCATCAAATCGCACCTCATTGGCAATGAAGCTTCAATTTAGCAGGATCGTGCTGGCAAAACCAAGCAACGCGCAACTTTCGGGCAAAAAAAACGCCAGTTCGACGAATCGAAATGGCGCTCAGTAAGACATAGGATGGAAATGAAACACTACAGCCACATGCAGACTAGCTGTATGACAAGATATTGCCCCAGCCACAAATATTAGTCAACGCTAATACTGTAGGTAATTTTCCTGATACAAGGCAGCACCTTTTGTCCAAACCCCTATCGGAACGACTTGTTTTTTCGGTAAAATTGACCGCTTTTGCGTTTGGAGTTCACGGCGATGGTTCAAGTCGGCGTAGTAATGGGTAGCAATAGCGATTGGGAAGTGATGCAACACGCAGCCAAGCAGCTGAAAGCCTTTGGCGTCGAGTTTGAATGCAAAGTGGTATCGGCCCACCGCACCCCGGATTTGTTGTTTCAATATGCCGAAGAAGCGGCAGCCCGCGGCCTGACTTGCATTATTGCTGGCGCCGGCGGTGCAGCCCATTTGCCAGGTATGTTGGCCGCGAAAACCACCGTGCCAGTCTTGGGTGTGCCTGTACCCTCCAAATATCTGCGCGGCGAAGATTCGCTGTTGTCGATCGTGCAAATGCCCAAAGGCATTCCAGTGGCCACTTTCGCGATTGGTGAAGCGGGCGCCGCCAATGCCGGCCTGTTTGCCGTAGCCATGCTGGCCGGTAGCAACCCAGCGCTGGCGCAACAGCTGAATGATTTCCGCGAAAGCCAGAAACAAACCGTGCTGGCCATGGAATTACCCGCTGTCGAATGATCGATCGCACGCAGCCTACCGATCTACGCCCTTGCTGGTATTACATACTGGTCAAGGGCTGTTTATTTTGGGGACTGACCTGTTCCCTGTTGTTGGCGGCACTTTGGCATTACAGCGGCACTTATCCCAACTGGATTGAGGGGGTATGGGCTGCAAACCCAATGGCGATGATCGCTGGCGGGATATACGGCTTTGGGCAATGGGGATTTGCCCGCCACCAGGCTTTTAAAGCAAGACTGCAATGGAAGGAAGACAACGATGAGCAATAAAGCGACAACCCCTATTTTGCCCCCGGCGATGCTGGGCATTTTGGGCGGCGGCCAGCTGGGCCGCATGTTCGCCACGGCAGCCAAAACCATGGGCTACCGCGTGACCGTGCTCGACCCGGACCAACACGCCCCCGCGGCGGATTTTGCGGATGTCCATCTGTGCAAATCGTTTACCGATCCCGCAGCACTGCAGTACATGGCTGAGCATTGCGCGGCCATCACCACCGAATTTGAAAACGTCAACGCCGACTCGATGCGTTGGCTGGCCGCCCAAGGCGTACCGGTTTCGCCCTCCGGCGATTGCGTCGCCATTGCGCAAGACCGCATCGCCGAAAAAACCTTTATCCGCGACGCGGGCCTGGATACCGCGCCGTTTCTGGCAGTCAAAAACGCTGCCAGCCTGGAAGGCGACCTCGCGCCCTATCTGCCCGGTATTCTGAAAACCGCACGCTTGGGCTACGACGGCAAAGGCCAGGTACGGGTGAAAACCGCGGAAGAAGCGCGTTTTGCGCATGCCGAAATGAAGCATCAGCCCTGTGTGCTGGAAAAAATGCTGCCCTTGGTGGCCGAGGTATCGGTGATTGTCACCCGCACTCGCGCCAATGAAGTGGTGAGCTTTCCGGTGGCAGAAAACGAGCACGTTGATGGCATTCTCGATGTCTCGATCGTGCCGGCCCGGGTGAAACCCGAAGTCGCCGAACGCGCGCGCGCTATGGCGATGACGCTGGCCGAAAAACTCGACTACATCGGCGTGATGGCGGTGGAATTTTTCGTGCTGGAAGGCGATGCGCTGGTGATCAATGAAATGGCGCCACGCCCACATAACTCGGGACACTATACGCTCGACGCCACTCTCACCAGCCAGTTCGAACAGCAAGTGCGCGCCATGTGCGGGCTGTACCCGGGCAAACCGGATCTGCTGCAGCCCACCGTGATGGTGAATCTGCTGGGCGATGTGTGGGGTGAAGAGGGGGCCGAGCCACGTTGGGACGTACTGCTCACCGCGCCGAATGCCAAGCTGCATCTGTATGGCAAAAAGATGGCACGTCCGGGCCGGAAAATGGGCCACTACAATGTCCTGGCCGCCACCGCCGAAGACGCGCTAGAGCAAGCCCGCGCCATCAAAGAAACACTGTAAGCGGCCACTGCGGCCACCATCTGTCACGGGTATTGCTCGCCAAGCCAATCTAGCAAAGGCATCACGAGCAATACCCTAGACTGCATCATCGCCCTCACTCGCGCCGCGCCGTCACTGCCGCCGCCGCGGGTAAATAATTTCACCTTGCTGACAACATTCCGCTAAGATGGTTGTTTTGCTGACAAACTATCGTCATTGCTTATGAACGCTCCCCGTTACCGCTTGCGCCGGGCCACGCTGGATGATCTCAGCCTGATCGTGAGCTGGCCGCAAACGCCGACCGAATTGCGTTTTCTGTTTCCCCGCGCCGATTGGCCGGCAGAACCGCTGAAACTGCTGCAGCACTTGGCCGGCCATGAAGACGGCTTTGTGGTGTGCAATGACGAACATGTGCTGGGCTACGCCAGCCTGTATAACGCTAAACACCAAGGCCGCGCCTGGATTGGCCATCTGATCGTCAATCCACGCGCCCGCCGCATGGGCGTGGCCCGCTATCTGGTCTGTGCGCTCACCACCATCGCGCAAGAACGCCACCGCTGCAGCGAAATGGCCACCATCTGCTTTGCCAATAATCAGGGCGCCTACGATTTTTACCACGCGCTGGGCTTTCGCAGCGAAGGCTGGGAAACCCGGCTCGATCATCGCAATGAAGGGGTGAAAGTCTATCGGCTGGTGCGCCATACCGGCAGCCCGCAGCCCTACCCCGAGCCGACTGAAAATAGCTTTGCGCTGGGCGGCTCAAGCGCCGCGTAAATAGGCAAAGCGCGGCGATTCAGGCAAAATACCGCCTTGATTCGTCCTAGTGGTGATCCACCACGCTTCTGGAGCAATGATGAGCGGCCTGACTTCCACCAATCTCACCAGCCTGAAAAAAATCTACTCGGGCAAAGTGCGCGATCTGTACGAAATTGACGACCAGCGCATGCTGATGATCGCCACCGATCGCCTATCGGCGTTTGACGTGATTCTGGCCGAGCCGATTCCGGAAAAAGGCAAGATCCTGACTTCAATCTCTAATTTCTGGTTCGACCTGCTCAAAGACGTGGTGCCTAGCCACTTCACCGGCGATCAACCCGAAGACGTGGTTTCCGAAGCCGACCGCCCGCAAGTCGAAGGTCGCGCCGTGGTGTGCAAACGCCTGAAACCGGTGCCGGTAGAAGCGATTGTACGGGGGTATATCGCTGGCAGCGGCTGGAAAGAATACAAGCAGCAAGGTACCGTGTGCGGTATCCAATTGCCAGCCGGCCTCGTTGAGGCCGACAAGCTGCCAGAACCAATCTTCACGCCATCGACCAAAGCGGCAGTGGGCGATCACGACGAGAACATCAGCTACGCACAATGCGAAGAAATCTTGGGCGCCGAACTCGCCGCCAAAGTACGTGACACCGCGATCTTGCTGTACAAAACCGCCAGCGAATACGCCGCCACCCGCGGCATTATCATCGGCGACACCAAATTTGAATTCGGCCTCGATGAAAATGGCGTGCTGTGCCTGATGGACGAAGCGCTAACCCCAGACAGCAGCCGTTTCTGGCCAGCCGACCAATACCAGCCTGGCACCAACCCACCGAGCTACGATAAACAATTCGTGCGCGATTGGCTGGAAAGCACCGGCTGGGATAAAACCCCACCCGCCCCGGCCCTGCCCGCCGAAGTAGCGGAAAAAACCGCGGCGAAATACCGCGAAGCACTGGAAAAGCTCACCAAGTAATCCATGCCGATACGCCCTCTGACCCGAGGGCGTTTTTTATTCCCTTTTTTGCAGGAAATTGCACTCATGATGATCAAAAGCGAAATCACCGATCTGGCCACCCCGACCGGCGTGATGCGAACTTATGTGCACCGCCCAGCCGAAGCGGGCCAATACCCAACGATTCTGTTTTATTCCGAGATTTTCCAGCAAACCGGCCCGATCGAGCGCGCAGCGAAAATCATCGCCGGCCACGGCTATAACGTGCTGGTGCCGGAAGTATTCCATGAGCTCAACCCCATCGGCACCGTATTGGCGTATGACGACGCCGGCCGCGATAAAGGCAATGCCGACAAAATGGCCAAATCGGTCGAAGGCTACGACACTGACAACGCGGCAATGATCGCCTGGGTGAAGCAACAGCCTTGGCACAGCGGCGATTTTGGCGCGATGGGTTTCTGCATTGGCGGTCATCTGGCTTTCCGCGCTGCACTGCAGCCGGAAATCAAAGCCACCGCGTGTTTTTACGCCACCGACCTGCACACCAATGTCATCCCCAATCAGCCCGGCCAGCACAGCATGGAACGGCTGGCGGAAATCAGCGGCGAGCTGCTGATGATCTGGGGCAAGCAAGACCCGCATATTCCGGCGGCTGGCCGCGCGCAGGTATATCAGGCTTTGGTAGCCGCCGACAAAACCTTCACCTGGCATGAATTCAATGGCCCGCACGCCTTTATGCGTGACGAAGGCGATCGTTATGACCCGCAATTGGCGCTGCTGGGCTATCAGCTGGCGTTCGATTTATTCCGCCGTCGTTTGGGCTAAACTCCGCCCTGCTGCGCGACAGACCGGCCGAGTGCCGGTCTTTTTTCATTCATACATGCCCTAGGTATAGCCACGCAAGTCATGATTAATAATGATTTCACAGACATACCCAAAGCCGTGTAATTTTTAACGCCCTGCGCGGGGATTTATTAACAGCGCCATCACCCGCCGCCCCCGTAGCATGAAAGCTCCTCGGTTTTAGCGGAGCATGGTGATGTTGGATTTACGACGCCCTCTTGGCAGCCTGCTGCTGGCCAGCCTGTGCGCCAGCCCAGTGGCCATGGCCGAGCAGCTGGTCACCCAGCTGGAACACCAGCAAGAGATCAAACTACAGCCGCGTGAAACCCTGACGGTGAAACTGCCGTCTAGCCCCAGCACTGGCTATCTGTGGTTTTACGAGCCGCCCGCCGCGGCGCCATTGACCATGACACAAGATTGGAAATTTATCCCGCGTGATCTACAGGCGCGGCCGGTGATCGGCGATACCATCTGGCGCTTTCAGGCCAAAGACAGCGGTGAAGCCACGCTGCGCTTTGTGTATCGCAAACCGTGGCAAGGCGGCGAGACCGAGCCGCTGGATGTGCGCGAATATCGGATTGTGGTGCAGGAGAAAAACGCTGGCAGTTAACGCTGCCCGCGCCGTGCCGCCATCCGCCGGCCTAATTCAGCCAGGGTGGCTTCATCCAGCAGCACTTTGGCGTAAGGGTAAATGTCTTCTTCCTCGCGCAGTGCATGGGCCGGATACAGCTGGGCAAAGCGCGCGGCCAGCGCATGGGTGAGCTGGCTATCATCGCCCGCGACCACGGCCAATAAGGCCTGCCGCACTTCTTGCCACAAGGCCCCCAGCGTGTCGTGCTCGGCCATAATGGCTTCGATATTTGCGCGCAGGGTGGGATCGGCCAGCGGTAGCATGGCAGCAAACAGATCTTCGTCTTCATCCTGATGATGCAGCGGCGCGGCCACATCAAAATAGCGCAGTATGGATTGCGCGCCGGCAATCGCGGCCGCATCGGCGCCGTGTTGCTCCAGATGAGTCACAAGGGTACGGGTCAGCGCCGCATAGTGGCGCACCCGATCATGGCAGGCCACCAGCATCGCCAGCGGGGTGGCAAAGGTAACGCTCGCAGTTTCAAACGGATTGAGCATGCCCGACTCCAGCCAAGAACAGAACTTCAACTTACGCCCAAAGCCGCTGCTTGCCAAGGCAAATTCTTGCCACGCCGGGCTTGGCGCAAGCTTGTGCCAGATCAATGCAAAACCGGCGCCGCAGCGCCGGTATCTCTGGCAGTGCCGCGCTTAGAGCTGCGGCAAGATGGCGTACAGCGCCGCCAGCAAACTGGCGCCCAATTGGGTTGAGCGCTCGCCATTCCAGCCCACCTCGGGCAGCGGCCGATTGGCGGTGTCTTTAAAGGGCATTTCCACCGTGTAGGCAAGGCAATCAAAATGATCCCCAACCCAGTTGGTGCCTAAAGTCAGCGTCTCGGGGCCAAATTTGCCGACTTCGTAGCCGTGCTCTACCTGAAAATCCGGGCTAGCAGCCAGCCATGCCTGTTTGAACGCTTCTTGCAGATCATGCTGCCGGCAGGAGAACGAGGGGTTGCTTTCACAGCCCGCCACAAAATTATGCGGAATACTCTCGTCGCCATGAATATCAAAAAAGGCATCCACGCCCACTTGCTGCATTTTCTCGCGCACCCAATACACTTCGGGACTGCGCTCCAGCGTTGGCGTTTGCCATTCGCGGTTCAGATTGGCGCCCAGCGCATTGGTGCGCAAATTGCCGCGCACGCTACCATCCGGATTCATATTCGGCACCACGTAAAACACGCACTTTTCCAGCAAGGCCCGCGCGATGGGGTTTTGCGGATCGAGCAGCGTTTCCAGCAGGCCTTCCACAAACCATTCGGCCATGCTCTCGCCCGGATGCTGGCGCGCTGTAATCCAGATTTTTTTCTTATTGATGCCGTAATAGCCTTTCTGAATGCCCACCCGCAGCAAATCAAAATCATGCCCATCCGGCGTCACGCCTAGCTGCTCCAGCTTCACCCATGGGGCCGCGGTCACGGCATTGCCCAGTAAGGTTTGATGGCGCTCCCAGCTGTAGGGCTCGAAATAGGCAAACCACATC
Organism: Chitinibacter tainanensis DSM 15459; assembly: GCF_000429785.1. GTDB lineage: Bacteria > Pseudomonadota > Gammaproteobacteria > Burkholderiales > Chitinibacteraceae > Chitinibacter > Chitinibacter tainanensis. The sequence goes on from NZ_KE386951.1 coordinate 525,838, forward strand.
ACATCGGTGTGCGGCGTGTGTTTAATCGTCAGGGTTTGGCCATCGTATTCGGTTTCGACACGGAACCAGTGCTCGCGGTCATACGAGGCCACCGCCTGATAATCCACCCAGCCATCCGGATACGCACTCTGCCCCGCGTTTTCGATCTTTAAGGTGCAATCGACATCGCGCGCGCCGGAGAGGCGAAAGTGAAACCACTGCGCAAAATCGGCGGCATTATCCGGCCGCAAATTCAGGCGGATATTGGCGGCATCGGTGGCATCAATCACATCAATCGAACCGGAATCGAAATGGCTGGTGATCTGGAGCATAAGCTCTCCTGTATAAGACTGAAAAATAGCGCTCTAACCGTAGATTAATCTAAGGGCGACCAATCCGTCACCGGTTTGAATTCATCATCGTTTTCGCTTTTTACAAAGCGCTCGAACACACTACCGACCGGCGAAGCGAGCAGCGGGATAATGCTGGCATCGTAATTGGCGATGACATTCACATCGAATTCGCTGTGGTTTTTCGGATTGTTTAAGTATTTCTGATCTTCAGTGCCCGAGAAAAAGCGCCAGCCGCTATCGCCTTCTTTGGTCGGTTTTTCGCGGTACATCAGGCCAACGGGATAGCCCTCAACGGTAATTTCGTCGCTGGCCATGCAGCTGCCGTGGCCGGTGGCGATTTTTTTGATGATGCGCTCGTCGAGCAAATAGTCTTTCATGGGTATCCTGCGCTAATCTTGATTAAATATGGCTTTCTGGCGTATACCCCAGTACCGCCTCGCGCGCGGCTAGCACCATGGCAAGCGCGGCGCGAGTTTTGGCGTGCGGCAAGATCGGGCTTTCGCGCTCGCCGGCTTGCAGCAAGGCGCAAAAATGCGTGGTTTCGTAATTCAGGCCGCTGCCCTGCACCGGCAAGGTGAGGGTTTCGCGTTCGCCAAAGGCGTTGACCAGCGTGGCGCTGGTGGGATTCCACCATTTCTCGTGCAGCACGATATGCCCCGCCGTGCCGCCCAGTAGCGCTTCGCCACTGCCAGCGCAATCGAGCCCGCAGTAGAGCTGACTAATGCCCTGTGCGTGTTGCACTTGCAGACTGGCAAAGCCATCGACACCGCTGGCACCGATGCGACCTAAAGTTTGAATTTGCGCAGCTTCCCCCAGCCAGTCCACCGCCAGAAACGCGCTGTAGATGCCGATATCCAGCAGGCCACCGCCGGCTTGAGCCGGGTCGAGCACGGCGTGGCTGGCTGGCACATAGGCATTGGGTACCAGATTGGCAAAGCCGGCGCGCACAAAGCGCAGCTCGCCAATTGCGCCGGCGGCAATGCGCTCACGCAAGGTTTGGTAAAGCGGGAAAAACGGTGGCTTCATGGCTTCCATATACAGGCAAGCCGTGTCGCGGGCGACGGCCAAGACGGCATCGAGTTCCGCCAGCGTGACAGCCGCCGGCTTTTCACACAGCACCGCCTTGCCCGCCCGCAGCGCGGCGATACTCAGTGCCGCGTGGCTGGGGTGAGGGGTGGCGATGTAAACCGCATCGATGTCGCTGGCGAGGAGTTCTTCCGGGGTATCAAATACCTGGGCGATATGGTGCACGGCCGCAAATTGCCGGGCTTTGGCCGGGCTACGATTGCACACGGCGACCGCTTTGGCGGCCGGCACTTCGGCCAGCCCTGCGACAAAGCGGGCGGCGATCTGGCCCGCCCCGATGATGCCGAATCGAACTTGCTCCATCTTTACCCCTGGGTATACGACTGAAAAACAAGCAGCATATGCTCTCGCGAGCAATACACCAATCCGGTATTGTGCTTAACGCAAGGCTATTGGGCCGGGCTAAATTGCACCAGCGCCAAGCTACCGAGCAGATTCGGCCAGAATTCCACCCGCTCGCCCTGATGCAGCACGATTTGCTGTTCCACCTGCATGCCTAGCTTACCGAGCAGCCGGGCAAAATCGTGCACGGTGCAGAAATGGATATTCGGCGTGTTGTACCACTCGTAGGGAATGGTTTCCGATACCGGCATGCGCCCAAGCAGAATCTGCCAGCGGTTTTCCCAGAAACCGAAGTTCGGGAAGGTAACCAGCCCGACTTTGCCTACCCGCAGCATTTCTTGCAGGATCAGCTCAATATTGTGCATGGCCTGAATTGTGAGCGAGAGCACCACATAATCAAAGCTGCCATCTTCAAAGCTTTGCAGGCCAGTTTCGAGGTCGGCCTGAATGACATTCAGGCCTTTTTCCACGCAAGCGACGATGGAATTAACATCCACATCCACGCCAATGCCGCGCACGTTTTTGTGCGCTTGCAGCCAGGCCAGCAAATCGCCTTCGGCGCAGCCCAGATCCAGTACCCGCGTGCCAGCGGGGATTTGCGCGGCGATGTGTTGTAAGTCGGGGCGCAGTGTCAACGCGGTAGCCATTATACGATCTCCTTCGCCACGTTATTCAGATAGGCGCGCATTACGGCCATATACGGTGCGTCTTCCATCAGGAACGCATCGTGCCCGTGCTGCGATTCGATTTCGGCATACGACACACTGCGATCGGCATCGAGCAAGGCTTTCACAATTTCGCGCGAACGCGCCGGGGCAAAGCGCCAATCCGAGGTAAAGGACACCACCAGAAACTTGGCTTGCGCCTGCCGCATCGCCTGCGCCAGCGAGCCGCCGTAATGGCGTGCCGGATCGAAATAATCCAGCGCCTTGGTCATCAGCAAATAGGTGTTGGCATCAAAGCGGGTGGAGAATTTATCCCCCTGATAGCGCAGATACGATTCGATCTCGAATTCGACCTCAAAGCCGTATTTGTATTCGCCACTGCGCAGCATGCGGCCAAATTTCTCGCCCATGCCATCATCCGACAGATAAGTAATATGCCCCAGCATCCGCGCCAAGCGCAGGCCACGCCGCGGCACCACTTCATGCTGGTAGTAATCGCCGCCGTGAAACTCGGGGTCGGTAATAATCGCCTGCCGGGCGACATCGTTAAACGCGATATTTTGCGCGGTAAGCTTGGGCGCCGAAGCAATCACTAGGGCATGGCGCACGCGCTCAGGGTAAGTAATCGACCAGCGCAGCGCCTGCATGCCGCCCAAACTGCCGCCAATGACAGCAGCAAACTGCTGAATCCCCAAGCGATCAGCCAGACGCGCCTGCGTTTCAACCCAATCGCGCACCAGTACCACCGGAAAACTCGAGCCATACGGCGCGCCAGTTTCGGGATTGATGCTCGACGGCCCGGTCGAGCCGTGGCAACCACCGAGGTTATTGAGGCCAATCACAAAGAATTTATTGGTATCAATCGGCTTACCGGGGCCGACCATATTGTCCCACCAGCCCGCCGCCTTATCAGTCTCGGCATGCTTACCCGCCACGTGATGATGGCCAGACAGCGCATGGCAAATCAGAATGGCATTGGACTTATCGGCATTCAAGCTGCCGTAGGTTTCGACCATCAGCTCATAGCGCGGCAGCACCGCGCCAGAGGAGAGGGTGATGGGGTCTGTAAATTCAAACTTGTGCGGAGTAACGATCCCGACACTATTGGTAGACATACATGGCCTTTGGCAAAGCGGAGATAAGCGGATTAAGGTAGTACTTCACCTTGCAGCACACGCTGATACAGCGCAAGGTAACGCTCTACGCAACGCGCGATAGAGAAATGCTCGGCAGCATATTCGCGGCATTGCAAACGATCTATATTTTGAACCGATTCGGCAGCCAGCGCAAAATCCACATCGGACTGGCACAGCTGACCCGTAACGCTTGGCCGTACCAATTCGGGCATCGAGCCACGTGGGGTGGCCAGGACCGGGGTACCGCACAGCATGGATTCAACCACCGCCAACCCAAACGGCTCCTCCCACTCAATCGGAAACAGCATAAATTGGGCTTGCTGCAAGAGTGCCAGCTTTTGGAGCCCCCCCACCTCACCGTGAAAATGAATCTGGCGGGACAAGCTATCAAACAAGCCACCTGCTTTAATCAGATCAAAGCGAGATCCGCCTGCGACATCAAGCTGCCAGTTGTACTTTCGTGCTAATGCCAGGGCTCTTGCGGCACCTTTGCTTTTGCGCTTGACCTTGGAAAAGAACAAAGCCTGGCGAGAAGGTGCGCTCGCGAATGGATACTCATCAATCGGCAGGCCATTGTGCACATAAGTGGAACGGCCATGACGCTGCGCATGATCGGCACTGATGCACACCCAATTGGAGATCGGAAATGCCTCCCCTGCTTGCAGATTACCATGTAGCGTGGATAGCGCCGGCAAGCCCAGACCAGCAGCATGCCAGCCATGTAGATGCACGATATCGAATTCGCTCTGCCGCGCTTGCAGGACTTGCCGCGCCTCAGACTCGGTATTCGCCTGCCAATGCAGAGTGCCAGCGAGAGCAGAACCTTGCGGTGCCACGAGAATGAGTTGATGCCCGGCCACCAGCAGCTGTTGCGCAATCCAGGTGACCATCCGCTCAGTACCGCCATATTTAAACACGGGTACAGGCTGATCGATTACTAGCGCAACTCGCAAATGACTCATTCCATACCATCCTCAAGTCGAGGGGAAGGGACTGCATTTGCCGAAGAAAAGCCCCAGCACACACTCAAACAAATGAAATAGAAAATGACACTGATATTGTGCGCATACAGTGGCTGGGTGAGGCCTGCCACCATAGAAACTATAATCAAACCACAACCTTGCAAGGCAAACACGCGTTCTAAGCGCTGACTAGAGCGCAGCCGACCCCAGAATAAAACCAGAGGCGCCAGAAACGAAACAAGCAGCCCGGCCAAGCCGATAAAACCCGCATTGGCTAAGGTATCAAAGTATTGGCTATGCGCATGTGCATAATTGGCAAGGAAGGGTTTTTCGCCGATTTTGGGGGCTAACGCCTCTTTGAAATGGCCTGGTCCCGCCCCAAAGAGGGGGCTCTCTTTAGCTATCTCGGCACTTAAACGCCAGAGTTCTAGGCGAACGCCAGTGGATGTGTAGGCATCGCCATTCTGGTAAGACAGCATATCTGCTCGCACCGCATCCAGCCTACTCTGAACCAAGGAAGAATGCTGCAACGCAAGAATTCCGAGGGCAAACAGCACCATAGCCACCGCCACACGGGGGAATTTCCATTTAAAAATGGCTAAACCGCAAGAAAATAGGGCCAGAATGAACGCGACCCAAGCCCCCCTAGTTCCGGAAGAAATCAAAGCATATAAGCCACCACAACCGGCAAAGCAACACACTAGCCGCCATATACAGTGCCGGTATAACCCAATAAACAAAAAAGCACCTAAAGCAAGAATGGCTGCAATTTGACCATATGGAATTTCATTAGTAATATGAGATCCCACCCGCAACCAACCCCGCCAGTAGACAAGAAACAAGGCGACAACTCCTGAGAGTAGCGCTCCCATCAGCCATCCTTGTATCCAGCGCATAGTGCATGTAATTTGGACCGAAGGAGTCTTGAGCATTAGAGCAATAGGCAGTATAGCCAATGCTCGCCAAGGATAATCAAGCGCAGTCCACTTACCCCCCTGCAGCACCATAGCAATCAACAGTACAAATGGGTAGATAAGCAGGGAACCAAAAAACACAAAGTCCTCACGGCTAATCTCAATTAAATTTTTAGACCCCCAGCAAAAAATCAAACCCAGCATCAACAAAGCCGCAGCAAGAAAATTATAAGACCCCTTTATTGTGAGAATAAGCAAAGGGAATAGAAACAGAACAGCGCCAACGGCCAGACTAAATAATCTTGAATAAATTATTGACATTAAATATTGAACGCAACCAAGTTAAACAATGGTGAAATGTTTTTTCGTTAGATCTCTATTTAGCAGCTTTTCTAATTGGATCATCCAGCGATGGCGGCGCTCGCGCTTGGATAAGCGATAACTAGGATCGGGCGAGAAGGCAGTCTCAGCGTACTCGCGCAGCCATTGCTGCACAGATAGCGGATGAGTGCCGGCAAAGGGCTGCAGGATACTGGCATCAATTTGCGAGTAATCATGGGCTTTCGGCGCATGGCTCCAGTATTTGGCCACTTGGCGATTTTTTTCCTGCATTTTCTCGGCGGAGCGCACATGCCCGTAATGGTAAATCGGGCAGCCGGCCAAGGCCGCGCGTGGATAGCGGCCTTTTTTGTTTTTATCCATTACCACCCAGAATAAGCCATCGGGTGCCCAGCTACGAATCGTGTTGCGAATGATCCGTGGGGCTTGGCGGTACCAGGCCGGGCTTTTGGCCACGAGGTCTGGGGAACCATAAAAATGGTGGTAATCAAAGGCGATCGCTTCCACTTGCGGATTGTGCAGATGCTGCTCCAGCACAGCACGAATCTTGGGGGCATCCTCTTCATGAATGACTTCATCGCCTTCGAGATAAAAAGCCCAGTCGCCGGTGCAGTTAAACTGAGCGATCATTTTCTGCTGTGCATACACATAGCCCCGCTGAGCCATGCCTTCATTCCAGACCGTTTCGACAATCCGGATGCGAGGATCATTGATGGCGCGCACTTGTTCCAGCGTGTCATCTTCGCTCCGCCCTACGGCCACGACGATTTCGTCACACACCAACAGCAGGCTGCGCAGACTTTCGACATAGGGATAACCCAGCATTGAGCCATTACGCAGAAAGGTAAATCCACTCACTTTCATTCTCACACAGCCTCCCTTGCATGAATAGGTTTAAACACGGATTATATCAGCCTACCTAACCAAGAAGAGAGTTCAATGCCTACCCTAGGGATTGCAGTGATCACTAAAAATGCAGCCACTCATCTCAACGAGTGCTTAAACTCGGTATCCTGGGCAAACGAAATTGTAGTTGTAGACTCTGGAAGCACAGATTGCACGCTAGATATCGCCCGGAACTTCAACGCTCGCATTATTGAAACAATGGATTGGCCAGGGTTTGGTCCACAGAAGAACAAAGCGATTGAAGCCTTAAATACAGACTGGATTCTCGCACTTGATTCAGATGAGATTGTGAGCCCTCGACTAGCCGAGTCAATTCGGACAATTATCACATTAGGCGCACATGACGTTTATGAAATAAATCGCACATCTAACTATTGCGGACGGTGGATTCAGCATTCAGGTTGGTCTCCAGATTGGGTCGCGCGACTTTTCAAACGCGGCACAGCCGAATACTCCAACGACATCATTCACGAACGACTAATTCACGAGGCTAAACCCGGGAGGGTTGTTGGTGAGCTATATCACTATTCATTTGATGATCTAGAGTCAGTCCTAAGAAAAATCAACGACTACTCTACAGCGGGCGCCGAGCAAAAATACAAAAAAGGAGAGAAATCAAGCATTGCAAAGGCAATTTACAAAGGAATTTGGGCTTTTTTTAGAACTTACTTCTTGAAGCTGGGCTTTCTTGATGGTCAAGAAGGGTTAATGCTTGCAGTTTCAAATGCAGAAGGCACTTATTACCGCTATTTAAAACTCGCACTATTATACAAAAATGAAAATTAGTATTGTCGTCTCAACTTATAATCGCCCAGATGCACTCGAGGCAGTCTTAACGGGACTGTCAAACCAATCAAACAGCAAAGCAATTGCTTGGGAAGTGATTGTGGCAGATGATGGATCATCGAAAGAAACAAAAGAGGCAATCCAACGGATAGCTCAAAGCTTCCCAACAAAGCTGACGCACATCTGGCACGAAGATAAAGGATTCAGGCTTGCGGCAATTAGAAACCTCAGCGTGCAACATGCAGCAGGTGAGTATATTGTTTTTATTGATGGGGACTGCATTCCCATGCATGATTTCCTAGAGAAAAGCAAGAAAATAGCAGAAAGAAATTATGTCGTCGCGGGCAACCGTATTCTTCTAAATCAAGAACAAACAAGCAGAATTTTATCCAACCCAGCAAGCTACTTCAATCCATCACTCACCAAATGGTTCACTCTTTACCTTCAAAAGAAAAGCAACAAGCTTTTTCCTAAACTACGGATACCCCTAGGAGTCTTACGCAAGGCTCGATCTACAAAGTGGGAAATATTGAAGGGCTGCAATATCGGCGTTTGGAAAACTGATTTTATTCAGATTGGGGGTTTTGATGAATCTTTTTCAGGATGGGGACACGAAGACTCAGACTTCGCCATTCGGTTGTTGAATTACGGGATAAAAATAAAAGATGGTCGATTTGCAGTTCCAGTAATTCACCTCTGGCATCTTGAAAATGATCGGGGACATCAGCGTGAAAACTGGGAGAAACTACAACAGACACTAAAATCTGGCCGTATACATCCTATCCAAGGCCTACATAATCAACCTTGACGAGTGCTCGCGCTCAAATTCAGGCTGTAGAAAACTGCACCGCATGCATCTGCGCATACACACCACTCTGAGCGATCAACTCGGCGTGGCTACCGCGCTCGACGATGCGACCGTTTTGCATCACGACGATCAAATCAGCTTTTTCAATGGTGGAAAGGCGGTGGGCAATGACCAGCGTCGTACGGCCCTGCATCAGATTTTCGAGCGCGGCCTGCACTTTGCGCTCAGATTCAGTATCCAGCGCGCTGGTGGCTTCATCCAAAATCAGCAGGGGCGCATCTTTGTAGATCGCGCGGGCGATGGCCATGCGCTGGCGCTGGCCACCCGACAGGCGGCCGCCATTTTCACCCAGCATTTCATCAAAGCCATGTGGCATTTTTTCGATGAATTCCAGCGCGTGCGCGGCCTCAGCCGCTGCGCGCACCCGGGCCATATCCACGACACCGGCGCCATAAGTAATATTGGCGGTCACGGTGTCATTAAACAGCACCATATCCTGGCTCACCAAGGCGATCTGCTGGCGCAAATTGGCCAATTGATAATCCGCAAGCGGCACGCCATCCAGCCGGATTTCACCGCTGCTCGCCTCATAAAAGCGCGGCAATAAATTGGCCAGCGTGGTTTTGCCACTGCCCGATTGCCCCACTAAGGCCACGGTTTGACCGGGCTGCACCTGCAAATCGATGCCATCCAGCGCCGGTTTGTGCTCGGGCTGATACCAGAAGCGCAGCTGGCGTAATTCCAGCTCACCGCGCACGCGGGCCACTTGATGGCGGCCGTGGTCGGGTTCTTCAATTTCATCCAGCAGCGCAAAAATCGACTCCGCCGCGGCCAGACCGCGATGCAGACGCTCATTGATTTTGGTGAGATTGCGCACCGGCCCTTGGATCGCCACCATCGCCGCGATAAACGACATAAACGAACCGGCGCTGAGCTGCCCGGCTTGGGCCTGCAGGCTAGCAAAGTACAACACCACTGAAATCGTGAGGCCAATCAGCAGCACAATCACGCCCGAATTCACCGCCACCATCATGCCCTGCTTAATCCCCAGGCGCATTACACGGTTATTCACTTCGGCAAACCGGCGCACTTCAACGTCCTGCCCGCCAAACACTTTCACAATGCGCTGACCCGATAAGGATTCATCCAGCCGTGAATTCATTTCCCCCATTTTGTCTTGGGTTTCGCGCGCCAAACGCCGCTGCCGCTTCGCCACTAGGCGGATACTCAGCGCCACCAGTGGCAACAAAAACAGACAGAACAAGGTGAGCTGCCAGCTGGAATAAAACATCACGGCCAGAAACCCAATCACCGCGACCCCATCACGCACCAGCCCCGTCAAGGTGGAGGTACCGGCTTCCATCACTTGGGTGACATCGTAGGTCACGCGCGAGAGCAAAACGCCGGTCGATGTTTGATCGAAATAGCGCGTAGGCAGGCGCATCAGCTTGGCGTAAATCCGCTCGCGAAAATCGCGCATTACCCGCTGCGCCAGCCAGGCATTGCCATAATCATTCCCGAAATTACCCACAAACCGCATGATGGCCAGGCCGAATAATTGCGCAGGGACAATCCAAGCCGCGTGCTTGGCCAGCGCACTGGCGCCGCCCAGATTTTGATCGATCAAGGGTTTGAGCAGCAGCGTCAACAGCGCTTCCGAGGCAGAAGCCAGCGCCATGCAGATGATGGTGGCAATGATCACGCCCAGATACGGACGAAAATGTGTGAGTAAGCGGCGGTAGAGGGCGTTGGTGTTCATGGCGGCGCGCAAAATGATTTGCGGCAATTATACGCTGCAATCCATGACAAAGCGCCGTGCATGCAGCTAGGCAAAATCACCATAGCGCAATTGCAGCAAGCCAGCGATCACCGGTGCCACGGTTTCGGTGCGGAAGATGCGCGGGCCCAAAATCAGCGGGGTATACCCTGCAGCAATAGCTGATTCGTCCTCTTCAGGCGAATACCCCCCTTCTGGCCCCACTAGCACGGTGGCACTGGCCACGGCAGCGGGCAGCTGGGAATGATGGACCGCGCCGGTTGGGCACATCAGCAAATTTAATTCGCTTTGCAGCCCAGCCTGCAGATATTGCGCCAGCGTGATGATGGGGCGAATTTCCATTAGGCGGGTGCGGCCACATTGCTCGGCCGCGCTAGCCGCCACGCCTTGCCAGTGCGCGATGCGTTTTTCCGCCCGCTCGCCGCTGTAGCGCTGCTGGCAATATTGCGAAATCACTGGCTGGAACACGGTAACGCCGAGCTCAGCAGCCTTTTGCACGGTGTAATCCATGCGCTCGGCCGCCGAAATCGCCTGCACAAGGGTTAGGCGCAAGGGCGATTCGCGATTCACTTCGGCGAATGTTTGCACCTGCACGCTCACGGTTTTCTTGCCCATCGCGGTGATCTGCGCCTGATACTCACCGCCCTCACCGTTGAATAGGGTAACCATTTCGCCGGGCTGCATCCGCACCACTTGCACATGCCGCGCCACCGCTTCCGTCAGATCAAATTGCGTCCCCAAAGCTAAGGGCTGGGCGACAAAGAAACGGGGTAAGGCCATGGTGATTAACTCAAAGACAGGCGTTCAATGAATAAGCCAATGCCGGCCAGCACGGTCAGGCTTAGCAGAAGATACAACACGACGCGGATCAGGCGCAGCCAGTGCGGCTGCCGATCGCGGCTGTAGCGTACGCCGGCATAAGTGATTACCACCAAGGCAATCACCAACAGCAGGCGTAAAACGGCAAACATGTCAGATACTCAGCGGCGGCAAATCGTGGAAAGAAGAAGGCACTTCATCATCATCGCTAAAGCTGACCAGCTCATAGTTGCGCTCATCCGCCAGCAGCGCGCGCAGCAGCTTATTATTCATGGCGTGACCGGACTTATAACCGGAAAACGCTGCGATCAGCGGGTAGCCCACGATATACAGATCGCCAATGGCATCCAGAATTTTATGCCGGACGAACTCGTCTTCAAAGCGCAAACCGCCATCATTCAGCACACGAAATTCATCAATCACCACCGCATTATCCATATTGCCACCGCGGGCCAAACCATTGGCACGCAGGTATTCCACTTCATGGATAAAACCAAAAGTGCGGGCGCGGGCAATTTCGCTCACATAATTGGTATTGGCAAAATCAATGCTGATGGTTTGGGCCGACTTTTTGAAAGCCGGGTGCTGAAAGTCGATGGTCAGTTCCACTTTGTAGCCATTATGCGGCTCGAATTTCACCCATTTGTCGCCATCGTGCACCTCCACGGGCTGGAGCACACGAATAAACTGCTTGGGTTTATTCAATTCACGCACGCCGGCGCTTTGCAGCAAATAAATAAACGGCGCAGCAGAACCATCCATGATCGGCATTTCCGGCGCATCAACATCGACCAGCACGTTGTCGATGCCAAGGCCAGCAAACGCCGACATCAGATGCTCGATGGTGCCGACACGCACGCCGTCTTGGACGAGCGTGGAGGAGAGACGCGTGTCGTTCACCAATTCAGGCCCCACTTTGAAAGGCTTTGACTCGGGCAAATCAGAGCGCTGGAACACAATCCCATGATCGGCCGGGGCGGGGCGCAAGGTCAGGGTCACCTTTTCGCCGGAATGCAGCCCCACGCCAGTCGCGCGGATCGTGCTTTTCAAAGTGCGTTGCAAAAACATGGGCATTCTGCCTTTTGATCATCAGTTACCGGCACAATTTTAGCAGCCTCGGGCAGAAAGCTGGATGAATCGTACCAATGATCCTGATAGTCGCCGTTTATTTACGGCCGCGCCTCAGTCTGCCTGACGACGCAAAAAGGCTGGAATATCCATATCAATATTCGACATAGCCGGACGGGCTGCCGGCGCATCGCTGGCGGCGCTGCGACGGTTGTTACGCCAGATAGCCGGAGTATCGTAGGCATCATCGTAACCGGCATTGTCGGTACCGGTTTTCAGAGCCTGACTGCTGACGACTGACAGCTGTGGCTTATTCATATCTTTGCTGCCGCCACCCAGGCCAGTAGCGACCAGAGTCACGCGGATTTCGTCTTCAGCCAGCGTTGGATCGTAAACCACACCGTGTTTAACCAAGGCGCCATCGGCCACATGCGACTCGATGATTTCCAGCGCTTGGCGAGTTTCTGATTTTTTCAGCTTGCCGGGAGCGGTTGAGAAATTCACCAGCACGCCACGCGCGCCTTTGAAGCTGATATTGTCCAGCAGCGGGCAGCGGATGGCTTCTTCAGTGGCACGAATCGCGCGATCTGGACCGGTGGCGTGAGCAGAACCCATCATGGCCATGCCCATTTCACGCATCACGGTTTTCACGTCGGCAAAGTCAACGTTAATCAGACCTGGATAGTTGATGATCTCAACGATAGAACCCACGGCATTGCGCAATACATTATCCGCCGCGCGGAATGCTTCATCGATCGTGACGTCATCACCCAGTACTTCTTCCAGTTTCTGGTTTGAAACCACGATCAGTGAATCTACATAGCGTGACAGCTCATCGATCCCGGTTTGTGCCACTTTCTGGCGACCACCTTCGTCCAGACCTGGCTTTGTTACCACGCCAACGGTCAAAATGCCTTTTTCACGGGCCACTTGCGCAATCACTGGTGCCGCACCAGTACCTGTACCACCACCCATACCGGCGGTAATAAACAGCAGATCGGCGCCTGCGATTAATTCGGAAATATGCTCACGATCTTCTTCAGCCGCCTGACGACCGATTTCTGGATTACAACCGGCGCCAAAACCTTTGGTTAATTGCACACCGAGTTGAACCACATTATCCGCTTTGGATAATTTCAATACCTGAGCATCGGTATTACTAGAAATGAACTCAACACCTTGTAATTGGTGTTCGATCATATTGTTGATTGCGTTGCAACCTGCACCGCCCACGCCAATCACTTTGATATTAACGTGATGGGATACTTCTGGAACTTCAATGGTTAATGCCATGCTGTCTCTCCTGTTAACCCGATTTTACCGCTTACCCGAAAATTTCAAAAGTTATTTTGAAACCAGGACTTCATCCGACCCAAAATGTCTCCAATTGAGCCTTTATCACCCCTTTGCCCAGGGATTTTCTGCATTTGTTGCCGCGCAACCAGCAACAAACCCACCGCTGTGGAATAGCGCGGATTTTTAACCACTTCCGCCAAACCACCCACATAACGGGGTAAACCTAATCGAACTGGCATATGGAAAATCTCTTCTGCCAATTCACACATACCCGGCATTAATGCCGCACCACCGGTAATCACAATCCCACTGGAAAGACGATCTTCCAGCCCTACCCGGCGTAATTCGGCCTGCACAAAGCTATACAGCTCTTCCACCCGTGGCTCGATCACTTCGGCCAAGGTATGGCGGCTCATTTGCCGTGCACCACGCTCACCGACGCCTGGCACTTCGATCATGGTTTGTGGATCGGTCATATGGCGCAGAGCCACGCCGTATTGAATCTTGATGTTTTCGGCCTCGCCAGTCGGCGTACGCAGCGCCATGGCGATGTCATTGGTAATTTGATCGCCAGCAATAGGAATCACCGCGGTATGGCGAATGGCGCCATTAATAAATACCGCCATATCGGTGGTGCCGCCGCCAATATCAACCAGACACACACCCAAATCTCGCTCGTCATCGGTCAACACGGCATGGGCGCTGGCCAGTGGTTGCAATACCACTTCGGCGATTTCCAGCCCGCACCGGCGCACGCACTTGGTGATGTTTTGCACGGCAGATACCGCACCAGACACAATATGCACTCGCACTTCCAGCCGCACGCCAGACATGCCCAGCGGCTCTTTTACGTCTTCTTGGCCATCGATTACATATTCTTGCGACAGAATATGCAGCACTTGGTGATCAGCCGGGATATTTACCGCGCTAGCAGTTTCAATGACCCGGTCGATATCCTGCTGGGTCACTTCTTTATCCTTAATGGCCACCATGCCGTGCGAATTCATGCTCTTGATGTGGCTACCCGCAATGCCGGTATACACCTCGCTGATTTTGCAATCCGCCATTAATTCAGCTTCGCCCAATGCGGCCTGAATGGCATTCACGGTTTTTTCAATATCAACGACTACACCGCGTTTCAGGCCTTTGGACGATGCTGAACCCATGCCCACTACATTCAGTGCGCCATCCTCAGTCACGTCGGCCACTACAGCCACGACTTTCGAGGTGCCGATATCCAGCCCTACGATGAGATTTTTAGCGTCCCTAGTCACTGACAGCCTCTTTTACCAATCTTAATAATTAACTTTAAAAAACCGCGACAACCCAATCTTTCTATTTGCTTTTACCAAACCAAAAGCATAAATCATGCCGAAGCTTTAAGTGCTTTTGGTTTTGCAGCAACGGGTGGTTTTGCCACAGTACTTTTCTCTACCGGAACAAATTGCGGCAGTTTCACCGCAAAGCCATTCGGATAGCGTAAATCCACATAATCAAATGGCTGCTGCAACAGGGCCAATGAATTGGGATACGCTTTCACAAAACGCTCTACCCGTTCAATTGGCTCTTCGCGGCCTACTTCGACCATTAACTGTTTATCCAACTCAAAGCGCCAAGCGCGGCGCTCGGATAACCACAATTGGGTCGGTTTACGATTCAGCGGTGCCAATACTTCCGTCAGCCGCTGCAAACCTTCCACCATCACCCGCTCAGTGCCCTCCGGGCCTTCCAGAATGGGCAGACTTTCATTACTTGCGGCATCAAAGCGCTCGCCATGCTGATTCAGCAGGGCCGAATTACCCCAGCGCGCAATTGCACGATGCTCTTCGATATTGACTTCCAGCTTGTCAGGCCAGCGGCGGCGCACTTCAACCCGCCGCACCCACGGCAGCTTTTCAAAATCCTGCCGGGTTTTGAGCAAATCCAGGGTAAAAAACGTGCCTTTCAATTCGTTTTTAATCACGTATTGCAATTGCTCGCGGGTGGTGTGCGCCAAATCACCATCAACTTTAATTTGCCGAATCGGAAATAAAGGCGAATGCACCGCCAAAAACAGCAGCGAGTAAAACAATAACAACAAGGCGAGCGCCGTTAATAAATTGGCCACCCACATCATCAATTGCGGTTTATTCCACATCCGTCACCTCCGGCGCACGCGCCCGCGGGCCGCAGCACATCGTGCCGCCAGCATAGCGCTGCCAAACGAGGTTACGGTGCTGGTTCATGGCTTAACGCGACTCCAGCGTGGTGGCCAACACCCGCAATACCAAGGCCTCATAGCTCATCCCCGCTTCCCGAGCACACATCGGGAACAGGCTATGACTGGTCATGCCCGGTGCGGTATTTGGCTCCAACAGGAAGATCGCGCCCGCTTCATCTTGCAGAAAATCAATTCGCGCCCAGCCATCTGCGCCCAGCACGTGATAGGCTTGCTCGGCCAGATG
The DNA here is from genome assembly GCF_000429785.1 of Chitinibacter tainanensis DSM 15459. Classification (GTDB taxonomy): domain Bacteria; phylum Pseudomonadota; class Gammaproteobacteria; order Burkholderiales; family Chitinibacteraceae; genus Chitinibacter; species Chitinibacter tainanensis. The sequence goes on from NZ_KE386951.1 coordinate 541,518, forward strand.
GCGGGCAGTTTGCTCCTGCTCCCCCACCAAACCCGGGCAGGTGTAAACGGTATCGTCGCGATAGTATTTCGCGTCGTAGTCGTAAAACTCGGTCGCAGGCTGAATTTTGACGGTCGCCAAGGCCTTTCCATCCAGCACCGCGCAAGAAAACTCCCCGCCCAGCACCGCCTTTTCGGCCAAAACCAGCGGATCGTATTGCGCCGCCGCCTGATAAGCGGCCGCCACATCAGCCACGCTCTTGCACTTGGTCACACCCACGCTAGAGCCGCCATTGGCGGGCTTCACAAACAAAGGCAGGCCCAAGCGCGCCACCACGGCAGCAAAATCGCTATCCGCGGCCAGCAGCTCATACGCCGGTACAGGCAAACCCGCGGCTTGCCACATCAGCTTGGTGCGCCATTTGTCCATCCCGATCGCAGAGGCCATCACGCCACAACCGGTGTAGGGAATCCCCATGAACTCCAGTGCGCCCTGAATCGTGCCATCTTCGCCCTGGCCACCATGCAAAATCAGAAAAGCGCGTGCAAAGCCCTCGTCTTTCAGTGCCGACAGCGGTTTTTCTGCCGGATCAAACGCATGCGCATCCACCCCTTGCGCCTGCAGCGCGGCCAAGACTCCCTGCCCGCTCATCAACGACACTTCACGCTCGCTGGAGCTACCGCCCATCACGACGGCTACTTTGCCAAATTCTTTCATGCCTTCTGCTCGCTCAACAGTTTTGGGGTGTTGCCGATCGAGCCGGCCCCCATCGTCACAATCACGTCCCCATCGCGGGCAGCGGCAAGGATTGCCGCCGGCATCTCGGCAATGTTTTCCACGAATACCGGTTCAATCTTGCCGGCTACACGCACCGCCCGCGCCAGCGAACGGCCATCGGCGGCCACAATCGGAGTTTCCCCAGCGGCATACACTTCAGCCAGCAACAAGCCGTCAACGGTGTTGAGCACTTTCACAAAGTCTTCAAAACAATCGCGCGTGCGGGTGTAACGGTGGGGCTGGAAAGCCAGCAGCAAACGGCGGCCGGGAAACGCGCCGCGGGCCGCAGCCAAGGTCGCCGCCATTTCCACTGGGTGATGGCCATAATCGTCCACCAAGGTAAAGCTGCCGCCACTGGCTAGGGCGATTTCGCCATAGCGCTGGAAGCGCCGACCCACGCCCTGGAATTTCTCCAGCGCAGCCACAATCGCCGCTTCATCGGCGCCAACTTCAATCCCGATGGCAATCGCGGCCAGTGCATTCAGCACATTGTGCATGCCCGGCATATTCAGCGTGACGGCCAGACGGCGGGTTTCGCCGTTTTGCCAAACCGCATCAAATTTCATCTGCCCATGCGCGGCGACGATATTTTCGGCGCGCAACATGGCATCGGCCGAAGTGCCATAGGTGGTAATCGGGCTGGTGACTTTCGGCAGAATCGAGCGCACATGCGGATCATCAATACACAAAATCGCGCGACCATAAAACGGCAGGTGATGCAGAAAATCGATAAACGCCTGCTTCAGTTTTTCGAAATCATGGCCATAGGTATCCATATGGTCGGCATCGATATTGGTCACCACCGAAATCACCGGGGTTAGCAGCAGGAAAGACGCATCGCTTTCGTCCGCTTCGGCCACCAGAAAATCGCCATGGCCCAAACGGGCATTCGAGCCCGCAGCGTGCAGTTTGCCGCCGATGACAAAGGTCGGATCTAAGCCGGCCGCTTCCAGCACACTGGCACTCAGGCTGGTGGTGGTGGTTTTACCGTGGGTGCCGGCAATCGCAATACCCTGCTTCAGGCGCATCAGCTCGGCCAACATCATGGCGCGCGGCACTACGGGAATCTGCCGCGCACGCGCTTCAACCACTTCCGGGTTGTCGTCTTTCACCGCGCTGGAAATCACCACCACATCGGCATGGGCGACAAACTCAGCCGCATGCCCTTGATGCACTTCAGCGCCGGCCGCCGCCAGGCGTTGGGTGGTCGCGTTGCTACCGAGGTCAGAGCCGCTGACCTCAAAGCCCAGATTGAGCAAAACCTCGGCAATCCCACTCATACCGACGCCGCCAATCCCGACAAAATGAATTCGTTTAACTTTATGTTTCATCTTTTCTTAGGGTATACGCCCGAAAGGCAAGAATTATATACCTTTCAAGGCACTACCCCATACTCCTATCCGGCTAATTCCTCAATGGCGGCCACGACTTTGGCCGTCGCATCCGGCTGGGCCAGCGCCCGTGCCCGCTCAGCCATTTGCTGGCAGGCACCGCGATCCAGTCGACTAAACCAATCCGCCAATTTAGCGGCGTTCAATTCCTGTTGCGGCAACAAAATGCCGGCATCTTGCGCACTCAAATAGCGGGCGTTACCCGTCTGGTGGTCATCCACCGCATGCGGAAATGGCACCAAAATCGCCGCGGCGCCCACACTCGCGAGCTCAGACACCGTCAGCGCCCCCGCGCGGCACAACACCAGATCAGCCTCGGCATAGGCATGCGCCATATCGGCGATAAAGGCCACGCACTCCGCCGTCACCCCGGCGGCAGCATAATTGGCCCGCAGCGCATCAATATGCTTTTCGCCGGCCTGGTGAATCACGTGCGGGCGCTGCTCCGGCGCCAAAAGCGCCAGCGCCTTGGGCACTTCTTCGTTAAATACCTGCGCACCCAGACTGCCGCCGACCACCAAGACCTTCAGCGGCCCAGTTCGCCCAACAAAACGCGCAGCAGGCAAGGCCACTTGCTGTAGTTCGGGCCGAATCGGGTTGCCAATGCAACCCTCGCGACCAGGAAACGCGCTCGGGAAAGCAAACAGCACCCGATTCGCAATTTTGGCCAGCACCTTGTTGGTGAGCCCGGCCACCGAGTTTTGTTCGTGAATCACCAGCGGCAACCAGCACAGCCGCATTGCCACGCCACCCGGAAAACCCGTAAATCCGCCAAACCCAACCGCTACATCGGGGCGACGGCGGAAAATGAGATCCAGCGCGCTATAAATCGCTTTCAGCTGCACCCACGGCTGCACCAGCTTTTTCAGCCAGCCCTTGCCGCGCACCCCGGTGATTTGCAACGTCACCAAATCAATTCCGTGCTGTGGCACCACCCGCGTTTCCATCGCGCCGGCCGCACCCAGCCAAACCACATCCCAGCCTTTGTCACGCAGCGCATTGGCGACAGCCAGCGCGGGGAAAATATGCCCACCGGTACCACCGGCCATCACGAGCAAGGTTCGCTTACTCATACGCGATACCCCCTGATTTGCTGCCGGTTTTCATAATCGATCCGCATCACCAGCCCCAAGGCCAGCAGATTGGCCACAATGCCAGAGCCACCAAACGACAACAGCGGCAAGGTTAGACCCTTGGTCGGCATCAGGCCCATATTCACGCCCATATTGATAAACGACTGAAAACCAATCCAGATCCCAACACCCTGCGCCACCAGCGCATGCCAATGCCGCTCAAGCTTGGTGGCCTGCACGCCAATCGCAAAGGTGCGGAACACCAGAAAGGCAAACAGACAAATCACCACCGCCACGCCCATGAGGCCAAATTCTTCCGCAATAATCGCCATCAAAAAGTCGGTGTGCGCTTCCGGCAAGTAAGAGAGTTTTTCCACACTGCCGCCCAGACCCACGCCATGCCATTCGCCGCGCCCAAACGCGATCAGTGAGTGGCTCAGCTGATAGCCCTTGCCATACGGGTCTTGCCACGGATCTAGAAAACCCAGCACCCGCGCGCGCCGATACGGGCTAGAGGCAATCAGCCCGACAAAGGCCACACCCAGAAAGACAATCAGCCCCAGAAACAGCCGCCAGTTAAAACCGCCAAGAAACAAGGCGCCCATCGCAATCGCGGTGATCACGGTAAACGCGCCAAAATCCGGCTCCAGCAGCAGCAAGCCCCCGACCACGGCCATCACCAAGGCCATGGGCAGCAACACTTTGCTAATACTCTCGCCCAGCTTGGCTTCCATGCTATTGGCTTTGCGCACGGTGTAATCGGCGGCATATAGCACGGCAAAAAACTTCATCAGCTCGGATGGCTGCAGATTGATCAGACCCAGACTCAGCCAGCGCCGGCTACCGTTAACCTCACGGCCAATGCCCGGAATCAGCACCAACACCAACAAAATCGTGCCCACAATGAACAGCGATGGCGCCCATTGCCGCCATTTTTCGGTCGGGATATTAAACGCCACCAGCGCCGCACAACTGCCAACAAACAGGAAAATCGCGTGCCGCACGAGGAAATAATGCGAGCGAAAACCGGTGTCTTTATCCACCTCGGCCATCGCAATCGAGGCCGAATACACCATCACCAGGCCAATCGACAGCAGCAGCAATACCGTCCAGAACAGCGCCTGATCGTAGCTGCTCATGGTGGGTTTCATGCGGCGCATGGCCTGATAGAAAATCTGGCGCATTAGTGCTGCTCCAGCCCTTTCACGGCGGCGATAAACACCTCGGCGCGGTGATGGTAGTTGCGGAACATATCCAGACTGGCGCACGCAGGCGACAGCAGCACCACATCGCCGGCTTCGGCGATATTGCTGGCCATCATCACCGCCATTTCCAGTGAGGGCAGCTGCAGCACGGGCAGGAAATTATCCTCATCGTCGGGCAGGAAGGCCGAACGGGCTTCGTTCAGGGTTTCGGCAATTTGCGGGCCATCACGGCCAATCAGCAACACGGCGCGGCAGATCCGCTCGCACGCAGGCACTAGCGGGCGGAAATCCTGCCCTTTGCCATCGCCACCGGCAATCAGCACCACCGGCTGGGTCATACCTTTGAGTGCGGCCTCGGTGGCGCCCACATTGGTGCCTTTCGAGTCGTCGTAATACTTCACGCCAGCCACTTCGGCCACAAATTCCACTCGGTGGGGCAGGCCTTTAAAGGCTTTCAGCGCGGCCACCAGCGGGCCGGTGGCCATACCGGCTGCACGGCACAGGGCAATGGCCGCCAAGGCATTCACGGCATTGTGCAAACCGGCCACCGGCAATTCGCTGGCGCGCAGCAATTCAAACTCGCCACAGCGCAGACTAAAGTCACCGGCGATTTCCACCAGACCATATTCGCTGTCATTTCGGGGGGTATCGGCCCCAAGCCAAATCACATCGCGGCTTTGACGTGCCATACCCCGGCAATAGCCATCTTCGCGATTCAGCACTTGCACGCCTAGACCTTCAAAAATACGCGCCTTGGTGGCGGCGTATTCTTTCATGCCGGCATAGCGATCCAGGTGGTCTTCCGACACATTCAGCACTGTGGCCGCAGCTGGGCGCAGCGAATAGGTGGTTTCCAGCTGAAAGCTCGATAGCTCCAGCACCCAGGCATCGGGCCATTCGCCACGAGCTTCCCATTCGGCCAGTGCTGACAGCACCGGTACGCCAATATTGCCGGCCATCACCGTGCGCAGGCCGCTGGCCTCGCACATTTGCGCCACCATGGTGGTAACGGTGGATTTACCGTTCGAGCCGGTAATGGCAATCACTTTGCCTGGCTGGCCTTGCAAAGCCAGCGCCAGCAATTCGACATCGCCCAGTACCGGAATCCCACGCGCCAGCGCGGCCGCCACTTCAGGCGTGGCCAGTGGTACGCCCGGGCTGGTAATCAGCACATCGGCGTCGGCAAATGTATCGGCATGAAAAGCGCCCAAGCGCACTGCCACCTCTGGCAAGGCGGTGCGCAAATGTTCCAGATTAGGTGGCGTGGCGCGTGAATCGGCGACCGTCACCCGGGCGCCTTTACTGGCGAGCCAACGCGCGGTCGCCAGGCCGGTATCGCCCAGCCCCACCACGATGCAATGTTGATTGTGCAATTGATCGAGCGTCATCTTTGCCTCAGCGCAGTTTCAGCGTGGCCAGACCGACCAACACCAGCAGCATGGTGATAATCCAGAAGCGCACCACCACCTGGGTTTCCTTCCAGCCTTTGAGTTCGTAGTGATGGTGTAGCGGCGCCATGCGGAAGACCCGTTTCCCCGTCATCTTGAAGCTGGCGACCTGAATCATCACCGACAGTGCCTCCACCACAAACACGCCGCCCATAATCAGCAGCACGATTTCTTGGCGTACGATCACTGCCACAGTACCCAAGCCGGCGCCCAGCGCCAGCGCGCCCACATCGCCCATAAACACTTCGGCCGGATAGGCGTTGAACCACAAAAAGCCCAAGCCCGCACCGACCATGGCCGCGCAGAACACGATCAATTCGCCTGCGCCCACCACATGCGGCACGCCCAGATAGGTGGCAAATTTGGCATTACCGGCCACATAGGCAAAGATGCAGAATGCCCCAGCCACCAGCACGGTTGGCATAATCGCCAAGCCATCCAGGCCATCGGTCAGGTTCACTGCATTACTGGTACCGACGATCACGAAATACGTCAGCACGCAAAAGCCCAGCGCGCCAAATGGATAGATGATTTCTTTGTAAAACGGGATGATAAAGCCGGTGTTGGATGCATCCGGGCCTACGTTCACCAGAAACAGCGCCGCACCAATGGCAATCGCCGATTGGCCAATCATCTTGGCCTTGGCCGACAGGCCTTTCGGGTTTTTCAGTGCGACTTTCTTGTAATCATCCACAAAGCCAATCACCCCGGTACTCAGGGTGACAATCAGCACCAACCACACATACGGGTTTTTCAGATCGGCCCACAGCAAGGTGGTCAGCCCGATCGAGAGCAGAATCAGCGTGCCGCCCATGGTCGGGGTGCCGGCCTTTACCAAGTGGGTTTGCGGGCCATCATCGCGCACGGCCTGCCCCACTTTCAGCTCGGTGAGCTTGCGGATCACATACGGCCCCAGCACCCAGGAGATGCCCAGCGCCGTGATAGTGGCCAGCACAGCGCGCAGCGTGAGGTAGTTGAATACATTAAAGGCCCGGATCGATTCGCCCAGCCATTGCGTGAGAATAAGCAACATGACTTAAGCTCCTTCCGTTGATGCTTGCTCGTGCGCCAAACCGGCCACGACCGTTTCCATGCGCATAAAGCGCGACCCTTTGACCAGCACTTGCGTTTCAGGCGTGAGCAGCGCGCGGGCGGCGGCGATGGCGCTAGCGTGATCAGCGCAATGCTGCGCGCCGGCGCCAAAGGCCTCTACCGCATACTGCATATGGGTACCCACTGCAATCAAATGCTGAATACCCTTTTCACGTGCATACCCCCCGATCTCGGCATGGCGCTCCGGCGCATCTGCGCCCACTTCGCCCATATCGCCCAAGATCAGCAAGGTGGGGCGGCCTTGCGCCCCGATCGCGGCCAGCACATTCACCGCCGCTTTCATCGAATCGGGATTGGCGTTGTAGGTGTCATCCAGCACCGCGGCGCCATTAAAGGCCTGCTTGGCTTGCAGGCGGCCTTTCACGCCCTGCCACTGGCACAAGCCCTGCGCAATCTGCGCCACGCTCACGCCGCAGGCATGAGCTGCGGCAGCGGCCGCCAAGGCATTGCGCACATTGTGTTCACCCGGCACGGCCAGATTCACCGCTGCGGTGCCCGCAGGGGTCTGCAATTCGAACTGGCTGCCCGTAGCGGCCAGCTGCACCGCGTGAGCCCGGATATCGCCCGCAAGACCAAAGGTGAGCTGCGTTTGCGCGCCAGCCAATTGCTGCCACAGCGATGCATGCGGGTCATCGGCGTTAATCACCGCTACCCCGCGCGTCACCAGCCCGGCAAAAATCTCGCCCTTCGCCCGCGCCACACCTTCCACCGAGCCCAGCGCTTCCAGATGCGCTGCACCAGCGTTATTCACCAGCGCCACATCGGGCTGCGCAATGTGGGTGAGGTAATCGATTTCACCGAAATGATTCATCCCCATTTCGGCCACCACATAGCGATGCTGGGCTCGAATACCCAGCACGGTCAGTGGCAAACCAATATGGTTATTCAGATTGCCTTGGGTGGCGTGTACGTATTCGCTACCGCCCGCGGCCACGGCAAAAATCGAGGCCAGCATTTCTTTCACGCTGGTTTTGCCATTGCTGCCGGTGACGCCCACCAGCGGAATCGCCGCATGCTGGCGCCGCCAATAGGCCGCCAGCTGCCCCAACGCGGCCAGTGTATCCGCTACTTGCAGGCGATTGCCTGCACCCGGCTGCTCCACCAGCGCGGCCACGGCGCCTTGCGCCAAAGCGCCGGCGACAAAATCATGGGCGTCAAAGCGCTCGCCCTTGAGCGCGACAAACAGATCGCCCGGTCGCACGTCACGACTGTCGGTCGTGACGCGACTAAATTGCAGCTCAGCATCGCTGACCTGCAGCTGGGCCTGAAGCGCTTGCGCGGCTTCCCGCAAACTCAACATCATTACTTCTTTTTCCTTAACAGCGCTTTTTGAGCCTGTTCCACATCATCGAAGTGGTAACGCTGGCCCTGAATTTCCTGATAGTTTTCGTGCCCCTTGCCGGCGATCAGAATCACATCATTGGCATGCGCCATTTCGATCGCGTCAGCAATGGCCGCGGCGCGGTCAGATTCGATCGCGTAATTGGCATGGCCCGTGCCCGGCACCCCCGACACACCCGCAACGATGTCCTGGATAATCGCTTTCGGGGTTTCGCTGCGCGGATTGTCACTGGTAATCACCACTGAATCGGCCAGTCGGCAGGCAATCTCGCCCATCAGCGGGCGTTTGCCGCTATCGCGGTCACCGCCGCAGCCAAACACGCAATACAGCCTCGCCCCTGTTGGCATGGCTTCGCGCAGCGTCATCAGCACTTTTTCCAGCGCATCAGGGGTATGGGCGTAATCCACCACTACCAGCGGCAGGCCATCACCACCCAGCCGCTGCATCCGCCCCGCCGCCGGTTGCACCGCGCCCAGCGCGGCACTGGCTGCCTCCAAGGCCACGCCTTGCGCCAGCAGCACGCCCAAGCACGCCAGCAAATTGCTGGCATTAAAGCGGCCCAGCATCGGCGAGCGAATTTGCGTTTCGCCCAGCGGGGTTTGCACCGTCAGCGTGAGCCCTTGCAGCGAAGAATCAAGCTGGGTGCAGCGCAAATCGCCGGCAAAAAAGCCATACGAAAAGACCGTTTTGGCGCTGGTAAAGCCCAGCAGTTCCCGCCCGAACGGATCATCAGCATTGATAACCGCAGCTTGCAAACCGTCCCACTCAAACAATTTGGCCTTGGCCGCGCCATAGGCCTGCATGCTGCCGTGATAATCCAGATGATCGCGGGTTAAATTGGTAAACACCGCGGTATGAAACGGCACGCCATGCGCGCGCGCTTGCACCAATCCATGCGAAGAAACTTCCATCGCCACCTGGGTCGCCCCGGCATGCTGAAAGCGCGCCAGCCAATGCTGCAGGCTAACCGGGTCGAGCGTGGTATGCGTCGAGCTTTCCAATTCGCCGACAAAACCATTACCCAGTGTACCGAGCACGCCGGCCTTGCCACCCAGCGCATTAAACGCCTGTGCCAACCAGTTCGCAATGGAAGTTTTGCCATTGGTACCAGTGATACCAACCACCGGTATCTGGCTGAAGTCATTATTTAATAAGCGCCCCACCAAGATACCCACCTGATCACGCAGGCCGGGCACGGCGATATTTGGCACTTGGTGGCTCTCATCCCACTGATAACCTTCGGCTTCCCAGATCACTGCCGCCGCGCCATTGGCGAGCGCACTGGCGATGTAACGCCGGCCATCCGCGTATTCACCCTGATAGGCCACAAACACATCACCGGGCTGCACCTTGCGGCTATCAGTCACCAGCGGTCGGCCATTCACCAAGGCGGCGATGGCGGCGAAATCATATGCAGGGAGTGTCCAGCTCGCAGGTTTCATGTTTCTTCCTTGATTTCCAGCTCTTCGCTTGGCAACAGGATATTGTTGGTCGGCGCATCCGGCGGTACACCCAGCAAACGCAGGCTGCCCGCCACCACATTACTGAACACCGGCGCGGCCACCAGACCGCCATAGCGCATTTCAAATGCCGGCTCGTCGATCATCACCGCCACAATCAGGCGTGGATTAGAAATCGGCGCCAAACCGACAAACGAACCCACCCGTGCGGTGTCGGAATACACCCCATTCACCAGTTTTTTCGCCGTACCGGTTTTACCGCCCACGCGGTAGCCGACCACTTGGGCGCGGGTGGCGGTACCACCCGGCAAGGTCACCATTTCCAGCATCTTGCGCACTTGTGCGGCCGTCTCGGCGCTAATGACCTGCTTGCCCGGCGCCGGGGCCACCAATTTGGTAAAGGTCACAGGGTGCACTTCGCCATTGCCAGCAAACATCTGGTACGCCCGTGCCATCTGCATCACGGTCACCGATACCCCGTAGCCATAAGACATGGTGGCCTGCTCGATGGGGCGCCAGGTTTTCCATGGCCGTACCCGGCCTGGCGATTCGCCCGGGAAGCCGGTATTGAGTTTTTCGCCAAAGCCCACGTCATGCAGGAAATTCGACATCTCCTCGCGCTCCATCATCAGCGCCATTTTCACGGCGCCGACGTTGGATGATTTCTGGATGATCTGCTCGATGGTCATCGCGCCACCGGGGTGATCATCGCGAATGGTGGCCGGGCCAATGGTCATCCGCCCGCCATCGGTATTGAGCACGGTGGTAGGTTTGACCTTGCCGGCATTCAGTGCCATGGCCGCGGTCACGGCTTTCATGGTCGAGCCGGGCTCATACAGATCGGTGAGCGCGCGATTGCGCTTGTGGGCCGGGTCAATCCGGGCGCGGCTATTGGGGTTGTAAGACGGCGCATTGGCCATCGCCAGCACTTCGCCGGTGCGGGCATCCAGCACCACAATCGCGCCACCCACGGCCTTGCTGTTATCCACGGCATTTTTCAGCTCGCGATAGGCCAGATATTGAATCCGCCGGTCGATCGAAAGCTGAAGATTTTGCCCTTCCTGCGGCGGCACGATGGTAGAAACATCTTCAACGATGTAGCCGCGGCGATCGCGAATGACTGTGCGCGAGCCGGGTTTGCCGGCTAGCATGGCGTCTTTGGTCAGCTCAAAGCCTTCCTGGCCCTTGCTATCCAGATTGGTAAAGCCGACCACATGGGCCATCACTTCACCGGCCGGATAGTAGCGGCGGTATTCGGTTTGCGAATACACGCCCGGAATATTCAGCGCCAGCACCCGCTTGGCATCAGCCGGCGAAATATGCCGCTTCACCCACAGAAAATCGGGGCGAGTTTCCTTACCCTCTTTGTTTTTGCGGGTAACGGTGACTTTGCCCAGCAAGTCGTCGTAAGAGAGCCCCAAAAGGCCAGCCAGCGATTTGATCTCGGCACGTGACACTGGCACCTGATCATCATCACTTTCCTGCTTCCATTCTTTGTGGCGCGTTTCGCCTTCGGGCAAGACGCGCATATTGCGCGGGCTTAGCCAGATAGATTGCACCGGCGTCGAGATCGCCAATGGCTCGCCATTACGATCGGTGATCATGCCGCGATTGGGCTCGAGTTTCAGCGTCCGGCGATAGCGTGCATCGCCCTGGTCCTGCAGAAACTCTTCATTCATGACCTGTAAATAAATACTGCGACCCAAGAGGGTCGCAAACAGGGCGAGCAGACAGGTGAGGACAAACCACACCCGCCAGCGTTCTAATTTGGGCTTGACCGCGTATTTGGGTTGGCGACGACCACTGGTCATCAGACGGGCCTGTTTCATCATGGCAAGTCCGACACCTGCGGTTTTTGGACTTGTTGCCCGTGTTCGAGAATCACTTGGGTGCGATTAGCCGGTGCCACCTGCATACTCAGGCGGTTTGCCGCTTCAGATTCAATCCGTGAATGCATCGCCCAGGTGCTTTGTTCCAGCTGCAGCTGGCCCCATTCAACATTCAGTTTGCGGGTTTGGGCATCTTGTTTTTGCAGCTCGATATACAACTTGCGCGCTTTATGCTGGCTGGTAATCACCCCCATCGCGCACACAATCAAGATACTGAGCAAAAACAGATTCAAGCGGGTCATCGCAGCTCCCCGCTGGTGCGCTCGGCAATGCGCAGAATCGCACTGCGCGCACGCGGGTTAGCGCTCACTTCCTCGACCGACGGCCGCACGGGCTTGCCCAAGACCTTCAGCGGCGCGGGCGCAATTTCGCTGGCCATCACCGGCAAACGGCTGGGCAGCTGATCAGCCGTGGCCTGATCCTGCATAAAGCGCTTCACGATCCGGTCTTCCAGCGAATGAAAGGCAATCACCGACAACCGACCGGCGGGCGCGAGCAAAGCCAGCGCCTGCGGCAGCGTTAGCGATAACTCCTCAAGCTCGCGATTGACGTAAATCCGTATAGCTTGGAAGGTACGCGTCGCCGGGTCCTGGCCCGGCTCACGGGTCCGGACTGCCGTTGCCAAGACCGCGGCAAGTTCGCCTGTTGTTGCAAAAGGTTGGACTGCCCTACGCGCAACAATCGCTGCTGCAACCTGCCTAGCAAACCGTTCTTCGCCATAATCTTTTACCACCTCTGCAATGTCTTTCTCATCGGCCGTATTCAACCAATCGGCCGCGGTTATACCCCGCGTGGTATCCATGCGCATATCAAGCGGAGCATCAAACCGGAAGCTAAACCCCCGGGCACCGTCATCCAGCTGTGGCGAGGAAACCCCCAAATCCATCAGCAGACCATCGATGCGGGAGACGCCCAGTTGCGCCAGCGAATCAGTCAGCGTGACGTAGCCCTCGTGCACGATGGTGAAACGCGGATCGCTAATCGTGGCCGCTTCGGCAATCGCATATGGATCTTTATCAAACGCAATCAGCCGGCCCGTCGGCCCCAAGCGCGACAAAATCAAACGCGAATGGCCACCACGACCAAATGTGCAATCGACATACACGCCATCCGGCTTGATCGCCAGTGCATCTACTGCCTCTTGCAGTAATACCGTGCGGTGCACGAAGTTTCCTGCCGCGCCTTCGCTCACAGCACAATCCCTTGCATATTGCTTTCCAACTCATGCGGCGCCATGGCCATGACCTGATCGGTCACGGCATTCCATTTCGCCTCATCCCACAACTCAAATTTGCTACCCATTCCCACCAACACCACGCTTTTATCCAGCTGAGCGCGTTGCCGTAATGTGGGCGGAATCAACACCCGTCCAGCCGCATCCATATCCAGCTCTTCCGCATGACCGACAATCAAACGGCGAATTGGCATATGCACGCCTGAGAGTTGATTGAGCTGATCCCGCACTGGAATCCAGTCCGGCTCCGGATAAATCAGCAAGCAACCTGCCGGCTCGATGGTGATCACCAGTTTGCCCTGAGCCCGCGACAACAGGGCGTCACGGTGCTTAGCCGGAATGGCCAACCGCCCTTTGCTGTCGAGGTTTAAAGACGAAACACCACCAAACATGAACAAATAGCCTTGCGCAATGTGCCCGGAATTGATCACCACTCGGAGTGACTAAGCGTGCGTTTTCTGCCCGAAAAATGCACTTTTACCCACTTTCTCCCACTGCGCCCCACTATAGAGGAAAAAAAAACCCGACACAAGTTGCGTCGGGCGTTTTTCTGTTTTGATACAATGATTTAGACTTAATTTTTAGAAAAAATCATTTCATATCAAATCAATAAGAAACATTCAAAAGTTAAAGTATTACTTTAAGTAAGTTCCTGTCTTCTGACCAAGCTTACCAAAAACCGCCTCGTTTTCCCTTATTCTTACATTTTGGACGCACTTTCCCCGATGAACGGTCGCCTTTTCTCGCTCTTGCTGCTCGGTTTAATTGTGCTAATGGTGTGGCGTCACTTCGTCCGCCCCAACCGCGCGGCCATTCGGCACACCGCCCGCACCAGTGCCATCGTGCTGTTAGTGGCTGCCACCCTCGGGCTGGGCTGGCACTTCTGGTCGCACTAAGCCGGAGTCAGATTTTACAGGGTATAAAGGCCCATTGCGGACGATCGGTAAGCCGCCGCCCCTGCCGCCGCCGCTCTTCGGTGCGGGTATCGAGCGGAGTTGCGCCACGCTGTTGGCGGCGCTCAATCTGCCGGCGCTCGCCGGCACGCCGCTCAATGCCGTTCCAACCACCGGAACTGGGCAACAGCTCGCCCACCGCTGCGCCGCTTAAATCATCGGGGGGCAATGGCTGGTCATGAGGATGCAAATCGGCATACTTCTTAACTGACATGTCAGAGAAAAAGCGATTTCGCACATAGGCAGAGGTTAGCTTCATGTAAATTATCAAATCAATTCAAGCACTTAGCCAATTATCGGCAAAATACGCATTTTCTTGAAGTGATGAAGCTTACAAAACAAAGGGAGCCCGCGGGCTCCCTAGTTACACCATCGGCCGGACGGCCAATCGATTCAAATGCGGTTTATACCGTTGCGGGCAACAAAGCCTGCTTCATTTTTTGCAGCGCTTTGGCTTCAATCTGGCGAATTCGCTCGGCCGAGACTTTAAATTCAGCCGCCAAATCATGCAGCGTAGAGGATTCGCCCTCATCGGTGAGCCAGCGCGCCTCGATAATCCGGCGGCTACGCTCATCCAGGGTATCCAGTGCGGCGCTAATGCCGGTCGATTGCAGGCAATCCATATGCTGGCGCGCCAGCACCGCAGTCGGCTCGCTGTGATGATCGGCCAGCCAGTCGATCGGCGCAAAACCTTCGTCATCGCCTTCATCGGCGACCAGCGCGACATCTTGCCCGCTCATGCGGGTTTCCATCTCAAGCACTTCTTCGGGCTTCACACCCAAATCGTCAGCGATTTCCTGCGCTTGCTTGTGCGTTAGCGCGGCAAAGCTGCTTTTCATCGAGCGCAGATTAAAAAACAATTTGCGCTGGGCTTTCGTGGTCGCTACCCGCACCAGACGCCAGTTGCGCAAGATGTATTCGTGAATCTCGGCTTTGATCCAGTGCACGGCAAAAGAGTACAGGCGCACGCCACGGCTGGGCTCGAAGCGTTTCACGGCTTTCATCAAGCCAATATTGCCTTCCTGAATCAGATCGGCTTGCGGCAGGCCATAACCGCTATAACCGCGGGCAATCGATACCACCACGCGCAAGTGCGAGAGCACGAGCTGGCGGGCGGCCTCGAGGTCATTTTGCTCTTGATGGCGGCTAGCCAGATCGTATTCTTCTTCCGGCGTGAGCATCGGAAATGCGTTAACACGCTGAACATAGCGCTCGATACTATCGCCGACCGCTAGAGTCGGTAGCGCCAGGGCTGTGCTCATGGTTAGATCTCCTGATGAAATTCATTCGCTTACTGCAATATTAGCACTCATACCATGGGAGTGCTAATGGTGCAAGAAGTTCACTGATTCAATCACATGCCCGCTTAGCATGCACGGTAATTATTACTATCTGATTGATAGCTTGCGCCAATCGGGATGGCTGGGGCGGGAATTAAGCCTAACGGTCATGGGCTCATTGCGCTAGCGTCCAGCCCACAGCTCACTGAAGCAACCCGAGCGCAGCAAGTCCGAACAACTAAGCACAGGGCATTGCTCTACAAGCCTTTAAATAAAAGAGCTAGAAGGAAATACCCCAGGGCCAATTTAGAACTTATCCGCGCGCAGCACGCGCACCTCAGACAGCCACTGCACCAGCGCATAGTGCTGGCCGTATTCCAGCTGGATTTCCTCGGCCAAAGCTTCGGCCGTGGCGGTACTGGCGATCAGCTCGATCTGGATATTTTCGTTAGCATCAAAGCTGCCGCGCTTTTCGCCGTGAGCGCCCTTGCCGCGGGCCGCTACGATGGTCCAGCCGCGAATTTTGCGCGCCTCGAATAATTCAACCAGATCATTTTCCAGCAGCGCTTCGGTCACGATGGTCAGCATGGATTTGGAATGAAACTGCATCATGACTCCTTAGGCTACCCAATGGGCAAATTGGTAATAGAGCGGAACGCCGATCAATAAATTAAATGGAAAGGTAATCCCCAGCGCCGCGCCCAGCGACAGCGCCGGGTTGGCCTGCGGCACGGCCATCCGCATGGCGGCTGGCGCGGCAATATAACTGGCCGATGCGGCCAACAGCGCCAGCAGGGTTACGCCGCCCACCGACAAGCCCAGCAAATGCCCCACGCCAATGCCGATCCAGCTCAGGCACAGCGGCAAGCCAATCCCCGCCAGCAGGATAAACCAGCCTTGCTGGCGCAGCGCGCCAAATTTCCCTGCCACCACCAGGCCCATCTCAAGCAAGAACAAGGTCAGCACGGGCTTGAATAAATCCAGATACAGCCGATCCAGCGGCTTAATGCCTTCTGGGCCAGCCAAAAGGCCAATCAGCAAGCCGCCCATCAGCAGCACAATGCTCTTGCCCAGCAGTACTTCATGCAGCAATTTACCCCAGCCGTGGCCACTACCTTTACCGGCCTGATTCGCACCCTGCCGCGCCAGAATCACCCCAACGATCAGCGCCGGCATTTCCAGCAAGACCAGAAACAGCGTGGTTTGTGATTCGTGACTCACCCCCAGCCGCGAGAGATAGGCCACGCCCACGGCATAGGTCACCACCGATACCGAGCCATAATGGGCCGACATACTGGCGGCATCCACCTGACTAAATTTCAGCCGCAATACCGGGTACACCAAGAGCGGAATCACAAACCCCATCGCCAGCACCAGCAAAGCCTGCGGCAGCACTTGCAAAAAGGGCTGTTTTGCGAGCTCCAGCCCGCCTTTAATCCCGATGGCCAGCAGTAGAAACACCGACAAGGTGTCGTACAGCGCGCTGGGCAGCTTTAAATCGGACTTCGCCAAGCCGGCCAACAGGCCGAGCAGGAAAAAGAGCACTACCGGATCCATCTGCATGTAGATTTATTTCACCTTTTTTAGATATGGGTGCGAATTTACTACATTTCACCCCAAGAAAAAACGCCTAAAAACAATGTGGTTTTGTTTGAAGCTACGTAGTAAAAATACATTTCATGCCAAATGAATGCCGCATGGAACCTTTCCCAGCCTGCGCTCTCCAAGTTGCGATTTTTCTACTGCAGACCACCCGATGAGCGATTGGCTAACCCTACTGCTGCAACAGGCCCAAGATTACGCCTTGGTTTTACTTTTTGTACTGGTGTTGGCCGAGTCCACCGCCATTCTAGGTCTGCTGATCCCAGGCACGGTGCTAATGCTGGCCATGGGCGCGATGATCGGTCAGGGCAAAATGGATTTCTGGGCCGCCTGCGCGGTGGGTTTCGTGGCCGCCCTGATTGGCGACGGGGTGTCGTACTGGTTGGGCTATCGCCACCGGCAGTGGCTGCAGCGGCTACCGATCTTGCAACAGCAGCGCAAGCTGCTGGTGCAGGCCAAAATGGTGTTGCGCCAACATGGCCCGGTGGGGATTTTTGCCGGACGCTTTATCGGACCCACCCGCCCAGTGCTGCCGCTGGTGGCCGGCATGCTAGCCATGCCGCGTCGACGCTTTGCCCCGGCGTGCGTGGTGGCCTGCCTGCTGTGGACACCTGCATTTCTATTGCCGGGGATTCTGGCGGGCGCCAGTGTTGGGCTGGCCGAACAAGGGGTACTGGGCTTTCCAGCGCTCCTCACGGCAGCTTTGTGCGCCGTGGCGCTGGCCATTTGGCTGAACTGGCAAAGCGGGCTGCAGCTTTGGCAGCACGGCCGCTGGCAAGCGCTGCCCCGCCACCTGCGCTGGGGCACGCCGAGTAGCGGCTTGGCGGTGATCGGCTTAGGCTGGCTGCTGCTCACTCACCCGCAGGCCGGCCCCTACGGCGCGCGGCTGTGGGCAGTAATGAGCTAACAACAAGGGGTATTTTCCTGCGAGCCATGGTTTATATGGCCCACAATAAAATACCCCTTTATCAAATCAAAAACGCACCCGCTTGCGCTTAGGCCACCAACTGCTCCAGCTCATGCACCCGCAGCTGCAGCGAGTTGCGCTTGAATGCGGCCAGGCGTTTGTTCATCACCTGATTGAGTAGCTCATCAGCCAAATCGAAATGCAAAGTCCAGTGGCGGAATTCGCGCTCGGTTTGCCCCAGCGCCTGATAGCAGCGCGCCAGCCCATGATGCGCTTGCATCACGAGATAGCGGTAGGAATTCGGGGTGGCACTGGCGATCTCTAACGCCTGCTGCATAAAGTACATCGCTTTATGCGGCTCATGCAGATCCAGCGAGACCTCACCCAAGCCAATCATAGTGACTGATTTGCCCCAGAAATTACTACTGTGGGCATTGAGCAGCAGCGCGCGTTTGAATTGCTCTTGCGCCCCGCGCAAATCGCCCGCCGCACGCAGCAAATAGCCGCGGTAGTAGTAGATTTCCGGCTCGTACTCGCAAAAGGCCACATCCTGCAACAAGGCTTCGGCCTGATCCAGATAGTCATGCGCGCCCGGGTAATCGCGATGTTGATAGCAATACGAGGCCTGATTGATCAACAAACAGACTTTCGGATTGATCAGCGCCACCGCCTGCAAAGCTTCGCTGGCTTTATCGGTGTATTGCAGGCTGGAGGTCGGGTCTTCAAAAGTCCAAAAAAGCTTGCCGACGCCGATATAGCCATAGGCTCGCGCCAGCGGTAAATCTTGATCGATCCCGGCCTCTAAGAGCTGCAGCCAGTAGCTCATGGCCACATCATATTGGCCAATGCCATACATGATGTCGCTGTAGCAGTTCATCGCCTCGACCCAGCCTGCGGTTTGCCCGGCGGCACGGGTAAGATCAATCGCCTGCAGGGCGGTGACTTCGATTTGATCGAGAGTGGTGCGCGGCTGGGCGCGGTAGGCTTGCAAGCGGGTGAGCCAAGCTTGGGCTTCTAACTCCCCATAGCCCAGGGCTTGCGCCCGGTCGGCGGCCTGATTGGCCAATTCAACGGCTTGCGCCGGGCTGGAATGCACCAGCGTTTGTGCGATATCTAATAGTTCGATGACCTGATTGCGGACATTGTAGTGACCCATTGCTGCCTCCTCACGGGTGAGACTGACGCACGATCTCCCCGCCTTACTGCTTTTTTATTAAAATATTAGTGCTTACTGAATTATAAGGCGACAAAAAAGCGGGCATAAAGCCCGCTTGTCAGCTGCATAGGGCGCTCAATCAGGCTTGACCAGAGATGATCATGTACTTTTGCATCAGCTCTTCTTTGCTTTCTTTGTGTTCCGGATTGAGCGGGATACAGTCTACTGGGCAAACTTGCTGGCACTGTGGCTCATCATAGTGACCCACGCACTCGGTACACAGGTTCGGATCGATCACATAGATTTCTTCGCCTTGAGAAATCGCGCTATTGGGGCATTCTGGTTCGCATACATCGCAGTTGATGCACTCGTCCGTAATCATCAGAGCCATGACAGATAATCCTTAACAAAACAATCGAAAAACTAGATATGCGGAATTCTCCCACTTTCATGCGGGAAGAACAACTTTCCTATGCAGATTCAGTGCTGTTTTCTGCATCCCCAGCCGCCGCACGGCAGAGTAAAGCATACCGCACCGTGCCGGCTTTGCCTTCGCGCAAGATCTCCCAGCCGCTTAGATCGGGCAGCGTTTCGCATTCAATATACACCCGCGCCCGCTCGCTCAGATGGGGCGGCAACAGCGCCAATGTATCGGCCAGCAAGGTGCTGGCAAAGGGTGGATCAAGAAACACCAGATCAAACGCTTGCCGATTCTGGCTTAAAAAACGCTGCGCATCGGCGTTCAACAGCTGAATCTCGCGCGCACCCAGCGTTTGCTGGCTGGACTGCAAGGCCTGATACACCGGCCGGGCCATTTCGACCATCACCACTTGTTTGGCATGGCGGCTGGCGGCTTCAAAACCTAGCCCGCCGCTGCCGGCAAACAGATCCAAGCAGTGCCAACCCGTGAGGTCTTGCCCCAGCCAGTTGAACAGCGTTTCGCGCACGCGGTCGGGGGTGGGGCGCAGGCCCAGTGAATCGGGAAACTTCAGGATACGGCGCCGGTATTGGCCGCCAATAATACGCACCTGATTTTTGTGCTGTGCGGACACGGCTGCTCCAGTTAAAATCTCGCAAATAGATTCGTATTTTCCGCGATTTGCAGGAATCAAGCCAACACCATGTTTAGTTTTTTTCGTAAAAAGAAGCCGGCCGACACCCCGGTAACGACTTCACCGGCCCCGGACACCACCACGCCCGCGGCGGCCAGTCCGGCGCTGAACCCGAGCGCAGCCGAGCCGATTAGCCCGCCAGCAGCCGCCAGCGAGCCCTTGCCCCATGCCGCCGTCGAGCACGCCGAGCCGGCGGCGCCGGCGCCCAGCGCAGCCCCAGAATACCCTGCCGAGGTATCGCCTGTAGAAGCAGCTACTACACAAACTGCAGACACATACATCGAGAGCGACCCTGCTCAACTGGCACCAGTAGCGCAGCCGCAAGAAAAACCCAAGCTCTCGTGGACCGAGCGCCTGAAGCTAGGTCTGGCGAAAACCCGCGATAAACTGGGTAAAAGCCTGGCCAGCGTGTTTGGCGGCGGCAAGATCGATGACGATCTGTATGACGAGCTGGAAACCGTCTTACTCACGGCCGATATGGGCGTCGATGCCACCCAGCATTTGCTGAATGATGTGCGCGATCGCGTGTCGCTCAAGGGCCTGAAAGACGCGGCCGAGCTCAAAGGCGCGCTGAAAGACAGCCTCACCGAGTTGATCCAGCCGCTGCAAATCCCGCTGGATGTCAGCGGGCACAAGCCGTTTATCTTGATGGTGGCGGGCGTGAATGGCGCCGGCAAAACCACCTCAATCGGCAAGCTGGCCAAGTATTTCCAAAGCCAAGGCAAATCGGTACTGCTGGCCGCTGGTGATACATTCCGCGCTGCCGCACGCGAACAGCTGGTGGTGTGGGGTGAGCGCAATGGCGTGCATGTGATTGCCCAAGAATCGGGCGACGCCGCCGCCGTGGCCTTTGACGCGGTTAACGCCGCTAAAGCGCGCGGCATTGATGTGGTGATTGTCGATACCGCCGGCCGCCTGCCCACCCAACTGCACCTGATGGAAGAAATCAAAAAAGTAAAACGCGTGGTGCAAAAAGCCGAGCCGACTGGCCCGCATGAAGTGCTGTTGGTGCTTGATGCCAACACCGGCCAGAATGCGCTGGCGCAAACCAAGGCTTTTGATGATGCGCTGGGCCTGACTGGGCTGGTGCTCACCAAGCTGGATGGCACGGCCAAAGGCGGCGTGATCGCCGCCATTGCCAAAAACCGCCCAGTACCGCTGCGCTTTATTGGCGTGGGTGAAGGTATTGATGATCTGCGCCCGTTTGTGGCCAAAGACTACATCGACGCGCTGTTTGAATAGCCGTTTCAGCCCAGCTTAAAACGCCCGCGCATGCAACTGCCCACCCTCACCACCGCCCGGCTGACACTGCGGCCACTGCAAGATACGGATGCCCCGTATATTGCTGAACTTGCGGGAGAATGGGCGGTTGCGGGCAATACCCGCCGCGTTCCGCATCCTTATGATTTAACAATGGCGCAAGAGTTTCTCGCCTGGCAAGCGCAAGCCAGCCGGGATCGGGTTGAAGATGTCTTTGCTGTCACTTTACGTGGCAGCGGCAACTTGATTGGGTGTGTCGGGCTGGTCTACCAACCGCAACACACCGAATTAGGTTATTGGTTTGGCCAGGCATTCTGGGGGCAAGGTTACGCCACTGAAGCCGCTCAGACCACCATCGCTTACTGCCGACAAGCACAAGCCCCACAGTATTTTTATGCCGAGCATTTAGTCAGCAACCCTCGTAGTGGCCGCGTATTGGAAAAGCTGGGGTTTCAGCCTAAGGGGCAGTATTTTGGCGAGGGTCGTGAGGGCGCAGGCGTTGAGCTGATGTTTTATCATCTAGATGGACATTGGGATAGCAGTCGAGCTGACCCCAGTTTTATTGAGGATTTGTATGATTCAGTTTCAGCAAGTTAGCAAAAGCTATCCGGGTGGTTTTGATGCCATCAAGAATCTGAGCTTCGAAATCCCCAGCGGCGAGCTGGTGTTTCTGGCCGGCCACTCTGGTGCGGGTAAATCGACGTTGCTCAAATTAATGGCCGGCATCGAAAAGCCCACCGCCGGGGCGGTTTTGCTGAATGGGCAAAATCTGGCGCGGATGAGCCGCGCCTCGCTGCCTTTTGTGCGCCGGCATATCGGCCTGATTTTTCAGGATCACAAAATCCTGTACGACCGCAGCGTCTTTGATAATGTGCGCCTGCCGCTGGATATCATCGGCTTTGATCATCAGGAAGGCCGCCGCCGCGTATTAGCCGCGCTGGATAAAGTCGGCCTCGCCGGCAAAGAAAAACTCAACCCGATTTCGCTCTCGGGTGGCGAGCAGCAGCGCCTGTGTATTGCCCGCGCGGTTGTGCATCGTCCGTCGATTTTGCTGGCCGATGAGCCCACCGCCAATCTCGATCGCGATTACGCGCACGATATTCTGGAGCTGTTCAAATCCTTCCATCAGGTGGGCGTCACATTGGTGATCTCGGCCCACGATGAAAGCCTGATGGCCGACTATGGCCGCCGCATTCTGCGCCTGAAAAACGGCCAATTTACCGCTTGAGGGGCACACAATGACAGCCTGGTTCCGCTCTCACCTACAAGCTTTTACTCGCTCGATCGGGGCGCTGGTGCGCCAGCCCATCGGCAGCCTGCTTAATCTGCTGGTGATTGGCATCACCGCCGCTTTCCCACTCGCGCTGTGGCTGATCGTGAATAGCGTTGGGCAGATCAGCCAACATATCAGCATCGAGCCACAGATTTCGATCTTTATGGCGCCCAGCGCCGAGCCCGCGCAGGTGAGCGCCCTGCAGCAGCAACTCAAAGCCGACCCGCGCATCGCTAAGCTCACGTTCACGCCGAAAGATGAAGCACTCAAAAGCTTGCAAGGCAGCTTTGGCAATGCCGATTTGCTGGCTGGGCTGGTAGACAACCCCTTGCCCGATGCCTTTGTACTGCAACCGAAAAGCGTTGATCCGGCCGCGCTGGAAGCATTGCAAAAAGAGCTCAGCGGCCACACTGGCGTGGAAGAAGTACAGCTGGATGCCGAATGGGCGCGCCGCTTGGCGCGCATTACCCAGCTGGGGGCGAACGTATTTGAAGTTGTTGCCGGCATGCTCGGTGCAGCCTTGGTGCTGATTACCGGCAATGCGATCCGCATGCAGATCCTGACCCGCAAAGACGAAATCGAAGTGGCGAAACTGATCGGCGCCACCGATGCCTTTATCCGCCGCCCTTTTATCCACAGCGCGCTGCTGCAGGGTATTCTGGGCGGGCTGGTGGCCACCGGCATTGTTTGGGGCGTGATCGGGCATCTGAATCCGGCCATTAATGCACTGGCGCAGTCGTATGGCCAGCAATTTGCACTGCAAACACCTGATCTGCTGACTATTGCCGCAGTCTGCGGCATTGTCGCTACGTTGTGCCTGCTCGGCGCCTTGCTGGCGGTGTGGCGCCATCTGCGTCAGTACCGTTAAAGCCACGTAGAGCCTAATCGTGCGCCCCATCCCACCGCGCTTTACAACAGGCGCTGGTGAATGGGGCGTTTTGTTTGGCAAGGGCTTGCCGTGCCACGCATAATCCAAGCAGGAATATGATTGTTTGGATGAGGCAACCGCGTGGCGCTCCGCAAAGAAAATGTGCTGATCGTTGATGATCAAACCACCTTCCGGCAAACCCTAAAAAGCATTCTGTCAGAGCAGGGTTTTACCGGCATTGAGCAAGCCAGTAGCGGCCGCGAGGCGCTGCAGATCCTCAAAAAGCAGCCCATCAACTGCATCATCAGCGACTGGAATATGCCCGGCATGGACGGGCTGGAGCTGCTGCAATGGGTTCGCAATCAGCCGGGCACCGCGCATATCCCGTTTATGCTGATCACCGCCAATGCCACGCGCAGCAGCATTGAGGCCGCGCTGGAAAACGGCGTTACCGATTACCTGATCAAACCCTTTACCACCCAACATTTTGCCAACCGCATGCACCGCATGCTGCTGGGCAAACGCTCGGCGCCGGCTCGCCCTCAACCCGCCAGCCGCCGCCCCCTGATTGGCGAACTCAATCTCGAGCAGGAAACCCGCCGCGCCAGCATCCTGATTGTGGATGACGCCAAAGACAATATCGAAGCCGCCGCCACGGTGCTGGAAGATGATTACCAGCTGCAAGTGGCCTTAAGCGGAAACAAAGCCCTGGAGCTCGCCCGCAGCGCCACCCCGCCCGATTTGATTCTGCTCGATGTGATGATGCCCGAGCCTGATGGCTATGCCGTGTGTCAGGCACTGCAGGCCGACCCAGCCACCCGCCAGATTCCGATTATCTTTATGACCGCCAAAGATCAGCCAGATGATGTTGCCAAGGGGCTGGAAATGGGCGCAGTTGATTATGTGGTCAAGCCTTTTCACCCCACCATCTTGCGCGCACGCGTGCGCACCCAGCTACGTCTAGCCAAAGCGGTGAGCAATCTGCAGCTGCAATCAGCGCGCCTGGAAGAAGACGCCCGCTTACGCGAGGAAGTAGAACAGCTCAATAAACACGATCTGAAAAGCCCGCTGAGCGCGGTACTGCAAGCCACCGAGCAATTACTCACCGATGGCCTCACCAGTAGCCAGCAAAAATTGGTACGGCTGGCCACCAATGCCACGCATGCCGCGCTAGAGCAAATTGACCGCACCCTCGATTTATTACGGATGGAAACCGGCAGCTACCTGCTCGATGCCGAGGTATTCGAGCTGGGCGAGCAGGTGCGCCGCGTGGCCGCCGAGGTTGAGCTCGCCTTTGCCGGCAAAATCAGCATGGATCTCACCGGCCTGGGTGAGCAGCCTTTAAATGTGCTGGGCAATACTGGCCTAAGCCTGGGGATTCTGTCCAATCTACTGAAAAACGCCGCCGAGGCCGCCCCCGAAGGCAGCCAGATTCATTGCTCGGCCACCGTGGGTCAGAAAGACATTCAGCTGGCCATTCACAATCAGGGCGCGGTGCCCATGGCGATCCGCCAGCGTTTTTTCGAGAAATATGTCACCGCGGGCAAAGCCAAGGGTAATGGCATCGGCACCTACACCGCCCGGCTGTATGCCGAGGCCCAGCATGGCAGCCTAGAGATGCAAACCGACGATGACACCGGCACCACCCTCACGCTGCGTCTACCGCGGCAGGCAGACTAAGCCATGCAGGCCCGCTTTGCTTGGCGCTGGTGGCTATTGAGCCTACTGCTCGCGGGGCTCGCGGGCTGGGTTACAGTGCAGTGGCAAGCGGCACAACAGCAGGCAGCTCAGCAAACCCATTTACAATTGTTGGCGCATGATCTGGCGTTAGAGATTCGCTCCAATACCAGCGAAGGGCGCGTTTTGGGTGCAGCCCAGCTGATGGGGCGCACCTCGGCCAGTGTGCGCGGCAGCCTACTTGGCGAGGCGAGCGCCACGGCGCGCCTAGTCGAAGATAGCCAGCATGTGTTGCGGCAATTTGGCGCCGAGAGCACCTACCTGCTAAGCGGCACCGGCCAGGTACTGGCCTACACCGATAACCAAAACCGCCAGCTGCTGCTGGGCGAACAGCTGGGGCAGCGCCCGTACTGGCAGCAAGCCATGCGCGGTGAAGCGCATATTTATCCGGCCATTGGTATTCATTCGCATGAGCGCGGCCTCTACTTCGCTGCCCCGGTGTGGTTGCCGCAAGTGCCACACTATCCGCAAGGCGTGCTGGTCATCAAAATGGGCGGTGACTTTATTGATGGGCTGCTGCGCAAGCACGGCTCGCGTGCCTGGCTACTATCGCCCGATGGGCTGATTTTTGGCAGCAGCCAACCCGGGGATTTATTTCAGTGGCTAAAGCCGCTCGCCGCCGATGATTTACTGGCTTTGCGCCAGCTGCATCAATTTGACGCCTTACTGGGCAATACCCCGCCCAGCCTTCTGGATTGGGCGCCAGCGGGTGCGGGCGTGCTGCGGCTGGGTGGCATGCGCTATCTGGTGGCGGAATCCCAACTTAGCTGGCCCGACCCGCGCGGAACCTGGAAAGTAATGGTGCTACAAGATCGCAGCCAGCTCTCGCCCTGGTGGCATTGGCTACCGTTAGCGAGCCTGGCTAGCATTCTGGTCTTGGTGGCGAGCCTGCTGCTGTATGCCCGCCAGCGCTGGCGGGCGCTGCAACAGCGTCATCAGGACGAGCAAGCCGCCGCCGCGCGGCAATTGCAGGAGCGGGAAACCGCGTTTCGCACCCTGGCCGAAAATGCCTCGGATGTGATCATGCGCTTTACCCCCGATGGCCGGCTGCTGTATGCCAGCCCGGCGCTGTTTCGGCAATTGCGGCAGCCTGCGCGCGAGGTCAGTAGCTGTCGGCTGGCCGATTTGGGCTTTAGCGCCAGCGAAGCGGCCGAGCGTGAAGCCGCGATTGCCAGTGTGAGCCAGCTGGCGCAACCACTGCGCCGCAGCTTTGCTTATGGCCTGGCCGAGCATTGGCGTGAATGGATGCTCACGCCCGAGCTGAATGCGCACGGGCAGGTGCAAAGCGTGCTCGTCACCTCGCGCGACATCAGCGAACAGCTGGCGCAGCAAACGGCGCTGGCCAATGCCAAACAAGCCGCCGAATTGGCGCGACAGCAGATTGTGGATTTATCCAACACCCTGCCGCTGGCGGTCTTTCAATATCGCCAACAAGGGGAAGCTGGCGAATTTACCTTCCTCAGCGCCAAAACCGCCGAGCTATTTGGCGTGAGTCTGCAGGAAATCTACGCAGATCCGGCGCAGCGCTGGCGGCATGTGCCGCTGGCAGAGATGCAGCAGGCGCGCAGCGAAATCCGCGCCGCCATTGCCGAGCGGCGAACCGCAGATGTGCAACATACCGTGCAGCTGGCGGGCGAGCTGCATCACATTCGCACCGTGGGTGTGCCGGCGCGTGGCGCCGATGGGCAAGATTACTGGAATGGCTTTTTTATGGATATCACCCGCGCGGTACAGCAAGCCGCCGCGCTGGAGCAAGCCCGCCACACAGCCGAAGCCGCTACCGAAGCCAAATCTCGCTTTCTGGCCAATATCAGCCATGAGATCCGCACTCCACTGAATGCCGTACTGGGTCTGGCGCATCTGGCCGCGAAACACAGCGACAATCCGCGCCAGCACGATTACCTAAACAAAATCAGTCATGCCGGCCAGGTGTTGCTCAGCCTGATTAATGACCTGCTCGACTTCTCGAAGATCGAAGCCGATCGGCTCACTTTAGAGCAGATCCCCTTTTCGTTAAGCGACGTGCTCGCCCAAGTTGCGACGGTCACGGCGGGGCGGGCGCAAGAAAAAGGACTGCACTATTGGTTTGATCTGTCCCCCACACTGCCGGAGCAGTGGCAAGGCGATCCGCTGCGGCTGGGGCAAGTGCTGATCAATCTACTCAATAACGCGATCAAATTTACCGCCCATGGCGAAGTGAGCCTGCACTTGCAGGCCATTCAGGAAGGGGATGCTTGCTGGCTCAGCGCCGCTGTTCGCGATACCGGCGTGGGCATGCAGCCCGAGCAACTGGCGCGGCTGTTTCAGCCCTTCACACAGGCCGATAGTTCAACCACCCGCCAATTTGGCGGCACCGGCTTGGGGCTGAGTATTGCGCAGCGACTGGTGCAGCTGATGGCGGGCGAGATCAGCGTCGAAAGTACCCCCGAGCAAGGCAGTGTATTTCGTTTTAAGGTGCGGCTCAGCGCCAGCGCCGCCGCCACGCCCATTCAGCCACCCACGCGCGGCCATGTCACTCTATTAAGCCGGCATACGGGGCTCGCGCAGCTGGCCCAGCGCTACAGCCCGGCAACGACGTTTCAGCAAATCATCGACGACAGCCCGCTTGGGCCGAGTGATTGCTATTTGCTGGATATGCTGTTTGCGCCAGCGACCAGCCTGCTAGCCATCGCCCGCCAGCTGCGAGCGGCGCAGCCCGCGGCCGAGCTATGGCTGCTGGGCGAGCCGGCCGCCGAAGATTGGCCTACGTGGCAAGCGCTGAATGCGCGCGCTATTGCGGCGCCCTACTTGCCCGCAGCTTGGCGAGGCGAAGCCCAACCCATTACGCCAAGCGCCCCTACGCTGCGCTTTGCCCCCGCCAGTGTGCTGGTGGTAGAAGACAATGCCATCAATCAGCAAATTGCCTGCGAATTATTGGCCGAGCTGGGCCTGCAAGCCTGCGAGGCCGGTGATGGCCAGGCGGCGCTAGAGCAACTGAGCGCGGCGCCTGCGGCCCATGCCTTGGTCTTGATGGATATTCAAATGCCGCGGCTGGATGGCTATGCCGCCACGCGCGCCATTCGCCGATTGCCGGCACTGGCCACGCTGCCGATTATTGCCATGACCGCCAACACCAGCGCCGAGGATCAGGTCGCGGTGCGCGCTGCCGGCATGAATGATTACCTCAGCAAACCGATTGACCCGCAGCAGCTGGCCCAAACGCTGAGCAAATACCTTAGGTATACTGCTGTAGATATTGAAAATTATGACCCACAGAGCAATACCCCTGAAACCAACCAATGGCAATGCCTCGACTACCCGCAGGCGCTGGGCCGGCTAGCCAACAAGGCCGACACCCTCAACCGCCTGCTGGGCGATTTCGCTCGTAACTATCAACAGGCTGCGGCCACGCTCGCCACCCACATCGCCAGCGCCGATTGGGCCAGTGCGCAGCGGCTAGCGCACACGCTGAAAGGCGTCACCGGCAATCTGGGGCTACAGCGTATTCCCACTCTGGCGGCCGAGCTGGAAAACGCCTGCGCTCCCGCCGCCCCGCAGCCTGCCGCCACTGAGGCGCTACTGGCTGAATTGGCCAAGGCGCTAAGCAGCGCCTGCGCCGAAATTCAGGCCAAGCTACCGGCGCCAACCACCTCCACCGAGGCCACCGCCCCGCTAATCAGCCCGGCCGAGCTACTGAATGAGCTGGAAATACTGCAGCTTTGGCTCGAAAGCAATGATCGCCGTGCTAGCGCCGCCTTTGCCCGCTTGCGCCCGAGTATCGCGGCGCATTACCCAAGGGCCGAGCTGGCCGCACTGCAAGCGGCGCTGGATGACTATGATTTTGCGCCACTGGCAGACTGGGTAGCCCAAACCCTGGCCAGCCCAGCCTAAACCCGCCGTGTGGTTTACGCGGGCTGGCGCGTGGCGGCCAGCACGATTTCGCGAATACACACTGACTGCGGCGCCTGATAGGCATACAACACCGCTTGCGCTACCTCGCTGGCGGCCAAAACCCCGCCCATCGCGGTTTTCCAGTCTTCGTAGCCAGCCTTGATTTGCGCATCGGTGGTGTGGCTTAACAGCTCGGTTTCCACCGCGCCCGGGGCAATGGTAATCACCCGCACATTGTGCTCGGCCACTTCTTCGCGCAGATTTTCGCTCAGTGCATGCACCGCAAACTTGGTGCCGCAATAGGCTGCATGGTTAGGGAAAGTTTTGCGCCCAGCGATCGAGCTGATATTGATAATGGTGCCATGCTGGCGCGCTACCATGCCGGGCAAGACACTGTGAATGCCATTCAATACGCCGCCGATGTTCACATCCAGCATACGCTGCCATTCGCCCGGCGCTTGCTCGGCCATTTTGCCCAGCAACATCACTCCGGCGTTATTCACCAGCAAATCAGCGGGGCCATACAACGCCTCGGCTTCGGCCACCGCGGCCTGTACCGCGGCGCCATCGCAGACATCCACACTGCGGCACAGGGTATTAGGCAGATTCAGCGCTTGTAACCGGTCAATGCGGCGAGCCAACAGCAGCATGGGGTGACCCAAGGCCGCCACTTGGCGGGCTAATTCAGCGCCGATCCCTGAGCTGGCACCGGTGATAATGACTAGTTTCTTTTGCATGATGGTATCCTTTGGTTCTGTAATCGCCATTAACAATGGCTTGCGATGAAAGAGAGTGTATTCCCCGGCCATAAGCGGCGTAAAATGGGAAATATCGCTGGCTGCCATCGGTTTAATCTATGGATACCCGTCACCTCAAGGCCTTTCTGGCGGTGTTTGAAGAGCGCAATATCACGCTGGCTGCCCAGCGGCTGTTTATCACCCAGCCTACTTTGTCGGTCACCATTCGCCAGCTGGAAGACGATCTGGCGACGCCGTTGTTTATCCGCGAGCCGCGCGGCGTAGCGGTCACCGAAGCGGCACGGCTACTGTATCCGCAAGCGCAGCGCCTGCTGGCGCAACTGGCCGGCATTCGTCAGCAATTCACCGCCCAACATCATTGCCAGCCGCTGGCGCTGGGCGTGGCGGCCGATGTACCCCGGCAGGCGGTGAATTATTGGCTAGCGGTGTTGGCTGGCGCATTGCCAGCAGTGCAGTGGCAATTACAGGCTGGCTGCGCCGGCGATGTGCGGCTCGCAGCCGAGGCGGAGCGCTGCGAGGATGAGTTATTTCTACCGCTGCTGGATGACCCGCTGTGTGTGGTCGCGCCCCGCGATTGGCCACAAGATAAGCCGATCCAGCAGCTGCACGATATCGCACTGGACGACTGGATTTTATGCCCGGATGCGCCGAGCCAGCAGCAGCTATTGGCGTTGCTGGGGGTGGATACGGTGGCGATGCAGACGAATCATCGGGCCAATACCCTACCACTGGTCTTGCAGCTGGTCGAGGCGGGCCAAGGCTGGGCGCTGGTGCCCGCCAGCCTCGCCGCCGATTATGCCGTACAGCCAGTGACGCTCGCGCAAACACTGCCCAGCATCCGCTATGGTTTGTGCTACCGCGCCGCTCTGCTGGAGCAGCCGATTCTTAATCAAGCGGTGGCCGCGCTCAGCGCAGCCCCCGTCTTTATGGCTACACCCCGAAGCGCTTAAACCACGCCAGCATCGCTGCCCACGCATCTTGCGCCGCGGCGGCGTTGTAGCTTGGGCGATAGTCGGCGTTAAAACCATGCGCGGCCGTATCGTAAATCTGGAAGGCAAACGATTGCTTTTGCGCTTTGAGCGCCGCCTGCATTTGCGCCACGCTCTCAAGCGAAATGCCTTTATCCTGCCCGGCGTACAGGCCCAGCACTGGCGCTTTTAGCTGGCTGGCCACATCAATGGGCTGGCGCGGCGTATTCGGATTCGTTGGCCCCACCAAGCGACCATACCAAGCCACACCGGCTTTTACCTTGGGGGTATGTGCTGCATACAGCCATGTAATGCGCCCGCCCCAGCAATACCCCGTTACCGCCAAGCGCTGCGGATCACCACCTTGGCTGGCGGCCCAGGCGGCGGTGGCATCCAAATCGGCCAGCACTTCGGCATCGGGCACTTTGCTTACCAGCTCGCGAATCAAGCTATCCACATCGGCATACTGCCGCGCATCGCCATAGCGGTAAAAGAGCTCCGGCGCGATCGCCAGATAGCCCTGCTTGGCTAGCCGGCGGCATAAATCCTGAATATGCTCGTGCACACCAAAGATTTCCTGAATCACCAGCACAGTCGGCAAGGGGCCAGTGGCCGCCGCGGGCATCGCCCGATAGGCGGGCAGCGGGCCAATCTGCACCATGCCTGCTGTTAGGCCTGTGCTATCGGTTTGCAGCGTGGTCGCAGCCACGGGCTGCACGGCCAGCGCAAAGCCGCTGGCCACAGATGCTTTGAGAAAATCACGGCGAGTTTCGGTGGTCATCATCTTCCTTGTTAGCGGATTTGGATTAAGGCAAAGCGTGGGGGCTGCGCCAGCGACTCGATCGACACCAACTGATCAAGCCGGATCTCTTGCACAGCACCAGCACATTCAACGACAAAATACTCAATCTGTGCACGCACCCGCACATCGCAGGCTACGGCCTGCAGGCACGTGCCATCGTGGAGCACCAGTTGCACCGGCTCGCGGTGCATCGCGGCGATCTCCAGATAATCGTAGGCGGCACAAGCAATCGGGGTATAAGTGGCAGGTGCGCTCATTGCAGCCTCAGTATTTTTTCATACGCAGATAAACAAAAACGCCCACAAGGGGCGTTTTGCGAGTTGCTTAGTAGCGATAGTGCGCTGGCTTGTAAGGGCCATCCACTGGCACGCCGATGTAGGCGGCTTGCTCTGGGCTCAGTACGGTCAGCTTCGCGCCGATTTTCTGCAGATGCAGACGGGCTACCATTTCGTCCAGATGTTTTGGCAGTACGTACACGCCCACTGGATATTGTTCACGCTTAGTGAACAACTCGATTTGCGCCAAAACTTGGTTGGCAAACGAGTTGGACATCACGAACGAAGGGTGGCCGGTTGCGCAGCCCAAGTTCACCAAGCGGCCTTCAGCCAACAAGATGATGCGTTTGCCATCAGGGAATTCGATGTGGTCAACCTGTGGCTTGATGTTGTCCCAGTTGTATTGGCGCAGGCTGGCGACTTCGATTTCAGAGTCGAAGTGACCGATATTGCAGACGATCGCATTGTGGCGCATCGCTTTCATGTGATCGTGCGTGATCACGCCAACGTTACCAGTGGTGGTAACGAAAATGTCGGCTTCGCCGGCCACATCGTCCATCCGCACCACGCGGTAGCCTTCCATCGCAGCTTGCAGCGCGCAGATTGGGTCAATTTCAGTGACCCAAACCGTTGCACCCAGGCCGCGCAATGATTGCGCACAACCTTTACCTACGTCGCCATAACCCAATACCACCGCCACTTTACCGGCGATCATCACGTCAGTTGCACGTTTGATACCGTCAACCAATGATTCGCGGCAGCCGTACAGGTTGTCGAATTTTGATTTAGTCACCGAATCATTCACGTTGATCGCTGGGAAAGCCAGCTTGCCTTGCTCGTGCATCTGGTACAGACGGTGTACGCCGGTGGTGGTTTCTTCGGTTACACCGATGATGGCAGCCAAACGCGTTGAATACCATTTTGGATCTTTGGCAATTTGCGCTTTGATCGCGGCGTACAGTACGGTTTCTTCTTCGTTGGTTGGATTCGCAACGAGGCTCGAGTCGCTTTCAGCGCGTGCGCCCAAATGCAGCAACAGCGTTGCGTCGCCGCCGTCGTCCAGAATCATATTCGCGTATTCGCCGTTACCGAAGTCGAAAATGCGGTGCGTGAATTCCCAGTATTCTTCCAGCGATTCGCCTTTGTAAGCGAACACGGGCGTGCCCGCCGCAGCAATCGCCGCAGCAGCGTGATCTTGCGTCGAGAAAATATTGCACGATACCCAACGTACATCAGCACCCAAAGCTTTCAGCGCTTCGATCAAGACGCCAGTTTGGATCGTCATATGCAGCGAACCGGCAATGCGCGCGCCTTTCAATGGCTGTTGCGCGCCAAATTGGTCGCGCACGGCCATCAGGCCCGGCATTTCGGTTTCGGCAATGCTCAGCTCTTTGCGGCCCCAGGCGGCAAGGCTGATATCGGCTACGTGATAGTCTTTAAATTCGGCCACGATAATGCTCCATGTGGCCGGGTCGATGCTCACCTTAAGTCGGCAACAGATGGTGTGCTGCAGCGACGGTCATCGAACCCGGCAGGGTTTAACGATAGGTGAGCGCCGTTAAATTGGATAAGCACCGAGCCTGACTCACGCGGCCCTGGTAGGGCCGGCGGGCTGCAGCGCCCCTCGGTGTGGGGCAATTTTAGCGTAAATTAGCGCCGTTGGCTGCCTACTTTCGGGCTAGCCAACTGATGGGCGGCAAGGACTAAACGCCTATTCGCCAGCACTGGGCTGCGCGCCACTGGCCGCCAGCGCAATCGCCTCAGTAGGCTCGGCATCGACGGGCACCGGCCGCTGCAACAGCACCCGCGCCTGAGTTGCCGCTTCATTCACTAGGGTATCTGGCCCTGCGACTTGCTCAACAAAGCCTGCGGCCAGATACACCGGCAGGGCATCTGGGCTAACCACGGCCCAGCAGGCTTCGCGCCCGATCCAGCGGCCCAGCTGCTGCAATAAGGTGGCCAGCACTTCGTCATCGCGGGCAATCACACTCTCTAGCCGAATCACCCCAGCCATTACCACGCGCAGTGCGCCACAAAGCTCGCCCTCGGTTTCGGCCAGCAACACCATATCGGCCAGCGTCGGCTCTGCCTGACCGGCCGTTTTAAACCACGGCGCGAGTTTGCGGTATTCGGGTGGGGAGGCAAGTCGAGTAACAATGCGCATGATGAAGCTCCGGTGATTGATTTATGAGGATTTATGGGCTTATTTCAGCATAGGGATAAGACAATGATCTTGATCTGTATCTCCCTCGCCCAAAAAAGGCATAAAAAAAGCCGCCCGAAGGCGGCTTTTTAGCTAGCGCAAGATTACAGGCCTGCCGCAGCTTTGAGCTGCTCAACCTTATCGGTGCGCTCCCACGAGAAATCCGGCTCTTCGCGACCAAAGTGGCCGTAGGCGGCCGTGCGGCCGTACACCGGGCGCTGCAGATCCAGCATCTGGATAATGCCTTTCGGACGCAGATCGAAGTTATTCTGGATTAGTTCCACAATCGCTTCGTTCGGGATCACGCCAGTGCCCCAGGTGTCGACCATGATCGATACCGGCTTAGCTACGCCAATCGCGTATGACACTTGCACCAGACATTGCTTGGCAATGCCGGCCGCCACGATATTTTTCGCGACATAGCGCAGCGCATAAGCGGCCGAGCGATCCACTTTGGATGGGTCTTTACCCGAGAAAGCGCCGCCACCGTGTGGCGCGGCACCGCCGTAGGTATCCACGATGATTTTACGGCCAGTCAGACCGCAATCGCCCATTGGGCCGCCGATCACGAAACGGCCAGTTGGGTTCACCATGAATTTGGTGTTTTCAGTAACCCACTCGGCCGGCAACACCGGCTTGATCACATGCTCGATCACCGCTGCCGACAATTCTTCGTGCGATACATCTGGGTGGTGCTGGGTTGACAGTACCACGGTATCCACTTCCTTCACCTTGCCGGTTTCGCCATCGTAACGCAGGGTCACTTGCGATTTGGCATCGGGGCGCAGCCACGGCAGGCGGCCATCTTTGCGCAATTCGGCTTGGCGCTGTACCAGACGGTGGGCGTAGTAAATCGATGCCGGCATCAGTTGGGCCGTTTCATCGCAGGCATAGCCAAACATCAGGCCCTGATCGCCAGCGCCCATGTCCAGATCGATGCCTTCGCCTTCGTTCACGCCTTGGGCGATATCGGGCGACTGTTTGTCGTAGGCCACCAGTACGGCACACGTTTTGTAATCAAAACCGATGTCGGAATGATCGTAGCCAATGCGTTTGATGGTATCGCGGGCGATCTGGATATAATCGATGTTCGCGGTGGTGGTGATTTCACCGGCCAGCACAACCAACCCCGTGTTCACCAGAGTCTCGGCTGCCACGCGGGCCGTTTTATCCTGAGTCAGAATGGCATCCAGAATCGCGTCGGAAATCTGGTCTGCCACCTTGTCCGGATGGCCTTCAGAAACCGATTCGGAAGTAAACAGAAAGTCTTTCATTGCAGTATTGTCCTCGGTTACATGACCCCTTTTGGGCCAATCGCAGCTACAATCGGCATTTGATTCCGGCTTTCAACATTGTCAATGCTGCTGACCATTACCAAACTCTTTGCCCGACTGCCACTGCCCTTGCTGCAAGCGCTAGGCTGGATCGTTGGCTGGCTGGTGTGGTGGGGCTCCCCCCGTCACCGGCGCGTGCTGCGAACCAATCTAAGGTTAAGTGCGATTGCGAAAAATAGCCGCGATTATAACCGATTATTACACTCAAGTATTCCTGCCCATGGCATCGCGGCCCTCGAATTTTTACCGCACTGGATGAGACCTTTGCATAGCCTCACGGCCTTGGTGCGGGAAAAACGCGGCTGGGAGCATGTTGAAGCCGCGCTGACCAGCGGTCGGCCGATTATTTTTATGTCGCCCCATCTGGGCGCGCTAGAGATGACCGGCGTCTGCGTCGCCGGGCTCATCCCACGCAAACTGGCCCCGCTGTATCGTCCGCCCAAACAGCCCTATCTTGAGCCACTGATGATTTATTCACGCTCGCGCGGCGGCGCCGAGCCCGCCCCGGCCAATGCCGCTGGCGTGCGCGTGCTACTCAAAACCCTCAAGCAAGGCGGCGTGGCCTATCTGCTGCCCGATCAAGTGCCGGGCGGCGGCGAAGGCGTGTGGGCGCCGTTTTTTGGCCAGCCGGCCTATACCATGATTTTGCTGGCCAAAATGGCCCGCGCCAGCAATGCCATTATTCTGCCCTGCTATACCGAGCGCCTCGGCATTGGCCGTGGCTACCGCTTTCATGTACAGCCGTTTGTGGGTGAGCTTACCGGCGAGCCCGAGCACGATGCCACGGTGATGAATCAAAATCTGGAAGACCTGATCCGCCAGATTCCCGAGCAATATTTCTGGAGCTACAGCCGCTTTAAACATCCGGCAGGGGCGCCACTGCCGCCCGCCTACCCGTCGGAGGCCGCATGAGTACCCGCCTGCTCGCCGCCCTCTTGTGGCTACTGCACTGGATACCTTTCCCGCTGATGCGCTGGGTCAGCATTCCGATCGGGCTGCTGCTTTACGCTATGCTCAAACGCCGCCGCCACATTGGCGAAACCAATTTGCGCCTGTGCTTCCCCGCTTGGCCGGCCGCCCAACGCGCGCAGGTGTTGCGCCAGCATTTTTGTCAGGCCGCGCATTTGTTTCTGGCCTACAGCATTTTGTATTGGGGCAGTGCCGCCCGCATTCGCCGCTTGGTGCGGGTTGAAGGTGAGGAGCATCTGGCGGCGCATACCGGCCAGCCGGTGATTTTGCTTTCACCGCACTTCTTGGGGCTGGATTTTGGTGGCGTGCGCTACGCAATGGAACACGATGGCTCGGCCTATCTGGCCTCGCAGCGCGGTGCGTTTAATGAAATTAGCCTGCGCATCCGCCGGCGCTTTCGCCAGCCATTGCTGGTGCCCCGCGCCGACGGTATCCGGCCGATTATTCGCGCTTTAAAGCAGGGCATCGCCTTTTACTACCTGCCCGATCAGGATCTGGGCCCGAAAGAATCGATCTTTGTGCCGTTTTTTGGCGTACCCACTGCCACCATTCCGGCGCTCTCGCGCATTGCCAAAATGAGCGGCGCCGCGGTCATCCCGATGATCGCCACACTGCGCGGCTCGCAGCTGGTGTTGCGCTACGAAGCGGCGTGGGACAATTTCCCCAGCGCCGATGCGGCGGCCGATACCTTGCGCATGAATCAGTTTATCGAGCGTAAAGTGCTGGAATATCCTAGCCAGTATTTCTGGCTGCACCGCCGCTTTAAAACCCGCCCCGAAGGCGAAGCCAGCGTTTACTAGGGGTAGGTATTGCGCTGTAGTGCAATAATAGCAATAGCCTAGAGCGTATACCCTAAAGCAATAACCCACCCCGATCACTCGGGCAACGCCAGCACCAGCCTCAGGCCAAGCCACGCTTGCCGGCTCACTGGCTGCACATGCTGCGCAGTGGTCGCCCCGAGTGCTTGCGCCACCCGCGCACCAAGCTGGCCTCAGCTGTGGCACAACCCTGCTGCAAGCCCGCCGGGCCAGCTCTTGCCATTGAGAAGCGTTATCAAATACACTGAGAATCATTCTATTTTGATAACGACACAGCGGCCCCTAGCCGCGAGCGAGCGATGATGAAAAAACTAGCCCTTGCCCTGCTTTGCAGCGGCCTGCTGCACGCCGCGCCAGCCATGGCCGCCGAGATCACCCAGCAACAAGTCATCAGCCAATACGCCACGCAGGTAGCGGCCGGCTATCAAGACAGCTTGAGCAGCGCGCGCGAGATGCAAGCCAAGATCGACGCCTTTATCGCCAATCCATCGGCCGACACGCAAAAAGCTGCCCAAGCCGCATGGCTGGAAGCGCGCGAATGGTATGGCCAAACCGAAGCTTTCCGCTTTTACGGCGGCCCAATTGATAGTGAAACCGGCCCGGAAGGCTTTATCAACGCCTGGCCGCTGGATGAAGCGTACATCGACAGCGTGAAAGGCAAGGCCAAAGCAGGCATTATCAATAGCAAAACGCCAATTACCGAAGCCAAACTGCGCAGCCTGAACGAGCGCGGCGGCGAAGAAAACATCGCCACCGGCTGGCACGCGATTGAATTCTTGCTGTGGGGCCAAGACTTGAGCCGCGATAGCGCCGGCCAGCGCCCGTACACCGATTACACCACCGCGCCGAACGCCAAACGCCGCGGCGAATACCTGAAATTAGTCACGCAAATGCTGGTGGATGACTTGGCCAGCGTCGAAAAAGAATGGCAGCCCAACCAGAAAAATTTCCGCGCCCAGTTTGAAAAAGGCGGTCAGGACAGCATCAAGAAAATCTTCACCAGTCTGGGCACGTTAAGTCGTGGCGAACTGGCCGGCGAGCGCATTGAAGTGGCGCTGGATACGCAAAACCAGGAAGACGAGCACTCATGTTTCTCGGATAACACCCACCGCGATATCGTGGCCAACGCCAAAGGCATTCAAAACGTGTGGGAAGGCCGGTTTGTACGCCGCTCGGGCGAAGTGATTGAAGGCGCGAGTTTGAAAGCGCTGGTGGCGCAGAAAAATGCCGAAGTCGCCGACGCAGTGAGCCGCGATATGGCCACCAGCGTGCAAGCCGCCGAAGCCATCCAAGCGCCATTTGATCGCGAAATCGTCGGCAAAAAAGACGCGCCGGGCCGCAAACGCGTGCAAGCGGTGGTGGAATCGCTGAAAAATCAGACTAAAAATCTAGTGAATGCAGCCAAAGAGCTGGGCATTAAGCGGCTGAATACTAGCGTGTGAACGACAAGCACTACAACAGACGCTTGTGACAGCACGGAGAAGAGATGATTAATTTCATTGCATGCGGATTGGGTGCGCTAGTTGTTCTGGTGTTATTTCCAGACCATAGCTTTTTAAAACTTATCACTGAAGCAGATGCCACGGTCATCGAGGCGCTAATCCTCTTTGTTGTGCTCCCAATTGCGGTGGCTATCTATTTTTACAACAAATACAACACGATAAAGCTAAGAAAACTGAACCAGTCTGGAAAATGGGAAGACTTCATCGCACTTTTCAAACGATAAGGTGATCGCTGCAAGTCACGATCAAATACAGCTAACTGATTAGCGCTTACAAAACCTCAGCCAGTGGGCTGGGGTTTTGTCATTGTTAGGGAAACCCGATGAAAACCAAACTCACCCTAATGGGCTGCCTGCTCGCGGGCTCGGTGCTGGCGTATGAAGGCGCGGCGCTGCTCGCGGCGTTTGAGCCTGCCGAGGAAACGCCCGGCGGCGAAGTCGGCACCACTGACGATCACGGCAAAAATGCCTTCTCGCTACCCTACCCCGGCCTCACCGATCAGCAAAAAACCGATTTTGTGGTTGGTAATTCTTTCTTTAAAAAAGCCTGGGTGGAAGCGCCGTCGTCCACCAAGGCACGCGATGGCTTAGGCCCGCATTTTGTGGCGCAATCGTGCGGCGCCTGTCATACGCTCGATGGTCGCGGCGCGCCGCCCGACTTTAGCAATGGCATTCAGCAAGAGCAGCCAATGGCTTTGCTGATTCGTCTGTCGATTCCCGGTCAGAAGCCCGATCCGGTTTACGGCGGCCAGCTGAATAATCGCGCCATTCCGTATGTGAAGCCCGAAGGCCAGGTGCAGATTAAATACGAGCCCATCACCGGCCAATTTGCCGATGGCACGCCGTATGAACTACTGAAACCGCACTACCGCATTAGCGATCTGGCTTATGGGCCAATGCATAAAGACGTGATGCTCTCCCCCCGTATTGCCCCGCAGATGATTGGGCTCGGGCTGTTAGAGGCAATACCTGAGAAAGACATCCTCGCCAATGCGGCCAAGCAAAAGGCCGACAATAAAGGCATCGCTGGCGAGCCCAACTACGTGTACGACGCTTTCGCCAAAAAAGAGCTGATCGGGCGCTTTGGCTGGAAGGCCAATGTCGCCTCGATTGGCCACCAAAGCGCCGGCGCTTTCCTTGGCGATATCGGTATTACCTCAAGCATTAATCCGCACGAAGACTGCATGCCAGCGCAGACTGATTGCAAAAAAGCGCCGAGCGGTGGCAAACCCGAAATTGACGACAAAACGCTAAAACAGGTGATTTTGTATTCGCAAACGCTGGCCGTCCCCACGCGCCGCGATGCCGACAGCGCCGCCGTGCTGCGTGGCAAGCAGATTTTCAAAGACGCCAATTGCGTCAGCTGCCATACGCCAAGCTATAAAACGGGTGAATTCAAAGCCATTCCGCAGCTGGCAAATCAGACTATTTATCCGTACACCGACCTGCTACTGCACGATATGGGCGAAGGTTTGGCCGATGGTCGCCCCGATGGCCGCGCCAATGGTCGCCAGTGGAAAACCCCGCCGCTGTGGGGCTTGGGGCTGGTGCATACCGTGAACGGCCACACGCGTTTTCTGCACGATGGCCGCGCGCGTAACCTGATGGAAGCGGTACTCTGGCACGGCGGTGAAGCCGCAGCCAGCCAGCAATATGTACTAAAACTCACGGCGCAGGATAGGGACAACCTGTTGACCTTCCTGAATTCGCTCTAAGCCCGAGGCCACTATGCGCAACTCATTGCTTTTTACCGCTCTGCTACTGGCGCTGACGCAGCTCGCCCAAGCCGCCGAGCCCGAATTTAGCGGCCCCGAGCCCACTGCCGCGCAAGCCCAGCAATGGCTGGACGAAGGCTATCTGCCACGCCAGCAGGCACTGACCCGCGCGGCCGAGCAGCTGGCCAGCCGCAGCGCTACGCTGTGCGCCAAACCCGACGAAGCGCAGCTGCAAGCCACCCGCCAAGCCTGGCTAGCCACCAGCAGCGCCTGGCGCGCGCTGGATGGCGCCCCGGCCGGGCCAATGGTGCTGGCGCGGCTGGGCCGCAAAATTGATTTTCGCCCCACCCGCATCAATGAGCTCGAAACCGCAATCAACGGCGGGCCAGCCAATGTGGCTACCCAGGGGCTGGGCGCAGCCGAATACCTGCTGTGGGGTGATAATCAGCCCAAGGCGCAGCTGGCCAAGCTGAAAAACCCAGCGCGTTGTGGGTATCTGCAGCAAATCAGCCAGCAGATTGCCACCGAAACACATACCCTCGATGAAGGCTGGCGGATTTATCGCGAGCAGCTGGGCGCCGAAAACCCGTTTTTCCGCCGCAATATGTTCTCTGAGCATGTGAACCTGCTGATTGCCAGCCTCACCGGGCTGGGCAAACGCATGCCCACCGCCGACGCGGTAAGCGCCGAGCAATTTGTGGAATGGCGCAGCGGCAGCAGCAAAGCCCAGCTGTTGGCGCAGCTGCAAGGGGCCGCGCTGGCCTATGGCGGCATTAGCCGGCAATTGCAGGCCGATGGCCATAGCGCGCTGGATCAGCGCATGCAGCAAACTCTCGCGAGCGCCCAAAGTAGCTGCGGCCAGCTGCCCGCCAACCTCGACAAGGCCACCAGCGCCGCACGGCTGGGCTGCAGCAAAGCCATCCAGCAGGCACGCAAAATCCTGCAAGATCAGGTTGCGGAAAAGCTCGACCTGACGCTGGGCTTTACCGAAGGCGATGGGGATTAAGCGATGGTGATGCATGCGCCTAGCCGCCGCGATTTTCTGCGCTGTTCGCTGCAAATTAGCGCCATTTCGCTGCTTAGCCCGTGGGTGAAAGCCAGCGAGCCGGCGCCCACGCTGCTGAGCGCCTACTGGGGCGAGACCGTCAATGGCTTTGGCGCGATCAATGGCAAAGTGGTTGACCTACCTAGCCGTGGCCACGCCATTTTGCCCTTGCCCCACGGCGAGGCGATTGTGCTTAGCCGCCGGTTGGGGGTGTGGCTGGCCCGCATCAACTGGCAACGCGGCGAGCTACTGCAGCTGGCCGACGCAGCCTTTGATCGGCACTTTTTCGGCCACGCCCTGCTCACCCCCGATACGTCAACCTTATTGACCACCGAAAACAACGACGACACCAGCGCCGGCCTACTGGGCATTTACGAAGCACACACTTTGAAGCGGCTGGGCGAAATACCCTCCGGGGGCATCGGCCCACATGAATTGCTATGGCTAGTACCAGGCAAGATACTGGCGGTGGCCAATGGCGGGATTCTCACCTTGCCGGAAACCGGCCGCACCAAACTCAATCGCGGCGCCATGAACCCAAGCGTGGCGCTGCTTGAATGGCCATCGGGCAAATTGCTGGCTAATTACAGCCTACCGGATAAAGCCCTGAGCCTGCGCCATCTCGCGCGCGCCAGCGACGGCACGCTGGGGATTGCCATGCAGGCCGAATATGCCAGCGCCAGCCAGCATCGCGATGCGCCGCTGCTGGCCCTGCTGCCACCCGGTGGCGAGCGGCTGATCCTCGCCGAGCAGCCCGCCGGACTCATGGGCTACGGCGCCAGCATTGCGGCGGTGGGGAACGAATTTCTCATCAGCGCCATGCGCGGCAACCAGCTGGCCCGCTGGCGCAGCAACGGCAGCCCTTTGCCCGCCCTCGCCATCCCCCGCCCCGCCGGCATCGCCAGCCGCGGCCAGCAAGCCTGGATTAGCAGCGAAGAGGGTGGCATCTACCAGTATCAGGCTGCAGACCAGTCCATTCAAAGGCTCGCGGGCTATACCCAGCAGAAATGGGATAACCATTTGGTGATCGCCACTTGATGCCCTGCCGCCAGTCAGTCACGCCTGGCGGCGGTAGCTCAGTGAAATCACCTAACGCTTAAGCCTAAGCGTGCCTGGCAAGCCAATCGAGTAAAAACCCGCCGAGCACTTTTACTTAAGTCGCCCATTTCATTAAGTAATTCATCCACCACCGGGCAGCGTTGCCAGAGCAACGGTAGCAGTTGCTTTGTCTTTTCAGCCCACGCCTGTGAGCTGTTTTTTGGTCAACCCGACTGACAATCACAAAACTTTAAAGCGCATTCATTACACTCTTTGACAGAGATAGTGGCACCCATCATAAAGCCAAGCGCCCGCGTCAAATCGCAGGCCGATTACTGAGCAGAACGCGTGCCGATGAACATCATTGCCAGAAAACCACCAAGGCCAAGACGCTTAGCTGCGCTATTACTCGTGACGCAGTTGAGCGCCTGCAGCTCATCCATCGCCCCCGCGTTTAGCTTATTTGGAGCGCAGTTTCCGGCTTGGCTGGTTTGCGCGCTGATCGGGGTTGGCGCCGCGATTGCGGCGCGCTGCGTCCTGCTAGCACTCAAGTTAGCCGAATTCCTGCCTTATCCGCTGTGGGTATGTACCTCGATCGGCGCCATCTGCGCCCTCTTGTTGTGGCTGACCTGGTTTGGCTAATCATCTGAATACACAAAAATGAAAAAACACCCGCTGCTTGGCAAGCTCATCTCGCTGTCCCTCATCGTGCTCACCATCGCTTTGGGGCTGTATGTGTGGCAGCGCAAATCACAGCTTCCCTCCACAGATGAGGCTTCAATCGATGCGGATGTAACCCATGCCGCCGCCGCGGTGGGCGGGCGGGTTATCCGCATCGCGGTAAGCGAAAACCAGCATGTGCAAGCCGGAGAGACGCTGTTTCAAATCGACCCCGCACCCTATCGTCTGGCGGTAGAGCAGGCACAAGCGGATTTGGCACTGGCGCAGGCGGCATTAGCCACAAAACAACGCGAGCTGGCGGTGCAACAAGCCACAGCCCGCATTGCCACCGAGCAGATCAGCCGCAACACCAGCAACCTGGCCTTGGCCACCCGC
Organism: Chitinibacter tainanensis DSM 15459; assembly: GCF_000429785.1. Lineage (GTDB taxonomy): Bacteria > Pseudomonadota > Gammaproteobacteria > Burkholderiales > Chitinibacteraceae > Chitinibacter > Chitinibacter tainanensis. Next base: position 584,929 of record NZ_KE386951.1, read on the forward strand.
ACTGTTGAACGCCTGCGCCCACTGGCGGCCAGCGGGTATGTGCCACAACAGCAATTAGATCAAGCTGTAACCGCCCAGCGCGATGCACACACCTCGCTGCTGCAGGCCAAAGCGCAGGAAACCGCCGCCACTGCGGCGATTGGCACGCTCGATAGCGCACAGGCCACCGTGCAGGCGCGAATGGCCGCATTAGCCTTAGCGCAGCACGCACTGGCCAATACCACGGTAAAAGCCACTCAAGCGGGCCGGGTAGTGGGCTTAAGCGTCTCGCCCGGTGAAATGGTGGCCCCGTCGCAATCGCTATTTACCTTGGTGAATACCGAAGAATGGTTTGCGCTGGCCAATTTTCGGGAAACCGAGCTAAAGGCCATTGCCCCCAGGGATTGTGTCACCGTGTATTCGATGATTAATCCCAGCCTAGCCATCAAAGGTGTCGTGCAGGGTATTGGCTGGGGGGTCATGGATACCGGCCACATCACGCTGCCGCGCTCGGTGCCATATGTGGAACGTTCATTGAACTGGGTGCGGGTGGCGCAGCGCTTCCCGGTGCGAATACGCCTTGAGCACCCACCGACCCAAGTCACCCGCCTCGGCGCCAGCGCGCTGGTCGAGATCAAGCATGGCGCAGCCTGCAAGCGCCCAGCCTAAGATCTGGCACATGCCTACACTCCTGCAGCTGCTGCGCCCAAGCCCGGGGCGGCTGGAATATGCCCTGCGCACGGCGCTGATTTGCCTACTGACCACCTTGGCGGTGGTGTACTTTGCCACCCCGGAGCCCGCATTAACGGTTTATTTGGTGTTTTTTCTGAGCAAAACCGATCGCGTTAGCAGCATCATCCAGAGCCTGGCAATCGTGGTATTGGCAACACTGCTGATCGGGGTGGTGCTACTGATGGCCAGGCCATTGATCGATGAGCCGATGCTGCGGGTAGCCAGCATGGTGGGGTTCTCCATCCTGTTACTGTTTTGTACTTCGGCGAGCAAATTGCGCCCAGTGGGAGCCATCATCGCGCTGATCATGGTGTATGCGCTGGATCTGCTTGGGCAGGCCCCCAGCGGCGAGATCGTGACCAGAGCCTTGCTCTACGCCTGGCTGTTTGCGGCGATCCCAGCAGCAAGCTGCATCCTTATTAATTTGCTACTGGGCCCAGTCCCCCGGCGCTTAGCCGAACAAGCCCTGGCCCACCGGCTGGAGCTAGCGGCGAGCCAGTTGAGCGCGCCACCAAACGCAGCCCCAGCCCACGCCTGGACACAAATCCTGGCTGAAGGCACAACCCAAATCGGCCAATGGCTAAAGCTGGCAAAACTGGAAAAGACGGCCCCCGCCAATGAACTAGCAGCTCTGGATCACGCCACGCAAACCATCACCCCACTGCTACTGTTGCTCAAGGTGGCAGCACAAGAGCCGGACTTTCCTGCCTCGGCACGACAGCAGCTGGCGCAGGCACTCAACACCATCGCGAGCAGTTTTCGCGCTGGCGAATACCCCGCCCGCCCTAATCTAGCCGCCCACCTGCCGGGGGATGGCGACTCCAAGTATGCGCAAACCCTCTGGCAGCAAATGTCTGCCTGTCTGCTGGGCTTAACGATACCGCCCACGGCAGCTGTGCCTGCCAGCCCGGCGGCCAACCGCGAGGCTAGCGGCTTTTTTGTCGCCGATGCGTTTAGTAATCCAATGCATCTGCGCTACGCCCTCAAAACCACCGCAGCCGCCATGGCCTGCTACTTGATTTATACCGCGCTCAACTGGCCCGGCATTCACACCAGCCTCATCACCTGCTACATCGTCGCACTGGCGACCACGGCCGAGACGCAGGAAAAGTTGCGGCTACGTATTTTCGGCTGCTTCGTGGGCGCACTGGCTGGCGTGCTGGCCTTGGTGTGGCTGATCCCCACCTTCACTTCGATCACCCCCTTATTAATCTTGGTGTTTATCGGGGCGGCATTATCAGCGTGGGTTGTCGGGGGCAGCGCGCAGATTGCCTATGCCGGCTTGCAGATTGCATTTGCGTTTTTTATCTGCGTGATTCAGGGGGATTCAGCGTCGTTTGATCTGGTCGGCGCCCGTGATCGGCTATTAGGCATGTTGCTGGGTTTTCTGATGATCTCGCTGGTGTTTACCTATCTCTGGCCGGTGAGCATCGCCCCACGCATCGACTCAGGGCTGGCGCGCTTACTGCAAGGCTTGGGCGAGATGGGCCGTGCCGACAACCACGCTGAACTACAACGCCAAGCCAGCACACTAAGCGCCGCCTTAAGTACAGTAGAGCGCGATTTAGGTTTAATCCGGTTTGAACCTGCCGCCATTCGCCCATCGGCCGCCTGGCTCGCCCAGCAGCAGCAAACCGCCCAACACATCAGCCGCCTCATTGGGCCTTTACTGCTGTGCTTGCTTGCGGCAAGCACCCAGCCCCCCGCAGCCAGAACCGCCATCGCGCAGCGCCTAGCGCGCCTGAATCCATCCGCTGCCGGCGCTCAACCCCACGGCACTTGGCCACCTAGCCCTAGTAGTGAGCCCAGTCTGGATCCACACCTTGAATCATGCCTACAAGACTTGGAGCGCATTCTCGCGCTACAAGCCACCACCTCGCCGGAAGAGCCAGACCATGCGTAAGCAATCCCCCATGGCGAGCTTTGCCCTCGCCGCCTTGTGCCTGCCCAACCTCGCCAGCTTTGCCGCTGATCTAGCGCCCCCCCGCCCGGACCAACCTTGGATACCGGCCACCACTGCGAGCGGGCAAATTGTGGCAGGCGCCCCAGCCAATGCGCCCACTGCGCAAGAGCTAAATTTCGTACTGCCCGCCAATGATGAGCTTGGCCTGTTACCGGAGCCGTTGACGCTGGAGGCCGGAAAAGCATACGCACTGGCTGATTTGATCGAGATTGCCTTATCCCGCCACCCAACCACCCGGATGGCCTGGAATGAGTCTCGCCAAGCCGCACTGGCGGTCGCGGCAGCGCAAAGCAGTTTCTATCCCAAAATAAACGCCAGCCTCATTGGCGCCGGGCAAGCCAGTTTCAAACACAGCCGTGTCGAAGGGATTGGCGGCAGCAGCGAAACAACAGCATCGGGCTCGGTCGCAGCGCTTTCACTGGAATGGCTACTGTTTGATTTCGGGGCAAGAGCCGCCATGCTCAGGGTGGCCGAGCAAGGGGCCGTCATCGCCAATATTGCCTTTATGGCTAGTCATCAGCAGCTGATTTACGGCATTGTGAGCGCCTATTACGTTCATGCAGCAGCCCAAGCTCGAGTGGAGAGCGCCACCCAATCCTTGCAAAATGCCAAAATCATCCAGCAAGCGGCCGAAGCCCGCCGCCACAACGGCATCGGCACCGTAATGGAAGTCGCGCAGGCTCGCCAAGCCTATGCTCAGGCCAATCTGGCGCTGGTGCAGGCCAATGGGGCACTCGAGAACGCCTATTTAGGCTTGCTATCGGCAATGGGGATTTCGCCACTGAGTAAATTCAAGATCGCTAGCGCTGCCGGTCGGCAATTAACGCCGACCCTACTTCCCGCCGTAGAACAAACGCTGACCGCGGCCTTGTCGCGACGCCCCGATGTATTAAGCGCCTATGCGGCACAAGCCGCCAGCCAAGCGCACATTGAAGCGGTGCAAGCGGAATTCAAACCCAAGGTGTTTGTGGTGACCTCGCTCGCGCAAAGCGCTGGCGCATCCAGCACCACACTGATTCCTTCGCTGGGGCCGTTGGCGCCCACGCTAGATTTAAATGGCTCACGGCATAGTGGACAGATTTTCCTCGGAGTCACGGTACCCTTATACGACGCCGGCGCACGCAGCACGGCCTTAGCCAAAGCCAAGATCGCGGCGGAAAATACCGAGCTGCACCTAAGCCGCACGAAGGATGAAGCCATTCGCCAGGTTGTGGTCGCGCGCAATGCCTTACAAAGCCATCTGGCGGCCTACAGCGCAGCAGAAGCGCTTGTATCGGCCACGCAAACCACCTACGAGGCGGCCTTGGCTGCCTATCAGCATGGAGTAGGCTCGATCAGCGAGGTCACCAGCGCGCAAACCCAATTGCTTGTGGCCAAAAATACGCTAGCCGATAGCTATAGCGCCACGCTCACTGCGGCCGCCACGTTGGCGCTCGCGACCGGGGCCTTAGGTAAGGCACCGGAGTAAGGACATGACGCTACTTCAGCCACCGCGCCTTGTTGACGCATCAGATGGGCGCAGCGCGCGGCATGCCCTCTGTATCTAACCCCCTGCAACACTCACGAACGATTGGCATGGCCCTCAGTGTTGCCGAGTAAAACCGGCTATGCTGCTTGGGTTGAGCCAAATTTCCTGCACCAAAAAGAGAGTCGAGCATGCAGAACATCCAGATCACACCCGCATTCCAGGGTCATTTTCAGTCAGTCGGGTGTGACCAATGCCGCAATCTGGATGATCTAGGTTTTGATTTTACGATGGCGTTCCAACCCATTTGGGATGTCACAAAAGCCCGGCCATTTGCCTATGAAGCCTTGATTCGGGGCAAGAACGGCGAAACCGCAGCAGATATTCTGAGCCAGGTGAATGATGGCAACCGCTATAAATTCGACCAGGCCTGCCGAGTTAAGGCGATTGAATTAGCCGCGGGGCTCGGTTTGCAGCATCTGCCTGATTGCCTACTCTCGATTAATTTTTTACCCAATGCAGTTTATCGCCCTGAAACTTGCATTCGCGCCACTCTCGAGGCTGCCGAGCGTTTCCAGTTTCCAACCGATCGGCTGATGTTTGAAGTCACGGAAGGCGAAAGAGTTGTGGATAGCGAGCATCTGATTAGCATTTTTGCGGCCTATCGCCAGCGCGGCTTTACCACAGCGATTGATGATTTCGGGGCCGGATATTCGGGACTGAATTTGCTCGCGACTTTTCAGCCCGACATTCTGAAGATTGATATGGAATTGACGCGGGGCATTAATCACAGCGCCAGCCGGCAAGCCATTCTGGCGGGTATTTTGCTCACCTGCTCGCATTTAAATATCCAAGTCATCGCCGAAGGCGTAGAAACTGCCGATGAATTCGCGGTATTAAATGCCATGGGCGTTCATCTTTTTCAGGGCTATTACTTTGCCAAACCACACATCGAAGCATTACCCACGGTGAGTATTGGCAAATAAAAGTAGTGATGGCGCCATCCTAAGCAAACTAGGTACAGTGATCTACCTCAGCGGCACTCTCAATCCATCCCCCGATCCGCCTCGCCCCTCCAGACACCCAAACAGCACAATCGCAGCGCAAAAGTTGAGCTCCAGCCAGCAATCCCATTAGCATATTCGGCCAAGCTGCTGGTGCGGATTTCCTCCCCAGCGTTCAACCTCTCATCCGTTCTGGCAGGAGCCTGCATGTCCATCCCTGTTTTAGTCCAGTGGCACTTGGCCACGGTGGTGCCGGCCTTTGGGCTGGGTAGTTGGCTGTTGTGGCGGCGCAAAGGGGATGCGCTGCATCGCTGGCTGGGGCGGATTTATGTGTTGCTGATGCTGGGCACGGCCACGATTTCGCTTTTAATTCCGGCCAGCATTGGCCCGGTGTTGTTTGGCCATTGGGGGCTGATTCACCTGTTTAGCCTGCTGGTGTGGTACGAGATTCCCACCGCAGTGCTGGCGGCGCGGCGGGGGCAGATTGCGGTGCATCGCGCCAAAATGCGCGGGGTATATCTCGGCGCGCTGGTGGTGGCCGGCAGCCTGGCTTTTCTGCCCGGCCGCCTGCTCAATCAGCTGGCCCAGCAGTGGCTGGGCTTTTAAGCAAACACCACCAGCTGCTGCCCCGCATGCAAGGGATGCGGCAGCACGGTAGCGGGCAGCTGATAGGTTTGCTCAAGATGCGCGCCGGTGAGCGCTTGCGCCACCGGCCCGCTGGCCACCAACTGCCCCGCGGCCAACAGCACCAGCCGCTGGCAATACCGTGCGGCCAGATTCACATCATGCAAAATCACGCCCACCGCCAGCTGCTGCCCAGCCGGCAGGCTGGCCAATAAGCTTTGCAACTGCACCAGCACATGCTGCTGATGACGCGGATCAAGGCTGGCGGTAGGCTCATCCAGCAGCAAATACACCGGCTGCGTGCTGTGCTGCAGCGCGGCCAAGGTTTGCAGCAACACCCGCGCCAGCTGCACGCGTTGTTGCTCGCCGCCCGATAGCTGTGGATACGGTCGCAGCAAGAGCTCGCTCACATCCGCCAGCGCCGCCGCTTGCAACAGCAGGGCGCGCATCTCGGCGGGGCTGAGCTGCGGGAACGGATACCCGCCCATGGCAATCACCTCATGCGCGCTCAGCTGAAAAGTCAGCTGCGCTTGCTGCGGCAAAACCACCCGCCGCGCCGCCAGCTCGGCGGCGGGCCATTGCGCCAGAGGCTGGCCATCCAGTAGCGCGCGCCCGGCGCTGGGCGCCAGCTCTCCGGTCAAAAGCTGCAGGAGCGTGGATTTCCCCGCCCCATTGGCCCCGAGAATGGCGGTGATTTCGCCGCACGGCAGGGTCAGATCGATGCCACGCAAAATCGGCCGCTCGCCGCGCTGAAAACTCACTTGGTCTAATTGCAGCATCAGCGCCTCCGGCTTAAAAGCAACCACAGGAAAAACGGCCCACCCACCAAGCTGGTGACAATGCCGATGGGTAATTCCGCTGGCTGCACCACGGTGCGCGCCAGCCAATCGGCCAACACCAGCGCAATCGCCCCGCCCAGCATGGCCGCCGGCAACAGCCGCCGATGATCTGCGCCCAGCAGCATGCGCACCACATGCGGCACCACCAGGCCCACAAAGCCGATGCCACCGGTCGCCGCCACCAGCGGGCCGATCAGCAAGGCAGTCAGCAAAATCAGCTGCCGGCGAATGCTTTTGAATGGAAAGCCCAAATGCAGCGCCTCGCGCTCGCCCAGCAGCAAGGCATTCAGCGCCCGCCAGTAGCGCAGCACCAGCGCACTCAGTAGCAGCAACAGCGGCAACAGCACCAAGAGCCGCGGCCAGCTGGCGCCGGCCAGCGAGCCCATATTCCAAAAGGTTAAGCTGCGCAGCTGATTATCATCGGCCAGATAGGTAAACAGCCCAATCAAGCTGCCGCACACCGCATTAATCGCAATGCCCGCCAGCAATAAGCCCGCCATGCCCGGATGCCGCCGCCCCAGATGATAGGCCGCCGCAGTAGCCAGCAAGCTCCCGACAAAGGCGCTACTGGCCAGCAAGGCAAAACTACCCCCACCCAGTACAATTGCGCAGACCGCACCCAGTGAGGCGCCGGACGATATACCCACCAAGCCAGGCTCAGCCAGCGGATTACGAAACAGCGCCTGCATCACCGCCCCCGCCAGCGCCAGCACGGCCCCGGCCAGCGCGGCAAACAGCAGCCGCGGCAAGCGCACTTCCAGCACGATCGAGCGCCACAGCTCGGCTTCGGCCGCCGTGCTGTGGCCCAGCACCACGCGCGGTAACTCCGCCAGCGGAATTTCCACCGCGCCGCTGGCCGCCGACAGCAAGAGCAAAAGCAGCAATACCGCCAGCAGCACCGGCCACAGCCAGGCGATCCCAACTGGGCCAGGCACGAGCGGCAAGGGCGCGCGCAAGCTTTGGCTCATGGTGCGCTCACCGCAGTGGCGGCGGGCAGGGCCGGCTGCCGCAAGGCGCGAATCGCTTCTGGCAAGCGTGGACCAAAGCCCAGCAACAGCAAGTCATCCAGCACCAGCACTTTGCGCTGTTTGGCCGCGCTGGTGTGCGCCAAACCGGGCAAGGCCAGCAATTTATCCAGCCCACCCAGGCTTTGTAGCGACATGCTCGACGTGATGATCACCTCGGGCTTGAGCGCCGCAATGGCCTCGGCCGACAGCGGCTTATAGCCTTGCTGCTGGGCCAGCACATTGCGATAGCCCGCCAGCCGCAGCGTGGCATCAGCGGCGGTGTCTTTGCCGGCGCCCTCAGGCTGGCCGGTACGGCTAATCAGCACCAGTGCCCGTGGTTGGCCAGCAAGCTTAGGCACCGCCGCCAGCTCGCGCTGCAAGCGGCTGACCAGCACTTTGCCATCCTGATTCAATTGCAAAGCCCCAGCCACGCCATAAATCCGGCGCTGTAGTGACTCTAGATCGGCCTTGGCCGGCAACACCACCACCCGCAAACCCAGGCGGCGCAGCTGCTCAATCGCTTCCGGCGGCCCAGCCTGATCCGAAGCCAGCACCAGATCGGGCTTCATCGCCACCACGCCTTCGAGCGAAAACTGCCGGTAGTAGCCGACTTTGGGCAGGCGCGCCGCCGCCGCCGGATAAATACTCGACTGATCCACCGCCACCAGCTGCGCGCCGCCACCGAGGGCGTACACAATCTCGGTCAGCGGCCCACCAAGGCTCACCACCCGCTGCGGGGGCGCGGCAAAGCTGGCCGCCGTCCCCAGCAGCAAGGCGCTGGCCAATAACCATAATGACAACACAAAACGCATGGCTTACTCCGCCAAAGGCTGGCTGCACAAATCACGCAGCAGCGCGCGCCAAGCGGGCAACTCTGGCACGCCCGGTTTGCGCACGCCGAAGAACTGCACAATCAGCTCGCCATCGGCGGCATACACTTCCAGCGAAGTCACCCAGCCATCATCGGTTGGTTTATTCACCACCCAGCACGAGGCAATGGCAGTGGTGTTCAGATGCAGATTGAAATCGGGGTCAAGAATATTGAACCACGGGCCGGTGCGCAGCAATTTGGCCACCGGGCCCGAATGAATCTGCACAATGCCGCGATTGCCCACAAAGCACATAATCGGCAAAGCTTGCTCGGCAGCGCGGCTCAGCATCGTCTCTACGGCATCCTGCGCCACTTGCTGCGCCAAATCGGCGCCAGCAGCCTGCAAAGCGGCCAAACGGCTGACATTGAATTTTTTCAGCAGCGGGAAAAAGCCATGCGTATCGGTCAGAGCCTGCCAAGCCTTGCGGAACGCGGCCGGATCGGCCACTGCGGTGGCCGCGGTGTCGGCCGGATAGTGCGTAATTTGTGGCCAAGTCGCACTTTCGGCGGCAAAGCGGCCGACAAACTCGGTCCAGTAGCTCGCATTGCTGTGCTCGGTGAGATACACCTTGTGCACCGCCTCACCATCCGCGGCAAAAAACTGCACACTACGGCGCTCACCTTCGGTCACGGCAAAGGCATGCACCCAGTTGTTAAAGAACATACGCAGGTCAATATCCTTGCCCAATACCATGCCCACCGGTTTGTCTTCGCAATGCAGGTCTTCGTATTCACCGTGGCGCTCGTGCACGCAATGCTCGTTGCGGCTTAGCACCATCACGCGGCCAAACGGCGGCAAAGCGCGGAACATGGCCTGCGCCAAGCCCTGCAGCGGAATCGCCGTCACGCCGCATTGCGCCGCCACCAGCTCGGCTTCACTCACCTGCAGGCGTTTAGCGGCCTCGCGTGCGCGCAGCTTGGGCTCGGCGTCTTTCAGGCTTTGGTAACTGGCTTGCAAAGCCGAAGCTTGGGCCGCAAAAGTAATGGCATTCATGGTTCAATTTCCTGTGCAATAGGCTGGCCGGCGCGCCACAGCACGCCAGCCGGATCGTAAAGAGAAAGGCTTGGTTTGCGCCCGCCAGCCTGCGCTGCAGCGGGCGCTAGCGGGGCTTATTTGCTCGCGGGCAAGGTTTCGAATTCAAACTGCCAGGTTTGCTGGCTGCTCACATTGCCCGGCGTGGCGTAGCGGATTTCCTTCAGCCGCACGCGGGCGTAGCTATTGCCCTCGGCCGAGCGCAGCAGCGTGCCGCGATCCGGGTTGGCCACTTGGCTGTGCGCCACAATCGCGCCATTGGCCACCGGGTAGTAGCTATACCAACCAAAATCGAGCTTGCCGGGGTAATTGCCCTGATACGCTGGGTTGAGCTTGGAAGCCACGCTGTCTTTTTTCCACTGGCTGGCTTGGGTGGGCAGCTGCAAATCGCTGGCGGTTAGCTCGGATTTGGTTGTATCTAGAATATTGTTTTCGGTGAATTTCGCCGCCACCGGGGTGCTGCCATCGGCGGCATAGAAGCCCGCCGGGGTTTTGGCGAGGAAGCCGCCGACTTTGCCAGTGCCCGAAGAGCCGCTATTGAGTTTCACGTTGTAGCGGTTAAAGGCGATATGCCATGCATCGCTCGCCGCCACAGCTTGCCCGCTAGTGAGGTTGAAATACACCCAGCCGGTGCGGGCATCGACTTGCTCATTGCGCACAGGCGCGCCGGCCACACTACGGTCAACCCAGCGGAAAGTTGGATACCCTGAGGTAGTACCGCTTGGGCCACCATAGTAGCCGGTCATTTGCAGCGCATACACCGGGGATGTGCTATTGCCCGTGGCACTTGCCGCGCTATGGTCGGTGGTCACCAAGAACACGCGGAAATTCGGATACAGCTTGTGATCATTGCTGCCGCCCACGCCATATTCAAAGGCCTTGCTTTGAATGCCATTGCTGCCGGTAAAGACGCTATCGGCGGTGTCTTTCAGATACAGCGTGTCTGGAATCGCCTGCCCGGTTGTTGGGTCGAGCAAGCCGGCCTGCCATTTTTGCAGTGCGCTCCAGGTGTAATCGAATGGGCTACCAAACACCCCACCCTTGCCGCTGCCCGATTCGCCACTATTACTCCACAGCGACACCCCGCGCGCGGCGCTCGCAAGCTTCAGATCCCAATTGGCGGTGCTGCACGCCACTTCACTACCTGCATCAAAATCAAAACACACGGCGCTACCAGCGGCAGGCAATTGCGCCTGCCATTGCACGGCTTTGGCCGGCGCCGCGGTTGGCGCAGCGGTGGGCGCGGGGCTTGGGGTGGCCACGGCGATCGGGGTATCCAGCCCGCCACCGCCACACGCCGTCAGTACGAGGGCGCTACCCAGCGCCAGCAATCTCAGTTTCATGGTGTTTCCTTCCCTGGGGTTGAACCGGCGCCCCATTGATAACGGGCACCGAGATAAACAAAGCGGCCGGCCAGCGGGCCGAAATCATTGGCATCGCTAAAGTCGCGCTGCGCGTTAAATAGATTGCTGATGCCGGCATAGGCGGTGAGATCGCGCCCCAGCTGCTGGTTAAAGCTCAGATCGCTTTTGCTCCAGGCGGGCGAATACGCCTGGCTGGCACTGCTCACCAGCTCGCGGCTTTGCCACTGGGTACGCCAGCTGAGGGTACTGCCGGTGCGCGGCGTCCAATCGAGGCCAAAGCGGGCAATATGCTCGGGCCGCCGCGTCAGCGCCTGGCCGGTTTGCTCATCGCGGGTATGGGTGTAGGTGTAAGCGGCATTGAGCGCCAGCGTTGGCAGCGCCTGCCATTGGGTAGCCAGCTCCAGCCCGGCCGTGCGGGCGTTAGCCAGGTTTTCGTAGCGGTATTGCGCCACGCCCTGCACCACGGTGGCCTGATCCTGATCGACCTGAATCAGATCGCGAATCTGGTTGTAAAAGGCATTGGCCTGCACCGCCAGCGTAGTACCCCAGTGCCAATCCAGCCCCAGCTGGTAACTATTCGAGCGCTCGGGTTGCAGGGCCGGATTGCCCAGCACCATATAGCCCAGCGCGCTGTGGTCAAACAGGTAGTAGCGCTCTTTCAGATTGGGCACGCGGTAGCCTTGCCCCCAGCTGGCGCGCCCCACCAGGCGCTGCTCGGCGGTATTGAGCAGATCGGCCTTTAGCGCCAGCTTGGGCGCGGCGTGGCCACCAAAATCGGAATCATGCTGTGCGCGCAGGCCGGCCACCAGCTCCAGCCAGTCGCCGAGGAAAACATCATTTTGCAGATACAGCTCGTGGCTTTCGCGCTCGGCCATGCCGCTGCGCTGCAATTCGCTGTAGCCATTATTTAATTGCGCAAGGGTATCGCGCCGAAGATCAATCCCCACCTGCCACAGCTGGCTATACCATGCCGGTAAATCGAGTTGCAGCGAGGCTTGCTGCAAGGTTTGCCGCGCGCGGCGATCGCCGGTGAGCGCGCCATTGGCCTGCGCCACCGAACGGGTATCGTATTGCTCGTGCAGCCAATTCCCGCTCAGGCGACCATGCCCGGCAAAGCGCCATTCCCCACCCGCCACCCAGCGATCGCGGGTGATCTCTTCCTGCTTTTGCTGCGGAATATATTTGGGTGGCGCGTACGTCTGGTAGCGCTGGGTATCGTTTTCGAGGTAACGGCTACCATCCAGCCAAAACTGCAGTCCCGCCGCTGGCAGCCAATCTAGTCGCGCACCGTATTGCTCGCGCCGCATGGCATCGCCCTGTCGGCTCCAGCCAGCCGGATCGAGCGCAAAGCCCTGATCGTCCAGCACCTCGGCCTGTGCCGCTAGGCGCCAGTTGGCATTGCCCGCCGCCAACTGAGCCCGGCCGCTGCTGCGACCGGGGGCCAAGGCGCGGCCCGCATCATTTTGCTCGCCATAGCTGCCTACGCTTAAATCCAGATTGCCCCGCAAGCCGGGCTGGGTACGGCGAGTAATCACATTGATCACCCCGCCCATCGCCGAGCTGCCGTATTGCGCCGAGGCGGCGCCCTTGATGACTTCGATCCGCTCGATCTCGCCCACCAGATACTGGCTCAGATTCACCGTCGAGCCCGTGCTGGCCGAAATCGGCAAGCCATCAATCAGCACCAGCACCTGATCGCTATTGAGCCCCTGCAGCGAAAGTTCATACCCCGACTTGCCATGAATTTCGCGCAGCTGCAGCCCGGGAATGTTTTCCAGCGCTTGCGTCAAGGTGCGGGCGTGGGTGCGCTCGATTTCCTGGCGGGTAACGACTTCGGTTTTCACCGGTGCATCGGCTTGCGAGCGCTCGCTGCGGGTCGCGCTGACCACCACGGTATCGAGCTCGGTATCGGCCTGCCCCAGCGCTGGCAGAGCCAGCAGGCTGAGCGCGATCAAATTCAATTTCATATTGATAATCATTATCACTACAGAGGTGAACACTATAGTGATATTGATAACAATTATCAATACGTGAAAGTCATTTCTATGCCTGCCACCATGCCGCAGGCCAGAAACAACAAAAGGTATAGCCGCCAGTGCCTTTATCTAAAAGGAACTAACGGCCATACCCCTAAATACGCCAATCAAAATTAAGTCAATAAAATTGACCTAGCATCAATCATCCCGCTCCCAGCGAGGGTGCCCCCGCCCATCATGATGATGATGCCGCCAGCGACCATGCTTTTCCCAGCGCCCGCGCTGCGGCCAATAGGTATCGCGATACCAGCGCTCCTGCACAAAATACACCGGCCGGGCGCAGGCACGGTAATAGCCGCAATTGCGGCCCCAGGCCCGGCGATGTTCGGGCGGCACGCGCAAATACACCGGGGCATCGTCATAGCGGGTGCGGTGAATCAGCAGCGGCTCATCCACGATCACAGCCGGGCGCTGCTGCTGGCCCCATTCGATGCGGCCATAAAAATCAGGGTCGCCCACCCGCACCGATACCGCGGGGCTCGCCGCCTGTGCCATGGCACTCACTAGCGCCAGCGCACCCACCAAAGAAAGGGATGACCACATTGCACAACTCCTTCACACACAGAGTCGCCAGTATGGAAAGCCGCGGCTGAACCTCGGCTGAATTGAGCTGCGCGCCGGCGTGAAGCCGGCCACAGCGCCGCGCGGGGATTTAGTCGGGCAGAATGCCCGGATCGATGATATTGCCGTGCTCGTCGGTGATGCCGCGCAGGGTAACGCCATAGGCGCGAAACCCTAGCCGGGCATCATGCGGCCGATAATCGAGGCAATCGTGCTGATGGCCATGAAAAGCCGTGCTCACGCCAAGCTTATTGGCCAGCTGATCCAGCGCCTGAAAGCCATAAGGGTGGCAACTCGGGGCCTCGTGCGTCACCAGAATATCTGCGCGTTCCTGCGCTAATGCCTGGTAATCGGCATAAAAAATCGTGCTGCGATGTTTGCGCGGCAGACCACCGCGCCAGTGATTGCTCTGGCCGCAATGCGCCAGATAATGCGCCTGACTGGGGTAATTGGGCGCCGCTGGTGGCATCCAGATCTGGCCACGAAATATCCCACCCAGGCCGGCAATCCGGCGGCCAGCAATGTCGACCACCCGCCCATGCAAATTGCGCTCGGCCAGTGGAGAATCAAACAGATGGGCGTAATCGTAGAAGGTATCGGTGTCGTGATTGCCATGGATAAACCAGACTTCGGTCAGCGCCAGAATCGCTGCCAGCTCGTCTTCCAGCGGGCGCTGCGCCTGAATATCCCCCAGCAATACAATGGCGTCCGGCCGATGCGTGTGCACCGCGCGGATCACATGCTCGAACCGGCCATGCGTGTCGCCACAGAAAAAAATCATTTCGCGTCCGAAATGGGGGATAGGATAGTGCTATTGTATTGCAAAACGCGCTGGCGTTGCGGCTCAATTCCAGCCCGGCTGCGGGCTGGCTCGCGCCACTGGGCAACCAGACAAGCTGCTTGACCTGTCTTTGGTCACACCGATTTGACGCCCCGCCCGCTGCCGCGTAGCCTTGCTGCCCCCTCGCCCCCTTCGGACCTGTTTGCATGACCGTATCCCGCGCCGCTTGCGGCATTGATTTTGGCACATCCAATTCCACTGCTGGCCTCTACCACCCGGATGGCGCGCGCCTTTTGCCACTGGAAGATGGCAAGCTCACGCTGCCCTCGGCGGTGTTCTTCAATCTGGAAGAAGACAGCATGGCCTTTGGCCGCGCCGCGCTCGCGGAATACCTGGAAGGCTACGAAGGCCGGCTGATGCGTTCGCTTAAAAGCCTGCTTGGCAGCAGCCTGATGGACGCCGGCACCGAAGTGGGCGGCCGGCATTTGTCTTTCCAGCAATTGATCGGCGCGCTGATCGGCGAAGTGAAACGCCGCGCCGAACAAGCCGCCGGCCAGCAATTTGATGCCGTGGTGTTAGGGCGGCCGGTGTATTTTGTCGATGACGATCGCAGCGCCGACCAGCAAGCCGAAGACACCCTAAGCCAGATCGCCCGCCTGCTGGGCTTTAAAGAAGTCAGCTTTCAATACGAGCCGATTGCCGCCGCCCATGATTACGAGCAGCGCATTACGCAGGAAGAGCTGGTCTTGGTGATTGATATTGGCGGGGGTACATCCGACTTTTCGCTGGTGCGCCTCTCGCCCCAGCGCAGGGGTATGGCTGACCGGAGCGCAGATCTATTAGCCAGTGGCGGGGTACATATCGGGGGTACTGATTTTGATAAACGGCTATCGCTGGCCGGCGTCATGCCCGAGCTGGGCATGGGCAGCTTGCTGAGCAATAACGCCGAATTTCCGAACGGGGTGTTTTTCCACCTCGCCACCTGGCACACCATTCAGCTGGCCTATACCCGCAAAATGTGGCGCACTTTCCAGGATATTTCGCCGGAAGTGGTCGATCAGGTGCGCTTTGAGCGGCTGCTGAATGTGATTCGCCATCAGGCCGGCCACCAGCTGGCCATGCGGGTTGAAGCCGCCAAGATCGCCCTCTCGGCCGAGGCTCGTACCCAGCTCGATCTGGCCGAAGCCGAAGCCGGCCTTAGCGCCGCCATCAGCCGCGGCCAATTTGAAACCGCGGTGGCACAGGAAATCCAGCGCGTATGCAAAGCCGCCTTGGCCACGCTGGCGCAAGCCGGTGTCGCGCCCGCAGCAGTTGATACGCTGTTTTTCACCGGCGGCTCATCCGCCGTTCCCGCCCTGCGCACCGCCCTCGCCGCCGCCTTCCCCACCGCCCGCGCGGTGGAGGGCGATCATTTTGGTAGTGTGGGCTGTGGGCTGGCGGTCGTAGCGCAGCAGCGCTACGGCTGATATTGGAGCGCGTTTGGCAAGACAAGAGTGGGCGTGATTGGGTCAGCGTGACTGACTTAATAAGCGCTTGGCTTGCTTAACCCAATACAGCGCTTCATCGTGGCGAGCATACCCGCCTGCGTATATGACCACAAAGCAACCCTGAGAGTCGCTTTAGGCATATACCCCAATAGCAGCGCGGCGATCGGTCGGCCTCATTGATACATGGCGGCTAGCCATCGTCATCATTCCATCACGCATCCGCCACAAATTTGTAAGCTTTGCTGCGTAAGCTCCTCGGGTTTTCCCTAACCCACTTACAAAAAAATGCGCCATTTGTTTTGTCTGAGTGTGCTCAGCGCCCTTTTAACCGCCTGTGGCGGTGATATCACTGATCCGGCGGCGACGCCGGCCCCGACGGCCACGCCGGTTGCGACGGCAACCCCGGCTCCGACCGTGCAGCCTTATACCGTCAGCGCGGTCAGCTTTGATGCCGAAACCGAAAATGTGCTGAGCGCCGCTGGCGATGTGGATGATCCTGCCATTTGGGTACACCCCAGCCAAAGCGCGAAAAGCTTAGTCGTAACGGCCATCAAAGATGGCGGGATGCGGGTTTATGATCTGCAAGGGCAATTGGTGCAGAGCATCGGTCCGGGTGCGCTGAATAACGATAACAAAGGCAAAAGCCGCTACAACAATGTGGATATCGTGTATGGCTTTAAGCTGGACGATAACAGCACCGTCGATCTGGCCATCGCCACCGACCGTGGCCAGGATTTGATCCGGGTATGGAAAATCGATCCGAATAACAGCACCACACCACTGAGCGATATCACTTCGGCCACCCCGCTGCGCCTGTTCCCGACCGTGCCGACCGAGGGTAGCGAGAGCGACGCGAGCAAAGATGCGGCGATTGCAGTATCCAAACAAAACACCGGCTATGGCATTACCCATTTCTCGGACAAAGCCAGCGGCAAACATTTTGTGCTGGTGAATCAGCGTAAACAGGCGCGTATTCGTCAGTTTGAATTGATCGCCGAAGCCGGCGGCACCGTGAATGTGGTGGCGGTGGCGGGCCGCGACTGGCGCTTCCCATATAGCTGGCGCGGGCAAAATCTGCGCGAAACCAATGATCTGGATGCCACCCGTGACTGGAGCCCGCAATTTGAAGGCATGGTGGTCGATCAGCGCAATGGCATGCTCTATGCGGGCCAAGAAGACGTGGGTATCTGGCGAGTGGACCTGAAAACCGGTCAGGCCGATACCCAGCCAGTGTACGAAACCCGCGGTAGTAGCCGCGAAACCTACACCACCGGCACACCTGCCACCGTGGTGAAACACAGCTTCTTTAACCCAGAGAGCAAAATCAGCCGCGATCTGGAAGGCCTGAGCATTTATTACGGCCCGAATGGCACCGGCTATCTGATCGCTTCGAGCCAGGGCGGCGCCCACGGTGGCGCACCGAATGTCAGCGATGCACCGTATGACGATAGCTTTGCGGTGTTTGCCCTCAATGGCAATGCCAAACCGGTACTCAAGCAAGGCTTCCGTCTCAGCCAGGGGCCAAATGGCAATACCGAAGGGGTACAGGAATGTGATGGTGCGGATGTGGTGGCACTGCAATTGCCAGGCTACCCGTATGGTTTGCTAGTGACTCAGGACGGCTACAACGACGATCTGAATAATCTGGATGGCGTAACCGCGCAAACCAATCTGAAATTCACCAGCTGGGAAAAAATCGCCACTGCACTCAAGCTGGAAAAGTACAACAACTTTGACCCACGCAAGCTGTAATCCGCTCGCGTAGACCTCTTCAGCACACGCCTGTCCGCCGAGCGGGCAGGCGTTGTTATTTCTGCCCGCGGGATAGTCGGGCGAGGCTTTTAGGCCTGCGCCAACCGCGCCGCTTGCTGCGCCAGCTGCAAATATTCACTCAGATGTTTGTCATTCAGATCGCTAAGGGTGCGTAATTTAAGATGCCGCCGGCCTTTGCCCTGACCTTCGAGCAAACCAAACGGATCAGCGATCTGCGCGCCGTGGCCAAATTCCACCGATACATGCGCCTGATAGGCAAATACACCAGCAAACTGCACCTCGGCGGTGAACAAAATGCCGCCATATTTCACCACCTCGCCACAATCGGGAAATAGCTGCCGCACCCGCTGGCGCACAGCTTGCACGATGGCATGCAGGGGCGGGTTTACAAACTGGATATCATCTAGCAAAGCCGTAACGGTTTGGGCAGACATGGCAACACCTGGCGGCAATCAGCGAAGCCCTGATGCTACCGCGTTTGCCCCACCCGGCACTATCGCGCCAGCGCAGGTATCGCTGCGGCAGGCCAATAAAATACCGCCTGCGAAGAGGCGGCTGAGATTGATTACCCCCCGCTCACGAAGCGAGGCTCCCCTCAAGGAGGGGACGGGAGGGGTGGGTATAAAACATCAAGGCTGCAGATTCACAGCCCGATTTCCTAGGCTCGGCCTAGCCGAGACTTTAAGAAGATTGCTCGTGCACTTTGGTCTCAGCCTGCACCACCAGCGGAGACAGCCTAGGTATATGCCTATAATGCAATCCAGATTTATCCCAGTGGTCTATACCCCCCAAGGCCGTGCGAGTGGAGTGCATGCCATCAACCAAGCGATCGCTGTGCTGCGCAAAGTAGAACCACTCATTGCCCGGATTAGCGGCGGGATTGGGGAACAAAATATAACCATCGGCGGGCGCGGTCACCACGCTACCATCCGCGCGGTGACCGATCAGATCGCCAGCGTGCAGCTTATCGAAGCTGGCCCAAGTTTTCACAAAGGCATCGCCCAAATCATGGCGGTCGATCACTTGCGTGAGTTTCAGCAATTCAAACTCGGTTTGCACCGCAGGGGCTGGCACATCGGCCAGATGCAGATGGGCGATGGTATTGCGAATGGCCTGATAGGCAACTTCGGGCGCGTCGGCGTCCAGATGCTGACCGCATTCCAGCGTCAGCGCGATGCCGCCGTGGGCGCGGGTGTATTCGGTGGTGCCCACGCCGTAGCTTGGATCGGTGCTGAGCATGTGTGCGCGCTCGCTGGCCTTGCTGTGCGCCAGGCGATGTTTCACGCCTTCGGCATAGGTTTCCAGCCAGCCTTCCACAATGCGTTTAGGGCCCAGGCGCATTGCCAGCGCTTCTTCTTCAGCGGCACGAGAGAATGGCGAGAGTTCGCCATCGTTGTTTTCAGGCCCGAGCATAATAAATGGCTCGCCCGGTGGGTTGGTGGTGGAATGCAGATCCAGCAGCACATCCTGCTGCTCCAAGATCGGGCACAGCATATTAGCAATGCGGTCTTCAAAATCATGCGGCAACGCATTGGGGCGCAGATTGCGGTTCAGGTTGCGATCGCCATTGCGTTCGTTTTTGGCATGCGCCAGCGGGTTAGTTACCGGAATAAACGTGATCTGACCGCGCTGCAGCACCAATTGGCCAGAATCCAGCTCTTTCATCACGCGCTCAATCGCGATTGGGCCGCAAATCTCGTTGCCATGCACGGCACCCAACACCACCAGTTTGGGACCAGCCGTTAGGCCGTGATAAACATAAGATTTGAGCATGTGCTGATGGTGCATGGCGTTGATTCCGCAAAACAATCAAAGAGGTGCAATTATCGCGGGATTACCGCGAAATGGCGAGACAATGGGCGTAAAAAACGCCATCGATGATGGCGTTTTAGGTGGCCTTGGCAGTTTAAGCTGGCAAAGGCGGTTGCTGCCGCCTGCTGATTTCTACTGGATCGTCTAGATCGCGTGACCGCCTATTTCTGCAGCAAGGCAGGCCGCTTATTTTTTCGACATGGCGTGGCCGCCAAAGGCATTACGCATCAGCGACAGCATTTTCATCGCGTAATCGTCGTTGCCACGTGAAGCAAAGCGCGAGTAAAGGCTGGTTGCCATCACCGGTGCCGGTACACCCAGCTCCACTGATTCGAGCACCGACCAGCGGCCTTCACCTGAATCAGGTACAAATGGGTTCAGCGACTCGAGCTCGGTATCGTGCGAGAACGACTCGGCCACCAAGTCCAGCAACCAAGAGCGCACTACTGAGCTATGGCGCCAAGTTTCGGCGATTTCAGCCACATCCAGATCGAATTCTTTTTTCGCTTTCAGCATGGCAAAGCCTTCTGCAAAGGCTTGCATCATGCCGTATTCAATACCGTTGTGCAGCATTTTGGTGAAGTGGCCAGAGCCAGCTGGGCCAGTGTGCGTCCAGCCGCGATCAGCAGCAGGCGCCAAGATTTTCATAAATGGCGTGGCGATTTCAGCGGCATCTTTATCGCCACCAAACATCAAACAATACCCATTCTGCAAGCCCCACACACCGCCAGAAACGCCGGCATCAACGAATTTGATATTCAGCTCAGCCAATTCAGCCGCATGGCGCTGGCTGTCTTTGTACATTGCGTTGGCGCCATCGATGATCAGATCGCCCGGGGCCAACAGCGTTTTCATTTCGGCAAAAGCCGCTTCAGAGATCTCGCCCGATGGCAACATCAGCCATACCACGCGCGGGGTAGGCAGCGCAGCGATCAGCTCAGGTACAGAGGCAAAAGCACGGAAGTTGGCTTCTTCTTTAGCCAAACCTTCCCGAGTCTCAGCGCTGACGTCAAAGCCAAACACAGTGGCCCCGCCGCGCGCGAGACGGCGTGCCATATTGCCGCCCATTTTACCCAAACCGATCATTGCGATATTCATTGTGTAATCCCTTCTAGGTGTCGAGTTGCGAGCGGGTAGCTGGCAACTTCGCCTGTAGCCAATAAGATGCGTACCCGTATTTTCTAGCAAGACAGCGCGCACGCCAAGCCAGAATTGCACTAATCCCCTAATTAATTTACCTAATTCGCGGTTTTAGCCGCTTTTCGGCTGTTTTGCGCGCCGCAACACTGGACAGATTCGCGCCGCAGAAGGCCTAAACCTTGACTTGGATTAACATTCTGGCCAGTGCGGCGGCCTAAGCTCTTTCATCCGTCTTTGTACGCATCTGCACGAAAGAGGCCCCATCATGCCTGCTACTGCCCTGCCCGAGCTGGTTTGTCCGGCCGGCAGCCTGCCCGCATTGAAAGCCGCGGTCGACCATGGCGCCGATGCCGTGTATCTGGGCTTTAAAAATGCCACCAACGCCCGCAATTTTGCCGGGCTCAATTTCACCGACGCCCAAATCAAAACCGGCATCGATTACGCCAAACAACGCGGCAAAAGTGTACTGATCGCCATCAACACCTATGCCCAAGCCGGCCGCGTAGCCGAGTGGCATCGCGCCATTGATGCCGCCGCCGATGCCGGTGCCGACGCCGTAATTTTGGCCGACCTCGGTTTGCTGGATTACGCCACCCGCGTTCACCCTACCTTGCATCGGCATTTATCGGTGCAAGGCTCGGCCACCAATTTTGAGGCCGTCAATCTGGCCCACGATTACTTTGGCATTCGTCGCGCTGTTCTGCCTCGGGTACTGACCTTGCCGCAGGTGGAATACGTGATCAAAAACACGCCCGTGGAAATCGAAGTGTTTGGCTTTGGCAGTTTGTGTGTGATGGCGGAAGGCCGCTGCATTTTATCCAGCTACGCCACCGGCGAGTCACCCAATACCCATGGGGTGTGTTCGCCTGCAAGCCATGTGCAATGGATTCCACAGGGCGATACCATGTCTACACGGCTGAATGGCATCCTGATTGACCATTTCGCCGCTGATGAGCCCGCCGGCTATCCCACGCTGTGCAAAGGGCGCTTTGAAGTCAACGACGCCACCTATTACGCGCTGGAAGAACCCACCAGCCTGAATGCGCTCGCCGTCTTGCCCGAATTACTGCGCATCGGTGTGCGAGCGATCAAAGTCGAAGGCCGCCAGCGCAGCCCTGCCTATACCGCCGAAGTCACCAAAACATTACGCGCCGCACTGGATGCCGCCGCCGACCCACGCTATTCGGTCAAGCCGGCGTGGCAACAGGCCTTGAACAAAGTCTCGGAAGGCCATCAACAGACGCTAGGCGCCTACAGCCGCCCCTGGCGTTAATGGCGAGTGACTTGACCTAATTGGAGTAGCCCCATGCAACTGACTCTGGGCCCTATTTTGTACTACTGGCCACGCCAGCAAGTGCTCGACTTTTATGCCGCCGCCGCCGATTGGCCAGTGGCCACCATTTATCTGGGCGAAGTCGTTTGTGCTCGCCGCCATGAATTGAAAACTGCCGATTGGCTGGCCCTTGGCCAAGAGCTGGCGCAACAGGGCAAGCAGGTGGTCTTTAGCTCGCAAGCGGTATTGGAATCGGGCTCAGATCTGAGTAGCCTGCGCCGCCTGGCCGCCGCGGGTGGCTGGCTGGAAGCCAATGATCTGGGGGCGATTCGCGTCGCAAGGCAAAGCGAGATCCCCTATGTGGCCGGCACGCATTTGAATATTTATAACGGCAGCACGCTGGATTGGCACGCCCAAGCTGGCGCAGTGCGCTGGCTACCGCCGCTGGAAGCCAGCCAAAGTATGGTGGCGCAAATCCTAGCCGAGCGCACCAATACACTCGAAACCGAGTTGTTTGCGCACGGGCACCTGCCCTTGGCGTTTTCCGCCCGCTGCTTTACTGCACGCCACTATGATCTGAATAAAGATGCCTGTGAATTCAAATGCCTAGAGCACCCCATCGGGCTCGCCCTCCATACCCGCGAGGGGCAGGCGTTCTTGCGCCTGAATGGCATCCAGACTCAATCCGCGGCCTGTCATGCCTTGATTGCCGACATCCCACAACTGCAGGGCATCGATTACCTACGCATCAGCCCTCAGCCGGGGTATACAGCTGAAATCATTGCTGCCTATAGCGCGCAGATCAATACCCAGCCTCATACCATCGACTGGCAGCAAATCCACCCCGAAGGCATCGTGAACGGTTATTGGCATGGCCAAGCTGGCATTCGCCCGACGGCTCAGTTGGAGACAATCTAATGTTCAAGTTACCTGCCCTAGTACAAAAAGCCCTGCAAAAGCTGCCGGAGCAACCACCCGCATTCATCCTGAGCCAAACCCTAAACTGGGTGAAACAACCGCTATGGCCAGAAGAAGACTTTAGCTGGTTAGAGGGCCGCACTGTTCGCCTCGAAATCAGCGATCTAGGCTGCGGCCTCAGTTACAGCTTTGCCAATGGCCGCTTTATCCCCAGCCAAGCGCCCGCCGATGTCTGCTTTGCTGCAAGCCTGGCCGACTACTGGATCCTAGCGCGCCGGCAAGAAGACCCCGATACGCTCTTCTTTCAACGCCGTTTGCGGATTAGTGGCGACACCGAGTTGGGCTTGCAGCTTAAAAATCTGATGGATGCCACCGACTTTTCCCCATTGTTCGCGCGTCTACCAGCCCCCCTGCGGCAAAGGCTTGCCTTATAACCCCCTATGGGTATATTGACCAACCCATTAATTTGAATGGATTTGAGCCGTATACCCTAAGTTCAAATAAATCTGCAATCGATCTACGATTGTCTCCATGCCTGAATGAACAAAGCCCAGCTACGCTGGGCTTTGTTTTGGGGGTTGGGTTTGCGCCGCAAGCTTGGGCACGGCCGGTTCGCGGTGCTGTTGTCTGTCGTGGGTGTTGTGTTGGGCTTCGCTTTGCTTCTGTTCTGCGCTCTTCCACTTCCGCGGCCCAAAGCAAAAAGCCCAGCTCTTCTGAGCTGGGCTTCTTTAGGGGAGTCTGGCAATGACCTACTTTCACACGGGAACCCGCACTATCATCGGCGCTGAGGCGTTTCACTGTCCTGTTCGGGATGGGAAGGAGTGGGACCACCTCGCTATGGTCACCAGACATAACTGGTTGAGTTAACTG
>NZ_KE386952.1:0-148571 GCF_000429785.1 Chitinibacter tainanensis DSM 15459
ATCGATACGTTGTCACCTGGCATAACCATTTCAGTGCCTTCTGGCAGAGAAATCGCGCCAGTTACGTCCGTAGTACGGAAGTAGAACTGAGGACGGTAGTTGCTGAAGAATGGAGTGTGACGACCACCCTCTTCTTTAGACAATACGTAGATCTCAGAAGTGAACTTGGTGTGCGGAGTGATTGAGCCTGGTTTAGACAGAACTTGACCACGCTGAACTTCTTCACGCTTCGTTCCACGCAGCAGCGCGCCAATGTTGTCACCTGCTTGACCTTGGTCCAGCAGCTTACGGAACATCTCAACACCAGTACAAGTGGTCTTGATAGTTGGAACGATACCAACGATCTCGATCTCTTCACCTACTTTGATGATACCGCGCTCAACACGACCAGTAACTACAGTACCACGACCAGAGATCGAGAATACGTCCTCAACTGGCATCAGGAAGGTACCATCCACTGCGCGCTCTGGCAGAGGAATGTAAGTATCCAGGGCTTCAGCCAAGCGGAAGATAGCTGGCTCGCCGTACTCACCTTGATCGCCTTCCAGCGCTGAACGAGCTGAACCAACGATGATTGGAGTGTCATCACCTGGGAAGTCATATTTAGACAGCAGGTCACGAACTTCCATCTCAACCAGTTCCAACAACTCAGCGTCGTCAACCAGGTCAGCTTTGTTCATGAATACGATGATGTATGGTACGCCAACCTGACGAGACAACAGGATGTGCTCGCGAGTTTGTGGCATAGGACCATCAGCAGCAGATACAACCAGAATCGCGCCATCCATCTGAGCCGCACCGGTAATCATGTTTTTCACATAATCCGCGTGACCTGGACAATCTACGTGAGCGTAGTGGCGAGTTTCAGTTTCGTATTCAACGTGAGCGGTATTAATGGTAATACCACGTGCTTTTTCTTCAGGAGCGCTATCGATCTGTGAGTAGTCTTTAGCTTCGCCACCGAATTTGCGAGTCAGTACAGTCGTGATCGCAGCAGTCAGAGTGGTTTTACCGTGGTCAACGTGACCAATGGTACCTACGTTAACGTGCGGCTTGGTCCGCGTAAACTTTTCCTTAGCCATCGCTTTATTTCCTTCTCGAGAACTTGAAATAACAGATTAATGACGCATTGAAATGAATGGTGCTGATGGGGGGAATTGAACCCCCGACCTCTCCCTTACCAAGGGAGTGCTCTACCCCTGAGCTACATCAGCATTTAATCATTGGAGCGGGTGAAGGGAATCGAACCCTCGTCGTAAGCTTGGAAGGCTTCTGCTCTACCATTGAGCTACACCCGCGGCTTAATACTCAATTCGTTCTATCACACCCGCTTAGGGGGCAACTGGTGGGGAGGGAAGGATTCGAACCTTCGAAGGCTAAGCCGCCGGAGTTACAGTCCGGACCCGTTGACCGCTTGGGTAACCTCCCCGTCAAGAGCCACGCATTATGGAGATGAACTTTGCCGTCGTCAAACAGATTTTTCATCTCCACCCTCAGTTTTTGAATAAATACTTATTTTGCTTGGTAATTTAGTTGCCGCGCGCACTGCCGCGGCTGCATACCAGCCACATCAGCCCCCCAATCACGATCATTGGCAAGCTCAACCACTGCCCCATGGAGAAGTTCATATACAGCAAGCCCAGGAAGTCATCTGGCTCACGCGCAAACTCAGCCACAAAGCGGAATACGCCATACCCTAACAGGAATAGCGCCGAAATCTGGCCGGTTTTCCGCGGCTTGCTTGAGAACCACCACAAAATAGCAAACAGCAGCATACCTTCCAAAGCAAACTGATACAGCTGCGACGGATGACGCGGCAAACCATCGTGCGCCTGCGGGAAGACCATCGCCCACGGCATGGTGGCATCGGTTACGCGCCCCCACAATTCGCCATTAATGAAATTACCCAGCCGGCCCGCCGCCAAACCCAGCGGCACCAGCGGCGCAATAAAGTCAGTCACCTGCAAAAAGCTGCGCCCGGTTTTACGGCCAAATAGATACATCGCCACCAATACGCCGAGAAAACCGCCATGAAAGGCCATGCCACCTTCCCACAGCTTAAAAATGCTCAGCGGATGCTGCAGATAAAAATCAAATTTGTAGAAGAACACGTACCCTAAACGTCCACCAAGGATCACCCCTAACACACCGTAAAACAGCAGATCATCCATTTCCGCTACATGCCAGCCCGGCGGGTTGCCATTGCGAATCCGCATCCGCCCCAGCAACAAAAAGAGCACAAAGCCCACCAGATACATCAGACCGTACCAATGAATACCCACTGGCCCCAAGTGAATGGCCACCGGATCAAACTGCGGATGAGTCAACATCAAAATCTTCCTATTCGGGATATGGCAGCGATTATATGCGCAGAGCGCCCTTGCTGCGCAGCATTGCGGCAAACCAGTATTTACAGTCGCCGCCTAACGTCCACACCAGCATGCCTGATTTTCGTTACAATGGCCGCTCAGTTATTTCACTGATAGAGATTGATCATGCCTGCTTATCGTTCCCGCACCACCACCCACGGCCGCAATATGGCCGGTGCTCGCGCCCTGTGGCGTGCCACCGGCATGAAAGACGGCGATTTTGGCAAACCGATTATCGCCATTGCCAACTCATTCACCCAATTCGTACCCGGGCATGTGCATTTACACAATCTGGGTCAGTTGGTGGCACGTGAGATCGAAAAAGCAGGCGGTATTGCCAAAGAATTCAACACCATTGCGGTGGATGACGGTATCGCCATGGGTCATGGCGGCATGCTGTATTCACTACCAAGCCGTGATCTGATTGCCGACTCGGTGGAATACATGGTGAACGCCCACTGTGCCGACGCGCTAGTGTGCATCTCCAATTGCGACAAGATCACCCCAGGGATGCTGATGGCCGCCCTGCGCCTGAATATTCCGGTGATTTTTGTTTCTGGCGGCCCAATGGAAGCCGGCAAGGTGAATTGGCAAGGCGAAGTGCGCAAACTCGATCTGGTAGATGCCATGGTGGAAGCCGCCAACCCGAACGTCTCTGACGACGAAGTGGCCGCCGTTGAACGCAGCGCCTGCCCGACCTGTGGCTCTTGCTCCGGCATGTTCACCGCCAACTCGATGAACTGCTTGACGGAAGCCTTGGGCCTGTCTTTGCCTGGCAATGGCTCGCTGCTCGCCACCCACGGCGATCGCAAGCAACTTTTCCTGCAGGCGGGTCGCACCATCGTCGAGCTGGCCAAACGCTATTACGAAGGCGAAGACAGCAGCGTATTGCCACGCAATATCGCCACCTTCGAAGCTTTCGAAAACGCCATTGCACTCGATATCGCCATGGGCGGCTCCACCAACACTGTCTTGCACCTACTAGCGGCCGCCAATGAAGCCGGCGTGAACTTCACCATGCAGGATATCGACCGGATGAGCCGGAAAGTGCCATGCCTATCTAAAGTGGCCCCAGCCACTCAGAAATACCACATGGAAGACGTGCACCGTGCAGGCGGGGTAATCGGGATTTTGGCCGAACTGGATCGCGCCGGACTCATTCATCGCGATGTACCGACCGTTCACGCCAGCAGCATGGGCGCCAGCATTGATCAGTGGGACATCGTTAAAAACAGCCCGGATAGCCTCGCACACCTGCTCTACCGTGCCGCGCCAGGCGGCGTACCGACCACCATCGCCTTCAGCCAGAGCATGCGCTGGCCAGAGCTCGATCTGGATCGCGCCAACGGCTGTATCCGCAACAAAGAAAACGCCTACTCGCAAGACGGCGGGATCGCCGTGCTGTACGGCAATATCGCTGAGCGCGGTTGTATTGTAAAAACCGCCGGAGTGGATGAATCCATCCTCAAATTTACCGGTCGCGTCCGGATTTTCGAATCGCAAGACGACGCCGTTGCCGGCATTCTGGACGATCAAGTAGTGGCCGGTGATGTGGTACTGATTCGTTACGAAGGCCCCAAAGGCGGCCCGGGTATGCAGGAAATGCTCTACCCTACCTCCTACCTGAAATCAAAAGGCTTGGGCAAAGCCTGCGCACTGCTGACTGATGGTCGCTTCTCGGGGGGTACATCCGGCTTGTCGATCGGCCACGTTTCACCTGAAGCCGCCGAGGGTGGCGCGATTGGTCTAGCTAAAGAAGGCGACCAACTGGAAATCGATATTCCAAACCGCACCATCAATTTGCTGGTCAGCACCGAAGAGCTCGCTGCCCGCCGCGCCGAAATGGAAAGCCGTGGCAGCAAAGCCTGGCAACCTGAACAGCGCGAACGTTTCGTCAGCGCGGCCTTGCGCGCCTACGCCGCAATGACGACTTCGGCCGATACAGGCGCGATTCGCGATGTGAGCCAAGTGGAGCGCAAAAAGTAAGTCAATTTGACTGTTACAAAAAGCGGCCTGCGGGCCGCTTTTTTATTGTTGGGTATATCTCTATAGGTATTAATCAATAAGACCTGCAGGGCAATACCCCCCATCCCGACCAATGGCATTGAGTTTATTTGCCTCCTGCCGATACAGGCCATTATCCAGCCCAGCAGGAGCGCATCATGCAAGCCCTCGACAGCAGCCGCTTTAACCCCAGCACATTACTGCCAGGCTGGGCAGCCCCAACAACTAATACCCGCCACAGCCAGCAACCCTCCGCCCTCAGCCAACACAATCAGCAGCTGGGCCGCGACACCAGTCAAGCTGCGCAAGCCATGCTCGGCCAGCTGGCCGGCCAATTATTTGGTCAGCAAGACTTCAAAATCGAATGGGATGAGGTAAGCCTTGCCGCTGCCACCACGGCCGGTGCAGCAGCGAGCGTCAGCAGCAATGGCGCCCAGCAAACCAGCAGCGCCGCCTTTCTTTTGCGCGAAGAGAGTCAATTCAAGGGGCGCGGCACCATTAGCACTGCCGATGGCCGCCAATTTGAGTTTGAATTTGAACTTAGCTTTAGTCGCGAACAAACTGCAGCATTTAGCTCGCAAACCAACGCGGCGGCCCCCACCAGCGAGCGTGAGCCAGCCCAAACGCGCAGTGACGCCACCCCACTAAGTTTGCAGTTTGGCGGCCTCGCCGATGAGTTACTACAGCAGCTCAGCCCAGAGCCGGTGGGGCAAGCCCTTAAAATCAATGATCAACCCGCCCAGCTACTGGTTAAGCTGCTGAATTTACCCGCTGGCGAACGGTTTCTGGATTGGCAAGGCCAGCGGCAAGGGCTCGATACCCAAGCCTAAATGCAAACAGGGGCTAGCCAGCCCCTGTTTTCCTGCCCTTCGATTGCAGTATTTATTTGCCGATGGCGGCGGTATCGATCAGATCTTCCAGCAAGCGCAAAACCGCGTCGCCGCTCATTTCAAACGGGGTAAATTCGGCCCGCGCCGAATACTTGAGCAACAGGGCCGCATTGACCTTGGCCAAATTCACCTGCCCCATGGTCCAATCAGAGAAACGCCGCTCATTGATCTCGGCAAAGTGCAGCAATTCCACCTGCCCATGCCGCGGATCACGCCCGATGATGTTATACAGCGAAGATACAGCCGCGCGGCTGCCTTCCAGCACCTGCACAAAAGTGCCACCGCTATAGCAAAGTACGCCGGTGATGCCGATGGCCGGATTATTTTGCCGCGAGCTACGCAGGATTGAATCCAGCAACTCGGTATTCATCGCGCCAGCTGCACGGCTGGCATAAATCAAGCGCACCAACATACCCATCCTCACTTAACGTTTATTGTTAATCAGCGACAAGAATTCCAGCCGCAAGTGCGTATCTTTCAGGAATACGCCGCGCATCACGCTATTGATCATTTTTGAGTCACTGTCTTTCACACCACGCCAGTGCATGCAGAAATGATCAGCTTCCATCACAATCGCCAGGCCATCTGGATTCACCTTGCTCTGCAAGAGATCGGCCATCTGGGTCACGGCTTCTTCCTGAATCTGTGGCCGTGACATCACCCATTCAGCCAACCGCGCATATTTTGACAGGCCGATCAAGTTGGAATGTTGATTTGGCAGAATACCGATCCACAATTTTCCGATAATTGGGCACAAATGATGCGAGCATGCGCTGCGCACAGTGATCGGGCCAACGATCATCAGTTCATTCAGATGCTCGACATTCGGAAACTCGGTCACCGCGGGCTGCTTCACATAGCGACCACGGAAAACCTCATTCAGATACATCTTGGCCACCCGACGGGCGGTGTCTTGGGTGTTGTGATCGTTATCGGTATCGATCACTAGGCTATTGAGCACTTCTACCATCTTGCTTTGCACTTCGGCCAGCAATTCGCTCATTTCGCCTTCTTCGATAAAGTCAGCGATATTGTCATTCGCATGAAAGCGGCGGTCGGCCTGCAGCAGGCGGTAGCGAATACGCTGCGAAACAGGCGTCGCAGCCACGGCGGTCGAATCTGATTTGCTCACCATCACATCCTTGAGATTAGGGCCTGGCTCAACCAGTATATACCCAGAAACAAAAAAGGCTACTGACGAGTAGCCTATCACAAAGCCTGCGCCTTGCTCAGTGAAAATTTTTTGTCGCGCCCAATGGCTGGGCGAAAAAAAACCCGCTCAGCAGAGCGGGTTTTAAAATTGGGTGGTGGCCAATCGCGGAATCGAACCACGGACACGCGGATTTTCAATCCGCTGCTCTACCAACTGAGCTAATTGGCCACTTTTCTACGCAGCTTGCTGCGAGAAGCGGAATTAAACACTAGCTACGCCCTAGCGTCAAACCTTTTTGGCGCTTAATTATTTAGAGTATTGTTTTGGCAGTGCTTTTAATTGCGAACCAAGCCGCGCTTTGGTGGTCGTATTGAAGACTTTCAACCAATAATGGATCAGCGCATATGGAATTACTTTGGTGGGGTATTGCGCTCGGCTGCATGCTGCTGGGCTTGGCTGGGATTATTTTGCCGCTACTGCCCTCAACGCCACTGATCTTTGCCGGCATGCTGATTTTAGCTTGGCATGGTGATTTTCAACTGGTGGGCGGCTGGACGCTGGCCGTACTAGCTGGGCTAATGCTGATCGCCAGCGCGCTGGATTATCTGGCCGGCGCACTGGGCGCCAAAATGGCCGGCGCCAGCCGCAGTGCCGTGTTAGGCGCCACCATAGGCGCAGTCCTCGGAGTTTTTGCTGGCCCAATCGGGCTGATTTTCGGGCCGCTAGTGGGTGCGACGGCGGGCGAACTCTATGCTGGCCGGGCGGCTTGGCAGGCCGGCAAGGTGGGGATCGCCAGCTGGCTAGGCACCATGCTGGGCAATTTGGCCAAATTACTGCTGGCTTTGCTGATGCTCGGGATTTTTTGGGCGGCATACTTTATCTAGCCGCAAACAATTTTAAGGGGTATCGCTTGATACCCCTTAAATAGAAAGATTTACACAGCCATACCTACCTGAAGTATTCGCGCGAGATCCAGCGTCTAGCCCAAAAAAAGCCACCTAAGCCGATCCCCAGCACCGCCATCAGCGCCAGCACCGCCCAATAGCCATAACGCCATTTCAACTCGGGCATGTACTCAAAATTCATCCCATATATCCCGGCAATCAGCGTGAGCGGGCTGAAAATAATGGTAAACACGGTCAGCGTGCGCATTTGCGCATTCATCTGCTGCGACTGCAACGCCAGATAGCTATCCTGCAGGCCAGAAATCACCTCGCGCAGCGCCTCCACACTCTCGATCAGC
Organism: Chitinibacter tainanensis DSM 15459; assembly: GCF_000429785.1. GTDB lineage: Bacteria > Pseudomonadota > Gammaproteobacteria > Burkholderiales > Chitinibacteraceae > Chitinibacter > Chitinibacter tainanensis. The sequence continues at coordinate 7,660 of NZ_KE386952.1, forward strand.
TGCACCGTATGGTCGTACACATCACGCAAATACAGCTGCGTTTCGTCGTGGAAGAAGTCAGCCTCATCCCGCTGCAGGATATTAATCACCTCGCGCAACGGCCACAGCCCACGCTTTAGCGCCTGCAGCGAGCGCCGATGCTGCTGGATTTCCTGCATTTGCCGCGGATGTAGCCCCTCGTTGATCTCGTCTTCCAGCTCATCGATCCGCTCGCCCAGCTGCTCCAGCACGGCAAAATATCGGTCAACGAGCTTGTCCAGTAGCGCATAGACCAGATAATCAGCGCCAAATTTACGCACTTGCGACTCGGTATTGCGCAATAACTCACGAATTGCGGTAAAGGTGCCGGTGGGTTTTTCCTGAAAGGTGAGCACAAAATCACGCCCCAGTATGATGCTGATCTGTTCGGAGCAAATCAGGTCATCTTCATCCAGCGCCACCATGCGCGCGGTGATATACAAATACCCCGGGTATTGCTCGACCTTGGGCCGCTGCTGGGTATTAAGGATGTCTTCCAGCACCAAGGGGTGCAGCCGGAAACGTTGGCCAATAAGCTGCAGCAGCGACACATCCTGCAAGCCATGTAGATTCAGCCAGAAGGTGTCATAGGTCGGCTTAAATTCACGCCCTTGCTCAAGACTAGTGAACTGAGTGGTCAGAAATTCGCTGTCTTGTCGGCCATATTCGATCAGGGTGGCCAAAGTCGGCTGTGCCTCTTGCTGGCCCACATATTGCAATGTACCGGGCGCAGCGCCGGCTTTACTGGCCTTTAGGGTGGCTTTTAATCGCCGGCGATGGTGTGCAGTGACAGGGTCACGCCGATGTTTTCCCATGCCATTTTTTCCTCATTCAGTGCCAGCGCCGTGAGGGGGTGGGCTAGCAACCACTCTTCATCAATGGTCAAGGTGTATGACTCGTTTTGCCGCAGCAACTCGAGCGTCGGTAGCACTTCATCCAGCCGCGAGCGATACATAATCACCGCCAGCCGCAGAGCCAGGATTGCATCCCAATCGGCCTGGGTCAGCGTTTCACCATCGAGCTTGGTCAGCCGGCCGGCATGGGCCAGCACCAAGCGCGATAACCACAACTGCTCGCGGCGCGAAAAGCCCGGCATATCGGCATGCTGCAAAATATACGCCGAATGCTTGTGATAGCTGGCATGGGCAATCGAGCGCCCCACTTCATGCAGATTGGCGGCCATATGCAAATGCCGGGCCAGAATGGCATCGGCCGGCACCGCTTCGCCTCGCAATGATTCAAACAACTGCATGGCCAGCGCCGCAACCCGGTTGGCCTGCTCGCCATCGGCGTGATAGCGCCGCTGGAAAAAATCTACGGTGCGATTGCGCACATCATATTGGGTTTGCCGCTGCATCAAGTCATACAGCACGCCATCACGCAGCGCACCGTAGGTGATATTCATGCGCTCGATGCCGAGCATATCGAAAGCGGCCTGCATAATGGCAAAGCCGCCGGCCAGAACCGGGCGCCGATCATCGCGTACGCCATTGAGCTGAATGCGATCGATATGGCCCGCTTCCAGCATCAACTGCCGTAGCTGCGCCATCCCCGCCCGCGTGATACCTAGGGGGGACATATCGTTCAACTCAAGGATATCCGCCAGCGAGCGGGCAGTACCCGAGGTACCAATCGCGCGCTGCCATTCGCTGGTATGAAAATCGGGCACCAGCGGCAGAAACGCCCCACGGGCGGCCAGCTCGGCAGCTTCAAGCCGCTCGCGGGTAATCACACCATCGGGAAAATAGCGCATGCTCCAGCCCACGCAGCCCAGCTGTAGGCTTTCGGTGCGAAAGGATTTGTATTGGCTGCCAATAATCAGCTCGGTCGAACCGCCGCCGATATCCACTACCAGCCGGCGCTCACGGGTACTGGGCAGGCTATGCGCGGCGCCGAGATAAATCAGCCGCGCTTCTTCACGGCCAGCGATAATTTCAATCGGGTAGCCCAGTGCAGCCTCCGCCGCAGGAACAAACTGGGCGGCATTGCGCGCCACGCGGAAAGTATTGGTGGCCACGGCCCGCACACATTGCGGCGGCAGGCCTTCTAGGCGCTCGCCAAAGCGGGTGAGCGCGGCAATCAGCTCGGCGATTGCTTCTTCACTCAGGCAGCCATGGGCATCGAGCCCCGCGCCAAGGCGAACGGTTTCTTTCAGGGAATCCAGCGGAAATAGCGAGCCCTCGACCACCCGGGCCACTTGCAGGCGAAAACTGTTCGAGCCTAGATCAACAGCAGCGATGATCGTATTGTCGCTCATCCGGCGGGTACTCCATGCACTGTAAGGTCACGTTCAATAAGTGCGTCAATGTACCGTAACTCGGACAAAAAACCTATGAAAAAATGGGGCAATACAATTGCCCCATTTTTTGTTAGCACCCGCCTTACCTCGGCTTAGCTCTTGGCGATTTCTTCCACTTCGGCCAGCGGTTTGTGACGCACGTCGCGGCCTTTCACCAGATAGACCACATGCTCGGCAATGCTCACCGCCAGATCACCAATACGCTCGGTGGCTTTGGCGATCCACAGGATATCCAGCGTCAGCGAAATCGAGCGTGGATCTTCCATCATCACGGTGATCAGTTGGCGCTGCAGGGCGCGGTATTCCTGATCCAGCTGATTATCCGCGCCAATCACGTCAGCAGCCGAGCCCGCATCCAGACGGGCAAACGCATCCAGCGCGCGCGTCAGCATTTCCAGCGCCTGATTGGCAATGTGGTTTACATCGCTGAATTTGGGCACTTGCATCTTGCCACTTTCGAAGATGTTTTTCGCGCGCAGACAGATTTTGTGCGCTTTGTCGCCGATGCTTTCGAGGTCTTCAACCGATTTGATCACGGTCATAACCAGACGCAGATCAGAAGCCGCAGGCTGGCGGCGGGCGATCATGTGTACACACATATCGTCCAGCTCAACGTGCATGGCGTTAACTTTGGTTTCTTGCTCAATCACTTGGTTGATGACGGCCAGATCACCCGTCGCCAATGCGCGCATCGACAGGCGGACCTGCTCCTCAACCAGACCGGCCATCGCCATTACATGCGAGCGAATAGCATTCAGGTCCGCATCGAATTGCGAGGAAATATGTTGAGATTCAGCCATCCGCATTACTCCAAATTAGTTGATCAGCGCACCATAACAGCAATTCGTTACAGAATTGTTGCATCTCTTGCCGCGTTGCCACGGCAAGTTCGCTTCATTTTACTGCTTGTGGGCTTTACTTGATGGTTTTCACGCCATTCGCGGTACCCAGCAGCAACACATCGGCGCGGCGTTGGGCAAAAATCCCGTTCGTGACCACCCCAACGATCTGGTTCAGCTTGCCTTCCAGCTCGCTCGCCTGTGTGATCTTCAGACCATGCACATCCAGAATAATATTGCCGTTATCGGTCACTACGCCTTCACGGTAAGCCGGATGGCCACCCAGTTTCACAATCTCACGCGCCACATGTGAGCGCGCCATCGGGATGACTTCTACCGGCAGCGGGAAAGTACCCAGCACATCCACCAGTTTGGATTCATCCGCGATACAAATAAACTGCTCGGCCACGGCGGCGACGATTTTCTCGCGCGTCAGTGCGGCGCCGCCACCTTTGATCATTTGCAGCTGATGGTTGATTTCGTCAGCGCCATCCACATACACCGGTAGCTGATCGATGGTGTTGAGGTCATACACCGGAATACCGTGCGATTTCAGGCGCGCTACGCTGGCTTCGGATGAAGAAACGGCGCCTTTGATGCGACCTTTGATGCCGGCCAGCGCATCAATAAAATAGTTGGCGGTAGAGCCGGTGCCCACCCCCACAATGCAATCATCCGGGACATAAGCGATCGCCGCGCGACCAACCGCTTCTTTCAATTCATTCTGAGTCATGGCAGCTCCTAGGCAGAGGGCAGATTATAGCGTGCAGACCAGCAGGATACATGGTTGCCCGCACCGCCGTATTGTCCGCCAAGCCGGCCGTGGCCATTTTGCCGCGCATCAAGAAGCACACGAATGCGGCGCAGCAATACCTAAGCAGGTATCAAGCCCTAGACCAATAAAACGAAGGCGCTCGAGGCTATACCCTCAAAGGGTCGCCAAATACGCGCGAATCCCATCCAGCAACATCTGCACGGCAATCGCGGTGAGGATCAAGCCCATCAACCGCTCAAAAGCCGTCGTGACCCGCTCGCCCAACACCAGCGAGATTTTCTCGGCAAAGGCCAGCGTTAAGGCACACACCAGCATAGTCAGCGCCAGCGCCGCCACCCATACCCAAAAACGCCCTGGGTCGCGCGATACCAGCAGCAATACCGTAGCCAAGGCCGACGGCCCCGCTAGCAGCGGAATCGCCAGCGGCACAATATACGGCTCGCCGCCCTGCTGATCGCCAAACACGCCTTCCGGGTGCGGGAACACCATGCGCAGGGCGATTAAGAACAGAATCACCCCACCGGCGATACCCAAAGACGTTTGCGACAGGTGCATTACTTCCAGAAACTGCCGGCCAAACACCATAAACAGCAGCAGCACGATAAACGCGACGCTCACTTCGCGGATAATCATCCGCCAGCGCCGCTCGCGCGGCACTTGCTTTAGCAGCGAAACAAACAGCGGAATGCCACCCAGCGGGTCGGTCACCAGCAGCAGCAGAATAAAAGCAGAAAGAAAAGTTGGGCTATCCATGCCGACAGTCTAATCAGCGCGGCATGACAGTCCAATACGGGATATCAGCCAGCCACTTGGGCCTGCAGCCAGCGGATGCGGCTTTGTGCTTGCCGTGCCTGAATTTGCCGCAGATACGCTGGCGAGATGCTGGCCGCCGCACCCTGCTGCGGCGCCAGCAGCACTGCGTAATACGGCAAGGCCGCCTCGTGCTGCCCCTGCTGTTTATACCAAGCGACCAAACCCGTGGCGCAGCGCTGCATCAGTGCCTGCATCTGCGCGCCGCTGGCCAGACCAAAGGCGCTGCTCAGGGTTTCACCCGCGCTAGGGTCATCCAGCAGCAAAAGTAGCTCGCCCAAGGCGGTGAGTGCATGCGCTTTGCCCCACAGATTGTCATTGCGATCGCTGAGCATATAGGCTGTTTCCAGCTCAGCACGAGCTTGCGCATAGTGTTGTTGCCGCGTGTGGACGAGCCCGCGGTAATACACTACTTCGGCCGACCAGATGGCATTGGTGACGGTACTTTGCAGCAGTTTTTCTGCCTCGGCGATGCATTGCAGGGTGTAGTTATAGCGGCCCAAGCGGTAGGCATCGCTGGCCACGTTCAACAGCGCCTCACCTTTGCGCTGGTCATCGTTTAACAGCCGCGCCAGCTCTAGCGCCAGCTCGTTAAAGGCCAATGCCGAGGGTATATCGTTGAACCCTATGTAAACCTGCCCCACTCCGAGATATACCCTACAGATCAAGCCCCGATCACTGAGTTTGCGTGCCAGCTGCAGAGCATTCGACCATTGGTCTAAGGCTTTCTGCGGCTCCCCCGCCAATAGATAAGACATCCCCAGCAAAATGCTGGCGTCGCATTCTTCGGCGGCCATGCCCAGCTGGCGAAAGCCCTCCATGCCGGCGGCAAAAGCCATCTGTGCCTTGGCGTGCTCGCTAATGTGTTGCCAAGCATGGCCCTGAATCAGGCAGGCAATCGCGGCCAACTCAGGCTGGCCTTCGGTGCTTTGCATTAACTGCAGCGCGATATAGGTTGAAGGCGGCCGCCCACAAGCCGAATCCTGCAAAATGGTTTGCAGCTCGAGTTTTTGCTGGGGGTATTCGTGCGCAGCTTGCATCAGACTTCTCCATCCCAGCAAATCTGGTTGCGCTGTTCGCGCTGCGCCAAAAACAGCGCCAGATTCGCGCGCAACTGCAAAATATCGCGTGCTTCACCGCGCTGATGAAACGCCGCCCCGGCGCTGAGGTGCAAAGGCTCGGGCAGGTAGAGCATATCCAGCGCCTGCACCGCGCTTTGCAGTCGGGCATAAAATTGTTCGATCGCCGTGCGGCTGGCATTGGCAGCTAAAAGATCAAATGCCCCGGCCCCACTGGCGACCAAGATCCAGTCGGCCGGGCAAGCTTCTTGCGCCACCCGCGCCACTTGGTGGTAACACACCAGCGCATTATCTTTGCCGAGCACCTCGCTAATGCTGGCAAAGAGATCAATCCCCAGACTCACATGGCAAAGCATGCCCCCCTCTTCCACCGCGGCGTGCAGATCATGCCAGCGCATGGCCAGATAGCGCGGGTTATACAGGCCGGTAATTTCATCACGAAAACCCGAGGCTTCAAGCTGCTGCACTTGCTGATGCTGTACCGCGTTTTTCTCGCGCAAGAGCTCGATTTCGATTTCGCTGGTCATCTGCCGCAGCTTATATTCCACCAGCGATAGTCGGCGTGGTTTGGCTGGCGTGGGTTTGCTCACCGGGCAGGCCAGTGCACGCTCGAAGTGCTGCACTGCCTCTTGCCGCTGGCCCAATCGCTCACACGCTTGCCCAAGCAGCAACCACATTTCGCGCTGCGCCTGCTGTCCCAGTAAGGCCACATGGCCGCTGGCGCGGGCGATCACCTGCTGCAAACGCGCCGCGCTCACCTGCCCATCCCGCCCATATAGCTGCAATAAATGCAACCCGGCCACGGCCACGGCCAGTGGATCGGTATCTAGCGCCTGCATGGCGGTCTCCAGGCTTTGCTCGGCGCCACGATCGTCAGCCAGACCCAACTGCAATTCGGCGTACTGCATCAGTAGTTCACCATCCTGCGCCCATTCTGCCGTCGGTGGTTGGGCGTAGTGCTGGGCGAGTTTGGGCTCACGCTGGGCCAGCAAATCCAGCCCCAGCTGAATGCGGGCATGAGCTAGCCAGTAGGGGGTGGCGAGTTGTTCCTGCAAGAGCTGCTGGTGCATCAACAACGCCTGCGCGGGCTGACCAGCCCGACGCAAGGCAGCGCCCAGCCAGCACCAAAACGGCGCTTCGTCCGCTGGGGCGCTGACGCCATTGAGGCCACGCAGCCAAACCCGCACGGCGCTATTGAGCTGATCTTGGCGGAAAAACTGCAGACCCTGCTGCAGGCTTTGCTGTACTGTCACTGCCCTATCCCGAAAATTGGCCGTAAAAAAACCCCGCGAGCGGGGTTTTGACGGTTGCTGCTTGGCTTACCACTCGCCCAGATAGGCCAGTATACCCTCAGCAGCGTTACGGCCTTCATAAATCGCACGCACCACGAGATCGGCACCACGCACCTGATCGCCGCCGGCGAAGATTTTCGGATTGCTAGTCTGGTGTTTGAACGCTTGCTGCTCTGGCGCCACGGTGCGGCCCCAATCATCGGTTTTCACGTTTTGCGCGGCAAACCAGCTTTCAGCTTCAGCCTGGAAACCAAAGGCTACGATCACGTGATCACAATTGATCACACGCTCAGAACCTGTCACCAGCTCAGGACGACGACGGCCTTTCTCATCCGGCGCACCCAGTTGGGTTGAAACCAGAGTCAGCGCCAGGCTGCCATCGGCATTTTGCTCGATTTTCACTGGCTGGCTATTCCACTGGAATTCCACGCCCTCTTCTTTGGCATTGGCCACTTCGCGTTTCGAGCCCGGCATGTTTTCTTCGTCACGACGGTAAGCACAGATCACGCTAGCGGCGCCTTGGCGAATTGAAGTGCGGTTACAGTCCATCGCTGTATCGCCACCACCCAGCACCACCACGCGCTTGCCTTGCATCGACTGGAACGCTTCGCCATCCAGCGTGCCCATGGTGTTACGCACGTTGTTGATCAGGAATGGCAACGCTTCCAGTACGCCGGGCAGGCTTTCACCTTCAAAGCCGCCTTTCATGTACTTGTAGGCGCCCATGCCCATAAATACCGCATCGTAGTTGGCCAGCAACTCGTCGATGGTTACATCTGTGCCGATTTCGGTTTTCAGCCGAAATTCAACACCCATCGCTTCCATAATCTTGCGACGGGTTACGATGACTTCTTTTTCCAGCTTGAATTCAGGGATACCGAACGTCAGCAGACCACCGATTTCTTCGTAGCGATCAAATACGACAGGTTGAACGCCATTGCGGACCAGCACGTCAGCACATGCCAAACCAGCAGGGCCCGCACCAATGACGGCGACTTTCTTGTCGGTTTTAATCACGCCCGACATATCAGGGCGCCAGCCGGCTTTGAAGGCTTCGTCGGTAATGTATTTTTCCACCGAGCCAATCGACACCGCGCCAAAACCACCTTGGTTCAGCGTACACGCGCCTTCGCACAGGCGATCTTGCGGGCAGACGCGGCCGGTAATTTCTGGCAGCGAGTTGGTTTTGTGGCTCAGCTCAGCCGCTTCAAACAGCTTGCCTTCATCCACCAGTTGCAGCCAGTGGGGAATATGGTTGTGCACCGGGCACTCCCACGAGCAGTACGGGTTACCACAGGACAGACAGCGGCCAGCCTGCTCGCCCGCCGCGCTTTTATCCAGCGGGCTGTAGATTTCTTTGAAAATGAATTTACGCTTTTCCACCGCCACTTTTTCGCCGGGGTTGCGCGCTACATTCAGAAACTGAAACACATCAGACATGGGTATAAACCTCAATGCAAGGTAGATCATGCGTTAGCGGGCAATACCCTACAGACCTACCTTTGAACTCGTCTGGTGCAGCACCCTTGCGCTGCACCGCACACATTAGTCTTTCAACAGCGCATCCAGCTTGGCGACTTTCGGTTTCACCAGCCAGAAGTAATCCACGGCTTCATCGAAGTTGGCCAGCAGCTCGGCCGCTTTCGCCGAACCAGTCAGCTCTGCGTGCGCCTTGATCTTGTCTTTCAGGAAGGCTCGGATCGCGCCGTACGCTTCGCCATTGATCAGATTGGTATCGATCAGCTCGTTGTTGTAGCGATAAGCAAACTTCATGTTTGGATCGTAAACCAGCGCAAAACCACCGGTCATACCCGCGCCGAAGTTGTAGCCGGTTTCACCCAGTACCACCACGCAACCGCCGGTCATGTATTCGCAACCGTGATCACCTACGCCTTCGACCACGGCAGTAGCACCCGAGTTGCGTACTGCGAAACGCTCGCCAGCCATACCAGCAGCAAACAGCTCACCACCGGTCGCGCCGTACAGACATGTATTACCAACGATGGTGGCTTCGTGCGATGCAAAATCGCTGCCTTTCGGTGGGTAGATCACGACTTTACCGCCGTTCATGCCTTTGCCCACGTAATCGTTGGCATCGCCTTCCAGCTCCAGCGTCAGGCCTTTCGAGTTCCACACCCCCAGCGACTGACCCGCCGAGCCGTTCAGCTTGATGTGCAGCGCGCCATCGGCCAGACCTGCTGCACCGTGGGCTTTAGCGATCTCGCCGGACAAACGGGCACCAATCGAGCGGTGGATATTGCGCACGTTGTATTCAAAGCGCTGACGGGTGCCGGCTTTGATACCCGCCAAGGCGTCACGCACCATTTCTTCAGCCAACTCGCCTTTATCGAAAGACGGGTTGCTGGCTTCAACGCAGAAGCGTGGCTCGCTTTCTGGCGTGCTACCTTGGCTCAAGAGTGCGCTCAGGGCGAGTTTTTTCTGTTTTTCGGTGGCGCCATCGATCAGTTCCAGAAGTTCGGTGCGACCCACCAGATCTTCAAATTTGCGGATACCCAGTGATGCCATCAGCTCACGGGTTTCTTGCGCGATGAAGGTAAAGTAGTTCACCACCATTTCTGGCAGGCCGATGAAGTACTTGCTACGCAGTTTGATTTCTTGCGTGGCTACGCCGGTCGCGCAGTTGTTCAAGTGACAAATCCGCAGGAATTTACAACCCAGCGCCACCATTGGGCCAGTACCAAAGCCGAAGCTCTCTGCACCCATGATTGCCGCTTTCACCACGTCCAGACCGGTTTTCAGACCGCCATCAGCCTGCACGCGAACGCGGCCACGCAGACCATTGGCACGCAATACTTGCTGTGCTTCGGTCAGACCCAGCTCGAATGGCGAACCGGCGTATTTCACAGAAGCTAATGGAGAAGCCGCAGTACCACCGTCGTAACCGGAAATCGTAATCAGATCGGCATACGCTTTCGCTACACCGGCCGCAATCGTACCCACGCCAGGCTCGGCCACCAGTTTCACCGATACCAGCGCTTCTGGGTTAACCTGTTTCAAGTCGAAAATCAGCTGCGCCAAATCTTCGATCGAGTAGATATCGTGGTGCGGTGGTGGCGAAATCAGGCTGATGCCTGGTTTGCTGTGACGCAGTTTTGCGATCAGTGGCGATACTTTATCGCCCGGCAGCTGACCACCTTCACCCGGCTTAGCACCCTGGGCGACTTTAATCTGCAGCACTTCAGCATTCACGAGGTAGTGCGGCGTTACACCGAAACGACCTGAGGCTACCTGCTTGATTTTCGACATTTTCGGCGTGCCGTAGCGAGCTTCATCCTCACCACCTTCACCCGAGTTCGAGCGCGCGCCCAAACGGTGCATGCCTTCGGCCAAGGCTTCGTGCGCTTCAGGGCTTAACGCACCCAGCGACATACCGGCTGAGTCAAAGCGCTTCACGATGCTTTCCAGCGGCTCAACTTCGTCAAGGCTAATGGCTTTGGCTGGATCCAGTTTCAGCGCCATCAGGTCACGCAGCATGGCTACTGGGCGTTTGTTCACCAGTTCAGCGTATTGCTTGTAGGCTTTGTAGTCGCCGTTTTGCACGGCCTTTTGCAGCGCCATTACCACGTCTGGGTTGTAGGCGTGGTATTCCTCGCCGAACACATACTTCAGCAGACCGCCCTGCGCCAGTGGACGCATCGGGTTGAAGGCCAGCTTGTTCAGTTTGGCCAGATCTTCTTGGAAATCGGCAAAGCCCGCGCCAGAGATGCGAGAAACCGTACCGGTCAGGCACAGGTCGATCACTTCTTCACCAATCCCCACGCCTTCAAACAGCTGTGAGCCGCGATAAGAGGCGATGGTCGAAATACCCATCTTCGACAGGATCTTCATCAGACCCTTGTTGATCCCTTTGCGGAAGTTATTGGCGGCTTTTTCCAGCGAATGCTCGATTTGGCCCAGCTCGATCAATTCTTTGATGGTCTGGTACGCCAGATAGGGCACGACCGCCGTCGCACCGTAACCGATCAGACACGCAAAGTGGTGCGGGTCGCGAGTGGTTGCGGTTTCGGCAATGATATTGGTTTTGCAGCGCAGGCCAGCGTTGATCAGCGCATGATGCACGGCGCCCACGGCAAACAGCGCCGGAATCGGCAGACGGCCTTTGGCGATGTTCTTGTCAGACAGCACCACAATCACGGTGCCATCGTTGCGCACGCTCGCCAGTACATCGGCTTGCAATTGCTCAACTGCGGCTTTCAGCGTGGTGCTCGCGCCATCAAAGCTCAGATCAAAGCGGGCAGCTTTGAAGTCGGCATCGGCTTGCGACACGATAGCGTCGAATTTGTCGGTCGACAGTACCGGTGAAGTGACTTCCAGACGCTTGGCGTGGCTTGGGCCATCTTCAAACAGATTGCGCTCGGGGCCGAAACAGGTGTTCAGCGACATCACGATCGCTTCGCGAATCGGATCGATCGGTGGGTTGGTGACCTGTGCAAATTGTTGGCGCAGGTAATCAAATGGTGAGCGTACTTTCTGGCTCAACACCGCCATCGGGGTGTCATCGCCCATCGAGCCAATGGCTTCCTGACCATCCGAGGCCAGTACGCGCAGAATCTGGTCGCGCTCTTCAAACGTTAGCTGGAATTGTTTTTGGTAGGTCAACAGTGTTGCCTTATCCATTTCTTCCAGTGGTTTATTGTCTTCGGCCATTTCCAGATGGATGGCGTGTTCTTTCAGCCATGCGCGGTAAGGTTGTGCACCTTTCAGGCCGTTATCGATGGTTTCGGTATCGATAAATTCGCCGGTTTTCAGGTTCACCGCCACGATCTGGCCCGGTTTAACGCGGCCTTTTTTGGCCACTTCTTCCGGTTTGTAACCCCATACACCGATTTCTGAGGCGATGGTGATATGGCGATCTTTGGTGATCACATAACGCGCTGGGCGCAGGCCATTACGGTCAAGCGCACAACCGGCGTAGTCGCCAGCGGCCCAAACGATGCCGGCCGGGCCATCCCATGGCTCCATATGCAGCGAGTTGTATTCGTAGAACGCACGTAAATCACGGTCGTTCGAATCCACGTTTTGCCAAGCCGGTGGCACCAGCAGGCGGAAGGCGCGGAAGACATCTACGCCGCCCAGCACCAGGCTTTCCAGCATATTATCCAGACTCATCGAGTCTGAACCGTTGGTTTGGACGATAGGGCGGATCGCATCCATGTCCAGCTGTTCGCTGTGCATGATGGCTTCACGCGCTTTGGCCCAGGCGCGGTTACCGGTCAGGGTATTGATCTCGCCGTTGTGCGCGAGGAAACGGAATGGCTGCGCCAGTTTCCATTGTGGCCAGGTATTAGTCGAGAAACGCTGGTGATATACCGCCAGGCTCGAGGCAAAACGCTCGTCTTTCAGATCGAGGTAGAACACTGGCAGATTATCGGGGGTAACCAAACCCTTGTACGACAGCACGTACGGATTCAGGGTTGGAATATAAAAATCTTTGTCGTTGGCGTTGGCTTTTTCGGCAATACGGCGGGCTTGGTACAGCTTGCGGGCAAAGTCGAGTTCGGACAGACCGGCTGGGGCGTTCACGAAAATCTGTTTGATCGAAGGCAGCGAGGCCATTGCGGCTTCACCCAGCGCATCCAGATTCACAGGTACGTCACGAATGCCGGCTACACTCAGGCCTTGGCCTTCGACTGCGGCTTGCAGATTTGCCAGTGACTGAGCACAGGTATCTTTATCCAAGCCAGCAAATACGAGGCCGGCAGTGAATTGCTCCGCCAGGGTATAGCCATTGTCGGCGGCCACGGCTTGCAAAAAGCCAGTGGGTTTGCGGAACAACAGACCGCAGCCATCGCCAGACTTGCCATCGGCCGCCACAGCGCCGCGGTGGGTCAAACAGGCCAGAGAATTAATCGCAGTCGATACCAGCCAATGCGACGGTTTATCATCCATCTGCGCGATCAAACCGAAGCCGCAGCTATCTTGCTCGAACTGCGGGCGGTACAGCGTGCCTTCCAACCAGCTTTGTCTATCCATCACAACGGAACCCTTAAGCCAAAAAAACAAACGCACTAGGGATTGACCCTAGTCAAGAGAAAGGGCTTGATTCTAGCTTTTAAGGGTGCTAAACGCAACCCAAACCAATTGGCACTGGACAATCGGGAAAAACCCTGAAACTACGCCATCTGGGTATTTTTCACTTTGTCAGCCTGAGTTCAAATCCGATTCAAGCCCTCGTCAATTGCCCACGGCCGCCGCCGGCAAAATGAACAAAGCTTATGCTGCCGGCGAGGAAAAACTTCGTACACTAAGCGCCCACACCTTTTCCCGCCGGAGACCATCATGCGTCAAGATGATCATCAGCTGCGCTTTCTGACCGAACATTTGCTGAACTCGGGGTTTAAAGACATCGGCGAGCGCGAACGCAATGCCCTGCTGCGCATTTCGCGCCGCCTGCAAGCCAATCGGGGGGATGAGCGTATCCCGGTCGAAGGGGTGACCTTTGGCGAGCGACTGGCCGACCGGGTGGCCGAATTCGGCGGCTCTTGGACTTTTATCCTGCTCTTTGCCTCTTTTTTGCTCGGCTGGGCGGTGCTCAATACCGACATCCTGCGCGCGCAGGCTTTCGACCCCTACCCGTATGTGTTTTTAAATCTGATTTTGTCGATGCTGGCCGCGATCCAGGCGCCGATCATCATGATGTCGCAAAACCGCCAGGCTGCCCGCGATCGGCTCACCATGCTGCGCGATTTTGAGGTCAACCTGAAGGCCGAAGCTGCGCTGCAAGCGCTAAATCAGCGGGTAGATCACCTTAGCTGGCAAATCCTGGCCGATCTGCACGAACTAAAAACGCAAGGTCAATCCAGCGCGACGGGCGCACGCGCCATGCCAGATGACGTCGCAGCGGCCCAACCCAAGCAGGATGAGCTCAAGCCGAGCGCGGCTTAGTGGGCTTGCCGGCCGGCGCCGGCGCGGCGGCTCCTTCCTTATTACTACGTGGGCGGACGGTCAGCGTTTTCTTCGCCGCGGTGGCTGGTTGTTCGCCAGCAGCTGCGGGTGCAGCCTTCATTTGCGCAACCTTCGCCTGTCTGGCTCTTGGCGAACCTGTTAGCCGCGCTGGCACCGGACGTGCAGCAGCAGTGGTCGCTGGCCCCGCCAAACCACGCTGATGCGCCGCATCGCTGCGCTCAATCGCAATGGCGATCAGGTAATGTACTAAATCTCGATCGTGGCCGATCACCGCCACACAAGCCTGGCGCAGCCGCTCAATCAACTTGGGCTCTGGTGAGTCGATCACCCGTTTGTAGCGGTTGTATTTAAACTGAGCATCCCCGACGATGGCTTCCAGTTGGCGCAGGCGCTCAGGCTGATTATGCCGCAGGCGATACAGCTTACTTTTTGCCGCCACTTTACGCTCATGGTCGGGCCGCAAAATCACCAGCCAATCGGCGGGCGCGGCAGGGGTGGCTTGATCGCTCATACTGAACTCCAGTGCAAAACAGGTAATCGTTCATTATACGGTGCACCACCAAGGGTGCCCGAGCAAAAAATAAGCCAGCGCAAGGCTGGCTTATTTGAGGGATATTGCTCGGCAAGCTAGATAAGAAGCTACCGCGCAACAGATACCCACTTAGCGTGGCAAACTACTCGCCCCCATCAGGTAAGCATCCACTTCACGCGCCGCCTGCCGGCCCTCGCGGATGGCCCACACCACCAAGGATTGGCCACGGCGCATATCGCCGGCGGCAAAGACTTTATCGACGCTAGTACGGTAACAGCCTTGACCTTCTGTGCTGGCTTTGGCGTTGCCACGTGCGTCTTTCTCCACGCCAAACGCATCCAAAATACTAGCAATCGGATTGGTAAAGCCCATGGCCAGAAAGACCAGATCGGCCGGGATATCAAACTCGCTGCCGGCCACCACTTCGGGCTTACCACTGGCCCAATCCAGCTTGACCAGTTTCACGGCTCTGACCTGGCCATTCTCACCCACGAAGCCTTGGGTTTGCACCGCAAAATCACGGCTCACCCCTTCTTCGTGACTACTCGACGTCCGCAGCTTCACCGGCCAATACGGCCACACCAGCGGTTTGTCTTCGCTTTCGGGCGGCATGGGCATCAGCTCTAACTGAGTCACGCTGGCGGCGCCATGGCGATTACTGGTGCCGACACAATCGCTACCGGTATCGCCACCACCAATCACCACCACATGCTTGCCTGCGGCATTGATCGGGTTGGCCGCGCCACCTGCCACTTGCTTGTTTTGCGCGATCAGCAGCTCGAGCGCGTAGTGAATACCCTTGAGCTCGCGGCCGGCCACCGGCAAATCACGTGGCACTTCAGCGCCCCCGGCCAGAATCACCGCATCAAACTCAGCATTGAGCTCAGCAGGCGTCACCACGGCAGTAGCATCATTGACAATCCCGGCAGGTATATCTCCAGAGCCAACGACAGTATTGGTTTTGAAGACAATACCCTCAGCCGCCAGCTGCGCCAACCGGCGATCAATCACATCCTGCCCAAGCTTGAAATCCGGAATGCCGTAGCGCAGCAAACCACCGGCTTGGTCATTTTTTTCAAACACGGTGACCGCATGCCCCACCCGCGCCAGCTGCTGCGCGGCGGCGAGGCCCGCCGGACCGGAACCGACGATGGCCACTTTTTTACCAGTGGCCTGCGCCGCCGGTTGCGGCACGATCCAGCCGTTTTCCCAGCCTTTGTCGATAATGGCGCGCTCGATCGATTTAATCCCCACCGGCTCGGCATTAATGCCCAAAGTACAGGCGGCCTCACACGGCGCCGGGCAGACCCGGCCGGTGAATTCGGGGAAATTGTTCGTCGAATGCAGCACGGTGAGCGCATTTTGCCAATCTTGCCGATACACCAGATCGTTAAAATCCGGGATCACATTATTAACCGGGCAACCGTTATTGCAGAACGGAATACCGCAATCCATACAACGCGCGCCTTGCAGCTTGGCAGCGGCATCATCGAGCGCTGGTACGAATTCGCGATAGTGCGTCAGGCGCTGCGCCACCGGCTCGTATGTTTCCTTGATGCGTTCGATTTCCAGAAAACCAGTCGGCTTACCCATTATGCGATCTCCTTCCGGGTGGCTTCTTCAAGTTTGGCGGCGGCCATTTCCTGCATTTCAGTCAGCGCGCGGCGATATTCGTTCGGGAAGACTTTGACAAAGGCGGCGCGAGCTTCGGCCCAATTCGCCAAGATCTCGGCGGCGCGCAGGCTACCGGTCAGGGCGGCGTGCTGCTCGATCAGGGCTTTTAGCTGGGCTTCGTCGGTCAGGCCATTGTGGAATGGCTGGGCTTGCGCTTCAGCTGCCAGCACCGGCTCCAGCGCCACTTGCGTCATATTGCAGCGGCTCGCAAATACGCCTTCTGGATCGTAAACATAGGCAATCCCGCCCGACATCCCGGCCGCAAAGTTGCGACCCGTGTTGCCCAGCACCACCACCGTACCGCCGGTCATGTATTCACAACCGTGGTCGCCCACGCCTTCGACCACCGCGGTTGCACCGGAATTGCGCACCGCAAAGCGCTCGCCGCCGACACCGGCAAAGAACGCCTCACCGGCAATCGCGCCAAACAACACGGTGTTGCCGACGATGATGTTTTCCCAGGTTTTTCCCACAAAGCTGGCGGCAGGACGGATCACAATACGACCACCCGACAGGCCTTTACCCACATAATCGTTGCCTTCGCCAGTCAGCGTGATCGTGATACCCCGAGCGAGGAATGCGCCGAAGCTCTGACCCGCCGTGCCTTGCAGGGCAACGCGCAGTGTATCCTCCGGCAAACCGGCGTGACCATAACGGCGCGCCACTTCACCCGACAGCATGGCACCCACAGTGCGGTTGATGTTTTTCACCGGCAGGCTGATTTGCGTGATTTCGCCACGCTCAAGCGCCGGCGCCGCTTGTTTAATCAACTCTTGGTCAAGCGCTTTAACCAAGCCGTGATCTTGCGTTTCAGCGTGTAAACGCGCCACTTCAACCGGCATGCTTGGCTGATAGAAGATCTTGCTGAAATCCAGCCCTTTGGCCTTCCAGTGTTCGATCCCGGCTTGTTTGTCGAGCAAATCAGATCTGCCGATCAGGTCGTCAAACTTGCGAATACCCATCTGCGCCATGATCTGGCGCGCTTCTTCGGCGACAAAGAAGAAGTAATTCACCACATGCTCAGGCTGACCTGAGAAACGCTGACGCAAGACGGGGTCTTGGGTAGCCACACCGACCGGGCAGGTATTGAGGTGACACTTGCGCATCATAATGCAGCCCTCAACCACCAGCGGCGCAGTCGCAAAACCGAATTCGTCGGCGCCGAGCAGCGCACCAATCACTACGTCACGGCCGGTTTTCATCTGGCCATCAACCTGCACACGAATCCGACCGCGCAATTTATTCAGCACCAGCGTTTGCTGGGTTTCTGCCAAACCCAATTCCCACGGCCCGCCCGCATGTTTGATCGACGATTGTGGCGAAGCGCCCGTACCGCCGTCATGACCCGCGATTACCAAGTGATCGGCTTTGGCTTTCGAAACACCGGCCGCTACGGTACCCACGCCGACTTCGGCAACGAGCTTGACTGAAATTGAGGCCACTGGATTGACGTTTTTCAGATCGTGAATCAGCTGCGCCAAATCTTCGATAGAGTAAATATCGTGATGCGGTGGCGGCGAAATCAGGCCCACGCCCGGCACCGAGTGCCGCAATTTACCGATATATTCCGAAACCTTATGGCCAGGCAGCTGACCACCCTCGCCCGGCTTGGCGCCTTGTGCCATTTTGATCTGGATTTGATCGGCATTGACCAAATATTCAGTCGTGACACCAAAACGGCCCGACGCCACCTGCTTGATCGCCGAGCGCAGGCTATCGCCTTCTTTAAACGTATAGTCGCGTTCAATGCGGTTTTTACCGATCACTTCGGACAGCGTTTGGCCAGCCTTCAGCGATTTGAAACGCGTTGCGTCTTCACCGCCTTCACCGGTATTGGATTTACCGCCAATGCGGTTCATCGCAATCGCCAGCGTTGAATGTGCTTCGGTCGAAATCGAACCGAGCGACATCGCGCCAGTCGCAAAACGTTTGACGATTTCGGCGGCTGATTCCACTTCTTCGAGTGGCACAGGCGCACCTGCCGATTTAATCTCGAACAGGCCGCGCAGCGTTAAGTGGCGTTTGCTTTGATCGTTAATCAGCGCGGCGTATTCTTTGTACGTTGAGTACGAATTGCTGCGTGTTGCGTGCTGCAACTTGGCGATGGAATCAGGCGTCCACAAATGGTCTTCGCCGCGAATCCGGAAGGCATATTCGCCGCCGGCGTCGAGCATATTCGCCAGCACCGGGTCGGCGCCAAAGGCGGCGGTATGCAGGCGCACGGCTTCTTCAGCCACTTCAAACAGGCCAATGCCTTCAACATTGCTTGGTGTGCCGGTGAAGTATTTCTTCACAAAGGCTTTTTGCAAGCCAATGGCTTCAAAAATCTGCGCTCCGGTGTACGACATATAGGTCGAAATACCCATTTTTGACATCACTTTCAGCAGGCCTTTGCCGACCGCTTTGATGAAGTTCTTCTGGTATTTCGCCGCGGTTTCTGCGTCATTACCGGCTAGATCCGCCAAAGTGGCCAAGGTCAGATAAGGGTGCACGGCTTCAGCGCCATAGCCACCCAGCAAGGCAAAGTGATGTGTTTCGCGCGCCGAGCCAGTCTCAACCACCAAGCCGGTGCTCGTGCGCAGGCCGCGCTTGACCAAATGCTGGTGCACCGCCGAAGTGGCCAGCAAAGCCGGGATCGCCACATGCTCTTGATCCATATTGCGATCAGACACGATCAGGATATTGGCACCTGATTTCACCGCGTCTTCCGCTTCGGCCACCAAGGACGCCAAACGGGCTTCAACGCCAGCCTGCCCCCACGCAACCGGATAGCAAATATCCAGCTCATGCGAATAAAACTTGCCGCTGGTGTATTGGCCGATATGGCGGATTTTCTCCATCTCGGCGCTCGACAGAATTGGCTGCGCCACTTCCAGGCGGATCGGCGGGTTGATATCGGTGGTACCCAGCAGATTGGGTTTCGGGCCAATGAAGGACACCAGCGACATCACCATATCTTCGCGGATCGGGTCGATCGGCGGGTTGGTCACCTGCGCGAATAATTGCTTGAAGTAGTGATACAGCGGCTTATTTTTGCTCGAGAGCACCGGCAGCGCAGCGTCATTGCCCATCGAGCCGGTGGCTTCTTCGCCATTTTTGGCCATGGGTTCCAGCAGAAACTTAATGTCTTCCTGGGTAAAGCCAAACGCTTGCTGGGCATCGAGCAGGCTGGCTTTGGGGGCCACGGCCTGCGCGGCATCGGATTCGATTTCATCGAGCTTCACGCGGATTTTATCAATCCACTCGCGGTAAGGCTTGGCATTGGCCAGGCTGTCTTTGAGCTCTTTGTCATCAATTATACGGCCTTGCTCCAGATCGATCAGGAACATCTTGCCCGGCTGCAGGCGCCATTTTTTATTGATGCGCTCATCCGCAATCGGCAATACGCCCGATTCTGACGCCATCACCACCAGATCGTCATTCGTCACCAAATAGCGTGCCGGGCGCAGACCATTACGATCCAGCGTGGCGCCGATCTGGCGGCCATCGGTAAACGCCACGGCGGCGGGGCCATCCCATGGCTCCATCATTGCCGCGTGGTATTCGTAGAAGGCACGGCGTTTTTCGTCCATTTCGCCGTTCTTTTCCCACGCTTCGGGGATCATCATCATCATCGCTTGCGCGAGGGAATAACCGCCCATCACCAAAAGTTCGAGCGCATTATCAAACGAGGCGGAATCCGATTGGCCCGGATAAATCAGCGGCCAGACTTTATCGAGGTCTTTACCCAGCACGGGCGAGCTAATGGCACGCTCACGCGCACGAATCCAGTTCACATTGCCGCGCAGCGTGTTGATCTCGCCGTTGTGGGCGATATAGCGAAATGGGTGTGCCAGATCCCAAGTCGGGAAAGTATTGGTCGAGAAGCGTTGATGCACCAAGGCCAGCGCAGAAATACAGGCCGGGTCTTGCAGATCGAGGTAATACTCGCCCACCTGATCCGCCAGCAGCAGGCCTTTGTAGTTAATTGTGCGCGCCGAGCAGGACGGAATGTAATACTCGCCGCCGTGTTTGAGTTTCAGTGCGCGAATCGCGTGCGACGCGCGTTTGCGGATGATATACAGCTTGCGCTCCAGCGCATCGGTCACCAGCACATCGTTGCCGCGACCGATAAACAGCTGGCGAATGACGGGTTCGCTCGCCTTCACCAGCGGCGACATCGGCATCTCGCGATTGACCGGCACATCGCGCCAGCCCAGTACAATTTGTTTCTCGGCGCGCACTGCGCGCTCGATTTCCTGCTCACAGGCCATCCGGGCGGCAGGCTCTTGCGGCAGAAAACACATCGCCACACCATAGTCGCCCTGCGGCGGCAACACGATACCCTGCCCCAGCATAGCCTTGCGATACAGCGTATCCGGGATCTGGATCAAGATACCTGCACCATCACCCGCCAGCGGGTCGGCACCCACGGCGCCGCGGTGATCGATATTCTTCAGGATGAGCAAGCCTTGCTCGATGATGCTATGGCTTTTCTGCCCTTTGATATGGGCCACAAAGCCCACGCCACAGGCGTCGTGTTCATTCGCCGGGTCGTACATCCCCTGCGCTTCTGGTCGTTGTTCTAACATCCGCTGGTGTCCTCTCTGCTGGTCTGACTGCCACCCCACGGCGGCGTGCGTGCTACCTGCCACACTATCGTCAGTCGTCCAGCAGTTTGCCAGAAAGCGCCGGCGTCAATTAGGGAAATTCACGAAAATTTAATCCATGTCAGACCGACGCCGCACGATTCGCCCCAGCTGGGCCAGCGTTTAAGCCAGCCAGTCGCGCGCTGGCAGAAAATCGGTATACAGCGCGGCCTCTGGGCTACCTGCGGCGGGCTGGTAGTCGTAGCGCCAGTTGGCCACCGGCGGCATCGACATCAAAATCGATTCGGTCCGCCCACCCGATTGCAGGCCAAACAAAGTGCCGCGATCCCATACGAGGTTAAATTCCACATAGCGCCCCCGGCGATAGCCTTGCCAATCGCGCTCGCGCTGGCCGTATTCGCAGTCTTTGCGGCGCGCCACAATCGGCGCATAGGCAGGCAAAAAGGCATCGCCCACTGCGCGCAGCAGGGCAAAACTCTCGGCAAAACCCAGCCGGGCAAAATCATCAAAGAAGATCCCGCCCACGCCGCGCGCTTCTTGCCGGTGTTTCAGGTAGAAATAACGATCGCACCAAGACTTAAATTCCGGATACAGCTCCGCCCCAAACGGCGCCAGCGCAGCGGCGCAGGTCTGGTGGAAATGCCGCGCATCATCCACATGGCCGTAATACGGGGTGAGATCCATCCCGCCGCCAAACCAGAATACCGGCGCATCTGCGCCACCGGCCGCCGGCTTGGCGATGAAAAAGCGTACATTCATATGCACAGTGGGGATATAAGGGTTGCGCGGGTGCAGCACCAGCGAGACGCCCATCGCCTCCCAAGCGCGCCCCGCGAGCTCGGGGCGATGCGCGCTGGCCGACGGTGGCAGCTGCGCCCCCATCACATGCGAGAAATTCACCCCGCCGCGCTCAAACACCTGCCCTTCTTCGATCAGCCGGCTAATCCCGCCGCCACCCTCGGCGCGCTCCCAGCTATCGGTGCGAAAACACAGGCCATCAATCGACTCCAGCGTGGCCACGATGTTTTGCTGCAGGGTAAGCAGATAATCTTTAACTGCCGCCAGTTGCTGGCTGGACAGTGCGGCAGAATCAGGCTGGCTGGCGTGGGTCATGGGTGGCCGCTCCGGGCAAAAACGTGAATGCGCGCCATGATACGCTGTGCCCGCCTGCGACTCCACCCCGCTCACCCCCACCCTGTATAGCCACACAACATAGAGGGGTATTTGCTCGCTGGGCTATACCCAGACAGGTCAATTTGCTTGCTCTTTTTATTGTTTGCCTATTTTTTAATCAGCGGGTACAATCCGCGCCTTCCTTGATTCCCCCAGCCCTTGCGCCATGCACATTGGCCCGTATCAGCTCAAAAACAATCTGATCGTTGCGCCGATGGCCGGGGTGACTGATCGCCCTTTCCGCCAGCTGTGCAAGCGCTTTGGCGCCGGCCATGCCGTGTCGGAAATGATCACGGCTGATCAATCGCTGCGGGCGCACAAAAAATCCATCAATCGCGCCAATTTCGTCGGCGAGCTGGCGCCCATTTCGGCGCAGATTGCCGGCTCTGATCCAGCCCAGCTGGCCGAAGCGGCCCGCTATCAGGTGGCCAATGGCGCGCAGATTATCGATATCAATATGGGCTGCCCGGTGAAAAAGGTTTGCAACAAGCTGGCTGGCTCAGCCCTGCTGCAAGACGAAGCACTGGTGGGGCAGATACTGGATGCCGTCGTCGCCGCGGTGGCGCCGGACAATATCCCGGTTACGCTAAAAACCCGCCTCGGCTTTGCCAATGGCGCCGAGAATATCCTGCGGGTCGCCGAGCGTGCGCAGGCGGCCGGAATTGCCGCGCTGGCGATTCATGGCCGCACGCGTGAAGACATGTACAACGGCAACGCCCGCTACGCGCTGATTCGCGAAGTGAAACGCAGTTTGAACATCCCGGTGATTGCCAATGGCGACATCGATAGCCCTCGCAAGGCCGCACAGGTACTCCAGGACACGGGCGCCGACGCGATTATGATTGGCCGCGCCGCACAAGGCCGGCCGTGGATCTTCCGCGAAATCGCGCACTTTCTGGCCACCGGCGAAGAATTGCCGCCACCGGAAGTCATCGAGATTCGCGACGTTTTACTGCAGCACTTGGATGATCTGTACGCCTTTTATGGCGAGTATTCGGGCTGCCGCATCGCCCGCAAGCACATTGCCTGGTACACCAAGGGCCTGGCGGGGAGTAATGAATTCCGGCAAGCCATGTACGCCGAGGAATCTACCGCTGGCCAAGCGCAGATGACGCGCCAATTTTTTGATCAGCTGCTCGCCTATGGCGAGCGCTTGCAATACCAGCCGGCGACCCCGGCTGACTCTGCGGCCGCCGCCCTGCTATCCGCAGCGGATGCGCGCCACCCACAATAAGAAAAATCGGATTAACCATGAACCAAGCAACCGATGTGATTGCCATCGCGATTCAACAATCGCTGGATCAATACTTTAACGATCTGGACGGTGAGCCGCCCAGCGCCCTGTACGACATGGTACTGGGCCGCATGGAAAAGCCGCTGCTGATCGATATTCTGGCGCGCGTGGGGGGTAACCAGACCCAGGCCGCCGAAATGCTAGGCATTAACCGCAATACCCTGCGCAAGAAATTACAAACCTACAATCTGCTGTAAGCCTCACGGCGCACCGCAGCTTGGCCTTTTTTTGATTGAGTAGTGTGATCTTTGAGGAAGAACGATGAGCAAAATCACTCGTGCGCTGATTAGCGTATCTGACAAAACCGGCGTACTCGAATTCGCGCAAGCCCTGGTGGCCCAAGGCGTCGAAATCCTGTCTACCGGCGGCACGGCCAAGCTGTTTGCAGACGCAGGTCTGCCCGTGATCGAAGTCGCCGATTACACCGGCTTTCCCGAAATGCTGGATGGCCGCGTCAAAACGCTGCATCCGAAAATCCACGGTGGCATTCTGGGTCGCCGCGATCTGGATGCCCACGTGAGCACCATGCAAGAGCACGGCATCGGCAATATCGATCTGGTGTGCGTGAATCTGTATCCATTTGAAGCCACCATCGCCAAGCCTAACTGCAGCTACGAAGATGCGATCGAAAACATCGACATCGGCGGCCCGGCCATGGTGCGCTCTGCCGCGAAAAACCACGCTCACGTGGCCATCGTGACCGATGCCGCCGATTACAGCGCCCTGATCGCCGAAATGCAGGCCAACGCTGGCGCCCTGAGCCTGGCCACCCGCAAAAACCTGGCCAAGAAAGCCTTTAGCCACACCGCCGCTTACGATGGCGCGATCTCCAACTACCTGACCGCGCTGACCGAAGATGGCGAAAAAGCCGCCTATCCAAACCGCCTGAACCTGCAGTTCGAAAAAGTGCAGGACATGCGTTACGGCGAAAACCCACACCAATCTGCGGCGTTCTACCGCGATCTGCAGCCAGCAGCGGGTAGCCTCGCCAACTACAAGCAATACCAAGGCAAAGAGCTGAGCTACAACAACATCGCCGACTCGGATGCCGCATGGGAATGCGTGAAGCAGTTTGCCGAGCCTGCCTGCGTAATCGTGAAACACGCCAACCCATGTGGTGTGGCCGTGGCCAAAGATTTGTACACCGCGTATCGCCTGGCGTTTGCCACCGACACCACCAGCGCGTTTGGCGGCATTATCGCCTTCAATAAAGTGGTGGATGTCGACACACTGGAAGCAGTATCGGCGCAATTCCTCGAAGTGCTGATCGCTCCGGGCTACACTCCTGAAGCGCTGGCTCTGGTCGCGAAAAAACCGAATGTACGCGTACTGGAAGTCGCCATCGAAACCGGTGAAAACCGCTTTGATCTGAAACGCGTAGGTGGCGGTCTGCTGGTGCAAACGCCAGACGTGCACGCGCTGACCTTGGCCGACCTGAAAGTAGTGACCAAACTGCAACCAAGCGATGAGCAGCTGAAAGATCTGCTGTTTGCCTGGAATGTGGCGAAATTTGTGAAATCCAACGCGATTGTGTTCTGCGGTAAAGGCCAGACCCTCGGGATTGGCGCCGGGCAGATGAGCCGTGTGGATTCAACCAAAATCGCCGCAATTAAAGCGCGCAATGCGGGCCTTGAGCTGCGTGGCTCAGTCGCCGCGTCGGATGCCTTCTTCCCGTTCCGCGATGGCGTGGATGTGATTGCCGAAAACGGCGTCTCGGCCATCATCCAGCCGGGCGGCTCACTGCGTGATGAAGAAGTCATCGCCGCCGCCGATGAGCACGGCATTGCGATGGTAATGACCGGCATTCGTCACTTCCGTCACTAAGCGCACATAGAGCGGCACTACACTACGGTGAGTGCCGCGGTGCGGGATGGGTTACGAAACGTCACGCGCTACTTGGGGATGCTGCAGTACACTGCCAGCATCCTATTTGTATTTTCTACATACCACCAGTGCGTATATCCATGCAGCCATTAATAAATAAGGCCTGTATCGATATACCCATTCAGGAGTCAGCCATGCTGAAAAAAATCTGGGCCATCTGCCTACTGGCCGCCACCCTTGCTCTGCCGGCCAAAGCGGTAGAATGTGAAAACTGGTGGTGGGGTTTTGATGCCGCCTGTAGCCACATTAGCGGCACTTGGAATGAAGGCACTGGCGGGTTGTACCTCACCGGCTATGCCTGGCATAACCGCGCCACCTACGACAAAGAAAACATCGATAGCTACAACGAATTCGCCTACGGCGGCGGTTTGGGTTATCACCGCCCGATCGGCAATGGCAACGAAGAAATGATCTACGCCATTGGCTTTGCCGATTCACACGAACAACCGCAGTTTCACGTCGGCTACGGCCATATGTGGTACTGGAATGTGGCTGGCCCACTGCGCGCCGGCGCAGGCTGGACAGGCGGGGTGTTCTTCCGTAATTCCGATTTCAACTACCTGCCGGTGCCCTTTGTGCTGCCCATGCTGGGCGTGAAATACGACAAAACCAATTTCTATGCCACCTATATCCCCGGTGGCAAAAACAACGGGAATGTCTTGTTCCTGTTTGCCCGTTTCGATTACTAAACTACTTGTCCACGCGCTGGCCTCGTCCGGCGCGGGCACCCTGATGGAGTCCATATGAACATTCTGGTGATTGGTTCTGGCGGCCGCGAACACGCGCTGGCCTGGAAGCTGGCGCAATCTGAACGCGCCGGCAAAGTGTTTGTGGCGCCCGGCAATGCCGGCACCGCGCTGGATAAAAATCTTACCAACGTCAATCTCACTGACATTGCCGCACTGGTGGAATTTGCCAAAACCGAAAACATCGCGCTGACCGTCGTCGGCCCAGAAGCGCCACTGTCGCAAGGCGTGGTGGATGCCTTTCGCGCCGCCGGCCTGAAAATCTTTGGCCCAACCCAAGCCGGCGCCCAGCTTGAATCATCGAAAGACTTTGCCAAAGCGTTTATGAAACGCCACGGCATTCCTACCGCTGATTACGAAACCTTTGCCGACGCTGCCAAAGCGCATGCCTACATCGACGCCAAAGGCGCGCCGATTGTGATCAAGGCCGATGGCCTGGCTGCAGGCAAAGGCGTAGTCGTGGCAATGACCTTGACCGAAGCGCATGATGCGGTCGATGCGATGCTGTCAGACAACAAACTGGGCGACGCCGGCGCGCGCGTGGTGATTGAAGAATTCCTCACCGGCGAAGAAGCCAGCTTTATCGTGATGGTCGATGGCAAAAACGTGCTGGCGATGGCTTCGAGCCAAGATCACAAACGTTTACTGGATGGCGACGAAGGCCCGAACACCGGCGGTATGGGCGCGTACAGCCCGGCCCCTGTGGTCACCCCAGAAATCCACGCACGCGCGCTGCGCGAGGTGATTTTGCCCACCGTGCAAGGTATGGCCAAAGATGGCATCACCTACACCGGCTTTTTGTATGCCGGCCTGATGGTAGCTGAAGACGGCAGCCTGAAAACACTGGAATTTAACTGCCGCTTTGGCGACCCAGAAACCCAGCCGATCATGCTGCGCCTGAAATCCGATTTCGTCACGCTGATCGAACATGGCGTGAATGGCACGCTGGATCAGGTGGAATGCGAGTGGGATCGCCGCGTAGCGCTGGGCGTGGTCATGGCCGCGGCCAATTACCCAGAAACCCCACGCAAAGGCGACGTGATTACCGGCCTACCGGGCGAGCTGGCCGATGGCCATGTTTTCCACGCGGGCACCGCCTTGAATGCCGAAGGCCAGCCCGTCACCAGCGGCGGCCGCGTGCTCTGCGTAACCGCCTTTGGCGACAGCTACAAAATGGCACAAAAGCGCGCCTATGAAATTTTGGAAAGCATCCACTTTGATGGTATGCAATACCGCAATGACATCGCCTGGCGCGCGATCAACCGCAAATAAGCGCCGCACCGCGCTACACAAAGCAGCCTTCGGGCTGCTTTTTTTACGCCCACACACACGCCAGCAGCATATTTTGTAACAAAACTACGTAACTAACGGCAAGTGTGCGAGAATACCAGAGCCATTGAGCAAATGAGGCTGCAAGTGATCCGGGCAGCCGCTATCTTGTAATGATTCCTCCGAGGGCGGGGCGCCATGAGCACATCGACTGCATTACACCGTATCGTTATTGTCGGCGGCGGCGCCGGCGGTTTGGAATTAGCTACCCGCTTGGGGCGGCAATTGGGCGGGCGCCGGCAAGCGCAGATTATTCTGGTGGATGGCTCACCCACCCATATCTGGAAACCACTGCTGCACGAAGTGGCCACCGGCGCGCTCAACACCGGCGAAGATGAAGTCAATTATTTCGGCCATGGCTATCGCAATGGCTATCAGTTTGAATTCGGCTGGCTGCAAGGCGTGGATCGCGAGCGCAAAACCATTGCCCTCGCTCCGGTGCAAGGCGCCAATGGCGAGCAGCTAACCGGCGCACGCGAAATCGGCTACGACACCCTGGTGCTGGCGCTGGGCGCGATTGCCAATGATTTTGGCACCCCCGGTGCGCGCGAGCACTGCATGTTTCTGAATACCCCCGGCGATGCGGAGCAACTACGCCGGCGCATTTTGGATTTGTCGTTTGCGGTAGGTGCCACAGGCAATGGCGCGAGCAAACTCACGATCGGAATTGTCGGCGGCGGCGCCACCGGTGTGGAGCTGGCAGCCGAGATCGACCATACCATTCGCGAAATGCATAACTATGGCGCCAATTTAAACCCAGCCCAGCTGGAAATCACTATTATCGAAGGCGCCAACCGGATTTTATCGGGCGCCCCCGAATCATTATCCGCCTATGCCAATGAAGCGCTGGTACAGCGTGGCATTATGGTGGCCTGCAATAGCCGTGTTGCGGCGGTTACCCCAGAGGGTTTTGCCCTCGCCGATGGCCAGCAAATCCCGGCCATGATTCGTGTTTGGGCCGCTGGGGTTAAAGCCGCCGATTGGCTTACCACGCTGGGGCTGCATACCAATCGCAATAACCAGATCGAAGTCACCACCACGCTGCAAACCCTGACCGACCCGGCGATTTTTGCCATCGGCGATTGCGCCAGCGCCCCCGATGGCGAAGGCGGCCCGCAGCTGCCGGCCACCGCCCAGGTCGCCCACCAGCAAGCCAGCTGGCTGGCCGATGCGCTGATTCGCAAGCTGCGCCAACAGCCGATTACTCCCTTCGTGTTCAAGCCGCAAGGCATGATGGTGTCGCTAGGTAAACACGCTGCCGTGGGTAGCCTGGCGGCGATTGTGGGGCCCAAGCGCAATTACTATGTAGAAGGTCGCGGCGCCAAGCTGATTTACGCCTCGCTCTATCGGCTGCATCAGGCGGCAGTGCATGGCTGGGTGCTGGCGGGCTTATTGTGGATCGGCGATAAACTGCGCCGAGTAGCGCGCCCAAGCCTCAAGCTGCACTAAGTCTCGGAGCGGGCGGAGAAAAACGCCGCCCGCCGCCGCCCAAACTGTGCTTTTCCGGTTAAAATAGCCGGTTTACCGCTTCCTTGTCCGGCATTGGCATGCAGCTCATCGTTCTTGGTCTGAATCACCAGACTGCGCCCGTCGCAGTGCGCGAGCGGCTGGCCTTTAATCCGGAAGACATGCTGCCGGCACTCACCGAGCTGGTGGGGCTTAAAGGCGTTTTTGAAGCGGCGATTGTCTCCACCTGTAATCGTACCGAGCTGTATTGTCACGCCCGTGACATTGATGCTGTAACGTATTGGCTGGCAAACAATCGCCATCAAGACCTGCAGAACATTACCCCCCACCTGTATCTATACAAAAATGCCGAAGCTGCCCGCCATGCCTATCGCGTGGCCTGTGGCTTGGATTCCATGGTGGTGGGGGAAACCCAGATTTTGGGCCAGCTCAAAGATGCCGAGCGCCAAGCGCGGGAAGCCGGCACCATGGGCACCTTGCTCAACGGGGTATTCCAGCGCGCCTTTGCCGTTGCCAAAGATGTGCGCACCCAAACCAAAATTGGCGCCGCCTCGGTCTCGATGGCTGCGGCTGCGGTGAAGCTGGCCGAGCGGATTTTCCCTACCGTGGCCGAATGCAAGGTGCTGATGATTGGCGCGGGCGAAATGATCGAGCTGTGCGCCACGCATTTTGCCGCCCAGTCCCCCTGTAAGATCGCAGTTGCCAACCGCACTCTGGAACGGGGCGCGGCACTGGCGGCCGAGCATGGTGGCGAGGCATTTATCCTCAACGAGCTACCCGAGCGGATTCACGAATTCGATATCGTAGTGACCTCCACCGCAGCGCCGCTGCCAATCGTGGGCAAAGGCATGATCGAGCGCGCCCTGAAAAAGCGCCGCCACCGGCCGATGTTTATCGTCGATCTGGCCGTACCGCGCGATGTGGAAAGCGAAGTGGGCGAGCTGCAAGACGCCTACCTTTACACTGTGGATGATCTGGCCCAAGTGGTGCAACAAGGTATGGCTTCTCGCCAAGCCGAGGTGAGCAGTGCCGAAGCCATCGTGGGCGAAAAGGTCAAAGAATTTGACGCATGGCTGGCCAGCCGCGCGATGGTGCCCACCATTCGCGATCTGCGCGACCATGCCGAGCGCATCAGCCGCGCCGAGCTGCAAAAAGCGCAAAAACGCCTCGCGGCTGGGGATGATGCCCAGCGGGTGCTGGAGCAACTGGCGCAGCAAATCAGTAATAAATTTCTGCATGCGCCGCTAGCCGCCCTCAATAGCGCCCAGCCCGATGAGCAGGAAGCCTTGGTGGCGCTGGTGCGCCGCCTGTACCGCCTACAGGATCAAGCCTGATGCGCGGTCCCTGCCTATTCTAGCGGCGCCCTCCGCTGCCCCTCTTGTCGTCTACCATCGCGGTAGACCCGATTTGCTTTTGAATTGAAGACACCATGAAACCGTCTATCCAAGCCAAACTGGCCCAATTGGCCGACCGCCTCGAAGAAGTCAACGCGCTGTTGTCATCCGAAGAAGCCACCCGCGATATGGAACAATATCGCAAGCTCAACCGCGAGCACAGCGAGCTCACCCCGGTGGTGGAGCTCTGGCATGAGTTTAATCGCGTGAATGCCGACATTGCCGCCGCGCAAGACATGCTCAGCGACCCGGATATGAAAGAGCTGGCCGAAGAAGAAATCAAAGCCGGCAAGGCCCGGATTGAAGAGCTCGATCTGGAGCTGCAAAAAGCCCTGCTACCCAAAGACCCCAACGATGAGCGCAATATCTTTCTGGAAATTCGCGCCGGTACCGGTGGCGATGAATCGGCGCTGTTTGCCGCCGACCTATTTCGGATGTATAGCCGCTACGCCGAGCGCAATCGCTGGCAGGTGGAAATCATGTCGGCCAGCGAATCTGACCTCGGCGGCTACAAAGAGATCATTGCGCGCATTGCCGGCTTTGGCGCCTATTCGCGGCTGAAATTTGAATCGGGCGGCCATCGTGTGCAACGCGTACCGGCCACTGAAACCCAAGGCCGTATCCACACCTCGGCGTGTACCGTTGCTGTGATGCCCGAGGCGGATGAGCTGGAAGAAATTAATATCAACCCGGCTGACCTACGCATCGACACCTTCCGCGCCAGTGGCGCCGGCGGCCAGCACATTAACAAAACCGATTCGGCCGTACGGGTGACACACATCCCAACCGGCATTGTGGTGGAATGCCAGGACGATCGCTCGCAGCATAAAAACAAAGCCCGCGCCCTGGCGGTATTGTCGGCGCGGATTAAAGACGCCCAGCTGCGTGAGATTCAGGCCAAGGAAGCGGCCGAGCGTAAATCGCTGGTCGGCTCGGGCGATCGCTCCGAACGCATCCGCACCTACAACTACCCGCAAGGGCGGATGACCGATCACCGCATCAACCTGACTCTGTATAAACTCGATTCGCTGATGGATGGTGATTTGAGCGAACTCACCCAGGCACTGATCAATGAGCATCAGACCGAGTTGCTGGCCCAGCTGGGTGAAAGCTAAGCGCCCCTAGTGGGTATTGCCCTGCAAGCCACACCCAATAAAGGCTACAGCGCGATACCCTAGCGCCGCGGTGGCAACAGGAAATTACCGTAGCGGCGTTCCAGATAATGCGCCACACCATGCGCGCCCCAATGCTCGTATTGGGTCACCGCCAGATTAATTAGCTGGCGGGCATGGTGAAAATGCTGCTGGCCAAACAGATATTCACCATACAGCAAGGTCGCCAGCGCGTAATCGTGGTGTTGCTGCTGCTGGCGCGCCAGCTCGATGGCAGCCAAAAACGCCGCTTGCGCCTGCTCGAATTCGGCAAAACGCCCGGCATATTGCGCTTCCAGCAATGCCGCCTTGCAGGCAAACAAGGCCGGATTCAGCGCTGCCCACTGCTGCAGCCGCTGGCGAATGCGGTTTAAGCGCCGGCGCGCCCAAGGGCCATCATAATGCCCTAGGCGGCAGCCATTCAGGCCCTGCAAATACTGCATCAGCGCAGCCAGAATCGAGCCACGCACCGCGGTATGACGCTGCCAGCCCACAGCCAACTGGCTGAGCGCGGCATCACTGGCGCCGCAGTAGGTCGCCGTCAGGGCCGACAGCAAATGGAAGTGGCATAGATTCAAGGCATCATCGCGCTGCATCAGCGCCGCAAAGCCTTCCTGCGTGAGAAACGCGCCAATCCCCAGCCAGGGCGGGTTATCGCTACTGTGCACTAGGCCATACAGCGCCTGGCGGAAAGCATTGGACATCGGCAACAACTGCAATTGCCGCGTATGGCGCAAATCATCTTCGACCTTGGCCGCTTCGCGCTCCAGATGCTGCAGCGGGCTGCCATTCAGCAGCGAATGGCCAATGTAAAACATACTGGCATAGCCGGCATATTCAAAATCGCCTTCCAGCAAAGCGTTTTGCTGCCAGCGCCACAAATTCGGCAGCAGCTGCTGCAAGCCCGCCCGCCACGGCTGAATCAAGCCCAAACTCAAAATCGGCACTTGATGACGTGGCCACAGTACTTGGTTTTCATCCAGCGCCACCGCTTCAGCTTCCGCCACATCGGCAAGCTTAAAGGCCGCGGCATAGCGGCGCAGTGCCGTCAGCGCCAACGCCGCACCAATTTTGGCCACCACATCGTGGGGCGAGCGGCCATAGCGATGTTGCAGCCGCAGCTGGCGCACCGTCACCGCCGCCAGCGCGGTTGGCCGCGCCAGCAGGCCCGGGCCATACAGCGCCGCCAGCACCCGCTGCGCGCGCAGCACCGAATCCATCGGGGTATTTTGCCCACAGGCTTGCTGCGCGGGGCGATAGCGTAGCCGCTCCCAGCCGGCCAGCGCCAGCTCGCGGGCCAGCGACCAATACGGGGTTTGGGTGGATAAATCTTGGCCCAGACTACCGAGCGCATCTTCGGCCGCGCCAAACAGCCCGGCGTAATCTTGCGTGAGCAACGCCAGCCGCTGGCGGCAGGCCGACAAGGTGTAGCGCACTTGCGCGCTGGCCTCGGCCGGCAAGTTTTTTTGCACCACCAGCACTTCGCGATATTGATTGGGCTCTTGCAGGCAGGCGCACCACAAGTCGATCATTTGCTCGCTCAGGCTCACTTCATCCAGCCACAGCCGTGGCCCGAGCAGCGCCATCATCTGTTCCAAAATCTGCGCCGCATGCAGCGGGCTACCTTGCTGCAAAATCTCGCTGGCTACCTGCGCGCCGCGCTGCGCATATTTCACCCGATCGGCCTGAGTGAGCGCCGGGCCGGCCTGCTGGGCGTGCCGCAGCGCTTGCAAGGCATACTGCGGCAATTTCATCATGCGATAGGCCAGCCGCGCATGCAGCTCGGCCTCATGCTGATGGGGGCAGCTTTGCTGGGCCAGCCGCTGCAGATGCGGATGAATAAAGCGCCACACCGTACCGCCCAGATGTTCGATCAGGCCATAACCACTGGCCAGCGCCAGATGCTCCAACACCGCACTTTCGGGTAGGTAGTCGTGCAAAATCCGGGCATCAAACTCCAGCCCGATCAGACTGGCCGTTTGCAGCATCTCTAGCCCGGTTTCGGTGAGTTGCAGCAGCTGTTCACGAAAATGGTTTTCTGCTTCTGGCACCCGCAATTGCAGCGAGATTTGCTGCAAGCGTTGCGCCCACTGCGCATCCGGCACCGGGCTGAGCAAGTTGTGCGCGGCCAGGCTATCGAGCAAAAAGCGGCACAACTGCAGATTACCCTGACAGGTTTGCTGCAAAAACGGCGCAATCTCGGCGGCCAGGCGCGGATTGATATTCTGCTCTTCTACCAGCCAGGTCATGGTGTCGCGAATGCTGAATGGCGCCAGCTGATACAGCTGACTTAGCTCATGCATCTGCCAGCGCACCAGCATCGGCAGCTGGGCGTCGCGCACGCAGAGCAAGATCATCAGATAGGGGGTGGAGCGATTTTCGATCAGGTAATCCAGCACCGCCAGCGCATCCTGATCCAGCTGATCCACGCCATCAATAATCCACACCAGTGGCCGCAGCTCACGGCTGGCGTGGCTGAGTAATTCCCCGGCCAAAAGTTGCAACTGCAAGGCTTGGGTTAAATCCAGCTCGTTACTGCTGGTTTGAATCAGGCCCAGCCGCGTACCCAGCTCCAGTAGTGCTTCGCGGCCACTTAGGCCTGAATCGCTCAGCTGCTGACAGAGTGCTTGGCTGAGCTGACTCAGCCCAAGCAACAGACTATCGAGCGGGCTACCCCAGCTCAGCGATTCGATCCGGCTTTCGATCAGCATACCGCCGCGCTCACGCACAGGTGGCAACAGCTCATGGGCCAAGGTGGTTTTGCCCGAACCGCTCTCGCCAGCCAAGATCACCAGCTTGTGTCCACCGGCGGCGGTTTCGGCCAGCGCAAAGCGCAAAGCACTGGCCACCGCCCGCCGATCCAGAGCTGGCGTTTCGGGGGCGATATCCGCAGGCAGAGTGCGAGAACCGGTGGCAGAAGCAGAGGCTGACAAGGCTTGAAAAACTCAGAAAAGATGCCGTGATTGTGGCCGATTTATAGCGTAATTACCATGACTGCGGCACGCCATCACACAAAATACGCCAGTTCCCGACGCGTGCCGCCGGTGCAATTGCGCGCACAGGCTCAGCGCTTTGATATAATTGGCGGTTTTGGCTTTGGCGCAGACGCAATGAATGTATTTTACGAGGAAGACGGCAGCTTCAAAGTCGCCACCATCAACGACGAACAGGCCGCCAGCCTGCAGGTGGAAGACGCGCGCGGCAAGCGCAGCAAAATCAAAACTGCCAATGTGCTGCTCCGCTTTGATCGCATCAGCCTCGATGAATTTCTGAAAAACGCTCAAGCCCTGGCCGCCGAGGTGGATAGTAATTTCCTGTGGGAATGCTGCGGGCAAGATGAATTCGGCTTTGCCGACATTGCTGCCGAGTATTTTGGCGCCAACCCCAGCCTGACCCAGCAGGCCGCCGCTGTTATCGCCCTGCATGGCGCGCCGATGTATTTTTATCGCAAAGGCAAAGGCCGCTACAAAGCCGCCCCCGAAGAAAACCTGAAAGCCGCGCTGGCCGGGCTGGAACGCAAAGCGCGTGAAGCCGAGCAAATGGCCGCCTGGCAAGAGGAACTCCTCCGGGGTATCGTGCCAGAAGCCTTTTCTAGCAACCTTTCCCGCCTGATACATCGCCCGGATAAAAATGGCCTCGAATACAAAGCGCTGGCTCAAGCTGCCGAAGCGGCACAATTATCGCCGCTGCGCCTGCTGGAAAAAATCGGCGCACTGGGCGATCTGGCCCAGTATCACCTCGATGGTTTCCTCAGCGCCCATTTCCCGAAAGGCCGAGGCTTTCCGGCGATTGAGCCGGTGTTCGCGCCCGAAGATTTGCCGATTGCCGATGTGGCCGCGTTCTCGATTGATGACGCCACCACCACCGAAATCGATGACGCTTTCAGCCTGAAAACCCTGCCCAATGGCAACTGGCAAGTCGGCATTCATATTGCCGCCCCGGTGCTGGGCATTGCGCCGGGCTCGGCGGTGGATCAGCTGGTGCTCGATCGCCTCTCTACCGTGTATTTCCCCGGCGACAAGATCACCATGCTGCCGGATGAAGTGGTTGAAGTGTTTACCCTGCAAGAAGGCGCCGCCCGTCCGGCCCTCTCGATGTATCTGGAAGTCTCGCCCGGCTACGATGTCTTGAGCCATTACTCGCGTATCGAGCGCGTGCCCGTGGCCGCCAACCTGCGTCACCACGACATCGAGCCGTATTTTAATGAAGAGACCGCCGGCAAAGCCGACGGGCCGGATTTCCAATACAAGCAGGAACTCACCTTCCTCTGGCATCTGGCTGGCGCACTGGAAGGCCGCCGCGGCAAGGCCGATCAACCCGGCCCGGTGCGACTGGATTACAGTTTTTACATCGATCGCGTCGAGGGCCAGCCCGAGCGCGTGCGCATCGTACCGCGCAAACGCGGCGCGCCCATGGATAAACTGGTGGCCGAGCTGATGATTTTGGTAAACAGCCAATGGGGTACTGACCTGCGCGATGCTGAAATCGCCGGAATTTACCGCTCGCAAGGCGGCGGCCGGGTGAAACTCTCGACCCAAGCCACCGCCCATGCTGGTTTGGGCGTGGATTGCTATATGTGGTCTAGCTCGCCGCTGCGCCGCGCGGTGGATTTCATCAACCAGCAACAACTTGTGGCGATGATTCGGCAGGAAAAGCCGCGCTATCAGAAAAATGATGCCGAGCTGTTTAGCGCCATTTCGGCTTTTGATGCCGCCTATGCCGCCTATGCTGATTTTCAGGACAAAATGGAGCGCTACTGGTGCATCCGCTATCTGGAACAGGAAGGCATGCAGGAATTCACCGCGCAGGTCATTAAAGAAAACCTGGTGCGGGTCGATGGCATGCCATTGGTCTTGCGCGTGGGCGGGCTGCCGGAACTGCCGGCCGGAACCACAGTCTCACTACAGCGTTTGAATATCGATTATCTGGAATTGGCCGTCGAAGCGCGAATCGCCACCATTTAAGCGTCAGGCCCGGCCACGCCGGGCCACTCATTTAGGAAGCCGCATGCAGCCCAACCGTCGTTTGTCCGATTTTCTGCCTTTGAAATTTGCCAATGGCCAGGAAGTACGGCAATTTTCCAAACCCTGCATCAGCTGCGGCCACATGCTGCATGCCAAACACATGCATGGCGTGGCCCGGCTGGTAGAAGACCATATCGCCATCGCCGCCACCGCGCGCTGCGAGCAGTGTGGCGCCGATTTTGGTGTCGCCTGCGTAATCAACAACCAGAAACAGGTCAAGCGCGTTATTTTGCCGCGCATCCTGTTTAACTGGTATTTGCGCAGCCTGCCCACGCAGCCGCGCGAAACCGCGCCACAGGCCGAAGTGCGTAACTGGCCCCTGCCCGAAGAGCGCGATGCACGCGAAGATGCGGCCGAAATCAGCCGCCAGCAAAGCTATCGCCCCAGCATCAGCGCGCAAGACATCGTGCGGGCCGAAGAAACGCTGGGCCGCTTTCAGGAAAAACCGATCCCGGCCTGGTTGCTCCTGGATGGCCGGCGCTATGAATTTGACCGCATCGCGCCCGATGCCCGCACCAAGGACGGTGAATACTTACTAGACGGTTGCCTGATCTATCGTCCAGCCTGATTATTTACGCTTGGCTTTTTGGGGCAAAGTTTTATAATCGCGCCTATCTTTTTCGGCTCTGCGCCTCTGGCGGGAGAACACCATGCAACGCAATATGCTCAAATCGAAGCTGCATCGCGTCACCGCGACGCATGCTGAACTGCATTACGAAGGCTCATGCGCCATCGATGAAAATCTGCTTGAAGCGGCCAATATCCGCGAATACGAAGCGATCGACATCTGGAACATCAATAATGGTGCGCGTTTCTCTACTTATGCGATCAAAGGCCAGCGCGGCTCAGGCATTATTTCGGTGAACGGCTCTGCCGCTCGCCACGCACAAGTGGGCGATCTGCTCATCATCGCCACCTTTGCCGATTACAGCGAAGAAGAGCTGGCCAATCACAAGCCTTCGCTGGTGTATGTGGATAGCAATAACCGCATTACCCACAGCAGCAACGCCATCCCGACCCAAGCCGGCTAAGCACCTACCGCCATTCGTCGGACAACCCGCTTTCGAGCGGGTTTTTTATTGCTTGCAATTCAATAAATAGTCAATTAAATCAATCCACTAATAACAACAACCAACCCCATTTTCTGACCAAGCCAGCCCCAGCGGTGATGCAGATTACAAGCTGCCCTTCAGGACCATCATCGAATCCTGATATTTCTGCTAAATTCCTCCGGCATCATGACGAACGCATCGATTTAGCCGATGTGCGCAAATACAAAACAATAGCTCTGGAGGAGCATCTTATGCGTTTGACCGCTTTGGGTCTGATCGCTATCGCCATCAGCCCGGCCGCGCTGGCCGTGAGTGAATGGAATAGC
This sequence comes from Chitinibacter tainanensis DSM 15459, assembly GCF_000429785.1. Classification (GTDB taxonomy): domain Bacteria; phylum Pseudomonadota; class Gammaproteobacteria; order Burkholderiales; family Chitinibacteraceae; genus Chitinibacter; species Chitinibacter tainanensis. The sequence continues at coordinate 45,334 of NZ_KE386952.1, forward strand.
AACACCATCTACGCCACCCCGGGCACTCAGGTAAGCTATCAGGGGCAGTTGTATCAAAATAATTGGTGGACCAAGGGAGAAATACCCGGGCAAACCGGGCCGTGGGGCGTCTGGAGCAAGGTTGGCAGCAATAGTCCAGCACCGACGGTAGCCCCTACATTTACAACCACCCCTAAACCCGTCACCACCGCCACTCCGACCCCAACAAGCAGCAGCATGCCAAATAGCATACAGCTTTGGGATGCCAATGCCATCTATGCGCAAGCTGGGCAGCTTGTGAGCTATCAGGGTCAGGTGTATCGCAATCAATGGTGGACCCGCGGCGACAATCCAGCCCAAAGCAGCGTATGGCGGCTGATCGGCGCGGCCGCAACCCCGAGCAGCACGCCGCTAGTAAGCGCAACCCCTCGCCCTACCCTCGCGCCAACGCCGGTAGCCACGCTAACTCCAAGTGCCAGCCCGAAACCAAGCCCAACGGCAACGCCAGTGGCAAGCGCCACACCTGCGCCGACTGCTGCACCAGTCCCTACCGTCAGCCCAAGCCCTGTTGCGAATAGCTGTGCCGCCACAGCAATAACCGCACTCACCCCAAGTGCCGGCGTGGCGCGGATCGGCTCGGTGTATTCCAGCACTTTATACGACCCAAGCAACGAAACCAGTGGCAACGATACCCATCGCCCACAAGTGATTAAGGTTCAGGTGAGTAATGCGGGCAAGCCTGTAGCGGGCTGCGCGGTGAGCTGGACCCCTGTAAACGGCAATGACAGCGGCTGGGTTTTCCCACTGGCAGAAAAAACCGATAGCAATGGCCAAATCAGTGCCTGGTGGACCGCCGGTAAAGCCAGTAGTCAACAGGTACGGGCCAGCATTACCCTGGCCGATGGCAGCCGCCGCGAGGCCGAAATCACGGGCCAGGCGTTTGCCCACAGCACCCGAGCCAACTCGATCCACCTCAACTGGTCTTCCCCGCTGTGGAACGGCTTTAAAGTGGATGTCACCCCGGTGAGCTGGGCGCCGACGACTTACTATTCGGCAATCAATTTCCCCGGTGGTTATACCGGCATTCAAACCTCCCAGTTGCTGTTTTCACTCTGGGATGTAAATGGCGTGAGCCCGGTGGTGATTGATAAAGGGATGGCCACCTGCTCGAATTTTGGTGGCGAAGGTACAGGCATCAAGTGTTATGCCCCCTACACCCCGCAAGCCAATGTCACTTATCGATTCGAGCTGGAAGTCGCAGCAACCAGCGATGGCAAAACCGATTACACGCTGTACTTCACCGATCTGAGCAATGGTCAGCGCAAGAAATTTGCCACCATGCGCTATCAGGCCAAAGTCTCACCGTACGGTGCTTCGGCCTTTGTGGAGGATTGGTACGAAGAAAAAGCCTCGTGCCTCGCCAACACCCGCCGCGCGGCATATTTCAGCAATGTGCAATATCGCAACCCCAGCACTGGCGCCTGGAGCGAGATTCGCAAAGCGACCGGCGATGCGGTTTACAACGAGTGGCACAACGAAATCTGCGCGAACTACAGCTTTAGCGCTGAGGGTGGCCGCTTCCTGATGGGGACTGGCGGCGAAGTCGTTGGCCAGCCGCTCAATCTGCCCAACGGCCCAAGCGTGATCAATCTATCGCTGGACTAATCATACGTATTGCCTTCCAAGCCATAATTTACAAAGCCTAGCAGGCAATACCCCGTACCGGTACTCAATATCTGGCATTGACCGAACAGGATACACCATGCAATTGCTACCTCAATACGGCCTCATCGCCGCCATTGCTCTCCACGTCGTGACTGCGAATGCAGCCAGCGAATGGAATAGCAGTACCACCTACGCCGAAGCAGGTCAGGTGGTAAGTTATCAGGGCCAACTCTACACCAACGGCTGGTGGACCAAAGGGGATAACCCGGCCACAAGCGGCACGTGGGGCGTCTGGCGCAAAGTCAACGCCGCAGCGGCAACTCCGGCAGCGACGCCCAATAGCACTTTTCCGCCCGCGGCCACCCCCACCACGACACAGCCCAGCGTAACAGCTGCCCCGAACGCGACCACCGCCCCCAGCACGGTTAAAGCCTGGGATGCCAACACTACCTACGCCAACAAAGGGCAGCTGGTGAGCTATCAGGGCCAGGTGTATCGCAATGAATGGTGGACCAAGGGCGATAATCCAGCGCAAGCGGGGGCTTATGGCGTCTGGCGCCTCGTTGGCTCAGCCCAGCCGACCAATGCGCCAAGCAGTACACCCGTCATCACACCCAACGCAACACCCATTGTAAAACCGACTGCAACACCGACGGTAGTACCCACGGTGAAGCCAACACTGGCACCAACAGCCACCCCGACTGCCGCGCCAACTGCAACCCCGAAACCAAGCCCAACGCCGGTCAGCGGTCTGATTCCGGCCCGCAGCCTCACGCTTGAGCAGCCGGGCGATATTGGCAGCCTACGTGCCGCGCAGCTGCGCAGCTTTAATCACACCCCGTTCCAATCGACCGGATACTGGGTGCAGCCTGGCGATGTTCTGGTGGTGAATTATGTCTACAGTGGCAGCGCGCCGAATAAACAACCGGAAATCTGGCTGCACAATATCGACGACGACACGTGGAATTACGACACCGCTCAGAAGATCAAACTGAATGTGGGTAGCAACACCATCGTGTCTAAAGTCAAAGCCGCAGTGTACGTGGCCGCTTTTAATACCCCGACCAATGGCGAGCTAAAGGTCGAGCTGATCTCGGGTGGGCGCGTGATGCCGCGCTTTGTTTTAGGCCAGCACAATGCCGAACAATGGCAGCAAATGCTGCTGCAATACGGCGATGCGCCGTATGCCGAGCTGGTCAGCCGCCGCATGATGCTCACCGCCAGCATGGGCAAAATCTTGCGTCATGTGGATGACCCCGTAGCCCTGATGACGCTGTGGGATGAGATCGTACGGCTGGAAGACGAGCAATACGGCATCAAACCCGGCCAAGCCTGGCCGCACAATCCAACGCCGCATCGCTTCCACTTTGTCGAGCTGGCCCCCTACGATGGCTGGATGTATTCATGGCAATACAGGATGGCCACCGCCAGCGATGATGGCGCGATTGGCACCGTGCTCAATAGCAAAAAGCTGAAAACCGATGGCTGGGGCCCATGGCATGAGCTGGGCCACCAATATCAGATGAGCACCTTCACTTGGGCCGACCAGACCGAAGTGACCGTAAATCTGTCTTCGGCCTATGTGCAGCGCGGCCTGGGCCAGCCATCGCGCTACGAAACCCAAGGCACCTGGACCAAAACCTTTGCGTACCTAAATCAAGCCACACGCGATTTTGCTACGCAGAGTGATCTGTTTGTACGCGCCACCATGTTCTGGCAGCTGGATCTGGCCTTTGGGCGTGATTTTTACGCCAAGCTGGGCACCAACTACCGCAATATGCCCGCAGCGCAACGCCCAAGCGGTGATGAAGCGGAGAAACAGACCTTTATCATCGAAACCAGCCGCGTCGCTGGCTACGACCTCACGCCGTTCTTTACCCAATGGGGCATTGCGGTCAGTGCCGACACACAAACCAAACTGCGCAGCATGGCCCTCAAAACCCTGACCGACCCGATCTGGCTGAATCGCGATAGCAAAGTGCTGTATCAGCCACGCTAAGTTACACCACCCTTGCCCAATGGCAACAGCCACCCTGCGGGGTGGCTGTTTTTTTATCGAAACCCCAAATACCCAACCCACGTATCAAGCCACAAGGCTTGATACATAAATCCTGCAAGCCAATACCCTATTGCGCAGGCTTATTCCCCAAGCGCTGGAGGCCGGTATTAAATTGCTGCAGCAAGGCCGCCCCACCCGGCGCGGCTTTGGGCACAATCAGATGCAGTGTTTGCACACTCATCACCTCACCCAGCGGAATAATATTGCCGGTAGCCGGCAGCTGCCCCAAGAGCTGCAAACCCTGCGCATGATCGGTCACCGTAAAATCGCTGTAGTTCAGGGCAATCAGCCGCATACAGGCGGCCATATCATTCGGGCGGTGATAATACAGCTCACCCCGTTTGATCAGCGCCTCAATCGCGGGTAGCACCGCCCAGCCCAATGGCTGGCAATAGCGTTTGCCCCGCAAAGTAGCCGGCTGGCTACCATTCAAGTTTTCACCCAGCCGGCCAAAGACAAAAAGCCGCAGCTCAAACAGAGGTTGCGAATACAAAAATTCGGCTTCGCGCTCGGGCGTGCGGATATAAGGGAAGGTGGCGGCAAACTCCCCTTGCAGCGTGGCTTTATAGCCATTGGCCCACGGGCGCCAAAATAATTCGCTATCCACCCCCGCAGCCGCAAATGCCCGTTGCACCCGCACCGTCGCCAGCCCACCATCAGGCAGCTTGCTATCGGTAAATGGCGGATAATCGCTGCCGGTTACCAGCTTCACCGGCTCGGCCCCCACCATGGCGCTGCACAACAGCAAAACCCCCAACCACTTCATGCTCACCCCCACGGCACTTTGCATGCTGCAAACTAGGCAGACCTAGCCCGCAGCACCGCCGCAAAGGGGATAACCGGTCATTTTGCGCTGACAGATGTAAGATTTGGCCGGCAAAATGCGCTTTATTTCACCATTCAAACACGATAATTTCTTCAAAAGTCAGATTTAAGTCGCGGGTATATCTAGCTAGGCATTTAATTATTTAGATCACAGGCAGTTACCCCCACCCAGTATTAATAACGCCCTAGCCTTACATCCACCGCACTGCGGCCACTTGCTTGCTGCGCCTGCACAAATCGGCGGCACGGCACTGGGCGGGCTTTGCTATAACGGGGTAAACCTGTCTTGAGCCCCGTAATCATGAGCGACCCCAAACGCCAACCCGACATTCACGTGATGCTGGTGGATGATTCAGCCGTGCAGCTGCAATACGCCGCCAGCCTGTGCGCCGAAATGCACTGGACAGTGCGCGAAACGGCAGATGACGGCATGAATGCGCTGCTTAAGCTCAAAAGCGGCCTACAGATTGATCTGATCTTGCTTGATCTGGAAATGCCCGGCATTAACGGCGTGGGGCTCTTGCAAGAGCTGGGGCGGGCGCAGATTGATATTCCGATTGTGATCTTAAGCTCGCGCGAGCCGGCGCTGCTGGAATCTGTGGCCAACATGGGCCGCCAAGCCGGGCTGAGTATCCTGACCGCCTTGCAAAAGCCGTTGCGGCTAGAGATGCTGCAAAATCTGCTGCTGCAACGCGCACCACGGCAAAACCTGGCCAGCAGCCAGTTTAGCGCGGCGGAAATTCAAGCCGGCATCAATGACAATCAATTCGTGATCCGCTACTGGCCGCGCTTCGATCCGGCACGGCAAACCGTGCGCGCGCTCTTGGCCCAGCTGGTGTGGCTACATCCCGTGCACGGCCCACTGCTGCAAAACCAGTACGCGCCGCAAGGCTGCCAGGAGCGGGCGTTTTTACAGCTTTATGATCATCACTTGAAAAACATTTGCACCCAGCTCAGCACCTGGGCGCAGCAAGGCTTGCCGTTTTCGGCCCGGCTGCAAATCCCGCTGGCGCTGCTCAGCAGCCCTTTGCAGGCGCGCACGCTGATCAATCGCCTGCAAGATTACGCCCTGGAGCCGGAAAGCCTGGGGCTGGATATCAATCTGCATGAGCTGGATGAAGAACACGCCGGCACCATGGCGGCGCTGAATCTGCTGCGCCTGCAAAATCTACCCGTCGGTATCCAGACCGCGCAGCTGCATTTGCAATGGGTCAAGCTCATTGGCCGATTGCCCGCCAATGAAATCAATCTCGCCGCCGCTGTACTCAACCAGCTCACGCAAGACCCATTGGCCAAAACCCTGCTCGAACACAATATCTTGCTCGCCCACAGCCTGGGGTTGCAGCTCAATCTCAGCGGGTTTAACGAGGCAAAATTCTGGCCGGTCACGCAGCAATTGGGCGTAGATGGGGTGGATGGCCCGCTGATCAATCCGGGGCTCAGCGCCGAAGAGCTGTTGCCTTGGCTGCGCCAGCAACAAGGCAAGCCCAACTTCACCCGCGTGATCCACTAGCGCCAGCGCGTAGATACCCCGCCCCGTATTACCCTTCAACCCAATAGCTGCAATACCTAGCGCGAGATACCCTCAAGCAAATCGCTCCCACGCTAGCCGTACCGTCGTGGCCTGAATCGCCACCGTATCGCTAATTGGCTGCGCATAGCCGCCCCCCATGGTGATCGCCACCGGCAGGGCAAAGCGCCGGCACGCATCCAGCACCAACTCATCGCGGGCGCGCAAGCCAGCCGGGGTGAGCGCCAGCTTGCCCAAGCGATCGCCCGCATAAGCATCGGCCCCCGCCAGATAGATCACCAGATCGGCTTGCGCTTGCGCGAGTAACACCGGCAAGGCGCCGGCCAGCTCGGCCAGATAGTGCGCATCGTCGCAACCATCTGCCAGCTCGATATCCCAATCGCTTTGCTGCTTGGCAAAGGGGAAATTATTCGCGCCATGCATGGAAAAGGTAAACAGGCTTGGCGTATCAGCCAGCATCTGCGCCGTGCCGTTGCCCTGATGCACATCCAGATCGATCACCAGCGCGCGCTGCACAGCACCCTCGGCCTGCAAGACTCGCAGCGCCACCGCGCTATCGTTAAACACACAAAACCCGCTGCCATGATCGGCAAAGGCATGGTGCGTGCCGCCTGCCAAACTCACGCCGCAGCCCTCGGCCAGCGCGGCCCGACAGGCCGCCAACGTAGCACCGGTGGAAGCGCGCGAGCGCAGCAGTAATTCGGCCGACCACGGCAGGCCGATCACTCTTTGCTCGGCCGCGCTTAGCGCCGCATTATGCAGCTTGGCCAGATACTCGGGCGTGTGCGCGGCCAAGAGCTCGGCATCGCTCGCCAGGGGGGTATCTTCGATCAGATCAGCCGCGAACTGGGCTACCGCCTGATACAGCATGGGGTATTTCTCCGCCGGAAAGCGATGCCCGGGCGGGAGCGGCAAGGGGTAGTGATCGGAACGATAGATTTTCATGCCGCTATTGTTTCACAGCCGGCGGCGCTCTGCAGCTGCCCGCCGGCCGGCGCAAGTCCGTGCTGGCTGGCAGCTTGGCGGCTGGCCTTGGCCAGCTAGCCCAGTTGCGCCGCGGTCAGCGGCAGCAAGCCATGGTGGGCGCGAGCTTTATGGCAATGCTCATCGCCCGGCTGCACTTCCCGGCAAGTGCTCGAGCGCAGCGGGTAAATCTGGCAGCCCACCGCTTGGCCCACGGTGCCGCTGAGTTGTTGGCAATGCGGCTGCGGCTGATTGGTGCCGCGCATGGCCACGTGAAAGGGGCTAATCGGCTCTACCAGATCAGCCGGCACGGTGCCACCGGGCACCTGATCGGTTTCCCCAAAATAAAATGACACCCGAAAAGTGGCACAACAGGCACCACATTGCTGACACACATCACTCATAAGCTGCCAAGCACCGCTAAACCAAGGCCGCGATTGTAAAAAAATCTCTGCGTGCCGTCAGTAGCCGCGATGCGACCACCAAGGCAAATGCAACGTGCCAGCGCGCCGCGCCTGCGCTATACCGGCGAAAGAGCGATGAAATCTGACCTTTCGTCGCCAGACTTTCACTTTGTTGTAGCAATCACACCCTTGCCGACAGCCCTGATTAACCAAACGATCAGCAATCGGTTATGGTGAGAGCTATTAGTCCTTGTTGGTAGGTAATTTGCCATGACAACCCTGAAAGCCAAGATCCGCTTGGTGCTGATTTTGCTGACCTCGCTAGCCGTGGTCACGTTCTGTATTTTCAGCTATTTCGAAACCCGCACCGTGGCCATCGAAGCCATTGATGGCAAGCTCAGCGCCGCCGCCAATGGCTACCGCTTTATCGTGCCGGAAACACTGCACAGCCAGCTCACGCCGCGTGATAGCGCCGATCTGAAACAGGTACGCGCCATTAGCGTGCAGCTCACCCGCTTTGCCGAATCGCTGGGTCTGCCTTATGTCTACAGCTTTGTCATGAAAGACGGCAAGCCGCATTACGTGCTCTCATCACTCTCCCCCGAAGAAGAGCGCGACCCCACTGCCGAGCAATACCTGAAAGTGTATGAAAACCCGAATACCGAATTGCTCACCGCACTGAATGAAGGCCGCCCCACCTGGGCCGAATACAGCAGCAGCTACGGTGAATTCCGCTCGATCTATCTGCCTTTCCGCACCGCCAATGGCACCACCATCGTGGCTGTAGCCGATGCTGATTTGGGCGTTGTTCACAAAACTCTGCGCACGCTACTGATTAAAGAAGCCGGCGCGGGCCTGATCCTGATCTTGATTGCGGCGGCGGTCTCGTTCTGGCTGGGTAATCTGGTTACCCGCCCACTGGAGCGCCTGCTGACCGCCATGCGCCAGCTCAATAGCGGCGAAGCCGATCTCACCGTGCGGCTGGATGATCGCCAGCAAGACGAAACCGGCCGCATCGCTGGCGCCTTTAATCAGTTTATTGGCGAGCTGCACAAACTGATCAGCACCGTGCAAACCGAAACCAATCGCCTGAATCAAGGCGTGCAGGATATTGAAAAAGTCGTTGATCAGCTGGCCCGCGAATCGCGCTCACAATCCGATCTGGTCTCAGAAACCGCCGCCACCATCGAGGAAGTCACCGTCAGCATTGCCCACATTGCCGATAGCACCAGCCAAGTGGAACGCTCGGTGAGCCATGCCGACGAAGGCGCCCGCAATAGCGCCCAAGCCATGAGCACCATGCGCCAGCGCACCGACTCGATGGAAACCACGCTGCACGCGCTGGCCGAATCGATTAGCCGGCTGGATCACGAATCCAAACAGATCAACAACATCACCAATGTGATTAAAGACATCGCCAACCAGACCAATCTGCTAGCGCTGAACGCCGCCATCGAAGCGGCCCGCGCCGGCGAGCAAGGCCGCGGCTTTGCCGTGGTAGCCGACGAAGTGCGCAGCCTGGCCGAGCGTACCGCGCAAGCCACCGTCGAAATCGAAAGCCTCTTGGGCACCATCTGCAGCGAAACCGCCCAAGCCGTCGAGCGCACCACCGCCACCGCCGCCGGCGCCGAAGCCGGCCGCCAGACTGTGGCCGATGTGGGCGACCGCATCGTGGCCATGCAGCAAGAAATGCAGGGCGTACTCACCCAGATCAACGAAATCTCGGCCGCCACCCGCGAGCAATCGCTGGCCACCGAGCAGATCGCCCAAGTCTCCGAGCGCATCAGCCAGCAGGTCAATACCACTGACCAAGCCCTGCAACAAACCCGGCACACGCTGGCCGGCATCAACCAGATGGCCGGCTCGCTGCATGGCGTGGTACGGCGCTTTAAGCTGTAAAGCCAGCCCCCTCGGAAAAAAACCGCCCAGTTGGGCGGTTTTTTATTTTGCACTGATGGTTTAATCCCGCACGAGAGTACCAGCTGATGCAGATGCTAAACCGGCGGTTTCGCCCGCCGGACGAGCAAGGGGCAGTCTTGCCTTGCCCCTTGCAACCCTAACGCGCCCGATCGCCGCGAAACCCCGCTTGAAAAAGCCACGGCGAGGCGCCGCAAAACTCGCTGCGCGCTAGCGTCGCGCAGCTCAGACAGGTTGCGGCTTAAAACCTCGCCGAGTCATTTTCAAACGGCGCGGCTCCACGGGCAATCCGCTCTAATGAGCGACAGGGGTATATCAATCAAAGCAAGAATGAAATTAGCCTTTAGAGCAACACATAGGCATGTATATACCGCAATCGTCGGTCTGCGGGCTTTCCCCTGTCATCAAGCCGAGCGAGGAACAAGCGGCAAGGGAATTCGGCGGGCTCTGTTTTGTTAAAGCCCGCCGCCTTGCCGATTGTCCGCAGCGAGGGCATTTTGCGTAGCAAAACTTGATGAGGGGCGGCCTTCTTTGGCTTACCTTTCTTGGCCGTTCAAGAAAGGTAAGTGCCGCGGCGCACAGCCGCCAATGCTCGTTGATTGAATGTGGCAGGCAAAGAAAAACCGCCAAACTTGGCGGTTATTTATCACGGTAAACGTTGAGCTGTGCAAGCTTAGCTCAACCTACAGCGCTCCGAAGAAAGTCCCTTTGGGGATAACCCGCCAATCAGCACAAGACGCGCCCCTCTACACAGTCTCTGGCTTCATTTGCCATAAGTACTTGAAAAATTAAAACTCAGCCCAACCATCCTTAATGTCGTTTTGTCTGCGCCATACAAAACGGCATATATGTCGGTGTCACCTCCAGAAATGGAGATGACATTTTGAAGAAACACCATTGGATTACCACTAATTTATTTTTTGTTGTAATCCGCTGTATCACATATTTGACAATTCTTTTGGAGATCTTCTCAGATACAGGACTTGATCCATTTACTCTGGTACGTGCTCTGCGCATGCTCACTACCGACCTAACTAAAGCATGGCAATACCTTCAAAAGAAAAGGAATAAAACAGAACAGAAACCTCAGAAAAAACACTAAAGAAAATTCTCTTATTTTATTAAATAACAGATTAAAGGCGGTTATGACACTGTTTTTATCAGCTCGTTAACCGACATATTAACCGGAGGGATACCCTCCTAACAATGTAATCAATGAATCACCCCCGGTAGATTACATACATAGAATGGCGCAAACGTAACTCATCATGTATGCAACCCTAGACTCACCGCCTACATCTTTACTTAGCCCTTTAATCCGCGCACTAGGCGAGATAGAGCGCCAATTAATAGAGGAAATGGAGCAATCTCAAAGCGTAGAAAATAACGCCGATGTAGTGGCTCCTGTTAACTTTGGGTTAAATACATTATTGTTTTTTGGTCACTGGATGGTCTTACCACAAAAACAAGATGAAGAAAAAAACGTTAAACTCCCGATTGGGTGTGGGACCATCCCTAATTGCACAGGCCCACCGAGAAGTAAAGCAAATGATATGCAATTTAAACAGTAAAGCGGCCAATTGGCCGTTTTACTGTTTCTGGGAGGGGAATTAACTCACTTTTTTCTTCAACAACTCCAACGCCATCCCTGGGTTGGCCTTGCCGCCTGAGCCTTTCATCACTTGGCCGACCAAGGCATTCAATGCCTTCTCCTTGCCGCTGCGATATTCCTCAATCGCTTTCGGATTGGCCGCGAGTACCGCATCGACAATCGCTTCAATCGCGCCGGTGTCGGTTTCTTGTTTCAGGCCGTCGCGCTCGATAATCACATCAGCTGCATCACCGCTTTCCCACATTTTTTTCAAAACGTCTTTGGCGGTTTTGTTGTTGATGGTGTTGTCCGAAATACGCTTGATCAAACCAGCCAAGGCGTCGCTTGAAACTGGGCAATCAGCAATGGTTTTCTCTTCGCGATTCAGCGTGGCGGAGATGTCGCCCATGATCCAGTTGGCGGCCAGTTTCGCATCGGCACCTGCGGCGACGGTGGCCTCGAAGAAGGCAGCCAGCTCTTTGCTGGCGGTCAGCGTGCGGGCGTCGTAGGCGGATAGGCCGTATTGCTCAGCGAAGCGCGCTTGCATCGCAACTGGCAGCTCTGGCAATTCGCGCTGTACGCGTTCTACCCATTCCTCAGAGATCACCAGTGGCGGCAAATCTGGATCTGGGAAGTAGCGGTAGTCGTGCGCGTCTTCTTTGCTGCGCATCATGCGCGTTTCGCCGCTGTCTGGGTCGAACAGAATCGTCGCTTGCTGGATTTTGCGGCCTGATTCGATTTCGTCGATCTGCCATTGCACTTCGTACTTGATGGCCTGCTCGATGAATTTGAACGAGTTCAGGTTTTTGATCTCGCGGCGCGTGCCGAACTCGGCTTGGCCTTCTGGGCGTACCGACACGTTCACGTCGCAGCGGAAGCTGCCTTCCTGCATATTACCGTCGCAAATGCCGATCCATGTCACCAAGCTATACAAGGCTTTGGCGTAGGCCACGGCTTCGGCGGCCGAGCGCATTTCTGGCTCGGATACGATTTCCAGCAGCGGCGTACCTGCGCGGTTCAAATCGATCCCAGATGCGCCGTGGAAGTCTTCGTGCACCGATTTACCGGCGTCTTCTTCCAGATGCGCGCGCGTCAGGTTGATGACTTTCTCGTACGGGTCGCCCTTGGCGGGTTGCACCTGAATCGTGATCGCGCCGCCTTCCACCACCGGCAGCTCAAACTGGCTGATCTGATAGCCTTTGGGCAAGTCAGGGTAGAAGTAGTTTTTGCGGGCAAAAATCGATTTGCGGTTCACTTTGGCGCCAATCGCCAAGCCAAACTGAATCGCGCGCTCAACCGCGCCACGGTTCATCACCGGCAGCGCGCCGGGCAAGGCGATATCAACCACCGCAGTTTGCGTGTTTGGCGCCGCGCCAAACGCGGTGCTGGCGGCGGAGAAAATTTTTGATTTAGTGGTGAGCTGGGTATGTACTTCCAGCCCAATAACGACTTCCCATTTCATCGTATACGTCCTTGTGCCGCTTACAGTTGCGGCGCTTTGGTATGCCAATCGGTCACTTGCTGATACTGATGCGCAATGCCCAGCATCTTGGCTTCGCTGAAGTAATTACCAATGATCTGCAAACCAATTGGCAGCCCATTGCTCGCCAGCCCCACTGGCACGCTCATGCCCGGCAGGCCGGCCAAGTTCACGCCCAGCGTGTAGATGTCTTCCAGATACACGGCGATTGGGTCGGCGTTTTTCTCGCCGATGTTCCATGCCGTGGTTGGCGTCACTGGCCCCATGATTACGTCGCATTGCTCAAACGCAGCTTGGAAATCATTGGCGATCAGGCGGCGGATTTTTTGTGCCTGCAAGTAATAGGCATCGTAATAGCCGTGGCTGAGTACATAGGCGCCGGTGAGAATCCGGCGTTTTACCTCGGCGCCAAAACCTTCGGCGCGAGTTTGCTCGTACATGTCGTCGAGGCTGCCGGTTTTCGCTGTGCGATGGCCGTAGCGCACGCCGTCAAAACGCGACAAGTTACTTGACGCTTCGGCTGGCGCAATCACGTAATACGACGGAATCGCGAGCTTGGTATTGGGCAGGCTGATGTCGACAATCGTCGCACCCAGCGCTTTGTATTGCTCAACCGCCGCATTGATCGCGGCAGCGATGTCGGCATTGAGTCCTTCGGCGAAATATTCGCGCGGCAGGCCGATCTTCAGGCCAGCCAGCGGGGTATTGAGCTCACGGGTGTAGTCTTCTTTGGCATGCTCAAGGCTGGTTGAGTCACGCTCATCAAAGCCCGCCATCACATTCAGCATCAGCGCGCAGTCTTCGGCGGTGTGCGCCATCGGGCCGCCTTGATCCAGCGAGCTGGCGAACGCGACCATACCGTAACGACTAACAATGCCGTAGGTCGGCTTAATACCGGTAATGCCGCAGAACGCCGCCGGTTGGCGAATCGAGCCACCGGTATCGGTGCCCGTGGCCACGGCACTAAAGCCCGCTGCCACGGCCGCAGCCGAGCCGCCGGATGAGCCACCCGGTACGGTTTGCGTGTTCCATGGGTTTTTCACCGGGCCATAAAAGCTGTTTTCATTGGCCGAGCCCATGGCAAATTCATCCATATTGGCGCGGGCAATCACCACCATGCCGGCGGCATCACAGTTTTCGGCCACTTGCGATGAATACGGGGCGATAAAGTTATCCAGCATTTTGCTGCCGCAGCTGGTTTTCCAGCCTTCATGGCAGAAGATGTCTTTATGAATCAGCGGCACACCCAGCAGCGGGCGGGTGTCGCCTGCGGCGCGGGCAGCGTCTGCAGCGGCAGCGCCGGCCAGCGCCTTATCGGCATCAATGGTGATCAGGGCATTGAGCGTGCCATTGTGGGCGGCAATGCGCGCCAGGCTCTCGGTAACCAGCGCCACCGAAGTCGTTTGTCCGCTGGCCAGCGCGTCGATCTGTTGTTTCAAAGTTTGCATGGCAATTGATGGCGGCACCGCCTAGGGCGATGCGGCCAGACTCCTTGGAATGAATTACTCGATGACTTTTGGCACCAGATACAGGCCGTTTTCCACGCTCGGGGCCACGGCCTGGAAGGCTTCGCGGCGATTGGCAGCGCGGGCTTCGTCGTCACGCAGGCGCAGCATCACGTCCTGGGCGTGGGCCATCGGCTCGATGCCGGTGGTGTCAATCGCGCGCATTTCTTCAATCAAAGTAAAGAGTTGATTCAGTTGGGCCTGGCTGGCTGCCACCTCATCGTCGCTGACCGCAATGCGGGCCAGCCGTGCAATGCGGCGTACATCGTCCTGTGACAAAGACATGGTCGTATTTACCCCGTAAAACCTTCAATAACGTCAACACAATAGGGTATCATATTGGGTTTGTTTCTCCCACCCGCGCCGCGGCGCGTCAAAACGGGGCAACAAAGCGGATTTGCTTGCGATGAAACCAATGCCGCAACGCCATATCCAAGCGCAGACATTCAGGGTATTGATCGGCAAAAGAGCGCCGGCCGGTGCCGCATTTACACCGATTCAGAGATGAGAGATTAGGAATGATTGGATTACTTTCCGGCTATTTCGCCAACGACATTGCCATTGACCTGGGCACGGCAAATACCCTGATCTATATGCAAGGCAAAGGCATTGTGCTGGACGAACCATCGGTCGTAGCCATTCAGCAAGAAGGCGGCCCATCAGGCAAGAAAACCATCCTCGCCGTGGGCGCGGAAGCCAAAAAAATGCTGGGCCGTACCCCAGGTAATATCACCGCCGTGCGCCCGATGAAAGACGGTGTAATCGCCGACTTCACCATCACCGAGCAAATGCTTAAGCAGTTCATCAAGAAAGTGAACCCAAGCCGGATGTTCTCTTCGCCTCCACGTATCGTGATTTGCGTACCTTGCGGCTCAACGCAAGTAGAACGCCGTGCGATTCGTGAATCGGCCCTCGGCGCTGGCGCACGCAAAGTCGAGCTAATCGAAGAGCCAATGGCGGCTGCGATTGGCGCTGGCTTACCAGTAGAAGAAGCCACCGGCTCGATGGTGGTAGATATCGGTGGTGGTACCACTGAGGTAGGCGTGATTTCCTTGGGCGGTATTGTGTACGCCAGCAGCGTGCGCGTGGGCGGTGATAAATTTGATGAATCGATCATCAACTATATCCGCCGTAACTACGGCATGCTGATCGGCGAAACCACCGCCGAAGAAATCAAAAAACGCATCGGCTCGGCCTTCCCAGGCGCGGAAGTGCGCGAGATGGAAGTAAAAGGTCGTAACCTCGCCGAGGGTATTCCACGCTCGTTCACGATTTCTTCGAATGAAATCTTGGAAGCGCTGACCGATCCGCTGAACCAGATCGTATCTGCCGTAAAACAGGCGCTGGAGCAAACCCCACCTGAGCTGGGCGCCGACATTGCCGAAAAAGGCATGGTGCTGACCGGTGGTGGCGCACTGCTGCGCGATCTGGATCGCCTGCTAATGGAAGAAACCGGCCTGCCGGTGATCGTGGCCGAAGATCCACTGACTTGCGTAGTTCGCGGCTCAGGCAAAGCGCTGGAGAAGCTGGACAAAGGCAACATCGGCATCTTCACCAACGATTAAGCACTGACATTAGGGTATACACTCAAAGGCCATACACTGTATGGCCTTTTGCCGTATACCCGGGGCAAACATGCAAGCCACTCAACCCACCTTTTTTAAGCAGGGCCCCAAACCGCTGACGCGCGTGCTGATTTTTTCCACGCTCTCGGTGGCTCTACTGGTTGGCGATGCTTATTACCAGATGCTTGCGCGCGTGCGCGAGCAGATTTCGGTTTTGCTTTACCCATTGCAATGGGTGGCCACCGCGCCGGTGAATGCGGCGCTGGAAGCCAGCAGCTTTTTGCAACGGCAAACCGAGCTGATCGCAGAAAACCGGCAATTGAATGATGAGCGCTTGCTGGCCCAAGGCCAAGCCATGCGGCTGAAAGCGCTGGAAGCCGAAAACGCCCATCTGCGCGCACTCAAGCAAGCCAGCGAGCATCAACCACGGCAAAGTCAGCTTTCCAAAATCCTCTACAACGGTCGCGACCCATTTGGCGCCAAACTGGTGGTAGATCTGGGCGAGCGCGCCGGGGTGAAGGAAGGCCAGATTGCGCTGGATGCCAGCGGCGTGGTCGGCCAGGTGGTGCGGGTGCAGCCGATGACCAGTGAAGTGCGGCTGATTTCCGATCGCGGCCATATGGTGCCGGTGATGGTTGAGCGCAATCAACTGCGAACGGTGGTATATGGCTCGGGCCGGCAAAATCTGCTGGAAGTGCGCAATATGCCCCCTAATGCCGACATCAAGGCCGGCGATGTGCTGATTACCTCAGGTATTGATGGCATTTACCCGCCCGGCTTGCCGGTGGCCGTGGTGAGCAAAGTGGAGCGCACCGCGGGCTCGGCGTTTGCCCGGATTCAGTGCAAACCACTGGCCGGGATTGATCAGCATCGCTTTTTACTGCTGATGAATCCCCCCGCCACCTTGCCGCCCTACCCTGAAACCAGCCCTACGCCCAAACCAAAGGGACACTAAGCCATGCCGATTAGTCGTCAGATGCTGCGCCCGGTGGGTGGCGGTTTTATTTTTATGTCGTTTATCTGCGCCATGCTGATTAATCTGCTGCCCTGGCAAGTAACTTCAGTCAATTTCGCGCCCGACTTTGTTGCCCTGCTGATTATCTACTGGACGCTGAATCAGCCACGCCGCTTTGGCATTGCCTGGGCGTTTACGCTGGGGCTGCTGATGGATGTGGCCGATGGCAATTTGCTGGGGCAACATGCACTGGCCTATTCGATTATCGCCTACCTGACGCTCTCGCGGCAGCGGCAAATCGCGGTGTTTCCATTCTGGCAGCAAGCGCTGATCACGCTGGCGTTGCTCTTGCTGGCCCAGTCGATCATGCTGCTGATTCACCTGCTGATGGGCGCACAATTTATCGGCTGGAGCTATTTTGCCGGTAGTTTGCTGGCGGCTTTTTTGTGGCCGCCGCTCTCGAATCTGATGATTATGTATCAGCGCAAGGACGTGCCGGACGAACTATGACGCACAGCCTGCTTAATGCTCACCCCCGGAGTCTGCCATGAGCCGGGTGGTGATGAATCATCATAATGAGCGCAACGCTTTCCAGGTGCGGCTGGCGGTAGCAATTTTATTTGTGCTGCTGATGTTTTGTGTGCTCACTGGCCGTTTTGTCTGGCTACAGGTCTTGCAGCATGAGCGCTATCTGACGCTGGCCGAGCAAAACCGGATTTCGCTGGTGCCGATTCCGCCCTCGCGCGGGATTATTCGCGACCGCAATGGCGTGGTACTGGCGCATAATTTCTCGGCCTACACGCTGGAAATTACTCCATCGAAAGTCGGCGACCTCGAGGACACCATCACCCGCCTCAAAGGCATTGTCGAGATCACGCCCAAAGATCGCCGCCGCTTTAAAAAGCTGCAAGAAGAAACCAAAGACTTTGAAACCCTGCCAATCCGCACCAAGCTCACCGATGAAGAAGTGGCGCGCTTTGCCGCGCAAAGCTATCGCTTTCCCGGGGTAGAAATCAAAGCGCGGCTGTTTCGCCAATATCCGATGGGCGAATCAGCAAGCCACCTGATTGGCTATATCGGCCGTATCAACGATCGCGACCTCAAGCAGCTGGATGAAGATGGGGTACTGCCCAATTACCGCGGCACCGATCACATCGGCAAGCTCGGGATCGAGCAAAGCTACGAAGCGCATCTGCACGGCCAAACCGGCTTTGAGCAGGTGGAAATCGATTCGGGTGGCCGCGCGGTACGCACTCTTAGCCGCACCCCACCGCAAACCGGCAAAGACCTGACCCTCGCCGTGGATATGAAACTGCAGCAGATGGTGGAGCAGCAATTTGCCGGCCGCCGCGGCTCGCTGGTGGCGATTGATCCGGCCACCGGTGGGATTTTGGCCATGGTGTCTCAGCCCGGCTTTGACCCCAATCTGTTTGTTGATGGTATCGACCCGCAAACCTGGACCGAACTTAATACCTCGCTGGATAAGCCCCTACTCAACCGCGCGATTCGCGGTGAATATCCGCCCGGCTCGACCTTCAAGCCCTTTATGGCAATTGCGGCGCTGGAGCTGAATCTGCCGCTGGTACACCAGACCATCAGCGACCCGGGTTATTTTGTATACGGCGGCCACCGCTTTAATGATTCGAAAAAAGGCGGCTATGGATCGATGAACTTTGACCGCTCGATTCCGTATTCGTCAGACACCTATTTCTATCAGCTGGCCGTACAGATGGGGATTGATAACATCGCCAAATCGATGGCGATGCTCGATTTCGGCGTGCCCACCGGCGCCGATCTGCCGGGCGAGCGGCCCGGGATTTTGCCAAGCCCCGAATGGAAGAAAAAACGCTTTAAAAAACCGGCCCAGCAAAAATGGTACTCGGGTGAAACCGTGTCGATCGGGATTGGCCAAGGCTACAACGCCTTCACCCCGATGCAGCTAGCACACGCCACCGCCACCATTGCTAATCGTGGCGTGGTATTTAAACCGCATGCGGTGTATTCGATGACCGACCCGGCCAGCGGTAAAACCACGCTGGTCGAGCCCAAACCGGTGAAAACCCTGCCGTGGAAACAGGAAAATATCGAGCGGGTAATTCGCGGCATGGAAGGCGTGATGACCGTCGGTACAGGTGCCGGGGTATTCCGCAACGCCCCCTACACCTCGGCGGGTAAAACCGGTACCGCGCAGGTTTTCAGCTTGAAGGGCGCCAAATACAACGCCAACGCGATTAAAGAGCGGCTGCGCGATCACTCGTGGTTTATCGCGTTTGCCCCAGTGGATAAGCCCAAAATCGCGCTGGCGGTCATCGTTGAAAATGGCGGCTTCGGTGCGCAAGCTGCTGCGCCGATTGCCCGTAAAGTGCTCGATTATTATCTGACCGGCAAGCTGCCAAGCGATCCAGCCGTCGCCGCGTCGGGCGTGGCCAGCAAAGCGGCCAGCGAAGTGGTCGAGCAGGAAGGAGTAGTACCTCGTGATTAGACATCTTTGGGAACGGATCAAGCGCCCGGTCGATCCTTGGCTATTCCTGTTTATCATGCTGCTGTTTGCGGTATCGAGCGTGGTGCTGTATTCCGCCTCAAATCGCGACCTTGAGCGGGTGATGGATAAAGTCACCTTTATGGGCGTCTCGCTGTTTGGCATGTGGTGTATTGCCAATATCAAGCCGCGCATTCTGATGCAGCTGGCACTGCCGGGCTATGCGCTGGGGGTATTGCTGCTGTTGGCGGTCGAGTTTTTCGGCATCACCAGTCATGGCGCTACCCGCTGGCTGAATATCGGTATCACCCGCATTCAGCCATCCGAGCTGATGCGACTGGCGCTGCCGCTGATGCTGGCCTGGTATTTCCATCATTTTGAATCGACGCTGAATTGGCGGCATTTTGTCGGGGCTGCGCTGATTATTTTGGTGCCATTTGCGCTGATTCTGAAGCAACCCGATCTGGGCACAGGCCTGTTGATTGCTTCATCGGGCTTTTATGTGCTGTTTTTTGCCGGCCTGTCGTGGTATTTCCTCGCCTTTATGAGCGTGGGCATCGGCATTTTTGCCTATATCGTGACGCACTGGAATCTCTGCGTGCAGGTGCTGCATGAATACCAGTGCCGCCGCATTGCCACCATGCTCGACCCGATGGCCGACCCACTGGGCGCCGGTTATCACATTATTCAGGGCACGATTGCGATTGGCTCGGGCGGGGCGTTTGGCAAGGGCTGGCTGGCCGGCACACAAACACATCTGGATTTCATCCCCGAGCGCACCACCGACTTTATCTTCGCCGTGTATGGCGAAGAATTCGGCCTGTTGGGCAACTGCGTTTTGCTGATTTTGTACTTGCTGGTGATTTTCCGCGGGCTGATGATCGCCAATAGCGCCAACACCCTGTTTGGCCGCCTGCTGGCCGGGGCGATTGCGATGAACTTCTTTACCTATGCCCTCGTCAATATGGGCATGGTCTCGGGGATGCTACCGGTGGTCGGTGTGCCTTTACCACTGATTTCGTATGGCGGTACCTCGATGGTTTCGATTCTGGCCACCTTTGGCTTGTTGATGAGCATCCAGCGCGACCGCTCGTTGATGAAAGGCTAAGCGCAAGGACACAGCATGCGACACAGCAGCAAGGGTATTATTCTGGGCTCTTTGATTTTGGCGGCCTGCAGCACCACACCCCCACCCAGTACTACCCCGAGCAAACCCGCGCCCACGCCCCAGCCCAGCACCGCCCCCACGGGCCCAACGCTCAGCAGCAGTCCATCGCCTTATCGCTGTGAATACAGCCCCAAAACCGGCAATGGCGCGTTTTACAAAGACGATGGTCCGATGAGCGATCTGCCAGCCAATCTGGATTACATCGCCGAACCCGCGCCCAAGTGGGAGCCGCTGCACAAATGGGCCAATCGCCCCTACACCGTACTCGGGCTGTCGTTTAGCCCACTAGCGGCGCCCGGGCAATTGCAGGAGCAAGGCATCGCCAGCTGGTATGGCCGCAAGTTTCATGGCCAGAAAACCAGCACCGGCGAAGTCTACGATATGTTCCAGATGACGGCGGCTCACCCGACGCTGCCGTTACCGAGCTACGCCCGGGTGACCAATGTGAAAAACGGCCGCAGCGTGATTGTGCGCGTGAATGATCGTGGTCCTTTTCATAAAGGCCGGGTGATGGATTTATCCTTCCTCGCCGCCTGCCGCCTTGGCTATGCCACGCAAGGCAGTGCTGAAGTTCGCGTTGAAAGCCTGCTGCCGGGCGATGCGCCAAGCACCGTGATTGCCGCGGCGCAAGTACCAGCGGCGACGCCGGCGCCAGCCAGCCCGAATCTGCCACGCCCGATTCCGGTGGCAGATGATCAGGGTGGGGGCGTGTATGTACAGTTAGGGGCGTTTAGCTCGCTGCAAAATGCCGATAACTTTAAAGCGCATCTGGCGCGCGAGCTGGATCGCGATACCGACAAACTGGTGATCCAGAGCGATGGCAAATTGCATCGGGTGAAATTGGGCCCTTATCGCAATCGCGACGCCGCGCTGGCGGCCATTGCGCAAATCACTGGCGATAAAAACCTGCAAGCCGTGGTCGCGCGCTAGTACGCC
Source organism: Chitinibacter tainanensis DSM 15459 (assembly GCF_000429785.1). GTDB lineage: Bacteria > Pseudomonadota > Gammaproteobacteria > Burkholderiales > Chitinibacteraceae > Chitinibacter > Chitinibacter tainanensis. Next base: position 66,356 of record NZ_KE386952.1, read on the forward strand.
AGCGCATCCGATCTTGCGCAGATACCCGACCCCAGTATCATCATGGCAAGATTGATTTGATTAGAATCTAGCCATATACCCCTAGCGCAAACCCGGATGGTCGCGCTGGGGTTTATCCAGCCAGTAGCCCTGCACCTGATCAACGCCAAATTCCACCAGCATTTTGAAGATGGCTTCGTTCTCGACGAATTCGGCAATCGTCGTTTTGCCCAGATCGTGGGCAATGCTCACCATCCCGCGCACGAATACCTGGCTGTCGTGGTCATTTTGCAAATCGCGAATAAACAGCCCATCAATTTTCAGCACGTCGGCCTTCAATTGCTTCAGGTAGGCAAACGAGGCAAAACCTACCCCAAAATCATCCAGACACACCACACACCCCGTGGCGCGCAGTGCATCAATAAAGCGCTGGGCATCGGTCATATCCGACACCGCCGAGGTTTCGGTCAGCTCTACCAGCAAGCGCTTGGGCTGCACGCGATATTGTTTGAGTAGATTATCGATATACGCCGGCAGCTCAGGGTCATCAAACGAACGGCCCGAGACATTCACCGCAATGGATGGGCAGGACGGGAAATTGGCCAGCTGCTGGATCACTTTATGAATCACCCAGCGGTCCAGCTCCAGAATCTTGCCGCTTTTCTCAGCATGCGGGATGAAATGCCCCGGCATAATCACGCCGCCGGGCGAATCGGCATCTTTCATCCGCACCAGCGCTTCCAGATGCGCCAGTGATTTGTCATGGCAGTGATAAATACCCTGAAAATGCAGCTCGAAGCCATCGTGCTCCAGCGCATCCATAATCCGCTCTTTCCACGATAGCCGCGTCAGCTCATTGCGCGAATGATCGGCATCGGGGTGATACAGCCGCCACGTACCCTTGCCGGCGGCCTTGGCCTGATACATAGCCGAATCGGCATGCGCGACCAAGTCTTCGGCATTGTCGGCATGCAGCGGATACAGCGCCACCCCCACCGAAGTGCGCGGGCGAATCATGTGCGTGCCGGTATTAAACTGGATTTGCGCAATCGAGCTCACAATCCGCTCAGCCAGCTTGCTGACTTCAAATTCACCACTTTCCGGCAGCAAGACGGCAAATTCATCCCCGCCCAGCCGCGAGAGCACTTCATGCCGGCGCACCTGCTTGCTGATTTCGCGAGCAATGCTCTTCAGTAGTTCATCGCCCACCGCATGGCCGAAGCTATCGTTTACATGCTTGAATTCGTCCAGATCAAAGAAGATCAGCGCCATCGATTGCTGGCGGCGATCCGCTTCGGACACCATCCGCTCCAGCTCTTGCTGGAAGCGGTGGCGGTTATACAAGCCCGTGAGCGCATCACGCTCGGCTAGGTTGACCATATGCTCGGCCAGCGCGCGCTGCTGGGTGACGTCTTCGTAAACCCACATCCGCCCATTGGTTTCGCCTTTCGGGTCGAGTACGCGGTAGCAGTTTTGCACCACGATGCGGCCATCATTCATGGTGATCTCGCCAAAATCGACGCGATCTTCCATCAGCGACAGCTCTTCGAGATAAATCGACAAAATATCGCCCAGCGCCGGGCGATTATCGGCCTGTTGCAACACCTGCCCCACCGGCCGGTGACTGAGCAATTCGGCACTGGAAATGCCCCACAGCTCGCAGAAAGCTGGGTTAAAAAACACCACCCGGTTATCGTTATCGAGGAATAACACCCCAAAGCGCATCGCCGCCAGCAAGGCCATCATCCGCGCGCGTTCGCTCTCGGCGCGCTGCAGATAGCTTTGCCCCAGCGATTGAATTTGCCGCAGCTCGACCACCGCCTTGCGCAGGGCCAGACGGTCGTCTTTCATGTCGGAGTTATCGCGCAAACTGGCGCGTAGGCCCTGATATTGGCCTTGATTATCAAACAGCGGCAGCCAGCTGGCCGAAGCCCAGAACAGCGCGCCATCGCGACGCACGGCGCGGAATTCATAATCTTGCTGCATTGATTGCTCGAGCAGCGCCTGCCGCAGCGCCCCATCCAGCCGCGCCCGCTCTTCGGGCGTAGCCAGCGAGAGCGGAAAATCAGGCAGCAGATGACATTCATTCACCGAATAACCGGTCAGCCGCTCAACCGAAGCATTCACCCACACCAGCTTACCTTCGGGGTTGAGCCACAGCTCGGCACTATAGGTATGGTCGGCAATGGCGTGAAACTTGGCCTCGGATTGCGACAAGGCATACACGCGATCGCGAATCACCCGCGCCATTTCATTAAAACGGCGGGTAATTTGCGCAACTTCATCATTGCCTTGCGGCTCGGCCAGCGCCTCGAAATGCCCTTGGCTGGCGGTCTCGGCCGCGCTCAGAATGCGATACAAATGCCGGGTTAGCCACACGCCCAGCATGGTCATCAAAATCACCGTGGCCAGCAAGCCCACGGCCAGCCCGAGCGCGCTTTGCCAGATCAGCCGGCGGGCGGCATCGTGCATGATGACATTGGAAATCCCGAAGCGCAGTTCGGCCAGCGCCTCACCACCCTGCTCGATGCGGGTGGCAGCATGGGTAATTACGGTATCGCTTTGCGCACCGACCGAGCTGGTATTGGGTTTAGGTAAGGGCTGCGAGACATCCCAGCCCCGCGCGGCGATGATCTGCTGGCGACTATCCAGCAGCACCAGATAATCAATCCCTTCGGTCGAACGAATCCCATCGAGCAGATCGCTGGCTTTGGCCAGATCGCCGCTGGCCATCGGGGCGGTAAAGGCGGCACTGAGTAGCCGCGATAATTCCTGCACGCGCACTTCACTGACCTGGTGCACCATCTCGGTCCAGATGCGGGAAGTATTGAGCAGCAGCACCAGCAATAATGCGGCTTGCACCAGAATACTGGCGGCAATCAGCCGGCTGCGCAGCGAAGAAAAAAACGGGCGGACAAGCATAGTCTTGAGCTTACTATCAGTTCGCCGCTGCGCACTAGAAAAGCCGTTGATCGGCGTAAAAAACGCTGCAGTTCTGCGGGTTTTCACCCGCAAGGGCAGCAGGACAGCCGGGCTTAGCGGCTCAGCAGTTTCACAAATACTTTCGAGCGGCGCTGGTAGTTATACAGCTGCTTTTTCTCGATCGGCAAATCATCCACCGCGGCCTGCTTAAAGCCGCGCTCGACAAACCAGTGGCTGGTGCGCGTAGTGAGGGCAAAGAGTTTTTCCATGCCCATGCCGCGCGCCTGCTGCTCCACGTGGCGCAAAAGATCAGCGCCGCGGTCTTCATCGCGATAATCCGGGTGAATTACCAAGCAGGCGAGCTCGGCCATTTTGCTTTCCAGAAACGGATGAATCGCCACAATGCCGATGATCTTGCCATCGTGCTCCAGCACCGAATAGCGATGGACTTCGCGCTCGAGCAATTCGCGCCCGCGCTTGACCAGTACACCCTGATCTTCCAGTGGCTCGATCAGCGCCAGCATCCCGCCGATGTCATCGATGGTGGCGTGGCGCAGGGTCTCGAGCGAGGCGCGCGAAATCATGGTGCCGATCCCATCGTGGGTAAACAGCTCCATCAACAGGCTGCCATCCACATGGTGCGTGATCAGATGCGCCCGCTTCACGCCATAGCGCACTGCGCGAATCGCACAGGGCAGATACAGCCGCACGTCTTCATTAACCTCGGGATGATCCTGCAAAAACTGCTCGGCCTCGATGGCGGTCAGCTCGGTTTGCAGCTCGCCCTCGTCATTCACCACGCCTTGTTGGCCAAACATAAACAGCAGTTTGTCGGCTTTGAGCGCAATGGCGGTGCTGGTGGCGACATCTTCCAGTGTTAAGTTAAAAATCTCGCCGGTTGGCGAATAGCCGATGGTTGATAGCAGCACCATTTCGCCATCATCCAGCCGGTAATTGATGGCCGTGGTATCGACCTTGCGCACCTCACCGGTGTACTGCAGATCAATGCCATCGCGCACGCCCATCGGCTGGGCGGTCACAAAATTGCCGGCCGAAACACGAATATCGGCATTGGCCATCGGCGAATTGGCCAAACCCATCGACAGCCAGGATTCGATCTCCACCCGCACATGGCCGGCAGCCTGAATCACGCATTCCAGCGCCTGGCTGTCGGTCACCCGCACGCCGTGATGATATTGCGGCGCCAGACCACGCTCGGCCATGCGCGCCTCAATTTGCGGCCGGGCGCCATGCACCACAATCAGCCGCACCCCCAGACTGGTTAGCAGGTTAATGTCGTGCGTCAGCGTGGCAAATTTGCCATCGCGCACCACCTCGCCGCCCAGGGCCAGCACAAAGGTCCGCCCGCGAAAAGCGTGGATATAAGGTGCGGCCTGCCGAAACCACTGTACGAAATCTTGCATTGATCTAGCCTTTTGCCCCCTGGGGCAAGCAAACACTGGCCAATCGGGGTATATCGCCCCGATCAAATATTATTAATACCTAGCTGGCAATACCCACCATTAGTATGCGCCGTGTCCACTGACCACCGTGCGGATGGTTTTGCAGACAATCGCGATGTCATACCATAGATTCCAGTTTTTCACATACCACGCATCCAGCGCTACCCGCTCGGCATAGGTGGTGTCATTACGACCGGATACTTGCCACAAACCGGTCAGGCCCGGGCGCGCTTCAAGATAAAAATCTACTTTATCGCCGTAGCGCTCCAGCTCGGCGGCGATCACCGGCCGTGGGCCAACCAGGCTCATTTCGCCTTTTAGCACATTCCATAACTGGGGAATCTCATCCAAGCTGGTTTTGCGCAAAAACGCCCCAATGCGGGTAATGCGCGGGTCGTTTTTCAGTTTGAAATCTTTATCCCATTCCGCCCGCGCAGCCGGATCGGTGGCGAGTAAGCGCTCTAACACTTCCTGACTGTTGTGCACCATGGTGCGAAATTTCCAGCACTTAAACGGCACGCCATTCATGCCGATGCGCTCGTGGCCAAAAAACACCGAGCCCGGCCCGCCCTCTTGCTTCACCCGATACAGCACATACAACAACAGCGGCGAGAGCAACAATAGCCCCACGCTGGCGCCAAAGAGATCAAAGGCCCGCTTCAGCCGGATTAAAGGCTTCACCATCAGATTATTGCGCACCCGCAGCAGCAGCACTTCATGGCTAAAGAAGTGATGCGGTACCACGCCAAATAGCGGCAAACCGGCTATCGGCGGAATAATGTGGATGTCTTTGTAGCGCAGCGATAATTGCTCCACCTGGCTACTGAGCTGTTGTAGCTCATCCTGATTCACCGCCACCACCACATGCGGGCGGCCATTGGCGGCCAGCCACGGCAGTAATTCTTCGCGCGCGAGCTTCACCACCGGCAGGCGTTCGTCGCCAAACACGAGTTCATCCTCCGCAGCGGCCTCGGTAGACACAAAGGCCTGCACGCTAAAGCCCAGCGTGGGCTCGGAATGCATGGCGCGATAGGCGTCTTGCGCATTCACCCCAGCGCCGATAATCACCGTCGGTAATTGCCACAGCCCGGCGCGCAGCAGCGCGCGTTTAACCAGATGGCGGCAATAAGGCAGCAGCACCAGCGCCAGCCCCCACGACACCGGCCACAAAAACCGTGACACGGTAAATTTGCCCAGCAGCACCAGCATGCCATTGAGCAAGGCCGCCAGCAGCAAGGCGCGCAGCACTTCCAATAGCTCATCCCAGAATGGCAAGCGCAGGCTGTAATGCCCGCGCCACCAGAAGCTGGCCACCGTGATCAGCGCCAACCCTAGAAACGCCAGCCCCTGCTGCTGGCCTTCCCACACCCACCACAGCTCCATGCTGGCGCCGATGCGGTGATAACGGAACAGCCACAACAGCAGCATCGCCAGCCCGAATGACAAGGCCAAGGCGGCAAAATCGGCCAGCGCGAGCCAAGGCTTGGCCCGCTCGGCGTGCAGGTGTTTTTCTTCTTGCATCATGGTGTTTCCTGCCCCTGTGGGGGAATGCCGTAAGCGGCGTACAAATCATTCATCATCCGGCGCAAAGAGTAATGCGCCTGCGCAAACTCACGCGCAGCATCGCCCAGCTGGGCGCGCGCCTCGGCATCGGCCACTAGGCGACGCAGCGTCTGGCTAAATTCGTCAGCAGTATTGACCAAATAGCCGTTGACGCCGTTTTGCACCAGATCGCGGTTGCCCACCACATTGGTCGCCAGCACCGGCAGACCGGCCGCCATGGCTTCGATCACTGCCACGGGCAAGCCTTCCCAGCGACTGGTTTGCAGGTAAATATCCAGCTGCGCCAGCTCGCGCAGCGCCACAGCGCGCTCGCACCAGCCCAGCACCTGCACCCCTGCAGTGCGCAGTCCCGCTTCGCCACTGGCATCGCCCCCCCCCACCCAGACAAAATCAACCGGCAAATCGCGACATTGGGCCGCAATTTCGGCAAACAGCTCAGGATTACGCGCCAACGTCACCCGACCCACCGTGCCGATACGCAGCCGTGCGCCACCCGGGCGCGCGGGGCTGATCAGCGCCAGATCAATGGCGTTATTCACCACCCGTACATTCGGGCTAAGGTGAGTCCGAATTTCCTCTGCTTCGGAGGGCGAGCATGCCAGAAACGTCACCGGTACCCCAGCCAGGATTTTCTCAATCCCCAGAAAAATACTATTTTTCAGGCGCCCTTCGGCCCGCTGCAAAAACGACAAGCCGTGCGGCGAGAAAAACCAGCGCGGTCCGCCCGGCTCGGCCCACATGAGGCTCACCAGTCGGCCAATCGCGCCAGCCTTACTTGAATGCAGATGCACCACCTCGGGCTGCAAGTCACGCAGCCAGCGATACAGCGCCCGACCGGCCCGAAAATCATTCAGCGGATGGATTGCGCGCTGCATCGGCAGATGAATACAGGCCACCGCGCTGGCAAACAGTGCACGCCAATTGGCCGGCGTTTCTTCGCGCACCGAATGGATCACCGTCACTGCATGCCCATCGGCCGCTTGCTGGTTGGCCATGGCCGACACCATCGACAACGTACCGGCGCCAAAAGATTCAACCACATGCACGATCCGGCTCATTGCATATCCTCCGCTGCTGGCCGCGGTGCGCGGCGCAAACGGGCTTTGAGCTTAAAGGCCAGCTCATACGGTAAGGCCAGCAGCGCCAGCGTGCGGGCGATGCCCGCCAGTGCGGCCGGGCTGCCATCAAAATAGCGCCGCTGCAGTTTTAATCTCGACTGCAGCTGAATGCGCCGCTTGCCTAGCGAAATACCGTTCGGGTCGAGTTCGTAGCGAATTAAAACATCCGGTAAATTGGCCACCTGGTACTGCCGCGCTAACGCCCAAAACAGCGCGTAATCTTCAGCCGCCGGCACATCCAGCGGATACCAGCCCACCGCCTCGGCCGCACTTAACCGAAACAGCACGCTAGGGTGAATGTAGGCCGAGTTTTTCTTCATGTAGCGCAAAATCTCGGCATGGGTGCACGGATGGCGTAACACAAACTGCTCAACCCCCGCCTGATCGACGAAGCTAGCAGCGCCGCCCACCAATACCACCCCTGGGTGTTGCTCTACAAACGAGAGCTGGCGAGCGATACGATCAGATACATTGCAATCACCACAATCCAGCCGCGCGATCCACGCATAGCCACGCGCCTTGGCCCACTGCAGGCCGGCATTCAGCGCCCCTTCAATTCCCTTGTTTTGCGCGAGGGATAAAATGCGTAAAGTGCCTTGACCGGTAAATGCTGCCTGCGCTACTGCGCGGTCTAGCGGCGCTTTAACACTGCCATCATCCACCACTAACACATCGCATGGCTCATTGGGCCCGATGCTGGCCAGCGATTGGGCCAGGCCAGCCGGATTGTTGTAATGCGGAATCAGCAGCAAAACCGGCTGCGACGGTTTAATCTGTTCGTCCATTAGCTTTCCAGCACGGCAAACGCCGGGTGGTAAATAATTTCGCCTTGCGCCTGTTGCGAGCCAAAGGCGCGCGAGAGCACATACTCGGGCGGAATCCCAGCCGAAGTCAGGGCCGGGTCGCCGCTCAATCCAAAGCGCTGATAGTAGCCAGGCTCGCCCACCAGCACACAGCCTGCCGCCCCCATGGCTTGCAATTCATGCAACACGGCCAGCATCAACTGCTGGCCAATGCCTTGCCCTTGCAGCGCCGGCAGTACAGCCAACGGCGCAATGCAGTACCAGCCCTCAGCGCTCATCGGCAACTGCACTGGCGAGGCACACACCAGCCCGCACAGCTGCTCACCCTGCCAGGCACACAGTGCCACGCTCAGGCCGCCCTGCTCGCGCAAGGCCTCCACCAGTCGATATTCCTGATTTTGGCTATGCGGATGCTGGGCAAAGGCCGCTTGCAATACAGCCGTGATGGCCGCGGCATCGGCGGCCGTTGCCGCCCGGATGGTCAATTCCATTTCCCCACTCCCAACAGTCGCTTCAGCCGCCGGGCTACGGTTAAAGGCAGCAGATACGAGGCGCCGGCCTTGGCCAGCTTCAGCGCCGAGCGCGGCTGCCAATCGAAATACCGCCACAGCAATTTCAGCCGCTGGCCCTGTTGCAAGCGGCGTTTGCTCATCGAAATACCGGCATCATTGTATTCGCTGCGGGTCAGCACTTCGGGTAAATTGGCCGTTTGATAGCGGGCCACAAACTGCCAGAACCAGGCAAAATCTTCCGCGGCCTTGCAGTCGGTGGGATACAGGCCCAGCTCACGCACACCCGCCATGCGAAACATCACGGTCGGATGGGTGAAGGCATTGTCGTCATGCATTTGCCGCACGATCTGGGCATGGCTTTGCGGCTGATGAATGGTAAAGCGATCACCGCTGGCATCAAAAAACGTCACCGCGCTGCCGACTAGATACACCGCCGGCTGCGCATCCAGAAACGCCGCTTGCTTGGCAAAGCGATAGGGCGCAACCACATCATCGCAATCAAGTCGGGCGCCATATTCATAGCCGGCAGCCAGCATGGCTTCCAGCCCGGTATTCAGCGCATATTCAATGCCGCAATTATGCGGCAAATAGTAAAACTTCAGCTCGCCCTGCGCGCGAAATGCCGCGCGTGCGGCAGCTTCATCCAGCGGCGCACGGGTACTGCCATCATCCACAATCACCACATCCAGCGCTTCATCCGGCCCAATCGAGGCCAAGGAGGCACACAGGCCGGCCGGATTATTAAAATGCGGAATCAGTAAGGCCACACGATTCATTGCGAGGTTCTCGTACTGGCCAGCAAACTGGCCCAACGGGCCAAAATCTGGCTTTGGGCATAGTGCTGCGCCCGTTTAAACAGGAAATTTTGCAAGACCAGCGCCCGCTCTTGCTGGCGCTCGATCAACTCGGCCAGTGCAGTGCCCGTGGCGTCGGGCACCACAAAATCACTGCGCCGATCGCCAAATAGCTCGTACACACCGCCGGCATTGGTGCTGGCCACCAGCACCCCCATCGGCATGGCTTCGAGCACCACCAGCGGACAACCCTCAAAACTGGAAGTCAGCAGCAGCACATCGGCCTGCGCCAAATAGGCGGCGACATCGGCCTGGCGCCCGGCAAAATGAATCTGCGCCCCCAGCTGACGTTCGGCCACCTGTGCCGCCAGCTCGGCTTGCATTGGGCCGTCGCCAACAATGGTCAGCGTGGCGGCGATGCCGCGCAGATTGAGCGCGCTCAAGGTATCTAGCCACAGCTGTGGCTGTTTTTCTTCGGCAATCCGCCCCACAAACAATAGCCGCAGCGGCGCGCCTGGCGCCCGTGCTTGCCAGTGCGGCCAGTCTTGCTCGGCATCGACAAAATTAGGCAAGACCTGCCAACCGGCGCGCGGTGGCGTTTCCAACCAGCGGGCCAATGAGGTACGCGCATGCTCAGATACAAACACCAGCTCCGCCAGGCGGCGATACACCCACTGGCAGGCATGCCGGTGCACCGGGTTCATCCGCGCGAACTGATCCAATTCAAATAGCGGGCCATGCACCCAGCCAATCACCCGCTTACCCAAACCAAAGCTGGCGGCGTAGGCCATATACAGCGGCAGCAAAAAGGAGCCGGCCAGCACCACATCGTGCCCACGCACAATCTGCCGCACCGCGCGCCAGCCCCGCCACCACGTCTGCGGGCGCAGAGGCTGCCATTGTGTGGAAACATCAACCACCTTGACCTGCTTAATCCGCTCGCGCCATAAATTGCTACTGCCACCGAGCAACACCAGCGTCACTTCAAAGCCCAAGGCGCACAGCCCCTCGCCCACCAGCACGGCGCAACGCTCAACGCCGCCAAGGCCAAGATCTCGCAATAGGATTGCTACCTTCATGTCGTAGCTCCGCCAAAAGCCAGCACATAATTTTCATGTTGCTCACAGCCTAACTCGAAATAGCTTCGGCCGACTTGTCGCATCCCTTGGCGATGATAAAAGCGGATTGCATTGTGGTTAGCGTGATAAACACTTAACCAGAATTGGCCTAGCTGACGGCAAAGCTCTGCAAATAAGGCATGGCCAACGCCTTGTTGTTGGAATCGTGGTTGAACATAGAGCCGACTCACTTCAACACCATGCTCAGTTGCCGAATTGGCCAGACCAAACACCGCAAAGGCGACTACTGCACCATCTAGCGTTGATACGAGGCAGTTATTTTGTGCCAATTCGCCCTGTATTTTTTCTGGAGTGAACGCATGTAAAACGTAATCCGCAAATTGCGAATTTACACCCTCAGCGTATGTATCTAACCAAACTTGTATTGATAGAGCGGCTAAAACGGCAGCATCGCTGGCTTCAGCAGGGCGAATCTGGAAACCATTCATGGTTTCACCTTGCGCCACACATAATCTGACATCACTAATCGCAAACTTTGCTTCAATAGTTTTTTTCGCTCAGCCTTAGGCGGCGGCATCTGCAATGCCAGCCGCAGTACCGCTGGCGCATCCAGCAGGCTCACCCCGCGGCTTCGCTGCAGCGTATCCAGCCACCATTCGCCCAAGGCGCCACGGCTTTCGGGGCGTAAGGCCAGCAGCTGGCGGAAGAAATCGCACATCCAGCGCCATTCGGCATGATTCAGTAAACGGCTCGGTTCAGCCAGCTTGGCAAACTCGGCAGCCAGCGGCTGCAAAGCCACCGGTAGGGCGTGGCCAGCGTAGTCTTCGCGCACACGCTGCGCGGTAATCAGCAAGGCGGCTTTTTTGGCTTGCGTGACTTGCCCACGATGGGTGCGATAGTGCAGCAGCACTTGGGGCACATTGCCAAAGCGCACGCTGGGCTGCCGGGCCAGCTGGCACCACAGGGCATAGTCTTCGGCATGCGGCGCATCGGCTGGATATGGATGAGCTTTCAGTAAGCTCGTGCGCGCCAAAATACTCGGGTGAGCCAGCGGTGTATTAAACAGCAAAGCCAAACGGATCTGCGCATCGGTCACGGGCGTATGCCACTCGCCGCGCCGCTCGCCAATAAAGCCAACCCAGCTGCCGCACACATCCAGCTGCCACTGCGCACAATAGCCCAGCTGCACCGCCAGCCGCTCTGACCGGCACAGATCGTCGGCATCAATGCGGGCAATCCATTCCCCGCGCGCGGCGGCAATCCCCTCGTTCAGGCTGGCAATCAGGCCACGATTTTCGCGGGTAATCACCCGAAAGCGGCTATCGCGCTCAGCGGCCGCCAGCAAAATCGCTAGGGTGGCATCGCTAGAGCCATCATCAATGGCCACACACTCCCAGTGGGTATAGGTCTGCGCAGCAATGCTATCGATGGTTTGCTGCAGATACTCTGCCGAGTTAAAACACGGCAATACAAAAGACACCAGCGGATTCATGCTTGCCCCTCTACCACGGCAGCTTGGCGCACGCGCGCCATCACTTGCCGCGCCCGCCAAAAAAAGGCTAGGGTAATAAAGCCTTCAACCAGCAACACCGACTGCGCCGCCCGCAGGCCGGCTTGCGTCGCACCGGGCACCAGCGCGCACATCAGCGCCACATTCAGCACCCCGGCAGCAATCAGCACACGGCTAAAGTAGCGCTCCTCACCAAACACTAATAAGGTTTGCTGACCAAACACCAGCGACACCGCCCCTAATAGCACCACCGGGGCAAACCACCACATAATCAGTTGCGAGTCGCCCAGCGCCACCAGGGCGCGCGTGAGGCCCGATTGCGCGCCCAGCCACTCTTGTGCCAGCGGGGTAAACAGCGGCAAAAACAGCGCCAGCGCCAGCGTCATCGCCAGCCCCACGCCGCCTTGCACCCACAGTGATTTGCGTATCAGTCTTAGCGCCGCTGGCGGCTCATGCGCGGCCAGCTGGGCAATGCGCGGGTACATGCCCTGCACAAACGGGCCAATCAGCCCCTGCGCGATATACACCAGCTTGCTGGCAGCGGCGAATAAACCCACCTGCAGCGGTGCGGCAAACATCCCCAGTAGTACGGTGGTTGAAGTGGTGTAGAGGCTAGTAGACACTGCCGAGAGAAAAAACGGCCAGCTCAGCTTTAATACCTGACGTATCTCGCTCAAAGGCACGATTTGCAAGGCTGGGCGAGCAATACCCCACCCGGTAACCCACCATAGCAAACCCGCCAGCATTTGCGGTGTGGCCTGCAAAATCACTGCCAGCGCCACATCGTCAGGGCTATTGACCCAATACAGCAAAAAGCCCAGCGTCAGTGCGCGGGCCAACACCATCAAGCCAGAAGCCAGCTGCAGCTTTTCAAAACCTTGGAAATACCAGAGCGGAAACAGCACCGCGCTCGCCACATACAGCTGGCTCCAGAAAAACACCTCGGCATGGGCGCGCCAGCTATCCAGCCCCAACGTGAGCCCGAACAAAAGCACGCACGAGGCCAGCATCAGCAGCAGCTTGGCCCAAGTGACTCGCCAGAAAATCCGCGCCGCCGCCTGCGGATCATGCCGCGCCTGTGCGACTTCGCGCACCGCCGAGAGATTAAAGCCAAAGTCGGTCAGCAACACGCCATATTGCACGCAGGCAAAGGCAAAGTTCATCACGCCAAAGCCTTCGCTCCCCAGCTGCACCAGCAGAAAAGGGAAGGTCACGAAGGACACGACGTAATTGAGGCCCTGTACCAGATACAGAGCCAGAATATTCGATCTTAAACGGGCAGCGCTCACCCACACACCTCAAGGCCAATCTCGCACCGGCGAGTGCCGCCATTTTACGCGCTTTCGCAAGCTGGCCTGTAACAGTATGCGCACGGCGGCGGGCTGAAAAATGCCCCTGATCAAAGCTGCGCACAGCGTAGGCGCGCCCAGTTTGCGGCTAAGGCTGTTGCTGGCCGGGGCGCAAGCCGACCGGCGGCGTTGCCTCAACCCCATTGACCCAATGCACCTGGCGGCGTGGGCCTTTGAGCTGGCCATCGTAGCGCAGCGGAGCGGGCGTAGCGTCAGCCGGTGCTGCTGCGGCACTGCGCTCGGTGGTGAGCTGCTGGGCGCGTTCGTGCGGATTAAAAAACAGCCGCCCCCAGGAATCGGCCGCCAGCCCCAGCGGGCTAAGCGCCAGCAACACGGCACACACCGCCAGAGCCAATCGCTTCATGGCGCCTCCGCATCATGCATGGTGAGTACATCGTAGCGGCAATCCAGCCGCAGCGGCAGCGCCTGAGCCGGCACGCGCTGCCACAGGCATTCGCGCGCCACCGCCTGCCCCGGCAATTGTCGCAACTGAGCGTGTAGGGCAGAAAAATCCCACTCGGAGCTGGCCTGCCACTGCAGATGCAGCTCACTGGCATACAGTGCCAACCCCTGCTCGGGCGTGGCCCCTTCTTTCAGCCGGCGCGGATTAAGGCTGTAGCTCAGCTGCCATTCTGGGTGCGCGCGCGCCAGTGCGGCCAGTTGCTCGACCCAAGCCAGACGATTTTCCGCGCTCAATACGCCGCGGCGCTGCAGCTGACTGGCTAATGACTGATGCCGCTGCACGGCATCCCACGCCAATTTAGCCGCTTCGGTGCTGGCCACTTGCGCGCGCAGTCGTTGCTGCTGCGCATCCAGCTCGCTCTGGCTTAACCACACATAACCTTGCCCCACCAGCAATAACACGCCCGCCATCAGTAGCGCGGTACCAAACCACAGCACCGGGCGGCGTATCAGCGCGTAATCACTGCGCCTGAGCTGCGACCAAATAGCATCACTCATGGGTTAACTCCGGGGCGGGCCAATTAAGCTGCAGCACAAAATCGGCGGGTATTGCTCTAGAATCAGCCACCTGATTGAGTTGTGGCTGGATACTCGCTTTCGAGCGGATATCCAGCGGCCATTGCACCACGCTAATCTGCACACCAGCCAGATCGTGTTGCAGCGCTTCTTGTAGCGCCCGCACTTGCTGCAAAGATTGCCGGTGCGCCTGCCGATCGGCCACCCGCCCGCGCAAGGTAAGCTGCTGCGCCAGCCATGGATTGGGCTGCGCTTGCGGATCAGTCATCTGCGGCTCAGCTGGCACCGCACCATTCGCCGCGGCATCGGCAAGCACAGCCGGCGCTAGGGTTTGCCACTGCACTTCATCCAGCGTTAAACCCGGCAAACCCAGTAGTACCTGGCTCACCGCCTGCAGCGTGCGCTCCGGATCGGGCGCTGCCTGCAAATGCTGCCCAGTAAAGCGGGCCATGGTCTGCAAGCGCAAAGGTGCACTGGCCGCCGCACCATGCAGGCGTTGACTGTAGTCACGCTCCTCGCGCTGCAGATGTTGCCAACGCTGCTCAGCCAAACCCAGCTGCTGCTGCAATTGGGTAGCCTGCCACCAGCTTATGGCGGCCAGCCCCGCAGCCAGCAACACCAACACCACCGCCCACTGATACAAATGCCGCCCTAAGCGGTACAGCCAATCGTATTTCAGCACCGCAGCGGGAGCATACTGATTGGCCAGCTTGCCACTCACCAGTAGGCGTAGCAGCGACTCTAGCCAGTGCTCGCTGTGCACTGGTAGCCGCAAGCGCTGCGCCAGCTCGCCCTGCGGCGTTTGCAGCTGCAAATCAAACGCGCCAGCCTCTTCACCCAAGGCCGCCGGCAAGCCACCCATCGCGGCCAGCTGGTGGCCATCGACCAGTAGCCACACAGGTAAGCGCACATCGCGCCCTACCAGCCGCAAAGTACTCAGATATTGCCGCGCACGGTGTAATTCGCTGGCCAGATCATGTAATTGCTCATCCGGCTGGCTTGCGTGGCTGGCATTAAAAATCGCCAGCCGGCTAAAGCGCAGGCCTTCATGGGTAAAAAAGCTTTGCCGCCATTGCCCGGGGCGCAAACTACTCATCACCAGCACCTGCGGCGGATGCTGCGGCATCCGTTCCAGCAAGGCTTGCGTGAGCAGCGCCAGCGAATACACCCCGACTACCGGCCATTGCCGCGCCAGTAAGGGCGCCATCACCCGCTCCAGCAGTTCGCCATTGAGCAAGGCGGCGAGCTGCACCCGATCGGGCTCGCCGCGCCGGCCAATAGCAGCCCTAAAATCACGGTCATCGTGGGCTCAACCAGCGCTTGCACGCGCTCAATCGCCTCTTTGATATCGCGATCATAAAAATACGCCACATTGGCCAGCGCCCCATCGAGCTGGCCGGTGTTTTCGCCGATCCGCAGCATGCGCAGCACCAGCGCCGGAAACAGCCCCACCTGAGCAAAGCTGGCACTCACGCCCTGCCCCTCGCGAATTTGTTGCCCCGCCTGCGCCACTGCAGCGGAGAGCACCCGATTGCCCATAATGCCCTCGCAAATCTGCAAACATTCCAAAATGGGCAGCCCGGCGCCGTAGAGCAAACCAAAAAACCCTGCGAAGCGCGCCAGCACAATCTTTTTCACAATCGGCCCCAACACCGGCAGACGTAAAAGATAGCCATCGGCCTGCATTTGAAAAGCCTCATCCTGCTGATAGCGCCAGCGGCCTAACAGCAGCAGCACCACAGGCAGGCCAATAATCGCCCACCAGGCATTGGCAAACAGGGTAGAGAGCCACAGCAGCAGCTGGGTGCTGAACGGCAAGGTTTGCTTCATCGCAGTGATAAATGCCACTAGCTGTGGCACCAGATAAATCAGCAAAAAACACACCACCGCAAACACCAACACCCCGACAAACGCCGGATACATCACAATCCGGCGCATGCGCGAGACCAATTCATCCTGCCATTTAATCGCCTCGGCTAACTTACCCAGCACCGTAGGTAGCTCACCGCTGGCTTCGCCGGCACGGATCAGGCTCACAAACACCTGATCAAACACCTGTGGATGCGCAGCCATGGCTTGGGATAGCTGCTGCCCGCCTTCGATATCTTCAATCAGATTGGCCGCAATCTCGCGCATTTGCGGCTGATCCACGCTATCGCGCAAATCAACCAGGCCCTCCAGTAGCGGCACACCTGCGCGGGTGAGTTGCTCCAGATGAAAACAAAATTGAATCAGCTCACGGCGATGAATCCGCCGGGCACCCCACCAGCGCTGCGGGGCCGCCCGCGCCTCAATCAAGGTGAGCTGCAGACGCGCCAGGCGGATTTCCAAGTCGGCCACATTGGTAGCGGCCATCTCCCCCTCCCGAATACGCCCGCCCGCTTCGGCGGCCCGATAGCGAAACTGCATCAGCTCACCCGCTCGGTTAGGTCAATCACCCTTGCGATTTCTTCCAACGCGGTTTCCCCGGCCAAAACTTTGCGGCAGGCATCATCGGCCAGCGGCACAAAGCCTTTGCGCAAGGCTAATTGCCGGACTTCGCGCTGCGAAGCACGGCGGGCAATGAGCTCATCGAGCTCACCATCCAGGCGCAGCAACTCCATCACCGTGGTGCGCCCGCGATAGCCCTGATGCTCACATTGCGGACAACCCACTGCGCGATAAATGGTTTGGGGCTGGCGGATACCGAGCAAACGCTGTTCGAACGCATCGGGCTGATAGGCTTGTTTGCAGTGCGAGCAGAGAGTGCGCACTAGGCGCTGGGCAATAATGCCGATGATATTGCCGGTGAGTACGTCGGGTAGCACGCCAATATCCAGCAGCCGCGGCAAGGCGCCGACTGCCGAGCTGGTATGCAGGGTGGAATACACCTGATGCCCGGTCATCGCGGCGCGAAACGCCATTTCGGCCGTATCCCGGTCACGAATCTCGCCAATCAGGATTACATCCGGGTCTTGCCGCATCATGGCGCGGATGCCGTTGGCAAAATCCAGCTTGCTCACTTCATTCACCGAGGTTTGCCGGATCATGGGCAGCGGATATTCCACTGGGTCTTCCAGCGTCATGATGTTCACCGCCACCGAATTAATGTGATTCAAAATCGAATATAGGGTGGTGGTTTTGCCCGAGCCGGTGGGGCCGGTGACCAAAATGATCCCCTCCGGGCGCGCAATCATCAGCCGCAATAGATCAAGGTTGCTCCGGCTCAAGCCAAGCTTATCCAGCGGCACCAGGCCTTTTTGCCGATCCAAAATCCGCAGCACCAGATTTTCGCCCCAGCTAGTCGGCTGCGCCGACACCCGAAAATCCAGGCTACGGCCCGACAGGGTGAGCGAAATTCGGCCGTCTTGCGGCGCCCGGGTTTCGGCGATATTCATCCCTGAGAGCACTTTCAGCCGCACCACCATCGCCGGCCAATAGGTTTTATGCAGCGCGCGGATTTGCCGCAAGACCCCATCAATGCGGTAGCGGATCCGCACAAACGAAGGCTCCGGCTCGAAATGCAAATCTGAGGCACCCCGATTCACCGCATCGGCCAAGAGTGCATCAATCAGGCGCACCACCGGCTGGCTGTATTCAGCCTCGGCCTGCGCGAGGCTGCCGTAATCAATTTCGCCAGTTTCGATTTCGTGCAAAATGCCATCAATCGAGAGCTCGAAGCCATAATATTGGTCAATCGCTCTGACGATATCCGACTCGGCCGCCAGCAGCGCTTCGATCCGATATTGATCTCGGGTTTGCAGCCGCAGCTGATCCAGCGCCACCAGATTATTCGGATCCACCATCGCCACGGTAAGCACAGCCGCCGCGCTATCCAGCCCCACCGGTAAAGCCAGCAAGCGTTTGGCCAGCTCTTTGGGAATCAGCCGGATCGCCTGCAAATCCGCCACGGTGCGGCTCAGATCAATGCTGTGGTGACCGAGATTTTCCGATAGCGCTTCGCGCAGCACCCCTTCCGAAACAAAACCCAGCGCCACCAGTAATTTACCCAGGGGGGTCCCCGAGCGCCGCTGCTCCAAGAGGGCAATACGCAGCTGGTCTTCTGTGAGCAGCCCTTTTTCAACTAGCAGTGCGCCGAGGGGCAGGGTTTTCTTGGTGTTGCTCATCAGTAGCCCGCCAATCGCAATTGCGCCAGCCGAGCTTCGGCGGCCGCGCTGGCAAACTGCGCTGGCCGCTGCTGCGCCAGCTGCAAGGCTTGCTGATAAAACTCGGCTGCCAGCTTGCGCTGCCCTAGCTGATCCAAACTCACCGCCAAATTAAACGCCAGATCGGGCTGACTGGGGTCGGCCTGCCAAGCCGAAAAATACAACGCCTGCGCTGCTGCCCATTCCCCTCGCTGCGCATGAAACTGCGCTTGGGCGAGCGGGTTGCTGACCTCACCACCTTGCTGGGTGTTTTGTGCCGCCATGGCTTCATTACCACTCGCGGCCTGCAGGCTGCGCACAGCTTGTTGCACCGGCGCATCTTGCGGATTCAGCGCGAGCAAATGCTGATAAACCCCTAGCGCGGCGGGAGCATCATCCCGGCGCAAATAAATCGCGGCCAAGCCCAGCAAGGCATCGCGCTGGCGCGGTTCGCGCTGCAACACCGCCCGATATTGCCGCTCTGCCAGCGATAGATCGCCCCGCTGATACGCCTGATACGCCGCCTGGACTGTGCTGGGCGCACTGGCCACGGTACGCACAAACCGTACCTCGGGCGGTGCAAAGGTCGCTGGCAGCTTTGCCACAGGGGCGGCAGCCGCCGGCTCTTTTTTATCTTGGGTATTGCCAGCAACATCAATATTTTCTTTTGGTTCAGATGAATACCCTATAGCCGTATTGGATGCATCTGGTTGCGACTGCGCCAGAACGGCCGCCACCTCGGCCCCGGTGTCGGCCGTCGCCACCGCAGAAGCCGGTGCACTGGCGATGACGCGGGCAGGTGCATCACTACTGCGCGTGAGCTGCTGGTATTCCCAACCCAACCACGCGGCCATGCCCAGCAAAAATACCGTGCCGCCAAGCGCCAGCCAGGGCAATAAGCCACGCGATTGGCTACGAGTTTGGCCAGCCCACCAGCTGGTGGCAGGCGGCGAAGTGCTGGTGGTCTCGGGCGCAGGGGGAACATTCACCACCGCTGCAGCTTGCGCGGGGCTGTCTGGCGCACGCGCGGCAGTCGTTACCACCTCAACCGCCGGGGGCACAATCACCTCTGCCACGAGCTGATCACTGGCCATCGTTTCCTGCTGCGGCAACTCAGCCTCGCTTAAGACCGCCTCGGCTAGTAATGTTTGCCGAGCCGTAGCGGGCTCGCGATTGGGTTCCGCATCCTCAGTCGTTGCTTCGGCCACTAAACTTAGCGGAGTATCAATAGACGAAGGCTGCTCAGTGGCGGTATCGACTGGCAATCCATGTTCAGATTCGGCATTGCTTGGGCTCTCAACGCTCTGAACAGATGTGGTTGTGGCCGTTGCCGGGCCGCTTTCCCAATCCAAGGTGGGCCACGACGTCTGCGGCTCCAGTTCTGTTGCCGCTGGGGGCATGGGCTCGGCGGTGGCGTTAGCGGCTGAATCCGCATTTAAATCAGCAGCAGGCGTTTCAAACTCCAGCTCCAGCGGCGGCTCAGCCTTTTCGGGCGCAGCATCACCTTGCTCTCGCTGCCGCGCGGCGTCTTTAAGCGCCTGCAAATACGAGCCGATCATTGCGCTCTCGCTTTGGCCGGCAATGGCACTAGCCCGCCCTGAAAGGCCGATAGTTCTTGATCACTGCTGCGCTGAAAAAAATCATCCCCCGGCAAGAAGCGCTGATCACTGGCCTGCTCGGCGGCAAGCCCTTGCTCGCGCACCACAATCGGGCGCAAAAACACCACTAGCTCAATCTTGCTGACCTTATCATCGCGATAGCTAAACGCATCGCCGAGCACCGGCACACGCGACAAGCCCGGCACCCCCTGCCGACTGGTAACTAATTTGTCTTGAATTAAGCCGCCGAGCACGGCCGACTGGCCGCTGGCAATTTTCAAGGTGGAATCAAACTCGCGCACCTGCAAAACCGGCACAAGGCTTTGCACCGGGCGATCCGAATTACGGCTGATCAGTGCCACGGCGGGGTCTTCAACATAGCTACTGATATTGGTGATCGTGGGGCGCACATTCATCGAAATCAGCCCGGTTTCCGCGACCTGCGGCGTCACCTGCATCACTAGGCCCACCGGCACGGTATGCAGGGTGGAGGTGTAGGTGCGGCCAGTGACCACACCATCGGTGTTTTTATCTTCTTCAAGTTGCAGCGTGAAATACACCTGCTCTTCCACCACTTTCATCACTGCGGTCTGATTATTCAGCGCAATAACCTTGGGGCTGGATAGCACGCGGGTGCGGCCAAACTGCTCCAGTAATTTAAGTGTGGCAGTGAAGTTGCTGCCCTTGTAGCTGAGATAAGTCATCGGAGCCGCGCCCAAATTGGCGCCAACCAGACTTTGCCCCAGCGACCAGCCCGAGCCGGAAGCGATACGGCTCCAATCCACCCCAGCCTGATATTGGTCCCCCAGCGCCACCTCCACGATGGTGGCTTCGATCATCACTTGCCGCTGGGCCGAGGCCTGCACCATGGCCAGAAACTCAGCGACTTTTTGCTGATCTTTGTGGGTAGCGCGCACGCTGATGGTGCCGCTTTCCGGATTCATAATCACCTGATTGGCCGGAATATTCACCGTCGTCGCCCCGACCACTGTAGTGGCGTTGGCTTGCTCGGCGCGGCTTTTGCCGGCCTCGGCAGCGTTTTTCTCAGCTTTGCTCAGCGCCTCGGTCAGCGCAATGGCGGTTTTGGCATCGGTGGTTTTCTGGCTCAAGGTTTGATTAAGCTGAGTGGCCACATTGGCTAACACCGGCTGGGTCAGGGATGTGCTAGTCGGCGCACCATCGCGAATGCCAAGCATTTCTTTTAGATTGGTTTCTAGTCTTTTCCAGAACTGATGTGGGTTTTCACTGTCAATACTGGTAGTTGAGCTATTGCCACCACTATTTGTCCCGGTTTGGCCGCCCGTGGTTACCGAATTCAGAATCGCCACATTGGCCTTCATATTGCGCGAGAGATTGAAGTAATCGACTTTGTAGGTTTGCAGATAAGGTCGATCAGGCATCACGGTGAGCACGCCCTGCTCAAAACGCCAATGAATATCCACTTGGCGGGCAATTCGGGTCAGGATCTGCGGCAGGGTTTGGTTGATGGCATTGAGAGTCACCACCCCTTGCACTTCTGGATGCACATCAACATTAATCCGCGCGTCGCGAGCCAGCGCAAATAAAAGGTTATGCACGGGCAGCTGGCTAACTACCACGCTGTAGGTTTCCAAAGGCGCACTGGCCGCGGGCTGCGGTAGATAGGGGATCACTTTAACCGGCGCCGGGATCTCATCGCTGGCCGCGACGGCCGAGGCCTGTAAATGCCGGCCTGCGACGGGAGATAAGCCAGTGGTGCCAGCGCACCCCGCTAGTAGCCCAATACCGATCGCCAACGCCAGCTGTCGCATGCGAAATCCAGTCTAAAAAGGAATAGCCTTATTCTAGGAAACCCCATTGCAAATGCCAGCTCACAGTAAGAATCGCGCCGCAAAGAATGTGAATTTTCCACTTTCGGCGCGTTTTACCCCACTCTGGGTGCGATCAAGAACAATTAGCAACAAACTACCGCTTGGTATCCCTGAATGCCTTACCGTAAAATTGCAGCTATGCCACTGATTGAATTCGAAAACGTCAGCTTTGCTTATGACGACACACCGATCTTGCGCGATGTCTCGCTACAGATCGAAGCCGGCCAGCTGGTCGCCATCATGGGTGGCTCGGGCTCAGGTAAAACGACGCTGCTTAAATTGATCGGCGGGCAGCTGCGCGCCCAGCACGGTCGGGTGCTCGTGGATGGCATCGAGGTGAGCCGCCTAAATGAAGGCGAGCTGTATCAGCTCCGCCGCAAGCTGGGCATGCTGTTTCAATTCGGGGCGTTGTTTACTGATTTGTCGGTCTTCGACAATGTGGCTTTCCCGCTGCGCGAACGCACGCAGCTGCCCGAATCCATGATTCGTGATCTGGTGCTGATGAAGCTCCAAGCGGTGGGGCTGCGCGGTACCGCCGACTGGATGCCGCAGGCCTTATCCGGCGGCATGGCGCGGCGGGTGGCGTTGGCGCGAGCCATCGCACTCGATCCGCAAGTCATGCTTTACGACGAGCCCTTTACGGGTCTTGACCCCATTTCGCTTGCGACCGTGGGACAGCTCATTCGCGAGCTCAATGACGCTCTGGGCACGGCGTCGATCGTGGTCACCCACGATGTCGCCGAATCGTTGGCGATTGTCGATTATGTGTACTTCCTTGACCAGGGTCAGCTGGTAGCCCAAGGCACGCCGGCGGCCGTACGCACCTCAACACATCCATTTGTGCAGCAATTTATCAATGCGCAGCCCGATGGCCCCTTGCCCTTTCATAAGCCGGCACCACCCTACGCCCAAGCTTTGGGGGTGCAGGCATGAAGCTATTATTCGACTTGGTTTCGCGCCTAGGGCAGCCAGTCACCAACACCCTGATCAAACTGGGCTTTGCCGCCCGTTTCCAGCTGGCGATTTTGCGCCACTCGGCGACCGCATTGCTACGCCCACAGCTCACGCTGCGTGAAATCTGGTTTGCCGGTGTACTGTCGGTGCTGATTATTGTGGTGTCGGGGCTGTTTGTAGGCATGGTACTGGCGCTACAGGGCTATGACACCTTGCAACGCTTTGGCGCTGCCAGCTCACTGGGGATTTTGGTGGCGCTGTCACTGGTGCGCGAGCTGGGTCCAGTCGTGGCAGGGCTGCTGTTTGCCAGCCGCGCCGGTAGCGCAATCACCGCCGAAATCGGCCTGATGAAAGCCACCGAGCAGCTAGCGGCGATGGAAATGATGGCGGTCAACCCCATCGCCCGCGTCGTGGCGCCGAAATTCTGGGGGGGCGTGATCTCCATGCCTTTACTGGCGGCCATGTTTAGCGCCATGGGGATATTTGGCGGCTACCTGATTGGGGTGCAGCTGCTGGGCTTAGATGAAGGCAGCTTCTGGTCGCAAATGCAGGGCGCGGTGGATTTTCGCTTGGATGTCATGAATGGGGTCATCAAAAGCCTGTTTTTTGGCTTTGCTGTCTCACTGATCGCCGTCTTTGAAGGGTATGATGCGCCCCCGACCGCCGAAGGCATCTCGACGGCCACCACCCGCACCGTGGTCACCAGTGCGCTGGTGATTCTGGCTCTTGATTTTATTCTGACCGCCTTTATGTTTCGGGGAGTGTAAATGAAACGTGGCATGATCGATTTTTGGGTCGGGCTATTTGTCCTGGCCGGCATGGCGGCGCTGATGTTCTTGGCACTCAAGGTCAGCAGCCAAGGCAATTTGCCCACCGGCAGCACCTATAGCCTAACCGCTGATTTTGAAAACATCGGCGGGCTGAAAGTACGTGCGCCAGTCAAAAGCGCCGGGGTTGTCGTTGGCCGGGTAAGCCAAATTAGCCTAGACCCACAGCGCTATGTCGCCAAAGTCACTTTGGATGTCGATAGCCGCTACCAATTTAGCCGCGATAGCTCAGCCGAAATTTTAACCTCCGGCCTCTTGGGCGAGCAGTACATCGGCATTACCTCCGGCGCCGAAGAGAAAACCCTCAAAGCCGGTGACACTTTCAAAATCACCTCTTCAGCGATTGTGCTGGAGCAGTTAATCAGTCGTTTCCTGTTTAGCCAGGCCGACAAAGAGAAGGAAAAACAGGAATGATCAAACTCGTTAAACAACTGCTGCTGGCCACGAGCCTGAGTTTTGTAGCCCATAGCGCCATCGCCAGCGACAGCCCCGAGCAGATCGTGCGCTCATCCAGCAAAGACGTGCTGGAAATCATCAAAAAGAACGACAAAGATCCGGCAAAAACCCGTGACCTGGTTGATGCACGCCTCTCGCCGCTGGCCGACTATAAACGCATGACCGCACTGGCCACGGGCCAATACTGGAAAAGCGCGACTACGCCACAACAAGAAGCGCTCACCAACGAATTTCGTGCCATGCTGGTGCGCACTTACCTGAGCGCCCTTACTGTTTACAAAAACGCGCAAATTAATATCAAAGGCACCCGCGCCGGGAATGATGCCGATGAACAAACCGTGCGCACCGAAGTCAGCCTGCCAGGCCAAAAACCTATCCCGCTCGATTTCAACTTTGAAAAGAATGGCAATGAGTGGAAGGTGTACGACATTAACGTCGATGGCATCAGCTTTATCAATAACCACCGTAATCAATTTGGCGCAGTGATCCGCAAAGACGGTATCGACGGCCTGATCAAGCAATTAGCGGCCCGTAATAACGCCGCCAAGCAAGGCAAGTAAGATGCAGCTGTATCCAGTGCCCGCCACCCTCACCCACGCCAGTACACCCGCCTTGCTGGGCGCGCTGGATGGCTTGCTGGCGGCAGGGGATCTGACACTGGATCTACAGGCCGTTACAACGCTGGATTCCAGCGCCGTGGCGCTCTTACTGGAATGGCGTCGCCGGGCGCAGGCACGGCAGCGGCAACTAAGCTATCAGGGCTGCCCGGCCGCCCTTGGTCAGCTGATTCGGGTTTATGGCGTGCAAGATCTCTTGCAAATCAAAGTTTAAGCGACCAACAATAACCGTATGACTCTCACACGGACAGCGCCTTACGGCGCTTTTTCCATTATGCGCCGACTGACTCTGCTGGCCGCCCTGCTGTGTACCGCCTGCGCGACGCCACAAAACAACTACGATCCGCTCGAATCCATCAATCGGCCGATTTACGACTTTAACAGCGGGCTGGATCAACATCTGGTACGCCCGGTGGCCAAGGCCTACAGCGAATATATCCCGCCGCCATTACGCTCTGCGGTAGGTAATTTCTTTGGCAACCTGGATGATCTCTTTGGCATCCCCGCCGCCCTACTGCAAGCCAAAGGCACCGCTGCGGCCAAGAGCACCGGTCGGGTGGTATTGAATAGCACGCTGGGTGTAGGCGGCCTGATCGATTGGGCCAGCGATTTGCCCATCGAAAAACAGAACGAAGACTTTGGTCAGATGCTTGGCTACTGGGGCGTGCCCAGCGGGCCCTATCTGATGGTGCCATTCTACGGCCCGCTCACGCTGCGTGATTCAAGCGATAATCTGCTCCGTCTCGCCTGGGGGCCACTCGACTACATCGACCCGCTGGCCGGCCAGATTGCCTATTACAGCACCTATGTGATTGATCTGCGCGCCAGCCTTTTGCCGCTAGATGCCACCCTGCAAGAGCAGTTTGATCCCTATAGTTTTGTGCGCGACACCTATTTACAGCGGCGCTGGTTCAAGGTGCACGATGGCAATCCACCTTATCCGCTGCCATTGGGAAGTGATGCCGAGCACGGCAGCAGTGTGACGGCCGAAGCCGCGAGCGACACCCCCAGCAGTAGCCCCAGCGCCAGTGAACCCAGCAAGGATGCGCAGTGAAAGCCATAGAATTTAACCACGTCGGCAAAGATTTCGGCGCCTTTACCGCCCTCAAGGAAGTGAGCTTCAGCGTTGAGCAGGGTGATTTTTTTGCTTTGCTCGGCCCCAATGGCGCGGGCAAAACCACGCTGATTTCCATTTTGGGTGGCCTCACCCGCGCCAGCCGCGGGCAAACTCGCATCATGGGCCATGATGTCGCCAGCGACTATCGCGCCGCCCGCCGAGCAGTAGGCATCGTGCCGCAAGAGCTGGTGTTCGATCCTTTCTTTACTGTGCGTGAATCGCTGGTCTTTCAATCGGGCTATTTTGGCCTGCGCAATAACGACAACTGGATTGACGAAATTTTGCACAATCTGGGTTTAAGCGAAAAAGCCAATACCAATATGCGTGCGCTCTCGGGGGGTATGAAGCGCCGCGTCATGGTAGCTCAGGCTTTGGTGCATAAACCCCCAGTGATTGTTTTGGACGAGCCCACCGCCGGGGTGGATGTCGAGCTTCGCCAAACCTTGTGGGAATTCATCCAGCGGCTCAATACGCAGGGCCACACCATCGTGCTGACCACCCATTATCTGGAAGAGGCCGAAACCCTGTGTAATCGCATCGCCATGCTCAAACGGGGCGAATTGATCGCGCTGGAAGATAAAAGCACCATGCTCGGGCGTGGCGCGGCGCGGACGGTAGAGCTCAAACTCAAACCCGCAACGCTGCCCGAACGCTTGCAACCGTTGCTACTCAAGCAGCAAGAGAGCCGCTTTACCCTGAAGCTGGCCGATTGCAATGGGCTGGAAGCAATCTTGAGCGAATTGCGCGCCCACGACATCACCATCAAAGATCTGGCCATTAGCCAGCCCGATCTGGAAGAAATCTTTGTGCAAATGATGCACGCCTAAGTCGGAGCAGGCATGACCGGGTTTTACACACTGTTTTACAAAGAAATCCTGCGCTTCTGGCGGGTGGCCTTTCAGACCGTTGCCGCGCCGGTGCTTACCGCGCTTTTGTATTTGCTGATTTTTGCCCATGTGCTCGAAGCCCATGTCGAGCCGTATCCGGGAGTGCGCTACACCGCCTTTCTGATTCCCGGCCTAATGATGATGAGCATGCTGCAAAATGCCTTTGCCAATTCCAGCTCCAGCCTGATTCAATCCAAAATCACCGGCAATATCGTGTATGTGTTATTGCCGCCGATTTCGCATTTTGAATTTTTCGCGGCCTACACTCTCGCCGGCGCGGCACGTGGTATTGTGGTTGGCCTGGGGGTATTGCTCGCTACGCTATTTTTTGCGGTGCCGCCATTCGCATACCCAGCATGGGTAGTGGTGTTTGCGATTTTGGGTTGCAGCCTGATGGCCATGCTGGGCCTCATCGCCGGGATCTGGGCCGAGAAGTTCGATCAACTGGCCGCTTTTCAGAATTTTCTGATCATGCCGCTGACCTTTTTATCGGGCGTGTTTTATTCGATTCATAGCTTGCCGCCATTCTGGCAAGCCGTTTCGCACCTCAATCCGGTGTTTTATATGATCGACGGATTTCGCTATGGCTTCTTTGGCGTGGCCGATGTGAGCCCATGGCAATCGCTGGCGGTTGTCGGATTTACTTTGGCAATCCTCACCGTAATCACGCTGACCTTGATAAAATCCGGCTACAAAATCCGCCGCTAAGGCTATCATGCGGGTCTGCCGCTGCTGCAAAGCGGCGGCGACCTCGCAAATTGCGCACCCAAACAGATACTTATGACACCAGAATACGTTCAGACGCTGATCCGCCAAGTCTTGCCCTGTGAGCATCTCGAAGTGGAGGGCGATGGCCATCACTTCTATGCCACCATCGTTTCCAGCCAATTTGAAGGCCTTAAACTGCTGGCCCGCCATCGTCTGATCAATGATGGTCTGAAATCGTATCTGGATTCAGGTGAGCTGCACGCGCTATCGATGCGCGCCACCCTCACCCCAGCCGAATGGGCCGCCCGCCAGTGAGCGAGCGCGATCCCCGCTTTGATCTGGGCCAGATTGAGGCTCGGCACAAAGTCATCGAACAAGCCAAACTCGACGCCCGCCAGCGCGAGCAAAAAAATGGTGGCCCCTTAGCGGCGCTGGCCAATCTGCCGTGGCTGATCGCAGTGGTCGCAGTGAGCTACTGGCTGTACTTCAAATAAAATCAGTGGGGCGAGCGCCCCGCGCGGAACCGAATACCATGGATAAACTGAAAATCACCGGCAACGGCCCTATCAACGGCGAAATCACCATTTCTGGCGCCAAAAATGCTGCCTTGCCGATTCTGTGTGCCTCTTTGCTCACCGCCGACACCCTGCGCCTGACCAATGTCCCGCAGTTGGCCGATGTGAAAACCACGCAAAAACTGCTGCAAGGCATGGGCGTGCGGGTGATGACCGATAACGTGCACGAGTACGAAATCACTGCCAACAACATCACCAGCACCATCGCGCCGTATGAGCTGGTGAAAACCATGCGCGCCTCCATCTTGGTGCTGGGCCCCACGCTGGCGCGTTTTGGCGAAGCGCAGGTTTCATTGCCGGGCGGTTGCGCGATTGGCGCGCGCCCGATTGATCAGCACATCAAAGGCCTGCAAGCGATGGGTGCCGAGATCGTGATCGAGCATGGTTATGTCAAAGCCACCGGTAAACTGAAAGGCTGCCGTTTCCGTTCGGACATGATCACCGTCACCGGCACCGAAAACTTGCTGATGGCAGCGGTCTTGGCCGAAGGCACTACTATTCTGGAAAACGCCGCGCGCGAGCCTGAAGTCGTGGATCTGGCCGAGTGCCTGATCAAAATGGGCGCCAAAATCACCGGCCACGGCACCGACACCATCACGATTGTTGGCGTGGAAAAACTGCATGGCGCCGAACACGCCATCGTGGCCGACCGCATCGAAACTGGTACTTTCCTGGTGGCCGCGGCCGCTTCACAAGGCAAAGTGCTGCTGAAAAACACCCGTGCCGACATCTTGGGCGCCGTGCTGGATAAGCTCACCGAAGCGGGTGCTTACATCGAAACGGGTGATACCTGGATTTCGCTGGATATGAAACAGCGCCCGAAAGCCGTGGATATCCGCACCCTGGAATACCCGGCCTTCCCGACCGATATGCAGGCGCAATTCACGCTCTTGAACGCCATTGCCGAAGGCACCGGTGTAATTACCGAAACCATCTTCGAAAACCGCTTTATGCACGTGCCTGAGCTGGCGCGGATGGGCGCGAAAATCAAAGTAGATGGCCACAGCGCGATTGTGACCGGGGTGGAAAAACTCTCGGGCGCCACGGTAATGGCGACCGACCTGCGCGCCTCGGCGTCGCTGGTCCTGGCCGGCATGATTGCCGAAGGCGAAACCATTGTGGATCGCGTCTATCACCTCGATCGCGGCTATGAGCACATCGAGCGCAAGCTCGCCGGTGTCGGCGTTAAAATCGAACGGATCAAATAAGCAGTATGCTCACCATTAATCCCAAGCCCGCCAGCGAAGACAGCGACGGCAAAGTAGAACCACCCAAAGAGCATGAAAAGTTTTTTGCGGTGATCGCCCACCTGGCTGCGGTGTTTTGGCTGCCGGTGCTGGCCATGCCGCTGATTTCGTTGGGCCTGCCCTTTATCATCTTGCAATTTGCCCGCGTGCACTCGGAATTTGTCGAGCAGCATGCGCGTGAATCGGTGAATTTCCAGATGTTAATGGCCTGCTTTTATGCGCTGGCCTTTCTGGCCACCACTCTCTTACACGCCCCGATTTTTGTGTGGTGGGTTGGTGTGGGTGCGGCGTTGTTTAGCATGTGGCAGGCGGCGCGGGCGATTAATGGCTGGCCGGCCAAATACCCGGCCAAGATTGCACTTTTCAAATAAGGGTATTGCGCTAGGACGCAACACCTACAAGACCTAGGGACGGATACCCCATGATTACCATCGCCCTTTCCAAAGGCCGGATTTTCGAAGAAACCCTGCCTTTGCTAGCTGCCGCTGGCATTGAGCCAGCCGAAGCACCGGAAAGCACCCGCAAGCTGATTATTGGCACCAACCAGCCCGATGTGCAGCTGATTATCGTGCGCGCCTCGGATGTGCCAACCTATGTGCAATATGGCGCGGCTGATTTGGGTGTGGCAGGTAAAGATGTGCTGCTGGAGCATGGCGGCCAGGGCCTGTATCAGCCACTAGATCTGGAAATCGCCAAATGCCGGCTGATGGTCGCAGTGCAAAATGGTTTTGATTACGAAGGCGCGGTTAAGCAAGGCGCACGCATGCGCATTGCCACCAAATACACCGAACAAGCCAAAGAGCACTTTGCCAGCAAAGGCATGCACGTTGACCTGATCAAGCTGTATGGCTCAATGGAATTGGCCCCGCTGGTGGGCTTGGCCGATGCGATTGTCGATCTGGTATCGACTGGCGGCACGCTAAAAGCCAATAATCTGGTGGCAGTGGAGCATATTCGCGAGATTTCCAGCCGCTTGGTAGTGAATCAGGCTTCGCTCAAACTCAAACACGCCCGTATTCAGCCTATGCTGGACGCCTTTGCCGCCACCGTCGCGGCCCGCCACGCCTAATCCAGCCATGCCACGGCAGCACTTCAAGCAGCAGCGTTTACCGCTGTATCTGTTGTTGTGCATGTTCGCTTGGCCGTGGCTACTTAAGCTCGGTTATGTTGAGAACACCAGCACCGCCCTGCACGGGTTTATCGCGCTGGTGTATCTCAATTACTTTTCCTATGTGCTGAGCATCGCCAAAGGCTTGCGCCTGCGGCAGGGTATCGAGCCCGAGCAAGCCGTCTGGCTGTTTATCCTTAGCAATCTGTTGCTGATTTATACCTTTGCCACCGGCTGGCAGATGTTTGACGTTTACGGCACCAGCGCTGGTTGCAGCAACAACCCGGATTTTCTCGACTCGCTGTATTTCTCGGCCACCATCTTTGCCACCGTCGGTTTTGGTGATTTCCTGCCCTGCAACCGCGATGGCAAGCTGCTATTTATCGCTGAATCATTTATCGGCTCTACTCACTTCGGCATTTTCATCACACTGATTTTCAGCCGCGTTGTCGCCCAACCCGCCGCCCCAGCCGAACCACCGGCACAGCACTAAGCCCCCCATGCCTGCCGGCATCAGCTAGCCGCATGACCTGCATCAAGCCCTGGTCCTTTTCGGCTTTACATTATACATTTTAACATAATATACTTTGTTTAAATTTACCGGAGCAAAGCCATGAGTCAGGTCAAAAAGCTAGTCATTATTGGTGGGGTAGCAGGCGGCGCCTCGGCGGCGGCGCGGGCGCGGCGGCTGAATGATCACGCCGACATCGTCGTGTTCGAGCGTGGCCCCTACGTGTCGTTTGCCAACTGTGGCCTGCCCTATCACTTGGGCGGCGAGATTGCCGAGCGCGAATCATTATTGCTGCATACGCCCGAAAGCCTCACCGCGCGATTTGGCCTAGATGTGCGCGTGAATAGCGAGGTACTGAGCATTAATCGTGCGACAAAAACCGTGCGCGTGCACAATCGACAAACAGCTGAAACCTACGAAGAAAGCTATGACGCGCTGATCCTCGCACCGGGTGCGGCCCCGATTCGCCCGCCATTGCCGGGGCTGGATAACTCGCGGGTGTTTACGCTGCGCACCGTACCCGATCTCGATCGGCTGATGCAGGCGATGACCAGTGAGGTGAAACACGTGACAGTGGTCGGCGCTGGTTTTATCGGGCTAGAAACGGTCGAAGCGTTGCGCCACCGCGGCTTAGCGGTCAGCCTGATCGAGCGAGCGCCGCAGGTGCTGACCCCGCTGGATGCCGAAATGGCCGCGCCCTTGGCGCAAACCTTGGCGCAACATGGGGTAGAGCTATTGCTGGGCGAGAGCCTGGCAGCCGTGCATGCAGATGAACAACTCAGCCTGCAGCTGGCCTCTGGTCGCTCGCTGCAAACCGATCTGGTGGTGCTCGCCATCGGGGTCAAGCCGGAAACTGGCCTCGCACAGGCCGCAGGCCTCAGCATCGGCCGCAGCGGCGGGATTGTCGTGAATGCGCAGCAGCAAACCAGCGACCCTGCGATTTATGCGGTGGGCGACGCGGTTGAGGTGCAGCACACCATTTATCAGCAAGCCGTGTTGCTGCCGCTGGCGGGGCCCGCCAACCGGCAAGGTCGCATCGCGGCGGATGCGATTTTTGGCCACAGCAATGCTTATCGCGGCAGCCAGGGCACCGCCATTTGCAAAGTGTTTAATCAAACTGCGGCCAGCACCGGCCTGAATGAACGCAGCCTCGCCACAGCCGGCATTGCCTATCGCAAGCTGTATCTGCATGGCAATGATCACGCCAGCTATTACCCCGGCGCGAGCATGATCAGCCTGAAAGTACTGTTCGAGCCTGCCACCGGCCGGCTACTGGGGGCCCAAGCCGTAGGCGAAAAAGGCGTGGATAAACGCATTGATGTGCTGGCCGTGGCGCTGCAAGCGGGGCTCACAATTGATGATCTGGCCGAAATGGAGCTCAGCTACGCGCCACCTTATGGCGCCGCCAAAGATCCGGTGAATCTACTGGGGATGGCCGCACAAAATCTGCAACACGGCCTACTTCAGTTGATCGAGCCGGAAGCATTGGCGGCACAACTGGCCAGCGGCGCAGCACCGCAGCTGATCGATGTACGCGAGCCAGAAGAAATCGCCACCGGCCAGATCACCGGCGCGCGCAACTTGCCACTCAGCCAGCTGCGCGAGCTAAGCCGCACACTAGATCGGCAGCGGCCAGTGGTGGTGTATTGCATGGTGGGTTTGCGCGGCTATATTGCGCAGCGCCATCTGCAGCAGCAAGGTTTTCAGGTGCAGAGCCTGAACGGCGGCTACAAAACCTGGCAGGCGCTGCAACTTAGTCAGCAGTATCAGTCACAAAACTAACTACAACATAGCTTGCAGACAGATACCCACCAGGGTATCTGTCTGGGCGTGCGCCCACTTGCGTCAGATCAGCCTTGGCCGGCATTTTTGCCGGCTGGCGAACGCCACCACGGCTTCAAGGTATAATGGGGAAATTCCTCATTGTTTTGGGTCGTTGCCATGATTCGCCGTCTAGATTCCACGTCTGCCAATTTCCAAGCCGAACTCACCGCCCTGCTGGCGTTTGAAACCTCGCAAGACCCGCAAGTGGATCAGCGCGTGGCCGCGATTCTGGCCGATGTAAAAAGCCGTGGTGATGCCGCGGTGGTGGATTATACCAATCGCTTTGACGGCACCAACGCCAGCAGCATGGCCGAGCTGGAACTCACGCAGGCCGAGCTCAAAGCGGCCTTCGAGCGCCTGCCCGCCGCCCAAGCCGAAGCCCTGCAAGCGGCCGCTGCCCGCGTACGCAGTTACCACGAAAAGCAAAAAATGAGCTCATGGAGCTACGAGGACGAAGACGGCACGCTGCTCGGCCAGCAAGTTACGGCGCTGGACCGCGTGGGTATTTATGTACCCGGCGGCAAAGCGGCGTATCCATCTTCAGTATTAATGAACGCTATTCCGGCGCACGTTGCGGGCGTGGCCGAAATCATCATGGTGGTGCCTACCCCCAAAGGCGAGCGCAATGATCTGGTACTGGCGGCAGCCTATGTGGCCGGCGTATCGCGTGCGTTCACCGTAGGTGGCGCCCAAGCCGTTGGCGCCTTGGCCTACGGCACGCAAACCGTACCGCAAGTCGATAAAATCACCGGCCCAGGTAATGCCTATGTGGCTGCGGCCAAGCGCGCGGTGTTCGGGATTGTCGGCATCGATATGGTGGCCGGCCCATCCGAGATTTTGGTCTTGGCCGATGGCACAACCAACCCGGATTGGGTGGCGATGGATCTATTTAGCCAAGCCGAGCACGATGAAATCGCCCAATCGATCTTGCTGTGCCCTAGCGCCGAGTATGTGGCCCAAGTCGCGGCCAGCATTGAAAAACTGCTGCCTACCCAACCGCGACAAGACATCATCCGCGCCTCACTGGCCAACCGCGGGGCACTGATTGTGGTGAAAGACCTCGCCGAAGCCTGTGAAATCTGCAATTACATCGCCCCCGAGCACATGGAATTATCCGTGGCCGAGCCAGAGGCGCTGCTGCCGCAAATCCGCCATGCGGGCGCGATTTTTATGGGGCAATTTACGTCCGAATCGCTGGGTGACTACTGCGCTGGGCCAAACCACGTCTTGCCAACCGCCCGCAGCGCGCGTTTCTCTAGCCCGCTGGGCGTGTATGACTTCCAGAAACGCTCCAGCCTGATCAAGGTCTCGGCAGTTGGGGCGCAAAAGCTGGGCGCAATCGCCAGCGTTTTGGCGCACGGCGAAGGCCTGACGGCGCACGCCAACGCGGCTGAACTGCGGATGAAATAATGGAGTATTGGGCTGTCGAGCTTATCTAGCAGGCTCTACAAGCCCATACCCCGGCATCAATCTACTGCAAGTGCCTCTAGGCCGGATAAATCCAGCTGCGGTAAGGGCACGCTGTGGTCGTGCAGCTGGATATGCAGAAACCCGGCCTGGCGCTCGTATTCTTCGCGCTGCAGTTTTAGCCCGAGCTGCTGAGCGTAGCGGGCGGCCTGTGTCAGCAGGCGCAGCTCCAGATGCAAAAATCGATCTTCGCGCGCCAGCTGCAAGCCACGTTGCAAAATCGTGAGCGCCTGCGGCAAGGCGGCCTGCTCAGCCACCAGCTCGGCCCATTCGGCCAGCACATTCACTTCTAACCAGTGATAAGGCGTGGTGGTCAGCGTACCCAGCGCCTCCTCCAGCAAGAGCTCAGCCTGCGAGCTATCCTGCTCCCGCCGCGCCAATTGCGCCAACCGGTACTGGCATTCAGCCACATGATGCGGCAAGCCCGCGGCCGCGCTTTCGTGCCAGGTTTGCTGCAAGAGCGTCTGCGCGGCGGCGCGCTCATCCAGCTGCAGCAGATTCACCGCCCAATTGATTTTCGCCATGGTGATCAGATAGGCATCACCACTGTCTTGCAGCAATTGGCTCGCAGCCTGATGCATGCGCACGGCATGCCGATGCTCACCTGCCGCATCGCAGACCCGCCCAATACCAATCAGCGCCAGCGCGCGGGTTTTTTGCAGCTCGGCCTGCCGCCCACACAGCAGCGCCGCCTGCCGGAAATACTGTAGCGCCGCCGGATAGTGCCCGAGCGAATAATGGCAACAACCCAACTGCTCCAAAATCAAGGGCATCTGCTGATAGGCACGAAACTCCACCGCCAGCGCCTGCGCTTCCAGCAGCACCGCAATCGCCCCGGCAAAATCGCCCAACTGATCCTCAATCAGCGACAGCTGCCGCGCGGCCTCGATAAACACCGGCACATCAAAATGCAGGCGTGCCTCAGCCAGTAGCGCCAGACAGGCGCTGCGCGCTTCTGCGGGCGCAGTAAAAATTTGAGTGGCGATGGCGGCCAATTCGGCCTGCCGGCGTTGCAGTGGCATGCGAAATCCTCGGGCGAATTTCGTTGTAGCACAACGCGAATCTGCGCGTTGCGGGCTAAGTCAGCACGACCTTACTGCAACTGGCGGTCGTTATAAACGGTATTTTGCTTAATGCGCCCATCGGCGGCTAATTGCAACACATTCACCCCCTTCGCTACCGTTGTGCCCGCAGCATCCATCACGCGCCAGCCAAACAAGGCCTGCTCGCCCAGCTGCTGTACCGGCGTGGTGAGTTCAAGCTTTAAGCCCATCATTTGGGTGCGCAACTGGGTGACCAAGCCGGCGTATGCCGGCACCCCACGCAATACCCCCTCGGCGCTCACATGCAGATAATCATCACTCAGGATCTTGCCCCAACCGGCGGCACGGATAGCGGCATCCGGCTCATTGAATAAGACCAGAAACTGCTGCAAAGTGGCGTCTAAGCTGGGCTGGTTCGCCGCTTGCTGGGCGCTCGTGAGCTTAGCTGGCACTTTTAACAGCTGATCAACCGTCACAAATTGATAGCCCTTAGCCCGAATGGCGGGAATCAGTGTTTGCACCGCCGCCACAGTGGGGCGGCGGGTACGCCCGCCCGAGTCATGCAGCAACACAATGGCTTCGGGGTGCAGATATTGGGCCACCACCTCGTGAATTTGGGCGCTGGCGAGGCTCTCGTTGCTGATTTTCCAGGTGTGATACCAATCAGCACTATCCACCGACCACAAAATGGCATGCACGCCGCGCGCTTGCAGCGCCTTGATCTGGCCATCGTTCAAAAAACCATAGGGCGGGCGCATCAGCGCCGGTTGAAAACCCACTACCTGCTGAAATGCAGACTGGGTTTTCGCCAGCTGCAAGTCCCACCAGAAGCCGCCTTCTTCCATTTTGCTCAGATTCGGGTGGCTGAAACTATGGTTCGCCACCGTGTGCCCTTCGGCGACAGCGCGGCGGACAATCTCGGGATGCGCCAGTACATTCTGGCCTTGCCAGAAAAAGGTCGCCTTCACACCTTCTTTCTTCAGCGTATCCAGTAGCGCCGGCGTATCAAGACTGGGGCCATCATCAAAGGTTAAAGCCACCACTTGGCGATCACCCGGCCCTTCCAGAAAAAACGTCTGCGGAAAACGCTGCGCCTGCCCTTCCAGCTGAGCGGCGGACACCTGCCCCTGATTTTCCACCACCGGCGTACGCAAGCGGGGCGGGGTTTGCGCCAGCACCAGTTCGGCCGCCAGCAGGCCAATCACCATCCAAATTTTATGCATGCTCAACCTTCCTTCATTGAAATTTCGAGGCTGCCGCAGCGGGGGCTGCGCTTTTTCATCCTGCATCGACCCAGCACTTGGCAATGCCCAGACTGGGCCACAGGCGCTGATCGCCTTGGCGGAACTCCTGCAGTGTTTGTCGCTCAGACCAAGAGCGCAGTAGCGTACTAATCATCGCATGCAATTGACTTAAAGCTGACAAACTTCGACCCAAGCCGCAGCCGTTAGCGAAAGTTAAGCGCAACTGGCAATCTGGCAGGCACTTTTCCCCACGCAATTAGGGATTTGCCGGTCAAAATGCTTCCCGCCACGTCCAAACTGTTGGAAAATACCGAATTGACCGCCATCGGCTGAGCTGTTAACGAGAATTTTGATGCGCCAAGTAACTGTCACCCGCAATACGCTGGAAACCCAGATCACCATCACCCTAAACCTGGACGGCACCGGGGTGGGCAAATTTGATACGGGCGTACCCTTTTTCGAACACATGCTAGATCAGGTGGCTCGCCACGGCCTGTTTGATCTGGACATCAAGGCGGTGGGTGATCTGCACATCGATGCGCACCACACCGTTGAAGACGTCGGTATTGCACTGGGGCAGGCGTTTGCCAAAGCACTCGGCGACAAAAAAGGCATCCGCCGCTACGGCCATAGCTATGTCCCGCTGGATGAAGCACTGAGCCGAGTGGTGATCGATCTCTCTGGCCGCCCAGGGCTGGAATATCACTGTAAGTACACCCGCGACACCATTGGCCAGTTTGATACTCAGCTGTTTGGTGAGTTTTTCCGTGGCTTTGTAAACCACGCCGCAGCAACCCTGCATATCGATAATCTGAAAGGCGATAACGCCCATCATCAGGCCGAAACGATCTTCAAAGCACTAGGCCGCGCGCTGCGGATGGCAGTGGAATGGGATGAGCGGATGGCCGGGATTACCCCATCCACCAAAGGCACTTTGGTGGGCTAATGATGAGTGCAAGTAAACCTCTGATCGCCATTGTCGACTACGGCATGGGCAATTTGCATTCGGTCACCAAAGCATTTGAGCTGGTCGCCGAGCAACAGGCGCACATCGTGCTGACTGCCGACCCGGCTGTCGTCGCTAGTGCCGATAAAGTCGTGTTTCCTGGTCAGGGTGCCATGCCCGACTGCCTGCGCGAACTAAACGCCAGCGGCTTAAAGCAAGCAGTGCTCGATGCGGCCGCCAGCCGGCCGTTTTTGGGCATTTGCGTCGGCGCGCAGCTCTTGTTTGAGCACAGCGAAGAGGGCGATATGGATTGCCTCGGTCTATTCAAAGGCCGCGTGGTGAAATTCAAACCTGAAAACATGCATGACGCCCAAGGCCAGAAACTGAAGGTGCCGCACATGGGTTGGAATGAAATGTTTATTCGCCGCGAACACCCGCTGTGGCACGGCATTAACGATGGCGAACGGTTTTATTTTGTACACAGTTATCACTTTGCGCCGACGACGGATGCTGAAACTGTGATTGAATCAGCTTACCCAGATCGCTTTGCGGTCTGTGTGGCGCGCGACAATATTTTTGCGATTCAGTGTCACCCGGAAAAGAGCCACTCGGCTGGGCTGCAATTGCTGAAAAATTTCGTAAACTGGAAGTTGTCATTTTAACTTAACCCCCTTCACTACCTGCTTTTGAAATCATGCTGATTATTCCTGCAATTGATCTGAAAGATGGCCAATGTGTCCGTTTGCGCCAAGGCGAGATGGATGATGCCACCGTGTTCTCCGATGATCCGGCGAGCTTTGTCTCGCATTGGCTGGATCAGGGTGCGCGCCGCATGCATCTGGTTGATCTGAATGGCGCGTTCGCCGGCAAGCCGAAAAATCTGGATGCCGTAAAACGCATTCTGCAGGCAGTGGATGGCGAAGTGCCCGTCCAGCTGGGTGGCGGTATTCGCTCACTCGAAACCATCGAGATGTATCTGGATGCCGGTATCGACTATGTGATCATCGGCACCGCGGCCATTAAGCAACCCGGCTTTTTGCACGAAGCTTGTGACGCCTTCCCTGGCCACATCATCGTGGGGCTGGATGCCAAAGACGGCAAGGTAGCGACCGATGGCTGGGCCAAAGTCACCGATCACGACGTCATCGACCTCGCCAAACGCTTTGAAGGCTATGGCGTAGAAAGCGTGATTTACACCGATATCGGCCGTGATGGCATGCTCTCGGGTGTGAACATCGAAGCCACAGTAAAACTGGCACAAGCGCTGACGATTCCGGTGATTGCCTCAGGTGGCCTCACTAATCTGGATGATGTACGCAAGCTGTGTGAAGTGGCCGCCGAAGGGATCGAAGGCGTGATCACCGGCCGCGCCATCTACGAAGGCACCATCGACTTTGCCAAGGCGCAGGAATTGGCGGACGAGCTGCGTGGCTAAACC
The DNA here is from genome assembly GCF_000429785.1 of Chitinibacter tainanensis DSM 15459. Lineage (GTDB taxonomy): Bacteria > Pseudomonadota > Gammaproteobacteria > Burkholderiales > Chitinibacteraceae > Chitinibacter > Chitinibacter tainanensis. Next base: position 104,967 of record NZ_KE386952.1, read on the forward strand.
ATGAGCGACACTGCGGCCGACGACAACAAACCGGAATGGCTGGATTGGGCCACCGAAGAGAGGCAGATCGGCCAGCTCTTGCGCGACACCAATCCAGATTGGTTTGATGAAGTCTGCCGCATTTTATTTGAATACGACCCCATGCTAATCCGCCTGGTGGGCGAGCCGGAAGGCTACGCCCCCGAAGCGGGCAGCATTATTCGTAGCCTGCCCCAATGCATGAATGTCGACGATGTTCAGCAGCTAATCTTCAATGTGTTTACCCAGTGGTTCACCCCGGAATTCGCCGGTGGCCGCAGCCAATACGCCGAAACGGCTCAAGCGCTCTGGACCAGCTGGAAAACGCAGCAGCAAGAATGACCGTGGCCCTCGCCACGCGGAACCTGATATGCCACTAGCTAAACGTATTATCCCCTGTCTGGATGTGACCGCGGGTCGCGTCGTAAAAGGGGTGAATTTCCTTGAGTTACGCGACGCCGGCGATCCGGTCGAGATTGCCCGGCGCTACAACGAGCAAGGCGCGGATGAACTCACTTTTCTGGACATCACCGCCTCGAGCGACGATCGCGATCTGATTTTGCATGTGATCGAAGCTGTAGCTTCGCAGGTGTTTATTCCGCTCACTGTTGGTGGTGGCGTGCGCAAAGCCGATGATGTGCGCCGCTTACTCAATGCCGGCGCAGATAAAGTCAGCATTAACACCACTGCAGTCTCTAACCCCGAAGTGGTTGAGCAGGCCGCGAGCCGCTTTGGCAGTCAGGCCATTGTAGTGGCCATTGATGCCAAAGCCACCGATGCCACCAATAGCCGCTGGGAAGTGTTCACCCACGGTGGCCGCCGCCCAACCGGGCTGGATGCGGTAGAGTGGGCGCTGAAAATGCAGCAGCTGGGCGCGGGCGAAATTCTGCTCACCAGCATGGATCGCGACGGTACCAAAATCGGCTTTAATCTGCCTTTAACGCAAGCCGTGTCTGATGCAGTGGATATCCCGGTCATCGCCTCAGGTGGGGTGGGTAATTTACAGCATCTGGTGGATGGGGTGAAAATCGGCCACGCCGATGCTGTGCTGGCGGCCAGTATTTTCCACTTTGGTGAATACACGGTGCGCCAAGCCAAAGAAGCCATGCAGGCTGCCGGCATTGAAATGCGCCTTTAATCGCAGAGGAACACCCTGATGTTGACTCGCCTTGCACTATTTTGCGCTGCTGCGTGCCTGAGCAGCAATCTACTGGCTTGTGATTTAAGCCTGCAAACCCCGGCCAATATTTCGGTCAGTGTCGACAATATGCGCCACGGACTGAAAAACGAGCTCACCCTGTTTTTAACAGTGAAAGCCGCAGCTGGCCATGATTTCAAACGCCCACCGATTGTGGTGGATGCCAATGGCCGCGTGAGCGAACCCATCCGCATGGAAGGCGCGCTGGGCGCAATCCAAGCCAATGAAACTCGGCAATGGGTGGTGTATTACACCCCGGTGGCGGATTTCACCGCCGACAAGGTGGTAGTGCAATGAGCTGGCTCGACGAAATTAAATACGATGCAGCCGGGCTAGTACCGGTAATTGCACAAGATCAGGTCAGCGGCCGCGTACTGATGTTTGCCTTTGCCAATCGCGAAGCCGTCGCACTCACGGCCGAGAAAGGCACGGCGCACTACTGGACCCGTTCGCGCCAGAAACTCTGGCACAAAGGCGAAGAATCGGGGCATTTTCAGCATGTTTCGGCCATTCAGCTCGATTGTGATGGCGATGTGCTGATTTACCAAATCCAGCAAGAGGGCGGCATTGCCTGCCATACCGGGCGCGAGAGCTGCTTTTTTCGCACCCTGGTGGATGGCGAATGGACTGTGGTCGATCCGGTGCTCAAAGACCCCCATGCCATTTACGGCCACAGCCACCCTTAAGCGCACGGTACCCCCGCAGCAATGAGCGGGGTACAATAGCCAAAAGTTCACATCTGTTTGACATCGATTTGTCATCCTGACGCAATATAATCAACCCTGTTTTGTTTGGAGCAGCATATGATTTCTGCTGAAATTCTGGAACGTCTATCGCAAACGCTGGCCGAGCGCCGGCATGCTGATCCGTCGTCCTCGTATGTGGCCAAACTCTACAACAAGGGACAAGAAGCCATTCTGAAAAAGGTGGGCGAAGAAGCCGTAGAAACCATCATGGCGGCCAAGGATGGCGATAAGCTGCACCTCGTGCGTGAAGTGGCTGATCTGTGGTTTCACACCATGGTGCTGCTGGCGCATGAAGGCTTAAGCCATGAAGATGTGCTGGCTGAGCTCGCCCGCCGGGAAGGCATTTCCGGTATTGAAGAAAAAGCTTCGCGTGCCCGTGTTGACTGAGTAAAACCATGACCGACTGTATTTTCTGCAAAATCGTGCGCGGCGACATCCCCGCCAACAAAGTATACGAAGACGATGAGGTCTTGGCGTTTAAAGATATCCGCCCGGCCGCACCGGTGCATATTTTGTTGATTCCCAAGCGCCACATCGAATCCATGCTGAACACCAGCCGGGAAGATGAAGCGCTGCTTGGCAAAATGCTGGCACTGACGCCAGTAATTGCGCGCGAGCACGGCCTGGGTGCCGGGTACAAAACAGCGATTAACACCGGGTTGGCTGGTGGGCAGGAGGTTTTCCACCTGCACCTGCACATTCTGGGTACCCCACAACCGTAATCACCTGCAGGCCATATTTTAAAAGGCTTGCATTGATATACCCTTAGAGAGATTTATCATGGGTTCATTTAGCATCTGGCATTGGCTGGTCGTTCTGGCGATCGTGATCCTGGTTTTTGGCACCAAAAAGCTTGGCAATGTGGGCAAAGACCTCGGTTCGGCCATCAAGGGCTTTAAAGACGGCATGAAAGGCGAAGAAGAGCCGGCCAAACCAGAAGCGCAACGCGTGATCGACGTTAGCGAAAACGATAAGAAATAATCGTGTTTGATGTTAGTTTTGGTGAATTGCTGGTCATCGGGGCCGTTACGCTGGTCGTAGTCGGCCCCGAAAAACTGCCGAAAGTCGCCCGCACAGCCGGGATGCTGTTTGGCCGCCTGCAGCGGTTTGTAACCAACGTCAAATCCGACCTGCAGCGTGAAATGCAGGCCAGCGAACTAGCGCAAATCCAGCGCGAAATCGAAGCTGAACAGCAGCAAATCAGCGCGATTATGCAGCCGGCCCAGAGCGAAGTGGCGCAAACGCTAGAGCACGCCAGCTCGGCCTTGCAAGATCAGCCAGCGCAAGCACCTGCCCAGCCCGCTTCCGCCGAGACACCCGTAGCCCCGGTCGCATCCGCGGAGAGCGCCACGCCTGCTAAAGCTGCACCGGCAGCGGCTCAAGAGAATACGTCAGCCAGCCAGTCCGCCACTGCCGCGGCAACGGCCACAGCGGCCAGTACAGCGCCAACAAGCACGGCGGAACCTCTCACACCGGCCGGCAAGACGAGCGCTCGGGAAGCGGAAACCAGCACCCCGGACAACCAGCTTGACCTATTTGCCGACCTGAACGAGCCCACCCCCACTGGCGCGGATCGCCGTTAACCATGACTGACCTGAACGACAATCTGCAACCTCTGATTGGCCATTTGATCGAGCTGCGCAACCGCTTGGTGCGCAGTATTCTGGTCTTTATTGTGGGCTTTGTGATCGCATTTGCTTTCTCGGCCAAGCTCTATGATCTGCTGGTCGGCCCGCTCACCGCAGTGCTCAATGGGCAAAAGCTGATTACCACCGGGATTGCCACACCCTTTCTGGTGCAGATCAAGATTGCGGCGCTGGTGGCCTTCGTCGCCACACTGCCGCATACCTTGTATCAGATCTGGGCTTTTATCGCGCCGGGCCTGTATGTGCATGAAAAGAAACTGATTCTGCCGCTGGTGATTGCCTCCACGCTGCTGTTTCTCGCCGGCATGGCCTTTGCCTATTTCCTGGTCTTTGGCGTGGTCTTCAAATTTATTGCCTCGGTGATCCCCGATAGCATGCAGTGGCTGCCGGATTCGGGCGAATACCTCGATTTCGCACTGGGCATGTTTCTGGCCTTTGGCGTGACTTTTGAAGTGCCGATCGCGGTGATTGTCTTGGTGCGGATGGGTTTTGTCACCGTCGCCAAGTTGCGTGAAGTGCGCCCTTATGTCATTGTCGGCGCCTTTGTGATCGCGGCGGTAGTCACGCCACCCGATGTCTTGTCGCAATGCTTGCTCGCCATTCCGCTCTGGTTGCTGTACGAAGCCGGGGTGCTGGTTGCCACTTGGCTGTATCAACCAGTGAAGGACGAACAAGCAGCAGCCTAACGGATTCTGCTGTATGACCTTCCAACTACGTCTTTATCAAAGCCTGCTCTTCCTGCTGGCGGCGGTGCCTTGCGGCATCCCCTATCGCTGGGACCCAAATCCGGTCTTCCCTTCCGAGCTGGCGGCATTCTTTTTCTGTATTCTGATTACGCTAGCGGGTGTGCTGGTACCGTCCGAGCGCGATACGCGTTGCGCCCCGCCGTGGAGCAGCCTGATGTGGCTGGGCTTCTGCGGCGTGATTGGCTTGCAAGCGGTGTTCTTACCGCATGGCTACGCCACCGAGCGAGTTTACCCGCTGGTATACGCACTGGGCGCGGCGGGTGCGGGCTGGTCGTTGGCGCGGGCGATTGCGGTGTTTGGCGTAACCCCATTGTTGAATATGTTTGCCTGGGGCTTATTGGCCGGGGCGATTTTCAACTCGGGCATTGCCGTACCGCAGATTGTGCAGCTGATTCAGGAAGGCCCGCGACTCATCTTCGGCAATATCGGCCAGAAAAACATGTATGGCCATTACCTAGCCTGGGGCTTGGCCAGCGCCGCCTATCTGGTGACGCAAAAGGACGAGCTACCCAAGCCAGTCTTCTGGCTGGTCAGCCTGTGGCTGGCGCTCTCGCTGGCTTTTTGTGGCTCACGCTCGCCGCTGCTGTACGCCGGGGCATGGCTAGCTCTGGGCTTGCTGGTATGGTGGCGCGGGCAGGATAGCCTGCGCCAATTTGGCCGGGCGCTGAGTATTGCGGCGGGTTTGATTATCCTAATGCAATTTGCCGCGCCAATGGTCAATGAGCTGCTGCAAGCGCTGCTGAAAGCCAAGAATGAAGTCCCCACCGGTCTGGATCGCCTCGATTCGAACGGCTCGCGCCGCCTGGTGGAATGGCAAAAAGCCTGGCTGGTATTCCAGCAATATCCAGTGCTGGGTACGGGCTGGGGTAGCTATGCGGTGCACAGCAATGCGCTGCAAGTGCGCCCCGAGTTTGCGATTGTGTCGGAAAGCGTGCTGTTTACTCACGCGCACAATTCAGTGCTGAACCTCATGGCTGAAACCGGCCTGCTGGGCACCGGGGTTATTGTGTTGGGCCTAGCCGGTGTGCTGTGGAGTGCGGTGCGCCGCTGGGCCGAGCCGGGTGTGATGTTTGCCTTGGCGCTCTTGTCGGTATCACTGCTGCATAGCCTGGTGGAATATCCGCTGTGGTATTTCCACTTCCTCGGCCCGTTTGCCTTGATGCTGGTGTTTGCCCAAAGCAGCGTCCCGCGCTGGCCGATCCCTGCCATGGCCGCTCGTTTCGGCTGGGCACTGTGGGGTGGCGCCGGGCTGGCGCTGTGTTTCTTGGGTGGCAAGATTTATCTCGAGATCTATCCGATTATGGATCCGGCCGGCGATGAGAAACTCAACGCTAGCCGCATCGAGCGCCTGGAGGGCATGCGCCAGAACCCGCTGATTGATTATTACGCCGAGCACGCGCTGTCGAATTACATCGTGGCCAGCCGTAGCGAAATCGATTGGAAGCTGGCCATTTTGCGCAAGCAAAACGCTATTCGCCCCTACCCTGGCCAGATGACCGATCAGGCGGTTATGGAAGCCTTGCTCGGCAATCAGGCGGTGGCTCACGATCTGATGCGCCGCGCGGCCTTTGCCTACCCAGAGAGCTTTGATTACTACTATCAAACCCTGGATGGCTTTAAAGAGCCGAATGTCCGGGCGCTGTTGGTGGATGTGGATGAAGCGCGGGATTTCTTTAATGCCAAGCTCGACTTCAAGATCAAGCGCGAGCTGCCAAGCGAAGCCCACGCGGCAAGCAGCGCCAGCTCAGCGGCCAAAGCTGATTAAGACCGGCGGGCGCAGCCGCGCCCCGGTCGAGCCATCCTATGAAAAAAGCTGTTTCTCCCCTCCCCCTGCGTGACGGCCTGGCGGCCAGTTGCGCGGGAATGCTGCCCGGCGGGCACTGGAAGCTGGCGCGCGATTTTCTGCGCGACCGTTTTCCCTATCTCGACCCGGCGATCATCGACCAGCGCCTGCAGGCGGGCGAGATATTCGATGATAATGGCCAGCCCATCGCGCCCGATGCCCCGTATCGGCCCGGCCACTATCTTTGGTATTACCGTGATGTACCGCAGGAAACGCCGGTGCCATTTGCGCTCGAGATTCTGCATCAGGATGAGCGGATTGTCGTCATCGACAAGCCGCATTTCTTGTCCACCATCCCGGCTGGGCGCTTTGTGCGTGAAACCGCACTGGTGCGCTTGCGCCAGCTACTCGGGCGCGATGACATCGCGCCAGTGCACCGCCTCGATCGGGAAACCGCCGGGGTGATGATGTTTTGCCTTGATAGCGCCAGCCGCAGCGGCTATCAGCGGCTGTTTGAAAGCCGGCAAGTGCAGAAAACCTACGAAGCCATTGCGCCGTTCCGGCCCGACCTGACCCTGCCCTATGTACATCGCTCGCGCCTGAGCGAAGCCAGCGCTGACTTTTTTACCATGGCCGAAGTGCCGGGCGAGCCCAATAGTGAAACGCGCATCAGCCTGCTGGAGCAGCGCGGCGCCTGGGCCAAATATCGGCTCGAACCGCACACCGGCAAAAAGCACCAGCTACGCGCGCATCTGGCTGCGCTGCAGATCCCGATTTTGAATGACCCATGGTATCCGGTGGTGCTGGATGACAAAGGCGATGACTTTAGCGCCCCGCTGCAATTACTGGCGCGCGAGCTACGCTTTGTTGATCCCTTTAGCCAGTGCGAACGGGTATTTTATTCCCGGCGCGAACTCAGTTGGCCGGCCGCAACCAACGATTGCGCCACTTAAACGAAGTCGCAATGAATACCCCGACAGGTATAGCCCGCCAAGGCAGTAGCTATAGTGCCTGCAGGGCAATACGTTCTGGTAGTTTTACACAGCTAAAAGGCAAAATTGTTCACCGCCGGCGGCTGGTGGCAATTTTAGAATGAAGTCATGGAATTCAGCGCTTGAACACGCATTCCATACAGAGAGTTTAGGGCCCGCCGCGTGCGGGCCTTTTTTTTGCGCCGGCCGGCGCGCCTAGGCGGCGAGAGCGTAGATAAAAAACTCGTGATTGCCATCGCCACCGGTGATCGGGCTGGGGAAATAATCCAGCACCTGAAAACCACATTCGCTGGCCGCTGTACGGATTTTGCTTTCAACCAGCGGATACAGCGCCGGATCGCGCACAATGCCGCCCTTGCCCAAGGCCTGCGGCCCAAGCTCAAACTGCGGCTTCACCAGAAACAGTAAACGCCCGCCCGCTGGCAGTACGCAGCGTAACGCCGGCAGCACCAGCGTGAGCGAAATAAACGAGACATCACCCACCACCAGATCCAGCGGCGCATCCAGCGCCGGGGCAATCAACTCTGGCGTGAGATGGCGCGCATTCACGCCTTCAAATTGCACCACACGCGCATCCGCCAGCAGCCGCGGGTGCAACTGATCATGACCGACTTCGACCCCAATCACTTTGCGCGCACCCGCTTGCAGCAGGCAATCGCTAAATCCGCCAGTGGAAATCCCGACATCCAGCGCCGTGAAATCGGTCACCGTCAGTTGCGCCGCCGCCAAAGCTCCGGCCAGTTTGAGCCCGCCGCGCGAGACATAGCGATCGACTTCATCAGGGGCAATCTGCAAATCGGCATCGGCCGGCAGTTTTAGTGCGGCTTTAGACACCGCTTTGCCATCGGCCATCACCCGACCGGCAGCGATCATGGTTTGTGCCTGCGTGCGCGAGGCGGCCACGCCCCGCTCCACCAGCAATACATCAGCCCGCAACATACTCATCGCGTGGCTCAGGCAAAGGTTTCGTCGTTACGCAGATAGCGCCACTGCCCGCGCGGCAGCTCGCCCAGCACCACTTTACCAATCCGGATCCGCTGCAGGCCAACGACTTGCAGGCCCACCAGCTCACACATCCGGCGAATTTGGCGCTTTTTACCCTCTTTGAGGATAAAGCGCAGCTGGTCTTTGTTTTGCCACCACACCCGCGCCGGCTTGAGCGCCTCACCATCCAGAGACAAACCGTGGTTTAGCAGGCGCAAGCCATCGGCTTTCAGGTGGCCTGATACGCGCACCAGGTATTCTTTTTCCACCTGCGAATTTTCGCCGATCAGGGTTTTGGCCACCACGCCGTCCTGGGTGAGTACCAATAAGCCCACCGAATCAATATCCAAGCGCCCGGCTGGCGCCAGCCCCTGAAAATGCACGGGCGAGAAACGAATTCCGCTGGTGTCGCCAGCCCAATGGTTTTCCGGCTGCACCAGCACCACCGCGGGCTCGTAGCCATCTTCGGCCTGGCCCGACACATAGCCCACCGGCTTATTAATCAAAATGGTGACGCGATTATCCTGAATCTGCCGGGCGATCGGGTCGAGCTCGATGTGCTGCTCGGGCAAAACCTTGCTGCCCAGCACATTCACCACCTCGCCATCGACTTTCACCCAGCCTTTGGCGATGTATTCATCCGCCTCACGCCGTGAGCACAGGCCCAGCTCGGCCATGCGTTTAGACAAGCGCAGCGGGGTAGACGAGTCGTGTTGTTCTTCCATTACGGCACCAGCATTTTTTCGAGGCAATCCCCCATTGTACTGGCTTCACCCGCGATGAGAAACCGCGCTGGTGAGGCGCTAGGGGTATTGCTCGGGACTGCCTTGGCAAGCTAACACTGGGCACTATACCCTGCCATGTATCACACCACCCGCAGCCACCGGCGAGCTTGGTAGAATGCAATTTTGCGAGGAAGACGATGGAATACTATTTGCCCGTGCGCCATCTGCATATGCTCTTGGCTGCGCTCTCTGGCGCTTTGTTTTTCTGGCGCGGATTATTGATGCTGCGCCAATCGCCGCAGCTGCAGCTGCGCATTTACCGCATCGCGCCCCATCTGATTGATAGTGGCCTCCTTGCCGCCGCACTGTATCTGGCGATTGTTAGTGGGCAAAGCCCGGGTAATTCGCCTTGGCTCTTGGCCAAGATCATTGCGCTACTGGCGTATATCGGGCTGGGCATGGTGGCATTAAAACGCGGCAAAACCCAAACCCAGCGGGCGCTGGCCTTTGGGGCAGCAATCTTGACCTATGCCTATATCGTAGGGGTAGCGCTCAGTAAATCGCCCACGCTGGGCTGGTGGTAATCAGATCAGCGGGATCTCAAGCCCGCCGGAGGTGGGGGCGGCCGCGCTAGCAGGCCAGGCACCGGATTTACCGCCCAGCTTTTCCAGCAGGCGCACATTGCCAATGACCATGCCTTTATCCACGGCTTTGCACATATCGTAAATCGTTAACAGGCCGATTTGGACGGCAGTGAGCGCTTCCATCTCCACCCCGGTACGCCCCACGGTATCGCAGCTCACCGTGCAGCGAACGAACGATTTCACCCGATCAATGCTAAATTCCACCGTCACACCATGCAGTGGCAGCGGATGGCACAGCGGAATCAGATCACTGGTTTTTTTCGCCGCCATAATCGCCGCGATCCGCGCTACGCCGAGTACATCGCCCTTTTGATGATCGCCCGCCTCGATCAGCCGCAAGGTATCCGGCAACATCCGGATTTCGCCCTGCGCCGTAGCGGTACGCCGGGTTTCGCTTTTGTCGACCACATTGACCATATGTGCATCGCCACTGGCGGTGAAGTGCGACAAAGCGCCGCCCCCCACGGCAAGCGCTTCTGCGCCTGCCAGCCGGCCGGCCAGCTGGTTCAGATCTTCTGGGGTATCCAAATTGGCAAACAGGCCTTCGGCAAAAGTGACCATCACCGCGCCAGCGGCTTTCAGGCATTCATCCAGCGCGCTTTGGCCAGTGGAAAGGGCTTCCACCAAATTGGGCAACAGGCTGCGATGCAGCATGCAGATAGGCCAATGCACTTGACCATCTGCGGTCCGCGCCACCACGGCCAGCGCGCTACTGGCATTGAGCGCAGCGCGAAACTGCAAAATCAGATCTTGCGGCAGGAAGGGCACATCACACGGCAGCACCAGCAACCAGTCGGCGGGCGAGGCCAACAGTGCGGCATGAATCCCCGCCAGTGGGCCACCCTGGGGGTACATATCGCGCAATACCGCGTGGCCAAAGCCGGCGTAGTCGGGCAGATTGCGATTGGCCGACAGCAAAATGTGATCGACCGGAATGGTCTGCTTCTGAATGCCTTCCAGCACCCAAGCCACCATCGGCCGGCCAGAAAGCTCGAGCAAACCTTTATCTTGCCCGCCCATTCGCGTGGCCGGGCCACCGGCCAGTACTACCGCATCCAGAGTCATCGCCTGTTTCCTGCAGGGCCCTACACATCGGGCCGCCAATAAATATTAGGATTCCATACTATATGGAGTTCACATGACATCGGCAATCTGTGCGCAGCGGATCGTCACGGCAAACAGCCATTTTACAACGTAAAAACCATGTATTTCTGCGCTAGGCCAACTTACCTGCCAAGGTATAGGCCACCAGGCCATGAAAAATAAGATCTGGCACTCAATACCCCCACCCACTAGTGTGCCCACGCGGCACCAGCACCACGCGGGAGCGATCGCCGTGCTGGCCTCGTAGTCGGCTCAGATTATTCTGGGCTATCATCGAGCTTTCAGCTTGCTGCCGCCGAGGGTTTTCGATGCTGGTTCTGCGCCGATTGTTGCTCATCTGTTTGTGTTGTCTCAGCCTCTTTAGCTACGCCGAGCCCACCCCCGTCCCGGCGAGTGAACCCCACGCGGTCACCATTAATAACCGCACCTTAGTGCAGTTTCGGGTGGGGCTCTTAAATTACTCGGTCGAAGATCGTGCGCAAGCTGCCGAGTTGCGAATCCGCCGCATTCTGGAACACAGCAATGCCCAGCAAATTACCCTCACCCCGGTGCAAACGCCCGATGCCGGCATCAGCGTAGCCTTGGGCAAAGAGCAGGTCTTTCTCATTCTGCAGCAGGACATCGACACGCTGGCGGGTGAAACCCTCGATAGTGTGGCGGCACAAGCCCAGCAGCAGCTCGAGCAACTGCTACGCGAACAGCGCGAGCTGCGCGACCCCGAGCAGCTTCTGCGGGCGGCAGTGTATACCGTGGTGGCTACGCTGCTGTTTGCCGGTACGCTGTGGCTACTGAGCCGCGCCCGGGTCATCTTGCTGAAAAATGGCCGCCGCTACATTACCCGCCCGCTGGCGCGACTGGCGCGGCAAACCACCGGCGTGCAGATTTCTCTGCTGAATCGCATTTTGCGCTGGCTGATCAATCTCACCACCAGCCTGATTGGTTTGAGCCTCACCTATACGTGGCTGACGTTTGTATTTAGCCAGTTCCCGTTTACCCGGGTATGGAGCGAGCAGCTTAATCAGGCGATTTTGCAGTTTCTGGGCAAGGTGGCCAGCGGAGTGCTATCGGCCTTGCCCGGCTTACTGGTAGTGATTTTTATCATTGTCTGCGCCCGCTATACAGCGCGGTTTTTGCGCTTTGTGTTTGGCCGGATCGAGCGCGGTGAGCTTAATCTGAGCTGGTTTGACCGCGAAACCGCCAGCACCACCCGCAAAATTATGACCTTTTTGGTCTGGCTGCTGGCCATTGCGATGTGCTACCCCTATCTGCCCGGCGCTGATACAGAAGCCTTTAAAGGGCTCTCGGTCATGGTGGGCTTGATGGTGTCGCTAGGAGCTTCCAGCGTGGTGGGGCAATTTGCCAGCGGGCTGATTCTGATTTACGCCAAATCACTCAAACAAGGCGAATACGTGCAAATCGGCGACACCGAGGGGACAGTGATTCACATTGGCCTCTTTGCCACCAAAATCCACACTAATTTGCGCGAGGAAGTCAGTATTCCAAATTCGGTCTTGGTGGGGCAAAGCGTCAAGAATTTCTCTCGCTTAGCCGCGGGCGGCGGGGTAATTACCCAAGTGGGCGTCACCATTGGCTATGACACCCCATGGCGGCAGGTAGAAGCCATGTTGATTGAGGCGGCCCAACAAACCAAGGGGGTACGCAATAATCCGCGGCCGGTGGTGTATCAAACCGCGCTGTCCGATTACTACGTGGAATATTTTCTGCGCATTGCCGTCGATGAGCCGCGCCGCCGGCTGGAGATCATGAGCGATCTGCATGCCAAGATTCAGGATGTGTTTAACACCTACGGGGTGCAAATCATGTCGCCGCATTACATTGCGGATCCGGAACAAGAAATAGTCATCGCGCCCGCCAACTGGTATCCTGCCCCAGCACAGGTGCCCACCGGCGCTAAAGCCACGCCGCCGTCAGCCCCTCCCGATAACGGGCAATAAAACCTTGCAGCTGGGCTAGCTGCGTGCCAGCCAGATCGCCCTGCGGGGTATCTGGCTGGATACCCATAATTAATGGGGGCTGCCAGCGCATACCCAGCCCTTCGGCCGTGAGCTGGAAGGGCCGTAAAATCGCCGCCAGCGCGGCAGCATCCAGCGTGCCGTATTGCCGGCTAGCCGTGGCCATACTCACCACCAGCCACAGCGTTTTCCCGGCTAGCTGCTGCCGGCGGCCATAGGCCCAACCGGGGCACAGCACATCATCCTGCCAGCGCTTGAGTAGTGCCGGGCAGCTATGCCAGTAGAGTGGAAACTGCCACACCAGCCGCTGGGCATGTTCACAGGCCTCCTGCTCGGCCAGCAAATCAATCTCCCCATCGGGATACATGCTTTCTAGATGATGCACGCGGCTATCAGGCAGCTCGGCCAATTCATCCAGTAGCGGCCGATGAATATGCGACATGGCCAGATGCGGGTGCGACACGATCAGCAGATTTTTCATCTTCGACTCCAATGCTGGCGGTGGACTTACAGTATGGCTGGGGGTTTACCGGCTTTGCCGCTATAAAGAAGGCAGCTAATCGACAAGAGGTGGTAGCGATGACCATCGCCCGGGCCGGGGTCAGCAGCCTGCGCCAATCGGTGCTGATTCACGAAGAGGTCAAAGTCGTGATCCGCCATTGCTTTGAAATCAATCTAATGGGACTCAATGCCATCTTGCTGGCCAAAAAAGCCGGTACTTCGGCGCGAGGCTTTGGCGTGGTGTCTAGCGAGCTGCGCCAGCTCAGTCTGGAATTGCAAACCGCCATGCAGGCACTTAATGAGCTCACTCAACAGCTACTCACCAGCGCCACCTCGCGCCTACAGGCCGAGCGCCGCTGGCAACGGCTGCACGATGCGGCCAGCCACAGCGAAGCACTACACGCCCTGCTCCGCCCCGCCATGCAGCGCGCGCAGGCCCGCCAACAGCTCAGTGTACACGCCAACCAGTTTCAAGAATGCCTCGCCGAAGCCAACCGCAGCTGCACTTTTGGCCTGGTGCTTGCGCGCGCTGCGCGTATCGAATCGGCCTATAGCGGTCAGCTGCGTAGCGTATTGGCCGAGCTGGCCGAGAGCTTCGCCCGGCAAATCGAGTCTGTCCTCGGCCGCCTCACCACACTGCAACACATCACCCGTGATCTGGATCTGCACGCATGAAAAAAGCCCAACTCATTGCCAGCTGCGAGCAGCATCGCTGGTACGCCATAGCCCGCGACCCTGCGCGGGCCGATTTTCTGATCGATACCAATGAATATGTGGTCACCACCGGGGAAGATAGCCTGCTGTGTGATCCGGGCGGGGCGGAGGTGTTTCCCGCCGTGTTTGCTGCACTGTCGGAAGTGATTGATCCGCGCAGCGTACGGCGGGTGTTTTCATCCCATCAAGACCCGGATGTGATTTCATCGCTTGGGCTCTGGCATGACTTTAACCCCGACATTCGCTGTCACGTTTCCGGCTTATGGGCCGGATTTATTCCGCATTTTGGCTGTGGAGCCGACACACTGGTGGCCATTCCCGATGCGGGCGTAAATCTCACGCTGGGTGAGCGGGAATTACAACTGATACCGGCTCACTATCTGCATTCATCGGGCAATTTTCATGTTTATGATCCAGCCTGCAAACTGCTGTTTACCGGTGACGTGGGCGCGGCGCTGCTACCGGATGCCGACTGCAATTTATTCGTCGAAGATTTTGACCGGCATATCCGCTTTGCCGAAGGTTTTCACAAACGCTGGATGGGCTCCAACACCGCCAAAAAGCGCTGGATCGAGCGCGTGCGCCAGCTCGAGATCGAGCTGATGTGCCCGCAGCATGGCGCCATTTATCGCGGGGAAGACGTACAACGCTTTATCGACTGGTTTGATGATTTGCAAGTCGGCTACGGTTGATCTTGCTACAATCGCCCCCATACTCGGTATAACCCTTTTAGCGTCGCGGGCTTGCGACGCTTCATTTTTTTACAGGATTCATCTCATGGCCATTACGGTAAACGGCGTTGAAATCGACGAAGCACTCATCGCCAGCGAACAAGCCAACCACGAAGGCGCACCCAGCGCACGTGATGCGGCAATTCAGGAGCTGATCCTGCGCGAATTGCTGTTGCAGCAAGCCACTGCAGCCGGCATCAGCGGCGCAACCCCAGAAGAAACCATCGGCGCTTTGCTGGATCGTGAACTGCAAGTGCCTGAAGCAGACGAAGCCGCTTGCCAAGCTTTTTACGATGCCAACCCACAAAGCTTTACCCGTGGTGAATCAGCCGTAGCCAGCCACATCCTGTTCCCGCTGGGCGAAGGCCTGGCAGCTAGCCTGGCTAAATCAAAAGCCGAAGGCGTTTTGGCTGAAGTGCAAGCCAACCCGGAACGTTTCGCAACGCTGGCCAAAGAGCATTCAACCTGCCCATCAGGCCAGCAAGGCGGTAGCCTTGGCCAGTTTGGCCGTGGCCAAATGGTGCCTGAATTCGAACAAGCCGTATTTAGCACCGACGCCGGTCAAATCACCCCGCATCTGGTGGAAACCCAGTTCGGCTACCACATCATTCAGGTCAACGAGCGCAGCGATGGCGACAAAGTCACTTTCGAAGAAGTGAAAGAGCGCCTGCAAGCCTTCCTGACCGATATGGCCGGCCGCAAAGTGATGCACGACTATCTGGCCAAGCTGGTAAGCGCCGCCAAGATCGATGGCTACAGCATGCCTGAACTGGCCTAAGCGCGAGTCAGCCACCGTAAAAAAACCGGGGTGTGCCCCGGTTTTTTTACGCTTGCATCATTCCCGACTTAATTCAGCCCAAGTGCGGTTCCGTAATTGGGCAAGCTCCGCCAAGGTGGGCGCCTGTAGCTGTGGATTGTGCTCCAACAGCGCCCATTGCTGTGCCAATTGCTCGGCACCAAGCTGAGCGGCAATGCCTTTGGCACTGTGCGCATGCCGTTGAGCTGCGTCGATCTCGCCGCCCTGCAGTGCGCGCACGAAATCCTGCTCCAGATCTTGCAGGCGGGCAAACCCTTTTTCTGCCAAGCCCAAGTAGCGCTCGCGACTAAATCCCAGCCGCTGCTCCGCCGCAGCCTGCGTGAGCAGCGCCGAATCAGCCTGCGGCGAAACCGGCAACAGCACCGGCGCACTCAGCCCCAGCAAATCGAGGATTTCCTGCCCCTGATAGGGTTTGCTCAGAAAACCGGCCAAGAGGGCAAAAGCCGGATGCTGGCGTAATTCATGCTCAGGCGAAGCGCTAATCAGATACACCGGCTGCCGATAGCCCAGCGCCGCCATGCGGCTAGTGACTTCCAGCCCATCGGGGCCCGGCATCTGGTAATCCATCAGCACCAAATCCACCACCTCGCCACGGCTGAGCGCGTCGAGCGCTTCCAGCCCATTGGCCATCGGCAGGGTTTGTGCGCCGGCCTCCTCCAGTATTTCGCACAGCAGTTCGCGATTTACCTTTTGATCTTCCACCACCATCACCCGCCGGCCTTGTGCCAGCGGCCGCAGCGGTGCCGGTGCCGCACTGACCGGCACGGTGGCTGGGGCGAGCTGCGCTTGTAGTGTCAGCACAAATTCACTGCCTTGCCCAAGCGTGCTGGCGGCGCTGATGTCGCCGCCCATCAGGCGGGCATAATCGCGGCTGAGCGCGAGGCCCAAGCCCGTCCCCCCCAGCTGTTTGCCACTTTCGGTTTGTTCAAAGGGATGAAACAAATGCTGCAGCTCATGCTCGGCAATCCCGCAGCCAGTATCTCGTACACTCAGCTGCAAGACATAGGCCGATTTCTCGGCCCGCCCGCGCACTTGCAAAATCACCTCGCCCCGCTCGGTGAATTTCATACTATTGCCAATCAAATTAATCAAAATCTGCCGCAATTTGCCACCATCCAGCAGCAAGACTGGCGGTAAATCGGCGGCAAAATCGAGCGTAAAGCGCAGCCCTTTTTCCTGCGCCATCAGCGCAAACATCCCCACCAGCTCCTGCCGTAGCTGGCTTAGCGCCAGCGGCTCGATAATCAGCTCTAGCTTGCCGCTTTCGGATTTGGATAAATCCAGCACGTGATTGAGCAGGCTGAGCAAATGCTGGCCCGAATGCGCTACATGACTGAGCTGCAGGCGTTGCTGCTCGGTGAGCTGCGAGTTTTGCCGCAAGCGCTCGGTGTAACCCAAGATCGATGTGAGCGGAGTACGGATTTCGTGGCTGATGTGCGCCAAAAAGCGACTTTTGGTTTCATTGGCCGCCACCGCATTGGCGCGAGCTTCATCGAGCGAATTATTCAAGTCCAGCAAGCTGAGGCGCTGCTTTTCACTGCGCCACAGCGCGGTCAGGGCCAGCCCCGCAAAGGCCAGCAAGAGCACGACCTGCAACAAAGCCAAACCAGTGCGCCAAGTGCCGAGGTTGGCTAGGCGTTTTTGTTTGAGCTCATTGCGCTTGATGTCTTCGCTGCGCACCCGCTGGGCCATATCTTCAATCGGCGCCTGCAGCTCTTCCATCAGCTGATTCAGTTGCTCCCACTGCGCAGGCCCCAGCGGCCCTTGCTGCAAGATCCGGTCGGCATCCAGCACAAAGCGTTTCACAGCGGGAAAATCTTGCTGGCTCAGTACCGGATCGGTGAATTGGCGCAGGATGACATCGTATTCCAGGCTATGCACCCGGCCGTAAACAATATCAAAGCGCAAGGCAAAATCATCGGCGTCGCGCAGGCGGATTGACTCACGCAAGCGCTGCAATTCGGCGCGGGTCTGGAAAATCTGCCACAGCTGATTGCCCACCCCTTGCTGGTCGAAATCGACCAGCTCGGCCTTTTGTTTCTGCTCGAAATGAATAATCAAACTGAAGTTGACCATCAGCACCAGGCTAATGGCCAACAAAATCACAGGAAAACGTCGACTCATGCTTTATTGAACGGTAATCAGTTTCAGCTGCCAGGCGCAGCGCCGGTAATAGTCGGTCTTGCGCAGATCAGCGTGCTGATCAAACGGGTACATGATGAACAACGGCCCTTTTTCGCGTATCGACATGGTTTTACCGCCCAAGCGGCTGGCCACGATCACATCATACGTAAAGGCATCGCTGGCGGGTATTTCAATTGTGTAATCGTTCAGCGCCGACAGCCGTAACGCCCCGCTGCTCACGCCAGCCAGCTTTAACACATCGCGCAGCAAGGGGCCTTCAAAGGTTTGTGGCTCGGGATACCAAGGCGTGGGGACGGTCATTTTGTATTGGGGCAGTTTATCCAGATCAGCCAGAGACAGGGCCTGCAGCGTGGTGACTTTGCCTTTGATCGTCAAAATGGTGCGCGTGGTATTGGTTTCGTTGGCAAAACTGAGGCTGGCCAGCGCCAGCAAAGCAAAGGTGATCAAGCGGCCGAATGTGCGCAGCATAAGGAAACTCCTCATTATTTTTAGTCGCAGAAAAAGCGGTGTTTTGGCTTCATTGTATAGTGCATTTTCCCTTTCTTAATCAGCATTTGCTGTTTGAAACGGCGCTGCGCGCCAATCGGTCAAGCCGCCTGACCGGATTTAAATGCCACTTGCATCAGCCACACCGAAACGACCAGATATACCCATTGATGTATCACCCTACAAGGCTTAATTTTATTAGCCTTTAATCATATACCCCACATAAAGGATAATCCGCATCGTCGCCTGCCAAGCAAATCACTATGCTGATCTCATTAGTGCGCATGAGCGCCACAGGAAGATGAAATCATGCAGATTGTTGTGATCGGCGCCGGCGTGGTCGGCGTGACCAGCGCCTATTATTTGCAGCAGGCCGGCCATCAGGTCACGGTGTTAGAGCGCTTGCCAGCGCCAGCGCAGGAAACCAGCTTTGCCAACGCGGGGCAGATTTCCCCAGGCTATGCCGCGCCATGGGCAGCGCCAGGGATTCCGCTCAAGGCGATGAAATGGCTACTGCAAAGCCACGGCCCCCTACGCATTCGGCCACAAGCTGATCCGTTTCAGTGGCAATGGCTGGCGCGCATGCTGAGCAACTGCACCGTTGACGCATATGCCCGCAATAAAAACCGCATGGTGCCGCTGGCTGAATACAGCCGTGATCAGCTCAAGCTGCTACGCGCGCTAACCGGGATCGACTACGAGCAACGCACGCTGGGCACATTGCAAATCTTCCGCCAGCCCAAGCAGCTGGACAATGGCCGTCGCGATGCCGAATTACTGGCGCAAATGGGCGTAGCGCATCAGCTGCTTGATCCAGCCGGCATTGTCGAAGTGGAACCCGCACTGGCCCATCTGGCTGGGCGCCTGAGCGGCGCCTTGCGGCTACCGAATGATGAAACCGGCGACTGCCAACTCTTTACCACGCGCCTAGCCGAGTTGGCCACGCTCGCCGGGGTGCGCTTTCGCTATGCCGTGGAAGTGCACGGTTTTCGCCGCCAGGGCGCGCGCATTAGCGGGGTACAGCTGCTGGGCGAAACCGTGGCCTGTGATGCGGTGGTGCTGGCGGCTGGCTGTCAGGCCCGCGCGCTGGGCCAATTGGTGGGGCTGGATTTGCCCGTGTATCCGGTGAAAGGCTATTCAATCACTGTGCCACTGCAGAATCCCGAGCAAGCCCCGCGCTCTACCGTCATGGATGAGAGCTACAAAATCGCCCTCACCCGCTTTGATCAGCGTTTGCGCGTGGGCGGTATGGCCGAGCTGGCGGGCTTTGACAAAACCATTCAGCCCGGGCGGATCGACACGCTGAAAATGGTGGCCCATTCGCTCTTCCCACAAGCGGGAGATTTGAATCAGGCCAGCGCCTGGACCGGCCTGCGCCCCATGACGCCCGATGGTACGCCGATTATTGGTCCAACTCCGATTGACAATCTGTACACCAACACCGGCCACGGCACGCTGGGCTGGACCATGGCTTGCGGCTCGGCCAAGGTGCTCACCGACATCATCAATCAGCAAAAAACCGAGATCGATAGCCGCGAACTGGGGCTCGCCCGCTACAGCGCCCACTAATACCGGGGTTTTTGTGCAGTATTTACGCTTGTGACATTGTTCGGCGCGCTGCGCTATGCCGGGCGAGTAAAGTAAAGCTCGACGTGGCCAGCCCGACGCTGGCCGCCCTGTTCACCGCGCGCAATATTCTGCCGGCTAGCCGCCGCACTTGCGCGCCCAACCGGAGCGCACCATGTCACCACCTGCCTTATCCCGGCATACTTTCCGATTGCCGGTTTTGTATCCCAGCCTGATTTTGATTGTGGGCCTTATCGCCCTGACAACGCTGGCCCCCCAAGCCGTTGAGCAACAGCTCGTGGCTACTCAAAGCTGGATTACCGCGCATTTTTCCTGGTTTTATACCCTAGCCGTCTCCGGCTTTTTTATCTTCCTGCTGGGCCTAGCGATCAGTGATTACGGCAAAATCCGCCTCGGCGCCGATGATGCCGAGCCCGAGTTTAGCCTTGGTAGCTGGCTGGCGATGCTGTTTGCCGCCGGCATGGGGATCGGGCTGATGTATTACGGCGTGGGTGAGCCACTGCAACACTACGTCAATCCGCCACTGGCCGAGCCACAAACCCTTGGCGCTGCCAGTGAAGCGATGAGCAGCACCTTTTTACACTGGGGTTTTCATGCCTGGGCGATTTACGGCCTGGTGGGGCTGGTATTGGCCTATTTTGGCTTTCGCTATAACCTGCCGCTCTCGCTGCGCTCGGGGCTGTACCCGATCTTGCGCGAGCGCATTCACGGCCCGCTGGGGCATACCGTCGATATTTTCGCGCTGTGTTGTACCCTGTTTGGCCTAGCGCCCTCAGTCGGCCTTGGCTCGGTACAGCTGGCAGCCGGTCTGCATCGCCTAACGGGCTGGGATACCAGTGGCCTCGCCGTCCAACTGTCCCTAATTGCCGCAGTGATCGTGCTGGCGGGGATTTCCGCGGCCACCGGCATTGGCAAAGGCGTGCGCCGCCTCTCCGAGCTCAATTTGCTCTTGGCCGTGTTGTTACTGCTGTTTGTGCTGTTTACTGGCCCGACCGTGTTCTTGCTCGGTGCCTTTAGCGATAATTTGGGCAACTATTTCAGCCAACTGCCCCAGCTTACCTTCCGTAGTTTCACTTATACCCCGCCGCATAATGAAGGCTGGCTCAGCGGCTGGACCATCCTGTACTGGGCATGGTGGATTTCCTGGTCACCGTTTGTCGGGCTGTTTATTGCCCGCATTTCGCGCGGCCGCACCATCCGCGAGTTCATTACTGGCGTACTGATTATCCCGAGTCTGTTTACCTTCCTATGGATGACGGTGTTTGGGAATTCGGTAATCTGGTTTGATATGCACACCGCTCAAGGGGCGCTCAGCGCCACGGCGGGCAATGTAGACGCGCTACTGTTCCAGTTCTTTGATTATCTGCCACTCTCGAGCGTGGCGGCGGTCATCGCCATGCTGCTGATCTTGGTGTTTTTTGTCACCTCGGCAGATTCGGGCGCGCTGATGCTGGATACGCTGTCGTCCAAAGACCCCGAGCGCTCACCAATCTGGCAGCGTTTGTTCTGGGCCGCCCTGCTGGGGCTAACGGCAGCCACGCTGCTGAGCGCTGGCGGACAAAAAGCCTTGATGACCATGACGCTGATTGCCGCGCTGCCCTTTGCGCTGATCATGCTGCTGCTGGCCTTTTCGCTCTGGCGCGGTTTGGTGGCAGATCGCCGACATTCGCAGCAGAAATTTACCCCAGCCAGCAGCTTCTGGAATGGCCAGCACTGGAAGCAGCGCCTCACACAAATTCTGCAGCAGCCCACGGCCGAAGATGTGGCCAGCTTTATCCACAGCCGTGTGCGTCCAGCACTAACGGCAGTGGCCTTGGAAATGCAGGCGCAAGGTTATACCAGCCGGCTAGAAGAGCACGACGATGGCGGCCTGTCGCTGGTGGTACCGCAAGCCAATCTGCGCAATTTTGTGTACGGTGTGCATGCGGTGGCGCGGCCGATGGCCAGCTTTGCGCTGCGTGATGCGGGCCTGCCGGCCAGCGAGCGACAGCTTACCTATGAACCGGTCACCTTCTTTGCCGACGGTCGTCGTGGCTACACCATCGAATACCTGCGCGAAGAAGAAATCATTGCCGATGTGCTCAAGCAATATGAGCGGTATCTGTCGCTAAGCCAGAGCCAGCAAGCCCATCTGATCAATACCACCCCGGAGCATACGCTCTAACCTTGCCTTGGCCGCGTAGAGCGGCCAGTGCAACTCCAAGCCCGGCGCGCCAGCAATCAATCTGGCCGCCGGTTTTTTTCAGCCCGCAGCCAGCGCAAACGGGCTAAAATTACGCCCATCACCTTATTTTATGCGGGCTCGCACCACAAGCGCGGCCCACCAGCCCGGGATAGATCCATGCATACCAACCGCCCCTTCCCTACCACTCGCCTGCGCAGGATGCGCCGGGATGATTTTTCCCGCCGCCTGATGCGTGAAAACGCCCTCACTGCCAGCGACCTGATCCTGCCCGTTTTTGTCTTGGATGGTCGTGATCGCGTCGAAGATATTCCTTCCATGCCGGGCGTACAGCGCATGAGTATCGATCGGCTGCTGGATGTGGCAGCAGAGGCGGTTAAGCTGGGTATCCCCGCGCTGGCTTTGTTTCCGGTGATCGAGCCACAACTGAAAACGCTGGATGCGCGCGAAGCGTGGAATCAGCGTGGCTTGGTGCCGCGCACGGTGGAAGCATTGAAAATGCGTTTTCCCGAGCTGGGCATCATTACCGATGTGGCGCTCGACCCATACACCACACACGGGCAAGACGGCATTATTGATGAACATGGCTATGTGCTGAACGACGAAACCATCGCTGCGCTGGTCAAACAAGCCGCCAGCCACGCTGCCGCCGGCGCCGATATTGTCGCACCATCGGACATGATGGATGGCCGCGTCGGTGCCATTCGCGCCGCGCTTGATCGCGACAATCACATTCACACCCGCATCCTCGCCTACTCGGCCAAATACGCCAGTGCCTTTTATGGCCCGTTCCGCGATGCGGTCGGCTCGGCCGGTAATCTGGGCAAGGGCAATAAATACACCTATCAAATGGACCCGGCCAATAGCAACGAAGCGCTGCACGAAGTCAGCCTCGATCTGGCCGAAGGCGCAGATATGGTGATGGTGAAACCGGGCATGCCTTATCTGGATATCGTACGGCGCGTCAAAGACGAATTCGCCGCACCAACGTTCGTGTATCAGGTATCCGGCGAATACGCGATGCTGAAAGCCGCCGCGCAAAATGGCTGGCTGGATGAAAAAGCGGTGGTCATGGAAAGCCTGCTCGCGTTCAAACGCGCCGGCGCCGATGCCATCCTGACTTATTACGCGCTCGATGCCGCGAAATGGCTGCAGGACTAACACTGCCCTTGATGCATTTGGCATAGCCGCCAGCGCTGGTTTAGACTGGCGGCTCTTCTTTTCGCATTGCATCAAACCCATGCGCACTCTCTTTGCTACCTTGCTGCTCACAATGAACTGCTTGCTCGCGCTGCCGAGCGTGGCGGTCGAGCCATTTACTGCCGAGCAGCAACTAGAGTTAGAGCGCATCAAGCACGATGTACAGCTCACCAACCTGCAAGTTGAGACCCTCAAGCAAAACCAGCTAGCCGAACTGGAAAACCAGAAGAACTGGTTTGAAACCAGCCGCAAATCCATCGATTGGTGGGAATCGCATTTGTCGGTACTAACTGGCGCGATTGGTTTATTTCTGGGGGTGTTTGGTTTGCTGATTCCGTTTTTGGTCGATCGGCAGCGACAGAGTAAATTCGACGCCAAAATGGCGGAAATGGAAGCGCAGAAAAAACGGCTAAGTGATCTGCTGGCCGGGGTATCGGGTGATATTGATAATCTGAATCTGCAAGTGGCCAAAGCGGCAGAAAACGCGGCCCTGATTGATGAAATCACTCATAAAGCTAGCGAGCTGCACAGCCTTACCGAACAAAACGCGCAGCAAGCCTGGCAAATCCTGCAAGACCTAGCCGCCCGGCGCCACGCCCCTTAGTTTTCTAACGGTCAGTGCGCTGTGTTTTCCAGATCACAGCGCCGCAAGCCAATCTTGCCTTTACCCATCCGATTGCGGATATTGATCACGGCGCCCACGCGCCAGACCAGCAAGCAATGCTGGCAAATCAATAACATACAAGGATGGAATGACCATGAAAACTGCAGCACTCGTGCTGAATCTCAGCGCGGCCATGCTGGCCTCTGCCAGCTGGGCCTGTACACCACCACCCCCTGTAGCCGCACCGGCCCTGCCGGCCGGACTCGATGGCCGCCTACCAGTCACCTACCCGGATAAAGACCCTAATTATCCATATAAGCCTCCGATTACCAATGGCAGCTGCCCCGCGCAAGTGGAGCGCTACGGCCAGACCGGCCAGCCCCCATCGCTGACCGATGGTGAAACTGACCGAGTGTATGGCAATAGTAATCCCACCGCCCCAACCTGGGATGCGGGCAAGGTTTACAACACTGGCGATCTGGTGAGTCTGGATGGTGCAATCTACAAGGCCAAATGGTGGACGCAAAACGAGAAACCCGGCCAAGCCTGGGGCGCATGGGAAATACAAGCCGCGCAATCTGGCCCGCAATTGTGGAGCGCCAGCAAAGCCTATCAGGGCAGCGAGCAAGCCGTGTTTAATGGTCGGCTGTATCAGGCCCGCTGGTGGACCCAAAACAATCCACCCGACCAAGCTGGCAGCCCTTGGGAAGATAAAGGGGCCGCGCCCACTTTGCGCCAGCGCCCGCCACAATTTAGCAGCCGCATCGAGCAGCAGGCAGATCAAACACTGCGGGTGAGTGTAAACGCCGGCTCGTATATTTACCCGATCAGCTTTGCCTACATCGCCACGGCCAGCTGCACCGCGCAGCTTGAAACCCGCAATCAGCGCCCACCCGAAATGGTGCCACCCAGCATCGAGCGCTGGGAAGTGCGTATCGATGGCAAAGTCGTAGCCAGCCAGAGCGGTCCCCAAATGATGTATGTGCCCGCCCCCATGCCGCCTGCACCGCCGGTGATTCCCCGCAACGCCGATGGTAGCTGCAGCGTCGCGGCCGGCACCGTCGTAGCCCAATTCAACAGCTCGGCTGGCGGCGTGCTGCAAGGCTACGCCACCATTGCCCCAAGCCAAGCGGCGGGCAACTATGTAAGCGTTTGGCTGTGCAATGGCGATATTTGTCGCCCCAGCACCTTGCTGGCGAAATACAAATTTGGCCAAAACGTCTGGCCCTAAGCTAGCGCAATAACGCCATTGAAAACCCCGCGTCCAGCGGGGTTTTTACTAATGGGGTGTTACCGATCACATGCTAAAGCATTCAATGGCTTGACAAGGCCACTCCCGATTGACGCCATTAGCGACAGCTAATACAGTGCCCAGATGAAATTGGCTTATGCAAAACTTTCAATTTATCTGGCCTTGCTGTTGGCGAGCCCAGCTACATTGGCGATCGAGATCACCCTCGCCAATGGGGAATGGCCGCCGATCCTGGGGGAAAAACTCCCCGGTTACGGCTATGGTAGCCAGATTGTCAGTCGCGCCTTTGCCTTGCAGGGCATTACCGTGAATTACGAATTCATGCCATGGCGACGAGCGCTGGAAGAAACCCGGGGCGGGCGCTTTCATGGCACGCTGCTCTGGACCAGCACCCCCGAGCGCCGCACCGATTTTTACTACAGCCTGCCCGTCTATCGCAGCCAAACGGTGCTGTTTTACCATCGCCAACAACCGGTGAGCTGGCGCGATCCCGAATCATTGCGTCATAGCCGAGTGGGCATGAGCAATGGTTATTTCTACGGGCCACGCTGGCGCAGCCTGCAACAGCAGCAATGGTTTCAGGTGGATCAGGCCAATAATGATGCGCAAAGCTTGGCCAAGCTGTATGCCGGACGCATTGCCGCCTTTCCTTGCGAAGAAGTGGTCTGTGATTATCTGATTGGCACCACCTTGCCACCGCAGGCGCGCTTTAGCCTGCTGTATGACCCCAACCCGGTGCACAGCGAAAACCTGCATTTGCTGATCAGCAAGAAAATTCCGCAGGGCGATTGGTTGGTCAAGCAGTTTGACCGAGGTCTGCAGCGCATGCGGCAAACGGGCGAGCTCACGCGGCTGCTGGCGCAGGCCAAGCTGCAGCGTTAAACCGCGTCTTCCCACGTGGCATATACCGCCGCCTGCCCGCAGGGCTGGCCTTGCTCATCCAGCAAATTCCACACTGTGACATCTTTAATCCAAAAGCGCCGGCCTGAGCGGGCAATCCGCAAGCCACGGTAGCCACTGGCATAGCCCTGTTGCGCCACGCTGGCGAGCAAGGCAGCGCGCTCTTCGCGATTGGGCGCTTCTGCCGAAAGGCGCGAAGGCAACCCGATCAGCTCAGCGGCCGTATATTCAAAGCAATCCAGCGCGGTTTGATTGGCATACACAAAGCACGGGTCGGCAGTGCCATCGTGGGCCAGCAGGCAAAATGGCGCCTGTTGCAACACGGCTGCAGCTTCGGCATCGCTCAAGGCCGGATCCACCAGCGGACGCCCCAGTAAGTGCTGATGGCTACGCCGCATACGGGCAATCCAGGGCAGTTGTTGGGCAATATCTTGCGGCATCAGGCGCTCCAGCAGGCGAAAGCCGGCATTATACCGCCCGCGGCAACTTGACATTACCGGTCAGGCTGGGCAGATTGAAGCTTTATCTGGCCCAAGCCCTTACTCAGCAGCTACCGCGGCCACATTGGAGCTAGCCATGCGCTATTGGCTCATGAAATCCGAACCTGATGATGTCTCCATCGATGATCTCGCCGCCCGACATACGGTGGGGTGGTATGGCGTGCGGAACTATCAGGCACGTAACTTTATGCGAGATACCCAGCAGATTGGTGATGGTGTCTTGTTTTATCATTCCTCCTGCGCCGAGCCAGGCATCGCCGGTTTTGCCCGTGTGTGCAGCGCGCCCTACCCCGACCCGACCCAGTTTGACCCGCAGTCAAAATACTACGACCCAAAATCCACCCCAGCACAGCCGCGCTGGCAGCAGGTGGACGTGGCCTTTGTCCGCAAAACCCGCTTATTACCTTTAAGCGAAATGCGCCAGCACCCGCCGCTGGCCGAGATGGTGGTGCTGCAAAAAGGCTCACGTCTGTCCATTACGCCTGTCACCGCGGCCGAGTGGGCCTATTTGCAGGAATTATTAGCATGACCGTGATTATTCTGGCCTGCCTCAGCGTGGGTTTGCTGGCCGGCTTTCTGGCCGGCCTGTTGGGCGTTGGCGGTGGCTTGGTGATTGTGCCGGCTTTGCTGGCGGTATTTAAGCTCGTGGGCGTCTTGCCGGCACATCAGCAGCATCTGGCGCTGGGCACCAGCTTGGCCACCATTGTGTTTACCGGCATCGCCAGCGTGCGTGCTCATCACGCCAAAGGCGCGGTACGCTGGGATGTGGTGCGGCGCATCACCCCAGGCATTTTGCTGGGCACCTTTGCTGGCGCACAGATTGCCGGGTTTATTTCCACCCGCGCATTGCAATGGATTTTTGTGGCATTTGCCTATTTTGTGGCCGCGCAAATGCTGCTGAATTGGCAAACCAAGCCCAGCCGCCAGCTACCCGGCCAAGCGGGCTTGCTGAGCATGGGCGGCTTAATCGGTGTGCTTTCCAGCTGGGTGGGGATTGGCGGGGGGTCGCTGTCGGTGCCGTTTATGAATGCCTGCAATGTGCCGGTTAAAACCGCCATCGCCACTTCATCGGCCATCGGCGTACCCATCGCGGTAGCGGGCGCTATCGGCTACATCGTCAGTGGCTGGGGTATAGCCGGCTTACCTAGCTATAGTCTGGGTTTCATCTATATACCCGCCCTGATTGGCATTGTATTGGCGAGCTTCCCAATGGCCAAGCTCGGTGCAGCGGCGGCTCATCGCTTGCCCGTGCCCGTGCTGAAAAAAATCTTTGCCGCACTGCTGATTATCTTGGCCAGCAAAATGCTCTGGGGCTTGTTGCCATGAGGCGCCACCTCGGTCTCGTCTGCGCCGCACTGCTCATCAGCCAGCCCGCCTGCGCGAATCCTGAGCTAAGCCCGGCCTGCCGCAGCGCCTTGCTAGCTCTGCAGCAGCGCATCACGCAAGACAGCGCCACGCTAAGCCAAGCGGAACTCGAAACCAGCCAAGAAGCCGATCAACTGCGCCTCAATTGCGCAGAAGGCCCTAGCGCTTATCAAGAGCCGATTGGCCAGCTGGCACGCCGGCTACTGCCGCCGCCCCCTGCGCCAGGGCCGTGGATCGGCCCCGCCACCGAAACGGCGCTCACGCTAGCGATGCTGATTACCCTTATCCTCACCACCCAAGGTGCTGTTAGCATTCAGAGTGGTGGCGACTCCCTCTTTATTGGTCAACCTCGTTGAGATTCGCGATGAAAGCTTTGTCTATCACTGCAGTGTGTGCCCTGCTTTTCAGTGCCTGCAGCCACGCCGGCGATTACCGCTTTGTAGAACAACTACGGATGCCGGATAACCACAGCACGGTAGTCGTCGCCGAAGGTGAGCACGAGCCGCGCAGCATGGGTAGCTACAGTATTCGCCTGTACGGCGGACAAAACCCGGATTTCCCGCTTGATGATTATCAGGCTGGCCTTATCATCGCCCGCGATGGTCAGGTGGAGCGCCTGCTCAATACCGATGCCGATGGCGATGGTACCGGCGAAGTGGTGGTGGTAACGCGCAGTGCTGGCAGCGGAGGCTATCTGCATGCCGATCTATTTAGCTGGCAAAACCGCCAGCTCAAACTGCTGTTGCAACTGAGCGACCTTCCCCCCAAAGCAGACCCGCTGATCGAAATTAAACGGGTTGTGCGCAAGAAGTGAAGCCAAGCGTCAATGCAGCTTACCTATTTTTAATTGCGGTTTGGTCCACTACCGCCTTAGGCATCAAGTGGGGCGTACAAGGGCTGCCGTTTACGCTGGCGCTGGCCGGCCGTTTTGTGCTGGCGGCAGTGTTGATGCTGGGCTGGCTGGCATGGCGCCGCCAAAGTCTGCCACTGGCAGCTCCATACCGGCGAGCCTATTGGATCGCGGGGCTGGCCACCGCCTGCTCGATGTGTTGCTCTTTCTGGGCCGCGCAGGCCGTGTCTTCGGGACTGATCGCAATTATTTTTGGTTTATCGCCGCTGGCGACCGCGATTTTCGCCAGCCGCTGGCTGGGCAGCCAGCTTGATCGCCGCGAATGGCTGGCGATTGCGCTGGGCCTAGCAGGCCTGTTGATTATTTTTGCCCGCCAGCTGCATTGGCAAGCCGATGGCGGCTGGCGCTTACTGGCGCTCTGTGTGGCAATGGCCTTGCAATCGGGCGCGGCCGTGTTGCTCAAACGCTTTGCCAGCGGGCTCTCGCCGTGGTTGGTGAATGCTGGCGCACTACAAATTGCGGCGCTGACCACGCTGCTGTTTTGGTTGCTCGCAGGGGCGCCGTGGGTCAGCCACTGGCCCTGGCGAACCACCGTGGCCTTGATTTACCTCGCCGCAGTGGGCTCGGTGCTGGGTTTTAGTCTGTATTACTGGCTGATCCGCGAGTGTCGGCCAATGAGTGTTGCGCTCATCGCACTGATTACGCCAGCCAGCTCACTGTGGTTGGGGCACGCCTTGAATGCAGAAACCCTGCAAAGCCATGAGTTCATCGGCACCGCCTGCATCATGCTCGGGCTGGCCGTGCATGTTTGGGCCAGCCGTCGCGAAATGCCGACAAATCAGCCCAGCTAATCCAGCCCAATACCCCGGCAGGTATAACCCCAACCAGCTTAGCTAATAATCGCTTCGAGCCAATACCCCATAGGCATATCGCATTAAGCACGCACGACATCCGCAGCAACCGCGGGGAGCTGATAAGCGGTAGGGACAGAGTGTAGGTTTTTCGCCAGACTCGTAGTCAAATATTGCGAGCTACATCACAGTTTGCTTATATAAAAAGACGGAGTTTGCGAGGCGAAAGCGATGGAATCACTGGTCTACAGCAAAACCCCTGCCGGACAACAAGAACTACAAACGCGCAGCGGGAAAATCAGCCAAAAAGAACGGCAGCTATTGTTCATGATTGATGGGCAGCGCAGCTCGGCCATGCTAGTGGCAATGTTGCCGGGGCAAGAGGTGCTACTCAATCTGAAAAACCTGCATGATGCCGGTTTTATCAGCCGTGACACCCCACAAAAGCCACTGGAAGAAATTCGTTTTTCCGGGCCAAGCACGATCGCGCCGCCACCGCCACGCAATCAGCAACGGCAAATCGATGAAGCCCGCAAAATTATCCTGTCGGTCTGCCATGAATTTCTGGGCCAAAGCTGGGAAGACAAACTAGCCAGCCAATTAGCCAGCGTGCGCCGCGCCGAAGAGCTCACGCCCATTGTGGAGCAATGGGCCGAAGCGCTGCGCCGCTCGGGTCACCGTGGCGCTGCCTTCAATGGCGAAAAAGCCATTGAAGTGCTGTTTAAAGCCACGACTTAAACCGCCAGCGCCGGCGCCTGCCGGATTAAACGCGCCAAGGTGGCAACGCCGGCCTCTATTTGCGCCAGCGTGCTATGGCTGAAATTTAGCCGTAGTGCCGCTGGTGCGCTGGTCTGTGCATAAAATGGCTGCCCCGGCATCACGGCCAAGCCCTGCGCCAAACCTTGCTGCATTAGCGCGAGCGCATCGATGGTTCGACGCAAGCTTAACCAGAAAAACAAGCCCCCCGCCGGGCATTCCCACTCTGCCTCATCCGCCAACTCACGTTGCAGCGCCGCCTGCATCGCATCGCGCTTGGCGCGATACACTGGCAGTACCTGTTCCAAATGCGCTTGCAGCGCACCTGTGGCCAGCACCTGCGTCACAATGCCTTGGCTTAAGCGATTGCTATGCAAATCGGCAGCCTGTTTCAACCGGGTAAGCGGTGTGAGCAAATCCGGATGGGCAATCAAATAGCCCAAACGCAGCCCAGGCGCCAGCGTTTTGGAAAACGAACCTTGATACACCCAGCGCGCGGAACGCAAACCGGCAACCAGTGGCGCGGGTGGCGTGCCATCAAACGCCAGATCTCGATACGGGTCGTCTTCAAATACCGGCATACCGGCCTGATCAAATGCAGCAGCCAGCGCAGCGCGACGCTCGGCCGGATAGCACAAGCCAGTTGGGTTTTGAAACGTAGGAATCAAATACGCAAACTCGGCCTGCTCGGCCTTGACTGCCGCGGGCAGTAGACCGGCCGCATCCCCCGCTCCCGGCTGCATATCAGCGCCAAACAGCTCAAACACCTGCAAGGCGGCCAGATAGGTCGGCGATTCACACAAAATGCGCGTGCCTTCGCTCACCCAAAGCTTGGCCACCAGATCAATTCCCTGCTGGGAGCCATTCAAAATCAAGACTTGCTCTGCGGAGCAATCAAGGCCCATGTGGCGCGCACGCTCAGCCACCAATGCCCGTAATTGCGGCTCGCCTTCGGAAGGACCATACTGCAAAAGTTGAGGAGACAGCTGCAGCTGCGTCCAGTCTGGCGAATACAAGGTTTCAGTCGCAGGCAAACCGCCGGCAAAAGAAATCATGCCGGGGCTTTGGGCCGCAGCCAGAATCTCGCGCACCAGCGATGGTCGTAAGCGGGTAATGCGTGGGGCAAACATCGGCGTCTCCGGCAAATTAGGTCAACATACATGACCTATATTACTGCATTCAGGAGATACGTCAACATGCCGGACCACGCCGCTCATCAGTCACTGCAACACACTGAATTTGAACTCAATTGCGCACTTGAGCTGCTGTTTTATGGCTACAAGGGCTTTACCGCCCAGCCCGATGCCGTTTTGGCTGATTTAGGCCTTTCGCGCGTGCATCACCGGATTCTGTATTTTGTGGGCCGCCAAGGTGGGCTCTCGGTGAATCAGCTGTTGCATAAACTTGGCGTATCCAAACAGGCGCTCAATTTGCCGCTACGGCAACTGATTGAGCAGGACCTGATCACCACCAGTCCTTCCGAGATTGATAAACGGGTGAAATGCCTGGCGCTCACCGACAAAGGCACCGAGCTGGAAGAGCGCCTATCCGGCTCACAGCGAGTGGTACTGGATGCGGTGTTTGCCGAATGCGGCCCCGCCGCCGAAGCGGGCTTTAAACAGGTATTGGGGCTTTTGGCCAAGAAAACGCGGAGCTAAGCATGTTATTGGCTTTACTGCTGATACTGGCCTGCTTGGGCTTGGCTTATGCTGAGCTCTTTCATCGCGCGCGACGACTCGTGCAGCAGTACTATCCGGAATTCGAGCTGGAAAACGAGCGCGAGCTGCGCCAGCAACACTTTGACGACCCACGGCTACTCATGGGGCAATTTAATAGCAGTGTCTCGGCCATTCATGGCTTTGTATTTTCCCGCGCCTCGCGCCACGCCATTCCAGCGCAGCAGCAATGGGTTTTTCTCGCGCTGAACTGGATTATCGCCAGCATGGTGCTGGATCTACTCTTGCTATATCTGTGGGCCTTTACCCATTAACGCTGCGCTTGATCCGCCGCGCCCAAGTAAGGGGTCAGTGCGGTAAGTAGCCGCTGAGTAGCCCCACGATGTGCCTGGCTAAATGCAAGGCCGGCCTGGCCCATCGCCTGCAGTCGCGAGGCATCGGCCAGTACGGCTAAAGCTTGCTGGCATACCACAGCAGCATCTTGGCCTTGCCAAGCCGCACCTGCGGCAATCGCCTCAGCGGACGCTTGAGCGAAGTTAAATGTGGAAGGCCCCAACAGCACCGGGCAAGCGCAGGCGGCGGCCTCAATCAGATTCTGGCTGCCAAATTTAAGCAGTGACCCACCCATGATGGTGACATCGGCCGCGCTGTACCAAGCCACCATTTCCCCCATGCTATCGCCAAGGATCACTTGTGCGCGGGTTGGCTCACCTTGCCATTGACTGCGGCGCACATAGTGCAAGCCCTGCGCATCCAGCAGGGCCGCGACACTATCAAAGCGCTGCGGATGGCGCGGCACAATAATCAATAAGGTATCCGCAGCAAGTGGACCCAGGCCTTGCAACACCAGGGTTTCTTCCCCATCGCGGCTGGAGGCCAACAGGATAATTTTACGCGCCAAGGTGTTTTTCCACGCCTGGCCACGCGCGATTAGTAATGGGTCAATCTGATTGTCGAACTTAACATTTCCCATCACTTGCACATTCACCGCGCCCATTTGCTGCAAGCGCGCAGCATCCGCGGGCGATTGCGCCAAGACTGCGGCAAATTTGGGCATCACCGCACGAAATAGCGATGCCATTTTTAAATAACCTGCCAGCGATTTTTGCGAAAGACGAGCATTCGCCAGCACCAGCGGCACGCCGGCGCGCTGGCATTGCTCGATACAATGGGGCCAGATTTCGGTGTCGATAATGAGGCCTAAACGCGGCTGAAACGCCGCCAGAAACCGCGCCACAGCTGAGGGATAGTCATAAGGTAAAAACACCACCTGGGCATTGATACCCGATGCGGGGCCGAATAATTCGTGTGCAGTTGCTCGCCCTGTGGGGGTCATGCAACTGAGTAAAATCGGGCTATCCGGGTAACGCTGGTGCAGTGCCTGTACCACTGGCTGTGAGGCGCGCATCTCACCGACGGAAACAGCATGCACCCAAATCGGCCGGGTATCTGCTCGAAAGCCTTTCTTGATCATGCTTTTTGAGTAATACCCCAGCCGCTCAGCCCAGTACAGCCGATATGCCGGCTGCTTGCGCGCGCGCTTGAGCAGATACAGCCAGATGAGTGGGAAAACCAGATACAGCGCCAGCCGGTAACAGCCCGCCGCCAGCCAGCCGCGCATTAGCGCTGCCACCCAGCCAGCACGGCTTGCCACACCGCATCCACCGTCGGAGCAGCTCCGCTCTGGCCCAAATTCACGGCATAGCTAGCCGCCAGTACTCCGGTAAGCGCGGGATCGGATGCACAAAAAATGGCGACCGTCGGCACAGCCACCGCCGCCGCCAGATGGGCCAAGCCTGTATCCACCCCAACCACAATACACGCCCTCGCCAACAAGGCTGCCGCGTCGGTCAGGGTAAGTTTCGGCGCCACCATGGCCCCGGGCAAGGCAGCGGCAATGCGCTCGGCCCGCTCACGCTCGGCCGCACTGCCCCACGGCAAAACGGGGCGAACGCCAGCCGCCAACAGCCGCTGCCCCAGCACAATCCAATTGGCTTCGGGCCATTCTTTATCCGCCCGGCTCGTCGCGGTGAGGCAAACGCAATAATCCCCGGCTGCTAGCCAAGTGAGCTCGCGCGGCGGCACGCGCAGGCCGTAGTCCAACGCCCCCGCTTGCGGGTAATTTAACGCCGCCGCAGTAAGCTGACGATTACGCTCGATCGCATGCTGGGTTTTGCTCACCGGATATTTACGGCAGTAGGCGAGGCTAGCCAGCGGCTCGCGGATCGAATGCCGGTCAAACCCAGCCACCGGGCCACAAGCCTGCCGCGCAATCGCCGCGCTTTTGATCAGCCCTTGCGCATCCACCACCACATCGTAGCGGCAAGCGCGCAGCTCGGTTTTGAATTGCTGCCACTCAGCCCGTGTTTGGCTCGCCAGCGGGGTTTTGCGCCAGCGGCGCAAGGCCACCGGAATCACCCGCCGGATCGCCGGATGCAGCTGCGGCAACTCGGCAAAACCTTCTTCCACCACCCAGTCGATCTGAGCATGTGGGTAGGCGCGGGCCAGATCGGTAATGGCGGGCAATTGGTGAATCACATCGCCCATCGACGACATGCGCACGATCAGAATACGTGCAGAGCTGGGTTTAATAGTCATGGGACTATTTTACTGCCAAACCCGCCCGCTGGGCGCATCTGGGCTGACAAAAGCCATATGCCCACAGCATGAATCGGCCGCGCGAAAATCAGCGCGCCTGCTAGGATGAAGGATCATGACCCTGCTGCTGGAGTTGGCCATGTGGCTACTCATCTTGCTGGCCGCCTGCGCGGTGATTATTTGGCAATGGCAAATGCTGCGCCGTTTGCGCCATGCACTGGCCAGCCATCGGCTGACCGACGAACTTACCGGGCTGTTGCAACGGCGGCATTTTCTGCAGCTGGCCGAGCATGAGCTCAATCGGGCGCAGCGCGCCAGTCAAGCCACCTCGGCGTTGCTAATCGATCTGGATCACTGTGCCAAAATCAATCATCGCTTTGGTCATCAGGCTGGGGATTTAGCCTTGCAGCACGTCGCAGATGCCATCCGGGCCTCAATTCGGGATTTTGATCTCGCCGCCCGCTTTTCCGGCGAAGAAATCGTGGTCCTGCTGCCCAACACTCCAGCGCCAGGTGCGCAAATCGTGGCCGAGCGGATCCGGCAAAAAGTCAAAGCCAGCAGCTTTAATCTGCCTGATGGTATCGCGCTGACCGTCTCGGTCACCATGGGCCTCGCCACGCAGCAATCAGAAACCGCCGGCATCGAAGACCTGCTGCTCGCCGCCGATTCAGCCCTGCAACAAGCGATGCAACAAGGCATCGACCGCATCGCGATTTATCAGGAGCAAGCTGCGGTCGTGGTGTAATTGACCATTGCCCTTCCTATCGCGAGCGGCTAAAGTCGGGCTTTCTTGCCCGAACTTGACACTGACATGGCTCAACCGAATTCCACGCTCGCGGCCGCCGCACGCGAACGCCAAACCCAACTCACCAAACCAGCCGGTAGTCTGGGGCAACTGGAAGACCTCGCCATCTGGCTCGCCGCGCGTTTGCCCGCGCCAACACCGAATCGTCTCAAGCCCGCCGTAGCCATTTTTGCCGCCGACCACGGGGTGGCGGCCGAAGGCGTGTCGGCCTTTCCCGCCGAAGTCACAGCGCAAATGGTGGTGAATTTCCTGACCGGTGGCGCAGCCATCAGTGTACTGGCCAATTTGCATCAGATTAGCCTCGCAATTATCGACGTTGGCGTAGCCAGCCCCTATCCGGTGCCGAGCAATCCGCGCGCCAAATTATTCCGCGCGCCCATCGCGGCGGGCACGGCCAATCTGCGCCACACCGCAGCCATGACCGACCAGCAATGCCAAACAGCCTTTCAAGGCGGCTTCGGCTGCGCCGAAGAGATGATCCGCAATGGTAAAACCCTACTGATCGGTGGTGAAATGGGCATCGCCAACACCACCGCCGCCGCGGCGCTTATTTGTGCCCTCACCGGGTATAGCCCGGCAGACATT
Organism: Chitinibacter tainanensis DSM 15459; assembly: GCF_000429785.1. Taxonomy (GTDB): domain Bacteria; phylum Pseudomonadota; class Gammaproteobacteria; order Burkholderiales; family Chitinibacteraceae; genus Chitinibacter; species Chitinibacter tainanensis. The sequence goes on from NZ_KE386952.1 coordinate 140,631, forward strand.
GTGGGCCGTGGCACCGGGATCAATACCCAGCAACACGAGCTCAAAATCGCCGTGGTGAGCGATGCCTTAGCCCGCGCCAAAGCGGCCGGCGCCAATAGCGCGATGGATTGGCTGCGCGAAGTAGGCGGGCTGGAAATCGCCGCGCTGGCCGGCTTTTACACCGCCGCCGCTGAGCTGGGCGTTCCCGCCTTGGTAGATGGCTTTATTACCACCGCCGCCGCGCTGGTGGCCGTGAAGGCCAATCCAGCCGTGGCCGACTGGTTGCTGGCCAGCCATGCCTCGCAGGAACAAGGCCACCGCTTAGCCTTGGCCGCACTGGGCTTGCAACCGCTGGTTGATCTAGGCATGCGCTTGGGCGAAGCCAGCGGTGCGGCCGTTTGCGTACCGCTGCTGCAAAGTGCGCTGGCCTTGCACACCGAAATGGCCACGTTTGCCGAAGCCGGCGTCGCCGCGGCGAATCTGAGCTAATGCCGTTCCGTCTCACACTCATCCGTCACGGCGAAGCCGTTGGCGCCAGCAACGCGATTTTCGGCCACAGCAACCCGCCGCTATCGCCGCTGGGGCTTGCACAACTACAAGCGCGCTGGCGCGGGCTCACCAGCCAACCCATTGATGCCATCGCCAGCTCCACGCTCGCCCGTTGCGCGGATTTTGCCTTCGATGCCGCACAGGCGCTGGGTCTGCCTTTGCAGCTCGAAGCTGGCTTTCGCGAAATACACCTAGGGAGTATCGACGGCAAACCCAAATCAGAATGGACTTCTGAAGACCATACCCACTGGGATAACTGGCAGCGCGATCCGGCCGAATTTCCTTTGCCGGGTGGCGAAGACTGGCTGGCGTTTCAGCGCCGCGTGTTGGGTGCGTTGAGCCAATGGGTCAGCCAAGGCGAGGCCGAACATCGCGTGATCATCGCGCATCAAGGCACCATCAAGGCGATTATGCTGTTTGCACTGGGCCTGCCGGCCAACCGCCATCAGCAGTTCTGGCTCGCACCCGGCGGCGCGGTGAGCTTGTGGTGGGATGAAGTCTATCCACCACTGCTGCTGGAATGGTCAAACACCTTGCCCGATGTGGAGCAGGCTGGATGAAGTTGGGATTTGATTGGCGCTATCCAGTGCTGGCCGTGCAATTTCTTACCCGCTTGCCCACGCCAACCATCCGCGACTTCGAGCCACGCCTGCTGGCCGGGGCGGTGGGCTGGTTTCCTGCGGTCGGCCTCTTACTCGGTGCCTTGCTACTGGGTTTGGCCGCGCTGCTACAGAGTGAAACACAGCTGGCCGCAGCGCTGATCCTGCTCGCGTGGGTATGGCTCACCGGTGCGCTACATCTGGATGGTTTGGCAGATATGGCCGATGGCCTCGGCGCGGCTCACCGCGATCCGGCCCGATTTCTAGCCGTGCTCAAAGACCCGCATCTGGGCAGCTTTGGCGTCGTTACGCTGATTCTGCAGTTATTGGTCAAATGGGTTGCCCTGACTTGGCTAGTGAGCCATAGCGCACTGTGGGCGCTATTGCTGATTCCAGCCTGGGCACGCAGCGGCGTATTTACCTGGCAAACACTGCCAGCGCTGGCGCCGGGCATGGCCGAGCAATTTGCCTGGGCCCAGCGCCCATGGCTGGCCCGACTGTGGTGGCTCAGCTTATTGGGGCTGAGCGCTTGGCTTGCACCGGCGCTCTTGCTGGCCCCGCTGCTGATCTGGCTGTATCGCTATTGGTTGCTTCAGCGTTTGGGCGGAGTCACCGGCGATTGCTTGGGGGCAGGCATCGAATTGCTGGAAACCGGCCTCTTACTGGCTTTGCCACTCTTGAGCTTGCTTGGCAAATTGGCGCTGAATTAAGGATAATCGGATTTTTGATTCCGCTAGGCGCCACAGCATGAAGATCGTTCGGGTACTCGAAGTCTGGGAAAAAGGCATGGAAGGTGGTTTTGTCGGCCATTTACCCTTGGCGCCGGAGCTGGATGTGGCCTTTTTGTTTCAGCTGTTTGCGGCCGAACAAGATAAGCCCGATCCAGAGATGAAGCTCTCTTATCTGCTGGATGAGTCGCGCCTAGAAGCGCTGCGCCCGTTTGTGAGCGCGGAGGTTGATTTTAGCCAGTTTGACTATATCCTCAGCGCCCACGGCGTACCGGATTACGAATAAGCAGCTGGGTATATCCCTGTGGGCCTTACTTAACAAGACCCGCAAGGCAATACCCATGCAGGACATTATTCGTCCTGATAAAACTGTAGCGCCACCGAGTTGATACAATAGCGCTCACCCGTGGGCTCAGGGCCATCAGGAAACACATGCCCCAGATGGGCATCGCAACGCGCACAGCGTACCTCTTCACGCACCATTCCATGGCTGGTATCCCGATGACGCTCGGTCGCGCCGGGCTCGGCTTCGGCCCAGAAGCTTGGCCAGCCACAGCCGGCATCAAACTTGGTTCCCGATTTAAACAACAGGCTATCGCAGCAAATGCAGTGATAATCGCCCGCAGCACTCACCCGATACAGCTCGCCACTAAATGGCCGCTCGGTGCCGGCTTCGCGGGTTACATAAAAACTCTCTGCGCTCAGTTGTGCGCGCCATTCGGCCGGGGTTTTGCGAATTTTGTCCATCATGCGACTCCGAAAGAGGATGCGCGCAGTTTACCCAGCATAGCGCTGCCGACTCAACTCCAGCCGCAAGCCCAGCTCGATATTTGTGAGTGGTTTCAGAAAGGTGCGAGTGAGTTTACGCTCGGCCTGCTTTTGAAACAGGCTCAGTTGCTGGGCATGCGCGGCCTCAAGGTGGCGCAAAGCGCCGGCATAATCGCCCTGCTCAGCGCACAGCCCCTCTAGCAGCTGATGGGCTTCCTGCCCCATGGCAAAGCCGCGAATTTGTTCCCCCAGCTGCAAGCATAGCTCCAGCGATTGCCGGGCCGGCAACAGCCGCTGCTGACGCACATACAGCTTGCCCAGTATCAGCGCCGCATAGGCGCGGCACCACAGCCCGCCATGCTGCTGCGCCAACACCCGCGCCAGTTGCAAATGCTCATCGGCGGCGCCCAGCTCATCGTGGTCGAGGTGAATCAGCCCGGTGTAGATGTGGTATTCGGCTTGGGTTTCCAGATGCGGACGCTGACGCAAATTATCGTGCAACCGCCCGAGCAAACCGCGCATTTCCTCATACAAACTGCGCCGGTAGCAGGTGGCAATCAGGGCCAAGAGGCAATCGGCCAACAGCGAAAGGTCATCCACCTGCTCGGCCAATAGCAACGCCCGACGCTGGTATTCGAGCGAGATATCCAGCTGCCCATACACCAGACAAACCTGCGCGATGCCCGAATAACCCCGAATAAAGGCGCGATGGTCTTCCGCCTCAATCGCCGTTTGCAGTGCCTGCAGCCAGACATCGAGCGCCCGCATGTATTCGCCCTGCAGCAACTGGCTTTGCGCTTGCCAGTGCAAGGTTTGCGCGAGCAAGCCCCAATTGCGCAGCTGCCGAGCGATCAAACCCGCCTCGCGAAAATCCCGAAAGGCCGCCGCCGGCTGTTCGCCCAGATCGATTAGATATTCGCCGCGATACAACAGAGCCAAAGCCTGGCCATAGGCAAAATTCAGCAACTGCGCCTGCCGAATCGCAGCATCCATTAGGCTGGGCTGCTTTTCCCGCAGCATCAGTGCCTGCTGGCCTGCAAGCCAGCGTACAAATTCGTCTTGAGTCATGTATACGACTCCACGCGATTACGGCCATGATGCTTGGCCTGATAGAGCGCCTGATCGGCATGCTGCTGCAAATCATCCAGCGCGACTTCATCCAAGCATTCGGCCACCCCCAGGCTACACGTGACCTTGAGCCCAGGCTGCACCTGACTCCAATCGTATTGCTGAATACGCAGCCGAATTCGCTCAGCGACTTCTACCGCAGTGGCGCCTGGCGCCCCCGGCAACAAGAGGATGAACTCCTCCCCGCCATAGCGCGCCACTAAATCACCACCACGGCAACCGGCCAGCATAATCAAGGCACTGATTTTGAGAACTTCATCGCCGACCGCATGACCGTAGGTGTCGTTGATTTGTTTGAAATAATCCAGATCCAGCATCAATACCGAGAGAGGGCGGCTGTCTTCCAGACAACGTTGAAACAAGGCCGGGCCTTCCTGATCCAGCAGGCGCCGATTGCCAATACCGGTGAGCGGGTCTTGCATCGAGACATGCCGCAGGGTATTGAGCAACTCGCTATCGGCGGTGGTTTGCTGGCGCAACATGACATTTTCTTGCCGGGTTTGCAGCACCATCAGCTGGGTATCAAGCTCGCGGATCCGGCGCTCGAGCGCGGTATTGAGCTTATCTTTGGCTAATTGCTGTGCATTGCGAATCGCCAATTCATGGTATTTGCGCCGGCTTTCCCAGGCCATCTTGGGGTTATCCATCCGCTGCCCCAACTCTGCTAGCAAGCCATACACGCGTAGATACATAGTCAGCGAGCCAAACTGATCGATTTTTCCCAGCGCGAGGTGCAGATGATGTTGCGCAGCGGCATAGTCCGCCAAGGCCAGATGCACTTCACCCAGATTGATCAGGCTATGTGATTGGCTCCATAAATAGCTAGTTTGCTGATTAATCTGCCAGGCCTGCTGCATATAGGCGAGCGCTTCTGGCCCACGCTGCATGGCGAGCAAGGCTTGGCCACGATAGCTATACCAATCAGCGAGCCAAGCCTGATGCTGGCTTTGCCTGAGCGCGGCCTCACCCCGATAAGATAAATTGAGGACCAGCTCGTATTCATGCAGCTGATTCAAATCAGCGATGACGTGCAGGTAGCACTCGGCCAGCAATTCGGAATCATCCACTCGCTCGGCAAACTGCAAGGCCAGCTCATGCCAGCGCAGCGCTTCACCATGCTGTTGATGCGAGAAATACACATTGCCTATCCCTAGGCAGGCGGGCGAGTACAGCTCATGGGCATGCAGGTGCATCGCCTGTTGCAAACTGGCAATCCAGCTTTTAAGCGCGGGGCCATACTCGCTGGCCGAGAAATGCAGCCGCGCGCGGGCATGCTCATATTCGGCCGTGAGGCGCGGCGATTTAATCTGCCGCGAGAGCGTTTCTAGGCGCGCAATCGCGGCATGCCCCGCGGGCAAATTACCCAGCGCCCAAAAACTGCGCGCGCGCCATAGCTGGGCCTGTGCCTCTTGCTCAACCAGCTGCTGAGCTTGCGCAAGCTGCACCACCTCATCCAGCAAAGTGATGCTGCGAGCGCAATCCGGCACATACCAGCGCAAGGCTTCGGTCAGCAGGTGTTCCAGTTGCTCGGGCGTGACGACAGGCACACTCATGATTAATCGCCAGAGAGACAGACTCTTAATATAGTCGGTGGCTGAATATAAAGGAAAAAGCCCTGCTAAGCAGGGCTTTTTGTTGCACATGAGTGCTTCAGCGGGAAAGTCCTAATGCAGATTACCGGCCTGCAAGAACTGCCGGATCAAGCCTAGCAGTTCATCCTCTTGGTACGGTTTGCCCAGATAAGCATTCACCCCCAGATCAAAGGCATACTTCTTGTGCTTCTCGGCCGTACGCGAAGTAATCATGATGATGGGGATTTCACGCGTGTCTTCTGCTACACGCACGTTCCGGGTCAGCTCAAAACCATCCATCCGCGGCATTTCAATATCCACCAGCATCACTGCCGGTTTCACATCATGCAGTTGCTGCAAAGCGTCCACACCGTCTTTCGCCGTAACCACCTGGAAGCCCTCACGCGCCAACAAGCGACCGGTAATCTTGCGCACGGTCAGTGAGTCATCCACCACCATCACCACCGGAGCGGTAGACAGCTGCTCAGGCATGCTACTACGCGCGGCCTGCGTCGGCGCGGCACTGCCCTGCTGCTGCACGATGCTCACGATTTGGCTAGATTGCTCAAGCAGTGCCAGCGGATTCATGATCAGCACGATCTCACCGGTACCCAGCACGCTAGCCCCAACTACGCCCGGAATCCGTGCCAACTGTGGCCCGATTGGCTTCACCACCACCTCTTGGTTTTTCACCAACTCGTCGATGTGCAACGCAATGCGTCCAGCCCCTGAGCGCAACAACACCACCGTTGAGTAGCGTTTCTGCTCTGGTACTGCCTGCAAATCGCCCAGCAAACGCGGCAGGTAAGCAAAGCGGTAACGCTGCCCCAACCATTCTTGTGCTTGGTTTTTATACAGGCCAGCCAGCGCTTCTTGCTTAAGCTCTTGCACCTGCTCCACCATCACCGATGGAATCGCGATCAGGCGCTCGCCACTTTTCACCAACAAGACTTGCGCTACCGCCAAGGTGAGCGGCAGATGAATGATAAAGGTAGTGCCTTGGCCAGCGATGGTGGTGACATCGATTTTACCGCCGAGGTTGGACACCTCGTTTTTCACCACATCCATCCCGATCCCGCGGCCAGACAGCTGCGTCACATTCGCCGCCGTCGAGAAGCCTGGCTCGAAAATCAGTTGGCAGACATCGGCATCCGAAACATTCTGCTCCGCAGTAATCAGACCTTTATCCAGCCCTTTTTGCCGAATTCGCGCGACATCGAGGCCGCGGCCATCGTCTTTCAACTGCAGCACCAGCTCATTGCCCTCTTGGCGCACTTCTAGCTGGATTTCACCAAACTCGGGTTTACCCGCCGCCAGCCGTTGCTCGCTGGTTTCCAGGCCATGGTCAATCGCGTTACGCAGCATATGCTCAAACGGCGAAATCATTTTATCCAGTACGCCGCGGTCGATATCCACGCGGCCGCCTTTGATCTCCAGATTGACCTTCTTGCCCACCTCTTTACCGGCTTGGCGGGTCAAGCGATACAGCCGTTCGGACACGCTGGAGAACGGTACCATCCGTACCCGCATCAGACTTTGCTGCAGCTCTTTGGTCATCCGCGACTGCGCCAGCAAGGCCGCCGAAGACTCATCCAAGTTTTTCAACAGATGCTGCTGCACCGTCGCTACGTCGTTCACCGACTCAGCCATAAAGCGAGTCAGCTCTTGCAAGCGGCTAAAGCGGTCAAATTCGAGTGGATCAAATTCACGATGCTGATCTTGTACTTCTTTTTCCCGCGCCAGCATCTGAGTTTCGGCCTGAATTTCCAGCTCGCGTAACTGCCCGCGCAGACGCGCCACGTTCTCCGTCAGATCAACCAGCGACGATTTGAGCGTCACCATTTCCGACTCAATCCGCGTCCGCGAAATCGCCACCTCACCGGCCTGATTCACCAACTGGTCAATCAGCTCCGATTTCACCCGGATCACGGTTTTATTTTCCGGATCGGCCGCGGCCAGCAGTTTTGGCATCACTGGGGCAACCGGAGTTTCCACGGCTGCAGCCGCAGCATTAGCCGGCTTGCTCAGCTCAGCAAATAGGGCCAGCAGCGTATCGTAATCGGCTTCTAAGCGCGCCTGCAGCGTTGGATCGTTCGGCTGGCTTTCCAAGAGCCGAGATTCCATGATGTGGGCTGCTTCACCCATCCGCATTGCACCGCTCATTCGCGCGCTACCTTTCACGGTATGCAGCGTGCGTTTTAGATTTTTCAGCAGCGGCTCGGCGTCTTCAGCGCTTGGCAGCTGGCGGATATCTTCGCCAATCTGCGGCAGCAATTCTTCCGACTCTTCAATAAAGATCGGCAGCAATTGCGGATCAATATCGTCATTCAGACTGGCATCCAGCTCCAGCGCTTGCGCTGGCTTCGCTTCTTCGGCGACCAACAGCTGGTTGATTGGCGAAGCCGCCATGGCCACGGCTGGCACCGCAGTGGTCAACGCATCCAGCAGTCCACTAGGGGCATCGGCTGTGAGCGCGGGCGGCAATTCAGCCGGCTCGTCTGCAGCGACAAAATCTGCCAGATCTTCGCTGCTTGCTCCATCCAGAAGCAGTAACTCGGCTTCGGCTTCGGCTTCGGCTTCGGCTTCGGCTTCGGCTTCGGCTTCGGCTTCGGCTTCGGC
>NZ_KE386952.1:148916-476700 GCF_000429785.1 Chitinibacter tainanensis DSM 15459
TTCGGCTTCGGCTTCGGCTTCGGCTTCGGCTTCGGCAAATGCTGGCACAACCTCAGTATCAAATGCCAGAGCTGCAGGTGCGGCATCGGCAGCGATTTCCTCGCCATCGAGCGAGAGTTCGGCGCCACTTGCCTGCAATTCGCTCAACCGCGCCACTAAGCCCGGTGCAGTTGGTGGCACTTGCTGGTTGAAAATCATGCTCAGCATGATGTCGAGGGTGTTTACGGCATCGGCAAACAGGTCTTTATGCTCACCGGCTTCGGCACCCAGATTTTGCAGGCCATGCTCAACGGCGTAGGCCAGCTCACCCTGGGGGCGGAAGCCCGCTGTCGAAGCGATACCGCCCAGAGTATGGGCGGCTAGAATAAACTGTGGCTCGGTTTGATTGGTTTCCGCCAGCACGGCCACGCCATGCTGCAAGGCTGCGAGGTGTTTTTTGGCCTCATCGCAGAAGATGCCGAACAACACAGGCGACACAGCCACCACGCCAATTTGGATGTCGGTGTTTTCTTCGCTGAGCGCGGGCTCCTCGAGTGTTACTTCAGCCGCCGGCGCAGGCGCTTCATCTTCACCCGCTTCAGCCATACTCCGCAGGGTATTGGCCTCCAGCTCAATTGCGCTGCTCTCTACCGAGACATGCCCCTCTTTTTGCAACTGTTGTATCCAGTTACCAAAAGCGGTGTGGGTCAACTCCAGCAAGGCCAAGAGGCGTGGCGTGACTGGTTTTTCCAGCTGTAGCCATTTGTTCATCACCTGCTCGATCGACCAGGCCACTTCACCCAGTTGGAACAGTCCAACCATGCGGCCACTGCCCTTCAGGGTGTGGAAACTACGGCGGATGGTGGTGATGGCTTCGTGCTGCTGTGGATCGGTGCGCAGCACGTCAATATTCTGCTCAATGGCCGCCAGCACTTCGACCGCCTCTTCGAGATAGACCTCCAAGAGTTCGGCATCCATCGCCGCTTCAGAGACCGGCAGTGGTTTATTTTCAAGCACCGGCTCTGGCGCTTTCACTGCGACTGGCGCCTCAACAATACCCTGCACTTCCGGCTCGGCTTCCAGCGCCGCCAACGGGGCTTCTTCGATCAGAGCGGGCTGATCCTGCTCGCCTTGCAAGCGATGCAGCATCGGCAGCAATTGATTCTCTTCATCCCGTTTTTGCGCAAGATCATCGACATAGAAGCCCAATGCGGACAGCGCCTCAGCAAGCTCTTCGAGTTTGCTTTGTTCTGGCAGCTCTTCGGCTTCCATATAACTGGTGATCCGCAACAGACATTGATGGCATAGCTCAACCGCCTGCGGGCGATCCAGCATCATCAGTGCGCCTTGCACCTGATGCAGCATCGGCTCGATTTGCTCAAGCTGGTGGCGCTGCGCCGGGTCACGGAAGAATGCATCCAGAATTTCTTCGATGCTTTGCAGATTGCTGCGGATTTCATTCGACAGCTGACCCAGCAACATCCGCTCCTGAGCTTCGCGGCTCACTTCATCCAGCTGCGGTAATTCGTGGCTAGCCGCGGGGTCTTGCAAGCGTGCGAGCAGCGCATGAACTTGCTCGCTGAAATCTTCGGCCTGACTTGGGTAAATCAGCAGCGCATTTTCGGCCAGCAAGAGCCCGGTGGCGATTTCCAGCGCCAAGGTGTCGGCCGCTTGCGGGCTATCGCTTGCCGTTAGCAAACCTTGCAACAAACCTGCAAAGCCATCAATTTGCAGCGCTTCGCTCTTGGCCAACACTTGGCGCAAATGATGCTGCACTTGGCTGCGTTTTTCTTGATTACCGCTGGCTACCCGCGCCCACAGATCTTTGGCTTGGCCCAATTCGTCGCGCAAACTGCGCGCGAGCTGTTGCCCAGCAACGCTTTCGGCCGAGATGACGTCCTGCTCATTCGGCAGCATGGCCGCCAATTCAAACTGCTGCGCAAGACCTTTTGCCAGCGCGCTATCGGTATCGAGCTGGACCAGTACATACAGCAAATCACGGAATAAGCGCTCGGCCACCTTGCTTGAGCCATCGGCCAAACGCCGAATTTGCAAATTCAAGCGCAGCAGGAGCTGCTTAGGCTCAAGATCCAGCCCGGCGCGGTTAGTACCCAGGCCATCAATTACCGCCGCCGCGGTCCACCAGAAAGCACGCGGAATACTTGATGATTGGGCTTTGGCCAGCTCCGCCAAAGCGGCGGCCATCACTGGAGTAACCTGATTTTGCCCTTTCAGCCAGCGCAGCAGGCCGCTCTCATAGCGTTTGCGCTGCTCGCGGATCAGCGCGGTAAGCGCTTCGGCCGCCAGCGGATTGCTGGGCAAGCCCACGGGCAAATCCAGCATCAGTTGCGGAAAAAACAATTCCGCCCCTGAGGCACTGCCTTTGCGCAACTGTGCCAGCAGCCGGAAGGTTGGCAGCAGGCTCAGTGGAATATTCGGCATGCCAGCCATCAGCCGTTGCAGATACTGATTGATATCGGCCAGGCCTTGCTCAATGGTGGGCAAGCTTTCGGCGGTGAGATCGCCGCGCTCAAGGGCAAAAATCACCTGCTCAATTTCTTCGCAGAATCGCGCCACCCCAGTCAGCTCAACCAGCTCTAGCGCACCATAGGCTTGGTGCAAATAACTAGCGGCATGTTTGAGATGGGAAGCATCGGATTTATCCTTGAATTGCTGCAAGGATTGCCGGGCCTGAGCCAGCGTATTCTCGATTTCTGCGTTCACCCACAGCAACGAGCTTTTATCGAATTCAGTATGCATGCTCATGGCAGAATCCCATGAAAGAAGGGTTGAACCAATGGTTCAACCCTGTCAGATCAGAAAAAAATCAAGACAGCTTGAAGCCGGCCACCGAAGACTTCAGCTCAGAGGCCAGGCCAGTCAGCTCACCAACCGCTTCAGCCGACTGTTTGGTACCTTGGGTGGTTTGTTCAGTAATGGCCAAAATGTCACGCATGGTGTCGGTTACTTTGGCCGCCAGTGCAGTTTGACCCTCAGTTTCGTGGGCAATCGATTCAATCAGACGAGCCAGTTCACGTGATACGCGACCGATCTCTGCCAGCGCCGTACCGGCCGAGTCAGATAGTTTCGCCCCTTCCACTACCCCTTGCGTCGACACTTCCATCGCCGCTACCGCATCGTGGGTATCGGCCTGAATTGTTTTCACAATCGCGCCGATCTGTTTCGTTGCTTCACCAGAGCGCTCCGCCAGTCGCTGAACCTCTTCCGCTACCACCGAGAAGCCACGGCCAGCTTCGCCGGCGGCGGCAGCCTGAATCGCTGCATTCAAAGCCAGTACGTTGGTCTGTTCGGTAATGTCGGAGATCAACTCTACGATCTCACCAATCTCTTGCGACGATTCGCCCAGACGTTTAATCCGTTTTGCAGTTTCCTGAATCTGCTCGCGAATCTCGTTCATCCCTTTAATTTGGTTATTTACCGCATCCGCACCCTGCTCTGCGGCTTGCAGCGAGGTTTGGGCTACATCTGCCGATTGGGCGGCGGTGGATGATACGTCCTGAATCGACTGTACGATCTGCTCAACATTACGGTTAGTGGTTTCAATCTCGCGCGATTGACGCTCAGCGGCTTGCAGCAGCTGCTCAGAAATTTGCTGCGCCTGGGCGGTCGAAGAATTTACCTTGTCCGTCGCACGGTTAATCCCCGTAATCAGCGTCCGCAGCTCTTCAATCGTAAAGTTAATCGAGTCAGCAATCGCACCGGTCAGGTCCTCGGTTACCGAGGCACGAATCGTCAGATCACCATCGGCCAAGTCACCCATTTCATTCAGCAAGCGCAAAATCGCGTCCTGATTTTTGCGGTTCTCTGCCTCGGAGGCCAAACGACGTTTTACCGACTCTTGGTTGAATACCCGCACCAGTAACAGCAATGAGCCCAAAGCCAAACCAATCAACACCAGCTCCAAAGCACCCACAATAAAACCACCGGTTTTATTGTCATACTGGGTTGCAAGTTCAGCGGTATCGGTCAGCAGCTTATCCGAATCGCGCACAATCGCCTGATTAGCCAAGCGAGTATTCACCAAGGGCTGCATATTGGTAGAGAACGAAGCAACCACCACTTCAAAATCTTTAAACAGACTTTGAATCTGTTCGATTTTCTCTGCCAGTGCGGTGGTTTCTACCGCGCGAATTTGCAGCTCTTGATTGCCTTCGGCAAAGCCTTTCAGGATTTCTTTGAACGTCGATACGTCTTTACCCAAAAGGAATACCACCTCAGGGTTGATCAGCTCAGAAGCCAGCATCGCATTGGCGTTTTTCGACATCCGCTGCGACAACATCGACAGCTGATTGGCGTAATCAAGCTCCCGCGCGTTAGCACCGCCATCGGCCAGCATCGAAGTCAGCTGCTGGGTTTGCTCGAGTAGCTTGGCATCATTGACGTTAATACCATCCACACTCTTACCGATGGTAATCAGCTGGGGTTTTTGCTTAAGAATCGTATCTACCGTTGGCCGGCTTGGATTAGGGCGGTAAGACGCATTCCAAGTTTCGGTAATCTTGCCGATGAGCTCAGAGCCAGAAACTTGAAACAAATTCCAAGAGCCTTGGGCATCGGTCAGTTCGGTCAAGTTGGCATCGAACTTGGTATAGGCGTCTTGCAAAATGCCGAACGCTTCTTCATTACCTTGCACCGCCTGATTGGAAGCCCGTGCCAAACGCTGCGAAAGCATCTGCATTTCCGTCGCAATCGCTTGGTGGTTGGCATTGGTTTCCGCTGAGCGGAAAGACAAAAATGCGGTCAGTGCAAACAGCAGCAAACTGAGCACCATCACCAGCAGCAAGATGGCCATCTGTTGCCGTGATGGTAGATGCCCGATCAGCGGCAGCGGCTTAGCCAGCTGTGAAGTATCACCTTCCGGCAGGCGGATTTTGTCCAAGATCCACGTTGTTCTCGACGGATCGAACGATTGCTTTTTCGGTTCGGCCTTTCCAGCCTGATCGCTACCCGAAAAGAGCCCCTTGATTTTATCCACCACTCCCATTGCTGCCTCCCAAACCACACCCAATAGTGATCGTTTTTATGCAATACCTGTTTGCAAAAAGCTTGGCTGTTTCGCCAGCTCTTCAATAATTAGTGTTTTCCATTCTGCCCCTGCCGCATCTCGATACCGATCACCCAGCCAAGGTGGCGCATCGGTCGCCGCAGGCTCAGCGCTAAAATCGGCCAAGTGTTTCAAGCCCAGCATTTTATTGACTAGGATTGCCGCATGCGGCAAATGCCGAGGCTGCAACATTACCAGCCGCGACATATTGTTAAACCCAGGATGGCTCAAACCCAAAAACGCGGGCAGGTCAGTTACGCTGACCAAATTCCCGCGCACATTGGCGATACCCTTAAACCAAGGATGAGCCAGCGGCACCCCCGCGACCAAGGGCAGCGGCATCACTTCAGCGACGTCACCTAAATCCACCAGCCAGTTTTCCGTACCGATCTGAATCCCCAAGCGCGCATCGACCTGAGCCACTGCGGCAGCAGATTGCAAGCGGTCCATTACCCCTTGCTGGTACTCTCGCAAACTAATCCGTTTTGCCATGCTGAGCCCTACCTAGAATTACAGACTGGCAATTTTGCTAAGCAACTCTTGCGAATCCACAGGTTTTACTACGTACTCAACCGCTCCCTGGCGCTTCGCCCAGACCATATCGGTTTCTTGATTTTTCGAGGTACACATGATGATGGGGATATGCTTAGTCGCTTCATCGCGGCTGATGGTACGGGTAGCTTGAAAGCCATTCATGCCCGGCATTACCACATCCATCAGGATCAAATCAGGCATCAGGTCTTTGGTCTTGGCAACGGCTTCTTCACCCGATTCCAAAGTCATAATCTGAAAACCGTTTTTCGTTAGCAATTCACCCAAGAAATGACGTTCGGTTGGAGAATCATCAACGATCAGGATTTTTTTGATGGCCATTTCGGTTTATCCACAAAGTAAATTCAATCAACAAATTAGGCTAAGCCAGCGTGTGAGCGCACCGCAGTCAACAGGCTGTCTTTGGTAAATGGTTTGGTGAGGTATTCGTCAGAGCCCACCATGCGCCCACGTGCACGGTCAAACAAGCCATCCTTAGAAGACAGCATCACCACTGGGGTTGACTTAAAGCGCGGGTTCTTTTTGATCAAGGCGCAGGTCTGATAACCATCCAGACGCGGCATCATAACATCGACAAAAATGACATGCGGATGATGATCGGCAATTTTGGCCAAGGCATCAAACCCATCTTCAGCCAAGATCACTTCACATCCGGCCTGCCCTAGGAAGATCTCGGCACTGCGGCGGATGGTGTTGCTATCATCAATCACCATCACTTTAACACCCGCTAAACTCGACATCTCAACCTCCCCGATTCCATTGCCGCGCGCGGCACACGGCTGACACTGCAACGATAGCACAGGCGCTTTAAAGCGCGTGTTATCTAGTTGATTTTCTATTAAGGCTAAAATCTTATGCTGGCGGGAAGGATTTAGACAAGGCTAATACAGAAAGCGTAGAAAAAAAGAAACCCCAGCCGAAATTATCCTTGACTGGGGCCACATAGATGCTCCAAACGGAGCCCCGCTCAGGGAGGAAAAGCGGGAGGTGCAGGGGCGCACCTAGAGTTCAAAATAGCCGGACTGACTCATTAAGCAAGGAAATTTATTCCCCGTCCATCGGCTCTTTATCCTGCTCGGCTGCCATCGCAGCTGCAAACCAAGCCCCCACCACTTGCTCGACTTCATCAACACCCTGTTTTTTCAAACTAGAAAACAGCTGCACCGTGATATGCGGGTAATCGGCGAATTCTTTTTTCACCGTGCGCAGCGCTTGGGTTTTCTCTTGGTTATTGAGCTTATCAGCCTTGGTCAGCACGCAATGAATCGGTTTGCCGGTCGGCATAAAAAAATCGAGCATCAGCCGATCCAGCTCGGTCAACGGGCGGCGGCTATCCATAATCAGCACGAGGCCAATTAGATTCGGGCGGGTTTCCAGGTATTTACCCAAAAGTCCCTGCCAATGCAGGCGGATTTTTTCAGGCACAGCAGCATAACCATAGCCGGGCAAGTCCACCAGTCGCCGCAACTGGCCAAAATCGAAGTAATTGATATGCTGAGTACGACCTGGTGTTTTTGAAACATATGCAAGCCGAGTGTGATTGGCCAGCGTATTGATTGCACTGGATTTACCAGCATTAGAACGACCAGCAAAGGCCACTTCTAGCCCGTCGGGTGGAAGTGCTTTTAAATCATTGACGGTAGTGAGAAAAGTAAGGCCTTGAAATAGGGACATCTGAAAGCGCCATAGTGGTTTGTATCGGGGTCTTGCTATAGAATACCAGCATTTGATAGACCATCGTCGGCAACAACCGGACAAAAGTCCACCCAAAGCACCGACAAATACGCACAATTACGGGAGCGGATTTATGCGCAGCACGACTGTAGCAATCAAGCTAGCAGCACTTTTGATGATGGCGCCGGCAGTTTTCGCCGCCGGCAGCAAAGGCGACCCCAGCAAGGGCAAAGTGATCGTCGATCAAGTTTGTGCCGCCTGTCACGGCGTTGATGGCAACAGTGTCGCAAGTGCAAACCCGCGTCTGGCTGGCCAGCACCCAGAATACATTGTGAAGCAGCTACATGAATTCAAGACCCAAAAGCGTAAAAATGCCGTGATGCTGGGTATGGCTACCCCGCTGTCAGATGCCGATATGGCCAATGTGGCCGCTTATTTCAGCCAGCAAAAACCGAAAGCTCAAGGCGCTTCAAATAAAGAGTTGATCGAAGCCGGTAAGAAAATCTACCGCGGCGGCGTTGCCAGCAAAAACGTACCTGCCTGTATGGCCTGTCACGGCCCAGCAGGTTCAGGTATTCCTGGCCAATACCCACGCCTGAGTGGTCAACATGCGGCTTACACTGCGGCCCAGCTGACTGCATTCCGTGTCGGCGAGCGTAACAACAACCAGCCGATGAGCGAAATCGCCGCCAAATTGTCTGATCAAGAGATCAAAGCGGTTTCTGAGTACATTCAGGCACTTCATTAATCATTCGCGCAGGAACTTGCGGTTCCTGTTGCTTACCAAGAGGGGTCAAGGTCAGCACGACCTCTGCCCCTTTTTTAGTTTATGACCCAAGCTTCCCGCCATTTGCCCTTCCGCCGCGCCTTGTTTGACCTGCTGTCATCCATGCGCTTTGCCATCAGTCTGCTCACCATTCTGGCCATTGCGTCCATCATCGGCACCGTTTTAAAACAGAACGAGCCCTATGTGAATTACCGGGTGGAATTTGGTGAGTTCTGGTTCAGCATTTTCCAGCCTTTGGGGCTGTTTGATGTTTACCACGCCAGCTGGTTTCTGGTTATTCTGACCTTCCTCGTGGTATCGACCAGCTTATGCATCTGGCGTCACTGGCCGGGCGTTGTGCGCGACTTCAAAGGCTATCGCGAAAAAGCCAGCTTAAATTCGCTGCGCCTCATCAGCCACCACGCGGAACAAGCGAAGCGCCTAGAAACCAGCGCCGTTGAAAGTTACCTGCAACGCGAAGGTTATCGTTACAAAATCCGCCACGAGGGCGATACCACCCTGCTGGCGGCTAAAAAAGGCAGCTGGCAAAAACTGGGCTATCTTTTTGCCCACTTGGCGATTGTGGTGATTTGTATTGGTGGCTTGATGGATGGCAATTTGCCATTAAAACTACTGGAAACCTTTGGCCTGAAAGCCCCGGAAGTACGGGATATTCCACAAAGCCAGATTCCAGCCATCAGCCGGCTCGAGAGCAATAATCTGTCTTTCCGTGGCAATGTCACCTTAAGCGAAGGGAGCAGTGCTTCAGTCGTGTTTCTGAATGCCGGCAATGGCTATTTTGTGCAAGAGCTGCCCTTCGCGCTCAAACTCAAGAAATTCCATATCGAGCACTACTCCACCGGAATGCCCAAGCTGTTTGCCAGCGATATTGATGTGCTGGATCTACAAAGTGGCAAAGTCATCCAAAGCGGCACGGTGAAAGTGAATCACCCGCTGATCGTTGATGGGGTAGCCATCTATCAGGCCAGTTTTGGCGATGGCGGCTCGGGCCTGGAATTTATGCAATGGGATCTGGCCAGCGGCAAAACCAGCCCACTCAATACTCGCTCGCAAACCAATCAAGCCCTCACCTTAGCTGGCCGCAAATATCAACTGGAAGTCGGCGATCTGCGGCCGTTCAATATCGAAGATCTTGGCAAACCCGCCGAAGGCAGCACTTCGGCCGTCGCGGTGGATAAACTGCAAGAGCGGCTCGCCAGCGCGCAAGCCGTCACCAGCAGCAAAAATCTGCGCAACCTTGGCCCTATGGTGCAATTCAAATTGCGCGATGACACCGGCCAAGCGGTGGAATATCAAAATTATATGACTCCGTTTTTTGAAAATGGCGCCAGCTACTTTGTGACGGGTATACGTCGGGAAGTATCAGCACCATTTAGTTTCGTGCGTATACCCCTAGATAGCGACAATCAGATTGCCAGCTTTATCCGCCTGCGCCAAACCTTGCTCGACTCAAGCCTGCATGCCGAGATCGCTCGCCGCACCGCGGCCAAAGCCCAAGCGGGTGGAGGCGTGTCGGCACAAAGCCAAGCTCAGTTTGCCGAAGTCACCCAAACGGTACTCAGCCAATTTGCGCAAGGCGGCCTGCCAGCGATTGATCGCTTCTTGGCCGAAAAAGTCCCCGATGACAAACGCCAAGCCGTGGCGCAAACCTATTTAAAAGTCCTGCAGGGTGCGGTGATTGATGCCATGGATGTGGCCACCGGCCGCGCGGGCCTGCCACAGTTGCCGATGAATGAAGCCAACTATCGCTTTCTGATGGATAGCTTGGTGGCCACCAGCCAGCTGTTTGATTACGGCAGCCCGATTATCCTGCAACTGAATGGCTTTAACGAGGTCAAAGCCAGCGGCTTCCAGCTCACCCGCTCACCCGGCAAGAACGTGGTGTATCTGGGTTCGCTGCTGCTGATTCTGGGCGTATTCTGCATGTTCTACATCCGGGAAAACCGGCTGTGGGTGCATCTGAGCGAGCAAGGTACCTTGCTGGCGATGAGCAGCAATCGCAAAACCCCGGATCTGGATCGCGAATTTGCCCGCCACCAGCAACAACTGCTGGGGCAGAAACCTACCGAGCAAGAGTCTGACGCATGAATGCACTTACCCCCGCCCGCAACTGGGCCGACTATGGTTACGCGGCACTAATTGTGCTGGCTGGCTGCCTGACTTGGCAGCTCTATCACGGCTATCTGGATTATTACGAGCAAGGCATCTTGCTGGGGTCGGCCGCAGGCCTGATCTGGCTGGGCTGGTTCTGGAAACCCATGCGCTGGTACTTCCCGCTCACGGCCTTGCTGGCACTGGCGGCCATTGGCTTGTATCAGGGCGAGCTTGCCCGTGGGCAGAGCGCTTTCTGGCTCAAGTACATCCTGTCTAGCCAATCGGCGGTGATGTGGATGTGCGTGCTGTTTTTCTTGGCAATGTTTGTTTACTGGCTGGGCCTTTTTAAACGCTCGGCCACCGCGCTGCGGGTTGCCACTGGCCTAACCTGGGCCGCCGCCGTCATGGCCATGACTTCCAAGCTGGTACGCTGGTATGAAAGCTATTTGATCGGTGCCGACATTGGGCATATTCCGGTCTCGAACCTTTACGAAGTATTTATCCTGTTCTGCCTGATCACCGCGCTGATGTATCTGTATTACGAAGCGAAATTTCAGGCTCGCTCCATGGGCGCGTTTGTATTGCCGATTATCTGTGCGGCCGTCGCCTTTATCATCTGGTACACCTTTGATCGGCAGGCGCATGAAATTCAGCCGCTGATTCCGGCACTGCAATCGTGGTGGATGAAGATCCACGTGCCAGCGAACTTTGTTGGCTATGGTGCGTTCGCGATCGCCGCCATGTTGGGCATTGCTTGGCTGTTGGCCAGCCCGAAAGCCATCCAGCCCGCCACTCGCAAAGGCCTGCTGCTGGGCTCGCTGGCCGTGTTTGCACTCACGCTGCTTGCCCACCTGAATGCCGCCAGCCTCGCTAGCGACCCAAATAACCTCACCGGCGTTGGCTTTGCGGCGAAATTTGGCTATAGCATTGCCGGCCTGCTGCTGGTTGCCGCCAACCGTGGCCGCCTGCAACATGTCTTCCCTAAGCCCGACATGCTGGAAGAAGTGTCATACCAGGCCATTGCCGTCGGTTTTCTGTTTTTCACCATCGCCACCGTGCTGGGTGCAATGTGGGCGGCAGATGCCTGGGGCGGCTACTGGAGCTGGGATCCGAAAGAAACCTGGGCCCTAATCGTGTGGCTGAATTACGCCACCTGGCTGCATATCCGGCTGGTGAAAGGCTGGCGCGGTGAAGTGCTGGCTTGGTGGTCGGTGGTCGGGCTGTTTATTACCACTTTTGCCTTTATTGGCGTGAATATGTTCCTCTCCGGCCTGCACTCCTACGGCGGGCTGTAAACCAGAACCATTTGACGCCAACAGGCCACCCGCGGGTGGCCTGTTTCCATTTTGCAACAATCGTTTGAAACTGCCCGCCAGCCAAAAGCGCCAGCAAATCAGCGCAAAAGCCTTGTTAATACAGGCTTTGCATCATCATTTGCTTATTCTTGCGCCGCCGCAACATACCCCGGTAACATTTCCACACACCCACGGGTGCAAGGTCGGCGATAACATGTTCGCTCGCTATGCTGCTACGCCACAAAAAGGCATGTTTACACCATGGATAACAACACGCTATTCATCCGCACGGAACTCGGTAACCACGAGCTGCAAAACCGCTCGGCCGGCTTCCCGATCAAGCAGCGTCAACTGCTGTTTCTGATTGATGGCCAGAACCGGATCGCTGATCTGGCCGCTTTTAGCCCAAATCTAGAAGAGCTCAAACTCCGGCTGGTTAAGCTGATGGAGCTGGGTCTGATCGTTGAAGAAGGCGCGCGCCAGCCACCTGAGCGCCTGCCCAGCATCTTCGATCCAACGGTACAACCCACGATTCCACCGCCCGGCTCAACCCCGCTCAAAGGCCTGCCCAGCGCCAAAGCGCTACAGAATGTGCGCCGGATCATCAGCATGACCGACCAGACCTATCTGGGCGGCAAGCTGGAATTTATGCTGCAGGATGTATTTGATGTGATGAGCACACCGGAAGAGCTGCAGTTTTGTATTGACCGCTGGCAGCGCACCATGCGCGACGCCGGCCTCAACGACATGGCCGATTCGTATATGTGGCAGGTGCGCAGCGCGCTGAGCGATTAACGTTTAGCGACGCGGCGTCATGATCGCCGCCAAGAGTTGTGCTTCCAACAGCGCCCAATCGGGCGCTGTTGTGCTTTCTACGATCACCTCAAATCGACTATCGCGACGGTAGGCGCTAGGCGCGGCCCCCACCATTCCTTCCACCCAGTCAAAGCGATACCAGTCGCGCTCGGTCTGAAACACCCCTTTGGCCCGGCTCAAGCCCACCAGCCCAAGGTTATCGGGGGCTTGCAGCGCTTCAAACAAGCCCGCCACCTGAGCACTGGCAAACCAAGTCTCGGGCGAGAAAATCCAGCCGCAGCTATGCGAGCCAAGGCTGGATTGCGTTTTGCGCACCGGCCACACGAGGGGCTGCTCGCTGGCATCCGCAGCTGGAGCTGCCTTGCGGCGCGGCAGCAAACGATGCCCCTGCGGCGCTGCCACGGGCTCTGCTGGCCAGCGCTCGGGGTGCAATTCCAGATCCAACAAATCAGCCGCAAAAACGCCCTGCCGCGCTCGCTGTACAGCCAGTTTGGGCGGAAACTGGGCGGCCGCCATCTGCTCGGCCGCCGTGATTTGCGCCTCATCGGCCAGATCACATTTATTCAGCACCAGCACATCGGCCAATTGCAGCTGATCGCGCCACGTTTCGTGCGTGGTATAGCGGCTATCGGCCAGATGCCGCGGATCAAGCAAAGTGACAATCGCACGCAATTCAAAGGCGCTAGCGAGCATTGGGTCGCGCAATAAATCCACAATACCCGCGGGGTGTCCCAGCCCAGAAGGCTCGATTAATAAGCGCTGCGGACGAATACCCCTAGCTAACTTGGTGAGTGTGACCCGCAGCTGCGGGCTGGTGGTACAGCAAATACAGCCGCCAGGCACTTCCGCCACCTGCAAGCCCTCGCCCGCCGCCGACAGGCTCGCGCCATCAATCCCGACCTCACCAAATTCGTTCACCACAATGGCCCAATATTCATCGGCCGGTTTATTCGCCAGCAAATGCATGAGGGCGGTAGTTTTACCCACCCCGAGAAAACCGGTAACGATGTTGACAGGGATTGGGGCAGCGGTAGTGGACATAGCAGGCTCGGTGTTTATTCGGATTTCGGGGCCGGTTTGTGTTCGCGTTTCTTGCTTTCATCGGTATGCAAGAGGCTCATCGCTTGGCCACTTTGCCCGGCCAACAGCTTGGGCAACACGCTCAAGGCCTTGATCACGGCCTTATCGATTTCTTCCTGCTCTTCGCGCCGCGGCGGTTTCAGCACAAAATTAGCCACCTCGGCCTTATTGCCCGGATGCCCGATACCTAAGCGCAGGCGCCAGTAATTGGGCGTACCCAGATGGGCCTGAATATCGCGCAGACCATTGTGCCCGCCGTGGCCGCCGCCTTGCTTGAGCTTGGCCAGGCCAGGCGCCAGATCCAGCTCATCGTGTACGACCAAGATCTCGTCAGGCAGAATTTTATAAAACTGCGCCAGTGCCACCACCGCCAGGCCACTGCGATTCATATAGGTTTGCGGCTGCAATAGCCAAACATCATGGCCAGCCAGATTCACCCGCCCCACTTGGCCGTGAAACTTGCTGTCCTGTCGCAGCATAATTTTGCCGTCGCGGGCTAGCTCATCCACCAGCCAGAAGCCCGCATTGTGACGGGTGGCCGCGTATTCGGCGCCCGGGTTGCCCAGGCCCACAATCAATTTGATGCTCATGATTTCATACTCTTTGCACAGCCCGCCATCATAGCGCGAAGCGCCACGGCTCGCGATGCGAGCGAACATAAAAAAACCCCGCCGAGGCGGGGTGGGTTTGGCTACTGCCAACGGAGAAAAGCTTAGCCTTTCGCGCCGTTCAGCAGAGAAACCGCCAGGTCTGCACCGCGCAGCAGTGAAACCAGTTGTACGCCTTCTGGCAGAACCAGATCTGACAAGTGTACAGACAGGTTGCCTACAGCCAGGTTGGCTTGGTCAACAGTGATGTACTCTGGCAGTTTAGAAGCAGCACAACGAACCATTACTTCTTTCAGTACGTTGCTGATGCTACCGCCTTGCAGTTTAACGCCTTGGCAAGTATCGCCATTCACGAAGTGCAGAGGTACTTTCAGCTCAACAACGGTGTCGCTGTTTACGCGCTGGAAGTCAACGTGCAGTACTTGCTGTTTGAACGGGTGGTATTGCACCGCGCGCAGCAGAACTTGCTGAGCCGCTGCACCGTCAACTGACAGGTTGATCAGGGCAGTGTGGAATTTCTCGTCTTGCAGCGTGTAGTACATGCTGTTGTGATCGAGGGCGATAGCTTGAGGCTCGCCTGCACCGTAAACGATGGCTGGCAGTTGGCCAGCTTTACGCAGGCGGCGGCTCGCACCAGTACCCTGCAGTTCACGGGCTTTAGCTTGAATTTCGAAAGTCATTTTTAAAACTCCAGTTTGGATAACAACATACGCCCCCCGCGACCAGAGAAGCATATGATTCAGAGGGTATATCCTCAGAATGCTTTTACTACAAAGCCTGCAGGGCAATACCTACAGGCTGTATAAATCAATTAATCAACGAACAGGCTAGACACCGACTCTTCGTTATTGATGCGGCGCATGGTTTCCGCCAAGAGGCCCGCAATCGAAACAACGCGTACACGGCCGCTGGCTTGCGCTTCTTCCGACACCGGAATGGTGTCAGTCACTACGACTTCATCCAGCGCCGACTGCAAGATGCGCTCTACCGCCGCGCCCGAGAATACCGGGTGAGTGGCATAAGCCATGACCTTTTTCGCGCCGAATTTTTTCAGTGCTTCAGCGGCTTTACACAGGGTATTGGCGGTATCGATCATGTCGTCGATGATGATACAGGTGCGATCTTTCACATCACCGATGATGTGCATCACCTCAGCCACATTGGCTTTCGGGCGACGCTTGTCGATGATGGCCATATCCACACCCAGCTGTTTCGCCATCGCACGCGCGCGCAATACACCGCCCACGTCAGGAGAAACAATCATCAGGTCTTCGTGGTTTTTCGCGCGGATATCAGCCAGCAATACCGGTGTGGAATAAATATTATCCACCGGAATATCGAAGAAGCCTTGAATCTGGTCGGCGTGAACATCGACCGTCAACACGCGATCAACGCCGGCCACTTGCAGCATATTGGCTACGACTTTAGCCGAAATCGGTACCCGGGCTGAGCGCGGACGACGATCCTGGCGGGCATAACCGAAATAAGGGATAGCGGCGGTAATCCGGCCGGCCGAAGCCCGTTTCAGCGCATCCACCATCAGCATCATTTCCATGATGTTGTCGTTGGTCGGCACACAAGTGGATTGCAATACAAATACGTCACGACCACGGACGTTTTCCAGCAACTCCACCGTCACTTCTCCATCCGAGAAGCGGCCAACAGTGGCGCGCCCCAGAGAGATGTCCAGGTGATTCACTACACGCTCAGCAAGCCTTGGGTTGGCATTGCCGGTAAAAACCATGAGGCTGTCGTAAGCCATTTTCGATTCCTGAAAAACGAAAAGCGTGTAACCGGTGATTACACGCTTTTCTTTTTATAGGTGGCAGGGGAAGAAGGATTCGAACCTTCGCATGCCGGAATCAAAATCCGGTGCCTTAACCAACTTGGCGACTCCCCTAACGAATTTGCCGCTGACTTAGTCAGTCGCAAAATCGAGTAACTGGTGCTGACTTATTGAAGAGCAGGTAAACCCGGTCATCCCTTCAAGAAGGCAGGATATTACTGCATCCGCCTGATTTTGTGAAGCGTTTTTTTGCGCACTTTGCCGCGCAAACGCTGCAAACACACAACTGCCCGACCCCGTCATTCTAGCGGGCGCAAACTGATTGAGCCAGTCTAACTGCGCGCCAATCAGAGGGAATTTTGCCACCGCAACGGCTTGCAAATCGTTGTGCAATTGCATCCAGTCGACTTCACCTGCCAGTAGCGCCGCCTTCACCGAGGCCGTATTCCGCGGCAAATCCGGGGCGCCGAAAATCGCGGGAGTGGGAACATGCACGGCCGGGTGCAGCACCACGAATTGCTGCTCGGGCACCGCTATCGGCGTCATAATTTCGCCAATGCCTTCTACCAGCGCCGTGCGCCCAAACAGAAAAAACGGCACATCAGCGCCCAGCTGCACGCCCAGCGCCATTAAGGCCGCGCGGGATAAATTCAGCTGCCAGAGCCGATTGAGCGCCAGCAACACCGTGGCCGCATCGGAGCTGCCGCCGCCCATGCCACCGCCCATCGGCAGCACTTTATCCACCCGCAGATCCACCCCTAACTGACAGCCCGTGTGTTGCTGCAACAGGCGCGCCGCGCGCACGGTGAGATCACTCTCGGCCGGCACCCCCGGCAGTGGGTTGTGATGCACTACGGCAGTATCGGGCCGCACGCGCAGCCAGATCGTGTCTTGCCGATCAACCAGCTGAAAAATCGATTCCAGCAAATGATAACCATCGGCGCGACGCCCAGTGACGTGCAAAAACAGGTTTAACTTGGCAGGGGCCGGATAGGCCTGAAAGCCCGCCGCATCAACGACGGGAAGATAAGAAGCTGTGCTCATGGTTGTGCGGCGACGCTCGCCTGCTGCCATTCATTGATCAAAACGCGGATTTTAATCGCATCCTGCGCGCTGTCGAGCCGTTGTAACTCGATCCGATAGGGCCATTGGCCGCCCCGGTAATCGCTAGGGCTAATCCGCCAGCCAGCCTGCACGAGGGTGTCGCCCTCGCGGCTAAATGCTGCCGTGGGCGCAGGCAAGCCACGCAACCACCAGCGCATACCACTAACTGGCAACTGTACGCCGGTCAATTCCAGCAATAATGCTTCAGGGTCGCGAGCCGTGCGGCGCTCGGTGCCGCGATCGAGCTCAGCCTCGACCACCACATCACGCTCATAGCGCAAACGCAACTCGGCTAGGGTATTACCCAACGGGGTATTCAGCGCCAGCGTGTCACGCTCGGCGCTGGCCTGCCAGACAAACTGCACGGTATCCGCCCGCTCTGCCTGGCGAATATTCACCCGCCCACTGGCGGCAAAGCCTTGCGATGGCGGCGCCAGCGGCGTCGAACTACAGGCTGCCAAGCACAAAGCCAGCAGCGCCAATCCTAGTTCTTTCATCCGCTCAAAGCCCCAGGCGCTGGCGAGTTTCCAGCGCAACCTCATCATCCGGCTGGCGCGCCAGCGCTTCATCCAGCAGCGCTTTGGCACGCGCGGTGTCGCCTTGCTGCGCCAGCACTTCAGCCAGGTGGGCGGCGACTTCAGCATCCGGCATCTGCCGGTAGGCGCGCTCTAATAATTGCTGCGCCTCGGCCACCTTACCCTGCTTAAAGCGCAACCAGCCCAGCGAATCCAGAATCACCGGATTATCCGGCTGCATCGCAATGGCTTGCCCCAGGTAGGTATCCGCTTCAACGAGACGATCAGTACGGTTCGCCAGGATATACCCCAGGGCATTGAGCCCATTCACGCTATTGGGCTGCTGGCGCAGAAATTCGCGCAAATCCGCTTCTGCTCCGGCGTAATCGCCAGCTAGATCACGATACAGCGAGCGATCATAAAATAGCTCGGCCTCATCGGGCTGCGCCGCAACGGCTTTATCCAGCGCGGCCAATGCTTTATTCAGTTGCCGGCGCTCGCGCCAAACCTGCGCCTCGATTTGCGCTTTGCTGGCCTGCTCTTTCGCGGTGGCGACCGGTAGCGCCGCCAGCGCCTGATCGGCCTTGGCCTGCTGGCCGAGCTTGGCATACAGCCGCGGCAAGCGTGGCTGCAGCAAGGCTTGCTTATCGGCGCCCGCTTTCAAATACCAATCCACCGCATCTTGATATTGGTGTTGCTGCTCGGCCACCTGCCCCAGATACGGGGCCAGCTGGCTGGTGGCCGCGGGGTTGAGCGTGACCGAGCGCAGCAGGCTGCGCTGCGCCTTAGCCACTTCATTGAGTTGCATGGCCACCAAACCATGGCCGATCAGCGCTTCGAGCTGATCCGGGTTTTTCGCCAGCACTTGCTCGTAGGCGCTCAGGGCCGGCACTAATTCGCCACTATCTGCCGCCAAGCGCGCTTGCGCGAGTACCACGCCCAGCGATTGCGGATTATTTTTTGCAGCCTGCGCCAGTAGTTGGGCTGAGGCTTGCGGGTCTTTGCCTTCCAGCAGCTGCACTTTATACAGCACCGCTGGCTCCCAATCTGGCCGCTGCTTCAGGGCCAGATTCAGCTCGGCCAGCGCCGGGTCGATTTGCTTGGCGCCACCATAGCCAACCGCGCGCGCAAAATGCGCCTCGGGCAGATTATCGTAGCGTGCAGTTAGCTCGAGCGTGAGATCGAGTACGGCTTGGCGATCCACTTCTTTGGGCCACAGCTGATGCATTTGCAGGAAAAAGGGCGCCACTTCGCTGGGCTTAGCTGCAAACATCGCTTGCAGATGCGGCTTGGCTTCAATCAGCCGGCCACTACGCAGTAATAAGCTCACCATCAGCTGCCGTGCCGCGAGCGCCTCGGGGGCGGCGGCAATCCAGATTTCGGTCGCTTCCTGTGCCAACACCAATTGCCCCGACGCCACGGCAAGCTGAGCCGCTCGCTGCGCCACGCGTGGGTCTTTGGATTTGCGCGCCAGATCCACCCAGGCTTCGGCGGCGAGGCCAAATTGACCACGTTGCGCTGCGATATCACCCACTAGGAAGCGCAACATCAGCTCATCGCTCATTTCCAGCTTGGGTAGCTGCGCTTCGCTGTATTGGGGCAGCGCATCGGCATCATTATCGGCGGCAGCCGGCGTCGGGCTGGGGGTGGCCGCTGGCGGCAAGGTACTGGCGCAGCCACCCAGCCATAAACTCAGGGAAACCAGGACAGCACGAAGGGGGAAAGTCATGAATGCTCCAACAGTGAGCGGCGACAAACGGAATGTCGATATTAGGTAAACTAGGCAGCAAAGTCCAACTGCAGGCCCTGCCCATGCCCGAACTCCCCGAAGTAGAAACCACCCGCCGCGGAATTGAGCATCATCTTTTACAGCAAACCATTGCTGACATCATAGTGCGCAACCCGCGGCTACGCTGGCCTGTGCCGGCCGAGCTGGCGCAGATTTTGCCCGGGCAAACGATTTTATCGGTGCGCCGGCGTGCCAAATATTTACTACTCGAAGTAGAGCGCGGCACCGTGCTCATTCACCTCGGCATGTCGGGCAATCTGCGGGTATTAACCGAAAACTATCCGGCCGAAAAACACGACCATATCGATCTGATGCTCGCTAATGGCCATTTGCTGCGCTATCGCGACCCTCGGCGTTTTGGTGCCTGGCTGTGGCTAACTGGCGATCCGCTGCTGCACCCGCAGCTCGCGGCACTCGGCCCCGAGCCACTAAGTGCAGCGTTTGATGCCACTTATCTGGCTAGCCAGCTTGCCAATAAGCGCACCCCGATCAAACCCAATTTGATGGATAACCACATCGTGGTCGGCGTCGGCAATATTTATGCCTCCGAATCACTGTTTCGCGCCCGCATCAACCCGCAGCGCCCGGCCAACAGCCTGACCGCAGCCGAAATCAGTCGCCTAGTAAATGAGATCAAGCACACACTTACCGAGGCGATTACTGCTGGCGGCAGCACTTTAAGGGATTATGTGGATACCGATGGCAAGGCCGGATACTTCATGATTAATAGCTATGTCTATGGCCGCGCGGGCCAACCTTGCCGGGTGTGTAGTACTGCAATTACAACAATCCGGCAGGCGCAGAGGGCGACTTTCTATTGTCCGCGCTGCCAAGATTGACAAGCGCCAGAGGGCGCGGCATAAACAGAGAATAATTAAGGCAAGCTGCCAGATGCGCCCGGCGCACAAGGGGACAAAATGAGCACCGATTATCTGCACCAGGAAGAAGTCGCGGCCAACGATCATCTGATCGCCAATTTTCAGGCCTATAGCCAATGGCGCGGCACGCTGACGCATTCGATTGCCCAGCTGTCCCGCTGGCTGAGCGATCAAGACCTGAATGACACGCAAACCACGCTGCGCATTCAGGCCATGATTGAGCGGCTGAAAGAAGACAAACTCAATATCGCCTTCGTGGCCGAGTTTTCGCGCGGGAAATCCGAGCTGATTAACGCGATCTTCTTTGCCCATTATCGCAAGCGGATTTTGCCATCCAGCGCTGGCCGGACCACCATGTGTCCGACCGAGCTGCTGTTTGATGCCAGCAAACCACCTTGCCTGCAGCTACTGCCGATTGAAACCCGCGCCGATAACGTCACCACGGTGGAATACCGCCGCTATCAAGACGAATGGCACACCATCGCGCTGAATATCGACGATGCCGATTCGATGCAGGAAGCCTTCAAAGAAATCGGCCGCACCCAGCGCGTCAACATCGAAACCGCCAAGAAATTCGGCCTGTACGATGAAAACGACCCGGATCAGGTGATTACGGTTGACCAACGTGGTGAAGTAGAAATCCCCTGCTGGCGCCACGCGGTGATTAACTTCCCGCACCCGCTGCTGGAGCAAGGTCTGGTCATTCTCGATACCCCAGGGCTGAACGCCATCGGTACCGAGCCTGAGCTGACGCTGAACCTGCTGCCTAACGCCCACGCTATTCTGTTTATTCTGGCTGCCGATACTGGCGTCACCAAATCGGATATCGAAGTATGGCGCAACCACATTGTGCGCAACCAGAGCGGCAAACGTGGTCGCTTGGTCGTGCTGAACAAGATTGATGGCCTGTGGGACGACCTGAAAACCAGCGCCGAAATCGAGCAGGAAATCGCCAAACAGGTTAAAACCACCGCGGATCTACTGAGCCTGCCACCGCAGCAGGTGTACCCTGTGTCAGCACAAAAAGCGCTGGTGGCCAAAGTTCAGAACGATGACGCCCTGCTGGTGCAATCCCGCCTCACCGCGCTAGAAAAAGCGCTTTCGGATGATCTGCTGCCCGGCAAGCAAGATATCGTGCGCGATGCCACGCAAAGCGAAGTGGAAGACGTGGTCTCTGCCGTGCGGGCGATTTTGCAAGCCCGCCAGGAAGGCGTGAGCGA
The DNA here is from genome assembly GCF_000429785.1 of Chitinibacter tainanensis DSM 15459. GTDB lineage: Bacteria > Pseudomonadota > Gammaproteobacteria > Burkholderiales > Chitinibacteraceae > Chitinibacter > Chitinibacter tainanensis. The sequence continues at coordinate 170,159 of NZ_KE386952.1, forward strand.
ACAGCTCACCGAGCTCACCGGGCTGCGCGGCAAGAACCAAGATGTCATCTTGCAGATGATGGACAAAGTACAACTGGATAAAAAACAGTTCGAGCAAGGCTTGGTGCGCTTTCAAGCGCTGCGCTCGGTCTTTACCCAGCAAACCAACAAGCTGTTTTCGCTCTTGGGCAAAGACGCACTGAAAGCCGAAATCGACCGCATTCGCGACCAGATGGAGCGCAGCCTGTTCTCGTTTGGGGATGGCGGCTTGTCGGCCACGATGGATAAATTCTTTATCGATGTGAATGGTTCGATTTCCAAATCTGCGGAGCAGATCGCCGAAATTCAGGCCATGATGGCCGCGATGTATAAGAAATTCAGCGAAGAACACGGCTTGGGCACCGCCACGCCGCCACCGTTCTCAACCCTGAAATACCACAAAGAGTTGGCCCGCCTCGAGAAATCATTCCGCGAGCATTTCAATACCGTGGGCAATCTGCTCACCACCAGCCGTGGTCGCCTCACGCATAAATTCTTTGAAACGGTGGCCAGCCGGGTGGTGTATGTGTTTGAAGTGGCCAATCGCGACGTGGAAAACTGGCTGAAAGCCGTGATGGCACCGATGGAAACGCAGGTACGCGAGCATCAATTGCAGCTGCGCCGCCGGCTGGAATCGATCAAACGCATCCACAAAGCTACCGACACGCTGGAGGATCGTATCCTCGAGCTAGAAGAAATCGATCGCCAGTTGGCCGAGCAAATGGGTGAGCTCAACGGCCAATTGCGAAATGTTTACACTGCGCTGCAGGCCGAAATGCAGAGCAAAGTGGCATAATCAACCCACGCATTGACCCCAACGCCGCAGCAATGCGGCGTTTTTTATGGGCGCTCGCGCCCACACGAGGAGGAACGCATGGATGATCTGCAACTGGAAATTTGCGCCGGCTCGGTCACATCGTGTCTAGCGGCACAGGAAGGCGGCGCGCACCGGGTCGAATTTTGCGACAACCTACTTGAAGGTGGCACCACGCCCTCTTATGGCCAGCTGGCAGCCGCGCGCGATCGGCTCTGGATCACGCTGAATGTTATTATCCGCCCACGCGGCGGCGATTTCCTGTACAGCGATCTGGAATTCGAAGTGATGGAGCGCGATGTGCTGATGTGCAAGAAGATAGGGGTGGATGGTATTGTCATCGGGCTCTTAAACGCCGATGGCTCCGTCGATATACCCCGTACTCAGCGCCTGGTTGAATTGGCCGGGCCGTTGCCGGTGACCTTCCATCGTGCCTTTGATGTTGCGCGCGATCCGCAGCAAGCGCTGGAAGACATTATCCGCTGCGGCTGCACCAAACTGCTGTCGAGTGGGCAAGCGCCCACGGCGCTGGAAGGCGCGGCATTGCTACGCGAATTACAGCTGCAGGCTGGCACGCGCCTGCAGGTCATGCCGGGGGCGGGCGTGCGGGCCCACAATATTGCCGAGCTGGTGCGCGCCACCGGCTGCCGCGAATTTCATAGCTCCGGCCGCGCCGCCGCTGCCAGTGGCATGCAGTATTTCAACCCGCAGGTCAAAATGGGCGCACCGGGCCAAGATGAATACAGCCTAGTGGAAACCCGCGCCGATCTGGTACGCGAATTACTCGCCAATGCGCGCAGCGCGCTGAGCGCCGCCTAAACCTTAAATTACGGCGATGCGGCGCCCTTCGGCGCTGCTTTGCCGAGCCAGATCGAGGATATGCATCACCTCACGGGCTTGATGCCCGGGCACCGGATTAGGCGCCTCGCCCAGAATCGCCTGGCGGATCTGGCGGTAGTAGGCCAGATAATCGCCGGCCGGCAATGGCAATTTATCTACCAGGGTATCGTCGCCTGAGGCTTGTAGAATATCGGCCTGGCGCGTATCCCTACCCCAGGTATCTTGATCTGGCCGGGCGCCGTCTTTGAGCCAGCCTTCCTGATGGTCAAGACCATTGACCTTAAATGCCGCCTGACTACCCTGCACCAAAAAGCGCGGGGTACCGCCATGCACCAAGGTACCGGCCGAGAGCACGGCGCGCATGGTCTTGTAATGCAGCACCACGTGAAAATCATCGACCGTGAGCGCGCCTTCACGGCGCAAGCTTAAGTCGGCGCTCACCGCCTCGGGGGGGCCAAATAATTGCAGCGCCTGATCCACCAGATGCGGGCCTAAGTCATACCAAAGCCCGGCGCCCGGCACATCGGCCTCGCGCCAGCGCGACCGCACCTGTGGGCGGAAACGATCAAAATGGCTGGTAAACGAGACAATATGCCCCAAGCGACCCGCCCGTACGCAGGCGGCCAACGCCAGATAATCGCTATCCCAACGGCGATTGTGAAACACCGACAGCAAGAGTCCGGCGGCATCGGCTCGCGCCACCAGATCATCGGCTTCGCGCAAATCCAGCGTAAATGGCTTATCGATCACCACATGCTTGCCCGCCGCCAGTGCGGCGCGAGCCAGCGGATAATGGGTTTCATTGGGGGTGGCAATCACAATCAGATCGAGCCCCGGATGCGTAATCAGGCGATCGGGCTCGGTTTTGATCACGCAATCGGGCCAGTCGGCGATCACATCGGCGGGGCGGGAGCTGGCAATCGCCGTGAGCTGCAAACCGGGGCAACTATCAATCAGCGGCGCGTGGATCGTTTTTCCGGCATAGCCATAGCCAATCAATCCGACTTTCAATACTGCGGCATCCGTCACAGCCAACTCCTGCATCAAAACAGCCGCCACTGTATAGCGATTCAGGGCGTGTGTCAGTAAGGTGTTTACGGTGTTTTGCTGCACCGCAACCCCTCTTCAAACCCGCAATGTGATGTAGTTCAAACAAAAACAAGGCTTTAGCTTTCTTTACAATCACAAGCAATGCCAAGCAAAGCTTACGCCACGTCAGGATTTCATCGCCTCGGACTCGCGCAGCATATCCACATGCTCAATGCCATCTTCATCGTAAAGCGCCGAAATCGTCACAAAACCATGCCGACCATAAAAACCTTGCAAGTGGGCTTGCGCGCCGATTCGATTGCCTTGCCCCGGATAGCGCTGGGCAGCAAAACGCAGCCCTTCGGCGATCAGCGCGTGGCCAGCGCCAGTGCCGCGCCAAGCCGGGGCCACCACCACGCGCCCCAGGGAAGGCTCGGCAAATTTCTCGCCAGGCGGCACTAGCCGCAAGCAGGCGGCCAGCTGCTCACCATCCCACCCCAGCAAATGATCTGCACTCAGATCGAGCGCATCCAAGTCGGGGTAGGCGCAGGCCTGCTCCACCACAAACACGGCCTGACGAAGTTGCAAATAGTGATAGAGGGTTAGCGAATCGAACTCAGGCCAGCGTCGCCATTGCCATTGCAAATCCATCTCGCGCTCCGGGCAAAAGGCTTATTCTACGCGGGTGGCGCCGCTGCCGCAGCCTTAGTGTGCGCGTTGCGGGGCGGCCACCGGCAAGCGCAGGATAAAGCGGGTGCCCTCACCCAGCGTACTTTCCACCCGGATATCGCCACCGAGCACCGAATGCACAATGTTGTAGACAATATTCAGCCCGAGGCCCGACCCCCCTTGCCCCAGTTTGGTGGTAAAGAAGGGCTCGAAAATCCGTGAAAGATGCTCGGCGGGGATGCCACAGCCATTGTCCGCCACCACCATTTCCAGCTCGCTAGGGCTCACCCGCCGCGCCGTCACCGTCACCCTGCCATCATCGCGGCCGGCAAAGGCGTGGTTTTCGGCATTGGCGATCAGGTTATTCAGCACCTGCGCCAGTGCCCCGGGGTAGCTATCCAGCCACAATTCGGCCGGCACTTCGCTAGACAGCCGCTCGGCCGAATACAGCACGCTCATGGTTTGCATCACCTGCTGCACAGATTCGGCCAGCTCGAAGCGCCGACGCTGATCGCTGGTTTGATCCACCGCCACCTGCTTAAAGCTACTGACCAATTGCGCCGCCTGCTGCAGATTGCGCATCAAGATCTGCAAGCCCTGCTCGGTAACCTCAACATATTCGGTGAGGGCTGCTTTGCGCAGCGTTTGCTGCGACAGCTGCTCGGCCAGCTCGCGATTTTTCTCCTGCAAGGTTGAGCCCATGGTGACCCCGACCCCAATCGGGGTATTGAGCTCATGCGCCACCCCGGCCACCAGATTGCCCAGCGCGGCCATTTTCTCTGATTCCACCAGCATGCGCTGGGTGGCTTTGAGCTGGGCGATGGTGTCTTGCAAGACAGCATTGGCCTCGACCAGCTCCCGCGTGCGCTGGGCGACAGTTTCTTCCAGATGCTCGGCATGGTGAGTGACCGCATGCAGATAGCTGGCCCGCTCGCGAGCCGTGGCTGCCACTTGGTGAAAACTATCCTGCCAAGCTCGCGACACGGATGGCGCTTCGCTGTCGGGCGCGTTTTGTACCCGCCCCACAAAATCCACCAACCGTAGTGCCGGCCAGGCAAAAAAGTAAGAAATCGCCCACGCTGCACACAACAGCAAGGCCAGTAGCCCCACCATCACCAGCGAGGTGGCTTGCTGGGTGCGGGCATTGGCTTGCTGCAATTCCAGCGCCGAAAAATACACCAGCAGATGCCATTGCTTGCCCTTCACCGGCAGCCCCAGCCAATACCAGTTACCGGCCTGCTGAAAGCTGCTGCGCTTGCCAGCCACTAGGCTAGCCAGCGGAATCTGCCGCAAATCCGCCGGGAGTATATCGCCCAACTTGAGGATATCCTTGGCATTCAGCACCATACCCTCATCATCGGCCAGTACATTGCCCACCGAATCAACGACCAGCGCGTGCCCGAGCAGGTTTTGCTCATGCCGCAACACATTGGCGAACATCTTGAGCGTGACATCGGTGCCCACCACCCCGGCATACTGCTGCTCGACGTACAGCGGGTGCAATAAGCTCACCATCGCGCCCTTGCCGCCCGCATCGTAATACGGCGTCGTCCAGCGCATTTCGCGGTTGGGATTGCGGGTGGGCGACATCAGCTGGACCGGGCGAGTGCCACCGGCATCAAACACCACTTTGAGCATGCTGGCGGTATCTTTGGTGCCTGTGGCCTGCCATAGCTCAGGCTCGGCGATATGCGGATAAATTGAAGAAAAATCTTCGCGTGGCGAGTAGTAATACGACCACTGAAAAAAGGGGTGAGCCTGATGCGTCGCATGCATCAGCGCAAAGGCGCTCATGGCGGCGTCTACTTCCCGCGCCAACTGCGGCTGGCTAAGCGCTTGTGGCGCCACCAGCGCCTCACCCAGTCGTTCACGCCACCAGGGTTTGAGCTTTTCCCCAATCAACGCCCCGCTACCACTGCGGCGCACCCCCTGGCTGCTGAGCTCTTGCCACACAGCGGGCGACCAGCCGAGCGCGGGCTTTTGCAACACATCGGTCATTTGCTGACCCAAGCGCTGCAAATGACTGGTGGCCACCTCGGTTAGCTGCTCGAACGACAGCCGTTGCTGCTCGGCCCGCGCCTGCGTCAGCGCCAGTAGCCGCGCCTCGCCGGCGGCTTCGGTGTGTTGCTGGTAATACCACAGGCCTGCCAGCACGGGCAGTACCATCGCCAGCAAAGAGAGCACAAATTGCCGCTGCAAGCGCCGCAACGGCCGGCCGCTGGCCGGGGCAATGGCAGGAGAGGAAGGGGTATGCATGGCCAGCTCACCAGTGACGGGTCGAACAGCTCAGTTATAGACCGCCCACCTGCCGCGGCCAATAAAAAACCCGGCCAAGGCCGGGTTGGTCGCACAAGGCATCAGCTTAGCCGCCAATGCGCTCGCGCCATTTAGCGACTTGCACCAAGACCTGGAATGGCGCAGTACCGCCCACGTGGTTGCGGGCGTCGAGCGAGCCTTGCAACGTCAGCACTTGCTGCACGTCGTCTTCGATCAGTGGCGAGAAGGATTTAAGCTCCACCAAGGTCAGATCAGCCAAATCTTTTTTCTTCTCTTCGGCATACCGCACCGCCAGTGCAACCGCTTCGTGCGCGTCACGGAATGGCAGGCCGCGTTTCACCAGGTAATCGGCCAGGTCAGTTGCGGTGGCAAAGCCTTGTTTCGCAGCGCGTTCCATCGCTTCCGGTTTCACAGTAATGCCACGCATCATGTCGGCGTAAATACGCAATGTGTCGGTCAGCGTATCAACGGTGTCAAACAGACCTTCTTTGTCTTCCTGATTGTCTTTGTTATACGCCAGCGGCTGGCCTTTCATCAGCGTGAGCAAGGCAATCAAATGGCCATTTACACGGCCAGTTTTCCCGCGCACGAGCTCAGGCACGTCGGGGTTTTTCTTTTGCGGCATGATCGAGCTGCCGGTACAGAAACGATCAGCAATATCGATAAAGCCGTAGCGTGGGCTCATCCACAAAATCAATTCTTCTGACAGGCGCGACAAATGCGTCATGATCAGTGCGCCAGCGGCGGTAAATTCAATCGCGAAGTCACGATCTGACACAGCATCGAGCGAGTTTTCGCAAATGCCTTCAAAGCCCAGCAATTTCGCGGTAATGCTGCGATCGATCGGGAAAGTGGTCCCTGCCAGTGCCGCAGAGCCCAACGGCATGCGGTTCACGCGTTTGCGCGCGTCGGCCAAACGCTCAGCATCACGGCCCAGCATCTCAACATAGGCGAGCATATGGTGGCCAAACGTCACCGGCTGCGCTACCTGCAAATGGGTAAAACCGGGCATAACGGTGCTGGCGTTTTTCTCGGCCAGATCCACCAATGAGTGCTGCAGATCACGTACCAAGCCCAAAATCAAATCAATCGCGCCGCGCAGATACAGGCGGATATCGGTGGCCACTTGGTCATTGCGGGAACGGCCAGTGTGCAGGCGTTTACCAGCGTCGCCGATTTTATCGGTCAGGCGGCGCTCGATATTCATGTGCACGTCTTCCAGATCCAGGCTCCACTCGAAGCGGCCGGCGCGGATATCATCCAGAATGTCGGCCATGCCGCTTTGGATGGCGCGCAGATCTTCATCCGACAACACGCCCACCTGATTAAGCATGCCGGCGTGCGCCAGTGAGCCCTGAATATCGACTTCCGCCATGCGGTTATCAAAAAAGACCGACGCGGTATAGCGTTTCACCAGCTCAGAAACGGGCTCGTTAAAACGGCCAGACCAGGTTTTATTGGCGGAATCAGACATTGCAAGGTTTCCGGAAAATAGATATGAGAAATCAGTGGCGATTATACGGGAAAATCCTGCCCCTCGCGCAGCCGGCGCAGTACGCGCCCATGCCGACGTGTCGACACCAATACTGCCACAGGTATTAAGCTGCAAAGCAAGATAATCATAGCCTTGGCAGCAATACCCCTAGCCCTGCCGTTGCAAAATCGCCAGCTCGGCCTCGGAGAGAAAACGCCATTCGCCCTCGGCCAGATCAAGATCGGCCAGCTGCAGCTCGCCAATCGCGGTACGCGTCAGCGCCGCACAGTGATTGCCCGCGGCGGCCAGCATGCGTTTCACCTGATGATATTTGCCTTGTTCGAGCACGATTTCAATCTCGAACTCGCCCAGCTGGCGCGCGCTCAGCGCCGCAATTGGCGCGGGCTCGTCAATCAGTTGCACGCCTTTCAGTAGGCTTTGCACGAGTGTCTCATCCACCGGGCGGGCGGTGGTGGCGCGGTAGGTTTTCGGCTGATGGCGCTTGGGCGAGCTTTGCGCATGAATAAACGCGCCATCGTCTGATAGCAGCAACAGCCCAGTGGTGTCGTGATCCAGCCGGCCTACTGGCTGCACATCGCGCCATTCCATGTTTTCGGGAAACAAATTCAAAATCGGCGGGTGATGGCTGGGCTTGCGCGAACATTCGTAACCGCTGGGCTTATTGAGCACCAGATACACTTGCGCGCGGTATTCCCACTCTTCGTCAAACACGGTGAATTTCAGCCCTTCGGGGATAAATTCGGTTTTCCAGCTGGTGACCGTTTCGCCATTTACGGTGACTTCACCGTCTTCGATCAGCTCACGACAGCCTTTGCGCGAACCAAAGCCCTGGCTTTGCAAAATCCGGTCTAAGGAAAGTTTTTTCATACCCTGCATCCTGAATAGTCTGCCGCCATTGTAAAGCAGCCACGCGTGGCTTACGACCACGCCGATCGGGGTGATCCCGACTGGTCTGGCGGCGCCGCGCCGCTTAGACTGAGGCTTTGCCGATTCAGCGAGTGCACCATGCCGGTAGTTCACTGCACCCTTGAGCGCCATGGCGCCGCCATTTTGGCCATTTTGAACGACGCCATCCTGCACAGTACGGCGCTGTATGACTATCAGCCGCGCAGCAGCGAGCAGATGGCCAGCTGGTTTGCCGCCAAAATCGCCGGCGGCTATCCGGTATTGGGGCTGGAAAACAGCGCTGGCGAATTACTGGGCTTTGCCAGCTATGGGCCGTTTCGGGCTTTTCCGGCGTTTAAATACACGGTAGAGCACGCGATTTATGTGGCGCCCGGGCAGCGTGGGCAAGGCATCGGCGAGCAATTATTGCGGCTGATTATCGCCGCTGCCGAAGCCGACCAGCGCCACACCCTGATCGGCGCAATCGATGCCGCGAACCACGCCAGCCTCGCGTTGCATCAGAAACTGGGCTTTGTCGAAACTGGGCGCCTGCCGCAGGTGGGGTTTAAATTTGGCCGCTGGCTCGATCTGGTGTTGTGCCAGCTCACACTCAGCACCCCGGCGCAGCCGCAAGACGGTTAAATATCACGAAAGCATATTGAAATCGTGGCGCAATCTCTGCATGCTATCAGGTTGTTTGTGAGAAAACCTGCAGGACACCCTAGCATGCCGCACCCCACGCGCCGCTGGCATCCAAAAAAATTGCTACGCAGCAAATGGACCGCCGTACAGCCGAAAGAAAAAGAGAAGCACTTTATCGTTGTGCGGGTCGAAACCGACCCGAATAATATCCAGCGCATGACCGACATTACGCTGGAGGCGGTGTTTACCCGCCGGCACTTTACCGTGCACTGGAGCGAGCTGAGCAACACCGAGCACTGGAAGGTAGGCTGGGTATAAGCCCATCGGCCTTTAAAATAAAAGCCTAGAGGCCTATACCCTCAACACAAGATAGCTTAGCCGCGGGTTTCCACGATCAGCAAGTGGTAGCCAAACTGGGTTTGCACCGGGCCTTGTACTTCATTCAGCGGCGCGCTAAACACCACTTTATCGAATTCCGGCACCATCATCCCCGGGCCAAATGAGCCCAGATAGCCGCCTTGGGCGCTAGATGGGCAGCTAGAATGCTCGCTGGCCACCGCGGCAAAATCCGCCCCGGCCAGAATTTGCTCTTTCAGCGCCAGACATTGGGCTTCGGTATTCACCAGCAGGTGACGGGCGGTAGCTTGAACCATGAAATACTCCTGAGTAGATAGAAAAACAGCGGCACAAGGCCGCTGCGGTTAGGGAATGTATATGGGCGCAGGGCGGTTTTTCAAGCCAAGGCGCGCCTAGGCGCAGTGCGGCTCAAACAAATTCATCGGGCTCAATGGCCGGATCGAAATGATGCAGCACCAGATAATCATCCCAGCCCTCATCACCCTGGGCGATCGCCATGCTGGCACGCTGCAGCTGAAAAGCCAGCAGCGAACCATCATAAATACTGCTTTTCACCTCATCCCACAGCGCCGCCAGATCGTCGGTTTTGTATTCAAAATTCAGATACGGGCCTTCTTCTTCGCCCTCGGTGACCCGCGAGCCACGCACCAGCGGGTGCTGCGCCAGCTTGGCAAAAGCCGCCCGCGCCTGCTCCAGATTCAGCGTTGGCACGCGCTGCGGGTGAAGTTGAATCAGCAAAATGCGGGGTTCCATGAGGCATCCTTGGCGGGCGAAGCAAAACCGACATCCTACCCCAAGCCGCCATCGCTGTGCTTGCCGCCGCGCCGCGCGCATCGCAGAATAAGCCGCATCAATCCGGGAGCAAGCCATGGCACAGTTTCAGTTTTTCATCATTGGGGATGAAATCCTCAGCGGCCGTCGCCAAGACCAACATTTTACTCAGGGGCTACAGGCGCTCCAGCGCCATGGCCATCAGCTGGCGGGTGCGCGCTATTTGCCCGATGATCCGGCCGTGATCGAGGCGGCCTTTGCCGCCACGCTGGCCTCCGGGGCCAATGTAATCAGCTTTGGCGGTATTGGCGCCACCCCCGATGACCACACCCGCGCGGCGCTGGCCCGCGCCGCTGGCGTAGCGCTCAGCCCGCAACCCGAAGCAGTAGCGCTGATTGAGGCGCGCTTTGGCAGCGACGCCTACCCGCATCGCATCCGCATGGCCGAGTTTCCGGCTGGCAGTAGCCTGATTCCCAATCCGGTCAATCAGGTTGCCGGGGCGTGGTTTCGCCAGCATGCCTTGCTACCGGGGTTTCCCAGCATGGCCTGGCCGATGCTGGAATGGGTGCTGAGCACGCATTTCAGTGATGGCGAGCTGGCCACCGTGTGTAGCGTGGTCGTGCCCGATGCGCGCGAGGGCGATCTGATTACCCTGATGGAAGAATGGGTGCAGCGATATCCGGCGCTGGGCTTTAGCAGCCTGCCCAGCTTTGGCAATGCGCGCCACCCTAGCCCGCATATCGAATTCAGCTTTAGCGGGCCGGCCGAGCAAGCCGAAGCGGCGCTGGCGAGCTGGTGTGAGGCGCTGGATGCGCGTGGCCTGGCCTGGTTCCGGCCGGCCCCGGCGCAATAGCGCTGCCCATGTTTCCAACTTGGGCTATTCGTTTTTGCCCCTTCTGCGATGGGGGGCAAGGGGAATTAAAGCCCTCATCCATCGGCGAGGCATGAATCAACACGGGTGGATTACATCACTAACAATCAGTGGGTATCCAGCCACAAGCCTTATAGTTAAAAGCGTAGCCGCGCATACCCGAGCCCAATAGCACCACTTCACACGGATTTCATTTGTGCATCGCAGCACATAGGCTTACAGTCAGCTTTTTACTTGCAGAGAACATCATGTCAGCCCCCCATGCCAAACGTGCCCTGATCATCAGCGGCGGTGCGCCCAATGCCACACTGGTGGCGGGGGCACTGGAAGCCTTTTATGAGCTGGGGGTGCAATTTGATGTGATTTCGATGGCCGGCGCGGGCGCGCTATTGGGCCTGATGTATACCGCGCCGAAAAACGGCGACCCGGTCAGCACTCTGCGCGGGCTGCAGGAAATGGGCATTGCCGACTGGCTATACCGTGCGTTTCCGGTCAATTTCAAAGTCTTTAACAAACCCGGCCCAATGGCGGCGTGGTATCGCTCGCTATTAAGCAGCAACCCTTTTCTGCAAGCCGCCCAGCATTGGCCGACCAGCGATCCGCTGAGCCAGCTGGCCAAAGACAGCGCCAACCTCATGCTCGCCAGTGCCTGCCCCAGCGATCTCACGCCCAATTCGCTGGGCCTGTGCGCCCATGTGCCCTTCGCCGAGCAGCTGATCGATTTTAGCCAGCTGGCGAAGAGTCCCACCGCCTTGTGGATCAATGCCTACAACCTGAGCCAGCGGCGGATGGAAAACTGGTCGCAGATGGAAATCGACCCACCGCGCCTGCAGGCGGCGCTGTCCTTCCCGCTGATTTATCCGCCCACCCAGCTGGGGGATGATTTTTACATCGAGGGCGCGGCGATTGATTGCCTGAATTTCAAAGCGCTGATCGAGCATTACCCCGGCGGCATTGATGAGATTGTGATTTTTGATTTACTCGGCGCCGAGCAACTATTGCGCCAGCCGCGCGATTTGTACGATGCGTGGGTGATGTCGATCATCACCCCGCTGGTGGAAATCGCCCGCGATGATGTGAAGCTCTTTGAAGCGCTACACAACCCGCACGGGCAGATTCGCCTGCATAAGGTGCCGCTGCTGGAAGCGATTGCGCCACAAGATTTGCCGGATGTGTTTGACTGGTCGCGCAGCAACCTCAGCCGCCTGTATCAAACGGGCTATGCCACCGCCAAGCAATACGCGCAGGCGCAGCTTAGCCACGCTATGACACCGCTTTAATCCGCGCCGCGATCCAGATGCCCACCAGCCCAGCCAGACAGCTCAGCAGCCCTACCCAGCCGTAGTGGGCCAGATAGCCATTGGGCTGCTGGGTAATGATCAGCCCGGCCAACAGCGAAGCGCAGCCCGAGGCGAAATTTTGCACGGCCGAATTAAATGCCATCAGCCGGCCGCGTAAATGCGGCCGTGTGGCGCCGGTAACCAGCGCCGTGGCCGGGATAAAGCGCCCGCTCACAAACACAAAAAACAGCAAGCTAATCGCCAGATGCCAGCCCAGTGGCGCATGGAAAGATTGCGTCACCAGCACAATCGGCAAGAAGCTCAGCACAATTAACGCGGCCACCACATGCCGCTTGGGGTAGCGATCACTCAGGCGACCAATCAGCGGGCGGCTGAAAATCGTGCCCGCGCCACCTACCAAATACACAAACATCAGCTCGCTTTGCGCGATACCGCTGTTGGCAATCATCGTGGGTGCGATAAAGGGGATCACCAGAAAGCCGGACACCATCAGCATCGCGGTGAGCCCCACGGCCCACCAGTGATTGATATCGGCCAACAGCTCACGGTAGTTATCCAGCCAGTTGGCATTCGGGTCGAGCCGGGCCAGATGAGCGCGCACCGGCGGCACCCACACCAGCGCCGCCAGCAACACCACAACACAAATCCCCGCCAGCGCATAAAACGGCAAACGCCAGCCCGCATGCGCTGCCAGCCACAGGCCCAGCGGCACGCCAGCAACGGCCGAAAGTGAAAAACCCAGCATCACCCAGCTCATAGCCTGCCCGCGCCGCTCGGGCGGAATCACATCGCCCACAATGGCCATACAGATCGAGCCGAGTACCCCACCAAAAATCCCGGCCAGCACTCGCGCCAACAAGAGCCAGTGAAAGTCGGTCGCCAAACCGCAGGCCAGCGTGGCCACAATCAGCCCGGCATAGCAGCCGAGCAAGCTATGGCGACGATCAAAACGATCGGCCTGCGACGAGGCCAGCAAAGACGAGGCCCCCGCGGCCAGCGAATAGGCCGAAACCAGCAAACCAAATTGCGCGGTGCTGATTTTCAGTTCGGCCATCAGGTAGGACGCCAGCGGCATCATGATCATGAAGTCGGCAATGCAGGTAAACATCACCAGCATCAGCACCAGCAAGAGGCCCAGCTCTTGGCGCGCATTCATCGGTCTTGGCATCGCGTACTCCTGATGAGGTTGGCAGGGTATCTTAACAGAAGCCAATCAGATTAAAGATTACAAGGGCATACTACTTGGATGTATCGGAGGCTAGCTGATCAAGACTGCCTTGGATCCAAGCGAGTGACCAAGAGCTGATCAATGCGGTGCTGATCAATATCGACCACCTCGAATTTAAACCCGGCATGCTCAACCGCATCGGTACGCTTGGGCACTTTGCGCAGCATATACATCATAAAACCGGCGATGGTTTCGTATTGCTCGTCATCGGGAAAATCGATCATCAATACCCGTTCCAGATCGCCAATCGCGGTCACCCCATCCACCAGCCAAGAGTGCTGATCACGCTGCACGATCAGCTCTTCATCCAGCGCCACGCGCTGATCGCCCATGATGGCGCCGGTGACATCATTGAGGGTAATCAGCCCCACCACCAGCGCATATTCATTGATGATGACGGCAAAGTCTTCTTTGGCGGCACGCAGCTGGGTCAGGATTTCGGCCAGCGACAGTGCCTCGGGCAGCACCAGCACATTGCGCAGCAAACCATCGCCGCGCAGGGTAATGGGCTGGCCTTCCAAGAGGCGTTGCAAGATATCGCGCGAATCCACATAGCCCAAAATCTGGTCAATCTGCCCCAGACACACCGGGTATTTATCATGCGGATGACTCAAGAGCTTGCGCTTGATGGTTTCTTCGCTGTCTTGGCGGTCAAACCAGATAATGCTGTCGCGCACGGTCATGGTCGATGGCGCGGTGCGCTCTTCCAGTTCGAACACGTTTTCGATCAGCTGCTGCTCTTGCGCCGCCACCCGACCGGTTTTGGCGCCTGCCGCCGCCATGGCCAGAATATCATCGGCGGTAATGTCATTGCCGCGCGCGGCCGGTAAGCCCAGCAAACCCATTACCCGGTTGGCCAGGCCATCAAAAATGATAATCAGCGGCCGCAAGAGCCAGACGCACCATAAAATCGGCCGCACCACCCGCACCGCCATTTGCTCGGAAATCACCATGCCGATGCGTTTGGGCAGCAAATCGGCCAGCAGTACAAAACCGGCGGTGACCAGCAAAAAGGCCCCCAGCGAGCCAAACGTTTGTGCCTGCTCGGCGGGTAAAAACTGCCCGAACCAGCGGGTGAAGGTGGCCGAATACACGCTCTCGCCCAAGACACCGGCCAAAATCGCCACGGCGTTCACACCGATCTGTACCGCAGTAAAAAAGTGCCCGGGTTGAGCCAAGAGCTCGAGCACTTGCGCGGCGCGTGGGTCGCCCTCATCGCGCATTTGCTCCAGTTTGACTTTACGACTGGCGGCCAGTGAAATTTCGGCCACCGAAAAAAACGCGCTGCAGCTAATCAGCAGCAAAATAATCAGGGTGCTTCCCAGCATGAGTCAGACTCAGTAATGACGATGCTTTCAGCATACCGCAGCGATGATGGCTTTTCTGTGTAATTAGTCCAGCGGCACCAAGGTCAATGGGGGCTTGACGCTAGCCTGCGCCAGCGGGCGCAGCTGCAATAGCATCCGCTCATAGCAGGCGCGCAGCGGGCAATCAGGCGCCAGCCGCGCCATCAACCGGCATAATTGGGCCACAAATTCTTCGCGGCTCAGCTCGCGCACATCTACCGCGCGCTCATCACCCCACGGATCGCGCGCAGGGCGCACGGGGGCCACAGTTTGCGGGCCTTGCAACGGTTCATCATCACCCGCCAGTAATTTATCGAGCCAGGTACGCATGGGTTCATTTCCAGTTTTTTCTGTTTATCCCCAAGATGTTAACCAAGCTCGCCGCCCACGACTGTCAACAATTGTCATCGCCTAGCGCAAGAAAAAGCCGCCGCCGGGGTAGTCAGCCGGCGGGTGGCCTGCTACACCAAAAGAGAGGCAGCCCGCAGAGCTTGCCCTATCTGCCAGGAGAACATCATGACCCAGCCGCATGGCCGTATTACCATTTCTTCCCGTATCGATTTTGTCCGGCTGGCCTCGGAACAAATCAGCGATACCATCTTGGTGCTGCTGTACGACGTCACCGACGAGCGGACCAGCAAAGGGCGCAGCACCTTGGTGACCTATCTGAAAGACATCGGCATGAATACCGTAGCCGAAGCGATTGAAGCGCATAAATCGATTGTGATGTTTGAGCTGGCCGCCGAGGCGGTGAATGTGTGGCAACAGATCAATGACCACACCAATGCTATTGGCGCACATATCTTCTGGCGCGGCCTGCAAGACGACGCCGTGCATCATGCGCTGCTGCAAGCGCGGCCAAAGGAAATCAGCCCATTGGTGCATGCCCATTAATACCCCTGCCGGGTATTAACCCCACAGGGCGTACTGACAATCCCCAGCTGACAATACCCTTGTAAGGTAGCAAGATGCAGCATTCTCAACAGGGTGAGCGATCACCCTGTTGTCATTTTTGCCGCTGATGAACGTGTCATTGTTACTTCACCAGTTGTACATCCACCCCGTACGCTATTACACAAGGTTGCAATAGCGATCGTTCTTTTCATCCACGCGCCGGCGCTGGCCGGAAAGCAGGTTAACCATGCTGAAAGCACACCCCCGCGGGCTTTATCTTTTGTTTGCCACCGAAATGTGGGAGCGTTTTTCCTACTACGGCAATCGTGCCCTGTTAACGCTCTTTATGCTGTCGGCCCTTTCGTTCGACAAACACTTCACCGCCGCCCTGTATGGCCAATACACCGGGCTGGTTTTTCTCACCCCGCTGATCGGTGGCTATATCGCCGACCGTTTCTGGGGAAACCGCCGCTCGATTATGGTGGGCGGGATTTTAATGGCCGCCGGCCAGTTTTCGCTGTTTGCCGCCGGTAGCGTTTACCAGCAGCTCAATCTCGCCATCCCGCTGTTTTATCTGGGCTTGGGGCTGATTATTCTGGGCAATGGCCTGTTCAAACCCAATATTTCCACCATGGTCGGCCAGTTGTATAGCGCGCAAGATCAGCGCAAAGACGCGGCCTACACCATTTTTTATATGGGGATTAATCTGGGCTCGTTTATGGCACCGCTGATTTGCGGCACGCTGGGCGACACGGGCAATCCGGCGGATTTCCGCTGGGGCTTTTTCGCCGCCGGCACCGGGATGCTGCTGAGCCTGCTGATCTTTGGTCTGCTGCAAAATCGCTATCTGCGCGACCCGGAAGGCCACGCCATTGGGATGGCGCCAGCCCAACGCAGCCAAACACAAACCGCCAACCATCAAGAGCCACTCACCCGTGCCGACTATGATCGGATGCTGGTGATCGGGGTAATTTCCTTCTTTGTGATCTTCTTCTGGGCCGCATTTGAGCAGGCTGGGGTATCACTGACTTTCTTTGCCAATGAAAGCCTGGACCGCGAGATTATGGGCTGGACCGTCCCCACCTCATGGTTCCAATCGCTGAACCCGGTGTTTGTCCTGCTGTTTGCGCCTTTGCTGGCGCAGCTGTGGGTGAAGCTGGCCAAACACGATCGCGAGCCGGCCTCGCCGACCAAAATGGCCTATGGTCTGTTGCTGCTGGCTGCGGGTTTTCTGGTGATTGCGCAAGCGGTTGATCATGTCGGGCCGGGGGTTAAAATTTCGCTGTTCTGGTTGGTAGCGATGTACTGGCTGCATTCGATGGGTGAGCTGTGCCTGTCACCGATTGGCCTATCTTTGGTCAATAAACTTGCCCCAGCCAAATTTGCCTCGCTGCTGATGGGGGTGTGGTTTCTCTCCACCGCGGCCGCGAACTGGTTTGCCGGTGTATTGGCTGGGTTCTATCCAGAAGCCGGCAAAGCCGCACCGAGCTTTTTGGGTTGGGAAATTCACTCGCTGAATGATTTCTTTATGCTGTTTGTGATTATGTCGTTCACCGCCGGGGCGCTGCTGCTGCTGACCACCGGCCAGCTGCAAAAACGCATGCACGGCGTAAACTAAGCCGCGCCAGCGGTAATCTTCCCGGCAGGGGCGGGTACTATGTCACGGCATAGCCCCCGCCCCTGCGGCATTATCGGGGTATGCGCGCCGTTCTATTGACCCTCCTTCTGCTCACTCTGCCTGCCGCCGCGCAGGCCAGCTGCAAAGCCTTGCACGGGCGAGATTTCCGCCTGAGCAATGGCATCCTTTTAAGCCATTTGCACGGTGATTTGTTTCGCGCCCCGGGTTTAAGCGCCGACACCTATAACGTCCAAATCAAGTCGCGCAAATATGTGTTGATGCGGGTGAGCTACGAACAGTTCAAGTGCTTTGACTAATCATCTTTCGGTTATATCGACATAACCAATCCGTCTAATTCCATCTAAAGACTCTGGCTATACTGCGCAGCATTGCTTTGCGAGCCCTAGCCATGAAAATCCGCCACCCCGATTTACGCGATACCGCCGAAAACCGCGAACACGCCGCACTCGGCCTACCACCGCTGGATACCGCCATCGAAGTAGAGCGCCGTTTCTGGCAGAGTAAGCGCTACCTTGGTCTGGCTTTACTGATTCTCGTGAGCCTGATCGGCTACACCCTGCAGCACGCCGAATTAGGCTGGCAAACCAGCTTTGCCAGCGGTGCCGAGCGGGTGCTGACCTCGCCCATGTTCTGGGCGGCGGTGGGGGTTGGCTTTGCCGCGCAGGCCATCGATGGCGCGCTGGGCATGGCTTATGGGATTAGCTCGAATACATTTTTGATCGGCATTGGCGCCACGCCTGCCTCGGCCTCGGCGGCCGTGCATGTGGCCGAAGTCTTCACCACTGGTTTTTCCGGGCTGTCGCACCTTAAATTTGGCAATATCGATCGGGCGCTGTTTAAGCGGCTGGTCATCCCCGGCGTACTGGGCGGCGTATTTGGCGCCTACCTGCTCACCAGTATTGATGGCAAGGCCATCAAACCTTTTATTGCAGCGTATTTGCTGCTGATGGGGCTGTATATCCTGCGCAAAGCATGGCTAGCGGCCAAGCCGAAAGCCAGCTCCGGCGAAATCCGTCATGTGAGCAAACTGGCGCTGCTAGGCGGTTTTGTTGATGCGGTTGGGGGTGGCGGCTGGGGGCCGGTTGTAACCAGCACCCTGGTGGGCCGTGGCAACGATCCGCGCCGCACCATCGGCACCGTAAATGCCGCCGAGTTTTTCATTGCCTTTAGCACGGCCGGTGCATTTTTGCTGTGGGCCGAGATGGATCATTGGCTGCTGGTGGCCGGCCTGATCGTGGGCGGCCTGTTTGCCGCGCCATTTGCCGCTTGGCTATGCCACAAGCTGCCTGCCCGCAGCCTGCTCTGGCTGGTGGGTACGCTGATTTCTGCGCTGAGCGTGTTTAATCTGTATCAGGCGCTGCGCTAAGCGGCACGGGCGAGCGGGCGGCCAGCTCGGCAGCCAAACAGGCGGGGCACCAACAGCTTGCCGCTGCGCTAGGCACCGCCAGCACCGGTGGATATTGCTGGCACCAGCATGGCTGCTCCGCTACGACCCCACAGCTAAACTCCGCCCCGCAGCGGCTACACTCGCTCACTGGCCGGCCTCAGCAAGTAAATCATCCACTAGCTGAGTAACTGCGCCGGTCAAGGCCTGGATCGAACCGGCAAAATCCCAGGCCTCGTCACTGATTGCGACCGGATTGGATACCGCCCGCAGCTCAAAAAAACGCACCTGCTCTGCCAAGCAAACCTGAAAAAAAGCCGCGCCTTCCATGTTTTCTAAATCAACCCCGCTCGTCTTCACAAACGGCGCCATCGCGGCATTGAGCGAATTACTGTGCGCTAGAGGCCAGCGCGGCTGCGGCGGCTGATGTGGCGACACCCAGCGCGGCATACGGATGAAATCCATCTCTAGGGGCAGATCGGCCAACTGCATAAAGCCTTGTGGGGTAAAAAAGCCCAAGTCGGCCTCACATTCACTCTGCACCAGCGCCACTTCGCCCAGCTGCAAAGCCGAGACCGGGTACACCCCAGCAATCCCCGCCAAAATCAGGCAATCGGGCTGTGCACGCATAATTACCCGCAGCGTATTGGCCGCTGCCGCACTATGGCCCACCCCGCAAATCGCGACGTCCACCCGAGAGTCGGCAAAAAACTGCGCCTCGGTGGCAGTGGGAAACAAAACCGTGATTTTCATGCTGAGCACACCTTGGCAAGGCTATTGCGAGAGCTGCATTTTAACGAGACGGCTTGCTGCGCAGCAAACGCAACAAGCGTGCGACATTCATCAGAAAAAAGTAATTATTAAGAAATCTTTAACGTAAGATAAGCGGTACTAAGCAATAACCCTAGGTGTGCGTATGGATCGGAAAGCCGCGTTGCAGGATTTTTTTGAAGCATTTGGGCTGGCCTACTCGGCCTTGAATGTGGAGGCCACCTGTGCCACCTTTGTGATGCCATTTACCACCAATGTGCAAGGCGATATCACGCACTGGAGCGAATTCGAGCCGCTGCGACAAACCACCGAAGCGCTGTTCATGTGGTACTACCAGCAAGGCTTTCGCAGTGCGCGCTACAAGGTGCTAGAGCAGGTGATGGTGGGCAGCGATCACGCCACCGTGCAATTGCGCTGGTATGTGGCGCGTGAAGATCGTCATTACTGGGTGCACGAAACCGGCTACCAGCTGCGCTGGGTGAATGAGGGCTGGAAAATCTGCGGCATTATGCAAATCACCAGCCCCGAGCGCAGCGACCTACTGCTGGATGAACAAACCGCCGAAGCCTGGAGCCCACTCGCGCTAGCCGATGAAGCCATTGGCGGCCATCTACCCATCCCGGGCCGCGAAATCAATCAGCTGCAATAGCGCGGCCTTGGCGTAAAAAAACGCAGTCATACCCGCCTAGGTATTGCTGCGTAACGCGCATTGAGTAAGGGCTGTGGCCTTATACGCTATCGCTAGTGCCTAGCGCAGTTAGAATCGTCTCGGGCGATTCATGCTCGATCAGCACTTCGCGCAAACGATTAAAAGCGCGGGCGGCTTCCTCTGGGTATTTGCCAAACGAAGTCAGGTTGCTGTGCTTCCAGCCGGCGGCATGCAAGACCTGATTGCGAAACTTTGGCCCATCCATCCGTCCCTCGGCCATCTGTAGCAGCGCCCGCTCGATCAGCACATGGGGAAAGGGGTCGCGCGAAATGGTGCTGAAATGTTGTGGCAGAACTTCATTGAATTGCATACGGCACCTTCGTGGATTCAGTGAACTGGTTTATCCATCTAAGGCGATATGGCGCACTTTTGCCAGCCGATTTGCAAATAAATCATCCGAATCTTACATTTTGTCCTGTGGCCAACGCCAAGCCAGCAAGCGGCTGACTTTTTGCCCCTGACTCATTGGCAACACCCGGACTTCGGCCGCGCTATGCAGCGCGCGCTGTAGGGCAGGTAAATGCTCGCTTTTTGCCACCAGCGTGGTAAACCAGCCCACTTGGCGGGCAAATTGCCGGCTCTCTTCGATCATCCGGCCAATAAAGGCCAGCTCGCCCCCGGCGCACCACAGCTCATTGCTCTGGCCGGCAAAATTTAGCGGCGCGGCGCCCGCCTTGGTCTGCTCCAAATTGCGCACTTTGCGCGCCGTCCCGGCATTGGCTTCGGCGGCATTGCGGTGAAACGGCGGGTTGCAGAGGGTAAAGGCAAAATACTCGCCGGGCTCAATCACGCCCCGGAAGATCTGCTTGGGCTCACGTTGCCAGCGGGTGACTAAGCCATCCGCCAGCACCGGATTCGCGGCAAAGATGCGCGCCGCATTACTGAGCGCCGCGCGATCGATATCAGCGCCGACAAACGACCAGCCATAGCTCACGCGCCCTAAGAGGGGATAAATGGCATTGGCCCCTACGCCGACATCCAGCACCCGCACCGTTGGGCCGCGTTGCGGCTTGCCAGCAGAATCCAGCAATAGATCAGCCAGGGTATGGATGTAGTCAGCGCGACCAGGAATGGGTGGGCACAGATACCCCGGGGGGATATCCCATTCGCCAATCCCGTAATGCAGCGCCAGCAAGGCGCGGTTGAGGGTCTTTACGGCATTCGGGTCGGCAAAATCTATGGTCGGCTCCCCGCGCGGATTGGTGCGCACCAGCGCGGCGAGCTCGGGTAGGCAGGCGGTGAGCGCAGCAAAGTCATAGCGCCCTTGATGCGGATTGCGTGGATGCAGCTGCCCTTTGGGTGCAGAGCGGGCCGACAGTGGAGCCCGCGAACGGGGCTTGGGGGCAGTGGAGCGAGACATGAATACCAACCAGAAAAACCCGTTACGGGCACAGCTGCCGCCAGCCTAGCAGAAAAACCACGCCCGCCGGCCAATTCTTGCGCCAAAACACACACACGCCGCAGCGGTGCTGCTAGACTTGCCGGCTTGAATTGATTGTCTTGCAGGAAACTCACATCATGCGCAGCACCCGTGTTTTAACCGGCATTACCACCACCGGCACCCCG
Organism: Chitinibacter tainanensis DSM 15459; assembly: GCF_000429785.1. GTDB lineage: Bacteria > Pseudomonadota > Gammaproteobacteria > Burkholderiales > Chitinibacteraceae > Chitinibacter > Chitinibacter tainanensis. The sequence goes on from NZ_KE386952.1 coordinate 191,665, forward strand.
CATCTGGGCAACTATGTGGGCGCGATTCGCCCGGCCATCGAGGCCAGCCGCAATCCCAACACCGATGGTTTCTTTTTCCTTGCCGATTACCACGCCCTGATCAAATGTGACGACCCTGCCCGCATCGAACGCTCGCGCCTCGAAATCGCCGCCACCTGGCTGGCCGCCGGGTTGGATACCGAGCGCGTTACGTTCTATCGCCAATCGGATATCCCGGAAGTCAGCGAGCTCAATTGGCTGCTGACCTGTGTGACCGCCAAAGGCCAGATGAACCGGGCTCACGCCTACAAAGCCAGCACCGATGCCAACGAAGCCGCTGGCGAAGATCTGGATCATGGCGTGACCATGGGGCTCTTTTGCTACCCGATCCTGATGGCGGCCGATATTCTGCTGTTTAATCCGCACTTGGTGCCGGTAGGCCGCGATCAGATTCAACACATCGAAATGGCCCGCGATGTGGCCGCGCGCTTTAATCATCTCTTTGGCGCCGGCAAAGAGCTATTTGTGCTGCCCGAAGCGCACATCGAAGAACACGTGGCCACCCTGCCGGGGCTGGATGGCCGCAAGATGAGCAAGTCCTACGACAACACCATTCCGCTGTTTGAAGGCGGGCCGAAAGGGCTGAAAGACGCTGTTGCCCGCATTGTTACCAACAGCCTGCTGCCGGGCGAACCGAAAGACCCAGATTGCCATCTGGTTACCATTTACGAAGCGTTTGCCAGCGCCGAGCAGGCCAAACAGTTCCGCGCCGATCTGGTTGCGGGCCTGGGTTGGGGCGACGCCAAGAAGCAACTGGTGGAGCTGATCGAAGCCCACGTGGGCCCAATGCGCGAGCGCTATGCCGAGCTGATGGCCCACCCAGAACGCATCGAAGAATTGCTGCAAGCCGGTGCAGCCAAAGCCCGTGCCACCGCCACCCCTTTCATCCAAGAGCTGCGCGAAGCCGTCGGCTTGCGCCGCATGGTGGCGATTGCCCAGCCAGCAGCCAAAGCCGCCAAAACCAAAGTGGCCTTGCCGCTGTTTAAGCAATACCGGCTGGCCGATGGCCTGTTCTACTTCAATTTCAGCGATGCCAATGGCCGTTTGCTGCTGGAAAGCCAAGGCTTTGCGCAGGGCAAAGAAGCCGGCCAATGGATTGGCCAGCTCAAACGCGAGGCCAGCATTCCCGCCGACGCACCGCTGCAACTGGCCGAGGGCGTCAGTGCCGCCGAGGTGATCGCCGCACTACAGGCACTGCAGGCTGAATAAACAGTAGCCGGGTATCTACCCCAAAGCCCTAATTAGAAAGGCACGCGACCAGATACCCACCCCTTAGCGCCGAACACTGAAAACCCGTACAGCAAAACGCACCGGGCAGGTCTAGATTGTCGACAGGTACCGGAGGGGAATATGCTGGGGCGCAGCTGGCTACTGATTTGCTACTTCAGCGGTTTGGCGGCCAGCCAAGCCGCCGAGCCACTGCGAGTGGCGATGGGGATCAGCAAAATGCCCTATGTGTCGATGGAAGCGCAAAACGGCATCGAATACGAGCTGATTACCCGCCCTCTGCTGGCCGCCGGCTATACGCTGGATGTGCAGCACATGCCCAACAAACGCGCCCAAACCCTGCTCGAGCGCGGCGAGCTTGATGCCGTGATCAGCCTGAGCGGCAACTATCTTTCCCAGCCCTATATTCGCTACCAGAACATGGCCATTAGTCGCTGCGCCAATCAGGTCAAGCTACCTGACATAGCCGCGCTAAGCCGCTATCAGGTGGGGGCATTTCACGGGGCGAGCCGTTTTCTGGGGCCGGAGCTGGCTCAAATCGCAGAAAACCGTTTGCGCTATCAGGAATTGGCCGATCAGAAACTACTAAACCGGATGCTGGCGATTGGCCATCTGGATGTCGTGATTAGCGATATCAACATCTTCCGGCATTTTGAAGCGGGCGTGCAGCCCACAGGGCCGATTTGCCCAGTAGCGCTGTTTGCCCCCACCGACTACCGGCTGGCCTTTCGCCAGGCACCAGTGCGAGATGCATTTGATCGGGAGCTGGCCAAGCTGCGCCGGCAAGGCCTGTATGAAGAACTGAACTGGCGCTATTTGCGCAGCAAAGATGCCGCGCCATTCAAACCCCAATAACCGGGGTATGGCGCGTCAGCACTGAATAGATATCGCACTCAGGGCAATACCTAATGGGGTATTTGGCTTAGACCACCAAAATGGCAGCACAGAAACGGAAAAAGCCCAGCACTAGGCTGGGCTTTTCGGATCTTGGTGCCGACGGCAGGAATCGAACTCGCGACCCCCTGATTACAAGTCAGGTGCTCTACCAACTGAGCTACATCGGCGTCAGAAGCTGCGCATTTTACCAGAGCCGTTTGAATCTGCAAGCCCCTTGTGCGAAATTTTAGCCTCCCCCTGTTTGTGCCAAAAAACACAGCCCCGCTGCACAGCGGCGCGGCTGGCCAAGTATTCGGCTGGACAAGCCCCGCCCGCAGGGAGAGAATCACGCCTCAGTAGTTTTTCCACGGTTCGCGCACGGAGATAGTATGAGCCGCGACATGAAGTCGAGTCGAAACAATTCACGCAGCAGCAGCGCCCCCAAAAGTGGCGGCAGCTCAATGCTCACCGGCCTCTTGGTCGGGCTGTTTGTTGGGATCGCCATTGCCATCGCAGTGGCGCTGTTTTTAAACGCGCGTGGTAATCCCTTCGCCAAAGATCAAACAGTACCTAGCGATGCTCTCGCCAGTGGGCCGGAAACCACCACCAGCGGCCCGGAAATCCTGCAGCCGGGCAATGGTAAAGACGCAGTGCCGGTGATCACAACGCCGCCCAAAGCCTCTGCCGCCAGCGCGGTCGCCAAGCCAGAGAGCGCCAACGCCAGCGAAGACCGTTTTGATTTCTATAAAGTCTTGCCCGAAGCTGGGGAAAAAGGCCCTGCGGCCACTCCAACTAGCAAACCTAAACCCAGCAGCAGCCCAGTGCCCGATGCAAGCAAACCAGGCTTACTGCAAGTGGGCGCCTTTCAGAATGAAAACGATGCCGACAATCTGAAAGCCAAGCTGGCGCTGATCGGGATTGAATCGCGCATTCAAACCACCGAAGTGGCCGATAAAGGCGTGTGGCACCGCGTGCGCGTAGGGCCTTTCCACGATCAAAGTGAACTTGAACGCATTCGTGCGGTCTTGAAAACCAACGGGATTGACAGCACGATCGTCAAAGTCAATTAATAATACCTGCTGGCCGCCCGCCGCCAGGGATAGAGGAGCTGAAACCAGATGTTGAAACAATGGATTAAAACCTGCCTGTTGACTGCCACCTTGCTCGCTGCTGGCACGGCCAGCGCCGCCATCACCGAAGGCAAAGAATACAAAGCCCTCGCCAAGCCACAACCGGTGGCTGTAGCGGGCAAACAAGAAGTGATCGAGTTTTTCTGGTACGGCTGCCCACACTGCTTTGCCATCGAGCCGCATGTGGAAGCGTGGGAAGCCAAGCTGCCGAAAAACGTGAATTTCCGCCGTGTGCACGTGATGTGGGATGGCCGCAATGATCTGGAAGGCCACGCCAAAATCTTCCTCGCACTGGAAGCCATGGGCCTGACCCGCAAGCACCAGATGGCCGTATTCAAAGCCATTCAGCAAGATCGCATCGAGCTGCGCCGCGAAGAAGCCCTGTTTGAGTGGATCGGCAAGCAAGGCATTGATGTGAATAAATTCAAAGCCAATTACAACGGCTTCTCCACCAAAGCTCAGCTGAACAAACTGAGCGCAATGAGCCGTGATTACAATGTGGATGGCGTACCGATGTTTGTCGTGAATGGCAAATGGGTGACCAGCCCATCGATGGTGGGTAAAGAAGACGACACCATTACCAAGGTGATCAACGAGCTGCTGGCCAAAGACAAAACCGCGCCAAAATCAGCTCCGGCTAAAAAATAAGCCCAAGCTCACGCCAAACAAAAGCCACCGCATGCGGTGGCTTTTGTGTTTTCAGGCTCACGGCAAGAGCCTTGACCTATACCTCGCGGTAGGTTTTCTTATCAGCCGATTTCATTTTTTCGTATTCATTGCGCAAGATGCACACCAGCTCGCCCTCACCGATCCCCCGCACTGTCACTTCGCGGGTTAACAGGTAATCGGTAAAAAACGGTGTGGTACGCTCATCATCCAGATCAAAACCGCGGCGATTAAAGGCAAAGGTAATACCGGGTAGCTTTTGCAGCCGCGCAGCCATATTGATGCACGAGCCCACATAATCATTGCCTTCCCCGACCGAATACACAGTGCCTCGCGCTAAACCGACACGCAAGCGGTGCGGTGGCTCGGCTACTTTGGATTTCAGATTGGGCAGAAATTCGTGATGGTATTTTTTGCAAATACTGTAGCTACTGGCAACCACATTGCGCATGGCCGCTTGCGAGAGGCCACGGCAGCCCCATAAAACCAGCAGGCCATCGCCCAGAAACTTGGTAAAGAACGGCAAGGGGCACCACAGCGCCACGCCTTCGGCCTCATCTTTTTGCTTCATTTCATTGCGCAGCTCATTCATCAGCCAGCTGAGAAACGGGTGCAAGAAACTGGGTACGGATAAGTGTGGGTCAATCTGGTTGCAGAATTGGGTAAAGCCTTCCAGATCAAACACCGCCGCGATCGCGTCGGTGGATTTAGATTCCAGCGACAAATCGCCCAAGCCCAGCATCGAGGCATTAAATTGCTCGAAAGATTCATGCTTCAGCAGTTTACGCCGCTGGCCATCAATCTCGGTGCGGACATAATCACTGCTGCGGGGCTTGTAGGTGGGCATAGCAGATCATGCAGAACGTGTAACAGCCGTTGATGATAAAGCCTGCGCAGCGGAATCGAAAGTCATTCCAGCGCACTGTGCTAAACACCTGCACCGCTGAATGCCACGAAGCCACCGCGGCGATGGCCAGCTTGGCAAATAGGGTATTGCCCCCTAAACATTATTTGATAATAGCTAGCGAGCGATACCCTGCCATACACTCACCTAAACCTGCGTCTCAACCATATTGCCACGGGGGCCGCCGGTAGGCAGCTGGCTTTGAAAAGCGGAGAGGAAATCCTGCAACGAAGCCTGGCTACTATCGCCTCCCAAGGCCTGCACCAGCGCACTAAAGCTGCTTTGCAACTCACTCACGCTGTCGTCGCTACTGCCCGCGCTTACCTTTTGCAGCAGGCTTTGCAGATCAGCCGCCATATCGGGCTTGCCGCCCCCCATTCTGCCCGCCACGGACATCGAGTCGCCCTCCGCCTCTGCGCCTTGGCTTTGTGCGCGCATCGACTGCATCAGCGTTTGCATAAACTGCCCCAGCGCCTGCTGGACGCTGCTGGTGGCGCTACTGCTGTCGGTGCTGTCACTACTGCTGGCAGCACTGGTGGAGCTACTGGTACTGCTGGCCCCATCCAGATTCAGCCCCAACTGCTGTAGCGCCGAACTAATGGCCGACTGCAGCTTGCCGCCCCGCTCGCCCGCCGGCGGTGGGCCGGGTGGGGGTGCTGGGCGGGAGCCACGGGTTTCACTGCTGCTACTGACCGAACTGAGCTGACTTAGCCAGCTACTATTACTCACACTGGAGATACTCATGATGAACTCCCAAAAAATAAACACAGCCCGCCGGGCATGGCCGCCCGGCCTAGGCAGCCAGGCCTAAGCAAATCATCGGCCAAAACCTGCCAAATTCAGCCCTGCAAGGTGTAAAAGCGGGTAAAGCTGGGTTAAGGTCACGCGGCCTGCTCCTGTTTGGGCCGGGCATAATCTGCTACGACGCCCGTTCAAACCGCTATTTCAGGCCCATGCTGCGGCGCTAGCCCGCCCGCGGCAGCAAGGCGGCAAGGCGGAGCGGCAACTTTGCCGCCCCGTCTACCCCAGCGCCAACAGCGCTTGGCCCGCCGAAATAAAAAAAGCAGCGGCAAAATTCACCGCTGCCCAAGGTCGCCAAGCGACCACACGAAGAAAACCAGCCCTGCCGACGTATCAATGCCCGCGCGCTTGTGGCGGGCGCGCCAAATTGGCACGGGCTTGCTCTTGCTGCGCGGGGGTCAGCAAGGCATAAATCTGCTGCTCTAGCGCCAGATGAGCCAGCATGGCCCCGGCCTGCTTGGCTTGGTGCTGGGCGATCAGCACCCGCGCTGCCTGCGAATCGAATTGGGGTGCGATAATGAGCGCGGTCAGCTCTGGGTTGGGTTGCGGTTTGGCTGGCGGCTGCTGCTTGGCCAGCAAGGCCTGTAACTGACTTTGCTGGCTGGCGCTGAGTACGATGCCATGCAGCAGCGGGCTGCGTGGTGGGTGCATCTGCCCTTGAGCGGGCGGCTCGGGCGGCATGGCCAGCGCCGAAGTGGGGGTCGCCACGGCACTTAAGGTGGTCAGCAAGACCGATAACAGGGCAGTACGGGAAGTAGAAACAGGCATGATGAGCTCCAGACTGCGTTCCGGCCCCTGCCGGATCACGTGTACTTAGTCTGCGTGGCTCGCACGTTAATGGCGGTTAAAGAGATGTAAAAAGCCGTAAAGGTCGGCAAAGGCCGCGCATAAATCCGCTATCCTGAGCACAAACAAGGGGAACACCATGCCAGCCGCCGTGTTATTAGTGGATGATGATGTCGAGCTAGTCAGCCTGCTGCGCGAATATTTGCAGCAAGAGGGTTTTCGCGTAGGCGTGGCCCATGATGGCCTCAGTGGCGCGCAGGCCGCGCTATCGGGCGAGTATGCAATTGCCGTGCTGGATATCATGATGCCGCAGCTCAACGGCATCGAGACGCTACGCAAAATTCGCAGCCTGAGTAATCTGCCGGTGATCTTACTCACCGCGATGGGCGACGACGCCGACCGGATTATTGGCCTCGAGCTTGGCGCGGATGATTATGTGCCCAAGCCCAGCTCAGCCCGCGAAATCACCGCCCGCATTCGAGCGATTTTGCGCCGTAGCCAGCAAACCGCCAGCCCGACGGTGCTCAAAATTGGCCAGCTGGAAATCTGGCCGGGCGAGCGCCGGGCCAGCTGGGCGGGTCAGCCACTGGCGCTCACCAGCACCGAATACAGCTTGCTGGAAGTACTCGCTCAGCATGCCGGCCGGCCGGTGAGCAAAGAGCAGCTATCGCAACTGGGCTTGGGCCGACCGCTGGCGCGTTTTGATCGCAGCATTGATGTGCACCTCAGCAGCATCCGGCAAAAACTGGGGCTGTTGCCCGATGGCCGCTCCTGCATCCAGACCGTGTACCGGCAGGGCTATCAGCTGCTGCGGGAGGCCTAATGGGGCGGCTATTTTGGAAGTTTTTCGGCTTTTTATTTCTGGCGCAGCTGATCACCATTTTTGCGGTGGGCCTCACTTTCTGGCTGCGCGCACCAGCCGACTGGCGACACCCGCCGCCACCCGCCGCCCATGCTGGCAGCGATCACCCCCAGCCTCCGCCACCGCCACCGCCAGCGAGACCACCGCATCGGGTACCGCTGGAAGCCATGATCGGCGGCGTACTCACCAGCCTGCTGTCGGCGGCGCTGCTCGCGCGCTATGTCGCCAAGCCGATTCGCGCCCTGCGCGAAGCCTTTGCCAATGCCGCCGCCGGCGAGCTGAACTTGCGCATCGGCGGGCCACTGGCACGGCGAAATGATGAATTGGCTGATCTGGCGCGTGATTACGACCAGATGGCCGAGCAACTACAAGCCCTGCTCAGCGGCCAACGCCGCTTGCTGCACGATGTATCGCACGAGTTGCGCTCGCCGCTCGCGCGGCTACAGCTGGCCATCGGGCTGGCGCAACAAAACCCAGCGCGGCAGGCCGACGCACTGCCGCGCATCGAGCGGGAAGCCCAGCGCATGAATCAATTGCTGGGCGAATTGCTCACCTTATCGCGACTGGAAGCACGCGTGAGCGAGCCACGCCAATGGCTGGATTGGCAGCAGCTGCTGAATGAATTGATTGAAGACGCCCGCTTTGAGGCCCAGGCCAAGGCGCAGATGATCGAGTGGCACAGCAGCGGGGCTGCGGGGGTGTGGGGTGATCCGGAGTTGCTGCGCCGGGCAGCGGAAAATATTTTGCGTAATGCGATACGCTATAGCCCGCCGGAAAGCGTGATTCAGGTGAATTTGCAGGCGGTAGCCGGCGGCCATCAGCTCAGCATTAGCGATCAAGGCCCGGGTGTCACGCCCACTCAGCTCGCGCAAATTTTTGCACCGTTTTACCGCACCGAAGCCGGCCAGACTAGCGGCTTTGGCCTAGGGCTCGCGATTGCCGAGCGGGTAGTAACCGCTCATGGCGGGCAAATCTGGGCCGAGAATGCCACCATCACGGGTTTGATCGTGCACATTCGTTTGCCGGCGGCTGCGCCGGCGAGCGAGGTAGATACATAGGCTAGGTATCAAGCTGAAACCATTATTTAGCAATGGTTTTAACGTAATACCCATAAAAAAAGCCCTGCAGCGCAGGGCTTTTTTTATCGCTTAGTGCAGTACCACATCTTCGTCGATGCGCACCAGATCATTCAGGTATTCGTAGGTTTTTTCGCCTTTAGGCCAGCAGACCCGTGCGCGGTCGCCTTCGATTTTCAGCACGCGGCCATCGTAGCGTTCGGCGGTAAAGCGGCCGGCGAGGTTAACGCGAGCATTCACTGGCAGCTCGTTTGCCACGCCGGAAAATCGTTCGATCAGTGATGAGATCAGCATTAACATGATGGGCTCCTGGGTAGTCGGTGACGACTGTTTGTGTAGTTGATGCACGTATATTATGCGCATTTACTACGTAACTCAACTACATTTTATTGTCATTTTTACCCAGATGACCAACGGCGCTATGGCGCATACTGCTTGGATCACTTCTTCAGCCCTCTCCTGCGAGGTTTCATTCCGCCTGCTGTAGTGATTCCTGCAAATGCTGAATGATGCCGCTCAAGCGATTTTGCAGCCCGCTTTCATCGCTATAGCTGGTGGCGATTTGCTCCCAGGTATCGCGCACGATATTCAGTAGCACCGCCTCTTGCGCATCGCTTAGACCCAGCCCGGCAAAGGCGCGTTCCAGCTGCATCATGCCGTTACTAAAACTGATACCGCGGTTTTGATTCGATAAGCGCTGTTGCTGATCGAGGCTATCAAGCGCGGCGGTCAGCGATTGAATCGAGCGCAGCACTGTTTCTTGGCGGCGCAAGGCGGTTTGGGTGATATCGATGGCTTTCAAGCTGGTATCGGCAGCCTCAATCAGGATGGCCAGATTGTCGCGCAAGCGGCCGCAGCGCTCGGTATCGTCGGTAGGCAGATTATTGATGATAAGCCGCACCTGCTGAAAATGGATGGAGAGCCGGTTACTAAATTGCACTACCCGCTCCATCGAAGACATCCGCTGCAAAATCGCGGTTTCCAGCTGGCTGGCCGGGCCATGCATATTCAGGGCATACAATTGCTGCCGATCCATCACCCCCACGACGGCTTCAAGCTCAAAGCCGCGAATCGCCTCGATAATCTGCCGGCACAAGGCCTGCGGAGTGCGGGCACTGTTAAAGGCTTTCAGCGCCTGCAGCAGTGCGCCGGTTTCGCCGACGCTGCTCATGGCGGTAAAGGCAGTTTGAGTGGCAAATTGCAGCTGCGACTGCATCAGCGCCCGATCGGTGGATTGCTGCAGCATGTGCGCGAGCTGGGTTTTCAGCAATTTGGGATCGAGCGGTTTGGTGATAAAGCTTTGCCCCCCCACGTCGTACACTTGCAGCAGCTCATCCAGATATTCGCTGCCGGACATCATCATCACCGGAATCGCCTGCCAGCGTGGATCGGCGCGCATGGCCTGACAAAGACCCAAGCCGTCGAGGATCGGCATTTTGATGTCGGTGAGCACCGCCGCGACCGGCTCTTGCTCCAACACCGCCAAAGCCAGCTGACCATGCTTGGCGGTGAGCACCCGATATTCGCTGCTGAGGTATTCCTGCACCAGCTGCAAGATCAGCCGATCATCATCCACCACCAGCACCAGCGGCAATGGCTCTGCCGCGCCACCCTGCTCCAGAAACAAATCCATGCTGCGCCCCTTGTTGAATCAGTGCTTTCAGCCTAGACCATGCCTAGGTGAAGGATAGGTCGATGTTGCAATGCGGCAGACCCAAGGGCGTAAAATGCAAAAAGCCTAGAGGTATATCCCTCTAGGCTTTTCTAAACATTGGATAGCAAGCAATACCCCTAGTATTGATTCAGCGCCTTCGCGATAAAATGTTTGGGCACAGTCGGGCGCGGCACGCGGATTTCGAACCAGCTGCGCACGTCTTCATCCAGCAGATTGCCATGCATATAGTTGTACAGCGCTTTATTCAGGCCACGCCCCATCAGATCGTGATCAATCGGGGTGCGATCGATAAAGCCCACATCGTTTTTGGCGAAAGTGACTTTGGGCAGCGGCACCAGCTCAACGCCGTATTCTTCCGGGTTTTGCCCCACTGGCGAATGCACGGTACAGGCAAAGCGGTGAAAGAAGCCCGACTGAATACAGCCGGCGGCAAACAGCTGGCGCACGTATTCCAGCGCATCCACGGTGTCTTGCACCGTTTGGGTCGGAAAGCCGTACATCAAATAGGCATGCACTAGGATACCGGCCTGCGCAAAGCCATAGGTCACGCGCGCCACCTGATCAACCGAGACGCCTTTTTTCATTAATTTCAGCAGGCGATCCGAGGCCACTTCCAGCCCGCCCGAAATGGCAATGCAGCCACTATCGGCCAAGAGTTGGCATAGCTCCGGGGTAAAGGATTTTTCAAAGCGGATATTGCCCCACCACGAAATCGTGACATTGCGCCGCAACAGCTCTTCGGCCAGCGCTTTAAGCATTTTGGGTGGCGCCGCTTCATCCACGAAATGAAAGCCGGTTTGCCCGGTTTCGGCGATGATGGCCTCGATACGATCCACCAGCATTTCGGCGGTGGTGGTTTCGTAGCGGGAAATATAATCCAGCGTAACATCGCAAAAGCTGCACTTTTTCCAGTAACAGCCATGCGCGATGGTGAGTTTATTCCAGCGCCCATCGCTCCACAGCCGGTGCATGGGGTTGAGCATATCCAGCAGCGACAAATACTGATGAATCGGCAGGCCATCCCACGTAGGCGTGCCGACCTCGCTAAAAGGCACATCCGGCTCGGGCCAATTGATGTATTCCACTTTGCCAGCCGCATTGCGGATAAAGGTACGCACCAAGCGCTGCGCGCTGCGCTCGCCACGCAAATGCGCCAGCAAGGCCAGCAAGGGGCGCTCGCCATCATCCAGCGTAACAAAATCAAAGAAATCAAACACGGCTGGCTCGGCCAGCTCGCGCAGCTCGGTATTCACAAAGCCGCCACCCAGGGCGATTTTCACCTGTGGGGCATGCTGGCGGATCGTTTGCGCAATCCGGAAAGCCGCGTACACCGCGCCGGGAAAAGGTACCGACAGCAGCACCAGCGTCGGCTGATGCCGCGCCAGCGCGGCCAGAGTCAGCGCCTGCAAAGTTTGGTCAACCAGATTGACGGGGGCCGCCAGTGCGGCGGCCAGCGGCGCAAAGCTGGGCTGCGACATCGCCAGCGATTCGGCATAGCGGACAAACTCAAAGCGCGGATCAATCGCTTCGCGCACCACGTCGGCCAGATCATTCAGATACAAAGTGGCCAAATGCCGCGCGCGATCGTAGCTGCCCAGCGCACCAAAGGCCCAATTGAGCGGATCACCCGAGCCATCGTCCACATAGCTTTCCAGCGCGGCAAAGCGCGCGCCTTCGGGCAGATAGGTGCGATTGGCAATCCGGTGCGCCAGTGTATTGTCACGCCCCTGCAAAAAGGCCATGACTGGGTCAATGGTGCTGTCGTAATGGCTGAAATTGAGCAAGAAATGCTGTACGGCCAGGCTACGCTGCTTGCGCGGTAGCTTTTCGCATTCACGGCGAATCTCGCTGAGCCCCACGCGGGAAAACAGCCTGAGCACCAGCGCCAACGCCAGATCTTCCTGCACCGCAATTTCTTGATTCGCTCGCAAAAAGCCGGTGATATACGCCGTGGATGGGTACGGCGTATTGAGCTGCGTCATCGGCGGAATCAGCGAAAGAATGCGAAGTTCAGACATCAGGACACACCAGTAAAAACGCCGCCAGCTGGCGGCGGGATTGTTGCCACAGCGCGGCCATTAGGCCTTTTTCACAAATTCGGATTTGAGCTGCATCGCGCCAAAGCCGTCGATTTTGCAATCGATATCGTGGTCACCTTCGATCAGGCGAATGTTTTTCACCTTGGTACCCACTTTCACCACCGAGGACGAGCCTTTGATCTTCAGGTCTTTGATCACGGTGACCGAATCGCCATCTTGCAGCACATTACCGTTCGCGTCTTTCCAAACTTTCGCGACTTCAGCGCTGGCGGCGGTATCGGCCGGATTCCATTCGTGCGCGCACTCTGGGCAAATCAGCAGGCTGCCATCTTCATACGTGAACGCCGAGCCACAGGCCGGACAGGGGGGCAAAGCAGACATGCTGATTCCTTGTACAATAATAAAGAGTTCGCCACATTATACCCCGAGCAGGCACAACCTCAGGAGCTAAGCGATGGGCATCAATTCCGCCAAGCAAGACGCCAAACGCCTGAAACGCGATCATCAGGAAGCCGGCCACCATGAAGATGAGCTGACCAACGAGGCGCGCCGTACCGCGCTCAATGATTGGCTAAGCCAGCGCAAACAAGATGGCCGCGCCGCCGCGGCACAGCGCCATCTCGATAAACAGGCACTGCAACAGTTACAGCGCAAAAAGAAATAAGCAGGGTATTGCCGCGTAGACCTTACCTATTAACGAGTACAGAGCTATACCCCACTAGCGCGCCATCAACTGCTCGGCCAGCTCACGCAAATCCAGCACGCTCAGCAAGCGTGTTTGGCTGCCTTGCCCGGCCATTACGCTTTTCCAGTTTTGTGCCTGTGGGTTCGCGTGCAGACGCTGATGGCCACTCTCAAACGCATGCCCATCTTGCGGCGGCCACTCGGCTTCATCAATACTCATCAGCCGCGCCACGCCAAAGCCGATCAGCGTATCGCCGCATTCCACCACCAGCACACTGGCTGTTGGGGTGAGCGTGGGTGGCTCTAGGCCTAGCACCTGCGCGAGTGAATAAGTCGCAATCGCTCGCCCGCGGTGCACCACCAGCCCGCCGGCGTAATCGCCGCCACCCATCATTTGCTCCTGATGCTGCCAGGGCAAAATCTCCACAATCTGCTCGATCGGGGTACCGACTTCGGCGCATAAATCATAAGTGAGCATCTGGCAGGTGGGGCGCTGTTGGCGGCTACCCACCAGCCCGATTTCACCTTCGCTGCGCATATTCATCCGGCCCAGCCCCTGCAGATCGGTAGCGGCCTGCAATGCCGCCACATCCAGCATCAGGTAATAACCCAGCGCGCGGGTTTGCGCCGAGGTATTGTGCTCGGGTAACTGCCGGCTATCGAGCACCCCGGCCAAATAGCGCTGCTGCGCAAATGAATGCGCGGGAATCGGCGCCAGCGACAGATCATAGGTCGGCACCACATCGTTGATCTCATCCACCAGAAAGGCCACCAGCCCAGCCGGAAACTGCACCAGAAAGGCCTGCTGATTGGCGTGGCGCAATTGGCTATTCAGCCCCAGCATGCGATACAAATCCACGGCCGGAATACTGCTGCCCGCGTGCTCCAGCACGCCAAGGCAAAACCCGCTGGCGAGCGCCGAATCGCGGTCGATATTCGGCGTGAGTATGGTAGTAAACACCGCATCGGAAGGCATGGCCAGAGGCACACCCCCGCAGCGCATCAGCATGACATAGCTCAGCTCCGCCGCGCGGCCCTCGCCCAGCCCGGCGGCCGTTTCAGCGGGCAACACCATCGGTAAATCCGGCAGACGGCTCAAGGCCGCCGGATCGAGCACGCTCACCAAAGCCTGGACATCCCGCCGCTGAAAGCTACCGGCCAGCAAATGCAGCTGGCCTGTTTGCGCACTGACCGGCTGAAAATCACGCTCCTCGGGCTGAAACACTCCTTGTACGCCATGTGCCAAAAGGCCGATCAACTGGCCTTCGTGCGCCATGATCACCACGCTTTGCGCAGGCAACTCGGGCGTGCTCAGGCCGAGCACCCGGCGCAAATCCAGCACCGGGATTAAAGCGCCACGCAGATCGATTGCACCGATAATCCCGCGGGCAGCCGAGGGGTATTCACGCAAACCAAGGCAGGGCGTCACCTCGCGCAAAGCTTGCAAGGGCAAAGCCAGCTGCATCTCATTCAGCAGAAAAACGCCGAATACCCGTTCCAGCTCATTGTTCATGGTATTTCACACTGCGCTGCAGCTCGTCGATCAGCCGCGCCACCACGGTGGCCATTTGCTGTTGTTGCTCGGCGGCTTTGGCAATCTCGCCCGCGCTGCTGCTGCTGCTGTGCACGCTTTGCATAATGCCTTCAAAGTGGCTGGCCGCCACTCGGCTCACTTGCGCCCCCTGATCGACTTGTTGATTCGATTGCTCGATCAGCTGGGTAATTTCTTTCGCGGCCTCCGAGCTACGCTCGGCCAGCTTGCGTACCTCGGCAGCCACCACTGAAAAGCCGACGCCATATTGCCCAGCGCGCGCGGCCTCAATCGCGGCATTAAAGGCCAGCAGATTGGTTTGATTGGCAATCTCGCCAATCACCCGCACGATCTCACCCACTTTGTGCGAGCTGTGCTGAATGCGGTCGATGGCTTCAATTGATTTTTGCACCGATTCAAAGCCGGCCTCGGCCGAATGCGCCGACTCTTGGGCCAACATCGAGGCGGTGGCTGAATTCTCGGCCACCCCGCTAATCCCACCAAGAAGCTGCTGCAATTGCATCGCCATTTCTTTGGTTTTACTGGCGATTTGTAGCTCTAGCTGCACTTCATCGGTGATGTCGAAGGCATATTTAACGATTTTGGCGACCTGACCATTCAAATCAAGAATCGGGTTATAGGTAGCCTGAATCCACACATCGCGGCCAAATTTACCCACCCGCTGAAAACGCCCGGATTTGATCTTGCCTTCGTTTAGATCCAGCCAGAATTCGCGATACTCTTTGCTCTGCACATATTCGGGTGCACAAAATACCGAATGGTGATGCCCCTGAATTTCCCGCAGAGTGTAGCCCATGGTGGCGAGGAAATTACGATTGGCTGTGAGCACATTACCATCCAGATCAAACTCCACCACTGCTTGCCCACGGCTGATCGCATCGACTTTGGCTTTGTACTCGGAGTTTTCCAGCTTGGCCGTGGTGATATCACTGGCAAACTTCACCACCTTCACCGGCTTACCGAGCGGATTAAAGATGGGGTTGTAGCTGGCCTGCAGCCAGACTTCCTTGCCCCCCTTACCAATCCGCTTGTATTCACCGGCCTCATATTCACCGCGCTCCAGTCGCTCCCAAAAGGCCTGGTATTCCGCACTGGCCGCGTGCTGCGGATCGACAAACATGCGATGGTGATGGCCACGAATTTCATCGAGCTGATAGTTCATCAGCTGCAGGAAGTTCTGGTTGGCGGTGAGCACACGCCCACTTAAATCGAATTCAATAATCGCATCCGCACGATCAATGGCGCTGATTTTGCCCTCGGCATCCAGCTGCTGCAGTTTGGTGGCCGTGATATCGCTGGTGATCAAAAGTACCTTTTGCAGGCTGCCATCCAAGGCCATGATCGGGCTCATACTGCCGGTGAGCCAGACTTCACGCCCGCCCAGCGCCTGCAAACGAAACTCCACGCTCACCGCGCGCCCGTCGCGCAGGCTACGCCAGCTTTCCTGATAGCGTGGGGATTCAATATCCTCGGCAAACATGAATTCACGTTCGGTTTTGCCCACCACTTCTCGCTGCGAATGCCCAAGCACTTTCAGCATATTCTCGTTGCAGGCGGTGATGACGCCATCACGGTCTAGTTCTGCCGTGCAATTACTCAGTGAAATGGCTTCGATCCGCGCGGTGACTTCTTGCGCCGCCGATTTACGCTCGGTGATATTGGTGCAAAATTTCACCACTTTCACGACATGACCATCGATATCAAAAATTGGGTTGTAACTGGCCTGCAGCCAGACCCGGCGCCCGGCTTTGCCAAAGCGCTGATATTCGCCGGTCTCGAATTGCCCTTTGCCCAAGCGTTGCCAGAAGGTGCGATAGGCGGCGCTTTGCACTTCTTCATGCTCGACAAACAGGCTGTGATGCTGTTGCAGCACCTCATCCAGCGTGTAACCCATGATCTGCAGAAAATTCTGATTGGCATGCAACACATGCCCGCCCAGATCGAATTCCACCACCCCTTGCGAGCGACTGATAGCCGCCACTTTGCCATCGTCTTCCATTGATTTTTGCTTGGCTGGGGTGATGTCGGTGGCGAATTTCACGATTTTTACCACCGCGCCATCCGGCCCCTGCACCGGGGTGTAGGTGGCCTGTAGCCAGACCGAGTGGCCTTTGTGATGCACCCGGCGGTATTCCCCGCGCTGGGCCATGCCGGCTTGCAGATTATTCCAGAAGGTCTGGTATTCCTCGCTCTCGGCATACTCCGGCAAACAGAATATCCGGTGGTTTTGCCCCATCACCGCCGGCAAACTGTAGCCCATGGTGGCAAGAAAAATCGGATTGGCCGCCAGCACATCGCCCTGCGGGGTGAATTCGATGACGGCTTGCGAGTTGTAAATGGCCTGAATTTTGGCATCGTCTTCCGCCGATTTGGTTTTGGTGGCGGTGATGTCATTCGCAAGCTTGATGACCTTATACGGCTTACCGGCTTTATCTTTCACCGGTGTATAGGTGGCCTGCAACCATACAGGAACGCCCTCTTTAGTGAGCCGCACAAATTCACTCTGGTGGTATTCGCCTTTGTGGAGCTTGGCCCAGAATTCTTTGTAATCATCGCTTTCTACAAAGCGCGGATAACAAAACATACTGTGGTGCTTGCCCACCAGATCGTCCAGCTCATACCCCAGCAGGTTCAGAAACACCGGGTTGGCATCCAGAATCACCCCATCTAGATCAAATTCGATAATCGCCTGATTGCGATTGAGCGCCACCAACAGCTCGGCCAACTCGATCGCGTATTGCTGTTGATTGGCCTGATTTTCAAGTTGCTGCAGGATGGCTTCGTGAGTTTGATTTAACAGCATGGCGAGTTCCTCAATGGGGTGTCTGATTCACTATAAATCAGCGCGCCAAAATTGCTGCACTGCATACACGCCCAGTTTTGCGACAAAACAAACTTAGCCAAACACGGCGCCAAGCCCCAAATACCCCACCTAAGTAATTGCTTGCAAGCCTGTCTAGTAATTGCTCATATTGGCATACCCAAGGAAAAAATCATGCGAAGTGGGCAGTTACACCAGCTACTTAACCGCTATCGCCTCCCACTGCGGGTTATTTTTATTCATCACTACCTTGCATTACAAAGTAGCTTGTTTTACTCTAAACATATCGCCGGATGATGCCGATCTCATCCGCCCTACAGCGAGGACGCATGAAAACGCAATTACGCAAAGGCACATTAGAGATGTGCGTGCTGGCGGTGCTGGCGCAGCAAGATAGCTATGTGTATGAGCTGGTGGGCCGACTATCGGCCAGCATGGAAATCAGCGAGGGCACGATTTATCCGCTGATGCGCCGCCTGCAGGCCGATGCCTGGGTGAGCACTTATCTCACCGAATCCAGTAGCGGCCCGGCCCGCAAGTACTACCGGCTCACCCCGGCAGGGCAAACCGCGCTGGCGCAAATGCAGCAGGAATGGGCAAGTTTTGTGAGTGAAATCAATCAGGTGCTGCACGCTCATGCCGCACCGCAAGGAGTGGATCATGCAACAAACTGAGTTTCTGAATCAGCTGGAAGCCGCTTTGCAGGCCTTGCCAGCAGCCGAGCGAGCTGAAATTTTGGCCGATTACCGCGCTTATTTTGCCGATGGGCTGGCCGATGGCCGCAGCGAGGCGGAAATTGCCATGGCGCTGGGCGATCCGGCGCGGCTGGCGCGTGAGCTATTGGCCGAACGATGCCTGCAAAGCTGGGAAGCACATAAATCCCCGCGCAATCTGTGGGGAGCGCTGGTGGCGCTGGGCGGTCTTGGGATCATTAATGTGCTGCTGGCGCTGCCGTATTTGCTGATGCTCACGGTGTTGTCGAGTTTATGGCTGGGCGCACTGGGGATTACATTCGCCGGTTTACTACTCACCGGCACTTGGGCCACGCAAACCGTGTTTGGCTGGCCCAGCCTTAACCACAGCTGGGCCACGGTGGCGCAGGATGAAACCGGCTGGCCATGGGCGGGCCGGCAAGCGGGTGAAATTTGGGCCAGCGGCCCGGCCGGTGAATCGGTGCATATTCAGCGACAAAGCGATGGCCAGGTAATTATTCAGGCCACCGATGGCGACGATGAACTGCATATCCGCCGGGATGCCAGCGGCGCGGTGCAGGAGATTCGCGCCAGCGATGGAGAAAACGTACTGAATATTGGCGGCTGGATGGGGCCAACGCCGGGGGCGCTGCTGGCCACCGGCTTGGGTCTACTGCTGTTGGGTGGTTTTGGTGTGGTGGTCGGTGGATTGATTTTGCGCGCCATCTGGCGTGGTACCGGGCGCTGGCTCCGCTGGCAAGCCGAGTTGGTGAGCGGGCAAACGACTCAATCAGCAGTCTAAAACTTGAATGCAGGGTATATAGCCACAGCCATTGATTTAAAAAGGCTGCAGGCATATACCCTATTTATTTTTATGCACCCACGCTGACCAGCCACTAAACAGGCTTGGCGTACGGGCGGCAATGGCGCTGCGGTGCCAAGGATTTTCTTCCCAGTAGCTGTCATGAAATAGGCAGCCAACTTCACCGCCGGCTTCCAGCAAGATCAACACCCCGGCCGCGTAATCCCAGAGTTTTTGTGCGCCATGCAGCATGACATCGGTGCGGCCAGCGGCCAGCCAGCACCAGTCGATGGTGGAGGCGCCAAAATTGCGGTGGCTGTGATAGGGGTTTACCGTCACCACCCGCGTGGCCAGATGGCCTGACAGCCATTTGGTTTCGATGGAGGCCATGGCTTGCTTCAGCGGTTTGTCGTCTTGCACTAGCGGTAGCCGATCATCATTTAGCCAAGCGCCGGCGCCCGCTTCGGCGGCAAAACACTCATCCAGCACCGGCAGATACACCACCGCCAACACCGGACGCTGCTGCTGAAACAAGGCAATCGAGACGGCAAAATACGGTAAGCCATGGGCGAAATTACTGGTGCCATCAATCGGGTCGACAATCCACAAGCCATCGGCGTGCGCCGCCCACAGCGCTTCTTGCTGATCCTGACTCATTTCCTCACCCAATACCGGACAATCGACTAACTGTGGCAGCAGGCGTTGCAAGGCGGTTTGCGCGGCCAGATCGGCTTCGGTAAACAGGCTGCCATCGTGTTTGATCTCGGCCGCTACTTTACGAAAACGTGGCATCACTTCGGTGGCGGCGACTTCGCGGGCGATCTGGATCAGGGCTTGCAGCCTTGCACTGGGCTGGGCAGAGGTAGACTTCACGGGCAGGTTTTCCACAGGCAATCAGCGAATACAACAAAGGCTCATTGTATGCCAAAAACGTAAAAAACCCGCGCTGCTTTCGTCAGCGCGGGCTAGGGTATTTCCCAGCGGCGGCGGGCACCGCTGGTCACCGGTCACTGGCTTAGTAAGGCCATTTCCAGTTTTTAACTTCTGGCATGTCATCGCCCACTTGAGAGATGTACTGTTCGTGCTCAACCAGTTTGTCCACCAGTTTTTGGCGAACATGGGCACCGATTTTTTGCAGTTTAGGTACACGGTCGATCACGTCGATAGCCAGGTTGAAGCGGTCCAGCTGATTCACTACCACCATATCGAATGGCGTAGAAGTTGAACCTTCTTCGATGTAACCACGAGCATGGATGTTGCTATGGCCGTTGCGACGATAAGTCAGACGGTGGATCAGCCATGGGTAACCGTGGAAGGCAAACATCACTGGCTTGTCAGTGGTGAAGATCGCGTCGAATTCGCGGTCTGACAGGCCGTGTGGGTGCTCTTCTTTCGGTTGCAGCGTCATCAGGTCACACACGTTCACAAAGCGGATCTTCAGATCTGGGAAGTGTTGACGCAGGATGTCGGTCGCAGCCAGGGCTTCCATGGTCGGGATTTCACCGGCGCACGCCATTACTACATCTGGCTCGCCGCCTTCATCGTTAGATGCCCAGTCCCAAATACCCAGACCTTTGGTCGCGTGTTTGATCGCTTGATCCATAGTCAGGTATTGCAGTGCTGGCTGTTTACCGGCCACGACCACGTTCACATAGTGACGTGAGCGCAGAACGTGATCAGTTACAGACAGCAAGGTGTTCGCATCAGCTGGCAGGTAAACGCGGATCACTTCAGCTTTTTTGTTCACCACGTGATCGATAAAGCCTGGATCTTGGTGAGAGAAGCCGTTGTGGTCTTGACGCCATACGTGTGAAGTCAGCAGATAGTTCAGTGACGGAATCGGTTTACGCCAGTTGATGTGGCGAGTGGTTTTCAGCCATTTCGCGTGCTGGTTAAACATCGAATCGATCACGTGGATGAACGCTTCGTAGCAGCTAAAGAAGCCGTGACGACCGGTCAGGTTGTACGCTTCGAGCCACCCTTGGCAAGTGTGCTCAGACAGAATTTCCATCACACGACCATCTTGTTTCAGATTGTCGTTGTTGTTCACACCGTCCACTTCGAAGTGGTTAGCCAGCCAGTTTTTACCTGAGTACTCAATGGTGGCGTTCCAGCGATTCGATGCAGTTTCATCTGGGCCGAAGATACGGAAGTTTTTCTCGGCTTCGTTTTCTTTCATCACGTCAGCCAGGAAGTTACCCATGACACGGGTCATTTCCGCATTCACAGTACCTGGTTTGTCAAACTTCACTTCGTAGTTACGGAAGTCTGGCATTTTCAGGTCTTTCGACACTTGGCCGTGCACGACTGGGTTGCTACCGATCCGTTTCTGACCTTTAGGTGCAATCGCTACCAGCTCTTCTTTCACCGTACCGTCTTCATTGAAGAGGGTATTGATTTGGTAAGATTTCAGCCAAGTTTCCAGGTTTTGAACGTTTTCGCCATCGATATCAGAGAATGGCACTTGGTGGCTGCGCCAGTAATCTTCTACTTTCTTGCCTTTGATTTCTTTCGGGCCAGTCCAGCCTTTTGGCGTACGCATGATGATCATTGGCCAACGTGGGCGAGTGATCATTTTGCCGGCTGCCACTTCTTCTTTGGCTTTAGCGCGAATCGCGGCAAATTTGTCCATACACAAGTCCATGGCAGCAGCCATTTCTTGGTGGATGTCGTTAAAGCTTTCTGGTTTTTCGTTGAAAGTTTCAGTTTTCAGTTCAACGAAGATCGGCTCGTAACCGTAACCGGTAAACAGGGCCGTAACTTCTTCTTTATCCATCCGGGCCAGCAGCGTCGGGTTGGCGATCTTGTAACCATTCAGGTGCAAGATAGGCAGTACGAAACCGTCGTTGATCGGGTGGATGTATTTAGTAGAGTGCCAAGAAGCCGCCAATGGGCCAGTTTCAGCTTCACCATCGCCCACCACTGCGAACACAACTTGATCTGGATTATCCAGCGCAGCGCCGTAAGCGTGAGATACTGAGTAACCCAGCTCGCCACCCTCGTGCATTGAGCCTGGGGTTTCTGGGGCTACGTGTGATGGGATGCCACGTGGGAAAGAGAACTGTTTGAACAGACGCTGCATACCGGCTTCGGTGCGGTCGATGTTCGGGAAGAACTCTTCGTAAGAACCTTCAACCCAAGTGTTGGCTACGAAACCAGGGCCACCATGGCCAGGGCCAGTGATGTAGATCGCGTTGATGTCGCGGTCGTTAATCAGTCGGTTAGCGTGCACGTAGATGAAGTTCAGACCTGGTGTAGTACCCCAGTGACCCAACAGACGTGGTTTGATGTGTTCACGTACGAGCTTTTCTTTCAGCAATGGGTTATCCAGCAGGTAGATCTGACCAACTGAAAGGTAGTTGGTTGCCTGCCAGTAACGATGCATTTTGTCGAGCAATTCTGCAGATAACGGTTGTTGAGCCACGATACACCTCTTTTCTAGGTTGTGTTGAGTGTCTGAAGTGAGGAGCTTTTGTATCTCCTTACCCGATGGAGCCAGTATACGTAGCCCGTTCTGCCGGCTACTGATACAAATCAAAAACTGCGTTGGCAACTGCCCTAGCGGGCTGCGAATCGTTGATACAACGCAAAAAACCGGGCTCTGCGTGTAATTTTGTTACCGTCTGGGCGGCTAATTCGCCGCACACAAACAACAAAATCCGATTTTCCCTCCATCTGCACCACGTGTTCTGCGCGCTATCGCTAGCGCGCAGGGCAGCGCCTACTGAGCGTGCCATCAGCATATTACAAGACCATAACAAGCAAACTCAACGGATTATTAACACAAATCAATCGCAATACTGACACATAACAAAAGCACGCCAACTCGCCTGCCGCCCAAACACAAAAAAACCCGCCATTGGCGGGCGAGATTGCTGATTAACCCCACTCGCGAAGCGAGCCCCCCTCAAGGAGGGGACGGGAGGGGTGGGAATAGAACATCAAGGCTGCGGATTCAAAGCCATATTGCCTAGGCTCGGCTCTGCTGAGACTTGAAGAATGTGGCCCTGCCACTTTGTCAGTAGCCTGAGCCCGCCAATGGCGGGCTTGGGTTTGCTGCACGCCACGGCTAGCGTGGCGAGTGACGCTTAGTAATGGAAGAACACCAGTGTCATCAAGATATACACCGGCAGCAGGCAGCTCACTGACCAGGCCATATACCCAAAGAAGCTTGGCATTTTCACCCCCCGATCTTCCGCCACCGCTTTCACCATGAAATTGGGCGCATTGCCGATATAACTCATCGCGCCCATAAACACCGCACCGGCGGAGATGGCCATCAGCGTGCTGGCCAGCGGGCCCATCATATGCGCAGCATCACCGTGCGCCAGATTGAAGAACACCAGATACGTGGGCGCATTATCCAAAAATGCCGACAACAGCCCGGTGAGCCAGAAATACATCGCATCATGTGGCGTACCGTCGGGGTTGCTCACTAGCTGCACCAAACCTGCCATGGCGCCGGCCGAGCCGGCTTTCAGAATCGCCAGCGCCGGGGCCATAGCGACAAAGATACCGGCAAACAGCTTACCCACTTCCTGCATCGGGCCCCAGTTAAAGTCATTGCCCGCCCGCACTTGCGCCGGCGTGATTTTCAGCGACAGCAAGGCCACGGCCAGCAATCCCAGATCGCGCACCAGATCTTGCAGCGCCAGCTCCACCCCAAACACCGACCATACCAGCCCCGGCCGCCACATCCCCGAGAGCAAAACCAAACCCACAATCGCGCCCAGCAACCAGAAATTACGCTTGCCATAGATTTTCAGCGCGCTATCTGGGGTTTTATCCATCGGCAGTACGCCTTCTTTGGTGAAGTAATGCCGATCCAGCAGGTAAAACAGGCCCAGCAGCAAGGCGGAAGTGAACGCCACTGGCGCGGCCATATGCTCGACCGTCCACATGAAATCCACGCCTTTCAGAAAACCCAGAAACAGTGGCGGATCGCCCAGCGGCGTGAGGCCACCGCCCACATTGGCCACTAGAAAGATAAAGAACACCACCACATGCACATTATGCTGGCGGTTATCGTTGGCCTTTAGTAGCGGGCGGATCAGCAGCATGGCCGCGCCCGTCGTGCCCATCACCGAAGCCAGCACCGTGCCCAGCGCCAAAATACCGGTATTGAGTTTGGCCGAGCCATGCAGATTGCCCCACACCAAAATCCCGCCCGAAACGGTATACAGCGCAAACAGCAGCAGCAAAAACGGGATATATTCTTCCAGCAAGGCATGCCAGAGCACCCCGCCCATTGCCGGCCACCCCGCCAGCAGCGCATAAGGCAGCGCAAAAGCCGCCGCCCAGAAAGCCGCCACCTTGCCAAAATGGTGATGCCAGAATTTCGGCAAGAAAATCGGGCACAGCGCAATCGATAATAATAAGCCGGCAAACGGCAACATCCACGGCAATGACAGGGCAGCCCCATCAATCTGCGCGGCCTGCGCCAGCGCTGGGCACAGCGCCAATAGCGCAGTAGCAAACTTCCACATTTTTCTTCTCTCCCAAATACCATAGAGCCGTATCATGCTGTAGCACAATACGGCTCTAGGTTAGCTAGGCATACCCCTACAGGCACACCTTTTCCTTACCCCAATCAGGGCTGGATAAACTCGATTTTATAGCCATCCGGGTCTTCGACAAAAGCAATCACGGTTGTGCCATGCTTCATCGGGCCGGGCTCACGGCTTACTTTACCGCCCTTGGCGCGCACCGCTTCACAGGTGGCGTAAATATCATCCGTCTCCAGCGCGATATGGCCATAACCGGTGCCCAGCTCGTAGCTGCTGGTATCCCAGTTATGCGTGAGTTCCAGCACGGTATGGTTGGCCTCATCACCGTAACCGACAAACGCCAGCGTAAAACGCCCTTCCGGATAATCTTTCCGGCGCAAGAGCTGCATGCCCAGCACCTCGGTATAAAACGCAATCGAGCGCTCCAGATCACCGACCCGCAGCATGGTATGTAACATTCGCATCTTTTTTCCTCGTTCAACGAAAAGCGGCCACGCCGATTTTCTCAATGGTGGCAGTAGTTTACCGTGAAGCGCGCTGTTGCGCCCGCACCAACACGGCAATTTTTTTACAGAAATTCGCGCAAAAGTGTTGACGGGCGGCTAAATATCCTTATAATTCGCGCTTCTGTATGCAACGACACGGGTCGGTAGCTCAGTCGGTAGAGCAGCGGACTTTTAATCCGTTGGTCGTGGGTTCGAATCCCACCCGACCCACCAAGCGTTCCATACATCCCTCTGGGTCGGTAGCTCAGTCGGTAGAGCAGCGGACTTTTAATCCGTTGGTCGTGGGTTCGAATCCCACCCGACCCACACGAGATTCTGCAAAAAGCCTCAACTTCGGTTGGGGCTTTTTGTTTTTCAGCGCTCATCTCTCATTCAGGCCGAGCTCGCCTTGCCTGCGCTCAATCAAACTTGCCGGTTCGCCACCCAGCGGCAGCGCCAGGATGAATTTGGCACCGCCGGCGCGCGCGCCCGCTTCAACCCACACATCACCGCCATGCAAACGGGCAATCCGGCGCGTAATCGCCAGACCAAGGCCCGCGCCTTCGCTGGGGGCGCCGGCGCCTAAACGCACGAGCGGGGTAAAAATGCGCTCGTGCTCGCTCTCCGGCACGCCGGGCCCGGCATCTTCGACGATCAGATAGGCATATTGCGCATCCTTGGCGCTCGTTAGCCAGACCGGCACAGCCCCGTGGCGCAAGGCATTGGCCACCAGATTGCGCAAGGCGAACGGCAACAAAGCCGGATCAGCCCATAGCGTCAGATCTGCCGACCATTCATCGTGCAGACCCGCAAAATCCTGCACCGCAGCTCGCAGCATGGCGCGATCTAGCCATTCGCAACGCTGGTGGGGCTCATACATTTCGAGGCTGGCATAGTGCAACACCTGCTCCAATAAAGCCTGCATCTGCCGAATATTAGCCTCTAGCCCGGCGCTGGCAGCGCTCGGGTCGAAGTGCAATTGCTCGAGCTGGAAGAACATCCGCGCCAGCGGCGTGCGTAATTCATGCGCCACCGCATGCAATAAATCGCGCTGGGCGGCGAGTAATTCGCTGATTCTGGCGGCCAGCAAATTCATCCGCGCCGCCAGCGGATACAAGGTAGAGCTCGTCGGCAGCGCCTCGATGCGGGTGGCCAATGCCCCATCCCCCAATGCCTCGACGGCCCGCTGCAAAGTTCGCACCTCGCGCCAGTAGGGCCGGATGAGCGCCAGATACAGCCCGCCTCCAGCCAGTAAGACAAAACACAAGCCAGCCAGCAGCACAGAGTCGAGCAGCGGCGGGATTTGCGGCATTTGCAGCTGCATCACCCACGGCGTATCCCCCAAACGCTGATACACCTGATCCGCCACCCCGTAGCCCGCAGCCGGATACAGCAATTCGCCTTGCCGCAAGCGGCTTTGTTCAGCTGAGGGAAAATTGGCCAAGGGCAACAGCTGCAGCTTTACCTCGCCCAGCGTGTGCTGCAGATGGCTCAGTCGCAGCGGCAAAGCATGCGGGCTATTAGGGTCGAGTAATTGCTGCGCAATCAGGCGCAAAGGGCCTTGGTAAGTTTGCCGGGCATAGTGCTGCTCGCGCCCCGCCAAAAGTTGATCATAAACTGCACTGGCCACGAGCGCCGCCAGCCCCAACACCGCCGCGGCCAGCAAGAGCTGGCGCAAAGTAGGCCACCACAGCCGATCACTCATGCCGCCACCTCGGGCAACAGCATATAGCCCTGACACCAGACTGTTTTTATTTTTTCGGGAGATTTAGGGTGATCGCCCAGTTTGCGTCGCAGCCGCGACACCACCACATCGGCAGAGCGATCTAGGCCGTCAAACTCAATCCCGCGCAGGTATTGCAGCATGGTATCGCGACTCACCGCTTGGCCGGCATGCTCGGCCAGCAGCCAAAGTAATTCAAACTCGCTGTGTGTTAGCTCTAGTGACTGGCCACCCAGCGTGGCGCGGCGGCAGCTGCGCTGCAAATGCAATTGCCCGCGCGTGAGCTCCGCCAGCGGTGCCGGCTGGGCCCGCCGCAACAGCGCCTGAATGCGGGCCAGCAACACCCGCGGCTCGACGGGCTTCACTACATAATCATCGGCCCCGCTTTCCAGGCCATCAATCTGATCCAGATGCTGGTTGCGCGCGGTGAGCATCAACACCGGCAGATTGGAGATGCCGCGCACCAGCCGGCAAACACTAAAGCCATCCAGCCCCGGCAGCATCAAATCCAGCAAGAGCAGATCAGCGCGCTGCTGGCGCAGCCAGGGCAAGACTTCGTCGCCCCGGCTTAAATGACTGAGCTGATACCCTTTGGCGCGCAGGTAATCGACGATCAGTGCGGCGAGCGCGGCATCGTCTTCCACCAGCAAAATATGTGGCATGTGTGCATGACGGTGTACTTGAGATAGCGCCGACTATAGCGCCGGCAGATGACAGGCGACAAATCCAAGTTGTTTCGGTTTTTCACATCCATTCACATCTTCACACAGGCAGCGCGGGCGGGGCTGGCTAGCATGGCGGCGTCATTTCACCGGAGCCTCCCTTATGTACCCAACCCTTTTGCTCGCCAGTGTGGCGGCCGCCTTACTCAGCGCCTGCGGTGGCGGCTTACCCACCCCGGGCAGCACACCCGCCCCGAGCCAGGCCCCAACACCGGCCCCCAGCCCTAGCCCCGCACCGCTGACAGCGGCAGGGGTTTGGCTGGCCCCCGCCTATGGCTATGCACTGCAAATCAGCCCTACGGCACAGGGCTATCGCTGGGCGCGGTTTGATTACACCTCGCAAGGCTGCCTGCTGAGTGAAACCCAGCAACTGGCGGCCAGCGAGCTGGCGCAGCGCTTGCAGATCGACCCGGCCCAGCGGCTGGCGCAATATCGTGAAGCCGGTCAGGTTTACAGCACCGGCATCGAGTTTGCCCCCGCCAGCGCCTTGCCCACGCAGTGTAGTGAAGCACAGCGCCGCCGCAGCGTGGATGAGGCCGGCTATCGCGCCGACCCGAATGCCGATTTACAGCTGATCTGGCACACTTTTGCCGAGCATTATCATGATTTTCACCTGAGCCAGACCGATTGGCGGGCGCTGCGCCCCGCTGCTAATGCTTTAGCGGCCAGCGCAGGCGATGCCGAAGTGTTTGCCGCCGCCTGCACACTGACCAGCGTGCTGCAAGATGGGCATGTCAGCATTTTTCATGGTGAAGACAGCTGCACCACCACCCGCAAACCCATGCTCAGCGATCTGCTTGCCGAGGAATACGCCAGCCAGCAGCAATGGACACCGCCGTTCAGCTCAAGCCAGCAGGCCGCACTGCAAGACTATGTCAGCCAAGGCATTCAGCAGCGCAAAGCTCTGCCGGCCCTGCGTTATGCCCACGCGGGCACGGCTGGCGCCGCGGCTAATCAACAACTGCAATGGTTTATCACTGCACAGGGTTATGGCTATCTGGCCATTCACCAGTTATCGGGCTTCAGTGCGCAGGACACACTGGCCAGCGATGTGGAGGCGCTGGAAGCCGGTCTCGCGCAAGCACTGCAGCAACTTGGCCAAACCAAGGGGCTGATTATTGATTTGCGCTACAACCCCGGCGGCTATGACGAAACGGCGCTACGGGTCATGCGCCGGCTCCTGCCCGCGGCACAAACGCTGTTTAGCAAACAGGCGCGTCTGGGCGAGGCGCGCACCGCTTTGCGCCCAGTGCGCCTCAGCCCAGCGGAGAGTAGCTACCGCCAGCCGATTGCCGCGCTGATCAGCAATAGCACGTTTAGCGCGGGCGAAATTTTGGCGCTGTCTTTACGCAGCCGGCCACGCACGGTGTTGATTGGCGAAGCCAGCGGCGGCGCGCTCTCCGATACCTTGGTAAAACGCACCAGCGGCAAGGTGAATTTCAGTCTCTCGAACGAGTTTTACTATTCACCACAAGGGGAATGGTTTGAAGCGCGTGGGGTGCCAGTGAGCATCCCCGCCGCCCTGCCCAGCAGCGCTGATCTTGCCCAGCAACACGACCCCGGCATGGTGGCAGCGCTGGCTTGGTTGCGCCAGCAATAGCGGGGTATTGGCTGCAAAGCAATAGCGGAAATAGCCTTGATTGCAATACCCCAGTCGGTATCAGCAAATCGTAAAAAACTCGAATAGCTCGTAGCTGGGGGTTTGCTCCAGCAGCCGGCTGGCGCGCAAAACCTGCTCGCCAGCCGCACTGTGCAAATGCAGCTCGCGCATTGGGCCAAAACTGCCGCGCGGGGCGATCAAGAGCGCCGGACGTTCCATCTGTGGCCAGGGCGGCAGCGCCAGGCAATGCAAGGGCGCCGCCCCTGCCACCCCCGGGCTGAGCTGCAACAGCGCTGGCCATGGTGACAGCGATAGAATCTCAATACCGATCTCGGTGCTTTCGGCTTCCAGATCGACGGTTTGCCAGCGCACCGCCGCCAGCAACCAGCCCACCTCGCGCTGATCGCACACCAGCAGTGCATCCCCCACCCGGCAAGGCAAATGATCGCCTTCGATACTCAGCCGCAGGGCGTAGCCACCCGCACCCGCGTTCAGAATTTCCCAATACGCCGGGCCTGCCGCATCTCGGCCGCTTGGCGCGCGGCGTAAGGGCGCAGCGTCGGCCAAACTGAGTGGCTGGCCGGCATTGAGCTGCACCGCGGCCTGGCGCAGGCCATACAGCACGGCGAGGCTGCCTTGCTCGGGCTGGCGCGGGGCCGCCCGGCGAATGTGATTATCAAAACGGCGCGCGAGCTTGCGCCAGAGCAACACCGGAATCTCCGGCTGCACGCCATGATGGATTTGATCGTTTTCGATGCGCTCGATAATCCGGGTAAGCTGGCGCAGCAGCGGCCCCGTTTCCAGCCATAGGGCGATCCCGGTTTGTGGGTCGACTTCCTGATGCGGCAAGACCGGGGGCAAATCTTGATCCAGCAAGAGCAAAAAGCCCGTACGCCCGGGCGCTACATCGCCCAGCTTGCGGATTTCGCAGCTTTCGGTATCGGTTTGGATAATGCGGCGGATTTGCAATTGCTCGAGGCTGCTAAACGCCGGCAGATTGGCCAGCGAAAGCAGCAGGCATTCTTTGTACAGCAACAGCATCGGCGAGGGCGGCGCCGTGCTGATCAGCTGCAAACTGATATCGCCACGCGTGACGGCGTATTTGAATAAGGTATGCAGCTGTAGCCACACGCCATCCGGCACCGGCGCATAGGCGCGCTGGCACGCCCAGATCAGGGCCAGATAGGTACTGAATAAATCCACCAGCACGGCGGCGATTGGCTTGCGGCCCAGATAAAAGCGCGCTTCGGCCAAGTCACGCAGAGTGTGCTTCAGGCCATTGGCCTGCTCCAGCAACAGCGCACACAAAAAGCCCAGCTCTTGCTTAGTGCGGCCCATCGGCTGCTTGCTCAGCGCCTGCTCGGGCTGAATTAGCCGCGCCAGCGTGGCGATAATCGGCTGGTAGCGCTGCATCAGCTGATAGCGCAGCTTGGGCTCCAGCTGGGTGCGATTTAATTGCACCAGCTGATCGAGCACCTGGCTGGCGCTGCTTTGGGTACTTAAGAGCTGCAATGAGCCCAGCCATTCTTCCAGCGCATGCGGATCCCGATCCAGCCGGCTGGCGGGTTGCTGGGTAATTTCCGGAGTGATTAATGCCTCAAGCACAGCGTGTATGCCTTATTGCGCAGCGCGCAAACCAAAGAGAGCCGCCAGTATGCGAGCCTCGCTCGCCGTATGTCATTGGTATTATGCCGTAAATACATAGAGGCCAGCTTGTCGCACCGCAAGCGCTGGCCTGCGCTGCAACTTAGCCCTGCGCGTCGATATCCTGCAGCGACTCTTCGCCTTTGGTAGTCAGGAAATGGCCGACTTGATCAGGGCGCACTTCCAAATGCCCTTTGCGCAGCAGAAAAGCCAGCGCCTCGCCATGCGCCCGAGCGGTTGGGTCGGCTTTCAGTTTGCGCAGGGTTTCCACGCATAAATTCGAAAACAAATACTCGCGCCCTTGCGGGGTGATTTCCAAAATGCCGGTTTTGCGCGCATAGGCCGCAAGCTTATTGCCGGTGAGTGCCCGCACATTTTTGAACACATTGTGGCTCAGGCGGGTGCTGGTCAGGCCGCGGCTCACTTCGATCAGGGCCGCCAGCTCGGCTTTGGATAATTTAAGACTCATACAGATTCATCCGATAACGTTGCCCCGCATGATACGCGCTTTCGCCCCGCCACTGCGTACCACAAGGCCCCAGCGGCAAAGGGCATAGCCTACCCTGGGGCCCTCGCCAGTATTCAGCCCCATATACCTAGGCACGTATAACCACGGAGGCGCCATTATTATTTGCCTTAAAGCACATACCCAGTAAAAACCCGCCAAGCGGCGGGTTTCTTCGGCTTCAGCGGCGCAGCGCGCCGACAGGCTTAGAGGGCAGCAGCGAAAATCGCGCAGACTTCGTCAAAGCTTGGCTGTTTCGGATTGGTCAGACCGCAGGCATCTTTGAGTGCATTTTGGGCCAAGGTAGGGATATCTTCCGCCTTGGCGCCCAGCTGGCCCACACCGCTTGGGATGCCAACATCGGCCGCCAGCGAGCGAATCGCATCCAGACATACATCCGCTGCGGCGTTATCCGAGAGGCCGGCTACCGATTCACCCATCGCGCGGGCCACATCGCCCAGCCGTTTGGCCGCCACCTGCTTGTTATAGGCCTGCACATGCGGCAGCAAGATGGCATTACACACGCCGTGCGGCAAATCGTAGAAGCCCCCCAGCTGATGCGCCATGGCATGCACATAGCCCAGCGAGGCATTATTAAACGCCATCCCGGCCAGGAATTGCGCATAGGCCATTTGCTCGCGCGCTTCCAGATCTTGCCCATTGGCCACCGCGCGGCGCAGATACTGGCTGATGATGTCTACCGCTTTGAGCGCGCAGGCATCGGTAATCGGGGTCGCCGCAGTAGATACATAGGCTTCGATCGCGTGAGTGAGCGCATCCATCCCCGTGGCGGCGGTCAGGCCAGCGGGTTTCAGCAGCATCAGCTCTGGGTCGTTCACCGACAAAATCGGCGTGGTGTGTTTATCCACAATCGCCATTTTCACATGCCGGGCTTCGTCGGTAATGATGCAGAAGCGGGTCATTTCACTGGCCGTACCGGCGGTGGTGTTAATCGCAATCAGTGGCAGTTGAGGCTTGGCCGAACGATCCACGCCTTCGTAATCTTTGATACTGCCGCCATTCACGGCCACCAAGGCAATCCCCTTGGCACAATCATGCGGCGAGCCACCACCCAGTGAAATCACGCAATCACAGCCGTTTTTTTGCAACAGCGCCAGGCCAGCCTCTACATTGCCGGTGGTCGGGTTGGGCTGAACGCCATCAAACACCACACTGGCCACACCGTATTCAGTCAAGAGGCTTGTCACTTTTTGCACGATGCCCACCGCCACCAGCGGCACATCGGTCACGATCAGGGCTTTTTGATAACCATAGGACTGGATGGTTTTCGCGGCATCGGCCAGACAGCCAGCGCCCATCAGATTCACGGTTGGTATAAAAAATGCAGTGGTAGTCATGAGCAATCCCCTTTCAGGATCTGGATCAGGTGCACCCAGCCTACGCCCAGTTTCACTGTAAGAATTTGCGCCAAAGCAAACCCTGCTGACGTCGATTTAGCGAGCGTGCATTTATCCACTTCCGCGCCTTGGCGCTAGCAAAATCGCGGCCTACCGAGCAATACGGCAAAGCATTTAGCTGGCCAATTGGCGCAAAGCGTCGCCGATCTACCACAGCCGGGGCATGCCGTAGTCCATCGCCGGGTACTACCGCTGATAATGGACAAAACTGTGATGGAAACCCTCGGAATGAACTGTACCGGTTGCGGTGCGGCGCTCGCGATCGATGCGCTGGTTTGCCCCTACTGCGGATTGCACAATGCGGTTGACCTATTGGCAATCCGCGATTTCAAAGTGCTGGCTGAACACAGCGAACTGCGCTGCCCGGCAGGCTGCGGCGATCTGCGCTTATTGCAACTGGGTGCGGGCCTGCACACCACGGTGGGACACTGCCCCAGCTGCAATGGTCTGCATTTCGCCCCGGGCGCTTTGCAAATTGCCCTCGATAAAGTCGCTGGCCAGGTGCGCGAAATTAACCACGGCCGGCTGGCGCGAATCAAAGCCGAGCGCATCCCAAGCGATAGCGTGCGCTACCGTCCCTGCCCGGTGTGCCAAAAACTGATGCACCGGCGCGCATTTAGCCCACAGGTACGGATCATCGTCGATGATTGCCATGCCCATGGCCAATGGCTGGATAGCGGGGAATTCACCGTACTGGCCGAATGGCACGAGGCCGGCGGCCAGCAGCTGGCGGCGCAAGAGGCCGAACGCCAACAGCGCATAGCCAGCGTACAGGGCAATCTGCCACCCCCGCCACCCACCGAGCCGACGCCCGTTGGCCAGCGCCCGCTGCCGGATTGGCTCAGTGCGCTCTTGATCGCCGGCGTCATCGCCTGGCTATTTGGCCTGATCTGGCCGGTGTGGCTACTACTCGCTGGTGCGGCAGGCAGCTGGTGGTGGCAACGGCGGGGCTAGCGATATACCTAGCCATGTATACGATCCCAGGCCATTTCTAAAAAGGGCTTCAGTCGTATACCCACTAGGGCGCTGTGCATTGATTCTCCTTTGCGCGGCTAAGCCCTTGTTGCAGCAATACCACGCAGCTGGGCGGCCTTTTTCTTTGTAAGCACCAAGGCCTTCGGTCAGCATGTAGAAAGAAAATCCACGTAGAACGCGTCAAACTTACGTATAGCCACGGGCCTAGTGCACGTAGCGGGCGGCAGCCCGCCACAAAGCCCCGTCAAAGCGGCAGACCGTGTAAGCCCACAACGCCACTGACATCAATCCATCAGCAAACGATGATAATCTGCCGTTTATCACTGGCAAGCATCGGATACCTGCATGGCTGAACCTCGTTTCGATACCCCGGTTTTTATCGTGGAAAAACAAAGCACACCCGTTGATCTGAGCGCGACGCCGTTTTTCTACAATGCCGCCGGCCAACCCAGCTATGTAGCCAGCTTGCCGGCCGGGGTTACGCCACTGAGCCCGGTTGCCACCGACCCTGCACTGGCGGTGGGGCATGAATATCTGGTGCGCGAGGTGGTGGGCGTAAAGCCCAATGCACCCTATGGCATTGAAACCCAGCTGGGCATGCAG
Source organism: Chitinibacter tainanensis DSM 15459 (assembly GCF_000429785.1). Classification (GTDB taxonomy): domain Bacteria; phylum Pseudomonadota; class Gammaproteobacteria; order Burkholderiales; family Chitinibacteraceae; genus Chitinibacter; species Chitinibacter tainanensis. The sequence goes on from NZ_KE386952.1 coordinate 225,479, forward strand.
GGCGAGCGCATTTCCTACGAGCCGCTGTGGGTAAGCCGCAGCATTGCCGCTGCGTTTGGCATTACGCTGATTGCGCCGGGTGAGGCCATCCAGATCGCGAGCCCGGTGCCAACGCTGGCGCATATCGAATACGAATACGGCGTGTTTGCCGGGCATTGGTCGCCGTATCAGGGCACCGGCAATCAGCTACTGACCGAGGTGTGTACCGATCTGGAGCACCATGATTTTCCGCATGTGTTTGCCTCGACCGATGCCGATTTTCCGCTGGTGATATCGGTCGCCCGCTACTGGCCGGCGCTGGGCAAAATCCGGCTGGCCGATTTATGGGTGCCGACGGGCTATGCGCTGTACATTCCGCCCAAACCGGCCGACCCGGCGCTGCCCTGTATTGATCTGCACAATAACCGCAATTCGGCGCGCGCCTGCTGGGGCCAGCTGCACCGGCACAGCATCCACACCGACACCTTACTGCAAGCTGAGCATGGCTATTTCTACTGGTACTGGAATGCCATCCCCACTCACCACAGCCACCCGGCCCAACCCGGCTAATGGAGCACCGCATGCCGCTCGATGAATTACTCACTCCCGATAGCGCCGTGTATAAAACCCTGCTCGAATCGACCAAGGCGATCCCCTGGCGAATCGATTGGGCCAGCATGGCTTTTACTTATATCGGCCCGCAGATCGAGCCGCTACTCGGCTGGGAGCGCGATAGCTGGCTGAGTGTGAATGACTGGGCGGAGCGTATCCACCCCGATGATCGCGAAGCGGTGGTTAATTTTTGCGTGGCGCAATCGCAAAGCGGCATTGATCACGAGGCCGACTACCGGGCGCTCACGCGTGACAATGGCTATGTGTGGATTCGCGATGTGGTGCATGTGGTGCGCAATGCTGCTGGCGAGGTTGAGGCGCTGGTGGGGTTTATGTTCGATATCAGCGAGCGCAAAAAAACCGAAGAAAAACTCTTAAGCCTGCAAAAAGAGCTTGAAGCGCTGTCATTCAAAGATGGCCTCACCGGCATCGCCAACCGGCGCAAATTCGATGCCCAGCTGCATGCCGAATGGGCCAACGCCCAGCGCAGTAGCGAGCCGCTGTCGCTGATCTTGCTCGATATCGATTACTTCAAGCAATACAACGATTTATACGGGCATTTGCAAGGGGATGAGTGTCTGCGTCAAGTGGCGCAAACTTTACAGCTAGCCGCCGCTGGCCCGCGCGATCTAGCCGCCCGCTTTGGCGGGGAAGAATTTGTGATTTTGCTGCCTAATTCCGATCACAAAGCGGCGCAAAAAGTCGCCGCGCGCTGCTTGCGACTGATTGATAAATTGCAATTACCCCATGCCAATTCCAGTGGCAGCCACCATATCACCGCCAGCTTCGGGGTGGGCACGCTGCCGGCCGGCGATGCGCGCAGCGCGGCCGAGCTAGTTGCTGCAGTCGATCGGCTGCTGTATCGCGCCAAGCAGCAAGGCCGGCATTGCATTGTGAGTGATCAGGCCAGCGAAGCCTGCACGGCCTAAATACCCCGGCAGGTATTGCTGGCAGAGCCAGATAAAACAAAGGCCGGCGCGCAATACACCGGCCTTGTGTTTTGGCGCGCGGCTTAGCGTCCGATCAGCGCGTGCACATCATGACTCATGATGGCCAAATACGCTGCCAGCCCCAGATACAAGAGCCCGTAGCTAAAGCGATCGCCACTGCTGGCCTGATAGTAATGCTGATTAGCCGGATCGTGCGGATCAAACTGCCACGCCAGCTTGAGCTGCGGCAAGGCCAACACGGCCACCAGCACCAGCATCGGGCTGGGCCGATACACAAACAGCGCCAGCAAAATCGGCACGCCCAGCAGCCACAGTCGGGGCGACAAAATGGCGGTAATTCGCCCGCCATCGAACGGCGCCAGCGGTATCAGATTAAACAGATTGAGCATAAAGCCGGCATAGGCCAGCGCATAAAACAGCGGGCCGCCGCCGGCACGGGCATAAAAATAACACGCCACCGCCGCCACGGTACCCGCCAGCGGGCCAGCCAGTGCGATATGGGCTTCGGTTTCCACATTCATCGGCTGCGCCTTAAGTTCGATCCACGCACCAACAAAAGGGATAAACGTCGGCGCGCCCACATCCAGCCCCCGCTGGCGCGCAGCAAGATAGTGGCCCAGCTCATGCACCAGCAGCAGGCCAACGAAGCCCACGGCATACGGCCAGCCAAAGAACCAGCCATACACCAGCACCGACAGCAGCATGCTGCCGCCGGTGGTGAGCAATTTGCCCAGCTTTGCGCTGCTTAAAAGCAGCAACAAGAGCTTCATACTTGCGCCGAATCGTCAGATTTACCGCCAAAGAAGCGCCGGATCGCCGCAAAGCCGCCGACCAGCGCCAAACCGATCAGCTTGGCCGATTTCGCCAGAAAGGCGCCAATCACCGCCAGCAGGCCGAGTTTTTTCGCGGCCACCCCACCGACCAGCGCAGCCAGGCCATATTCGGCCACCTTGTCGGTGCTGGCGTTAAAATCGCTGTAGCGTTTGCCATCGTTAAATTCCAGCGCCGCCAGCAATTGTTTGGCGATGGGTTTTTCTGCTTCTACCGTGCTCATACCGGTCACCAGATTCATGCTGATATAGCCTTCGCGGCCTAGGGCATAGGTGTTGTAATTCACGCCTTGCTCGGCATCGCTGCTCGCGCCTTTATCACGGGTATTGGCCGACCAGACCAAGCGATGGCTGGCCGCTTCGTAAGTTGGCTTTTCCACCCAGCCAATCACCTCAAATTCAGGAATACCGCGCTCTTTGCGCATTTTATTGGTTTCTTCGGTGCCTTCTTTCAGGCTGGTGAGGAGCTCGGCCGCATCCCAGTCTTTGGCATCGTCGTCTTTGATGTAGCCTGATTTTTCATAGCTGACATCAATAAACCAGTTTTGCTGCTCATCTTCCGGCATGATCAGCCCCAAAAGATCATCGCCCACCGAATTGCCCATCGCCACCATCAGCGTTTTGGCCTCGGCTTGTGGAATAAACGCATAGCCGGCAGGTAATTTCAGCCTGGCCTGATCAATCAGCCCGATCTCGGCTGGGCCATGCTGAGCCGCCTTGGCTGCGGCCTGATAGGCACTTTGAATCGCCGGATCACTGGCCCACAACCAGCTACTGCACAGCAAGGCCAGTACGGCCATGAAGAGTTTTTTCATCATCTCACCTTGTTTAGTTTTGGTTTTATGAAAGAAAGATGCTGATCCTGCCAACTGAGTAAGTCAAAATTTAAGCCAACATCTGTCAGACTAAGGGCAAAGTGCGCAACAAAGATCAATCCGCCAGCGCTAAGCTCACCGGCATGGAGACACCATGAAAAAAGCCGCTACCGTTCAAGACTATGCCCGCCGGCTGCAGCGCGCAGTGGGGCTGATCTGGCAACACCCGCAGCAGAGCTATTCGCTGGAACAGCTGGCCGCGGCCGCGCATTTCTCGCCTTACCACTTCCACCGCATTTACCGGGAGATGATGGGCGAAAGTGTGGGCGCCACCCAGCAGCGCCTGCGTTTACTGCAAGCGGCGCGTTCGCTAGGCCAAACGCCTGCGCAGCAGCTCGAACGCCTGGCGCGGCGCAGTGGCTACGGTAGCAGTGCCGCCTTTGTACGGGCGTTTGCCGCCAGCTATGGGCATACCCCGGGCGCCTACCGGCGCATGCGGCTACAGGTACTCCAGCGTCATTTACAACAGGAGCCCAGCATGTACCCGATTCGTCTGCATACCCAAACTAGCCCCTTGCCGCTGGCCTTGTGCCCGCATCTAGGGCCGTATATCCAGATCGGCGAGGCCTTTGCCAAGCTACAGCTGCACAAAACCAGCCTGCCCGTGAGCCTGCCGCTACGCTGGTTCGGGCTGTATTTTGATGACCCGCAATCCGTGGCGCCCGAGCAATTACGCTCGGCCGCCGCACTAACGGTGAACGCCGATGCGCCGCTGCCAGCTGGCATTGAGGCCTTTGCGCTGCCGGCGGGTCGTTACGCCGTGCTGGAGCACATCGGCCCCTATAGCGAGCTAGAGCAAGCCTATCAGTGGCTGTATGGCGTGTGGCTGCCGGCCAGTGGCGAGCAGCCGGGCAATGTACCGGTGATCGAGCAATATCTGAATCTACCGATCGACACCCCGCCCACCGAGCTACGCACCGAAATCTGGGTTGCACTGCAATAACACCCGCCACCCGTATTGCCCTGCAGGCTTTGAATAACATTGCTTGCAGGGCAATACCCTTGATATCAATCACTAGCCGGTAGAAATACCGGCCACCTTGCCATGGGCGATTCACGCCCAGCAGGCTACACTGGCGCTCTTGCCCATCTCGCCCCTGCGCCATCATGACTCGCACGATCTACCTGCTCCGCCACGGCCAAACCGAACTGAATGCACAGCGCCGCATGCAAGGCCATTGTGATTCGCCCCTAACGCCACTGGGCCAAGCTCAGGCTCGCGCCATGGGCCGCACCTTGCGCACCCTCATCACCGAACCTGTTAGCTGGCAGCTGGCCGTCAGCCCACTGGGGCGGGCACAGCACACCGCGCAATTAGTCTGCGCCGAGCTCGGTTTGCCGGCTGCGCATCCGCGCACCGATGCGCGCCTCATTGAAGTAGGCTTTGGCGATTGGGAAATGCAGGCGGTCGAGCCGCTGCATGCGCAAAATCCCGAGCTGGCCGCGCGGCCCGATTGGCATTTCGCCGCCCCCAATGTGGAGCCCATGGCGGCCGTGCAAGCGCGGATTGCCGCGCTATTGGCCGACCCCGCCCTCCCCGCGCAACTGATTATCGTGGCGCACGGCCTGTTGGGGCGCTTTATCCGCGGGGCGTATGCGCAGCTACCGCTGGATGAAATGCTGCAGCAGGAAATGCCGCAAGACGCTTTTTATCGCCTGCAGCATGGGCAGATCGAGCGTATTGCCTGCCTAGACCTGTAATTATCCACAACTTATCGACGGGCTGTGCACGGTTTTATCCACAGTCGCTGCACTGCAACATTACCAGCAGGTTACCGTAAGTCGCTTGCGGACCGGCAAGGCATCGGATACAAACAAATGAACGATGCCAACCCGGAGGTGTGTGATGCGAATAATGGCTGGATGTGTGTTGGCCCTCGCCCTAAGCCCGCTCTGGGTGCAAGCCGCCGGCTGCCAAAAGCCACTGCGGATGGCGGTCGAGCAATGGCCGCCCTATGTGTATAGCGATGCGCAAGGCAAACCGCGCGGCGTGGATATCGAGATTTTGCAGGCGATCTTTGCCGAAGCCGGCTGTAGCCTGCAGATTGGCCCCGAATTACCGCGCAAGCGCCGGCAGGCGATGTTTATCGAAGGCAAAATCGACCTGATGCTGGCCGCCAGCATCACCCCCGAGCGCCAGCAATTTAGCTGGTTTACCGCGCCCTACCGCGATGAATCGGTCAGCCTCTTTAGCAAACCCGAACAAGCGGCCCAATACACCCAGCTCGAAGGTTTTGGCAGTATTTTGCAGCAGCGCATCGCCCTGTTGGCCCCGAATGCCGGCTGGTATGGCGAAGACTACAAAAAACACTATTTCTGGCTCAATGAAGCGCGGCTGCTCTCGCCGTTTGAGACCTTTAATCAGGGCGTACGCATGCTGGCGGCCGGTCGCGCGCCTTTATTGCTGGGCGACACCGGCGCCGTACATTTTGAAGCCGGCCAGCAGCAAATCAGCGTCTATCAGCTACCCCTGCTGGTAATGAGCGAACCGGTACACTTTATGCTCAGCAAAAAAAGCGTAAGCCAAGCTGATAGCGAAAAACTCAACGCCGCCCTGCTGCGATTAGAAAAACGCGGCGTACTGAAGAAAATCCGCAGCCAGTATGGTTTAAGCCTGAACGCCGCGGCCCCAGCCAGCCGCTAGGCTGTTTCCTGGCGTGACAGCCTCACCGTATGCATTGCGCATACTTTCATCGATTGATATTCTGAGTTCAAACTATAGAAAGATCACTCGGAGTATCCCATGCGCCTGTTGCAGCGTTTATCCCTGTTTACCCGTATTTTATTGTGGCTACTGGCCGTACAGCTTTTAGCCATCGTGGTGTTTAGTATCAGCAGCTATCTGGGTAAAGCCGAAGAAGTACGCCATAGCATGGATGCGCGCCTGACCGCCGCGGCCAATTCGGTGCCCTATATGCTGGCCGGCGATTATGTTGGCCGCGCAACTCAAGCGGGCAGCATTGCTGACAGCGAATATCGCCAGCTGGTGCGCCGGCTGGGCGAATATTCGCGCCGCGTCGGTTTAGCTTACTGCTATGTACTCACGGTGCGGGATGGCAAGGTGTTTTACATTGGCGATGGCGCCCCTGAGGCCGAAATCGCCGCTGGCAAATACGCCAAGTACTTTGACCAATACGAAGATGCCGCCCCCGCCATCCTGCAAGCTTGGCAAAGTGGCCAAGCACAGTTCGCCGAATATAGCGACAAATACGGCACGTTCCGCTCCGTATTCCTACCGATGCAGCAAAATGGCCAAACCTACCTGATTGGGGTGGATGTCACGATGGCGCAAGTGGCCGAGGCCAAACAGGCCGAGCTGCTGCGCATTATTCAGCTGGCGATCCTGTGTGTGCTGATTGGCAGCGTGCTGGCGTATTTTGCCGCCCGGCAGATTGCCCATCGCCTGCAGCGCTCCGCACGCCGGATTGGCCAGATTGCCGCCCAGCGCGATTTGCGGCAAACCCTGCACGAACAAGGCGGCGACGAGATCGCCGCGATGATGAGCCAGCTGAATCAATTGCTGCAGCTCTTACGCGAGACCTTGGCCAAGGCCGGCCACAGCGCAGCCAGCAATGCCGGCGCCGTGCGCCAATTTCATAGCTTAACCGAGCAAATGAACAAAAACCTGCTGCACACCACGCAAAACATGCAGGCGCTCAACCAAGATGTGCAAGCCATCGATCACAGCGCGCAACATTCAGCCACGCTAGCCGCCGCCACGCGCGATCGGGTTAATCAGGCCAGCAGCCAGCTGCAGCAAGCCGGCGCAAGCTTCGGGGCCATGCTCAGCGCCGTGAACGACAATGCCGGCTCGACCGAATCCTTGGCGCACGAGCTGGATCAGCTGGCCCGCTCCACTGGCGACATTACCCGGGTTTTGGATGCGATTGGCGCGATTTCGGATCAGATTAACCTATTGGCACTGAATGCCGCGATTGAAGCAGCGCGGGCCGGTGAAGCCGGGCGCGGCTTTGCGGTCGTGGCCGATGAAGTGCGCAAGCTGGCCGGGCAAACGCAGCTTTCGCTGCAAGATTCGCGCAGCGCCATCGCCAAGGTGGTGGACGGCATCACCATCACCGCCACGGATATGAGTGATATGTCGGAACGGGCACGCCAGCTGGTGCAAACTGCCGATCAGGCCGTGAGCCATATCCACGAGCTAGTTACCATGCTGCACCAAACCGCCACCGAAGCCAGCGAAGCCGTGAGCGAGGCCGAGCGCATCGAGCAGGCCGTGCACCACATCGCCACCGAGGCCAGCGAAGCGGATCAACAACTGCAAACCACCGCGGGCCACTCGCGGCAAATTCAGGAGATCGCCGGCCAGATTGGCGAGGCCGCCAGCGAGCTGCAGCGCGAATTGCAGCAATTCCAGACCTAAGCATGAACAGGTTGGCGCTGCGTGCCGTCGTGCCGCTGTGGCCTGTGGCGACAGGGGCAATACCTAGCCAGGTATTGCCCGCCAAGTCATACTAAAGATAGCTCAGCGGAAAATTCCCCCTAAGCATCAACGCCGCAGCACCTCGGCCAGCGCCTGCAGCAGCAGCGCGACATTTTCGCGCCGCGCGCCATACCCCATCAGCCCAATCCGCCAGGCTTTGCCGGCTAGCGCGCCCAGCCCGGCGCCGATTTCTAGGTTGTAATCGTTCAAAAGTGCAGTGCGCACCGCCGCATCATCCACTCCAGCCGGAATTCGCACGGCATTCAATTGCGGCAGGCGAGCGGATTCTTCCACCAGAAACTCGATGCCCAGTTCGGTCAGGCCAGCCAGCAGTAGCTGATGCTGCTGGGCATGCCGCGCCCAAGCGTGCTCCAAGCCTTCGGCCGCCAGCAGGCGCAGGCTTTCGTGCAGTGCATACAGTGCATTCACCGGCGCGGTGTGGTGATAGCTGCGTTTGCTGCCATTGGCATTGCCCCAATAGCCCATCACCAGGGTTTGATCGAGAAACCAGCTTTGCACCGCTGTTTTGCGGGCTTTGAGTTTTTCCACCGCCGCCGGTGAGAATGACAAAGGCGCCAAGCCGGGCACACAAGACAGGCATTTCTGGCTGCCGGAATACACGGCATCAATGCCCCAATCATCCACCCGCAGCTCGATCCCGCCCAGCGCCGTCACGGCATCGACGATGCTGAGGCAACCATATTGCTTGGCCAGTGCGCACAGCGCTTGGGCATCCGAGCGCACGCCAGTGGAAGTTTCGGCATGCACAAAAGCCAGAAAGCGCGCTTGCGGATGCGCTTGTAGCGCCGCTTCTACCGCCTGTGGGTCAACTGGCTTGCCCCATTCGGCATCGACCACCACGGCATGGGCGCCCACTCGCTCCACGTTTTGCCGCATGCGCTCGCCAAACACGCCATTGCGACAGACGATGACGGTTTCACCGGCCTCAACCAAATTCACAAAGCAGGCCTCCATCCCGGCCGAACCAGGGGCCGACACCGCCAGCGTCATTTCATTGCGGGTCTGAAAGGCGTATTGCAGCAGCGCCTTCACCTCATCCATCATGCCGACAAACAGCGGATCGAGATGGCCGAGCGTCGGCTTGGCTTGCGCCGCCAGCACCGATGGATACACATCTGATGGGCCGGGGCCGAGCAGCGTGCGGCGCGGGGGCTGAAACGGGGCAACTTGGGGCGGGACAAGCAGCATGGCAGGCTCCTGAGCGAAGTAGGCAACAGGCTGATTATGGCGCGCAGGCTGGCGCGCGTCACCGGGTTTTTGCTGCAAGTGCACAATAATCGCTGTGCGCATCAGGCCAAGCGGGGCAACACCACGCGCGGCGCTGCGCCGGCCTCGCTAGGGCTGATCGCGGTACAGCTCGTCTTCTGCTACTGGGCTTGGAGTATTGCCCTCGGCGCCTTTTTGCATGCGACTTCTGGCGCTATACATCTTGCCACGCGCCACACATTGCGGTGCAAAAGTGAGAAAGCCGATGTCGGTCGGCAGATCGTCATACACCGCCTCCATCCCGCCTTGCATGCAATAGGTTTCATGCCAGAAACCGGTGCCGCCGCTGTGGCGCATAAACTGCTGCCACCACTGTCGGTGCGGCTCGGAGCGCGCCCAGCGCTCCAGCGACTCGAAATCACGCCAGTATTGCCGCATGCCAACATGCGGTGGAAATAAGGAAAACAGCAAGTTTTCATGCCGCAGCAGGCCATCGGGCTGCTGCTCAACCGCTTGAGCGATTTTGGGCCCCAGGCCCAGCAGGGTTTTGAGACCGGTCCAGGCGTTGACCCGTAAGCCGAGATAAATCACCACCAGATCGGGGTAGGCCGATAAATCCACGGTACGACGATGTACTTTGCTCATGATTCGCTCAGCGGCAAACAGACCGCCTTAGCTTAAACCAGAAGCAGGGCCGCGGCTGCCGCCGCTCGCCCCGCGTAGCGCAGCCGCCGCAGTAAGCGGTGGTTTAGCCTACTACCCCACCGCCCCAGCACCACCGTTTAGCCAATCAGCTGGCGTAGCTGGGTGGCCCAATCCACACGCTGCCAATCCGGGCCCATCCACAGTGCGCGGTAGCTATCGCCACGGAAACGGCGATCCACTTCCACCAGCACATGCACGCCTTCCGGGCGCGGGATGCAGGTGACCTCGACTTCCTGCACGCCGGTGAGGCCGCCAAAGCCGCCCTGCGTCGGGCGGAATTCGAATTCCTGATAGCAGCCCAGCGAGCTGTAAATATCATTGACGCGCACGGTGCCGATTTCGACATCGGTGCTGGCGTGCATATAGCCCAGCTGGCCCAGCGCAGCGATCAGCGCCTGCATTTGTGGCAGCGGCCGTACATCGAGAAAATCACGGTCTTTGGCATCGATCGCCGCGGCAATCGCCAGATCGGTATGCACCCACACCGCCGCGCGGATATGCGGGTAATACGGTGCACCCGGCGTGGTTAGCGCGGTGGCATTGTTCACTGGTAATTCAAGCGGTAACTGGAAAGAAAATGGCAGCCGTTGCTCTTGGCCGGCCTGGATTTGCAGGGCGCCACTGGCACGAAAACGCCCCAATGCATGGGCGACACGGATTTCATCTTCGCCGGCTTCCTGCTCGGCTTCGGTCATCAGCACCAGATCTACGTATTCGATGGTTTGCTCAACGCTACCGCCTTTGATACACACCACCCCGCTCAGCGTACCGCCGGGCACCACTTGCGGATTATCCAGCACCGTATCCACCGTAGCGCCACCCACGCCCACCGCCGCAAACAGTTTCTTAAACATCGTTTCTCTCTAATTATCCGTGCAGCATATGCTGCGCTGGTTCTGATTGGTGGGCCGATAAAAAGTTTCACGCGGCAGTGAACAAAAAGATGGCTTGAGTATCTGGTAGGGTATATCGCTCAACACAAGCATTTACAATGACGACGTGGCAATACCCAAGACTAAAAACCATTCCGCCATTGCCACCCCCTGCACGAGCCACTGCAGCCGTTGACAGCCTTGGTACAATGACTTTTTTGCCTGCTGTCCGAGTCCTGCCATGAGTAGCCGCCCCGAACCGAACCTCAGTGCCGATTTATCCGGGCTTAATTGCCCGCTGCCGATTTTGCGCACCAAAAAAGCCCTGGCTGCGCTCGAAGGTGGCCAGCTGCTGCAAGTGACCTGCACCGATCCGGCCACGCCAACCGACTTTGCCGCCTTTTGCAAACAAACCGGCCATACACTGGTCGAGCACTGGCAAGCTGAGGGCAAGTTTCTGTTTCTGATTCAAAAGCGCAGCGCCTAAGCCCCATACCCGAGCATGTATCGGGCGATAGGCCATAGCCAAATTAAGCCACACGGATATACCCCACAAGGATTGCCAATATGACTACCACCTTGACCATTACCCGCCCCGATGACTGGCACCTGCATTTGCGCGATGGCGCGGGCCTTGCCAGCGTGCTGCCGCATACGGCGCGTGAATTTGGCCGCGCAATTGTGATGCCCAATCTGAAGCCGCCGGTCACCAATGTGCAGCTGGCTGGGGAATACCGTGAGCGCATTCTGGCCGCCCGCCCGGCCGGCAGCGCATTCCAGCCACTGATGACGCTCTACCTCACTGATAACACCACCCCGGCCGACATCGTGGCCGCCAAGGCCAGCGGCTTTGTGCATGGGGTGAAGCTGTATCCGGCTGGCGCCACCACCAATTCGGACGCCGGCTGTACCGACGTCAATAAAGTGCTGCCCACCATCGAAAAAATGGCCGAAGTGGGCCTGCCATTCTTGGTGCATGGCGAAGTGGTGGATGCTGAGATCGATATTTTCGATCGCGAAGCGGTGTTTATCGACCGCATCATGAAACCGCTGCTTGAGCGCTTCCCAACCCTACGCGTAGTGTTTGAACACATCACCACCAAAGACGCCGCCGAATTTGTCGCCAGCGCCGGCCCCAATGTGGCCGCTACCGTCACCGCCCATCACCTGCTGATGAACCGCAACGCCATGCTGGTCGGCGGCATTCGCCCGCATCTGTATTGCCTGCCCGTGCTGAAGCGCGAATTGCATCGCCAGGCGCTGGTGCGCGCGGTTACCGCCCATGATGAGCATGTGCGCCGCAAATTCTTCCTGGGCACCGATAGCGCCCCCCACGCCAAAGGCGCCAAAGAAAGCAGCTGCGGCTGCGCCGGCATGTATACCGCCCATGCGGCCCTGCCACTGTATGCCGAAGTATTTGATGCCGCTGGCGCGCTGGATAAGCTGGAAGCCTTTGCCAGCCTAAATGGCCCGGCCTTCTACGGCCTGCCGACCAATCCGGATAAGGTGACGCTGGTGAAAGAAAGCTGGACCGTGCCCGCCGAATATCAGTTTGGCGATAGCGTGGTGGTGCCATTGCGCGCTAGTGAAAGCATCCACTGGAAACTGCAGGACTAAGGCGATGGACTGGCCTCACCGTGGTTCCTGTTTATGCGGCAGCGTGCGCTATGCGGCAGGCGAATTTGCCCCGAAAATGGCACATTGCCATTGCAGCATGTGCCGCAAATTTCACGGTGCGGCTTTCGCCACCTTTGGCAGCACCCGTGCGTTTCGCTGGCTGAGCGGCGAGGCGCAGCTAGCCAGTTTTACCGCCGCCAATGGCACGGTGCGCCAGTTTTGCCAGCAGTGCGGCAGCAGCCTTACTTTTCAATCGCCCGCCACCCCGGCCGGGGTGGTCGAGATTGCCCTCGGCACGCTGGACACCCCACTGGCACAGCGCCCCGACGCCCATATCTGGGTAGGTAGCGGCGCCGATTGGTACTCCCCCACGGCTGAGCTGCCCTGCCATCACGCCGGACGTTCTTCGGAGCTTGTATGCCCATAATTCGTAGCCCACGCCAGCACAGCTGGCTGCTCTGGGGGTTGGCGCTGCTGGCGCTAGCGGTCTGGGGCCGGCCTTTGATTCAATCCACCCAGTTTGAAAATCATTTCTTCGGGCTGTTTTATTATTCGATTTTGGCAGGGCTGGCGCTGTTTTGGGCGCTACCGAGCGAGCAGCGTCTTATCGCGGGCCAGTTTCAGCGCCGCACCCTGCTGCTGGGTCTGCTGCCGACTCGCACCGTGAGCGCGCCGGTGAGCGCGTTTCGTGAGATCCGCCTCGAGCAAGACCCGAATCTCTTCCGCCGCGATACGGTCTGGCTCATGATCTGCGGCGAGCCGGGCAACCCCGAGCAAGTGGCCCGCTTTGCCTTTGCCCACTGGCCCGCCAGCGCGCGCAATATCGCGGCCGCAAGCCAGCTACAAGCCGAGCTGGCCGCAGCCACCGGGCTGAGCATTGTGCGCGCAGAAGACACCGCTGCCGAATAAACACTTAGCATCGGCTCAAAGCGTTGTAAGCACACCGCGCCACACCGCCAGAACCAGGGCCCAGCAGGCCAGAATGCTATGATCGCGGCATGATCATTTCGCCTGCTGGCCTGTTCCATGTTCAAGCTCCGTACCCTATCCTGGCTATTCGTTCTCAGCGGCGCCGCGCACGCGGCCGACCTCGCTAGTTGCCAAAGCATCGCCGATAATCACGCCCGCTTGGCCTGCTACGATCAGCTGGCCCGCAGCGCGAGCCCGGCGACCACACCAGCTGAAACCAGCACCAGCAGCAGCAGCAGCGCCACAGTAGCCGCAGCGCCGACCGAGCCGACCACGCCAAGCACAACAAATACCGTGAGCCCGGTCGCGGCCACCACGCTGGCCAGTGGCGATGCATTTTCACAGCGCTGGGAGCTCGATGCCGCCGATCAAAAAGGCGTTTTCACTATTCGCCCGCATCAGCCGGTGTATTTCCTGCCGCTCTCTTGGCGGGAAAACGTGAACACCCAGCCTTGCTCGCTCAACCCGCGCAATTGCGCCAAACGCTCGGCCGATAGCTTTAAAAATGTCGAAGCCAAATTCCAGCTCTCATTCAAAACCAAATTCTGGGAAGACATGCTAGGCAGCCCGATTGATCTATGGGGCGCCTACACCCAGCAAAGCTATTGGCAAGTTTACGATCAGGAAACCTCGGCGCCATTCCGCGAAACCGATTACCAGCCGGAAATCTGGGCCACCCTGCCCTTGGCGTTGGGCCCCGACTGGCTGCGGCTACGCATGCTCAATCTTGGCCTGGTGCACCAATCCAATGGCCAAACCTTGCCGCTCTCCCGCTCGTGGAATCGCCTGTATGCCAGCGTGGGCCTGAGCTCGGGTGATTTGTCGGTGATTATCAAACCATGGTGGCGACTCAAAGAAGACCCGGCCGATGATGACAACCCGGCCATCACCGACTACAGCGGCCGTATGGAAACCCTGTTGACCTATCCTTGGGGCAAACATCAGTTTGCGCTCACCTGGCGCAATAATCTGAAATTTAACAGCAGTGTACCCAATCGCTCTTACTGGCTACTGGAATGGGCCTTCCCGCTCGCCGGCCAGCTGCATGGCTATGTACAAGCCTTTGATGGCTATGGCGATTCACTGCAAAACTATAATTTCAAAAATCGCGGCATCGCGCTGGGCGTGTCGCTGGTGAACTGGCAATAAACCGCCGGCCACTCGTTCGCGCCTTGCGCGCTGACTAGTGGCCATAATCCAGCGGCTGAACGTCTTGCAGCGTGCCATTCACAAAGCGCAGCTGCATCATCAGCTTATCGCGGCCAAAGTTATACACCCACACGGTGACTTCGTTGCCGGGCTGGCTGCGATCGACCACCCATTCGCCCCAGCGATTGCGGTAGCGGGCCGGCTCGATCAGCGTACTGATCTCGCTGGGCTCGCCGCATTTGCTGCGGATTGAGGCTTGGCTGTCTTCCACGGTGACCAGCCGATTGCCACAGCGCAAATTCGTATCAGCCCACGCGGGCTCCGTGCCCAATAGCGCCAGCGCTACGGGTATTGCCATCCATGCTTTATTCAAAATAATCTCCAAAGCAATACCTCACACCGGTATTACCATTCATACATCGTATTAACACCCAGCCAGCCCGTGCAGCGCAAGGCCGCAGTCTGGCTGCTAGTATAGAAGCGCCACCCTGAATGGAGCGCGAACCACTGTGCAACTTGGCGATTTCGTTTATGCCCTTACCGTCGCCCTGATCGGCCTGGGCGGCTGGCTGTACGCCCGCCACGAATCTGTGCAGCAAGTGCGCCTGCAGCGCTACTGGCTGCTGGCCTGCCTGTGTATCGCGGGCGGGCTCTGCCTCGAAATCGCCGCCGAACATCTGCCCGCCTGGACTCTCGCCCTGGCCATCAGCCTGATTACCGCTGGCAGCCTGCTGCAAAGCCATAGCTTGGGCTTGCTCCTCAACCCACCGCAAACCCTCTGCCGCTTTAATTGGAGCCTGCTGGGCGTGGCCAGCAGCGCCGAGCTCTTAGCCAGCTTTGGCCTACTGCCTGCGCGCTTGAGCATGCTGCTCACCGCGCTCACGCTAGCCACCTGCTTTTTGCTACTTAGCTGGCGCTTTTGGCAGCACGAGCAAGCCTTTGGCCGGCGCTGGCCGGGTATGTTGCCCCTGTTGGGCCTGCTGGCGGCCAGCTGTTTTCTATTTCGCGCCGGCCGCATCGCCCTGCTGAGCGATAGCTTTTCGCCGCTGCTGGAGCAGTTTTTATTTCTGATCGCCTCTACCTGCAACATCATGATGAGCCTGGGGCTTAATCTCTTGCTGCTACGGCAAACCAATCAGGCGCTTTCTCGCCTGGCGATTCAGGATGCGCTCACCGGCGCCCTGAATCGCCGCGGCCTGTATGACGCCGTTGCGGCATTGCCCGCCCCGACGCGCGAGCCCGTGAGCGTGGCACTGATCGATCTGGATTACTTTAAACAAATCAACGACCACTACGGCCATGCCGTCGGCGACGATATTCTGCGCCAGCTGGTGGGCCATTTGCAGCGCACACTGCGCCCGCACGATCTGATCGCCCGCTATGGTGGCGAAGAGTTTTGCGTGCTGCTGCCCGGGCTTGATCAAACCACCGCCAGCCGGCTGCTGGATGAAATCCGCGCCACGTTTGCCAGCCAAAGCTGGAGCGACACCGTGCCCGAGCTACGCTGCAGCTTCTCGGCTGGGGTCAGCGAGTGGCAAACCGAGCAAGACCCCGACAGCAATTTCGCCCTCGCAGATCAGCGGCTGTATCAGGCCAAAGCTGCTGGCCGCAATCAAATTCACCCGACCCCGCGCGGCCATTGATCATCCTTGGCTTGCGCCCCCGCCGGTGGACGGGGATAATCGCCCCCGCGAAGCGGGACAGATCATCGCTGCCGTGGCAACACGGGGGAGGAAAGTCCGGGCTCCATAGAGCAGAATGCCGGCTAACGGCCGGGCGGCGTGAGCCGACGGACAGTGCAACAGAGAGCTGAACCGCCGATGGCCCCGCAAGGGGATCAGGTAAGGGTGAAAAGGTGCGGTAAGAGCGCACCGCGGCGCTGGTAACAGTCGCTGGCAGGGTAAACCCCATTCGGAGCAAGACCAAGCAGTAGGCGTTGAGGTTGCTCGCTGAGTCTACGGGTAGGTTGCTGGAGCGCGGTAGTAATGCCGCGCCTAGAGGAATGATGATCACGGGTGGCAACACCCGGACAGAACCCGGCTTATCGGCCCGCTTCGCCCTTTCTAAGCCCCACTCAAATCGGCAACACGGCACAATCGCCATTCATACCCGGCCTAGCGACGGTGAATCACCGCTTTACACATACTGCAGTTGCCGACGCTCCGCCTGAATAATCGAGAGATACACCAGCGTGGCGCTCAGGCCAAACTCACTTTTGGCCTCATTCACCGCTTGATTCAGATTCATGCCCTGCGCCATCCGCTGCTGAACAAATTGCTGTACTTGCTCATTCATTGCACTACTCCTGCCAACTGATCATGCAGAAATTGTGCCTGCACTGCCTACCGGCGCGCGTGGTAACAATACCCCGTTGGCATGTGCATAAATTACGTCAAGGCCTGTCAACCAGCGCCAAAGGCCGAAGCAATGCAATCCGCCCCTACAAATCAAACGACAGGTATAAGGCTGCAAGCTTTATCTACTGTGCCTTGCGCGTAAATACCCATACCCCAGCCTGTAATTCAGGCGGCACAATCAGCCGGGATAAAGCCGGCGCTTCGGCCCAATCAAACGCAGTCTGGGTTTCATAATCGGCCCAATTGCCGGTGATAAAGCGCGAATGGCTGCCGATCACAATATACGTCTGCACACAGCGCTGCCGGAAAATCTGCCGCTCAAAGCCATTCCCCGCCGGCGGCCAGCTGCAAATCACCACTTCGGGCTGATAGCGCTGAATCGCCTCAATCGCCCCAAGGCGCTCAACTTCAGACGGATAACTCACCACTTTTTCCCAGCTGTAATCATCGCTGCTGCGCAGCGAGATGCCCGCTTCACGTAAAAACCGGCTTAAAGTACCATCCCCGGCGGCGATTTCCAGCGCCGAGCGCCCCTGCAGCAATTCAGCCAGCGCGCTAATCAATTCACGGGTGTAAAAACACCAGATCCCGCGCTTTTCCACCAGCGGCATTAAGTATTGCTTTTGCCAGATCAGCGGCCAAAGCCAGCGAAACCAGCGCAGCGACACGGGCTTGCGCACCAAATCATGCGCAAAGAGCAGCCGTTGTGCCAGCAGGCCATTCCATAAATTAAAACGCACCTTGCCGCTTTTCACGCCAGTGGCCAGCGAAAACGCATACTGCCGCAAGGCGAGCTCAGCCAAACGCAAGCGCACTTGTTGCTCAACAAACAAGGCAAATGCGCGCCCATCCCGCTCACCGGCCAGAAAACGGGCATCAGGTTGCGCCCGCTGCGCCGCCTTGGCCAACAAGCGCTTGAGTTCAGCCGGATCCCGGCGGGCAAACGTTTGCGCCAGCTCATCGCGCACCCCGGCCCACAATACTGGAAAAGCCGCGGCCAATTCGCTAAAACCCGGGTTTTGCTGCAACCAGGCCCATGTTTGTTCTGCACTTTGCTGCGCCATTTTGCTCCCCTTTGGCCAGCCACTACCGTAGCAAAGCCAAGCCCACCTGCGCAAACCATCCTGCGCCGGCGCCAACAAAGCGCAACGAGCGCCACATTTTTGCCACACATCGGCTCACCTGGGCTATTTTGCGCAATTAACCTTGACGCAAGCTAGTGAATACGCTTTAATTGCAAACCTTGTGAGCAGCAATGCACACTGGCCAATTAGCTCAGTTGGTAGAGCAGCGGATTGAAAATCCGCGTGTCCGTGGTTCGATTCCGCGATTGGCCACCAATAAATACAAGCACTTAGCCGCATCCTCGGATGCGGCTTTTTGCTTTTTCTGACGTTTTTCTGTCAGTCGCCCTTGGTGACCAATGCGGTTCAGTGCGTTTGAATGCGGTTGATTCATGAAAGTTATTCATGATGCCGCCGTTTAACGCTTTATTGAGTCAGTCCTACCCTATACGCAACTCCACTTGAATTGGAGTTGCTCATGCTTTCCTTCTCTGTTGCTACCCTCGGCCGTGCGGCGGAGGTGTGCCATGGCTAAAGCCTATCGCGAGGGTAAAACCTGGTCGTTTCGCTTGCGGCTCAAAGGTCAGGATATTTACCGTATAGGTTTTCCGACGGAAGCCGCCGCCAATCAGGCCCAAGCTGAAATCCGGCAGGCCTCAGCCCAGTCGGCACAGCCTTCGGGTTCCGGTCCATTCTGCACGACGTTGGGGCGTGCATTCATGCAATATGCAAAAGAGCGCCTGCCAAGCCTAAAAGGCGCAGACAAAGACGCGAATCGCATCAATCGATATCTGCGTCCGCTCGGGCTGCCCACGATTCAACTTGAAAAGCTGAACGCCGCTGCTGGTTCAAGCATCTACTGGAAAGTCAGCTTTGTCGGCAAGACTGAGCGCGTTATTCCCAATAGCCTCAAAACACATCGTGCCAAGCAGGAGGAGCGATCCTCCGAGAGTCAGCGACAACGAGCGGCACTGGCGGGCATGAATATGTCGGATGTGACATCGCATCATGTCCAGCAGCTCATTGATGCGATGAAAACTGAAGGCAAAGGTGCCGCCACCATCGACCACGAACGCGCTGAATTGCGCCGCCTATTCAGCTATGCGCGCAAAATCTGGAACTGGCGCGCGCTCAGCGTGAATCCAGCGAGCGATGTCATTGCGCTGAGTCTCGACAGCAAACGGGACCGCATTTTATCTAACGACGAATGCCGCAAGATGTTTGCGGCGCTCCATGAGTACGGCAATCCTTATGCCGTACCGCTGGTATGGCTGATGTTGGAGACAGGTATGCGCTCGTGCGAGCCACTGACTTACGCGAACTGGGGATGCGTCAACTGGACACGCCGGATTTTAGAGCTGCCAGACAGTAAAACCGGTCAACGCAATGTTCCGCTCGGTCCCGGCGCGATGACTGTGCTGAAAATGCTGGCCGAGCGCGCAGGACACTATGCACCTGATGACCCCATTTTCCCAACAACCTACGAAGCCATCAAGAAGGCCTGGGCAACCAGCCGGAAACAGTGCGGCGTCGAAGGTGTCAATCTGCATGACTTGCGCCATACAGCCGCAACGCGGTACGCGCTGGAGTTCAAAGGCGACTTGCCCGTCATTATGCAAATTACTGGGCATAAAACCATCGCCATGGTGATGCGGTATATCAATATCAAAGTCGATGACGTGGTGAATAAACTGCACGGTGAAGAACTTGATGTGGGCTCGGCCCCCGCAGGCTATAAGCAGGCATTGCAAGAAGCCATTGAGTCCAAAGTGCTGAATGCGTCGGCATCAAACTCGAACTCGGCACGCCAACGCAAACAGGCAAGCCAAGTGGAAGTGATAGCACCGACCAACAGCGATAACGTCATCAGCGTTAATTTCGGTAAAGCGGCATAATACGCAACCAGGGCGCGCCGGATACGGCGCGTTCTGCTTTGCAGATAATATCTACCCGAACTGGCAGTTCAAAAGCTAATCGGCATCCGTTAGGAGTAGCTTATCGCCGTGACTGACTTTCTGGAGGTAAAACAGAAACGGCAATTCGCCGGGGTAGCCATTCCGCCTAGCAAACTGGCAGAGCGACCACGATTGTTCGCGCACGCCATGAAAGCCGGGTTGGTTCGCAATGCGAGTCAGCGCATCAGCCACTGCGCCGTAGTGATGCTTGGCCAATGTGTCTTTCAAAAACGCCAAATGTTCTCCCATCTCCGCCTTAGGCCGTTTCCAAGTCCACACCGTTTTGCCGCAAGCAGCATGCCGCACGAGTTCATACCCCAACCAGTTTAATCGCGGCTTATCGGTGATATTACGCAAGTGCTCGCTCTCGGCGCCACTACCTGCCGTAAACAGCATCAGCCATTCGACGTTCTCAGCATCTTCAGGCCAGAACATCACCAGCAGCGCATTAGCAAAGCCATGCTTCTTGCGTGTGACCCGCTGTGCTGGTGTGCAACCTACCCCGTACAGACGGTGAAATTTATTTGCTAGAGCGACGGCCTTACTGACTTTGACTTGGCCACAAGTATATCGAGTGTATCCCTTGGCGAGGCTATCCAGAATCCGCGCCAGCGCGGCAGTTTTTGATTTGGCGATGGGTGTAGCTGCAGACACGAACATGCTCTAAAAATGAAGAAGATGCTCTGTATAGCGCCGGCACGGCGCATGAATGCAGTGTGATTCGTCTCGCGCTAGCGAGACATAATGATGTTCCGACTTTGAAGGACACAATTAACTGCGAGCACACAACCGAAATGCACTATACGCAGACAGGAAAGACGCAATTACAAGGGCAAGCAACCAGACGAAGGTCTGGCTAGCTCGCACGCAAGGCAGCTTGCGCCATGATTTTTTGATGTGAAGAAGTTATGGCGCAGGCTGCCAACTGCAAACACACACTGGGGGAAACTCCACGTTAACGCACGCCAAGCGTTAACAAACCGCCGTAGCTGCGTGCCGGGCAATACTGGCTGGCGCGGCTGCAACGAGCGCTTGGGGCAGGCATGCCCCATTCGACTCAATCCATGCCGAGAAGTTGGGCAACACGGAAACGGGAGCCTAGGTAACTAGGACAAACGCTGTTCAAGTAGAGAGCGGTAGCCAATCCGCCCGTGAGATAGCTGGAAATGAACGGCTATGACGCGGACTAAGCAAGCGGGTTATGAGGTCGTGGAAACACGGCAGGGGCACGAGGAGAAATCTGGACTGCCTGGCACCTCGTTGATAACGCGAGGGTCTATGATAGCTGAAGCTTGTAAGTGGGGGTGCGAGCCCCCCATCTGAGTAATCACCTTGGGTCTGCTCCTGCGGGAGTGATTCATCAATGAAGAGTTGGCGCAGGTAAGCCTAGCTATGGAGCATCGTGGGCTGAAACCGGCAACGGGTAAGCGTATGCGATGCACCATCTCTGAGATGAAAGAACCTTAAATCGTGGTGAGACTACTTGAACTAACGTGGGAACCTCTGACGGCCAGTGATCCGGTAGGCACCGGGTAGGCGCAAGAGGGGGAGAGTGGGTGAGTAGCGCTTGAGCGACTTTCGAGGCCTAATCAGCCAAGCGAGAAGCGAGCGAAAACCGACAGCGGTTGAAAAAGTGTGTGGTTGGGCTTGGCAGCCCTTTGCAGTGATAGCCGGATTCTGCGCCTGGCCGCGTGGAGTACGACAGTGTGACTTGGCAGTCACATGAGCGAGAAAGTGTCCGGTTTTAACCCGGCGAAAATATGGAGGGTAATTAGCCGACTGAGCATCACTCTGCTCGATGTTTCAGTCGTACCGCTGGGCATCTGCCTAGCACTCAGCCACCCCGGTTTCGGGGTGGCTATTTACCTGAGCAGAAGAAATTTACAGGCAGGCCAAGCCCAACCAGCTCGTAGGCATCACAAAAGACCAGTCCATTTTCACCAGTCTATTCGGCATCCTTCGTTATGCCGACCTGCTCAAACTTCAGCAATTCCGCTGGAGGTAGCTGCAAGGTATCTGCTAATCGACAGATATTGACGAGCGACGGATTGCGCTGCCCTCGCTCAATGCCCCCAACATAACTGCGCGCTAGGCCGCTTTCCAAGGCCAGTCGCTCTTGGGACCAGCCCAATTCTTTGCGCAGCATGGCAAGTCGTTTACCGAAAAGGATTAGGTTATCTACAGAGGTCATTGGTCGGCGATCGGAGCTGGAACGCCGGAAAGGTTAATCAAACGAACTAAATAAGGACACGCTCTATGGTGACACTCACTATGAGTGACATTTCAGTGAAGTATCCATACAATTCGTTTTTTAGGTAGGAAAAAGGATTTAGAAAGATGGCTGTTGATGCTGCCACTAGAGCTGCAGTGCTGTTCGGTTGGGCTTACAAGTGTTTTTACTGCGGGCATGATGCTTGTTTAGTGGATCACATTGTCCCAATTGAAAAGGACGGAACAGATGAGCCGCATAACTTAGTTGCCAGTTGCAAGGAGTGCAACAATATGAAAAGTGATCTGTGGCTCCCGCTTTCGGCACTTGAGGAGGCTCTAGCCTCGGCAGCGGTACTAACCCCATTTGTTCTAGAAGCTGCAGATATTTATCGCAAATCAATTCTTGTAGCTAGGGACAGGCTCGCTTACGGGTCACTACAACTAAAAGAAGGTGATAAGGGGCAGTCGCTGTTGAGTCCTGGGGTTCGCAGAATCCCTGCAGCACGCGTCATCGCTGTCGAAGCAGCTGAAATCGCGGAACGTTATAAGGCAAAAAAACAGCCCCAAAAAAAAGCGTAGCGCAAAACCAATGCCAATAATTTGACTTTAATACCTTATTAAAAACAAAAGTTCAAAAAACATCAGGTTTCGGCTCCCGCTGTTTTGTATTGCATATTTACGGACGGAAGAAGTGCGGGTACACAACTAAGAAGGCAATGAAGCATTTGTTAGTTAACTTGCATAGAGACTTTATTATTGACCCGCGGCAGTATCTCAGATAGGATCATGTGATCTATGTAACATCACATAAGGCACACAATGGCTATCGGAGAATCCGGTCGAATAGTTCTAGAAATTGAACCCGACCTGAAAAAAAAATTTTATGCTTGTCTAGCACTAGAACAAATCACATTAAAAGATTGGTTTATAAAAACCATTGAAGAACATATGAAGAACCAACATCCAGAAATTTTCACCATGAAGAACAACAAGAAATGAACTTCATCGAAAATGAATCTGAAAAAAAGCTTCGTGGTGGCTACTACACACCGGAAGACCTCGCCACTTACATTGCAAAATGGATAGCTAAAAGCAATCCTGAACATGTCTTAGAACCAAGCTGTGGTGATGGAATTTTCATCAAAGCATTTCACAACATCGGCAACACCGAAGCTTTACACTTTCACGGCTTTGAATTATTTGATGATGAAGCAGATAAAGCCCAAAAAAGAGCATCACAACTAAAAATCAAATCCATAATTAAGTGTGCTGACTTTTTGGACCATGCCATCAAATTGATGGCAGCGGGGAAAGCTGAATTTGATGCGGTTGTAGGAAATCCTCCATTTATTCGCTATCAATACTTGCCTTCGGAATCCCAAGAAAAATCTGAGATTATTTTCAAAAGCGAGCACTTAAAATTTACTAAGCATACGAATGCTTGGGTTCCGTTTGTCATTGCCGCTATCAAAACCTTAAAACCTGGCGGAAGATTTGGAATGATTTTGCCAGCCGAAATCATTCATGTCATGCATGCTCAATCACTTAGAACATATCTGGGCGAGCAGTGTAGTAAGCTGCTGATTGTTGATCCAGAAGAAATTTGGTTTGAAGGGACTCTTCAAGGAGCAATTATTCTCTTTGCTGAAAAGAAGAAAAAAATTGATGATCACTCTTATGGATTGGGTATTTACAAGGTGGCAGGCAAGGATTTTCTAAATGAAGATCCTGAAAAAGTATTTGAAGATACACCGCGCATTAACGGCGAAACCGTTGAAGGAAAGTGGACTCAAGCCCTCTTAACGAAAGAGGAAAGGACACTCTACAAGCTACTGCTGAATCTTGATGAAGTCCATAAATTCCATCAAATTGCAAAAGTGGATGTTGGCATTGTCACTGGTGCAAACAAGTTTTTCTTGGTTCCAAACAGTGTGGTGCAAGAATATGAATTAGAAAACTATGCTCATCCAATGTTTGGACGAAGTGAGCATTGCCCTGGACTTATCTATGATGAACAACAGCATCAGGAAAATACACAAAAGGGCAACCCTACCAATTTCATTTTGATTAAAGATGAATTGAGCAAGCTACCAAAGAAGGTAAGGGAATATATCGCTCTTGGAGAGGCTGATAACCTGCATACTCGCTACAAATGCCGAATTCGAAAACCTTGGTATACAGTTCCTTCTGTTTACTCAACAAAAATTGGAATGCTAAAACGCAGCCATGACATTCCAAAGTTAATTCTAAATACTGTTGACGCTTATACGACAGACACAGCATACAGAATCACAGCAAAGGAAACCATTGCTGCGGATAAGCTTGTCTTTTGCTTCCCAACAGCATTAACTGCATTGAGTGCAGAGCTTGAAGGCCGGCATTATGGAGGTGGTGTTCTTGAACTCGTTCCTTCCGAGATTGAGGAACTAGCCATTGCCTACCCAAAGAAGCTCACTAAATTTGATTTGGAAGCACTGAATTGCACCTACAAAAAAGAAAGTGCCCCTGAAATTCTTGAACAACAATCAAGAATTGTATTGGGGGCACTTGGCATCACTGCTGAACAACAAGCTGTTTTGCTTAATGCTTGGAAGCGATTGAAGAACAGAAGACAGCGAATCAGTGATTAATCAATCTCAATCATAAACTCTGGTGGGGCAGAGTCCTTTCTATGCAAGCTCATAATTCGCCCCAACAGATCAGTTTGAGCGATCAGACTCTTGGCATCACCCCAACTCACATTAGTCATAGCATTGTTCTGGTTATATGACTTTGAGGTGGTGTCAGTGTTGTGCGAAATCTTCAATTCAAAAGTTCCTCTATATTCACCCTTCGTGAAAATATGAACTTTGATTTGAGCTCTTTCATAGTGAGGCAATGCGGCATCAACTGCCCAACCCACATCAGCAAAAACTTCATCTCGGAAGTAATGTCGCTGATCGATGCCCTCCATTGCACCTTTTTTCCAAAGCATTGAACCAGTTGGATTGGTATTTCCACCAGTGGGAATATTCAGATCTCGCTCTTTCAATTCCTTGCTTTGCCATACCAAGTAATAATCCCGTGAATTTGGTTTTGCAATACTTGGACGATGGGTGACTTCTTCCTGCCCATTTTCCTTGATGATAATTTCATCAACAAACTCTTTACCCGCCTTCTTTTTAGTAACTGGATGAGGAATTTTTTTAAATAACTTCATCAACGGAATGGAATCACCCTTCTCCTTTGATGGTCTAGAACTCTTCTGTTTTATTACGACCGTTTCATCAACAACCCGACCGCTTTCAAACACACTTCTTATATCATCTGAGCTATTTATTTTTATTACATGCTCTGGATGATTTTCAATAAGAGTGTTGAACACTACCTCTGTTTGATCAACAAATTCCTTGTCTTCCGCCAAATTCAAATCAAGATCAAGAATGGAACTTGCTTCAATGTTGTTGTGCAAACCACCAAAGGTAAGATTAGCGCTTCCTATAATTGCGGTTGCTGAGTTCTTGAATTGTGCGAGATATATTTTTGGGTGAAAGATTGTCGTTCTAGAACCGGTATCAACAACATAGAGATCAGCCCCAGTCTCAAGAATAACTTCTAATGCTTGATATGAAGTGATGTCGTTTCGTATACCAACAAAGACAGAACACTTTCCTTTGTTCTTTTCTAATGCGGGTTTAATAACCGCAGCCCCTTGGCTCTTGGCAAAGGCAACACTGATCATTAGCCTTTCCAAATCCTTGCCAAGTGTCTCTCGTATAGCTGATGAGTGATCTTTATCTGTTACTGCTTGTAGTAGGAATCTAGCTTTAGCCATAAATAAAATCGAAGTTGGTATTTGGTTGACGAGGGCAAAAGTCGGAGCAGTTCAACTGCCAATGTTATCTCTCATCACGGGCTAATACCATCCCAAAGCAAATAAATTATCATCATCTACTGTAAGTCTGCCATTAACTCAATCGATCTGCAGCGCCTAACATGCAGAAAGTTATGATTTGTTGGGTGTAAACAGACTTTACGATGGGAAGATAAATTGCAGACTTCTAGTTAGCTCTATGTCGTACAAGCAACATCACCATCGCTCAAGCTTTTCCGTCCATGCGTTTTGTGCAGCAAAGCGAAGCTCTTGCCATTTCACGACTGCAGTTTCAGACCAGTACACATATTTGCCAATCCTGACAGGGGGCGGAAAAACCCCTTGCCTAACCATGTTTTCGAGGGTGCGCTCTGAAATCTTCAGTTGTTCACACAAAGATGCTTTGGTGAGTAATGCATGCACCCCATGCGCCGCAACAGGTCTCAACATCAATTTAACCCCTTCACATCAAATTTGGACACTCTGTATAGTGTTGGCAGTCGTGGTAATTGACGTTCAGTGTTGAGATTTGCAGAAATTTGGTACTAATTAGAAGTTGAATTTATTTCACAGGCTGGGTAAGCTGAGATGGTGGTTGTGCTCTGACATTTTTCTGTCACTGACATCAGCCAATCAGTGCGCTTGACTGCGGTTGATGACGTTTCAAACCGGTTGGGTGCTTGTATTTACTGGCAGTTGCGTATGAGTTCGGCTTGTTCGGCGCGACGGAAAAAATTGAAAATCCGCGTGTCCGTGGTTCGATTCGGCGATTGGCCACCAAGAATTAAACAAAAAAGCCAACCTTCGGGTTGGCTTTTTTGTTTTGCACGCCCCATTTCAAGACGTCATTTGCAAGACCTAGCGCGCCACCTCAATCTGCGGGGCGGAAGCCAGCTGCATTTTGCTGCGGCGTAGCATCTCTTTCTGCATGGCCGCAAATTGCTGCTGCATCTGCTGTTGTACATACTGCTTACCCAGACTGGCCATCCAGCCTGAAGCTGGCTGCCAGTCGGCGGCATAGCTCATGGTGGTGGATTGCGCCTGCTGTCGTAGCTGCATACGGCTACTGAAGGCGCCTTGCTGCGTATCTAAGCTATGCGCCACAATTTCGTCTAGGCCGATTAATTCGATCTCGCGGGTGGAATTGAGCGACCAGCTTAATAAGCCCAGCTGTAATTGACCTTCCTGCTGCACCACCCAACGATTGGCTTTGCGGCTCAACACCTTGCTGCTGCTCATGTTCGGCATGAACTCGCTCATATGCTCAAAATCACTGAGCACTGCGAAGGCCAGCGACTTGGCCACAGGCACACTAAATTGTGCAGAGAAATATAAATGCCCATTGCGTTCTGTGCTTTGCACAGCAATGGGAGCCAAGTCTTGCGCCCAGACCGGCCCAATAAGCAAGATGGCGAGCAATAAACGGCGCATATCCCCTCCTGCGCCCACCGGCAAATCCGCTGGGCAAGTGACTGCCCGCAGCAGTCCGGAGGTTCAGTTTAGTGGCGAGAAAATTTCTGTGCCAGCTGATTCAGCTTTTCGGCACGTTTGCGATCGGCCTCAGCAGCCGCTTCGGCAGCCTGCTTGGCACGGCGCTCGTCCGCTGCTTTTTTGAAATGCTCGTGCAGACTGGTAGCCGCGAATTCACGCTGCTCATCGGTCACAGCATCGGCCTTGCTGCCATCGAGGTTATAACGCTCGGTCGCGGTTTGCATGGCTTTCAGGTAGCGTACTGACCGGGTATGCATCGACAAAGCACTGCGCAATACGCGGCGATTAATCTCTGGCAGCGCGGCAATCACTTGTTTGTCGATCCCGATCGCCAGCGGCTGGCAGTCACGGAATACCGCAAACTGTTTTTGCAGCTCTTTCAGCAAGCCAAAAGTAGTTGGGGTGGCGGGTTTGGTTTCTGGGGTGGTCATTCGATCAATGCTCGTCAAACAGTGGTTCTGCGAGCAGGCATTCTAGCAGATTCGCTTGCGATACCAAGCCTTGCAGATTGACGGCCGACTAAAGTCTTATGACCAACGCTTACGCCGACGCCCCAGCAAGGCAAGCGCACCAATCCCTAGCAAAGCCCAGCCCTCAGCGCCAAAGCGCCCCTGCGCCGGAGCAGCAGGCGCTGGGACGACAGTTTTTGGCAAGGCTGGCGCGGAGAGAGATACGCTCACAGCAGCCGGGTTGGCCGCGATGATGGCGGTTGTAGCCGCCACTTCAACCACTGCCGCTTGCGCTTGAGCGGCAAGCACGAAGGCAAACACCACAAAGATCTGACGCATGCTGGCACCTTAAACAAAGTAATTTTGTTACGTAATATACCAGCAAGATAAGACAATTGCATTACCAATTACAGCCAGCGTAATGACGTGTAATTGTAGTCACAAGCTGCGTCAGTACATTTTCAGCTTTAAATTTATGCTGGTAGCACCTGCCCGAATGCGGTCTGATATTGCTCAGCCAGTTCCACGCGAGTGAACTTGTGATTTTGCCCGCCTTGATGCGCAATCTTGATGCTACCCAGCAATGACGCCAGCCGACCGGTCGTGGGCCAATCCCAACCTTGTAGCAAGCCATGCAATAAGCCGGCCCGGAAGGCATCGCCACAACCTGTTGGGTCCACTACGGCCGCCGCTGGCACAGCTGGGATCTGATGACAAACGCCATTGGCATAAATCTGCGCACCTTGCGCGCCCAACGTAACGATCAAGGCTTCAACCTTGGTGGCCAACTGCGCAATACTGAGTCCGGTGGCTTTGCTGAGCATTTCAGCTTCGTAATCGTTGAGCGTTAAGTAGCTTGCGAGCTCAACCAACTCCAGCAGCTCTTCACCACTAAACATCGGCATACCCTGGCCCGGGTCAAAAATGAATGGCACCTTAGCCGCAGCCAGCTGCCGCGCGTGCTCTTGCATGCCTTGTTTCCCATCCGGGGACACGATCCCGATTTGCAATGGCTCTTTCACCATCGCTACCGTGTTCACATGCGACACCCCCATCGCACCAGGGTGAAAGGCAGCAATCTGATTATCGTCCAGGTCAGTAGTAATAAAACACTGCCCAGTAAAGCCTTCATGCTCGGTAATGTAATCGCGCCGAATCCCTTGCTGATCCAGCCATGTCGCGTAGAGATCAAAGTCTTTGCCCACGGTGGCCATGATCAGCGGCTCAGAACCCAGCAGCTTCAGCGTATAAGCGATATTGCCAGCGCATCCACCAACCTCGCGACGCATTTCGGGCACCAGAAACGACACCGACAAAATATGGATTTGCTCGGGCAGGATGTGCTTTTTGAAGTGATCGGGAAACACCATGATGGTGTCGTAGGCCATAGAGCCGCAAATCAGTGCAGACATGTTTTTCTCCTCAGTGTGGGCTGAATTATACGTGCTGAGGTGGAAACACTGGCGTAATTTGCCCAGTACATTCGCTGTTGCAGCGCAACCACGGTCGGCGGGGATTTCTGGCCTTTCGTCGGAGCTGACTTTACGCTGACACCCAGTCTGGGCATAGTGCCACAAATTAGGGAAATTACTTATTCGTCGTTGGTATGCCGCTCGATCTATTCTCGCTGTCTTTACTTGCCATGCTGGCCGCCTGCCTGGGGGCCGGCATGTATCTGGGCCTTGCCCGGGGCCATCGCTCGGAGCGAGGGGTGAGCACGCTGGCGGCTGGCGGCGCTACGCATCAACTCGGCTGGCTGCTGTGGGCGCTCGCCACTTTTAATAGCCACCAATGGCTCAGCTGGCTGGGTGTGCTGTGTCTGCTGCTGGGTCAGCTGGTGCTTTTGGCGGGCACCCGCCGCACTTTTGCCCGCCCGGCCTTACTCGGCTGGTGGGGGGCCTTGGTCCCCTTGTGGCTGGTGGCCCTCATCATGAGCCTGAGTG
The DNA here is from genome assembly GCF_000429785.1 of Chitinibacter tainanensis DSM 15459. Lineage (GTDB taxonomy): Bacteria > Pseudomonadota > Gammaproteobacteria > Burkholderiales > Chitinibacteraceae > Chitinibacter > Chitinibacter tainanensis. The sequence goes on from NZ_KE386952.1 coordinate 255,028, forward strand.
GCCTGATTTTGCCGCACCAAGCACCGCTGCTACATGCGCTATTGCTGGCGCCGCTGGCCTTCCAGATTTCCCGCGAAGCGTTTCACCCCGGCAATGACGAGCATTGGAGCGCTCCCCGCTGGCTGCTGGTCGGCTGCATGCAGGGTCTCTCGCTCACGCTAGCGCTGAGTGCCTTAGGTACCGCCAGTGGTGTGCTATCGCTGGAACGCGCCGCCAGCATTTGGGCAATCCTCGCCTGCCTGATCAGCCTTATCTTGCCGTATAGCTATCAACTGCTGGTGGCGCACCGCCTGCATGCCCGCCTCAGCAAACTGGTGCGCTATGACGCGCTCACCGGTCTCCTGAATCGCCGTGGCCTCGAAGAGCACGCTGGGCGCGAGCTGCATCGCACCCGCAAGCACAATGGTTCGATGGGGCTGATGCTGATCGATATTGATCAGTTTCGCGTAGTGAACCAGCGGTATGGCTATGGCGCCGGTGATGTCGCTCTGAAAAAATGCGCCCGCGAATTACGCAAAATCCTGGGTGAAGACGCCCTCATCGGTCGGATTGCTGGCGAAGAATTTTGCGTATTGCTCAACGATTACAACTCGCAGCAATTGCGTACTCTGGCGGTCGAAATCGAAATGAGCCTGCAGGCATTGGCGATTGAGCATGGCGATCACTGCTTTCACCTTTCGGTTACGCTGTCGCTGGTGAAATATGGCCGCCATGGCTATCAGTTTGAATCGCTACTGCAAAAAGCCGAAGAAAAACTGCAATACCGCAAAGGCAATCTGCGCGGTGAAAACCCGGCGGGTAGCGGCGCGATCACCATTACGCCGGCCGCCTAAGCCCCACCCACCCAACCACGCTTGGCCCGACTTTGCCATAGATCAAGCGGCCACAAACTTAGTGCTAACAATCATTTAGCCGCCGATTTCAGCAGTGGTACAGTAGCCTCAACCTTAACCCGAGGATACGCCCAATGAAATTCGATACGCTTGCCATCCACGCCGGCTATAGCCCCGACCCCACCACCAAAGCCGTTGCAGTACCGATCTACCAGACCACCAGCTATGCCTTTGATGACACCCAGCATGGCGCTGATTTGTTCGATCTGAAGGTCAAAGGCAATATCTACACCCGCATCATGAACCCAACCACCGATGTGCTCGAGCAACGGGTGGCGGCGCTCGAAGGCGGGATTGGCGCGCTGGCGCTGGCCTCAGGGCAAGCGGCGATTACCTACGCGATCCTCACCATCGCCGAAGCGGGCGACAACATCATCGCCACCAGCGCGCTGTATGGCGGCACCTACAATCTATTCGCGCACACGCTGCCGCAATATGGCATCAACGTTAAATTTGTCGATGCAAGCGACCCACAAGCCGCTGCCGCGCTGATCGACGAGCGCACCAAGGCCATGTATTGCGAATCGATCGGCAATCCTTTGGGTAATGTCGTTGACTTTGCCGCCTTCGCCGCCGTCGCCCATGCCGGAGGCGTACCGCTGATTGTCGACAACACCGTGCCCACACCGTACATCACTCGCCCGATCGAGCACGGTGCCGATATCGTCGTGCATAGCCTGACCAAATACATGGGCGGCCACGGCACCAGCATTGGCGGCATTATTGTCGATAGCGGCAAATTTCCGTGGGCGGAGCACAAAACGCGCTTCAAACGCCTGAACGAGCCGGAGGTCAGCTACCACGGTGTGATCTATACCGAGGCACTCGGCCCCGCCGCCTTTATTGGCCGCGCGCGCACGGTGCCGCTGCGCAATATGGGCGCGGCAATCTCGCCGTTTAACTCTTTCCTGATCTTGCAGGGGCTGGAAACACTGGCGCTACGGATGGATAGACACGTAGAAAACGCGCTGAAAGTGGCCGATTTCCTTGCGGCACACCCGAAAGTGGAATGGGTAAATTACGCAGGCCAAGCAGGCCACCCCAGCAAACCCTTGGTGGATAAGTACTTCGGCGGCAAAGCATCAGGCTTGTTGACCTTTGGCGTGAAAGGCGGTCGTGAGGCCGGTGCACGCTTCCAGGATGCGCTGCAATTGATCACCCGGCTGGTGAATATTGGCGACGCCAAATCGCTGGCTTGCCACCCGGCCAGCACCACGCATCGTCAGCTCTCGCCCGATGAACTGAAACGCGCCGGGGTTTCGGAAGATATGGTGCGTCTGTCGATCGGGATTGAGCACATCGACGATATTCTGGCCGATCTGGATCAGGCCTTGGCGAAAGCCTAAACCATAGGTATATCGCTACAGGCCAATTTTATTAATGCCTGCAGCGATATACCCAGCTAAAACTCAAACCCAGTCTGCCGCAGCGCCGCAACGGCCTGCTGGCAGCGGGCTTCGCCGCGGCCAGCCACCAGCGCAAACGGCACCTGCGCTTGCTCGAGCGCGGTTTGATAGCGCACTAGCAATGCATCGCGATCTAGCGGGTTTTCGCGCAGCGGGTCGGGCTGCCATGGTAAATCGGTGGCGGTGAGTAAATGCAGCTGATAATCCGCAGGCCGCCACAGGGCGCGTAATTCGGCTGGGCATTCGCCAAAGCGCACCTGCGCCCAAATGATGCAGACCAACACACTGGTATCGCATACCAACCACTCCGCCTCACTCGCCAGCTGCTGCTCCAGCGCCAGCTGACCATGAGCAATCGCCAGAATGTCATCCATGCTGTAGCTGGTGCGCCGCTGCGCGGCAAACCATGGGCGCGAAAACTCGGGCACCCATGGCGCGTGCAAAGTGCGGGCTAGCGCGCGGGCCAGACTGGTTTTGCCGCAGGATTCCGGCCCAACGATCGCGATTTTGCGGGTCATGCCGCCGCCAGCTCACGTTGCCAATTGCGCCAGCCCCATACCGCCAGGCCTGCCAGCAGTAGATACAGCACGCCGGTGATGTGCAGCGATTTGTAGAAATACACCCCGCTGGCCAGCAGATTCAGCACAATCCAGTACGGCCAGTTTTCTAGGCGTTTTTTCGCCTGCATCCACTGTGCCAGTAAGCCAAACACAAAGATCGCCGAATCGAGCACCGGCACATCAGTGGGCAAAAAATGGATCTGCAAATTGGCCACCGCGGCCGTGGCCAGCACACCCACGCCATTAATCAGCCACCACTCATTGCGGCTGAGGCGCTGTACCGGCAATTTGACCACCGTGGTGGCATCCAGCCGGCGCTGCCGCCATTGCAGCCAGCCATACACCGCCAGTACAGCATACACCGCCTGCAGCGTGGCCTCGCCAAACAAATTAAATTGCGCAAACAGCCACACATACAGCACGCTGGCCACCAGCTGCAGCGGCCAGGTTAGCACATGCGAGCGCGCCGCCAAGGCGATGGCCAAAATAGTCAGGGCAAAGCCGATGATCTCCAAAGCAGTCATCCGGGTTCCTTCCGGGGCAAAAGCGCTAGTGTACCGCGCCGCAGCCAGCTGACTAGTGGGGCAGTCCGCCTGCGGGCCGCAAATGCACTGTGCTTTGCGTCACCGCAAGTTGCGCCATGATCAGCCCAAATGCTGGCAGCAAGCGGCGTGGCTCACGGTATAATCAGCCCTAACCAATGCGGAAAGATCGCCATGACCCAAGCAGCCCTGCCACTCGCCCAACGCCTTGTTATCAAAGTAGGCTCCAGCCTTGTTACCAATGATGGTAAAGGCCTCGATCATCAGGCTCTGGCCCGCTGGGCCAAAGAGATTGCCGAGCTGGCTCGCCAAGGCAAGCAGGTGGTGCTGGTATCGTCTGGTGCGGTCGCCGAGGGCGTGGCCCGTCTGGGCTGGAGCAGCAAACCCACCGCCATCCACGAAAAACAAGCGGCCGCAGCAGTGGGCCAAATGGGCCTGTGCCGCGCGTACGAGGCGGCTTTTCAGGCACATGGCCTCACTTGCGCGCAAGTGCTGCTCACCCATGAAGACCTAGCCGATCGCACCCGCTATCTGAATGCTCGGTCAACCTTGCTGACCTTATTGCAGCTGGGCGTGATTCCGATCATTAATGAAAACGATACCGTGGTCACCGCGGAAATTAAATTTGGCGACAACGACACTTTGGGTGCGCTGGTAACCAATCTGATAGAGGGCGACGCACTGGTCATCCTGACCGACCAGCAAGGCCTATTCACCGCCGACCCGCGTAAAGACCCAGCGGCCCAGCTGGTGCAATTTGCCACCGCCGGCGATGAAAGCCTGGAAGCAATGGCCGGTGGCGCCGGCTCAAGCGTCGGCACCGGCGGCATGTACACCAAAGTGATCGCCGCCAAACGCGCCGCGCGCAGTGGCGCGGCCACCATCATTGCTTGCGGCCGCGAAGCTGATGTCTTAACCCGCCTGGCCAAAGGCGAAGCCATTGGCACCCAGCTCACCGCGCACACCACCCCATTGCATGCCAAAAAGCAGTGGATTGCCGATCACCTGCAGCTCAAAGGCCGCGTAACGCTGGATGCCGGTGCCGTACGGGCGCTGAAACAAGGTGGATCAAGCCTGCTGCCGATCGGGGTGATCGCCGTGGACGGCGAATTTTTGCGCGGTGAGGTTGTGAGCTGCATCGATGCCAGCGGGCAAGAAATCGCCCGCGGTCTGATCAATTACAGCTCGCAGGAAACCAGCCGTATTCTGCGCAGCCCCACCGGTCAAATCGAAGCCAAGCTGGGCTACATTGATGAAGCCGAGCTGATTCACCGCGACAACCTGGTAATTTCTTAAGGTATTGCTCGCCAAGTCTTAATCAGCAAGCTTTACACATCAATACAAGGGTGAGGTATGCAAGATCCGGCGCAATTGGCCCAGCTGGCCCGCAGTGCAGCGCAACGCAATGACTGGGCCGCCGCCGAACAGCTGATGGCGCAAGCCCTGGCGCTCGCGCCGCAGGTGGCGCCGCTGCACCTCAATTACGGCAATATCCTCAAACAACTGGGCCGGCTCGATGCCGCCCGCAGCGCCTACGAGCACGCCCTGTACTGGCAGCCGGATTGGGCTGATGCGCATTACAATCTGGGCAATCTGGCACTCGCCCAGCACGACCAGTTGGCCGCGGCCGAGCATTATCGCGCGGCAATCCGCAGCCAGCCCGACTATCTACCGGCGCATTACAGTCTGGGCACCATCCTGACCAATCTGGGCCAACTGCGCCCCGCCCACCAGCATTTTGCTACCGTGCTGCAGCGCGAACCGCAGCATCTGGATGCGCTACACAATCTGGGCCGGCTGTATCGCCGCGAAGGGCGGCTGGACGATGCGCGCGCCTGTTACCAGCAAGTGCTGCAACTGGCACCCGAGCACGCGCTGGCTCGTTACAGCTTGGGCACCCTTGATTTGCTGGAAGGCCACTGGGCAGCCGGCTGGCAAGGCTATGAGGCGCGCTGGGCGGCGCTGGGCAAGGCTTATCCTGCGACCCCGCTGCCACGCTGGCAGGGCGAAGCGGTAGCGCCTGAGGCAAAGCTCTTGGTGATTGGCGAGCAGGGCTATGGCGATATGCTGCAATTTGCCCGCTTCTTGCCGCAGCTCTGCACGCGCTTTGCGCAGATGACCGTTTTAGTGCCCGTAGCCTTGCAACGCTTGTTGCAGCAGAGCTTTCCGCAACTGGAAATCGTTAGCGAGCTAGCCAGCCACACGCGCTTTACTCACCATATTCCGTATATGAGCTTGGCTGGCGCTTTGCAGATTAGCGAAGCCGATCTGAGCGGCGAAGCTTACTTGCAGGTTGATTCAGTCGAGGTGGCCCAGTGGCAAGCGCAATTACCGCCGGGGCGCAAAATTGGGCTCGCCTGGCAGGGCAACCCCCAGCAAGTGGATAACGGCTGGCGCAGCATTGCGCTGAGCCAGCTCGCCCCCTTGCTGGCCCAGCCCGGTATTCAGTGGTGCAGCCTGCAACATGGCCAAGCGGCACCAGCGCCACTGCGGAACGACGTGCAACACTGCCCCGATTTCGCCGCCACCGCGGCCTATCTGCAGCAGCTGGATCTGGTGATTACCGTCTGCACCTCGGTTGCCCACCTCGCCGGCGCCCTTGGCCGCCCTACGCTGCTGCTCTCGCGTTTTGACGCCGACTGGCGCTGGCAAGTACAGCGCAGCGATAGCCCCTGGTATCGCTCGATGCAGATTATCCGCCAGCCGCAATTGGGGGACTGGGCGGCGGTGGTCGAACAAGTGAGGCAAGGGCTAGCAGCAAAGGCATAAAAAACGCCGCTGAGTGCGGCGTGGTATTTAATCTAGGGTCTCTAGAGTGCGCTCAGGCACCGGGAAATCAAAGCGGCGTTTGATCAGATCTGGGTTGTACGACTCTAGGAAAAAGCAAAAACGATCCGTCAGCGCATACTGCCACTGATTAAATCCACGCGTAATCTGCTTCCAGTTCACGGTTTTACCTACCGTCCAGGTTTGGTCAGGTTTGCCCCAAGCATAGGCACGGTACTGCCCAGAATTGCAGTGCATCCCCTCGTAAATAACGCTTTTACTAGCGCCACTACCCGGCACAACCGCCACCACATACCGCACCACCTCATCGGCGCCGGGGGTCACTGAATCGAGCGCCAGATAGTATTTGCTGGATTTATTGCGCTCAGGAAAGCTAAATTCCTGCCATTTCTTCAGCTCGTTTAACTTAGGCGGCTGAATCAGGGCATTATCTTCTGCGGGAATTTCGGGTGGTTGATCAGAAAACCAATCCCAGAAATCGGCTTTACCACCTGTCCGTGGATCACGATTCGCGCCATTGGGGCTATTGGGCCCAGCTCAGCTGAGCGACGAGATACTAAAAATAATCGCCAGAGTGAATACTGAACGCATCAAGATGATCCTTGTGTGGGCGACCGCTAGCCGCCGATTAATGCTCGATCCGCACAATGCGCACCGCTTCTCCTTCGTGTTCGCTATACCAAGCCGGCTGTAGCGTCACGTGGTCGATATGATATTGGCTCTCCAGCATCTCGTTCAACTGTAAAATCATCCGCGGCCAGTCGGCGGGCTCGGCGATGATCAGATGGGCTGAGAGTGCATTGCGCTTACCGCCAATATTCCAGACATGCAAATCATGGACTTCGCTGATGCCCGGCGTAGCTAGGATGGTGCGGGCCACAGCTTCTAAATCAACGCCATCCGGTACGCCATCCATCAACAAATGCGTCGATTTACTGAGCAAGGCCCAGGTCGAGCGCAGAATGAGCAACGACACCGCAATCGAGAGGATCGGGTCGATCGGCTGCCAGTTGGTAAAATAAATCACCGCCCCGGCCGCAATCGCCGCTACCGAGCCCAGCAAATCACCCAAAACGTGTATCAGCGCGGCGCGGCTATTGAGATTGTCGTGGTCATGCGAAAGCTGCCAGGCGGAAATCACATTCACCAGCAAGCCGATCACCGCGATCACCATGACCCCCATGCCATTCACCGGCGCCGGATGCAGTAAGCGCTGCACCGCCTCGACCATAATCCACACCACCAGCGCAATCATGGTCAGGCTATTGATCAGTGCGCCAATCAGCTCGGCGCGCGCATAACCATATGATTTGGCCTGATTGGCCGGGCGCTGGCCAATCAGATTGGCGATCAGCGCCAACAGCAGCGCGGCGCTGTCGGTCATCATATGGCCGGCGTCGGAAATCAGCGCCAATGAATGCGCCCACCAGCCGCCAATCAGCTCGACAAAGGCAAAGCCGAACGTCACCACCAGCGCAATCAGTAGGCGTTTTTGCGAGCTGGGCACGCCATGATCATGATGATGATGGCTGTGATCGTGATGATGATCGTGGCAGGCATTGTGACCACCGGGGCGATCGTGTGGATGCTGATGCAAAACACCATCGGGATATTTCTTCGCCGTATGAGGGGTATAGTTCGCCATGCGCTGTTCCATAAATCATTTAACGACATACCCATGCAGGTATATCTAAACAGGCCACCCGCAATGGTGCGAGGGTTTGGCTACAGTAGCACAGCTGGGTGTGCACCGGGCTGCGCCAGCGCAATGCGCCACCAATTACTGGCTGGCGCCCAAGAAAAACGGCATCAAGCTGCGCTTGATGCCGCTGGTGTATCGCTAGGTCAATCAGCCTGACTTAGCAGGTTTCTGGCGTACAAAATGCTGCGCTCGGTGCAACCGCCGCAGGCGTCAGCATGGCAAAAGCGCTCAAGGCCTGAGCAAAGGCCGCCGGCTGCCCCAAGAACGGCCCGATATCGAGGACTTGGAATCGCCCTTCCCGCTCCAGCAATAGCGAAGGAAAACCGCGCAAGCCATGCTGCTTCATCAGCTGTTGCGTAGCGCGATAATGCGCCTCCACATCGCCAGCCAGCTCAGTCATGGCCGCGCTAAAGCCCACACTATCCAGGCCCAGCGCCGTTGCGTGTTGCAACAAGACCGTGCCTTCGGCGATCCGCTCGCCTGCGGCATAGTGGGCACTTTGCAAGCGGGCCAGCATCGCTCGCCCCAAGCCGGCCAGCTGCTCGGCCGCCAATATCGCCAAGGTCGGCGGAGTGGAATCAAACACCGCACTGCTATCGCACAGCAAGCCATCAAAATACGCCGCGCCAAAGGGCTGACCGGTCAGCTCGGCAATCCGCTGATCATGCGGAATCACATAATCGCGCAAGGCCGGGCTCACGCTTTGCCGATTTGCACCAGCCATCATGCCGCCCGGGTGCAGCACGAGCTGCACTGTAGGCAAAGCGGCCGCGGCTTCGATCAGCGGGGCGGCGGCATAACACCAGCCACACAGCGGATCAAACACATAATGCAGCGTGAGTTGCGGGCTTACCATTGCATTTCACCTTTGTTTACTTTGGCGCCGATCTCCAGCGCGATCCCCAAGCCGGCATCTGGATAAGCTTTTTTCATTGCCTCAATCAGTGCGGCGCCGTTGGCAGCTTGCGGCAATTGTTGCTCGAATGTTTGCAGGTAAGCCTTGGTGTAATCGATGGCGCTGATATCCATTTTCGCACCCGCCTGCATATGCCCAGGCACGACCACGGCCGGTTTCAGTGCGGCCATTTCATCCAATTGGGCAACCCAAGCTTTGCGCTCGGCAGCCGATTGAGTGTCGGCAGTCCATACGTGCAGGCCATTGAGCACACCCACATTGCCAGCAATGGCTTTAATCGCCGGAATCCACACATACGGCCGATGCGCCAGCGCGCCAGTAGTACCGCGAATCTCGACCGCTTGGCCATCTACGCGCAAAGTGGTGGTGTTTAGCGCTTCAGGCACCACCGGTTGTACCGGGGCATTGGCCCCCATTTTCGGTCCCCAGAAAGCCACTTTGGCGGGCAATTTGGCCTTGATCTTGGCCAACACGGCTGGCGTCGCCACCACTTTGGCCTGTGGGAAGAATTGTTTTAGCGTTTCCACGCCGAAGTAGTAATCCGGGTCAGCCTGGCTAACCAGAATGGTGGTCAGGGTTTTGCCGCTATCGAGCACATTGGCGGCGATTCGCAGTGCATCGGCCTTGGTAAAACCGGCATCGATCACCAGCGCTTCTTTCTGGCCGTAGACGAGAGTGGAATTCACATGAAAGCTCGCGCCATCAGCGTTATACACTTTCAATTGCAACGGCGCCGTTTCGGCTTGGGCCGCGCCAAAGGCCAAGAGAAAAGAAGCGGCGAGTAAAGTTTGACGTACCATGGTGCAATCTCCTTGCATGTCGTTCGTGATTGAATGGACGCCAGTTTAGTTGCATGAGCTGCGCAGATAAATCGGCTAAACTGCGCAATATTGTTGCAAAAATCGAGCAGATAGCGAGCCAAGATGGACCGACTCACCGCAATGAAAGTGTTCTGCGAAGTAGCCGCCAGCGGCAGCTTTAGCGCCACGGCCGACAAGCTGGATATGTCGCGCGCCATGGTGACCCGCTATATCGCCGAGCTGGAAGACTGGCTCGATGCGCGCTTATTGCAACGCACGACCCGCAAAGTCACCCTCACCGATGCGGGCGAGAGCTGCCTGCGCCGCAGCCAGCAAATGCTGGCACTGATGGGGGATATCGAAGAAGAAACCACCCGCCATGACGGCGAATTGCGCGGCCAGCTGCGACTAACCAGCAGTATGTCGTTTGGCTTTGCGCACCTAGCCGCCGCCCTCAGTGATTTTCTGCAGCAACACCCGCAACTGAAAATCGATTTGAATGTCAGCGACCGCACCGTCAATCTGGTTGAAGAGCGCATCGATCTGGCGATCCGCATTAGCAGCGAGCCCGATCCATTGCTGATCGCCAAACCCCTCGCTAGCTGTCCATCTGTCTTGGTCGCCGCACCGGGGTATCTGCTTGCACACGGCACTCCTACTGAGCCTGCAGCCCTTACCCACCACCGGTGTCTGAGCTACGCCAATTTTGGCAAAAGCCGCTGGCAGTTCCAGCGCGGCGAGGAGCAGCAAAGCGTGAACGTCAGTAGCCGCCTCAGCGCCAACGAAGCCACAGTGCTGCTGCATGCGGCCCTGGCCGGTGGCGGTATTGCCTTGCAGCCCACGTATCTGGCGCAGCCCTATCTGGCCGCGGGCCAACTGCAAGCGGTGTTACCCGATTGGGGCGTGCCGGCAATGACGATTTACGCGCTCTACCCTTCCCGCCGACATTTATCGCCCGCAGTACGGGCTTTACTGGATTTTTTGCATGCGCGTTTTCAGGCGCAACCGTGGTAAATGACAAATGGGTCAATTAGCTTGCCCATACAGCGAATCCGCAATCGCCGCCCGCGCAAAATTGCCACAAGCTAGCAATCAGACCCGCCGACCAGCCTAATCCTGGTCTATGCTGTGAGGTAGATTCTCTGCACCTGCCGCGCTCAAAAATGCGGCCTACTCGGGAGTGTGTCAGCAATGCCGATCAAGTCCAAACTTCTCCTCGCCTCGCTGTCTGTCAGTGTTCTGGGCATTATCCTGGCCTGCTGGGCCGTTGCCGGCTGGAGCTGGTCAGGCTGGAGCGCGGTGGCAGTCTTTGGCTTGGCGGTCGTGGTGCTGCAAGGGGCGCTGGCCCATTGGGTGCTCAAACCGATGCAAGTGCTGCTCGATTCGATGGCTCATCTCTCGGAGGGCGGTGGCGATCTGAATAAACGCATTCCGGTACACAGCGAAGATGAGCTCGGCGAAGCCGCCCGCGGCTTTAATGAATTTGCTACTGCTTTGCAAAACACCTTCCGCGAAGTGCAGCGCGATATGGAAGGCTTGTCACTGGGCTTAAAAGAGATTACTGCGGTCACCGGCCAACTGGTGAAAGACAGCCACACGCAGGCTGATTTTGTCGCCGCTTCGGCTGCCGCGGTAGAAGAAATCACCGTTAGCATTACCCATATTGCCGATAGCGCGAACGAAGTGGATGAAGTAGTCGCCGAAACCCAGATGATTTCGGTCGATGGCGCACACACCGTACACAGTGTCTCAGATGAAGTCGCCAAAATGCAGTCGTCAATCAGCTCGCTGAGCACCGCCATGGCCGATCTGGGGCAGCGCTCAAAAGAAATCGGCGGCATCGTGAGCGTGATTAAAGACATCGCGGAGCAAACCAATCTGCTCGCGCTGAACGCCGCCATCGAAGCGGCCCGCGCCGGCGAACAAGGCCGCGGTTTTGCCGTTGTGGCTGACGAAGTCCGCAAACTGGCCGAGCGCAGCGCCAAAGCCACCGTAGAGATCACCGAACGAATCAGCTCGGTGGCCAAGGATACCGATGCTGCACTGAAAAACATGGATCAGGCCGCCAGCGGTGTACGAAATAGCGTTGATCGCGCACAGGAAGCCAGTAATCTGATGCACGACATTGGCAACCGGATGCAAAACGTTGTGGAAGTCGTGCGCAGTATTGCCGACGCCACCCGCGAGCAAACGGCCGCCAGCACCACCATGGCGCAGTCATCCGAACAAATCAACGCCATGACCCAGTCTTCCGACTCGGCGCTGCAGCAAACCAAACGTGCGCTGGAAACCTTGGATAATCGCGCCCGCGAATTAATGGCGTCGGTGGGCAAATTCAAACTGGAAGACATCTCGGTACTACACGGCTGGTTTGCTGCCAGCGGCTTTCGGGCGGTCGCCGATATCAAAGCGCGGCTGAATAAAATTGGCCATCACTGGAGTGACAACCACAGCGGGAAAGATGTCCCCGGCATGCTGAAAAAAGCCGTCGAGGAGGGAAAACTCCCTACCGCGGCCGCGATTGGCGGGGTAAAAATCCAAGCGTGGGCAGGTAAAGGCATTCTGGCCAATCTGGACGAACTGGCCGCGCGTCAGCGCTGGAATCAAATTTTACCGCGGGTGCTGGATGATCAGATGCACGGCGATGGCCATTATTGTGCCGTGCCACTGGGGGTCGCCCGGGTCAACGTGATTTGGGCCAATGTCGGCTTGCTGCGGCGGGTGGGCGTAAGCCAACCACCACGCAGCTGGGAAGAATTCATCAGCCTGTGTGAAAAACTACAGGCGGCCGGCATCACTCCGATCGCGCACAGTGAGGTGAAATGGCAAGTTGCGACGCTGTTTGAAGCCGTAGCACTGGGGATGGGCGGAGCTAAATACTATAACGATGCCTTTAGCCGGCTCGACCCGGCCACCTTGAGTGGCCAGCAAACGATTCAGGCGCTGGAATTATTCCGGCGGATCAAACCCTTCTGTAGCGAAGACCCGGTGGGTCGCGACTGGAATCTGGTTTCTGCCGACATCATCAATGCTCGCGCCGCAATGCAGCTGATGGGGGATTGGGTCAAAGGTGAATTCGACACCGCCGGCAAGCAGGCGGGCACCGATTATTATTTCTGGCCCGCGCCCAACCAGGCTGGTGAGTACAGCTTTGCCGCGGATACCCTGACCATGTTCCGGCAAGATGATCCGGCCCGCGCAATTGCCCAGCGTGACTTTGCCGAGCTGTTGATGAGCCCGGAATGCCAGATCGCATACAACCATCACAAAGGCTCTATCCCCGCCCGTACCGACATCGATCGCAATCAGCTCGATGCCTACGGCAAAGCCTCGGCGAACGACTTTGCCGATGCGGCACAGAAAAATACGCTAGTGCCATCATGGGCCCACAATATGGCAGTACAAGATGATCTGAAAAAGGCCTGGATCGAAGTGGTGTACGAATTCTGGAATTCGCCCACCATGACCGCCGCGGCCGCGGCCAGCAAACTGGTGGCTGTTGTACGCCGCTAAACGCTGATTGCAGAAATTAGCCACCCAACCAAGCCACAGCTACTGCTGTGGCTTGGTTATTTAGGGCTTTTTGGGTAGCCACTGGATAACGCTGATGGCGTCTTCCAGCTGGCGCAGCCGACTCTGGCGGCGCGTCAATTCGGCTTGCAGCGCAGCCAACAGCGCAACTGCGCGAAAAGGTTTACCTGCCTGGCTCGCCAACGCCCGTGCCACCATCTGGGCATCTACTTCCAGTAGGCGAGTAGCCTCGGGCAAGCTCACCGCCTTGGCCGAGGTGGGGCGGCGACTCACAAAGCTAATCGCGTAGGCCTGCTCATTCAGCAATACGACAAATTGCTCGTTGTGCGGGCCTAACTCCCTACGCAGGGTTTCTAGCTCGGTAATCTCGGTACGGATCTGGGCGGCCAATGGCATGGGGCACTCCTATGTTGCCGCGATTAAAGTCAATTCGCCCCGCTGGGTCAAGACGGCGGTACGGCTTTGGGGGGCAACCGCGGCGAGCAACGCTGCCCTTTATCTCACGCCAGCATAATTTTACTTTTTGCATCAGCAGCTTGTAACTATAAACAAGGCATGCCAAATCCATATTCACGCCTACTGCTCAGTTGCTTGCTGTGCGGCCTCTGCTGGGGTTCGTCGGTCTATGCCGAACAACCGCTCGTGGTGCGCTTTGCGCCCGAAAAAGACTACGGGCCATTTATCTATGCGGATCAACATGGCGCCATTCGGGGTTTATCCGCCGAAATGCTCAATGCCCTGCTCCCGTATGCCGGCCTGGAGATTCAGTATTTACCGGCCCAACCGCTGGCCAGTATTTTGCAGCAAGTACAGCAGCAACAAGCTGACCTGGTTTCATCATTACGCCCCACCCCCGAACGCGGCCGTTATCTTGGCTTTACCAGCCCGTATGTGGCAGTTCCCGCTGTACTCGTAACGCCCTCCAGCCATAGCGACGCCAATTTGCAGGCATTAGCTGGCCAGATTGTGGCCGTGGGTCAAGGCTATGCAGTGGAAGAATATGTCCGTCGCCTCTATCCACAGGTAATCTGGCATAGCGTAGAAAATGACCAACAGGCGCTGCAGCTCCTCAACGAAAGGAAAGTCAGTGGCGTGGTTGCAGATCTGGCCAGTGTGCTGTTTATCCAGCGCCAATTTGGTCAAACGGCGTGGCATATCGGTGGCTCGATTGGTTTTCAATATGAGTTAGCTTTTGCCTATCGGAAAGACCGACCTGAAATCGGCGAGCGCCTTAATCACGCGCTGCGGCAATTACCCAACACCGAGCGCGAGGTCATCTTGCAGCGCTGGCTCACCGCCCATGATTTAAGCGCCCCCACCCCTTTGCAAGAGCGTCTGTTATTGCTGGGGGTCATGCTCCTTGCGGCGGCGGGCCTGATCATCACCATTTTGCTGCTCAGGCCGCGCCATGCCCAACTCTAAACGCACCCCAGCGCAGTTGTGGTCAGCACAAGCCAAGCTGATGCTCGGCTATTTTTTACTGGCCTATCTGTCCATCCAGCTATTTCGGCATGGCACTAGTATTGCGGTGATCTGGTTTGCCAATGGATGGGCAATTATCAGTCTGGCTGACCTGCCCTATCGCAATTGGCCACGCATGCTGGCCGCCATCTTAATCAGCCTCTTGGCCGCCAATCTCGCCTCGGGCGATCAGCTCGCCACCGCCATTCAGTATGTGCCCGGCAATCTGGCCGAGATTTTGCTTGGGGCGTGGCTTGTGCGGCGGCAACGGCTGCGAACCGGGTTTTATTACTCGGTAACGGGTGTGCTGCGCTTAATGTATCAGGCGGTATTTCTACCGGTGCTGTGCGGTGCCTTGGTGTCTGCGCTGGTGTTCTGGCTGCAAGGTCAATCGGTCGGGCATCTGCTGCTGCATTGGGTGGAGGGTAGCATCATTGGCGGCGTAGCCATGGTGCCGCTCTGGTACTGGATCAGCCAGCATGGCCTGCTCGCCCTGATTGCCCGCGTGTGGCGCCTTGAGTATTTTGCCCATCTGCTGCTAACGATCGGCATCGCGATACTCGCGCCGTTGAGCATTCCGTTTCCATTTATTTATGTCAGCTTACCGCTGTTTCTGATTGCCTATCGGCACGGGCTGGCTGGCAGTGTGTTGGCCAATGCACTGGTAGCGCTAACGATCAGCACCGAAATCAGTTTTGGCCTGCTACTACCGCCGGCAACTGTCTACAACTGGGGCTTATCGCTGCTCTACATCCCGGTATTGGCCACGCTGATTCCGCCGCTGCTACTGGCCATTGCCCTGGATATGCACAAGGCTGCGGGTGATGCCCTGCAGCTGAGCGAACAGCGCTATCGCTCGCTGTACCAAAACACCCCGGCCATGCTGTTTTCGTGCAGCGCAGAAGGCGAGATCAGCAGCGTGAATCAGCTCTGGCTGGAGCGTATGCATTACACCGCGGAAGAAACCATCGGCCGCCCGGCCACCGATTTTCTTACCCCGCTCGCGCTCAGTATCTGGCGCCAAAATCTGTGGCCGCGCTTGCTGGAAACCGGCCAGTGCCAGAATGAACATCTGCAACTATTGAGCCGGCAAGGCGAAGTCATCGAAGTGCTGATGTCCGCCGCACTAGAGCGCAATCGCCGGCATGAAATCACCCGGGTGTTAGTGGTGCAGCTCGACATCACCGCCAAGCTCAAAGCCGAACACCTGGCTTATCACGACACCCTCACCAATCTGCCCAATCGGCAATTGTTTAATGATCGCCTCAGCCAAGCTTGCCAGCAGGGCTTGCGCCATCACACCCCATTTGCGGTGGCCTTTGTTGATCTGGATCGCTTTAAAGCCGTGAATGATCAACATGGCCATAAAGTCGGTGACTTGCTGCTGATCGAAGTGGCCAAACGTCTGCAGCTGGCCACTCGCAGCACCGACACGGTGAGCCGGCTGGGTGGCGATGAATTTGTACTGCTGCTCAGCGGGGTAACGCAAGGTGAAGAAGCCCAGCAACTGGCCGAGAAAATCGTCACCTCGCTGGCCGAGCCCTATCATTTGGCCGGCCACACCTTAGCAATCTCGGCAAGCTTGGGGCTGAGCTTTTTTCCGCATCATGGGCAAGACCCAGCAACCCTATTGCGCCTTGCTGATGAGGCGATGTATATCGCCAAAGGCAACGGTAAAAATGGCTTTCACTGCCATACCCAGCATGGGTATGGCCCGAGCTAGCTTTTAGGCCTGCGCCGCGGTGGCCAACCAGGCCAAGATCCCTTTGGCGGCCTGTCGCCCAGTGGCGAAACACGCAGTGAGCAAATACCCCCCGGTCGGGGCTTCCCAATCGATCATTTCCCCAGCCACAAACACCCCAGGGCAGGCTTGCAGCATCAGCCCGGCATCCAGCGCCGCCCAGCGTACGCCACCGGCGGAGCTAATCGCCTCATCCAATGGCCGTGGCGTGCGAATCGGAATCGGCAACGATTTAATCGCAGCGGCCAGTGCGGGCCAGTCTTGTAGCTGGGGCTTACTCAACAGCTCATGCAAGAGCGCGGTTTTTACGCCTTCCAGTTTCAATTTGCGTCGCAAATGATTGGCCAGCGAATCGGCACCGCGTGGCTGCTGCAAGGCCGCCAAAATCTGCGCCTCGCTGCGCTGCGGCAACAAATCCACATACAAATGCACCGGCTGGCTAGGCTCCGCCACGAGCTGCTCGCGCAACTCGCGCGATAGCGCATACACCAGACTGCCCTCAACGCCACCAGCAGTCAGTACAAATTCGCCGGCTTTTTTTACCGCGCTGGGGCTTGCGGCCGCCGCCACGGCTTTCAATGGCGCGCCGGCATATTTGTCGGCCAGATAGCTGGACCAGCCCACATCAAAGCCACAGTTGGCCGGCTGTAATGGCGCCACCGCGACACCCTCTGCCGCTAATAGCGGCACCCAGCGGCCATCCGAGCCCAGTTTGGCCCAGCTACCGCCGCCTAGCGCCAGCAGCACCGCGCTAAAGCGCCGGGTGATTTCACCCTCAGGCGTAGCCAGCCGCAATTCGCCCGCCGGCGTCCAGCCCAGCCAGCGATGGCGTACATGCAAGCGCACCCCTTGTGCTTTCAGGCGACTTAGCCAAGCGCGCAGCAACGGCGCGGCTTTCATTTCGGTCGGGAACACCCGCCCCGAGCTCCCCACAAAGGTGTCGATGCCCAGCCCATGCACCCATTCGCGGACGGCCTGGCCATCAAATTGCCGCACCATCTCAGCCAATGGTGCCGACCCCGCGCCATAGCGCTGGATAAACTCGGCACACGGCTCGGCATGGGTGATATTCATCCCGCCCACGCCGGCCAGCAAAAATTTCCGCCCCACCGAAGGCATGGCATCAAAGACTTCGACCGCGACCCCGGCTTGCGCCAAAACCTCGGCGGCCATCAGCCCCGCTGGGCCGCCACCGATAATGCCCACCACGGGCGCTGCTGTTTGCATAGATTGTGCTGGCCTGCGGCCAGCCCTGTGAATTGAAGTTCGAGAAACCGATTATGGCGCGGGCGCGGCCAATTCGCGCTGAATTTTCCACTGGCCATGCTCACGCACCAGCCAAAGGGTTTTGCGATTGCGCTCACGCAGCAAATTAGAGCGATAGTCCTGCACAAAGCGCACTTCGGCGGTATCCAGCTGCTGCGCCACAATCTCAACGTCGCGCAGGCGGATCTGCACAAACTCGCCCGCTAACACGCGCTGCTCGCGCTGGGTGCGCCATTGCGCCAGCGTTAAGCCGCCCTCCGGGGTGAAGGTATCCGCATAGCTGGCCAGATAAGGTTTAAGCAGTTGTTGCTGCCAAGCGCTAGACCACTGCTCCAGCAGCGCATCAATGGCTTTGGCCGATTGCGAGCGCAGCAAAGTGGGGCTCTCCGCCGCCCATACGGCCGGCTGCAGACTGATCAGCAGCGCGCTGCTGTAGGCTAGGAAAATCTTACCCATGTGGGGACCTTTCACGCGTACGGCCTGCGTGTTTGCACCACCAACACCGGTACGACAATCTAATTGACTCATTGTGCAGTCTTGCCACGACGGCCAGAGCACACCCTACTTTTGCAGCTCGCTACGCAGAAATTCCGCTTAGTAATGCGGCGGAATCTCGTCGAATAAGCTGCGCGGCGCGGCGGCTTCCGCCGGGGCCTGGTTTTCCTGCAACAGGCGCACGGCCGCCACCAGCTGATCAATCTGCCGCTGCTGCTGGGCCACCAGCTTGTTCAGCTCATCCAGTAAATCGTCTTGCAAGGCGAGACGGATTTCCAACTCGGTGAGGCGTTCTTCCATCTTGGATTCTCCTGCATTGCATCGATTAGGCGCCTGTGCACAGGCAGGCGCATTGTAAGCCAAGTCGCGGGGCGGCGACTACCGCCGGGCATCTTGGCACATTACTCTGCCAGGGTATCTTCCCAGAAGCATTACTAATTAACACATACCGAGCAATACCCATAGAAAAACCCCGACCAATGGTCGGGGTTGCTCGGCCCAGACTCAACTACCCGCTTATTGTGGCAGTGAGATTGTCACGCGATCCAGCGCCGGCACCGGCAGATTCGGGTTGGCTTTGAGGTAGCTTTCCATTGCATCGATGTCTTGCGCGCCGCCCAAGATATTGGTGCCCTTGGTTAACACAGTGAAGTTATCACCGCCACCCGCGAGGAAGTTATTCACCGTAATCCGGTAGCTGGCAGCAGTATCGATCTGCACCCCATTAAGCTTCACGCTATTGCGCAGCACGCGCTGACCAGCGGCGCGGCCTTTATCGTAGCTGTAGCTAAAGCCATTCGATACGAGCAAAACACGGTCAAACGGCTGGTTGTTGGTGTAACCCACAAACTGCTGCTCCAGCAATTCGATCAGATCAGCCCCAGTCACCGTCATCGACACCAAGGTATTGCCAAACGGTTGCACGGTAAACAGCTGCCCATAAGTCACCGAGCCATCCTTCGCTGGCGTCAGATCGGCACGCACACCACCCGGATTCATAAAGGCGATTTGCGCGGCGCCCAGCTTAGCATCTTTGGTCGCGGCCAATTGCGAATCGGCAATCACATTGCCCAGTGCGCTTTCGCCTGCTTTATTGGCAGATTTGCTCAGTGGGCCGGCCACGGTACCGGTGATGCGGTCTTCCAGCGGTTTAATCAGCGCTTCGTACTTGCTCACCAAGGTGCTCAAGATGCCGTCTTTCGCCACATCATTGGTCACCCACAGGTTTTTCGCGCCAGATTTCACCACATCGCGGGTTTTCGGATCGAGCTGCAGATCAATCTCGGACACCACACGGCCATATTGGCTGGCACTGGTCACCAGTTTGCCATTGATCTGGCAGTTATAGGCTTGGTGGGTATGGCCCGAAATCACCGCATCCACAGCTGGGTCAAGCCGCTTGACGATATCAACAATCGCGCCCGACACGCCTTTACATTCATTCAGGCCGCCGGTTTGCGTACCGCCTTCATGCACCAGCACCACAATCGCTTCGATACCGTCTTTTTTCAGCGTTGGCACCAGCGCATTGACGGTATCGGCTTCGTCTTTAAAGCTCAGCCCTTGCACGCCAGTTGGGGTCACGATGGCCGGGGTGTTTTTAAGCGTCATACCAATGAAGGCCACTTTCACACCACCAAAGCTCTTCACCTGAAACGCCGGGAACAATGACTTACCGCTGGCATCGTCAATCACATTGGCGGCCAGGAATTTAAACTTAGCGCCTTTAAATGCACCAGCAGCGCTACAACCATCTTTCGGATGGCAGCCACCGTTTTGCATCCGCAGCAACTCTTCACGGCCATCATCAAACTCATGATTGCCGACGGCATTCAATTCCAGGCCAATTTCATTCATGGCCTCGATGGTCGGTTCATCATGGAATAGCGCCGAAATCAGCGGGCTAGCCCCGATCAGATCGCCGGCCGACACCACGATATTGTTCGGGTTTTTGGCTTTCAGGGTTTTGATCCAGGTACCTAGATATTCCACCCCGCCCACGGCCACGGCTTTGCTGGCATCCGAGGCATCTACGCCTTTGGCAGTGCCCGGCTTGAGGTTGCCGTGGAAATCGTTAATCGCCAGGATTTTGACGTCGATCGGGCCCGAAGCCACGGCCGCTGGCGTGGCAGTTGGGGCAGGTGTGGCCACTGGGTTGTCGGTCGCACCACCGCAGGCAGCGATGGCGACAGGTAATGCAGCTAAAGTCAGCATTTTGTGTAGTTGCATGCTGTTGTCTCCCTATGATGAGGCGACCACAATATGCGATTAGCATGACAAAAATGGGGCGATTCGATGAACTTAAAACGACCGTTTCATGACAAGGCCGAGACTTGCTAATACAGGGTATACGGCTACACCTCATGTATTAGCTAGGCCTAATGAAGATACACCACTAGGTATGCCGAAAACGCGCAATCAGCCATAGGGTAATCAACACAAACAGCAAATTACTACTGGCCGAAAACACCAGCGCCCAGCCCCGGCCATGCGCCAACACCTGCACCAGCGCATAAAAAGTGGCGATCAGCGAAGACAAAGTCCATACCGCCCATGAGCTCAGCGCAATATTGGCACTGGAACGCGAGCGCCAGAGCGTGCGCCATTGCGGCAAATAGGCCAGCAAAGACAGTACGCCCACGCCAGCTTGCAGCACCGTGGCCCCTTCAAGAATTAATTTATTGATGGCCATGCGCCAGCCTAGTTATCCGTTTCATTCTCGAATGACTGCCCTTGGAGCGCGAAGTTCGCCCCTGCTTGCCAATTTCTGGCAATAAGACAAAGACATAGCGTGCTACCAAGCAAGCCATCGGGTGTTTCACCATCACCACAGCCATTCAGCTCAGGCTTAACCCTGCCGATAAATCAGCTAAGCTAAAGCAAGCCCACGACGAGTCCGGCCATGAATCAAGCGATTACCGACCGCGCGCAATGGATCAGCTATCTGGCCAACCAGCCTACGCCCATCCTTGCCCACACCCAGCAAGAGATTCGCCATTTTCAGAGCGAGATCGACCAGATCGGTTTGCATGAGATCAGCCAGCTGATCCGCCATGATCCGCTGCTCACGCTGCATATCTTGCGCTATCAGGAAGAACACCGGCACACCCGCCAAACCACCGATGTCACCACCATCGACCGGGTGCTTCTGATGATTGGCGTCGTGGGCTTTTTCCGCGTATTTGGCACTCTGCCCACGCTGGAAAACGATGTGCACGCCCAAAAAGCCATGATTTATGGTGCGCACCGTACTTGTGCCCGCGCCTATCTGGCCTCGCGCATTGCCGAAACCTTCAGCCACTATCGGCGCGATATTGAGCCCAAAGAAGTCATTACCGCCGCCCTCTTGCACGACACAGCCGAAATCCTGCTGTGGATGGCCTCGCCCCGCCAGATGATGATGGTGAGCGAGATCATGCGCTCCAACCCCGGTATGCGCAGCGTGGACGCCCAGCACAAAATCCTCGGCTGCCAGATTAATGAAATCCAGCAAGGCTTAGTCGAACTGTGGCACCTGCCCCACACGCTGCTGCACCTGATCGACGACCACTATGCCGACGAACCCCGCGTGCGCTTGGTCCACCTCGCCGTCGGCATGGCCCGCCACTTGGAAAAAGGCTGGGACAACCCCTATTTCCAGGCCGACCTGCAAAACTGCGGCCAATGGTTTCACCTCGAGCCGGCTTTGATCTACAACCACATCCGCGATGTGGCGCTCGATTGCGCCCGCAGCTGGCACTGGTATGAAGAACAACCCGTCGCCGCCATGTTGATCCGCGCCTAAGCGCGTTTAGCCTGAATAATAAAAAAGCCACCTCACGGTGGCTTTTTTATTGTAGCGGTCACAACTGACCGCACTGCACGCTTAGCCGCACTGCACGGCCAGCTGTTGGCTGGCGATGGCGGCGGTTTGGCGCAGCACGCGATGCAAGGCGCGATCGCGTGATTGAGGAACGGGTTGCCAGTCAGTCACCGGTTTGCGGCGGCCGCCGCGACAGATCACGATTTGAAACCAGCCTTCCATTTCCTCGGCCCGGGCTGCCGGGCGTGCTTCAATATTAAAATCAAACATGTATAAACGCTCCAAGTGGGCGCTTGCACGGGTTTTCTGGTTGGAAAAATACTGTGTTAGCGCCGTCAGCCATCCACGCCGGATGGCATAGCACCAATCGAAGAGCACCAGGTTCGGTTCGAACCCAACCCGGGTTGGTCCGGGTAGGCCATGGCTGACAGTAGAGGGAGCTGTCACCAGCGGGCGTTTTAGGTAGATCGGCAGGGCCGATTTGCGAAGATAAACTTGCTTAACACATCATGCCTTTAGCGGCACTTTGCAGGATGTGCTCGATCAATTGAGTGCCACGAGTATGCCCGATCTAAAAAACACTGTCAAATCATTACTTTGGCTTTTATAAGCCACCCCGAACTACCCTGCCTGCCATGCACTCGCCCACCCGGCTTGCGGTATAGTGAAATGATTGCGACTCTGTGATCGGGCTACCGATGAATGAATCTGATCCGATAGCCGGCGCCTTGGCCCGCCTGCAGCGCGCGGCCGATAGCCATAAAGGCAGCTTTGGCAGTGTAGCCATTCTGGGTGGCGCGCCGGGCATGGTGGGTGCGGCGCTCCTGGCCGGCCGTGCGGCTTTGCACATGGGCGCCGGTAAAGTGTGGCTGGGCTTGCTGGACCCGCGCCCCTACTGCGATTGGCAACAACCCGAGCTGATGCTGGGTAGCACCGCGCATGCTTTGGCCCAACCCTACACCCATCTCGCCTGCGGCATGGGCATGGGTATTAGCCCGCAAAGCGCTGAATTGTTAGGCTTGGCACTCAATACCCCCACCCCCTTATTGCTGGATGCAGATGCACTGAATCTGCTGGCCACCCAAGCCCATTTGCGGGCGCAATTACAAGCCCGCTGGGCGCAGGCCACGGTGCTCACCCCGCATCCGGCGGAGGCGGCACGACTACTGGCTTGCACCACTGCCGAAGTACAGGCTGATCGCATGCAGGCGGTGCAGACTTTAGCGCGTGAATTAGGTTGCACCGTGTTGCTCAAAGGCCATGGCACCTTAATCGCCGACCCAGATGGCCAAATCAGCCGCAACCTCACCGGCAACCCCGCCCTGAGTAGCGCTGGCCAAGGCGATACGCTGGCCGGCATGATCATCGCGCTGGCCGCGCAAGGGCTGACCCTGGCCGAAGCGGCGCGGGCGGGCGCTTATCTGCATGGCGCGGCGGCTGATCGCTGGCGCGAACAGCATCCAGCCGGCATTGGTCTCACCGCCAGCGAAACCAGCCTAATCGCCCGGCAAATTCTGAATGAAGATGTCATAAAAAATTCATCAAACGGCAACACATGAAGGGGATAAGGAAAGGGAAAATCAGGTCATAAACAATTTATACCGTTTTACCTTTTCTTTTTTGGAGTCGTGCCATGACGAAAGCAGCCCCAGCCAATACCGCGTCAACAGCCCCAAGCACTACCACCACCCGCCGCCGCCCTGCCGCCCGTGGCGCGGCCAAACCGCGCGCCACCGCCGCCAATACCCAGCCAGAAGCACTGCCAGCCGCCGCCGCTGAAGTGGTCGCCGAAGTAGCTGCGCCAGCCGTGGCAGCTCCGGTAGCCGCAGAGGCTGCGCCTGCCCAGCCTACGGCCGCTGAAGCCAGCAGCAAAGACAGCAAGGCCGGCAAAGCCGCTCGTGGCAAAAAGGCCGAGAAAAAAGAAAAACTGGTACGCGATAGCTTCACCTTCCCTGCCAGCGACTACGCCCTGATTGCCAGCAGCAAACAGCGGGTGATCGCCGCCGGAGTGGAAGTGAAAAAAAGCGAAATCGTGCGCGCCGGCCTGTATGCGCTCAGCCAGCTGGATGACGCCGCCCTGCTCGCCTTGGTAGGCCAGCTGGAAAAAATCAAAACCGGTCGCCCAAGCAAGAAATAAGCGCCCAAGCAACACGCCGCCCGGCTGGCAAACACCAGACGGGCGGCGTGGATAAGCGCGAGCTTAGCTCACCCGCGCACCGCAGCGCTTAGTACTTCGGTAAAGCCGGTTGACGGGTTTTCCACAACGAATACAACACCCCCGCCGCCAAGAGGCCAAAGGTCACCGCCAGCGATAGGGCGGCCGGCACTTTGCCATCAAAGACGAAATCCCCCAGGAAGATTTTCGAACCAATAAACACCAGCACCAGCGCCAAGGCGTATTTCAGGTAATGGAAGCGATGGATCACCGCCGCCAGCGCAAAATACAGCGCCCGCAAACCTAAAATCGCAAAGATGTTGGAGGTGTAAACGATAAACGGATCGGTGGTGATGGCAAAAATCGCCGGCACACTATCCACCGCAAACACCAGATCAACCAGCTCCACCATACACAGCGCCAGAAACAGCGGCGTTGCCCACCACACCTGCTTATCGCTGCCTACCGCTGCCGGGGCGCGCACAAAAAAGCGCTGGCCGTGTAGCTCATTGGTTACCCGCATATGCCGGCGCAGGAAACCCAGCAGCGGGTTCTGGGCCAGATCGGTATTTTGCTCACCGGCAAACAGCATTTTCAGGCCGGTGAAGATCAGGAACACCGCAAACACATACAGCGTCCAGTAATACTGCGCCACCAGCGTAGCCCCCAGGCCAATCATGATGGCCCGCAGTACAATCACGCCCAAAATACCCCAGAACAACACCCGGTGCTGATACATCCGTGGCACGGCAAAATAGGTGAAGATCAGCGAGATCACAAACACATTATCCAGCGACAGGCTTTTTTCGATCAAAAAGCCGGTGAAATACTGCATGCCGGATACGGCCCCCAGATACCACCACACCCAGGCCCCGAACAGCAGGCCGGCGGCAATATAAAACGCCGACAGCTGCAGGCTTTCACGCACGCCGATCTCGTGGTCTTCCTTATGCAAGACCCCCAAATCAAACGCCAGCAGCCCCAGAACAATGGTGACAAAAGTTAACCACAACCAGAGTGGCTGACCCAGCCATACCCCCAGTAGTATCTCCATGATCTTCACTCCACAATTAGCTTAAAAGGATATACCCCATCAACTTCGTAACACGCTGCGTGCAGTGCGCGGCTGGCTTGGAATCGGCTGCACCGCATACCAGTCGTATTGCCAGCAGGCCATGGCCCGCGAAATCAACACTGCCTCGCCATCGGCCAGCCAGCCATCGGCATCCACCACCCCGAGCATGGCGCGCAAGAGTTTCACCTGCAGCGCCGGGTCATCCACCTCGGCCAGTAGGCGATCCAGCAAGGGGGTATCCAGCTCGAGGTGCCCCACCGCTTGGCCGGGCAGGTATTGCAGCAGGTCATCGCACAGGTCTTGCAACACCTGCTGCAATAAAGGCTCACTGATGCCTAATTGGGCCAGCAGCCGGCTTTCGCGCACGGCGGCCAGTTCGGCGGGGTCTAGCCCCCCATCCGACAACAGGGACAGGGCCAGCAAACGACAAACTGCTTCATGACTATTCACAGCATAACGACGCATGGTGGTAACTCCTGAGCTGGGGAAAAACCGGTTGGGTCAGATTTAGTAACCCAGCCCAAGCGGGCTGGCTACCGGGGCAAAGCCACGGCTTTGCCGCACGCGGCGGCTTACCGTGCGGCTGGCCCGATCGGTGGCGCGATTAATCGCAAACAGCTGATCGGTGGCCACATCTTCGATAATCACATCGGGAATCTGATGCAGGCTAATCACTAGCTGGCAATGCTGGTCCACCCCGCCGCGCGGGCCATTCACATCAGACAGGCGCACGGTCACTTTACGGATATGGCTAGCCAAGCGCCCAAGGCCAAACTCGATCTGGCGGGCGATATGCCGCTGCAGTTTTTCGTCCAATGCAACGCCCTGGCTACTGATTTCGATTTTCATGGCATGACTCCTTTGCAGAAACAATCCAAGCTGGATATGGGTCAAATTTAATGCCGCACGCCAATAAATAAAAATCGTATATTCTTGTTTCTAACTTCAGTTTTTTGGAATAATCGCCGCCATGAACCAATTAAACTACAAGCACTTGTATTACTTCTGGGTGGTGGCCCGCTCGGGCGGGGTGATCCGCGCCAGCGAACGCCTACACCTCACCCCGCAGGCCATCAGTGGCCAGCTGCGCGCATTAGAAGAGCAAATCGGCCAGCCGCTGCTGCGCCGCGATGGTCGCCAGCTGGCGCTGACCGAAACTGGTCGGCTGGTGCAAAGCTATGCGGATGAGATGTTTAGCCTTGGCGAAGAGCTGCAAACCGCGCTAGCCGGCGGGCCGCAAGCCTCGGTACAGCGTTTGCGGGTAGGGATTGGCGATATGGTGCCCAAAACGGTGGCCTTTGAGCTCTTGCAGCCGGCGCTGCAGCTGGATGAGCCGCTGCGGCTCATCTGCCGTGAAGGCCAGCTGCTGCCGCTGCTGGCGGAGCTGGCGACGCACAAACTCGATCTGGTGATTGCCGATCGGCCCGTACCGCCCGAAACCAATATCCGCGCGTTTAATCATTTGCTGGGCGAAAGCACGCTCACATTGATGGGCACCCCCGCGCTTTGTGCGCGCTGGCAAGGGCCGCTGCCGCAGGCGCTGCAGGGCGCGCCGCTGTTATTGCCGGGGCCAGATGCCGTGATACGCCCGCGGCTAGAAGCCTGGCTCGAACGCGCACAACTGCGGCCGCAGATTGTGGCCGAATGTGATGATGGCGCTTTGCTCAAGGCCTTTGGCAAAGCCGGCGCCGGCTTTTTTGCCGTGCCCACCGTGCTGGCCGCCAGCATCGGGCAGGAATACGGCGTGCAAGCACTGGGGGTGATTAGCGAACTGAAAGAGCAGTTTTATGCCATCAGCGCGCAGCGCCATCTGCGCCACCCGGCCGTGGTGGCCGTGACCGAAACGGCCCGCCAACATTTGTTTGCCTAAGCAACATTTGTTTGCCTAAGCAACGGTTGACGACGCGTGGCCGGGGCGCTTTAGTGCGCCAAGTGCATTTGCTGGCGCTGTGGCGCGCTGCTTTTTTTCTCGCTGCTTTTGCCCTGCTTGCCGGCATAATCGCTGGCCAGCAGCGCCTCGGCCGCCTCTGCCGACATACCCCCCTCCTGTAACCACACGCCAACCAGCTTAGCCAAGCGGTCCAGGGCAATACGGTGGGTGGCATCGGTATGCTGATACAGCCAATCGCTCAGCGCCATAAAGCGCTCGAACGGCTCCAGGCCCAAAATCACCGGCAGCGTATTGGCAAAGCGGCCCGAATTGGCCACCAGATCCCAATAGCGGGCAAAGCGCACCAGCCGCTGCATAGTCGGGAAATCAATATCGCGGTTGGCCATGATGGTGTACGGCGGATACGGGTCGTACACCATCGCAAATTCAGCGGTATGGCGAATAATCGGCGTGCCGCGCAGGCGTTTCAAAATCCCGAACTGAATCTCATGCGGACCAATGCCCACCAGCTGATTAAAGCCGGCAGCAAAGCTCTCTACTGTTTCGCCCGGCAAGCCGGCGATCAAATCCACATGCAAATGCGCGTGTGATTCCTGCATCAGCCAGCGGATATTTTCCGCCGCCTTGGCGTTATTCTGCTTGCGGCTTACCAGCGTTTGCACCGCCGGATTCAGGCTTTGTATCCCGATCTCGAATTGCAAAGTGCCCGCTGGAAACCGCCGAATGCTGTCTTTGAGCCCATCGGGCAAATGATCGGGCACCACCTCAAAATGCGCAAACACCGGATCAGCCGGGTTGGCCGCCAGCTTATCGAGGAAAAACTGCATAATCCGCTGGCTGGTTTTGATATTCAGATTAAAAGTGCGATCCACAAATTTAAACAGCCGCGCACCGCGCTGATACAGCGTTTCCATCTCGGCCAGAAACGCATCCAGATCAAACGGCCAGGCGGTTTTATCCAAGGCCGACAGACAAAATTCGCACTTAAACGGACACCCGCGTGAGGCCTCGACATACAAGGTACGGTGGCGAATATCTTCATCGCTATACAGCTGATACGGCATCACCAAGTCGCTGAGCTGCGCCTGCACGCCGGCGTGAATTTTCATCAGCGGCTGAGGCCCCTGCAAAATCTCGCGGCATAACTTGGGCAGCGTCACCTCGCCCCAGCCGGTGATCACATAATCGGCGTCTTTCACGATCTGCTGCTCGGCGCTCTCATACGATACCTCAGGGCCGCCGAGGATAATCTTCACCTCTGGCGCAATGCGCTTAAGCAGCGCCACCAGCCGCGCGGTTTCTTCCACATTCCAGATATACACGCCAAAGCCGATGATCTTGGGCTGCCGCGCCAGCAGCCGCTCGGCAAACTCGGTGGTTTTGCCGCCGATCACAAATTCCACAATCTCGGTCTGCGCCTGCAAATCGCCCATATTGGCCAGCAAATAGCGCAAACCCAGCGAAGCATGGGTGTAGCGGGCGTTGAGCGTACAAAGCAGGATAGACATGGGGGTAGATCGCGAAGCAAAAGCGGTATTTTACGGTGTTACGGCCAGCTCGTGGCTGGGGATTGCTCAAAGGCGAGCAGATCCGTGACTAAAGTAATTTCAACACTTACACACAAACCGTGATGCCACCAAAGAAATTGTCAGTTAAACTCAATAAAAGCCATTTCTTCCAATAGCCGATCTATCGTCTGGCTCACTAAATTCAAGCATATGAGAACAACTTTGCATCAAGCTAATCCAGAGGATTTTGAATCCCTCGTTAGCCTCCGAATCGTCGCGATGCGTGAAAGCCTTGAGCGAATTGGTCGTTTTGATATTCATCGTGCAAGAGAAAGATTTCGTTCTAGCTTCTCCGCATGTGACACTTACCACATTAAATTAAATCATGAGAAGATTGGTTTCGTTGCATTCAAAGTTTTAGACAATCAACTCTTGTTAGAACATCTGTACATCCACCCAGACCACCAAGGAGAAGGGGTTGGCTCAGAAGTACTGAATTATGTTATTACCGAGTCTGAAAAAATAAGGCGCCCCATCCACGTTGGCGCCTTACGTGAAAGCGATTCAAATAGGTTTTACGTGCGGCACGGCTTTATTTTGCACAGGCAAGAAGAGCACGACAACTATTACATTCGACCAATTTCCACCCAAACTGGCAACACCAACCCATGAAAGAAACAATAAAATCACTAAGAATTTATATTCTTTTCTCTGGAACTTGGTCCACCATTAGCGGATTGTCTATTTTGAAATCATTCGAGGGCAATCCGTTCACATTGTTTTTTGCTCTCGTGCAACTAACCCTCGCGGCCAGTTATATTTACGCCGGACTAAATCTAGACAAACTAATTCAGAACTCTTTGCGCCCTCTCAAATTGGCACTACTCGCTGGCGTTTCGATTTCTGCACTCAAATTCTTATTGAAAACAATAGTTGGCTTTGATGTCTATGCATTCCTAGAACCCATATTGGTTATGTCAATCGCATGGTACTTATGGAAGAATGCAACCAGACTTCAAAATGAATCGAAGCTACTACAAGCAGAAAACACGGAATAAAAAACGCCGCAGGTGACCCCCTGCGGCGTTTTTTATTAGCGAAGGCCCTGCTTATTCGCCTTGGGCGGCCTTGATGTCGGCAACCATCTCGGCCAGCTCACCACTGGCGTACAGCTCTTTCATGATGTCGCTGCCGCCTACGAATTCGCCCTTGATATACAGCTGCGGAATCGTCGGCCAGTTGGCAAATTCTTTGATGCCTTGGCGAATTTCTGGGTCGGCCAGTACGTTCACCGCCGCAAAATTCACGCCCAGATTTTTCAGAACCTGTACCGCACCTGCTGAAAAGCCGCATTGTGGGAAAGTCGGGGTGCCTTTCATGTACAGGATGACCGGATTTTCGTTCACTTGTTGGCGGATGGTGTCTTGAATGCTCATGATGATTCGCTCGCAAAGCCTGAATAAATTAGTCGGGAATTGTAAAGCCGCTACCCGCCGCTCGCAAGGTGTGGCGACGGAGAGTCGGTCGCCGGCCACCAGCGGCCGCCGCTCACCCGGTCATTGTCGCCCAGATCGCGCCAGGTGTGTACTTCGGCAAAGCCGGCCGCCTGCAATAATTCGCGGCAAGCCGCGCCCTGATCCCAGCCATGCTCCAGCAGCAGCCACGCCCCAGCATGCAGGTGGGCCGGCGCAGTAGCAATGATGGACTGCAAATGCCGCAGCCCATCGTAGCCATCGGTGAGCGCGCCACTGGGCTCAAAGCGTAAATCGCCCTGATGCAGATGCTCATCTTCGGCATGGATATACGGCGGGTTGGACACAATTAGCGCAAATTGCTCCGCCCCCAGCGCGCTAAACCAGTTTGACTCTAGCCAGCGCACCTGGGCACCCAGCGTTTGGCCATTCTGCCGCGCGATCGCCAAAGCATCCGGCGATAGGTCAACCGCGCTGACGGTTAAATCGGAGCGCTCTAGCTGCAATGTAATCGGGATACAGCCCGAGCCCGTGCCCAGATCGAGCACCGCACCGCCCTGCGGCGCGCGGGCCAGCGCCAGCTCTACCAGCAATTCGGTATCCGGGCGGGGAATCAGCACCGCCGGGCTCACGGCAAATTCGCGTCCATAAAACTCGCGGCTACCCAGCAAATACGCCACCGGCTCGCCATCGCGGCGCCGCTGCGCCAGCGTGGCAAAGGCCTGCGCCTCGGCTTCGCTGGCCGGCTCATCATCATGCGCTATCAGCCAGGCGCGATTTTTTTGCAGCACGTGCAGCAGCAATACTTGCGCATCGAAACGCGCTAGGCCGCTGCCTTGCAGTAGTTCTCGCCAGCTTGCCACTTAGTCGTCCCGCGTGAGCACTTCGAGCAATTCAATCTCGAATAGCAAATTGGAATTCGGTTTGATGTGAGCGCCGATCTGGCGCTCGCCGTAGGCCAGATGCGCGGGGACGAAGAGTTTGCGTTTGCCGCCGACTTTCATGCCCATCATGCCCTGATCCCAGCCTTTGATCACCCGGCCGGTACCGATCACGCATTGAAATGGCTGGCCTTTGGCGACGGATGAGTCAAACACCGTGCCGTCTTCCAGCGTGCCGGTGTAGTGGGCGGTGATTAGCGCGCCGCGCACGCAGGTTTTGCCCTCGCCCACAACGAGGTCTTCGATGATTAATTCGGTGCTCATGCTCTACTCTGCGAAATAGCGTTAAGCCGCCGATTTTAGCATGCCGCCGCTAGCCCACCGGCGCGGGAAAGACCAGCGTAACACTGGCGCCACCCAGCCCGCTGCGGCCCAGCTCGATGCGCCCGCCATAGGCCTGCACAATATCGGCCACCACTGCCAGACCAATGCCATGGCCCGCCACACGCTCATCCAGCCGCACGCCGCGCTGCAGCGGGGCGCTGGTATCGACAAAACCACGCCCATCGTCGCTCACCACGATAGTGAGCTGCTCGCGGGCAGCAAAAAGCCGCAGCTCGACTTGGCTCTGCGCCCATTTGCCGGCGTTATCCAGCACATTGCCGATCACTTCAAACGCATCGCCTTCATCCAGCGGCCATTGCAATTCGCCGGCGCAGCTGAGCGAAAATTGCAGCGCGCGCGCGGCGTGGACTTTTTCCATGCTGGCGATCAGCCGCTCGGCAATCGGGCGCAGCGCCAGCGGCGCGGCCAGCGCGGCTTGCCCACGCAGGGCGGCGCGACCCAGCTGATGCTGCACAATATGATCCATCCGCGCTACCTGCTCGCGCACATGGCGCGCCAGCTCGGCCGATTGCTGCTCGGCGCGCAAGATGGCCAGCGGGGTTTTCAGGCTGTGCGCCAGATCGCCCAGCGCCTCGCGATAGCGTTGCTGGCGCGCGTGTTCTTGCTCCACCAGCTGATTCAATTGCCGACTCAGCGGCGCAATTTCGGCCGGGTAGACACCGCTCACCTGCCGCTGCCGGCCGGCCTCGATCTCCCGCAATTCGCCCGCCAGCTGGCGCAGCGGGCGCAGCCCCCAACGCAGAAGCAAGGCTTGCGCGAGCAATAAGCCTAGCGCAGCGGCGGCCAGCCAGCCCCACAAGGCTTGCTGAAATTGTCGGTATTGCTGCTGCAGATTGCGGGTATCTTCATACACGATAAAGCGCACCACCTGCGGGGTATCGGCCGCCACCCAGCGTACTTGATAGGCCGCCAACAGATACTCCCTACCCGCCAATTGCAAAGGCTGTTGCAGCCACTGGCCGGTGGCGAGATTGAGCTTGGGCAGTGAGGGCAATTGCGCGGCCGAGGGGGTGCGCCAGCTCGGCTGCGGCTGCTGGGGAAATTCGATCTGCCCATACAGGCCCGAATCGGGCGTCACCCATTGCGGCTCGGTCAGATTATTGGGCATTTGCAGCCGGCCGCTGCGATCAAGCTCGCTGACCGCCAGCAGCGTATACACGCCGCTGCGCAGGCGCTCGAAATGGCTGAGCTGCAAATGGCTGAGATAAATGCGCTGTACCGTCCAGCCAGCCAGGCAGAAAAAGGTCAGCATCACCACGCTGGCGCCGATGTGCAGGCGGGTGCGGATGGCGCTGCTCATGCGTCTTCCAGCGCCAGCCGGTAGCCACGGCCGCGCACGGTTTCGATCACTACCAGACTGCCATCGGGGCTGAGCTTGCGCCGCACCCGGCCCAGCAGCACTTCGATCACATTGCTATCGCGGTCTTCATCATGCGGGTAGAGATAATCGCTGATTGCCTGCTTGCTGACAATATTGGGCCGCGCGCCGACCAGGTATTCCAGCAGGCGAAACTCATAGGCAGTCAGCTCGATGGGTTGGTCAAACATCTTGACCTGCTGCCGCGTAATGTCGATTTTGAGCGGCCCTAGCTGCAAGCCATCGGGCTGGGCTTTCAGCGCGCGGCGCAACAGCGCCATCACCCGCGCGGCCAGCTCTGGGTATTCAAAGGGTTTGGTGAGGTAATCATCGGCGCCGGCTTCCAGCCCGGCCACTTTATCTTGCCAGGCCGCGCGAGCGGTCAGTACCAAAATCGGCATGTCTTTACCCGCAGCGCGCAGGCGGCGAATCAGCTCAACCCCGCCGAGCTTGGGCAGGCCCAGATCGACAATCAGCAAATCAAACGGGTATTCCTGCGCCTGATACAGGCCATCGGCGCCATCAGCGGCGGTATCCACGCGATAGCCGGCGGCGGTGAGCTCGCGGGCCAGCGCTTCGCGCAGGCGGGTTTCGTCTTCGATCAGCAAAATGCGCATGGCGCACTCCTTGTGCCGGGCAGCTTAGCGCACGGCTCCGGTGGCTTCATCGACAAACACGGCGCGCACATCGCCCGCCGAGGTCAGCACTTTCACGCGCCAGACCGATTTATTGCCATCGACGAATTTTTCCACGTTCAGCACTTTGCCGCCGTTGGTTTTCTGTTGCGCCAGAGCGGCGGCTTCATCACGGCCAACCGCCGCTTGCACCAAGGCACTGGCACTCAGACACACCACCAGAATCGCTGTTTTCCAGGCTGTTTTCATCGGTTTATCCTCCAAGATCAGCACATTGTAACCGCAAGCACCATTGGCCTACTGAGATAATTTACACACGCCCAAGCAGGCTTATTTACTGCTCTAGCTCCACCAGCACCCGCACCGGAATCCGCGAGCCGGGCCGGCCCGGATCATAGGCCAGATTGGTGGTATAAATTTGCGAGCGGTATTCATAGCTGACCCGATAATCGCGAATACGTTGCGTGGTATCGCTCACCGGGCGGCAGCGCTGCACCTCGCGGCTGACCGTGTCGTAGCGCGGGCTGGGGTTGTACTGGCTGGCCACATGATCGCCCAGCATGGCACCAATCAGTGTGCCAGCCACGGTGGCCACATCTTTGCCACGGCCTTTGCCGATCTGGTGGCCGATCACCCCGCCGGCGACGCCGCCTAAAATCGTACCGGCGCTGTTATCCAGCGTATTGCGCGGCACTTGTTCGGTGATCCATTCGCTGCGGCACTCCTGCCGCTCTTGGCGAACTGATTCATACTGCGGCTCGACGCTGCGCACGATGGCGTAATCGCGCTGCTGCCAGCGTGGAGTGCTGTTGTTAGTTCTTTCGCTATGCCAGCCATCGCTGGCCATGGCGGTGGTGGTCATCAGTGCCAGCAGGCTGGCGCCAAGCAAGGTGGTGGTGCGCATGATGGTGACTCCTGTGCGTGGGTACAGCTGCACTATGCCTCTGACCAGCTGAATCTGCGCTGAACCGCAAATGTGCGCCCGCACTCGGAACTTCACCGCCACCCCACCGCTCAAAGTGGGCAATCAATGTATTTCGATAGGATGCCCATCATGCCTGAACACCGGCCCCGCTTTGCTGCTCGCCATGCCCTACTCCCGCTCTTGCTGCTGGGATTGCTTACCGGCTGCGAGCAAGCCACCCAGCTCACTCAGCAAGCCGCCTCGTCCGTGGTGGGGATTGTGGGTGAAGAAGTCAAACGCCAGACCGATGGCGTGATCGAGCAAGTGGCCAGCGATGCCAATGAAGTGCTACAGCCACTGGGCGTGGATACCAATCAGCTAGCCAGCGCGGTCAAACAAAAAACCGGGCAACTGGTGCAACAAGTATTAAGCCCGCAAGCCGACTGGAGCACGTTGCTGCAATTTAAAGGCAAATTCCCGCAAGATATCGGCCTATTTACCGCCGTTAGCCCCATCATGCCGGGGCTGGAGCAGATTTTGGGTGATCAGCTGCCCGCTTGGCTCGCCGCGATGAGCGCGCCCAGCCCGCTGCATTACGACAAGGTGCTTTACCTGATTGGCAATAAGCCCACCGCCGGCAAGCCGGATACCGCTTGGCTGATCATCGATCCAGAAAACCGCAAGCTACAAGCTGGGCTGATTCAGCAAGGGCAAGTCAAAACCTTCAGCAGCGCCGGCGAAGCCCTGCACCAGCCGGCTGAAGTACAGCAACACATTCAGCAATACAGCAAGAAATAGCCGGCAAAGGGTATAGGCCGCCAAGTAATATCCAGCAAGGCTCGCAACCCAATACCTAAGGCTGGATATGAATAAAGCCCGGCCGATATAAAAAGCCCTGCACCAAATCCACGCCCAGCGTGCAGGCCATCTCGCGCTGGGCTTCGGTTTCGATGCCTTCCAGCACGGTTTGTTTGCCGGTGGCCTGGGCATAGGCAATCAGGCTGGAGATGGCGGCGCGGTGAAAGGGGCAATGCAAGAGGCTAAGCCAGCTGCGATCAAACTTTAGGCAATCCACCTTGATCAGCAGCGGCAAAGACAGCATCGATTGCGGCGCGCCAATGTCATCCAGCGCCAGCGGAATACCTTGGCGGGCAAAATCATCGGCCATTTTGATGCTGCGGCCGGCGGCGCTGATGTCGCTGTTTTCAATGATTTCCAGCACCACATCGCCCCGGCGCGATAAGAGCTGCAACAGCGGATGCATTTGCTCGCCTTCATCGGCCACCTGATACACATCGGGGTCGAGATTGACAAACAGCGGCAGCGGCGGCGCGTAATCGAGCTGCAGCTGCTTCATCTGGTATTCGGCCTGAAACATCGTCAGCGGGCTATCGTGCAGCGCATGAAAGACCTGATCGGTACGCAAAATCTGGCCCTGGGCATCGTAAAAACGCGCCAAAGCTTCATAGGCGGCGATTTCGCCGCTGTGCGGATTGATCAGCGGCTGATATTCAACGCCGAAACGCTGCTGCCCAAGCACATCGAGCAACAGGCTGACCGGAAAGGCAGACATAACAGACAAACACTACAGCAAGGGGGCTAGCAGCTTAACCTTAATTGTGTGACCCGCGCCACCTTTATTGCACCGTATAGCCTGCTAATGCAATCTGGATATTGCTTGCAGGGCAATACCCCAGCACTAGCGTACCGGCCAATACCAGGCGGGCCGCTCCAGCGCACTTTGCCCTTCGATCTGCGTTTCGCCCAGTTCCTTCACCAAGGTAATCACCTGTGTTTCACGCTGACGGCTTAAAGCGGTTACCAATCGGGCGGCATGGCTCACCACAATGATCTGCGCCTGGGCGCTGGCGGCCACAATCAGCCGCCCCAGCGCGGGTAGCAAATCAGGATGCAGGCTGGTCTCCGGCTCGTTCAGCACCAGCAATTCCGGCGGGCGCGGGCTGAGCAAAGCCGCGCAAAGCAATAGATAACGCAAGGTGCCATCCGATAATTCGGCCGCCGCCAAAGGCCGCAGCAGGCCGTGCTGCCACATGCGCAGCGCAAAACGGCCATGCTCGACCTCAATGTCCAGCCGTGAGCCGGGAAAAGCATCTTCAATCGCCGCCGCCAGCTCATCCCCACGCCCCAGCTCGCGGATGGTCTGGATCGCCGCGGCCAAATCGGCGCCATCATGCGCCAATATCGGCGTATAAGTGCCCACTTGGCTCTGCCGGGCGGGCGCCTGCGCATCGCTACGCAAATGATCATAAAAGCGCCAGCCGCGCATCCGCTCGCGCAAGAGCAGCACTTCGGGTGCGCGCAACGGGTCGGCACACTGCGCAAACAAACTATCGAAGGCCGGCAAATGCCGGCTAAGCACTTGCCACTCGCGGCCGCTGCGCACCCGGCACAAGGCATTGCGCCGATCGGCCAGCACCGCCGCTTCGCGCAGCACCGGGCCGGCCCAGATACATTCGCGCTTGATCTGCGGATCTTGCCCAAACAAGGTCGTGCTATCTGGTGCGGGCAAGCCTAGG
Organism: Chitinibacter tainanensis DSM 15459; assembly: GCF_000429785.1. Lineage (GTDB taxonomy): Bacteria > Pseudomonadota > Gammaproteobacteria > Burkholderiales > Chitinibacteraceae > Chitinibacter > Chitinibacter tainanensis. Next base: position 291,750 of record NZ_KE386952.1, read on the forward strand.
TCAATCAGATAGCCATAATCGTCGGCGGCAAAGCCCAAGCGCAAGGCGATAGTGTCTTGCCGGGTCGTGCCCTGAATCGGTACTTCGCCGGCCTTCATCGCCCGGCTAATGGTTTCGGGCCCAGCCCATAACGTGGCCGCAAAGCCGCCTTCCTGCGCCAGATTGGCCACCAGCCGCCCCTGCGCGCTCTCGGCCAGCAGGCGCAAAGCGCGATAGAGGCTGGATTTGCCGCTGCCATTGGCGCCGGTAATGACATTCACCTGCGCCAGCGGCACGATCAGCTCGCGCAAAGAACGGTAATTGGCAATCGCCAAGGTTTGCAGCATGGTCAGCCCGGCCAGAATAAGCAGCCTTCAAGCATACCGAAAGCCCGCCCACAGCGCAGCCCGCGCAGGCCAACTTATCCACACAAAAACAGCAAAAGGTAATTTTTATGAAAGCTATGAAATAACTCACACACATAGCCTCCAGTTATCGGTGCAGAAAAATTCGCGCAGCATATTTGGTGTAGGATGCCCTGCTTATAACAAGGAGATGACATGCGCAAACCGATCACCCCGCTGCGTGCAAGCGGCCTATTGTTATTCAGTTTAATTAGCGGCTCGCTCTGGGCCGCCAGCCCCTGGCAAGAAGGCCGGCAATATCAGGCCGGCGAAGAAGTCAGCTATCAGGGTCAGGTGTATCGCGCGCGCGTAGCCCATGAGGCTATTAGCGGCGCGAACTGGAATCCACAACAAGCCGCCTCGCTGTGGTTGGCACTCAAAGCCAGCCCCGCCCGCGCCACCAGCACGCCCGCTGCGCCCGCCAATAATGGCGCCGCCGCCGGCAGCTGCACTAGCGTCTGGAGCAGCAGCGCCACCTATGTGGGTGGCAATCAGGTGAGCTACAACGGTCGTCTCTATCAAGCCAAATGGTGGACGCGAGGCGAAATCCCCGGCACCACCGGGCAGTGGGGCGTGTGGCAAGATCTAGGGGTATGCGCAGCCAACCCAGCTGCAACAAGCACGCCAGGCAATACCCCCACCCCAGTTATCACAAGCAAACCAACAGCAACCCCGACCCTCGCGCCCACCGCGACGCCGAAACCCAGCAGCTCGCCGAGCACCGCGCCAAGCGCCAGCCCCAAACCGAGCGCGAGTCCAAGCACCAAACCAACAGCAACGCCCACCGTCGCCCCGACAGCCACGCCCAAACCAACAGCCGTGCCTACCGTTGCCCCGACCGCAACACCCAAACCAACTGCCACACCAACCGTAGCACCAACGGCTACTCCTAAACCGACGGCAACGCCAACTGCTGTCCCCACCGCAGCACCAACGGCCAGCCCAACGCCAGCCCCAAGCGCAACGCCCGCACCTAGTAGTGGCTTGGGTTTAGTGATTAATGAAATCGCCAGCGACCCATACGGTAGCGGCAGCTGGCTGGAAATCCGCAACGACAGTGCCGCCAGCATTAATCTGGCCGAGCTGAGCCTGCGCACCCGCAATAACAGCGGCACGCTCACCACCTTTGCCCTTGGCAGCGGCACGCTGCCCGCCCAAGGCATCTTGGTGCTGGCCGCCAGCACCGGCGCCGCCGGACAAGTGAATACCAACCAGATCCGCTATCTGGGCAGCAGCAGCAACTATCCGCGCTGGAGCAGCGCCGGCGGCGCACTGGAGCTGCTGCGCAATGGCCAAATCGCCGACTTTGTCCGCTTTGGTAGCAATAACGATGCCGCCAGCAGCGCCAATAGCTGGAATGGCAGCAACGCGCCAGCGATCAGCAATCAGTTTGGCCATGCCTTAGTACGCTATTTCACCCAAAGCAAAAACACCCGCAGCAGCGCTGACTGGACCAATGTGGCCTTCTCGACCCCAGCCGGGCGCAATGATGTGCCTGCCAATGCCAACGACGACGATGGAGATGGCATCCCCAGCAGCGCCAAAGTCGCGGGCGGCACTTATGCCGGGCTGGATTTATACAGCATGGGCGCCCGCGCGGGCCGTCGCACAATCCTGATTCAGGTCGACTACATGCAAAGCAGCGACGAAGGCGTAAAACCGCAACGCGAAGCCCTGCAAGCGGTGGTAGACGCCTTTGCGCGGCGCAATATCGACGTGCTATTTGATACCGGCAATCTGTACGCGGCTGGCTTTAGCCCGGTGAATTTCAATCTGGGTGGCGGGAAAGCGGTACCGTTTGCGGCCTGCGTGGATTTGAGCCCACCCGCTGGCTGCAGCCGGCTGGCCGATTACAAAGCTGACAGCATGGATTTACGCCGCCGGCAGATTTTCCACTATCTGTTGATGGCCAGCAGCCGCAATGCCGATGGCAGCGCCGGCTCATCGGGCGTGGCGGAAATCAATGGCAATGATCTGGTCGTGTCGCTGGGCAAATGGGGCCTTAATAGCAGCACGGCCAGCAATCGCTACCGACTGATCAATTTCCAGGCCGGCACCATCATGCACGAGCTGGGCCATAATCTGGGCCTGCGCCATGGCGGCTTTGAAAATACCAATGACAAGCCCAACTACTACAGCATCATGAATTACCTGTATCAGCTACAGGGCTTGGGCCAGAGTGCCACCAGCGCCGGCGCGCTGCAGCGGTATTATCTCAAGCGCGGTTATTACAGCCTCAATAGCTGCAGTATCGAAGGCGGCCCGTGCGGCAATACCTTCCGCATTGATTATTCCGATGGCAGCGGCGAGCGCCTGAACGAAAGCGCCCTGCTCGAAAGCGCGCTAATCGGCCGCGGCAGCAGTGCGGGCCTGTATGCCGACTGGAATAACAGCCGCACGCAAGATGGCGCGAGCTATGCTCTCGATCTGAATGCCGATGGCAGCCTAGGCTATCTGCAAGATTACGATGACTGGGGTAATATCAATCTGCGCTTTGCGCGTACTAGCTCGGGGAATGCCGGCGTAGCCATGCTGCGCAGCTTCAGTGCAGTGAGTGAAGTACCGGCCTCGAAAGCCTTTATGCATGACGAATTTGAAGCGGCCGAAGAGCATGCGCCCGATGCCAGCTTCTTTGCCGAGCTGCAGCAGGCTTCCCCTTATCGCCCATAACTGGATCTCGAATGACCAAGTCAATCAACTTGACGTGTGCCCTGGCCAGCCTGCTGGCTGGGGCGTGGCTGGCCAGCCCGGCCAGCGCCGCGCCCTTGCAAGTACACAGCACGCTGCAAGTGGGCGAGCAGCTCAGCGGCCCTTTGCGGCAGTTCAAACAACGCCAGGGCCGCCTGCAGGTGCAGGTGGATGAGCAACGCATGGAAGTCAGTCCTCTGCCCGTCCGCTGGGCCGTGGCCCCGCAAGGCCTCACCGCCACGCTGGCGCGCCGAGCACATCCGGCGGGCCCGCAAGACTGGCTCACGCTGGAAGGCCAAGCCCGCGATGGCCAGCCGCAACGCTGGCTGCTGGGCCGCAATCTCACCAGCGGCGTGGCGCTCAACCCACAGCAGCAGCTGGTGTGGCGCGATGGCGCGCTGCAACTGAGTGACGGCCAAGGCGGCCTGCAAGCGCTGCCGGCAGATGGCGTGATTGGGCGGCAGGGCCAATGGCGACAATGCCTGCAGATTGTTGATCTGCGCGTACCCGCCGCCGAGACTAGCGACAGCGAAGTCACGTTTGATCTGCTCTCGTGGCCCACCAAGCAGGCCCGCTGCCGCTAAGCGCGATCGTCACGCCAACAAAAAAGCCAATGGTATTTACCCATTGGCTTTTTTTATTGCTAGCGCCGCTTTACATCAGGAAAATCGTCGCCAAACCCAAGAAGATAAAGAAGCCCAGGCTGTCCGTCATGGCGGTAATCAACACTGATGAGCCATAAGCCGGATCGCGACCCAGTTTTTGCATGGTCAGCGGCACAAACAAGCCCACCAACGCCGCCACCTGCAGATTCAGCATCATCGCGCCCATCATCACCAGGCCCAGCGAGAGCTGGCCGTACAGCGCCCAGGCCATCACGCCGAGCACCCCGCCCCACACCAAGCCATTGATCACGGCAATACCCAGCTCTTTGGCCACCAGCAGCCGCGAATTGCTGGTGGTAATTTGCCCCAGCGCCAGGCCGCGGATAATCAGCGTGGTGGTTTGCGTGCCGGTATTGCCGCCAATGCCGGACACAATCGGCATCAGCGCGGCCAGCGCCACCAGATGGGCAATGGTGTCTTCAAAGGCGCCAATCACCCGGCTAGCCACAAAGGCGGTACAAATATTGATCGCCAGCCATGGCCAGCGGTTTTTCACCGCTTTGCCCACGCTGGAAAAGAGGTCTTCTTCTTTCAAGCCCGCCAGCGACAGCACTTCGGCTTCGGATTCTTCCCGGATCACATCCACCATCTGGTCGACGGTGATCCGGCCAATCACTTTGTGATTGCTATCCACCACCGGCGCGGAAACGAGGTCATAGCGCTCGAAGGCCTGCGCCGCGGCGCCCACATCATCAAACGGCTGGAAGATCACCACATCGCTGGCCATTACCCCGGCTACGTATGCGTCCGGATCGCTCACCAGGAGTTTATTCAGGGGTAATACCCCCTTGATGATTTCATCATCATCCACCACGAACAGCTTATCGGTATGGGTGGGTAGCTCATCAAAGCGGCGCAAATAGCGCAGCACCACTTCCAGCTTTACATCGGCACGGATGGTGACCATGTCGAAATCCATCAGCGCCCCGACCTGATCGTCGGTGTAGGACATCGCCGATTGCACTTCCGCGCGATCGTCGGCATCCAGCGTTTGCAGTACTTCGCTTTGCACCGCCTGCGGCAGATCGGGCACCAGATCGGCCAGCTCATCGGTATCGAGCTGCCCGGCGGCGGCGATGATCTCGTGCGGGGCCATGCTGGCCAGCAGCTGCTCGCGCACCGCATCCGAGACTTCCAGCAGAATATCGCCATCGTCGTCGGCATCAACGAGGCTCCACACCGTTAAACGGTCGGCCGGCGGCAGAGCTTCCAGAATGTGGGCAATGTCGGCCGGGTGCAGATGCGCCAGCTTCATTTTCAGCTCGGCTTCGTTTTGCCGATGCACCAGTTGCTCGACCAGATCGTGCTTGGCCATGGCCTGCTTGTGCACCATGCTCTCGACGATTTTGTGCCGTTCGAGTAGATGAATCACCTGCTGCAGACTTTCTTGCAGGCTTTCCTGGGCTTTGCGGGTGGTCACATTCATAAGCAAACTCGGGCAAGGTGAACTGGCGCCAATCTGGCGCGCGCAGTGTAGCACGCGCAAAAGCACAAAATGATGGCGATAATTAGGATTACCGGTTTAAGCAATGTCGCAGCGGAGCAAGCGGCGTATAATCGCCGCCGCTGATTGATTGCATCTTCATTACGGGGCGCTTCTTATGCTCAATGCCTTTGTCCTTTCTGCAGGCCGCCTGATTCAAGTGCCGGCGCTGGTGCCAGAAGACCTCTCACGCCCCGAAGTGCTGTGGGTGGATATGGTTGACCCGACGGATGATGAACGTCAGCTGGTGCAGAGCGTATTTCATCTGGAGCTGCCAGAAGATGAAGAGCTGAAAGACTTGGAAGAATCCGCTCGCTGTTATGTCGACGACAATGGCGTGCACATCAGCTCGTTTTTCCTCACCCACGCGGAAGACGAACACCAGAACGTCACCGTCTCTTTCCTGCTCAATGAAGGCCGTCTGCTCACCATCCGGCAGGAAGAACTGGCGGTATTTCGTTTATTCCGCCTGCGCGCGCGGGTGCAGCCCGGCTTTGTGGCCAGCGCGCAGGAAATTTTGCTGGCGATTTACGATGCCGCGGTGGAATACGATGCCGACGTGCTGGAAGAAATCTATACCAAACTCGACGATGTCAGCCGCCGCGTGCTGGACCATAGCGCCGAGATGACGGACGAGCTGATGGGCCAGGCGCTGGCCGAGCTGGCCGGCCACGAAGACATCAACGGTAAAGTGCGGCTGGACTTGATGGACACGCGCCGCGCACTGTCTTTCCTCTTGCGCTCACGCCAGCTGGCGGCCGCACAGGAAAACGATCTGCGCGAGATTTTGCGCGATCTGGAATCACTAAATAACCACAGCGCCTTCCTGTTCGACAAGATTAACTTCTTGATGGATGCGGTGATGGGTCTGATTAATCTGGCCCAGAATAAAATTATTAAAATCTTCTCGATCGCCAGCGTGGTGTTTCTGCCCCCAACGCTGGTGGCCTCGATTTACGGGATGAATTTCCAGCATATGCCCGAGCTGCAATACGATTGGGCCTATCCGCTGGCGCTGCTGCTGATGGTGATGTCGGGTATCGCACCCTACGTCTTCTTCAAGCGCAAAGGCTGGCTCTAAGCCACTTATCTTGATGGGCGCACTGGGCGTGTGCGCCGTCTTACCGCCAATCGTGTCAATGTAAGTATTCTACTGGCATTGCCCGCGCGGCTTGCGTAGGCTCAATCGTTATCCGCAGCGCCACACGCCCATGACCCGCACAGTCCAGAATGCTGACCAACGTTTGCGCGATATTCAGCGCCTGCTGCACAGCGCGCCCGAACAGGCGCTGCAGCTGAGCGAGCAATTACTGCGCGAAAGTCAGCAGATCGGCGACATGGCCAGTCTGGTGCAGGCCACCGTGTTTATTGCCAACACCCACAATCAGCTGGGCGTGCGCTGCGACGATCAACAACGTCTGCTTGAAGCTCTGATGATTTGCCAGCACCACGATTTACCCCATCTCGCGATGGACGTCCTTGAGCGGCTCGGCCGCGATTACTACACCGGTGGCCTGTACGCCGAATCGCTGGCGGCATGGAAGCAATGCATTGAGGTGTGCCGCACCCTGCGCCACTGCGGCCCCACCCACGCCGATGCGCTGATCGGGCTGGGCCATGTCTGCAGCGCTTACAACGCCTACGAACAAGCGGTGGAATTTCATCGCGCCGCGCTGCAATTATTGCGCTTAAATCCACAGCTGCAGCAGCAAGCCAAAGCGCAGCTGAGCCTGGGCTGGGATCTCTATCACGCGGGCCAGATGGGTGAGGCCATCAATACCCTGCAAGCTTGTGCCGATTTCAGCCAGGCTAATGGGCTGCAACATTTTGTTTCGGAATGCCTGCTGCATCTGGGCACCATTGCCCTGAAAAGCTACCACCTGGATCAAGCCGAGCTGTATCTGACTCAGGCGCTGGAATCCATCGAGCAAACTCCGGCCCACTGGACCGAATGCAATGTACTGGGCCAATTGGCCGAAGTGCATTTTTTGCTCGGCAATCCGCGCATGTCACTGGACATCATCGAGCGGGCCCTGCGGCTAGCGCGCCAAGATGGCATGCGGCATATCGAAGCCCGCTTTCATGCCCAAGCCAGCGGCTATTGCGCCGCGCTGAAAGACCACGATGGCGTGGGCTTTTATGCCCAGCAACTGGATCAGATTCACCTAGAAAACAGCAAATCCTGGCATATTCCAGCGATCGACCTGAGCGACATTCGCCAGTACTTACCGAAAAAAGCCTAGGTATCTTAAGCAAAATCAATGACAACAAGCCTCGCCAGCCTATACCCTCAAGCCAAACTGCCGCGCCTAGACCGGTCGGCTTGTAATTGGCCGCTTGGCCCCCATATGCTGACGAATCATCACTGCCGCTGGAGCCGCCCATGAGCGTGCCACACCTCACCACCGCCCTGACTGGCCCCCTCTTGGAGCTGGAACGCAAAATCCTCGATGCCCAACCGGAAATCGAACATTGGTTCCGCAATCAATGGCAAGAGCACACGCCGCCGTTTTATGGCTCGGTGGATTTGCGCAATGCCGGCTACAAGCTGGCGCCCGTGGATATGAATCTGTTTCCCGGCGGCTTTAATAATCTGAACCCGGAATTTCACCCGCTAGCCGTACAAGCGGCGATGATGGCGCTGGAAGGCTATTGCCCAGATGCGCGGCGCATTTTGCTGATTCCTGAAAACCACACCCGTAATGCCTTTTACCTGCAAAACGTAGCGGCACTGGTGAAAATCTTGCGCCAGGCCGGCATGGTGGTACGCGTAGGCAGCCTCAGCCCCGAAATCAGCGCCCCAACTGAATTAGCCCTGCCTGATGGCAGCACCCTGCTGCAAGAACCGGTGGTGCGCCAAGGCAATCGCATCGGTCTGGCGGATTTTGATCCGTGCGTGGTGCTGCTGAATAACGATTTGTCCGGCGGCATCCCGGCCATCTTGGAAAACATTGAACAAACCCTGCTGCCACCGCTGCACGCAGGCTGGGCGGTGCGGCGCAAAACCGGCCACTTCAGTGCTTATGACAAGGTGGTTGACGAATTTGCCAAGCTGATTGATATCGATCCGTGGTTTATTAACCCGTATTTCGAACATGTGGATGGGCTGGATTTCCACGCCCGCGAAGGCGAAGAGCAGCTCGCCGCCACGGTGGACGCGATGATCGAAAAAATCGCCGCCAAATACGCCCAGCATGGCATCGACCAAACCCCGTTTGTGATCGTGAAGGCCAATGCCGGCACCTACGGCATGGGCATTATGAGCGTGAAATCCGGCGCCGAGCTGGTGAATCTGAATCGCAAGCAGCGCAATAAAATGTCGGTGATTAAAGAAGGCCTCACCGTGCACGATGTGATCGTGCAAGAAGGGGTGCCGACTTTTGAAACCATCGACGAAGGCGTAGCCGAGCCCGTGATCTATATGCTGGATCGCTTTGTGATTGGTGGTTTTTACCGCGTACACACCGGCCGCGGCATTGATGAAAATCTGAACGCCCCGGGCATGCATTTCCAGCCACTGGCTTTTGCCACCCCGCTGACCACCCCCGATTGCGATGGCTCGCCCGATTGCGAAGCCAACCGCTTCTACGCCTACGGCGTGGTGGCGCGACTGGCCCTGCTGGCTGGCGCGCTGGAACTGGAAGCCGAACCCAACTAAGCGGAGCACCCGATGGCCCAGCTGCATATCCTGTTTGTTGCCGATCCGCTGGATGGCTTCAAAATCTACAAAGACAGCACCTACGCCATGATGCGCGAGGCGGCGCAGCGCGGCCATCAGGTGTTTGCTTGCCTGAGTGATGATCTGCGCCTCAGCCAAGGTCGGGTGCGCGCACGGGCGCAGGGGCTGCAACTGCAGAGCGAGGCAGACGCTGGCGCTTGGTATAAGGTTACCGACACAGTCGATCGCGAGCTGGCGGATTTCTCGGCGGTGATCATGCGTAAAGATCCGCCCTTTGATCAGGCCTATCTGTATGCCACCCAGCTGTTTAGCCTGGCGGAAGCGCACGGCGCAAAGGTATTCAACCGCGGGCAGGCGCTGCGCGATCTGAACGAAAAGCTGGCGATCTTTCAATACCCAGAGCTGATTGCCCCCACGCTGGTCAGTCAGGATATGGCCGATATTCGCGCCTTTGTGGCCGAGCATAGCGATGTGATCGTTAAGCCGCTGGATGGTATGGGGGGGGCGGGTATCTTCCGCCTGACCAATCAGGATAAGAACTTGGGCAGCATACTGGAGATGCTTAGCCACAATGGCAGTCGCCTTGTCATGGCCCAGCAATACCTGCCGGCCATCAAAGACGGCGACAAACGCATTTTGCTGATTGATGGTGTGCCTGTGGATTGGTGTCTGGCGCGAATTCCGGCGGCGGGCGAAACCCGCGGTAATCTGGCCGCCGGTGGCACCGGTGTTGCCCGCCCACTAAGCCCGCGTGATCGCGCGATTGCCGAACAGCTGGGCCCCGAGCTCGTCGCACAAGGCCTGCTGCTGGTGGGGCTCGATGTGATTGGCGAGCATCTGACGGAAATTAATGTCACCAGCCCGACCTGCTTTCAGGAAATCACCGCGCAATCAGGCATCAATGTGGCGGGTTTATTCATTGATGCACTGGAGCGCCGGTGCGCCTAAGCGCAGCCCTGCCCCGCCTGCTGCGAGCTGGCTCGGTGCTATTGCTGTGCCTGTGGCTCAGTGCCTGCGGTAAAAACGAGCTGTATCAGCAGGAAAGCTATGTGTTTGGCACCCGCGTGCAGATCAGTATTTACGGTCTGGATGAAGCCGTAGCCGCCAAACACGCCGGCGCCGTACTGGCCGAACTGGATCGGCTACACCGCAAACTGCACGCTTGGCAGCCTTCCGAGCTCACTAAGCTCAACACCGCCATTGCACGCGGAGAGAGCGTGCAGGCGGATGTCGAGCTCATCGAAATGCTGCGCAGTGCCCAGCAATATGCCCGCCAGAGTGATCAGCTGTTTAATCCAGCCGTGGGCGAGTTGGTGCGACTGTGGGGCTTTCACCAAGATACTTTTGCGCCAGTCACGCCTGACCCCGCGCAGTTACAAGCCGTACTGAGTGCGGCCCCCACGCTGGACGCGCTGCAAATTGAAGGCAGCAGCATCAGCAGTAGCAATCCGGCAGTGCAGATTGATCTAGGTGGTTTTGCCAAAGGCTGGGCCCTGGATCATGCCGCGCAATATTTGCGCCAGCAGCGGGTGCTCAATGCCCTGATCAATATTGGCGGCAATGTTTTGGCGCTGGGCAAAAAAGATCAGGAGCCGTGGAGCGTAGGCCTGCAACACCCACGCAAACCCTCAGCGATGGCGGTGTTGCAGCTCAAAAGCGGCGAAGCCATTGGCACCTCGGGCGATTATCAGCGGTACTTTATGCAAGGCAAAGAGCGGCACAGCCATCTGATTGACCCGCGCACCGGCCAGTCAGCCCACGGTATTCAGGCCGTCTCGATTATTGCCCCCCCAAGCCAGAGCGCAGGCACGATTTCCGATGTGGCCACCAAGCCGATGTTCATCGGTGGTTTGGCCACCAGCTGGCAGTATGCACAGCGCTTTGGTGTGCGCGATGTATTGGTGATTAACGAGCAAGGCGAAGCCTATCTGTCGCCGAGCATGCAGGCCCGCCTGAAATGGCTGGATGCCCCCAGCCGGATTTACCGCCTGCGCTAGGCTGACGGCAAATTGCAATTTGCCCTGCGTATACTACGGCCAGTCAGCTGGCCCACAGGTAGGCACAGTGTTGCAGCGCGGCTGTTTGTCATTTTTGCTACTGCTCGAATCAGGCAAACAGTTATATGATGCATTAATTGACTGAAAACCTAATGCCCATAAGGCTTTAGGGAACGAAGAAGGAAGTACTGGTTCATGGTAGGCATAATCATCGTTACCCACTATTCGATGGGTGAGGCATTGATGACCTGTGCGCAGCACATCATGGGTCGGCCATTGCCCAATTTGGGCCAGCTTGCCGTGAGCAAAGCCGACGACCCGGAGCAGGTATTGCAACGCGCCAAAGCACTGATTGCCGAGCTGGATGATGGCGACGGCATCTTGTTGCTAACCGATATTTACGGCGGCACGCCCTCCAATGTTGCCAACCGGCTGATCGAAGCCGGCAAAATCGAAGCCGTCGCCGGCGTTAATCTACCCATGCTGGTGCGGGCGCTGTCGTATAGCCATCAATCTCTCGAGATTGCCGTGAGTAAAGCCATCACCGGTGGCTTGGAAGGCGTGTTGTACATGCTCCCCGGCAACCCTTTGTAAGCAGGAACACACTATGCCGCAGCTTGAAGTCGAAATCGTCAACAAATTAGGCCTGCATGCGCGAGCCTCGAGCAAATTTACCCAGCTGGCCAGCCAGTTTCAAAGCGAAGTCTGGATCAGCCGCAATCAGAAACGTGTGAATGCCAAATCAATTATGGGCGTGATGATGTTAGCCGCCGGCAAAGGCAGCAAAATTCTGATCGACACCAGCGGCCCGGACGAAGACAAAGCCTTGGAAGCGCTTACCGCGCTGGTGGCAGATCGCTTCGGCGAAGGCGAATAAACGCAGACTTGCGCCGGATTGCCGCCTGCAGAGTGGCAACCGGCACGCCAGCCCGTGCGCTGGCCTAACCGGCGGCAACGCCAGCAGGAGGAACAGGGATGAGTATCAGCCTACACGGTTTGGGCGTGGGAGGTGGCATTGCCATCGGCCATGCTCATTTGGTATCGCACACCGATATCGAGATCGTGCATTACGTCATCCCGGCCGATGGCATCGCCGCCGAGCTGCAACGCTTTGACGAGGCCATCCGCAATACCCGCAAAGAATTGGAAATGCTGTGGGGCAGCATCCCGGACAATGCGCCAGCCGAGCTGGGCGCTTTCCTGAGCCTGCACATCATGCTGCTCAATGACCACACTCTGTCGAAAGAGCCGCGCCACATCATTGAAACCGAACGCTGCAATGCCGAATGGGCCGTTAAGCAGCAGCTGGATGTGCTACTCGCCCAATTTGACGAAATCGAAGAAGAATATTTGCGCGAACGGCGCACCGACGTCATTCAGGTCACGGAGCGAATTTTCAAAGCGCTGGCCGGCCATCAGCATGGCCCCCATGCCCTGCATTGCGGTGGCGATGACTGCATTTTGGTCGCACATGATTTGTCGCCGGCCGATATGGTGCTGTTCAAAGACACCAATTACCGGGCTTTTATCACCGATGTGGGTGGCCTGACTTCGCATACCGCCATTCTGGCGCGCTCGCTGGATCTGCCGTCCGTCTTGGCACTGCGCACCGCGCACCAGATTATCCGCGAGCAAGAGCTCATCATCGTCGATGGGATCAAAGGCTGCGTCATTATTGATCCTGATGACAAAACGCTGGCCGAATACCAATTCCGCCAGGCCGAATGGCTCATCAAACAGCAGCAGCTGCAAGATATCCGTACCAAGCCGGCCGTCACCTATGACGGCACCGAAGTGGATCTCTCGGCCAACATCGAGCTGCCTGAAGATTGCGAGCTAGCGCTAGAAAACAACGCCAGCGGCGTGGGTCTGTTCCGTTCCGAATTCTTGTTTCTAAAAGAAGACGATCTACCCACCGAAGAAGAGCAATTTGTCGCCTACAAAGCGGCCGCCGAAGCCATGGCAGGTAAGCCCGTCGTGATCCGCACGATTGACTTGGGTAAAGACAAAATCCCATCGTGGCAGGCCGAGCGTGAAGCCCCCAATCCGGCGCTGGGGCTTACCGGGATTCGCCTGTGCCTGGCCGAGCCGCAAATGTTTCGCACCCAGCTGCGCGCCCTGCTGCGCGCCTCGGCATTTGGCAAAATTAAATTGCTGATCCCGATGCTGTCGGCGCTGAGCGAGGCCAAACAAACGCGCCAGCATATCGAAGACATCAAGCAGCAACTGCGCGAAGAAGGCATTGCCTTTGATGAGCATATCGAGCTTGGCGGCATGATCGAAGTCCCCGCCGCGGCCATGGCGGTGGGCGTATTCCTGCAACACCTCGATTTTATTTCAATCGGCACCAATGACCTGATTCAGTATTCGCTAGCGGTCGATCGAAATGATGATTCAGTGAGCCATTTGTATGACCCGCTCAACCCAGGGGTCTTGCAGCTACTCAAACACATCATCAGCACCGCCGACAAACTCGGCAAACCTGTATCTATGTGCGGTGAAATGGCCGGCGACCCCAGCCTGACCCGACTGCTGCTGGGTTTGGGGCTGCGGCGCTTCTCGATGCTGCCGATTCAATTATTGAAAGTAAAACAGCAATTACTGGGCGCCGAGCTTGGCCGGATCAAACCCATCGTTAGCAAAATGCTGAAAGCCGACGATGAAGACACGCTGCGGCAATTGCTGCAGCAGCTCAATAGCTAGCAGGGAGCTCGCCCGTGGCTCAACCCATAGGCAGCGCGCCTCACCTCCTCTCACTGGCCTCGTTGCACGATATGCTGGCGCAGGCCAAGGCGGACTTCACCAGCTGTTGTGAGCATAGCCAGAGTCTGGCACTGCAAATCCTGCCACAGGCACGGCAGCATGCCGAGCCAAAGCTACTGAGCGAGACCCTGCATCTATTGGGCCGCTGCGAGCAGGTATTACAACAAACCAGCGAAGCGCTACTTCATTTGCAGGAAGCCAGCCAGCTGGCGGCGCCAGACACACTGGGCAACATCCTTGAGCTAATGGCCCGCTGCCACGCTGATCAACAAGACGCCAGTTTAGCCATGCAGTTTTGGGGCAAGGCACTGCAGGCGGCGCAGCCCTTTGATGACCGCGAATGCTTTGTGCAGTGCTTTCTTGGCGTGGGCAATCTGTATTTTCAGCACGAGCACTTTAACGAAGCGCTGTATTACCAAAGCCAGGCGGTCGATTGGGCCGAATTAAGCGCTGATGCCGACCTACAAGCCCAAAGCCAACTGCATCTAGCCGCCACATTGATTAAATGCCAGCAATTCGATTTCGCGGAGCAACTACTGTTTCGCACCGAAGATCAGCTGCAATTACCTGCGCGCTTAAGCTGGCTAGCGGAAGTAAACCATTATCTGGGGCAACTCTATCAAGCCCGCGGCGATGATTTGCGCGCCGAGGTATTTTTTCAGGCGGCCCATGATATTAACCAGCACACCGCCTACCACTGGGGACAAACCCAAAGCCTACTAAGCCTAGGACGCCTGAAAATCCAGCAAGGCGCAAGCGACGCCGCCGAACAGCTGTTAACGCAGGCACTGGCGCTGGCCGAAACGCACGAAAGTAATCAGCAGCGTTTGCAAATCCACCGTGAACTATCCGCCTTGTACGAGCAGCGCGGCGACTTTATCCGCGCCACGATGCATCACATTGGCTATCACGAGCATTATCAACAACAGATTCGGCAACATACCCGGCAAAACCTCGCGGCGCTGTCCAGCCGTCGCCTGCGGCAAGCCGAAATCAAACTACGGCTGCTGCGCAGCGAGCTGGAAATCCGCCAGCTACGTCAGCAAAGACATCAGGAACAAGAACGGCTAGAGCGGCTGGAAACCGCCGCTTACCGTGATGCCCTCACCGGTGTTTACAACCGGCGGGCGCTGGATGAACAGCTACCGCAATTGATCCAGCAACTCACCGAGCAAAACCTGCCTTTGTGTCTGTTGATGATCGATTTTGATCATTTCAAACAGGTTAACGACCACTATTCGCATCAGATTGGCGATGTAGTACTGCAAACCGGTATGCAGCTTCTACAAGGCATGATTCGCGATACCGATATTCTGGCGCGCTTTGGCGGGGAAGAATTTGTCCTCGCGCTACCCAAAATCCATGGGGGCCAGGCCATGCAAATCGCCGAAAGGATGCGGCGGAAAATTGCCGATTACCCTTGGAACGAAGTGGCCGCTGGGCTTAAGGTCACGATTAGTCTGGGATGCGCACAATGGCATCCGGGCATGCGCCCAGCCGAGCTCATTCAACACGCTGATCTGGGCCTCTATGCCGCGAAAAATGGCGGTCGCAACCGGGTCTGTCTGCATGAGGATCGCCCATGAGCGAGGCACAAGATCTGCTCCACACGCTGGCCGAGCTGGATTTACGCTTGGATAGCGATCCGGCGTATGTCAGAGCTGCCGCACCTGAGCTCCTGAAAGCCATCCGCCGCGCTAAGCAAAGCGAATGGCTGGGGCTCACGCACCTACTACAGGCGCGCGCCAGCTACCAGCTGGGCGAAGTCCCCCTCGCCTGCGAGCAAATGCAGCAAGCCATCCGCGCCTATCAGCGCCAGCAACAGCTGCATCCACAACTGCAGTGCCATGATGAACTGGCCAACTGGCTATATAGCCAGCTGGACTACTTCCGCGCGCTGGATGAATGGCTCAAAGCACTAGAAATCGCCACCCAGCTGCAAGCCACCGAAGGATGCATCCGTGCCTACATCGGCGTAGGCAAAGTGCATTTGGCGTTTGGTGATGATGCAAGGGCGATGGAATGTCAGCAAATTGCCCAGCAGCTTTGTCAGCCGCTGGCCGATGCGCAGCTCGATTGCGAAGTCAATCTGAATATCGCCACTTCGGCCTATCGGCTGGGCGATGATCATTTAGCCGCCAGTGCGCTACAGCAGGTTGAGCAAGCGCTGGCCAAACACAGCCTGCCGCCCGCCTGGGCGGCCGAAGCGCTCACGGTACGCGGCCTGTTGGCGCTGCGCCAAACCCAATACGAAGAGGCGCAAGAGTTACTTAGCCAAGCCTACCAGCGCTATCGCCAGCTACAACAGCTTGCTGGGCAAGGGCGGGTCATGCTGGCATTGGCCCGCAGTTTTCGCGCACTACAACAGCAAGATCTGGCCGAAGAATGCCTAGAGGAAGCGGCCCGCCTCGGGGCGGCCGGCCAGTGGCCAGAAATCAGCATCGAGGCACATAGCCAGCTGGCCGAGCTGTACATCGATGCCGGCCGCTACCAGCCAGCCCTCGTGCACCGCAAAGCGTTGCACGCCTTGATCGCTGCGCAACATCAAGAACAGGGGCAGCCATTGCAATTACCCCGGCAGGCCACCAGCCAGCTGCGCAAGCTGGAACGCGAGCTGGAAACCCATAAGTGCTGGTTGCGCCTGCGCCAAGCCGCGCCGATCCGCCACTAAGCTCCAGCCAGCCGGTCGCCTCGGCGGCTTGGGGTATAATCCGCTTTTTGCCTTACCCCTTGCCTCATGACTATTCAAACCACCTCGATGTCGGCCGAACTGCAGGATTACTTCCTGAATATGGCGCTGCGTGAACCGCCGATTCTGCGCGAATTACGCGAAAGCACCGCCAATCATCGGGTGGCCAAAATGTCGCTCGCACCCGAGCAAGGCGCCCTATTGATCTGGCTGTTGCGGCTGATCAATGCCAAGCGCTACCTGGAAGTCGGCACTTTTCTGGGCTACAGCTCAACTGCCGCCGCGCTGGCGATGGGGGAAGATGGGCACGTCGTCGCCTGCGATGTGTGCGAAGAATTCACCCAAGAAGCGCAGCAGTGGTGGCAAAAAGCTGGCATCACCGAGCGCACCACGCTGCACTTGGGCCGCGCGGTGGACACCTTAGAACGCTTATTGGCCGAGGGCCACGCCGGCCAATACGATTGCCTCCTGATCGATGCCGACAAGCCCAACTACCCCAATTACTTTGAATACGCGCTGCAGCTGGTGCGCCCACGCGGGCTGATTATTCTGGACAATATGTTCCTCAATGGCCGCGTCGCCACACCGGCGGAGCATCATCCGCGCAGCGTGGCGATCCTGCACGAATTCAATCGCCAACTGCGTGATGACCAGCGGGTGGAGCATTGCATGCTGCCCACCGGCGATGGCATGACGATTCTGTTTAAGCGCTAACAGCCCACACGTATAGACCTGTAGCTATTGATACATATACCCTAGCGAACCATACCCGCATGGGTATTTGATTCGGTGCCAAGCTTACCCCAATTTTGCGGCAATGCAACAAGCGCCGCATGCCAGTGGCAAGTTAGCGCTCAGGCGCTACACTGGGAAGCATTCCTTCCCCGGTGTTCGTCATGCAAGTGCTGCAGCAGCCCTTTAGCGCCACCCCCGAATTTAGCCAGCTGATCGCCCAGATCAATGGCCAGCTGCACAATCGCCGCACCCAGGCGCAGGCCCAGCTCGACAGCCTGCTGCTGCGCAGCCGGCAAGAGCACGACGCCGTCGGGCTGATCACCACTGTGGAGCTGATGTCGCAAATCAGCTATGGCGATCAACTGCTC
This sequence comes from Chitinibacter tainanensis DSM 15459, assembly GCF_000429785.1. Lineage (GTDB taxonomy): Bacteria > Pseudomonadota > Gammaproteobacteria > Burkholderiales > Chitinibacteraceae > Chitinibacter > Chitinibacter tainanensis. The sequence continues at coordinate 309,200 of NZ_KE386952.1, forward strand.
AATCTGCAATACGAAGCCCTGCAAATGGCCGAAAGCCAGCATCTGCTGGCGGCGCAGGCGCGCTTACTGACCCTGATTGGTCGCGCCCTGTACGCCAGCGCCCGCTACCAAGAAGCGCTGCAGCACTGGGCTCGTTGTTTGGCGGTGGCCGAGTTGGCGCAAGAAGTGGTGCCGTGGATCAAGGCCAAAATGGGCTTGGGGCAAATCTACGATGTGCTGGGCGATCCGGCCCGCGCCATTGCCCTGCACAGCGAAGCCATCCAGCGTGCCGAGGCCGCGGCCGATGCATGGCTGCTATTGCAGGCCAAAATCAATCTGGGCGTTAATCTACAAAAATTGCAGCGACTGGATGAAGCACTGGCGGCGTTTAATCATGCGCTTGATCTCGCCCGCAGCCTGCAGCATGCCGATGATGAAGCCGAAGCCCTGCTGCGTGTAGGCGGGCTGTATCTGCATAAACAAGCCTATTCGCTGGCCTTAACCGCGCTGGAAGCCGCCTGCACGCTGGCCGAGCGCAGCAGCTATTGGTGGGCACTAGGGCAGGCGCGCCTACAACGCAGCGAGTGCCTGTTGCGGCTGCAACGCCCCAAAGAAGCGCTGCAAATGGGTTTTCAAGCGCTCGAAGCCGCCAAACAGGCCAATGCCAAACATCTGCAGCTCAAATGCCAATTGCTACTCGGCGAAATCAACGCCGAGCTCAATGAATTTGCCACCGCCTACTACACCCTGCACAGCGCCTGGCAGCTCGAGCAGCAAATCAGCCAGTCCACCCAGCGCGACCCCTTGGCCGCGCTGGCTGAGCTCACGGCCAGCACGCCAAGCCCAGATCAACTGCTGCTTGATCTGGCTTGCAGCCCCTTACTGGCCGGCCCCGCCAGTGCCGAAGCGCGGAGCCAGCTGTGCCAAGTGGCCTGCCAGGTGCTACAAGTGGGGCAAACCAGCTGGTGGCAGCTTGCTGCCGATGGGCAGCAATTGCAATGCAAACTCCGCCACAACCAAGCCGGGTTGCCGCTACCTTGCGGCCCCGATTTAGCCCGCCCACGGTTTACGCCGCTGCTTGAGCAGCTGGCCGCGGGGGAAACCATTATCGCTCACGCCGCCGAGCGGCATTTTTATACTTGGCAATGGAGCGAGCTGGCGCTGGCGGCACAAGGCATCGGGGCGCTGTTATTTTTCCCGATTAGGCAAGATGAGCGCTTAATTGCGGCCATCTGCTTTGAACATCTCGGCCCGCAACGTAACTGGCAACGCGCGGATGTCCTGCGCGCCGAGCGGCTGGCCCTGCTCGCAGCTCGCATGTTGTGATCCGCCCGGCAACTGGCTGATCTGCAAGCAAAAACTCGCCCAAGCGGCGAAACCCCTAAAAAATCTACGGTCTTTCTGCGCCAAAATACGCGCTATTCCAATAAAAAACAAGTATTTAGCTGCCGCAAGCGCCGCAAATCTGCGACAATACGCGATTAGTCTGTTTTGTTGTCGCCATGAGTTCTGTTCAAGCCCCCCTCACCCCGATTTACCAGTTGCCGGCCGGCATGCAAGCCCGCCAGCCCGCCCCATTCTTGCCGATGAGCCGCAAGGAAATGGATGCGCTGGGTTGGGATGAGTGCGACATCATCATCGTGACGGGCGACGCCTACATCGATCACCCCAGCTTTGGCATGGCGCTCTTGGGCCGTTTGCTTGAAGCGCAAGGCTTTCGTGTGGGGGTCATTAGCCAGCCGGATTGGACTTCCGCCGAAGATTTCAAACAGCTGGGCAAACCGCGGCTGTATTTCGGCGTCACCGCCGGCAATATGGATTCGATGATCAATCGCTACACGGCCGACAAAAAGCCGCGCTCGGACGACGCCTACACCGCGGGTGGCGTGGCCGGCAAACGCCCCGATCGCGCGCTCAACGTGTATTGCCAACGCTGCCGTGAGGCCTATCCGGGCGTGCAGATTATGGCCGGCGGCATCGAGGCCAGCCTGCGCCGGATTGCCCAATATGATTACTGGAGCGACAAAATCCGCCAATCGGCGCTGATTTACAGCAAGGCGGATCTACTGTTGTATGGCAATGCCGAACGCGCGCTGGTTGAAGTAACCCAGCGGGTTGCCGCCGGCGAGAAAATGAGCGAGATCCGCGATGTGCGGGGCACTGCCTTTCTGGTGCCGCAGGGCTGGCGCCCCGAAGGCTGGGTGGAGATGGACTCTTCCGTGGTCGACAATCCGGGCAAGATTGATCCATTAATCAACCCGTATGCCGATGAAAGCGAGCGCCAGCAAAGCGCGCAGAGCGATACCCCCAAAGATGGCGCACAGCCCATCCGTATTGTTTCACGTGAAGCACGGCTGGCCGCGCGGCGGGAAATCCGCGGCCGCACGGTAATCCGGATTCCGTCTTTCGAAACGGTAACCTACGATCCGGTCAGCTATGCCCACGCCAGCCGTACCCTGCATCTGGAATCCAACCCCGGCAATGCCCGCGCGCTGGTGCAGCAACATGGCGAGCGCGATGTCTGGATTAACCCGCCCCCGATTCCGCTAAAAACGGATGAAATGGATTACGTATTTGACCAGTATTTTGCTCGTAATCCGCACCCCAGCTATGGCCAGCAAGTGATTCCGGCCTGGGACATGATCCGCTTCTCGATCAATATCATGCGCGGCTGTTTTGGCGGCTGTACCTTCTGTTCGATCACCGAGCACGAAGGCCGCGTGATTCAAAGCCGCTCGGAAGATTCGATCTTGCGGGAGATCGAGGAAATTCGCGACAAAACTGCCGGCTTTACCGGTCATATCAGTGATTTGGGCGGCCCCACTGCCAATATGTACCGGCTGGCCTGTAAAGACCCGGCCATCGAGCGCTCCTGTCGCCGGCTGTCCTGTGTTTACCCGGGTATTTGTGAAAACCTGAATACCGACCACAGCAGCCTGATCCAGCTCTATCGCAAAGCGCGCAAGATTCCGGGCGTGAAGAAAATCACCATCGGCTCGGGCCTGCGCTACGATCTGGCGGTGGAATCGCCCGAATATGTGAAAGAGCTGGTCACCCACCATGTCTCGGGCTATCTGAAAATCGCACCGGAGCACACCGAAGAAGGCCCATTATCGAAGATGATGAAGCCGGGTATCGGCACCTTCGAGCGCTTTAAAGACATGTTCGACCACTACAGCAAGCTGGCCGGCAAAAAGCAGTATCTGATTCCGTATTTCATCGCTGCCCACCCGGGCACCAGCGATGAAGACATGCTTAATCTGGCATTGTGGCTAAAGAAAAATAATTTCCGCCCCGATCAGGTGCAGGCCTTTACGCCCACGCCGATGGCCATGGCCACCACCATGTGGCACACCAAGCGCAATCCACTCAAACGCATTGCGCGTAGCTCGGAAAAAGTGGACATCATTCGGGATGAAAAACGCCGTAAAGTCCACAAAGCCTTTTTGCGTTATCACGATCCGAAAAACTGGCCGCTGCTGCGCGAAGCGCTGATCAATATGGGCCGTGCCGATTTGATCGGCCCGGGGCAGCACCAGCTGATCCCGCCAGAAAGCGCCGCCGAGAAAACCATGAGCGCACCAAAAGGCAATGCCCGCGGTGGCGGTGGCCCAGGTTCTGTGGGCCGGATACCCAATCGGGGTAAGGCCAGCAGTGGCAATCAAAGAAATGCTGCTGGGGCAATACCTCGCAATGTCGCTGGCAAGCCCCTAGCCAAAGCCGGTGGCCCCGCCAGCTCTCACGCCAGAAATTACGCCGGCGGCAAACCGGCCAACAACAAGGCCGGCGCCAACCCCACCAGCCCACGCCCAGCCGCGGGCAAGCCCGCCGGTGGTACGAAAAAGCCACGCTGAGCGCGGCTTATACCACCAAGTCTGGCGACACCTGCCCACAAAAAAGCCCCGCACTGCGGGGCTTTTTATTCTGGCGATCAGTACTGGCTAAGGCTTAATTGCGGCTTGGGTTGATTTTGAAAATCCGCGCAATCGGCGCGCTGCTGGCCGGGCCAAACCAGCGGTTGAAAATCGTCAGCGCTTCGCCGCTGTTTTCTATATCCACCAGCGCATTATTAATCGCAGTTTGCAGGGTTTTCTCGTTTTTAGGGATACCGACCGAATACACTTCCAGCGCCAAGGCGAAATCGGTAATCGCGTAGCGATTGCGCTGGGCTTCCGGCAGTTTGTTCAGCGCCATGGCCAGCACTGGCGCATCATCCACCACGCCTTCCACGATATCGGCATTCAGCGCCTTGATGGTTTCCGGCACATCATCAAACTCGGCCAGCTTGGTTTTGCTGAAGTTTTGCCGCAATAGCTTGGCGCCGGTTGAGGCATTTACCGCCGCCAGATAAGCGCCGGCTAAGTCTTTATCGCTCTTGAAACGACCTTTTTTGGCCAGAATGCGCGTATCGGTCACAAAATAACCCACGCTGAAATCAATCTCTTTTTCCCGCTCAGGTGTGCGCGATAGCACAGCAATGACGATGTCAGCCTTGCCTTGTTTCAGCCACGGCAGGCGATCATTGGATTCCAAGGTTTTGAAGATTGGTTTGACATTCAGGCGCTTGGCAATGCCCAGGGCGAAATCAATGTCATAGCCGCGCAAGGCGCGGGTTTGCGGATCCATTTGCGAGAACGGCGGCGAAGAATCACGCACCCCGATCACGATGGTGCCGTTGCGCTGAATGCTTTCCAGCGATGTAGCCTGAACCCATTGGGTCATGGCCAGCAATACGATGGCCAATAAGGAACGAAACATACTGCTTCCCCTTGCGGTGCGATGGTCTTTTTAATGTAGCCGTTCTGCGGCGAACTGCAGCGCCTTTTCCATCCCGCGAAGGGAAAGCCAGACGATGCAAGTCGCGCAGTGTAGGCCAATTTATGACAGCAGCCTGTTAGGGAAACAACTAAGCCCGACAGCGCGGGCGGAGGATTAGCCAAGCTGGCGCAGTGCTGCGCGCAGATGGTCGCGATAGCGGGCAAAATCATTCTCGATTTGTGGGGCTTTGATCACGTCATTGCACATAAAGGTGGGTAGTGGCTGCAGGCCCAGAAACTGATTGGCTTTATGCAGCGGAAAATACACCGCATCCACCCCGCGCCCTTCAAAAAACTGCGCCGGGTCGCTAAAGGCCTCGGTAGGGGCATTCCAGGTGACCGAAAGCAAATAGCGCTTACCCGCCAACAGCCCGCCCGAGCCGTATTTTTTGCTCGCATCGTGGCGGCTGCGGCCATCGCTGGCATACAGCCGGCCGTGGCCGGCGGTAAAGACCTCATCGAGGTATTTTTTCAACGTCCATGGTGGGCCCATCCACCATGCTGGCATTTGGTAAATCAGCACATCCGCGGCCAAGATTTTCTCGACTTCGGTCTCGATCTCGTAGCCTGCTTCCAGCTCAGTGACGCTGACCTGATGCCCTAGCTGACCCAGCTCGTCTTGCGCCAGCGCCGTCAGCGCATTGTTGAGGCCACCCGCCGAATGCGCCATGGCTTTGGCCGCGTTGATGATGAGAACATGGGCCATAAGGCACCTCCTGAGCAGACAAAATAGAATGTCAAAAGCATATCGCGCGCTCGGGGTGGGCAATAGGCGACTTTTACCGGCTAGGGCTGGTAAAAATACATGCAGGCTGCAGAAGCTGAAGTTCAACCAAGGGTATATCTCCAAAGGCATTTTCCAGCAATGGCCACAAGGCAATACCCATACCATACCAGTCAAGTCGACTGACCTAAGCAAAAAAGTCGCTGGGCGAGCAGGCAAATTGGCGCTTAAACATCGCACTAAAGGCGCTGGGGCTGTTGTAGCCACAATCAAGCGCCACATCCAGCACCCGCTCGCCTTGCGCCAGCCGCTCCAGCGCATTCAGTAGCCGCGCCTGCCGGCGCCAATCGCCCAACGTCATGCCGGTGGCTTTGCGAAACCGTCGCTGTAGAGTGCGCACTTCCAGCCCGGCGTGGTTCGCCCAATCTTCGCTACTGCGCGCGTCATCCGGCTCGGCCAGCAGCGCACGGCAAATCGGGGCCAACAGCGGGTCAGCCGGCATGGGCAGCTGCAAACTCAGGGTGGGCAACGATTTCACTTCATTCAGCAGTAATTCGGCGATCAGCCGCTGCCGCGGCGGCATAGGCTGCACTTCATAATCAATACTGATCGCGGCCAAAATCAGCTCGCGCATTAGCGGCGTGATTTCCAGTACGCAACATTCCTCAGGCAAGCCCGGCACCGCATCCGGCCGCACATACAGCGAGCGCACTTCCACATGCCCAATCATCAGCACCTCATGCCACACCCCGGGCGGCACCCAGATCCCGCGATTGGGCGGCACGATCCATTGCCCGTGCGGGGTAATCACCCGCATCACCCCGCTAATGGCATACAGCAGCTGGGTCACCTCATGCCAATGCCGCGGGGTGCTAGAGCCGGGCGGATGATCGGCGGCCTTGCCATGCAATAAGGCGCCCTGCATCGCCCGCAGGGGGCCAACTCGCTCAACCAGCATGTCGTTTTCTCGATGGTGTTTGTCATATTTGCGTGCGACAGACATAGCTTAGCGCCCTAAGATGGCTTTGTCTTGCGCAAGACGCTTGTCGTTTTCATTCACCCGCAGGAGTACAACCATGACCACCGCCGCCACCGTGCGTGCCGCCGTTAGCGATGCGGCGCAGCGCACCCAATACCGCGTACTGGGGGCCATCAGCAGCGCGCATTTTTTAAATGACATGATGCAATCGCTGATTCTGGCGCTTTACCCCATGCTGAAAGGCACTTACCACCTCAGTTTTACCCAGCTGGGGCTGCTCACGCTCACCTACCAGCTCGCGGCCTCGATATTGCAACCGCTGGTGGGGCAAATCACCGACCGCCGTCCTCAGCAACACGCCCTAGTCGTCGGCATGGGCTTTACGCTGGCGGGCTTGCTGCTGCTGTCACAAGCGCACACCTTTGCGCTGTTGTTGCTGGCCGCGGCGCTGGTGGGCACCGGCTCGTCGATTTTTCACCCGGAAGCCTCGCGCATTGCCCGTTTGGCCTCGGGCGGGCAGCATGGCTTGGCGCAGTCGCTGTTTCAGGTGGGCGGCAATGCCGGCAGTGCCTGCGGCCCTTTGTTGGCGGCGCTGATCGTAATTCCGCTCGGGCAGCCCAGCTTGGCGTGGTTTTCTGGCGCCGCCTTGCTGGCCATGGCCGTCTTGCACTGGATTAGCCGCTGGTTTACCACCCAGCACCGGGCGCAAACCCGCCATGCCACAGCCAAAGCCATGCCCTTTAGCCGCGGGAAAACCATCTGGATTATGGGCGTGTTGCTCACGCTGCTGCTGACCAAATTTGTGTATATGGCCAGCTTTCAGAGCTACTACACCTTTTATCTGATCGAACGCTTTGCCCTCGCGCCGCAACAGGCGCAGCTGCTGCTGTTCGTGTTTTTGTTTGCCGTGGCGCTGGGCACTTTGGCCGGTGGGCCGATTGGTGACCGGCTGGGGCGCAAAGTGGTGATCTGGTTTTCGATTCTGGGCGCCGCGCCCTTTGCACTGTGGCTGCCGCAGGCGGGGCTAGTCGGCACCGTGCTGCTGAGCTTCGTGGTGGGGCTGATTATGTCGTCGGCGTTCTCCGCCATGCTGGTGTACGCGCAAGAATTAATGCCGGGCAAGGTGGGTACAGTGGCTGGTTTATTCTTTGGCCTGGCGTTTGGCATCGCCGGCCTTGGCGCGGCGCTGGTGGGCCGGCTGGCCGATCACTATGGCATTGTGGCGGTGTATCAGGCGCTGGCCTATTTGCCGCTACTGGGGATTGTGGCCGGTTTGCTGCCCAAGCTGAAATAAGCACCGCCTGCTCGGCATCGGTCATGGCGGCGCAGCCACCATGACCGTTCTGCGCCAAGGCAAACATCGCTGCACAAGCCCATGCGATAATGGATTTTTGCAGCGATCTAGCATTGCCAAATACCCAACCAGGGTATAAGTCTGTAGGCAATGATTTAAATAAAGAAGCAGGCTATACCCATGAGCGGCACACCTTATTATTGCGAACTGAGCACGGAACATCGTCAACAAGCCCAGCACCATGTGGCGCAAATTGTGGAACAAGCGATTGAACATCCGCCCGGCGCGCCCGCCCTGATCGTGTTTGATACCGAATGTCCGCTCGCCCCGCTGCTGGCCGACGCGTATCAGGCCGCCTTGCCGCAAGCGCCGCGGCTGGAAATCAGCACAGTGAGTAACGAAGAAGTGCTGGCCCGTTTTGCCGCGCTGCCCGCTGGCGCGCTGGTGGTGTTGATTCAATCCACGCATTTTCGGCTAGATGCCTATCGCCTGCGGGTACAGCTATTTGCGCAAGGGCTGAAGGTCATCGAACACGTACACCTTGCCCGCATGATTAATGCCGAGGCGCCGCGCTATATCGCCGCCCTGGCTTACGATGCCGACTACTATCGGGGCACCGGCCAGGCGCTGCAGGCGCGCATCGCCAGCGCCCCGCATGCCCGGCTGATCAGCGCACGCGGCGATGTACTGCATTACGGCCCGCTCGAGCCGGCCAAGCTCAATGTCGGCGACTATCGACAGCTGAACAATATTGGCGGGCAATTTCCGATTGGCGAAGTATTTACCGAAGCCATCGACCTCACCAGCGTGCATGGCCGCGCGCAGGTGTATGTGTTTGGCGATACCACCTTCCACTGCAATTTCCCCGCCACCCCAATCACCATCGAGGTGGCCGCCGGGCGCATTGTGGCCGTGGAAGACAGCACCCCCGAATTCGACGCAGTGCTGGCGCGGATCCGCGAAGTGGAAGGCGAAGTATGGCTGCGCGAGCTGGGCCTTGGGCTCAACCGCGCCTTTGATCGCGAGAACACCGTGAGCGATATTGGCACCTACGAGCGCCTATGCGGCGTGCACCTATCCTTGGGCGCCAAACACGGCAGCTACAACAAACCGCAATTCAAGCGCAAAGACACCCGCTTTCACATCGATGTCTTCGTGGATATTGCCGGCGGGGTATGGCTGGGGGAAGACAACCTCTACCAGCAGGGGCGCTGGGTGGTGTAAACCCAAGGCCACTCACGGCAATAGGTCAATCCATCTAACTATTTAAATCGCAGGGCGCCGAGGAACAGCGCGGCAATTTCGTTGCGCCTACATCGCATAGATTTCCGCCCAATAAAACAAAAAATCCAGCGGGGTATATGCTGAATGCCTTTTATTGTTAAGCGCTACAGACATATACCCTAAGCCGGATTGGATATTACTCCGCGCCACCTAATTACTGGTCAAACCCAAAACCCTGCTTGCGTGCCACTGGGGCCACTTGCGGGAAATAGAATTGCGAGTAGAACTGCGCGGTATTGGCCGACCATGGTTTGCCATCGCCACGGCCAATGCTTTGCCAGAATTCGCTCAGCGTTTGATCGTAGGCATCGATGTGCGCCGGCAGCTCTGCCGCTTGGTAGGTTTCGTGATGCACAAAGCTGGCTCGTGGCAGACGCGGTTTCAGCGGGCTATCGGTGGCTACATGGCCGATCACCACCCCGGCAATCGGGAAGGTATTCGCTGGCAGTTGCAGCAAATCAATCATCGCCTGTGGATCACGGCGAATACCCCCAATAGGTACCACGCCCAAACCAGCCGCCCGTGCGGCGGTCATCAGATTACCCAGGGCAATGCCGGCATCGACCGCGCCCACACCAAAGCCTTCCACGCTTTGCTGAATCACATGTTCGATGCCGTGCTTGGCCAAAGCCTGGCTGGTTTTATGGAAATCGATCACCACTGTCACAAACACCGGCGCCTGGGCAATCCAGGGCTGGCCACCGGCGATTTCGGCGATTTTGGCGCGGCGGGCAGCATCTTGCACCACCACCAGCGATACTTGCTGGCCATTGATCGAGGTTGGGCCTTTGTAGGCTGCATCCAAAATGGCATCCAGCACTGCGGGCTCAATGGCTTGCTCGGTGTAGCTACGGACACTGCGGTGTTGGTGCATCAGTTCCAGCGTGGCATTCATGGTGTATCTCCAAAGTACAGTCAATCAATTAGACCAGTCGTCTAGTTTAAAACTCAAAAAAAGCCGCCGTGAGGCGACGAAACATCTACCGGCCCGCAGGCCGGCGCGGTTTATTGGGCCGGCCCTGCCGGCAATAACCATTCGGTTTGTTGCAAAGCGCGCTCTAGCGGCGCACTACTCTGCTGAATCTTGCCCAGCAAGGCGCTGCCCATCCACAAGCTATACAAAGTGCTGGCCAGCTGGCTAGGCGGCTGGCTGGCCACCAGTTCGCCGCTGTGCTGACCGCGGGCAATTGCTTCGCCCAGCAAGGCTTCGATGGCTTGGGTGCCTTGAGCCAGCGTGGTGCGCATGGCGCTGGATAAATCGGCCACTTCCGCGCCCAATTTCAGCGCCAGACAGCCGCCAGCCTGGCATTGCTGATGGGTGATCCAGCCGCCAAAATACTGCAACAAAGCCGCGCGGACATTGCCCTGCGCGGGCGAAAGCTGCTGTGCCAGCCGCGCCTGGTAATCGGCAAAATACCGCTCCAGCATCGCCACCCCAAAGCCTTCTTTCGAGCGGAAATAATGATAGAACGAGCCTTTGGGCACGCCCGCTGTTTGCAAAATTTCGGCCAAACCGGTGGCGGCAAAGCCTTTATGCAAGATAATTTGCTCAGCGGTGGCCAGAAGATGGCTGCGGGTATCGTCGGTGCTGGTTTTCATCATGGCGCCATCCTACTAGACGACTGGTCTAGTAGCAAGCCCCCACCCTTGCCGCTCGTCACTTGTTGCAGTGGGAATTTGCCGCAATGCCGGCTGTGCGCAGGCTAGCGTGCAACTAACTGTGGAAAAACCCAACTGCGCTGCGCGTGATTTTCCCTTATCGTGCCGCACCTTTGCTGCTGTGGAGCATCACCATGCCCAAACGCCATACCTGGCTGGAAGACGCCCAAGGCTTACTCACCGGTGTCTTGTTAATGGCGCTGGCCATCCAGTTTTTCAAGCACGCCGGTTTGCTCACTGGCGGGATTACTGGTCTGGCCTTTTTGCTGTATTACGCCACCCACTGGGCCTATGGCGCGATCTTTTTCGCCATTAGCCTGCCGTTTTATCTGTTTGCCTACCGTGTTTTGGGGCGCGAATTTACGCTCAAAACCTTTCTGTGCATCGCCATGCTGTCGGTGCTGGCCGATTGGCTGCCGCACTGGATTCAATTTGGCCAGCTACAGCCCTGGTTTGCCAGCATTATTGGCGGTCTTTTGGCGGGGATCGGGATTTTAATGCTGATCCGGCACAAGGCGAGCCTTGGCGGGGTGACCGTGATGGCGCTGTTTTTGCAGCAGCGCCATGGCTGGCGTGCCGGGCATATCCAGCTGGTGTTTGATCTGTGTATTTTGGCCGCCGGCGCCATGACGGTGAGCGGCGAGAAACTATTGCTATCGATCATGGGCGCAGTGGCGCTGAATCTGGTCATTGCCATCAATCACCGCCCTGGCCGCTATATGGGCATGTAGTGTATTAGGCTGTGTGCCTTATATTAATTAGCATTCAAGCCAATACGCATGATGCATGCATAACTAGGTAAAGGCACCTGACTGATTTCAGCTCAGCCCGGTGCCGACCTATTTTACTGCGGGTAATACGCGCTCAGCGGCTGTTTCAGTTTCAGCAGCCACAGCTCGGAGTCTTCCTTAGTGGCTTTGACCTGCAGCGCTTCGCCTTCGGGCAAACGGCCATCTTTGATCAGTACATCATCCAGATCTTTGCCGCTGGCCAGCTCGGCTTTCAGGCCGAAATCGTTGTCGTTAATCAGCGCCAGCTGACCATCAACCACCGTTAAGCCTTCGGCCTTCTCGGCTTGCCAGCCGATTTCGCGCAGATCAAACATCCGCTGCTTGCGAATCAGCTTGAGGCCGGCCAATTGCTCGGCGGTAGCGTATTCGGCCTCTTTGCCCTCCAGCTGCGGTAAAGCTTCGGCGCCGGCAATGTCGATCACATACAGCACATTGCGCATCTGTTTATCTTTGCCCTTGCCCTGCTCCACCAGCACGAAGCGCTGATTATCCAGCGCCACCAGATCACCGATTTTGGCATCGCCATTTTTCTTGTAGGCGGCGCTATCCAGCGGGTAGCCCAGCATACGGGTCGCGCCGGTGGTCGGGTCTAGCTCCAGCAAGCGGATAATGCCGGCGCTGTGTTTGGTTTCGCCATTGATATTGAGGGTGGATTGCAGCATGGCGTAGATCTTGCCATTGGGGGTGCGCGCCACAGCTTCAAAGCCTCGATTTGGCTGGCGGTATTGCAGCACCTCGGGTAGGCCGCGGCCCGGGGCCAGCTGTTGCAGTACTTTGCCGGTTTTGGCTTCCACTTTCAGCAGGAAGGGGCCATATTCATCCACCACCCACAGATGACCTTTGCCATCAGGCACGATGCCCTCAGGATCTACCCCGCGCGGATGCGCCGGTAGTACCGCCAGCGTGTCGCTCAGCGCCACTTCACCGGTCGCCCCCACCGTACCTGCTGGCAGCGGCAAACCGCTCGCTGGGCCTTCAGCAAACTGGAACGGCTGGCTCTGGATTACACTGGCGCTCTTGCCTCGCACCAGCTTGATCTGGGCAAAACGGGGCTGGTAATCAGGGGTGAGGAAAATCTTGCTCTCCAGCTTTTTGCCACCCTCTTGCACGCGCGGCGCATCGCCATTCGGGCCACGATCGCCGGTGGCCCAGAACAGCAAATTACCCTGCGCATCTTTACCCTTAAACGCTAGACCCGAGCCCGGCGCAAACGGCAGCCCCTGCGGAAATTCGCTGGCAAACGCACCGCTGTACAGCAGATTGAACTTGGCCGGGCTTTGCAGCGCATAGCGCTCTACCGCCGCCACCTGTGGATGATTGACGCTCTCGGCGCGAAAAGCCTCGCCCGCTTGCGCCCCACTTGCCAGCACTGCCGCCAGCATCCATGCCCATTGCTGCATACCCACCTCGTTAAATGAAATCTGCTTGCAATATTACGCAGCAGCGATGACGAAACGATGACAAATTGGCTAGGTACCGCCAGTCAGCAAGCGTCGGCGTGCAGGCTAAGCAAAAACCCAAACACCAAATACCCATACCCTGTATATAAAACCAACCATTACAAAGAAAGGCCTTCATGCGCATACCTATAGATGCAATCTCGACCGCGCGAGCGTTTGCCGTTGAGCGTCACCACTCGTCGGCTTACATTCAAGTTTTGATAAGCCATACCTCGGTACGGTATCGGTGGGCGAAATCGACAGGGCTTAGCGGCGGCTGGCGATACCCTGCCGCGCAAAAAGCAAGCCAAGCCCGCGACGGGCGGCGGCCACTAGGCCGAAGTGATTTTCTTGTCTTTACTGAAATTCAAACAGCATGATCAATCAAGACAAGGGATACCGAAATGCAGCTCTCAATGAAAATGTGTGCCGTCCCGATTTTGCTCGGGATCACCTGCTTACTGGGGTATGGCGTGCTCAGCAGCGCCTTTGATCTGCGCGAAATCAGCCTCGTATTGCTGCTCCTGCCGCTGGGCTGGATGCTGATTTTTGGCGGCATTTATATTGGCCTGATGTATCTGAGCCAGATGAGTATCGACCCGATCCGCTTTCGCCCGCACCGCCATCACTAAGCCTGACGCATCACCCCCAACAACGGCTCGCTGCGGCGGGCCGTTGTGCTGTGGGCGCCGCACAGAATCAGATTAAGGCATTTTACCTTTCGTCGCCCAATCAAATACCCCAGTGATGTATATCACCACAGCCTATTCCAGCTATAACTCTGCAGCAGATACCTTTCATCGTTTCGCCATCTAGACGTCATCGCTTTGTCGCGTAATTGCAAACGGCCTGCAAACTGCGCCCTCTATGCTCGCGGCATTTTTTGATGACGAGGTGCATATGTCTGCCCATGCCCGCGCCGGCCTTTTTGGCTTGGCCCTGCTTCCCCTGCTACTGGCCGCGTGCGGCGGTGGCGAACTGCAAACTCCAACCAGCAGCGTCACCGCGCCCACGCTCAGCGGCCGCGCGATCCTGCCCGCCGCCACTTTCGCCGATGGCCCGATCTCGGGCCAATATCTGGGCGGGACTTTGTTTAACGGCCACAGCGCGCCGTTTGCCAAACAGCCGGTACAAGGCTTTTCAGCGATTCTGAAAAACGCCGATGGCAGCTTCCTGGTGATGGCCGACAACGGCTACGGCAGCATCGAAAACTCGGCTGACTTTAATCTGCGCGTGTACACCATCCGCCCGAATTTCAAAACCGCCACTGGCGGCGATGGCAGCATCAAGACCGAGAAATTCATCGAGCTGAAAGACCCGAATAAACTGATCCCATTTGCGATCACCAATCAATTCAGCAAAGAGCGCGTACTGACCGGCGCCGACTTTGACATCGAATCGATGCAGCGCGCACCGGATGGCACGCTGTGGTTTGGCGATGAATTTGGCCCGTTCCTGCTGCATACCGACGCCAATGGCGTGCTGCTGGAAGCGCCAATCAAGCTGATGGATAGCGAAAATGCCGGCCTGGAAATCCGCTCGCCGCAAAACCCATACAGCGAAGAAGGCAGCGCGGTGCGCATCATGAATGCCGTGCGCGCCCATGCGCAGAGCTTTGGCGCCAAACGTGCGCCGGTGTTCTCGCCGTACTTTGTGCAGCTGAAATACGACGCCAATGGCGTGAAATCCAGCCCGGACGCCCACTACGCCCGCGGCAAAAACCCGCAACCGGGCCTCACCCCAGCCACTAGCGAGATTTTTGATGTTGCCTCGCTCAAGAGCGCTGGCTATCAGGTGGTGACCTGGACGGTGAACGATAAAACCAAAATGACCGAGCTACTGAAAGCCGGCGTGAGCGGCATTATCTCTGATCGCCCTGATCTGCTGCTGGCGGCGGTGAAAGAATTTGATGCCAACAAAGACGGCGTACCTGGTGACTACCTGACCAAAGACGGCCTGATCGACCCGGCCAAATTTGACGCCCAAGGCCACCGTGGCGCGCGCAATCTGCGCCCAGAAAACACCCTGCCCGCCTTTGAGGCCGCGCTGGATAATCTGATGACCACGCTGGAAACCGATTCGGGCATCACCAAAGATGGCGTCTCCGTACTGAAGCACGACCCTTACATCGAAACCCAGAAATGCCGCCGTACCGATGGCACGCCGTACAACGACATCAAGCAAGAAGTGCTGATCAAAGACCTGACACTGGCGCAAATCCAGGCCGACTATATCTGCGATAAAGTCTTCCGCGGCGCCGACCAGAGCAACGACGTGGCTCTCTCGCCAGTTTCGGCCGCACTGGCCACGGCCAAGGGTTACACCAGCCCGTATGTCTTGCCCAAAACGCAGGATATCTTCGATCTGGTTACGGCCTATATTGACTACTACAGCACCGGCGCGGGCAAAACCCATCCGGATGCGGCCAAACGCGTGGCCAACGCCAAGACCGTCCGCTTTAACATCGAAACCAAGATCAATCCGCGCAGCGACAAAGACAACCACGATAAAGTCTACAAAGACCGCACCGTGGGCTTTGAGCAAATGGCCGATACGCTGGCCAAAGTGATTGTCGACAACAAGATGGAAGCGCGCGCCGACATCCAGAGTTTCGATTTCCGCACCCTGCTGCGGGTACAAGAGAAATTCCCGGCCATTCGTACCGTGTATCTGTTTGGTGATTTCCCGATCTACCCAGATCCGGCCAATACCGATGACGGCACCAATATGCAGGATGAAAACGGCAAAAACACGCCGTGGATGGCCGGCCTGTATTGGCCATATCGCAGCACCGCCACCAGCAATCCATTCCGCGCGAAGAAATCTGGTGGTTTTGAAGGTATGGCGCTCTCAAGCGATGGCAGCAAGCTGTACCCGCTGCTGGAACAACCGCTGACTGGCCACGATGATAAAACGCTGCTGATCAGCGAATTTGATATCGCTAGCCGTAAATACACCGGCAAAACCTTCAAGTACAAGCTGGACGCCAAAGGCACCAATATCGGCGACTTTATCCTGTTTAACGCCGAAGAAGGCATCATTATCGAGCGCGATAACAGCACCGGCGATCTGGCTGGCTTTAAAAAGCTCTTCAAGATCAAGCTGGGTAAAGCCGGTGATTACGTTGAGAAAACCGAACTGGTCAACCTGATGGACATTAAAGATCCAAAAGGCATCAGCGGCACTGCCAGCAATGGTGATATCGGGCTGGGTGGCGTCTTTGCGATGCCGTTTGTCACCATCGAGGACGTGGTGGTGATCGATGAAAACACCCTCGGCGTGCTCAACGACAACAACTACCCATTTAGCGTGGGTCGCCACATGGGCACCAAGCTGCCGGATGACAACGAATTTATGTTGATCACCCTGCCAAGCCCACTGAAACTGAAATAAACCGCGCCGGCCTGCCCAATAAAAAAGCCCGCGCTTGCGGGCTTTTTTATTGGTTTGCTCTAACATACCGCCAGGCTGTATTAACCTAAAGAGCATTCAATATAATACCTGGGGCGATATACCCTAGCGCTTCTCGCTATGCAGCAAGGCTTCACGCGCATCTTCAAAGCTCATTTCTTCCGGGCGGACCAGGCGGGTTTTATGCTTGAGGCGATAGCCCCACCAGATCGCCAGAAACAGCGGAATCCCGATATACGTTGCGGTAACGCCCAGCCAATCGATCTTGCCGGCGGCAAAGGCCTGATAGTTTTGCCCCAACATCACCAAGACACACAGGCTAAACGCAAATAGCGGCCCATACGGGAAAAACGGCGAGCGATACGGCAGCTCATCCAGCGAATGGCCTTGTGCCAGAAACCCTTGGCGGAAACGATAATGGCTCACCGCAATCCCCAGCCAGGCAATAAAACCAGTCATGCCCGACATATTCAGTAGCCACAGATACACGGTTTTATCTTCGCCCAGCGCGGTCAGGAAACACAGCATACCCACTGCCGTGGTGGCATACAGCGCATTGCGCGGCACACCGTTGCCCGCCAGCTTGGCAAAGATCTTGGGCGCCAAGCCCTGCTGAGCCAGGGTAAACAGCATCCGCGTTGAGGCATACATACCCGAATTACCGGCCGAGATAATCGCCGTGAGAATCACTGTATTCATCAAGGCGGCCGCAAAGGCCAGGCCGGCATTCTGGAACACCAGCGTGAACGGGCTCATCCCAATGTCGGCAATATCGTTTTTCAGCAGCTTAGGATCGGTATAAGGGATCAGCAAACCAATCAGGAAAATGGCGATCACATAAAACAGCAAAATCCGCCAGAACACCTGCCGGATCGCCCGTGGAATCGCTTTATGCGGGTTTTCGGCCTCGCCAGCGGCCACGCCAATCAGCTCGGTACCCTGAAACGAAAAGCCGGCCACCATCATCACGCCAATCATCGCGGGCAGGCCACCGACAAAAGGCGCCTCACCCAGGGTGAAGTTATGCCAGCCGCCCTGCTCACCGCCGTGCATCACGCCAAAAATCATCAACAGGCCGGTGGCGATAAACACAATCACCGTCACCACTTTGATCAGCGAGCACCAGTATTCGGCCTCACCAAAGCCCCGCACCGAGATGTAATTCAGCGCAAACATCACCGCCAGAAAGCCGGCACTCCAGTAAATACCCGGCACATCGGGAAACCAGAACGCCATAATCAGCTGCGCCGCGACCAGCTCGACCGCAATGGTCACCGCCCAGTTGTACCAGTAATTCCAGCCCAGCGCGAAACCAAAGCCCGGCTCGACAAAGCGCGCACCATAGGTGGCAAACGAGCCCGACACCGGCATATAGGCTGCCAGCTCACCCAGACTCGTCATCAGGAAATACACCATCAGACCGATCAGCAGGTAGGCCGCAATCGCGCCGCCTGGGCCGGCCTGGGCAATGGTGGCGCCCGAGGCCACAAACAGCCCGGTACCAATCGAACCACCGATGGCAATCATCGACAAATGGCGCGCTTTCAGATTGCGCCGCAAGGTAGGCGGGGAGGAAGAGGTACTCATTACGTGGGCTGCATCCTATGTTTTGATTAAAAAATGGTCAGTTGATGATGCCTGAAAAGCCCTGCGCTGTCGTTTGTGGCTATCCCTAGTCAAATACAGTGCAGCCACAAAGCCAGTCAAACAGCTTGACCTAAAATCGGCGACGCCAGCTTGCAGGGATTTTTCACCGTGCCAGCACAGCATGTAGGAAAGCCCGCACGCACGCCGTTTATCGTCTCAGCGCCCGTCTTGCTACCCCAGCACCAGCGTAAGCAGCCATGCTGACGGTAAATATAATTCTGCTGCGCGCCGCCATGCCTTTGTTGCTGCTGGCCCTCTTGCTGGCAATGCCAGCACTGGCCCAAACCACCATCACCCTGAACGCCGAAGATGATTGGGCGCCGTATTCTTATGTCGAGCGGGGCAAAGAGGGCATTCAGGGCCTGGCGCCCAAAATCATCACCGCAGCATTTGCCACCCAGCAAATCAAGGTCAATTACCGGGCGGTGCCCTTTAGCCGCTGCCTGCGCGAAACCGAAGAAGGGCAGGCGCTGGGCTGTTTTGATATTGAAATCAATAGCGACAACGCCAAGCGCTTTTACTTTCACCGCACACCGCTGTTTCAGGAAGGCCTGTCGATTTTCGCCCGCGCCCCGCATCGCACTGGCCTAAGCGCGGCCGACTTACCCGGGCATGCGGTGGGCGCCACCAATGGCTACACCTATCCGCCGGTAATCATGCAGGATAGCCGCATCCGCAAAGATATTTCCCCCAGCGATGAAGTCCAGCTGCGCAAACTACTGGCGGGCGGGCGCATCGACTACGCCCTGATCAACACCACCCCGGCCAAACTGCTATTCAAGAAAAACCCGGCCTTCAAAGGCGCGCTGCTCGAAGTCGGGCTAGTGAATCAGGCCAGCTTCTATATCGGCTTTAGCAAGAAACACCCCGATGGGCAAAAGCTGGCCGAGCTATTCGAAGAAGGCCTGCGCACCATCAAAGCCAATGGCGAATATGAGCGCCTAATGCGCGAATTTCGCGCCAGCCTGCAGTAGTTCCACTCGCTTTGCGCCGCGGCAAAACAGCAATTTTCATTGGGTGATAGCCTGCATTCCGCTATCCTGAAACTTATCCCGTTTGAATGTACTGTAACAGCCGCGTGAATCCCGCCATTCTGACCGCTATTTTGCAGGCTCAGTCCGCCTTTTTGGCCGACAGTGTTGCCCCCGCTGTGTGGCAACAAGCCTTGCGCCAGCTGCTGCCACTCGCCCCGGCGCGCGGCGGACTGCTGGCCAGCTTGCGTGATGATGGGGCGCTGGGCATTCTGGCCATTAGCGAAGGGCCGCAACTGAGCCAACCTGCGGCGCTGGCGCCACTGCAACTTCCCTGCGAAGACTGGCAGCGCCTGCATCGCTGCCAACCTTGCTGGGTCTCGCTGGATCAGCTAAAGGCGCTGAATCAGCCGGCCTTGGCTTGGCTAGCGGCGCAAGCCGGCACCCGCTGGCTGGCACTGCCCCTGCACCGCGAAAACCATTTGGAAGGCATCGCCCTGCTGGCCGTACAAGAGCGAGATTTGCTGCCACTGCAGCTGGATGAACTGGCACCCCTATTGGCCACGCTGGCGCAATTACTGGTGTTTCAGCGCCAAAAGGCGGCTTCCGCCGCCGAACAGGCCAGCCAGCGCCGGCAGCAAATGGCCTTGACCACGCTATACCGGATTAGCGAACTCACCGGCGATGATGATCTGGCGCTGATGCAGGCCGCCTTGCAGCTGGGGGGGGACTATTTTGGCCTTCCCTTTGGCGCCATCGGCCAGATTACCGCCCAAGACTACCGCGTGGTGGCCACCTATCTGGATGGCCAAACCCCGCAGCTGGCCGCGCATTATCCGCTGGCCGAAACCTACTGCCAGCTCACGCTGGAAACCAACGATGTGTTTAGCGTTTCGGCCATGGGCAGTTCACGCTGGTCACAAGCGCCCTGTTACCGGCGTTTCGGGCTGGAAGCTTATATCGGCGTACCGCTGCGGGTCGCGGGCCAGCGCTATGGCACGCTGAGTTTTTCTTCGCCCCAAGTGTATAGCCGGCTCTTCGATGAAATCGACGTCGGGTTTTTGCGGCTGGTGGCTCGCTGGGTAGAAACCGCACTCGAGCGCCAGCAAGCACGCAGCGAGCGCAAACGCCTGCACGAACGCTTTCAGAAAATTGGGCAGGAAGTCCCCGGCCTGATTTTTCAAACCCGGATGAATCTCGATGGCAGCAGCGCCTATCTGTATGCCAGCGCCGGTATCGAGGATATTTACGGCCTGCAACCTGAAGACGTGGCCAACGATGCCTCACGGGTATTGGCAGTCGTGCATCCGGATGATCTGCCCGCAGTGGTGGCCAGCTATATGCAAGCACTGGAAACCCTCAGCCACTGGGACACCATTTACCGGGTCAACCACCCCGTGAAGGGTGAAATCTGGGTTGAGGGCCATGCCAAGCCGGAGCGCACGCCAGAAGGTGACACTACCTGGTATGGCATCGCCACCGATGTTACCGCGCAAAAACAAGTGCAGCTGCAACTTGAACACGCCAAGCAAGCGGCCGAGGCCGCCAATCAGGCCAAGAGCCAGTTTCTGGCCAATATGAGCCACGAAATTCGCACCCCGATTAATGGCGTGCTCGGCATGACACGGCTGCTGCTCGATACCGAGCTCAGCCCCCAGCAGCGCGAATACGCCGATACCGTGCGCTACAGCGGCGATGTGCTGCTGAGCGTGATTAACGATATTCTGGATTTTTCCAAAATCGAAGCCGGCCATCTGGCGCTGGAGCAGATCGATTTCG
The DNA here is from genome assembly GCF_000429785.1 of Chitinibacter tainanensis DSM 15459. Lineage (GTDB taxonomy): Bacteria > Pseudomonadota > Gammaproteobacteria > Burkholderiales > Chitinibacteraceae > Chitinibacter > Chitinibacter tainanensis. Next base: position 329,974 of record NZ_KE386952.1, read on the forward strand.
AGCTCGCCACCGTGCTGCACGAGCTGGGCTCGATGATGGCGCTGCGCATCCGCGAAAAAGGCCTGCACTATCAGGCCGAGCTGACCCCAGGCGTACCCGCCCGCCTGCGCGGCGACCCGGGACGCCTGCGGCAAGTGCTGCTCAATCTGGTCGGCAATGCAGTCAAGTTTACCGACACCGGCGGGGTACAGCTCAGCATCAGCGTGGCCAGCCAAAGTGCCAGCCACTGCACGCTGCAATTTAGCGTGCGTGATAGCGGCATCGGCATACCGGCCGAAAAAATCCCGCAGCTGTTTAATCGCTTTTCACAGCTGGATGAATCCACCTCGCGCCGCTATGGTGGCACCGGGCTCGGCTTGGCCATTTGCCAGCAGCTGGTCACGCTGATGGGCGGTGAAATCCGCGCTAGCAGCCAACCCGGCCAAGGCGCCGAATTCAGCTTCACCCTGCCGCTACAAGTGGCCAACCCCGCCAGTGCGCAGCCAACCCCACGGGTGCCGCAAGCGGCTAATGGCCAGCATTATCGGGTTTTGCTGGCCGAAGATAATCCGGTGAATCAGCGGGTGGCGGTCAAAATGCTGGAAAACCTCGGCTGCAGTGTGCACACCGCCAACAATGGCCTGCATGCCCTGTCCGCGCTGGCGCGGCAAGATTTCGACATTGTGTTTATGGATCTGCAAATGCCGGAAATGGATGGCATTGAGGCCACTCGCGCCATCCGCGCGGGCGACGCCGAAGTACGCGACCCGGCCATCGCCATCGTAGCGCTGACCGCCAATGCCTTGGCCGATGAAAAAGCCCGCTGCTTTGCCGTTGGCATGAATGATTTTCTGGTCAAACCGATCCAGCCCGAAGCGCTGGCCGGCGCTTTGCGCCAATGGGGCACGGCCACCTAACGGTCAGCTTGTGCGTTTGCACAACGGCACACGCCCCCAGCGCCCGCCCAGTGCAGCCCGCGTGCCATAATTTCCGGCATGACCCTCTGCTCGGAAACCGCCATGACGCTGCAAGAACGCTTGGGATTTGCCCCCACCGACCGTGTTTTGATTGTGCATGCCGACGATATTGGCATGTGCGAAGCCACCGTAAGCGCCTGGCGCAGCCTGCACGGGGTCAGCGCCATGAGCTCGGCCTCGGCCATGGCGCCATGCCCATGGTTTCCCGCCGCCGTGGCCGCTGCCCGCGCCGCGGGCGCCACGGCCGACATGGGTCTGCATCTCACGCTCAATTGTGAATGGCGCGAGCATTATCGCTGGGGGCCCATTACCGGCGGGCATACCCCGGCAGGGTTAGCCGATACAGCCGGCTATTTTCATTCGCTGGCGGCCGATACCTATCAGATTGCCGATCTCAGCCGCGCCTACGATGAGCTGGCGGCACAAGTAGCGCGCGCCCAAGCCTTGGGCTTGCCGCTTACCCATCTCGATACCCATATGATGACGGCGCTGCACCCTGAGCTCTTTCGCCATGTCTTGCGCCTTAGCGCCGAGCTGCAATTGCCGGTGCTGGTGCCGCATTATCGCGACCCGCAGCTATTTGCAGATGAAAGCAAAATGCCGCTGCCGCTGTGCCAGCAAACCAGCGCCCTGATTAGCGGTGCCGCCGAGCAGGTCAAGCCGATTGACGCATGGGCGGTACTGCCGTTCGGCCAGTATTTGCGCGACGAAGAACGGCTGCTGTGGGCCGAGCATGTGCTCAAATATTATTTCCACTCCCCCGGTGTGTATGCGCTGATTGGCCATCCGGCCAGCGATACGCCCGAGCTGCGGGCACTGGCCCCCGACTGGGCTACCCGCGTAGCCGATCTGCGCCTCTTTGCCAGCGCCGGCCTGCGCGAGCTGATTGCGCGCGAAAACTACCGGGTGGTGGGCATGCGCGAAATCGCCGCGCTAGCGCCGCACACTCACAGCACTGTCACATCCACCGCCTATGCTGCCGCGCATTAACCGGAGAAACCCGTCATGAACAATATCGCATTGCTCTTACAAGGTGGCGGCGCGCTGGGCGCCTATGAGTTGGGCGTATTGCGCCGCATGCACGAACAAGGCCTGCTGCCAGTAAAAATGGTGGCTGGCGTGTCGATTGGCGCGGTCAATACCGCGGTGCTGGTGGGTAGCAAACACGCTAATCCGCTCACTGCACTGGAAACACTGTGGCAAAAGCTCACCGTGCCCAATATCCCCTTTGCGCCGCAAATCGTTGAGCAAAATTTATCGCTGCTGGGCAACCCGCATATGTCACGGTTGCGCACCGATGTGTGGAATATGCCGCGCTGGACTTCGGTCTACTCGGCTGACCCATTGCGCGAGCTGCTGACCGAGCTGGTGGATTTTGACAAACTCAATGCCTCCGAGACGATTGTGCAGCTCTCGGCGGTGCAGATCGAAAGTGGCGAGATTGCCACCTTTAGCAATCGCGATGGCCAGCGACTGGAGATGGAGCACGTGATTGCTTCGCTGTCGATTCCACCGATGTTCCCGCCGGTGGTGATCGAGGGCAAACATTACTGGGATGGCGGGTTATTTGATAATGCGCCACTGGGCGCAATGATTAATGCCCTGCCGCCCCAGAGCGAGGCGCATTTTGTGATCGTGAATCTGTTCCCGCTCAAAGGTCAGGTGCCGGGCAATCTGGTCGAAACGCAAGACCGAATGCTGGAGATTATTTTCTCGAACAAAGTCTTGGGCGATATGGGGCGCATGGCCGATTACAACGGCTTGGCCGAGCTGTATCAGGCGCTCAACCAGAGCTTGCCGGCCGACTCTCCAATCCGCCAGCTGGAGGGTTTTAAAGACATCGCCCGCCTGCGCATGCTGCTGTCGCCCACGGTGATTACCAACCAAATGCCCGAGGCCGAGAGCACCACGCTGGATTTCTCGCCACGCAGCATTGCCGCGCGCATCGCCGCTGGCTACCGCGATGCCTGCACGCAATTCTAAGCACTTCCACTCTTAAGGGTATTGCGCGCTAGCCTATATAAATTAAGGCCTGGAAAGCCATACCCCAGCGCCAAATCCCCACAACGCTCAATCAGCCGCCCTGAGCGGGCCAGATTGAGCGTTTGTGCATCAAAGTCGAGCGTTTACGCATCATCGCCGTCCCCCCGCCAATTTATGCTGATCAGCACATTCACCCCGTTTGGAGCTTAATGATGTTGATCCGCCGTTTTAGCCAATTCACCCTCGCTTTGGTCGCCAGCAGCATGCTGCACGCGGCCGACTTTACCCTCAGCAGCCCCGATCTACAGGCCGGCCAGGCCATGAGCCGCCAGCAAGAATTCAATGGCTTTGGGTGCAGTGGTGATAACCGCGCCCCCACGCTGAACTGGCAGCACGCCCCGGCCGGCACCCGCAGCTTTGCCGTCACCGTGTACGACCCCGATGCGCCCACCGGCAGTGGTTGGTGGCATTGGCTGGTGGTGAATCTACCCGCCACCAGCAATGGCCTGCGCGCCAAAGCGCTGCCTGCTGGCGCGCTGGAAACCCGCACCGATTACGGCCAGCCCGGCTATGGCGGGGCTTGTCCGCCGGTGGGCGATGCACCGCATCGCTATATCCACACTGTCTGGGCGCTGGATATCGAGCGTTTACCCGTGGATGCGCAAGCTAGCGGCGCGCTGGTTGGCTACCTGCTCAATCAGCATGCGCTGGGCAAAGCCCAACTCACCGCCACCTACCAGCGGCGCGCCCAACCATGATCGCCAGCCTGGATCACTGGGTGCTCACCACTGGCGATCTGGCAAGGTGCCTGACCTTTTACCAGCAGCTGGGTTTACGCGCGGTTGAATTCGCCCCCGGCCGCTGGGCCTTGCACTTTGGTCAGCAAAAGATCAATCTGCATGAGGCTGGCGCCGAAATCAGCCCGCATGCCCGTTACCCACAGCCGGGCAGCCAGGATTGGTGCTGGCTCGTGAGCGAGCCACTCGCGCAAGTACAAGCGCGGCTGCAAGCACTGGGCATCGCCATCGAGCAAGGGCCAGTGCGCCGGCAAGGCGCGGGCGGGCCGCTGTGGTCAATCTATCTGCGCGACCCGGATGGCAATCTGCTCGAGCTGGCCGAGCAAGACGCCGCCAGCGCAATACAGGAGTAAACATGGCCAATTTGCAGCTACGCAGTATTCAGCATGGGCTGATCTTGGCCCAAGAAACCCAGCTGCTGCGCGAAGTGCATTGCCTGCAACCGGTGTTAATGCGGGTGCGGCAGGGGCAAAAACACTGGTGGCTGGGCGAGCACAGCGGGGTGGCCAGCACGGGCCAGCTGCTGCTGATGCCCGCCGGCGCAACGCTGACTGTGCGCAACGAGCCCGGCCCGCAGGGCTATCGCTGCGAAGTTATCACCCTTAGCCCGCAACTAGTGCAGCTGGCGCGCCAGCAACATGCGCAGTGGCTGGCGCCGCAGGCCACCCACAGCCCGCGCTATAGCTGCCCCGCCAGCCCGGTGATTGGCCAGCAATGGGATGAATTATTCGCCGCGCTCGCCGCACATGAACCCGAACCGCTGCTGGAACACCGCGCCTGCGGTTTATTGCTCAGCCTTTTGCTGGCCGACTGTGGCGGCCACCTGCTGCTGGATCGCAGCAGCCGCAGCGATGAGCGGGTGCAGCAGCTCTTGCTGCTGAACCCCGGCCATGATTGGACGGTGCAAGCCCTAGCGCGCCAGCTGCATGTGGGCGAATCCACCCTACGCCGTCAATTGCAGCAAGAGGGCACCTCGTTTCGCCAGCTACTGGATCAAGTGCGCCTGAATACCGCGCTGGGGCTGCTGCAAACCACGCGCCAGCCCATTGGCCAGATTGCGCTGCAATGCGGCTACGCCTCGGCCTCGCGCTTTAGCCAGCGCTTTAGTCAGCGCTTTGGTATTGGCCCGCAACAGCTGCGCAAATCGATTCCCGCGGCCAACCACTAGCCGTGGGTATATCCATCCAAGCAAAGCTAAGAAACAGTCCCAGCCACATACCCTACCGATCCAGTGAAAGCCGGCAAGTCCGCGGCAAACCCGCTATGCTGGGCAGATCTGCTGTCTTGCGCTGGAGCCCGCCATGAGCAATCACCCCGCCTTCGATGCCAAATACGCCGCCGGCCGCGCCCTGCGCGACACAACCGCCCGCGGTAGCCATCATCACCCCGGCAATCTGGAGCGCGACCCGGTGCAGCTCTTGAAGCAATCCAGCCAAGGGCGAGTGCAAAGGCTGGTGCCGCTGCGCTATGGGCGAATGCTGACCTCGCCCTTTGCCTTTTACCGCGGCAGCGCCATCATTCAGGCGCACGATCTGGCCGGCACGCCGCACAGTGGCATTTATCAACAGATTTGCGGCGATTGCCATCTGATGAATTTCGGCGGCTTTGCCACCCCCGAGCGCAATCTGATCTTTGATCTGAATGATTTTGACGAAACCCACCCCGGCCCATGGGAATGGGATGTAAAACGGCTGGCGGCCAGCTTTGCCCTCGCCGCCGACCACATCGGCTGCCATCAGGACAAGATTGATGACATTGTTTATGCCGGCATCCGCAGCTATCAAAGCCACCTCGCCGATTACGCCGAGCTACCGGCTCTGTCGCTGTGGTACGAGAAAATCAGCTTCGCCGATCTGCGCGAAGACGCTACCGACCCCGATGCCGCCACCCTACTGGACGGCCTGATCGCCAAAGCCGGCAAACGCACCAATGAACTGCTGCTGCCGAAAATGAGCCAGAAGCAGCAAGGCCGCTGGATCATGAACGACAATCCGCCCAATTTATTTCATATCCACGGCGATAACCGCCTATTCGACGAAGATGACAACTGGCTCTCGCTGGGCAATTGGCATACGCTGGCCGACGGCCTGATCGAGAGCTATCGCACCACGCTCAGTTATAGCCACCAGCAATTGCTAGGCTATTTTTATCCACAGGATATGGCCTTTAAAGTCGTTGGGGTTGGCAGTGTGGGTACACGGTGTCTGGTCTTGCTGCTGGCCGATGATTGCGACAACCCGCTGTTTTTGCAGATTAAAGAAGCCGTGCCCTCGGTGCTGGCGCAATTTAGCCCCAGCCCCACCTGCAGCTTTACGCATCAGGGCCAGCGCGTGGTGACCGGGCAGCGCGTGATGCAAGCCGCGAGCGATTATTTTCTTGGTTGGGGTACTGGCCCGTTTGGCCGGCATTTTTACTTCCGCCAGCTGCGCGATATGAAGGTCGCAGTGGAGCTCGAAACGCTAGATGGCGATTTATTACAGCATTACGCCCGCCTGTGCGGGCGCGCCCTCGCCCGCTCGCACGCCCGCGCCGGCGGCCAAGGCGCGCAAATCAGCGGTTATCTGGGGCGCAATGATCGCTTTGCCAGCGCACTGGTCGATTACGCGCAAAGCTATCGCGCGCAAGTCGAGCGCGACTACCAGCAGTTTCGCAGCGCCTGCCAGCGCGGCGAATTGCCGGCGCAAACCGAAGCCGACTTTGGGGCCGATTTTCGGCTTTAAATCCACCCCCTGCTAGATGCAGTGAGGCAGTTCACGATGCAAGTTTTCGACAAGCGGCAGGTAAAGATCGGACATTCAACGACCCTAGATGGGCTTTTACAGTGGGGATGTGTGGCCATCCGGCCATGCTGAATAAGCGGCACAGACCGCCCACTGGAGTGAGAGCCATGCCAACGCATCAACATATACCCCCGTGCAGTATTAAACCTAAAACCAGTCCAATCAAAACCTTTATAAATATACCCGTATCTTTCATCGCAGCTAGCTTACTAGCTCTAGGCAACGCAGCATCTGCGGAGTCTAGTCCAGCAATTTGCGCCAATTATTGGCAAACCGATCAGGCTTACCATGCAGGCGATGTGCGTAGCCATCTTGGCCGTAATTATCGAGCCAACTGGTGGACGCAAGCCATGCGCCCCGATCGAGCAGCCAGCCGCAGCGAATGGCAAGATTTAGGCCCTTGCCAGTACCCTGCCCATAGCGTGATCACACTGCGCGGTGATCAGCTCACACCCATCACAGGTCCAGCTATGCAGATTGGCACGCACTATCGGGTGCATATTCTGCTGCCCGCTAACTATCAGCCGGATCGGGCTTACTCGACACTGTATGTGGCAGATTGGAGCTGGCTAGGGGAGCGTAGCAGTATGCAAGACTTGCTTCGCATATATGAGCAACGTGAAGTCCCCCTCTCGGAACTGCGTAGCGTGCCCGAGCAAATTACTGCCGCCGAGGCCGCAGGTGAGGCCTCGCCAGTCATCGTGATCGGGCTCGAATGCCCCGATGACCTGCTCGCCTGCCAGATTCGCCGCGAGCGGGATTTCACGCCCAACAGCTGGGCGCCAGAAGAAGACTACATTCGCGGTGTATTGTGGCCGGAATTGCCAGCCGGTCTAACCATTAGCGGTGGCGGTGAGGCATTTGGCCGATTTCTGCGTGAAACCGTGATACCACACGTTGAACAACGCTTTCGCGTTGATCCAAAGCAGCGAGGTTGGCTGGGCACTTCTCTAAGCGGTTTATGGGGGCTTAGCCAACTCAATCAACGCTCACGGCTATTTAGTCATTACCTGCTCAATAGCCCATCACTGTGGTATGCCGATGGCGCGGTGCTCACAGAATTGACAGTCCAATCTCCAGTGAATTTACGGGGTATCCGCACGGTTTATCTCAGTAGCGGCAGCGAAGAAGCCGCCGAACAGCCCTTGCTGGATTTGCTGGGTGCACAATTACGGGAAAAACAGATTCCCACTGAACAGCGCACCCTGCCAGCAGCCACCCATCTTTCCGCCCCCAGCAGCGCCACCCGCATCGGCCTGCCATTGGTTTATCCTGCTAGCAGTGCGCCCTAACTGGGCACACGCACTCCGCTAGGGTCGCAGTTTTGTGGCCCTAGCCAGTCGTCTGGGCTCTCAATAGCTGGAAGGATGAGCATAGGCGAGGCTTCGGCAACCCAGCATCCGGCACGATTGTGCGATGGCCGCGTGGAAAAATATTCGTTCAAGGACCATAGGCCCGATTCCATGCACACTCTAAGTGCAAAGAAAATACGCAGGAGGAAAGGGTAAATTGGCGCCTTTGCATTCGCAGGGCGGCCCCCTAAGATGAGAGTGACTCTCGCTCCGGGTACAACAATGCGAACTGTTTTTCTGGCTCTGTTAATGTGCTGTACGACGGCGCAAGCGGATTGGGCGCCCGTGCAAGCCACGGTGGATGGTAAGGCCCAGCGCTATACCCCGCTGGCAAAAGCCCAAAACCCATGGCGGATTTGCGCCTTGTTACCCCAAGGCAAAGATAAATTCTGGTGGGGTGTCTCGTGGGGGCTGGCACAACAAGCGGCCCAAGTTGGCGTCAAAATTGGCATCTATCAAGCCGGCGGCTACGATCAGCCGCAACGCCAGAAAGCTCAGTTTGAAGAATGCCTACAGCTGGGCGCCCAGGCGATTATTCTGGCCACCATCGATAGCGCCGATATTTCGCCGCAGATCACCAAGGCCAGCCAGCAAGGTGTACCCGTCATTGATCTAACCAATCAAAATGATCATCCGCAGATCAGCGCTCACGTTTACAGCAGCACCCAAGCCATGGCCCAAATGGCCGCCAATTACCTGCTAGCCAGCACCACGGGCAAAAAACCCGTGGTGGGCTGGTTGCCCGGGCCACTGAATGCGCAATGGGTAAAAAAGGCCGAAACTGGGCTGCAACGCAGCCTGCCGGCCGAGAAAGCGCAGGTCGTTCACGGTGGCTACGCCCCAACCGATCTGAGCTCGCAAATGACGCAGTTACGCGCCCTGCTGGCCCGCGCACAGCCGGATTTTTTGCTCCTGAACGCCGTTGCCGCCGAAGCCGCGGCACGGCTGATGCCGCATCAACCCGTGGCGGTGCCCATCGTGGCGTATTACAGCAATGAGGGCGTACTGAATGCGCTCGCGCACAGTAAAATCAAAGCCGCCGTCACGAGCTCGCCGGTAATTGAGGCGAGGATTAGCGTGGATCTGGCCGTGCGGGTGCTGGAGAAAAAACCCTACCCGCGAGTGGTTAATCCGCCGATCACGCTGCTAACGCCGGAAAATGTACAGCAATTCAACCGCAGCCAACTCAATGCGCCAGAGCAGCAATGGTTTATTGCCCGTCCGCTGCCGAAATAAGCCCAGCTGGCTGACCCAATCATCTAGCAACAGTGCAGGCGCCCCAACAATGCTGAACAACCAGATTCCCACAACAAATAATCCTTCCCCAGTTCCAAGCCCACGGCCGGCCAGCCCCGCCGCGTCTAGCCTGAGTGGTAATCTGTTTGCGGCGGCCGCGCCGCCCGCCAGTGGCGAGCTATTTAGCGTCTTGCTGGAGCGGCCAGATTTATTGATTGAGCGCATCGTCAGCTCAGATCAACTCAGCCCCACGCTGTATTGCCAAACGCAAGACGAATGGGTGGTGCTGCTGCAGGGGGAAGCCAGTGTGCAGTTGGGCGCTGAGCGCCTGCAGTTGCAGGCCGGCGATTATCTGTTTATCCCGGCGCAAACGCCGCATCAGGTGCTCGCAACCAGCGCGGGTGCGCTGTGGCTGGCGATTCATCATGGACCGCGCGGGGCGGCGTGAATATCACCACGCCAGCCGGCTAAGCTTACAGGTATATCGTCAAAAGCATTATTTGAATTAGTCTACAATTAAATACCCACAGCAGGTATTTTAACAAAGCCAGCGGCAGCACCACCGCAGGCCTGCGCCCGCTAGGCAAAGCAGCTGCAGCGGCGTAGCGTAATGCGCAGAGATCAACGCTTGGAGCCGCTATGTCTAGCTACGCCTCAGAATACCTCAACACGGTCACCGCTCTGCTGCAGCGGGTGCAGGATGAACAACTGCCCCAGCTAGAGGCCGCCGCCGCGCGCATTGCCGCCTGCATTGCCAGCGGTGGGCTGTGGCATGTGTTTGGTAGCGGCCATTCGCAGCTACTGGCCGCCGAGCTGTTTTACCGCGCGGGCGGCCTCGTGCCGGTGAATGCGATTCTGGATTTACCGCTATCGGTGATGGTGAACGCGCGCCGCTCAACGTGGCTGGAGCGGGTGCCCGGCTATGCCGAGCAATTGCTGCAGGATGAACCGGTCAGCGCCGGTGATGTGGTGCTGGTGATTTCCAACTCGGGCCGCAATGCCGTGCCGATCGAAGTGGCACTGGCCGCCAAAGCGCGCGGGGCAACGGTGTTTGCGCTCACGGCGGTGGATTTTTCGCGCCGGGTCAGCTCGCGCCACCCCAGCGGCTATAAGCTGCTCGACTGCGCCGAGATCGTGTTTGACAACTACGGCGTTGATGGCGATGCCGTGGTGCAGATCCCCGGCTGCGCCAGTGCGGTGGCCGCCACCTCTACCGTGGTGGGCAGCGCATTGTTGCAAGCGCTGGCCGCAGCGACCGTGGCGCAATTACAGCAAACTGGCCACGCAGCCCCGGTCTGGCAAAGCGCCAATGCCGAAGGTGGCGAGACCCAAAATGCCGCCCACCTCGCCCAGTATCAGGGCCGGATTAAGCGGCTATAGCCATGCGCTACCCTCGCCTACTGCGCTGGCTACAAGGTGCGGCGGTGATCCTGCCGTTGCTGTATCTGCTGGGCGGCGCCATCGTGCTGCTGCTATTTTATCGTACCCCGCCCGATGGTCTGGGCAATCTGTTTATCTTTTTATATACACTGCCGCTGGCGCTATTGGGGCATAGGCTGTGGCCGGGGCAGTTTCCCTTTATGCCCGGCGGCTATTATCTAGCGCATACGCTGTACTTTATCCCCAGCGTTTTGCTGCTGGCGGGGCTGCTGTGGCTGGCTTTGCGCGCACTGGCGCGATGGCTGGCACGCGGCCCATCTCACGCACAGCCCGGCAATCAGCAATAAAAAACCCGCTCGATGCCCCGAGCGGGTTCAGTCTGCTTTCGCCTACGATTCTGCGGCGCTTTAGCTGGCGAGCTTCAAACCCATCACGCCGGCCACGATCAAGGTCAGGCAAGCAATGCGCGCGGCATTAAGCGGATCGCCAAACCAGATAATCCCGCCTATCGTCACCCCCACTGCGCCAAGGCCAGTCCAGATCGCGTAAGCGGTACCGGCCGGAATATCTTTCATTGCCCACGAGAGCAGGCCCATATTCAGAAACGACAGCAATACCGAGCCCAGCATCAGCCAGCGGCTAGGGTAAATCTGTACCAGCTTGAGCGACAGCGCCCAGATAATTTCAGTAAAAACGGCAAAAGCCAGAATCAGCCAACCTGACATCACAACCTCCTACGGGGCCTTGAACAACGGGCTCGGAAGGTCGAGGCTGCCGGAAACCCGCAAGAGGCAGCGGCCGGCATTATCGCCGGCCGCTACGGGCGGGGCAAGCATGTCAGGCGGGTAAAAATACCATTCGGCGCATCAATTCAAGCACTTAGCCGTCAGCGCCGGTAGTTGTAAAAGCCATCATAAATCCGGCCGGTGCGGTCAAAATTGCAGCTATAGGTCAAGTTACGTGACCCACCCTGCACAAAAATCACCTGCCCATCGCCGGTTAAGTTACGGCCATTCAGATTGGTGCTAAACAGGCTAAGCGATTTCACTGCGCCATGATCATCATCCAGATGGCGCTGCAAGACCTGACTGCATTCCTGCCGCAGATATTGCGTATCGCTCAGCGGATTACCGCCAGTGCCAGCGGCGTAGCTCTCGCGTTTCTGGTTTTGCGCCAGCTCGCTGTCGCTGGGCTTTTCGTTGGCCTTATCGCCGTTTTTATTGCCACTCATCATCGCGGCCAATGCCACCAGCCCGACCACCCCCGCGCCGATCGCCAGCGCGCGGTCCCGTTTTTTGTGCGAATCATCTTTACCACCCAGCGCATCCTGACTCACATTCCAGCTCACCACTTCGCGATACCGCACTTTGCAGGTAAAGGCATGGTCTTTGCCATCGCGATTGGCGCGCACCCGGCCATTCAAATCATACGAATCCCAGCCGGTATCCTGCACATCGTCATAGCGGGCATCGCTGTATTCATTGCCCCAATGCACAATCTTGTCATCACAATCGCGGCGGGCGCTCGATTCGTTGTATGCCAGTGCAGGGCTGGCAGTGCCTAACAAACTTGCAATCAGCAAGCCAATCAATACTGGGCGGGTCGTGGCCATTGTCGTGCTCTCCAGGTGCTAGTTGATCATTTGCATGCGGGTGCATGTCATTCAAACTAGCAGACGGAGACAACAATTCGATGACATGCTGGCCAGGCGAGCGCTGAACAACCGCCAGTAGGTAGGCACTTGCGCGCCAGCAGCGCGAGGTGCACACGGCCACCTCATCCAAACAAAAGGGGTATAGCCACAAGAAGCTCTAAAATCAGAGCCTCTGTCGCTATACCCCATTTAGATCAAATAGCTTGCCTTATTTCAACCGACGCAATTTGGCAATAAAAAAGCCGTCATACACCTCATTGGGCAAAATCCGCCGCGCCAGCGCCACGGCCGCGGGCCAATCTTTGCCTTGCCAGTGCGTGATACCGGGCTGGGTATTGCTGATGGGCAATTCAATCGCTTCCAGCGTCACCGCATCGCCAAGACGATCGAGCACATAGGTCAGCACCCCTTCGTTTTCTTCAGGGGCGAACGAGCAGGTGGAATACAGCACCAGCCCACCCGGCTTCACCGCCTGCAGCGCCGAGAGCAACAGCCGCTGCTGCTTTTTGCTGCATTCTTTCACCTTGGCCGGCGTCCAGTGGTTGAGGGTTTCCGGGTCATTCAGATCAAAGCGCGCCTCGGATGAACACGGCGCATCCAGCAACACCCGATCGAAGGTATCGGGCGTTTTGCTGCCGACCGCACGGCCATCATGCATATAGCAGCGGGCCATGGTGACGCCTTGCTCGTCCAGGTTGCGTTTCAGGCGGAAAAACCGATCTTTCACCGGCTCCACGGCCGACAGGCGACCGTCATTTTGCATCAGCGCGGCCAGTAGCGTGGTTTTACCACCGGGGGCGGCGGCCAGATCCAGCACCGCTTCACCGGCCTGCGGCGCAACCAGCAAGGCGGCCAGCTGGCTAGAGAGGTTTTGCAGATAGATTTCGCCCGCGTAAAACTCGGGAGTTTCGGTCAGCGCGCGCTTTTGTGCCGCCGGCACAATGGCGGCGGCCGGATAATAATCCACCGCCGTGAGCACAAAGCCCGCTGCGCGCAGACGCTCCAGCACTGCCGCCGGCTCGGCTTTGAGCGTATTCACCCGAAAAGCCACCGGCTTTTCACAGGCAAAGCTATCCATCACCGCCGGCAATTGCGCTGCCGGCACAATTTGGGCCAGACGGGCCGCAAAAGCCTCTGGCAAAGAAAGTGTCGTCGTGGTCATGCCGGTATTGTAACTGTAAATCCGGCCTCGCTAGGCTGCCGGCTTGACGCGCGGCCCACACCGGCGCAGCATGGCGCCATCCTTGCAAACCTTGTCAATTACCGGAGCTTCAATATGCGCACCGCCCTACTAAGCGTACTGGCCATCACCACCCTGAGCGCCTGCGCCGCCAGCACGCCAACTCCGCCCGCAAACTGCCCGCCCGCCAATCTGGCCGGTGGCTACCACCCGCAAACCAGCGTATCGCCCGAAGCCGAAGAAGCCGCCGCCGTGGCGCTACGGCAAATGAACACCACCGCCAAGCTGGAGCAGATTTTAGAAGTACGCACCCAAGTGGTGGCCGGCCTGAATTACGCGCTGCGCCTGCGGCTGAGTAATGGCGAGGAATACCAAACCGTGGTGTGGCGCAAACTGGATGGCAGCTGGGAAGTGACCCAGCCACTCAAGAAAACCCCGCTGCAGCCACTCTGCCCAGCGCAATAAGCCCAGCTGCCCGCGGCTCACCCCAAACTTGAGGCGCGCAGCCCAGCCGGCTATGCTGGGTGCATGCGACTTTCTCTGTTTCTTGCACTTCTGCTCTGGCTGGGCCTTTGGGGCTCTAGTCAGGCGCAAACCCGCGTGCCGCTGTATACCTATTACGACGAAGCGCCCTTTGCCCTCGATCGCCCAGATAACTGGACTCAGCGCCTAGCACAGCACCTAACCCAAGCCTCACGCGGCAAATACCTTTTTACCCCAACCACCTTACCGCGCCGGCGCCTCGATCGCCTGCTGGCCCAGCCGGGATGGAATGGCGTAGTGGCTTGGGGCAACCCGGAATTCTTTCCGAATGTCCCCACCCAGCAACTGCGCTGGAGCCATAGCTATTTATATGATGCCGATCTGGTTGTCAGCCGGCGTGAGCGGCCGGTGCGGTTTCAAGGCCCGCCGTCTTTATATGGGCTGCGCCTTGGCGCCGTATTGGGCCGCCAGCTTAATGACTTTGAAGACAGCATTCGTGCTGGCTTGATTGTGCGCGAAGATGCCCCCAGCACGCTGTCTAATCTGAAAAAGCTGCGCGCCGGCCGGATTGATTGCACGCTGATTCAGCGCACCGCGCTACCAGGCCTGCGGCAAAGCTTCCCCGATCTGGAACAATGGCTGTACATCAGCCCAACACCACGACGGGCTTTCAGCCGCCATTTCGCCGTTGAGCCGGGTCAGCAGGCCTTGTTTGAATTTCTACAAACCGCCAGCCTGCAAATGCCGGCCAACTTATTCAACCATTAGCCCGCCCGCTCAAAGCGCAGCTTCATCAGCAACACCCCGCTGGCCAAGAGTAGCGTAAAGGCATTGGATAAAATAATCGGTGCCGACTGAATCAACAGGCCATAAACCAGCCAGCTCAAGAGCCCCACACACAGCAGCGCATACATCCCCAGCGAAATATCCTGCGTACTGCGCGTGCGCCAGACTTGCACCACCTGCGGCACAAAGCAGCTGGTGGTGCAGGCGGCGGCAAATAGGCCTAATAGCTCAACCGGATTCATGCTGCCACCTCCGTGCTAGGCGCCCAGCGCACCTCGCGCCAATCACTGATCTGCCCAGCGATGCCGGCCGGGCTTGGCGCCTGCTGCCCCACCTGAATCACCGTGCAGCTCGCCGCCAGCGCGCTGGCCATGCCGGCGCTGGCATCTTCAAACGCCAGACATGCGCTGGCCGGTACGCCCAGCAGGGCGGCGCCGCGCAAATAGGGCTCGGGGTGCGGCTTGCCGTGCTCAATATCATCGGCACAAATGCTGTAGCGGGGCAGCGGCAGGCCGCAATGCGCCAAGCGAGCCTCCATCACCGCCCGCGAGGCGGATGTCACCACCGCCCAGCGCTCGGGCGGCAGTTGCGCCAGCCACGCGGCTGCGCCTGCTATTGCCACCACCCCCGTACTATCGCTGGCCTCCAGCTGATCTAGCCACGCGCTTTCTGCCGCAGCATCCAGCTCAGGGGCGACTAATTTCACCGTGCTGCTGCCGGGAATACCATGGCATACGGCCAGCACCCGCTCCAGCGCAATGCCATGGCGCTGACACCAGCGCGCCCAGATTTGCTCGATATTGGCCGTTGAATCAATCAAAGTGCCATCCATATCAAACAGAAAATAGTTTGAATTCAACAACATGCCGTTCACTCCTTCGCCTGTGATGTGGCACAGTATTCACGATCTGGCACCCGATAAAATCGAGTTTTGGCCGGATTTTCTCTACAATCAGCTCAATACTTAGCCACGGATTGCGATGATGCTGGTCAGGGAATGGATTTCCCCCACCGAGGGGCAGGGCTGGTTTTATCAATGTCTGGAAGAAACCCTGTGCCCGTTTCAGTGGCACTATCACCCCGAATTCGAGCTGACCTTCACCCTGCGTGCCCGCGGGGTGCGCTATATCGGCAGCGATATTGACCCCTTTGGTGAAATCGATCTGGCGCTGGTAGCACCCGGCCAGCCGCACACCTGGCAGGCCAATCCGCCCGAACAGGGCCAGCTGCATCAGGTGCAGGTGGTGTTATTTCGCCTCGAATGGCTGGATGGGCTGGCGCAAGGGGGCTTGCCCGAGTTGCGCGCCTTGCGCAGCTGGCTGGCCAGTGTGCGCACCGGTGTGGTGTTTAGCCAGGCGCTGGCGGTGGCGCTGCAGCCCGCGTTTGCCGAGCTGCATAGCTTGCGCGGCGTACCGCGGCTGGCCTGCTTGCTGAATATATTGCACGCGCTGATGCAGGATGCGGGCGCGCGACTGATCGATGGGCCGGGGCTGGTGTTTCACGAAGATCGCCGCCTGCAGGTGGCGCTGGCGCATCTGCAACAGCACTACACCCGCCCGCTGGCGCTGGCCGAATTGGCCGCCGTGGCCGGGGCCAGCCCGGCAACCCTGAAGCGGCTATTTCATGACGGCATGAAAACCACCTTTAGCGCCTTGCTGGCCAGCTTGCGCATTGGCCATGCCTGCCATTTGCTGCTGACCACCGAGCGCAGCATTGCCTTTATTGCCACCGCCAGTGGCTTTCCGAGCGTGAGCCAGTTTTACCGCAAATTTATCGAGCTAAAGGCGCTGCCGCCGGCGCAATATCGTAGCGCCGTACGTAGCTAAACCATGGGTATTGCCTCCTGACGCATATTAATCAATGTCTCTAGGGCAATACCCAATCCACCTATTCGATTCTGAAGCGCGCTACCAAGCTTTGCAGCTCGGCCGCTACTTGCTCCACACCGGTGGCGCTATCGGCGGTATGGCGGATCGACACGCTGGTTTCTTCCACCATTTGCGAGATATCTTCCACTCGCACCGCAATGCTATTGCTCGCCACGCTCTGCTCGCGGGTAGCGGCGGCCACTTCGCGCAGATGCTCCAGCGTGGCTTCGGCGCCGTGGTGAATCTGCCCCAGCGAGGCCGATACATGGCCAGCCAGCGCTACGCCGCGCTCCACCTCCGGCAAGGCACCTTGCATTAGCTCGACCACTTGCGTGGTTTCACCCTGAATCGTGGCCAGCATGCGCTCGATATCTACCGTGGCCGATGAGGTGCGCTCGGCCAGCTTGCGCACTTCGTCGGCCACCACAGCAAAGCCGCGGCCTTGCTCGCCGGCGCGAGCGGCCTCGATGGCGGCATTCAGCGCCAGCAGATTGGTCTGCCCAGCAATATCTTTAATCACCGCAGCAATGCCGGAAATCTCGCGCGCCTTGCTATCCAGCTCGCGAATCTGGCTGGTGGCGGTGCTGACGCTGCTGGCGATTTGCGCCATTGAATCGCTGGCCTCGCCCACCTGATTCACGCCGGCATGCGCCAGCGCCGTGGCCTCCTGCGAGGCTTGCTCGGTCACCGCCGAATTATCCGAAATATGCGTAATGCTCACGGTCAGCTCTTCCATCGCCGCGGCCATCGAGGTGGTGGCATCGGCCTGCCGCGCGGCAGCTTGGGCGATTTCGCGACTCGAGAGCGCGATCTGCGCCGATTGTGTGCCCAAGGTGCCGGCATGTTGCTGCACATCGCGCAGCATCTGCCGCAGCCCGTCCACCATGGTATTGAGCGCCCCGAGCAAGCTGGCCGGATCGCGGCCGGTGATATTCTGGCGCAAATCGCCAGCCGCAATCGCCTGCATAATCTGCATGGCCTCGCGCGGCTCGCCCCCCAATTGCGACAAAATCGAGCGGGCAATCAGCCACGAAGCGCCGCCCAGCAACACCGCCAACAGCAAAAGCTGGCCCACGCCCAGCCAGAGTTTATGCAGGTAGGCGGCGTTCAGATCATCTTCATACACACCGGTACACACCACCCAATTCCAGCCCGGCACCGGCAGGGCGTAGGCAATTTTCGGCTGCGGCTGCGGATTGCCCGGCTTGGCAAAATGAAAATAGGCAAAGCCGCCGCCCTGCTGCGCGGCTTTCACCAGCTCTTGCAAAATCATCACGCCGTTCACATCCTGCAGGCCGCCTTTAAACTGGCCTTCAAATTCAGGCTTGAGCGGGTGCATGCGATACACCATCGCAGTATCAATGATGAAAAAATACTCGGTCCGCTCAAAGCGCACGCCGCGCAGCGCGGCCGCAGCCTGCTGCTGCGCTTCGGCCTGGCTTAGCTCGCCGCGCTCGGCGCGATCTTTAAAGTAATTCACCACTCCGACAGCCGATTCGACCTGCGCCCGCACTTTGGCCTGCCGCTCTTCGAGCATGCTGCGGCGTAAATCCTGCAAGGTCAGCGCGCCGCTCAAAGCCAGCATCAATAAAGCCACGCCACACAAGACCCATAAGCGGGCGCCAACGCGCCAGCGCTGTAATAGTGCATTCATTTTTTGTCCTCCCAGACTGAGAGCTGGACTACGCCAGCCTTGATCAAGGCCGGAGTCTAGCCAGTGGCCGCCTACGGCGGGGCCAGGATCTGGCGAGCGGCTGCAAGACTTAGGTCAGCGGCATAAAAGCCACCCTCAGCGGTTGAAACATTAGCGTTATCTAATTTTAAGTTGGGCGCGCCATGCTCCAGTCGGTGGCAGGGCTTGCGCCGCCCCAGCGGACCGCCTAAGCTGGCCGCCGTACCTGCGGCTGAGCATAGGCTGCGCTGAGGCCAACAGGCTCTCGCGCAACAATAATGATGGGTATATGACAGTAAACAACATTAATCGAGGCCTGCAGCGACATACCCCCGCCAAGTACATCACGCCAGCCCTGTCATCGCCTACTTCTGCGGCGGGCGGCGCTCAGCGCAGGCAGGCTTAGGTCAACAACTTTGTCATAGATGGTGGCAGGCCGAGTTCCCGCCCTGCGTGTTCATTTTTACCCTTATGGCATCGGCATTTCTCCACAGCGCCCACTGGGGTTGGTGCGATACGCTCAATACATGCGCCAAACTCAGGAAACCCCACGATGACGACCCCACGCATCCCCCCGCTCAAGATCATTGAAGACCACCCCAGCGCCATGGCCCCGCCGCCGCGCCCAAACCAGCCGCCACACCAGCGCTGGCTCGGCTATCTGCTCACCGGGCTGGCGTTTGCTTTGCTGGGCTTTGGGCTAGTGAGTGCCCAGCATATTTACCCGGCTTTTCACCTGCCGCTGTGGTCAGAGCTCACGCTGTTTGCCTCGTTTCCGGTGGTGATTTACGGCGTGGTGAAGCTGGGCTAAGCCAGCCAAAACTGTCAGCCCGCTGTCATTCAAAGCTGGCATACTGCGGTTTTATCCTTGAAGATCGCCACCATGCGTCACCTGCTGCTACTTGCCCTGTTCGCCCTCACCCCATTCGCCCAAGCGCGCACCATCGGGATTTTTAATGGCGCCGGCACGTGCGAAGGCTGCGGCGAAACGGTGGGTGCATTTTTTCAGGCGCGGCAGGACAAGGTGATTTACCTAAATGAGAAAACCCTTAGCGCCGCCACCTTAGCCAAGATTCAGGTGTATGTGCAGCCCGGTGGCTCGGATGACATCGACGAAACGCTCAATGCCCTGCGCCCGGCGCAGATACGCGCCTTGCGCCAGTTTGTGCAGCAGGGCGGCAGCTATCTGGGTATTTGTGCCGGCGCTTATCTGGCCGGCCGCTACAGCGATGCCGCCAGCCGCAAACCCGCTTTTGGCCTCGTGCCCATCAATGAAGTCGATGCCGAAATAGCCAGCCCCGCCGCCACCTTGCTGCCAGTGCAATGGCAAGGGCAAACCCGCTGGTTTTATCACCAAAGCGCCCCACATCTCGGCAAAACCGCGCCCGCCGGGGCCGAAATTTTAGGCCGCTATCAGCGCAGCGGCCGTATCGCCGCGCTGAGCACCCGCTTTGGCCACGGCAAAGTGCTGCTGGTCGGCCCGCATCTGGAAGCCGGCCGCGACTGGTATCAGGCTGATGGCCTCAGCCTGCAATACGGCACCGCCGAGGCTGATTTTGCCCGCCTGCTGGATCGCCTGTAAGCCGCGCGGTGTGAATGCTGCCGCTTTTCTGCGGCAATTGTTACGGGTGGCTGGCTGACGAGCTGATTACAATCGCCGGCTTTCATTACTCTATCCACCCGTCATGCGCTGCTTAATTCCTGTTGCCCTCCTTCTTCTCACCACTGGCTGTGCCTCGCTCAGCGATAGCGAATGCCGTACCGGCGATTGGTATAGCATCGGCCTGCGCGATGGCCAGAATGGCTATAGCTCGCAAGTTGCCGAGCATGCCAAAGCCTGCCGCAAGCAGCGCGTGGCGCCCGATCTGGAACAATACAATCGTGGGCGCGAAGAAGGCCTGCGCAGTTATTGCACGGCCAGCAATGGTTATCAGGTGGGTTTGCGCGGCGCGCAGGCGGGCAATGTGTGCCCGGCCGGCACGCAGGCCGCATTTCAAAATGCCTATCAGCGTGGCTATCAGCGCTACAAGGTGCAGCAAGAGCTGCAGCAGGTGGAATGGCGCATCGATAATTACAACAAGCAGCGCGGCCAGCTCGAAGAAAAACTGCGCGCCGCCCAAACCGATAAAGACCGCCGCAAATACGAGCGCGAGCTAGACAACCTGCGCCAGCAAAACCGCGATGACCGGCGCCTACGCGATATTTTGCGCGCCCAGGTGATCGCCCTGCCGCTGCTGTATTCGCAATAACGCGATGCCCCTTGCAGGTATATCCAGCCAAGCCATGTAAAGATTAGCCTTTAGAGATATACCCTTAATAAGACTGAATCAGGCACATAGCCACAGCCTAGTGCGCCGGCGCCGCGGCCGGCAGTGGCAGCCGCACGCTAAAGCGGCAGCCACGCCCCGCCAGCCCGGTGCCTAATTCAATCTGGCCGCCCAGCCGCGCTACCGCCTGCGCCACTATCGCCAGGCCCAGCCCGGTGCCAGCTACGCTGTGGCCAGTGCCGCGCACAAAGCGCTCAAAAATCCGCCCCTGCTCGGCGGGCGGAATGCCCGGGCCGCTATCGGCCACTTCCAGCAAGAGCTGCGCGCCCTGCTGGCTGAGGCTCACTTCGATCTGATCGCCGGCATGAATATACGCCACGGCGTTATTAAGTAGATTTTGCACAATCGATTGCACGGCATGGGCATCTAGCCGGGCGGGCAAGGTATCGGGCGCATTCAGCCCCAGCTCGATCTGCCGTGCCAGCGCCGCCGGCGCCACGCGGGCCAGCTCGGTTTGCAGCAGGTCGGCCAGATCAATCTGCTGCGGAGTTTCGAGCCGATCATTATCGATATGCGATAGCTCCAATAGCTGGGCGATCAGGTGCGAGGCGCGGGCAATGGCGGCTTCCAGATCTTGCCCGGCGGCTTGGCGCGCCGCGGGCGTGTCGGCCCGCGCCAGCACATGTGCCTGCGCCGAAATCACCGCGATGGGCGTGCGCAGCTCATGCGCGGCATCTTGCACAAAGGCATGCTCGCGGGCGATTTTGCTGCGTAATTGCTGCAATAGCCGCTCTAGCGCCGCGGTTAGCGGTTTAAGCTCGGCATAGGGGCTATGAAAATTCAGCGGCGACAGATCATCTTTATCTTTGCTGGCAATCAGCTGCGAGAGCTGGCGCAATGGCCGCAAGCCGCCCGACACCACCAGCCCGATCACCAGCGACATCACCGGCAGGGCGATCAACATCTGGATGGTCATTTCGGGCAGCAGCACTTTCAGCAGCACCTGCGCGCTAAATTTGGGCGCCGCTAGGCGGATTTCCCACTGCGCAGCGCGCATCAGGCACACCCGATATTCGGCGCCATTCACCACCACATCGTAAAAAGCCTGCGGCTGCAGCGCCAGCGGCACGCCCCGGCTTTCCGGCGATAAATACAGCTGGCGGCCTTGCCGGTCATTGAGCTGCAGCAGCATCGATTGCTCGACTTTGGAATCGCGCAGGCCGGTATTAAACATCTCGGAAGCCGTCGCCAGCACGCCGATGGCATCGCGCTCGGAGCGGGCCTTGCCCAGCTCCACTAGCAGCGTCTGGCCATACAGCTGCAGGCTACGGTCGCGCTCGGAAGTGCGGGTGAATTGCCAATAGCCATAAATCGCCAGCGTAAACCACACCGCCACCAGCGCCAGTAGCAAGGCCAGCAACACCCGCCGGATCAGGCTGGGGCCTAATAAGCTCAGGGATAATTTCATAGCTCAAATAAATACCCAACACCGCGCAAAGTGCGAATGCGGTGCGCGCCGATTTTGCGGCGCAGATGCGATAAATGCACTTCCAGCGCACCAAAATCCAGCGCGTCGCCCAGTGGCGATAGCCGCTGCGCCAGCGCACTTTTGGGCACCACCAACCCCGGCTCGCGCGCCAGCTCCAGCAGCAATTGAAATTCGCGCGGCGATAAATCCAGCGGCACACCATTAAGGCTGGCCAGGTGTTTGCGCGGCTCGATCTGCAGCTCGCCCAGCTGCCACACCTCGCTGGCCTGCTGCGCATAGCGGCGCAACACCGCCCGCATGCGGGCGATCAGCTCAGCAGTGGCAAAGGGCTTGATGATGAAATCATCGGCGCCGCTATCCAGCCCGGTTAAACGATCATCCAGCGCCGAGCGCGCGGTAATCACAATAATCGGCGTGGCGATACCCGCCCGGCGCCAGCGCTGCAGCAGATCAAAGCCCACCCCATCGGGCAGGGTGAGATCGAGCAACACGCAGTCGTAATCCATGTCTTGCCCGCTGTGCGGGGCCGTCGCCAAATTACGCCGCCAATCGCTGCTAATGCCTTCGGCTTTTAAAGCCTGCTGCAGGGCAAAGCCCAGATCGAGGTCGTCTTCAATAATCAGAATATGCATGCCAGCACTGTACCTGAAGAACCTTAAGCTTTTCCTAAGGATGCGTTTGACATACTGCCAGCGTTGCTTCCCGCCGGCGAGCGGCCAGCTCCCGCCCACTGCGGCTGATGTCTAACCCAACCATTCAGGATTTAATCATGCGCACTGTACTGACCCTTTCTTTGCTTTTGCTTGGCCACACCGCACTGGCCGAAACCCCGAATTCCGCCACCGAACAAGGCCTGCCCCGGCTGCAAAGCCTGTGGGAAGAAGCCAGCGATAGCCGCAACTGGCAAGCCGTGGCGGGGCTGGGCGTGGGCTACGCGCCCGAAATTATGGGCGGCGAAGTTTACAAAGCCACGGCGTTGCCGAGTTTTGATTTATCACACCGCTCGGGTTTCTTTGTGGGTAGCAGCAAAGGGCTGGGCTGGAGCTATGCCGCCAACCCCGACTGGCAAGCCGCGATTTTTATCGGCATGAGCCCGGGCCGCAAAGAAAAAACCAAGCTCACCGATAAGCAAACCTTTAAAGGCATGGGCGAAATCAAAGCCGCCGCGCAAGCCGGCCTATTGCTGAGCTACAGCCTGCAAGACCTCAACCTCTCGCTGCAAGCCACCACCGGGTTAGATAGCAAAAACCGCGGCCAGCAAATCACGCTGGGCGCCGATTACACCGTCTACAGCAGTGCGCAATTTGCGCTGATGATCAATGGCGCGCTCACCGCCAGCAGCAGCGATTATCAGCAACGCTGGTATGGCGTATCCGCCGCGCAAGCCCGAAAGAGCGGCTTTAAAGCCTATCAGGCCGGCAGCGGGCTCACGCAAGGTAGCGTTGGCCTCACCGCCATTGTGCCGCTCAGCAATAGCCTGCGCTGGGTGAATGCCGTGAGCTATAACCAGCTTTTAGGCGATGCCGCCGATAGCCCGCTGGTGAAAGAAAAAGGCAGCGCCGCCCTGATGTCCGCCCTGCAATACACCTGGTAAACCCCGCGGAGAACCCCATGCCCTTCAGCATCCGCCACGCCCTGCGCCGGCTGCTTACCGCTCAGCCCCCCACCGCGGGGGCCGCGGCCCCCAGCCCCGCTCACCCTGCCAGCCCGGCCACTCCGACGGCATTCGAGCACCGCAGCCGCGCCTTTGAAATCGAGGCCCCCAACAGCGCGCCCCCACGCCGGCGCACGGCGGAATACCACGACGTGATACCGCCGATGAATTTGCAGGGTTAAGCCATAGGGAACTGGCGCAATCTAGCTCACAGCCTACCGCGCTACTTACAAAAACTAACCCTCGCCCCGCCGCCCGCCCACCATACTAAGCAGCGCACAGGCTAGGCCTGCATCGATGAGTGGGAGAAAGATGGACGGGATAGGCGGGGTGATACTGGGTACTTTGCTGTACGGCACAGCCAAAGTGCTGGGCTATCGCTGGTGGTGTGGCGTAGGGCTGGCGTGGCTGCGGCCCGATCTCAGCCCCGAAGCCCTGCGCCGGCGCAGTTGGCAGCTGGGTATGACTCGGCTACTGATCGGCTTTGGGGTCGGCATCCCGGTGGCCGCGCTGCATGCCATGGTGCTCGAGCTAACTGGCGTGCAGGCGCTGGCTTATTTACTGGTGTATGTGCCGATCCGCTGGTTTGAATGGGGCCTGATCGTGCCGCTGATGCCCGCCGGCAAACTCAGCTGGGGGCAGCTCTGGCGCGGCCAACACCGCACCGAGCGCCGCTGGCGGCTCATTGGCATCGCCGTATCGTGCGTACTGGATGTGGTGTTTCTGCTCGGGGTGCTCAATGGTATTCGGGGCATGGGGCGGATATTTTGCTAGCCCGTAGATGCGGGTAGTGGCGGCGATATTCACGGGTATAGTCGTGCAAGCATTATCCTTTAAAGCTTTGCTGGCTATACCGCTGCATGTATATATCTTAAGCGGCTGCGCCGCAATGTTTTGATGCGCGTTCCGCCGCGCAGGCAGGTAGGGGGCTTTGCTTCTCCAAAGCCCCCTACACCCCAAAAGAGCCCCGATCGACGCGAAACCCCGCCCGTCCGGCAATTGGCAAGGCGCCGCAAAACTCGCTGCGCGCTACCGTCGCGCAGCTCAAACAGGTTGCGGCTTAAAACCTTGCCAATCACCTCCCGAACGGCGCGTCTCCACGGGCAATCCGTGCTTACCGCGGCAGGGGTATATCTGCCAAAGCCAATTCAGAAATAATCTTCAGAGCAATACTAAGGCAGGTATATACATAAATCGTCGCGCTGCACGGTTTCCCCTGTCATCAAGCCGAGCGAGGAACAAGCGGCAAGGGAATTCGGCGGGCTCTGTTTTGTTAAAGCCCGCCGCCTTGCCGATTGTCCGCAGCGAGGGCATTTTGCGCAGCAAAACTTGATGAGGGGTCGCCTTTGGGGTGAAGGGGTATTTGGCGAAGCAAATACCCCTTCCCGCCTGCGCGGCGCACAGCCGCCAATCCCGCTCAAACACAAAACCAACGTACGCCATGCCGTGGCCTTGGGTCAGCTTCGCTTTTCATCAACAAAGCTAACATTTTTCCAGCAAATAGCTGACGTTGATTTTTCAATTCGATAAGATATTGAAATCCGACGAACGGTAGGGCGTATTCGACGCGAAGCGGCAATACGCCATTGAGTGATTCGATCAACATCCGTGGTACACATGCGGTGTAATGCCTTCGGCGATTACACCCTACGCCGTACCGAGGTGAGAATAAAAAGGACAGTCGATGTTAACAGCTTTTAGCCTTACCAACTTTAAGGCATTTCAGAATTTTCCTATGATTGATATTAAACCCCTTACTGTCATCATGGGGAAAAATAGCTGTGGAAAGTCATCACTCATTCATAGTTTACTACTTCTAAAGCAGACAATGGAGTCGAATGACAAGCTAAGTGCAGTCAATCTAGAAGGTCGGTTTCTCAAATACTCAAATCTTAATGAGCTAAGCTATAAAATTCCAAGAATTCAAACCGCATCGATTGGATACGAATTTAAAACGACAGAAGAAACAACAATAAAAATAGGAATTAGAAACAAAAAAATTAACGACCACTACATTCCTCAAGTTTCAGAATGGCGAGTAAATGATATCGAAGGCAACGAAATTTTAGACGCACTAAAAAGGAAAAGCATAATAACCATGCTTTCCGACAATGAATTTTTCGAAAGATTTCTATCAAAAAAGACATCATTGAAAATAGATTTTCGCAATTTCATACCAGAGACATTAATTTTAGAAAATTTTGATGACGAAGAAAATCTTAGCTCACGCTTTAGCATTCCATTCACCACATTTGAAAGAATCCGCCCAACCATCAATGAATTCACATCAACAATTGATAATATAAAGTATCTAAGTCCTGTTCGCGCAAGCCCACAAAGGGCATACATTCATTACACCGAAACATCACACGACGTTAATGAAGATGGATTCAATGCTGCCCATTACTTTTGGGTTCACAAAGATAGAAAAGTAAAATGGAAAGGCCAAGAAATCACCTTAGTTGAAGCAGCAAATAAGTGTCTAGCATGCGTCGGACTGACACAAAAAATCCAGCCAGTAAAATCAGGCAAACTGATTTATCAAATCAAAGTCAGCCTTGATGAAAAGAAAAGTGTAACAATTGCTGATGTTGGATTTGGTTACTCTCAAGTGATACCAACAATACTTACTGGCCTAACAAGCAATAAGGATAACTTAGTGCTAATCGAACAGCCAGAGATTCATCTTCACCCATCAAGCTGCGCCAATTTAGCAGACCTCTTCTTAGGATTAATCGAAGACAAAAGGCGTTTCATCATTGAATCGCATAGCCAAGATTTTATTAATCGATTACAACTTAGAGTCATAGAAAATCCAACACTCGCAGAGAAAATTAACATTATCTTCATTGACAAGGACGACAACGGAAACCCAAAGGCAAATCAATTTACAATTGACAAAAATGGTAACTTTCCGGACTTCCCACCAGGATTTTTAGACGAGTCCGAAAATGGAGCAGTGAGCATACTAAAGGCACGCTCTGAATCAAGAAGAAAAAACAAATCATTGATAGAAAGCGAAGTACAAGAAGAAAACAACAATCGCCGAGATTGAAATGACGACAATAACAATCTGCCCAAAAGAATTAAATCCATTCCCAGTGCCAACAAATGATGCGGATTTAGATCTCTACGATGATCATATCGCAGACCTTGCTGCATTTATCTCCGACTGCCCAAGAAATAATATTAATCTAGTGCACTCAAAAGATATTATTGATCATTTATTGCAAACGGCACCATGGAATGGCACGATCAATCCAGAATATAGAATCTACCTAAGTCAATGGCGGAGAGCAATTATTGGACCACTTTCTAAAGCTCAGTCAATGGCTACACAAGCATCGAATGCAAGCATTCCATGCACAGAGTTAACGGACCCAACAATAAATCCGCTCTTCAACGAGCTATTAACTAGCTTAATCCAAAATAGTCAAGTTAGATATGGAAAAAACCATTTCGGAGTATACGCTAAAAACCCTTGTAGTAAGGCAGCAAAATGCAACAATGGAATCATAATTTCTAGCAATAAGATGCTCAAGACTGTCAAGCACCCTATGTATCTGATATATCCTAAAACATTGCCATCGGAAGGCACACACCCATTTACCCCCCCTTCGCATAACATAACACAGCCTCTAATGTGTAATCAGGATGGGTATATTTCTGGCAATAATAAATGCTGGCACTGGGATCTGTTTCATGACGACCATTGGGATGTTCAATTAGTAAACCCGCATCAGAATGGTAAATACTTAAATGTAGATTGCGAAGGCAATGAACTTTAGCGCACTTAGCAAATCAATATATTAAATCCATCTAAAATCCAGAAACTATTGAGAGTAATTACTAAAATCTGTGTTTCCGTCACCTCAACAAAAAGCCCCGCATCCGCGGGGCTTTTTCATGGGTATCACTACCCAACCATCATCCAGCAAGGCATCAGGCCACATACCCCAAGTTCGGCGCCAAATCGCGCTCGGCTTGCGCGACCGACACCCCACGCCGCTGGGCATAATCCTCCACCTGATCTTTGGTGATTTTGCCCACACCAAAGTAGCGCGACTCTGGGTGCGCGAGGTAGAAGCCGCTGACCGCCGCGGTTGGCAGCATCGCGTAGCCTTCGGTGAGGGTCATGCCGATGTTCGGCGCGTTCAGCAGTTTGAATAGCTCCACCTTGCTGGTGTGATCCGGGCAGGCTGGGTAGCCGGGGGCGGGGCGGATGCCGGTGTATTTTTCGTCGATCAGCGCTTCGTTATCCAGCTGCTCATCGGCGGCGTAGCCCCACAGCTCGGTGCGCACGCGGGCGTGCATGTGCTCGGCGAAGGCTTCGGCGAGGCGGTCGGCCAGCGATTTGAGCAAGATGGCGCTGTAGTCGTCGTTGGCGTCTTCAAAGCGTTTGACGTGCTCATCAATGCCAATGCCGGCGGTGACGGCAAAGGCGCCAATATAATCAGTCAAGCCGGTTTCTTTCGGCGCGACAAAGTCGGCCAGACACCAGTTGGGCTTCACATCGGCCGCGTTGCGCTCGTCGGTTTTGGCCTTCGGCAATTGCTGGCGCAGGTTATGCCACAGCATCGCGGTTTCGCCGGTGGCTGGGTCGCGGATTTCGATGTCGTCGTGGTTGACCGCATTGGCGGGGAAGAAGCCGATCACGCCAGCGGCAGACAGCCATTTTTCTTCGACGATTTGTTTCAGCATTTTTTGCGCGTCTTCAAACAGCGGGCGCGCGGCTTCGCCGACGACTTCGTCGTTCAAAATCGCTGGATAGCGGCCATACAGCTCCCAGCTCTGGAAGAACGGCGTCCAGTCGATATAGGGTACCAACTCGCTCAGATCATATTGGGTATATTCGCGTACGCCAGTAAAGCTAGGCGCTACCGGCGTATACGTCGCCCAATCTTGTTTGAATTTAAATTCGCGCGCTTCGGCTATGCTGATCAGCTTGGTGCGATCTTTGTTTTCAAACAGCTCGCGCGCTTTGGCGTATTCGGCTTTTACTTCGGCCACGAATGGCGCTTTCAGATCGTCCGACAGCAAGTTTGAGCACACGCCCACCGCGCGGCTGGCGTCGGCCACGTAAATCACTTGGCCGTTTTGGTAGTGCGGCTCGATCTTCACCGCGGTGTGGACTTTGGATGTCGTCGCGCCGCCGATCAGCAGCGGAATATCAAAGCCCTGGCGCTGCATTTCTTTGGCGACGTGCGCCATTTCTTCCAGCGATGGGGTAATCAGGCCGGAGAGGCCAATGATGTCGGCGCCGACTTCGCGCGCTTTATCCAAGATCGTTTGGCACGGCACCATCACGCCCAGATCAAACACCTGATAGTTATTACAGCGCAGCACCACGCCAACGATGTTTTTACCGATGTCGTGCACGTCGCCCTTCACCGTGGCCATAATGATCTTGCCCTTGGCCGGCGCGTCGGCCAGACCCATGGCGATTTTTTCGGCTTCGATAAATGGCTCGAGGTGGGCCACGGCGGCTTTCATCACGCGGGCGGATTTCACCACCTGCGGCAGGAACATCTTGCCGGCACCAAATAAGTCGCCGACGACATTCATGCCGTTCATCAAGTGGCCTTCGATCACGTGGATCGGGCGCTCGACGCTTTGGCGCGCTTCTTCGGTGTCTTCCACGATGTAGGTGGTAATGCCTTTCACCAGCGAATGCGTGATCCGCTCTTGCAGCGGTAGCGTGCGCCAGCTTAAATCTTCACCCGATTTCTGCGCCGCGTCGCCACGGAATGATTCGGCCAGCGCGATCAGCGCGTCGGTGTCGGCCATTGGGTCGGCACCGTCCATCAGCACCACGCGCTCGATGGCGTTGCGCAGCTCCAGCGGCACTTCGTCGTAGTTTTCCAGCGCACCGGCGTTCACGATACCCATCGTCATGCCGCGCTGAATCGCGTGGTAGAGG
Source organism: Chitinibacter tainanensis DSM 15459 (assembly GCF_000429785.1). Lineage (GTDB taxonomy): Bacteria > Pseudomonadota > Gammaproteobacteria > Burkholderiales > Chitinibacteraceae > Chitinibacter > Chitinibacter tainanensis. The sequence goes on from NZ_KE386952.1 coordinate 359,431, forward strand.
AATACGGCGTGGATCGCTTCGCGCACCTTGTTATTGCCGCGGAAAGAGAACGACACGTTCGACACACCGCCGCTGATTTTGGCGTGCGGCAGGTTTTGCTTAATCCAGCCAGTGGCCTCAATAAAGTCGAGGCCATAGCGGGCGTGCTCTTCAATACCAGTCGCCACGGCAAAGATGTTGGGGTCGAAAATAATGTCGGCCGGGTTAAAGCCGATTTCATCGACCAGGATGCGATGCGATTTTTCGCAAATCTCGACTTTACGCGCGTAGGTATCGGCCTGACCGACTTCGTCAAAGGCCATCACGATCACGGCGGCGCCGTACATTTTCAGCAAGCGCGCGTGGTGTTTGAATTGCTCGACCCCTTCTTTCATCGAGATCGAGTTCACGATGCACTTGCCCTGCACGCATTTCAGGCCGGCTTCGATCACGTCCCATTTCGATGAGTCGATCATGATCGGCACGCGGCTGATGTCGGGCTCGGCGGCGATCAGATTCAGGAAGGTCACCATGGCCTGATGGGCGTCGAGCATGCCCTCATCCATATTGATGTCGATGATCTGCGCGCCGTTTTCCACCTGCTGGCGGGCGACCTCCAGCGCGGTCGGATAATCGCCAGCCAAAATCAGGCGAGCAAAGGCTTTCGAGCCTGTGACGTTGGTGCGCTCACCAACGTTCACAAATAGATCGCTGTCGCCAATATTGAACGGTTCTAGGCCAGATAGGCGGCATTTAGGCTCGATCTCGGGTAGCTGGCGCGGTGGCAGGTCTTTTACGGCTTCGTAAATCGCCTTGATATGCGCTGGCGTGGTGCCGCAACAGCCACCGATGATATTCACCAAGCCCGAGGCCGCCCATTCGCGCACTTGCGGCGCCATATCTTCAGGCAGCAAATCATAGCCAGTCGGCGCGAGCGGGTTCGGCAGACCGGCGTTGGCGTGTACCGACACATAGGTGTCAGAAATACGGCTCATTTCTTCGACATACGGGCGCAGCAAATCGGGGCCAAGCGCGCAGTTCAGGCCGAACGACACCGCATCGGCGTGGTGCAGCGAGTTGTAGAACGCTTCGGTGGTCTGGCCAGTCAGCGTGCGGCCCGATTGATCGGTGATCGTGCCGGAAATCATGATCGGCAGCTCTTCTTGCTCGGGGCGATCGGCGAAGTATTTCTTAATCGCGAACACGGCGGCTTTGGCGTTCAGCGTGTCGAAAATCGTCTCGACCATCAAAATATCGGCGCCGCCTTTCACGAGGCCGTCGATGGATTCGAGGTAAGCCTCAACCAGCGCATCAAAGGTGACATTGCGGTAGCCGGGGTCGTTCACATCCGGGCTGATCGACGCCGTGCGGCTGGTGGGGCCAAGAATACCGGCACAGAAGCGCGGTTTGCTGGGGTCTTTGGCCGTTTGCGCCACGCACAGATCTTTCACCAATTTGGCCGCGGCGTGGTTGATCTCCCACACCAGGCCTTCCATCTCATAATCGGCCATCGCCATCGAAGTGGCGTTAAAGCTATTGGTTTCGATGATGTCGGCACCAGCATCAAGGTATTGCTGGTGGATTTCGCTGATGATCTGCGGCTGCGTAAGCACCAGCAAATCGTTATTGCCTTTGACATCGGTATGCCAATCGGCAAAGCGCTCGCCGCGATATTGGGCCTCGGTGAGCTTGTATTGCTGAATCATCGTCCCCATGCCGCCGTCGAGCATCAGTATTTTTTCGGCTAGCAGTTTTTTCAGGTGTTCGGCACGCGTCATGGGGCTTGTCAATCAGTAAAAAAATCAATCGGCTAGTTTACCATGAGCACGGCCAAGCTGCGTAAGCTACGCCCCCTAGCGCCAGTGTGCCGGCCGCCGATCGGCACCCCACGCCGCAAGATGCGCCCAACTGATTTACCACAAGGTCGCAGACAGAAAATTAGGAAACCATGAACCCCAAATGGTCCGGCCTGTCGTAGACTCACGCTTTTGTCATAAAGCTGACACAAAGCACAATAACAAGAGGAATCCACCGTGTTATCCCGTCTGTCCACCCGTAACAAACTCTTTATGCTCAGCGGCACTTTGCTGCTGTTAATGACTGGGCAAATTCTGTTCACCCTGTATCAGCTCTCGTTTAATCGCAGCAAGGTTGAAGAGCTACTGCAAGATCGCTATCCCAAAATCGAGCAACAGCAACTGATCACCGCCAATACGCTGGCGATTGGCATGCTGCTGCGCGAAGCCATCATCGATAACGAAGCCCACGAAATCGAACAGGGCCTAAACCGGATTGGCGAATTGCGCCAAAGCTCGACCTCCGCGCTGCAATATTTAGAAACCCACACTGAAAGCGCGGAGAGCAAGGCGGTATTGAGCGAGATTAATGCCGCACGCGCGCCACTGGCCCAGCATTACGAGGCGCTGTTTAGCCTGATTCGCGCCAATCAGGATGCCGAGGCGATGCAATATCTGCGCACGCAATACGATCCGGCCTATCAGCTGTTCCAGCAAAAAGTGGATGCCATGCTGGCCTCGCAAAAAAGCAAAATGAACGCCGCCGGCCAAGCCACCACCGACAGCATTGACCAGCTGTTCTGGCTGATGCTGATTAGCGGCGGGATTGCCGCGGCGCTGGGGCTGGCCGCCTCGCTGCTGATTGCCCACGCGATTACCCGCCCGATTGCCCAGGCGCTGAGCGAAGCCGAGCGCATTGCCGCTGGCGATTTGCGCGCAGGCCCAGCCCAAAATATCGACGGGGATGACGAACCAGCCCGCCTCTTGCAGGCGCTGCACACCATGCGCGGCAATCTGCAAACCATGGCGCAGCAAATTCAGCGCCATGCCCAGGCCGTGAGCGGCGCTGCGCATCTCTTGGCCAGCTCATCCCAGCAAGTGGCCGTGAGCGCACAGCAGCAATCGGCCTCAACCACTGGCGCAGCCGCCACGCTGGAAGAGCTGACCGTGAGTATTCATCTGGTGGCCGATAGCGCCAGCGAGGCTTCGCAACAGGCGCAAAACGCCGGCGAAACCGCCCAGCTGGGTGGCAAATTTGTGGTGAAAGCCTCGAAACAAATGAGCGCAGTGGGCAGCGATGTCAGCCAGTCGGCCAGCCAGATGTCGGCGCTGGAGCAAGATGTGAGCGAAATCGGCAAGATGGCGACGATTATTCGTGAAGTAGCCGACCAGACTAATCTGCTGGCCCTGAATGCCGCGATTGAAGCGGCCCGCGCTGGCGAAACCGGCCGTGGCTTTGCCGTAGTGGCCGATGAAGTGCGCAAGCTGGCCGAGCGCACCACGCATTCGGCGCATGAAATCAGCGAGATGATTACCCGCATCCAAAACGGCAGCGCCACGGTAAACCAGTGGATGAATGAAAGCGTGCACAGTGTGGATGAAGCCGCGCTCAGCGCCGATTCGGCCGCGCTGGCCATGGAAGAAATCGAGGGCAACGCCGGCGCCGTGGTGGCCGCGGTAAATCATATTAGCCATTCGCTGAACGAGCAAAAACTCGCCGGCCAGGATCTGGCCAGCCGGATGGAGCAAGTGGCCCAGATGGCCGAAGAAAACGGCCAGACCGTGCAACAGCTGGCCAGCACCGCGCAGGAATTATCGCGCCTGGCTACGGAGCTTAATACCACGGTGGGGCAATTCCGCTTGCACTAAGCGGCCCACACCCACGCACTTGGCGCAGGCAAAATCTGCGCCAAGTACTTGGTTCCGTTGAAAATTACCAAATCCAGCGCGGCAAAGTACGCAGCGCTGGCAACCGGCAGCGCGTTAGCATTTCAGTATCCACAACTGAAAGGTGACGCCGATGCAAATCCGCTCTCTCACCCCGACTTACAGCACCATCCAGCCGCGCAGCATGAGCAGCGGTCTGCCCACCACCACGCAAAGCGAGGCGCATAGCCTGTGGCAGGAAGACCTGTACAGCAGCAGCCCCGACCTGCCGGCGCTGAGCAAGCCCGAGCTTCCCAGCGCTGCCAAACCGGTGTTGCTGGAGCTGGCCAAGGCCGACCATGTGAACCGGCTGGTGGATATTTATCTGCAATCGAGCGGGCAAGCGCCGCTTAGCCGTCAGAGCACACTCAGCGCCCAGCAGCAGCGCGATTGGCTGCAGCAAACCTATCAGCCCGAGCTGGCCGCCCCCAGCCAGCTGAGCGTGAGCGCGTAAACCAAGCCACGCCACACGCATGCCGCCGGCAGCCAGTCCTACTTTGAGCCTACGCATGGCTGTCGCCAATTTTTCATACAACCGTGAAACAATCGCCATTCCCACCCCCGAATGAGGTGCAAGATGCTGGTTTCACAGGAAAAAACGGCGCTCTGGTGGCGCCTGAACGAGAAAGTGTTCGCACTGGCCCAGCAGAATCTGCGCCGCGCTTGCGAAACCCAATTGCCCAAGCTGCTGCCCGCGCCGCTGCGTGATTATCCGCTGGTCAGCTGGCTCAATACCGGGGTGGCGTATTGGCGGGATAGCCTTGAGCGACAAGCGCTGTACTGGGATACCCTGCGCGTACGTGGTGATCAATTTTTGCAGCACGAGGCTGCCGGCAAACCGCCGGTACTGAAATTTGCCTACGAGCTGGTGGTGGATGCCCGCTCTTTCGCCCAGCCGGTGAATTACGCGCTGGTGCGCATTACCCCGCCGGCCGGCATCACCGTCAACCCGGCCAGCCGCCCCTATGTGGTGATCGACCCGCGTGCCGGCCATGGCCCCGGGATTGGCGGCTTTAAAGCCGAATCGGAAATCGGCGTGGCGCTGCAGGCCGGCCATCCGGTATATGCGGTGATTTTCTTCCCGATCCCCGAGCCCGGCCAAACCTTGGCCGATGTCACCTCGGCCGAAGCCGAATTTTTGCGCTATGTGCGCCAGAGCCACCCTGATGCCCCCAAACCGGTGCTGATTGGTAATTGCCAAGGCGGCTGGGCGGCGCTGTTGGTAGCGGCCAGCTCGCCTGAGCTGGTCGGCGCGGTGGTGGCCAATGGCGCGCCGGTGTCGTACTGGGCCGGCAACGATAACAGCCCGATGCGCTACGCCGGCGGCATGCTGGGCGGTAGCTGGCTGGCCCTGCTGGCCGCCGATCTGGGCAACGGCCTCTTTGATGGCGCACATCTGGTGAGTAATTTTGAAAATCTGGATCTGGGCAATACGCTGGTGAGCAAGCATTACCACCTGTATGACCAGATCGATACCGAGGCGCCGCGCTTTCTGGATTTCGAGCGCTGGTGGGGCGCCAATTACCTGATGAATGCGGCGGAAATCCGCTGGATTGTCGATCACCTGTTTATTGGCAATGATCTGGTCGAGGGTAAAGCGCAAGCCGCCAGCGGCGCGTATGACCTCACCGCAGTGCATGCGCCGGTGGTGATTTTTGCCTCGCTGGGCGACAACATCACCCCGCCGCAGCAAGCTTTTAACTGGATACTGGATCTTTACCCGAGCACCGATGCGCTGAAAGCCGCTGGGCAAGTGGTGGTGGGGCTGGTGCATGAGTCGATTGGGCATTTGGGGATTTTTGTCAGCGCCGGCGTGGCCAGCAAAGAGCATGCGCAGATTGTCGAGCTGATGACCATCATCGAAACGCTGCCACCGGGCCTGTATGCGCTGCAGATCGAAGCGGACGCCGATGGCGGCTGGCGGGCGCAACTGCAGGAACATCCGGTTGAGTCGCTGCATGCGCACCAGCGCTTTGACCGCCGCGATGAGCTGGCCTTTGCCGCGGTAGAGAGCGTTTCTGCCGCCAATATGGCCGCCTATGAGCAATGGCTGCGCCCGTGGGTGCAAGCCTGCAGCAATGATCTCACCGCCACGCTGGGGCGCTTATATCACCCGCTGCGCCTGCAGCGCTGGGCGTGGAGCAGCCTCAACCCGCTGGCGCTGGCCAATAGCATCTGGGCCGAGCAAATCCGCCAGCAGCGCCAAGCGCCGACCGAGACGCTGCCATGGCGGGCGCTAGAACGCCAAAGCGTGCAGCAGCTAGCCGCCGGGCTGGATTGGCTGGGTGCGCTGCGCGACATTCAAACCGAAACTGCCTTTTTGCTCGGCTACGGCACACTCACCCTGCTGGGGGTGGGGCAGGAACATCAGCAAGCCGGGCAGCTCCCCACTGCCGAAACGACAGCGACGGCCCCAAGCCCAGCCACGTTGCCGGCGCCAGAGTCGCCCACGCCGCTGGATTTGCAAGAACAGCTACAAGCGGGGGATGCCACTACCGGCCTGATCCGGCTGGGGCTGTTGCTGCAGGGCGAGCAGATCGATGTACAGCAACGGCAGCTCAGCGTGAGCTGGCTGCGCACGCACACCCCACTGGCGGAGTTGGATGACGATACTCTGGCCACGCTGATTCACCAGCAAAGCCTGCTGCTATGGCACTGGCGCGAGGCCGCGATCGACACGCTGCCAACGCTGTTTGGCAGCAAAGCGGCGCTGGAGCGGGCGTTTAAGCTGTATCAGGCCTTGGCCAAAGAGCATGCGGCCGATCTGGCCCTGAGCGAGCGGCTGAGCGCCCTGCGCAAAACCCTACTGCCCACCCGTCGCCGTGGCAAAACCGATGATGCCATCACGGTAGATGCCGCCTGACTGGTGAATTAGCCACACAAAAACAAACCAGGGTATTGCCCGCCAGTGCATGAATATCAATGCACGTCAGGCAATACCCCGGTTTTATTTGACTGGGCGCCTTGGCGCTTAGATCATTTCCTGCGCCTGAATCGCCGTCAGTGCGATGGTGAAGACGATGTCATCCACCAACGCCCCGCGCGACAGATCATTCACCGGCTTGCGCAAGCCCTGCAGCATTGGGCCCACCGACACCACGTTGGCGCTACGCTGTACCGCCTTGTAGGTGGTATTGCCGGTATTCAGATCTGGGAACACAAACACCGTCGCCTGACCAGCTACCAGCGAGCCCGGGGCTTTTTGCTGGCCCACTTCCTGCACCGAGGCCGCATCGTATTGCAGCGGGCCATCGATGGTGAGCTGTGGGTGGCGGGCTTTGGCGATTTCCGTCGCCGCGCGCACTTTATCCACATCCGCGCCTGAGCCCGATTGGCCGGTGGAATAACTGATCATCGCTACTTTCGGATCAATACCAAACGCTTTGGCCGAGTAGGCACTTTGCGCAGCGATTTCGGCCAGTTGCTCGGCGGTTGGGTTCGGGTTCACCGCGCAATCGCCGTACACCAGCACTTGTTCGGGCATCAGCATAAAGAACACCGAGGACACAATCGAATTGCCCGGTGCGGTTTTGATCAGCTGCAGCGCCGGACGGATGGTGTTGGCCGTGGTGTGGATCGCGCCCGAAACCAGGCCATCCACTTCATCAATCGCCAGCATCATGGTGCCGAGCACGACGTTATCTTCCAGCTGGCGCAGGGCCTGAATTTCGGTCAAGCCTTTTGACTTACGCAGCTCAACCATCGGTGGCACGTAGCGCTGGCGGATTTCGTCCGGATCAAGGATTTCCAGCGTGGGCGGCACGGTCACCCCCTGGGTTTGCGCTACCGCTTCGATCGTGGCGCGTTTACCCAGCAGCACGCAGCGCGCGATGCCTTTTTCTTCACAAATGATTGCGGCGCAAATGGTGCGTGGCTCTTCGCCTTCAGGCAGCACAATGCGTTTGTTCGCAGCACGCGCTTTCTGGATCAGCTGATAACGGAAAGCCGGCGGGCTCAGATGATGTACACCCAGCGTATTCACCCCGGCCACCAGTGCATCCACATCCAGTTGCTCGGCCACGGCATTCATCACCCGGGTCATGCGGTCTTTGTCATCGGCCGGCACCACGGTTGGTACTTTGCTGATGGCCAGCGCGGTGCCGAAACTATCGCCATCGGTGCGCAAGACCGGAATGCCGGTATTAAAGGCCATGTGCACAAAATCGCGCACGGTGTGGTTGATTTCGGTATTGTGCGTCAGCACCAGCCCAGCCAGCTGCACGCCATTGCTGGCGGCCAGTGCGGTGGCCAGAATCACGTCATCGCGATCACCTGAGCTCACAATCAGCGCGCCCGGCTGCAGCCGGCGAATCACTTCGGGTACGGCCCGAGCCGCCACCACGGTTTCGGTGACGCGGCGCTTGGTCAGCTCGCCCTTGACCAGAATTTCGGCATCCAGATGCAGTGCCACATCGAGCGTACGCGGGGCCAGCAGGTGCGGATCAAATTCGATCACGCCCCAGATCGGCAAACCATCCAGCTGGGCTTGCATCTGCGCGCTATCAAAATCAACTGGCGCTTTGTTAAAGATCACCCCGCCCACGCGCACGCCTTCGTTACCAAACTGGCGCGCCGCGACTTTGACTTCTTCGGCGGCGTGTTTGGCGCTGGCATCGGTGACCAGAATCACCGTGGCCTGCAAACCCAACGCCATCGAAGTATTGAGCTGACTGGTGTAGGGGTTGCCACCATCCGGGTGCAGGCCTTCCACCACCAGCACATCGGCGTCATTGGCGGCGTTCATGCACATGGTGACGATTTCTTCGAGCAGATCGTCAGTCTGGCCAATGGAAATTTGCTCGATGGCATAGGCGGCATTCAGGGCATCTGGCACTTCCAGCGAACAAATGCGGCGAGCAAAGTGGCTAGAGCGCTCCACATCGCTGGCAGCCTGATCCTGGGCAACCGGTTTAACAAACCCTACTTTCAAGCTTTGGTTTTGCAGGCAGCGAACCACACCCAAGGTCACCGAGGTCAGGCCGACATTGTGGCGGGTTGGCGCAATAAAAAAGGTTTGCATGGTGTCTTTTCCAAATGGCGTACGCAGACAAGTGCGCACTATAAACAAACAGCAGCTATAGCATCATGACATAGCTCTAATAAAAGTCGAAAAGCGCCCGCAATGCCACTATTCACCTCGTCAAACCCCCAGCCTTATGCTGCAGGGGACGCCGATGAACGGCACAATAGACGCTTCACGCGCCCCGACGAGGACACCCGATGATTTGCGACCAGATTTTGATTCAACAACACGGCGATGAAAATCAGCTGCAACTGACGCAGCGCGAGCTGGCCGCACCGGGCCAGGGAGAAGTACTACTGCGGCAAACCGCCATCGGGGTGAACTTCATTGATACCTATCATCGCTCGGGCCTGTATCCGCTACCGCTACCCAGTGGGCTGGGGCTGGAAGCCTGCGGCATCGTCGAGGCGGTCGGGCCGGGGGTCGAAACCCTGCAAGCCGGTGATCGGGTTGCGTATGCGGGGGGCACACCCGGCGCGTATGCGACGCGCCGTATTATGCCAGAAGCCAAGCTGGTCAACGTGCCTAGGGATATACCTGATGAGCTGGTTGCCGGCACGCTACTGCGCGGCATGACGGCGCAGTATTTGCTGAAACAAACCTACCCGGTCAGCGCAGGCCAGACCATCTTGGTGCACGCAGCCGCGGGCGGTGTGGGGCAGATTTTGTGCCAATGGGCGCAGGGGCTGGGCGTGCGGGTCTTGGGTACCGTGGGTGGCGCCGCCAAAGCCGAATTGGCGCAGGGCTGGTGCGATGCAGTGCTGGATTACACCCAGCCCGATTGGGTAGCCGCTGTACGCGAGCTCACTGCCGGCGCGGGCGTGCCGGTGGTGTATGACGGCGTGGGAGCGGCGACTTTCCTGCCTTCACTCGATTGCCTGACCCCGCGCGGCCTCTTGGCCAGCTTTGGCAATGCCTCGGGCGCGGTTGAAAGTTTTAATCTGGGCCTGCTGGCGCAAAAAGGCTCGCTCTTTGTCACCCGCCCCACGCTTGGCCACTACACCGCCAACCGGGCTGCGCTATTGGCCTGCGCGGATGATTATTTCCAGGCCCTGCTCAGCGGCTTGGTGCAGCCCACCGTCGGCCAGCGTTATGCCTTGGCCGAGGCAGCCCAAGCGCACCGTGATTTGGCCGCCCGCCGCACCACCGGCGGCACGGTGTTATTGCCATGACCACCCTGATTTATCTGCACGGCTTTTTATCCAGCCCGATGTCGGAAAAAGCCCAGCAAACGCAGGCCTGGATGCAGACACAAGGCTTGGCAGAGCAGTATCTGTGCCCACAGCTGCCGATGAATCCACAGCAGGCCATCAACCAATTGCACGAGCTATTGGCACCGCTGGCGGGGGATTTTTGCCTGATCGGCAGCTCGCTGGGCGGTTTTTTTGCCACCTGGGCCGTCGAGGAGTACGGCGGCCGGGCGGTGCTGATCAACCCCGCGGTGCAACCCTATACGCTGATCGAGCAGTATCTGGGGCCACAGCAAAATTACCAGACCGGCGAAATTCACATTATTGACGCCTCGTTTGCATTAGAATTACGCCATTACGAAAGAAGGCCCAGCCAAGCGCAGCGCTACTGGCTCTTGAGCCAAACCGGCGACGAGGTATTGGACTATCGGCACGCGGTGGACTATTACCAAGGATGCCGCCAAACCATCCTGCCGGGCGGCGATCACGGCTTTATCGGCTATGCCGACTGGCTGCCCGCAATCTGGGCCTTTGCCAACGGCATGGCAGCAGCACAAGGGAATACAGAAGAATGACAACGCCACAAACCGGCATTCTGCCACCGGCTTCCAGCAATGGATTATTTATGCTGTTTCACCGCCGCTTGGGTCGGCGCGTGGATCAGGCGTGTAAGCAACTCGTGGCCAGCTGGCCATCCCGCGTGGCGGAGCTCGCGCAAGCCAACCCCGATGCCGAGCTCTACGCCACGCTCGGCATCGGCCCGGAAGTATGGCCCGAATTTTTTGGCGCCAACAGCAAGCCCGCTCAATTACGCGCCTTTCCCCGCATTGCCGGCGCGATTCATCCGGCCCCGATTACCCAGTGTGATTTGATGCTGCATCTGCGCGCCGAGCGCTACGATGTGCTGTTTGAGCTGGCAGACCAATTTACCCAAGCCCTGGGCGAGTGGTTTGACGCCATTGAAACAGTGCAGGGCTTTCGTTATCGCGATCGCCGTGACCTCACCGGCTTTGTGGATGGCACCGAAAACCCAGCCGATGACGAGCGCGCCGCCGTGGCGCTGGTGGGTAGTGAAGATGCGCAGTGGGCCGGCGGCAGCTATTTGCATATCCAGCGCTATGTGCACCGGATGGAAAGCTGGAACAAACTGCCGGTCAAACAGCAGGAAGCCATCATCGGCCGCACCAAAGACAGCGATGAAGAGCTGCCCGATGAAGATCGCCCCCTCACCGCGCACATTAGCCGGGTGGTGATCGAGGAGAATGGCGAAGAGCTGCAGATTCTGCGGCAAAGCCTGCCCTACGGCTCGCCCAGTGGCGATAAGGGACTGTACTTCACCTCGTATTGCAAAACCCCGGCGGTGTTTGAGCAAATGCTGACCCGCATGGTGGCACCCACCGACGATGGCCGGGTCGATCATCTACTGAATTTCAGCCGGGCCGTGACCGGCGCCGCTTTTTTTGCCCCCAGCATTGAAAAGCTGCGCAGTCTGGCTGAATAAAGGCAGACGAAAACAAAAAAGCGCGGTGTAGACCGCGCTTCAGGCTGCTGCCACAGTGCAAGTGCAATATTCTTTAATTCTCGGCAAAGCCGAGCCTGAGGAAATAAGGCTTTGAATCTGCAGCCTTGATGTTCTATTCCCACCCCTCCCGTCCCCTCCTTGAGGGGAGCCTCGCTTCGCGAGTGGGGTTTGTCATCTGGTCTTGCCTAATTCCTTCAATTCGCAGGCAAAGATTAGCTTGCGAATAGCCGCTCGGCATACAGCGCTTCTGGGAAAACATGCCGCCACCACAAGCCTTCCACATAGAAACCTTCGTTGCGCTCGCAGCGCGCGGCCACCGCATTAAAAAATGGGCTGGTTGGTGAAGTTTGCCGCGATAAGCTGGCCGGCAGGCAAAACAACGGTTTGTCGTTCAGTTCGCCCGCCAGCTGAGCCGCCAACTCGGGGCGATTGGCTTTGATCATCAGCGGCACATCGCCGCGCAGTTTTTGCTCGGCCCCGCTGAGCTGGTTTTTGAACGCCAACGCGCCCTTCTGATCCAGCTCGAACATACTTTGCGGCAAAATGCCGCGGGCGACAAATTCTTCATTCAACGCCGGCTTGTGATCACCAAACACCACCAGCACCAGCGGGCGTTGCCGCTGCTTAGCCAGTTTGAATAGGGTGGCCTCGAAGTTCTCCAGATCGCGCACCGCGGCCGCCAGCCGGGTTTGATACTGGCCAATGCCGCTGTCGTTATTGGGAATAAACGGGCCATGGGTCGATACCGTCACCAGAAACATAAACTGTTTCTGTTCGGGGGCGGCGCTGCGATAGTTTTGCAGCGCGACGTCATACATCGATTTATCCAGCGGCCAACCGGCTTTGCGATCCCAATACATGCGATCAATAAAGCGACTTTGCTGAAAGCCAAATTTCGGATACACCTCGGCGCGCTTGTAAAAACTGCCGTGATAATTATGCATACCGGTGGTGAGGTAGCCGGCACTATCAAGCTCACTGGCCAGCGTGGCGCTTTGCTCGCTGTAACGCGAGGAGAAATTCTGAAAATCAATCCCCGGCAAGGAAAGTGATGAAAGCCCGGTCAGCGCCTCATATTCGGCATCCGCCGTGCCGCCGCCATACACCGGGCTAATCGCGCGAGCATGCACAAATCCACGCCGGGTGAGCTGCTGCAGCGCGGTGGGGAGTTTGTCATCCCGGCTGGTGTAACACGACTCGCACATCACCACCACCAAATCCGGGTTGGCCGGTTGCGCGAGCGGGGGTAGCTGCACACTGTAAAAATCATGCTGGCCGGGCTTGGGCACATGCATGCTTTCTGCGCTTAACACCAGATGTGCCAGAATGCCGTTTTGTTTCACATTTTCGCGGAAGTTATAAAACACATAGCGGGTATCTAGTGTTTTACTAAGCCAGCGCTGCGTTTCCAGCGCATACCTACCCGACGTATCGAACTGGCACCCCACAATGCCACACAGCACCAGCCCCGGTAATAAACGGCGCTTACGAAAACTCGGTCGATACCACAGCCCTAAGCTCACCGCCGCTACGAGGCCGACGGCAAAACCGATGATGTCCCAATCGATATAGGCAGTGAGTGCCAACCCTTGGCCCACTTCGAGGAGATCGCGCCCGAGCAAAGGCTCACCAGTGGCCTTGGTTTTGACATAGCTCACATTCCACAGCAGGCCTTCGAGGCTCAGCGCCGCCCAAGCGGCGCACCAGCGATTGAGGAAAATCGCAAAAAAGAAAAACAGCAGCGCGGAAAACCCCAGCCGCGGCACATCCCACTGGCGATCAATAAAATACCGACCAGCCAGCAGCAGCGCGCACACGGCGGCCAACAGCAGGGCCGACTTCAGCCAGGGATGAGAAATAGCAGGCCACTTCAAACGCAAAACCATCACACCATATAAACAAGAATGCCCGGCACCAGCCAGGCATGAGGTCTGTGCCAGCGCAGCACACAGACTAAATACACAGAAATTTTCAGCCATTAATTCAGGCACTTACCAGCCGTCGGTGCGAATCCGCGCCCGCTCTGGGGGTGCCTAGCAGAATATTATGACCGAATTACGCGCCCCTCGCAGTGAGACATTTACACTACAGACCAACGGTTAGGCTCGGCGCGGCGGGCGAAAGCGTAATGCCTCGGGGTAGGGAAAAAAGTCTTCGATTTGCCCGGCTTTGATTCGCGCCTTACAGCCTTGCCAGAACTGCGGCGTGAGCAAATCGGCGTGGTAACGCTCAAAGGCGGCGCGCACATCGGCGCGTGTGAGCAGGAAATTGCCAAATTCCTCGGGATACACCTCGTTTTTATTGCCGCTAAACCAGGTATCCCCACTGAGCTCAAATTCGGGCGAGGGCGGCGGGGGAATCCGGCGAAAATCGCAGTCGGTCATGTATTCGATTTCATCGTAATCGTAAAACACCACCCGACCGGCGTGCGTCACCCCAAAGTTTTTAAACAACATATCGCCGGGGAAAATATTGGCTATCGCCAGCTCGCGCAGCGCATTGCCATAATCGCGAATCACCGCCTCCACCGCCGCGCCTTCGCGATGCTGGATATATAAATTCAGCGGTTTCATCCGGCATTCGATAAATAAATGCCGGATCACCACTTCATCGCCCTCTTCCTCAATCGCAGTGGGCGCCAGCTCGCGCAGCTCGGCTAGCACCTCGGGGGCGAAACGCGCTTTGGGCAAGGCGACATTAGAAAACTCGAGCGAATCGGCCATCCGCCCCACCCGATCATGCTGCTTCACCAGTAAATACTTCGCCCGCACCGTGGCGTGATCCACTTCTTTCGGCGGCGCAAACACGTCTTTAATCACCTTAAACACATAGGGAAACGACGGCAGCGTAAACACGCTCATCACCATACCCTTAGTACCCGGCGCAAACACAAACTGATCGCTGGAGTGGCGCAAATGATGAAAGAGCTCGCGGTAAAACATGGTTTTGCCCTGCTTACCCAGCCCCAGCATCATATACAGCTCAGCCCGTGGCTTATTGGGCAACATGTCATGCAAAAACTGCACATAGGCCGACGGCGCGGCCATATCGACCAGAAAATACGCCCGAGAAAGCGAAAACAGATGGCGGATTTGTTCACCACGAAACAGCGCGGCATCTACATACAAATGGCCATCCTCGCGCCGGCAAATCGGCAGCGCAAACGGGATTTTCTTGCGCCCATAATTGGCCTGCCCCAGTAAATAGGCCGCCTTATTGCGATAAAACGGCGAGGCCAGCACCTGGATATAGCTATTGAATTTGGCCTTGGGCGCTTTGCCCAGATGACGCCGCAGCGCACAGATGATTTGCCGCACATCCCGCTCAAGATGCGCAAAGGGCAGGCGAAAGCCGAAATCCGCCAAAATAGCCCGAATAGTGGCCGCCAAGCCCGCTTCATTCGGGTAGTACGTGCGAAACGCCGGGCCATCGGCCTCGATGTATTCGGTAGAGACCGCCGGGCGGTAAAAGATAAAATCGTTATGAAAATAGGTGCGATGCAAGATGCGGCAGCACACCGAGTTAAAAAACGTCTCGGCCAACTCCATTTGCTGGTGGTTGACCAGTAAGCCGATGTATTGCTGCTTCACCCGCTGCCACACACTATCGGGCAAGGATTCAGCATTAAAACTCTGTTTGAGCTGCTGCACACACTCTTGCACCCGCAAATCGTAAAAAGCGATCCGCTCGCGCACGAGGGTTTGCTGGGCATGAATATCGCCGGCCTCAAAATGAGCCTGCGCCGCGCGGCTGGCCTCGCGAAAGACCCGATAGTGGTGATCAAAGCCAGCCAGAATCGCCCGCGCAATCGCATGGCCCAGCTCCAGTTCATTGGCAAATTCGGCAGGGGCGTTCATCAGCGTAGCTCCACAGATTAGTCTCTCGCTTCAGTGTAGGTAAGCCCGGCCAAAATGCTGCTAAGCAATAGCAAAATTGCCAGCGGTTTTTGCCGGCCGCGCCTTGCTTTCTGCCCGGCCAACGCCCACGATGAAAGCAGTCTGCTCTGGAGAAACACATGCAGCGCACCTTCAACCTCGCCGGGCTAATCATTGGCCTGACCGTGCTCAGCCTCGTTTTACTGCTGTGGCAACAGCTGGGCATGAATAAAGTCTTGCTGATCGATGTGCGCACGCCGTTTCCCGTCAGCGTGGCGGATGATCGTATCAATGGCGGCCTCTCTCAGGCACAGCTGATCCGCACTCCCGATGCCCTGCGCCTCGATTGCGAGCTCGCGGATAAATACGAATGGCCATTTTGCGAGCTCGGTATCACGCTGGGCAAAGTCCCGCATGGCTTAGATCTCACCAATTACGATAGCGTGCGGCTGAAATTCAGTTACAAAGGGCCGGGCAAACATCGGGTGCGCTTCTTTTTACGTAACTACAACCCCGACTACAGCAACCCGCAAGAAAGCACTACTTGGAAGCTCAACGAAATCCAGTTCATCGTGCCCGATGGGGTTGAGCAGACCGTACCGCTGAAAAACTTCAATGTCGCCTCATGGTGGCTGGCCGACCGCAATATCCCGCTTGAGCATTTCGGTGTGGATTTGCGCAATGTGCCCTTGCTGATTATCTCAACCGGGGGCGAGCGCGAAGCTGGCCATCATCAGATTGATGTGCACCAGATTGTGTTTGAAGGCAAATGGGTCAGCCTTGAACACATGCTGATTTTTATCCTTTCGCTGTGGGGGCTGATGGCGCTGGGGGTGAGTATTAATCTGCTCTATAAATTGCACCTGCGCCTGAATGTCATTCGCCAGGAAGCGTCGCAGCTGGTCATGGCCAATGAATCACTGCAGGCCGAGAAAAAACGCATTGCCGATCAGGCCAAGATCGACCCACTGACCCAAGTACGCAATCGCTCCGGCATCCGCAACGACATTGCCCGCGAAATGGCCAATGCCACCGATTTCTCGCCACTGGCGATGATTATTTGCGATATCGATCATTTCAAAGCGGTGAACGACACCTATGGCCACGGGGTGGGCGATGAGGTACTGGTGAAATTTGCCCGCCTGCTCAGCACCCATGTGCGGCATGGCGACTATGTGGTGCGCTGGGGCGGCGAGGAATTCGTGCTCTTTCTGCCTAACGCCCGACTCGAGCACGCCCAGCAAATCGCCGAAAACCTGCGCCAAACCGTGGAAGAAACCCGCTGGCCCAAGGCCATCGCCCTCACGGCCAGTTTTGGGGTGACGGTGATTGGCGAAGATGGTTTTGCCCGCGCATTGGAGCGGGCCGATGCCGCGCTGTATCGCGCCAAGCAAGGTGGGCGCAATCGGGTGGAAACCGGCGAACACGGCCAAAGCGCCGACTGAGCGGCGGCGGTTTTCCCCCCAAGCCGGTGGCAAAGCCCTACAATATGCCCCGTGTTGAATAACCACCAACCCTGAGCATTATTTATGTTACGTATTACCGAACTCAAACTGCCGCTGGATCACAGCGACAGCGAATTACGCGCAGCCGCCTGTCAGCGCCTGGTTATTCAGGAACAAGACCTACTGGATCTGCTGGTCTTCAAGCGCAGCTACGATGCGCGCAAGGGCCAGATGATGCTGACCTATATCCTAGATCTCACCTTGCCGGCCGCCCTGCTGGCCAAGCTCTTGCAGCAAAATGCCAACGATCCGCATATTCTGCCCACGCCTGATACCAGCTATCACTTTGTTGGCCAAGCCCCGGTACAGTTGGCACATCGCCCGATCGTGATCGGCTTTGGCCCCTGCGGGATTTTTGCTGCCCTGCTGCTAGCGCAAATGGGCTTTAAGCCGATTGTGTTGGAGCGGGGCAAGAAAGTACGCGAACGCACCCAAGACACCTGGGGCCTGTGGCGTAAAAATCAGCTCAACCCCGAATCGAATGTGCAATTTGGTGAGGGCGGCGCGGGGACATTCTCCGATGGCAAGCTGTATAGCCAGATCAAAGACCCGCGCCATCTGGGCCGCAAAGTGCTCACCGAATTTGTGAAAGCCGGCGCGCCCGAAGAAATCCTGTACGTGGCCAAGCCGCACATTGGTACTTTCAAGCTGGTGGGCATGGTCGAAAAAATGCGCGCCGAGATCGAGGCACTGGGCGGCGAAATTCGTTTTCAGCACCGCGTAACCGATCTCTTGCTCGAGCCAATGGCCAATGGCCAGCAGCAATTGCGCGGGGTACGCGTCGAAGCTACCCATGCCGATGGCAGCAAACATCACGAAGAATTGCGCAGCGAGCACGTGGTGATGGCGCTGGGGCATAGCGCCCGCGATACCTTCAGCATGCTGCATGAGCGGCAAGTGTTTATGGAAGCCAAGCCATTTTCGGTAGGTTTCCGGATCGAACACCCACAATCGCTGATCGACAAAGCCCGCTGGGGCAAATACGCCGGTCACCCGATTCTGGGCGCAGCCGATTACAAACTCGTACACCACGCCAGCAATGGCCGCGCGGTGTATAGCTTCTGTATGTGTCCGGGCGGCACTGTGGTGGCCGCCACCAGTGAAGAAGGGCGCGTGGTGACCAATGGCATGAGTCAGTATTCGCGCAATGAGCGCAATGCCAATTCGGGCCTGGTGGTGAGTATCAATCCGGAAGACTATCCGGGCGGCGCACTGGCCGGCATTGAATTTCAGCGCCAGCTGGAAAGCCACGCTTATGTGCTGGGTGGCAGCAATTACAACGCGCCGGCGCAATTAGTGGGCGACTTTATTGCCGGGCGCGCATCCAGCAGCGTCGGCAGTGTCGACCCCTCGTACAAGCCGGGCGTCAACTGGACCGATCTGGCCACCAGCCTGCCTAGCTTTGCCATCGAAGCGGTGCGCGAAGCGCTGCCCGCCTTCGGCAAGAAAATCCACGGCTACGATATGCACGATGCAGTGCTCACCGGCGTAGAAACCCGCACTTCATCACCGCTGCGCATTACCCGCGGCGACGATCTGCAATCGCTGAACGTACGCGGTCTGTATCCGGGCGGCGAAGGGGCAGGCTATGCCGGCGGGATTTTATCCGCCGGGGTCGATGGCATTAAAGTGGCCGAAGCCGTGGCGCTCGACATGCTGCGCTAAGGGGTATCAGGCTGCAAGCCTTTTATTTTAAAGCCTACATAGCAATACGGCGGCGGGTATATCCCGCCGTTTTTTATGCGCGCTTAATCCCGGAAATTGGCAATTTTCACTCTTTGTAATACTAAGTGGAACTTTTGCACAAACTACGTAGTAATGTTACTTTTTGGCATGACGTTGTGATTTCGCCGGCGTAATCTTCATTCATGCAATGCAGCAAGACAATTTAATTTCCAATTAAGTTTAATTACGTCATAGGTGAATCAAATGTCAATTCAACACACAATCAGCTGTCGCATTACCACCCTCGCCGTAGCCAGCGCTATTGCTTTTAGCTCAATGACTGCCGGCGCCGCCAATAATGAATTTCAATACCTCACCAATAATGGCATCCAGAATAGCCATAATGCCTTAGAAGGCCGCGGTTATCAGCAAGTGCATAGCGAAATCAATAATAATCAAAATCAAGTCGTATGGTGGAATAGCCAACAAAAAGATTGTGTGGTCACCAATGAACGCTTTGGCAAAACCACTTCTGTTTATGATGTCTCTAAAAGCGATTGCGACCCTTATATTCGCAAAGAATCCGGCATGAGCCCGATGGTAGGTTTATTGGCCGGTGCGGCCGCCATTGCTGGGATTGCCGCCATTGCCAATCACAATAAACATAAACAAGAAGCGCGCGATAATGAAGCCCGGAATAACGAAGATTACGAACAAGGCTATCAAGATGGGCTTGAACGCTATCACCGTTATGGCAGCCATTCAGATGCCTACAATAATGGCTACGAAACCGCCCGCCGTGAACGCGAAGAACGCGCCTCATCACGCTACAGCAATAACTACAATAATTACCACAACGATTACAACCATCACTTTGGCGCCCCGCATGAATCGCGCTATGTCAAAGTAGCCGATTTGTACAATCTGCGCGCCTCAGCCGGGGAGCAAGAATTGATCAATCGCGGTTTTCACGCGATTGATGGCGCCAAAGGCTGGCGCAGCAGCAGTGTGCTGTGGGTGAATGAAGATGCACAAGAGTGCGTGAGCGTCACCACCAAAGATGGCCGTTTCCAAATGCCGGCGATCGTCGCCATGAGTCAGTGTGCTTAAACACAATCGGCTGGTAGCTGGGCGTTAAATTGTCATCTATTTGACCTAGCATTAATCGCGGCGTTAAATTGCAAAGCTCGTCAGGTTTGCCGCAAAACGCCCAGCTGCAGCACCTTCAAACGCCATCGGAGCGAGTGATGATGACCCATCGCAATACCGCCTTCCCCCTGCGCCAGTTGAGCCTAGCACTCACCGTGCTGGCTACGCTGGGGATGCAGGGTTGTAGTAGCGTTCCCCCGCAGCAGGCCATGGGCCCCGCGACTATTGATAACAACTTCGGCCTGCCGGTCGGCTTCTCGACCCAGAAAATGGATCTGACCGCCGACCCGCGTGTGGATTTTGCCCGCTATGCCGGCGGCGGCTTCCTGGCCGCGGCGCAGATTCCCGGTGATTTGCCGCGCATTTCCAGCTTTGATGTCCTTGCGCGTCGTACTGACCGGCAATTACAAGCGCTCATCGAGCAAGCCAGCCAAGTGAGCGCACAAGCCAGCAAGGGCAGTGTGCTGCAACAGGTTGGCGATTTTTACGCCTCAGGCATGAATGAAGCCCAGTTGCGCAAAAACGGTAATGCGCCGCTGCAGCCGTATTTCCAGCGCATCAATCAGGCCACTGCGGGCGCTGATTTTGCCCGCATGCTGGCCGAATTCACTATCACGCTGAATGATTCATTCATGTTTGCCACGCAGGTGGCCGGTGATACGGCCGATCGGCAGCGCAATGCGATCTACTTTGCCGACGGCGGGCTGTTGCTCAGCAGTGATAATTATCTCAAGCCCGACAATGCCGCGATCCGCAGCGCGTATGTGAATTACATTCGTGACAATCTGCAGCTGGCGGGTATCAGCGCCACCGAGGCGCAGCAGCAAGCCGAGCAGATTTTAGCCATCGAGCGTCAGATTGCCGCGAAAAAACTCACCCCAGTGCAAAAGCGCGATCCAAACCTGCGCTATAGCAAAATGCCGTATCGCCAATTGCAGGCTGAACTATCCAATTTTGATCTGGACGCATTTTTCCACACCTTGGGCTTGCCTACCGATCAAGACGTGATTGTGGTGGAGCTGCAGGCGCTGCGCGAACGCAATGCTATTTTGCAGCAATATCCACAAACCACCATTCAGGCCTACCTGCGCTGGGAATTCCTGCGCCATACCAGCGCCTTCCTTGATCCGGCGTTTGATCAGCCACGGCAAGCCTTTAGCGATGCGCTGTATGGCCCTAGCGTTGCGCCAAGCCGCGCCGAGCGCATAGCCCGCTTGCTACCCGCCCAACTGGGGCATCCGCTGTCGAAGCTATATGTCGATCGTTATTTCCCGGCGGCCAATCAGCGCGCAGTTGAAGAAATCACCACGCTGATCAAGCAGGAATACCGCCAACAGCTGGTAAATAATGATTGGCTCAGCACGCAAACCCGGCAAAACGCGCTGGATAAATTCGACCAGATCACGCTGAAAGTGGGCTACCCCAGCCATTGGATCGATTACAGCTCAGTCGAAATTCGCCGGGATGATTTCTTTGGTAATGTGTTGCGCATCAATCGCTTCCAAGCGTTACGCAATCTGCGCCAGTTCAATCAGCCGGTGACGCAAGATGAATTTGCGATGCCTGGGCAAACACTGCCGATCGACATCAATGCCGCTTATGACTCGTCGCGCAACGGCATCGAAATCCCGGCCGCCTTCCTGCAAGCGCCGCTATACGATGCCAAAGCCGACCCGGCGGTGAATTTCTGCGGTATGGGCGCGGTGATTGGCCATGAGCTCACGCACGGCTTTGATGCCACCGGCCGCAATTATGATGGCGGCGGCAATGTACGCAACTGGTGGAGCACGCAGGACGTGCAAAACTTCGTGAGCCGTACGGGCAAGCTCGTGCAGCAAGCCAATCGGTATTCGGCTGGCCCCGGCTTGCAGATCAATGGCGAGCTAGCGGTAGGCGAAAACCTCGCTGATGCCGGCGGGCTGGCGCTGGGCTACCGTGCGCTGCAAACCTATCTGCGCGCGCACCCAGAGCAAAACCGCAGCATTGATGGCTTTACGCAGAGCCAGCGCTGCTTCCTTGCCTGGGGGCAACTCTGGGCATCCAAAGCCAAACCGGAATGGCTGAAACAATCACTGGCAACCGATCCGCACCCACCGGGTAACTATCGTAGCTACGCCCCAGCCCAGCATCTGGATGCCTTCTATCAGGCTTTTAACATTCAGCCCGGCGACCCGATGTGGCTCAACGAAGCTGACCGCGCCAAGGTCTGGTAAACCCCGCTTTCAGGCCAGCACCTGCGGCTGGCCACTTTTTGCAGCACCACGACTTCAATGACAAGGAAAACACCATGAAAACACTACTTCTCGCTAGCGCCGCTATCTTGTGTGCCGGTATCGCCCACGCCGAAATTCCAACCATGAACTACAGCTGCCCGACCGGCATTGAGTTGCATGTCGACCAGGGTGGCTATGCCTACCTGAACGGCAAAAAAGCCAAGCTAAAAGTGACCAGCAAAGATTATTTCACCGTCAGCGGTAATGGCGTGTCGGTGGATGTGATGACCAATCCGGACGGCACCCGCACCGTCAGCTACACCGGCAAACATGGTGCCAATGGCATGTGTTCGGAAGCCAATTTCAGCGCCGCAGCCGCCACCACCCCAGCACCGAAAAAAGCCGGCCCGATGCCAAAAAACATGCCTGCCTATTGCAAAGGCGAAGCCGCTGGCCAGTTTAATACCAAGCCAATTTATATTCAGGTGGGCAAACCTTTTGCCACCGCCACCGGCTACGCCATTAAAGGCACCGGTGATTTAGGCAATCAGGGCAAAAAGCCATTCCAGTGCAATTTTGACCAGAACGGCAAGCTGCAAAATTTTCAATCACTGGTGAATGAAGGCAGTCTGTAAGAGCGTATTGCCTGCAAAGGAAAACAAATAAAGCCCTACAAAGCAATACAGCGGCGGGTATAGCCCGCCGCTGTATTTTAAGGCGCTGGTAAATGCTTATTGTACGGCGGCGACTTTCTGCTCAGCACTTGGGGCACTGGCAGCTGGCGCATTGGCTTTTAGCTTGGCGCGTTGCCATGCCGCCAAGAGCTCGGTGTTGATTTTATCTGCATGCTGCCGTAGCTGACGCTGCGCCATGGCCGGTACTTTCTCCGCATCGGCCAACACCCCAGCCCAGGTCATATAAGTTTCTTCTTTGGCGGGCTGAAACGTCACCAGCTCCTGCCCCAACACAACCCGCGCGGGATTGCCCACCTGCACGCTGTATTTGGTGATCACAATCGGTTTAAACGAATCAGTGGTACCAACTGCGCCATACCCAGTCACGGATTCCAACTCAACCCGCGCCTGCTTATCAGCCAAGGCAGCTGGCGCCGCCGCGCCTGAAGCGGTGCTGGCGCGTGCAAGCAGTTTTACTTGTGCGCCGGTTTCCTGGGCAATCTTGGCACCGATGTATTCAGCCTGCACGCGGTTTACATCCCAGTCGGCCGCTTTGCCTTTAATGGTTTTATCCAGCGCCTCGGTGCGCTCGAGATTTTTCGACGCGACACCGGCTTCCACCGCCTGATCAATGGCTACCGCGGCTAACAAGCCCAATGGCCCTAATAAGCCGCCCAAATTACCCAAGCCAGTGGCCCCACGGCCCGTATATTTGGTGACCAAGGCATAATTAGTGGGCGTATAGCTGATCACCACTTCATTAAATGGCTCAATGCTGGGTTCTACTTTGGCAGTCGGCTTGGTGGATGTGCTCGCACAACCCACGAGCGTGATAGCAAGGGCGGCGGCAGTCAACAGTTTGCAGTTCATAGCAGGTACATCTTTCCCAATAGATTGTTCGTAAGCAAAATGAAATTTTGTAGAGGCAATACATTAGCACAATCTAATATTCAAAAGGGGTAAAAACCGCCGAATTGCTGACAAGGCACGACACTTATCGCATAGCGCAAACGCGCTCATCGTCGCAGCGGGGCCGAACGAAAACAGAAGAAATGCGGTGTACGGAGAGGGCGCAGCACACTAACGGTGCCGCCAAGAGAAGCCAATGCAGGCTGGCGATCGGCAACAAAAAAGCCGCTTCGCAGCGGCTTGTTTGTGAGTGGCAGGGGAAGAAGGATTCGAACCTTCGCATGCCGGAATCAAAATCCGGTGCCTTAACCAACTTGGCGACTCCCCTACACAGGCTGCGCAGTATATATAGCCTAATTCAGCTTGGCAAGCCTTTTTTGAAAATATTTTTGCCCGGCGGTTTAGGCCGCGCGATAACGGGTGGGGTCGGCCACGCCGGCGGCGGAAAAACCGGCGGCGCGCAGGCGGCAGGCATCACACAGGCCGCACGCTTCGCCGGCCTCATTCGCCTGATAGCAGGTGGTGGTGAGGCTGTAATCCACGCCCAGTTTCAGCCCTTCGCTAATGATCTGCGCCTTGGTCAAGCGAATGAGCGGCGTGTGGATATGCAGCGCCGAGCCCTCTACGCCCACCTTGGTCGCCAAGCGTGCCATGGCCTGAAAGGCCGAAATGTATTCGGGGCGGCAATCAGGGTAGCCGGAATAATCCACGGCATTCACGCCGATGTAGATGTCATCGGCTTTCAGCACTTCGGCCCAGGCCAGTGCAAACGACAGCAGCACGGTATTGCGCGCCGGCACGTAGGTCACCGGGATTTCATCTTCCTGCACGCCACTGGTGGGCACTGCGATATTGCCATCGGTGAGCGCCGAGCCACCAAAAGCCGCCAGATCGATTTTCACCACGCGGTGCTCAATTGCCCCGAGGCTCGCGGCCACGCGCTTGGCGGCGGCCAGCTCGGCGTTATGCCGCTGGCCGTAATCAAATGACAGGGCATAGCAGTCAAAACCGGCGGCTTTGGCCATGGCCAGACAAGTGGCCGAATCCAGGCCACCCGATAATAAAATAATCGCTTTTTTGTTCATGTTTGGCTCCTTAGCATGGGTATAGTTGGCAAAGCTAATTAATAAAATACTTAGCGGTCTATACCCCCGGTTTTTCACCCCAAAGGATTTTGTGCAGCTGCACTTGCACGCGCACCGGCAGCTTGTCGGCGATCACCCATTCGGCCAGCTCCACCGGCTTGAGGCTTTCCCATACTGGCGAGAAAATCACCGGGGCTTTGTGATGCAGGGATTGGGTCAGCACCAGCTCGCGCGCCCATTCGTAATCACTACGATCCACCAGCACGAATTTAATTTCATCGTGCTGGTTCACGGCTTCCAGATTGGCCCACAGCATATTGGGCAGTTCGCCGGATTTGGGGGTTTTGACATCCAGAATGCGCGATACACGCGGATCGACGCAATCAATCGGCTGGCCGCCGCCGGTTTCGGTGCTGACGCTATAGCTGGCATCGCATAGGCGCTTAAACAGCAGATGCACCGGCTTTTGCGCCAGTGGCTCGCCACCGGTCACACAGACGGTAGGACAGCCATAGCTTTCCACCTGCGCCATGATGTCATCCAGGCTCATGGTTTTGCCGCCGGTGAAGGCATAGGCGCTATCGCAGTAGGTGCAGCGCATCGGACAGCCGGTGAGGCGGATAAACACGGTGGGCAGGCCCATCCGGCTGGTTTCGCCCTGCAGTGAGTGAAAAATCTCGGTAATACGCAAACTTTCGCGCATAAACACTTCGTCCTTTCCAGAAAAACAGTCTGGGGGAAGCAAACAAAAAAGGCATTGAACGAGGCAATGCCGCAGGCTGGCCGGCAGGCGAATCCCACCCCAGTATGCTCGGCATTTTATACCTGTAAGCGAACAAGATACAGGCAGGATTACCCTAGCCGGCGCCAGGCAGACGACTGTCGGCTGGGCGGTGCTGTATGGATTTTTACACTGGTATGCGCCCGGCATTCGGCGTCTAATAGAGAACCACTCTCATTTTCTCTGCCGCACCACGGGATAGCCCCACTGGCTCTCACCTCCCCAGCCGCGGCAGCATAAACGTATGACCACAACGACCCCACCGCACAGCCGCTTTGCCGGCTGGATTTTATTGCTGGCCGCGCTCACCGCGCTGGGCCCGCTATCGATTGATATGTATTTGCCGGGCTTGCCCGCCATCGGCCATGAGCTGCACGCCGGCGATGGCACGGTGCAGCTCACGCTCGCGAGCTATTTTATTGGCCTGGCTATCGGGCAGATTTTGTATGGGCCGCTGTCCGATCATTACGGCCGCAAACCGCCGCTGTTACTCGGCCTCGGCGTCTATCTGCTTGCCTCACTGGGCTGCGCGCTGGCCAGCAGTATCGAAGCCTTGGTGGCGCTGCGCTTTTTGCAGGCGCTGGGCGGCTGCGCCGGGATGGTGATTGCGCGGGCCGTGGTGCGCGATCGCTGCGACCCGCGTAGTGCAGCGCAGGTGTATTCATCATTGGTTTTGGTGATGGGGATCGCCCCGATTCTGGCACCGCTACTGGGTAGCTGGGTGGTCACCACGCTGAGCTGGCGGGCGATTTTTGGCTTGCTAGCCGGCTTTGCGCTGCTGTGCCTGCTGGCCATGCATTACCTGCTGCCAGAAACCCGCCCCGCCGTGCAAGGGCAGCGGCTCGCACTGGGCGATACTTTGCGCGCCTATCGCGGCTTGCTGCGTGATCGGCATTTTATGGGCTACGCGCTCACCGGCGGGCTGGCGGTCGCCGGCTTGTTTGCCTACATTACCGGCTCGCCGATTGTCATGATGAAGGTGTATGGCCTGAGCCCCACGCATTACAGCCTGACCTTCGGCAGCATCGCCGCCTGCTACATTCTGGCCAGCCAACTGAATGCCCGCGCGCTGAAAACCAGCTCGATTGATCTGCTGCTGCACCGCGCGAGCTTGGCCCTGGGATTGGCCAGCGGCACCTTGCTGGTGTCCAGCCTGATTACACATCCACCGTTCTGGTTGGTGGTGGGCTGTATTTATCTGTATCTGCTGGCGCTGGGCTTTGCCGCCCCCAATGCCACGGCCGGGGCACTGGCTCAGCATGGCCAGCAAGCGGGCCTGGCCTCGGCGCTGATGGGCACGCTGCAGTTTGGCATTGCCACGCTAGCCGGCGTACTAATGGGGGTATGGCACGATGGCAGCAGCCTGCCCTTGGCGAGTACTTTGGCGGTATGCGGCATCGGCGCGCTGCTGGCTTATCGGCTGGTAGCCATCAAATTACAGCCGTAAATGCGACTTAGGGGTATTGCTCTCAAGTCAAATAATATCAATTCTTGCACAGCAATACCCACCAAGAAACTAACGGCTCAGTTGCCGCTGTTGCTGAACTCGACGCCACAGCAGCAGCAAACCCATCGCCCCCAGCACCGCGGCCACCAGTTGCAACACGCCGCCGTGCAAGCCCAGTAATGCGAGCAAGCCACTGGCCAACCAGCTACCGGCAAGCCCCACCAAACAGGTGGCCAACCAGCCGCCCGGATCGCGCCCTGGCAGCAACCACTTCGCCACAGCGCCAATCAGCAAACCTATCAATGCGGCAAAAAATACCCCCATGACACTACCCATTACGATTGCTGTTTCCATGATGCACTCCTTCGATTCGAGCAATTAACAACGAAAACTACCTCTCACTGGTGAATAACCACCAGGTCACCAGCCCCGCCACCAGCAGCACGGCCAGCTGTAATAGCGGCAAAATCACCAAAACAATGGGCCCCTGCGGATCTGGATTGAGATACACCACATCCAGCAGCACAATCGGCCCTTGCACGGCGGCAAGGCTTGCTGCGACTTGCCACGCGCCCCGCCCCTTTGCGCCAATGAAACGCACGCCGGCCAGCATCAGCAAATACGGCCAGCCCAACCAGCACCACCACCCCAGAGGATAATGGCCCAGCTGCGCGAGCAAATATCCAGTCGCACCACCGGTGGCAAGAAGCCAGACACCGCAGCCATACCGGGCCGCCCAACTCTCATCCGGGCTGATCAAGATCCGCATCTGAGCCTCCTTCGTCGCCACCGGCATTACAGGCAGGCACTGTTATCCACCACATTGACATCGCTATACCGCCCCTGCCGGGTAGTCACTTGCACACATTCGCGGGCAGCGCCGTTCCACCACGTGGTGTAGCTGCGATGCCAGCCTTTTTCGCCATCCACATTGTGAAAACCACGCGATTGCAACTCGGATTCACCATAGGAAGCCCGGATGCCTTGCAAATCTTCAACATCCACAAAGTACCGATGCTGTTGCTCATTCATGTCGTCATGTTGATGCTTATGCCGCTGATGATTAATCAAGGCAGCAACGCCGACCGCCGCAGCGACGCCCAATCCGAGGGCAACGGCGTTGCTTTTCGAGCCGCCGCCATCGGCGTATTTTTCGCAATCCGCACGTGGGGTATTGCGCAGCGATTGATAGGTGTAGCCGGTTTGATAGGCGGTGATGCAATCCTGCGTACTGGCATTCCACCAGGTATCCCATTTGTCATCGCCCGAAGTTTCGGTATGCACTTGGCTATAACCCGCCTGCGCTAATTGATCGGCCACTTTGCGATTATCTCGCCCAGCCAGATAGCTAAAATCACGTGCTTGGGCCTGAGCCAGCAGGAATGGATTGGCGAGCAACGCCACCAACAAGCTACTAGCAATCGAGGAGTAGGTTTTCATTTTGATCTCCTTGCTTGAGAACATAGAACTAGCAATGGGTGTGGCAACTTAGCGCGATTCGCCCACGGTCAATAAGGCTTTCATTTCGGTAGCAATCAGCTCGGCCAATGGGCCCAACACAATTTGGATGTGCTGCTGATCGAGCTTGATCACGCCAGCGGCGCCCAAGGCTTTCAGCTGGGCTTCATCAATCTGGGCGGTGTCGTTAACGGTGAGGCGCAGCCGGGTAATGCAGGCATCAATTTGCTGCAGATTCGTAGCCCCACCTACCACGGCCAGATAGGCCATTGCCAGCGCCGTTTTGTCATTACTGGCTGGTGCGCTGGGCACCACTTCTTCGGCTTCCCGCCCCGGGGTTTGCAAGTTAAAGCGCACAATGGCCCAGCGGAAAGCGGCAAAATACAGCCCAAAAAACACCAGCCCCTGCAGCAGCAACATATACCAGCCCGTGGCGAGCGGATTCTGGCTCGACAACAAGAGATCAACGAAACCCGCGCTAAAACCAAACCCCGCCATCCAGTGCATGCTGGCCGCGATATACAGGGAAAGCCCTGTCAGCACAGCGTGCAACACATACAGCGGCGGCGCGGCAAACATAAAGGCGAATTCCAGCGGCTCGGTAATTCCAGTAAAAATCGATGACAACGCCGCAGTGGCCATGAGCGCCCCGACTTTGGCACGGTTTTCCGGTTTTGCACTCTGGAAGATCGCCAGTGCAGCGCCGGGCAGGCCAAACATCATGATGGGAAAAAAGCCCGCCTGGTACATGCCGGTAACCCCTGGAATAGCGCGGCCTTCGGCAATGGCCCGTGCCCCGCCCAAGAAGTTGGGAATATCGTTAATCCCGGCCACGTCAAACCAGAACACCGGATAAAACGCGTGGTGCAAGCCAATGGGAATCAGCAAGCGATTGATCAGGCCAAATAAGCCCGCTCCCACTGCGCCGAGGCTACTGATCTGCTTACCGGCACTGATCAAACCTGCAAACAGCCATGGCCAGATCACCAGTAGCGGCAGGGCCAGCACTAACATGGCCAGCGACACCAGGATGGGTACTAGACGTTTGCCAGAGAAAAAGGCCAAACCCGCTGGCAACTCGGTTTGAGCAAAGCGGTTATACAAGGTCGCCGCAATGACCCCACACAAGATCCCAATGAATTGATTATTGATTTTGCCAAAGGCCGGCGAGACTTGCGCCAGCGGCTGGCCCTGGATCAGAGCCACGGCATGCGGGCTGAGCAAGGTAGTTAGCACCAGAAAACCTACGACCCCGGCCATCGCGGCTGCGCCGTCTTTGTCCTTGGACAGACCATAGGCCACACCAGCGGCAAACAGAATGCTCATATTATCGATAATGGCACTACCGGCCCCGCCCAGCGTGCTGGCAAACGGATGGTCACCCCCACTGGCCGACTGTAGCCAGTAGCCAATCCCCATCAGAATGGCCGCAGCGGGCAGAGTGGCCACGGGCAACATCAACGCCCGCCCGATTCTTTGCATATATCCAATGATATTCATGATGAACTCCTCAAGCGCTTAAGGCAGACGGCTTGACTTAGCCTTCTGCCAAATTTGGTCTTAGCGCCGACACAAGGTACTGAGATTGCGACCCGATGCCGGATTCATCGGTGTGCCATTGATGCGATTCACGATGTGAACGGTATCGGGCTGATCAGTGAAGTAATACGCGCCTACGCCTTCAATCCAGCGGGCGTCGTTGTTGCGGCAATCCACTTCATAAGTACCGATGGTAATAAAGCGCTTGCCATTGAAGTCCCGGGTCACCGCCCAATCTTCAACTACCACGCCGTTGTCCCGTAGATCAACCAGCCGGACAAACTCTTTGTCACTGATTTGGCGCATATCCCGCTCGATACTGCGGGTATTGAAGGTTTGCCCCGGGTAATACTGCATCGCGCTGGCGCCAAATGAAGCCAGACCCAAAACGGCGGCTAAAAGTAGCTGTTTCATGCTGAATTCTCCTGTGTTGTGAATTGACAGAGACATAATATGCCGATCGAAAATTCACTTCAATACACAAACGAATTGTTTTGCATGTAAAAATTGCACAACCACCACGTTGCAGGTAATAAAAAAGCCAGCGCTTTGGCTGGCTGATCTGGCTATCTACATCAAATACTTAACTCAAGGTGCCGCCCCGCCAGACCACGAGGCCCAGCACCAGCAAACTGGCCTGCGCCGGCAGCTGCACTGCAAAGTAGCGGCTGTGGTCGGGATTATCCGGCTGCAGCGTAATGTAATCAGGGCTCAGCCCGATCCGCCGAATCATCACCGCCCCATCCATCGCCACCGCAAAAATCTGTCCAGCACAGAGTTCGGTCCGCGCGCGGTCGATGAGCACCCAGTCGCCTTTTTGAATCGTGGGCGCCATCGACTGATGGGGCGCCACTGCCGCGATCAAAGTAGCCGGATCAGCAGCCAACTGACGGGCTAGCACCGCTGAAAACCCCAGCCCCTGCGCCGCAAAGTGCGGCTGTGTATCCACAAAACCCTCAATGACCGGGATCGCCACCAGCGTTTCTACCGCCGCTTCGGCCACTGCCCGGGCACCTGGGCCGGCCTCGAACTCGCTCACACTAAGCCCCAGTGCATCAATCAACTTGCGCAAGGTTGCCGCCCGCGGCGAGGCAGTATCGCCAGACAAAATACGGTGCACTGTTGGCTGTGGCACACCGGCCCGCTCACCCAGTTGAGCCTGGCTAAGCCCAAAATGTCGCATCCATTGTCGTAATGCTTCAGAATTATTCATTTTCGTATAATCGATGTATTTTCAAACATATTAATACATTTTTCACGCTGCAGGATAACAACCTGCCGTTTATGCCACGTGCCCCCTATCCCGCGCCACCTCTAGATCATCCCCATGCTCAGTGCCCACACCCAAACATCGCCCATAAAAAAGATCGCCCGCAGGCGATCTTTTTTATGGCAGCGGCTTGCCCATCGGCACGCCAATGCTTAGTTCGGCGCCGCCAGTGCCTTTTTGGCCTTGGCTGCCGCTTCGGACTGTGGATAACGCTCGATGATATTGATCAGGTAGCTGCGCGAGCCCTTTTTATCGCCGGTTTGCGCGGCGACCGAGGCAAGGCCCAGTAGCGCATCGGGGGCTTTGGCGTCGTCTGGCGCGTTTTCGACCACGTTTTTAAACGCAATCGCGGCAGATTTATAGTCTTTGTTAAAAGCGTAATTCATGCCCATCCAATACTGCGCGGCCGGCATTTTGTCGCTATTGGGAAAGTCGGCCACAAATTTGGCCCAGGCGGCGCCCGCTTCTTTGAATTTCTTGCCTTGTACCAGCGCGACGGCGGCGTCGAAGCTTTCTTGCTCGGTGGCTTTAACTTCGGCTTTGGCCTCGGCCTTGGCTTGCTCCAGCGCACGCAGGCGGGCATCCAGATCGACATATAGGTCTTTCTGGCGTTTTACCGCTTCTTCGAGGCTGAATTGCAGGTTTTCGTTCGCCCCACGCAGCTGGGCGATTTCGTCTTTTTGCTGATCCAGCTGGCGCACCAGATCGAGTACGCGCTTATTACTGGCCTCGAGCTGCTCCAGCCGTTGCTGGTTTTCCTGCTGCAGTCGGGTCACATTATTGGTTAAATCAGTGATCTGCTGACGAGCCACATTATCGTCAAACAGACCAGCCTGAGCCTGCAGCGACAAGCCAGCCAGAATCAGGGCCATCAGGCTACGTTTCAGCATTTGCATGATTCAAATCCTTCAGACAATAAACACAAACCCCGCCAGGCGGGGTTTGTTTGGTGCAATACGCCCCAGCACAAACATTAGGCAAGAGCGTAGGGCAGGCGGTCAACTCAGGGCAAGCCCCTTATTTGCTTTGTTCGCCGTTATACACAATTTCCGCGCGGCGGTTACGTTCCCACGCTTCTTCGGTATCGCCATTTTCCAGCGGACGCTCTTTACCAAAGCTCACCGCTTCGATCTGGTCGGCATTCACACCCAAGGCGCTCAGCATTTTAGCCACGGCTTCGGCCCGTTTCTGACCCAGCGCCAGATTGTATTCGGCAGTACCACGATTGTCGGTGTGGCCTTGCAGAATGATCTTGTAATCACGGTTCTGCACCAGGAATTTAGCGTGAGCCTGCACCATTTCGTCGAAGTCTTTCTTCACGGTGTATGAATCGTAATCGAAGTACACGCGACGTTGTGACAGCACATTGTTTGGATCAGTCAGGCGTGGATCCAGTTTCACCCCGGTGGTGCCGGTGGTATCCACGGTTTTGATCTCGCTACCGGTGTTAGCACTTGGCGCTGGGGTGGCGGCGGTGTTTGGCGTCGTCACAGGAGCAGGGGTAGTTGAACACGCTGCCAGCAGGGCAGTCATCAATACACTCAGGGCAATCTTTTGCATCGCACTATTCCTCATTATTGAAAAGACAAAACACACTCGAACCACTTACCGCAGCATTGGCCCCCAGGCAGGCTGGCGCACTTCGCCGCCCTGCGCTTTTAGCCGCTGTTTCACCCGGCCATCGGCCGAAACAATCGCCAGCTGGCCACGACGACCCACATCGGTTTCGTACAGAATCATCTGGCTATTGGGTGCAAACGATGGCGAATCATCGGCATTGGTATCGGTCAACACCATGCTCTGGCGGCTGGCCAGATCCATAATCGCCACCCGATAGCCATTGCTGCGGGTGATATAAGTCATCGAACGACCATCCGGCGACAACTTGGCGCTGGCATTGTAGGGGCCTGAATTGGTCAGCCGTACTACATCACCACCGCTGACTGACATCCGGTAAATCTGCGGGCTACCACCGCGGTCCGAGGTAAAGATGATGTTCCGACCATCCGGGGTAAAAGAAGGTTCCGTATTAATTTCACCGGTCTGGGTCAGGCGGCGCGGATTGGTGCCATCAACGTTCACCAGATAAATCTGGCTGCCGTAATCTTTGGTCAGCACCACTGCCAGCTGGCGGCCATCTGGTGACCAGCCCGGCGCGGAGTTAGAGCCTTTGAAGTTAGCCGCTTGCCAGCGTTTGCCTGTCGCCAGCTCATGCACATACACCACCGGCTTTTCGTTCTCGAACGAGACATAGGCCAGTTTGCTGCCATCTGGAGACCATTTGGGCGACATAATCGGCTGGCGCGAAGCCAACACGGTTTGCGCACCATAGCCATCCGAATCGGCCACTTGCAGCTGATGACGGCCCGGGGTTTTCAGTACATAGGCGATGCGTGAGGCAAAGCTGCCGTTTTTACCGGTGAGCTTGGCGTAGATCATGTCGGCGATCTGGTGCGCCAGCCGGCGGGTTTGCGCGGGATTACCGCGTTTTTCAAACGCGATCAGCTCTTGCTTGGTGGCCAGATCGACCAGCCAGAAACGCACCACCACTTGCCCAGCATCGGGCACGATCTGCCCTACCAGCGCGGTTTGCGCACCCTTGGCCTGCAACGCGGCATAGTTGATCTCGCCCGAGCTATACGGCAGTGGCGCCACATCGCCGGCACCAATCACCTTGAATAAACCGCTATTGGTCAGATCAGAGCCCACCACCGGGGTGATTGGCTGCTGCATGCCAATTTCGTTTTTAAAAGGCACGATGGCGATGGGGTATTGCTGGCTGCCGACCCCCACTACTTCAATGGTCATATCGGCACGCGCAGCGCCACCGAGCAGCAAAGTGGCCAGCAGCAGGCTACGTACAAACAGTTTCAGCATCTTCATCTTGTCTCACTCATCACAAGGTGTTGCAGCGTTTTGCCCGCTTAATCCAGGCGGAATTTAATCGTCCAAGTGCGCAGCGGGCCACTGAAAGTCTGCCCATCTGGCAATGGCGGAAAGCGCCCCATGCTCAGAATCGCCCGCTTGGTGGCCTCGGCATAGGCCGGATCACCAGTCGCATTAAGCTGCTGCAGCTGATCCTCCAAAATCGAGCCATCTGGCAGCACAATCACGCGGAATTCCGCAGTGGGGTTACCCCCCTTGCTATACACCGTACGCGATTTAATTTGCTGGATCAGCCGGCCTTTGTAGGATTCGATCCCCGACAGATTATTGCCGCTGCCTTTACCCGGCCCGCTATTGCCAGTGGCATTCGGATTAGTACCGGTACCGCCAGCTTTACCGCCGGCAACCGGCTTGCTATCACTCTTGTTGCTAGCCACTACGTTGTCGAACGACAGCGCATCTTGCAGCTCGCTGGATTTCTTCGGCGCAGCAGTCGGCTTGGCTTTCGGCTGCGGTGTGGCCTTGGCCGGCACCGCCGTTGCTTTTGGCTCCACAGTGGCTTTCGGCGTTGGCGTCGGTTTGGGCGTCAGCAGCGGGGTAGCGGTCGGCTTGGCCGTTGGTTTGGGCGTGGTTTTCACCTGTGCCGTCTGAATATCAACTTTTTCCGGCACCACTTCCGGCTCGGGCGGCGGCTGTTTCACTGGTTTGGCGTTCACCGGCTCGACCGGCGGCTCTGCCGGTGCCGCCGGTGGCGGGCCGCCCCATAGCTCAACCTGCACCGGTTGCGCCGGTTTGGTTTTCCACTGCACCGACAGCAGCAAGACACCAGCCAGCAACACGTGCATCAACACCGCTAGCACAAAGGCTAGGCCGCGTTGCTCGGCATGGGCAGGGTTATGCACTGGACTCATTGTTTCGGCTGCACCATCAAACCCACGCGAGCGATATTTTCGCGCTGCAATTGATCCATGGTTTGCACCACGACTTCGTATTTCACGTTTTTATCCGCCGAAATAATTACCGGCCGCTCTTGGCCAGCCAAGCGGGTTTTGATGCTGGCCACCAGCGCGCTGACATTCGCTTGCGGCTCGGCCTTGCTCC
Organism: Chitinibacter tainanensis DSM 15459; assembly: GCF_000429785.1. Taxonomy (GTDB): domain Bacteria; phylum Pseudomonadota; class Gammaproteobacteria; order Burkholderiales; family Chitinibacteraceae; genus Chitinibacter; species Chitinibacter tainanensis. The sequence continues at coordinate 394,424 of NZ_KE386952.1, forward strand.
CCGGGGCATCCACCAGCCCCAGCGCGCCCTCGGCCGAGATTTCTACCGTTAGCGGCTTGGCATTCACTTCGGTATTGGCTTTACCCACGCTGGGCAAATTGATCACCGAGGGCTGCATCATGGGTGCCGCCACCATAAAAATCACCAGCAGCACCAACATCACATCGATGTAGGGCACCACATTGATTTCGCTTTTGGCGCGACGGGGTCGACGATTACGCATGCCACCACCGCCTTAGCGCACTTGGCGCTGCAGTACGTTAGAAAACTCTTCGATGAAGGTATCAAAACGATTGGCGAGGCGATCCACATCGTAGGCAAAGCGGTTGTACGCCACCACAGCCGGAATCGCGGCAAACAGACCAATCGCCGTCGCCACCAGCGCCTCGGCAATGTGTGGCGCCACGGTCGCCAGCGTGGCTTGGCCGACATTACCCAAGCCTTTGAACGCGTACATAATCCCCCACACGGTACCAAACAGCCCGATATACGGGCTCACCGAGCCGACCGAGGCCAGGAAGGCATTGTGTTTATCCAGGAAATCCAGCTCGCGCTGACACGAAGCCCGCATCGCCCGGCGCGTACCTTCCATCACATCCGATAATTCCATATTGCCGCGCTGGCGCAGCTTGAGAAATTCGCCAAAGCCGGCTTCAAAGATTTTTTCCATACCGATGCTGCGCGAGCGTTTAACCTGCTCATACAGTGCGGAAAGATCCGAGCCGCTCCAGAAGCGGTCTTCAAATTCTTCGGTGCTTTTTTTGGCATTGGCCAGCGTGAAATGCTTGCTGAAAATATGCCACCAGGACATGAAGGACAGCGCCAGCAGGATCACCATCACCAGCTGCACGACAAAACTCGCCTGGATAACCAGGTTGATAATCGACATATCTTCAACGCCAGTGCTCACGGGGTCACTCCAAAATCCTGAAAATTAAACAAATCGGCTGTCAAAATAGAAACTGCGGCCGGCGAAAAGTTCAGCCGGCAGCGTGGGCAGTGTAGCGCAGGGTCACGCACGGGGCTGTTAGCCAGCGCATGCTGCGACAGTGCCATGGCTAGTTATTGTGCATAAAAAATGCCCCGTCTGGGGCATTGTTGTGTGAAATTACCGTTATTTACTCGCTGTCTCCAGCAGATTTGGGCGGATTTAGCCCGAAATGCTGATAAGCCCCTAGCGTGGCCATCCGCCCGCGCGGGGTGCGCTGCAATAAGCCCTGCTGAATCAGGTAAGGTTCCACCACCTCTTCGATGGTATCGGTGGATTCACCAATCGCCGCGCCGACATTATCCAGCCCCACCGGGCCGCCGCCGAATTTTTCCAAAATTGCCAGCAGCAATTTGCGGTCCATCACATCCAGCCCGCCCGCATCTACATCCAGCATTTGCAAGGCGGCATCGGCCACTTCGCGGGTCACCAGACCATCGTGCTTCACCTCGGCAAAATCGCGTACGCGGCGCAGCAGCCGGTTGGCGATCCGCGGCGTGCCGCGAGAACGACGAGCGATTTCAAATGCGCCATCGTCGGCCATTTCCACATTCAGCAAGCTGGCCGAACGGCTGACGATGCGGGTGAGCTCTTCCGGGGTATAAAACTCCAGCCGCGCCACAATGCCAAAACGATCGCGCAGCGGATTGGTCAACATACCTGCCCTAGTCGTCGCCCCGACCAAGGTAAACGGAGGCAAATCCAGCTTCACCGAACGCGCGGCCGGGCCTTCGCCGATCATGATGTCGATCTGAAAGTCTTCTAGCGCCGGGTAGAGAATTTCTTCCACTACCGGCGAAAGGCGGTGAATTTCGTCGATAAATAGCACATCGTGCGGCTCTAGATTGGTGAGCAAGGCCGCCAGATCACCGGCACGCTCCAACACCGGGCCAGAGGTTTGACGCAGATTCACCCCCAGCTCGCGGGCGATAATATGCGCCAATGTGGTTTTGCCCAAGCCCGGCGGGCCAAACAGCAGCACATGATCGAGCGCCTCGCCGCGTTTTTTGGCCGCCTCGATAAAAATCTCCAGCTGGCCGCGCGCCTTCATTTGGCCCACATATTCATCCAGCTGCTTGGGGCGCAGCGCGCGCTCCAGCTGCTCTTCATTGCTGGAGATTTTCTGTGTGGTCACCAGCCGCTCGGGCGGGGCAGAAAACAGCGAATCGGTTTCGATCATCGTGATACCCATGCTGGTATATACACACCAGCCAGATCAGTTATAAGTTACAGAGCAATACCCTAGGCTTTAGCCAGCGATTTCAGTGCCAGGCGGATACCATCGCTCACCGACGCATCGGCCGGCAGGGTTTTCATCGCCAGATTGGCTTCGCGCTCGTTATACCCCAGCGCCAACAGCGCATTCAGAATATCACTGCGATCATCCGGCGTGGTGGCCAATGGCAACTCGCCCGGCATACTCACCAACCCGCCGGTGGCCAGCTTGCCGCGCAATTCCAGCACCAGCCGCTCGGCCGTTTTCTTGCCGATGCCCGGCACGGCCGACAAGCGTTTGATGTCTTCCGAGGCCACCGCCAGCGCCAGCTCATCGGCGGTCATACCCGATAACACCGCCAGCGCGATCTTGGCACCGATGCCGGTGACTTTAATCAGTGAGCGAAAGGCATTGCGCTCTTCGCGCGTCGCGAAGCCGTACAGCAGCTGCGCGTCTTCACGCACCACCAGATGGGTAAAGAGGGTTGTCGCTTCGCCCAGATGCGGCAGCACATAAAACGTGCTCATCGGCACATCCACTTCATAGCCCACGCCGCCGACATCCAGTAGGATTTGCGGCGGCTGTTTTTCCAGCAGTTTGCCCGTCAGGCGACCAATCATGATGAGACTCTGCGCCAAGCGCCAAGGTGAACGAACGTACAGTATACCGGCCACAAGGCAAAAACCAAACCGGTGCGGCGCGCGCTGCGGCATTCATGCGTAGCCAGCAGTGTTACCGGCCAAATTTACAGCAGGGTATAGCGCCAAAAACCAATTAGGATAATGCCTACATGGCAATACCCTAGGCCATGCGCCCACGCTTCATCGACATCCGATAAGCCGCCAGCTGCTTGGCCGCGCCCCCTTGATGCTGGGCATGGGTAAGGGCCACCCCGAGGGCATCGGCCGCATCCGCTTGTGGCACGCCGGACAGGCGCAGATGGCGTTGCACCATCAAGCCCACTTGCTCTTTATCGGCATGGCCATTGCCGACCACCGCCTGCTTGACCTGCAAGGCGGTGTATTCCGCCACCGGCAAGCCCGCCAGCACCAGCGCGGCCACACAGGCGCCCCGCGCTTGCCCCAGCATCAGCGTGGCGGCCGGGTTTACATTGACAAACACTTGCTCGATGGCCGATTCGCTGGGCTGATAGGTGGCCACAATTTTCTCGATACCATCCAGAATAATGCGGATACGGTCGGCCAGCGCGCCGCCTTGGGTTTTGATACAACCCGAGGCCACATAAATACGCTCTTGGCCCACCACATCAATCACCCCAAAGCCGGTGGTGCGCGAGCCGGGGTCAATGCCGAGGATGCGGGCGCGACTCATTCGCTGGTGAGGGTTTGCCGCTCGAAAGTCCAGGTGCGGGTAATGACCAGCACTGTCGCCGGCTTGCCGCTGGCGTCGAGCATATCGGGTGGCAGGCGCGAGAAAGGTGCCGCCATTTTGAGAATACGCAGTGCAGCGGCATCCAGCTCGGCATTGCCTGAGGACTTATCAATCTGCGAGCTGAGCATTTGCCCATCCGCGCCGATCTCAACCGTCACGCGCAGCTGGCCGTAAATCTTGCGCCCGCTGGCATCCACCGGATAGGCCATGGTGCCGATTTTTTCGATTTTTTGCCGCCAGCCATCCATATACATGGCCACGCTGGTTTGCTTGGCGCGGGCGCCAACAAAGGCTTTGCGCGGCTTGCTTTGATAATCGTGATTTTGCTTGGCGATCTGCGCAGCCAGCGCGGCGATTTCCTGCTGGCGGCGGGTTTGTTCTTTCAGGGTTTCCAGATCCAGCGGCGCTTCCGGCGCGGCTTCGCTGTTTTTTTGCTGGCTGGGGGCGGCGGGCGCCGGTTTAAGTTGCGACATCAGCCGCACATTTTGTTCTTCCAGCTGCTTGAGCTTGGCTTCCACTTGCTCCAGCTCAGGGTCGCTGGGCTTGGTTTTGGCCGGCAGCGCCGATTTCACCCGATGATTGGCCGCATCGGTATTACCGCCGCCATCCAGATCAACCTGGGCCTCTACTTCGGCATTGCTGGGCTTGGTGGTGGTTTTTTGATTCACCAGCACCACTTCCAGCGGATTTTGCGACAGCAATTGGCGTGGCGAGGGCAGCACAAATTTGATGCCGAAAATAGGAAAGGCGTGCAGCACCAGCGATATCAACATCGCGGTGACCATAAAACGTTGCCCCCGATCCATTTAGCTCTTCCCGCATCCGATTTTGCACAATCGCGCGAGTGTAGCACAGCCATCCCCGCCGCCACTGTGGCGGGCGCAACTTGGCTAAAGCGGAGTAGAATGAAAGGAAGGAAAACGACACGGATTGATGATTATGCGCAACACTTTGATGCTGATGCTGCTGTTAGCCTGTGGGCTAAGCCACGCCGCCGAGGATGGCGCAAAAGTAGCCGCTAAATATAACTGTCTGGGCTGTCATGCCGTGGATAAGAAAATCGTGGGCCCAGCCTATAAAGATGTCGCCAAACGGTATAAAGGGCAGAAAGACGCCGAAGCCATGCTGATGGCCGAAGTGCGCAAAGGCCTGCCGGGCGGCAAGTGGGGGCAGATCCCGATGCCGGCCCAGCAAATCGAAGATAAAGATTTACGCACGATTATCCGTTGGGTTTTGGCACAGTAGCCCCCATATAGCGAAATCGGCAGGGTGTAGATTTAACGGGATTGTCATTCAGGCCGTATTGCCATCCCAACCCCAGTTAGATTAAGCTGCCCCTCCTATTGGGTTTGCTTAGTTTGTAAGCGGACAATTCAAAGAAAAGCGAGAAAAATCATGGCAAAACTCACGGAACAAGACATCCGGAACTGGAATGGTCCCGAAGATGACTACATGAATGCGGCTCATCTCGAGTTCTTCCGCGAGCGTCTGTTGCAGATGAAAGCCGAGCTGGTTGCCAATGCATCGCAAACGACCAACCACCTGCAAGAGCAGGAAGCGACGCCTGATCCGGCTGATCGCGCCACGCTGGAAGAAGAATATGCACTGGAATTGCGCACACGCGATCGCGAACGCAAACTGCTGCTGAAAATCGATTCGACGCTGCGCAAGATCGACGAAGACAACTACGGTTACTGTGAAGACACCGGCGAGCCAATCGGTTTGCTGCGTTTGCTGGCCCGCCCAACGGCTTCATTGTCGCTGGAAGCGCAAGAGCGTCGCGAGCGGCAGAAAAAGCAATACGCTGACTAAGGCTGGCGCATGAACGACGCCACGCTGGCGCAAGCCCGCGAGCTGCTTAGCAAAACCCGCGCCCGGCAAACCCCGGCGCGGGTTCATATTTTAGCGACCTTGCTCGGCGCGCAGCGCCCGCTGTCGCACCAAGATGTGCAAGAGCTGCTAGAGCCGAGCCTCGATCGAGTCACCGTTTATCGGGTGCTCGACTGGCTTACCGCTGAAAACCTCGCCCACAAGCTAGCGGGCGATGACCGGGTCTGGCGCTTCTCCGCCGCCAAAGCCCCGCACCATCACGCGCATTTTCACTGTCAACAGTGCGGTAAATTCTACTGCCTGGAAGACATTCGCACCGATTTGCCGATGGCCCTGCCCAAGCATTTCGTAGCCGACTCGGTGGAAATCACCGTCAAAGGCCTGTGTGCCAGCTGCCAAACCAGCTAAGCAGCGGCAGCCTGCGCCGCCGTTTGGCTTGCCGCCCGGCGCGTAAGACGCTAATCTGTTCCCTTTAAGAGATACAGGCAATCACCGATTGCATCTGACTGCTGACTGTTGATCTACTCAGCCACAGACGCGCCGCGATGACCACCGCGGCAGTCAACGACACACCACCGTGATGTTGAGATCGCGCCCCAATATACCGTACCAGGGTATCTTGCTATAGACCAAGGGCGAGCAGCACTCTAAGACAATACTTCGATTGCAATTTTGCCGCAGGGACGACCATGCATTACCAAACCGACGACGTACGCATCCGCGAAATTAAAGAATTACTGCCCCCGGTGGCGGTGATTGAGAAATATCCTGTTAACGAAACCGCGTCGACTGCCGTGTTTGAAACCCGGCAGGCGATTCACCGCATCCTGAACGACGAAGACGACCGCCTGCTGGTCATCATCGGCCCCTGTTCGATTCATGACACCAAATCAGCGCTGGAATATGGCGAGCGCCTGCTGAAACTGCGCGAAGTCTACAAAGACCAGCTGGAAGTCGTGATGCGCGTGTATTTCGAAAAACCGCGTACCACCGTGGGCTGGAAAGGCCTGATCAACGATCCGTTCCTCAATGGCAGCTTCAATATCAACGAAGGCCTGCGCATTGCGCGCAAATTGCTGGTAGATCTGAACAACACCGGCCTGCCAACCGCCGGCGAATTCCTCGACATGATCACCCCGCAATATGTGGCCGATCTGATGAGCTGGGGCGCGATTGGCGCGCGCACCACCGAATCACAAGTGCACCGCGAGCTGGCGTCTGGCCTGTCTTGCCCGGTAGGCTTTAAAAACGGCACCGATGGCAATCTGAAAATCGCCTTCGACGCGATCAAATCAGCCAGCCAGCCACACCATTTCCTGTCGGTGACTAAATACGGTCATTCTGCGATTGTGGCCACCGGCGGCAACCCGGATTGCCACGTGATTCTGCGCGGCGGTAAAGAGCCTAACTACGACGAAAACCACGTGCGCGCCGCCACGGCCGATCTGGCTGCCGCCGGTCTGGCACAGAAAATCATGGTCGATTTCAGCCACGCCAATAGCCGCAAAGACTATCGTCGCCAGATGGAAGTGTGTAACGACGTTTGCGCGCAAGTCAGCGGCGGCAACGAGGCGATCTTTGGTGTAATGGTAGAAAGCCATCTGGTGGAAGGCCGCCAGGACGACAACAGCGGCAAAGAGCTGTGCTACGGCCAATCGATTACCGATGCCTGCATCGGCTGGGCCGACACGGAAAAACTGCTGGCCGATCTGGCCAATGCCGTGGCCACCCGTCGCGCACTGAAAAAAGTGAACGTGTAAGCGCTCCGCGCCATTCGTTCATCAAGGGTATTGCCCGCCAAGCATTCATTTGCAAGGCGCACAGGGCAATACCCTTTTATTTTTTAGAACTTACCGCACCATCTTACTGCGCAGAAAAAGCCAATCCGGGCTGGCCAATCCACGCTAGAAATAATCGATCCGTGGCTGCGTTTCGGCCGCCAGCAAACGCTCGGCCAGCGCTTTTTCGCGCGCCGCCAGCGCCTGCATATTGTCGCGCTGGCCCACGGCCAGCCGCTGGCAATACACATCGCCATGCCGTGGCTCCAAAATCACCTTGCGCGCCCATGCGCCGCCCCAGTCACACGCCACCAGCGGAATCTCTTCCGCCGCCAGCCAGCGCTCGGCAAACAGCATATTTTTACGCCCCATACTGAATTGCAGCGAGAGATTGAGCAGATCACCACCGCCAAAGGCCTTGGCCTGCAGCCGCGTGCGCATGGCGCCAGCTTTGAGCATGGCATTGAGCAGCACTTCCATCGAGGTCAGCCCCGACAGATAGCCGGCTTCATCATCTTGGGAATGTTTCAGGGGCACCAGAAAATGATTCATCCCGATCAGATGCTGCTCGGGGTCGTGCAAACAGACGGCCACGCACGAGCCGAGCGTGGTCTTGATCGGGTGATGGCGGTGCACGGCCACTTCGCCGGCCAGCAGATTATGCGCCCGGATTTCCAGCTGGCGCAGATCGCAAGCGCGCTGGTCGACCGTTTCACCGGGCGTATCGTAATGAACCCATTTCATTGGCGGCATACGGGTGGGAGAACCGCTTTACTATAGGCCAACCCACCCAGCCTTGCCTTAGGCGAGCGCCGGCGCTGTCTCGGCGGTTGCGTCGCTCACCTCGCCCCAGCGCGGGAAGGGGTCGGGCAGGGCACGCCAGCTGCCGCTGCTCAGCTCCGCCGGGGTGAGCAGGCAAGCATCCAGTTGCTCACGCAGCGCGGCTTCATCCATACCACAGCCAATCAGCACCAGCTGCTGCCGGCGATCGCCATACAGCGGGTCCCAGTTGGCGCGGATTTCGGCCTGGCTCTCTTCATCGCTGGGCCAGTATTCTTCTGGCGTGGCCGCCCACCAGTAGCCGCCGGCGCCATGCCGGCAAGCCCCGCCCGCCTGCGACCAGCTCCCGGCAAATTCAGGCCGGCTGGCGAGCCAGAAAAAGCCCTTCGAGCGAATCACGCCCGGCCATTCGTGATTGATCAAGGCCCAGAAGCGCTGCGGGTGCAGTGGGGCGCGGGCGTTCCAGACAAAACTACTGATGCCGTATTCCTCGGTTTCTGGCAGATGTTCGCCGCGCAGCTCGGCCAGCCAGCCGGGGGCGTTTTCGGCTTCGGCAAAATCAAAGCGCCCGGTGCCCAAAATCGCCGGTAGCGGCACTTGCCCTTGCTCGGCCACAAGCTGCACCGCGCGCGGGTTCAGCGCCGCCAGAATGCCCTGCAGCTGGCCCAGCTGCTCGGCGCTGACCAAATCCGGCTTGCTGATCACCAGCACATCGCAAAACTCCACCTGCTCGATCAGCAGATCAACCAGCGTACGGTCGTCGTCTTCGCCGGCGCTGCCGCCGCGTTCTGCCAACAGCTCGCTACTGGCGTAATCACGCAGAAAATTAAACGCATCCACCACGGTGACCATGGTATCGAGCTGGGCCAGATCGGCCAGCGATTGGCCTTGTTCGTCGCGGAAGGTGAAGGTTTCGGCAATCGGCAGCGGCTCGGCAATGCCGGTGGATTCGATCAGCAGATAATCAAAGCGGCCATCGCGCGCCAACTGGGCCACTTCTTGCAGCAAATCTTCGCGCAACGTGCAGCAAATGCAGCCATTGCTCATTTCCACCAGCCGCTCTTCGCCACGGCGAAAGCCGCCCTGATGGATCAGCTCGCCATCGATATTCACATTGGAGAGATCATTCACAATCACCGCCACCCGCAAACCTTCGCGGTTGCGCAGCACGTGATTGAGTAAAGTGGTTTTCCCGGCGCCCAGAAAGCCGGATAAAACGGTGACCGGAAGTTTTTGCGACATGGCGGTTTTCCTGTTGCACTGAAAACGGCCATCATAATTAAACGCAACTCAGTTGCGCAACTATGTTGCATATAGAGCAAAAAAAATGGCCGGTGGGCAACCGGCCAAAACAGGGAGGATTTTCGACAACAATCGATTACAGGGCGCCGATTTGCTGGCGGGCTTGTGCCAGCGCGGGGTCACGCACATCCGGGCCCATCGCCAGGCCTTCGGCGGTGATGACGCGAATATCGGTGATGCCCAAAAAGCCCAGCAGCACGCGCAGATAATCCACATGGGCAATCCCGGTAGGGGTGCCGGCATGCTGACCACCGGCGGTAGCCACGATCACGGCGCGTTTGCCACCGGCCAGGCCTTCCGGGCCATTGGCGCCGTATTTAAAGGTCACGCCGGCCACGCTGATCATATCGATCCAGGCTTTGAGCTGGCTGGGGATCGAGAAGTTGTACATCGGCGCGCCAATCACCAGGGTATCGGCCGCCAGAAACTCGGCCATGACCGCTTCGGCTTCACGCACTTGCGCGGCTTGCTCGGCGCTACGGCTTTCGGCCGGCGTACCTTTGGCCGCCAGCAGCGCGCCATCCAGTTGCAGCGCATGCTGAGCCAAATCGCGGTAAACCACATTCACGCTGCTTTCTGCCAAGCGAATGCTTTCTACGACTTCGCGAGTCAGTTGGCGCGAAACAGAATGGTCGGCCAGGATGCTGGAATCAAGATGCAGGATATTCATGGTGGTGTCCTTTGCGCGGGGCGCATTCAAGTTTTGATGGACACAGAATATATTCGATGCAAAATTGGCACTAGTTAGTGAATTTGGGAAGGATTGTTCTATCTATGCAACCAATCTGTGCCGACTTTAATGATTATGTGTATTTCGCCCGCGTGGTGGATTGCGGCGGGTTTTCCGCTGCGGCACGCCACATTGGCATCCCCAAGTCGCGGTTATCGCGGCGCATTGCCGCACTGGAAAGCCGGCTTGGGGTGCGGCTGTTACAGCGCAGTACGCGCAAACTCACGCTCACCGATGTGGGGCAACAGTTTCTCAGCCATTGCCAAACCATCTTGCGCGAGGGCGAAGCCGCCGAGCGGGTGGCCGCCAGCTTGCTCGCCGAGCCCGCCGGACGGGTGCGGCTATCGGCGCCGGCCGAATTACTCAATCGCCTCACCGAAATGCTGCAGCGCTTTATTCTGCAACACCCCAAAGTGGTGCTCGAAACCGTGGCCACTGCGCGGCGGGTCGATCTTCTGGAAGAAGGCATCGATGTGGCGCTGCGGGTACGCACTACCGATGATGAAGACCCCCAATGGGCCACCCGACGCCTACGCCCGGCCTATGCGGTGCTGGTGGCCAGCCCCGCGCTGGTGCAGCAGCTGGGCGGCATACTCACCCCCGGCGCGCTGGCGATGGCGCCGGCTTTGGGCGTGGTGGGCGCGGATCAGCGCATTCACTGGCGGCTGATGAATGCCCAGGGCGAAGTGCGCGAATTCAGCCTGCCGCCCCGCCTAGTTACCGAGCATTTTGGCTTGCGCCGGCAGGCGGCGCTGGATGGCCTGGGCGTGACCATGATGCCGCGGGAAAACGTTGCGGCCGAGCTGGCCGCCGGTACGCTGGTGGAAGTTTTACCCGACTGGCATTTCCCGCCCAGCTATTTGCAGGCGGTGTATGTCAGCCAGCGGGGCTTATCGCCCGCGGTGCGGGCCTTGCTCGATCTGCTGGTAGAAACGCTAGGCTAATTACTGCGCGGCCCCGCGCAGCTTGGCCAGCCAAATGGCATAGCGTACCGCCACATAGCTAATCACCACGGTGGCAATCGCCAGCTCGATCCGCGCCAGCGTTTGCACTTGCAAGATAATATCGCCCGGCAGAGCCCAATCGATAAAAAAGGCCTGCACTTTAAACAGCGCGGTAGCGCCAATCGCCAGCGGGAAGGTCAGGGCGGCAAAGCCGGGGCTAAACGGCAGGCGCAACAGGTGCAGCAGGGCCACATACACGATCAGCGTCATCGTCACCGCCACTCCCAGCAAGATCATCACCAGCAGCGGGCTAGGGTCGGTGGCAACGCGCAGATAGGCCGCCAGGGTGAGGCTAGCTGGCGCGGCCAAGATGGCAATCGTGGGCTGCGCGCCTTCGGGAATCGTGGGGTGAAAAATCAGCCGGTAAAACATCCACGGCAGCATGATGGCATAGCAGGCCAGCGCAAACGCCATACAGCCCCAGGCCAGCAGATAGCTCCAGCTACCCACGGTGCCCGACCAGCTCACCGCCGCCACGGCAATGCCCACCGGCGGCACAAACCAGCTTGGCACCATATGATGCATGGCGAATTCCTGCCGGCGGTGGCGGATAAACTGCGCCAGAAACCAGCCATGCAGCCCAATCGCCAGCACCCACACCGCCGTGCCTAGATCGGCATGCAGCAGGCTTAGGCCATGGCTCACCACCATCAGCGCCATCGCAAACGTGGGCACCACGCTGCCCACCACCGGGTGGCGCAAATCATTGCCCAGCGACGGCAAATCCAGCGTAAAGCGCGTGGCGAGTGCCAGCAGCAGCAGTGCGGCCAGCGTCATCGTCACCAGCTCGAGCCGCCCATTGGCCTGCAGCACAAAATCCAGGCACATGCCCAAGCCGCTGATTCCCAGCGCCAGCCCGGCCAGTGGGGTAGGTAATTGCCGGCACCAGCCACCGGCTTGTTGCGAAAGTTGCAGCGCCATAATCATCTCCAAAACAGATTGATAATTTATTATCTATCTATTATGACAATATATCGATGCAACTATGCACAATTCGCCAGCAGCCAAAATACCGCCAAGGGTATAGCCAGCTAAGCACTATCAAATAATGATTAGTTGGCTATACCCTCAGAAAAATCGCCACATCGCCTTAACCCAGGCGCAGGCTGCGGCCCACGCTTTGCGCCGCGCGGTACGCATCCCAGGCTTTTTCGTGGAAGAAATACGCCACGGTATTCACCATCGGCTCGATTAAGGCCAGCGCGCTCGCCACGCCCCAGCTGCCGGTCAGCAGATAGGCCACGGTGAAAGCCACACTGAAATGCACAATCGCGAAAGTAATGGTTTTAAGCATGATGCGCTCCTTGCGGCCGCTCGGCCAATGTCTTGAGTTGAAGTAATGATAATGAGTCGCAAACAATAGATCTAATTGATTGTTTTTCTGATCACGATAGCCATTGGCAATGCGCGGTAAAACTGCCGCGCCGCCACGCCCCACGCCCGCTACACTGACGGCCACGCACGCCAAGTCATTGTTTTGCCATTTGTTACTGATAAGGTGAGGGTATGCACAGCATTTTGAATCTGGATTGGGCATCGCTACTCGATAGCCTAATCAGCCTTGCCACCGCGTTTATTCTGGGCGGCCTTGTGGGGCTAGAGCGCCAAGTGCGCCAGCGCACGGCCGGCCTGCGCACCAATGTACTGGTCTGCGTGGGCGCCGCCATTTTTGTGGATATCGCCATGCGGTTTCACCAGCTGTATGGCGGCTCGCCCAGCCCGCTGCAGGTAATCGCCTACGTAGTATCTGGGGTGGGCTTTCTGGGTGCGGGCGCCATCATGCGCGAAGAAGGCAATGTACGCGGCATCAACACCGCCGCCACCCTGTGGGGCTCGGCCGCCATTGGCTGCGCCGCCGGTGCCGATCTGATCGCCGAAGCCATTCTGGCCACCGGCTTTGTGCTGGCCGCCAACACACTGCTGCGCCCGATGGTGAATCGCATCAACCGCCAGCCGCTCGATACCGAAGTGGAAGCCACCTACACCGTGCATGTCATCGGCCCGCGCCAACAGCGCAAAGAGCTACTAGCCCAAATCAAATACGCCTGCGCCGCCGCCCAGTTTCCACTGCATGATGTGGATATCGCCCCCTTTGATGGCGACGAAATCGAAATCGAAGCCGTATTGCTCCCCACCTCACTGGATAGCCGCGAGCTGGATCAGCTGGTGGATACCCTCAGGCTTGATCCGCAGGTGAAGCAAGCGTTCTGGAGCTTGAGTACGATTGATTAAATAGACAATACCTACACCAGGTATTGCACCAAGCCGTCTTCAAATAAAAAGCTTCATGGCAATACCCTAGACCATCAGTAGCACCTCAGCCACAGTCTTACGTGGTTTTCGCGGCCAATTGCCCGCGCCAGCGCGACCAACCGGCAACAACATCACCGGCACTTCATGCTCCGCCAGACCGAATTCAGCACTTACCCCGGCCGCATCAAAACCGATCATCGGGCAGCTAGCCCAGCCATGGTGCTGCGCCGCCAGCATCAATGCCATCGCCGCCAACGAGGCTGAACGGATGGCTTCATCGCGCTGCAACTGCGGCTGTGCCTGATAGCCCTCGGTGGCATAGTGCACCATCATCTGCTGCAGCTCGCTGCTCAAAATACCTGCCGCAACGGCGGGTTGCAGCGTGGTGGCCAGCTCGGTATGAAACCCCATTTGCCCGCAAATAATAAAGGTAACCGCCGCATCAGCCACTTTCTGCTGGCCGTAGGCTAGGGGCAGGAGCCGCGCCTTGGCCGCGGCGCTCTGCACAGCAATAAAGCGCCAGTTTTGTGCGTTGTAGGCACTGGGTGCCTGCGTAGCCAGCGCAATCAATGTCTGTAGCTGGACGGGGCTCAGTTCGAAATCCGGGTCAAAATAATTGCAGGAAATACGCTCTTGCAGCAGGGTGAGCAACATGGTTTTACTCCGTGATGGTGTGGGTGGATAAACACTGCCGTAACCAGTGCTGTACGGCGCGTGCTTGGGTGTGCAATTCAGCGGGGGCGCCAGGCGTTAGGCATTCCAGATACAGCCGGCCGCCATCAGCAAGTGCCTGCCATTGGGTTAGTAGCGCAGGAAAATCCACTATCCCGTGCCCCGGCTGCACCGCCACATCGGGGCCACGAGGGCCAAACTGACAGTCTTTCAGGATGAAGTGATCGATGGCCGGAGCCAGCTGCTGCAGATACGCTTGCAGCGGCACGTCCGCTCCGCCGTAATACAGCCAGTTGCCCGGATCAAAACTAAAGCGAAAGGCTATGCTGCCCAGTATGTCGCGGAAGCTCAATAGATCATTGACTGTCTGACTAATACCCCCGTGGGGCTTAATGGCAATCACAAGCCCAGCCGCTGCGGCCAGCGGCAACACGGACTGCATCAGCGCCAAATAGGCTGGCCGCAGCGCTGGCTCGCAACCCAAATCCAGCAGCGTGCTAACACCCAACGCAGCGGCATGCTCGATCAATCGGGCATAGCGCAGACTGGCGGCCGCCAGACCCAATTCCAGCCGCGTTTCAGCCAATAGCAGCGGCACTTGCAAGCCCGCATCAGCCAACAGCTGCTGCACCGCCCACCGCTCTCGCTCACTACTATCGCCATGCACCGGCACTTGCCAACCTTCAGCACTCGCCTGGTACATGAGGCCCACCTCAGTAAAACCGGCAGCGGCAATCGCCGTCAGCGCCGCAGGCAAGGGCAGACTCTGCCACGGTCGGGTGGTACAGGCCAAAGTAAACATAACAGCACTCGTGGATGGAATGTGTGCAGTATTCTCCAAACAAAAACCTGAATAAATATCGGTATAATTTGTTGATTACTTATTTTTGGTTAGTAATTGTGGACAAATTGCGCGCAATGGCAGTGTTGGTTAGCGTGGCCGAAGCTGGCAATTTCACCCTGGCAGCTGAGCGGCTGGGTATCTCGGCGGTGATGGTAGGTAAACATATTCAGCAGCTAGAGCACGCACTGGGCGCAGTGTTGATCGAGCGCACTACCCGCAAACAGCGCCTCACTGCACAGGGGCAAAGCTATTACCAGCAGTGCAAGCTCGTGCTGGCGCAAGTGCAGCACGCCGACCAGCTACTGGCGGCACATCAAATCCAGCCCAGCGGCCGCCTGCGCATTAGCGCGCCACGTACACTGGGCAGCCTGTGGCTGGCGCCACGGATCATGGCGTTTATGGCGCAATATCCACAGCTCAGCCTTGATCTGCAGCTCAACAACCGACCGGTAGATTTACTGGAAGAAGATTTTGATTTGGCAGTGCGCATCGGCCCAGTGCACAACAAGGCGCTCATTGCCCGCCGGCTGGGCGACTATCAATTGGTGCTAGCCGCCGCGCCCAGCTATCTAGCTCAACACGGTATGCCAAGCCATCCATCCGAGCTGAACCGCCACCAATTAATGCAACATCAAGTCTGGGATGAGCGACCGCACGATGTGCAAATTACCCTGCGCGATCACCAGCGCTGGCCGGTGCAATCCCGGCTCTGCAGC
This sequence comes from Chitinibacter tainanensis DSM 15459, assembly GCF_000429785.1. Classification (GTDB taxonomy): domain Bacteria; phylum Pseudomonadota; class Gammaproteobacteria; order Burkholderiales; family Chitinibacteraceae; genus Chitinibacter; species Chitinibacter tainanensis. The sequence continues at coordinate 409,929 of NZ_KE386952.1, forward strand.
AACGACAGCCAGGCCCTGCGCACCGCAGCTCTGGCTGGGCTAGGGCTGATTTTTCAACCCGCACTACTCCTGAGCGACGTACTCGCCAGCGGCGAGCTGATCCCAGTCCTGCCCGAATATTGGCCGCAGCCATGGCCGATTCATCTGCTCTATCGAACCTCACAGCGAGGCAGCGTAAAAATCGAACGGCTGGTGAGCTGGTTGCAGCAAACAGATGCCAAGGCGGAAGTGCCAGAAAATTAATAAGCCTGCGAAGGGTATCTCGACTAAAACCAATTCAAGCTTGGCTTACAGAGCAATACATAGGCACGTATAGACAAACAGCTCCGGGCGGGGAAGAAGCGGCAATAGGCAAGCGGGCGCGATGTTGTTAAAGCCCGCCGCCTTTCCGATTGTCCGCAGCGATGTGCAACAAAGCCTCGGGGCATAAGAAATGCACTTATTGCATTGAATGAAGGCCAATCATATTGCCTTCGGTATCGACCACCATCGCAATAAAACCATGCTCACCAATCGACATTTTGTGCTTGAAGATTTCGCCGCCGTTGGCTGCTGCTCGTTCGGCCTCCACGGCACAATCCTCACACGCGAAATAAACCATCGTGCTGCCGCCAGATGGGCAGCCCGCCATTTTTACGAGTGCGCCAGCGGCACCAGAGTCTTCCATTGACATTGGAAATGCCCACATTTCCATCTCAGGAAACCCTTCGGGATCAGGATTCTTCAATTCCTCCAATGGGCCTTGGAATACCGCTTCGTAAAATGCCTTGGCACGGCCCATGTCTTGAACATAAATTTCAAACCAAGCAACTGGATTACTTTTCATTCGATTTTTCCTTTTGAATACCAATAAAGCAGAGTCAGCGAACGGTAATTATGAGTGGGCGCACATGTGAAAAACAAGGTTTGCCGTGCGATTTATCCCCACTGCTTAGCCTGACGCAAAAACCGCTCAATGCTCTCGCACTACAATCAAGGCCTCCACCTTTTGTTGGAAGTGAATAGCATGCCCAATTTGATTACTGCGATCGAATCCGCCATCACCGCCACCACCGGCCAGCCGTTTCACGTGAAACAGCAGCGCAGCGTGGGTGGGGGCTGTATTAATCAGGCGCTAGTATTGAGCGATGGGGCTGTGGGTGGGCGGCAGTATTTTGTAAAGCTCAATCGCGCCGCGCTGCATGGCATGTTTGTGGCCGAGGCGGCAGGGCTGGCGGCGCTCAGCGCGGGGATACGCGTGCCGCAACCCATTGCGCATGGCGTGTGTGATGGGCAGGCTTGGCTGGTGTTGGAATATTTGCCGCTCAGTGGCGCACCCGACCCCAACGCCATGGGGCAGGCGCTGGCCCAACTGCATCGCATTACCCCAACTGGCGCACCGAGCTTTGGTTGGGAGATGGATAACACCATCGGCAGTACTCCGCAAAGTAATCGCTGGCGCGAAAGCTGGGTGGATTTTTGGCGCGAGGAGCGCCTGCTGCCGCAGTTCAAATTAGCGCGGAAAAATGGCTGTGATTTTGGTGCGGCGGGCGCACAGCTGCTGGATAAACTCCCAGAGTTTTTTCGCGATTACACGCCGCAGCCGAGCTTGCTACATGGCGATTTGTGGGGCGGCAATGCGGCGGGGCTGGCGGATGGTACGCCAGTGATTTTCGACCCCGCATGTTACTTTGGCGACCGCGAATGCGATTTGGCGATGACCGAGCTATTCGGTGGCTTCGGCCCACGCTTTCTCGCCGCCTATCACGCCGCATGGCCGATAGATGCCGGCTACGCGCAGCGCAAAACGCTGTATAACCTGTACCACATCGTGAACCATGTGAATTTATTCGGCAGCGGCTACGCAGGGCAAGCGCGACAGATGATCGCTAGCTTGCTGCGGATGGCGGCATAAGCCGCGCAGTGCATAAAAAAACGGGGGCAATGCCCCCGTTTTGCTTGATGACTAGCTTAGCCTGATTAGACACTGGCCACAGTAAAACGCTGGCGGCTGTGTTTTGGTGATTCGATTTCATCCACAATCGCCACCGCGAGGTCGGCTACTGAAATGCCGGCAGGCTGCTCACCGGCGAACAAGACGTCATCGCCCCCCAAGCGGTATTGGCCGCTACGCTCGCCCGGAGCAAGGAATACGGGTGGCGATACAAAGCGCCAGTTCAGTGCGGTTTCTTCGCGCAGCAGGTTCAGTGCTGTGCGGGCACCCAACGCGCCTTCTTTCCATTCGGCCGGAAATTCGGGCGTATCAATCAGTTGCAGGCCTGGCGCGATATACAAGCTACCGGCGCCGCCCACTTCCAGAAAGCTTTGCACGCCGGCGACTTTAACACCCGCCACAATCGCATTGTGGCCTTGCACAAACAGCGCCTGAATATCGTCCTTGCCCCAACCTGGGTTAAAGGCCGAAATCACGGCATCGTGGCCGGCCACGGCGGCGGCAATGTCAGCCGCATCATAAGCGTTGCTTGCGCGGGCATTCACACCCGGCAGCGCTGGCACTTTGGCCACATTGCTCACCAGCGCGGTGACGGTATGCCCGCGTTGCGCCAGTTCTTGCAATACTGCCGAGCCAACAAAACCAGTTGCACCAATCAAAGCGATTTTCATTGTGTTTCTCCAGATCAATTAAACAGTGCGCCCATCATATTCCCTTGCTAATCCGCTGATAATCCGTCAAAAATAGCATTCATTATTTAGTTAATCTAAACAATAGGCCCAATATGGAAGCATTACGCCGCATGGCGATCTTTGCCCGCGTGGTTGAGCTAGGCTCGATGAATGCCGCCGCCAAGGCGCTGGGGATGACGCCCTCGGCGGTGAGCCAGCAGCTGAGCAAGCTCGAAGCGCAACACAATGTCACGCTCTTACATCGCACCACGCGCAAGCTCACCCTTACCGAAGCGGGCAGCGTGTTTTATCGGGGCTGCGCCGATATGCTGGCGGCAGCACAACTGGCCGAGCAGCGGATTAACGAGCTGCGCGATGCGCCGGTGGGGGAGCTGCGCCTGTCTGCGCCCACCGGTTTTGCCGGCCCATTAATCAGCCAGGCGCTGGCGCCGCTACTGAAATTGCACCCCAAACTATCGCTGCGGCTGTTTTTTCATGACGAGATGATTGATCTGGTGGCCAACCGCATTGATCTGGCGCTACGCGCGGGCGAGCTAAAAGACTCTAGCCTGATCGCCCGCCATCTCACCGACTGGCCCAATGTGCTGGTGGCTGCGCCGCAATATCTGGCGCGCCAAGCGCCGATTCAGCATCCCGATCAGCTCAGTCAGCTCGATTGGATTGCGATTGAAGCCGGGCGGCATGATTTTGCGTTCTTTCACCCCGATGGGCGGGTAGTGCAGCCGACGCTCACGCCGCGCATTCGCAGCAATAACATCGTTTCGGCACGTGAATTTGTGCTGGCAGGCATGGGGATGGCGATTCAGCCTGAGCCCGAAGTGCGGGCGGCGATTCAGGCCGGGCGCCTGAGTGTAGTGCTGCCGGAATGGCGTTTACCCGCCATTGCCATCTATGCCGTTACGCCGCGACGCGAGGCGCAGCCGGCCAAAGTGCGCTACGCCATCGAGGCGCTGCAAGCGCAGTTGGCTCAGTAATGCGCTAAAGCCCTATATTGGCGAGACTTTTTATCCACAAAACTTATCCACAACCAGTGGAACTGGCAACAGCTAACTCGCTAAATGCAAAAAAACCAAATTCCACGCCAGCAAATTCGAGGCTTTTTTAGTCTAGGCCCACGATTTAGAGCCACGCGAATCACGGATTTGCTTGGCCGGCGGGCCAGATCAGCCAAGGCAGGCGCTTAAACTCGTTCGCTTGCCCGCAGTTATAGACCGCTAATGGATTTTTGCCAGCCGCAAATGCGCAACGATCGGCGCATGGCAAAACTCGCTAAGGGTAGGGGTAAAGTTGCCCCACCCTTGCTATGGATAATTTTGTGGGCAAGCTATTAACAAGCTGTGCGCCTACTGTGGTTCTGCTGTGTATCTAACGGGGAAATCCGGTGAGTATCTCGGTATAAGGCGACTGCCCATACTCGATAAACCACTCAATCGCCCAAGGGCAGCGGGGTAAGGCTAAGCCAAACCATCCGCCGCTCAAGCTGTGGAAAAACGGAAAGCCAAGCTGGGCATCTCGGCCAAATGCATCCGCAACCTGCAAGCAACAGCGATATACCCCAGCATGTATAGACTGCTGAAATAGATCAGGAATAAGCTTGCCGGCTATACCCCTGCCAAACCAGACCGAATCGACCCACGCCTCCGCCTGCTCGGCCCAGCGCACGGCATCGCCCACCACCCGGGCAGAAGCCGCTTGCGCCGGCCCAACTAAAGCGCCGCCGACCTGCGCGGCATGGTGCGCAGCGCGCCCACCCAAGGGATGATGAATCTCAGCTAAGCAATAGTTAGTGGCTAACTATGTAGCGGTCGCCCGCCCATCCATTGTGGATAAGTAGCAAAAGCCGCGGATTTCAGGCCCGCAGGTAGAGGTGACAGCCTTATGCCGCGACCCGCCGCCAGATTTCGAATTCCAGCCGCTCGCCTTGCTCGCCAAAGCGCTCGTTCTGCCATTCACCCGTGGCGGTGAGCTGGGCGCGAAAGGCAAACTGGGTGCCCGCAGTGGCGCCCCAGCTGGCGAGCGCAATGGTTTCGACATAATGGCCATCTTGCAGCGTATAGCTGCCACTGCCAGCGCTATAAAACTGCCCATCTTGCAGGGTGATAAAGGCAAAACCGGTGGCCGAGAGTACTTTGCGCGCGCTAAGGCGCTGCATATCGTAGGGCTGCGGCGCCTGACCGGGCTCGGCGATTTCGCCACGTACCAATTCCCAAGTACCTGCCAGTGAGATAGTTTGCATGGGTTTACTCCTTTTGAGTAAAAAACAGCGGATTAACCCGCCACAGATTGATGACAAACCCCACTCGCAAAGCGAGACTCCCCTCAAGGAGGGGACGGGAGGGGTGGGAATAAAACATAAAGGCTGCTAGTTTCACGCCCTTATTTCCTAGGCTCGGCTTTGCCGAGACTTGAAAATCGTGGTTTTCACTTTGTCAGCAGCCTGCAGCGGATTAACCCGCCAGGGCGAGATCCGCGCAGGACTGCTCGTAGCGGGCCAGTTTGTCGGCAAACCACGCTTCGTCGTACCACTGCAGATTCTGGCTGTGCTTCACGTCATCCCACAGCGAGAAAAACCAGCGCCGCGCTTCAAAGCCGGCTGGCGGGGTGTATTGGGCTAAATACGCCTCCAATAAGCCCAGCTGCGGCGCCACATCGGCGAGGTGGAAAATATCTTGCTCACGATGTCGGTACGCCACATCGCACGGGTCTAACGCCGCCAGCAGCTCCCCGCTGGTGGGCGAGAACAGAAAATTCCCCGCATGCGGGTCATCGTGCACCAAGCTGGAGGGCATACCGGCCAGCGGCGCCAAGATGGCCGCGCGCTGCGCCCAAAGCGCCAGCAAGGCTTGCCGCTGCGCGGGGGTAAACGGGGAATGTAGGTCGGCCACATAAGCAGCCAGCGGCGCGGTCCAGGCCTCGAAGGCCGGCAACAGCGCGGGATAAAACTCGCCAGCGGGGCCTTCAAAGCCGCGCGCATCGGTCTGGGCATGCCACGCCGCGAGTAAGGCGACCACCGCTGCAGCGGCGCGCTCAGGTTGCGGCCAGGGGCTAGGCACATCCCACGGGGCAACACCGGGCAGGCGGTTAAGCAGCAGGGCTTCGCATTCGCGCTCGCCCACCGCCAACACGCCATGCCATAGCGGCGTGGGCATCGCGACAGTTGCGTGGGGCGTCAGCCGCGCCAGCCCGCGCAGCTCTTTGGCCACCCGGCCGGGCTGCCAGCTGAATTTGAGCACCACTTCGCCAGCCGCACCGGCCAAGATCACGGCACAACCATAAAAGCCCTGCACCGCATGCACTACCTGCGCCTCAGCACCATACAGCTGCTGGTAATGCGCCTGCGCAACGTGGGCATAGGCCGCCAAGGCGGCATCAAGCTCAGGAACTGACATCGGCATGACCTCGAACTGAATCAATCAATTTAAACAGCTTGCCAGCCCAGCGGGAATGCTCGAAGATCACCTGCGATTTGTCCAAAAATCACCTGCGGGGCGTGGGGATGGCATTGATTTACTACGAGCGGTTTGATTGTGACGACCAAGGCTGGAACCGCCTGGTGGGCGCGCACGTGTTTCATCAGCCATCGCACCCGCCCATGCGCGAACGTGGGCTATTTATGTGCGGGATTTCCGAAGCGCGCGGCCATACCGAAATCGAGCGCATTGATGCCAATTTTCATGTGCTGCTGTTTTGCCTTGGTGGCAGTGGCGAATTATTTGAAGGCGACCACACCTGGCCTTTTCAGGCTGGCGAGCTGGCAATGCAGCCCGCCCGCGGGCAGCGCGGTTTTCGCCGTACCGGCAGCGAGCCGATGCATCTGGTGTGGTTTCTGCTGCGCGATGAGCCGCGCTGGGCACATCTGAATGCCGCGCACTGCTACGTTAAACCCAACCCGCATGGCTGGGCGTTGCACGATGCTGTATCCATGTATCAGCGTGAAGCCCAATACAGCAATGACCGCCAGAGCTATACCCTGGTGATGCCAGCGCTAGAGTTGCTGTGCCAGCAGCTGGAACGTGCCGTGGGCCCGAGCGAAGCCAGCCCCGGCTGGCCGCAGCAGCTGCAAGCTTTATTCAACGCCGTAGCGCGCGAGCTGGCCCGCGATTGGCCGCTGGATACGCTAGCCAGCCAGCTGCACATCAGCCCGGCGCATTTGCACCGCCTGTGTCTGCAGCATCTGGGCATGCCGCCTGGGCAACAGGTGTTTGTGTTGCGCATGCAAAAAGCCCGTGAGCTACTCGCCAGCGGCCTGCCGGTGGGCAAGGTCGCCAGTCTGGTTGGCTATCAGGAAGTAGCCAGCTTTTCGCGGCGGTTTCGCCAGTATTTTGGCTATTCGCCCAGCCAGAGCCCGCAGCAGAAACCCAGCCGCGCCCCTACCGAAGGATCGTAATACCCGGCATGACTGCGTTCTTTTATGACATTAGCTGGTACGGCATGATGGCCGTGGGGGTGCTGTTTTTTGCGGCACTGTATTTGGGCTTTGGGGCGCTCAATCACGCCCTAAGCCAATGGCTGCTGCCTGCGCTGGGCTACGGCGGGCGGCTAGACCCGCGCCCAATTCCGGCCGGGCAAATCCGCCGTGAGCTGCGCCATTCGGCCCTGGTGGTGTTGCTGTTTGGGGTGGGGATGGTGTTTCCGTGGGGACTGCTGCAGCTGGGCTGGGCCCGGCTGGCGCCACAGGCCAGCGCCGGGCAGATTGCGCTGGAAATGCTGGCGCTGATTATCTGGAACGAAATCCATTTTTACCTCAACCACCGGCTGCTGCACACCCGCTGGCTGCAGCACTTTCACTTACCACATCATCGCTCGGTGGTGACCACGCCGTGGGCCACCTACAGCCTGCATCCGCTGGAGGCCATGATGCTGGGCAATGTGATTTTGCTGCCGATGGTGGTGCATGATTTCAGTGTGTATTCGCTGATGATGGTGCCGGTATTCAGCATTTTTTTTAATAACATCGGCCATTCCAATTACGATTTTCTGCCCGATTACCAGCATGACCGCTGGTGGCTCAATGGCGCCCGCCGCCATCATCTGCACCACGCCTGCTACCACGGCAATTACGGCTTTATGTTTCCGTTTATGGATCGCTGGCTCGGCACCGATTTGCCGCCCGATGCTGCTGCCGAGAAAATCCGCCGTGCGCTGGCCAAAGCAGAGCAGGGCGATGCTGCTTAATCGGCGCGATTCGCAGTCTGTGGCCTATCTGCTCGCCCAGCCGCTGCTGGTAGCACTGCTGTGGCGTGTGCCCATGCACTGGGCGCTCACGGCGGTGGTCTATGGGCTGGTGCTGTTTCTCACTCTCGGGGTGGGGGTGATTCACCATAATCACACCCACCGCAAAATGTGGCGCAGCAAGCGCCTAAACCGTCTGACCGATCTGTGGATAACCGCCCTGCAGGGCCACCCGACCTTTGTGTTTTACCCGGCGCATATCGCCAACCACCACCGCTACCATCATGGCCCGCAAGACGTCGCCCGCACCTATCGTTTTGGCGGTGATACCAATCATTTACTGGGCTATTTGCTGCATCCGCTACAGGCGGGCTGGGTGTTGTACCCCTTGTTTATCCGCTGGCTGCGCCAGCTGCAGCAGCGCCATGCCGGCGCATTTCGCTATTGCCTGCTGCAATACGCCATTGTGCTGCTGCTGTGGGGCACGCTGGCGCTGATCGATGCGCAAAAAATGTTCTGGCTGGTGGTGCTGCCGCAACTGCATGGCCTGCACTGGTTACTGGCCACCAATTACCTGCAACACGCGCATGCCGATGGGCATTCAGCGCTGAATTTCGCCCGCAATTTCGAGGGCTGGGTGAACCCGCTGCTGTTTAATATCGGCCTGCACACCGCCCATCATCGCCACCCGCGCGCGCATTGGTCGAGCCTGCCGCAGCTGCATGCCCAATATCGCCATCACATTCACCCTGCGCTCAATGCCGGCCCTTTGCTGGCCTATATGGGGCGCACTTATCTACTTAGCTTGCTGCACCCCCGCTGGCGCAGCCGCAGTCTGATGACCACAGGAACACCGCATGCCGATTCAGTTTGACCACGTTTATCTGGCCGCCGCCAGCCATTTTCTGCCGGGTGAGCCGGTGGATAACCAGGCGATGGATGCCTATATCGCCCCACTAAACCGCATTTCGGGGCGAATCAAGCAGCGTATTTTGGCCGAAAACGGCATTCAAACCCGGCACTACGCCATTGATGCCAACGGCCACACCCGCTTTAGCCACGCCCAGCTGGCCGCACAAGCGGTGCAGGCTTGCCTCGCCCAGTCGAACACCCCCTTAAGCGAGATTGGCTTGCTCACGATGGGCTCATCGGGCGGCGATGCGCTGATGCCGGGCTTTGCCAATATGCTGCAGGGTGAGCTGGGCGCGCCACCGATGCAAACACTTTCCAGCCAGGGCGTATGCGCCGCGGGGGTGAGCGCGATCGAATTTGCCGCGCAGCAAATCGAGCTGGGCGCGCAGCAACATGCGCTGGCGGTCGCGGCCGAAATGCCGTCGCGGATGTTCAAACGCTCGCGCTTTGCTCCGCGCGGCTATCAAAGCGATTTTGATGCACATTTTTTGCGTTGGATGCTCTCAGACGGCGCCGGCGCGCTGCAGCTCTCCCGCCAGCCCTTTGTGCATCAGGGCAATTTGCGCATCAAGCTGAAATGGATCCACCAAAAGAGTTTTGCCGGTGATTACCCAGTGTGTATGCAGCTGGGGCTGACCGAAGATCGCAGTAGGTCGTTTCTGGATTTTCCATCGTCATCCGAGGCCGAAGCCGCGGGGGCGCTGGCTTTGCGCCAGGATATCCGCCTGCTGCCGCATCTATTTGATGTTTGCATTCATGAATACGTCAAGCTGGTTGACCAGGGCTGGATCCACTCGACGCAGGTCGATCATTTCCTGTGTCATTATTCCTCGGCCAAATTTATGCCGGTGGTGGAAGAGCTGCTGGCCAAGGCGGGCCTCACCATCCCAGCCGAGCGCTGGTATAGCAATCTGAGCAGCCGTGGCAACACCGGGGCGGCCTCGATCTTTATTATGCTGGCCGAGTTTTTGCAGCAAAAAACCCTGCGCGCTGGTGAGAAGATTTTCTGCTTTATCCCCGAATCGGGCCGCATTACCGCCGCGTTTATGCTGTTTGAAGTCGAAGACGCCGGCAGCGACACCAATACCCATCCCAAGTATCAATCTACAGCCAATATATTAGAATCATCCCAGCCATATACCCCAAACATCCAGGCGCCACACAATCCGAGCGAGGCGCCCGAGCCCTTGCAGCCATTACTCGGCCGGCTGGCTAGTTTGTGGCAGGACTATCGCTCATCAGTGTGGCGCACACCGGTGATTCATCAACTGGTGAGCGGGCGCTTTGATGTGGCGGCCTATCGCAACTGGACTGCGCAATGGGTACCGCAAGTGCGGGAGGGCAGCCTCTGGATGCGCGAAGCAGTGGCCTCGCTTGACGGTGATTTTGCCGCGTTGGGCGCGCTGATTGATCTGCACGCCAGCGACGAGCAAAATGATTTCCAGATTCTGTATCAGGATTATCAAGCCGCTGGCGGTACTCAGCCATTAGATGCGCTGCGGCGTAATCCCGGCGGCGAGGCGCTCAATAGCTATTTGCACGCGCTAGCTGCCACGCCCAATCCAGTTGGGCTACTGGGGGCGATTTATATCATCGAAGGCACCGGCCAGCGTATTGTGCCGGCGCTATTGCCGCTGTTGCGCCAGCAAGTGGCGCTACCGCCGCAAGCCTTTCGCTTTTTGGAATATCACGGCGCCAATGACGAGCACCACTTGGCACGCTGGCTGGCCGCGGTGGAGATCACCCTGGCCTTAGCCCCCGAGGCCGCTGACGCCATCTACGCCACGGCGCGCCGCACCGCGCAGCTGTATTTAATGCAATTTGACCATATTCAGGAGCCGGTATGAGCCATTTTCTGGATGCACCGCACGACCCCCGCGACCCTAACCCCTGGCAGGCCTTGTATCTCGACCAGAGCACCCCGTTGCCCGAGCCGGTTAAGCGCGCCTGGCTGACGGATTCGGCCTCGCCCTCGCGGCAATATCTACTGCCACTGGTGCGGCCATTGGCACGGCTGCTGATCATTGTGATTCAGCTGTGCAAAATTGTACTGCCGAAAAAATGGGCCGCCTCCAAGCTCTTGCACCGCATTCTGGTGTGGGGGCTGAAGGGTTTTGTTTCACCCGAGGCCAACTGGCTGATCTTGCGCCATTTTCACCTTGGCGCGCAGATCATCGAGTTTGTGGCCCGCAATGCGCCGGTGGAAGTGCCCCTATCGCCACTCAAGCCCGCTGACATCGATGCGCTGGAAGATGAGCTGTTTCTCAAGCACGACCTGAACCTATTCAATTTTGTGATTCGCTTAAATCAGGCGCTGCAAGCCAGCGGCCAAACGCTGGCGCCAGTAAATCCGGTGGATTTCAGCATGATTAGCGAGCCGCCGCTGGCGCTGGCCGATATGCCGCAGGGGCGGCTGAATGGGATTGATCTACAAACGGCTATCGAGATTTTCACCCCGGTGTATCAGCTCTTTCTGACTGACAATGATTTCTGGCGCGCGGCCAATTCGCTGCAGCTGGATGAAACCATGGGCGTGTATGCCGCCACGATTCTCAATACCCCCCAACACCTGCTGCTATTGAATAACAAGCATCCGCTGGTGCCGCTATCCACCCTGCGCGCCGGCCACCGGCTGGTGCTGCATGGCTTATCCACCGAAATGTTACACTGCCTGCTCAGCCGGCTACGGGCGGAGCAAGAGCTGGCGCAGGCGGGCGAGCAGGGCTAATTCCTGCCGCGCAAAGGCATATACCGCAGCTTCATCAATCACGGCCACGCCTTGCAGCTGGCTCAAATCCAGCCCCAGCTTGGCCGCCAAGGTGGCCGCAGCGGGGCTGACCGCCAATAGCGGGGGGCTGGCGGGCGCGGCGCTTTGCGCTGCATCAGGTTCATCGGCGGGCAGGAGTAAATCGCCGGTAGGCAATTCGGCGATTTCCATCATCAGCAATAAATCATTGCTGTTCACGAAATCGCCATACTCGACCATCAAACTGCTGACTTGTCCGGCCTCGGGCGCCAGCACCGGCCATTCCTGATCGGCAGCCAGCAAGGTGATCAGGCAGGTATCCGCAGCCACTTGCTGGCCCGGTTTCACGTGAAACACGGCCACTTCGGCGGCTTCGGGTAATTCTGGGGCACAAATCAGATGCGTGGTGTAGCGCATTGTCATTATTTACTATCCAAGGCTTGATATTCGCCAATACGATGTCGGCCTTTGCCGACTAGACTATGCTGCACATAGTCGTCAGGCAGTATTCATTAAACAATCCTGCGCCGGCAAGGGCCAACCTGCGCCGACGTCGTTTTTCCGCCTTTGAGGAGTTCGTTCATGAGCGATTTGGTCTTGGTGATTAATGCCGGTTCGTCGAGCATTAAGTTTTCACTGTTTGAAACGACGGCGGCTGATCCACAAGTGCTGTACAAAGGCCAGATGGAAGGCCTGTATGTTGAGCCCAAATTCAGCGCCAAAGATGCCAACGACGAGAAAGTCGCCAACGAAACACTGCCTGCCGATGTGCCTAAAAACCATGATTACGCACTGCGCCATATGCTGGCTTGGCTACAGCAACGTTTGGGCGGCCGCCAGATCAAAGTCATTGGCCATCGCGTGGTGCACGGCGGTACGCAGTATTCTAAACCAGAGCGGGTTACGCCTGAGCTGCTGGCTGGCCTTGAAGCGCTGATTCCACTGGCGCCATTGCACGAGCCGCACAACATCGCGCCGATCAAGATTCTGCAAGACTTGCTGCCCGATGCACCACAAGTCACCTGCTTCGATACCGCATTCCACACCACCCAGCCTGAACTGAACCAGATGTTTGCGCTGCCGCTGGATTTTGCCCAGAAAGAAGGCATCCGCCGCTACGGTTTCCACGGTTTGTCGTATGAATATATCGCCAGTGTCCTGCCACAGATCGATACCCGCGCCGCTGAAGGCCGCACTGTAGTTGCGCACTTGGGCAATGGCTCATCGATGGCCGGCCTGCTGGGTGGCGCCTGCCAAGCCACCACCATGGGCTTTACCGCACTGGAAGGTCTGCCAATGGGTACCCGCTGCGGTAGCATCGATGGCGGCGTGTTGCTGCATCTGATGAACCATCTGAAGATGGATGCCAAACAGATCGAAACCCTGCTGTATAAAGAATCTGGCCTCTTGGGTCTGTCAGGGATTTCTAGCGATATGCGCGATCTGCACGCCTCGAGCGATCCACGCGCTAAATTTGCCACCGACTACTTCGCCCGTCGCGTAGCACGCGAAACTGCTTCACTGGCCGCGGCCATTGGTGGCCTGGATTGCCTGGTATTCACCGCCGGGATTGGCGAAAACGACGACATTACCCGCGCAAATGTATGTCACCAGCTGCGCTGGCTGGGTGTTGAGCTGGATGAAGCCGCCAACGCGGTGCGCTCTGGCGAACCACGCCGCATCTCGCTGGCCGACAGCAAAGTAGCGGTATATGTAATCCCGACGAACGAAGAGCTGATGATTGCCCGTCAGGCACTGGCCGCGCTGTAATTCGCGTCCAAGCTCAACCCTCAAAACCGCGCGGCAAGGCGCGGTTTTTTCATGCCCGGAACCGGGTGCGGGGATTTAAGTCTGAGTTAATATTCCCACGCTAAGCTGCGATCCTGTCATGGCGCTGTCATCATGCCGATGAAAAATAGCCGACACTGGGCCTTGCTGCTAGCATTAGCGTCAATCAAGACTATTGGATGTGAAATGCACGATCAGAATGTGATCATTGATCTGGCCCTTGAGCCACGCAAACGACCGCTCGCGGCCGGCTGGGCTTGGCTGCAGCGCTCGTATCAGCTTTACCGGCAGGCCCCAGTGCCATGGTTAAAAATTAGCACGCTGTTTTTTGGGCTGATGCTGCTGACCGGCTTGCTGCCTGTGCTCGGCTTTGTTGTAAGTGTGATCATCGCGCCGATTTTCCTTGGCGGCATTGCGGTGGCAGCCCAGCGTACGGTAGCTGGGCAATTACCGCCGGTGGAAGATCTATTCCTCGGCTTTAAAACCAAGGCCAGTGAGCTAGCGAAAGTGGGCGGGTTTTATATCCTCGGCGGCTTTGCGGTAGTCGTGGCAGTATCGATGCTCACGGGCATCCTGCACAGTATCGGCCTCATTGGCGCCTTGCCCGAAAAGCTGGAAAGCCTGCAACAAATCCGGCATTTGTGGCCAATTGGCGTACTGCTGCTGATGGGTTTGCTGGGGGTATACAGCGCCTATTTTTATGCGCCGATCTTGGTGATGCTGGATCAGCTATCCGCTGGTGAAGCGATGAAAATGTCTTGGGTCGGCTTCTGGCGTAATTGGCTGCCGCTGATGATGATGTCTTTGCTACTGGCCGTAATCCTGTTTGCTGCGCTGATGTTAGGTACCCAGCTAAATCAATTGTTGAGCGGCATTCCCTTGCTGGCCGATTTGCCGATGTTTGTGGTTTGGTGTTTATGCATGCCGCTGGTGCTGATTAGTAGTTATGTGTGTTATGCCGATGTGTTTGTCTCTACAACCCCCACTGGAGATCATTTGTGAGCGAAAGTCCATTTAAAGGTAAGACTGGGATCAAGCGCGTATTCAACGCCTTGGGCTACTCGCTAGATGGCCTCGCGGCCGGCTGGAAAAATGAAGCGGCATTTCGCCAAGTTACCCTGCTGGCTTTGGTCGGGATTCCGATCGCGCTGTTTTTACCGGTGCCGGTCTGGGGTAAAGCCTTGCTGGTCGGCAGCCACCTCGCTTGCGTGATTGTCGAGCTGCTCAATTCAGCGGTGGAAGCCGCGGTTGACCATACATCGTTGGAAAAACACATTCTGGCCAAACGCGCGAAAGACTTAGGCAGTGCCGCACAGTTGGTAGGCTTACTGAACCTCAGCGCCATGTGGGCGCTGGTGTTGCTGGCCTAAAGCACACACCACAGACGCAAAAAAACGGGCCTCGGCCCGTTTTTTATTGCCCACATTGCTGCTTACGACTGATGTTGGCGAATATCGTCTTCCAGATCCGACATCAGAATTTTCAGCGCGGCATCTGACACCATCACTTCCATCAGACACAACAGCAAAGAGCCCACCATCATCAAGAGGCTGGCAAAAAACAAGCCTTGCGCCCAGGCATTGTGTTCAAGCGAAACCAGCACCATCGAGATAATGCACATCAGCAGGCTGCTTACCCCAAACGCCTGCATATAGCGGATCAACCAAACCCGCATTTTCAGGTTTTTTAATTGCCGCAAAATATTAACGTGGGGGGTGGCGCGGTGGTGTTCGTACAGCTGGCGGATGATGCTGGACAGGGCCAGAAAGCGATTGGTGTAGGCCAGCATCAACAGGGAAATAGCGGGGAAGAGCAGTGAAGGGGTATTGATACTAAAGTTATCCATCATGACCTTTCTTGAATTCTTTGATCACGTGCTGTTGCCGACGGCTGACCGCCAATCGCTCGGGCACATCACGCAATACCACCACCCAGTGCGCCTCGCCGCCATTCACTGCGGCGCGCTCGAATCCGGCAATACTATCGCGCGCCACCAAGCAATTGCGGTGAATTCGCACAAACTTTGATCCAAATTCATCTTCCAGTTTGGTGAGGGAGTCTTCCAGTAAATATTCACGGTCATGCGTGCGCAGGGTAATGTATTTCTGCTCAGCTTTCAGAAAGCGCGCCTCAGACACCGGGATCAAGTGCACACGGCCACGCTCTGAGACACTGAAATGGGTGCGGGCGCCTTCATTAGCCGGCGTCACTTGAATAGGCTCGCCAGCGTGCTGACGCAGTTCCAGCGCGCGGCGCAGTGCCGCCAGCAGGCGCTCGGTGCGAATCGGTTTGAGCAGGTAATCCACGGCGCGGACATCAAAAGCCGCCACACCGTAGTCTTCAAAGGCAGTAGCAAAAATCACGGCTGGTGGTTTGGCCAGCTGCAGCAGTTTGCGTGCCACTTCAATCCCGCTCATTTGCGGCATCTGGATATCCAGAATCACCAAATCAATGTCGTGTTCAGCGATTTGCGGCAGCGCCGCAATCCCATTGGTGGCGGTGCCCACCACGGTATGCGGACACTCGCTGGCGCAATCGGCCAGCAGATCTTGCAAGCGGGCAAGAGCCGGTAATTCATCATCGACTAAAAACAGACGCAGCGGTTTGCTCATGCTTCAGCTCCCGAAAAGGCAGCACGATATGTATTTGATAATAGTCATTTCCACGCTGAATGCTCAGATTTGCCTCAGCATCAAAGTACAGCAGCAATCTTTCTCGCACATTATCCTGGGCCATGCCATTACCGATTCTCTGTACGGCACTGGGCACCAAGGGATTGCGGATATCAATGTGGACCTCGTTGCGGACCCGAAAAGCGTTGATATGGATCGTGCCGGTTTCGATACTGGGTTCGATCCCGTGGTAGACCGCATTCTCAAGCAACGGCTGCAAAATCAGTGGCGGAATCAATGCCTTTTTCGGCATTTGCTCGATGTGCCATTGCACATCCAGTCGCTCACCCAAGCGGGCTTTTTCGATTTCCAGATAGCCGCGAGCGAGTTCGATCTCCCGCTCCAGCGTTGATAGGCCCTGTTGCGTCCCCATCGCCACCCGGAATAATTCGGACAGATTTTGCAGTAGCTGCTCCGCTAATTTGGGCTGGCTACGAATCAAAGATAGCACTGCATTCAAACTATTGAAGAAAAAATGTGGGCGAATCCGTGCCTGCAACGCCACCAGCCGTGCTTCAGCCAGCCGAGGCGAGAGGGTTTTCAGCCACAATTGGTAATGCCACAACAGCAAAGTGGTCGATAAAGCGGCCAACAGCAACATTTGCCACGGATCAGGCTGGGGCAATTCCAGCAGCAAGCCCCCCAACAGTTGCTGCAATAGCCACGTCCAGCCCAGCACCACGCCATACACCACCGCCACGGCTCGGCGGTAGGGCCAGCGGGATAGCCAAGGAGCCAGTGCTCCTAGGCAGGCCAGTGCCCCCAGCAAAACCGGCTCGACCCAGAAAGCGGCATCCGTCAATCGGCTTGACCATTCATTCCAATGGGTCAAGCTACTTAACACATACATCAATAGCCCCACATGGGCGAGCAACAGTGCGCGGAAAACCACGCCAAAATTCCGAAAGTCGGGCATTACAGGTGCTGCGTCGTGCATGGGTTTGCCAAATCCTGAATCTGTCTTCTTAAATGGTGAAGATCAGCATAGCATCGACTCGGGTCCACCATGGGATTGGCAGTACTGTATTCGCGCGCTTTAGACGGCATGCACGCCACCCCGGTGACGGTGGAAGTCCATTTGTCCAATGGCTTGCCGGCCTTCAGCCTCGTGGGCCTCGCCGACACTGAGGTGCGCGAAGCCCGCGAACGCGTGCGCGCGGCCATCTTGGTAGCCGGCTTTGAATTTCCGATGCAGCGCATAACCGTTAACCTCGCGCCGGCCGATTTACCGAAGGGGGCAGGGCATTTTGATTTGGCGATTGCGCTGGGCATACTGGCCGCAAGCGGGCAAATTCCTGCCGAGCGCCTGGCCGAGTACGAATTTGCGGGCGAGCTCGGCCTGACCGGTGAATTGCGTGCGGTGCGTGGCGCACTGGCGCTGGCGGTAGCGGCGAAGCAGGCTGGGCGGCAGCTGATAGTGAGCGCTGCCAGTGCCGCAGAAGCTGCTTTGATTGCTGAGGCGCTGGTCTTGAGCGCCGAGCATTTACTGGCGGTATGTCGCCATTTGCATCAACAAGGCGACCTATTGCCCGCCAAGCCAACCGCCACAAGCGCTGGCGAGATATACCCCGATATGCAGGATGTAAAGGGCCAACATGCGGCGCGGCGTGCTCTAGAAATCGCCGCCGCCGGCGGGCATTCATTACTACTGATCGGGCCACCGGGCACCGGCAAATCGATGCTGGCCCAGCGCCTACCCGGCATCCTGCCCCCGCTCACACCGCAAGAAGCCCTCGAAGCCGCCACCATTCAATCCTTAGGGCAGCAGGGGCTAGATGCGCGCCGATTTGGTCAACGTGCTTACCGTAGTCCACACCACACCGCCAGCAGCGTGGCACTGGTAGGCGGTGGCAGCACGCCGCAGCCGGGCGAAATCTCGCTGGCGCATCATGGCGTGTTGTTTCTCGATGAATTACCCGAATTTGATCGCAAAGTGCTGGAAGTGCTGCGCGAGCCACTGGAAAACGGCCGCATTCATATCTCGCGCGCCGCTCGACAAGCCGAGTTTCCAGCCCGTTTTCAGCTGATTGCCGCGATGAATCCCTGCCCTTGTGGGTATCTGGGGCATCCGCATAAATCCTGCCGCTGCACCCCAGAGCAAATCGCCCGTTATCGCGGCAAGATTTCTGGCCCATTGCTCGATCGGCTGGATTTGGTGGTGGAAGTCGGAGCGCTAAGCGAGAGCGTATTAACCAGCGCGCAAACCGGCGAGCCCAGCGCCGCCATTCGCCCACGGGTGCTGCGGGCGCGAGAAACCCAAACCAGCCGCCAAGGCCACGCCAATGCGACGCTTAGCGGCCCCGCCTTAGATCAGTGTTGCCAGCCGGATGCTGCAGGCCTTGCCCTGCTGCAAAAGGCGATTCAGCAGTGGCAATGGTCTGCGCGCGCCTATCACCGCGTATTACGCGTAGCTCGCACCATCGCCGATTTAGCGGCGTGTACCGATATTCAGCCCCAGCATGTGGCCGAGGCGATCCAGCTACGCCGCACGCTAGAGTAAAAAACTATGGACAACGTAGCAACAATCAATTTCAGCAATCAAGCACCGCCCATTAGACTGAAGCAAACCTAAGGAGAAGCGCCATGACCCCACTCAACGAAATCTGGCAAATCCTGCTTGAAGTTAGCGCCGATTTTGCCGCCAGCCACGCCTAATCTGCAGGGGGTATAGCCTGCCAAGCAAGCTCCATAAATGCGTACAAGGCAATACCCATTGTCTTTTATTTAGTCAACATCGCTGACGCTTCACAAAAAGACCTGCCTAGCAATGAATAATTGCAGGCGAATCGTGCAAGCGCCGACGGGATAGAGCACGGCATCGTTACCGCACAGCGGCAACGATGCGCAGCTAAAGCTCACATCGCAAGCATAAAAAAGGCGGCCCAGATATTGGCCGCCCTTTTATTACCCGGGAGGGTATAAGCTGAAACGCGATGACCAGCAAAGCCTAGACAACAATACCCTACAGATCTGCCTCGACCTCATTGCCGCGCGCTTCCAACCATGCGCGTCGTGAGCTCGCTTCGCCTTTGCCCATCAGCATGTTCATCACATCCTGCGTATTGCGCTGCACATCATCCGGCACCGCCACTTTCAGCACCCGGCGCGTGTCCGGATTCATGGTGGTTTCAAATAACTGCTCGGCGTTCATCTCGCCCAGACCTTTGAAGCGGGAAATACTCCAGGCCCCTTCACGGATTTTTTCTGCCCGTAGCTTATCAAGGATGGCGGTTAGCTCGCCGTCATCCAGCGCGTAGAATTTACGGGGTGGTTTGCCCTTGCCACTGCCGGACACATCCACACGGAACAGCGGCGGTTGCGCCACATACACATGGCCATGGCGGATCAACTGCGGAAAATGCCGGTAGAAGAGGGTAAGCAGCAGCACCTGAATATGCGAGCCATCCACGTCGGCATCCGACATGATGATGATCTTGCCGTAACGTAGGCCCGAGAGATCAACTTCGGCATTCAGTGGATGTGGGTCCACCCCGATGGCCACCGCAATATCGTGCACTTCGTTATTGGCAAAAATCTGGTCTTTATCGACTTCCCAGGTATTCAACACCTTACCGCGCAGCGGCAAAATGGCTTGGAAATCTTTATCACGCCCCAGCTTGGCCGAGCCGCCGGCCGAATCCCCCTCGACGAGGAAAAGCTCGCAGCGCTCGTATTCATCTGAGGCACAATCGGTGAGCTTACCTGGCAAGACCGCAACGCCCGATGATTTTTTCTTTTCGACCTTTTGGGCGTTTTTTTGCCGAGATTGCGCGGCTTTAATCGCTAATTCGGCGAGTTTCTTGCCAAACTCCACATGCTCGTTCAACCATAATTCGAATGGTGAGCGCACCATGGTTGAGACCAATTTCAGGCCATCACGACTGGTGAGTTTGTCTTTGGTTTGCCCCTGAAACTGTGGATCAAGCACTTTCGCCGACAGCACAAACGAGCATCGGCTGAATAAGTCTTCCGGCAGCAGCTTCACGCCTTTGGGCAATAAATTGTGAAAATCGATAAAGGTTTTCACCACCTGAAACACGCCATCGCGCAGGCCGGATTCATGTGTGCCGCCCGCTGGTGTTGGAATCAGATTCACATACGATTCGCGATTAACCAGGCCATCTTCGGTCCAGGTCAGCGCCCAGGCGCAACCCTCGCCACGGCTAAAGGTATCGTCTTCGCCATCGATGTATTTTTCGCCGCGGAAAATCGGCACGATTTGGGTATAGCCGGCCACTTGCTCAGCCAGATAGCCAGTCAGGCCATCGGGATAGCACCAGCGTTTTTCCTGCAGCTCGCCATTGGCTTGCTCCACCCACAAAATCACCACCAAGCCGGGCAAGAGCACGGCTTTGGATTTGAGCAAATGCTCCAGCTCGGTTTGCGGGATCGTAGGGCTATCGAAATATTGCGGATCGGGCTGCACAAACACCCGGGTACCGGTGTCTTTCTTGGCGCAAGTGCCGATCACACTCAGCGGCTCGAGCAAATCACCGCCGGCAAAAGCCAGCTGATTGATCTGGCCATCACGCCGTACTTCCACTTCCAACCGAGTAGCGAGGGCATTGGTAACAGATACCCCCACACCATGCAGACCGCCAGAAAACGCGTAGGCGCCACCGTCTTTCTTATCGAATTTACCGCCGGCATGCAGCTGGGTAAACACCACCTGCACGGTAGGCACGCCTTCTTCGGGGTGCAGACCGACGGGAATCCCGCGGCCGTTATCCACCACCCGCAGCGATTGATTGCGATACAGCGTCACCTCAATCTGCGTGGCATGACCGCCCAGCGCCTCATCGGCGGCATTGTCGATCACCTCTTGGCAGATATGCAGCGGATTATCCGTGCGCGTGTACATGCCCGGCCGGTGGCGGACAGGATCAAGACCTTTTAAGACCTTGACCGACGATTCGTCATATTTGGGAGCTGCCATTGTTTCACGTGAAACCAAAAAATGAATTTGCGGCTAAGTCTAGCAGATGCCGCCGCAATAATGAAAAAGCCCGCACGCACGCGGCGGGTTTTAAGGAAAATGCAAAGTAATCGCCAAACCGGGCTCACCGCGTTGCAATTGCAAATGCCCGCCGTGTAATTCGGCAATCGCCTTCACCAGAGCCAAGCCCAAGCCATGGCCGCCTTGTTCGCTGGTATCTTGTCGGCTGGCTTCGGTTTTGTAGAACGGCTCGCACAGGCGAGCTAATTCAGCCTCGCTCACGCCGGGGCCAAAATCGCGCACGCAAATCCAGCGCTCGCCGACATGCAATTCGATATCGCTTTGCGCATAGCGCAACGCATTCTCGATCAGATTGCTCAACGCAGCAAACACCAGCTCACGATCTACCGCCACCTGCACCGGCTGTGGCAGCACCAAACTAATGGTTAAGCCAGCGTCTTCGAGCAAAGGTTGATAGAGTTCCACCACATCGCCTGCCAGCACGGCCAGATCGCTTAGCTCCGCATGGAGCGCTTGTGCGCCCGACTCAATCCGCCCTAAGCGCAAAATGGCCGAAAACAGCGCCTGAATCTGCTCGAGTTGCGCAAGCGCCGCGTCTTTGATCGCCAGATCCGCCGGTTGGGCCTCGCTTAACTCTAATAATTTGCCGCGCAACAAAGACAATGGCTGGCGTAAATCATGGGCAATTGCGGCCGAGGTTTGCCGCGAATAGGCGAGTAATTTTTCTTGCTGATCAAGCAGGGCGTTTAGTTCTTTAATCACCCCCTCCAGCTCATCATCGCTACCAGAGAGGGGAATCCGCGAGCCTTGCTGGCCAATGCGGATGGCTTGCGCGGTTTGCCGTATGGTCGCCAAGCGGCGGCGAATCAGGCGGGACAGCGTCAGCCCTGCAATGATGGAGGCGGCAAACATTAGCACCCCCAACCATAAATAATTCAAAATCAGATGATTGCCGACCTGCTCATAAATCGCCCGCCGCCCCACAAGGAGCCGGTAGTCGCCATACAGCAGAAACACCTCTGCCGCGATGGTTTCACCGCTAGCAGGGTCCTCAAACACCGCCGAGCTTTCATCCTTCACCAACACATGCCGTGGCCAGTGATGCAAATTGCCGGCCACGTATTGGCCTTGTGCCGTGGTGAGCAAATACACCCGTTGCGAGCCACGCTGACTGGCGCGCAAATTGATGGCAGTTTGCAGCGCTTTAAAGCCCTGCTCGCGGTAGATCAGCTCCAATACCGTGACTTCTTCCCGCAGCGCCGTGTGAAACTCACCCAATAGCGCCTGTTGTGTCTCGCGAAAAGCCAAGGCACCAAAGCCGGTAATGACCACACTCATTACCAGGGGCAGGGCAATTGCCCAGCGCGTAAATGGATTACGCAGCGCCCGCGGCCAGCGCGCAGGGCTCATTGCTCGGCCAAGCGGTAGCCCGCCCCACGCACGGTATGCAGTAAAGGCTTGAGAAACTCACCATCGATCTTACCGCGCAATTTACTAATATGCACATCGATCACATTGGTGTTCGGGTCAAAATGGTAATGCCAGACGGCTTCGAGCAGCATGGTGCGCGTCACGACCTGACCCGCATGGCGCATCAGATATTCCAGCAGCTGATATTCGCGCGGCTGCAGATCGATGCTGCGCCCAGCCCGAGTCACGGTGCGTGAGAGCCGATCCAGCTCTAAATCGGCCAGCACCAGTTTATTACTATCAGCCGTATTATTTTGCTGCACGCGGCGGGTAATCACTTCAAGCCGCGCCAGAAGCTCAGCACTGTGAAACGGTTTGGCCAGATAATCATCGGCCCCCGCCCGCAAACCATCTACTCGCTCATCGGGCTCACCCATCGCCGACAGCAACAACACCGGTGTTTGTATTTTGGAAGCGCGCAGCGTGCGTAAAATGGTCAAGCCATCCACATGCGGCAACATGCGATCAAGCACAATGGCGTCGTAGCTTTCGGTGGTGGCTTGGAACATCCCTTCACGCCCATCGGCCGCATGTGTGACGGTGTGGCCGCCTTCCTGCAAAGCTTTTTGGGTGTATTGCGCCTGCTGCAGCTGATCTTCGACCAAAAGAATACGCATGGCTTTCACCGACATTGTCATAGGTTAGCGCTTATTGTTACTGCGGCCGTGGCCAGATTCAAGCCCACGCGCAGGCAAGCTGGGTAATTGCCGGTTGGCATTGGCAGGAATCGGGCGGATATCGCGAATGATGCAACTATTCTTTAGCCCCACTAATAAGGGCTGATGGGCCTGAATATGCCCTTGCACCAGTTGCACTTGCAGCTCTTTATTCGGCCAGGCTGGGCAATCGTTCGACATGGTTAAACGCCACGCTTCTTCAGTGCCAAGCCATAAATCAATCTGCTGTGCACTGATCACCCGCCAATACATTTTTTCCGCGGGGCGTAGCTGCTCACGCGGGGGCGGTACTGGGCTACTGCTACCCAGCGCCAACCAGAAGAGGGTGCTAATCATCATGGGAAACCCCCAGATAAAAAAAGCCTTGCTGCGCTAGCAGCAAGGCAAGTTTCGGGGAGGAAGACACTCGGGCCGAATTACTTCACTGCAGAAGCTTTAGAAGCTACATGTGATGCTTTTTTAGCTTGCGCTTTTTGTGCAGCTGAAGCTTTAGAAGCGTGCGATGCTTTCTTAGCTTGAGCTTGTTGCGCTACTGAAGCTTTAGAGGCGTGGTGTGCTTTTTTAGCTTGGGCTTTTTGCGCAGCTGAAGCTTTAGAAGCATGTGATGCTTTCTTAGCTTGAGCTTGTTGCGCTACTGAAGCTTTAGAAGCGTGATGTGCTTTTTTAGCCTGGGCTTTCTGTGCTGCTGAAGCTTTAGAAGCATGTGATGCTTTTTTAGCTTGGGCTTTTTGCGCAGCTGAAGCTTAGACGCATGTGATGCTTTCTTAGCTTGAGCTTGTTGTGCTACTGAAGCTTTAGAAGCGTGATGTGCTTTTTTAGCTTGAGCTTTTTGTGCTGTTGAAGCTTTAGAAGCGTGTGATGCTTTCTTAGCTTGTGCTTGCTGCACTACTGATGCTTTAGAAGCATGATGCGCTTTGTGTTTTGCTGGGGCAGATGCAGCAAATGCAGCCGTGCCAAAGCCCGCCAGGGCCACAGCCAGAACCAAATGTTTCAGTGCTTTCATGATGAGCTCCAATTTAATTCAGTAAAGTGTGTTGCATGTCCAAGTTAGCTACCCGAGCGTTATCGAGTAGATGGCTGCATTATGCGCACCCTGAGATTGCAAGGAGCTGAAGCGGGGATTAAGGATAATTTAGCTAACGCAACAAATCAGCAAGAATGGATGAGCTAAATTTGCGGCTTTATTGGCGGAAAGAACTACATTAGATCACCACAAAAGGTTGTTACAACATGCATTTTCGTAAACGCATCACCTTAGCTGCCATGCTGCTTTTGGTCGGAGTAACCATACTACTCATGGGCTACTTCATCATGCCAACGATGGCTTATTCACACATTGGCAGTAGCACCTCGCCCAACGGCAAATTCACCGCTCACCTTTTCCGCTCTAATCAGGATGGTTTTGGTCATGCGCCATATGGGCAAGTTTTGGCCCTTTCTGAACATGCCCAGTTACGCAGCCCAGATGATGGCTATGTCATTTTTGCCGGCTACTGCAAAAATGCACTCTCATTCGAATGGGAGCACAACGAAACTATCAAGGTACGCTGCATTAATCCAAACATCCGCACCTTAGCCACAATCGCTTACGGCCTTAATGTGGTACATAGATGGGAATAAGTTTGTCACTTTCTCGTGGTGCAGCTTGTGGCTGGGCAAATGTAAACGCATGCGCTGTTGGGCCATTGAGCGCCAAGAGTGCGAGTGCCGCTTTGGCCTCAGTCAAGCTCGGCCGATGGCCCGCCGGCACCCACCATAACACCTGATTAGGGCCGGGCCGGTGGCTGAACCATTGTTTGCGCTGGCGCAGCATCTGCAAATGTTCGCCGGCATACACATAGGAGCGCAAATCTTCGACCGAACGCCAGACGGATAAATTGGCGATCAGCAAAGGATCATCATCAAACGGCACATCGGTGGCATTACCACTCTCACTTTGCAAGCGCCAGACAAAGCCCGGGCTTTGCTCGGCCAATTGGTTAATGTGATCCAGCATGCTGGTAAAGCCGTGCAGGGCAGGGCTATCGAGCGGGGCAACCACGCGGCCGATATTCAGTTGTGCTAATTCCCAGGCCATCATGTCACTCACCGAGAGGCTGTGGACGATCTAGATTCAGCCATGCTTGCACTGCCGGTCGTGACCATTGGCGCTCAATGTAATCGATCAAATGCGCCGGTAAAGGATCGCCATTTCGATGCAAACGATTCAACATCAAAGACAAATCGATATCCACGATCGACCAAGCGCTAAAAATGTGCGCTTGCCCGGGTTGCAACAGCTCACAGGCAATCGCAAGCAATTTATCAGCCGCCTGCTGTGCCGCCGCAGACAAAGGCGCCGGATTAGGCGCAAAGTAAATGACCTCGGTCGAACGCTCGATGCGCAGCGGCAACAAATCGCTACGTAACCACGCCTGGATCTGCCGCGCTTTAGCTTTCTGCTCCAGCGATTGCGGATATAAAGCCGGGCTGGGCCATTGTTCGTCGAGTAACTCGGTAATGGCGCTAGACTCCGACAAGCTAAAATCAGCCCAAGCCAATGTGGGTACTCGTCGAGTCAGCGAGCAGCGACTGAATTCAAATCCGCACTGCTCATTCGCCGCCAAATTTAATGTATGCAATTGAAATGGCAGCTGCTTTTCCATCAAAGCCACAAAGACCGACAACGCATAGGGGCTGGCATATTCACGATCAACATACAGAGTAGGGATACCGCTTAACATTCAAAGCTCCAAAAAGTGGCTAAGGCTCAGCGGGCCCCGCCAAACTGAGCGATTAACGCGTCATACGCCGGCAGTTGAATACTTTCGGCGGCAGCGGCCGCCGCCCATTCTTGCATGGCAGGGTGCTGCAGCATGGCGGTGAAGTAGGGCTGTAGATCATCGGGAATGGCGATATTGTAGCCATGCAGCCGCCAGATCACCGGGGCATACATCGCATCGGCAATCGAGAAAGCGCCAAACAAAAATTCACCGCCACAGCCATGCTCGGCCGCGAGCTGCCGGGCATCACGCCAGATCGCAAACACCCGCGCCAGATCTGCGCTCACTTCTGGGCTGGGTGGTACGCCCTGGGCGCGTAGCCGCACATTCATCGGTAATTGGCTCCGCAAAGCGCCAAAGCCGCTGTGCATTTCGGCGCTGATACTGCGTGCGCGGGCGCGCAGCTGGCGCTCTGCCGGCCACATCTGGGGGTTTAGCTCTGCAAGGTATTCACAGATTGCCATAGAGTCCCATACCCTGAAGTCACCGTCGTGCAAGCAAGGCACCAGGCCATTATCCGAATAGCCACGATGGCTGGCATTGGCGCCTTTGCCACTGACATGCACCACGGTTTGGGTAAAAGGCAACTGAAAATGCTTGAGCAAAACCCACGGCCGCAGCGACCAGGAAGAATAATTCTGATGTCCGATATACAGCTGATACATCACGTACTCCTTAGTTATTGGGGCCGGCCGGGCGGCAATAAGGCTGAACATGCAAAGGCGAGCCACTCAGGCGCAATTGCCCTGCGCCTTCCAGCAAGCATTGGCCAGCGGTCAGCTGCAAACGCTCGCCGGCCTGCACAATCCGATCTTGCCCGTTTTGGCTGAGCCAAAGTGAACCTGATTCACACAACAAATCGGCTTGAGCACCCAGGCGGGCCACCAGCAATTCGTTTGCTTGGACGGTAAGTCGCAGATAGGTCAGCATCTTTAGCCTCGCCTCATGTCATTTGCATTCACTATATCGAAAATCTACACTGCGATAACTGATGATTTCTAACCCGATTTGTGAGTTTTATTCACATGGATTCACTTCCCCCCCTGGCCGCGCTGCGCGCATTCGAGGCGGTCAGCCGCTTGGGTAGCGTGGTGAAAGCTGCCGATGCGCTGTCGGTGACGCACAGCGCGATTAGCCACCAACTGCGCACCCTGGAAGACTATCTGGGCCTGCCCCTCTTTGAGCGGCAAGGGCGCAAACTGAACTTAACCGAAGATGGCCGCCACTATGCGCTGCAGATTCGCGTGGCGCTCAATGACGTGGCCGAAGCCACCCGCGCCACCCGCGCACGCCCCAAGCCAAACGAGCTCACGATCGCGACTTTGCCGTCCTTCAGTTTGTCTTGGTTAATGCCGCGTTTGCCGGGTTTTCAACAAATCTATCCACAGTATCGGGTGAACCTGCGCGCCAGCCTGCAATTCGAAGATTTACAGACCGCGCCAGTGGATTTGGCGATCCGCATGGGCAGTGGCGAATGGGATGGCGTAAAAGCTCGCGCCCTGCTGAGCGACTATCTGGTTGTGGTGGCGGCTAGCGATGATCCGCAGCAGCCACGCGCGATTGCCGAGGTACCACAGGCCCGCATTATCGGCTCGATGGAGAAGTGGAGCAGCTGGTCGCTGGCCGCAGGGCTTGGTGACTGGACACCGTCTTTTTCCTTGTTTTGTAACGATAATAATATCGTACTCGATGCCATCCGCCGCCATCAGGGGGTTGGCCTGATGCGGCTAACGATGGTACTGGATGAACTGCGCAGCGGACGGCTGAATCTGGTGGGCAATGTGGTGGTTCCCCACCCCAGCCGCTTCTGGCTCGCGTGGATGCCACGGATGGATGGCAGCGCCAAATTGCACCATTTCAGTGAATGGATTTTGGCCGCAGCGGCACAGAGCGAACAAGCCATGAGCGAGTACTGCCAGCAGGTATTAGCCGCCCGCTAGCCGCTACTTATCCACAGCGAGGCATACCCCGTGCGGCGTGGTGTTTTAGCCCCATTTTGGGGCAAGGCCGCGCCCACAAACTTGCTGCTGACCGCACAAAGGGCTAGGGTGAAATCTCCGGCCCAACCCTACTCGCATCATGGATTTTTTGCTGCTTACCCCACTGTGGAATTCCGAGCAAAGCTGGCGCGGTGTCCTGGCGCTGGGCCCCACGCATCAGCTGCAAAGCCTAGCGGCGGCGCTCAGCCAACAGCCATTGCCAGCCCATTTGCCCTGCTTTCTGCCGCCACAGCAGCCGCTATTGGCAGCCGGGGGAATGCTTGCCGCGCCCAGCGCACTACAGGGCGGCCTAATCCGTGCCAGCCAGTTGCCAGCATTGCCACCGGGGACTTTGGCGCACGGCCCCTGGTATAGCCACGGGCAGGGCGCGAGCGGCCAGCCAGCTAAACCTGCGTTATTGGAGTTAATCGGCCTGATTAGCGCCGATGCAGATACCCCTAAGCTGGAAAAAGTATTTGCCCATGCGCCGGAGCTGACTTTCCGGCTACTACGCTTGGTCAATTCCGTAGGGCTGCGGGCGCGGGTCGAGATCCAGAGTATTCGCCACGCCATCACCGTATTGGGGCGCACACAGCTTGAGCGCTGGGTGCAAACCTTGCTCTACGCCGAGCACAGCGCCGATGGGCAAGGGATGTCGCCTTTGCTGATCGCCGCTTTGCTGCGCGCCAGGCGCTTGGCCAACTGGGCCGAACATCGCTGGCTCGATTGCCCTCCCGATAGCGCGTTTTTACTCGGTATGCTGTCGCTGCTGGATCAATTATTAGCGCAGCCGATGGCCGAATTACTCGAGCCACTGCCACTGAGCCCGAAATTGCGCGCCGCGCTGCTCGACGGGCAAGGCGAGCTCGGGCTCGCGCTGCAACAAGTGCGGGTGATGGAAAACGCCCAAGCCGAGCAGCTCTGGGCGATTCATCCACACGATCAGGCCGAACTGTGGGTGCGCGCCGAGCTGGATGCGCTGCGCGGCGTTGCCGATCTGGCCGCACAGTGGCAAGCCTAAGCAGCACCGCTGCCGCTAGCTTGCCGCGCTACCGGCTTTGCCATATCCTGAATTTTTCCTTGCAAGGGCTGTTGTAATGTCTGCCTTTACCTTATGGATCGTGGCCACGATCGCGCTGGCGATTGGCGAGCTATTCACCACTACCTTTTACTTGCTGGCGATCGCTGCCGGCACCGCCGTGGGCGCTTTATTGGCTCACTTCGGGCTGGCGCTGGAATGGCAATTTTTCGCCGCCGCCGGCAGCGCCTTGCTCAGCGTCTGGCTGCTACAAAGCTGGAAAAGCCGGCAACCCGTTATTCCCGCCAGCGAGCAGGATGATGATGTTGGCCAAACCGTCACCATCGCCGAGTGGCAGGGCGAGCAGCGCGCCCGCGTGCAATACCGCGGCACACAATGGGATGCCGAGCTCGCGCCGGGGCAAAGCCGCCACGACGATGCGCTGTGGATTATCGTGGCCAAACAAGGCAGCCGGCTGATCATCAGTCAAGTGTAATACCCCAGTAGGTATCTAGCTGTAGATGATCATTGATATTGCATTCGAACCTATACCCCAGGAGGGTTTACGATGGAATTTGCATTTGCTTTTCTGATCTTGGCGATTGTCTTTATCGCCAAAACATTCAAAATCGTACCGCAGCAACATGCGTGGATTATCGAGCGCCTAGGCAAATTTCACGCAGTGCTCAGCCCTGGGCTGAATTTTGTGATTCCCTTTATCGATCGTGTGGCCTACAAGCACAGCCTGAAGGAAATCCCGCTCGATGTCCCAAGCCAGGTGTGTATTACCCGCGATAACACCCAGCTGCAGGTGGATGGCATTTTGTATTTTCAGGTGCTTGATCCACGGCTGGCCTCGTATGGCACGTCAGATTATTTGCTGGCCATTAGCCAGCTGGCGCAAACCACACTGCGCTCGGTGATCGGTAAGCTGGAGCTGGATAAAACCTTTGAAGAGCGCGATGAAATCAACCGCGCCGTAGTCAATGCGCTGGACGAAGCCGCCACCAACTGGGGGGTAAAAGTGCTGCGCTATGAAATCAAAGACCTGACCCCACCGCAATCGATTCTGCATTCGATGCAGCAGCAAATCACTGCCGAGCGCGAAAAACGCGCGCTGATCGCCAAATCGGAAGGGGTGAAACAAGAGCAGATCAATCTCGCTACCGGTCAGCGCGAAGCCGATATTCAGCGCTCGCAAGGTGAAATGCAGGCGGCAATTAATGAATCAGAGGGTGAGCGCCAGGCACAGATCAATCGCGCCGAAGGTGAGGCAGAGGCCATCCGGCTGGTAGCCCGTGCCAATGCCGAAGCGATTGCCATTATTGCGCAAGCCATCGAGCGGCAGGGCGGCCCGGAGGCTGTGAACCTGAAAGTGGCCGAGCAATATATTGGCGCCTTTGCCAATCTCGCCAAAACCGGCAATACCATGCTGCTACCGGCCAATGCGGCCGATGTCGCTGGCATGGTGGCCACGGCGATGAATGTGGTGCAAAAAACCAAATAAGCCAAACCTTTGCCACAAAAAAACCCGCCAACGGCGGGTTTTTTATTGCGTGCAGCGCGCTTAGCCACGTACGCGATCCAGTACCGAAAACAATTTACTGCTGCTGTTTTCCATGCGCTTGAGGGCTTCGAGCACCTGATTTTTCTGCCCGGCTTGCCAGGCTTGCCACGCCGCATTGCCAGCCTGATGCACTTCATTGTGTGGGGTTTCAATTTCGCGATAGGCCGCATTTTTGCCGGCTTGTTTTTGCCCTTCACCATCGTAGTACCAACGGCCAAAGCGGCAATCGCGCGCATCGCTATGAATGCCGTGATGGCCAGTTTGCTCACCCGTCACCGACATATACACATTGAATTTAAACACCAGATGATCCAGCTTGCTGCTTTCGATCTGGCTAAACAGCATATTGCCGCCCACCAGCTCTTCCATTTCGCCCGACACCGTCATCAGTAATTCCATATCGCCCACCGCATCACGGCCCATTTCGCTAAAGCGGGCAGTTTGCTCGGCCATGGTGCTCATGGTGTTTTTGACTTGTTTGGTTTCTTCGCGAATCTCGCCCACCAGCTGGGTGATTTCCTTGGTGGCCGAGGCGGTCCGTTCGGCCAGCTTGCGCACTTCATCGGCCACCACGGCAAAACCACGACCTTGCTCGCCGGCGCGGGCCGCTTCAATCGCCGCATTCAGGGCCAAGAGGTTAGTTTGGTCGGCAATCTCTTTAATCAGCTGCACAATGCCGCTAATTTGGTCAGATTGATGATCCAGCTTGTCGACTTCCGACACCGACTGCGCCGCCGTATTCGATAGCGTGGTCAGATTGTCGGAAATACTGGTAATGGCCTGACAGTTATCCGAAGACACCCGGGAGAGGGCACTGGCGCAGCGTAGCTCTTCTTTCATGCGCTCGCTCATTGCTACCAGGCTCTCGGCCGAATTATTCAGGCTATCGCCGAAAGGCTGCAGTGCTTGCAGCAGCGAAGTGAGATAACCCCCGTCGCCACTATCCTGTTTTTGCAGCACCCCGATAAAATCGTAATCGCGGTGCAGCTTTTCGTTTTCTTTTTTTAAGCTCTGGTTTTCTTGTTCCAGCTGGTGGATGCGGTCATTCAGACTGGCAATCACCTGTTTTTGGCCAAAAAACATCGGAGCCTCCTGCGCTTTCTTTTGATTGGGAAAGTATAGTTGACTCAGAACAGCCCCGCCTTGACGGAAAGACAATAGGTGCAAAATGCAGACGATTTACTTAGCCGGGCCCGGTGTATTTCGCCCCGATGCCACCGCGTGGGGACAAGCCTTGCAGGCAGCCTGCGCAGAGCAGGGCTTGTGTGGGCTGTATCCGCTGGATCAGGCTTGCCCAGCCGATTTACATGGCCCAGCCGCGGCGGCGTGGATTTTTCAGCAAAACTGCGCGCTGATTCAGCAGGCAGATGCGGTGCTCGCTGATGTGCGGGCGTTTCGCAGCCAGAGCGAGCCCGACAGCGGCACCGCATTTGAGATTGGCTATGCCCATGCGCTGGGCAAGCCGATTTATCTGTAGCTACCTGATTTACCGGCCGGGATAGATATGCAAACCCGCCTCGCGAGCACCACCGATACGCAGGGCTGGCACATCGAAAATTTTGCTGCACCGCTGAATCTGATGCTCTGGCAAGCCGCCACGGCTGTGATTTACGCCACAGACCCACAATCAGCGGTCGAAATCCTCGCTGAACGGTGCGCGTATCAGAGATAACCCCAATATGGGTACTTACAAATTCACGTAGCATCTTTTTTATTTGTAAGTACGCATCATGAAGAAATTGTTTGGCGCCTTGGTGCTCCTGGCCGCAGGCTCAGCGGGCACTTGGTTTTATCTCGCGGGCAAAAACCCGGCCGCAGTGAGTGCCGCCTCAACACCTGCAGCCAGTGCGGTGGCGCAAGCCCAATCTGGCCCACTGGTGCGCATTGCCCTCGAAGGCAAATACCCACCATTTGAATATCTGGATCAAAGCAATCAGCTCACCGGCTTTAACGTTGATCTGGCCAATGCCCTGTGTAAAGAGATGCAAGTGCGTTGCGAAATCTCGCGCTTTGATTTCGACCAACTGATCCCGGCGCTAAACGACAATAAAGCCGATGCGATTGTGGCCTCGTTGTCGATCACAGAAGAGCGCGAAAAGCTGGTGAACTTCAGTGAAGTTTATTCCCGCGTACCCGGCATCTACGTCGCTACCAAAAAAGCCAAGCTGATTTGGCCAGTGATTACCGCCGAACGCATCAAGGGCAGTACCGTCGGCGTAGTGGCGAAAACCACTTTTGATGATTATCTGACCCATGAACTGGATAGCAGCAAAGTCACCATCAAACGCTTCGGCAGTGCCGATGAAATGATGGCCGCGCTGGCGAATAACCAGATTCAACTGGTGTTTGATGACAGCGCGGTACTGGGTTATTTCCTGAAAGACCCAAAAAATGCCGAGCAGTTTGAGATGGTGGGCAACCGCATCGACTCAGCACAATGGCTGGGCCGTGGCGAAGCCATCGCCCTGCGTAAAGGCGACGATGCGCTGCGTGAAAAATTCAACGTAGCCTTGCGCAAGCTGATTGATAGCGGTGAACACCAGCAGCTGGGCTATAAGTACTTCACGCTGCGTATTCTGTAATCTTCCGGCGTTTTCCCCTCAGGCCTGTTTCACGTGAAACAGGCCTTTTGTTTTGTATTTGCCGGCAACAAGGGTTTACCCGCTAAAATAGCCGCAATCCTGAATCTAGAAGCGCAACAACATGTCGGATACGATTGATCTCGTCGAAGCAGAAACACCACCGCCTACCCCGGAAACCTCCAGTGGCGGCCAAGGTGGCCGCTATATTGCCGCCCAAGTCTCTACCCAGCTGGATGATGCCGAAGCCGTTCAGCTGGGCCTGTATGCGGAAAAAAGCTATCTCGAATACGCGATGAGCGTGGTGAAAAGCCGGGCACTGCCGCAGGTAGAAGATGGCCAAAAGCCGGTGCAGCGCCGCATTTTGTACGCCATGCATGAGCTAGGCCTCACGGCCACCGCCAAGCCGATGAAATCGGCGCGGATTGTCGGCGATGTGCTGGGTAAGTATCACCCTCACGGCGATCAATCTGCTTATGACGCCTTGGTGCGGATTGCGCAAGATTTTTCGGTGCGCTACCCATTGATCGACGGGCATGGCAATTTTGGCTCACGGGATGGCGATGGTGCGGCGGCTTATCGTTATACCGAGGCGCGCCTCACGCCCGTGGCCGAGCTGCTGCTGGGTGAGCTTGATCAGGGCACGACCGATTTTATCCCCAACTACGATGGCGCGTTCAAAGAGCCTGTACTGCTGCCAGCACGGCTGCCAATGTTGCTATTGAATGGCGCCTCAGGCATTGCAGTGGGTATGGCCACCGAAATGCCATCGCATAATCTGGGCGAAGTGGCCGATGCCAGTGTGGCCTTGATCCGCAACCCAAAACTCAGCGCAGCCGAGCTGATGGCCTATATTCAGGGCCCAGATTTGCCCGGTGGCGGCCAGATTATTTCTTCCAGCCGCGATATCGCCACCGCCTATGAAAATGGCCGTGGCAGCCTGAAAGTTCGCGCGCGCTGGGAAAAAGAAGAGCTTGCCCGTGGCCAGTGGCAATTGGTGATCACCGAGCTGCCGCATGGCGCTTCGAGCCAGAAAGTATTGGAAGAAATTGAAGATCTCACCAACCCGAAAGTGAAAAAGGGCAAAAAAGCCCTGACGCAAGAGCAAATCCAGACCAAACAGCTGATTCTTAGCATGCTGGATCGAGTGCGCGATGAGTCGGGTCGCGATTGCGATGTTCGTTTGGTATTCGAGCCCAAATCCTCGCGGCAAAATCCCGATGAGCTGATGAATGTGCTAATGGCCCACACCAGCCTGGAAACCAGCTTATCGATCAATATGGTAACCATCGGCCGTGATGGCCGCCCTGCGCAGAAAAACCTGCGCGACATCATCGCCGAGTGGATCGATTTCCGCTTTGTGACCGTCACACGCCGCTGCGAACACCGCCTAGGCCAAGTGAACGATCGCATCCATATTCTGGAAGGCCGCCTGCTGGTCTTGCTGAATATTGATGAAGTCATCCGCATTATCCGCAATGCCGAAGAGCCCAAAACCGAGCTGATGGCGGCGTTTAATCTGAGCGAACGGCAAGCGGAAGACATCCTGGAAATCCGCCTGCGCCAATTGGCACGGCTGGAAGGCATCAAGATCGAGCAAGAGCTGGCCAATCTGCGCAATGAAAAGGCCGAGCTGGAAAACCTGCTGTCCAACCCGCAGGCCATGCAGCGCCAAATCATCAAAGAAATCGAGCAGGATAAGAAAAAATACGCCGATCCACGCCGCACGCTAATCGAAGAAGCCGAACGCGCTTCGCTGGAAGTGGCCGTGGTGGATGAGCCATGCACGATTATCCTGTCGGAAAAAGGCTGGCTGCGCGCCCGCCAAGGCCATGGGCTGGATATCCAAAATCTCAGCTTTAAAGACGGTGATAGCCTGCTGGCCGCGATCGAATGCCGGACAGTTGATCAGCTGGCACTGTTTGGCAGTGAT
Source organism: Chitinibacter tainanensis DSM 15459 (assembly GCF_000429785.1). Lineage (GTDB taxonomy): Bacteria > Pseudomonadota > Gammaproteobacteria > Burkholderiales > Chitinibacteraceae > Chitinibacter > Chitinibacter tainanensis. Next base: position 444,786 of record NZ_KE386952.1, read on the forward strand.
GGCCGCGTGTATACCGTGCAAGCCTCCGTCATTCCGGGCGGCCGCGGTGATGGGGTGCCGGTAACGACCCTGGTCGAGCTAGTGGCCAAAACCAAAATTACCCAATTGATTGTTGCCCGGCCAGGTGAATGGCTGGTGATTGCCAATTCGGCCGGTTATGGTTTTGCTTGCCAAGGCGAAAATCTGCTCAGCCGCCAAAAAGCCGGCAAGAGCTTTATCACGCTCGAAGGCGGCGAAACCTTGCTGCGCGTGATGCCATTTACCCCAAGTGCGAACGCCATCGTGGCGTGTTTGTCCAAAGCCGGCAAACTGCATTTGTTTGCCTACAGCGAATTCAAACAGCTGGCGGGTGGCGGCCGCGGGGTAATTACCATGGCACTGGATGATAAAGACGAGCTGGCCGCGATTACGGTTTGTGATGGTGAAACATTGAAACTATCCGGCACCGGACGGGGTGGGGCGCTGAAAGAAATCGTACTCGATGCCAATGAAATGGCACCGTACATCGGCAAGCGTGCCCGCAAAGGTAAACCGATCAATTCAGGTCTGAAATTTCCGGGCTTTTAAACCATGCTGCTGCGCGTCCTACTACTGATTGCGATTGTCTTGGCTATTTACCGCTACTGGCAATCTGTGGGGCGCCGCCGCCAGCAATATTTTTTGTATGACTATCGCTTTCCGGAAGCCGTCGCACGTAGCCTCAGCGCCCGTTATCCACAGCTGAGCGGCGAAGATTGGGCGCTGGTAGCGCAAGGCTTGCGGCAATACTTCCGGATGCAACAGCGCAGGGCTGGGCAGGCATTACTGCTGCCTTCGCGCGTGGTGGCCGATTACTGGCAAGCCTTGGCCGAGCATCCGCAGGCTTATCACGAATATTGCCAACACACGCTTGGGGCCTACCGCCCGCCACAAGCAGCAGAGCTAGCCCAGCCGACCAATGCTTATCTGGCCACCTGGCAAGCGGCGTGTGCCGACGAAGGCCTGCGCGCAGCGCAGCAGCTGCCCTTGCTGTTTACGCTGGATCAGCGCTTGGGCCTGCCGGGTGCGCGCGTCTTTCAGCCGCAAGATTTTCTGGCCTAATTCGAGGTGTCTCGATGTCATCCAGCCTCACTCCCGCTTTAGCGCAACTGTGGCAACAACTGGGCATCGCCCCAGCGGTATTGCAAGAAAAATCCCTCTGCATTTTTGCGGAAGCCAGCGAGCTGGTGGACGTGGAAACCGCCACCGATGGGCGCGTGTGGCAACTAACCCCAGCCGCCGCAGCAGCCTGGCTGGCCATGCAGGCGGCAGCGGCGAATGCTGGTATTGAGTTGCGGATAGCCTCGGCCTATCGCGCAAGCAGCCGGCAGGTAGAGCTGATCGAGCGCAAATTAGCGCTTGGGCAAAGTATTGAAGACATCCTGCAAGTCTTGGCGCCCCCCGGCTGCAGCGAACACCACACCGGGCGGGCCATCGATATCTACAGCCCCGGCGGGCCGGTAGTGGAAGAAGCCTTTGAAGACACGGCCGCATTTGCCTGGCTGCAAGCGCATGCTGGCGAATTTGGCTTTACGCTCTCATTCCCGCGCGCCAATCCCTACGGCTATGTGTATGAGCCTTGGCACTGGTGCTATCAGTCAGCCGCCGCAGGCTAGGGGATAAACGGTACTTCAGTTCGGCTCGCACACCACGATATTGCAGGTATACACCACGCTTTAGGGTGAATATCATGCGCTACGCCATCCATCCCATCTGGACCACCACCCAGCGGCCACAAACCTTGCGCTATGGCTTATACCAACTAAGCCCGCAGGGTGAAATCGAAATTGCCCGCGCGATTCGGCTAGAAAGTATCGAAACCTTACGACAGCAGCTGATCAGCCATTGTAAAAATAAGTGATTTTTTGTAATTCAAACCTCACCACCTACACCAGCAGACCGTTGCACCAATAGGATGACCATCACCATCCCACTGATTATTCAGTGTTATTTCGGCCACAGCGCGGACGAGTCTTTTTCTCACCCTGCAGTATGGCTGCACAGCTCATCTTGGCCTTGGCATGAATCACAGTCAGCACGTTCGCGGCCAGATCAGGGTTTTTACTTATAAAACAGCCCATTTCAAGCTTATTTTTACAGAAAATACACATTAATTTAACTTAAGCTTTCTAAATAAATTTACAGTAGTAAGTTAAATTTGAGTACACCCGCCTTCCATTAGAAAATGCTGAGACAAAAAATGACAAAAAAAGTCAGCTCTAGTCAATCTAATCAGGAAGGTATGTATGAACGCTCTCACAGTCCGGGCGCTGCTTGTGCTTGGTGGCTCGCTGTTTTCCAGCTGGGCCGCCGCGGCACCTTGCGCCGCCGCGTGGCAAGCCAGCAGCACTTATCTGGCCGGCCAGAATGTTAGTTATCAGGGTAAAAACTATCAGGCTAAATGGTGGACGCTGGGCGAGATCCCCGCTAGCAACAGCAACACCGGCCAAGTCTGGCAAGCCTTAGGGAGCTGCGACAGCACCATACCTACCCCAAGTACTACGCCACAAAGCACACCAAACAATACCCCTAGCCCAATACCTGCAACACCAACGCCAGTAGCTACGGCAACGCCGACTCCGAAACCGGCCACCCCAACCCCCTCGGCCAGCCCAAAGCCGAGCGTGACACCAAGCCCAAGCCCAAGCACCACGCCAACGCCAACGCCAACGCCAACGCCAACGCCAACGCCAACGCCAACGCCAACGCCAACGCCAAGCAGCGTACCGCCGGCCAGCAATGACTGCCAGCCGGCCTGGAATAGCAGCAGCGCCTATTTTGCTGGCAGTAAAGTCAGCGAGCAGGGCGTGAATTACCAGGCTAAATGGTGGTCGCAGGGCAATAAGCCGAGCAGCAATAATGGCGATGGCCAGCCTTGGACTAAACTGGGCACCTGCGGCAATAGCAGCCCAAGCCCCGCGCCGACCGCGAGCGTGACGCCAACTGCGACACCAACGCCGGCTCCAACGGTAACCCCAACAGTCACCCCGACGACCACGCCATCAAGCAGCCCGACCCCGAGCAACACGCCAGTGGTAACCGCGAGCCCAAGCCCAACACCGAATAGCGGCACCCCGAATGATCTGCTGATCAGCGAAGTGGCAAGCGATCCGTACAGCAGCGGTAGCTGGCTGGAAATCTACAACCCAACCAACCGCGACATCACCCTGAACGACATCAGCCTGCGCACGATGAGCAAACCGGGTGGCTGGGTGAAAACCTGGCCGCTCAGTGGCGTCTTGGCAGCGAAATCGCATATGGTGATCGTGGGCAACAACGATAACTTCACGCCCAAGAAAACCAGCCAGTCGCAATACATCGGCACTTATCAGGATTTCCCGGTATGGAGTAATAGCGATGGCGCGCTGGAATTAGTGCGCAATAACCAAACCGTCGATTTTGTGCGCTTTGGCAGCAATACGCTGGCGCCACTCACCGCCGGCCAGTGGCAGGGTGCCAATGCCCCAGTCATCAATAGTATAGGGGGGTATACGCTGGTACGCTATTACACACAAACCACTGACAGCAATACCTCTGCAGACTGGCGCCTGGTGCCGTTTGGTACCCCGGGTGGCCGTAATGATGTCGATAGCAATGCCAGCGACGATGATCATGATGGCATCCCTAGCAGCGCCAAACGCCCGGGCGGCACTTATGCCGGGCTGGATTTGTATGCCATGGGCGCGCGCGCTGGCCGACCGACGATTCTGCTGCATATCGACTGGATGACCCCGGGCACCGATGAAGGCATCAAACCGCGCAAAGAAGCCCTGCAAATGGTGCAGGCAGCCTTTGCCCGCCGCGGGATAGATCTGCTGATGGATGTGGGCCAGCTGTATAGCGTGGGCTTTAATCCGGCCGATTTTAATCTGGGCAATGGTAAGGAAGTACCATTTGCCCGCTGCGTCACGCTGTATCGCAATAATGATTGCGCTGATGTAATGGCCTATAAAAACGACAGCATGGATGTACGCCGCCGGCTGATTTTCCATTACCTGCTGATGGGCAGCACCCAAAACACCAATGGTTACGGTGGCTCATCGGGCTTGGCCGAAATCGGCGGCAATGATTTGCTCGTGACCTTAGGTTATTGGGGTCTCACCAGCAGCAGCGCGCAAAATCTGTACCGGCTGATCAATTATCAGGCTGGCACCATCATGCACGAGCTGGGCCACAATCTGGGCCTGACCCACGGTGGTAATGAAGACCTGAACAACAAGCCCAACTACCTCAGCGTGATGAATTACGCCTTCCAGCTGGATGGGGTGCCGAGTGATCCAAGCGGCAACAGCACCAGCGAGCGCGTGTATTTCCGCCTGAATAATCAGGGCAAAGCCACGCCGGGCAAAGCGCCCTATAGCTACAATGTGTGCGATCTGGTCGATGGCCCTTGCGGTAACCGCTTTGTGATCGATTATTCCGACGGCAGCAGCAAGCCGCTGAATGAAACCGCGCTGGACGAAGGCCAGATGATCGGCCGGGGCAGTACCGGGGGCGCGTATGCCGACTGGAATGCCAACTTCAGCCGCGACACCGCCACGGTTAGTTTTGATAGCAATGGCGATGGCACTCTGCAAACTACTTTGAATGACTATGACGACTGGGGCCATATCCAGCTGGCGTTTGGCAATGTTGGTTATGGTTTATTCCGCAGTGCCAATAGTGCCAGCACCAGCACACCAGCGCCGGTGGCCGAGCGTCAGCTGATCGACCAGCAGCTGCCTGTGGCACAAGAAAGCCCACCACCAGCCTACCTGCTGCCGCGTTAAGCGGGCAGCAACACGCTGCAGTCATCCCACAACCGCATGGCTTAGCCCATGCGGTTTTTCTTTGCCGGTGGGAAAGACCGCAGTTGTTGCGGCTGGCGAAGCTGCGCATAATCAGTGCACCTTGTGGCGCAGGAGCGCATATGGCAGCCCCCCGAATTCACCTGCTGATCATCGACCCCCAGCACGACTTTTGCGATCTGCCGGGCGCCAGCCTGCCTGTCGCCGGCGCCAGTGCCGATCTGGAGCGCCTCAGTAGCCTGATCAGCCAGCGCGGCGCCGATCTGGCCGGGATCCATGTCACGCTGGATAGCCATCAGGTCATCGACATCGCCCATCCCGGCTGGTGGCAAGATGCGGCCGGCCAAGCGCCCGCCCCATTTACTGTGATTAGCAGTGCCGAGGTGGCCGAGGGCCGCTGGCGGGCGCGTGATCCCGCCCAACAAGCGCACAGCAGCGCCTATGTGCAAGCGCTGGAACAGCGTCAGCGCTATCAGCTGGTGATCTGGCCCGAGCATTGCCTGCTGGGCAGCTGGGGGCATAGTGTGTATCAACCCTTGCAAACTACGCTACAAGACTGGGCCCGCCAATTTCAGCAGCCCGTACATTACCAACTCAAAGGCCTGAACCCCGGCACCGAGCATTATTCGGCGCTACAGGCCGAAGTGCCCGATCCGCGCGACCCGCATACTCAGGCGCCCAGCGCCTGGCTGGCCCAGCTCAGCTGCGCCGATGAAATCTGGATCGCCGGTGAGGCGCTCTCGCATTGCGTGGCCAGCACCGTGCGCGATCTGGTGGCCCTATGCGGCCCGGCCATCGCCACCAAACTGGTACTGCTACGCGATTGCACCAGCCCCGTTGCCAGCTTTGCCGCGCTGGGTGATGAATTTATCACCACGCTCACCCAACAGGGTATGCGTCTAAAATCAAGCACTGATCTGATCTAAACTAGCATACCCAGCTAGGTATATTTGAAGGAATGGCATGCCGCCTGTGATTGAATCGCTACTCGATACCGATCTGTATAAATTCACCATGATGCAGGAGATCTTGCATCATCAGCCGCAAGCGCAGGCCGAATACGCCTTTAAATGCCGCAATCAGCCCACCTTGCCCCTGGCGGCGTGTCAGGCCGAGATCGAGGCGCAGCTGGATCACCTATGCACACTGCGCTTTCAGGAAGACGAGCTGGCCTATCTGAGCGGGCTGCGTTTTATCAAATCGGATTTTGTCGATTTTCTGCGGCTTTTTCAGTTACAGCGGCGCTTTATCACGGTGAGCGCCACGGCCAGCGGCGAGCTGGAGATCCGTGTAGCGGGCCCCATGCTGCACTGTATGTTGTTCGAGATTTATGTGCTGGCGATTGTGAATGAGGTGTATTTCCGCCAGTTTCCTGCCGCACCAGCGCTAGCGCTTGGCCGGGAAAAACTCGCCGCCAAAATCAGCGCCCTGCAGACCTTTAGCGCCGCACCGGCCTTGCAGCATCCGTTTGTGTTTTTCGATTTTGGCACTCGGCGGCGCTTTTCGCGCCAATGGCATCGCGAAGTGGTGCAAACCCTGGCCAGCCAAGCCGGCAGCGCCTTTCGCGGGACCAGCAATGTACTGCTCGCCAAAGAATTCGGCCTGACCCCAATCGGCACCATGGCGCACGAATACCTGCAGGCCTTCCAGAGCTTTGGCTCGCGGCTGCGCGATTTCCAGAAAAATGCGCTAGAGCATTGGGTGCGCGAATACCGCGGTGATCTGGGCATTGCGCTCACCGATGTGGTAGGCACTGATGCGTTTTTGCGCGATTTTGATCTGTATTTCTGCAAGCTCTTTGATGGCGTGCGCCATGATTCGGGCGATCCATTTGTCTGGGGCGAGAAAATCCTCGCCCACTACCAGCAGATGAAGATCAACCCGCATACCAAACAGCTGGTGTTTAGCGATGGCCTGAATCTGGCCAAAGCCTTTGCGCTGTATGCGCATTTTGCTGGCCGTGCCAAAGTGGGCTTTGGCATCGGCACCGATTTATCCAATGATTGCGGCCATGAGCCACTGCAGATTGTGATGAAGCTGGTGTTTTGTAATGGCCAGCCCGTCGCCAAAGTGAGCGACACCCCCGGCAAGGGCATGTGTGAGGATGTGAATTTCCTGAACTATCTGCGCGATGTGTTTGCGATCGACCCACAGGCCCGCTAAACCCCGCTAGCGCACACCCGCCAGCGCAATATCGGCAAGCGGTGGGTCTTCCGGATCGCAATATTGCTCGGCAATGGCCTGAAACTCGGTCGCCACCCGCAAAAAGCCATCAACCAGATCCGGGTCGAAATGGGTGCCACGGCCGTCGTGGATGATCTTCACCGCCATCTCGTGGCTAAACGGCGGCTTATACACACGGCGGCTGATCAGGGCATCATACACATCGGCCAGCGCCATCAGCCGGGCCGAGAGCGGAATCGCCTCGCCCGCTAGCCCCTGTGGATAACCGGTGCCATCCCATTTTTCCTGATGCCCGTAGGCAATTTCACGCGCAAAGCGCAGAAAATCGCTTTCTTCGCCAACAATGCGTTCTACTTCCAGAATAATGTCGCGCCCCAGGGTCGGGTGGCGCTGCATCACGGCGAATTCTTCCACGGTCAGGCGGGCGGGTTTATGCAAGATAGCGTCCGGAATCCCCACCTTGCCGATATCGTGCAGCGGTGCCGATTTGGCCATCCATTCTATCTGCCGCGGCCCCAGCTCGGCAGCAAAGCGCGGATGGCCTGCCACCTGCTGCGCCAGCAAGCGCACATACTCTTGCGTGCGCTTAAGGTGCATACCGGTTTCTTCATCGCGTAGCTCGGCCATCACCCCCATCGCCATAATGGTGGCATCCTGCATTTTCACGAGCTCTTGAGTGCGCTGCTGTACCCGCTCTTCCAGCAGCTGATTATGCATTTTCAGCGCCCGCCGCATGGCCTGTAGCTCAAGCTGGCTACGCACCCGAGCTTCCACGATCGCCGGACTTAAAGGCTTGTGAATATAATCCACCGCCCCGGCCGCCAGGCCGTTAATCTCATCGGCTTCCTGTGTTTTACCGGTTAGAAAAATCACCGGTATCTCGGCCGTTAGCGCCATTTGTTTCAGCTGGCGACATACGCTGAGGCCATCGATTTCCGGCATCATCACATCGAGCAAAATCAGGTCGGGCAGTGGCTGCTGTTGCGCCAGCTGCAAGGCTAACTGGCCACCATTGGCAATGCGCAGCCGGTAATCATGCTTGAGCATGCCATGCAGCAAGGCCAGATTAGCCGGGGTATCATCGACCAGCAATAACAGTGGGCGGCTCTCTGGTGCCGGGGTACTCATACATTTTCTCCGGCAAATTGGGCATTCAGTAGCGCCAGCTGCTGGCTAGCGGCGGGCAGATCAAAATCACCAAATGCGCGCTCCAGCCGCTGGCAACTGGCGGGATCAAGCCAGCGCGGCAGCACCGCCTGCAGCTGGCGAAATTGATCAATCGCTTCGCCATCGCAGGCTTCGGTTAAGAGCTGCAACTGCGCAAACTGAGCGGCAAAATCCACCGGCAAATCGGTCACCGGCCCGGGCGCTGGGGCCGCAGCCGGATACGCCGCCCGCACCGCTTGCAAGATGGTGGCAAGCTCGGTGGCCAAAGGCTCTGACCATTCGCCCGGGTTGCCCGGTTGCGCTCGTAGCTGTTTTTCCATTTTGGCCGCTACATCGGCCAGCGCCGTCATTCCCAAGGTGCCGGCCACCCCTTTCAGCGAATGACTTAAACGCTCGGCCGCCACCGGATCGCTGCGCAGCAGGGCGCAAAACTGGCTGTAGGCATCCTGATAATCATCGAGAAATTGCCGAAACAGGCTGTCGAATAAATCCGGGTCGCCCATCACCCGAGTCAGCACCCCCTGGGTATCAACCCCGGCGATATGCGGCACAATGCTGCTATCGTAATACTGGGCATGGGTATCTAGGTCTTCAACCGCGTTGATCTTGTCGCCCGCCCAGCGGGCAATGGTGCTAAACAGCACATCAGGCTGAATTGGCTTGGTCAGGTAATCGTTCATGCCGGCATCCAGACAGCGCTGGCGTTCATCCGACATCGCATGTGCCGTCATGGCAATGACCGGGATTTGCTGCAAGCGGGGCTCGGTGCGCAAGAGGCGGGTGGTGTCATGACCATCTAGCACCGGCATTTGCAGATCCATCAAGATCAGATCACAAGGCAGCGGCATAATCGACAACCAGCCCAGCGCTTCGCCGCCATGCTGGGCCACAATCACACTGGCGCCTACCCCGCGTAATAGCTCGGAAGCCACCTGCTGATTGAGTGGATTGTCTTCCACCAACAGCACCCGCACCCCAGACAGATATTGCCCCCGCGTGGCCACGGTTTGCGGCGTGGGTAGGGCGCTGGTGCTGCTTTTTTCCAGCATGAGGGTGAAATGGAACAAGCTGCCGCGTTGCTCGGGGCTGCTTTCGACCCAGATATCGCCGCCCATCAGCTCGACCAGCCGTTTACAGATCGACAACCCTAGCCCGGTACCACCGTATTGCCGAGTGGTGGAGCTATCGGCCTGCACAAAGGGCTTAAACAGCCGGGCAATCTGCTCGGGCCGCAAGCCAATCCCACTGTCTTGCACCTGCACATGCAGCCGCACCTGGCTGCCGATTTCGGCCACCCGCTCGATCCGTACGGTCACACCGCCGTGGCGGGTAAATTTGATCGCATTGCTAACCAAATTACCCAGAATCTGCCCGATGCGCAGCGCATCGCCTTCCAGCACTGCCGGGCAATCGGGGGCCAACACCACTTGCAGCTGCAAACCTTTTTCTTCGGCCCGCACCTGATACAGCGAAATCACTTGCTCGGCCAGTGCGCTAAGCCGGAAAGGGCTGCTTTCGATATGCAGCTTATTAGCTTCGATTTTGGAAAAATCGAGAATGTCATTGAGAATATGCAGCAGCGATTCGGCAGCCACGCTGGTTTTTTGCAGATAATCGCGCTGCTGAGCATTGAGCTCGGTTTTCAGCGTGAGGTGGGTCATGCCCAGAATGGCATTCATCGGCGTGCGGATTTCATGGCTCATATTGGCCAGAAAATCGCTTTTGAGCCGATTGGCCTGATCGGCCGCTTCTTTGGCCGCCAGCAGCTGGGCTTCGGCGTTTTTGCGCAGATCAATGTCTTCGAACACCACCACAAAATGCTGACCACCTTGCAACTGATCGCTAATCGGCGAAATCGACACCGACATCCACACGGTATGGCCATCTTGATGCTGATACAGCAAATCATGGTGCCATTGCGCCTGTGGGCCGCCGTTATCCCATAGCGCGGTAAAGCTCAACCGATCGGTGGGCAGTGCCACGAATTGCGCCAGCGGCTGGCCGGCAATCTCGGCCAGCGGATAGCCCAAGAGCGATTCAAATTTGGGGTTCACATAATCCAGACAGCCTTTGGCATCGGTCAGCGCCATCGGGCTGGGGCTGGCTTCGATGGCGGCAGAGAGCTGCGAAAGGCGTTCGCTGGCTTTTTTCTGCGCGGTTACATCAAAAATAATGCCATCCAGATATTGCACCACGCCCTGCGCATCGCGCACCACCTGGCCTTGCTCAAACACCCAGCGACGCTGGCCATCACCATTGCGCAAGCGATATTCGATGCTATAGCGGCCATCCCCGGCCTGCGCCTCGGCAATCGCAGCTTCGACCAGCAGTAAATCGGTGGGCTCAATCAGCGAGCCATAGCTAATCACCGGCTCATCACCCAGAAACACCTCGGGCGTATAGCCGGTGAGGTCTTGTACTTGCTGGTTGATAAACAGCATACCCCAGGGGTAATTTAATTCGCAGCGAAACACCACTCCGGGTACATTGGCCACCAGCGTACTGAATTGTGCTTCCTGATGGCGCATCCGCGCCTCGGCCTGCAGCTTATCCTGCACCAGCTCATGCATCAGATCACTGAGCAACTCGAGATTAGTCTGGCTGCGCTCCAGCAAGGGCCGCTGCAGCCCTTCGAGCAAAACATTGGCGGTATCCCACAGCGAATCAATCACCCGCTGGCGGGCGGCAGCTTCCAGGCGTAATTCATTATTAGCCTGAGTGAGCTCGGCCGAGCTTAATTCCAGACTGCGCGCGCGCAGCGCTAGATCGCGCTCATCTTGCGCATAAGCTTCGCTGATGTGCTGTAGCAAAGTGGGTAATTTGGCCAGCAGTGGGTCGTAGCTCTGTGCCAACTCAGCCAGCGCCGCATCCACCGCAGCCGCATCGCTCCAGCCCAGCTGGCGCTTGAGCTGGCGTAGCAGTAATTTATGCCAGGTCATCGGCCAGCACCGATAAGGTCATGGTTTGATTATGCAACTTACAGGTCAGCACTTCACCCAGCGGGCTGATCTCGCCATAAGAATAAAACCCGCTTAGCACTGCTTGCGAGCCCAGCACTTCGCCCACGGCTTCGACTTCTTCATCCACCCGGCCACCCAGCACTAGCTTGCGCCCCACGCAGCTGACCAAAATGGCCAGTACCGGCTCGTCCCCCAAGCGCTGCAAAGCTACACCAGCCGCCTGCTCGGCGCCTTCGATCAAGGCATCATGGCTGGCATGCATCAGCCGCAAATAACCATCCGGCACCAGATCACCAGCCAGTATCAGCGAGCCAGCAGCTTCATCCACCCCCAAAATCGTGCGCACCAAGCCGCTTTGGCTGTGATCCGGCCCGAGTTTTTCCAGCGGAAACAGCAAACCCGAGGCCGGTAATTGCTCGGCGTATTCACCCAGATAGCGCTTGTACATACTCAGTGCGGGTTCGCCATCAAGCTCATACAAAATATTGCCCGCGCAGCGGGTGACTTTGCGCGCCGGGCCAAAAGGCTGCCAGCCGCCAAATGAGCCATGCCCAAGCCGGATTCCAGCCGGAATCGCCATCGCCACCACTTGTTGAGCGCTACAGCCATGCTGGCTGAGCACGCTGGTGCTGGCAAACGCGCCATTATCGCCCGCCAGCCCACCAATAATCGGCACCGGCTGCGGCAGCGCTTCGGCCACGCCTTGCACCAAGGCGCTGCCATTCACTTGCACCCCGGGGCTCAGCACCAGCACACCGGCCAATGCTACGCCGGCTAATTGCTGCCCCAGCCGCAGGCCGGCGGCATGACTATCTTCCATATCGGCTAACTGCGTGGTGGCCAATTTGGGCCGGCCCGCCGCCCACTGCACCGCGGTAATCACGAGGCTATGCTCATGCACCCCAGCCTGATTGATTTCACCCGCGGTCGAACACCCCACCAATGTAGCCTCAGCACAGCCCGCCTGCAGGGCAGCCAGACAATATGGATCGGCAATCAGCTCGGGGCTGCCCAAAATCAGTACCCAATCGGGCGAAAAGGTGATCGTTTGCAGCGCAGCGGGGAGTTGGGCGAGGTCGGTGACGGTCAGTTGTTTAATCTGCATGGGGTGCATCCTGCCTAGAAGCCTGTTTGCAGTGTAGACAAGGCTGGCGCTTTCTACCGTGCAGATCGCAGCTGATCTCGCACACGATACGCCACCGGGCTGGTAGTAATCACGCCGCGTAGGCCTGCGGCGGGGCGGCAAAATCTGCTAGATTGCCCACCAGTCAACACAGGAGTTCGCGATGTCACGCGTGGTGGTTTTCCTTGCCGGCTGTTTGGCCAGCACCAGCTTATGGGCGGCCCAGCCCAGTTTTTCTTGCAGCCAGACGCAACATGCGATGGAAAAACTGATCTGCCAAGATGCCGAATTAGCCCAGCTCGATACTGAATTGGCGCAGGCCTATCTGATCGCCCGCCAGAAACTCAGCCCGCAAGCGGCCAAAGCCTTGCCCGCGGCTCAGCGCCGTTGGCTGCAAAAGCGCAATCGTTGTGCGCAGGCAAGCGAACCGAAAGCCTGTGCCACTCGCCTGTATCAGCGCCGTATTACCGAGCTAAAACTGCACAGCCAGCAGCTGCCCGAGCCGGCAACCGTGACCTATGATTGCGGCCAGGCGCCAACTATTTACGCGCGTTTTTACAATGATCTGGATAGCGCGGTGGCGCTAGAGCGAGAGCAGGAAAAAGTACTGCTGTGGAGCCAGCCCGCCGCCAGCGGGGCGCGCTATGGCAATGCCTCGATCGAATTTTGGGAGCATCATGGCGAGGCGCTGGTGAATTGGCATCGGCAAAGCTTTACCTGCAAACCGCGCTAGGGGTATCGGGTTGTAGCCAATATTTCGCATAGCCTACATAGCTATACCAAGGCAGGTATATCGACTGCAGACGCAAAAAAGCCGCTCGATCACGAGCGGCTTTTGCTTGTTTGGCACTTAAACCGGGCCGAGGAAATCGGCCTTGCCCACATTCACGCCATTACTGCGCAACAAAGCGTAGGCCGTGGTGAGGTGGAAATACAGATTCGGCGCCACAAATTGCTGCACATACACCGGGGCACTCATCGGGTTGGGCAAAAAGGAAAGCTGAATGGTTTTTTCCGCCGCTGCCGCGAACGCGCTTTCTGGCACGCTGGCGATAAATTCTCGCGTGGCGGCAATGCGCTGCTTGAGCTCGGCAAAGGTTTTTTCCTGATCTTCATGCTTGGGCGCAGTGGTACCCGAGAGGCGTGCTACCGCAAATTTGGTGGTGTCACACACGATCTGGATTTGCTTCACAAAGGGCAGCATATCGGGTGCCAGACGCAAACCCAGCATGGTTTCGTCACTCACTTGCTTAAGTGCGGCATATTCCACCGCTTTATCCAGCAAATGATCCAGCTGCTGCAACGCACGTTCATACACGGGTACGGTGATCTGATAGTAACTAAACATCCAAGCCTCCCAGCCAATCAAGCCACCCGCACCATGCGGGCGTACTGCCAACAGCATTGTGGCTTAAGCGCCCAGATTCAAGTTTTCTAGCGTATTGATGGCGCCATGCCACATACCCCCAGCTTGTATTGCCTGTAGGATTATTTCAGCTGCTGCCTGCGGGCTAATACCCGTGGTATCAATCGTGAGGTCATAATGCATCTGCTGATGCACGCGCGGATATTCCCACGCGGCCTGGCCTGCCGCCCGATCGCCGCGCGCGGTTTCGCGCCGCACCAGCTCATCCAGCGCACAATCCACGCCCACCAACAGCACCGGATAACCGGCCAGCTCAGTCAAGAGCTCGGCTTTTTCATCGCTGTCGCACCAGGCATTGTCCAGCAGCAAACGGCAGCCCGCTTGCAAGAGGCCCGGTAGCGCATAGTGATAAGCGCGCACCAGCTGGGCAAAATCATAGCCGCTGCGCGTAATCACCCGGCCGCTTTGCAAGGCGGCCAGATCGCTCTTCGGCAAGCCATCGAGCAGGCTATCAATGCTGAAATTCAGGTATTGCACCGGCAATAGCTCTTGCAGCGCGCGGGCCAGCGCCGTTTTACCGCTGCTGCTACAGCCATTTAAAACAATCACTTGTGGGTAATTCATTGTCGCTACTCAAGCAAAACCCGCCAGCGGCGGGTTAGGGGAAGACAAAGGCGATGGAAATCGTGCTGAGGAACCCGATTACTGCAGGCTTTTGGGCGCCTGCTCATCAAATTCAATCACCGTGGTGGGGTTTTCCTCAGCTGGCGGGCGCGCCCAGAACAGGCGATCCGGAATCAAAAAGCCCATCCCGGGGCGGAAGGCCTGGCTCAGAGCCTGGAAGGTGTATTCCTGCGCTTCCTGCACCGCCACCAGCATTTCAGCGCCATTGGCCATCGCACCGGCAATGGCCGACGCCAGCGTCGCACCCGCACCATGAAAACTGCCCGGCAAACGCTCGCGGCTATCCGAATGCACCCGCCCCAGTCGGCTAAACAGGGTATTGATCACTTTGGCGGTTTTTTCGTGCGAACCGGTGATCAGCACATATTCGCCACCGTATTGCAGCATGCGCTGGGCCGCGGCATCCAGCGGCAGATCTTCTTGCTCTTCCGGGTCTTCCGAGCCGAGCTTGCGCGCATCATCGCTATTGCACACGACCAAATAAGTGTGCGGCAGCATCAGCTCGCGCATCGCGCTGGCCAGGTCTTCCGGCGCCAGCTCTTCGCCGCGACCCATACTGAATACCGGCTCTAAAATCAGCGGAATATCCGGGTAATCTGAGGCAATTTCGGCGATCACCGCCAAATTCTCGATACTGCCCACCATGCCCACTTTGATGGCATCAATTTTGATGTCTTCGAGGATAAAGCGGGCTTGTTCATCCACCAGCTCGCTATCCACGGCCTGAAACGATTGCACGCCGGCGGTATCTTGGACAGTCATGGCGGTAATGACCGGCAAACTGTGGCAGCCCAGCGAAGCCAGCGCGAGCAAATCGGCCATCAGGCCAGCGCCTCCGGAAGGATCATTGGCAGCAAAGACCAGCACGGTCGGTGGGGTAGGCATCATAAGCGCTCAAAAAGCCAGCAAAAAGAGTTTAAAATCGAACGACACTGCGCCAGATTGGCCAGCAATAAAGTGGCCTGTTGCCCCGGTTAGAAGGCTTGAAAAAGCAGCCGGCAGCAGGAATCTGGAATTCTAAACTACTTAAGCCCGGTTGACGCTGATGAAAAAATATATGTGCCTGATTTGTGCCTTTATCTACGACGAGGCCGCTGGCCGTCCGGAAGACAATATTGCTCCGGGCACCAAATGGGAAGACGTGCCGATGAACTGGACCTGTCCGGATTGCGGCGCACGCAAAGATGATTTCGAGATGGTGGAAATTTGAGGTTCCCCATGCGTAAAACTGTCGTCGCCCTGCTCACCGCGGCCTTGTTGGCCGGCTGCCAGCAGGTCAACACCACCCAAGGTGGCGCTGTGGGCGCCACACGTACGCAAAAAATGAGCAAATTGCTCTCCAGCGAGCAGGTTGATCAAATGGCGGCCGCGGCATATAGCGAAACCCTGGGCAAAGCGCGGCAAAAAGGCGTGTTGCTGCCCGCCAGTGACCCCACTGTGCAGCGGGTGAAAGCCATTGCCAACCGGCTGATTCCACAAACCGCGGTATTTCGCCCCGACGCGCCGCAATGGCGCTGGGAAGTGAATGTCGAGCGCAATCCGCAGCTCAATGCCTATTGCATGGCCGGTGGCAAAATCATGTTTTTCACCGGCATTATCGAGCGTTTGCAGCTCAGCGACGATGAAATCGCCCAGATCATGGGCCATGAAATCAGTCACGCACTGCGCGAGCACAGCCGCGAGCGGATGAGCGAGGAATACAACAAACAGCTCGGCCTGCGCGGAATTTCGATTGCGGCCTCTTTGCTCGGTGGCGGTAAATACGATGACGTAACCAATGCGGCTTTAGGCATTGGCAGTCAGGCTTATGATGTGGCACTGGCTTTGCCCAATAGCCGCACGCATGAATCCGAAGCCGATATGATGGGGCTAGAACTCGCCGCCCGCGCCGGCTACAACCCGCAAGCTGCGGTCACCCTCTGGCAAAAGATGGCAGCGGCTAGCCGAGGCGCTCCGCCCGAGTTCCTGTCTACCCACCCATCGAGCCAAACGCGGATCGCCGAGCTACAAGCCAAAATCCCCGCAGTGCAGGGCCTTTACGAAGCGGCGCGGCGTAATGCCCCCGCCAAAAAAAGCAAAGGCTGATCTAGCCCAAGGCAGAACCTCAACACGGTCAATACAGTCCCAGCACTGATTGACCGTTTTTTCTTTGTTTGCTGTGCCTAATTCAGGAGTCTTCCCATGTTGTGGGTTAAAGCCTTTCACCTTATTTTTGTGATTAGCTGGTTTGCCGGGCTGTTTTATCTGCCGCGCATTTTTGTGAATCACGCCATGGCCACCGAGCCGGCCGAAATCGAGCGGCTGAAGCTCATGGAGCGCAAGCTGTATCGGTTTATGACCCCGATTGCCGTGCTGGCACTGGGTTTAGGCATCTGGACTTGGGGCTACTACGGCTTTTACGCGGGTCCGGGTTGGTATTGGATGCACGCCAAACTCACGCTGGTGGCAGGGCTGATTGGCTACCACCTGTGGTGTGGCAAGATTTACCGCGATTTTGCCGCCGATAAAAACACCCGCAGCCATGTCTGGTATCGTGTGTTCAATGAAGTGCCGGTTCTGGTGTTGATTGCGGTGGTGATTCTGGTCATCGTGAAACCATTCTGAGCCACGCACGCCCACTCTTGGTGACAACGGTAAAGTTCGAATGAAAACCTTATTGCTGGCGGCGAGTTTAGCCGCTGTACTGACCGGCTGTGGCGAGCCGGCCGCCCAATGCGGGGTGTATGCCATTGGCCCGAGCCAGATCAAACAGCTCTTGCAGGAAAACAAAGCCGATCCGGCGCCAGGCCGGCTGGAAAAATCGCAACTGCCGGCCGATTTTCCCGGTCATTTGCTGGATAAAGACGGCTATTACCGCGGCATGCAGGTATATTGCAAAATCGATGAAGCCAAAGCGGCGCTCAGCGCACAAAGCAAAACCGACTGGCTGGTGTATGAGCTGAGTACCGATTGGCAAAATGGCGTTTACAAAGCCGACGATGACGCTTTCCACCTGAAGGCTACCACCCCGATCAAACAGGCGGTGCAGTAATGGCTGTTGAAATCGAACGCAAATTTTTGCTGGCCAACGCCGATTGGCGCGAGCAAGTACAGCAAAGTACCCGCATTGCGCAGGGCTACCTGAATGACGCGCCTGCCCGCACGGTCCGGGTCCGGGTAAAAGGCGAGGCCGCATTTTTAACCATCAAAGGCCAGACCGAGGGCATTAGCCGGCTGGAATTTGAATACCCAATTCCGCTGGCCGATGCGCTGGAATTACTCAAGCTCTGCCCGAATGTGCTGGATAAAACCCGGCATCTGGTGAATCTTGACGGGCACACGTTCGAAATTGATGAATTTCATGGCCAGAATGCCGGCCTGATTGTGGCTGAGCTGGAATTGCCCAGTGCCGATGCCCGCTATCCGCAGCCGGCGTGGCTGGGGGTAGAAGTCTCGGGTGATCCGCGTTATTTCAATAGCGCGTTGTCCACTCATCCTTACTGTAACTGGTAAGTCAGTGAGCTGGTAAAATTGCTTTACCCTTCGGGTCGGCCACGCCGGCCCTTTATTTTATCCAGGGTATTTAGCTGAAAACCAATCAGACCAATGCTTTTGGATAGATACCATACAGAGGTATTTATGAGTCGCAATGAAGCTTTATTTGCTGCTGCCCAGCAGCACATCCCCGGCGGGGTTAATTCACCAGTGCGGGCCTTTGGTTCGGTCGGCGGTACGCCGCGCTTTTTCACCAGAGGCGAAGGCGCCTATGTGTGGGATGCCGATGGCAAAAAATACATCGATTATGTGGGCTCCTGGGGCCCGCTGATTCTGGGGCATGCGCATCCAGCAGTGATCGAAGCGGTGACGCGCACGGCGCAAAACGGCATGAGCTTTGGCGCGCCGACCGAGGGTGAAGTAGAAATCGCCGATTTACTCTGCGACATGCTACCGTCATTAGGGCAGGTGCGGCTGGTTTCCAGCGGCACCGAAGCCACCATGAGCGCCATCCGTCTCGCTCGTGGCTATACCGGCCGCGACAAACTGATCAAATTTGAAGGTTGTTACCACGGCCACGCCGATAGCTTGCTGGTGAAAGCGGGTTCTGGGCTGCTGACCTTTGGGAATCCGTCTTCAGCTGGCGTACCCGCCGCAGTTGCGGCTGACACCATTGTGCTGCCGTATAACGATGTGGCCGCCTTGGAAGCGGTATTTGCCGAGCAGGGCAGCCAGATTGCGGCGCTGATCGTCGAGCCGATCGCCGGCAATATGAATCTGGTTCAGCCAAGTAAAGAGTTCGTCGCGGCAATGCGCAAACTGACGCAGGAGCATGGTGCGGTATTGATTTACGACGAAGTGATGACCGGTTTTCGCGTCGGTTTGCAGTGCGCGCAAGGCCTGCATGGCATTACGCCGGATCTGACGTGCTTGGGGAAAGTGGTGGGCGGTGGTCTGCCATTGGCAGCCTTCGGTGGCAAACGCGAAATCATGAGCAAATTGGCGCCACTGGGGCCGGTTTATCAGGCGGGTACGCTATCAGGTAACCCATTGGCTGTCGCAGCGGGGCTAGCCACACTGCAGGCGCTGCGTGAACCGGGCTTTTTTGCCGCTTTAAGCGCCCGTACGCAGGCTTTGGCCACTGGCCTGACCCAGATTGGTCAGCAATGGCCTACCGAGCTACAAATCAGCGCCCAGAGCGTTGGAGGGATGTTTGGTGTGTATTGCAGCCCAACAGTGCCACATAGCTATCAGGAAGTGATGAACAGCAACCGTAGCCGTTTTAACGCCTTCTTCCACGCGATGTTGAACGAAGGGGTTTATCTCGCACCATCGGCATTTGAAGCTGGCTTTGTAAGCGCCGCCCACGACGACGATGATATTCAATACACGCTGTTTGCAGCGAACCGGGTCTTGCAACAAATGGCTTAAGCCGTTGCAGATCTGGCAAAAGCAAAAAGCCTCGCAATCGCGGGGTTTTTTTTATGCGCTGTAGTCTTATAAGCCGTAACAACGGGTAGGCGCTACAGCAACGCTCAATCAGAATGTAGTCGGCAAACAACCACTACCACCTTGTAGACCGGTTTTTAGCTAAACTAAAAATCCTAAAACTATCAATAGTTTAGCTTTCGATAGCACGTTGAATTTCAGCGTAATCAGGTTCGCCAATATATTTCTTAATCAGCTTGCCATCACGACCAATTAAGAAATTGGTAGGCGTGAGCTGAATACTACCAAATTGTTTAGCAATCTCGCCGTTGGCGTCGTAGACCACATTGAATGGCAATTGCGTGCGCTGATAGTAATTTTCTATGTACTGCAGATTGTCGTAACTCATGGCGACGGCAATGGTTTGTAGTCGGTCATGACCATACTTGAGCTGGATTTTTTTAAGCTCTGGCATTTCTTTCATACAGCCAGTACAGCTGGTGGCCCAGAAGTTAACCAGGACAACCTTTCCTTTGTAGTCATCTAATTTAAAACTTTTACCTTCCAATGTTTGCATTGCATGTTGGTTGGGTAAGGTTTGCTGGTTACCCAAGACAAAATAGCTGCCTAAAGCAATACAACTGGCAGTAATTGCAGCGAGTAAGAGCGGTTTTTTCATGACTTTCATCCTTCAAGCTGGCGCTATTCTAGGGCAAGTTGCTCTGTCGTGGGAGACTTTTCGTGGGTCTGCAGCTGTAGAGGTTTTCTTTTACATATATATTGAAAAGAAAGAAGTAATGATAAAAATAAGGGCAGTCGCCCCCTGTGGATAAGCTTTTTTCCACAATCAAATCAGTACTTTACGTTATCCACAAGGGGGTGGGTGCTTTCCGTATTCCCTGTGGATGGTTTGGTGGCGGAATTATCCCCAACCGCAAACCACGGATTATCCACATGTGGATGATTTGTTCTCCACATGCCAAGTGGCTGATTTGTTAAGTACTTTGTGAATAAGCGTATAATCGCGGTTTTTCTTGGGGAAGCACGATGGCGATACAATGGTTTCCGGGGCATATGCATGCCGCGCGCAAGAAAGTAGCCGAAACCATGGCCAAGGTGGATGTGGTGATCGAGATTGTCGATGCGCGCATGCCACTCTCTAGCAGCAACCCGATGATCGAGAAATTACGGCTGTTTCGGCAGCGACCAGCGCTGCGGGTGCTCAATAAGGCCGATCTTGCCGATCCGGCGCTGAATAAAGTCTGGATGAATTGGTTTAAATCTCAGCCGGGTACCGAGGCCTTGTTGCTGGGCGAAGATAATAAGCAGATTGCGCTCAAGCAGATTCCTGCTTTGTGTCTGAAGCTGGCGCCCTATCGTACCGGTGTGGAAAAACCACTGCGTGCCCTGATCATGGGGATTCCGAATGTAGGTAAATCCACCTTGCTCAACACACTGGCGCAACGCAAAATCGCCAAAGTGGCGGATACGCCAGGGGTGACCAAATCACAGCAGCGCATCGAAACCCTGAACGGCGTTATTTTGTATGACACGCCGGGCTTGATGTGGCCGAAAATCGAGCACGAGCCTTCGGGTTTTCGTCTGGCGCTGGGCGGCTCGATTGGTCGAAATGCCTATGATGAAGTCGAAGTGTGCTGGTTTGCGCTTGAAGAAATGCGTCGTCGCTATCCGCAGGCCTTGATGGATCGCTACAAATTGCCAGATCTGGATGGGGATGTCGAAACCTTGTTTGCGCGTATTGGTCGCAAACGCGGCGCGGTGATGAGCGGTGGCGTGATCGACGAGCAAAAAACTGCCGAATTAATCATCACCGATTACCGCACCAAGGCCTTGGGCCGGATGACGCTGGAAACACCGGATGATTTTATCGGGGTTGATCTGGGCGATGGCGAAGACGTTGCCGAGCCTGAAGCGGAGCCAGATGCCATTTAATGGGGTTGGCATTGTTTTGGTTTACCCTGCAAGTGCAGTTTGCTGTGGGCAGACTGCTGATTTCTGACTTTTGGAAGCACATTATGGAAGCTGAATTGCTCAATCTGGAAGACAAAGTGCAGCAATTGGCCGCGCTCTGCCGGCAGCTGCGCAATGAAAACCGCCAACTGCGACAAGATTTGCTGCAAACCCAGCAAGAAAATCAGCAATTGAATGGCAAACTGGCTGGCGCCAAAGACCGCTTGGCCAGCCTGCTAGCGAAATTGCCGGAGGAATTGGCATGAGCGATGACATCAAACAACTCGATATCTCCATCATGGGCCGCGAATTTCGGGTGGCCTGCCCGGTTAGCGAAGAAGAGACGCTGTTGCAGGCCGTGCAACTGCTGGATAGCCGCATGCACGACATCCGTACCAATGGCAAAGTCATCGGTTTGGAAAAAATCGCCATCATGGCCGCGCTGAATATTACGCACGAGTTTTTGCAAACCAAGGCGCCGGGCGGAATTGACATTGGGGCCCATCAGCGTAGAATCGATCGCATGAATTCCACCATTGATGCGGTGTTGCAGGAACAGACCGAATTATTCTGACCTGCCCATCACAACAATGACCGCTTGCTTTCCTGCGGTGCTCGTAACGGTTCAGATTCTTTGAACCGATAAGCTGTATAGCAAGTTTGCCTGGTCTATTGAGGCCTGTTGTGCGCGTTCACCCTGCCTTGTGCAGCGCGTTTGAATGCACCTGATGGTTTCGACTGGGCGACAACCTTGAACCTCTGGGTTCAAGATGCGAACCGTTATCGGCATTCGCGGGAAGCCCCTTCTGTTATGTCCCAGTCTTCTACTCTGGATAAAGCCGCCGTCCGGCGGCACTTACGGCAAGCCCGTAAGGGTATCTCTCTTCAAGACCGACAAGCCGCTGCCTGGAAGGTAATACATACCCCGGGTATTAAGCGTATTTTGCGCCCCGGCCGCAAAATTGCGCTGTATATCCCCATGGGAAGTGAATTTCCGACCTGGCCATTGCTTTTGCTGGCACTACAGCGCCGCTGTCAGGTGTATTTGCCACATACGCCCGCGCGGGGGCGACAGCTGGGTTTTGTGCGCTTGAATGAAGACAGTCAGTGGACTTTCGGTCCTTACCAGATTCCTGTGCCGGTACATCCTGAATGGTGTTCACCCAAACAGCTCGATGCTGTGTTTGTGCCCTTGGTGGGGTTTGATCGTCGCTTGGCGCGGATGGGGCAGGGTGGTGGTTTTTATGACTACACCTTTGCCTTTCGGCGTACTCGCCGCCACTGGCGTAAACCTTTGCTGATAGGTTTAGCCTTTGCGTGTCAGGAATATCCGCAGTTACCGTTCGAACCGTGGGATTTGCAGCTGGATTGCCTCATTAGTGAACGTGAATATTTGCGCCGCGCCAACTGAAAAAGTACAGTGCCATAATGGTTAATCCGCAGGTACAGTAAGTTGAAACTTAGCTATGATGTGTGCATCGCTGCGCACATGTAAGCGCACTAATGATTACTTTTCACTTTGAGGTTGATTATGGCTGCAATCGTCTCTAATCCCATCAGTATCGTGAATTCAACTGGCCTGCATGCTCGGCCAGCCGCGAATGTGGTGAATGTTGCCAAGCAGTATCAGTCGGACATCAAACTGGTGTTCAAATCGATTGAAGCCAATGCCAAATCCGTGGTTTCGGTGATGGGCCTGGATGTCAGCCTCGGCGATAAAATCCAGATCAAAGCCGACGGGCCCGATGCTCAGGCGGCTATCTCTGCACTCACCCAGGTCATTTCCTCGGGTTGTGGGGAAAAATAAAACCGCATCAAAGGGTAGCTTGCTGCCCTTTTTTGTTTCTGGGCCGCGTAATCCAAGCTGAGGAATTGTAATTTTTCGTAAATTCCCAGCCTTTGGGCGCTAAAAAACTGATTACACGCAATTTTTTCTGCTGCGCAATGGTTAAAATCCGGCCCATCTTATTCGTGTTGAATTCACGCGCGTCATTGAGCAGGGATTGCTGAGTCATCGATTCGCAGTCCGCCAGTGGAATAAAAAGTCACGCGTAGAACACCGCCACGAATTGTCGTACAAGCGCTACTAAGAGGTATGTTATGTCGAGCAACCTGATTGAACTCAAGGCCCCGCTCTCCGGAGTGATGGTGCCGCTGGACAAGGTGCCAGATCCGGTATTTGCCCAGAAAATGGTAGGGGATGGGATTTCGATTGATCCAACCAGCTCTGTTTTGCTGGCCCCTGTTACCGGTAAAGTGACACAACTACACTCATCCAAACACGCGGTGACCCTGACCACGGCGAACGGGATCGAGGTGCTGATGCATATCGGTCTGGATACCGTGATGCTGAAAGGCAATGGTTTCACGGCCAAAGTGAAAGAAGGCGACATCGTGGATGTTGGCCAGCCGCTGATCGAATTCGATATGGATCTGGTGGCCCGCAAAGCGGTGTCTTTGCTGACCCAGATCGTGATTACCAATAGCGATCAGGTAAGCCAATTTGTACCCGCCACCGGCTTGGTGAAAGCCGGCCAGAATGTAGCATTGACGCTGCATCTGGCGGCAGGCGCCGGCGCGGCTACCCAGCAAACGGGTGCGACTGCCGAAGCGTATTCTGATCCGCTGAAAGTGCCAAACCCAACCGGTCTGCATGCACGTCCTTCGGCGGTCTTGGCCAATGCGGCTAAAACTTATCAGTCCGATATCAAATTGGTCCGCGCAGGCGAAGAAGCCAATGCCAAATCCGTGGTCGCCATCATGGGGCTGGAAGTGCAGCATGGCGATGAAATTCGCGTGCGGGCAGCCGGCGCGGACGCGGCTGCGGCAGTAGCGGCGATTGCCGAATTGATCAAAACTGGCTGTGGCGAAGATGTAGGTGGCCCGGTCGCCAAAACCAAACCGGCGCCGCTGAATGTTAAAACCGCTAAACCTAAACCGAAATCAAGCGATCCAAACATCCTGACCGGTGTCTCAGCATCGCCAGGTCTGGCAGTTGGGAATGTGTTTCATGTGAAACAGGAAGAGATTTCGGTGGCTGAGCAGGGCGAAGGCCAGCAAGTCGAAAAACGCCGGCTGGATAAAGCGCTGAAAGACGCGCACCAGCAGCTGGAAAACCTGAAAGCCGAAATCACCGATGCCAGCAAAGCCGAGATTTTTGCGGCACACCAAGAATTGCTGGAAGACCCAGATTTGCTGGCCATTGCCATTGCCGGTATTAGCGCGGGCAAGAGCGCAGGCTTTGCGTGGAAACAAGCGTTCACCACCTACGCCGATAAATTGGCAGGCTTGAAAAACGAAGTGCTGGCCGGCCGCGCGAATGACATCCGTGATGTGGGCCGTCGCGTACTGCGCCTGATTACTGGGGTGGAAGAAGCAGCCATGGTGGTGCCAAACAACGCCATCCTGATTGCCGAAGAGCTAACACCATCTGATACCGCCAGCATGGATCGCACCAAAGTTCTGGGTTTCTGCACCACCGGTGGTGGCGCAACCAGTCACGTAGCGATTCTGGCGCGCTCGCTGAATATCCCTGCGATTTGCGGCATTGATGAAGACGTGATGCAACTGGCGAACGGCACCCCCGTAATTCTGGATGGTACTCGCGGCACGCTGCGCAAAAACCCATCGGAAGCCGAAATCACCGATATTCGTGAAAAACAAGCCAAGCAAGCCGCGAAGCGTGAAGCTGAATTGGCCGCCGCTTTCCAGCCGGCCGTGACTAAAGATGGTGTCCACGTTGAAGTGGTAGCCAATATTGGTGGTCTGGATGATGCCGAGCAAGGCGTGAAGCTGGGTAGTGAAGGCGTAGGTCTGCTGCGCAGTGAGTTCCTCTATCTGGAGCGCACCGATGCACCGACTGAAGACGAACAAAGCCAGATCTACATCGACATCGCCAAAGCTTTGGGTACGGACAAAACCTTCGTGGTACGCACGCTGGATGTCGGTGGCGATAAACCATTGCCATACCTGCCAATGCCCGCCGAAGAAAATCCATTCCTTGGCGTGCGCGGGGTGCGTTTGTGTCTGGCCGAGCCAGAGCTCTTGCATACCCAAGTACGCGCGGTACTGCGTTCAGCGCCATTCTCGAAACTGGCGATCATGTTCCCAATGATTACCAGCCTGGAAGAAGTGCGCGAAGTGAAACGCATCGTGGCCGAAGAAAAAGCGGCGCTGAGTATTACGCAGGAAGTCCAAGTCGGCATCATGGTCGAAGTTCCTGCCACAGCGGTGATGGCCGAGCAGTTTGCCCGTGAAGTGGATTTCTTCTCGATTGGTACCAACGATCTGACCCAGTACACACTGGCAATGGATCGCGGTCATCCGAAGCTGGCCAAGCAAGCCGATGCGATGCACCCCGGCGTATTGAATCTGATCAATATGACCGTGCAAGGCGCGCACAAACACGGCAAGTGGGTGGGCGTATGTGGCGGTATCGCCTCTGATCCGATGGCGATTCCCTTGTTGCTGGGGATCGGGGTGGATGAATTGTCGGCCAGCGTGCCAAGCATTCCCGCCATTAAAGCGCTGGTGCGCTCATTAAACAAAGCCGAGTGCGAAAAACTGGCGGCAGAAGTCTTGCAGCTAGGTACCGCAGCCGAAGTGCGCGCGCGTTTGTCGCAATTGGTTGAATAAGGAATCGAACCATGACGTTATTGCTTGTTTTTATTGTGGGCCTGGTGATCGGCGTGGGTGTGGGTATGTCCCTGCGCAAAACGCCTGCCGCAGCCCCTGCACCGGTGGCGACGCCGGCGGCTAAAACGGTGACACCCGCTGCGCCAGCGCCAGCAAGTAAAGCAGCCCTCAATAGCAAATGGCTGCCGGGCTTGGGCGGTGCGGACAATGTCCAGCAGGCCGAAGTGATTGCCGCTACCCGTGTGCGGGTGGCCTTGAAAGATGGCCACCGGCTCGATGAGCGAGCGCTGGTGGCGGCTGGTGTGCAAGCCGTGGCCGCGATTGATGAAAAGGTGTTTCACCTGATTGTCGGTCAGCAAGCCGCTGCTTAAGTCCCTACGAAAACCCACCGCAAGGTGGGTTTTTTGATTTAAATCAACAAATACATCCCGGCAGTATTCACAGATAAACCTTTTACCGTATTGCTTGCAAAGCTATACCCGTTAAAAATCGATTCATACCAAAACTAAAAAAAGACATGTGGCATTAGCAAGTCCGCAAGCTTTTAGGAGAAAGTCGATGTTTAAAAACGCGTTTGCCGTACTGCAAAAAATCGGGAAAGCCTTAATGCTGCCCGTGGCCGTTTTACCGGTTGCGGGTTTGTTATTGGGGATTGGTGCTTCACATTTTTCCTTCCTACCTACCGTTGTCTCACAGCTAATGGAAGCCGGTGGCGGGGCTATTTTTGGTCATCTGCCGCTGATCTTCGCCATTGGGGTGGCGCTGGGTCTGACTGAAAATGATGGCGTGGCGGCGATTGCCGCTTCGGTGGGTTTCGTGGTGCTGCTCGCCACCATGGGGGTGATGGCCCCGGTGATGGGCGTGGAGCCTGCCACCGTCATGGGCATGAAATCGATGGAAACCGGCGTGTTCGGCGGGATCATCATCGGTGGTGTGGCCGCTACTTTATTCAACAAGTACTACCGCATCGAGCTGCCACCGTATCTGGGCTTCTTTGCCGGTAAACGCTTTGTGCCGATCGTGACCGGGATTGCCGCGATTTTCGTGGGTGTGATCATGTCGGTGATCTGGCCTTCGATCCAAGGTGCGATCAACAGCTTTTCGCAATGGGCGGCGCATTCTGATCCGCGGATGGCGGCCACCGTGTATGGCTTCATCGAGCGTCTCTTGATTCCATTCGGTCTGCACCATATCTGGAACGTCCCATTCTTCTTTGAAATTGGTAGCTTTACCGATGCAGCTGGCAAAGTGGTGCACGGTGATATCGCGCGCTTCTTCGCTGGTGACCCAACTGCTGGGATTTTGGCTGGTGCCTTCTTCTTCAAAATGTTTGGTTTGCCAGCTGCAGCGTTTGCGATTTGGCATACCGCCAAACCTGAAAAGAAAGTGATGGTGGGCGGGATCATGATCTCCGCTGCGCTGACGTCTTTCCTCACCGGGATTACCGAGCCGATTGAATTTGCCTTTATGTTCGTCGCGCCGGTGCTGTATGTGATCCACGCCTTCCTGGCGGCCAGCGGTCAGTTCATCGCCAATACACTGAACATGCACATGGGCTTTACTTTCTCGCAAGGCGGGATCGACTTCCTGATGTTCAATGCCTTGGGTAAATACGCGCAAAACTGGTGGTATGTGCTGATCATCGGCCCAATCTATGCGGCGATTTACTACAGCGTATTCCGCTTCGTGATTGTGAAATGGAATCTGAAAACCCCAGGCCGCGAAGATGAAGTGACTGAAACCGTGGTGAGCCAAAGCGCTGGCGGTATGGCTGCAGATCTGGTGGCCGCGTTTGGTGGGGCTGGCAATATCCAATCGCTGGATGCATGTATCACCCGTCTGCGGATTTCGGTGCAGGATGTGGCCAAAGTAGATCAAGCTCGCCTGAAAGCCCTTGGTGCCGCTGGCGTGATGCAAGTGGGCAACAATATGCAGGCCATTTTTGGTACTCGCTCCGAAAATCTGAAAACCGATATGGAGATGTATATCAAGCAAGGCGGCTCTAAGCTTGCTACTGCGAGCAATACCCCTGCTGCGGCACCTGTTGCTGCAAGCCCGAAAGCGGCGGCTAATGCGGCGTTACAGGCGGCATTGGGTGGCGCTAGCAATATCCGCAGTGCCGTGCCAATGGCCGTAACCCGCGTGCGGGTCGAGCTGGCGGATGTGGCGCTGCTGAATGCCGATGCGCTGAAAGCACAAGGTATCGTGGATGTGGCCGTGCTCGAAAACGGCATTGTGCATCTGATTGTGGGTGAGCAAGCGAGCCAGCTGGCTGCGACCTTATAAGCCAGCCAAGTCCGCAAGTACCATCGATCACCCCGCTGCGGCGGGGTGATTTTTTATCAGCCGCTGGCCTGTGCATAAAACACTGGCATCCGTAGGCGCATTGCGCCACACTTTCGCCATGGCGCGTGAAAAAGAACTGATTTTGCCCTCCTACCAGCCCGCGCGCTGGTTACCCGGTGGGCATGCCCAAACGATTTATCCAGCGGTGCTGCTGTGGCAACGTGCGCTGAGCTACCGCCGTGAACATTGGATTACCCCAGACCTCGATGCCATCGGTGTGGATTGGACCGCAGGCCGGGCGGGTACGCCGCTGATTGTGTTATTTCATGGCTTAGAGGGCGGTTCGCGCTCGCACTATGCAGTTTCGCTGTTTCAACAGGCATATCAGCAAGGCTGGCGCGGCGTGGTGCCACATTTTCGTACCTGCGGTAATGTGCCCAACCGTTTACCACGCAGCTATCACGCGGGGGATTCCGCCGAGATTGATTGGGTATTGCGCCGGCTAAAAAAAGAACACCCCGGTACGCCGATTTTTGCCGTGGGGTATTCATTGGGTGGCAATGCCTTGCTGAAATGGCTGGGCGAACAAGGATCGCGCGCGGGTGAATTTATCCACGCGGCGGCGGCCGTATCGGCGCCGATGGATTTAACCGCCGCCGGGGTGGCGCTGGACGACGGGCTAAACCGGCATATCTATACCCGCAATTTTTTGCGCACCATGCGCAAAAAAGCCCAATACAAACTCAAGCTCACCGAAAACCCGTTTATTGATTGGCGGCAGGTTAAAGGGGTGAAAACCCTGCGCGAATTTGATGATCTGGTCACCGCACCACTGCATGGTTTTTTCGGGGTAGATGAATACTGGGCGCAAGCCAGCAGTAAACCGCTATTGCCCAATATCGCCATCCCCACTTTGATTATTAATGCGCTGAATGATCCGTTTATTCCGGCGCAGAGTTTGCCAACTGCCCAGCAAGTGAGCGAACACGTACAATTGCTGCAGCCGCGCGATGGCGGCCATGTGGGCTTTTTATCCGGCCCGCCGCCTGGCCGTTTGCAGTGGTTACCTAGCACATTACTCAAATTTTTTACTTTTCATTTACCTCTGGTGCGTTAAATGTCCCGCCTGCCTGCTGCGATCTTCAAAGCCTATGATGTGCGAGGTCCGGTGAGTTTGTTGACTCCCGAAGTGGCCTACTGGGTAGGGCGGGCCATTGGCGCTCAGGCGCTGCGACGCCAGATCCAGCGCATTGCGCTGGCCGGCGATGGGCGTTTATCCACCCCCGATTTGCTGGCCGCGATGCAGCAAGGGCTGCAGGAAGCCGGGATCGCGGTGCAATGTCTGGGCATGGCCTGCACTCCATTATTGTATTTCGCCGCTCGCACGGTGGCCGATGCCTCGGGCATTATGATTACCGGCAGCCACAATCCGCCCGAATACAATGGCATCAAAATCATGCTGGGCAACGACACCGTGGATGGTCCGGCCTTGCAGGCGTTGCGTGAACAAGTTGAAGCCGATGATTTGCCCATCGCCAGTGGGGGCAGCAGCCATGCCGTGGATGTTTTGCCCGCCTATTTGCAGGCACTGCAAGCGCAGATCCAATTAGCCAAACCATTAAAGCTGGTGATTGATTGCGGCAATGGCGCGCCCGGTGCGGTGGCGGCGGATGTATTTCGCAGTTTGGGTTGCGAGGTGAGCGAGCTGTATTGCGAGGTGGATGGGCATTTCCCTCATCATCACCCCGATCCGCAAGTGGTCGCCAATCTACGCGATTTACGCACCCAAGTGCAGCAGCAAGGTGCCGATGTGGGCTTGGCCTTCGATGGCGACGGCGATCGGCTAGGGGTAGTGACTGCCAGTGGGCAGGTGATTCCGGGTGATCGTTTATTAATGCTATTTGCTGGTCAGGCGCTGGCGCAGCGAGCCGGGCATGTGTTATTCGATGTGAAATCCAGTCGGGCAGTGGCCAAATGGGTAGCGCAGCTAGGCGGTACGGCCGAAGCGATCCCGACGGGCCATTCGCATATGAAGCGCAAATTGAAACAAAGCAAAGCGCTGGTGGCAGGCGAATTATCCGGGCATTTTGCCTTTGCGGGCTGGGATGTGGATGATGCGCTCTTCGCGGGGGCCAAACTCTTGCAACTGGTGGCCTCTGGGCTGGATCTGGATGCCGAGTTAGCCCGCCTGCCGCAGTGTTTAGCCACGCATGAGCTGCAAATCCCGTTGAGTGGGGCCGGGCATTTGCTGGTGCAAGATATTGCCCAGCGTGCCGCTTTCCCCAGCGCAAGTCATATCAGCCAGGTGGATGGTTTGCGAGTGGAATACGCAGATGGCTTTGGCCTTATCCGCGCCTCGAACACCACACCGGTACTTACGCTGCGCATCGAAGCGGATGATGCCGCCGCGCTGAAGCGTATTGAACACGAACTGGCGGCCGCCATCGCGCCGCTTCCTTTCCCTTCTTATAGTCTTGAATCATGATTGTGACTCCCTCCCAGCATCTGATTGCCGCCAATGTTGCCGCCGCTTTAGCCGAAGACCTTGGCGAACGCGATTGGACCGCCGAACTCATTCCCGCCCAAGCGCAAGCCAGCGCCACGATCGTGCTGCGCGAGCCGGCCGTTTTGTGCGGTTTGCCGTGGGCTAACGAGGTCATCCGGCAGGTTGATGCCAGCATCCAGGTCAGCTGGTTATTTACCGAGGGGGAGTATATTGCTGCAGATAGCGTGATTGCTCGCTTGCAGGGTAATGCCCGTAGCTTGCTCACGGCCGAGCGCAGTATGCTTAATTTTATCCAGACGCTGTCTGCGGTGGCGACCGAAACTCACCGCTATGCCGAGCTGGTGAAAGGCACGCGCGCGGTGATTCACGACACCCGCAAAACCTTGCCCGGTTTGCGCCGTGCCCAGAAATACGCGGTGACCGTCGGTGGCGGCGCTAATCAGCGGATTGGTTTATTTGATGGCATTTTGATTAAAGAAAATCACATCATGGCCGCCGGCAGTATTACTGCAGCGCTGCGCCAAGCCCAGGCGCTGGCACCGAAGTATGTCACCATTCAGGTGGAAGTGGAAAACCTCACCGAGCTCAGCGAGGCATTACAGGCAGGCGCCACCTCAGTGCTGCTAGATAATATGAGCTTGGCTGATATGCGCTCCGCCGTTGAGATGGCGCAGGGCCAAGCCGTACTGGAAGCTTCCGGTGGTGTGGATTTCAGCACGGTGCAAGCGATTGCCGCCACCGGCGTCGAGCGTATTTCGATTGGCAAGCTCACGAAAGATGTTCGCGCCATCGATCTCTCCATGCGCTTTACGGCGGCCTAAACCAAGTAAACTGGCATTGATCATACAAAATATAAAACCAAGGCCCGCGTTAGCGGGCCTTGGTTTTATTGGGCTTGCAGCGCTTACCGCCAATCCGTTGCCGGTAGCCAAAAATAAATTTCAAACTAAATTAATAGGTTATCGCTTTTGTTGCACTTTTCTTGCAGGAAGTGGTTGACCGAGTCTGGGGGCGTCGGTATAGTTCGGCCTCTCTGCTGATGACGCAGCGAAACAAAACGAGTTTCTCTAGTCGCCAGCCCGATCTTTAACAAAATACAGCCGATGAGTGTGAGTGCTTGATTCGTAAGTCGAAACAAGTGCTTGCACTCAGATGATAGGAAAAAAACAAGTCAGCAGGCTTTGCCTGTTAACTCGTGATTTTCTTTGAGTATTGAAGTACAAGCCAAGTAGTAAAAATAGCTTAGAGATTAAACGAAAGAGTTTGATCCTGGCTCAGATTGAACGCTGGCGGCATGCTTTACACATGCAAGTCGAACGGCAGCAC
>NZ_KE386953.1:0-238995 GCF_000429785.1 Chitinibacter tainanensis DSM 15459
GTTCGACTTGCATGTGTAAAGCATGCCGCCAGCGTTCAATCTGAGCCAGGATCAAACTCTTTCGTTTAATCTCTAAGCTATTTTTACTACTTGGCTTGTACTTCAATACTCAAAGAAAATCACGAGTTAACAGGCAAAGCCTGCTGACTTGTTTTTTTCCTATCATCTGAGTGCAAGCACTTGTTTCGACTTACGAATCAAGCACTCACACTCATCGGCTGTAATTTGTTAAAGATCGGGCTGGCGACTAGAGAAACTCGTTTTGTTTCGCTGCGTCATCAGCAGAGAGGCCGAACTATACCCACCCATCGGAAACACGTCAACACCAATCCAACGAAAAAGCACCAACAAGTCGATAAGCGATTGATTTTCATAAACCTCTATCAGGCAACTTTTGCGACCAGAAACTTAAGACTTGCATTTCCGCTTTGGCGCCACATCTAGAAAGATGTACTCAACAAGAGCAAAGTCAGCACAAAATTCACTGGCTTTGCACAAGGATAGCGACCAAATGGCCAAAGTAATCATGTATAGCACCGGCTACTGCCCCTATTGCGA
The DNA here is from genome assembly GCF_000429785.1 of Chitinibacter tainanensis DSM 15459. Lineage (GTDB taxonomy): Bacteria > Pseudomonadota > Gammaproteobacteria > Burkholderiales > Chitinibacteraceae > Chitinibacter > Chitinibacter tainanensis. The sequence goes on from NZ_KE386953.1 coordinate 559, forward strand.
TCGGGCAGAGCGCCTACTTAAAGAACGCGGTGTCGATAATCTGGAAAAAATCCGCGTGGACCTCGATCCTACGCAACGTGAAGCCATGATGGCACGCACCCAGCGCCGTACAGTGCCGCAAATTTACATTGATGATTATCATGTAGGTGGTTTTGACGACTTGGCAGCCCTGGATCACGCTGGCAAATTAATCCCTTTGCTGCAAGGTGAACAATAAGCGTCATCTGGATACCAAATCACCGCAGAGATCATGGCATCAGGCGAACAACTATGCGATGATTCCTGCGCGCTGAATAACGCTATCAATACTGATAGCTATGTAGCGAATACTTGTTTAAAAATCACGACTCAAAGGGATGGACCATGAGCGAAGAAAACCAAGAAGTACAACAACCGATTTTCGCCGTACAAAAACTGTACGTAACCGACATTTCGCTCGAATCGCCAAACGCGCCAAATTCTTTCATGGAACAAGCGCAACCTGAATTCAATATCCAGTTCCGCAACCAAGCTAAAAGCTTCGACAATGGCTTTTACGAGGCTGGACTGACCGTTACTGCCACGGCCAAAGTGGAAGATCGCACCGTATTTCTGGTGGAAGTAACACAAGCTGGTCTGTTCCAGATTGAAAACGTACCTGAGCAAGAACTGGATCCGCTGCTGGGCATCGGTTGCCCAAGTATTCTGTTCCCGTATCTGCGCGAAGCCGTATCAGATCTGACTACCCGTGCAGGCTTCCCTCCGCTGATTCTGCAACCGATCAACTTCGAAGCGATCTACCTGCAACAGCGTCAACAAGCTGCCGCACAAGAAGCCAATGAGCAAACCACTCATTAATCGCGCTGCATATTATTTGCACGTAGGTGCACTACTGGCCTTGGCGGCCGGTAGTGTGCATGCGCTGGAATACCGTTCCAGCGCGCGTCATGGCGTTATTCTGTATGAGGCGCCCAACGAAAACAGCACGAAACGCTTTGTATTAAGTGCCAACATTCCGCTCGAACTCATCGCCGAACAAGGCAATTGGCTACGTGTACGAGATCGGGATGGTACGCTGGCTTGGCTTGCCAAAACCGACGCCAGTAGCACTCGTTATGTGCAAGTGAGCAAACTGACAGAGATTCGCGTAGCGCCGCAGCCACAAGCTACCACCCTCTTCAAAGCCGAACGCAATGTACTATTGCAACTGCTGGACAACACCGGCACCGGCTGGCTGAAAGTCAAACATCGTGATGGCCAAACCGGCTACATCCGTATCGAAGAAGTTTGGGGCGTATAGCCCCTCTGCAGGAGATCAACCCTTGAAACTTGCCGTTCTTGGCGCTGGCGCTTGGGGCACCGCCCTAGCGATCCGTTTTGCCGACCGCCAATCGGTTACGCTGTGGTCGCGTGAAGCTGAGCAAGTTGCGACCATGCGCACCGAAGCCTGCAACACACGCTACCTGCCGGATGCGCCCTTCCCCGCGCAACTGCAAGTCACCGCATCCATGGCAGAAGCCATCAGCGATGCCGGCTTAGTTTTGATTGTAACGCCGATGTCTGGCCTGCGTAGCACCTTGAAAGCACTGGCCGAACTTGGCAATACCGCACCCGTTTTGTGGGCGTGCAAAGGCTTGGAAGCGGGCACTATGCTGCTGCCGCATCAAGTCGCCGAGCAAGAGATGCCCGATCATATTCCGCGCGGCATGCTCTCTGGCCCCAGCTTTGCGCAGGAAGTCGCCAAAGGCCTGCCCGCGGCAGTGACTATTGCCGCGAGTGATGCGGCGTTTGCCCAGCAAGTGGTGAATGATCTGAATACTAATGTACTGCGCCTCTACGCCTCCGATGACTTGGTGGGCGTAGAAATTGGCGCCGCCGTTAAAAACGTCATGGCGATCGCTGCCGGGGTAGCCGATGGCCTGAATCTGGGCCTGAATGCTCGCGCGGCGCTGCTGACTCGCGGCTTAGCCGAGATGGCGCGCTTCTGCGTCGCTTTGGGTGGCAAGCCCGAAACCATGATGGGTCTGGCCGGGATCGGTGATTTGATGCTCACTGCGACCGGTGATCTATCCCGCAATCGCCGGGTTGGCCTGCTGCTAGCACAGGGGCTTGATCTGGATGGCGTACTGAAAAATCTTGGCCACGTCGCCGAGGGCGTACCCACTGCTCGCGAAGTATTGCGCCAAGCCAATGAGCTGGGTATCGATATGCCAATTACACAATCGGTGTGCCAGGTCTTGTTCGAGCAAGCGCAGGTCAGCGACATTATTGCTGATCTCATGGGCCGCAGCCCGAAAATGGAAGCCGTGGTCTAAGCACCCCGCCCCCAAGCAAGCCACCTGCGGGTGGCTTTTTTCTTGACCTTTACTTGCTGTGCCCAAGCCCAAGCGCCGCCTATACTGAGGCTTTACCGCCTCAATAGCACAAGGCGCCATGCTCAGCGACTTCTTTCTCGCCGCCGATATACCTAGCCAGCTACTGCTCTATGGCAGCTATCGCTACGATCTGGTGGCCTTGTCTTTTGTCATTGCCATTCTGAGCTCAGCCATGGCCTTGCAGGTGGCTGGCATGGCGCGACTAGCTCACACGCGAGCCTTGCGGCAGGTGGCTTTTCTCACTGGCTCTTTTGCCTTAGGCGTGGGCATCTGGTCGATGCATTTTATTGGCATGCTGGCGTTTTCGCTCTGCACCACCATCAGCTACGACTATGGCCTCACCTTGCTATCGATGCTGCCCGCCGTGTTGGCCTCATGGGTAACACTGAATCTGCTGTGGCAGCGGGACATTAACCGCTGGCAACTCGTGATCGGCGGGGTACTGGTCGGCAGTGGGATTGGTGCAATGCATTATGCCGGCATGGGTGCCATGCGGATGAGCCCTTTGCTGCGCTACGACCCATGGTGGTTTGCAGCCTCCATTGTGGTGGCGGTAGTACTGGCTATGCTGGCTCTCTGGATCCGCTTTGGTCTACGGCGCCGCGGCCGCTTTAGCGCCTTGCAGTCGATTTTGCTGGGTGGCATCGTGATGGGCTGCGCGATTACTGGTATGCACTATACGGGTATGGCCGCGGCACGCTTTGTAGGAAGCGCTGATCCGGCCTATACCCCCACGATGGGTGCCAACACCTATCTCGCCATCAGCATCGCACTCTTTACCATCACGGCTAGCGTGTTTGTGCTGGCCGGCAATGCCCTTTTGCGCTATCGCCAGCTGTTGCGGCAGATGCAAAGTAATGAAGCGCAAATGCGCGCGATCGTCGATACCGCCGTTGATGGCATCATTACCATCGATCAACACGGCCTGATCCGCGCGCTTAATCAGGCGGCCGAGCAGCAATTTGGCTGGCCTGCCGCCGAGTTAATCGGGCAAAACATCAACCGGCTGATGCCCCAGCCTTATCGCTCTGAGCATGATGGTTATCTATTGCATTACCTGCAAACTGGGGACGCCCGCATCATTGGCCAAGGGCGTGAAGTTTATGCCCAGCGCCGCGATGGCTCGGTGTTTCCGATCCGGCTGGCCGTGGGCCGCACCCAGATGGCCGGCGAGCCGATGTTTGTTGGCTTTATCACCGATATCAGCGAGCGTGTCCGGATTGCCAAAGCCCTGCAATCGAGCGAACAACAATACCGCACCCTGATAGCCAATATGCCTGGCGTGGCTTTTCGCAGCAAAGTTGATTTTGACTGGACCAAACTGTTTATCAGCCAAGGCATGACGCAACTCAGCGGTTGGCCAGCCGAAATGTTTCTGGATGGCAGCCTAAGCACAGTCAGCATCATTCATCCGGACGATCTGGCACGAGTGCGCGTCTGCATTGATGCTGCCATCAGCGCCCAGCAATCCTATGTGGTGGAATACCGCATTCTGTATCGGGGTGGTGGCGAGCGCTGGGTGTCAGAAAGCGCCGGCGTGGTGTACGACGAGCAAGGCCAGGCGCAGTGGATTGATGGCGTACTGCTGGATATTACCGAGAGCAAAATCCGCGCAGCAGAACACGAAGGCATTGTGCATGCCATTTCACGCGCGCTCAGCGTGGTTGAATTTGACCTGACCGGCACGATCCTCGCCGTCAATGACAACTTCCTCAGCCTCACTGGCTATAGCGCGGCCGAACTCATTGGCCAGCACCATAGCCTGCTGTGCTTTACCGAGGAGCGTGACAGCCCAGAATATCAAGCCTTCTGGCAACGCTTGCAGCAGGGTGAATTTCAAAGCGGCGAATACCGCCGACGTGGTCAAGCCGGGCAAGAAATCTGGATTCAATCCGTCTACAACCCGATTCTGGATCTGGATGGGCAACCTTGGAAAGTGGTGAAGTTGGCGCATGATCTGGCCGAGCGCAAAAAAATGGAGCAGGCACTGACCGAAGCGCGCGATCGTGCCGAACAAGCCGCTGCCGCCAAGGGCATGTTTTTGGCCAATATGAGCCATGAAATCCGCACGCCAATGAACGCCATTTTGGGGTTTACCGAACTCTTGCAGCACACGCCCCTAGATGCCCAGCAGGCTCGCCACCTCGACATCGTACGCCAATCGGCCCGCGCGCTGCTGGGGCTATTGAACGATATTCTGGACACCGCCAAACTCGAACGTGGCGCTCTTGAGCTGGAAGAAGCCGACTTCTCACTGCGCCAGCTGTGCGAGCAACTGATCAACACCTTCGCCCTGCAAGCCCAGCAAAAAGGCTTGGCGCTCACCTTGCACTATGCGCCCGATTGCCCTGCAGCGATTCGCGGCGATGCGCTGCGGCTGCGACAAATCCTGACCAATTTGCTCGGCAATGCCGTGAAATTTACCGAGCACGGGCAAGTTAGCCTCAGCGTCGAGTGCGATCAAACACAGCTGCGCTGCCAGATCAACGATACCGGCATTGGCATTGCCCAGGATCGGCTCGAAACCATTTTCGCGCCCTTTACCCAGGCCGATGTGTCGATGGCGCGCCGCTTCGGTGGCACTGGCCTGGGCACAACCATCGCCCGGCAACTGGCAGAACTGATGGGCGGCACCATCAGCGTCAGCAGTAGCGAAGGTGTGGGTAGCTGCTTTACGCTGCAGCTACCTTTACGCGCAGCCAACATGGCCGAGGAAGTCGCCCAGGGTAAGGCAATTGTGCTCCCGCCATTACGCCTCCTGGTAGCAGATGATGTGGCGCAAAACTTGGAGCTAATGCAGCTATTACTCCAGCAAGACGGGCATCAGGTCACGCTGGCACAGGGCGGCGCGGCGGCAATTCAGGCCTTTGAGCAGGGTGAATTTGATGTGGTACTAATGGATGTGCAAATGCCACAGATCGATGGCTTGCAGGCCACGCGGCACATTTTGCGCTGGGCCGCCGCAGAAGGCCGGCCAGCACCACCCGTCATTGCGCTCACCGCCAGCGTACTCTCGCAAGACCGCGCGGATGCGGAAGCTGCCGGCATGGTCGGCTTTGCCTCCAAGCCCGTCGATCACGCGGCGCTCAATGCCGAAATAGCACGAGTCTTGGGCTTGCCGACGAGCCCAATTTCTGTGACAAGTCATCCATCTCAAGGCCTAGCCTTGGGGCAAGTTGGTGCCACCATTGATGCAGTCAGTGCAACGATCGATCGCGCCGGCGCTCTCGCCCGCTGGGGTAGCGAGGCAACATGGCAAACCCATCTGGCCGCTTTTGTGCAGGAATATCAAAACTTGCCTGCCGAGCTAAACACTGCCGATGCTGACGCACTAGCCGCCACCGCACACCGGCTACGCGGGGTGGCCGCCAATCTGGGGCTCACCGCGATGACCCAGTGGGCCCAGCAAATCGAATCCACCCGCACCCTGCCCAGTGGCTGGCAAACTGAATGGGCCAGCCTACTGGCCTCAGCGAGCGCCGCAATGTCGCCCGCAAGCGCAGCCACACCAGCAAACACAGGTACACCGCTGCCTGCCACCCCTGAATTAGCAGCGACGCTGTCTGTACTGGCCGCCGCGTTTGCCCGTGGCGAGCTAGCCGAAGACACCCTCGCCCCTTTGCAGGCTTATTGCCCACCGGCCTTATGGCAAGCCCTCAACCACGCACTGGGGCAATTCGATTTTGATGCAGCCCTCGCCACCCTGCAGCAATGGCAACAGACCTTGAGCGGAGAACAGCATGACTGAGCCTAATCCCCTGCTACTGCTGGTTGATGATGAGCCCAATAATCTGCAGGTGCTGCGCCATATTCTGCAAGAACATTACCGGTTGCAATTTGCCCGCGATGGTGAAAAAGCACTGCAACTTGTGAGCCAAACGCCGCCAGCGCTGATCTTGCTCGATGTCATGATGCCGAACATGACCGGGCTAGAAGTCTGTCGGCGGTTAAAGGCCGATCCGGCAACGGTCAATATCCCGGTGATATTCGTCACGGCCCTGAGCGATAGTAATGACGAAGCCGAAGGCTTTGCGGCCGGCGCGGTTGACTACATCACCAAACCAGTCAGCCCTCCCATCGTGCTGGCGCGAGTAAAAACGCATTTATCGCTGGTGCGCGCGGATGAGCTGCGCAACACCCGGCTGGAAATCATTCGCCGGCTCGGGCGCGCGGCCGAGTTTAAAGACAATGAAACCGGCATGCACGTGATCCGCATGAGCCACTACGCGCAAAAGCTGGCGCTGGCCGCCGGTCAAAGCGCGCATTGGGCTGAAGAATTACTGCATGCCGCGCCCATGCATGACATTGGCAAAATCGGGATTCCCGATGCGATATTGCGCAAACCTGCCAAGCTCGACCCTGCCGAATGGCAAATCATGCAAACCCATGCCGAGATTGGCGCGCGCATCATCGGCGAAGATCGCTCAACCTTGCTGCAAATTGCCCGCACCATAGCCCTGAGCCACCATGAACGCTGGGATGGCCAAGGCTATCCGCAGGGTTTGGCTGGGGAGGCAATCCCGCTGGCGGCGCGCATCGTGGCGATTGCCGATGTCTTTGATGCGCTCACCAGTGTGCGCCCGTACAAAGCGGCCTGGACTGTAGAAGACGCGCTTGCGCATATTGCCGCCCAAGCCGGCCAGCATTTTGATCCAGCGCTGGCCGCGCTGTTTCTTACCCTCGAGCCCGAGTTACGCGCCATTCAGGCCAGCTGGCGGGATTAACGCCCGCCCCGGCGCGGCCCAACGCTCGACCTCAGCCCAAACTCAGCCCTAGCGCAAAGCCGCCCGCCGCCCTTGCAGAAATAAGCTCGCCTGGCGCCGGCCATCTTCGATCAGGCGCGTTAGGTTTTCCGGATTACGATCCAGCTTGCTTTCGTAATCCAGCTCATGCAGCGCTTCGCTCATTTCAATAAACGGAATATGGTACGGTGCGGTGGCCTGCGCCAGATGGCATTTCGGGATCAGCACCGGCTGGCGGATATCAAATTGCGCCAGAAACTCAGGGCGGAAAGCATCGCGCAGCATCAGCTCATTGAGCCAGCTTAAGGTATCGAGCTGCTGAAATAGCGACACATTGCCCACCATCTCATTGCGCCGATCAGCAATCGCTTCGGGCAGCTCAGGCACACTGCGGCAGCCGGTTGGGTTAATTTTGATCACCCAAACTTCATCCGGGATATTGCCCTCACCGACATATTGCGCACGCACTAGCTCATTGATCGGTGGGTTATCCGAAAACAGGCCATCCCAATACGCGCGGCCTTCGTGCTGTACCGCCGGGAAAATATTCGGCACCGCGCACGAGGCCAGAAAATGCTCCAGCTGAATCGACTCGGTGCGGGAATTAAACTTACGCAGCTCGCCGGTCAGGATATCGGCCGCCCCCCAGTAAAAGCGCCGGCGCCTGCGGCTGTGGCCCCCAGGCTTGCAGCTCGGAGAAATCAAAATGCTTTTGCAGCAGCAAGGCAAAATCGGTGAATTCGGGGCGCAGGCTTTGCGTGCTGAGCGCCATCATCCATTTGGCCAGCGGATCAGACGGGCTCATATTGAAATGCGGCATATGGCCCTTGCTGGTGGCGCGCAGCGTTTCGATGATCTGATCATTAAACTGCCGCTCGGCCGCCGTTTGCGCCATATTATCCAGCCAGAAATCCAGCAGGCGCTTGCTGGGCTGGGTATCGCCCTTGCGCAAGGCATACCAGAGCAAACCGGCACAGATCGCCCCGCCCGAGGTGCCGGATAAACTCACCAGCTCAAAATCGGACTGAAAATTCTCACTAAACAGGGCGTCGAGCGCCCCAGCGGTAAACGCGGTTTGGCTACCGCCCCCCTGGCAAGCCAGGGAGATTTTGCGACGACGGCGAGTGCTGGGCATATCCTTTCCTCTGGCAGCTGAATAACACAGAAAAATGTAAGGATAAAATCAGCGGAACACAAGCACGGCAGCGCGTCGCGACTGCCGATGCACAGTCATGGTGTACACGCTCAGCAACGTGCCTCAATCACCAAAATTGAATCCCACCACCGAGCCTGACCCGGCCGCCCGCTTAGGCCGGCGCCTGCGGCACAAACCAGCGCGCTCCCTGCTGGCTAAGCTCAGATACAGGGTGATGGTATAGCTCGCTAAGGCTTTTCGTATTGAGCACCTGATCACATACCCCCGCCTGCCAGCGTCCATCACCAAACAGCAGCAAGGCGTGGGTAGCAAATTGAGCGGCGTGATTGGGGTCATGGCTCACCACCAGCAGGCTACGGCCTGCCGCGCGCTCGGCACGCAGCACCTGCAAGGCTTGTTGCTGATGGCGCACATCCAACTGCGAGAGCGGTTCGTCTAGTAACAGCAGCGGCGCTTGCTGGGTTAAGGCCGTGGCCAGCGCCACCCGCCGACGCTCACCGCCCGACAGGCTGGCCAAGTCGCGCTCGCCAAAGCCCTGCAAATCCAGCCGCGCCAGCTGCGCTTCGGCCAGCGCCAGATCGGTCGCGCCCTCCCAAGCCCAGCGGCTTAAATGCGGGTGGCGGCCAGTGAGGGTCTTTTCCAGTACCGAGAGTGGAAACGGGCATTCGTCCTGCTGGGTTTGCCAGGCGATCAGCCGGGCACGCTCGGCCGGCGGCACCCGGCACAAGGGCAACAGTCCGCCCGCCGCGGCGAGCTGAACTTCCCCCGCGGCCGGGGCGCGCCAGCCGGCCAAGGTGGCCAGCAAAGTACTTTTGCCGCAGCCATTTTCCCCCAGCACAATCCAGCCTTCACCCGGCTGAATGCTCAGCTGCAAATCGCGCACCAGCTCGCGCGAGCCTTGTTGCAAGCTCAGCTGTTGCACCTGCATTAACGCTGCGGTCATGCCCGCCCCCCGCCCGCGCGCTGGGCCAGCAACCATAAAAACACCGGCACCCCCAGCAGTGCCATCACCACCCCCACCGGCAATTGCTGTGGCGCCAATAATGTACGCGCCAGCATATCGGCCAGCAGCAGCACCACGCCACCGGCCAGCGCCGCCGCTGGCAGCAGCAAGCGTAAATCCTGCCCAATCACCAGCCGCAAGGCATGCGGCACAATCAAACCCACAAAGCCGATCATGCCAGCGGTGGTCACCGCCAGTGCGCAGGCCAGCGCCGCGGCGAAATACAATATCCAGCGCAAAATGGTGTGATTCAGCCCCAGCGAAAACGCGGCTTGCGAACTCATGCCCATGATGTTCAGCTCACGCGCCAGCGGCCACAGCAGCAGCAACATCAGCCCCAGCATCACCAGTGCTGGCAGCCAGGCCGCGCCGGCCAGATCGCCCATTAGCCAGAAAATCATGCCGCGCAACAAGCCATCGGGCGCCATGCTCAGCAGCAAGGACGACAGCGCGCCACAAAACGCCGCCAACGCCACGCCGGTGAGTAGCAAGCGCGTCTGGGTGCTGGATTGATCGCGCCCGGCCAGCAAAAACACCACCACGATGGTCAGCAAAGCCCCGGCGCCGGCAGCCAGATTTACGCCCCAGATACCCACCCCCAGTAATAGTGCCAACAACGCACCCACACTGGCCCCGCCGGAAGTACCCAGGATGTACGGATCAGCCAGCGGATTGCGCAGCAGCACCTGCTGCAAGGTGCCGGCCAGCGCCAGCAGCCCGCCCACGCCAATCGCCGCCAGCGTGCGCGGCAGGCGGAGCGCCAGCACCACATCGCGCGCCAAGGCCGCTTCTGCGCCCCCGCCCCACAACTGCCACGGGCGGTAATTAGTGCTCCCAAAACACAGGCTGGCGGCCACGGCCAGCGCCAATAGCAATAGCAACACGCTCAAAGTACTGATAACACGCCGCGGAGTTAGCCGCGCGGGAGCCGCCGCGCGACTCATTGCCGGCGCACCTTATCCACTGCCTCACACATGGCGCGGGTGCCATCCACCAGCCGCGGCCCCATGCGGTTCACGCTGTCTTTGGGCAAGACGTAAAACTGTTTGTTTTGCGTGGCTTTCAGGTTTTTCCACTGCTGCCACGGCGCCAGCCAATCGATTTTCATGCCCGGCTCGCCGCTGGTCATAATGGCTTCGGGGTTGGCGGCCAGCACAGCTTCTACATCAACTTTCGGGGTTAAATCCGGCAAGTGGCCAAACACATTGACCGCGCCACAAATGCGCATGGCATCGGAGATAATCTGCGTGTTATTGATGGTCATGAGCGGGCGATCCCAGATCTGGTAAAACACCCGCACCGGTTTGCGACCGGCATAGGTTTTTTGCAGCTCGGCCAGCTGATCGCGATAGCGTTTGGCTGCTTGCGCTGCACCGGCCTGCTGACCGGTCAGCACGCCCAAGCGCTCCAGCACGGTGGGCACATCGCCCAGTTTTTTCGAAAAGGTCAGAAACACCGGAACGCCCAACGCCTTTACCTGCGCCAGATGCCGCTCAGGGTTGCCCGTGGCCCAGCCCACGATCAGATCGGGCTGCAAAGCACGGATACGCTCCAGATCAAAACCGTTGTAACCGCCAATGCGCTCAATCTGATTGGCTTCGGGCGGGTAATCGCTGTAGCTCACCGCGCCCACAATCAGCTTACCAGCGCCAATCGCAAACAGATCTTCGGTCACATGCGGGGCCAGGCTGATAATGCGCTTGGCCGGCTGCGCCAAGGTAATGCTGGTACCCAGATCATCTTTCACCGTCAGCGGGGCCGCCATGCTGGCCAGCGCCCATGCACTCAGGCTCAGGCCCAATACCCAATCACGCAGGTGGCGTTGCAAACTCATACTTGTGCTCCAAACAATGCGGCCGTGCCTACCGGATTAGCGGCAAACCAGACATGCAAATAACTTGCCCGCAAATACCCATGCCGGTATACCGCCTCACCGCTAGATCCTAAGCGGCATGGCGTAGCATACCCCTCGGGGGTGAGCGTGGTTTGCAGGGTGGAATAATGAAAGGTGTGCCCGCGCAGCGCGCCAGAACCCAGATCGATCTGCTGCGCGCCCAGCGCCGCCAGCCGCGTTTGCATTTGCCCTTGCGCTGGCAGCAGCCCCCACATCGGCTGCTCTTGCCCATCGCTCAGCGTCAGCGCTTCGGCCAGCGCCAGCATCCCACCACATTCGGCCCAGATCGGCCGGCCCACGGCCAGATGCGCCGCTAAATCCGCTGCGATGCTGGGGTGAGCTGCGAGCGCCTGCGCATGCAGCTCGGGATACCCGCCCGGCAGCCACACAGCATCACACGCGGGCAAAGCCTCGTGCGCCAGCGGTGAGAACGTCACCACCTCGGCGCCCAGCGCACGCAGGCAGGCCAGATTGGCCGGATAAATAAAGCAAAAGGCCGCATCCTGCGCCACCGCAATCCGCCGCCCTGCCAGCAAGGGCGGGATCGGCGCGGCCGCCAGTGCGCTCAGTGCAGTCGGCGCGGGCAACTGGGCAATCGGCTGGCTGGCCAGCATATCGGCCAGTTGATCCAGCCGCGCCGGCAAATCGGCCACTTCATGTGGCTGTACAATGCCCAGATGCCGCTCAGGCAGAGGCTCGCCCCGCCCCACCCAGCCTTGCCACTGCGCCGCCGGGCAGGCTTCTTGCAACATTTGCGCATGCCGCTCGCCGGCCACTTTATTGGCTAGCACCCCATAAAACGGCAAATCCGCGCGGTAATGCGCCAAGCCAAACGCCAGCGCGCCAAAAGTTTGCGCCATCGCGCCGGCATCAATCACCGCAAGCACTGGCAAGCCAAATTTCACCGCCAAATCAGCGGTGCTCGGTTCGCCATCAAACAGGCCCATCACCGACTCGATCAACACTACATCGTAATCGCGCGCGGCTTCAGCCAGCATCTGGCGGCACAAATCCTCACCCACCAGCCACAAATCCAGATTATCCACCGGCGCGCCGCTGGCAAACCCCAGCAGCAATGGGTCAAGAAAATCCGGCCCGCATTTGAACACCTTCACGCGCTTGCCTTGCCGACGATACAGCCAGGCCAAGCCGGCAGTAATCGTGGTTTTGCCTGAGCCCGATGAAGGCGCGGCGATCAGTAATACAGCGGCACTCATAGCAGCGCACCTTGTGATTTAGTCATGGATTACATAATTCCCGCGAAAGTGCACCGCCACACCCTGCGCGGTGACAATCTGCACCACGAGCTCAATCCGCCCACGCCCTTTGCGGCTAAATAGCTTGAGGCAGCGCTCAAACTCGGCATCGCTCGTCAATTCGCAGCGCGCATTGATGGTTTCAACCACTGGCAGCAGGTAGTCAATCTGCGCATCCTGGATCACGATATGCGCGTGCAGGCCGGCGGCGTGCAGACGGGCAAAGACCATGCTCCAGCCGGCCAATACCGCCACTGCATACAGGCTGCCGCCGAATGCCGTGCATTTGTGGTTGATATTGGGCGCCAGCGGCGCGGCGAGCTCAATGAGGTGCGGGTCGGCGCTGCTGACACTCAGGCCAATCTCGCGGGTGAGCGGAATTTCCTCATGCAGCGTGCGCGCCAGTAGCGTGGGCAGATTGTCACTCATGCGCGGCCATCATCTTGGCTACGCAGGGCCAGATCGAGCGCCTCGACCTGCGCGCGCGCCCACGGCGTGCGGCGCAGAAATTTCAGGCTGGATTTGATCGAGGGCTCATTGTAAAAGCACTGAATCGGGATCCGCCGCGCCAGCTCTTTCCAGCCGTAATAGGCCACCAGATCGTTGAGCATGGTTTCCAGCGTAATACCGTGCTGCGGGTTATTTTTCTGGCCACCGGCCGGGGTTTGGGCAGTCATGGGCGCTCCTGACGAAAGTTCGGGCAAGGCATGATTAGCCATACCCCCATTGGGTTTACCATTCCAAGCCTTTTTGCGCCTTAATCCCAGCGCGATACGCATGCTTTTCGTCTTGCAGCTCGGTAATGGTATCGGCAATCTCGCGCAATTCGGCCACTGCGGCGCGGCCGGTTACCACCACGTGTTGCATCTCGGGGCGCGATTCCAGATCGCGAATCACCTTGGCTTTATCCAGATAGCCATACGAGAGGCAGTAAGTCAGCTCATCGAGCACCACCACGTCGTAGCTTGGGTCGTTCAGCATTTGCGCGGCCAGCGCCCAGGCTTCTTCGGAGCGGGCTTGGTCGGCGGCAAAATTCTGGGTTTCCCAGGTAAAGCCATCGCCCATCACATGCCAATCGCAATGTTTGCCCAAAAAGGCTTCTTCGCCGGTGTCGGTGCGGTTTTTGATAAATTGCACAACGCCCACTTTCATGCCGTGGCCAATCGCGCGCGCCACCATGCCAAAAGCCGAGGATGATTTACCTTTGCCATTGCCGGTGAGCAAAATCAGAATGCCGGTGTCGAGATTGGCTTCGGCAATATGCGCATCGATAATGGCTTTTTTACGGGCCATGCGCGCGGCGTGGCGCGCTTCGCGGGTAATGTCTTGGCTCATGCAGCAGGCTCCAGGGCAACAGCAGTAATCAGGGTTTGTAATTGCGGCAGGCCGCGCGTAATCGCGGTAATACCGGGCACCAGCAAATCGTGGCTGGCTATTTCGTGTACTTGTTGGCGCGCCAGCGCCGGCACGGCCGCCCAGCCCGTTCGCGCATACACTTGCGCTGGGTCTAGCGGCTGCCCACACCAGCTGGCGATCATCAGTTCGGGCGCGGCGGCGATGACTTCGTCGGCGCTCACCGTGCGATCTTTCGCGACCACCGCGCTTGAGCGGGCGGCAAAAATATCCTCGCCGCCAGCGATCTCGATCAGCTCGGAGACCCAGCGGATGCCACTATACAGCGGGCTATGCCATTCTTCGAAATACACTCGCGGCCGGCGCGGCAAGGCGGCGGCCTGCGCTCGGGCGGCGGCGATCGTCGAGTTCAGCTCAGCAATCAGTGCGTGCGCCTGCGGCTGGCAATCCAGCAGCCGGCCCAAGGTGGCAATCATGCCCAAAATACCGGCGATGCTGCGCTGATTGAAAAAATGCACTTCCAGCCCAGCCTGAATGCACTCTTTCACAATTTCGCCCTGCAGGCCGGAATACGCCAGCACCAGATCGGGCTGCACGGCAAAAATCTTTTCCGCCTTGGCGGTTGAAAAGCCGCTGATGATCGGGTGTAGCTTGGTTACCCCAGCCGGGTGGCGGGCAAAGGCGGTAATGCCGGCGATGCGGTGCGCTTGGCCCAAGGCATGCAGCACTTCCACAGTTTCGCTGCTTAGGCAGGCGATGCGCTGCGGGCCGGCGCTGCCACAGGTGGCGGGCGCGGCAATCTCGGCTGGCGCAAGCTGGAGGTCGGCGGGCTGGGCCGGTGCGGTAGTCACATCATTCATGCGGTTTCCTTAATGGGGGTCGGCAGGGCCGATTTGCGCTTGCGCCGCGGCGAGGCGGCTGGCAAAGCGGGCACGGTCGGCCTCGGCCACCGGGCCAAAGCGCAGCGCGCTGGCACCAGCATCGGGGGTATTGAATACGCGGGCATAGATTTTCTGGCTTGCCAGCGCATACCCCCACTGATCAATTGCATCGGCACTCACCGGGCAATACTGCAAGAGCGGATGGCTGGCCGCAACGATGAGGCCATGCGCTTGCAAAGTCTGGCTTAGCCAGGCCTGATCGGCCTGCAGCCGCGCCAGTTGCGCCTGCTGCCAGTCGCGATCTTGCCAGGCCAGCTGCGCCGCCCACAGCGCGGGGCCGCTCACCGCCCACGGCCCTAGCCATTGCGCCAGCGCGGTGCGGATAGCCGCCGGCGCGTACACCATGCCCAGCCGCAAACCGGCTAGGCCAAAAAATTTCCCCACCGAGCGCAGTACAATCAGCCCCGGCTGCTCGCCTGCGGTCAGCAAGCTAGTTTGGCTACCTGCCAGTGCGGGCGCGTCGATAAAGGCTTCATCCACCACCAGCCAACCACCGCGCGCTGCCAGCTGCGCCGCCCAATCTAAGAGCGTGGCGCTCGGCCAGCTGCGGGCATCGGGGTTATTCGGGTTCACCAGCACCAAGACATCCAGCGTGGGGATGGCCGCCGCAATCGCATCCGCCGCCAGCACACTCACCTGATGCCCGCCCAGCTGCCAGCGCCAGCCATGCTCGGCATACGCGCCGCGCAGCACCCCGACCCGGGCGCGCCCGCAGGTCTGCAGCCGCACAATCGGCAAGCCGGAAATCGCGGCCTGGCTGCCCGCCACCGGCAGGCCATCGGCCGCACCGTAATAGGTGGCCGCCGCGGCGTGAAAATCAGCATCCGGGTGGGCCAGATGCTGCACCACCGCCGCCGGCAGTGGTGGCAATGGGTAGCTATATGGCGCAATGCCGGTCGAGCAATCGATCCAGTCGGCCCGGCTACCGCCAAAATTCGCCATGATGGTGGCCAGATTGCCACCGTGGCGCGGGGGCTGGCCCGTGAGTAATTGCGACATTAGTTGTATTTCCGCGCAGGGTTAAACAGCTTCATCTCCACCACCACTGCAGCACCAGCAACAGCACCGCCAGTGCCAGTTGCAAGGCAAAACAGCGTTGCACCAGCCACAGCGCGCGTCGCACATCGGCGGCCTGCGGCACCCGGCCGGCACCCAGGATGGGGCGCTCTTCCAGCCGCCCATGATAAACCGCCGGCCCGCCCAAGGCGACGCCCAGCGCACCGGCGCCACTGGCCATCACCGGCCCGGCATTCGGGCTATCCCACTCTGGGGCTTGGCGCCACCAGCAATGTAGCGCCAGCCGGGTTTGGCCCAGCAGCGCGTAGCTCAGCGCGGTAAGGCGGGCGGGAATAACATTCAGTACATCATCCAGCCGCGCCGCCACGCGGCCAAATTGATTTAAGCGTGGCGTGCGATAGCCCCACATTGCATCCAGGGTATTAGCTAGCCGGTGCAATAGCGCGCCCGGCCCGCCCAGCAAAATAAACCAGCACAGGCTGGCAAACACAGCATCGGCGCCGTTCTCCAGCGTGGATTCAATCGCGCCGCGAGCAATGGCCGGATGTTCCAGCGCAGCACAATCGCGGCTGACAATCCGCTGCAAAGCCGCCCGCGCTGCGGGTAAATCGCGCGCCTGCAGCGGCCACCAGATGGCGATCACATGCTCATGCAGGCTGCGGGCGCCCAGCGCAAACCACAGCAAGAACCCATGCCCCAGCACCGCCGCCACGCTACTCGCCCAGTGGCTGGCGCTCAGGGGCATGGTCTGGGCTTGAGTCTGTAACAGCCCTAAGCCAGCCGCAAATACCCCTGCAGGTATCACCACCAAAATCAAAACACATAAGCCCCCCCGGGCAATACCCATCCTGCCGGTATTGCACCGCTGCTCCAGCCACTGCGCCAGACGGCCAAAGCCGACCAGCGGGTGCCAGCGCCGGGGCTCACCCCACAGCGCCTCCAGCACTAGCGCAAGCCACAAGGCCGGCAGCAGTAATTGGGGGGCAAACCACAGCATGGCTTACTTTTGCGGCGCCCAGCGCAGCGTCAGCATGCCATTCAGGCCCAGCGTGCCGTAGTCGTAAACCTGGGTGTAATCGCGATCAAACAGATTATTTACCCGGGCATTCACGCTCCAGTCTTTGCTCAGCTGGTAATCGGCGCTCAGATTCACCACGCCATAGCCCGCCAGTGTCACGCGGCCAACGCCATAGATGTCGTCATAGCGTTTGCTCTGGCCCTGCACTTCCGCACGCAGCTGCCAGCCATCGGCGGCATAGCCGGCATAGGCCAAAGCACTGTGCTTGGCGCGGCGCGCCAATTGCTGATCTTTTTGCAGATCTTTGGCATCAAGGTAGTCGTAGCTCACGCCCGCCAGCCAGTTGCCGCTCTGCCAATCGCTGGTGAACGTAATCCCCTGCAGGCGCACGCGCTCGACATTGCTGACGGTATTGGTGCGGGTCAGGATGAAGTTTTTCACTGTATTGCGATAGCCCGTCAGGCTCAGCTGCAGCGCGTCGCCACGATAGCGGGTAAAGAGCTCGCCACCGGCTGATTCTTGCGGTTTCAGATGCGGATTACCGTAATTGGGGAAATACAGATCGTTAAAGGTCGGTGCTTTGTAGGCGGTACCGTAGCTACCACCCAGTTGCCATTGCTCGTTCAGCTGATAGCTCGCGCCCGCGCTGCCGGTGGTTTGGCGGCCAAATTGCGAGTTATCGTCGCTGCGCAGATTACCCTGCAGGCTCAGCGCGCCCAGCTTGGCCAGATAGCCACCCAAGAAACTATTAATGCGGCGCTGGTCTACATCGTATTTGGTGGTGCCAGAGACTTCCTGATTCAGCGTCTCGGCGCCCAAGGTGGCCGTGCCCGGGCCGACTTGAATATCATTGAGCCAGCTTATTTGAGTTTGCTGGGTTTTAAACTGGCTTCGCTCTTTGGCCGCAGTCGCGGCCGGCGCATAGGTGTAACTATTGTCAAGGCTTTGGCCCACTTGCAGGCGGCTATGCCAACGCTCGGTAAATTGATTGCTGCTGTACACCTGCAGCGCGCCGCTGGTGCTTTGATCGCGATAATCGTAAACCTTCGGCGCGTAGGCGTTGTCGTAATGGCTTTCGCTGTCGGCCACCAGCAGGCTCGCGCCCAGCTCATGGCCAGTGGCCAGCTGATGGCTCAGGCTCAACGAGCCGCTGGTATTTTCATAGCCATCGGCATCGCTGTTGTACTTGGCGTATTTAGGCAGCACCAGCGCGCTAATGCCGTCGGTTTTGTAATGGCTCACGCTGGCGGCATAGCGGGTTGTAGCCGTGCCGCCACTCAGGCTGGCGCTGGCTTGCAGGCTGTCTTGCGTGCCCATGCCTAAGCTAATGGCCGGCTGCATGCCGGCTTGGCCGCGCTTGGTAAAGATCTGGATGACCCCGCCAATGGCATCAGCGCCATACAGGCTGGCCGCAGGGCCACGCAGGATTTCGATGCGCTCAATCTGCGCCAGCGGAAGATTCTGCAGCGCAGCCGTGCCGGTGGTGGCCGAACCCACGCGCACCCCATCAATCAGCACAATACTTTGATTGGTATTGGCACCGCGGATAAACAGATTCATCGCTTTGCCCGGGCCACCATTGCTGGCGGTTTGAATGCCGGGCTGGCGCGCCAGCACTTCAGGCAGGCTACTCTGGCCTTCGCGGGCCAGCTCGGCCGCGGTCAGGATAGTCACATCACCGATGACTTCGCGCTCGGGCTGGGCAATGCGCGATGCGGTAACCACGATCTCTTCAAGCGGCTCGGCGGTGTTTGCGGCCTGAGCCAGCAGCGGAAAAGTCGATAAAACTACGAGGTATAACTGGGAAAGACGCGTATTCATTAGGGCCTCCGGCAATACACCCACAGTGTATTGCTGTTTAAAACCGACAGAGGCCACGCGTTAGCCGGATCGAACGATCCTGAGTTCACGCGCGCGGGCACCCTGCCGTGCGTTTCGCTGCGCCAATGCGCAGCCACCGAGGCCGGTATCCGGACTGATCAGTGACCCACTTGCGGGCCGATCGGTCGCCTTCCCATTCGCGATGCGAACAGTGGCTGCGCGGGGCGCATGACCGACTACACTGATTTACCGTTGCAGGGGCAGTACAGGCTTTTCACCTGTTTCCCGTTTAAAGGCGGGCAGCGATTGCTGCGCGCCTCACCTTGGCTGGCGCGCATTGTAGCCCAATCGCCCTGCCATTGCCTGACGCGAATATGACAAAGTCAATCGCCAGCGTTTTAGTTTTTATCAATCAACTAGATAGCAAAATACAATCGCCTAAATTTTGGGCAGCCCATTGTCAAGCTCACCCCCGCTGGAATATGATCCAGATCAAATTTCAAAGATTACTGAAAATTCAAAACGTTTATGAAGCTCACACCTTTGATCCAATCTTTCGTGCTGCACTTTGGCGAAATGGGTAGCCGCTGGGGCATTAATCGCACCGTGGGGCAGATTTATGCGCTGCTGTTTGTCAGTGAAAAACCGCTTAATGCCGATGAAATGGCCGAGGCGCTGGGCTTTTCGCGCTCGAACGTCAGCATGGGGCTCAAAGAGCTGGAATCGTGGCGGCTGGTAAAGCTGCAGCATTTTCCCGGCGATCGGCGCGAGTATTACTCCACCCCGGAAGACGTGTGGGCGATTTTTCAAACCCTGGCCGAAGAGCGCCGCAAGCGCGAAGTGGAGCCCACCCTCACCATGCTGCGCGGTGCGCTGATGGAAGAGCCGGGCAACGACGCCGAGCGCTATGCGCAGGCGCGGATGGCCGAAATGCATGGGCTGATTGATCTGGTAACCAGCTGGTTTAGCGATATTCAAAAACTGGATGTCGAAACGCTGGAAAAGCTGATGAAGCTCGGCGCGCAGGTGCAAAAGTTCTTACTGTTTACCCAAAAACTGCCCTTTATCGGCCAAGACGCCGCCCGCAAGGAGGAATAAACCATGCCACCCGATGCCAGTGTGCTCGATCCGCTGTTATTGGCCCGCATTCAATTTGGCGCCAATATCACGTTTCATATCTTGTTTCCCACCATCAGCATTGCGCTCGGTTGGGTGCTGCTGTTTTTCAAGCTGCGCTTTAATGCCACCGGCGAAGCCAAATGGCTGGATGCCTATGCATTCTGGGTAAAAATCTTCGCCCTGACTTTTGCGTTGGGCGTGGTGAGCGGCATTACCATGAGTTTTCAGTTCGGTACCAACTGGCCGGGCTATATGCAAACGGTGGGCAATATCGCCGGGCCGCTCTTGGCCTATGAAGTGCTAACGGCGTTTTTCCTAGAGGCGACGTTCCTCGGGATTATGCTGTTTGGCCAGCAACGGGTCTCCAACCGGATGCATACGGTAGCCACCGTGCTGGTGGCAGGCGGCACAACGCTGTCGGCATTCTGGATTTTGGTGCTTAATTCCTGGATGCAAACCCCGGCCGGCTTTGAAATGATCAATGGCCAAGCCCATGTCACGAGCTGGCTGGCGGTGATTTTTAATCCATCCATGCCTTATCGCCTCACGCATATGCTGCTGGCCTCTGGCCTGACGGTGGCGTTTTTACTGGCTGGGGTTTCGGCGTACCGCTGGCTGGCCGGCCAGCGCACCGGCGGCGTCCATGCCAGCCTGAAAACTGGCGTGTATCTGGCTGCGCTCTTGATCCCGCTGCAGATTTTTGTCGGCGATATGCATGGCCTGAATACCCTGAAACATCAGCCGGCCAAGCTGGCGGCCATCGAAGGTGTGTGGCACACCGAGCGCGGCGCCCCGCTGCTGCTGTTTGCCCTGCCCAATAGCGAAACACGCAGCAATGACTACGCGATTGGCATCCCCAAACTAGCCAGCTTGATTCTGACACACGATCTGAATGGCGAAATCAAAGGCCTGAATGAGTTTGTGGGCGAACACCCGCCAGTTGCGAAAGTATTCTGGTCCTTCCGCGTGATGGTGGGCGTGGGTGTGCTGATGCTGCTCACCAGCTGGCTGGCGGCTTGGCAACTACGCCGGGTGGGCGAGCCAGCCCCATGGCTGGGCCGCGTGTTGATCGGTATGACCTTTAGCGGCTGGATTGCCACCGTGGCCGGCTGGTATGTAACCGAAATCGGCCGCCAGCCCTGGCTGGTGCAAGGGGTACTCAAAACCGCTGATGCGGCCTCTAATGTGGCGGGCGGCATGATCTTGAGCACGCTGATCATGTATCTGGCGTTGTACGTGTTCTTGCTCGCCTCGTACATTTCGGTGGTCTTTTATCTGGCCCGCAAAGCCAAAGCTTGAGGAGTGACATCATGACGGGCATTGATCTGGCCTATTGGCTACCAGTAATTTTTGCCGCCCTGATGGTGGTGGCGATGTTTGCCTACGTTGTACTGGATGGGTATGACCTTGGCGTTGGCATTTTGCTTGAGTTAGCGAGCGATACCCCACAAAAAGATCAGATGATCGCCGCGATTGGCCCCTTCTGGGATGCCAACGAAACCTGGCTGGTACTGGGGGTGGGCCTATTGCTGGTGGCATTCCCGCTGGCGCATGGGGTAATTCTGACAGCACTATATTTACCCGTAGCACTGATGCTGCTGGGGCTGATTTTGCGCGGGGTGGCCTTTGATTTTCGCGTGAAAGCCCAAGCGCAGCACCAGCCGCTGTGGAATCGCCTGTTTTTCGTCGGTTCACTCTTGGCCACGGTAGCGCAGGGCGTGATGCTGGGGCGCTATCTCACCGGCTTTGCACCGGGCTGGGCCGCCTGGGGTTTTGCCCTACTGGTCGGCCTGAGCCTGATCGCCGCCTATGCCCTGCTGGGCGCGGGCTGGCTGATTATGAAATCCACTGGCGATCTGCAACAACGAGCCGTGCGCTGGGCCAAAGCCAGCTTAGGTTTTGCCGCGCTGGCAGCACTGCTGGTTTCGGTGGCCACCCCGGCCATCAGCCCGCGGGTATTTGAGCTATGGTTTAGCCTGCCAAACTTCTTCCTGCTGGCCCCGGTGCCACTGGTATCGATCGCCCTGTTTGCGGTAATGGCGTACAGCCTGCCTAAACTTGCCCAGCGCCAGCAGCAAGGCAATGATAATTTCTGCTGGCTACCCTTTGCGGCAACGGTCGGGATTGTGGCGCTGTGCTTTTTCGGGCTGGTGTTCAGTATCTTCCCGCATCTGGTGATCGATCAGCTCACCATCTGGCAAGCCGCCAGCAGCCCCGAAGCCCTGCTCATCATGCTCTTTGGCGCCGCGATCGTGCTGCCGACGATTGTTGGCTACACCATCTACTCGTATCGGGTGTTCTGGGGCAAGGCGCGCGATTTGAGCTATCTGTGAGCTACCTGAAACCCTAGGCTGTCAGAAACATCCGCGTAAAAAGGCAGCTTAGGCTGCCTTTTTTCTCGGCCTTGGCTAGGCTGTCGACTATTGCCACGGCTATCCATTCCTACCGTGCGTGCAGAGCAACACCAGCATATTGAACCGGGGCGCCAATATGACCTCATTACAACGAAAAGCTTGCAAGCAGTGTTAGCAACCACAATGCGCTGGGTATCATACAGGTTTTCACCCAGAAGCCCGCGATGGACCACGACATCACCGCGCAGATCATTACGCAGCACCCAGATATCCGGGTGCGGTTTTTGCTCAGCAAAATCATCCGCCATCAGCGCTATAGCGAGCGCAAAAGCCAGCAGCTCAAGCAAACCACCTATACCCTCAAATTCTCGCTCTTGACCCTCGCGGCGGCTTCCACCGTGGTGCTGGGGCTGGAATGGCCATGGCTGGCGCCCTATGCCAAAAATATCGCCTTGGTGCTGGGGGCGCTGATGACGTTATTGGGCGGGATTGCCAGTTTTTTGAATATCGAAGAATACTGGATGCGCAACAACACCATTCACCTGAAGCTGCGCGCGCTGCGGGATCGGCTGATTTACCTCACCGCCGAATTGCAAACCATTGAAGACGATGTGCTGCAAGGCTTTATCAATGACTATCAAGCCATCACCGAAAGCAATATCAATTATTGGGCCGAGGCCATTGCCGAACGGCAGGGTCAGTAATGCCGGCGTTTTATCGCCGCCGGCGCACGTATAAATACACGCTGGATACGCCCTATCAGCTCGTCACCCCGCTGCGCCCGCCAGAGGCCGTGGGCAATGGTTTTCTGCGCTTGCATACGGATGGCACACTGGCCATCGCGGCGCATTACAGCTGGGATGGCGCTAGCGGCCCGATGCCGGATTTACCCAGTATTGTGCGCGGCTCGCTGGTGCATGATGCGCTGTACCAGTTAATTCGCGAAGGCGCGCTGGCGGCAAAGCCCCACCGACGCGAGGCCGATCAGCTCTTGCGCAGCCTGTGTTTAGCCGATGGCATGTCGTATCTGCTGGCGCAATGGGTTTATCTATGTGTGCGGGTGTTCGGTGGCCTGTTTGTACGCTCACCACAGCGGGCGCTGCGCAATACCTAGGCAGGTATCGCCCCCAAGTCAATACAAAGCAAGAGCTACAGCAACATACCCTCGGCCTGCAAATAGGCTGGCACCTTATTAGCCTCCAGCGGCCGGCTAAACCAGTAGCCCTGAGCGTAATCTACCCCTTGCGCCGCCAGCCAGTCGGCTTCGGCCGGCGTTTCAACCCCTTCGGCCACGACTTCGAGCTGCAGCGCTCGTGCCAGATCAAGCAAGGCGCGGCAGACCTGCTGCTGGGCCTGATTGTCGGGAATATTCTTGATCAGGCTGCGATCAAACTTGAGCTTACTGAGCGCAAGGCGCGACAACATCGCCAGGTTCGAGTAGCCGGTACCAAAATCATCCATATGAATCGCAATGCCCGCCGCGGTGAGCTGCTGCAGCGCTTGCCAGGCATGCTGGTCCATCAGCGTGGATTCGGTCAGCTCCAGCTGCAATAAAGGCTGCAAAGCGGGCGGTAAGGCCTGCACGCGCGCGATCACGCTTTCGGCAAAACGGCCATGGGCTAACTGCAGCGCCGAGACATTCACCGCCACCGGCAGTAAAGGCTGGCCAGCCGCCGCCCAGCTTTGCAGTTGCGCCATGGCTTCTTCCAGTGCCCAATCGCCAATCGCGGCGATAATGCCGGTTTGCTCGGCAAAGGGAATAAACTGCAGCGGGCTAATCTCGCCGCGCAAGGGCTGATACCAGCGAATCAGCGCTTCAAAACCAGTCACCTGCCCATCTGTCAGCCGCACTTGCGGCTGATACACGAGGCGAAATTCGCCACGCTCCAGCGCCTGGCGCAATTCGCGTTCGAGCTGCAATTGGCGCACCGCGTCTTGCGCCATGATGGCCTGAAAACCGCTCACCCGCCCACGCCCGGCAGCCTTGCCCTGATAGAGCGCGACATCGGCATGCTTGAGCAATTGCCCGCCGCTGTGCCCATCGGCCGGAAAACTGACACGCCCCGCAGTGAATCCGAGTGGAAAATCCAGCTCTTCAATCCGGATACTCTGACTCAAAAAGCGCCCCAGCGCTTCATCGATCAAAGCCAATTGCGCCTGCGGTGCCAGCAGGACAAATTCGTCGCCACCCAGGCGAAACACCTGCTCGCTAATCGATTGCAGCCGCTCGCCAATTTGCACCAGCGCGGCATCGCCCGCGGCGTGGCCAAGCGCATCGTTAATCCGTTTGAAATGATCCAGATCGATCAACCACAGCGCAAACGGTAGCCCGCTGCGTACCCATTCGGCCAGCTGGTTTTCCAGCGCATGGCGGTTATAGAGCCGCGTGAGCGGATCATGTTCAGCCAGCCAGCGCAGCTGCTCTTGGGCGCGTTTGCGCTCGCTAATATCGCGGGCAATCCCAGCTGTGCCAATCACCTGCCGCCCCTCGCGCACCGGCACTTTGATCAGTTCCATCCAGCGCTGGCCGTCTTCTACATGCTCAAACGGATGCTCCTGCCGGATCGCTTCGCCAGATTCCACGATGCGCAAATCATCTTCGCGATAGCGCTGCGCCAGATGTGGCGGCGAGAGGAAAAAATCGTCTTTCCCCAACAGCTGGCGGGCATCGGCAATGTGCCAGATATCGCAAAAGGCTTTGTTCACCACCACAAAGCGCCCCTCGCGATCTTTGGCCCACGCCAGATCGGGAATACTATCCACCAGCGCCTGATAGCGCCGACGCAAGCGGCGGGCGCGCCAGGCGTACACCAGCAGCGCCAAACACAACAGACTCAGCCCGATTAGCAACCAGCCCATGCCTACCTCACGATAAAGCCATAAGCCATTCTAAGCACAATGCGCGCGCGCGGTGCGGTTTTGCGCTGGGAATGTCACTTGTACCTACACTGGCGCGCATGGCCGCTGCGCGGGCAGTTAGGTGGGCACTGCGGTTTAGCGCTAAAATAGGCGATTGTTTTGCAGGTGCCCCATGCTCAGTTACCGCCACGCCTTTCACGCCGGCAACCATGCCGATGTGCTCAAACACGCCGTTCAAACCTTGCTACTGGATTATCTAAACCAGAAAGACAAGCCGTGGTGGTATATCGATACCCACGCTGGGGCCGGCGTGTATTCGCTGACCGAAGGCTACGCCACCAAAAATGCCGAGTACAACACCGGTATTGCCCGTATCTGGCAACGAAAAGATCTGCCCGCGCCGCTGCAGCGTTATGTCGAAATTGTGCGCGAGCTCAATCCGGGTGAGCGTTTGCAGCTGTATCCGGGCTCGCCGTATGTGGCACAGGCCCTGCAGCGCAGCGATGATAAATTGCGGCTGTTTGAGCTGCACAGCAGCGATGTGCAGCTCTTGAGCGACAATTTTGCCAGCGCCGGCCGCGCGGCCCAGGTGCAGCATGCCGATGGCTTTGCCAGCATCAAAGGCGTTTTGCCACCACCGCCGCGTCGCGCGCTGAT
The DNA here is from genome assembly GCF_000429785.1 of Chitinibacter tainanensis DSM 15459. Lineage (GTDB taxonomy): Bacteria > Pseudomonadota > Gammaproteobacteria > Burkholderiales > Chitinibacteraceae > Chitinibacter > Chitinibacter tainanensis. The sequence continues at coordinate 26,103 of NZ_KE386953.1, forward strand.
GCTGATCGACCCCCCGTATGAAGACAAACACGATTATGTGCGCGTGGTCGACACCATGAAGCTGGCGCTGGAGCGCTTTGCCACCGGCGTGTACGCGATCTGGTATCCGGAGCTCTCGCGCCCTGAAGTCAAGCAGATGCTGGATAAACTGAAAAAGCTGCCGGCCAAAGGCTGGCTGCATGCTGCCCTCACCGTCCATAGCCCGCGCGCCGATGGTTTTGGTATGCATGGCAGTGGCATGTTTGTGCTTAACCCGCCGTGGACGCTGGCCGAATCACTACAAACCTCCCTACCGTATCTGGTGCAACACCTTGGTATTGATGGCGGAGCGCGCTATACCCTAGAGCAACATACCAGCTAAGGCAGGTTGGCGCTGGCAAGGCCTCAGTCCGCCGCGAGTGTACGAACCTGCTCGTACAGCCACAAAAACAAAAAGCCCCGCACTGCGGGGCTTTTGCTTTCAGGCGAACGAGTGATTCACCGGATTACAGCAGAGCCAGCAGCAAGGCTGCTGCGCGTGCTGGCAAGCGGGCATTGTCGGCCACCAGCCACAGCGTGACCGTCAGGCCATCGTTCGATACTTGCAGCTGATTCGCCCAGATTTTGTCAGCGCCAATCGCATCTTGCGGGGTAGCGATGCCGGCGGCGCCGTCCACTTGCAGGAAAAACAGCGCTGGCGAGGCTTGCAGCGCGGCTTCGATTTGCGCACGGGTTTGTGGCTGGGCCAGGCGTACGCTCAGGCTCACGGCATGGCCGAAGAACACTGGCGCGTGTGTCAGGGTCAGGCTATGCAAGGGCAGGCCCGCGGCCGCCACTTCCTGTTGCACCCGGTTGATGGCTTCGGCATCAGTTACCGGCAGCAGATTAAAGGCCAAGCGCTTGGGATAACCGCCCAGCTCGACTTCCTGCTGGGCAAACAGTTGCCGCGTCTGCATCGACAGCGTTTCAATCGCGTTTTTGCCTTCGCCCGAGGCCGACAGCAGCGCGCTGGCCGCCACAAACTCAGGCGCTGCCGCGGTTTTCAGCGCATCCAGCGCGGCAGTAATCATCGAAGTCACCACTTGCGGCAGGCTCACCACTTGCCCGCGCTTGGCCGCGCCCACCGGCGCATTAGCACCACCGGTCAGATCAATCACCGCCACGCCCGCGCTGGCGGCTTGCGCCGCATAGCGGGTGGCTAGCGCCGGCTCGCCCACAAACAGCGCCGCATCCACATGGGCAAAATCGAAGGTTTCCAGATCCAGAATCGGCAGCACTTGCTGATTAAGCTCCAGCGTGCCGGCTTCTTCGTCATCGGCGAGTGGGTACAGCGCGCCAAGCTGGATCGGCATTTCGCCCAACACATCCAGAACAGTTTGAGCTGCGGGGGTATCTGCACCGACGAGCGCAACAGAAATGGCTTTAGACATATACTCACTCCAGGTATCCAAATAAAACAACCGCACGCGACCTGGTGGCCGGTGCGGTGAATGGGTATTTTACCTTTGATCGCGGCGCAAGCCTACCCACCTTGCGCGGCACAGGCTGGATGGGCGCTTATTTGGCCTGATTAATGTCTTTGCGCGCCTGATCGAGCAAGGTATTGAGCTGGCCACTTTCCAGTAATTTGCGCAGGCCAATATTAAATTCAGTCGCCCAGCGCGGGGATTTGGGGTTTTTGCGATCCAGCACGACATGCAGCGGCGCGCTCCAGTAGGCTTGCGGCGGGCACACGATATTTTTGCGCTCGTCTTCGCCCAGATTTTGCGCGATCAGATACGGGCCAACTTCAACATCAATCGGCAAGACATCGATATAACCGGCATTGAGTTTACGCAGATTGCTCACGTCGCTATTGCTGGCGTCTACTTTTAATACGCCGGCCTTCACCAGATTATCAAATTCATCCGAGTAAAAATTGCCCGAGGTAATACCGATGCGATAGGTGGCAAGATCGGGCAGTTTTTTCCAGCTGATTTCGCGCCCGCGCTTCTGGCAAAACACCATACTCAGCGACAAAATCGGGTCGGTGTAGATCAGGTCTTTTTCGCGCTCGGGGTTTTTGGCCCAGCCAAAACCTCCCTCATACAAGCCCATGCGCACCCCATCAATCGCACGCTTATTCGGCACCGCCACCAGTTTGGCGGTGATTTTTTGCTGCGCAAATGCAGCTACCACAATGCGGGTAAGCAAGCCTTTGTGCGGCAAGGCATCGCCCATATAGGGCGGATATTCTTGCAAGGTGAGCGTGATGTCTTCGGCGTGCGCCGTGTTCATCCAGACACTGGCCACGACCCCGAGGACCACTAAACCGGCTTTCATGGCGTTCTCCCAAACTGTGCTGGCAAGTTTTAGCATACGCTGTGCAGTAAAAAAGAGCCCCGCAAGGCTCTTTTTTGGCTTACAAACGGTACGGCGCACGACCTTACAGCGCCGCCACCACCGCATCACCCATCGCCGAGCAGCCGACTTTGGTCGTACCCGCTTCATAGATATCGGCCGTGCGCAGGCCTTGGGCCAGCACTTTTTTCACGGCGTTTTCTACGCGTTGCGCGGCAGCTTCGTTATTGAAGGTGTAGCGCAGCATCATGGCTACTGACAAAATCGTCGCCAATGGGTTGGCTACGTCTTTGCCTGCGATATCGGGCGCCGAACCATGGCTTGGCTCGTACAGACCTTTGTTATTCGCATCGAGCGAGGCGCTTGGCAGCATGCCAATCGAGCCGGTCAGCATGGAAGCTTCGTCGCTCAAAATGTCACCAAAGATATTACCGGTGACCACCACATCGAATTGCTTCGGCGCTTTCACCAGCTGCATCGCAGCGTTATCCACCAGCATATGGCTCAGCTCTACATCCGGATATTCCTTCGCCAGATCAGTCATGATCTCTTTCCAGAATTCGGTGGTTTCGAGCACATTGGCTTTATCCACTGAGCACAGACGTTTGCCGCGTTTTTGCGCCGCTTGGAAGGCCACATGGCCGATGCGGCGAATTTCGCTTTCGGCATACAGCATGGTGTTAAAGCCTTCGCGCTCGCCCGCGTCATTGGTGCGAATACCGCGTGGCTGGCCGAAGTAAATATCGCCGGTCAATTCGCGCACGATCAGGATATCCAGGCCTGACACGACTTCTGGCTTCAGCGTGGAAGCATTGGCCAATTCTGGGTACAGAATCGCGGGGCGCAGATTGGCAAACAAGTTCAGATCTTTGCGGATGGCCAGCAAGCCACGCTCTGGGCGCAGTGGGCGATCGAGCTTATCGTACTGTGGGCCACCCACGGCGCCGAGCAAAATCGCATCGGCTTCACGCGCCAGTTTTTGCGTGAATTCTGGATACGGCGCGCCGTATTGATCATAAGCTGCGCCACCCAATGGGGCTTCCTGCAGCTCCAGCGCCAGGCCATCTTGCTGCAGCGCCAGCAGGACTTTTTTCGCCTGAGCAACAATTTCGGGGCCAATGCCGTCACCGGGCAGAATCAGAACTTTCATAATGCTCTCGTCGTGGTGTTGAGTGTCAATGCAAAATACTAATGGGTATAGGTCTGCAGTATTGATCTAGATTGGCTTACAGCCCAATACCCCTAGCAAAAATTACTGCCGCCGACGTGAAAAAGAGGGGCAAGCCCCTCTTTGCTCACTGGGCTAGGCCAGCTTAGAACGATACTTTGTAATCAACGTCGCAATCAGTCATCACAATCACGCGTGGGTGCGTTTGCAGCAATGAAGCTGGCACTTGCGTGGTGATCGGGCCATTCAGGGTTGCATCCAGGATGGCGGCTTTTTCAGCACCTTTTACCACCAGCAAAATCGCTTTGGCTTGCATGATCGAACCCATACCCATGGTCACGGCGTGAGTGGGTACATCATCAATGCTGTCGAAGAAGCGTTTGTTGGCTTCGCGGGTTTCTTCTTTCAGCGTTACTTTGTAAGTACCGCGTGACAATTGCGTATCCGGCTCGTTAAAACCGATGTGGCCGTTGTGGCCAATACCCAGCAATTGCAGATCAACCGGGCCTTGCTCGAACATCATGCGGTCGTAATCACGGCACTCTACATCCACATCAGCGGCATTGCCGTTCGGCACATGGGTGTTTTCCGCTTTGATATCGATGTGATCGAACAGATTGCGCTGCATGAAATTGCGATAGCTTTCTGGGTGAGTCACTGGCAGACCCACGTATTCATCCAGATTGAACGTTTTAGCTTGAGCAAAGCTCACCAGACCTGCCTGGTAGGTTTTCACGATTTCTTTGTACAGGCCGACTGGGGTACCACCGGTGGCCATGCCCAGCACTGCATTTGGCTTGGCACGAACCATGGAAATGATCAGGTCAGCAGCAGCACGATCAAGATCGCTCGAATTTTTAAATTTATGCAGGATCATGGGTTTACTTTCCAAGTGTGTATTTGACCGTGAAACTATACGATAAAACCCGGTCATATTTATTGATCAAGTCTAAAAATTAAGCCCCAAATTTGTGTCGGGGCTCAATTAATTAGGCAAACAGCCACGGCTGCTCGGCTTTACGCCGCGCTTCAAAAGCCGCGATTTCATCCCGATGCGCCAAAGTCAGGCCGATTTCATCCAGACCATTTAGCAAACAATGTTTGCGATGCTCGGTGATTTCAAAGCTGAATTGCTCGCCGCTTGGGGTAGTGATAGTTTGCGCTGGCAAATCAATCTTTAAGCGATAACCTTCGCTGGCCGCTTCACGGAACAACTGATCAACCACGGCCGCAGGCTGCACAATCGGCAGCAGACCATTTTTGAAACAGTTATTAAAGAAAATATCGGCAAAGCTTGGCGCAATCAGCGCGCGAAAGCCGAAATCTTCAATCGCCCATGGCGCGTGCTCACGCGAGCTACCACAGCCAAAGTTGTCACGCGCCAATAGGACTTGCGCGCCTTGATTGCGCGGCAGATTGAGCTCGAAATCCGGATTGAGCGGACGCTGGCTGTTATCCATCCCCGGCTCACCGTGATCCAGATAGCGCCATTCATCAAACAGATTCGGGCCAAAGCCTGAACGTTTGATCGATTTCAAAAATTGCTTAGGGATAATGGCATCGGTGTCGACGTTGGCACGATCCATCGCGCACACCAGCCCATCCAGTTGAGTAAACGGTTTCATTTCGCTGCCTTTTCGATGGCTTCGCCACCTTTTTTAATGTCTTTGCCGATTCCGGAAATGGTGTTACACGCGGTCAGACTCAGCAGTAACACACCGAACAAAATGACACGCATGCGCACTCCTTAGGCAAAAGTTCGTACATCAACAAAATGACCGGCAATCGCGGCGGCGGCGGCCATTTCTGGGCTCACCAGATGCGTACGCCCGCCCTGACCTTGCCGCCCTTCAAAGTTGCGGTTTGAAGTCGAAGCGCAACGCTCACCCGGCGACAAACGATCGGCATTCATGGCCAGACACATCGAACAGCCCGGCTCACGCCATTCAAACCCGGCCTCGATAAAGATCTGATGCAGGCCTTCAGCTTCGGCTTGGGCTTTTACCAAGCCCGAGCCTGGCACAATCAATACTTGCTTGACTGAAGCTGCCTTTTTCTTGCCTTTGACGACACTTGCAGCTGCGCGCAAATCTTCGATCCGGCTATTGGTACAGGAGCCGATAAAGACTTTATCAATGGCGATTTGCGCCAGCGGGGTATCCGCGGTCAAACCCATATATTGCAAGGCGCGCTCATAGCTGCCTTTTTTCACCGGATCGCTCTCGGCGGCTGGATTGGGCACTTTGCCGGAAATGCCCAGCACTTGCTCGGGTGAGGTACCCCAAGTAACTTGCGGCTCGATTTCTTCCGCACGCAGTGTGACGACGGTATCAAACTCTGCACCTTCATCAGACACCAGCGTGCGCCAGTAGGCGACTGCGGCATCCCATTGCTCTGCGTTTGGCGAGAATGGGCGGCCTTGCAGGTAATCGATGGTTTTATCATCAACGGCCACCATGCCCGCACGCGCGCCGCCTTCGATGGCCATATTGCACAGGGTCATCCGCCCTTCCATGCTCAAGCTGCGAATGGCATCGCCACCAAATTCAATCGCATAACCCGTGCCGCCGGCGGTACCGATTTTGCCGATAATCGCCAACGCCACGTCCTTGGCAGTTACACCAAAACCCAGTTGGCCATCCACGCGCACCAGCATGGATTTCGATTTTTTGGCAACCAGCGTTTGCGTAGCCAGTACGTGCTCAACTTCAGAAGTACCGATACCGTGCGCCAGCGCCGCAAAAGCACCATGGGTAGAGGTATGGCTATCACCACACACCACAGTCATACCAGGCAGCGTAGCGCCGTTTTCCGGGCCAACCACATGCACGATACCCTGGCGCTGATCTTTGAATGGGAAATACGCCAGCGCGCCGAATTCTTTGATATTGGCATCCAGCGTTTCCACCTGCAGGCGCGAAATCGGGTCTTGAATGCCTTTGTCCCACTCATTTGTGGGGGTGTTGTGGTCGGCCGTGGCCACCACCGAGGTTTTACGCCATGGTTGGCGACCAGCCAGTTTCAGCCCTTCAAAGGCTTGCGGGCTCGTCACTTCATGCACCAGATGACGGTCGATATAGATCAGGCAAGTGCCGTCCGCTTCTTCGCGGACCACGTGCGATTGCCAAAGTTTGTCGTACAGGGTTTTTGCCATAGCAGGGATCGCCAATCGGGACAATCGGGAAACCCCTGATAGTAGCGGAATCCCTGTATTGCGACAACCAAGCCGCGCCATCTCAGGGCTTCATCCCTCTGCGCCAGCCAGCAAATCAGCGCATAATGACCCCACCTCAATCCCGAGCCAACCTATGCCGCGCTTATTGACTCTTCTGACCATCGCCGGCCTTAGCCTAAGCACCTGGGCTAGCGCCGCCACACCAAGCTGCAGCCAATTGGCGCAACAATTTGCCCGCAGCCACCAGCTTAATGCACAAGAACTCAACGAAATCTTCACTAGCCTCGCGCTGGCGCAGAGCCTGCCACCCAAATTTGTGAATAAACGCGAGGCCCAAGCGGCCGGCTGGCAGCCGGGCCGCAGCCTGTGGGATGTTCTACCTGGCAAATCGATTGGTGGCGATCGCTTTGGCAACCGCGAGCAACGCCTACCAAGCGGTCGCTACCAAGAGGCCGACCTGGATTACCGCGGCCAAAAGCGCAATGCCAAACGCTTGGTTTACCAAGGCAACGGCCCGCGCTTTATTACCATTGATCATTACCAGACCTTTACCGAGGTGCCCGCATGCCAAGCCACACCACGCTAACCCTCTGCCAAGTGCATTCACTTGCGGAGCTCTATCAACAGATTGGCGCGCAAATCCCGGCCGACGAGGCCTTTGGCCACAATCTGGATGGCTTATACGATTTGCTCGCCAACAATCTTGCCGGCCCGGTGCAGCTCAACTGGCCGGATTTTACCCAAGCGAGCCAGCACCTCAACCCACACGAGCTGTCAGCCATAGAAAATCTACTGCACGAGATTAGCAGTGAAAGGGCTGATTTCAGCTTGCAGCTCAAATAATACCCCCTCCCCGTATCGCCCCACAAAGATGTATTAGCCTACCCCTCAGGCTAATACATCACCCCAAACGCAATGACAAAGTCATATGCACAAAAACATCACCAAGCGCAATAGGGATTTGACGCAATATGCCAAACAAATTAGCATTCGCTGATTAGCCCTTGATTTAGTTCCATTTTAAGTTCGGCAATATTCAACACTGGGCAGTTGCAAAAGTGCCGTGCCTCACAGAGTCAAAATTCTTAAGATGACATCAACATTTATCAATGCGGCATAGAGGAATCGTTGGCCTCATCATTAAGGAGAACACCATGACAACCACCCTGAATCCCAAACAGATCCGTAAACAACTTGGCATGAATCAACAGGACTTCTGGAGTCAGATCGGCGTGACACAAAGTGGGGGCTCACGCTATGAAAGCGGCCGCGCCATGCCCAAGCCCGTGCGTGAACTACTGCGCGTCGTCCATGTAGAAGGGATTGATCTGGCCGCCCTGCGCAAAGAAGAAATCCAGGCGCTGAATTATCTGCGCGAGCAACAGCCAAACCTGCTGCAAGATCTGATTCGCAAATCAGCCCAGGTTGGCGAATAAGCCGCAGCAAATCAAGCGCTGAGTTTTACCGGTAAACCCAGCGCCTCAATACGCGTCGCAAGGTCTTGCATCCAGTCTGCCGGCGCAGCACTTAAGCGCGGCGCTGCCGGCTGTAGCGAAGGCCGCGCCAGCCCGTACAGCAGCACGCCGGCCAGCGGCACCCCGGCCGCCAGCTGTCGCTGCAAAAACGCCAAGTAGGCTGCCAGCTCAACCTCGCTTGGCAGCTGACCATCCAGCGCAAACATACAGGTCTGTATCCAGGTCGGGCACAGGGCAGCGGCTGCGCGTAGGCGCCGCTCTACCTGACTGGCACGTAAATTAATCTGGTTCACGAAGGCAAAACCATCTTCGGGCGCCCGATCAAGCTTAAACCAGACCTCCCCCTGCAATTGTCCCATGCGCGCGATTCCGGCCTGCACCGCCGCCTTATCCAGCTGACTACCATTGGTAATCAGTACGGTCTTAATATCCAGCGCAAATTGCGCCCGTACTTTGGCCACCAGCTCCATCACCGATAAAAACTCAGCCGCGGTGGTTGGCTCGCCATTGCCCGAAAAAGCAATGTCATTCAGTCGCCGCGCCTCAGCCGGCACCGCCGACTGCATGAAATCGCCATGCACGACCTCATCCAGCAATGCCGTCAGCTCGGCCTCCAGCATGCCCAGATCAATCGCCGGCGCTGGCCCCCGCTGCAGATCGGGCACCTGACAATACACACAGGCCCAATTACAGGCATTATTGGGGTTGAGATTAATACCAATTGAAACCCCACCCGCCCGCCGCGAGACCACCGGATACACATAGCGCATTCCGGCAATATCACGACGGTGGTCAGTGACCGACAAAGGGGCTTTGATTTCAATCGACATGCAGAACTCGTTTAAACAGCGTTTTGCGGTGCGCGCACCAGCAGCACCGGCTTGGTGGTATAGCGCATCACACCTTCAGCCACACTACCCAGCAATAAATGCGTGAGGCCACCATAACCGTGCGTGCCCATCACGAGCAAATCAGCCTGCCATTGTACCGCATCCTCCACAATGGCCTTGGCAATTTGGCCACCCCAGATTTCCAGCAGCGCAGTTTCCACCTCAAGCCCCTGCGCCCGTACCTGTGCCGCCCGTTCAAGCAGTAAATGCTCGCCACTTTCTTTGAGCGAAGACTGCAATTGCGGCACATCCAGAAATTCATTGGCGCTCCAGGCAAATTGCGCCAGATCGATCACATGAATCAGGCGCAAAGTGGCGTGCTGCTCACTAGCGAGGCGGCAAGCCTCGTTCAGCGCCGCATCACTGGTTTCACTATGATCGATCGGGACAAAAATTCGGGTATACATGATTGGTCTCCCCAGCAAGAAATTTCCTGTACTTTCAGTCTAGCAGCCCAATGATGCAACAGATGGGAAATGCCGGTATTGCCAGCCGTTTTCGCCTGCGCATACACTGCAACACCAGATACTTTAGAAAGTACTTATTTTTCCCCGATGGCGCGATTTGAACTAAGCTTACCCACATGCGATTTGTTTTTCACCGAGCTGACAATTCGTATTCGCGACATCAATTACGGTGGGCATCTGAGCAACGACGCACTACTGGCGTTATTGCACGAAGCCAGACTGCAATGGCTCAAGCAATTGGGTTTTGCCGATGAGCTGGATGTAGGTGGCAAGGGCTTAATCATGACCGATGTCGCCATTTGTTTTCGCCAGGAAGTATTTCACGGGCAATCGCTGCAGATTGCCCTAGGTTGCGCCGAGGTTGGGCGTGCCAGCTTTGATCTTTATTACGATGTAACCCAAGAAGGCCGCCCGATTGCCCAGGCTAGAACCGGCATGGCTGCCTTTGATTATCAGCGCAGAAAAATAAGTAGTTTACCAACGCCACTGCGCACGGCACTGGAACCACGAGGGATAACACCATGAAAAAATACGCAATCAATAGCCCAGAAGCGATGGCCCGCATTCTGGTATTGCAAATGATCTGTGACGGCAATTTCGATCCGGAAGAAATCGATGAGCTGGAACATCTGCATGTGTATGACGTACTGGGCATTTCACGCAAAGGCTTTATTCAGGTGCTGCAGGACTACTGTAACGACATCGGCGATGAAGCCGATGAAAACGGCACCGTGCATCTGGTTGACAAAGAGCGCATTGATGAGCTGCTCGACACCGTCACCGAGCCGAAAAAACGCCTACAACTGGCGGCGCTATCACTTGATCTAGCCAAATCAGACGAAGAAATCAACGATGCCGAGCTGGCGGTATTCAGCCGCATGCTGAAAAAATGGCATCTTTCACTGGATGACTTGCAACTGGCCTTTGATCACTAAGCCCTTGCATTAGTAGCAACACGCCTTACAAATAAAAATATAAAAACAGGAATCCACTCTCATGGCCTGGATTGCGGACTTTCATCGGGCGTTCGAGAAGAATTTCATCCCGACACTGGCACGAAAATTTGCCTTCATTGCCCTGCTGGGCTGTTTTCCCCTGCTGATTTTAATGCTGCTGTACAGCGCGCGCAGCGAACTTACTGCCGCGCTGGCCGCCTTACCCGCGGCTCAGCAGCAAAGCGTACTGCAGGTCGTGGATTCGCTGATTACTTATGGCTGGCTCGCACTGATTGGTGCAGCCCTCTTGTGCGTGATCGAGATTACGTATTTTCATTTCTGGATCACCAAACCGGTGCGCCTGATCGAGGCCGTATTTGCCGACGCGGCCAATCATGATGGCGACCTCTCACAGAATATTCCATCGCCCTACACCGACGAAATCAGCCAGCTAGCCAACACCTGCAATCGTTTTTTGGGCAAACAGCGCGAAATTATCGCCACTGTCCAGAATATGACCATCAGCATGGCGCTAGAAGCCGCCAAATCACAAAAACACATCCGGGATTCGGCGCTAGCCACCGAGCAGCAGGACAAACTAGCCCAACGTATTGTTGAAGCCAGCGCCAGCACCACCGCCGGCATTAGCCACGTCACCGAACAAACCGGCGAAATCGCCCAAACCACGGCTACTAATTTAGAGCTGGCGCACGCCTCATTTTCAGAGTTACAAGACGTCGTGCAGCGCATTAGCGCGATTAACAGCAAGATCGGCAATTTTAACCAAACCGTAGATGGCCTGAATAAGCGCTCGGCCAGCATCAAGACCATTGTCGACCTGATCAAGGAAATCGCCGGTCAAACCAATTTGCTGGCGCTGAATGCCGCAATCGAAGCCGCACGCGCTGGCGAGCAAGGGCGTGGCTTTGCGGTGGTGGCGGATGAAGTGCGCAAACTGGCCGAAAAAGTCGGTGTGGCCACCGATGAGATTTCGCACGACATCGACAATATGTTGGCTCAGGTCTCCGAAACTCTGGAAGAAACCCACCTGATTACTGCCGACGCCAATCGCACCCGCGAAGTAGTGGAAAAAGCCTCCGCCCAATTTGCCAGTATGGTGCACGACTTTGAAAACACCTCGCAGGCCTTGGGCGGGATTGCCGCCACCCTAGAGGAATTCAGCACGGCTAATCACTTGGTCAATACCAATGTCAGCGAAATCCACCAGCTCACCTTGATGGTGAATGAAAAAATGCAGCACTCGGCGGTGTCTTCACAAGATGTGGCCAAAGCCTCGGAAAACGTACAAAGCATGGTGGGTCGCTTTGTGATTGGGCAAGGCGCGCTCGATAGCGCCATCCGCTTATGCCTGCGCTACCGCGACCGCGTGGCCGAGAAAATTACCGCCCTGCAACAGCGCGGGATTGATGTCTTTGATCAGCGCTACCAGCCCGTGGCCGACACCAAGCCCCCGAAATACACCACGAGCTACAGCCAGTATTTCGTGAATGAAATTCAACCGATTTATGATGATTTAGTGCGCACAGCTACGGGGGGCAAGTTTGCCTTAGCCGTCGATAACCGCGGCTATGGCCCCACCCACAATAGCTGGTATTCCAAACCGCTCAGTGGTGATCCGGCCCAAGATCTGGTGAACAGCCGCGACCGCCGCATTTTCAACGACCCGGCGGGCCTGCGCGCCGCGCAGAATACCGAACGCTTCTTGTTGCAAACCTATGTGCGTGACACCGGTGAAACCATGACCGAACTGGATGTACCGATCTTTATTGGTGGCCGGCATTGGGGTAATTTACGCCTCGGCTTTGATGGCGCAGCGCTTCTACAGCAATCGTGAGCAGCAAAAGCAGTTTTGCGCCGATCTGGCGGGTCGATGCCCGTATTCTGATCTTGGGCAGCCTGCCGGGCGATGCTTCGCTGGCGGCAGGTGAATACTACGCCCACCCGCGCAATGCCTTCTGGCCGATCATGAGCACCCTTTTGGGCCAACCCTTGCACGAACAACCCTTCCCGGCCCGTTACGCCGCCCTGCAAGCCGCCGGGATTGCGCTGTGGGATGTGGTCGCTCAAGCCCAGCGCCGCGGCAGCCTCGATAGCGCATTGCGCGAGATTAACCCCAACCCGCTGGCCGAATTAATCGCCCAGCTGCCGCAGTTGCAACTGGTGGTCTTTAACGGGCAAGCTGCAGCCAAGCACGGGCAACGATACATCCCCATGTATATCGCTAGCAGCATTGCGCCATCGAGCAGCCCAGCCTATACCCTGCCACTAGCAGCCAAACTAGCGCAGTGGCAAGCCCTGATTGCGCCGCTCATGAACCATGCACGGCCCCACAGCAGTGAGTGCTAAAGCCTAGCTTTCACTCTTGCTGGAAATCCAGATTGCAAACATCAGCCAGATGGCATTGATGAGTGCGAGCACAAAGCCCAGGAAACCCAGCAGCGGCATACCGAAAATCGTCGGCCCCACTTTGATGGTCATGGCGATGGATGAGCCGATAATCAGCGCGCCGGTCACAATGCCCATGGTGAGGCGGTTGGCACTTTTGGCCAGCTGACTGCCGAAGTTATCCAGCCGTTTTAAATCCAGATCGATGCGCAGATTGCCCCGCCGCGCCTGTTTGATCAGCTTACCAATATCGCGCGGCAGGCCCGAGACAATTGAAAACGCTTCAAATAGATTATCTTTGCCCCGTTTAAACAGCGTTTTCGGGTTATAGCGCGCCATAATCACTTCGCGCACGAACGGCGTGAGATGCGGCACCATCTGAAATTGGGGATCGAGCTGCCGGCCCAAGCCTTCGAGTGTGATCAACGCCTTAAACAGCAGCGTAAGATCTGATGGGAGCGTAATCTCATGCTCGCGCATAATCATCGCCACATCATTCAAGAGATGGCCAAACTGAATATCCTTGAGCGAGAGGTTTTCGTAGTTGAACATAAAGTCGGCAATATCGGCCGCCAGCTTGTCTTCATCCACCACCGTGTCGCCGGTCCACTCCAGCAGCACATTCAAAATGCCATGCTCATCGCGCTGGGCCAGCGCAGCCAGTAGATCAACAATGTGATCGCGGCGTGGGTGCGGCAGTCGCCCTACCATGCCAAAATCCAGAAACGCGATCCGGCTATCGGGCAGATATTTCACATTGCCGGGATGTGGGTCGGCGTGAAAATAACCATCGATCAACACCATTTTCAAGACGGCATCGGCCCCGCGCGCGGCCAATAATTTCCGATCCAGCCCAGCGGCATCGACACCGGCCAGATCATTGCCGGACACGCCGGCAATGTATTCCTGCACGATCAGCCGCTCGGAAGTCCATTCCCACCAGATTTTCGGAATTACGATTTCATCGTGGCCAGCAAAATTGGTGGTAAAACGCTCTAAATGCCGCGCCTCAATCGAGAGATTGAGCTCGCGATGCAGTGATTTGGCAAATTCATCCACCATTCGCACCGGCTGATAGCGGCGTAAATCCGGAAACTCAAATACCGCCAATGAGGCGATATGCCGCAAAATCCGCAAATCGGCATCGATTTTGGCGGTGATATTGGGGCGACGGATTTTAAGTACCACCTCGGTGCCATCGGCGAGGCGCGCACGATGCACCTGCGCAATCGAAGCCGAGCCGATCGGCTGCGGATCCAGCTCGATAAACAAGCTGTGCGGGTCTGCACCCAGCGCGGCTTGCAGCTCGGGCAATAGCTCGGCAAACGGCAGGGGCGGCACATCACTTTGCAGCTTTTCAAACTCGGCAATCCACTCCGGCTCGAACATATCAACCCGCGTGGCCAGCACCTGCCCCAGCTTGATAAACGTTGGGCCAAGCTGCTCCAGCGCCTTGCGCACCCGCACGGCGGGGGCCAGCTGCTCAATCTCATGATCGCCTGGCCAATGCAGCAAATCGCCAGCACGTTCAATGCCCTTTGCCAAGCCCAAACGCTGTACCAAATTACCCAAGCCATGCCGCATCAAAATCGCGATAATCTCGCGCACACGCGGTAAATCACGCATCACCGTGAACGTTTCTTTCAACATCGAGTCAGTCCCAAAGGGCAGCAGGCCGAAATTTGAATTTTAGGCTTTACAGCCGTTTTCCACACCCGTAAAGTTCTTGCCCATGAAATGGATCATCATTCTCGCTACAGTCTGCGCAGCCGCTAGCCCATGGGCGCTAGCCGACCAAGACATGCCACTGGGCGACAGCACGCCGCCGGTACTTAAAAACGCCGAATCCCTCAATCTGGACGATGCCGAACCTGGCAGCCCGGCCAACCCCAAACCTCGCAAAGCCAAATCCAGCAGTAATGTCATGCCCAAAGGCACGGATTACACCCCGGCCCAAGATTTGCTGCTATCCGCCATGAGCCTAATCGGGGTGAAATACACCTGGGGCGGCAATTCGCCCGAGTCTGGGCTTGATTGTTCGGGGTTTATCAAATACGTCTTTCAAAACTCAATGAACATCACACTGCCCCGCACCGCGCTGGGCATGTCGCAAACCGGGCAAACCATCGACAAAGATGAGCTTAAACCGGGCGACCTGGTGTTCTTTAATACGCTGGGGCGTACGTTCTCCCATGTGGGGATTTATCTGGGCGACAATCGCTTTATTCATGCTCCGCGCAAAGGCCGCAATATCGAAGTGGCCAATATGAATCTGAGCTACTGGCAAACCCGCTTTAATGGCGCGCGCCGCATTGCAGATGGCGGCGGCAAAGGCCTGAATGTAAATGCCCTCTTTGCGGCCGCCCCCAACAGCGCCAGCAGCAAAGCGGCCACCAATGCCACTAGCGGTTCTGCCCGCAGCGACGAAGCCCGCAGCAGCCAGCAGCGCTGCACCAAAATCACCACTGGCAAAGGCAAAAAACGCAAAACGGTGATGCAATGTTCGCCGCGCAGCAGCGCCGAACAGCCTAGCAATACGCGCAAAGGCAAAGCCAGCGCCAGCCGCAATAAGGGCAACACTAAAGCGGTGAGCAAAGCCAATAAATCCAGCAACAAGAAAGCGGCCACGAAAACCGCCAAGAAGAAAAAATAAGGGTATGGCCTGCCAAGCCATGTAGTTATTTGCTTGGCGGGCAATACCCCAACCAGAAAGCCAACGCTTTAAGTTTGATTGCTGCTTTTGTTGCCGACCCCACTCGCCGACGCTCTAGGCAATAAAAAACCCGCCAATTGGCGGGTTTTTTCTTAGCAAGGACTGCTTAGCCGTTGTATGGGTGGCGCAGTACGATGGTTTCTTCGCGGTCTGGGCCGGTAGAAATGATATCGATAGGCGCTTCACAAACTTCAGCGATCCGTTGCAGGTATTTGCGGGCGTTTTCTGGCAGGTCTTCCCACTTTTTCACACCGAAGGTGCTGTCATTCCAGCCTGGCATTTCTTCGTAGATTGGCTCGCACAGGGCAATATCATCCGCGCCAACAGGCAGAATGTCGGTCTCTACGCCGTTCACTTTGTAGCCCACGCACAGCTTGATGGTCTCGATACCGTCCATCACATCCAGCTTGGTGACACACAGACCTGATACACCGTTGATCTGGATTGAGCGTTTCAGCGCTGCGGCGTCAAACCAGCCACAACGGCGTGGACGCCCCGTCACCGAACCAAACTCATTACCGCGTTTTGCCAGACCGGCACCAATATCGCAGAAGAGTTCGGTTGGGAATGGGCCCGAACCTACGCGTGTGGTGTAAGCCTTCACAATACCCAGTACGTATTGCAGCATTTGTGGGGCAACGCCGGCGCCTGGTGCCGCTGCACCCGCCACACAGTTGCTTGAAGTCACAAATGGGTAAGTACCGTGGTCGATGTCCAGCAAGGTGCCTTGCGCACCTTCAAACAGCAGCGGTTTGCCGGCTTTGTTCAGATCGTACAAAGTGCGTGACACATCGGCCAGCATCGGCTTGATACGCTCAGCATAGGCCAGTGCATCGTCATACACTTTCTGGAATTCAACCGGCTCAGCTTTAAAGTAATTTACCAGCTGGAAGTTATACCATTCGAGGTTTTCCAGCAGCTTGGCCGAGAAACGCTCTGGGTGATACAGATCTTGCAGACGGATCGAACGACGCGCCACTTTGTCTTCGTAGGCTGGGCCGATACCACGACCAGTGGTGCCGATTTTCTTGTCGCCTTTGGCAGCTTCGCGAGCCTGATCCAGCGCGATGTGGTACGGCAGAATCAGCGGACATGCTTCTGAAATGCGCAGGCGGCTAGCGACGTCGATACCGGCCGCATTCAGCTCGTCGATTTCTTTGAGCAGCGCTTCTGGTGAAATCACCACGCCGTTACCGATAAAGCAAGCTTTACCTGCGTGCAAAATGCCCGATGGAATCAGACGCAGAACAGTTTTTTTGCCGCCAACGACCAGGGTGTGGCCGGCGTTGTGACCGCCTTGAAAGCGAACCACGCCTTGAGCGTGATCGGTCAGCCAGTCAACAATCTTGCCCTTACCCTCGTCACCCCACTGGGTACCGATAACGACTACATTTCTGCTCATTCCCAAACCTCGATGCATAAAACACAAAATAATTTGGCAACATTACAGCGGTAACGTTGCGACGGAACTTTAACGTCAAAACGCTGTTTGAGCCAGCGTTTTTTTTGTAAAAACGGCTTATTTTTTACAGGCTTAGCACTTGCCAAACACCCTCTTTTTGCTGCAGGGTGCGGTCGACATCGACCTCGGTGCTCAGTACGCCCAAGTCAACAATCACGATCTCGCCAGCTTCGCGCAGCTGGCGAATCTTCGCCAGCAAAGCCGGGTCTTCCCCCTGTGGGGCCAAGATCCCGGGGCGGCGCGCCGGGAATGGCAGACGGGTTAAACCACGCAAATCGATACTAAATCCGGTTGCAGGGCGCGAACGGCCAAATTTCTCGCCCACGCTGTCATAGCGGCCACCGCGCGCCACGGCATTGGTAAAGCCTTTGGCGTAGGCATTAAACACCAGCCCGGTGTGATAGTAGCTACCGGGCAATTCGGCCAGATCAAAACGCACCGCCAAACCGCGCGCTGCCAGCGCCGAGTACAGCTGCTGCAACGTCGCCAAAGCGGCCTGAATGGCCGGCAGCGCAGGCAACTGGGCTGCTGCTTGAGTCAGCGCACTGCTATCGCCATAGCAATTGGGCAGCGCCAGCAGGCCGGCACGTAAATCAGCCGGCAGATTCGCCGCCAACTCAGTCAGCGTGGGTTGGTCTTTTTGTTGCAGAGCATTAAAAGCCGCCTGACGAATTTCGCCTTGCCAACCGGCCGCATCGGCCAGCGCATTAAAGAGGCCAATGTGGCCCACTTCCAGCGTGAGATCGTTCACCCCTGCTTCTTGCAGGCTGGCAAACATCAGCTCGATCACTTCCACATCGGCGGCGATATCGGCACAGCCATACAATTCGGCACCGATCTGGCGTGGCTGGCGGGTAGAGAGCAGGCCATCCGGGCGGGTACACACGACCGAGCCGGCATAGCACAGGCGCGCCACGCCTTGGCGATTGAGGATATGCGAGTCGATCCGCGCCACCTGCGGGGTAATATCCGCGCGCAAACCCATTTGCCGCCCACTAAGCTCATCCACCAGCTTGAAGGTCTTCAGATCCAGCGCGGCATCGTGCTGGGTGAGCAAGGATTCCACATATTCCACCAGCGGCGGCTCAACCTGCTCATAGCCGTACAGCGCAAACTGATCGAGCAGGCGACGACGCATGCTTTCGATCTGGCGCGCTTCGCTGGGCAGGACATCGGAGATATATTCGGGAAGGATCCAATTACGCATTGTCTATACAAACCAAATGCCCACCCGGGGTATACCCCGGTGTGGGCGTCATTTAGATGATTGACGGCAATACCCCTGGGGGGTTATTTGGCCGCCAGCGAAATCAACAAACCTGCAATCAGCGAACAGAAACCGATCAGGCGTATCTGTCCGTCAGTAAGCTCAGCCATCCGGCGCAAGGTAGCACGCCAAACATGCGGCAGGGTAAAGGGCATGATGCCTTCAAACACCAGCATCAGCCCCAAGCCAAGCCAGAGCGTTTCACTCATTTGGCGCCGCCAGCGCGCGGATTCTTCATGTATTTGAAGAAGTCGGCACTTGGGTCAACCACCAGCACATCGCTCTTCTTGGCAAAACTTTGCTTGTAAGCGTCAAGGCTCTTATAGAAGGCGTAGAACTCTGGGTTTTTGCCATACGCTTCGGCATAAATACCGGCGGCTTTGGCATCGCCCTCACCTTTCATTTGCTGCGCCTGATTATACGCTGCTGCCAGAATCACTTCGCGCTGTTTATCCGCATCGGCTTTGATTTTCTCTGCTGCAGCGCTACCTTCCGCACGCAATTGGCTGGCCACCGCTTTACGCTCGGACTGCATACGCTCGTACACGGAGTTCAGCGTGCTGTCTTCCAGCTCAACGCGTTTGATGCGTACATCCAAGACCCGCACCCCGATGCGCGCTGCATCGGCATCCGCTACTTTGCGCACGTAATCCATCACTTCATCACGCTGACCCGAGATCACGTCTTGAACCGTGCGCTTACCGAACTCATCACGCAGCATGTTGTTCACGGTATTGCGCAGACGATCAACACCTTTACGCTGATCCACCCCGACCGCTTTGTAGTATTTCTCAACGTCCACGATCTGGTATTTGATAAAGCTATCGGCTTTCACGTTCATCTTTTCGATGGTTTGAATCCTCGCTGGGCTCTCTTCATCGATGGTCTGAATCCGTTTATCAAAATAGCGCACATCTTGCAGTAGCGGCACTTTGAAATGGAAACCTGGATCTTTAATCACCCGCACCGCCTCCGAGAACTGGAAGACGATCGCATATTGGCGCTGATCTACAGTAAAAAACGTCGTTGAGAAAATGAACAACGCGACAAATAAAGCTCCGATTACCGGCATAATTTTGTTCATGATCACTCCTTAGCGGCCGTCACGGTCGCCGCGCTGCTTAGCAGGGGCGGTTTCTGCGGCGGGAACGGGGGCGACAGGGTCAGCCGCTTTCGCCGCTGGCGCTGCTTCGCCTCCATTGCTGTTTGCATTCATCTGCATCAGCTTATCTAGCGGCAGATACAAGAGATTGCCGCTACCTTTTTGATCCACCAGCACTTTGGTGGTGTTCTGGTACATGGTCTGCATGGCATCGAGATACATCCGATCACGCGTCACTTGCGGTGCTTTGGCATATTCGGCGGCAATCTGGCGGAAGCGTGAGGCATCACCTTCGGCGCGCGATACCACTTGCTCACGATAACCCAGCGCCTCTTCTTTCAAGCGTGCAGCCATACCGCTGGCTTTAGGCACCACATCGTTGGCATAGGCCGTACCTTCATTGATCAAGCGCGCCCGATCTTGCCGTGCTTTCACCGCATCGCTAAAGGCCGCCTGAACTTGCTCAGGTGGCTGCACATCAGAAATATTCACCCGCGAAATCGAAATACCGGTGCCATACTTGGTCAGCAGATCTTGGATGATTTCTTTGGTGTCTTCACCAATTTTGCCGCGGCCTTCATTGAGCACATAGTCGACTTTATTTTTACCGACCACTTCGCGAATCGCCGTTTCAGCCGCCTGCTTCACCACATCACGGCCATCGCCATCTTTGAAGCGGTTGTTAAACAGAAAATCGCGGGCAGAATTGAGGTTGTATTGCACCTCCAGCTGCACTTCAATGATGTTCTGGTCACCGGTGAGCATGGTGCTTTCATCATTTCCCGCCCCTTCGGCACGTACACCGACCTCCAGGCTGCGCAGCTCAGTCACATTCACAATCTGCCGCTGCTCAATTGGATACGGCATATGCCATTTCAAACCGGCACTTTCAACTGTTTGGACATATTTGCCAAAACGGGTGATGACCGCGTTTTCCCGCTCATCTACCACATACACACCCGAACCCAGCCACAGCGCCAGCAAGGCGCCGCCCACCAAGATCAAGCCGGCTGAGCCACCTTTGCTAGGCTGACTACCGTAAGGCGCTTGACCATTGGCGTTACCTTTGCCACCCAGCAGGCGATTTACCTTATCGCTCAAGGAGCGCAGGATTTCTTCCACTCCAGGTGGCCCGCCATTATTTCCAGGACGGCCACCACCCCATTGCGGATCGTTTTGACTCATTTATTCTTCCTTTTCTGACTGGCTCATGGCTTCAATCAAGGCAGTACGCAGCAAATCAAGCCCCTGCCCTTGCATGGCGCTTAATTTGACCGATTGAATTTTATCATACTCATCCCGCCCCAATTCAGGCGGCAGTGCTTTCAGGTCAATCTTGTTGAAGACCATGATTTGTGGAATATGTTCCGCACCGATTTCGGCCAGCACTTTATTCACTTCGCTAATTTGTAATTCACGCATTGGATGATTGATATCCACCACGTGCAGTAGCAAATCCGCATTGATGGTTTCTTCCAGCGTAGCGCGAAATGCCGCCACGAGCGTGTGCGGCAATTGGCGAATAAACCCAACCGTATCCGACAAAACCACCGAATGCTCATTATCCAAAAAGAGCTTGCGGCTGGTGGTATCCAGCGTAGCAAATAACTGATCGGCCGCATAAATTTTGGCTTTGGTCAGCGCATTAAATAAAGTGGATTTTCCAGCATTGGTATACCCGACAATCGAAACCGTAAATTGCCGATTCCGCTCGCGTGATTTGCGTTGAGTCGCCCGCTGTTTCTGCACGGTAGCCAATTGATCTTTCAAGCGTTTTACGCGCACCCCGATCAAACGGCGGTCAGTTTCCAACTGGGTTTCACCCGGGCCGCGCAAACCGACACCGCCCTTTTGCCGCTCCAAGTGTGTCCACCCACGGATCAAACGGGTTTGGATATGCGCCAACTGCGCTAGCTCAACCTGCAGCTTACCCTCGGCGGTACGCGCACGCTGGGCAAAAATATCTAGAATCAAGGTCGTGCGATCAAGCACCCTCGCTTGCACCTTTTTTTCCAGATTCCGCTCTTGGGCTGGCGAGAGCTGATGATTAAAGATCACCAGCGAGGCCTGATACTGCGCCACGGCCAGGGCAATTTCATCGGCCTTGCCTGAGCCCGCAAAATAGGCTGGATCTGGCCGCTGGCGTTTACCTTCGATAATATGCAGCGGCGTCACGCCCGCTGATTTGACCAATTCTACAAATTCATCGACACCATCTCGGTAATCTGCTTCGCCAAAATCCAAGCAGACCAAAATGGCTTCATCGCCGCCTTGGTGGCGTTCAAACATGCAAACCTCTGTTTTTCTTTACCCGCTAGGCTTTGAGCATGGGGCCAATTACATAAATTACAAGCAGAAAAAACCCCGAAAGAACGAATCTTTCGGGGCTGGACACGCAGCAAACTGCCCGCAATTAGTTTTCAGTTGCAGCAGCGGCTGGGTTATCGTGCGGCACAGTCACTGAACGTGATGGCACCACAGTTGAAATGGCGTGCTTGTACACCATCTGGGTCACAGTATTGCGCAGCAATACCACATACTGGTCAAACGATTCGATCTGCCCTTGCAGTTTAATGCCGTTCACCAGGTAGATTGAGACAGGTACGTGTTCTTTGCGCAAGATGTTCAGAAATGGATCTTGCAGCATTTGCCCCTTAGCACTCATTGTTATTCTCCGGCTTGTTATTTAGTTATCCGTGTATACGGCTTGAGTCAAAACATCTTACGCTTATAGTACATGAATCAACAGCTTACAATCAGCAATTTTATTTATTGCCGCGGCGATTCAACTTCGGCGGTTCTTTTCCTTCAAACGGATTGCCCGTTTTCTTGAATTGAACGCGCAGTGGCGTGCCTTGCAGCTTAAACATCTTCATGAAGAAGCCTTCCAGATAACGCCAGTATGACGCAGGAACGGCCTCCAATGCATTGCCGTGGATCACAACCACCGGTGGATTTGAGCCACCTTGGTGGGCGTAACGCATTTTGGGGCGAATCTTGCCTGCCAGTGGCGGTTGCTGACGTTCCATCGCCAACTGCAGCGCACGCGTCAGCTTCGGCGTTGGAATTTTCACCATTGCGGCATCATAGGCCTGATGGATCGAACCAAAAATATCTGCGACACCTTTACCATGCAATGCAGATATATAGTGGAATTTGGCAAAATCCAGGAACGAGAGTTTCCTAGCGATTTCACGCTTAATGGTATTGCGCTGATTTTCATCCGCGGCTTCCCATTTATTGATCGCCACCACCATGGCTTTGCCGGCTTCCAATACAAAACCAGCGATCTTGGCATCCTGATCCGAGACATCCTGCGTGGCATCCAGCACCAAAATCACCACGTTACAGTCTTCAATCGCCTGCATGGTTTTAATGACCGAGAATTTTTCGATCATGTCGGTCACTTTGCCGCGCCGGCGCACCCCGGCAGTATCCACCACCGTATAGTTTTGGCCATTGCGCTCAAAATCAATAAACACCGAATCACGCGTAGTGCCAGGTGCATCAAAAGCAATCACGCGCTCTTCACCCAAAATGGTGTTAACCAGCGTTGATTTGCCGACGTTCGGACGACCCACGATAGCAAAAGTCGGATGCGTGCGCTCTTCTTCGTCTTCTGGCTCAGGGAAACCGGCCAGAATATCATTCACCAGATCGCGTACACCTTCGCCGTGCGAGGCTGAAATCGCCACCGGCTCACCAAGGCCCAACTCGTGAAACTCGGCGGTCATCACCGCACGGTTCATGCCTTCGATTTTGTTCACCGCCACCCACACCGGGCGATCACCCTGACGCAGACGGTTGGCAATGATCTTGTCTTGCGGGGTGAGGCCATTGCGCCCATCCACGACAAAAACAATCGCATCGGCCTCATCCACGGCCTGCAGTGTTTGCTTGGCCATCTCGAACATGATGCCTTCGTCCACAACGGGCTCGAAGCCACCGGTATCGATCACCAGATATGGCTTATCGCCGACCTTGCCATGACCATAGTGGCGATCACGGGTCAGGCCTGGCTGATCTGCCACCAGGGCATCACGGGTTTTGGTCAGGCGATTAAACAGCGTGGATTTGCCCACATTCGGGCGCCCCACGAGGGCAATGGTTGGTTTCATTCAATTCTCTTACTGAGCGCTGAGCAGATATAAGCTGCCCTTACGCGTTTGCACCAAGGCCTGCGAACCCGCAGATTGAGGTGCGACAAAAATACGACTGCCATCGGTAGGCTGTTGGCCCACCAAACTGCCATCTTCCAAATTCATATAGTGCAAATAACCGTCGAGATCACCCACGACCAGCTGATTACCCAGCACGGCGGGGGCGCTCACAAAGCGATATTTCAGCGCATCTTGCTTCCATACCGAGCGGCCAGTGGTGCGCTCGAAGGCATTAATCTGCCCTTGGTCATCGGTGACATACACATGGCGCTCGTCAATGGCTAGGCCCGACCAGCTAGAAATCTCCCGCGACCATACCAGTGAGCCATTTTGGGTACTGATACACGCCACCCGGCCCTGATACGCGACCGCACACACCAGATCGGCATGCACGACCGGCGGCGCCACGATATCGGTGATGCGTTCAAGCTCACTCGCACCACGTGGCAGCGCAATCGGCGCTTCCCACAGTACGCGGCCATCAGCCACGGCCAGCGCGGTTAAACGCCCAGCGGCCTGCCCGACATAAACGATGCCATCCGCCACCACGGGTGCTGCATAGTTCCGCAGTTGCAACGCAGGCTGTTGCGGGCGCTGATACACCCATTGCAGTTCGCCCTTAGCGGCCGACAGCGCGCTGAGCTTGCCATCTGCCGAACGAACCAGCACCAGATTCTTGTTCACGATTGGCGAAGAAATCACTTCACTGCTGGTTTTGACCGCCCACACGGGCTTGCCATTGGCCAAATCCAGCGCGATCACATCGCCCTTGAGGCTACCCACCACGACCATGCCAGCGCCAATGCCAATCCCGCCAGCAACCGGTTGCTCCAGTTTTACCCGCCATTTGGCTTGACCAGTGGCACGATCCAGCAAAGCCACTTCATTCTTGCCGCCCACCACGGCTACCAGATCAGCCAGAAACGCAGGCTGGAAGCGGAAATCGGTATCGCTTCCTACTTCGCTGCGCCACACTTGCTTCGCCGTCGCGGCCTGACTGATCTTCGGTAGCGGCGATGGATCTGGCACATTACTTGGAGTAGAGCACGCAGCCAGCAGGCTCAGTGCACCGAGGGCAGCGATCCGCAAGCATTGCATCTTAGTTGGCTCCCAGCGTATCAAGTTTCACTTCCAGCAATTTCACATTGGGCGCGTCTTTTGGCAATTTCGCCAAAGCTTGACGGTATGCGTCTGCAGCGCCCGATTTATCTTGCTTAGCGAGCAATACGTCGCCACGTACTTCAGCAAACAGACCCGAATAACTCTCTTCTTCCGGCGCTTTCACCAAAGCCAGGGCCTCGTCGTATTTTTTATCGTCGAGCAAAACGCCTGCCAAACGCAATTTGGCCGAATCACGCAAAGTCACTTCTTTGGCATTGCTAATCACCCAGTTCAATTCATCGCGGGTTTTAGCCGGCTGGCCCTTCATATAAGCCAGTTTGGCGGCGGCCAGCGCGGCACGTGCGGCATAAGGCGTGCTGCCGAAATCGGTTTTCAAGGTGGTCAGCGTAGCGGTGAATTTGGCCTCATCCATTGCCTGCAGTTGCAGCTGGGCATACAGCTCAGCGGCTTCGGCCGCACGGTGCTTTTGCCAGGTTTGCCAGCCTGACCAGCCAGCGTAGGCGAGCAGCGCCAACACAACCGCGGCGGCCAGCGCTTTACCCCAGCTGTGCCACCAGGCTTTCAGTTCGGCAATTTGTTCTTGTTCTTGTAAGTCAAAAGCAGCCATGTCGTCCTCGATTATTTAAGACTACGAATCGTATTAACCATCTGATCTTGCGCTACGGTGTGCTGCTCCCCCTGCTGCGCACCGGTCAAGACCTTGATATTCACTGTGCCAGCGGCCAATTCACCCTCGCCCACGATCACCGCCAATGCGGCACCGGATTGATCGGCTTTTTTGAATTGGGATTTAAAGCTGCCACCGCCAGCATGATATATCACATTCAGGCCATTGGCGCGCAATTGCCGCGCCGCGGTAAATGCCGCCCGCGCCGCCGCTTCACCTTGGCTAATCACGTATACATCGGGGCTTTGCGCTGGTGTAGCCACTTGCTGGGCTTCCAACAAGAGCATCAAGCGCTCAATCCCCATGGCAAAACCAACCGCCGGACAAGGCTTGCCGCCCAGTTGTTCCACCAACGCATCATAGCGACCACCCGCCGCGACGGTACCCTGTGCGCCAAGCTCGGTCGTAACCCACTCGAACACGGTGCGGTTGTAGTAATCCAAGCCACGCACCAAGCGCGGATTAAGCCGATAGGCAATGCCTGCATCGTCCAGCAGCGCTTTCACGCCGGCAAAATGCGCTTTAGATTCTTCGCCCAGATAGTCTTCCAGCTTGGGCGCCAGATTAGCCATCTCTTGCAAAGCAGGGTTTTTGGTATCCAGCACGCGCAGTGGATTGGTATACAGGCGGCGCTTGCCGTCTTCGTCCAAAACATTCACAAAGCCTTCCAGATACTTGATCAGCTCGGCACGGTGGGCCGCGCGCTCGTCGGCATTACCCAGCGAATTGAGTTCTAGGGTCAGTCCAGTCAGGCCAAGACGCTGCCAAAGATCAGCCAGCATGATAATCAGCTCGGCATCCAAATCAGGGGTAGCGAAACCAAACGCCTCTACACCCAGCTGATTAAACTGGCGCAAGCGGCCTTTTTGCGGACGCTCATGTCGGAACATCGGCCCGATGTACCACAGGCGCTGGGTTTGGTTATACAGCAGGCCATGCTCAATACATGCCCGCACACAACCGGCGGTGCCCTCTGGGCGCAGGGTCAGCTTTTCACCATTCAGGCTGTCTTCAAAGGCATACATTTCCTTTTCGACAATATCGGTATGCTCACCAACGCCACGCACAAATAGATGGGTCGATTCCACAATCGGCATGCGGATGTTTTGGTAGCCATAGGCGGCCAGCCAATCACGACAAACTTGTTCGAAATACTGCCAGCGTGGCGATTCTTGCGGCAGCACATCGTTCATGCCGCGGATACCCTGAATGGTTTGAGCCATTGTGCTTGTTAACCTGCTACTGAAATTAAAACAAAAGAATGGGCGTAATCGGGTTTTAAACCGGCGTGAGCGGAATCACCTTAGGCGCATCAGCACGGCGCTTGCTGCCGTTTTCGCCATAGCGGGTCTGCACGTAGTTTTCGACAATCGCCTGAAACTCGGCCGCGACATGATCACCTTTCAGGGTCACATCTTTTTGCCCGTCGATGTACACCGGACAGACCGGCACTTCACCCGTACCGGGCAAACTAATGCCGATATCGGCGAGTTTTGACTCGCCCGGGCCATTCACCACACAGCCCATCACCGCCACTTTCATGTCTTCCACGCCAGGATATTGGGCACGCCAAACCGGCATTTGCTCGCGCAGGAAATTCTGGATGTCTTGCGCCAACTCTTGGAATACGGTTGACGTAGTACGGCCGCAGCCTGGGCAAGCGGTCACCAGTGGGGTAAAGCTACGCAGCCCCATGGTTTGCAGTAATTCTTGTGCCACCACGACTTCTTTGGTGCGATCGCCATTAGGCTCGGGGGTGAGCGAGATACGGATGGTATCGCCAATACCTTCCTGCATTAGTACGGCCAGGGCGGCACTCGATGCCACAATGCCTTTTGAGCCCATGCCCGCTTCGGTCAGCCCCAAATGCAGCGGATAATCGCAGCGCGCACCCAGATCGCGATACACGGCAATCAGATCTTGCACGTGCGAGACTTTGCACGACAACAAAATTTTATCGGGTGACAGCCCCCACTGAATCGCCTGATCGGCCGATTCTAGCGCCGACACAATCAGCGCCTCGCGCATCACAGCTTCGGCCGTCAGCGGCACCGCGCGTTTGGAATTTTCATCCATCATGCGGGCAGCGATGCTCTGATCCAGCGAACCCCAGTTCACGCCAATGCGCACCGGTTTGTTAAATTCGATGGCCCGCTCAATCATCAACGCAAACTTTTCGTCGCGCTTGGCGCCCTTACCCACGTTGCCGGGGTTAATCCGGTATTTGGCCAGCGCTTCGGCACACTCTGGGTAATCGCGCAGCAGGCGATCACCATTAAAGTGAAAATCCCCCACCAGCGGCACCTTGCAGCCCCAGTTTTCGAGCTTGGTTTTGATATTGGCTACCTGCGCGGCGGCCTCGGCGCTATTGACGGTAATCCGCACCACCTCGGAGCCGGCACGCCACAATTCGAAAATCTGGCGTGCAGTGGCTTCGGCATCGGCCGTATCGGTGTTGGTCATGGATTGCACCATGATCGGATGGTCACTACCTACCCACACATGACCAATCTGGACCTGACGGGTTTTACGACGCTGAATCGGGCTCGACATAAGGGCTTACTTCAATTCCATATTAACGACATCAGAACCTGGCTTCATAAATGGCGCCAGATCTACCGCCTGCCCACGCAGGCTTAGACGAGTTTTTGGGGCATTGCCGACACGAATCGACAACGGTGGCTGCACCGCCACACGGCGCTCATAACCGGGGCGCACAATCTCAGACAAGACTTTATTGCCGCTCGCGTCCACCACCTGCACCCAGCTATCCGACTCGGTCACAATCACCAGCTCAGGGCCGCTTACGGCCACACTACTGGCAGCCGAGGCCACGCTACTGGCTTTGCTGGCCAGCGCCACCGCGGCAGAGGCCGCCGAAGCTGGCGTAGCAACAAGTTCAGGCACCACCGCAGATGCTTCCGACGCAACCGCTTCAACCGCACTAGCCGCCGACGCTTCGACCACTGCTGGCGTTGGGATCGTGGGCAAATCCAGCTCCGGCGAACCAGGTTGCTGCAAATACCAATACACACCACCCACACCGATAAACACGCCCAACAGTGCCATGATTACCGTGGCCGATGGGCCGCGACTGGCGGTTTTGATCGTAACAGGCTGATCAACCTGGACGTTTACGCTGGAAACAGGCGTTTTAGCTACATCTGCAGGCAATACCCCGGCGAGGTATTGCAGCAATGGCTCGGAATCCAAGCCCAGCAAACGCGCGTAATTACGCACAAAGCCGCGAATAAACAGATTGCCGGGCAGATCTGTAAAGCGCTCTTCTTCCAGCGCCACAATCTGCCGCGCCGAGAGTTTCAGTTGCCCTGCGACATCTTCCACACTCCAGCCCCGCCCCTCCCGGGCGCTGCGAAGTTGCTGGCCTGCTGGCATCGCGCCAGATGAAGCCGGTATAGCTTGTTCTTGTTCAGTCATATTTACCGGTTAACAATTTGGTGGTTTCCACCGCATCGGGATACAGCTGCTGCAGCTGCTTGGCATAGCGGGTTTCGGCCTCTTTACTACCTATTGCCCGTTCAATCCGTACCCCTAACCACAATAACTCAGCCGGGGGTTGCGGAAAAATTCGCATCAAATCGACAAAATGGCGTTTTGCCTCAGGCAAATCTTGCTCTTCCAGCAGAAAACTTGCCAGTTGATATTTCACTTGCGGATTGCGGCTTTGTAATTGTGCCGCGCGCTGGAAATATTGTTTAGCCAATGCACGGTCACCGGCCTTCAGGCTGCAATTGGCGGCGGCCACCAAGGCTTGATCCTGATTCGGAAAAAACGGATTGGCCAACACCACATCGTAGCGAGCGAGCCCAGCGCGATGCTCGCCTTCTTCACACAAAAAATTCCCGAAGTTTTTATTAATATCGGGGTCTTTTGGCGCCGCACGCAGGGCTTGTTGGAAGTAACTGCGGCTGGTGGCGTCTTCCTTCACCGCCCAGTACGACAAGGCCAAAATATTGAGCGCATACGGGAAGTTCTTCACCGATTCCAGCGCTTTTTTGCCCTCTTCAATTGCTATCGCATAGGCACCGCGCTTGTAGTATTCGGTAGCCAGATTGGTTCGCGTCATCGCGCGCTGCTCGGCCGGCGTGGGCTCATCGTTAGCCCAAGCCATGGACGAACAAAGGACACACATCAACAGCAAGCAGTACTTCTTCATTTCAGTTAGCCTTGTTTATGCTGAAACAGAATCGGGCGTACTTCTTCAAACTTCTCTGCAAATTTGGCCTGGCGGCGGGTTTTATCCATAACCTGGCCAGCAAGCTGGCCACAGGCGGCATCAATATCATCGCCGCGCGTTTTACGCACCGTCACGATGTAGCCAGCCTGCGTGAGAATATCACGGAACCGCTGGATTGCTTCACGACCCGAGCGATCATAGCCGGAATTCGGAAACGGATTAAACGGAATCAAATTGAATTTACACGAGGTCGAACGCGCCAGATCTGCCAGTTGGCGGGCATGCTCCGGCTGATCATTCACCCCGGCCAGCATCACATACTCGAAGGTCACAAAATCGCGCGGGGCTTTTTCCAGATAGCGATTACAGGCATCAAGTAGTTCTTTTAACGGGTATTTTTTATTCAGTGGCACGATCTGATCACGGATCGTGTCATTGGGCGCATGCAGGCTCACTGCCAGCGCCACGGGGCAATCTTCACGCAGCCGATCCAGCTGCGGCACCATGCCGGAAGTCGACAAAGTCACGCGCCGGCGCGATAGGCCGTAAGCGTTGTCATCGAGCATCAGGCGTAACGCCGATACCACATTGTCGTAGTTGGCCAGCGGCTCACCCATGCCCATCATCACCACATTGGACACAATCCGTGAATCATCATTCACAGCCTGCCCCAGGCGCGCGGCATTGAGTGACAGGCGCTGATTAGCCCACCACAACTGACCGATAATTTCGGCCGTACTCAAATTACGATTAAAACCCTGGCGGGCGGTCGAACAGAAGGTACAGTCCAGCGCACAGCCCACCTGGCTTGAGACACACAAGGTGCCGCGATCATCCTCAGGGATAAACACGGTTTCCACCCCATTGCCGGTGCCAACATCCAAGAGCCATTTATGCACGCCATCACTGGCCACCTGCTCGGCCATCAGCGAGGGCGGAGCCACACTGGCTTGCGCCGCGAGTTTTTGCCGGAACGTCTTGGCAATATCGCTCATCAGGTCGAAATCGGCCGTACCGCGTTGATGCACCCATTTGAGCAACTGTTTGGCCCGAAAGGGTTTTTCACCCATTTCGACCACCAGCTGCGCCAATTGGTCCGCATCATAATTCAGCAAATTTAACGACATGATGGTGTGCTCCGCGCGCGTCAATTACTTGGCGCTGTAAATTTCAGAAGCTGGGAAGAAGTAAGCGATTTCGATCGCTGCATTTTCCAGGCTATCTGAGCCGTGAACGGCGTTGGCATCGATGCTGGCAGCGAAGTCAGCACGGATGGTGCCTGGCGCTGCGTCTTTCGGGTTAGTCGCGCCCATCAGTTCGCGGTTTTTCAGTACGGCGTTCTCGCCTTCCAGCACCTGGATCATGACCGGGCCAGAGATCATAAAGTTCACCAGATCATTGAAGAAAGGGCGCTCTTTATGCACTGCGTAGAAGCCTTCAGCTTCAGTGCGAGACAGTTGCTTGAGCTTGGCCGCAACGATTTTCAGGCCAGCAGTTTCAAAACGGTCGTAGATCTTACCGATTACGTTTTTACCTACTGCGTCCGGCTTGATGATAGAAATAGTACGTTCGATAGCCATTATTGATTTCTCCAGAGGGCTGAATGTTCAGTTTTGTTAACAGACAGAAATTGTTTTTTGCTGCCCTTTGCCTTTTTCGGCTAGCCTCTGCGCCTAGGGAAAGTCGCAACTCGCCAAGCCTCGCCAGGCAAAAATCGAGGCAAATAGCCCATCATTATATCACTTACAGCCACAAAGCAGACAGAGAATGAGTGACGGTCTCGACCCCATCCTGCAGCAAAAAGAACAGCAACAGCTAAAAACCCAGTTACTTTGGCGACTTGGGATTGCGGGCGCATTAATTGCGGCGATTCTCGGCGGCATTGCCTGGCTGGAAAAAAGCCAAGATAACGCCCCTCCGAAAGTCGATTTGCCGCAAATTGCGCCCGAGATTTCGGCCAGCGAAATGGCCAGCCTCAACGCCAGCGAACCAAGCACCGCCAGCACAGCAAGTGCCGCCGCCACTAGCGCACCCAGCCCCACACCGACCGCCAACCCATCGGCTGCTCCAACAGCGGCGCCAACTGCTACCCCCATCCCAACCGCCGCCGCGACACCGCTCGCCAGCGCCCGCCCAAGCGCAGCGCCAGCAGTGCGCGCCGGCCAAACGGCTCTGCCACCCGGCGTGCAGATGACAGGCAACTCCAGCCCGCGCAGCAGCCAACGGATCGAGAACATCCCCGTCGCCACCAGCATACCCAAGGCAAGTATTACCCCCAAAGCCATACCTGCATTAGCCGCTACGGCCATACCCCTCAAGGCAATAACTGCCGCACCAAGCAGCACCGCCCTGCCTAGCACCACTCTACCTAGCAGTGCACCACGCTTGGCGACAGCGGCGCCGGCCACCTATCCAGCCCCGGTGAGTAATAGCCGTGGTTACAGCGTTCAAGCCGGCGTGTTTCTGCTCTCGAACAATGCGGAAAAACTCCTCGGCCAGCTGCAGCAGGCGGGCATTCCGGCCTACCTCGAAACCCGCGTACAAATTGGCCCATTCAAAAACAAGGCCGAAGCCGAAGCCGCGGTGCGCAAGCTCAAAGCCATGGGCATTACGCCCGTGGTTAAAACCGAATAAGCGCGGCATTGTCCTGCCGCGCCTGCGCCACCACGAATAAAAAACCGCCCCAACGGGCGGTTTTTTATTGCACGCCAAGGCCGATCAAGTCCGGCGCCAAGTAGTTTCACCGGCTTTGTCTTCCAGCACAATCCCTGCGGCCGCCAGCTCATCGCGAATGCGATCACCCTCTGCCCAGTTTTTGGCCGCCCGTGCTTCGCGACGCGCCACAATCGCTGCTTCAATTTTCTCCGCCGTCCACTCACCTACTGCACCCACATCCGCTTGCAGGAAAGCTTGTGGATCGCGCTGCAGCAAACCGAGCACGCCGCCCAAGGCTTTGAGCAGCCCCGCCTTTTGCGCCCCCAACTCGGTACCGGCGTGTTTATTGGCTTCAGCCGCCAATTCAAACAACACCGCTACGGCCTCGGTCGTCGCAAAATCGTCGTCCATCGCCGCCTTAAAGCGCGCCGCTAACGGATCTTGCCAATCGATCGCCACCTCAGCTGGCGCCACCGCTTTGAGCGCGGTATACAAGCGGGTGAGCGCATTTTTGGCGTCATTCAGATGCACATCGCTGTAGTTCAGCGGGCTACGATAGTGCGCACGCAGAATAAAGAAGCGTAAAACTTCGGGATCAAACTGCTGCAGCACATCACGAATGATGAAGAAATTGCCCAAGCTCTTGGACATTTTCTCGTTATCGACATTGATAAAACCGTTGTGCAGCCAGTAATTCACATACTGATGGCCATGCGCCCCTTCGGATTGGGCGATTTCGTTTTCATGATGCGGAAACTGCAAATCTTCGCCGCCACCATGAATATCAAAATGTTCGCCCAAATGATGGCAACTCATGGCCGAGCATTCGATATGCCAACCCGGACGGCCCGCCCCCCAAGGCGATTCCCACTTCACTTCGGCGGGCTCATCGGTTTTGGCCGCTTTCCACAGCACAAAATCGCGTGGATCACGCTTATTCGGGTCTACCTCGACCCGCTCGCCCGCGCGCTGCTCGTCAAAATCTTTGCGCGACAATTTGCCGTAGCCGGCAAAGTCTTTCACCGAGTAATACACATCGCCATTGGGCGCGTGATAGGCCAAGCCATTGTCAAACAGCTTGCGGATAATCGCCTGCATGCCGTCCACGTGCTCGGTCGCGCGGGGCTCGTGATCCGGGCGCTGAATACCCAGCGCAGCAAAGTCTTCGTTCATTGCGTCGATAAAGCGAGCGGTGAGGCTTTGAATCGATTCGCCGTTTTCCACCGCGCGCTTGATGATCTTGTCATCAATATCCGTGATATTGCGCACGTAATTCACGTGATAGCCAGAAGCGCGCAACCAACGCGCCACCACATCAAATACCACCACCATCCGCGCATGCCCGATATGACAGTAGTCATACACCGTCATCCCACAGACATACATATTTACGTGTCCGGGGGTAATCGGTTTGAATTCCTGTTTTTCGCGGGCAAGAGAATTGAACAGTGTCAGCATCGTGGTTTCACATTTTCTGCAGGACTAAAACACCGATTCTACCAAAGCTGCCGCCGCCGCTTGCAAGAAAAGTGAACCCGCACCACGGCCATACGGGAAAACCCCGTTTACATTTGACGCTAGCGGGTAGTTCCCGCACAATCGATGCTGTTTCCTACCTGATTGGATCGGCCTCGATCCCCTGTCATCATGGCTTTTTACTGTACTGATCTCTGGCTGGAATGGCGATGGCGTCGCTAAGCGCGCCCACACATCGTTCATTCTGATTTTTCCATCTGGAGAGAAGTCCCATGCTGACTCGTGAAGAATTTCACGCCTTGGCGGCCCAAGGCTATAACCGCATTCCGCTGATTTCTGAATTATTTGCTGACCTCGACACCCCGCTATCGGTGTATTTAAAGCTCGCCAATCGTCCTTACTCTTACCTACTGGAATCCGTGGTCGGTGGCGAGCGCTTTGGTCGCTATTCTTTTATTGGCCTGCCGGCCCGCACCCGCATCAAAGTCTGTGGCCAAACCACCGAGCTGATCCACGATGATCGCGTGATCGAAACCCATAGCGGCAACCCGCTCGATTACATTGAAGCCTATCAGGCCCGCTTCAAAGCGCCTTCAACCAAAGGCTTGCCGCGCTTTCTGGGCGGTTTGGTCGGCTATTTTGGCTACGAAACCATTCGCTATATCGAGCGCAAGCTGGCCGAATGCCCGAAGCCGGACCCCATTGGCGCGCCGGATATTCAGCTCTTGTTATCCGAAGAGATCGTCGTGGTCGACAATCTGTCCGGCAAGCTTTACCTCGTTGTTTACGCCGACCCAAGCCAAGACAATGCTTATCAGGTGGCTGAAGAGCGCCTACTGGCGCTGCGCCTGAAATTGCGCGAGCCGGCGCAGATTCCGTTCTCGCTGCCCGTGGCCAGTGCTGGCGAGCCGGTATCCGAATTTGGCGAACAGCCATTTAAAGACGCGGTACTGAAAGCCAAGGAATACATCAAAGACGGCGATGTGATGCAAGTGGTGTTGGCGCAGCGTATGAGCGCGCCATTTAATGCCTCGGCCATGTCGCTGTATCGCTCGCTGCGCAGCATTAATCCATCGCCGTATATGTTCTATTACGACTTTGGCGATATGCATATTGTTGGCGCGTCGCCCGAAATCCTGGTGCGCCTGGAAGACGATACCGTCACCGTGCGCCCGATTGCGGGTACCCGCCCGCGCGGCAAAGATCGCGAACACGATCTGGCGCTCGAAGCCGAGCTGCTGGCCGATGAAAAAGAAATCGCCGAACACGTCATGTTGATCGACCTCGGCCGCAACGACGCCGGCCGCGTGGCGCAAACCGGCTCGGTGAAACTCGTCGACAAAATGGTGGTTGAGCGCTATTCGCACGTGATGCACATTGTGTCGAGCGTAGAAGGCAAACTCAAACCGCAGCAAACCGCGATTGATGTACTGAAAGCCACATTCCCGGCGGGCACCGTATCGGGCGCGCCAAAAGTGCGGGCAATGGAAATCATTGACGAGCTCGAGCCGACCAAGCGTGGCGTGTATTCCGGCGCGGTTGGCTATCTGGGCTTTAACGGCGATATGGATGTCGCGATTGCGCTGCGCACCGCCGTGATCAAGAACCAAACCCTCTATATGCAAGCGGGCGCCGGCATTGTGGCCGACTCAGTCCCGCAAAGCGAATGGCAGGAAACGCTCAATAAAGCCCGCGCCGTACTGCGCGCCGCCGAGCTTGCTAGCCAAGGCCTGGACGCCTAAGCGCCCCGCCACTGCCATCTGCGATAAAGGATTAAATCATGCTTTTAATGATCGACAATTACGACAGTTTCACCTACAACCTCGTGCAATACTTTGGCGAACTTGGCCAAGACGTGCACGTGCATCGCAACGATGAAATCAGCATCGAACAAATCGAGGCCATGCAGCCGAAATACCTGGTAATTTCACCCGGCCCATGCTCACCACTGGAAGCCGGCATTTCGGTCCCTGCCATCAAGCATTTCGCTGGCAAATTGCCGATTATGGGCGTGTGCCTTGGGCATCAATCGATTGGCGAAGCCTTTGGCGGCAAGATTATCCATGCCAAAACACTGATGCATGGCAAGGTATCCCCCGTTATCCATAACAATATCGGGATGTTCAGAGACATACCCTCCCCAGTAACGGTAACGCGGTATCACTCGCTAGCGATCGAGCGCGAATCGCTGCCCGATTGCTTAGAGGTAACCGCATGGACGGAAGATGGCGAAATCATGGGCGTGCGCCACAGAACTTTGGCGATCGAGGGCGTGCAATTTCACCCCGAGTCGATCTTGACCGAACACGGGCATAAGATGCTCGAGAATTTCCTAAAAGAATGGGCGTAAAGCCAGCCTCAAGCCGACCCTAGGTCGGCTTCTTTACGACCAACAATAAAACAAGGAATTACGATGATCACCATCCAAACCGCACTGAACCGCCTGATCGACAATAACGAACTGTTTTACGATGAAATGCTGCACCTGATGCGGCAAATCATGTCGGGCGAAATGACCCCGGCACAAATCGCCGCCCTGCTGATGGGCCTGCGCACCAAAGTTGAAAGCGTGTCCGAAATCGCCGCTGCTGCCACCGTGATGCGCGAGTTTTCGACCAAAGTGGCGGTGCAAGATGGCCGGCACTTGGTCGACACCTGTGGCACCGGCGGCGATGGCGCGCATACGTTTAATATCTCGACTTGCTCGGCCTTCGTGGCCGCTGCGGCGGGTGCGAAAGTGGCCAAACATGGCGGCCGCTCGGTGTCGTCGAGCTCTGGCTCGGCCGATGTACTCGAAGCCTTTGGCGTGAATCTGAATCTGACCGCAGAACAAGTTGGCCAGTGTATTGATCAGGTCGGCCTCGGTTTTATGTTCGCACCTAACCATCACAGCGCGATGAAATACGTTGCGCCAGTGCGCAAAGAGCTGGGCGTACGTACCATCTTTAATATCCTTGGCCCGCTCACCAACCCAGCCGGTGCGGATAATCAGGTGATGGGCGTATTCCACCCAGATCTGGTCGGTATTCAGGCACGGGTGCTCAAACAACTGGGCTCTAAGCATGTGCTTATTGTGCACGGCAAAGACGGGCTGGATGAGATCTCGATCAGCACCCCAACCATGATTGCCGAGCTGAAAGATGGCGACATCGTTGAATACGAATTCGATCCTCGTGATCTCGGCTTTAGTCTGGCCGACAGCAAAGCGCTGTACGCTGGCACCGCACAAGAATCCAAAGCCATTATCGAAGGCATTCTGGCTGGCAGCCTCAGCGGCCCTTGTCGCGATATCGTGCTGCTGAATGCCGGTGCCGCGATCTACGCTGCCAATTTGGCGGTAACGCTCGAAGACGGCATCAACGCCGCGCACGAAGCACTGGCCAGCGGCGCCGCCAAAGCCAAACTTGACGCCCTCGTATCGTTCACACAAGGCCTAGCCAAGTAATGGAAAACCGGCGCACTTACCACGGCAGCTGCCATTGCGGCGCGGTGAAGTTTCGCATCAGCTCGCCTGAAATCAGCTCGGGCGTACGCTGCAATTGCTCGATCTGCCAGCGCAAAGGTGCGCTGATGACGCCGTATATTTATTCACCGGCAGAATTAGTGATCGAAGCCGGCACCGAGCAATTGAGCGTGTATCAATTCGGTACAGGCGTGGCGAAGCATTATTTCTGCAAGGTATGCGGGATTTATCCATTCCACCAAACCTTGCGCAAGGCTGGGTATTACCGCGTAAATGTGGGCTGTATCGATGGTCTAGAGCCCCTGACTATGCCCGTTGAAGTCTTCGACGGCCGCAGCCTTTAATCTACCTTTGAGTACGAAAAATGTCCGACATCCTAAAAAAAATCTGGGCCACCAAGTTTGAAGAAGTGGCTGCCGCGAAAAAACTCATCCCGCTCGCGGAAATCCGTGCGCAAGCCGAGGCCAATCGCGATCTGCGCGACTTTGTGGGCGCAATTCAGGCCAAACATGCAGCCGGTAAAGCGGGCGTGATTGCTGAAATCAAAAAGGCCAGCCCATCCAAAGGCGTGATGCGTGATCCGTTTGTGCCGGCCGAGATTGCCCCCGATTACGCCGCCCATGGCGCGGCGTGTTTGTCGGTGCTGACCGAT
The DNA here is from genome assembly GCF_000429785.1 of Chitinibacter tainanensis DSM 15459. Taxonomy (GTDB): domain Bacteria; phylum Pseudomonadota; class Gammaproteobacteria; order Burkholderiales; family Chitinibacteraceae; genus Chitinibacter; species Chitinibacter tainanensis. Next base: position 63,875 of record NZ_KE386953.1, read on the forward strand.
GTGCAGTATTTTCAGGGCCACGCCGATTACCTGAAAGCCGCCCGTGCGGCCTGCACGCTGCCGGCGCTGCGCAAAGACTTTATGGTCGATGAATATCAGTTTTATGAGGCGCGCGCCTGGGGTGCGGACTGCATTTTGCTGATTGCCGCCGAGCTGGATGTAAAACAGATGCAGGATTTTGAAGCGCTGGCGCACAGCCTGGGTATGGCGGTGCTGGTGGAAGTACACAATGCGCAAGAGCTAGATGCCGCACTCACGCTCAAAACCCCGCTGCTGGGCGTGAATAACCGCAATTTGCGCACTTTTGAAGTGAGCCTGCAAACCACCATCGATCTATTGCCACAAATCGTGGCCGATGGCCGCATTGCCGTGTGCGAAAGCGGTATTCACACCGCGGCTGACGTGCAATTGATGCGCGATCACAATGTACACACCTATCTGGTGGGCGAAGCGTTTATGCGCCAGCCGTCACCGGGCGCGGGCCTGGCTGGCTTGTTTGATCCGGTTTACGGCTAATACTCACTCTACCTGGGTATTGCTCCATAGGCATTGCTATTGATTGCCTGCAGAGCAATACCCTCGATTGGCACTAGCAAAGACGGCGACAAATCGCACTTAACCTTTGCCGCTACCGCCACTTTTACCCCCGCCTTTACCCCCGCCTTTACCACCACCATCGCCGCCCCCTTTCCCGCCACTGTCGCCACCGCCTTTACTGCCGCCCTCACCTCCGCTTTTGCCCCCTTGGCTGCTGCCGCTACTGCTGCTCCCACTATTACTGCCGCTGCCTTTGCCGCTGTCGCCGCTACCACTTTTGCCGCTGCTCTCGCCGCTGGCTGTTTTGCCCGTACTATCGTTGCGGCTACTGTGGCTAAAGCCGCTATCGTCGGCGCCACTGCGATGGCTGCTGCTGTCTTCGCTGGTGGCAGTTTTGGTGCGCAGGCCGCCATGATCGTCATTGGCATCATGGCTAACCGGATCATCGCTAGGCTTTACAGTGCCGGCGGTACGGGTGGCGGAATCGTCGCCAGCTGGATCATCGGCGCCAGCGGCATAGAGTTGGCTGCTTAAACACAGCACCAGCATTGTCAGTAAGGTGCGCGGCATGGTGTTACTCCAACAATAGACATGCTCTGCCTTAGCGAAGATCGGTGCGCTCGCCCAGCCCGATGTGGCCGAGCAGTTGATCAGCGGCAAAACAGTCGTTGGGTATCAGGCTGGCTTCAGCCTTAGCTGCGTTTAGCGGTCAGCCGGCTGCAGGAGTTGCGCTTGCAAAGCGGCAATGGTGTCGCTCGACAAGCCCAGCACTTCACGCAGATAGCGCGGCATATTGCCGGCCTGCTTTTTTACTTCGTGCATGGCGGTTTTCAGATAGGCGGCCTGTACGCCCAGAATGGCCGTTAGCGTCTCGCTGCTGGCCCCTGCGGCGCAGGCCTGCGCGATCAGCGGGGCGTATTTGCCGCGGATAGCGGCATCGCTCAGTAGATAATCCCGCAGAATACTTTCATGCGGCACGCCCAGCGCCGAGAGCAGCAACACCATGGCCCAGCCGGTGCGATCTTTGCCGGCAGTGCAATGCACTAAGGCGGGGTATTGCCCGCCAAGGCTTAAATTAGTTAGCCACTGGGCATATACCTGCTGCACCGCCGGGTTGGCGACGAGCTCGCGATACAAGTCATGCATCATGGCCGCCGCGCGGCCCTCGCCCAGTAACGCTTCGAGCTGCGCAGGTTGCGCCAGTAATTGCGGCACGCTGCAGGCCGTGGCTTGCGCGGTGGCCGCCAAAACATCGCAGTGGGTGTCGCTCACGCCACGAAAGTGCGGATTAGGTGCCTGCGCTCGCTCGGCGGCTGAGCGCAAATCCCAAATCGAGCGGATTTGCAGCGCGGCGAATTCAGCGCAGACTGGGTCAACGGCCTGTAGCTGCTCACTGCGAAACAGCAGCCCGGCACGAATCTGCCGGCCATCTGCCGTTTTAAGCCCGCCCAAATCACGCAAATTAGCCAAGCCCGGCACCGCTACCTGCGGGCGCGCGCGGGTAGCGCGCTGGCTGGCGCGCTGCTGGCGGAAAAATTCACCGAGCAAGGCGGCCGACTCGGCGCCGCCGGGGCCAGCTTGGATACAGGTGTGATGATTGAGCTGCGGGCTGGCAAAGGGGTTGATGACGCTGCCGGCCGCGCCGGTTTTGGCATCGGCAGTGGCATACACCACCCGCCGCACCCGGGCGTGCAAGATGGCGCCGGCACACATAATGCAGGGCTCCAGCGTCACAAAAAGCTCGCATTCGCTCAGGCGATAATTGCCCAGCTGCTTGGCCGCGGCGCGTAGCGCCAGCATTTCGGCATGGGCGCTTGGGTCGTTCATCGCCAATGGCTGATTATGCGCGGCGGCAATCACCTCGCCCCGATACACCACCACCGCGCCCACCGGCACCTCACCGTGCTGCGCCGCTTGGGCCGCCTGCGCCAGCGCGGCCTGCATAAATGCAGCATCCGCCTGCGGATTGGGGGAAGTCAGTGGGGATTTATCGTGCGCGGCCATCCGGTCAGCCCTTGAAATCAGGCCGACCATGATACCGCAAATGGGCCGTTGCGCTGTGCTGGCCGCTAGATGCGGCCACGATCCAGCAAGTACTTAGCCCGCGACTGCCACCTGCCCCAGCATTTCGGCCGCGTGCTGGCGAGTGGTGTCGGTGATTTCCAGCCCGCCCAGCATGCGGGCGATTTCTTCGATCCGCTCGGCGTGGCTCAGTTGGCTTATGCTGCTGCGCACGCCATCTTTGGCTTGAGCTTTGGCGACCTGCAGATGCGTACGGCCGCAGGCGGCCACTTGCGGCAGATGGGTAATACACAGCACTTGCCGGCTCTGGCCCAATTCAGACAATAAGCGCCCCACAATCTCGGCCACCCGTCCGCCGATACCGACATCCACTTCATCGAAAATCAGCGTGGGGACATTCGCCACCTGGCTAGTTACCACTTGCAGCGCCAAGCTGATGCGCGACAGCTCGCCGCCCGAGGCCACTTTGGCCATCGGCCGCAAGGGGGATGCCGGGTGATTGGCGGTTTGCAACTCGATTTGCTCCAGGCCAAAGGCCGCCGGCTGGGTTTGCGGCAGCAATACCACTTCGCAGCGGCTACCGGCCAGCGCCAGCGTCTGCATTTGCTCGCTCACTAATTTAGATAGCTGCTTGGCCGCCTTGGCGCGTTTGGCCGAGAGCTGCTCGGCCGGGCGGCGGTAATCTTGCTCGGCCTGCACCACTTGTTTGCGCAGCGCATCCAGCCCTTCTTCACCTCCCAGCTCGGCCAGCCGCGCTTGCCAATCGGCCAGCTGCTCGGGCAGCAAGCTGGGGTCAATCCGGTATTTGCGCCCGGCGCGGTAAATGGCATCCATGCGCGCTTCCACTTCCCCGAGGCGCTCCGGGTCTAATTCCAGCCTATCGGCATATTGGCGCAAGCTACTCACCGCTTCGGCCAGTTGCGCCTCGGCGCCGGCCAGCTGCTCCAGCGTATCGTGAATCGATGGATCAAAATCGGCTAGCTTGCCCAGCTGATGCGCCACGGTGGCCAGCCAGCTCTGGCAGTTTTCGTCGCCATCCGATAAGGCGGTCAGGCCATATTGCACCCCATCAATCAGGCTGGCGGCGTGGTGCAGGCGTTTATGCTCGGCCTGTAGCTCGGCCCATTCGCCCTCTTGCAGCGCCAGCTGGCTGATTTCATCGATTTGCCATTGCAGGCGCTCGCGCTCGGCTTCAAAGCGCTCGGCATTTTGCTCGGCCGATTGCAGCTCATTGGCCAGCGCGTGCCAATGCTGATAACGCTGGCTCACCTGCCGCACCAGCTCGGTGGCGCCCGCGTAGGCATCCACCAGCTCGCGCTGCGCTTCGTGACGCAAGAGCGATTGATGCGCATGCTGGCCATGAATATCCACCAGCCCTTCACCCAGGCTTTTGAGCTGCGCCAGCGTGGCGGGGCTGCCATTGATAAACGCGCGCGATTTGCCGCTGGCGTCGATAATGCGGCGAATCAACAGCAGCTCGCCCTCATCGCTAAAGCCCTGCTCGGCCAGCCATGCGCTGGTTTTCGCGACGGCGCTGATATTGAATTCGGCGCTGATTTCAGTGCGCTCGGCACCGTGGCGCACCACGCCCGCATCGGTGCGCTCGCCCAGTAATAAGCCCAGCGCATCGATAATGATGGATTTGCCCGCGCCGGTCTCGCCGGTGAGCACGGTTAATCCGCTGGCGAAATCCAGATCTAGCTCGCGAACGATCACGAAATCACGTAAATGCAAAGCAGAGAGCATGGCAGTACCCGGCACAAACAGAACGAGCGTTCACTTTAGGGCAAGATGCCGGGCAGGACAAGAGGCAAACGCGCGGCTGTGGGGCTTTCGCCGCAACCACGCGTGATGAATTACAGCAGCTTCTCGCCCCAGCGCAGTTTGGCGCGCAGCATATCGTAATAGCTGTAGCCATGCGGGTGCAGGATGCGCAGCGAATTGGTATAGCGGCGGATCAGCACCCGATCCATCTCGCGCAATTCGAAATCCGATTGGTTATCAAAATACACCCGCGCATCTTGGCCGCGGGTGAGCAAAAAAGCGACCTGGGCATTTTCCGACACCACAATCGGCCGGTTGGATAATGATTGTGGGCAGATCGGCACCAGCGTAATGGCCGGTAAGGCCGGGTGCAAAATCGGGCCGCCCGAGGCCAGCGCATAGGCGGTGGAGCCGGTGGGTGTAGAGACCACCAAGCCATCCGAGCGCTGGCTGTACACAAACTGGTTATCAACAAAAATCTCGAATTCGATCATCGAGCCGATCGAGCCGCGGCTAAACACCACATCGTTGAACGCCAGCGAGGTATTCACCGTCTGCCCGTCGCGCAAAATGCTGGCTTCCAGCAAGATGCGCTCTTCGGGGATAAACTGGCCGGCCAGCATATTGGGCACGGCGGTTTCCATTTCATGCAGCGGCAGATCGGTCATAAAGCCCAGCCGGCCCTGATTGATACCCATAAGGGGTATGCGATAGGGAGCCAATAAACGCGCCACCGACAGCATGGTACCGTCGCCACCCATCACAATTACCAGATCGGCCAGCTTGCCGATATGGCCGCGTTCAACGCGCTGATAATGCTCGATGCAGTGTTCGCGGGCGATGTCCTGCTCGATCAGCACCTTTACCCCGCCCTCATCCAACAGGCGCGCCAAGCGCAAAATCGGCTCGCCGAGCGCAGGGGTATTCAGGCGGCCAACGAGGGCGATGGTTTTAAATAGGCTGTGCATAATCTTGAATATTTGGTGCGTCAGCCGCATTAATACACCGAAGAGCAGGTAAAATCCAGCCTGACGCGCGCCTGTGCGCTGTTGTTGCCGTCCAATCTGCCGTTTTGTGACTCTAGCCGTGCCATGCTTCTGAACGACCGCTCACAGATTTTGCTTAAAACGCTCGTCGAGCGTTATATCGCCGAAGGCCAGCCTGTCGGCTCGAAGGCTTTGTCGCAGTTTTCCGGCCTGGAAGTCAGCAGCGCCACCATCCGCAATGTGATGGCCGAGCTGGAAACGCTAGGCCTGGTGGCCAGCCCGCATACCTCGGCCGGCCGCATTCCCACCGCGCAAGGCTACCGGCTGTTTGTCGATACCTTGCTGGCGGTGCAGCCGCTGGGCCATGTGCAGATCAACGCCCTACCGAACGACAACCCGCAGCACAGCATTCAGGCCGCCTCGCAGCTTTTATCGCAGCTGACCAATTTTGCCGGCGTGGTGATGACGCCCAAGCGCAGCGAGCTCACGCTCAAGCAAATCGAATTTCTGCCATTGGCCGAAAAGCGCGTGCTGCTGATTTTGGTGACCAGCGATGGCGATGTGCAAAACCGTATTGTGCAAACCGAGCGGCACTTTAGCCCCACTGAACTGGCCACCGCGGCGCAGCTCTTAAACGAGCATTGCGGCGGCAAAACCCTTGCCAATTTGCTGAGCTGGCTGCAAAGCGACGTCATCCGCGTGAAGCAAGACCTCACCAGCCTGATGAACGCCGCCGTAGCCATGAGCCATGGTTTGCAAAGCGAACACATGGTGATCGCCGGCGAGCATCAGCTACTGGGCCTGCATGATTTCTCGGGCGATATGCAGCGCATGCGCCAGCTGTTTGAACTTTTCGAGCAGAAAACCGCCCTACTGCAATTGCTGGAGCAAGGCCACCGCGCCGACGGCGTACAGATTTATATCGGCGCCGAAGCCGGCATTGCCCCGCTGGATGAATGCTCGGTGATTACCGCCCCGTATCAGGTCAATGGCGAAGTCGTCGGCACGCTGGGCGTGATCGGCCCCACCCGCATGGCCTATGAACGGGTGATCCCCATCGTGGATATCACCGCCAAATTACTGACGACCGCGCTATCCAACCCCTAGCGCGGCCCCCAAACCGGCGCCCACGGCGCCACTAACCAAGAATTGCTCATGTCTTTCCTTCGCACCGCCCTTGCCAGCCTGCTGCTGGCCACTCTGCCGTATGCCAGCGCCGATGATGAGCTGGTCACCCGCCCCGATGTGCAAGATTACATCCAGCAAACCGCCCAACAGCATGGCTTTAGCCCCGATGAGCTGGCCGGCTGGCTGCAGCAAGTGGAGCTCAAACCCAATATCCTGGCGATTCTGGACAAGCCCTCCACCAGCCGCCCCTGGCATGAATTTGAAGCCAATTTTGTGAACAAAACCCGCATCAACAATGGCGCGCGCTTTTGGCGCGAGAATGCCATCCTGATCGGCGATGTGAGCCGCAAATATCAAGTGGCCCCGGAAGTCTTGCTGGCGATTTTGGGCGCCGAAACCAATTACGGCCGCTACACCGGCTCGTTCCGCGTGGCCGATGCGCTCGCCACCATCGCGTTTAATTACCCGCGCCGGGCCGAGTATTTCCGCGGCGAGCTCACCCAGCTATTTTTGCTGGCGCGTGAAGAAAAAGAAGACCCGCTGAGCTTTAAAGGCAGCTACGCCGGCGCCATGGGCTGGCCGCAGTTTATGCCCTCTTCGTTTCGCAAATGGGCGCAAGATTGGGATAAAGACGGCCACCACGATATCTGGAACAACCCGGGCGATGCGCTGGCCAGCGTGGCCAATTACTTAAATCAGCATGGCTGGCAAGATCGCGGCGATACGCTGGCAGCGGTGAATTTTAATGGCGATCCAAGCCAGCTGGTGGCCGATAAATTTAATCTGCACTACACGGTGGATGAACTGATCGCCAAAGGCGTGGCGCCAATCGATGAGATCAACACCAAGCAGCAAGCCGTGCTGTTTACGCTGGAAACCGAGCCGGGCTTTACCCAGCATTTTCTCGGGTTTAATAATTTTTACGTGATCACCCGCTACAACAAGAGCACGCTCTACGCCACCGCGGTACTCAAGCTCGCCGACGCGATCAAAGCCGCCTATGTAAATGGCGATGATCTGGTCAAAGCCACCCCAGCCCCCACGCCGGCCAAAAAGCCCGCCAAAGCCAGCGCGCGCAAGAAGTAAACCACAGGTATCGCCCTGCAAGGCTTGGCTAAAATAGCCTGCAGGGCCATACCCCACTAGCGCAGCCAGCGCTGTACCTGCCAGCAGTACGCCAGCACGGCCAACACTCAGTGCCCCCAAATCCCATAGCCTCACCGCCACTCAGGCACTGCGCCCTACGCCACGGGCTAGGATGATTGACGCTGGGCCAGCAGCGGCGCTGCGTGCCAGTGTCGCGCAGCTTCCGCCTGAATTTCCTTCGATCGCAACAGGTTACGACTTAAAACTTACCAAGCGCCTCCCGAACGGCACTGCTACGTGGGGGTATATTCAGCAAACCAAAGACCAGCAATGCCCTCAGCGCAATACTGCCACCCGTATTTACCGCGCAGGTGAAGCTGGGGCTTGGTTTCCCGTGTAGCGAAAACCGCAGCGAGGAGAGAGACAAACGGCCTTTTGTTTGGCTCACGACGAAGCAAGGGCAGCGCGGAGCGCTTTTCGCCCGGGTCGCCTTTGGGGTGCAGGGGGCTTTGGCGAAGCAAAGCTCCCTGCCTGTCTGCGCGGCGGAACGCGCATCAAAAACAACGTGCCGAAGGCACTAAAAATAATTAAAATCATCGAAATTGCACAGGCAACAATCGGCCAAAAGCGGAAGTAGATACTTTATTTGTGCATAACAGAGTGAATGCCTGCAATCCACTAGGCAATACATTAATGCAATGTACTCATGAATGAATGAGTCATTTAATCAAGAGTGACCATGATGCAAGAGTTTAAAAAATTTATCATCATTCTGGCCATGGTTGTAGGCCTAATTCTTATTATTTTTAATGAAAATATCCGTGGTTATTACCGCTTCAAGGCGATTTGCGAAAAAGAAAGTGGCTTGCGGGTTTATCAAAAGCTTGAACAGGGAGTGGGATGGTTAGCGGACAGCTACAGCAATGCTCGCTATGTTGCAACAATACAAGGTGTTGGTTTCGTTCGGTATGTTGGTCAAGACGGTATTACTTATGATCTTCGCTATCTCAAGGGGCATCCGGGAGATGACACATCATTTGATAAGAAGGCAGCGGATTTAACTAAACCCGTGTTGTACTCATTTAAGTTTGTACTTGAAGATATTCAGGGGGAGTTGCGTTTAGCACGTGCAGGCTTCGAGATAAGAGATGTTCGCTCCTTAAAGCATGATGATTCTATGAAAATCAGTACGGCCAAATTGGTCGCACGCATCTATCGATTTGATTACAGCAGGTTTGATCAGGACAAAACCATTCTCGCTGCGCCTTCTAGAATAACTTGTTCAAGCTATCACATTGAAACGCCAGAAAATCGGGCGCAATTATTTAAATGATTAAAGGGCATGTGGGATTAACTTTACAAGTGCAGCACTAACCTGCGAAAACTTCCGCTTTGGGTCTAAACCTGCCAAAATAAAACCCGCGCTAGCGGGTTTTATTTTTAATCCGAGCAAACCTCAATGCACCCTCACCCCCGCAATGCCGAATAAATCTTCTCCGCCAACGCCTGATTAATCCCCTCCACCGCCGCCAAGTCATCGACACTGGCCGCTTTCACGCCTTGCAGCCCACCAAAGCGGGCCAGCAGTTTTTGCCGGCGTTTGGGGCCGATGCCTTCGATGTCTTCCAGCGTGCTGGCGATGCGCGCTTTGGCGCGACGGGCGCGGTGGCCGGTGATGGCGAAACGGTGTGACTCGTCACGGATTTGTTGTATCAGATGCAGCCCAGGGTGATCGCGTTTGAGCTGCAATGTTTTGCCCAGACGCGGGATAATCAGCTGCTCTAAGCCGGCTTTGCGGGTTTCGCCTTTGGCTACGCCAATCACCCATGGCTCGACAAGGCCAATTTCATCAAGGATGTCGAGCGCGACGCCCAGCTGGCCTTTGCCACCATCAATCAAAATCACGTCGGGCATTTTGCCCTCGCCGGCGGCGATTTTGCTGTAGCGGCGCTGCAGCACCTGGCGCATGGCGGCGTAATCGTCGCCCGGCGTGATCGGGGCAAATTCGCTATCGCCCTTGCCCGGCGAAACAGTGGTGGCGATGTTAAAGCGCCGATATTCCTTGGGCTGCATATCTTGCTGATCGTATACCACGCAGGAGGCGACGGTGAGCTCGCCCATGGTGTGCGAAATATCAAAACACTCGATGCGCTGGGTTTCTTCCGGCAGGCCCAGCGCTTCGACCAAGGCGGCGAGACGGCCAGCTTGCGAGGCTTGCAACGATTTGCGCTGCAAAATGGCCAGCTGGGCATTTTTGGCCGCCATTTCCAGCCACACGCGGCGCTCGCCATTGGGGTTGCTATTAATCACCACTCGCCGCCCGCCTTTGCCGGCGCCCATTTGCTCAGAGAGCGAGGCGGCCAGCAGGCTGGCGCCATCGGGCTCGGGGCTGCAGAAAATCAGCGGCGGCACCGTGCGCTCGAGATAATGCTGGGCGATAAAGGCGCTAAGGGCCTCGGCGGGCGTGTATTCGTCGGCGTGACTCGGAAAGAGATTTTTGTCGCCCACATGCCGCCCGCCACGCACCATGGCCAGATTCACGCACAGCACACCGCCCTCTTCCACACAGGCCAAGATGTCGGCGTCGCCATCGCTGCTGTTGCTCGACACAAATTGCTTTTCTTGTACTTTGGCTAGCGCCTGAATCTGATCGCGCACCGCGGCGGCGGCTTCGAATTCCCAATTGGCCGCGAGCGTTTGCATGCGCTCTTCCAGCTGTTGCAGCACTTCGTTTTCTTTGCCGGATAAAAACAGCATCGCGTTGTTCACATCGCGGCGGTAGGCCTCGGGCGAAATGGCATTCACACACGGCGCGGAGCAGCGCTTAATCTGGTGCAGCAAACAGGCGCGCGAGCGGTTGCTAAATACCGAGTCTTCACAGGTGCGTAGCTGAAATACTTTTTGCAGCAGCTGGATGCTCTCTTTCACCACATAGCCATTCGGGAACGGCCCGAAATAGGTGTGGCGCTTATCCAGCGCGCCGCGATAGTAGGCCAAGCGCGGCGAGGCATGGCCGGTGAGCACCAGATACGGGTAGCTTTTATCGTCGCGAAACAGAATGTTGTAGCGCGGCGACAGGGCTTTGATGAGGTTATTTTCCAACACCAGCGCTTCGGCTTCCGAGCGCACCACGGTGGTTTCCAGCGCGGCCACCTGATTGAGCATCAGGCGTATCCGCGGGCTGTGATCGTTTTTGATGAAATAGGAGCCGACGCGCTTTTTGAGGCTAATGGCCTTCCCCACGTACAGCACCGTGCCATCACTGGCCAAATAGCGATACACACCGGGCAGATCGGGCAGATTTTTCACCTGCAGCAACAGCGCTGCGCGCGCCTCATCGCTGGGCTCGGCGGCAGCTTCGGCCGGCGCCGCATCAGGCAGCGCGGCAGCCGAGTCGGCAAGCTGGGGCATGGTGGGTTCAGTGGCTTCGGGCACAGCAGTCATAGGTGGGCGCAGCAAAACGTAAGCAATGCACTATTGTACTGAAGTTACCGTGCCGCGCTGCGGCTGCGCCAGATCAAATCCACGGCATTTTGTCCGCCCGCCTGGCGGCGAAACGGGTTTTCCCGAATGGACAGCTTACAAACCGGATTTGATGATGCGCATACCGACCAAAAACAAGCATAAGGGGCAGGCCATGAGCCAGAACCGTGATGGATTCACATCGACCTTTGGCGTACTCGTCGCCACACTGGGCTCAGCCGTCGGCTTGGGCAATATCTGGAAATTTCCGTACCTCACCGGCACCAATGGCGGCGCGAGCTTTTTGGTGGTGTATCTGCTGGCCACCTTGCTGGTGGCGCTGCCGGTGATGATGACCGAAATCATGCTCGGCCGTGCTTCGCGCGCCAATGCAGTCACCGCATTTGAAAAGCTGGCACCCAAAAATCAGAAATTCTGGACCGTGATCGGCTATATGGGTCTCGTGTCGGCCATTTTGATTTTGGCGTTTTACACCGGCGTAGCAGGCTGGGTGTTTGCGTATATTTTTAAATCGCTGTCGGGCAGCATCCACAGCACCGACCCAGCCACCGCGAAAGCCGCGTTTGATGCCATGGTTTCTAACCCAATGCAGGCCCTGTTCTGGCAGTGGGTGGTCTTGGGCGGCGCGGGCGTGATTATTATGCTGGGCGTATCCAAAGGGATTGAAGCAGTAGCCAAAAAACTGATGCCGCTGCTGTTTTTGCTGCTGGTTTTGCTCTGTATTCGCAGCCTGACCTTGCCCGGCGCAATGGCCGGGGTGGAATTTTTGTTTGCACCGGACTTTAGCAAAATCACTGCGCCGGTAGTGCTCACCGCCGTGGGCTTGGCGTTTTTCAAGCTGTCGATCGGCATGGGCACGATGCTGACCTACGGCAGCTATTTCCGCCAAGAGCAGAATATCCCCGCCACCGCCACCCGCGTGATGCTGGCCGATCTGTCGGTATCGATGCTGGCTGGCCTGGCGATTTTCCCGGCCGTGTTTGCCTTTGGCTTTGAGCCATCGGCGGGCCCTTCGCTGGTGTTTATGACGATTCCGGCCGTGTTTGCCAGCATGCCGCTGGGCAATGTGTTTATGGCGATCTTCTTTGTGTTGGCGGCGATTGCGGCCACCGGCGCGATCTTGTCGATCTTGGAAGTGCCAGTTGCGATGATGAGCGAACGCTTTGGCTTTAGCCGCAAACTAGCCACGCTGATTTCTGTGGGCATTATTGGCCTGTTTGGCGTGCCAGCGATGTTGTCATCGTCACTGACGGCCGACTGGAAAGTCTTTGGCCTGAACGCGTTTGATCTGTTCGACTTTATTAGCTCGAATATCTTGTTGCCACTGGGCGGGATTTTGATCTGTTTGTTTGTGGGCTGGGTGTATGGCTTGCCGCAACTGAAAAAACAGCTGAGCAACGAAGGCCAACTGAACAATGGCCTGCTGATCAACGCGGTGTTTGTGCTGGTGCGCTATGTAACGCCGATTATCATCACCGTGATTATGCTGCGCGGCTTGGGGCTGTTCTGATACCCGGATGGGTATTGATCTGTAGATATTGAAATTGATTAATTACAGAGCAATACCCCCGCTGCAACACACAAATAAAAAACGGCCTACGGGCCGTTTTTTATTTGAGCAGCATTGGCTGGCGCCAAATTGGTCGCCGACTTATTGGGTATCGTTGCCCCAAATCGTGGCCGAAGCACGCACCAATACCACGATCTGATCGCCCACCGCGGCTTTGTTCAGGTATTCCTGATTTTGCACCGGAATATCCACGATTTTGCCATCCGGGTTTTTCGCCCGCACCACGCCGTTGGTTTTATCGATGGCGATGATGTCGTTGTAAGTGGCGCGGGTTTTCAGCACCCCGGCACCATTGGGCAGCACGTCTTCCGCTTCGCTGAGCTCGATGCGGCGCACGCCGGCCGTGCCTTTGCTCAAGGAAATGGCCAGCGATTCACCCGCCGCCACCATCACTTTGTCGCCCACGGCGAGGTTTTCAAAGCGGCTAATGCGGGGATCAACATTGCTGAAATTCAGCTGTTGGCCATCGGCCAGATTCAGTGTGACATTGCGATTGCGCAGATCAACGGCCGACACCGTAGCTTCGACGCGATTGCGCACGCCTTCGCTCAGCAGCAGTTCTTGCTCGGCGGCCACTGCCGCACCTTGCCACAACACAGCCAACAGGCTCAGGGCCAGAATGGAGGTTTTCATCATGCTCACCTTGGATCAGTTGATATTATTTATCCGCTGATCAGAACGTCAGCGTTACTGCATCCTAACATGAGGCGTCAGAAGAAAAACACCTTATTCGGCAATATCACCATCCAGATAAAACCAGCGCCCTTCTTCGCGTACAAAGCGGCTGTGCTCGGCCAGCTTATAGGCGCGGCCACCGACTTTATAGCGGGCCAAAAACGACACCGTGCCATGGTCGCCATCGCTGGCCGCATGATGCACGGTGAGTCCCAGCCACTTCACTTTGGGCTCTTCCTGCAAATCCAGCCGCTCGGGCCGGGTGCTGGCATGCCAGCTGGCCAGCAGATAATCTTCTAGCCCCATGACATAAGCGCTATAGCGCGAGCGCATTAAGGTTTCGGGAGATGGCGGCACTGCGCCAGCATGATAGGGCGCGCAACATTGACTATAGCTGGGCCCACCACACGGGCAGCTCGCAGCTGGGGCAGAAGAATTGGCCATACGGGCGGTAGATTAGGTAGACTTTGCTATTGTTTTCGATATTTGATGATTGCGCAAATGAAACACCCCCAGATTGTAGCGGCCATTTTTGATATGGATGGTCTTTTGCTAGATTCCGAGCGGATGGCCCTGAGCTGCTGGCATGACGCCGCCCGCGAGCTTGGGCATGAGATTGATCCGGCCGTACCGCTGGGCATGGTGGGCATGCATTCATCCAAAACCCTCGCCTATCTGCGCGAGCAGCTGGGGGATGATTTCCCATGTGAGCACTTGCGCGAGCGCACGCACGAAATCTACCTCACGCGCAGCGAAGCCGGCATCGCCCTGCGCCCAGGCGTGTTGGCGCTATTTGACTGGCTGGAAGCGCACGACATCCGCAAAGCAGTGGCCACCTCAACCCGCCGCAGCATTGCCGAGCATCATCTGCATAAGGCACAGCTGTGGCACCGGATTGAATTTGCCGTCTGCGGCGATGAAGTCAGCCAGCCTAAACCCGCTCCGGAGATCTACCAGAAAGCCATCACCCAGCTGGGGGTGAGCGCGGCACAATGCGTGGTGTTTGAAGATTCCAACTTTGGCGTGCAAGCCGGGCATAGCGCCGGTTGTCGGGTGATCATGGTGCCAGACTTACGTGATCCACTAGAACATGTGAAAGCCCTTGGCATCGAAATCGTCTCCTCATTAGATGCAGCGCAAACTTTATTGAATTCTGAAATAAAAGCTTAAAACTCAAGGTAGAATACGCGCCATCGGGCGTCTGCCCACCACCATGTGCTGTATGCGTCACCCGCGCGGCTTGCGATTGGCTTGGCCTAATGCAAACCGTGGGGGACGCTTTATCTTTTTTATGAGTCACTTATGTTAGACATCTTCTCGGGCATGCCCTTCGGGGCCGCCACCATGCTCGCTCTTGCCCTGTTTTTTGTGTTGGCCTACGAGTTTATCAACGGCTTTCACGATACCGCCAATGCCGTTGCCACCGTAATCTACACCAAAGCCATGCCCGCCCATCTGGCGGTGATCGGCTCGGGTATTTTCAACTTTCTGGGGGTGATGCTGGGTGGCTTGGGCGTGGCTTATGCCATCGTGCATTTGCTGCCGGTGGATCTGCTCTTGAATGTGGGCGTGGGCCATGGCCTGTATATGGTGTATGCCCTACTGGCAGCCGCCATTATCTGGAATCTGGGCACCTGGTATTTCGGCATTCCAGCGTCTAGTTCGCACACGCTGATCGGCTCGATCATGGGCGTGGGCATCGCCAATGCGCTGATGAATAATCAATACTGGCTCTCGGGCATCAACACCAAAAAAGCCATTGATATCATGCTCTCGCTGCTGATTTCGCCCACCATCGGTTTTGTGATGGCGGCGATCTTACTGTTGGCGCTAAAAAAATGGCGCAGCCAGTCGCGCATGCACATGACGCCCGAAGAGCGCAAAACTACCGATGGCAAAAAACACCCCCCATTCTGGACCCGCGCCACGCTGATCGCATCAGCCATGGGCATGAGCTTTGCGCATGGCTCCAATGATGGCCAGAAAGGCATCGGTCTGCTGATGTTGGTATTGATTGGCCTGGCGCCGGCCAAATTTGCGCTGGATATGGATAGCACCACCTATCAAATCGAGCGCACCGTGGATGCCGCCCAGCATATGCAATCGTTCTACGAAAGCAATCGTGAACGCCTGAATGGCAAAATCGACCTCACCCATTCCGCCGAGCACCCGCTGCCGACGCTGTTTAAATGTGAATCGAAAACCACCCTGCCCGCCATCAGCAGCCTGCTAAGCACACTGCAAGGGGTGAAATCGTATAACGATCTGAGTGGCGAAGACCGCCGCAAAGTCCGCCGCATCCTGCTGTGCCTGGATGACACCGCCAAGAAAGCCAGCAAGCTGGATATCCTGAGCAAACAGGAAAAAGCCGATCTGGATAAACTGCGCAAAGACCTAAACGCCACCACCGAATACGCCCCGCAATGGGTGATCGTGGCCGTAGCGCTGGCGCTGGGCTTGGGCACCATGGTGGGTTGGAAGCGCATCGTGCTCACCGTGGGTGAAAAAATCGGTAACAAGGGCATGACCTACGCCCAAGGCAATGCCGCCCAGCTCACCGCCGCCAGCGCGATCGGGATCGCCAGCTGGACAGGCATGCCGGTTTCCACCACGCACATCCTGTCATCCGCCGTAGCCGGCACCATGGTCGCCAACAAGAGCGGTCTGCAAGGCGGCACGGTGAAATCGATTCTGATGGCGTGGGTGCTGACCCTGCCAGTGACGATGTTGCTGTCGGGTGGTCTGTTCTGGCTGGCAAGCGTATTGTTCGCCTAAGCGCCAATGGCCGCGACGGCGGCAAGCAAGTAAGCCCAACCCCACGCCCGCGCGTGGGGTTTTTTTAATGCCGCACGCACCACGACGCAGTACAATGCAGCCCACTTTGCCGAGCCTCAACCATGATTGTCCTCACCCTACCCACCAGCCAACCCGACCTAACTAGCTGGCATGCCTTTTTGCTCAGCCAGTGGGCGCAGCTCACCCCCGCGCTGGATTGCGAAGTCAGCGAATTCGATACCCATGCGCAGTATACGTTCAGCGAGCTTGATAAAATTGAGCTAGACGGCGATACCCTGCTGATTTACTACCACACCCATTACCATGTCTACCACCCCTGCCGCGGCATGGATCTGCACGACTGTTGCTCCCGGTTTGTACGCGGCCAACTGATCGGCAATCGCCTGCAACTGGCCATCTACCAAGCGCCAGAAGAACGCTCGACGGCTGATGAGCTGTAACTGCACTTGCGCTCAACGAGTATCTAACCACCACACCTACCTGCGCAGCCCACGCAAGCTCGCCCCACTTGCTGCAGTCAATACCCATGCGGGTATGTGTGACAAAGCCTGATTCAATCTTACCTACCGCAACCTACCTCGCGAATCCGCCGCTGGCTGCAGTCCAGCCCCCCCATACATTCCCGCCATCTGCTGTCGTAAGCCTCTGAGCTAGCCGCTATTCGCCGAGTAGTTATGGTGCGCCTCAATCATGCAGCCATGACTGCAACTGAATCAGAGTAAGTAAAAACAACAAAATCTTAACATTACCCATCATGCACTTACATGATTCATACACTATCATCTAGACACATCCGTACACGTACTCTATATTGCCCGCAATAGTAGATTTCGCTTATATAGCTGGGTCAGTACCACCGTACTGCAAGGCACTTGGGATAAGCAGATCTTCACACTGGCAAGTAGCCCCGAGGGGCTAAAAAGTTTGCCTGCTGTAGTGATACATGCAAGCGGGCACCAGCCCTGTTTTATGCGCAAAAAAGTAATTCACAATAAAAAATAGACTGGAGAATATCCAATGAGTAACAGCATCATTTTGTGCGTCGATGATGATCCTAATATGCTACAAGCCCTGCGAAATTTGCTCTTTATGCAATTAGGGCCGGATTGCTTCATCGAGCTCGCCGAAAGTGGCGCAGAAGCCTTGGCAATATGTGAAGAATTAATCGCTGAAGGCCAAGAAATTTCGGTGATTGTATCTGACTACATTATGCCAGGCCTGCGTGGTGACGAATTACTGGTGCAGATTCATCAACAGAGCCCCAATACCGTCAAAATACTATTAACAGGGCAAAGTGATATTGATGGTGTCAAGCGCTCCATTAATAAAGCAAATCTTTACCGCTTTATTGAAAAACCATTCGTTAATGAAGACCTCGTTCTCACCATCCGCGCAGCGGAAAAAGCCTACCAACAGGAACGGACATTGGAGCGCCAAAATGCGCACCTCACCAAGATGAACAATGAGCTTGAAATTTTGGTCGCGGAGAGAACCAAAGAGCTGATCGAAAAAAATAAACAATTAGAACAACTATCACAAACCGACAAACTCACAGGTCTTTTCAATCGCCACAAACTGGATTTGCAACTGGCAGAAGAAGTACTGCGTTGCCAGCGTGGGGGTAATGCTTTCTCACTCATCATTGCCGATGTCGATCATTTCAAAAATATAAATGACACTTACGGCCATCCGGCCGGTGATGAAGTGTTGGTGAGTGTGGCTAAAACTTTGCAAGCGCAAAGCCGCGCCATTGATATTGTTGGCCGTTGGGGGGGTGAAGAGTTTTTAATCCTCTCTCCGGTGACCGAGCTGGCTGGCGCACTACAAGCGGCGGAACATTATCGCAGCGCGATTGCCGCGAGCAAGCACAATCATGCTCTAAATATCACCGCCAGTTTTGGCGTGGCTAGCTATCAGGAAAATGATACGGTCAACTCAATTCTGGCACGGGTCGATCACCTACTGTATCAAGCCAAAAATAGCGGTAGGAATTGCGTCCGAGGGTAAGGCTGTTATCACCAAGTCAAGATCAATATATCCATCTATTACACTTCGCCAGCTCAATATACTGGCGAAGTGTAGCCGGGAATGGCATGAAGCAAGCTCAAAACCTAATCGCTACCAACGAGACACAGCGGGCCTTCAACAGCTGGTTTCAGCGAGCGATCCAGTCAGTTAAAAACACCCGTATCTCGTTATGGGTTGCAATTGCGGCCCCCTTCTCGGTGATTTTTCTAGCCACAGTCACATTTCAAAATATTAATCAAACTCGGCTCACCAATCGTTTTATCGAACAATCAAGTATACGACTGCTTGATGCTTTGAGTGTTAGCTCGAAAAACAGCCTCCACCTTTTTCTTGAAGAGCCATTTCGTATCCAACTCGAAATTGGTCATGCCATTGCCAACAATCGGCTCTACACCGAAGGCAATATGGAGCGGGTCTACCAGTATATCCATAATACCTATGTCAAACTCTATAATGACAAGACCCAAATTAGCGTTTTAAGTTTTGGCAGCGAATACGGTGAGTTCGCCGGCATTCGCCGCGAGAATAAACCAGGCCAATACGCCTTAATCCTGAAAGATGACAGTACACGGCAAAAATTAAGGATCTATGCCGATGAAACGCCAAGCAAATTAATCACTGAATTTCGCAGTTATGACCCACGCTTTAGGCCATGGTATATGCCAGTACGTGGCACCGGTCAAGCACGCTGGTCACCTATTTACACAAATTATGATGAGCGCGAAGACATTACGATGTCTGCGACTTCGCCAGTGATGATAGGCGACAGAATTATTGGCGTCATGGATGCCGATATCAAACTCGATGGCCTCAGTCATTTTTTACGTAATGATCCATTACGTAAAAATGGCGTGATCTTTATTGTCGATTCGCACGGTCAGCTAGTTGCTCAATCCACACCGGGCTCTATCGTCGCCCATCGCGATGGCCCTGGTATGCCCGGGCAACGGCTCAGCATGGCCGAAAGCACCAATGCCTCCATTCGGGCGGCTTCTGCCACAGTACTCCGACTGCGGGATCAAGAAAATGCCAGCTTTGACATCAATATTGCCCGTACCAAATATTATGGTCGAATCACGAAATATATTGATCCACGCGGAATTGACTGGCGAATTGTGAGTCTCGTGCCCGAAACTGATTTGATGGGAGATGCCAGGGATCAGAATTTACTATGGTTTTATTTGATTTTCTCACTCGCAGTCGCATTTGGCTTAATTGGTTTAATCGCGATTCGCCGAGTGATTCGCTCAATCGAAAAGGTGGTGGCTGCAGCTAAAGAACTTACGTTAGAAAAACAAACGGTAATGATTCCTGCCACCGGTTTTCTACAGGAGACCAAAGCGCTGGCACAGGCATTTAATGATATGTCCGAGCGACTACATGAATCCTATCAGGCTATGCGCAACCAACAGGATACCCTCACCGAAACGCTCGACAAGAATTCAGCCATGCTGCTGGATATTGTGCGTAAAGAAGTCGATTTGCGCGAATTAAATGAGCAACTAGAAGCCCGCGTCACCGAGCGTACCGAAGCATTAACGGTTAGCAATACCGCATTACGCACCGCCATCGCCGAAGCCGAGCAAAAAAGTGCTGAAGCCAACGCCGCACTAGCGCAGCTAAAAGAAGCACAAAGTAAGCTCATTCAATCGGAAAAGATGGCCTCACTGGGGCAACTAGTCGCCAATGTAACTCATGAAGTCAATACCCCGATTGGGGCAATTAAATCAAGCGGTAGCACCATGTTAACGGCGCTCAAAGAGGGCTTACTGAGCCTACCGGCACAAGTACGTACTCTAGAGACGGAAGAATTTGCCGCTTTTGAGCAATTAACCCAACTGACCCAAAGACCACCGGCAGTACGTAGCACACAAGAAGACAGGAAAAACTTGCGTGAAATCATCAGCCAGCTAAATCATTTTGGGATTGCTAATTCAGCTAAAATGGCCAATATGCTGGTCCAATGCCAGGCAGTACCGAGTGATATCGAATTACTACTACCCATTTTGCGCAATAATCGCGCCGAAGAATTACTAAAAATGGCCTATCATATTTCGACTTCAATCTCCTGCGCTTTGAATGTCAATGTGGCGGTAGAAAGTGTATCCCGGATTATTTTTGCCCTGAAATCTTATTCGCGCCAAGGCCAATCGAATATCCAGACCGAAGTGAATGTCAAAGACACGCTTGATACCGTGCTTTTACTATACGGCAATGCAATTCGCCGCGGGATTGATTTAGTGAAGAACTTTGCAGACGTTCCCATTATTCATGGCTACCCTGAAGAGCTATCGCAAGTCTGGACAAATTTAATTCATAACGCGATGCAAGCCATGCATTATCAAGGCATGCTCAGTGTTAGCCTGTGGGCGGATGAGCACAATATCTATATCAAGATTGTCGATTCAGGGCCCGGCATTCCACCGCAAATCCGTGCGCAAATTTTCGATCCATTCTTTACGACTAAACCAGTCGGTGAAGGCAGCGGGCTTGGCTTAAGTATTTCACGCAGCATTATTCAAAAACATGGTGGTGAAATTGTGATTGATGATTCGATTGAGAAAGGGACCGCTTTTGTAGTCAATCTGCCGATCTCGCCTTAAATATCGAGGCTTCAAGCATGAGGCACACCACACTCCCACGCTGGAATGTAATGCAAGCGAATTTGATACACCCGCTTAGTATAAACGCGGCGCGCATGATCAAATTGAGCTAGACGGCAATACCCTGCTAAATCACTACCGCACCCATTACCATGTCTACCAACCTCTATCGCGGCATTTCGGATCGATCGGGCTCGCTAGGGTTATCAGGGGCAAGGCAAGACTGCCCCTGATTCGTCTGGCGGGCGAAACCGTCGGTTTACCGCCTGCGCCAGCAGGCTGATCAAGCTCGAGAAAAAGCCCGTCACAAGGACGGGCTTTTTATACTGCCATGGGTATATTTTGCCAGGCAAAGCTAAATAAAACCCACAGGGCTATACCCCTCAGGCTTTGCCACCTTTAGCCAAGAAAAGCCAGGTTTCCACCACGGTATCGGGATTGAGCGAAATTGTCTCGATCCCCTCTTCCACCAACCACTGCGCAAAATCAGGGTGATCCGATGGGCCTTGGCCACAAATGCCGACGTATTTACCGAGTTTGCGGCAAGCTTTGATCGACATGCTGAGCATGGCTTTCACCGCTTCGTTGCGCTCGTCAAAGCTGGCGGATACTGGACCACCAGAGTCGCGATCAATACCGAGCGTGAGCTGGGTCATGTCGTTCGAGCCGATCGAGAAGCCATCGAAATACTGCAGGAATTGCTCAGCCAGCACGGCGTTGGCGGGGATTTCGCACATCATAATGATACGCAGACCATTTTCGCCGCGCTTGAGGCCATTGCGCGCCAACAAATCGATGACGCATTCGGCTTCCTTCAGCGTGCGCACAAACGGAATCATCACTTCGACATTGGTCAGGCCCATCACATCGCGCACTTTTTTGACTGCGCGGCATTCGAGCTCAAAGCAATCACGGAATGATTTGTCCACGTAGCGCGCCGCGCCACGGAAACCAATCATTGGGTTTTCTTCATGCGGCTCGTATTCCGGGCCACCGAGCAAGTTGGCATATTCGTTGGATTTGAAATCCGACAGCCGCACGATGACTTTTTTCGGGTAGAACGCCGCACCCAGCGTAGCAATGCCCTCGGCGATTTTATCGATATAAAAATCGATGGCCGAGCGATAGCCGGCGATGCGCTCTTCCACTTGGGTTTTCAGTGGCTCAGCCAGATTCGGGTAGGCCAGCAGGGCTTTGGGGTGAATGCCGATCATGCGGTTGATGATGAATTCCAGCCGCGCCAACCCCACACCTTCGTTTGGTAGCTGAGCAAAGTCGAAAGCGAGCTCCGGGTTGCCAACGTTCATCATCAATTTCACCGGCGCTTGCGGCATGGTGGCCAGCGAAACATCCAGTTTTTCAAATTTCAGCAGGCCTGCATACACATTGCCGGTGTCGCCTTCGGCGCACGAGACAGTTACTTCGTCGCCTTCACGCAGGGCTTTGGTGGCGTCGCCACAGCCCACCACAGCCGGAATACCCAACTCGCGGGCGATAATCGCGGCGTGACAGGTACGGCCACCGCGGTTGGTGACAATCGCCGCTGCGCGCTTCATCACGGGTTCCCAGTCCGGGTCGGTCATGTCGGAAACCAGTACATCACCGGCTTGCACGCGATCCATTTCCGATACATCGCGGATAATGCGCACGCGGCCTTGGCCAATCTTCTGGCCAATGGCGCGGCCTTCGGTCAACACGTCGCCGGTTTCCAGCATACGGAATTTGGTGAGTTTTTCTGAGCCGCTTTCTTGCGATTTGACGGTTTCTGGGCGGGCTTGCAGGATATACAGCTTGCCATCGATGCCATCACGGCCCCATTCCACATCCATTGGGCGACCATAGTGTTCTTCAATGATTAGCGCGTATTGCGCCAATTCTTGGACTTCTTCATCCGAAATGGAGAACTGACGGCGATCGGCCAGCGGCACATCCACGGTGCGCACCGATTTACCGGCTTTGGATTCGGTATCGAATTCCATCTTGATGGCTTTGCCACCCAGATGGCGGCGCACAATCGCTGGGCGGCCAGCGCGCAACGTAGGTTTGTGTACGAAAAATTCATCCGGATTCACCGCGCCCTGCACCACGGTTTCGCCCAGGCCATACGACGCAGTTACGAAAACGACTTGATCGAAACCCGACTCGGTATCGATGGTGAACAACACGCCCGCCGCGCCTTTGTCCGAGCGTACCATGCGCTGGATCCCGGCCGAGAGGGCCACGATTTTGTGATCAAAACCTTTGTGCACGCGATAGGCAATGGCGCGGTCGTTATACAGCGACGCAAATACCTGCTTCATCGCATCCACCACGTTTTGGTAGCCGACGATATTCAGGAAAGTTTCTTGCTGACCGGCAAACGAGGCATCAGGCAAGTCTTCAGCCGTGGCGGATGAGCGCACCGCGACAGTGACGTTGTCGCCGAGCTTGGCGTAGTGTTCGGCCATTTCGGCTTCCAGCTGCGGTGGCAAGGGCGTGGCCATAATCCAGTCGCGGATTTGCTTGCCGGTTTCGGCCAAGGCTTTGACGTCATCGACATCCAGCGTGGCCAGCGCCGCATCAATGCGATCAGCTAGGCCTTCGTGAGCCAGAAAGGTGCGATACGCTTCAGCCGTAGTAGCAAAACCGCCAGGAACGCGCACGCCCTTTTCGGTCAGCTGCGAGATCATCTCGCCCAGCGAGGCGTTTTTGCCGCCTACTTGTTCGACATCGCTCATCCGCAGATGTGCAAAATCCACTACGTACTGTTCAGTCATCGTATCGACCCCTTCGTGAGGAAGTTGTTTATTGGTGTGCGTCTTTGTTGCAGCGCAACTTAATGGAGAATAAGTTAAACATAGTTTTTTTTTGACCAAAGTAAGTAATTGTATCTACTGGTTTTCCCCTGATCGTCAGTTTATCCTAGGGAAAAAGGAAGAATATCTTATGCGTCGCACCGCTTTTTTTGTCTCTGGCCGCACCGGGATCACCGTAGAAATCTTGGGTCATTCGCTGCTGTCGCAGTTTGTGGACGTGACCTTTAACCGAATTGTGTTGCCGTTTGTCGATACGCTGGAAAAAGCCGAAGAAGTCGCGCTCAAAATCCGCAAACAGGCCCTGATTGATGGCTGCCGGCCGCTGGTATTCAGTACCATCGCCGATCCGAGCATTCGCGCCAAAATCCAGGTGCCCGACGCCCAATCCTTTGATTTTTTTGCCCAATTTATTGGCCCACTGGAAGATGAGCTGGGCGTGCAATCGTCGCACACCATCGGCCGCGCACATGAAATCAGCAATTTTGAGGAATACAACAACCGGATCAACGCGGTGAATTTCTCGCTCAATCACGATGATGGCGTGATGCCACGCGATTTGCAGGAAGCCGATTTGATCCTGGTGGGCGTCTCCCGCTCGGGCAAAACGCCCACCTGTTTGTATCTGGCCCTGCAATTCGGCATCAAGGCCGCCAACTATCCGCTGACCCCGGAAGATTTCGGCCAGCACACGCTGCCTAAACTTTTGTTACCGTATCGTAATAAATTGTTTGGCCTCACCATTGACCCCGAGCGCTTACGGCAAATCCGGCAAGAAAGAAAGCCAGAAAGCCGTTATTGTCAGCTCGAAACCTGCCAATTTGAAGTTGCCGAGGCCGAAGCACTAATGCGCCAAGCCAGCGTCCCGTTTCTGAATACCACGCGGATGTCGATCGAAGAATTGGCCACTACCATCATGCACCGCACCGGCCTCACTCGCCGCGCTTATTAAGCCTATCCAACGCAGTAAATCCACATCCTAGCGTCCCGTACGGCCAGATCTGACCGGCGGGGCGTTGTTTTCATTCGCTGACAGGGTTTTACAGCTTCCTAGCGCGAGGTTGAAACGGTAAACTGCAGGGTTTAATTCCCACCCTTGTCTTTGTGACGCTCATGACCAGTTTCGCCTACCCGGAATCGACGGCCAGCCTGTTTGAATTCAAAAGCTCTACCACCCGTTTGACGGCCTTTGTTCCGGTCACCACCGATTGCGATCAGCTGCAATCTGCCTTGCAAGCGCAATTGGGCGGCACCGATCATTTTCTGAGCGGCGAGCAAGTCGTGATCGATTTCAATAGCCTGCCGCAAATCCCCAGCGCGGTTGAAATTGTGGCCATGGTGAATTTGCTGCGGCAATTTGCCCTCGCGCCCATCGCCGTGCAGGGTGGCAATAAAGATCAACAAGTCGCCGCGCGAGAAGCCGGCCTGGTGGTGCTACTGGAGACCGAGCTCACCAGCACCAGCCAACCCGCGCAACATACCCCCCCAGTGCATCAGCCGGAAATCATTGCCCCACAAGGCGCTACGATCATTACCCGCCCAGTGCGTACAGGGCAGCAGGTGTACGCCAAGGGCGGTGATCTGATTGTGCTGGCGCTGGTGTCTAATGGCGCCGAAGTCATCGCCGATGGCAATATTCATGTCTATGCCCCACTGCGGGGACGGGCGCTGGCGGGCGCACGAGGCAATACCGAAGCGCGCATTTTCACTACCTGCATGGAAGCCGAGCTGGTTTCGATTGCTGGGGTGTACCGCGCGCTGGATGAAAACCTGCCCGATGCCATACGCGGCAAACCGAGCCAGATTCTGCTCGATGAGAACAAAATCGTCATCGAAGCTTTAACCAACTTGAACTAAGCGCGAGCTTTCCAACATTTCAACATCAGGGGATCACCGTGACCAAAATCGTCGTAGTAACTTCAGGCAAAGGCGGCGTGGGTAAAACCACCACCAGCGCCAGCTTCGCATCCGGCCTTGCGCTGCGCGGCTTTAAAACCGCTGTGATCGACTTTGACGTGGGCCTGCGTAATCTCGACCTGATCATGGGTTGCGAGCGCCGCGTGGTGTACGATTTCGTCAACGTCATCCAAGGTGAAGCCACGCTGCGCCAAGCGCTGATCAAAGATAAAAACTGCGACAATCTGTTTGTACTGCCCGCCTCGCAAACTCGCGATAAAGATGCGCTCTCGAAAGAAGGCGTGGAGCGGGTGCTGAACGAGCTTAAACACGACGGCTTTGATTACATCGTGTGCGATAGCCCTGCCGGTATCGAAACCGGCGCGTTTCTGGCGCTGTATTTCGCCGATGAAGCCATCGTGGTCACCAACCCAGAAGTCTCGTCAGTGCGCGACTCAGACCGTATTATCGGCATTCTGGATGCCAAATCACGCAAAGCCGAAGAAGGCGCCACAGTAAAAACCCACCTGCTGATCACCCGCTACAGCCCATCGCGCGTGGAATCAGGCGAAATGCTGTCGCTGGATGATGTGCAACATCTGCTGCGCATTCCGCTGATCGGGATTATTCCGGAATCTGAAACCGTGCTGCAGGCCTCAAATGCCGGTACGCCCGCGATTCACAATGCCGGCACTGATGTATCGGAAGCCTACAAAGACGTGATCGGCCGCTTCCTGGGCGAAGAAAAACCAATGCGCTTTATCGAAGTACCAAAACAGCCGTTCTGGAAACGGTTGTTTGGAGGTTAAGCGATGTCGATCCTGAGTTATTTCTTTGGCGAAAAGAAAAAAACCGCCTCGGTCGCACGTGAGCGCCTGCAGATTATTCTGGCGCATGAGCGCAGTGGCCGCGAAGCGCCCAATTACCTGCCACAGCTGCAAAAAGAGCTGGTGGAAGTGATTTCCAAATATGTGGCCATTGATCCGGCCGACATTAAAGTACAGCTCGATAAAAAAGACGATTTTGAAGTACTGGAAGTCAACATCGTGCTGCCGGAAACGCGCCGCCCAAGCTAATCTGCAAGGCCCCACTCTGGGGCCTTTTTGCTGCGCGCCGTGCGGCTATCACGCGGCATGGTATTAGGTACTGGACTTCCCTCTGCCTACCGCGCATGCTCACTACTTCACCATCGCCCGTATACCCATGCCTGTACCTCGCCTTCTGCGCCATTACTGGCTGCGCCTCAGTCATACCGTACAGCAAGCCTCCACCAGTAGCCGCCAAACCGCGCTGCTGTGGCTGGGTGCGGCGCTGGTGGGCCTGGTGGCGGTTTTGCTGGCCAAGGCGGCCGAATATGCTTTTGGGCTCTTTAGCTGGGCACAAGGGCAATGGCGCTTTGCGCCGCTCTTGCTGGTACCGGCCGGCGGCGTGGCCGCGCTATGGCTGATGCGCCGTCTGGGTGAAGGCGCGCAAGGCAGCGGCATTCCGCAGACCAAAGCCGCGCTGGAAACCACCCACGCACCGGCGCGGACATCGCAGCTGTTATCGTTGCGCATCGCGCTGGCCAAATTCATCGGCATTGTGGCGGGCCTTGCCAGCGGCTTTGTGCTGGGGCGCGAAGGTCCCACCGTGCAAATTGGCGCTAGCCTCATGCACAGCCTGCATGGCTTTGCCCGCATCGATACGCCGCTGTTTCGGCGCCAGCTAATTTTGGCCGGTGGCGCCGCCGGGATTGCCGCCGCGTTTAATACCCCGCTGGCCGGGATTGTGTTTGCCTTTGAAGAGCTGGCCCGCTCGGTCGAGGAACAAACCTCGGGCAAATTGCTCGGCGCGGTGATTATCGCCGGGGTGGTGTCGCTGGCCTTACTCGGTGATTATGTGTATTTCGGCCGCATTCATGTGCCGGGCTTTTCGGCTGCGATGTTGCTGCCGATTGTGCTCATCGGTGGGGTTGCGGGCTTGGTAGGCGGGATCTTTAGCTGGACCTGTATCCATGCCCAACGCTGGCTACCCGCCAGCGTGCAGCAATGGCGCACGCAAGCGCCGTATCGCTTTGTGGCGCTGTGCGGGCTACTGATTGCGCTCTTGGGTTTGTTGGCACCGATTCATGGCAGCGGCGCCGAAATCACCAGCGCCGCCATCAATCAGGGTAGCGCCCTGCCGTGGTATTTCACTCCGCTGAAATGGGCAGGCATGGTGCTCACTTTCCTGACCGGCCTGCCCGGCGGGATTTTTGCGCCCTCGCTCTCGCTGGGTGCCGGGGTGGGCAGCTGGTTTGCCCCGCTATTTGCCACCACGCCCCCGGTCAAACTGATGGCAATTGGCATGGTGGGCCTGCTGGCCGCCGTGACCCGGGCGCCGCTCACCGCCGCGGTCATCATGATGGAAATGACCGATGGGCACGATATGGTGATTTCCAGCCTCGCAGCCGCCATGCTGGCTAGCGCCGTGGCGCGGCAGTTTAAGGTAAACCTCTATCACGCACTGGCCGATCAGGCCCTGAGCCGCCTACGGTAAAAACCGGCTGTGGGGCACCGCAGCGCAGTGTTATAATTGCGTAAAAATTGATCGCGGCTGCTGGCCAGCCCCCCCACTGAGGATTCCATGAGCATCACCATTAAAACCGCTGAAGAAATCGAAAAAATGCGCGTTGCCGGCCGTCTGGGCGCCGAAGTACTCGATTACATCACCCCATTCGTTGTGCCTGGCGTGACCACGGGCGAGCTCGATCGCCTGTGCCACGAATACATGGTGAATGTGCAAGGCACCATTCCTGCCCCGCTCAACTACTGCCCACCGGGGTATATTCCGTATCCGAAATCGATTTGTACTTCGGTCAATAACGTGATTTGTCATGGTATTCCCAACGACAAACCGCTGAAAAACGGCGATGTGGTTAATCTTGATATCACCGTGATCAAAGACGGCTACCACGGCGACAATAGCCGGATGTTTCTGGTGGGCGATGCGGTGCCGGCGCATGCCAAACGCCTGTCGCAAGTGACATTCGATTGCATGTGGATCGGTATCGAGCAAGTGAAGCCAGGCGCGCGGCTGGGCGATATTGGCGCCGCCATTCAAAGATACGCCGAAAAAGCCGGCTACTCGGTCGTGCGCGAATTCTGCGGCCATGGCATTGGCGCGGTGTTTCACGAAGAGCCGCAAGTGCTGCACTATGGCAAAGCCGGCACTGGCCCCGAGCTAAAGCCGGGCATGATTTTCACCATCGAGCCGATGATTAACGCCGGCAAGCGTGAAATCAAACAAATGAACGACGGCTGGACGATTGTGACCAAAGATCGCAGCCTGTCGGCTCAGTGGGAACACACGATTCTGGTGACCGAGACTGGCTACGAAGTGCTGACCGTGTCAGCGGGTACGCCGGCCAAACCAGAGAAATACCTGCTGGGGTAATCTCAGCAAAGCTTTACAAATCGGGTATTGCAGCGCAATACCCTTTTTTATGTCCATCGCCGTCGCAGGATTATCTATGCGCTCCGTCACCGCCATCCGCCAAAGCTACGCCAGCAGCAAAACCGAGTTGCAAGCGCGTTTTACAGAACCTGCCAAAACCGCGCCACTGCTGAGCGAGCTGGCCAGCCTCACCGACCAGACGCTGAGCGAGCTATGGAATCGGCATGAGTTTGCTAGCGAGGTATTGCTCGCTGCGGTAGGCGGCTACGGGCGTGGCGAGCTATACCCCTACTCCGACATCGATTTATTGATTTTACTGCCCGATCAACCTAGCCCGGCGCTACTGGAAAAACTCGAGATTTTTGTGGGCGAGCTCTGGGATATCGGGCTGGAGGTCGGCCACTCGGTGCGCACACTGGCCGATTGCCTGAATGAAGCCGAAAAAGACATCACTGTGCAAACCGCGCTGCTGGAGGCCCGCCTGCTGGTGGGCGATACCGCGCGCTTTAGCCAGTTTCTTGATACCGTGCACCGGCATATCGATCCGAAAGAATTTTTCGACGCCAAGCTGATCGAGCAGCAAGCCCGCTACGGCCGCTTTCAAAACGCCACCTACAAGCTCGAACCCAATATCAAGGAAGCCCCGGGTGGCTTGCGTGATTTGCATCTGATCGGCTGGATTGCCGCCAGCCAGCGGCTGGGCCGCGATTGGCATGCGCTGGCGGCCATGGGCATGCTCACCGACGAAGAAAACCGCAAGCTGTGCGAAGCCGAGCGCGTGCTGCGTACCTACCGCATCGCCCTGCACTGGCGTGCCAAACGACGGGAAGACCGGATTTTATTTGATTACCAACACCCGCTGGCCAAAGCCTTCGGGCTGGATGATCTGGCCAGCGCCGGGCGAATTACCCAGCGCGCCTCGGAAGCCTTTATGGCCGAATACTATCTGGCCGCGCGGATTGTGACGCAGCTGGTGCCGGTGTTGCTACATGCACTGCGGGCGCGGATTTTCTCGCAAATCGGCACCAAGCCACTGCCGATTTGCGCCGATTTTCAGATTCGTGATGGGCTGCTGGAAACGATTGACCCGGATTTATTCACCCGCAAACCCTCAAGCATGCTGGCGCTGTTTCTGCATTTCGAGCAGCGCCGCGAAGCCAGCGATATCGCGCCGGCCACGCTGCGGGCGCTGTGGCATGCGCGGCATTTAATCGATGATGATTTTCTGGCCGAAGCCCACAATCGCCAGCTCTTTATCTCACTGTTTCGCGAGCCACGCGGCCTCACCCGTATTTTGCGGCGCATGAATCAATATGGGGTGCTGGGGCGCTATATCCCCGAGTTTGGCGATATTGTTGGGCGGATGCAGCATGATCTGTTTCATGTGTATACGGTGGATGAACACACGCTGATGGTGCTGCGCAATGTGCGCCGCTTTGCCGTGACCGCCTTTACCCATGAATATCCGCTCTGTTCGCGCTTGCTAGCCGAATTTGAGCGACCCGAAGTCATCTATCTGGCGGCGCTATTTCACGATATCGGCAAAGGCCGCGGCGGCGATCATTCGCTGCTGGGCGCCGAGATTACCCGCCAGTGGGTGGCGCGCCACCCGCTACCCGAAGCCGACCGCGAGCTGATCGTCTGGCTGGTGACGCACCATCTCACCATGTCCTCGGTCGCGCAAAAACAGGACGTTTACGATCCGGAAGTCATCGCCGAATTTGCCGCGCTGGTGAAAGATCAGCGCCATCTGAATGCGCTGTACCTGCTCACCGTGGCGGATATTCGCGGCACCAGCCCGAAAGTATGGAACGCCTGGAAAGCCAAGCTGCTGGAAGACCTATTTAAAGGCACGGCCCGCTATCTGAATAGCCAGAACATCACCGCGCATTCCTGGCTCGCCGAGCGGCAGGATGAGGCTTTGCGCCTGCTGCGGCTGTATGGCTTTCGCAGCGATGCGCATCAGCCATTCTGGAAGCTGCTGGATACCGTGTATTTTCTGCGCCAGGATGCTCGCGATATTGCCTGGCACACCCGTGTATTGCTCAACCGCATGCATGCCACCGAGCCGACCGTCAAAGCCAAGCTGTCCGAATCGGGCGAAGGCCTGCAGGTGGTGGTGTATACGCTGGATCAGCCCGATCTGTTTGCGCAGATTTGCAGCTTTTTCGAGCACGCCGGCTACAGCATTTTTGATGCACATATCCACACCACCACGCACGGCTATGCGCTGGATACCTTCTACGTGTTTATCCCCGATAGCCGCCATGCCTCATATCGCGATCTGATCAATTACGTGGAATTCGAGCTTGCGCAGCGCATCGCCAAAAAACTGCCGCTCCCCGCCGCACCCAGCGCGCGGCTATCGCGCCAGCAAAAGCATTTTCCGGTGAAGCCGCATGTGCAGATTCGCGCCGATGAAAAAGGCAAGTTTCATATTCTGTCGGTAGCGGCTGGCGATCGGCCCGGGCTGTTATCCACCATTGCACGGATTTTGGCCGCCAAGCGGATTGAGATACAGTCGGCCAAGATCATGACCTTGGGCGAACGGGCGGAAGATCATTTTCTGATTACTGGCAGCGTACTCAATGATGAACGCGCCTTGCTACAGCTGGAAAACGATCTGCTGCAAGCACTCAGCCCGAATTAATAACAAAGGGGTATTGCCTGCCAAGCCTTAATCCGAAAGGCCTATCCGGCAATACCCCTGTTTGATTTACTACAATCCATTCCCGCCGCCCAGCGCATGCTAGTGTGCGCAGCCAGCGGCCAAGGTGTTTAGTTGGGCGTTTAGTTGAAAATCACCGTTTTGTTTGAATACACCAGCACGCGGTGTTCCAGATGCCAGCGCACTGCCCGCGACAGCACCACGCGTTCCAGATCGCGGCCTTTTTGAATCAGGGCTTCGACATCATCACGGTGTGAAATGCGCGTGACGTCTTGCTCGATGATCGGGCCATCGTCGAGGATTTCGGTGACATAGTGGCTGGTGGCGCCAATCAGCTTCACGCCACGGGCAAACGCGCGGTGGTACGGCTTGGCACCGTCAAATGCCGGCAGGAAGCTGTGGTGAATATTGATCACGCGCTGCGGGTAGGCGGCGGTGAATTCATGGCTTAACACCTGCATATAGCGTGCCAGCACGATCAGATCGATGCCTTTTTCAGCCAACAGCGCGCGCTGTTGCGCTTCGGCGGCGGCTTTGTTGTCTTTGTTAACCGCAATGACGTGGTATTCAATGCCGTAAAATTCGGCCAGCGCACGACAATCTTCGTGATTGGAAATAATCAGCGGAATTTCGCATTTGAGCTCGCCACTCTTGTAGCGGTGCAGCAAATCCACGAGGCAGTGATCGTATTTAGAAACAAAAATCGCGACTTTTTGCGCTTTATTCGACAGCGCAACTTTCCAGGTCATGCTAAAGCGGTCGGCAATCGGCTGAAAGGCCGCAGCAAACGCATTCATATCCAGCGTGAAGTCGGCCAGATCCCACTCAATGCGCATCAGAAACAGATTATCGGTGTTGTCCTGATGTTGATCGGAATGAACGATATTGGCGTTGTAGGTAAACAGGAAATTGGCAATCGCAGCCGAAATGCCTTTCTGATCAGGGCAGCTGATCAGCAGCGTGGCGGTATGAGTCATACGGGAACAGTCTTTGGCAAAATAAATTTGCTCTCGATTCTATCAGCCCCACCCCAGATCGGACAGCGAAATAGCCCTAGATTTGCGCAGAATCAGCCCGCGCCAGCTGCGCTGTGCGCGCCCGCTGTTGGCCGACTTCCAGTTGCGCCGCCAACAGCCACTGCCCCAACTGCGCCGGGGCACAGCTGGCGGGAAGCTCGGCCTGCCAGCGCCAACCATTGGGCGCGTGCCGATCACGCCGCAAGGCCAGCGGCCAGCCGTGCTGGGCCGCGTAGCAGGCCGCGGCAAAACCTTGGGTGCGCGCTGGATTAAACGGCGTAGTGTCCGGTGCGGGCAGCCAGTGATCGAGCGCGCGAAACAGCAGGGCCAGCGTTTGCGCGGGGCTCAGCGCATCGGCCCGCGCCATGGCTGCGGTGGCCTGCAAGATTTCCTGCGTTAGCGGCACGCTCATACGCGCACTCCCAGCTCGATGGAATCTCAGTGTAGAATCAGCGCCCTGCCCGTCAAGGGTAAATCTATTTGTCTTGCGCCACGGATCACCATGTTTGAGATTGTCCTCTACCAGCCCGAAATTCCGCCCAATACCGGCAATATCATTCGTCTGGCCGCCAATACCGGTGCGCGCCTGCATCTGGTCAAGCCACTGGGTTTCCCGCTGGACGATACCAAAATGCGCCGCGCAGGGCTGGATTACCATGAATACGCCGAGATGCAAGTGCACGAAGACTGGGCCGCCTGCCGCGCCGCACTGGCCGGGCGGCGCTTTTTTGCTGGCACCACCAAGGGCTCGCAGCGCTTTGATACCGTGAGCTACGCGCCTGGCGATGTACTGGTGTTTGGCCCCGAGAGCCGTGGCCTGCCGGCTGAAATCTTGGCCGAATTCGCGCCGGGCGAACGCATCCGCCTACCCATGCTGCCCAATAACCGCAGCCTGAATCTGGCTAACGCCGTGGCCATCACGGTGTATGAAGCCTGGCGGCAAAATGACTTTGCCGGCGGCCAATAAACAAGGATACCCAGTCGGGTATCCTCAGGCTGCTGGCCAAGTGGAAGAACAATCGTTTGCGAGTCGCAGCAAA
Organism: Chitinibacter tainanensis DSM 15459; assembly: GCF_000429785.1. Lineage (GTDB taxonomy): Bacteria > Pseudomonadota > Gammaproteobacteria > Burkholderiales > Chitinibacteraceae > Chitinibacter > Chitinibacter tainanensis. The sequence goes on from NZ_KE386953.1 coordinate 97,379, forward strand.
GCCGAGCCTAGGAATAAGGCGTTTAATCTGCAGCCTAGATGTTTTATTCCTACCCCACCCGTTCCCTCCTTGAGGGGAGCCTCGCTTCGCGAGTGAGCTTTGTTATTTAATCTACGGATACCCATAAGGGTATCCTTTTTAAACTCAACCCACCCAATAACTTCAGAGCAATACCCCAGCACAAACCCAGTTTATTGGTTACGCATAAAATCGGCAGTGCGGAAAAACGCATCCTCCAGATGGCTGCGCACTTCGGCCGGCATCGGGGTGTCGTTCATCGCCTGATACATGCACAGCAACCACTGATCCCGCTCCGCCTCACCAATCGCAAACGGCATATGCCGGGCGCGCAAGCGCGGATGGCCATATTTTTCGATAAACAACTGCGGCCCACCCAGCCAGCCAGATAAAAACTCGAATAGTTTTTCCCGAATCAAGCCAGTGTCAGCACCATGCATGGCCTGAATCGTCGCTGCGCGCGGGTCGCTCGCCATCAGGTCATAAAAGCGATCAACCAGCTGGCGCAGCACGGGCGCGCCACCAAGTAATTCATACGGCGTTAATTCTGTGACCTGGGTCATGCTCAAGCTCGGTAAACAGCAAAAAGCCGATTTTACCTGATTCACCGCAAGCTCACCTGACCGTTAAAATATGACATTTTTATGAAATCATCGTCATGGCTTGCAGATTGCTTATGCCAACCTAGACTGATGATTAAATGACTAATTCGGAGTCGCTCATGTCGTCCAAACTCACCATTGCCGCCAAAATCATGCTCGGCTTTGTGGTTATGATCGTATTAATTATCGCCGTGGGCTTGGTCGGCCTGATGGGCTTGCGCCAATCGGCCAATGTGGTGCAAGAACTCTTAAGCACCGATCTGGAATATGGCATTGCGATGAATGAGCTGGGCGAAAATGTGCTGCATTTACGCCGCTTTGAAAAAGACCTATTTATTAATTTGAGCAATCCGGAAAAAGTAAAAGAATACAAAACCAAATGGGATAAAACCCTAGGCGACGCCAAAGCCGCGCTTGATAAAGCCGCGCCGGTCGCCAACGATGAGCGCAAAAAAGCCATCGCCGAGCTGCAAACCGGGCTCGATGATTACGCCAAGGCCTTTAATGAAGTCGCTGGTGAAGTCGCCGCCGGCAAATACGCCAGCACCGGCGAAGCCAATCAGGCCTTTGATAAACACAAAGCAGTCGTGCGCAAACTCGGTGAAGATTCCGCCGAGCACGCCAAAGAAGCGATGACGGCAGTGAAGGCGATTGCCGGCAAAGTCGAAGCCCAGCGAGCCGCCACCAATCAAATCACAATTATACTGCTGCTCTTGGCGATTGCGGCCGCAGTGATTGCCGCCGTGGTGATTTCGCGCAGCGTGCGCCAGCCATTGAATCAGATGCAGCGTGATATTGATGAAATGGACCGCACCGGCCATATTGGCCGTCGCCTCACCGCCAATCAGCATGATGAAATCGGCCAAACCTCAACCGCACTAAATCGTCTGTTTACTGGCATGTGCGAAGTAATTGGCTTGGCTAACCGCAATTCGGGCGAGCTATTGAGCGCGGCGCGCGAGCTCACCAATGCTTCGGAACAAATTGCCCAAGCTTCGCGCCAACAGGCGGAAGCATCTGCTTCGACCGCAGCCGCGGTGGAGCAAATGTCGGTCAGCGTCAATATGATTGCCGACAATACCCTCACCATGGAAAGCGAAGCGCGCGAGGCCTCGGTAACCGCCAGCGAAGGTACGGCAATTGCCAAAAAAGCCGCGGTAGAGATCAACCAGATTGCCGATTCGATCAATCGCTCGTCTGAAACCATTGTGCAGCTGAATCAACGCTCGGATGAAATTGGCAGCATTGCCATGGTGATTAAAGATATTGCCGATCAAACCAATCTGCTGGCGCTTAATGCCGCGATCGAAGCAGCGCGGGCCGGCGATTTGGGGCGTGGTTTTGCCGTGGTGGCCGATGAGGTGCGCAAATTGGCCGAGCGCACCACGCAAGCCACTGTTGAGATCACCAGCAAAATCGACTCGGTACAACGCGATACGTCGCTCGCCGCCGAGGGCATGCGCTCCGCTGGGCAGTTGGTAGAAAGCGGCGTGCGCAGCACCGAAAGTGTGGCTGATGCCTTAAGCGCCATCGAAAACGTCACCCGCCGCAGCGTCGAGCACATTGGCAGCATTAGCGGCGCCATCAAAGAGCAAAGTATTGCTAGCCAGGAAATCGCCCGCAATGTGGAGAAAATCGCGCAGGTGAGCGAGGAAAACCATAGCGCCGCCGAAAACACCAATCAACTGGCCGGCCGCCTGACCCAGATTGCCGAAGGTCTGGATAAAACCATTCGGCGCTTTACGGTATAAGCTCTGCGCCCACGGGCCAAGGGACCCATATGCTGCGCTTGCCCACTGCCCTCTTTGATTTACCGCGCGATTTACTCGCGCTGACGCAGTTGCGCGCGGCCGACGAAGCGCGCTTGGCGAGCCAGCAACCTTGCACCGGTATACTGGGCAGCGAACAGCAATTACGCGCCGATGCCATGGGGCATTTGCTGAGCCAGAAAGTGCGCCAGCTACGCCAAGCCACTGGTGGGCTGGATGCCTTGCTGGCGCAGTTTCCGCTGCACACCCCGGCTGGGCGCGCCTTATTAAATTTAGCCGAAGGGGTACTGCGTATCCCGGATGATGCGGCCGTTTCGACCTTAATTGCCGAGCAGCTGCACGCCGCCGATTGGCATGCCTTACGTGGGCAAAGCCCTTCCTGGCAAATCAATTTGGCCACTTTGGGTCTAGATTTGGCAGAAAGTTGGTCGTCCAGCTTAACCGACCCGCTGATTCGCGAATCGATCCGCCATGCGCTGTTGCGGCTGGCGAACCAATTTGTGATTGCGGATCACATTCAAGAGGCCTTACAACAACAAGCCAGCGAATTTCGCTATTCATTCGATATGCTGGGCGAAAGCGCAATGAGCCAGAGCGAAGCTAGGCGCTATGGAGAAGCCTATGCCCAAGCCATTGAGGCGGTGGGCCAATACAGCCAGGGTGCTGGGTATTTTGGCCCCAGTGTTTCGGTGAAACTCTCGGCCTTGCATCCGAAATTTCAGCTTGAGCAGGCCGACGCAGTCCAAGAGCAACTCTACCCGCAGCTATATGCCTTAGCCGAGCGTGCCATGCAGCTGGATATTGGGCTCACCATCGATGCCGAAGAAAGTGCACGCCAGCTCTTAACCCTGCAGCTTTTTGCCCGACTGATGCACGAGCCCAAACTGCGCGAATGGGCTGGGTTGGGGATTGCGGTGCAGGCTTATCAAAAAAACGCGCTCGAGGTGGTGAAATGGCTGAATAAGCTAAGCCGCGAGCTGCATAAACCGATTAGTGTCCGCCTCGTCAAAGGCGCATATTGGGATAGCGAAATCAAACTGGCGCAGCAAGCCGCCTTAAGCCACTATCCGGTCTGGACCGAAAAAAGCCGCACCGATCAGCATTATCTGGCCTGCGCGCAGGTGCTACTGCAGGCGCCGCACCGTATTTTTCCCCAGTTTGCCACCCACAATGCTTTTACCATCGCCCAACTGCATTTAATGGGCGAGCAGCAGCAATTTGAATATCAGGCCTTGCTGGGCATGGGCGAAGGCCTCTACCAAGCAGCCAGTGAAATGGGCATTGAACGCCCTTGCCGTCTGTATGCTCCGGTGGGCGATAGCCGCCAGTTGTTGCCCTACTTGGTACGCCGTTTCCTAGAAAACGGGGCCAATACATCGTTTATGCATCAACTGTTTCACCCTCCGGTGACGCCGCCCACTGCCAGCAAACGCTTAAAACCGCCCAATAAACTGTATTTGCCCCGCGAGACCCCCGCGCAAATCGACCCAGCCATGCTGGCGCAATGGCAAACCCGCATTGCCAGCATTAGTGAGCATACTAGCACCCAGTATCTGGCTACAGGGCTTATCCATCAATACACTGAGAGCAATACCCATAAGGTAGATTGCTTTAATCCTGCCCAAAGTAGCGACCGCCTTGGCGCCTATTGCCCCAGTCAACTGGCCGAGATTAATGTCGCCTTTGCTGCGGCCGAAGCTGCCGCGCCGCGCTGGCGCCTAACGCCCGTGTTGCAACGCGCGCAAGCGCTAGAGCAGACTGCAAATTTGCTGGAGCAGCAAGCCGCGCCCTTGCTGAATTTATTGGTACGCGAAGCGGGCAAAACTTGGCGCAATGCCGAGCAAGAGCTGCGCGAAGCCATTGATTTTTGTCGCTACTACGCGCAACAAGCCCGCCAGCATTGGCTACAGCAAGCACCGCAGCCATTAGGCGTTGTGGTGGCAATTAGCCCGTGGAATTTCCCGCTGGCCATTTTTACGGGCCAGATTGCCGCGGCGCTGATTGCCGGCAATCCGGTGCTGGCCAAGCCGGCCCCAGAAACGCCGCTGATTGCCAGCCTGGCCGTGCAATGCTTCCACCGCGCCGGCATCGGCACCGATGTACTGCAATTGCTGCTGGGTGGTACAGACGTGGGCGCAGCGCTTACGCTCGATCATCGCTGCCAGGGTGTGGCCTTTACCGGTTCGCTGACTAGCGCCAGGAAAATTGAGCAGGCCATTGCCGCATTTGGACCAGACCGCGTACTGGTAGCCGAAACCGGCGGGGTGAATATCCTGTTGGCCGACAATACCGCCCACCCCGAGCAATTATTACGCGATCTGGTTCAGTCGGCCTTTGATAGCGCTGGCCAGCGCTGCTCGGCCGCCCGAATTTTGTGTATTGAGGAACCACTAGCCAGCCAAATCTTGCCGCGCTTGCGCGAAATGCTGGCTGAGCTCTGTGTCGGCGACCCCAGCGAATTAGCCACCGAAATGGGCCCGCTGATTTCCGCAGCGGCCAAACAACGGATTGAAGCACGTATCCAGGCCTGGCAAAGCCAAGGTTTAGCAGTGTGGCGTACTCGCTGCACGCTGCCAAGCAGTGGGCATTTTCTCAGCCCCACGCTCGTTGAAATTAGTGACCTCAAGCAAGCTGGCGGCGAAGTATTTGGCCCGGTGCTGCAAGTGTTGCGCTATCCGCGCAAAGGCTTGGACAAACTCTTGCGTGATGTCGCGGCGCTGGGCGATGGCCTAACCATGGGCATACATACCCGGCTGGAAGAAACCATTCAGCGCTGTCGAGTGCTGTGCCCGGTCGGTAATGTGTATATCAATCGCAATCAGATCGGCGCACTAGTGGGGGGGCAACCCTTTGGGGGGCTCGCAGGCTCAGGCACAGGCCCGAAAGCGGGCGGCCCGTGGGCGATCTGGCGCTGGACTCGCGATGGCGACCCCTGCCAGCCGCATTATGCAGAACTCGCCGACACATTTAGTTTCCTGCGCAGCCTCAGTGGGCTGTGGCCGGATCTGGATCAGAGTGTTGATCTGGAAATCTTATGGGAGGACGCAGCCCGGCGCAGCCCACTCGGCCAGCCGCTGCCCTTGCCCGGCCCGACCGGCGAAGACAATACCCTGCACTATCAAGGGCGCGGTTTGGTCGCCTGCTTGGGGCACAGCGAATGGCTGCGGCTGCAGCAAGCGGGTATCGCCTTACTCACCGGCAATACGCCGGTATTACCTGCGACAGACCGTATTCAAGATTGGGCGCGCAAATTAGGTGAGCGGGTCATCTTTTGTGCCGAACCGCTGGCCGAAAAACTGGCCGCAGTGATGTACAGCGGCCCCGATGCGCACCTGTTGCGGCAGCAACTGGCTAAGCGCAGCGGCGCGATTGTGCCGCTCATTTTGCCCTTTGAAGATGGGCATTGGCCGCTCTATCAGCTGGTGGCCGAAATCACCGTCAGCCGCAATACCGCCGCGCAGGGCGGCGATATCGGTCTGCTAACCCATCAGGCTGAATAAAAAGCCACACCCTAGGGTGTGGCTCTATTCAGATTTGCTCAGCAGCTTAAGCGGCTTTATTGCCCGCTTTGCTGGCGGCAGCCACTGATTTGGCGCCAGTTTCAACCGCAGCTACAGTCGCTTCAGTCAGGTTAGCCGCGATGCGCTGGCTGGTTTTTTGTACGGTATCAAATGCAGTGTTGGCGCTTTCAACCGCGTTTTTCAGCAGTGCCACAGCGGCGCTACCAGCTGGCGCTTGTTGCGCAGCTTGTTCCAGTGACGACACCAGGTTTTTGTTGAATTCCAGTACTTGCTCTTCGATCAGTTTGTTCAGCTCGGCTTGCGTGCTGCTCGCAGCTTCGTACACCGTGCGGGCCACAGCGATGGTTTTTTCAACGCTAGGCTGAGTCAGAGTTTTTTGCAGATCAACCAGCTCTTGTACTGATTTAACTTGTGACAGTGATTTAGCTGTTTCAGCATTTTCGGCCAACAGATCACGAGCCAGTGACAGTTGCAGCTGGAACAGGCGCTCAGCACCACCCAGCGCGATATTCGTCAGGCGCAGTGATTTTTCCAGATTGGCTTGATTCAGTTCAGCAAATTGTTTCTGAGTGGCAAACATGGCAATCTCCAGGTAAGTTTGTGCATCGCAACAATTGCATTGTTGCCGCTTGCCTCCACGAGGTCAAGCATTATTTTGTGCGTCGCACAAAAGTTCACACAAACATCATCCCGCGGCAAACTGCTTTTGCCGAATCGCTAAAATTGCCTGATTGCGCAAGGTTTTAAGTAAATTCAACTGCTCATGTGGCAACTGCAGTGAATGCGCGGCCAAGCGGTCGGCATAAAACAGCCCCAATGGCTTTTTATCAATAATCACCGGAAACACAATTAGCGATTTAGCCGCCGAAGCACTGCGATACCAGGCCGGAATGCGCTGGCTGATACTTTCAGCATCGATGTCTTCAATCAATACATCGGCGCCCTTTTGCATCACCAATTGAAACACATCGTGCACCGGCGCCAGCGGATAGCTAAATTGCCGCTGCAGCGCTTCAATGTCATCGCCAAAGCCAAAGCGGGCCACCATCAGGCCGCGCTTGATGTCACGGGTGCAAAACAGCACATGATCAAAACCAATGCTGCGATACATGGTTTCTAGAATCATCCGCAGTACATCGTTGAGGTTGTAATCGCCAACGAGGGTACTGGTTATGTCTTGTATCCCGGCCGAGAGCACCGCCGCCGGATTGGCCAACGTGCCGTTGGCCGTGGTCGAGACCTGAATATCTGCCAGTTCGGATGGTGCCGCGGGGGCCGCCACCGGCTGGCGCCCCACCATGGCTCGCAGTTGATTAGCAAACTTGGTGGGGCCTGGGTCTATCCCCAGCACGGATAGATAATTGAGGTATTGCTCAGCCGCCTCTTGCATCAGATCATGCAAATCGCGCTCTTTCCAGCTCACCGCGGCGGCATAGCGTTTACTGAGGCCAGCTAAATGGCCCGCGGCAGCCTGCGGGCTTTGCGCCAGAGTGGGCAACAAATCACCGGCCAGATTGGCAAAGACCCGCAAACGCTCACCCTGATTGGCCGGCTCGCGCACTTTGGTCTCTGGTAAAGGACGCATGCTGGTAACAATGCGATCGGGGAAATTCCACTCTTTCGCAATCGCCTCGCCCAATTCGGCATAGCTCACGCCCAAAATCGCCTGCGCGGCCAGCGTTTCGGCCTCGCCGGTTTGGGCCACCCGTTTCATGATTTCAACGCTTTCTTCGTTGAAATAAAAATGCGTAAGCAAACGGCCCAAATGTTGAAACATGCCGCAAATCAGCGCTTCTTCGGTATCACGCCAACCCGATTTATCGGCCAGCCGCCGACAGAGCACGCCGCCAAAGAAAATTTCTAGCACCACATCACGCAGGCGGGCGGCATGGCCTTTATTCTGCATATGCTCAAACAGCAGCAAAGTCACCGCCAGACTGCGAATACGATCAAAGCCCAAAATCACGATCGCCCGCGAAATGGTGCTAATGGTGCCGCCAAATTGGCCAAAGCTGGCCGAATTCACCATTTTTAACAGCTTATTGGTCAGCGAAATATCATGCAAAATCACGCCCGATAGGCTCTGTATGCGTTCCGCTTCAGAGTCATCCACCCGATTAATCGCCTGAATGGTCTGCGATAGCGCTGGAAAATCGGCCGAATGGCGCATACGCCGGAGCAAAAATTCAATCGTGCTGTGCCGACCATCATTGGCGGCGGCGCCCGCTTCGCCGCTTTGCTCGAGCCAATCGAGCAAAGCCACCCGCATTTCGCCAGCATCGGCAAAGCGCGCCTGTGGGTCTTTAAACAGCGCCGTGAGCACCAGATGATCGAGCTGATCATTAATCTGGCTATTCAGGCTAGAGGGCGGCGCGACCGTAGCCGAGACGGTTTTATGCAACATGGCAAACATCGACTCGGCTTTCACCACCGGCTGGCCGGTCAGCATCTGGTACAGCATCGCCCCGCAAGCAAATACATCGGCCTGAGCATTGACCGGTAGATTACTGATTGCTTCTGGGGCGATATAACCCACGGTGCCATTGAGCTGTGGGTCGCGCTCGCCGGCGCTACTGGCCACCCCAAAATCCATAATCCGCGGCCGATCATGCTCATCCAGCATGATGTTTTGCGGCTTCATATCCCGATGCACAATGCCGCGCTGATGCGCGGCATACAGGCCTTCCAGCACCGCAGCCATGAGTTTTACCGCCGCTACCGACTCCAGCGGCCCCTGCCGCTGCAAGCGGGCGGCCAAGGTTTCTCCGGCCACATATTCAAACACCAGACAGGGATGCTGCTCATGGGCAAAGGCATCATGCAGCGTCACCAGATTGGGGTGATTCAGTTGGCTGATCATGCGTGCTTCGCGCAAAGCCTCAACCGGCTGGGTGTGCAATACCTTGAGGGCCACTGGCCGGTTTAACTGGGTATCGGTCGCCAAATACACCAAACCCTGCGCACCTTGCCCGAGTTTTTTCTCGGCCACGAAGCGACCATCGGCAAACGATTTCATCTCTCATCCAGACTTTGTGCTTTTATTCTGAAATCATAGCCTGCTTTGTGACTTAGATTACAGGACTATCGTGGAAGCAGCGCCAGCTGTGGCTTGGCAGCAGCAAAAATGCCGTTCGCATGGCGATTTTCAGGCAAAAAACAACCCGCCGTAGCGGGTTGGGAAGTGAAAGTGGTATTAAACTATTCGTGCGATGGCACCAGCACGCTGCGATTACCATTGCTTTCCATATTGCTTACGATCCCAGCAGCTTCCATCTGCTCAATCAACCGCGCTGCGCGGTTGTAACCGATGCGAAATTGCCGCTGTACCGCCGAAATCGACGCCCGCCGGCTGCGAATCACATGCGCTACCGCTTCGTCATACAGCGGATCGCTCTCTTCGCCTTCTGCCACGCTGCCACCACCATTGCCAGCTTCGGCCTCGTTGGCGGGATACAGCACCCCTTCGATGTAATCCGGTTCGCCCAGCTGTTTCAGGTATTCAACCACGCAATGCACTTCGGCATCATCGACAAACGCACCGTGGACGCGCTGTGGATAACCGGTGCCGGGCGGCAGGAACAACATATCGCCCTGCCCCAGCAAAGCTTCGGCGCCCATCTGATCCAAGATGGTCCGGCTATCCACTTTGCTCGACACCTGAAAAGCCAGCCGGGTCGGAATATTGGCCTTGATCAGCCCGGTAATCACATCCACCGACGGGCGCTGAGTGGCCAAAATCAGGTGTATACCGGCGGCGCGGGCTTTTTGCGCCAGCCGCGCAATCAGCTCTTCGATTTTCTTACCAGCCACCATCATAAGATCAGCAAATTCATCCACCACCACCACAATCAGCGGCAGCTTTTCTAGCGGCTCGGGTTGCTCGGGCGTGAGCGTAAACGGATTGCTTAGTTTTTCGCCGCGCGCGGCGGCTTCGGCCAGTTTCTGGTTGTAGCCGGCCAGATTGCGCACGCCCAGCGCACTCATCAGCCGGTAGCGTTTTTCCATTTCGCCCACACACCAATTAAGCGCATTGGCCGCCAGCTTCATATCGGTTACCACCGGCGCCAGCAAGTGCGGAATGCCCTCGTACACCGATAACTCCAGCATTTTCGGGTCGATCATGATCATGCGCACTTCATCGGGCGTAGCTTTAAACAGAATGGACAGAATCATCGCATTCACGCCCACCGATTTACCCGAGCCGGTGGTACCGGCCACCAGCATATGCGGGGTTTTGGCCAAATCGGTTGCTACCGGAATACCGCTAATGTCTTTGCCCAGCGCGATGGTGAGAGGCGAGCTTTGCTGCTGATATTCGGGCGAAGACAAAATTTCGGATAGCCGAATCATCTGCCGGCTTGGGTTGGGCAGCTCCAGCCCCATGCAGGTTTTGCCCGGAATGGTCTCCACCACCCGCACCGAAGCCAGGCCCAGCGAACGCGCCAAATCTTTGGCCAGATTCACCACCTGCGCGCCGCGCACCCCGGTGGCCGGCTCAACCTCAAAGCGGGTAATAACCGGGCCGGCATAGGCATCCAGCACACTGACTTTGACTTTGAATTCATTGAGCTTTTCTTCAATCAGAATACTGCGTTCCAGCAGCTCTTCCTGCGTCACCGGGATCGCCTGCGCGGCCGGTGGGCGCAATAATTCCAGCGGCAGGCACAAGCCATCTTCGGTGCGCCACTGATTGGTGCTGGCTTTCGGCGTTGGTGCGAGTTCATCGGGCCGTAAAAACTGGTTGGGGCGTACGACCGGCGTTTCGGCCGCTGGGGTCAGGGCCGGCTCCACATACCCAATAGGGGTATCACTCTCAAACGGCGAATTATCAAGTGCCGCAGGCAATACCTCTGCAGTAGACAACCAATGGTTCACCCCCTGATTTGGGGCAGTGTGCAAAGGTTGACTCTGCGGCTGAATCCACGACGTTGCCACAGGTGCGAGCGGCTCTGCCAGCTCCGGCGCGGTCGGCGGGTAGTATTGCTCATCGCTTAGATGCGCAAACGGATCAAGCTGAGGAGCCGTCTCTGTGGCTGGTGTGCTCGCCTCACTGACGGCTTCAGCCTGATGCAGATTGGGCGTAGCCACTACGGCGCTCACGGCAGCCTGCGCGGCCACTGCGGCACCGGGCACTTGAAACACGCGGATCACTTCCGGCGCCGGCGCCCGGGCGATGGGCGTGCTCGGTAACTCCGCGGCATGTGCGGCTGGAGTGACTGCCACAGCCGGAGTTTTGCCCGCTGCAGGATGATTTGGCGCAGCAGGTGCCACCGGCGCAGGGCTATGCGCTGTCGCAGCGACAGCAGCGGGCCGTACGACCGGTGCGGGAGCATCCACGCGTGCATGGCGCACTTCGCTCGGCGCCAGCTTGGCCGACGGACGCTTATTGGCGTGAATATCCTGCAGGCGCTCGCGAATTTCTTCGGGCTTGATAACCGGCAAGGGCTCAACCGGCTCCGCGGGCGGCAGCTTGGCGCCTTCCAGCGTTAATTTGCGCGCGCTGCGCTCCAGATTGCGCTGGATGTGCTGCATATCGATCACCGGCAATTCACGCCGCTGCTTACGCGGCCAATCGCGTACGGGCGGCGCGTATTGCAAAGGATCGGTGATTTGCGCGGGCGGAGCTTCAGTCGGTGCAGCCTCTGCACTAACTTCAGTTGCGCGAGGGGCCGTTTCGTTCGCCGTAGTTGCGCTCGCTACGGGCTCGGCGTTGACCTCGGCGGGTGGGCGCACTGATGTAGCGGCTTGCGTGCGCGGAGCTGCTGGTTGAACATCGCCGTTGGCTGTAGATGCTGCCGGCTGGCGGGGCGTAGCTGCCACCTCAGCCTGCGGCTGCACGCCCACGGGCGCGACAGGAGCAAACGCCGCGGGTGTTGCTGCAGCGCTGCGCGCCGGCGGGGTTAAGTATTCCGGATTGCGCGCCGTCGCTGGCGCCACCGCAGCTACAGCTGGTGTCTCAGGAGCACCGGCAGTTGGCATGCCTGGTTCAGTGTGCCGATGCAGCCCTTTTTCGTAATGCGCGCTGCGAATATACCCCTGCTCCGGCGCAAAATTCTCCTGCAGGATTTCCGCTTCGTCTGCAACGGCTGGCACCGTGGGCGAAGCAGAGCTGGCGGCTGGTTTGGCCGCCCGTGGGCCGAATAAAATGGCGTCGCTATCGAGCTCTGCCAGCTCGGCGGCGGGGTCTTTTTCGCGGCGCTGGGCCACTTGTTTCAGCTGTTCGGCACCGGTTTGCCACGCTGCGGCGACTTTGGCGCCCAATTTGCTCGCCACGGGGCTGAGTAATTCTTTGGCCGACGAAAGGCCTTTGCTGGCCGCATCGGTAATTGGTGCAATCGGCAAAACAAACAGCGGGTCGAGCCGATCTTTAGTGGCCGGCTCGGGCTCACCCGGCGCAGCGGCTTTTTTACCTACGCCAGACTCGGCAGCCGGCGGCGCTTTCGGTAGCTCCACCCCGGAGAGATCGCCCTCTAGTTTGCGATTCAGCGTGTCAAACAGCTGCTGAAATTTCTTCATCATTAACCTCGGGCGGCGCGATCGAGCACCACAAAATACTTGCGCACCGGTTCCAATACTTCAAAACGGCCTTCAAAGCCGGCCGGAATCACCGCCGCTTCGCCCGCCGCCACGATCACGGCACTGCCATCGGCACCGTGCAGGCAGACCTTGCCGCTGATCACGCAAAAAAACTCTTCTTTGTCGGCGGCAAAGCGAATTTGCCAGGCACCTACTTCGCACGCCCAAATGCCGCAGCTCAGTTGCCGATCGCTCGATTCGTAGTGTGTCCAGGTTTGGCGTTGCGGATTACCGCTCACCAGCCGCTCTGGGCGCGGGTAATCAATACTTACCGGCACGGTTTGCTGGAAATGGGTAATCGTTGGCGTATTCATGCGGTTTTTCCTCTACTGCGCGACAGCCAATCCTGCCGAAGGCACGGCAATGGGCTGCGTTACTTGAACATTGACTACAGCGGCTGCGGATTTGGCTGCAGCTTACTCCAGATCACTATTCCAGCCATCCGGACGCATCAGCGCATTATCAAAACGCGAGTACATGCCCTGAAAGACCAGCGGAATCCGCCCTACCGGGCCATTCCGGTGCTTACCTAAAATGCACTCCGCCAAGCCTTTGTGCGGGCTGTCGGGGTTGTAGTATTCATCGCGGTACATAAACATGATCAAGTCCGCATCCTGCTCGATCGCCCCGGATTCACGCAAATCGGACATCATCGGGCGTTTGTCGGTACGCTGCTCGACCGAACGCGACAGCTGCGAGAGCGCAATAATCGGGCATTTCAGCTCGCGGGCCAGACCTTTGAGCGAACGCGAAATCTCGCCCAGCTCGGTGGCACGGTTTTGGTCTTTCGCGCCCGCGCGGCCGGCCATCAGCTGCAAGTAGTCGATCACAATCAAGCCCAATTGACCGCCACATTGGCGCGCCAAGCGGCGCGCACGGGTGCGCACATCCAGTGCGGTCAGCGCACCGGTTTCCTCAATAAACAGTGGCGCTTCCGAGAGCTTGCCCACGGCGTGGGTGAGCTTGAGCCAATCTTCATCCTCAAAGCGGCCGGTTTTGAGCTTATGCATATCGATTTTGCCCACCGAACCCACCATCCGCATCGCCAACTGGGCCGCGCCCATCTCGAGCGAGAAAATCGCCACCGGCAGCTTGCTATGAATGGCCACATTCTCGGCAATATTGACCGAAAACGCCGTTTTACCCATCGAAGGCCGGCCGGCCACAATAATCAGATCGCCGCCCTGCAGGCCGGACGTCATTTTATCCAGATCGATAAAGCCAGTTGGCGTGCCGGTGACTTCAGACGGGTTTTCTTGCTGATACAGATAATCGATGCGCTCGACGATTTCTTTCAGAATCGGCGGCATGGTATGAAAACCCTGCTGCCCTTTGGCCGATTGCTCGGCAATCTGGAACACCTTGGATTCTGCTTCATCGAGCAGCTCTTTGGCATCGCGCCCATTCGGGAAATAAGTGGCGTCAGCAATATCGGTGGCCACACTGGCCAGCTGGCGCAGCACCGATTTCTCGCGCACGATTTCGGCGTAGCGCCGGATATTGGCCGCGCTAGGCGTGTTTTGCACCAGAGAGCCCAAGTACGACAGCCCGCCCACGTAGGTCAGATCGTTGGTGGTATCGAGCGATTCTTTAACCGTAATCACATCAGCCGGGCGGTTGTGCTCAATGAGCTTGATAATCGCCTGAAAGATCCGCCGATGGTCTTCGCGATAAAAATCCTGTTCAGTCAGGATATCGGCGATCCGGTCAAAGGCGGTGTTTTCCAGCATCAAACCACCAAGCACCGATTGTTCGGCCTCGACCGAATGCGGGGGCATCCGGAAGTTGGCGGTTTCATCCACCGGGGCCGGCTGACGGTAATCGGCTTGCGTGTCGTGTTCTAGCTCGGTAGGATATTCGTTCATTTTCACTCTATGGCGACAAAACGCGGCCTGATTTCCAGCTCCGCGCGACATCGGTTAGCACCTGCTGCTGCGAGCCGTGTATTTTACCCCGCCAGCCCATTGATGACCATGCAGTCCATTCGTAAAACCGTCCTTGTCCCCCACTCCGCCGCCCAGATGTATGAATTGGTTGACCGGGTGGAAGATTACCCGCGGTTTTTACCCTGGTGTGGCGGCGTAGAAGTGCATGAACGCAGCGAAACGGTACTCGATGTCACCGTGCGGATCGAATTTTTGAAAGTCAGCACGTTCTTTCGCACGCGGGATACCAAAACCGAAAACGAAATCGTCATGCATTTTGTCGACGGCCCTTTCAAAGCCCTCACCGGCATCTGGCGCTTTCAACCGCTGATGGAAGACGCCTGCAAAATCGAGTTCGAGCTCGATTACGAATTTTCCAGCCGCACCCTCGACGCCGTGATCGGCCCGGTGTTTGGCAAGATCACCAGCACTTTTGTCGATGCTTTTGTGAAAGAAGCCGACCGCAAATACGGATAAACAATGAGCCAAATTACCGTCGAGGTGGTCTACGCCACCGCCAGCAAACAAAAACTGTTGAGCCTCAAAGTGCCCACTGGCACCACCGCCCAACAGGCGATCGAACAATCCGGCATCTTGGCCGAGTTTCCCGAGATCGATTTAACGCAGCAGAAGATCGGCATTTTCGCCAAAGCAGTCAAACTCGATACTATTTTGCGGGAAAAAGATCGGGTCGAGATCTACCGGCCATTGATTGCAGACCCAAAAGAAGTACGTCGTCAGCGGGCGGCAGAAGGAAAAGTTATGAAGAAAGGCGGTGGGGAGTAAACCGCCAACTGCGGTGATTTGTACAACACCTGACAGGTATTAACAGGACAAGACAGGGAATACACCCTAATATTCGGGTTTTCCCGTACAGTGTTTTACCTGTTGCGTCATGTTTGCCAAAGTTTTTCGGGCGTTTAAGCCTTTTTCCAGCCCGCAGCAACTTGAGTTCCTTACCCAAGCCAATCCACATTGGCATGCTGAAAAGAACTGGCGTGGGGGCATAAAACTCCCCGGCAATAAACAACTAACCCGTAACAAGGCCATCACCCGCTTGCGCCCAGGGCAGGCGCTTTTGCGGATTCCCCTTGGCACCCAAGACCCCAGTACCGTGCAGGTCCACATTGGGCAGCGCGTACTCAAACAGCAAGCACTCAGCCATTCTGACCAAGTTCCTTGGTGTCATGCCCCCACTTCAGGTCATATTGTACGGATTATCAACGGCCATAACGCCAATGGCATACCGCAGCTGCTAGTTGAATTGCAAGCTGACGGCCTTGATATCGGACTACCTGAATCAGTACCTCCGAGACCTAGTCGCGAACAATTGCCGCAGTTTTTACATGAAATGGGAATTGTTGGCATGGGAGGCGCAGGGTTTTCCGCCGGAAAAAAAGTCTCGCTGCTGGATGATGTCCGCTTCTTATTGATTAATGGGGTTGAATGCGAACCCTATATCACTGCTGATGATCGACTCATGCGTGAACGCGCGATGGAAATAGTGCGCGGCCTTACCCAATTGGCGCAAATTATTCAGCCACGCTATATCCGCATTGGCATTGAAAGCAATAAACCTAAAGCCATTCAAGCGATGCAGCTTGCCTGCCAGGCAGCCAGCACGGCGATCGACGTTGTGACGGTACCCACGATTTATCCCGCCGGCAGCCAGCAATCACTGATCAAGTCGCTCACCAATATCCAAATGCAAGCCGGACAACATCCTAATCAACACGGGATTTTGGTTTTAAATGTGGCCACACTGTATGCGATTGGACAGGCCCTACTCTATGGTCAGCCGCTGACTCATCGTGTCGTCACCTTAACTGGCGACATTCAACGGCCATGCAATCTAGAAGTACCACTGGGCACCACCTTGAGTCAGTTGCTGCACAAAGTCAAACCACGCAATCCGCAATATCGGGTGTGGCAAGGCGGGCCCATGATGGGCAGCTGGCAGGATGATCTCAGTAGTGTGATTGGCAAAACCAATAGTTGCATCGTTATCCATAGCCAAGCCATTACTCCGCAAGCAGAGCTACCCTGTATCCGCTGTGCGCGTTGTGTCGATGCCTGTCCGGCGCAGCTACAACCGGTCGAGCTTTATCGTGCCATTCAGCAGCAGGACCAGCAGCGAATTCAGCAACATCGCCTCGGCGCCTGTATCGAATGTGGCGCTTGTAGCAGCGTGTGCCCAAGCCATATCCCACTTCGCGACACCTTCCGCCAGCAAAAACGCCGATGAATAGTGCCCTCACCTTACCTCGGCTGATGTTACTGGTATCTGCCTGCCTGCTACCTGGGATGCTACATTTCACCATGGAATGGGGTTTGATTGTCCCAGTCCAACTACTCTGGTGCTGTAGTTGCTGTGCATTTGTGGAATGGTTATGCAATCAATGGCTGAAACTGCACACGGCGCCATTAAGCAATTTCAGCTGGCTGGTAACAGGGATGTTGCTCGCCAAATCCCTCCCCCCTTTTACCCCAGCCCCGTATTGCTTGGGCGCAGCCTTCATTGCCGTTGGACTGGTGAAGTATGGCGCCGGTGGCCTTGGGAAAAACCGGCTTAATCCAGCCATGGTCGCCCTCGCCGTAATGGCACTGTGTTTTTACCAACCACTTCATCAAAGCGGTGAGATGAATGCCTCGTATATCCGCACGCTGCCGTGGCAGGAAGTACTTCTGCACTTTTTCAGCACCTCACTACCGAGCTTACCTGATGGGATGAGCTCAGCTACACCCTTAACACGTGGCAATTCGGCTGGGGCCTACAGCTGGAGCTGGCTGAGTTTCGCGTTTGGAGGATTGATTTTGGCTCGGCTGAAAATCATCCGCCTAGAGATTCCTGTGGCTATTTTGCTGAGCTATGTCACTTTCGAATTATTGATGGGTCATAGCTTGTGGCAGGCCTGCCAGCGATTTGGCTTGGGGGGGCTAGTCTTTGCGGCATTCTTTATCGCTACCGACCCAGTCACCAGCCCGCTCAGCCAGCTAGGGCGTTGGATTTATGGTGGCTTGATTGGCGCCATTGTCAGTCTGGCCCGCTGCAATGGCTTATACCCGGACGGGATCGCCTTCGCCATTTTGGCAGGCAATCTCATCACCCCGCATCTCGATCAGTGGCTCTGGCGCTGGCAAAACCGCCAAACAGCCTGAACGTACCCTACTACGCCCGCCACCTGATTACCCTAGACGCCCGCTCGCCGCCATTTCACGAATGGTGATGACGGTATCCAGATCCATTTGCTGCCACGCAGATTGCAGATAGCGCAGGTATTTTTCCAGCTCGGGATCGGGATCATCGGGATGTGGAGTTTCATAAATAAAGCGCACGAATAGTGCGCCGCTTTCCGGCTCTTCGATTTTCATCCACATCTGCCCACCCAAATGTTTGGCGCTGGGCTGGGTGTCGTAATGCACAGATTCTTCATGCTGGTAAGCGATGTGGTCGAGCACTTCTAGCTGTCCCATCACCACACGGCGCTGTAGGCCGTGGGCGCTGCGTTGCAGCACTTCGCTTTCATCGATGTGCTCAACAAACTCCATGGGCGACTCAGCACGCAGCACCAGCCCTTGCCAGAGCTGATTGCGCGTCAGCAGCAGCGGACCGGGTTGTTGCAGATCGTTGATTTGCACCAGATGTTCAAAACGCATGACCTATCCTCTGCTGAAAAAGGCGGCATTATACAAAAAGCCGCCGAGCGCCCCAAGCCTAGACTACAGCGCCTGGAAATCAATTTCACCGACATGGTTAAAGACATAGTCGGGCTTGTAGGGAAATTCATCCAGCATCGGCATGGTCGTAACCCCCGAAAGCACCAGCGCGGTTTTCATGCCAGCTTCCATGCCACCCACAATGTCGGTATCCATTCGATCGCCCACCATCACACATTCTTCCGGGTGCACACCCAGTTTGCGGCTGGCCAACATCATCATCAGCGCATTGGGTTTGCCGACGATATAGGGTTTTTTGCCGGTGGCAGCTGAAATCGCCGCCAAAATCGTGCCGGCTGCCGGCTCATTACCGCCCTCCACCGGATCGATCATATCGGGATTGGTACCGATAAATTTGGCGCCATGATCAATAAAACGCACGGCTTTCTTTAGCTGCTCGAAGCTAAAAGTCGACGATTTGGCGACGACCACATAATCGGGATTGGATTCGGAAATCGAAAACCCAACGTTGTACAGCTCATTGATCAGGCCACCGCCGCCAATCACATACACCTTGGCGCGCTCTTTTTGCTGACGCAAAAACATCGCCGTGGCCATCGCACTGGTGATGAAATTATCTTCCGTCAGGCCATGAACCCCCAAAGATTCGAGTTTGAGCTTCAAATCCAGCGGGGTTTGCTCGGCATTGTTGGTCAGAAACAAAAACGGCGTTTTGGCCGCCAGCAAGCGTTGCACAAACTCATTGGCACCGGGAATCAGCTGCTTACCGCGGTAAATCACGCCATCCATATCGGAAATTACACTGGTCACCATCGGGCATCCTCTTGGGGTATTGAGCTAGAGACTAATTAAAATAAGGCTTACCGGGCAATACATCAATCAACTTAGCGCGGCAAGGCGGGGTATTTTTGGGCATTTAACTGCATTTTGTGCAAAATTGCGGCTTCCAGATCCAGCCCCACTTCGTCGGCCAAACGCAGCATATATAGCATCACATCAGCCATTTCCTGCGCCACCGGTGAGGTGGTATCCACCGGTAAGTTTGCCGCCTCATCGGGCGTTAGCCATTGATAATGTTCAAGCAATTCGGCCATTTCCACCGACATCGCCATCACCAGATTTTTGGGGTTGTGGTAGGGGCGCCAGTCACGTTGATCGGCAAATTCGCGGGTTTTGCGCGCAAGTTCAGCTAAATTCATGCGTAAAGTCAGGACTGATTGCAGATGAATCCGTAGAATACGCCCTTCGCCTCAAGGATCACCAGCATGCCAATGAAAAAATACGAACTCGAGAAGCGCAAAGCCGAAAAACTGCACAACGACCTGCACGGTGCTAGCGCCCCCAACCGCTTTGCGGCGGGCGCCGGCGGCGTTCTCGATAAAAAAGAGCAGCGCAAACTCGATCAAGCCCAAGGCTTGGTACCGTTTGCCTGCAAACTGAAACAAGATCTGGTTAGCGCCCTGCACGAGCGCTGCACCGCTGAGGGCAAAACCCTGAACGATCTGCTCGACGAGCTGCTGCGCCAAGGATTGCAAAAGTAATGCGCCGCACCACCATTTTTGACACCCCGATTTTGCGCGACATTTTGCCGCCCATCAGTCGCTGGGCGCTAAAACGGCTGGGCTGGACCATTGAAGGGGAGTTTCCAGCGCTGGATAAATACGTGCTGATCGGCGCGCCGCATACCAGCAACTGGGATTTCCCGGTGGCGCTGGCGGTGTGTTTTGCTAAGCGCCAGAAAATCTACTGGATGGGTAAACATACGTTGTTTAGCGGCCCGCTCGGCCCGCTCTCGCGCTGGCTGGGTGGCATTGCCGTTGATCGCCGCCAGGCTAATTCACTGGTCGACCAGATCGTGAATGTGTACGCGCAAAGCGAACAGCTGGTGGTCGGGATACCACCCGAAGGCACGCGCAAAAAAGTCGAAAAGTGGAAAACCGGCTTTTACTACATCGCACTGGGCGCCAAGCTACCGATTGCGCTGGGCTATATCGACTTCAAGCGTAAAGCCGCGGGCTGCAGCGAGCTGTTTTACCCCACCGGCGATATCGAGGCCGACATGGCCAAAATTCGGGCTTACTATGCGCCGGTCGTGGGCAAATATCCGGAAAATCAGTAAACCCCACCTCGTTTAGCACAGGGGTATTTGCCGCTAAGCCAATCCAAATAAGGCTTAGATGGCGATACCCCATAAGTACAGCCAAACAGCAGACAAGAAAAAACCCGGCAGTGCCGGGTTTTTTTGCAACTACATGCAGACGGAGAATTAAACCGGCTGGATGTTAGAAGCTTGTTTGCCTTTAGGGCCGGTAGTTACTTCGAAAGTAACTTTTTGGCCTTCAGCCAAGGTTTTGAAACCTTTAGACTGAATTTGAGAGAAGTGAGCAAACAGATCTTCGCCACCTTCATCTGGAGTGATGAAGCCGAAGCCTTTAGCGTCGTTGAACCACTTAACGGTACCTTGTGCCATTTTTTGTATCCTAAAATGCGGAATAAATAAAAAGAATGCACGACATCAAGGGAAAGCACTGCGGTACGGCCAGGCCATTACGACACACACATCCACTGCTTGAAGATCCTGCGATGCATATCTTCCCCGAGCCCTGCTGCACTGGCAAGCGTTTTTTGCAGAAAAAACACTTAATTTGAACAAAATCGCATAATTACGACGTTCACTGTCGCAAAACGGGATTTTTCACGCCTCAAACTGACGTTTAAATGCAGAAAACTCGTTTTTTAGCGTCACGATTTCTTCTTCCAGCGCTGCAATGCGCGCGAGCAATTCGCCACTAGCCTGTGGCGAACTCGCGACAACCGCTTCGGCCAATACCGGCTCACCACACAATAAATGCGCCCAGCGCGATTCACGGGCCCCTGGCTGACGTGGCAGCAACTGCACCAAAGCGCCGGCGCTGCGCTCGGCCAGTTCGGCCAGAAACCCCTCCAGCGCGGAAATATCGGCAAACCGATGCAGGCGCTCGCAATGGCTGCGCAATTCAGCCGCGGTTTGCGGGCCACGCAACATCAAGGTGGCCAGCACCGCCACCGACTGACTCGGCACCCCCAGCTGTGACCCAAAGCGATGGCTGTAGCGCGCCACTCGCCCCGCCAAGTGGTCGGCAATCCAACCTGCACTTTTTAATTCATCCAGCGCGGCCAGAATCTCGCTCTCGCTCAGCTCCATCACCGGCTCACGCGCGGTTTTCTGATTACACCCGGTTTGCAGGCCGTTGAGCGAAAGCGGATAGCTATCGGGCACGGTGCGTTCTTTTTCGATCAAGACCGCTAAAATGCGGGCTTGCACTGGGCTTAGAATCTGGGTTGGGCTGCTCATACTTGGATTTCCCCATTGGCGCGCGCCGCGCTATAACAAAGAGAATCAATCTTACGGCATGTGCCGCGCGCGTGAAACGCTCAAGCGCACACAGCCATGCCCTTTTACCCTCTTTTCGCCGGATGCCCCATGCCTAGCCCTTTCCTGCCCAATAAAGCGGCACTGAATCAGCCCCAAGTTGAAGACTGGAATTCCTTTCGGGACTTTCGCGATGGCTTAGCCGACAACGCCCCCAAAATTGAGGCGCTGATTGCCCAGCTGCGTAGTCAACCGAATCAGATGCCGGTGGTGGCCGATTTATTTCGCGCGTTTCACAATATCAAGGGTGATGCTGGCTTATGCCGGCTGGAGTTTGTCTTGCCGCTCATTCACGCAGTGGAAAGCCTGCTCACCCGCATGCGCGCCGGCGAGTTGTTGTTTACCGATTTGCTCGGCGAAGTATTTCTGCTGACGCTCGATCGGCTGGAGCAGGCCATTGATCTATTGGAGCGCCATGAGCCCGCCAATGGACTGGCCCTTCTCACGCTGTGTGATGGGCTAGAAGGCTTGGCGCTGTTCGAGCAGGCACAGATTGATCAGGCGGCGGCGCGGCTGATTGAAGCCATTACCGGCTTTCGCCCCGGTAATAGCCATTTGCCGGCGCGGGAAGCGGCCTTGCAGGCCCGCAGCAAGCTGGAGCAAGACGATGACCTGCGTTACTTTCGCGAGCTGGCCTTGCAGCTGGAAGCGCGCTCAAACGCCTTTCAGGGTCGCACCGATCGCAATCTGACGCTAGCCCTGGCCACTAACCGCGAAGTGGGCAACCGGGTCGATCCGCAGCAGCTGGAAGCGGCGGTGTATTTGCATGATCTGGGCATGATGTTTCTGCCCGAACATCTGTGGCTTAAAAGCGCACAGCTGGATACTACCGAGCGCGAGCAGCTCAAACGCCATCCGAGCTGGGGTGCGGAGTGGTGCAACCGGATTCCTGGCTGGCAAGCCGCTGCGGAAATGATTTTGCAACATCATGAGCAAGCCAACGGCAGCGGCTACCCGTATGGGCTCAAGGCTGAGCAGATTTGTGACGGCGCCAAAATTTTGGCGATTATTGATGCGTTTGATGCGATTTTGCTGCGCCACAGCCACCGTGGGCAGCAAAAATCGCTGTTGCGCGCAATTGCCGAGATTAATGCCGGCGACCGGCAATTTGCCAGCGACTGGATTCAAGCCTTTAATCGGGTGATCCGTCGCCATCTGGAAGGCCAACAAGATACTTAGGCAGGTATTTCCCTATAAAGCACATCAGTGCTTGCTTTTAAGGCAATACCCTAGCAATCAGAAGCGTTCATCCGCGTGTAAATAGCGCCACTGGCCTTCGGCCAAACCGCCGAGCGCCAAGCGACCTATCCGCAGGCGCTTGTAATTGCCGCCTTCAACTTCCCCCGCTTCGCACCAATCCGGCACCAGATACGGTGAATTGGCCCGCAGCACCAGCCGTAATTGCTGCTCGTTTTGCTGGGTGACTTTCCAGCCTTTCATCGGCTCACCGTCAAATTCTTTTAGCGCATTCATTTGCGCCAGTTGGGCGGCGGTGGCTGGCGCGCGCAATTGCAGCAGATATTCCTGCTCGAAATCACGGTATTGCTTCAGCGTTTGCGCCAGCCGGCGATCTTGCGTCAGCACCAGCAAGCCACTGGCTTCCCGATCTAGCCCCAGCGGCAGCAATAGCCCCTGGCGGTGGCGCTGCAAATACGCGTAGCCCGTTTGATCATCCGGGCTGCGGCTGCGCTCGGCAAAAGCGGCGAGAAAATCGGCGACTTCCCAACCATCGACACCGGCCGGTTTATGCCAGAGGATGCTGATTTTTTCCGGCTGATTGGCCAGGCGCTCCAGATCGATTGGCAGCAGATTGATGTGCTGGTCGGCAAACACCCGGCTACCCAAGGTAGTGACAACCTGGCCATCGACTTCGACGCGGCCCGCTTCAATCAGCCGATCCGCCTGACTGCGCGAACACAGGCCGAGCTCGGCCATGCGCTTGGCCAAACGCACCGCTTCGCCACCGGCCGGCTTAAAGGCATCCGCCGCTTTGGCTGGCTTGGCTCGACTGGGTTTGGCCGCTGATGCGGTTGGCTTACGCGGGCTGCGTGGGCTGGCTGGCTGTTTGTCCGCCGATTTTTTCATGTCTTGCTCCTACAGATGGCCACCACTTCAGCATAGTGCCCACCAAAATAAAAAACGGCCGGATCAACCGGCCGTGTTGCCTGACGCATGATAGCGCTTAGCGGTTACCTTGCGCCACCTGGATGATACGCATGGTATTGGCGCCTGAATTCACGCCATTCACTGGCGAAGCCAGCGTTACGATCAGACGATCACCCGGTACCACTTTGCCACTACGCAGCAGCTCGAGCTGGGCAAAGGCCAAATGTTGTTCACGATCTGGGCCCAGATTTGGATCAACCATCACTGGCTGCACATGGCGATACAGTGCCAGTTTGCGATAGGTGTTGATCTCTTGTGTGAACACATAAATCGGTACACCCGTGATATAGCGTGACAGCCACAGCGCTGAAGCGCCCGAGTGTGAAATACACACGATTGCTTTCACTTGCATATTGCTGCTGGCATACACCGCCGCCATCGTTACAGCCTGATCAATGCGCTCGAAGTCGCTGACATTGTCAAACTCGCCTTCGATTTTGCTTTCGCCTGATTTTTCAGCTTCGGCAATCGTCCGAGCCATGGCTTGCACCGCTTCCAGCGGGTATTTACCCGCTGCAGATTCAGCCGACAACATCACGGCATCAGTACCATCCAGTACGGCATTGGCACAATCTGACACTTCGGCGCGGGTGGGCACTGGGCTGCTGATCATTGATTCCATCATTTGCGTCGCAGTGATGGTCAGTTTGTGCTTTTTACGCGCCAGTTTGATCATGCGTTTTTGCAGCGCAGGCACGGCAGCATCGCCGACTTCAACCGCCAGGTCACCGCGGGCTACCATGATGCCGTCAGAGGCATCCAGAATTTCTTCCAGATTATCAATCGCTTCGGTGCGCTCGATTTTGGCAATCAGCAGCGCGTGTCCGCCTGCCGCGCGTACCAGGGTGCGCGCCATATACATATCGGCCGATGATTTCGGGAATGACACGGCGATGTAGTCCGCTTCCAGCTTGGCCGCGGTTTTGATGTCTTCCATGTCTTTAGCCGTCAGTGCCGGCGCCGTCAGACCACCGCCTTGGCGGTTAATCCCTTTATTGTTCGACAAGGTGCCGCCCACTACAACCGTGGTAAACACTTTGGCGCCCACGACTTGATCAACCACCAGCTTGAGCTTGCCATCGTCCAGCAGCAAGATCGCACCGGGCTCAACATCATTGGGCAGCTCTTTGTAATCCAGACCCACTACGTCTTGGTTACCCAGCTCGCATTCGGCGTCCAGAATGAATTTCGCGCCTTTGGCCAGCTCGATTTTGTTCTTTTCAAATTTACCCACCCGGATTTTCGGGCCTTGCAAATCGGCCAATACAGCCACTGATTTGCCCAGCTTGGCCGCAATAGCGCGGACAGTAGCGGCGCGATCGATGTGATCTTGCGCGCTGCCGTGTGAGAAGTTCAGACGCACGGTGTTCACACCGGCTTGAATCAGGCTTTCCAGGACCGCTGGATCAGTAGAAGCTGGGCCCAGCGTGGCCACGATTTTGGTGCCGCAATGCATAAATGGAACTCTCCGAAGATAAACAGAAATGACTTTAGGCCGAACGATACGCCAGTTAAACGCGTAAATACATGACCCAGCACAGAGAAAAAAGCTAAACCTGTATTTTGTTTCAACTTTTTTTGCAGCATTTCAGCCCGATTTGCTGCAATAAATCGCGTAGTTTTATTACAAATTGCAACAATTATACCCTGCGCCGCGCCCGTGTTTCGTGATCAGGCGCAAAGAAGCTGACTACTGCCTATTCGCTGGCTTTTTTCTGTTTTTGCCGTGCTCGCTCAGCCGCCTGATAGGCCAGATAGTAGCGATTTACAGTCGAAACATAATCGACCATGCCCTTGCTGACCGTAGAGAGCGCGATTTTTTCAACGTTCCCCACCCAGACATTCGGATCGAGGCCCTTGGCTTTGGCTTGTCGGCGTAATTGCTCCAGCCGCCCTTCGCCCGCGTTATACGCGGCAATCATGAAATACAGTTGATTTTCTTCATTGATGCCCTGCTTGCTGTACATCTTGCGCAAGTAATCGAGGTATACCGCGGCGGCCGAGACATTGCCTTCATGCGAATGTGGGTCACGCACCCCCATGGCGCGGGCGGTGGACGGGTTGATCTGCATAATGCCGGTAGGGCCTTTCTGGCGGATCACAGGGTTGAGCTTAGATTCTTTCTGCCCAATAGCCGCCAGCAGCAGCCAATCAAGATTATTCGCCGCCGCGGCGGCTTGAAAAATCGGCGCAAAAATCGCCAGCTTATCCATCGACGACACTTTGTCATCACTGCGCGCTACTTTCGCGCCACTGATCAAATGCGGGCGCGTTAGCTCGATGGCTTTATCCATATTGGTAAATTGTTTGCTCTGGATATAGCGGTTCAAATCCTCGACCAGCGCCGGCTGGTCGGGGCGCACCGCCCACTGATAAGCCACTTTTTGCCCCAAGCATTCACCGACTTTCAACGCTGGATATTGGCTGCTCCACAAGCGTGTAACCAAGCGGCTGGCCAAAGTGAGCTGGGTTTCGCCCTGCTGAATCGCACGCAAGATCATTTCGGCGTTTGCGCCAAGGGCGGCGTCTTTTAATTTGAGATCTGTTTGTTCGTTACTGAGCAGCCGCCGGCCAAAACTGGAACTCGGTAACTCTACTTCTTCGTCCAGCCCCGCCAGCTGCCGACTGGCGCTGCCGACCAAACACCATTCGTCGCGAGCATAGGGCTCGGTGACCCCCACCAGTGCTTTCAGCCCGTCTAGCTGCGGCAATAGCCCTGCCGCAATATCCCCACGGCCTTCACGTAAGGCGGGGATCAATTCACCGGCATCCAGCGGAATAAACTGCAAACGCACCGGCGGCTGGCCTTTTCCGCGCCGGCGCGTGAGCTCGGATTCAAAGCCCTGCAATAGCGCATATTCAAGCCCATGCGGGCGGCCATCTTTTAAAAAGTAAGTCGAAGGGCCCAGCGCCACCAACACCCGCAGACGCCCTGGCGGCTTAGCCGGATCATAAGGCGCATCCAGTAAATCGGCGTTATCCGCCACGATGGCTGGATGGGTGCTACCTTGCGCTGCGGCCACCGGCTTTTTTTTCGCGGCCCACACACTGGGGCTAAGGGCAAAAAAAGCCAGCAAAATCAGGAGTAAAACACGCTGCATGCGGATGCCTCCATCGTCAGATTGGCCTCGATTCTAGCTTGGGCGATGTCATAGTCCAAACACTGGCCGTATAATTTGTGCTTTCGTTCAAAAAGTTAGTGTTCAAACCATGCCCGTTTTGCTCGTAGAAAATGCCCACCTCGCCTATGGCCACTGGCCGCTGCTGGACGGTGCCAGCCTGGTGCTCGAACCGGGTGAAAGGGTTGGTTTGATTGGCCGCAATGGCGCAGGCAAGTCGTCCTTGCTAAAGGCGATTGCCGGGGTCAACAAGCTGGATGACGGCACCATCCGTCTGGTTAACGATGCCCGAATGGCCTTTGTGCCGCAGGAGCCAACGTTTAATCCAGATCACACTGTCTTTGAAGCCGTGGCCGAAGGGCTGGGAAATGTGCGGCAGCTGCTGATTGATTACCACCATGCCACCCAACATCTGGATGGCAGCCAGCAGAGCATGGACGAATTAACGCGCTTGCAGCATGCGCTGGAAACGCAAGACGGCTGGCGGTTGGACTCGCTGATCAGCAATACCCTGTCGATTTTAAAACTCCCCGCCGATGTGCAGATTAAAACCCTGTCTGGCGGTTGGAAAAAACGCGTAGCCCTCGCGCAAGCCTTGGTTACCGAGCCTGATCTACTGCTACTGGACGAGCCAACCAACCATCTGGATGTGAATGCCATCGAGTGGCTGGAAACCTTACTCAAAGGCTTTGCCGGCAGCGTGTTGTTTATTACCCACGATCGCTCCTTCCTCGACAATATCAGCACCCGGATTATCGAGCTGGACCGTGGCCAGCTAGCGAGTTTTCCGGGCAACTTTAGCGCCTATGAAAATCTAAAGGCCGAAATGCTGGCCCAGGAAGACGTCGTTAATCGTAAATTCGACAAATTCCTGGCGCAGGAAGAAGTCTGGATTCGTAAAGGCGTTGAAGCCCGCCGCACCCGCAATGAAGGCCGCGTACGCCGGCTCGAGCAATTGCGCCGCGATCGCGCCGCACGACGCGAACGCGTGGGCAACGTTAGTTTTCAGCTTGATGCCGGCGAGCGCAGCGGCAAGCTGATTGCCGAGCTGGAAAACGTGAGCAAAGCCTACCCCAACCCGGACGGCAGCGAAAAAGTACTCATCAAATCGTTCACCACCCGCCTGCTGCGGGGCGACAAGGTCGGGCTGATCGGCCCCAATGGTGCCGGTAAAACCACATTATTGAAGCTGATTTTGGGTCAGCTTGCGCCCGACACCGGCACAGTCAAACAAGGCACCAATTTGCAAGTGGCCTACTTTGACCAGTTCCGCGAACAGCTGGACGAAGAACTCTCGGTGGCCGATACCGTGGGCCAAGGCAATGATTACGTCGAGATCGGCGGCCAGCGCAAGCATGTGATGGGCTATCTGGAAGAGTTTCTATTCCCCGCCGAGCGGGCCCGCAGCCCGGTGAAATCACTCTCGGGCGGCGAGCGCAATCGCCTTTTGCTCGCGCGGCTGTTTACCAAACCGGCCAATATCTTGGTGCTGGACGAGCCCACCAATGATCTGGACATCGATACTCTCGAATTGCTGGAAGAACTGCTTGCCAGCTACCCCGGCACCGTGTTTGTGGTCAGCCACGACCGGGCATTCTTGGATAATGTCGTCACCCAGACCATCGTCTTTGAACCCAATGGCGTGCTTTTGGAAAACGCTGGTGGTTATGCCGACTGGATGAGTGCTCGCGAGCGCATGCTGGCCCAGCAAGACGCGAAAAAGCCGGCAAGCAGTGCGCCAGCGGCCAAAACCAGCGCTGAAAAGCCACGCAATCAACGCACTAAGCTCAGCTATAACGAAACCCGCGAGCTGGAACGGCTGCCTGCCGAACTTGAGGCCTTGGAAGCCGAGCAAGCAAATTTGCAACAATCTTTGCTTGATCCCGAGCTTTATCGCAAAGAGCCGCTGAAAGCCCGCGAAATGCAAGATAGAATTGCGACTATTGAAGAGCTGGTTATGGCCAAACTGGAGCGCTGGGAAGCGCTGGAGGCGAAACAAAATCTTTAGTCTGGGCGCAATTCGGCAAGCCAGTCACCCCAATAATCACAAAACCCGGCAGACCCTGCGTGGTCTGCGCAGCGGTTTACTGGGGTTTTATGGGGTTATGGTCTTACTGGTGCTGCTGTCGCTGGCATGGATCACTGTTCGCGATTATCACCAGGCCTTAGCCGAAGCCCAACGCAGCGATCAATCATTGGCTCGGGCGCTGGATGAAAATGCCACCCGCGCCTTTGTGTCGGTCGAACAGGCGATGCAAAACATCGCCGAAGATCTGGATCGCCTCGGCGGCGTAACCCACGCCGACGAATACCTGATGCACCTTTCACTAAAAGACAAGGTGCGCCTCACACCGCAGATTCGCGGCATTATCACGATTGGCCCAGATGGCGTCATTCATAGCCACGGGCTGGAATACCCGGCGCGGCACATCAATCTCAGTGATCGGGCGTATTTCCACTACCACAGTCAAACCAATAGCACCGCCCCATTTATCAGCGAACCCATCCTGTCGCGTACCGATGGCAAATGGCTTATCGCCCTTACCCGCCGTATTAACACCCCGCAGGGCGAATTTGGCGGCGTATTGCTCTCGGGGATGGAACCCACCTATTTCCTGCGCTTTTACGAATCTCTCGATCTCGCCCCGGGCGTGACCATCAACCTGCTGCGCAGCGATGGCGTGGTGTTGGTGAACTATCCCTACGATGAAAGCCGCCTTGCGACCAATGTGCGCCAAAATGACACGCTCCTGTTCGAGCAGATGCGCTTGCGTCGGCATAGCTCCGAGCGCGTCCAGTTTGCCAATGGCCGCGAGCAGCTACTGACCTTTAATGTGAATCAGGCCGGTCTGCCGCTGATTATCACGGTAAGCCATGATCTAGACGTGATTCTGGCCCCATTCAAAGAACAAACCATCACCCGCATACTGGTGGCGATGGGGCTGATGGCCGTGGTGTCGCTGCTCTTGTATATCCTGCTACGGCAGATCCGCCACCTCGAACAAGTTGAGGGCCGGCTGTTTCTCACCCAGCACACGGTCGATGAATCGCCCGATCTCACGCTCTGGTGCGATCAAAGCGGGCTTATCCGCTATGCCAATAAAAGCATGGCCAGCCATTCGGGCTATAGCCGCCAAGAGCTCAATCATCAGCATTTTGTCGATCTCTTTACCGAGCTAACCGACCTGAATTGGCTGGATTACTGGCATGCGCTGCAGGAACAAAAGCAGCTCACGGTCGATACGCCACTGCAAACCAGCAATGGCGACAAACTGGCGATGGAGCTCACCCTCTCGCTGATCAAATATCAGCGTGAAGCCTACATCTGCTGCACGGCCCGCGATATTTCCGAGCGCCGGCAAGCCGAGCAGGAATTACGTCAGCACCGCGATCAGTTGCATGAAATGGTGCAAGAGCGCACGGCCGAGATCCGCACGGTGCTCGATGCCAGCCCGCTGGCGATTATGCTGACGATGAATGGCGTAGTGCGGCTCGTAAACCCGGCCTTTGAGCTGCTGTTTGGTTACGCCAGCAGCGATATTATCGGCACCGAAACTGGCCAACTCTTTAGCTCAGCCGACAAATACGACGAACTGCGCCAGCGCATCTGGTCACGCATAGCCACCGGCGGCGTGTTCCGGGGTGAAACCGAGCTGTACCGGCGCGATCACTCGCCATTCTGGGCCATGATCTATGCCAAAGCGCTGGTAGCGGGCGATATGAGCAAGGGCATGATTGCGGTGATTGAAGACATCACCTCGCAACGGATTGCCGCCCAGTCGCTGCGCCAATCCGAGCGTCTGAACCGGACAATTATTGACCAGACCGCGGATGGCTTCTTGCTGATTGATGCCGACCATCGCATCCGCGAGGTGAATCAGTCATTCACCCGCCTGCTGGGATATCAGCGCGAAGCGCTGATCGGGCTGAATCCGAAATCGATCTGGGGCGATACCTGTACCCAGTTCTTCCCGGACGACCTGATGGATCTTGCCTTGCAGGAACATACCACCAAGGATATCGAATTACTCGATCAGCATCACAAGATCCGCCCCTTCCTGATCAACAGCGGTGTGGTCTTGGATGAGCAGGAAAACATCGAATACGCCTACGCCTTCTTTACCGATATTGCACAGCTGAAAGAAATCGAGCGCCGGCTGGTCGATGCCAAAGAAGCGGCCGAAAACGCCAACTTGGCGAAATCGTCCTTCCTCGCCAATATGAGCCACGAGCTGCGCACACCGATGCATGCGATCTTGTCCTTCTCCGAAATGGGGCTGGCCAAAACCGGCAAACTCGATGGGCCGGAAACCAATCACCTAAACCGCTATTACGAGCGCATCAATGCCTCGGGCAAGCGGCTGCTGTTGCTGCTGAATGATCTGCTTGATATGTCGCGGCTGGAAGCCAACAAGATGAGCTACGACAAAGGCCAGCACAGCCTGCAGGTGATCACTCGCCAAGCTATTGCCGAAATGGGCTCGCTCATTGCCGGCAAACAGCTGCAGATCGACTTCCAGGAAGGCGAGCAAGAGCTGATTACCGTGTTTGATAAAGCGCGGATCACGCAGGTGATCGTGAATCTGCTCTCCAATGCGATCAAATTCAGCGCCAACCACAGCCGGATCGAAATTCAGACCCTACCGGTCGCCTTGCTCGACGATGGCAGCCCGGCCATCGGGCTGGAAGTGCGCGATCATGGCCCCGGAATTCCAGATAACGAACTGGAAACCATCTTCGATAAATTTATCCAGAGTAGCCGCGTGCGCCTCGGTGGCGGCACCGGCCTCGGGCTAGCGATCAGTCGGCAGATCATGCTTGATCACGGCGGCCATATTGCCGCCCGTAATCACCTGCAAGGCGGTGCGGTGTTTACCATCTTGCTGCCGATCACCCTGCCGACCGCCTAAGCGCCCTACCCGCCAACGCCGCTTGCGCGTACAATGGCGGGTTTTTCTGCCGTCCCTCTTTTGACTATGCCGGATATTCGCAGCGAAGTGGCGCGTCGTCGTACGTTTGCCATTATTTCCCACCCGGATGCGGGTAAAACCACCTTGACCGAAAAACTGCTGTATTTTTCGGGCACGATTCAGGCCGCCGGTACCGTCAAAGGCAAAAAAGGCGGCAAGTTCGCCACCTCCGACTGGATGGAAATAGAGAAACAGCGCGGCATTTCCGTGGCCTCTTCGGTCATGCAGTTCGATTACCGCGAGCACGTAGTCAATCTCCTAGACACCCCGGGTCACCAGGATTTCTCGGAAGATACCTATCGCGTACTCACCGCCGTGGATTCGGCGCTGATGGTGATTGATGCCGCCAAGGGTGTGGAAGCGCAAACGATCAAACTTTTGAACGTCTGCCGCATGCGCCATACGCCGATTATCACCTTCATGAATAAGTACGACCGTGAAGTGCGGGATAATCTAGAGCTACTGGACGAAGTAGAAAGCGTATTGGGCATTCGTTGCGCGCCCATCACCTGGCCGATCGGGATGGGCAAAACCTTCCGCGGCGTATACAGCATTTTGTCGGATGAAATTATCCTCTTCACCCCCGGTCAAGGCCCGCTGGATGAAGTGGAAATCATCAAAGGCATTGATAACCCACGCCTGGATGAGCTATTCCCACTCGAAATCGACCAAACCCGTATGGAGCTTGAGCTCGTGCGCGGTGCATCGCACCCGTTCGATCTGGAGGAATTCCTCGCCGGTACACTCACGCCGGTGTTCTTTGGCTCTGCCATTAATAACTTCGGTATTCGCGAGATTTTGAATGCGCTGGTCGATTGGGCCCCGCAACCGAGCGAATCGGAAACCATGCAGCGCGACGTGGCGCCTACCGAAGAAAAATTCTCGGCCTTTGTATTCAAAATTCAGGCCAATATGGACCCGAAACACCGCGACCGGATTGCGTTCTTGCGCGTGTGCTCGGGCGAATTTACCCGCGGGATGAAATTCAAACACTTGCGCCTCAACCGTGAAATCGCCGCCAACTCGGTGGTGACATTCATGGCGCAAGGCCGTGAGCAAGTCGAAGAAGCCTACGCCGGCGACATTATTGGCCTGCCTAATCACGGCAATATCCAGATTGGCGATTCATTCTCGGAAGGCGAACTGCTGACCTTCACCGGTATTCCGTTCTTCGCACCAGAAATGTTCCGAGTGGTGCGGATCAAAAACCCGCTGAAAATCAAACAGCTACAAAAAGGCTTGCAACAGCTGGGCGAAGAAGGCGCGGTACAGGTATTCAAGCCGCTCAACGGCGGCGATTTGATCCTGGGCGCGGTGGGTGTACTGCAGTTTGAAGTGGTTGCATCCCGCCTATTGAACGAATACGGCGTGGAAGCGATTTTTGAATCGTCGCCCATCTACACCGCTCGTTGGGTGAGCTGTGAAGACGCGAAAAAACTCGCCGACTTCGAGAAAAATCTGGTGAACAATCTGGCCCGCGATGCCGCCGATAGCCTGGCTTATCTGGCGACCAGCCGCGTGAATCTGGATCTGACCATGGAACGCTGGCCTGAGCTGAAATTCCACGCCACGCGTGAGCATGCGGTGAAGCTGTAACACATCGCAGCGAGCGCCCGCACCCAGTCAAAGGGGTATTGCCCGCCATGCTTTTTAATACAAGCCTTGGCGAGCAATACCCCTTTTGTTATTTCAAGCGCACCCCGCTCAAATCCCCCGCAGGAAGGGATAATCCACCTCAGGCACTCGCCCAGCGATCAAATCGCTAATCGCCTTGGCCGAGCCGCAACATTCCGTCCAGCCCAGCGTGCCGTGGCCGGTATTGAGCCACAAACTTGGATAACGGGTTTGGCCGATATAGGGCAGATTGCCCGGCGTCGCCGGCCGCAACCCCGTCCAGAATTCGGCGCGTGCGTAATCCATGCCCTCAGGGAAAATCTGGCTGGTTCGCTCAATCAGTGCCTTGCAGCGAATCGGATTAAGCTCCAGATTGTAGCCATTAAATTCGGCCGTACCGGCCACACGCAAATGGTCGCCCAGCCTTGAGAACACCAGCTTGTAGCCATCATCGGTCAGGCTCACAGTCGGCGCCTGGCTCGGATCAAGCACCGGGATCGTCGCCGAATAGCCCTTGGCAGGGTAAATATCCAGCGTAATCCCCAGCGGCGCCAAATGCAGCGGGCTGTAGCTACCGAGACAAACCACGATTTGATCCGCATTCAGCCGCTCGACGCCCTGTTCGGCGCTGCGTACCCGTACGGTTTGCACATCGTCGCCGATTTTCTCTAGCGCCTCGATGGCGCAGTCGTAGCGAAACTCTACGCCCAGCTCGTTACAGCGCGCCGCCAGCTCATTGGTAAACAGCCGTGCATCGCCTGATTCATCGCTTGGGGTATACGTGCCACCAACAATCGGATGGCGCGACTTGGCCAGCGCTGGCTCAATTGCCAAACACTCGGCGGCAGTTTTCACCTGCCGGTCTAGCCCTACTTCGCGCATCAGCGCCGCCGCCGGAATCGCTGCCGCGTATTCGGCCGGATCGGTGTAGTAATGCAAAATCCCTTCGGTGCGCTGCTTGTATTCCACCCCGGTTTGCGCCCGCAGGCTTTGCAAGGTATCGCGGCTATACAGGCCCAAGCGGACGAGATTTTGCAGATTGAATTTGGCTTTTTCGCGCGTGCACTGCTGCAAAAAACGCAGGCCCCAGCGCCATTGATTCCAATCCAGCTTGAGGCGGAACAACAGCGGCGCGTCTTCCTCGCCCAGCCATTGCAAGGTTTTCCACGGCGCTTTCGGATTGGCCCATGGCTCGGCGTGGCACACCGAGATTTGCCCGCCATTGGCATAGCTGGTTTCGCGCGCGGGCTCTTGCGCCCGCTCGATCACGGTGACCTGATGGCCATCCCGCGCCAGAAACCAGGCGGTGGTCACACCGATGACCCCGGCACCCAAAACAATCACTTTCATGGCGAGCCCCTGTTATGGTTTGTTTGCCCGCTATTATGCCGTGCGCGTGCAGTGATCCCCAGCGGATTTTCGGCGCAAGCTGCTACAAATCAAATCCCATGCGGGCAAGGCCCCAGATGGCGCGGCTGTGCAGATCAAGTTTGCGCCAGAACAAGACATGGTCTGAATAAATAAACTCGATTAGACTGCAAGGTATCTCTGTTAAGACCGTATGAATCGAGCATTCCGGCATGAATCTGTCTCTGCGTCCGGCGGTTATTCTGGCAATTTTGCTTGGGTTGTTGCTGCCCGCAACGCTCAATGGCTACCTGAGCATCCGCACCGAACTGCAACAAGCCGAAAACTATATGCAGCAAGACCACGAGCGGCTGGTGGATATTCTGGTGCTGGGCATGCAGGAGCCACTATGGAATCTGGCCCCCGAATCGGGCAAACCGCTGCTCGAATCGGTGATGAGTGATCAGCGCGTGGTGCGCATCGTGGTCAACGATGCCTCGCTGGGGATTTTTCTAAGTAGTGACAAACCCGAGCGCCGCAAAGGCCAGCTCTCGTCGCTCTCGCATCTGGTGAGCAAGCAAGGCAATGTGATCGGCAATGTCACGCTGGAGCTGGATGACGGTCTTGCCACCGAAAATATCCGCAACAAGCTGCGTCAGTATCTGGTGGCGGTGGTGCTACAGGTGGTGTTTAGCCTGGGCCTGATTCTCTTTTTGCTCAATTCCCGCGTCTTGCGCCCCTTGCAGCGGCTGACCAAACAGGCCGGCCAGCTGGCCAGCCACCAGCTTGATCAGCCGTTTTTATGGCAGCGCGAAGATGAAATCGGCCAGCTGGGTAGCGCGCTGGAGCGCAACCGCCTGGCACTGAAAGACATGATTGGCGCACTCGAACAAAAAAACCTGCAGCTCGAAGCCGATTTGATGAGCCGCCGGCAGATCGAATCCGCCCTGCGGGTGAGTGAAGATCGCATGCGCCGGCTGGTGGAATCCACCCGCCTGATCCCTTGGGATGCGCGCCCGGAAGAATGGCGCTTTACCTATGTAGGCCCGCAGGCCGAGCAATTACTGGGCTATCCGTTGTCGGAATGGTATAGCGAAGGCTTTTTAACCAGCTATCTGCACCCGGATGACCGGCATTTTGCCTATCCATTGTTTGCCGATGTGCATGAACCGGGGCAGATTTATGAATTTGAATGCCGGCTGCTGGCGGCCAGCGGCAAAGAAGTCTGGGTACAAATCAGCGCCAGCTGCGATCTAGACCCCAACGGCCTGCCGCATTTGCAGGGTTTTCTGTTTGATATTTCCAGCCGCCGCGCCAATGAAATTCAGCTGGAAAACTATCGCAATCACCTCGAAGAAGTGGTGGAAGAGCGCAGTCGTGAGCTTGCCACCACCAAGCATGAGCTGGAAATTCTGATCAATATTCTCACGCAGGATTTACGCACTCCGCTGCGCACGGTGGAAGGCTTTAATCAAGTCTTGCTGGAAGACTACCAAGATCAGCTCGATAACAATGCACGCAATTATCTGCAGCGGATACGCAGCAGCATCAGCAGCATGAGCAGCCGGATTGATGATTTGCTGATGCTGCAGCAATTCCTCGCCACCGAGATTCGCCCGCAAGAAATTAACCTGAGCTTAATGGCGCAAGACATCATGGATGAAATCACCATGCTGCAGCCAGATCGGGCTAAAGACATCAATATCAGCGAGGCCCTGAGCGCCGAAGCCGATCCCAAACTGATCCGCATCGCGCTCTACAATCTGCTGGAAAACGCGTGGAAATTCTCCCAGCATTGCGATGTCATTAAAATCACCTTCAGCCAGACCTTGGTCAATGGCCAGCGGGTGTTTTATGTGGCCGATGAAGGCGTCGGCTTTAATATGGCGCAGGCCAAGCAGCTCTTTACCCCGTTCTACCGCCTGCACTCGCAAAGCCAATACAGCGGCAACGGCATTGGCCTAACCGCCACCCAGCGGATTATCAGCCGTCATGGCGGGCGCATCTGGGCCAAATCCACCCCGAACGAAGGCACGATTTTCTACTTCACCTTGCCAAGTAGCCCCGAGATCTCGCTCAATTTCTAATTTGCTGCACGCAACAATTTTGCGCCAGCTATTGCAATACAGAACGATTGTTCTATAATCACTCCATCCAAACCTAATCGCGCAGGACATGACCATGGACGACAACAAAAGCAAGGCCCTCGCCGCCGCCCTAGCCCAAATCGAACGCCAGTTTGGTAAAGGCGCCATCATGAAAATGGGCGACAACCAGATTGAAAACGACTTGCAAGTCGTCTCTACCGGCTCACTGGGCCTGGATCTGGCGCTGGGTGTGGGTGGTTTGCCACGTGGCCGGATTGTCGAAATCTTCGGGCCAGAGTCTTCCGGTAAAACCACGCTGTGTCTGCATGTGGTGGCCGAAATTCAAAAACTGGGCGGTGTAGCCGCCTATATCGACGCAGAAAACGCGCTCGACCCAGTCTATGCCCAAAAACTGGGCGTGAACGTATCAGAAATGCTGATTTCCCAACCTGACACCGGTGAGCAAGCGCTGGAAATCGCTGACATGCTGGTGCGCTCAGGCGGTGTAGACATCATCGTGGTGGACTCTGTTGCCGCGCTGACGCCCAAAGCCGAGATCGAAGGCGAGATGGGTGATGTGCACGTGGGCCTGCAGGCCCGTCTGATGAGCCAGGCGCTGCGTAAACTCACTGGTAACATCAAACGCACCAACACCCTGGTGATCTTTATTAACCAGTTGCGCATGAAGATCGGCGCAATGATGCCAGGGCAAAGCCCGGAAACCACCACCGGTGGTAATGCGCTGAAGTTCTACGCCTCTGTGCGGCTGGATATCCGCCGGATTGGTGCGGTGAAAAAAGGCGAAGACATCATTGGTAACCAAACCAAAGTCAAAATCGCCAAAAACAAAGTTTCACCTCCATTCCGCGTGGTGACCTTTGACATCATGTATGGCGAAGGCATTTCCCGCGAAGGCGAGATCATCGAGCAAGGTGTGGCCAACAAGATCATCGATAAATCCGGTGCTTGGTACAGCTACAACGGCAACAAGATTGGTCAAGGCCTGGAAAACGCCCGCCAATTCCTGAAAGACAACCCTGAGCTTGCCGAAGAAATCGTGAATAAAGTCCGCGAGAAAATTGGCGGCGCACCGCTGCCGATCGAGATGGGCGGCGATCTGGATGGTGATTTGGGCGAATAAGCCCACCCCACAGCCCCCGCCCTGCGGGGGCTTTTTGTTGGCCCTGACAAACCAGCGCATACCTCACTCAATCCGCTCTCCAGCCTCTACCCAGATGAAACCACCGCTCAGTCTGCGCAATAAGGCGCTGCAATTTTTAAGCAAACGCGAATACTCGCGCGCCGAGCTTGCCGGCAAGCTACGCCTACAGCTCGACCCCGAGCAGCTAGAAGCCCAACAGGCCGAGCTGCAGCAGATTTTGGATGATTTCGAGCAAAGGGGTTGGCTCTCGGATGAGCGCTTTGCAGAGCAATGGACGCATTTTCGCAGCCAGCGCTATGGTCCCGGGCGACTCAAGCAAGAATTACGGCAAAAAGGCGTGGCCAGCGTGCTGATTGAGCAGAGTCTGGAGCAAGTAGCTGATCAGGAAGAAGCCACCGCACGCCGCCTGTGGCAGAAAAAATTTGGCCAGCCGCCGCAAGATGCCAAAGAGCGCGCCAAGCAACTGCGCTTTTTAGCCAGCCGCGGCTTTAGCACCGGTGTGATTTACAAAGTGGTACAGGGCGGCGGGATGGATGAGGACGACATGGACTTCGCACCCGACTTTGATTGATACCCAGTCAGGTATAAGCTTCAGATCATTAATTTAATTAAGCTACAGCCATATACCCCAACCTCAATCATCAGGCAGCGCCTACTTGCGCAATAGCGCAGCCTAAAGCCCGCTCAATCTCGCAGCGCAAGCACGGCGCCCTCA
The DNA here is from genome assembly GCF_000429785.1 of Chitinibacter tainanensis DSM 15459. Taxonomy (GTDB): domain Bacteria; phylum Pseudomonadota; class Gammaproteobacteria; order Burkholderiales; family Chitinibacteraceae; genus Chitinibacter; species Chitinibacter tainanensis. The sequence continues at coordinate 136,060 of NZ_KE386953.1, forward strand.
CCCCGCGGGCTGGCGCAAAGCCCCAACAGCAACGCCACCGCAGGTATCCGCGCCAAAGACCAGCACAGTCTGGGCTGTTACCCTACCCGCCCGCCGCGCTTTGCTTTAAAATCGATGGTCTTGAATTTAAACCGTGCCCGTGTGTAACGTCTTATGAAATCTTCCCAGATTCGCCAGAAGTTCCTGGACTTTTTTGCCAGCAAGAGCCATCAGGTGGTGGCTTCCTCATCGCTGATTCCGGCCAATGATCCGACCATCCTGTTTACCAACGCCGGGATGAACCAGTTCAAGGATGTGTTTCTGGGCTTTGATAAGCGCCCATACACCCGCGCCACCAGCAGCCAGAAATGCGTGCGCGCTGGCGGTAAGCACAATGACCTGGAAAACGTCGGCTACACCGCGCGTCACCACACTTTCTTTGAAATGCTGGGTAATTTCTCGTTTGGCGATTACTTCAAACGCGAAGCCATTTTGTACGCCTGGGAATTTCTGACTTCGCCCGAGTGGCTGGCCATTCCAAAAGAAAAGCTGATGGTCACCGTCTACGCCACGGACGACGAAGCGTATGACATCTGGCACAAAGAAGTCGGCGTACCGGCGGAAAAGATCGTGCGCATCGGCGACAATAAAGGCGCGCCTTACGCTTCGGATAACTTCTGGCAAATGGGCGATACCGGCCCATGTGGCCCATGTACCGAAATTTTCTACGATCACGGCCCACAACACTGGGGTGGCCCTCCAGGATCGCCGGAAGAAGACGGCGACCGCTTCATCGAAATCTGGAATAACGTATTTATGCAGTTCAACCGCGACGAAGCGGGCGTGCTGCATCCACTGCCCAAACCATCGGTTGACACCGGTATGGGTCTGGAGCGGATTTCGGCCGTGATGCAAGGCGTGCATGCTAACTACGAAATCGATTTGTTCCAGCACTTACTGGCTGCGGCGCAACGCGAAACTGGCGCCACGGATGCCAATTCGCCTTCGCTGAAAGTGATTGCCGACCATATTCGCTCGTGTGCTTTCCTGATCGCCGATGGTGCGCTGCCAAGTAATGACGGCCGTGGCTATGTATTGCGCCGGATCATCCGTCGCGCCATCCGTCACGGTTACAAACTGGGCCAGAAAGGCTATTTCTTCCATAAACTGGTGGCCCCACTGGCCGAGATTATGGGCGACGCCTACCCTGAGCTGCGCCAGCGCAAAGAGCACATCATTGATGCGCTGAAAACCGAAGAAGAAATCTTCGGCCGCACGCTGGAAAACGGCATGACCCTGCTCGACACGGTACTGGCCGGCGGCAAGCAAGTGCTCGATGGCGATGTGGCATTCAAGCTGTCTGATACCTATGGTTTCCCGATCGATCTGACTGCTGACGTATGCCGCGAGCGCAATGTCACTGTTGATATCGCGGGCTTTGAAGCGGCGCTTGAAGCGCAGCGCAAGCAATCTAAAGCTGCGGGCCAATTCAAAATGGCCGCTGGTTTGGCTTACGAAGGCGAAGCGTCGTGCTTCCACGGCTACACCGAAGCGAGCCGTGCCGCCAAAGTGGTGGCGCTATACAAAGGTAATGAGCCGGTAGATAGCCTCGCCGATGGCGACGAAGGCGTGATCGTACTGGATCACACCCCGTTCTACGCCGAATCAGGGGGTCAGGCCGGTGATACCGGTGTGATCGCCGGCGCGGGCGTGTTTAACGTCACCGACACCCAAAAAATCAAAGCCGATGTATTTGGCCATCAGGGCGTGTTGATCAGCGGCAGCCTGAAAGTGGGCGATGCGGTCACGGCCAGCATCGACATTGCCAAGCGCCAAGCCAGCCAGCGCAACCACAGTGCCACGCACTTGCTGCACGCCGCTTTGCGCGAAGTGCTGGGTAGCCACGTAGAGCAAAAAGGCTCGCTGGTTACTCACGAGCGCACCCGTTTTGACTTCTCGCACCCCAAAGCGCTGACCGCCGAAGAGCTGAGCAAAGTCGAAAGCCTGGTGAATCACGTGATCATGGCCAATGAAGAAGCCGTGGCCAAGCTGATGAGCTACGACGACGCGATCAAATCCGGCGCGATGGCGCTGTTTGGCGAAAAATACGGCGATGAAGTGCGCGTATTGAAAATGGGCGACTTCTCAACCGAGCTGTGTGGTGGTACGCACGTCGGCCGCACTGGTGATATCGGCCTCTTCAAGATCGTATCGGAAGGTGGCGTGGCTGCGGGCGTCCGCCGGGTCGAAGCCATTACCGGCGTCGCGGCGCTGGCCGCTGTGCAAGCGCAAGATGCCGAGCTTAAAGCCGCCGCCAGCCTGACTGGCGCCCAAGGTGGCGAGCTGATCAGCAAGCTGGAAAAACTGCAAGCTGATCTCAAAGCCGCGCAAAAAGAAGTGACGGCGCTGAAAGGCCAGATGGCCTTCACGCAGCTTGATCAGCTGATTGGCGTAGGCCTGCGCACCATCGGTGGCGTGAAATGCATCGGCAGCGTGGTGGAAGGCGTAGAAGCCGGCATGCTGCGCGAGATGAGCGACAAGCTGATGGATCGCTTGCAAAGCGGTATCGCGCTGCTGGCCTGCGTGAACGACGGTAAAGTAAGCCTGATCGCACGCGTTTCCAAAGATCTGACTGGCCAAGTGAAAGCAGGCGAGCTGGTGAATGTAGCCGCGCAAGTGGTGGGTGGTAAAGGTGGCGGCCGCCCAGACATGGCCCAAGCCGGTGGCCCGGACACCGACAAAGTCGGCGACGCGCTGCAAGCCGCCGCCAGCTGGCTGGAAGGCAAGCTGTAAACGCAATACACAGCACATGGCCACCTGCGGGTGGCCATTTTTTTGCCCGAGATTTATAGGGTATAGCCCTACAAGCCAATCCTATCAATATTTAGCGAGATATACCCATGAGCGATATGCCAAAACCTGATTTTACCCCCGGCCTTTACCGCCATTACAAAGGCAACCTGTATCGCGCGCTCGACATCGCCCGTCATTCCGAAACCGATGAATGGCTAGTGATCTATCAGCCGCAGTATGGCGAGCGGGGCTGGTGGGCGCGACCGCTGGCGATGTTTCTGGAAGACGTCATCATTGATGGCCAAGCCCAGCCGCGATTTGCCAAAGTGGACGAGTAACGGCACACTGCCAAACTTAATAAAAATTAATCTGCACGGAGAGGAAACATCATGGCTGGAGCCAGTTTACTGACGCTGTTGGACGATATCGCCACCATTTTGGATGACGTCGCAGTCATGACCAAAGTGGCCGCCAAGAAAACCGCCGGGGTCCTGGGCGACGATCTAGCGCTCAATGCCGAGCAAGTCAACGGTGTGCGCGCCGAGCGCGAATTGCCAGTGGTCTGGGCGGTGGCCGTGGGCTCGCTGAAAAACAAAATCATCCTGGTACCGGCCGCACTGTTGATCAGCGCCTTCGCGCCATGGGCGGTGATTCCGCTCTTGATGATCGGCGGGCTGTATCTGTGTTTTGAAGGGGTGGAAAAGCTCGCGCATAAATTCTTGCCGCATGATGAAGCCGCGGACAGCGCCGAACACGATAGCCATCTGCAAGCCCTGGCCGATGGCAGCGTTGATCTGGCCGCGCTGGAAAAAGAAAAAATCAAAGGCGCGATCCGCACCGATTTTGTGCTCTCGGCAGAGATTATTGTCATTGCGCTGGGTACCGTCGCCGGCCAGCCCATGACGACCCAGTTTGCCGTACTGGCCGGCATTGGCCTGATTATGACCGTGGGGGTGTATGGGCTGGTGGCCGGGATTGTGAAGCTGGATGACATCGGCTTCTGGCTGCAAAAACAGGATCGCCCCGTGGCACAGCTATTGGGCAGCGGCTTTGTGGCCACCGCGCCCAAGCTGATGAAGCTATTGACCATCGTCGGCACCGCCGCGATGTTCCTCGTGGGGGGCGGGATTTTGGTGCACGGTATTCCGCAGCTGCATCACGGGCTGGAACACCTAGCCGCCGAAAGCGGCAATTTGCTTGGCGCCGTAGTGCCTAGCATTGGCAATCTGCTCGTCGGTGTGATTGCTGGCGCGGTAGCGCTGGTTGTCGTCACCCTCGTAGGTAAACTGCGCGGCCGCTAAAGCTCGCGCAGCGCCAAGGAAAAAAACCGCCGGCAACGGCGGTTTTTTTATGGCGTTTTGGCGCGTTTGAGCTGACAAACGGTCAAAAATCAGCTAACCTCGCTGCCCCGCCGCCGCCGTTTAGATTTAGCGCCCGCCATCATGATCGCCAAAACCCATATTGCCTTTGCTTCGCTGCTGATGGTTGGCTGCAGTGTGGGGATTTTAGGGCGTATGCCGCATATTTATGAAGTGGCCATCGCCGGTGCGGCCGGGCTATTGCCCGATCTGGATCACCCCAAATCCACCTTAGGGCGGATTGTGCCGTATATCTCGATACCGCTGGCCAAGTTGTTTGGCCATCGCGGCATTACCCATTCGCTATTAATGGTGGGGCTGGTGATCTGGTTTTTACTCACTCATCCGGGTGAGCGCGAATGGCCGGTATTGCCGCTGGTGATCGGCTATTTGTCGCATATTCTGGGGGATTTGCTCACGCCCTCGGGGGTGCCGCTGCTGTGGCCGGTGCGCAAGAAATTCAGCCTTAATCTCTTTAAAGCCAATGGCCCGATGGAAAACCTGATTTTCCTCGCCTGCTGGGCGGGCGTGCTGTATTTCATCTGGGTGGCCATGCACCGCCCCGGCGAAACCTGGCTGCGCCCGCTGCGCGAAAGCCTGTGTCAATGGGGGCAAGCGCAGGTGATCTACAGCAGCGGCCGGCTGGCCGAATGGGTAGTCACCCTGGTGCGCGCCCTCGCCTAGCCACACAGATTACCAGCCTGCCTCACACCCCGGTTTTTACAAACTTCATCACCGTGGCCGCATCCAGCTGACGAGCTTGTTGCTGAATCTGCGGTAAATACTGCGCCTGCAGCTGTTTGGCTGGCCCCAGTAGCTGGTTAAAGGTGTCTTTGAGCACCACCATCTGCATTTGCCGCCCACCGGCGTAATAGCGCTTGGCCAACTGCCCCAGCGCGTAAGTGGTGGCAAATGACATCGCCACGCCCGTGGCCGCACCACCGATTTTGCCGGCGGTTTTGCCCACGTATTTCCCCAGCAGCCCGCCCAGTAATTTGCGGCCAAATTGCTCGACATATTGCGAGGTGAGCCCCACCCCAGCCGCGGCCAAAAACTCGCGCACATGGCCCTGATCTAGCTCTACGCCATAGGCATTGCCCACGCTGTGCACTAGCTTAAGCTGCAGCGGCACAATCGCCATGGTGGCCCAGGATTGCGGCAAGAGTTCCAGCGCCCCGCACACAATCGCAAAGCGCAGCACGCTTTGATCAAGCTGCTGTGCCGCCGCCTCGGGCAAGACAATCAGGCCGGTCGGATCTGGGCGTGCCACTGGGCTGATGCCTGCGGCCGGGTTGAGCGTTGCTGCAGCAGTCGCAGCGCCCATTCCGGCCCCCATTCCGGCGCCCATCGCCGCCGCTGGCGCTGCGGCTGGGGCGCTATCGTAGCCAAACCAGGCATTGGCCTCTGCCTCGATCTGGCTGGCCTCGTGTTTGAGCTGTAGCGCCTCGCGCAATTGCAGCAAAAAATCCGCCTCCGCCGCCGTTTGCCGCCCATCGGCATCGACCACACACACCGCCATTTCATACGCCAATTGGCGCAGCGGCCCTGCCGATAAGGCGGCTACGGCATCGCTGAAGGTATAGCGCGCCAGCAAGACATCTTGATACAGCCGCGGCAAATCGATCCCCTGCGAGCCTAGATTAGCTGCAATGCCCTTAATCGCATCGCGCTCGCGATGATCTTTATCCCCATCGCAAAACGCGGCCAGCAAAGTAATCGCCAGGATGGCTTGTTGTTCGGTGGCTGTCATCGCAAAGTTCCGCACAAAATCAATGCGACCAGTACAGGGGCTGAGGGTTCCCTATCTGCTAAACGGGTGAGACTTCACTCTGCCGCCGCATAGCCACTGGCTGAGGAGTAGCCAGATTTTTACGCGTTTTATATTTCGCCCGCTGCAGAATTGACAGCATTTTAAGCCCCCGCCCCGTAGGCTATAGCGACTATCTTTTGCGCGGAGGTCGCATGAACGACATTCAACTATTAATCGCCCTGCTGGTAGCCGTCATCTTTTTCCCCTTGCTGATCTTGCCGATCAGCGCGGTGGTGGATTGGCTGCAGCACAGCAAAGCAGCGCGCAAGCGCTATGTGCCGTGATGTGAAGTGGCCGTGTGGTGGGCTGCGGTACAGTCTGTAAACTAAAGCAGCCGATCAACTTCAAATCGGATATGGGCTACAAGCTGCTTATTCGGCAAGCATAACAGCTACTTCTGCCTTACCTTGTCGCGCTAAATATGCTGTCAACTGTTCTACAAAAGGAAAAAGCATATTATTGAATTTGCGGCGGCGTATTTTAAGCACGCCTAATGTATCGGTCTGAATTTCTTTTTTAAGGCGCATATCAATCACTTGAACAGCACGCCCCATGCCATTTGGCGCGACCTCAGACAAATGCAAAGTACAATATCCAGTGGGCCTTGTGGTGATATAGGCAGAGAGGCCATCAATTTTAAATCCACTCTGCCCACCTTCATTTTCGCCGGACTGAGCCGAGAATTCGTAGAGATATTTCCAGACTAAGATATCGCGGTAAGTATCTAAGTATTGCACAACGCCTTGCAATTTAAGCAACATCATATCTGCAGTATCGCGCACCAAGACTCGATCTTCGGGTATCTTCTCCAAGCCTTTTGCGTAATTAATCCCCAAAGTGCTGCGGAATAATTTAGCCGAGCCAGTCACAAAATCATCACAATCTAGACAGCACAATGAAGGGCGATCAATCTCTAATTCAATCCGCTCCTGCTCACTCTGCATTACAAATTTGAACATACACCACACCTCTGGGTAGACCGATTGCTGATCAACGATTTATTAGCAATTTGTTCACGCGATGAAATGATAGTGTGCAATAAACTGCATACCGCATCGATGTTTTTTATGCCTATGTTGCGTATGAAAATCAAAAACTTGATGCGCTAGTATGGCCTGCTGGCGCAGGGGGTGAACCGGCGGTTTCGCCCGCCGGACGAGCAAGGCGTGACGGAGCTTGGCGCTTTAGCGCCTAGCGAAGGCCGTGCCCTTAGGCCAGTCGGTCTTGCTCCGCCCCTTGCAACCCTAACGCGCCCGATCACCGCGAAACCCGTCCATCCAGCGCTTGGCAAGGCGCCGCAAAACTCGCTGCGCGCTAGCGTCGCGCAGCTCAAACAGGTTGCGGCTTAAAACCTTGCCAACCGCTTCCCGAACGGCGCGGCTCCACGGGCGACTTGTGCTAACGACCGTAGGGGTATATTCATCAAAGGCATAAAAAGAAAGGCTTGCAGCACAATACTGCCGCCAGTATTTACCGCACTGGTGAAGCTGGGGCTTGGTTTCCCGTGTAGCGAAAACCGCAGCAAGGAGGGAGACAAACGGCCTTTTGTTTGGCTCACGACGACGCAAGGGCAGCGCGGAGCGCTTTGAGCCCGGGTCGCCTTTGGGGTGAAGGGGTATTTGGCGAAGCAAATACCCCTTCCCGTCTGCGCGGCGGAACGCGCATTGAAACATCGCGGCAACGGCGCATAAAACAAAACCGCCAGAATCTATCCAGCGGTTTGTATTAAATAGGTAGGATGCATTCACCACGAAGCGACAACACACCAAATATGTGCATACGGCGCCACAGGTTAAAAAGAGACTCCAACTCTATATGTAACATATGCCAAGCTGGCGGTAACTAATATGAGTGCAGTCATCCCAATAAAGGCCTGCCTATCGAACAAAGGCGGCGGATTTTCTTTATAGTGGCTTTGAATCCTTTCCTTGACAAAACCATCGACAATATTGACAAATTGCCGCGCACCACCAAAATGATCCACACTCTCATTCATCACAATATCGCGAGCTGCATCGCCCAAAGGCACTGCAGCATATGCATGACGAGCGCAGACAACTTTTAAAGCGTCTAAAAAAACATAATAAAGATGCTCGAGTGCTTTATCACTTACCAATTCTTCCTGATGAAAATCCATTACTTTTTTACAAAAGCCTTCAAGAGACTCAACCCAACCCAGTTCAAAGTGAGCATTAATTCTATGAATCAAGACAATCTCATCCGGCGGCAGGTCTCTGCTACAAGCTTCAAAATAAACACCCTTCTTTAGATTTGAATCGCCATCAAAAACAAGTGAAATATAATCATCAGCCTGAAGCAAGCGTTTTCGAGCTTTAACCCTGCTTGAAAGCTCATGAAAAAATCCAAACACTAGAAACAACAAAACCAAACAGCAAATTGCTACAGCCGAGACATCAATTGGTCTAAAAAAGGCAGAATACCCCACACGTTCGCCACCATCTCGGTAATCCACCGATGCCACATCACTTATTCGCCCTAGAACTTTTGGATTAGCCATTTCTCCATCTAAGACAACAGTAAAATCAACTTTATCGCCAGGATTTAACAAACCATGATTAACAGATACATCACCTGCCCCAGCAACAACATCTGCTATTAAGTTCTCAGGGGCTTTAGCATCAACCTGAGCATCAATAACTTTTGCACCTTTAAATACAACCGTAACCGGCTTTTCAATATCACTTTTTTGAACAGGAATTTGGCCAGTATTTTGCAGGGACAAGTTAATCACCCAAGGGTTATTAACTTGCACCCCATCAAACAACACCTTAAGATCACCTTCTCGTTTTACAGCACCAGAAAACAACCTTTGCTTCGACTGCTCAACAATAGCCAGCGATTTTTCTTTTGCCTACCAAAAACTAATATAAGAGGGAACGAGAATAGAACAAACACCAATCAATATTGTAGCTATATTAAATATGGTTTTATTTTCCACCACGCCCGCCTTTGTTAAAAATAAACAACAGCAAAAATCAATAAAAAAACAACCTCAATTCTTCTTGAGCAGCAAACGACACATAATCCCGCATTCACTCTATTTAAAAATCAACAATCTATACAAGGCAACGACAATCACAACCAATTTGGTTCGACAGATTAACTTGCACAATTCCAGAAGAACGACACATATGCTTACATTTCAGATTTTGGTCGGTACGAGCAGTAGCGCTCATTACTCGCAGTCACTGCGCTGAAGATCCGTGTAGAATCTAATGGATACAGATTAGTCGCCTCTGCCTATCATTCTCCATTTCGCCAAAACTCCCACTGATGCGTAATAAGCGCGAAATCCAATAAATCGCGATTCGATGGCGAAATACCTAGAATACCAAAACTACTATCCGACATATCATCGTGAGCTAGAGCGCTCATGTTAAAGCTAGAATACGTAGAGGAAACGAGTCACGTGGTACGAATTTTCTTAAGTGCTTTCTCTTCTTTTAGAAGCGCATTAGCCGATCTGTGCAATGCAGCTTCCGCAGCATCCCGTAAACGAACAACGGATTCTAAGACAGCAATTTGATCTAAATTAGTTGAGCTCCCAGCATATAGGCTAGTAATGAGTGTAAGTGATTGCGCAGTGCGTCCACCTGGATCTTCTAATCCGGCATTACTTCTACCTGTAAGCAAAAGTTCTCGATCTCCAGCGGTGCTTAAATTAAAAAACAAACTACGTGCGCTGGCATGGACTCCAAATGAAGCCAGTTTATAGTAACTGTTCATTCCTGCATGCTCTGCTCTGGTTTGAAGATCTTTGAAAGTAGGTTTTTTTAGATTCAAATGATTCGCAGCCCATCCATATGGGTGAGCAAATGTAGAGCCAAATCTATCTAAAACAGCTTGGTATTCCTGATCAATTACCTTTCGTGCTCGTTTACCAATCGGAGTTGCTCCAAGAATTACTTGAGTCATCTCGTACTCATCGGCTTGACGTTTCACCTCTACAGCATCATGAAGAATATAGCGTTCGGCTAAATCTTCATCACCATTCGCGATTATTGTCGCAACTACAGATAGTTCATGAATGGTTCTCCAGCGAGCCATAGCGCCATCGGCAAAGCCATTTTCCATGAGGCAAATAATTTCGTCTGCTACTTGGCAAGCGCGCGCATGTAATCGAACAAGTACCCAGCGACGCATCGCATGTCGTTTTGATTTTGACTTGTTATGACGCTTAAGAGTCTGACTACCTACTTCACGACAACAAGTTAGTAGCATACGAAGATAATTGAGTCCGTTACCCCAACGCTCTTCTAAGTCCTCTTTAAATACTTGCAATTCATATTGCTGGGCTAGCTGCTCACCACCCCATTTTCTTTTAATATTATTGAATAAGATATCACTTGTTTTATCAAGTGCAATACGAACTGCTTTTGGGATCGCCTCTAAGGCCTTATTGATTGCATCCTCAATCTCAAGTTTATCTTCCTCCGTAAATGTCAATGTAAAACCATGAATGGAATCATCTAAACCATCATCCCATATAAAGTTATCACTTTTACCAGCCAAGAGATGATCAGCAAATGCATCTAATGCATCTGAGGGGAGATCAATTTTGTGCTCTTCAAGTTTACGAATCAAAAGCTTACGAAATATAATTTTAGGCAAAGAATCAATCGCACTTTGCAAAGTCTTTTCAATCAACTGTTAACCACCACTCTTTGTATTAACACCATCAACATAGCACAATTAATTACAGGCAACGTCTCGGCCAATAATTACTTTTCACAAAAAATCAACCCGCAGGATTAACTAATTCAAGAACCAACAATTTAACCACTCAACCAAGAAGAGGCTCATTAAGGATGCAAACCATCATTTACACTTATGCAGAACCTAAATTCAAAAAAAAGAACAATATCAACCTAAAATTGCGCAAACAAGCCCAAAAGCTCTAATCTCTTTAAAAAAACATAACCAACCTACTTCCTTTTACGGTTCCTTTCCTTCCTTAGCATAGACTTCTCCTTTCTAACTTGCTCATTCCAAATATGAGCCCCTACTACCATGTCTTTATATAACCCTGGGCTCTGGGGTAAGCTTTGAAAAATAGAAAGGAGAGCAGGAGAAACTTCCATTCTTTGCTCGGTCAAAATATAAGTAATTTGCTTGGCCCCGAAAAAAAATGCGATAGCAGCAAACAATATTGACAATTGAACCCAGAGAGACTGCAATCCACTTATCTGTCCTGCCAAGATATACGACAAAAGCCAAGCAGAGAACCCATATATAAAAAGTTGGATACTTGCATAACCCAGCGCTATATATTTTGGAAGCCTTCTATTTGCTATTTTTATTCCTGCACTTTGTTTGGTCTCCAATAAGGCTGTAGCGAGAAAAGGAAGTCCTGAACTAGCAATGTCGATATTAGATAAACTATATGAGGCCGGTGAATTCATAAACAGAACCAGCAACGTAACCCCAACAATAACATTAACAATCAATTCATTTTTGATTTTTTCGTGAAACCTGATCATATATTTTGAGTTATTCCCCATCATACTCATAAAAAAATCATAGAGGAATAATATGGCCACCAACCAAAAAATAGACATATACGTGGTAACAATAAACGAGGAAAATGGCCCTCCATTATTATTGGCAATTAACTCAAAAACAAAAATCGAACCAACCAATGCATATATAATGTATTTAACCACAGCACTCACCAATCGTTATTTTCAATTAGAGCCGACATTCCACATCTACAGTAACGCAAAATTTAAATAACCATATATCACCGAACTTTAAAAAACTTTCACAAAAATTTACTTTTATGCATTGACATAGCACTAGGAGCAAATCTTGACATCAAGATTTGCTCCTAACTCAAAGTAGCCACAATTAGCTGCTGTGCCGCTGGATTGCCCTCATAATCCCGCACGAACTTGGAATTCAAGTAAAACAACATGGATTTTCTAATTTTCAGGGTTAACTTCAGCGTGTCATGTGGGATTTGATATTCTGTTGCAATGGCCTTACGTTGCTCCAACGCAAGACTTGGATTTGGCATAACCACTACATATACCTGAGTATGCCAATCAAGGTCATCTTCTTGATGCACCTCAGAGCCCTTGCTAGATCCAGTTTCAAGAACACGTCCAAGCACAAAATCTCTAAATTCATTGTGCGTATGACAGAAGGCTCGCACATGCCAGCGCTCACCATCTGAAGCAAATGCATGGGGAGAAAGCCAACGCCACGCAGGTTGCTTACCACTCATGGACTGATATCTAACTTCAATCATCCGCCTCTCCCTGACTGCAGAAACCATTACCTGCAATACCGATGGTGCAGCTTTACGAATAGGTAGCGGCCAGGTATCAATGGGTACCGATATAGAGGGCAGTCCCATAAATTCGTCCAGTGTGGCAGGGAAAATCACTTGTGGTTTGAAACCGGGCATCGGGACATATCGGCGGATAGAACTCTTGTACTCCATAGAATTCGGAAATTGCTCCATATAAGCTCGGAAATCTTTTGCTGCCTGGATTGGATTTATTCCAAATTCATCGATCAAATCTGCGCGCTTTAACTCACCACGCCAAAATAAACAGCGCTCGATATGCTGCATGCGTTTAAGTACTGTCGGTGACCACTCTTTTACTGTTTGTAGGTTTGTATTTTCATTCGTCATTTTTGGCAACCCTTTACTTCCTGCGACTAATATCCCGCGGCACTGACTTGATCGCTAGTTGACAAACGTCGACCCAACCATTACCTTTAACTACGGGTAGCATATTACTACATATAGCCAAAATCAACACTAATTGATTACCAAGCAACTAGGGGCACAGGAATGGATAACAAAGTAGCCGACCATGACGATGACGTGATTCCACGCTATGCGCTACTTAGGGTCATTCTCATTGACTCTTATACAGAGGGACGAATCACTGAATTGCCCATTGAGGGTGGAACAGCATTGGTTAGCGGCAACGGACGTGGAAAAACCTCACTACTGCAGTTGATACCAGCATTCTTTGGTGAGCGTCCCGACCGTATTGTCAAGCCTGTAAGCAACCAGGGTAATTTTGCGCATTACTATCTACCCCGCTCGACTTCCTTCATTGTATTTGAATACCGACGTGATGCAGCCCTGTGCTGTTCTTTGCTGAGTTCAGATCCGACCGGAGATGCGGTTGAATATAGGTTTGTGCGCTCTGGCTACCAGCGTGACTGGTTTGTAGACGAAGATAGCAGCATGTTGGTGACTAGCGGCAATTTGCCGGAACGACTGAAGCTGCTAGGGGCAGATTTTTCACGCAAGATGCCTCTAGATCAATACCGAGCCATCATCCAGGGCAAGAGAGCCCACGGTTCTGATCTGAAGCAGCATCGCCGTGACCTTAACGATTATGCCTTTTGCCCTAGCTCACGCTCTCTACCTCACATCGAGCGGATTGTATTTGGCATGTTTGCGCGCAAATCCAACTTCAACGACCTTCAGCGAATGATTGTATCGACAGTCACCGATGCCAATACAAAACTTTCACTCGGTGCAGAGCGCAAGAAGATTGAAGTTTGGCCGGATGCCTTTGATAGCTATCTGTCCGTCATGCAAGAAGCATCGCGTCTAGATGATATCCAACGTTCCTATGACGACGTACTAGGGGCAGAGCAAGAGCTTCGCAATATCCACGGGCGATTTGTTGCACTCGATCAAGAGCTAAAAATCCGAAAAGAAGAAAAGACCACTGAGCTGCAGCGGGCCAAGATAAAACTTGAGGAGTCAGAGACTACTTTCAAAGATACCCAATCTCACCTTGCCGCCCAGATCGGAGAGTTGGATCGTGAAATTACGGCTTGCCAATTCAAACTTACTGGGCTGAACGATAAGCAGCGCTTCTACCAAGAAAAAAATATTGAATCTCTGACAGAGTTGTTGGAGCAGGAACAAGTAATTAAGCGGGAACTAACTCAGCTCACAGAGCGAAGAGTCACCTTACTGGATCAGCAATCAAACATCGAAGCGAAGTACCAGGAAATTCTCAACAAGTTGAAGCTGACCCATCAAACGATGCTGACCACGTTCGAACGGGAACGCACTGCGGCACAGGGGGACTTTCAGGAAAAAATCAATACGCTCCATGCAGAGAGCCGGGCAGAGGAAGATGCTGTAAGGCAAATCTCCCTCGACGATGAGAAAATATTGCAGCTAACGATTGAAACGGCAAACGAGGCTGTAGGAGCCACCCGGGAGAAGATGAACAATCCACAACCGGATCCTGTTTTGGTCTCCAATGCAGAGGCGCAGGAAGAAAATGTCAGCAAATTCCGTGATGCTCAAGAAGAAGCAAGTAAGCAGGAGTCCGAGGCACTAGAAGCCTATAGCTTTGCCAAAGAGAAATATGAGTCCGCGGAGTTAGCACTGAAAGTCCTACATGGCCAGATTACCTCTGAGAATGATCGTCTCGAAGCGTTACTTAAGAAGGCTGAACCAGATGAGAACAGCTTGCTCCACTACCTCCGTCTAAATCGATCAGACTGGACACTCGATATTGCCAAAGTACTGCGGGAAGACTTGCTCTCTCGAACCGATCTTGCACCGACCTTGGTTGCCATACACGACAGCGTGTATGGCCTACAAATTGATCTTGATTATTTGAGTACTCCGCTTGCCGCTGACGAAACTGCACTCCAGGCAGAAATTGAGCAGATACGAACCGCTATCAAAAGCCTCTATGTCCAACAGGTTAGTCTTGAGGTCGGATTGACCGAACTCAGCCAAATCCGGAGTACTTCAAACAGTAAGCTATCTGAGATGTCGGCTAAAACATCGCTTGCCAATAAAGCTCTTGAATCCGAACAGATTGCGCTCAAGGCAGCCCGGCTTGCTGTACAGCGCAGCCGTGAGTCTGCAGGAGAACAGGCCAAGCAACAATACGATCATGCAGTCAAAATCGCTCAAGAGGCTAAGCAGGCTTTGCATGACCATCGCGAACAGCTGAAAAAGGATATCCTGGGGATTCAGCTTCGTCAGGAAAATCAGCAGGAAGAGTATCTGGTGGCCTTGAATGCAACTCTGGCTCGCATTCATCAGGCAGAAACCGATGCAGAGAAAAAGCATAAAGCCCAAAGTCAGCAAATCGAGATGGAACGTCTTGCCAAACTCAAAGACAACGGTGTCGATACCATGGTTCTGCGGGAGCTTGAACTGCAAATCGGCGAGGGATCGGAAAAACTGACCTTAATCGATTCGTCTCGTAACCTAGTTGCCGAATGGCGCCTGTGGCGAGAATCGGAGTGGTCAATGAAGGCGACTATAGAGCGATCAATAAATATAGCGAGCCAGCATAAAGCAAGAATCTCCTCCGAGAAGAATGAATTGAGTAAGGGCTGGTTTAAAGATCAAAACCAACGTAAGCAGTCAATACAAACACTGACCAATGCCATCGACATTATTGAGAAAGAGTTGAGTCATATCGCTCTCCAGAGGCAAGTCCTTGCTGACTTCCCTCCCAACCTTGTTGCGTATCCTGAACACATAGCTCACCTCACGCTCCAAGTTTTAGTTGAGCAGGTCAACAATCAACGGAAAAATCTGGATAAGCATGAGGAAATATTAAAACGGGAAATAACAGCTCTCAAACGGGTGTTCAGCAATACTCGTAACTCTCCAGCTGATCAGTATTATGAGTCAAGGCGCAAGGAGATCGGCCCGGATCGAGCTGAGCACCCCAGAGAATGGGTACCAATCTTTAGGGATTGGTATCAGACCATTCACAAAGAATGCCACCGCTTGCTCCATATCGACGCGAGGACGATCGCGGACTTAGTCGGCGATTTCCGAGACAAGATGACTATGTTTCATAGCAAGGTACAGCAGTTTAACCGTGAGCTGCAAGACAATATCAATGCAAACCAAGGATTCAAGAGCATTGGCGGCCTGACGGTTGAGATAGTTTCCTCAATACGAGAGCTGGAATATTGGACCACCGTAGACAAGCTTGCAGATTCCCGCTTGGAATGGCTGGCAGGTAATCAAACTAACTTACCCCCGCCGGAGTTCGCATTGGCGTTACGCGAACTATTGGATCACTGGCAACTAAAGGAGGGCATCCAGGCCGAACTAACGCACCTGGTTCGTATCCAGGGGGAGGTTATTGAGAATGGCAAACGGCGCCCATTTAAGAAAGCCGAGGACTTGGAGCACATTTCATCCAATGGACTTTCCTATATCGTGATGGTGCTGCTATTCATGGCTTTTATCAATAGAGTCAGGGGAAATAGTGCGATTAATATCGTTTGGGCGCTCGATGAGATCGGGTCACTCGACACAGGTAATACGGTCACACTGGTTAATATTCTGAAAAAAAACAACATTACGCTGGTTACGGCCTGCCCAGATCCGAAACCAGACGTATTGGCTACGTTCAGAAATAGGCGTGCGATCAGCAGTGACAGACGAATTTACGAGCCAACTCCATCAAACATCTCGCCAAAGCACATATCCAGTGCAACAAAGGAAAACAGTTATGTTTGAACAATCAATGTCGTTGTTATTGTCAGGTGAGTTTATTTGCGAGGTGCGTTACCCCGATGCCTTTCGATACTTGGCAAGCGATGCCAACCAGAAGGATGCTAATGCCTACTTGACCCGTATTGGACGTACGCTTGCATCTACTGAATTGGGTGGAGCATGGTTTGCATCATATGCATACATGGGCGATGAAGAAAGAAAAGTCATCAAGTCTGAATTTACAAAACTCTGGCAACGTACCCGTTTTTTAGTGGATTTCTTTGGCAAGGCAATGCGAGCCTCCAATAAAGAGGATTATTACTCACGTGGCGACAAAATCGAATTTCATGCACTGATGGCCGCAGTGGATGGAAATCCTGGCTTAAGAGCGGAATTTCAGGCACTCGGCAGATTGACTGGGGGGAGTTCCAGTGACGGAAAACTTCGCTCTTTATTAGCTAACTTTTTCAAAGAGCTAGTCAGTGATGGTTATCTGATTGTGGCTAATTCAGAGCGGGAGATTTACCAAGTGACCGGAAAGATAGAATACTTAATTGAAGTGGTGCAATTCCTGATGACCACACACAACATTTCTGATGACACTGTGGAAGAGCAGGAAAGCGCTGCTTCGCTGTTCTAAAGCCATGACGACTAAATCCGATCTAGTTCTTCAACACCTAGAAACGCTCTTCAAATATCGTGCGCTGGTTGCAACAGCATATCACCAAGGTGCCGTAGATTCTTCCGATGATCCCGCTGGGGGCAAGGGTATTGAGAATCTTAGGCAGGCAGGCATTCTGCTGCCACGCAACGAAGGTTCATATCGACTATCGTCGTCACTAATGCGCCACCTAGATGAAACCTTGCAAAAAGAGCGGCTGTATTCCTCGTCAGGAGCAGAGCTCTTTGAGCTTGCGCAACGCTTACCTGAAATCACCAACATGGTTGCGGATGCTGCTTATGAAGGCAGAATTGAAGATGCAGATCATTACATCGACGAATTCGATCTCAAAGTATTTGAGATCGCAGATAGTGTACAAGCCTCTCTAGTTACCCTGCGTTTCCAGTGTGATAATAATTTCGCGAATGTAAGCACATTTTCTGAAAAACAACATCAAAACGAGTATTACCTTGAACGTGCTACTCGGATCAGTGAGACCTTGAGCTCGATTCAATCCAATAACCTCGCTCATGCTCTAGAGTCAACACCAGAGGGCGGGCGCATGCTGGTGACTTATCAGTCCCAGATCGCCAAGCATCTGAGCGAGTGGCGCGCCCAGTTGCTGGATATCACCTCGATCCTACATGCTTATCTTCATAAGACCCGGAATATACAGATGGTTGCGCGACGGATGCGAGCCTTCGAGCTTTTCCTGAGGCGCAATCCAGGCTTTGTGCCTGATGAACTCGACGATACGGTCAACCTCCCAGATTGGATTAAGCGAGCACGTAGCCTCCCATTAAAAGCGCATATCAGTGTACAGGCCCCTGAATTTGATGAGGAACTACTTAATATCGCCCACAGCATTCCAAACACTAAACAAAAGGAGTCACCTCCTCCACGGATTGGATCATTGCTACCGGATGCGCCGATCGATACAGAGGAAAATATCATGGCCGCCCAAGAGTGGGAGCTGGCTATCTTGGCATTTCTCAGCGAACTGAGTACTGAACCGATCTCGGCAATAGAATGGAAAGCTACTAAACCCAAATTAGCATACATCGATGATGATATTTGGCTTCTATGTTTACTGCGCGAAGAAGAGAATGATTTAGCTCGGAATGCGGATGTGCGCTTTGAGCACGTTTCGCTACCAACTCTTCAAATATGCGGCAACATTTACTTGGTCGATATCTATTTATCAAGGTTAGCAGCATGAACAAAACAACAGCTAAGAGTCTTCTCAGAATTATTCAGAGTTCGACTGATCGCATTGAATTCCCGGGTTCTAATGTGCTTCTTCAGTTCGTTCAGGAAAGCGGCATTGGCCTAATTAAAGGTCGTAAAGTTATTTTCAACGAAGGGCATAAGATTAGGATCCGTAAATGGTTAGAAGCAGAACAGATTGATCCGAATTCCTCGCCTGACGTCTGGAATGAGGCAAGCCGCTCAGATGCAATTAGGCTTGGCCCTGATGAGAAATGGGCCGGTATTGCGGTAAGAAGTAAGCGGATTGCAATAAAGAGTTTTCATGGAAAACCACTAAACGTATCAGGAAACAATCTTTTCCTTCCGCTCGGTGCAAATCTCGAGTGGGATTACTCAGATGCAATCAACTTCCTGCTGCATACAGATGTGATCGTTGTCGAAAACTGGGAGGTTTTCGAGCACATAGATTACCTTCAAGTTGACTTTAGTAGAGTTTCAAGTAATCCACTTATTCTTTGGCGTGGCGGCTCCACTTCGACTGCTGGATCTGCTAGACGTTTTCTTGAAAATTATGGGCGTCCTGTATGGTCTGCTCCAGATTATGATCCGGCCGGACTAGCAATTGCAGCTAACTTACCCTGGCTTGCTGGAGTATTAGCTCCAAGTGACAAAGAGCTGAGTTTATTACTCAAAAAATCCAAGTTACATCAGCGCTTTAGCGACCAACTGCCGGGATCATTAACAACAATAGAATCTTCAGTTGACCCTGACATTCAACGAATCTGGCAACTAGTATTTGAGAGCAAAAAGGCGCTACCACAAGAGGCATTATGCCGGAGATCGGCATGATTAAGACATTGAAGTTATCTAAATGCGATTAGCGCCAACTTTTTTTCTTGGAAAATACTCAGACTAACCGCGATTACTTGAGCAAGTATGCCGCAAATGGCGTATTTTGGCGAAGGCGATTAGAAACTACTGAGTCATCTTCAAGCAATGCAGCCACCTTCCTGGGAGAGCTCAAAAGAGAAGTCCAGTCACTGATATAATCCGAACTGCACAATTTATTATATTTCCATTTTTTTACTTGTTTCATTGCTGCTCGAACTACTGCATTTTTAGACCGCCTAGACCTTAACATCGCAATCACTTTTGAATGTGCGTGTTTTAGCCCTTTAACTCGACAGGCCTGAGCCTCACGCGCTATTTTTTTAAACGCAAGAATATCTTCATCCATAAATCCACCAATTGTGATGGGGCAAGCTATAGCGTACACCATCACAATATATACACTAGTAATTATTAGTTAAATTTAGTACGGGAACTAATAGGTATTAGCCTATACTCTCGGGCAACAAGAGCCACATCTTCCTTAGAATAAAACTTCACTCGGCGCTTCCCTTCCCCTACATAAAGCGGTTTAATTCCTAACCTTGACTCCAAGTTTGGAAAAAAACTACGATGCATACCAAAAAGCATACCTGCTTGCGAGGCTGAAAAATAATCAGCAGCAAGCTTCTTTGGATACAATAAGTCATGCTCATGGATTAGCCGCCATACATGGAGATTTATCACTTTTACCATGCCAGTCTCAATAAAATACACCTCAAATTGATCTAATGTGTACCCTAGTAACTCTGCCGCTTCAGCAACTTTAATATAAGTAGGAGAAAATATAATCTCGGCTAACGCACTTAAAGACCTTTCCGTAACTAAAACATCGCGACAACTTGAATTCTCCTTCCTCAAGACTCCTTTGTGAATTAGTGAGGCAACCGCCTGATTAGAAACCCCAAGCAGTCTGGCAGAGGTCGTCAAAGAAACTCCAGAGGCCGGCTGAAATACGGAATTTTTCCGTGGCCTACCTGCTTTTGTTTTATATTCTTTAAGATCTTTTATCAAAGAGCAGTCAATTCTCTCTAAATCTGATTTTCGAAAGAAATAAACTAAAACACCATCGACACAAGGACCAGCAATCGGTAGAGCACCAAGATGGACTAATTTTTCAGCACAGTTGGTGGGATTTATTCCGATTGATCGAGCAAGTGAACCCGCAGACTGATAATTTTGATTAAACAATTCAACACTAGCCGTATTTAGCATGATTTTTTTCGGTTTTTCTCCATCCAAAAATCCATGATCAATCCAACCTTTATGAAGCAAACTTCTGACCACTTCGATATGAACATCGAGCAACAAAGCCACATCGTGAAACGACATGACAATTTCATTATTAGGCTCCAGCTTGGAAGATTTCACTTTTATTGCAAGAGATTGAAGCCCAGTTTTTAGATCATAGCCAAGCGAATACGCCTTCCCACTCAATAGCAGCTTTAGCCTCTCAACTAGGCTCACACGAGAAGGTGTTAAGGATGGCAACTCATCTCCTATTGATTTATTTTGAAAATTAAAAAGTAATTCCTCCAGCCCATTCAATTCGAAACATAAATATGCACCACCATACTCCACCATCTTTAACACGCCTTCAGAGACAAGGTCATCAAGTTGATGTCGACCTACGCCGAGGATATCACTTGCTTCACGTCTGCCAACCTTATAATTATGATCTTTAATATCCTTTTCAAAACTGACGCCATTTAATTCACCTAAAATCTGACATGCATATTTTTTTAAAGTATTGCCAGCACATAGAAAGCTTCGTAGAGCTACTCTAGGATGCCTACCTTGATCAAGGACTAACTTCCTAATCTCATCTACAGCAACTTCATCTGAATAATACCAAGCGATAGTGACCCGTAGCCGCCATAGCTCTTTAATTGCTGAAGCATTCTCATCATCCACTTGTGTCAATGCCATCCAGAATTTAAAGAAGCCATCTAATTTAGCTTTCTCACTTCCTTCCAGCAAAGCATACAACCATTGAGTTGGCTTTGGATCCTCTAGAATTCTAGGCGAATGAGTTAAATCAGCCCCGCACTCGCAATAAAATAGCCGATCTCGATTAAAATCAAGTGGTTTACTACATTTATAGCAACTTAACTGCATTAAAACTGCATGGATATGGCAAACAGAATATGGGCGCAGCAGCCACAACTTTCTCCAATATGGTTTTTCGATAATACAAATTGGACAAAATGCAGAACAATCTTCTCGAAAAGCAAGCTGAGGTATCAACTTTTCGTTATAGCGCCTACAATCCACCCCAGATCGACTTACCCTATGGAGTATAGATTCCGAAAAATCTCCAAACAATCCAAAAATATTAACAAGCCTATCAATACTCCTCGCAGTAGAAAAAGAAGGTGAATATATATAATTAACACGATGCGCTAGAAACATTTCCCTTGCATTTTTATAACCATTACCTTCTGATGCACGCAAAAAGAAGGAAGCAACAGACTCACAAGGCTGCAGTATTGGGCGAAATAATAAGCCAGGCATTTATTTATACCGCCTGAATTCACCAGCCAAATCGGCCTCACTTAAACGAAAAGGATTTCTTTTTGTGCAGGATGCCGAGTGCATAATCCCTGAATCCCATACGATAGCAAAATCATCAAGAGTTAATTGCTTCCCAGCCGCTCCAAGCGTTAGTTGCAACCCTTCCTTGATCAACGTCATTATGTAGTCCAGGTTTCCACTTGTTGCTAAATATATTCTCACCGTATTTAGATAACTATCTGCCAAATGGACATTCTCTAATAAAAACTCCTTCTTGAGATGAGTCCCCATCCGATCAAGAAAATAGTAAAGCTCACCAGGATTTTTTGAAGTTCCTGGCATCAACTTCCTAATTCTAAATCTGTATTTAAAGCGCCGAGTTAACTGAAAGCTCATATCTGAATCTATTATCGACTCACTCTCCTCGGTGCCAACTAAACAAAGACAGGCGCTAGTACTATTAACTAGCGATTTTATCCATCTTAGTGCTGCAATGTGCGCTGAATTTCTAACTGGGCTTGCAACTAAAAAGTTGTGACACTCATCCAAAAAAATTACCTTTGTTTGACAATTTTTTATATGGGTTGCAATTCTCTTTGTTTTACCTGCAATTGTTCCAGAGTCTGGGGTTGAATCACTCAACCCAGATAGAATATTTGAAGCAAGATGGCTAAGTGAGATTTGTGATGGCACCTCTGCACGAAAGGCAGAAATTATTTTTATTTCTTCAGTTTCAGTTTTGTGTATACCTTTAGGAAGACCAGCTTCAATCAACTTGCATATTGTGCTCTTCCCCATCCCTCCCTCAGCAAGTAACATACACCCTACTGGCTCCCTATACTTCTCCGATAAATTAATACATCGTTTAATACCTTCAATAGCATTAATCATATCAGGATGCTGAACAACCACATTATCTAGTTTTGCAATCCGATCAATCAAGTCTTCGCTTTTAAAATTATCATCAATCATTTTAATTCTCCAAAAATAGAATGTCATAGCCATCTGAATTATTGACACCATCTTCTTTAGAGAGCTTCTCGCCAGAAAGATCATCGCTTGATAGAGGTAAAGCACCTGCGGTGGTATAATCATCAGCAATAGCTGTTACACTACTAGAACCAATAACAAAATCAACATCTACCTTCTTTTCCTTAGCATGCTCAATACGTCCTTTGCCATTGGTAATTCGTGCAATTTGCTTTTTTGCCATAGCAGAATCTTTGTTAATTTTCTCCATTAATGTCCACCATGCTAATAATGGCGCATATCGACCCAATTTTTGGCGATCAGCCTCGGACATATTTTTTATTATTTTCTTGGTCTCTTGATGCTCATACCAAGTTAAGTCTTTTGTATAATCAGGATTTGTTGATTCGGCCAATATATGAGTACCAGGTTCAGTTGGATGTTCAACGTAAACAGAATGAAGGTTAAGTTCATCAATAAGCACCGTGACATTAGTTTCTCCCATGCATTCAAGAGTTGCTAATGCATGCGAGAAATATTCGATCTTATCTATCAGAACTCGGCCTTTACTGATTTTTTTCTGTACAGGCCATCGCGCTATTACATTTATTTCTTCAGGTGTAATCTCTGGGGCTTCCCAGCCACTGGTAGCATCACTCCATGCCAAAATTGGAGCGCGGCCGGTCCGCGTATGAATCGTCTTGTGATAAACCTCATTAATCCATTCAAGAATATAACCATGCAATTTTTCCAAAACGACTGACGCATTTTTTTGTGAATCGTAATCACCGCGATCAACTGGGCTGGAAAATGTTGTGCCTTTTAATTTCTGAATCAAACCATAAGTCAAAGTCCTAAAGAACGATTCAATATGGGCTTTATCATTTGGATCGCGGACTTCGGCTGGCAACAGAATGATGTTGAAATGTGCACAGAGTCGGGAAAATGCAGTGTTTTTAAATTCAACACCATTATCAGGAATAATTCTGACTGGAATACCTCCAGGCAATCCCAATCCCAAACGCGTTAACATATCTTTCGCTGCTGCTAGCGTTGTTGTTGCTGAAGGCGGAAACATACTGATGTATGTCCCGACAATAGTTCGCGTGTACACATCTGTTATGCACACCAAGTAAGGTCTGCCAATAATCTCACCCGTATCTGGATCAATGATGATCACATCAATTTGATGAGTATCAATTTGCACAATGAACATTGCTCGTGGACTTAATAATTCGCGACCCGCAGCCCGTAATAGGCGATCCGCAGCCGCTTTCCCTTTTTTAACCAGAGCGACAACATAAGGGTCGAGTGACTTAATCCTTCGTTCTATAGTACGTATAGAAGGGACAGGGATCATTGAGTCATGGCTGGTCAGCAGCCCTTGCTCCGCGAGCTTACCGACGACATAGGCCAATACATCTTTTGCATTTTTCCGTTCAGGGACAAGATAGATTTGTTGTATTCCCTCACTAATCAAAATCTCAATCTGCGGCGAAAAACGTAACGTGCGATTACCTTTGAGATACCTTTTTGGATAAAAGGACATGCCCGACTTGTTTTCTGCGAAGTAATTTTGAACCCAACCGGCAACAGTTCTCGACGATGGTGCTGCGGAATCTTGTAATTCTTCAGCCAAAATTGGAATCATTGCATCCAGCTGCAGCTTAGAGCATGGTTTACTCAATCGAGTCACAGCGGCTTCGACATATCTCATTTGCCTTATCGACGCCTTCCTCTCTTCCTCATTGAGCTCAGCCAATTTTCGATTCTTGCCATCAGCAGACATCCGCTCAACTTCGGTCGGCGAAATCAACAATACATCTGACCGCTGCATCTCCATAAATCGCTCAAAAGGGATGCGAAACGCTTTTCCACCAATACAAGCGGCATATCGGACCATGCCCGCGCCAACATAGGCTATTTCAAACTCACAACCATGGATGGCAAATCTTAGTCCGGGTCTTGGAATGAATGCTGTTTTTGTCATGGCTTCATTCCCACTAATGTTGTCAAGCGAAGTGGCCGGTTTAGATTTGCCTGAAATACGCAATGAAATAAAAGATGATCAGCAAGCAGCGGCGAAAGCCCACCCATTTTAAATTTTGCATACAAATCTCCCAGTTGCACCGGAGCATCTAGTTTGGATATAAGCTGGATTGCGAGCTCCTCCTCAAGAGAAGTCCATTCTTTATTGATCGATCTTTGATATAGAAAACTCAGATTCTCAAACTCAACGCGTCCAGGTAGATCGGTTTGATCGATAACGTCGAAATCAAAGCCGTTGGAATTAAGGATGTTCTTAATCAGGGCATGCCGTTTTTGCACTTCATCAGGAAGTAATTTTTTATCGGGTTTGACCTCACGAACTAACCATTGCTCATCAGCCGTTCGAATCAAAAAATCTGGGAAATAGCGAGTCCCATGACCGAGTTCCAGTTCAAGAGCTTGGCACCGATAAACGCTTACATTGGGGTTTCGTTCACACGCAACACAAAAGGCCAGTTCCAATTGGCTTTCTAAGGCGATCGTCATACCGTTCTTACGACTAGGAAATAAAGCTGTGCGTTTTCCACGTGCACCTTGTGTGATTCGTCTACGACCATGCACTACACCGGCAAGGTCAGGTTTTTCGGCAAATGCCTCTTCGACTTGCCCCATCAATGTTTTGAGCAAGGATTCTTGGAAAGTGGTGTTAATCATTCAATCTCCAGTCGATGCCAAATTTTGGGCAAAGCAGCCCCTTTTCGGCATCGAAGACCAAATTTAAATGCCTGGATTTGGGCGTAAAAAGTCCCGCTGAGGTTATTGAACCTCAGAATCACAGTACGGTATTGGTTAGGGAAGGCTTGACACTTGCGAGCAGAATGACGACACTAGATTTGCGAATCAGTATTTGCCATCAGGCACTTACGCTCTGGGGACAAGCCTTCAAAAGCTTGTCCCTTTTACATTTTTACCTCCCCCTTTGTTCTCCGACGGATCTTATGAGCCAGCATGGGCTCCATGCGGGTTTTCTTTTGATCTAACTGCATAATCCCCCTGATTAAATCAATCTCTGCAGGATGCAGAGTTGTTAAATTTCGCTTCAAATCCAAAAGCAACCAATACACGGCCTCCGAAACATCAGAAGGGATGATCAACTTGCGCTGAGAGGCTTCGACCACCTCGTACAGTTCTGTTTGCTCAGACTCAGAAATTGAGAGCGCACGGATCAAACGCTCGATAAATTCAGGCGTAGGAGGCCCTTTCGTACCATTTTCTAACGCAGATACATACGTCTGGTCATAACCGACCAGTTCAGCGAGCTCAACTTGGCGCAGCCCATAGTTCATTCGCAGTTGATAGAAGTATCTAGAAAACGGACTCATGTGTTTCAAAATGGTCATCTTTAGTATGACTTTGCAGATTAATGCTTGACCAAGTACATGTCAAAACAAAAACACACCTAAGTCATTGTTTTTATTGTTTAATATAAATATATCACTCGCGTTTTTGATATTACTTTTTCTGACGTCGGAAATACAAAGGCTTATTGCTGCTAATAATCTGCAGCAATAGGACGTGCGCAGCCAAGCATGTGGCCTATCAAATCTTCCAAAAAATGACATAGATCATTCAAAAAATACTTAACGTAGTTATGCTGAAATCTTACTTGGCTTGGTAGAATTTCGGGATCCTCGACATAGCTACAGATTTCATGCGCATACTGCACACATCCGACTGGCATCTGGGCCAGCACTTCATGGGTAAGACTCGACAAGATGAGCATCAAGCGTTTATTGCTTGGCTTGTTGATCAGGTCGCAAAACATAGAATTGATGTAGTTTTAATCGCTGGCGATATTTTCGACACTGGTGCGCCGCCCAGCTATGCACGGGAAATCTACAACTCGCTCATCGTCAAGTTGCACGACACAGGCGCTCAGCTTGTCGTACTCGCTGGCAATCATGATTCCGTGGCAACCTTGGGTGAAAGCAAGCATTTGTTGGCTCGCCTAGGTACACATGTCATTCCCGCTGTTGCAGACTCACTGGAGAACCAGCTACTCACACTTAAGAATCGTTCAGGCCAACCCGCTGCATTGCTCTGTGCGATTCCCTTTATTCGCCCCCGCGACGTGATGCAAAGTCAAGCCGGACAGAGCGCGGAAGAGAAGCAACTGAGTCTGCAAGAAGCAATTCACGCTCATTACCAACAGCTGTATGCGCTCGCAGAAGAATACCGAACACAATATGAGACTCATTTGCCAATTATTGCCACCGGCCACCTAACCACAGTGGGTGCCAGCGCCAGCGAATCGGTACGCGAAATCTACGTAGGGTCGCTAGAGGCCTTCCCTACCGCAGCATTCCCGCCTGCGGACTACATTGCACTCGGGCATATTCATCGGCCACAAAAGGTCGGTGGGCTGGAACATATCCGCTACTGCGGCTCGCCTATCCCACTCAGTTTTGATGAACTTGGACAACAAAAAGAAGTGCTGCTGGTAGATCTTGATGAAACAGGATTGAAGCAGATCACGGCCATCCCTGTGCCTATATTTCAGCCACTTGCCAGTATCAAAGGAACGCTAGAAGAACTGGGTCCAGCAATTCATACCGCAGCACAATCTGCGCAGTCTGAGCGTCCTGTATGGCTGGAGGTAACGGTGCGAGGCGATGACTATCTGTCTGACTTGCAACCACGCATTCAAGCCTTGACCGAAGGTTTGCCAGTTGAGGTACTACGCATACGGCGAGATCGCAGTGAAGTTGCTGCTAGGTTGCATGCTGAGGCTAAGGTCACCCTAGATGAACTTAGCCCAGATGAGGTTTTTGCCAAACGCCTTGAACAGGAAGACCTGCCCGAAGAACTGACTCAACAACTCAAACAACGTTACCAGAACATCGTTTCGCTACTTCGTGAGGAGCAGGCATGAACATCCTCACCCTGCGTCTGAAAAACCTTAACTCGCTCAAGGGCGAGTGGAAGATTGATTTCACACAACCGCCCTTCAAGGACAACGGTTTATTTGCCATCACCGGCCCAACTGGAGCCGGTAAATCTACCCTGCTCGATGCGATCTGCTTGGCGCTTTATCACGAAACACCACGACTCAAGAACATTTCGGCCTCATCGAATGAAATCATGACGCGGCATACAGCTGACTGCTTGGCCGAAGTGGAATTTGAGGTAAAGGGGCAAATCTATCGTGCATTCTGGAGTCAGCGGCGGGCACGTGACAAAGCCGATGGTGCCCTGCAAGCCCCCAAGGTTGAGTTGGCAGATGCTAATGGCACAATCCTAACCACCCACAGCAACGATAAACTCAAACGTATTGAAGCAATCACCGGTCTGGATTTTGGACGCTTCACGAAATCAATGATGCTAGCCCAAGGTGGCTTTGCGGCCTTCCTGAATGCCAATGCTAATGAGCGAGCAGAACTACTGGAAGAACTAACCGGAACCGATATCTACGGGCAGATTTCACAGCGCGTTTTTGAGCAAGCTCGTGATGCTAAGAACACACTTGATCAGTTGAAAGCAAAAGCTGACGGTGTAGAGTTGCTTCCCGATGAAAAACGCCAAGCGATGCAAGCAAAAATCGCCGAACTCACCGAGCAATTATCCGTGCTGCAGAGCGAGCTCGGACAACTGCAACAGCTACGACAATGGCGCCTTCAACTTTCTCAGGCAGAAAAGGCGACTCAGGAAGCGAAGCAAACAGAAGACACAGCAAGACTTGCACTAGAATCGGCGCAACCACAACTGCATCAGCTTGAACTCAGCGAGCCAGCAGAAGCCCTCCGCCCCACTTTTGCTGCATGGCAAGATGCAGACGGACGCCTCCACCATGTTCAGTCCAGTTTGAGTGCTGTTCAGGAAGAACTGTCCAACGCTCGAAAACAATCAGTCACAGCCCATTGGCAGGCAAAGACAATTGCAGAAGAATTAGCGGCAAACGAGACCAAGCTCTATGAAGACCTCAAACACCACATTAAACAGCTGGAAGCCTGGCAGACCGAGCACGCCCACTTTGCAACTTTAGGTGAAAAGCTTAATGGGTGGCAGGTTGAACACCGGCAGTTAGAGCTAAATCGACAAGCGATTCTGGCCCTTGAGGCGCAACATCAGAAACAAAGCCAAGCACAAGCCGAAGTCGCGACCCAAATTGTCAGCCAACAACAGATCCAGCAACAGGCCCAATCGCAGTGTGTAGAGAGTAAGAATCTCGTCGCAGCTGCCGAGCAACAACTCAACCAGCTGTTGAACGGCAGTACTCTGCAAGCGCTGCGCGAGAACTGGCAACGCACACAAGAACAGCTGATTGCTTGGCAGCAAATCAGCTCTTTGGCCGAGCAACTGCGCAGGAACAGCAAGCATTGTAGCGATCAGGAAAGCCAAATTGTGACGGCCAACCAGCAACTGACTGAACTACAGACCGCGCTAGATACTGCTCGAAATAACTACCGACAACTTAAAGAACAGGCAGATGACAAGCGCAAGCTGCTGCAGCAAGAGCAACGAATTCAGAGCTTGGAGTTTCACCGTGCAGCATTGAAGTCAGGAGAGGCATGCCCATTATGTGGCTCCCCCGAACACCCTAGCGTTCAAATCTATCAGCAGCTCGATGTGTCTGCCACTGCGCTCTCATTGCAGGAAAAAGAAGCAGCATTGCAGGAAGCATTAGAAGTTGGCCAAGCGATCAAAAGCCAGATCGACCAGCTTACCGGTAGCCTGACACAGTACCAGCAAGTACTAGCTGGACTGATTCATACTCAACAAGAAATTCAAGCCAAGTGGGATGCTTCAGCTACTGCTCTAGGGTTAGCATCAACGACTTGGCAAAATCCCGAGTTGCTCACACAAGAGCTAGAAAATATGGCGCGGCAAGAAGCCGAGCTCAGAGCTGCACTTGAGCGCACCGAGACGGCCCAGCAAGCTTTGATCAAAGCCCGCGAAAACAAGGCTGCGCATGATGCGCAGCTACAAGCTGTAGATACGCAATTGGCGCTACTCCAGCAAAGTTATGATCAAGCTGTCCAGCGCATCTACGAACTTGAGCAACAAATTGCCAAGGATGCAGCAGCTCAGCAACAAGCGACGATGGC
Organism: Chitinibacter tainanensis DSM 15459; assembly: GCF_000429785.1. Taxonomy (GTDB): domain Bacteria; phylum Pseudomonadota; class Gammaproteobacteria; order Burkholderiales; family Chitinibacteraceae; genus Chitinibacter; species Chitinibacter tainanensis. The sequence goes on from NZ_KE386953.1 coordinate 165,821, forward strand.
GCTAAGCACCGCCATTAATGATTCAGGTTTTGCTCCCGCCGATGATATGAGTAGCTGGCTGGAAAGCCGCCAGCAAGACTGGCAAACATGGCGGGAAAAGCTAAAAGCACTGCAACTTCAAGCCAACGAACTACTAAATCAACAGCATCGTAGCGAGCAAGCGACTAACCAGAAAGTGGCATGGCAATCGCGTTGGGACAAACTGGCGGAACCTATTACACCGCAACGCTTGGACATCACAATCAGTGAATCAATGCTTGTGCAGTACACGGCAGAAGTCGAACGACTAACGACGCTAATCGCTACTTTGCACGGTCAAGAAACGCAATTGGAGGCAGATAGGCAAACCCAGCAGCAAGTTTGCGAAGTCGCCAAAGCCAATTGGCATATGGCATTGTCGCAAAGCCCTTTTGCCGACCAAGCGGCCTTTGCGCAAGCGCTGCTACCCACAGAAACCCGTCAACAGCTACTCGCTCTGCGACAACAGCTACATCAAGCACTTGAACGCAGCCAAGCTGTGCAACAAACAGCGACAGCGGCACTGCTCCAACTACAAGAACAAGCCCTCACCCCGCTTGACCTTACCGAGCTAGAGACACAAATCACAGCGTTAGATACACAACGTCAAACCATTTCTGCTGAACAAGGTGCGCAACAGGCGCTGTTACACGACGACGCACAGCGCCGAGAGAATCAAGTCGTTCTATTCCAGGAAATTGCGATGCAAACGGCAGATGCAGACCTCTGGCAGCGACTTAATAGCCTGATCGGCTCCAAAGAAGGCGACAAATTCCGCAAATTTGCACAAGGGCTGACTCTCGACCACTTGATGCATTTGGCCAATCGCCATTTAGAGCGGCTACATGGCCGCTATCTTATGCAGCGCAAGAATAGTGGCGAGCTGGAACTAGAAATTGTGGATACCTGGCAGGCCGATGTCACTCGTGATACTCGTACCTTGTCCGGTGGAGAGAGCTTTTTAGTAAGTCTAGCGCTGGCTTTGGCTCTTTCAGACCTTGTGAGCCATAAGACATCTATTGATTCGCTTTTTTTGGATGAGGGGTTTGGCACGCTTGATGCCGAGACTTTGGAGGTTGCACTTGATGCGCTTCACGTAGTTAACTCTTCAGGGAAGATGATTGGTGTTATTAGTCATGTAGATGCCATGAAAGAAAGAATCGCTGTACAAGTGAAAATAAAAAAATCTAATGGTGCAGGATTCTCCACAATTAACTTTCAGTAATAACAAAGCAAAGGAAAATATATGTTTGTAAAGCTGGAAAAATTAATTATTAAAAACTTCAGATCAATCGGATCGAACCCCATAGAAGTAAGTTTGGATGACATTGTTGTTCTTGTCGGTGAGAACAATGCAGGGAAAAGCACAATCCTAAGGGCGTATGAAGCGGCAGTGGGGGGCGAGCAGCTATCAATTGATGATTACCCAGGCATGGAACCTGATGCAAATAACCTGCCGGAAGTGGAAATCCATACTTTGGTCGACCAAGAGGCGGCTCCGGATCTAGCTTCTTGGTGTGAGAAAATCAATGAAGACCCTTTGCTGTATAGAGTTAAGGAGAGATGGACATGGCCATTTAAAGCAGGTAGTAAGCCAGCTAGATTTGGCTTCCGTGTAGACTTGAGTAGATGGGCAGATGACAGCAGCAAACCTAAGCAACCATGGGCAACTGACAATGTTGCAATAGCTAGGAGGCCCAAAGTACATAGAATTGGTACTTTCGATAACCCACAAGAGCAGTCTGATGCTATCAAATCCTTGGTAATGGATATTTTGCTAGAGGAAAAAATAAAGTCCTACATTCCTAAAGATGGAGAAGCCGGAATATCTGGTTTGACAGAACGTTTTGCAACAATTAAAAAAGAATTCATAGAGGCAAGCAAGGAAGGGTTAAGTGATATTGCAGAGAATATTAATAAATATGTTTCAAAGGTTATAGCTGGACACCAATTAACACTTGGAGTAGGTGATGCAGAAAAAGAGATCGGATTGAAAATATTTGATGCCGAAGATCTTGAAATTTCGTTTGGAACGCCTGATGAGTTATATCCGATAGAAAATCATGGCAGCGGGGCGCGCAGAACTCTTATGTGGGCAGTTCTTAAGGCTTTGGCTGATATGGGCTACTCTGCCTCGGGAAAAGTTAAGGGCAAGAAGTATGAAACCATTCAAAATAGATGTGGCCATGTACTACTTCTTGATGAGCCTGAGATAAGTCTTCACCCACAGGCCGTGAGGGATGCTTGTGATGTTCTGTATAGTTTACCTAGTGGATCAGACTGGCAGGTTATGATAACGACTCACTCCCCAAGTTTCATCGATCTATCCAAGGATCACACAAAGATAATCCGAGTCGAGAAAATTGGCTCTAGCGTAGCATCTACAACCTTGTTTTCCGCTGATGAGGTAAAACTCTCCGCGGATGAACGAGATAACATGAAGCTTCTCAATTTAATTGATCCACATGTTCTTGAGTTCTTCTTTGGTGGCAGAGTAATTTTAGTCGAAGGAGATACAGAGTATACGGCTTTCAATGAATTGATTCAAAAGATGGATGAACTAAAAGATATAGATATCTTGGTGGTTCGTGCGCGTGGAAAAGTGCAAGTTGCATCTCTAATGAAGGTTCTCAACCACTTCAAAAAACAATATGTCGTATTACATGACACCGACATCCCCAAAACAAAGAAAACAAAAAAAACTAAGCTACCCGATGGAAATTATAAGTTAGAAGAACAAGAAATTGTGAATCCTGCCTGGACTAATAATTGGAAAATATTAGATGCCATGTCGGCTCACTCCAAAGTTTTTGCCTCCATTCATAATTTTGAAAGTGCATACTTTGGAGAGATTATTGACAGTGGAAAACCAGAGAACGCAATGGAAATGATGAGAGATCCTGATAAGCATCAGATTATCAAGACACTTCTACTGGGGCTCCTAGGACTTGGAGAGCTCCCAGAGGGTGTTATAAATTGGACAAGTAGAGCAGATTTGGAAAAATTGTTCTGATTCATTTTAAAGCCCGTGCTGGCATATAGGAATTCAAATTTAAAAGCCCGCATGTGCGGGCTTTTAAATTTGGCGTACAACCATATGCGTCGTCGAGTGTGGGCTTATCTGTCGTCCTAGCAAGCTTATTTGTCGCTCGACGTTGAGCATAAAATCAATCCCAGCTCAACGCCCCACCCGTCTGATACTCCGTCACCCGAGTCTCAAAGAAATTCTTCTCTTTCTTCAAGTCGATCATTTCCGACATCCATGGGAATGGATTATTCGCGCCCGGGAACAGCTCGTTCAAACCAATCTGCACCAAACGACGGTTGGCGATAAAGCGCAGGTATTCTTTAAACTGGCTGGCATTCAGGCCCAATACACCGCGTGGCATGGTGTCTTCGGCGTAGGCGTATTCCAGATCAACGGCTTTTTGGAACAGGCCGTAGATTTCTTGCTTGAATGGCTCAGTCCACAGCAGCGGGTTTTCCAACTTGATGGTGTTGATGAGGTCGATACCGAAATTGCAGTGCATCGATTCATCGCGCAGGATGTATTGATATTGCTCGGCGGCGCCGGTCATTTTGTTTTGACGGCCCAGCGCCAGGATTTGTACGAAGCCGACATAGAAGAACAGGCCTTCCATGATGCAGGCAAAGACGATGATCGAGCGCAGCAGCTGTTGATCGGTTTCGAGCGAGCCGGTTTTGAAGGCCGGATCGGTCAGCACGTCAATGAAAGGCATCAGGAAATGATCTTTGTCGCGGATCGATTTCACTTCGTTGTAGGCGTTGAAGACTTCGCCTTCGTCCAGACCCAGCGATTCCACGATGTATTGGTAGGCGTGGGTATGGATGGCCTCGTCGAAGGCTTGGCGCAGCAGGAACTGTCGGCATTCGGGTGAGGTGATCTGGCGATAGGTGCCCAATACGATGTTATTGGCGGCGAGCGAGTCGGCGGTAACAAAGAAGCCGAGGTTGCGCTTCACGATGCGCATTTCGTCTTCGGTGAGCTGGCCGGTTTTCCATTGCTCGATGTCGCGCTGCATGTTTACTTCTTGCGGCATCCAGTGGTTAGCACACTGGGCCAGGTATTTTTCCCACGCCCATTTGTGCTTGAACGGCACCAGTTGATTCACGTCGGTGGTGCCGTTGATCACGCGTTTGTCGTCGGCGGTGATGCGGGCCGGTACGGGCTGGCCGCCTTGGGCTGGGGCTTGGCCGCTGGCGGTGCGGGTGGTGATGGCGTCGTCAAAGCTGAGCATCGTGGTTCCTTTCTGTTCTGACTATTGTTGATTGCTGTTCATTACGGTTGATTCGGTACCGAGTGGCAGCCCGGGCTGCGCATGCGGTGGTGGAATCAGGTTGAGGGCTTGGCCAGCGGTTGCTGGCGGATATTCTCGGTGCGGCTCACGCCATGGCGCTGCTGCAATTCGTATTGGTCGCGGGCGAAATCCTGCCGGTAATCGACCGTGGATTGGTAATTCATCTGCAGATGAATTTCGCCCAAGTATTGCACTTCGCCCGCGCGGACGGTAAAGCGCTGATCAAGCGGCACAAAGACGTTTTCCCAGTTGCCGAATAAATCAAAGCTATTCCCGGGCCGGCGCCAGCTGCCGTAGATATTGCCGAGGCGATATTCACCGGCGGGCAGCGGCAGCACAAACAGTCGGCCGCTGGGGTTGCTCTGCTGGCCGGGGGCGCGGATAAAGTCGGTGACCAAGCGCAGCTGCAGCCATTGGCGGCCGGCGGGGCCATCGAGCTGCAGGCGGGCTTCGGCGGTATCACGATCAAAGCTCTGCGCGGTGAAGGCCAGCACGGCAATCCCCTGCCCGGCCGGCGGCTGCAGCTGGCCATCTTGCACCAGATTCACCTTGGGCGCGGCCAGATTGGCGCAGGCCGTCAGCACGGCCAGCAGCGCGATGAGGGATAGACGTTGGCAGAGTTTGAACATGGCGGCCATTTCCGGTTTAAGCGTGGGCGGCCTGATGGTCGGCCAGCACTTGGGTAATTTGGGCTTGCCAGTGCGCTTGTTGCGCCGCGGGCAACCAGCTGGCGGCGAAACTATTGCGCACCAGTTGGACAATTTCGTCGGCGCTCAGTTGCAGCGCCTGCCGACAGGCGTAGAAATTCTGATTGAGATAGCCGCCAAAATAGGCCGGATCATCCGAATTCACCATCGCGCACAGGCCGGCTTGCAAGAGCTGGCGCAGATTGTGTTGCTCCAGATCGGTGACCACGCAGAGTTTTAAATTCGACAACGGGCAAACGGTGAGCGGCACTTGCTCGGCGGCGAGGCGCGCCACCAGCGCCGGGTCTTCTGTGCAGCGCACACCATGATCAATGCGGCGTGATTTGAGCAGATCGAGCGCTTCCCAGATATAGCTCGCCGGGCCTTCTTCGCCGGCATGCGCCACGGCGGGCAAGCCCAGCTCGGCGCAACGCGCAAACAGCCGCGCAAATTTGCTGGGCGGGTGGCCCATTTCGCTGGAATCCAGCCCGACACCGTCGATTTGATCTAGATACGGCTCGGCTTGCGCCAGCGTGGCAAAGCCATCTGCTTCCGACAGATGACGCAGGAAACACATGATCAGCTTGAAGCTAATGCCGAGCTTGGCTTCGCCATCGTACAAAGCGCGGCGGATACCCGCGAGCGGCACGGCAAAATCAATACCGCGTGCGGTGTGGGTTTGCGGATCGAAGAAAATTTCGGTGTGCACGATCTGATCGGCGTGGGCTTTTTCGAGGTAGGCCCAAGTCAGATCGTAAAAATCTTGCTCGGTGAGCAGCACCGAGGCGCCCGCATAGTAAAGATCAAGGAAGGATTGCAGGCTATCAAACTCATACGCCGCCCGCACCGCTGCCACATCGGCGTAAGGCAAAGCCACGCCATTGCGCTGCGCCAGCGCAAACATCATCTCAGGCTCGAGCGAGCCTTCGATATGCAGATGCAGCTCAGCCTTAGGCAGGCGAGCGATGAGAAGGTCGAGCGGGTGTTGGGTCACAATCATTCCTATCTGTTAAAGCAAAACTCACCTAGCTGCGTTACTTTGTCTGGCCGTACGACTTGTACAGGCTGCGACAAAGTGCCTTGCTAGGCGACTTTTCCATAAATTTAAAATCGGGATCACCGATATTTAAAACGCCTCACCGAAGCGTCTTAAATATCGGCGCCGCTATGCGGCACCGGGGTATATCAATGCAAGCAATATCCGAAAAGCTTTTCAGGCATATACCCACCCTACGGCAGTACCACGCTGATTGCGCTGGGGTTTAAACCCCTTTCGCCCATCGCCGAGGGAGTGGAGCGAGACAAACTGCTTTATCGTTTGGCTCGCGACCGACCGAGGGAAGCCCGGAGGGCCGCAGGCGGGGGTCGCCTTTCTTTGATGACTTTCTTTGGCGACGCAAAGAAAGTCATCCCCGCCGCGGGTAGCGGCACCAAAACATCGGTGCCGCAGGCAATGCTAACCGACACCGCCGGCTGCAATCGATAAAACCGCTTGCAAGCAAGCGGTTGAGTGGATTACTGGCAAGCCTCGCAATCCGGATTATCAATCGAGCAGAACTTCGCATCGGTCGCTGGCGTAGCATCCGCCACTGCAGCGGCTGCAATCGCCGCTTGGGCTGCAGCAGCAGCGTTGTAGCCACCATCCACTGGTACGGCATTGAGCTCACCGCCACGGCCGGTCGATTTCTCGGCCGAAGTGGCTGCCAGCGTGCGCAGGTAGTAGGTGGTTTTCAGGCCACGCGTCCAGGCGAGTTTATACAGCTCGTCCAGTTTTTTACCTGAAGCACCGGCCATGTAGATGTTCAGCGATTGCGCTTGGTCGATCCATTTCTGGCGACGTGAAGCGGCTTCCACCAGCCATTTCGGATCCATCTCGAAGGCGGTGGCATACAGCTCTTTCAGATCGTGTGGAATACGATCAATGCGCTGCACCGAGCCATCGAAGTATTTCAAGTCTGACACCATCACTTCATCCCACAGGCCACGCGCTTTCAGATCGCGCACCAGGTGTTCGTTGATGACGGTGAATTCGCCCGACAGATTCGATTTCACGTACAGATTCTGGTAAGTCGGCTCGATACACGCATCCACGCCAATGATGTTGGAAATGGTGGCAGTGGGCGCAATAGCCAGGCAGTTCGAGTTGCGCATGCCGTAGGCGGCGATGCGGTCGCGCAGCATGGTCCAATCCAGCCGCGAGCTGCGATCCACTTCCAGATAGCCGCCGCGCTCTTCTTCCAACAGGCGCAGTGAGTCTTGCGGCAAGATGCCACGATCCCACAGGCTGCCTTTGTAGCTGCCGTAAGTGCCGCGCTCTTGCGCCAGCTCGGTTGAGGCCCAGTAAGCGTGGTAGGCCACGGTTTCCATCGACAGGTCGGCAAATTCCACCGCCGCCTCTGAGGCATACGGTACGCGCAGGGCGTGCAGGCAATCCTGGAAGCCCATAATGCCCAGACCCACCGGACGGTGTTTCAGATTGGCATTGCGCGCTTTGCGCACCGGGTAGAAGTTAATGTCGATCACGTTGTCGAGCATGCGCATCGCGGTTTTCACCGTGCGCGACAGTTTCTCGGCATCGAGCTGACCATTTTTCAGGTGGTTGTACAGATTGATCGAGCCCAGATTACATACGGCGATTTCTTCATCGTTGGTGTTCAGGGTGATCTCGGTACATAGGTTCGACGAATGTACGACGCCAACGTGTTGCTGCGGGCTGCGGATATTGCATGGGTCTTTGAACGTGATCCATGGGTGGCCGGTTTCGAACAGCATGGTCAGCATTTTGCGCCACAGCGTCAGCGCCGGGATTTTCTTCGCCACGCGCATTTCCCCACGGGCCGCTTTGGCTTCGTAGTTCAGGTAGGCGGTTTCAAAGGCTTTGCCGACTTTATCGTGCAGATCGCTGGCTTCGGATGGGCTGAACAAGGTCCACTCGCCGCCTTCCATCACGCGCTTCATAAACAGATCAGGAATCCAGTTGGCTGAATTCATGTCGTGGGTACGGCGACGATCATCACCGGTGTTTTTACGCAGCTCGAGGAATTCTTCGATGTCGGCGTGCCAGGTTTCCAGGTAGGCACACACGGCGCCCTTGCGTTTACCACCCTGGTTTACGGCCACGGCCGTGTCGTTCACCACTTTCAGGAATGGCACCACGCCTTGTGATTTGCCATTGGTGCCCTTGATGTGGCTGCCCATCGCACGAACGTTGGTCCAGTCATTGCCCAAGCCACCGGCGAATTTCGACAGCAAGGCGTTTTCTTTCAGTGCTTCGAAAATGCCATCCAGATCATCCGGTACGGTGGTCAGGTAGCAGCTCGACATCTGGCTGTGACGGGTACCCGAGTTGAACAGCGTCGGGGTTGAGCTCATAAAGTCGAAGCTCGACAACACGTTGTAGAACTCGATGGCGCGCTCTTCACGATTGATTTCGTTCAGCGCCAGGCCCATGGCCACGCGCATAAAGAAGATTTGCGGCAATTCGATGCGGCGATCTTCAATATGCAGGAAATAGCGGTCGTACAGGGTTTGCAGGCCGAGGTAACCGAACTGGTAATCGCGGTTGTGATCCAGCGCAGCAGCGAGTTTTTCCAGATTGAACTGGGCCAGTTTTTCATCCAGCAACTCGGCATCGATGCCTTTTTTCACATAGCGCGGGAAATACTCGGCGTAGCGCGTGGCCATCTCTTCGTGGCTTACCTCTTCGCCCAGCACTTCACGGCGCAGGCTGTGCAGCACCAGACGGGCGGTAACTTGGGTGTAGGCTGGGTCGACTTCCAGGAAGGTACGCGCCGCCAATACGGTGGATTTGCGCAGCTCTTCGGCCGGTACACCGTCGTAGAGGTTTTTCAGGGTTTCGGCCAAGATTTGTTCTTGGTCGGTGTAGGCTTCCAGGCCCGTACACGCAGAGGCGATCAGCGCTTTGAGCTTGCTGATATCCAGCGGACGGCTAGAGCCATCTTCGTATTGCACATTGATCGCGTGTTGCTGCTCGGCCGGCTGATCCTGGCGGGCGGCCGCGCGCTCGCGCTGACGCTCATTGCGATACAGTACATAGGCACGCGCTACGTCGTGTTCGCCCGAGCGCATCAGCGCCAGCTCAACCTGATCTTGGATGTCTTCGATATGGATCGCGCCACCATCGGGCTTGCGACGCATCAGCGCGCTGACCGCAGCATCCGTCAGACGCGCCACCAGCTCACGCACCGCCGCGCTGGAAGCAGCATGGCTACCCTGTACGGCGATAAAGGCCTTGGTTAGCGCCACGGTGATCTTGGTGGGCTCAAAAGGCACCACCGCGCCATTGCGACGGATAATCTTGTAGTTGGCGTACTGCGCAGCATCGTGCGACAGCGCCGGTACTTCGGCATTCTCGTTGCGGCTGGCTGGGGTACTTTCAAGCGTAGCGTACATGCACGGATCCTTGTGTATAAGTCTGTGTATAGTTTGTGGGGAAACACAACATCTTGTGTTGAGCTCACCTTGTTGGCACAAATACTAGGGGAAAGTGGGGGACTAGTGCAACAGGCGCGCGATGTGCTAGCGGACCAGCGGTGGTGGCTAGGCCGGCAAACCAAGCAAAGCGGGACTTGGCTCAGCTGTGCTCACATTAAACTTACATGACAGGCGGTTGCAAGTTTGCAACAACTGCGAAAACGCCAGCTTGGCAAGGGATGAAAAACGGCGACCTAAGGAGATCGCCGTGAATATTACCGCGCGGAGATGACAGCCATGCTGCCATCGCTAGCACAGATTAATGGTGGTGGCCGTGTTCACCATGCACGTGGCCGTGCGCGATTTCTTCGGCACTGGCTTCACGCACATCAGTCACCTGAGCTTTGAACACGATGTTCATGCCGGCAAATGGGTGGTTACCATCCACAGTCACGCGGTTGCCTTCGATTTCAGTCACGCGGAACAGAATGATTTCGCCGGTTTCTGGATCATCTGCTTCAAACATCATGCCCACTGATACTTCAGGTGGGAACTGATCTTTCTCTTCGTCGCGTACGAGTTCTGGGTCGAATTCACCGAAAGCGTCGTCAGCCGACATGCTCACTTCCACCAGATCACCGGTGGTTTTGCCGTGCAGTGCTTCTTCAACCAGCGGCAGAATATTGTCATAACCGCCATGCAGATATGCAATCGGCTCTTCGGTTTTGTCCAGTTGGTTGCCCTCTGCGTCGAACATCTGATAGTGCAGTGTAACAACGGAATTTTTAGCGATTTGCATAGTTGGATTATCCTAGCTGTTTGACAAGATTTAGTATTTCGGCCGCATGGCCTTTGGGCGATACGTGATACAGAGCGTGGCGGATCACGCCAGCCTGATCGATCACAAAGGTAGAGCGCTCAATGCCGTATCTTACCATGCCCTGTGCTTCCCATTCGTGCACGGCATGATACAGACGGCTGACTTCCAGCTCGGTGTCGGCCAGCAGATCAAACGCCAAACCTTGCTCATCGATAAAGCTGTCGTGCGACAGACAGTCATCCGAGCTAACCCCGAGAATAATCGTCTGGTATTGCGCAAATGCGTCAACCCGATCGGAAAACTCCACCGCCTCGACAATGCCGCCCGGGGTGTGATCTTTGTTAAAAAAGTACAACACGACATTGCGCTGGCCACGAAACTGGCTCAATTGCACCATGTCCATGGCGGCATCCGGCAAGGCAAAGTCCGGTGCCAGGTCTCCGGCATTCAGCATGAATTCTCCAGTCGGTGCGATAATAGTCTTTGTTATGGTTTTCTTTATAGTCACTCGCGATGCGTAAAACAGCTTTCCATGCCCCGCTGCTCGGCGGAATCAGCCCTGAAACCTTTCTGGCCGAATATTGGCAGAAAAAACCGCTGCTGATTCGCCAGGCCTGGGATCGCTTTCCCGAGCTGATCGATTTTGCCCGCTTAAGCGAATTTGCCCAGCGCGACGACATCGAATCGCGGCTGATTACCCAGCAAAACGGCCGCTGGACGCTCGAGCGCGGCCCGTTTAGCCCCAGCCGCCTCAAGCGTTTGCCCGAAACCGACTGGACTATCTTGGTACAAGATGTGAACCATCAGGTGCCGCACATCGCCGAGTTTTTATACCAGTTTAATTTCCTGCCCTATGCCCGGCTGGATGACGTGATGATCTCCTACGCCCCACCCGGCGGCACAGTCGGCCCGCATTATGATTCTTATGATGTGTTTTTGTTGCAGGTGGGCGGCAAAAAACGTTGGCAAATTTCCAGCGACGACGCGATGGGCTTTATCGAAGACGCCCCAATCCGGGTCCTGAAAGAATTCAACCCTGAGCAGGAATGGATTTTGGAACATGGCGATATGCTGTATCTGCCGCCCAAATATGCGCACTATGGCGTTGCCCTTGAGCCGGGCATGACTTATTCGGTGGGGTTTCGCGCCCCGAAAACCCAGGAAATCGCCAGCAAGTTTCTGGAATACCTGCAGGATGAATTGTGCCTCGATGGCATGTACAGCGACCCTGACGCGCAAGTCACCACTACCCCGGCTCAGATTGATGCGCAATTTACCGCCCGCATTCAGCAGATGCTCACGCAAATCCGCTGGGATGAACAGATGGTGCAGGACTTTATTGGCCGCTATTTCTCCGAGCCCAAGCCGCATGTGTTTTTTGACCAGCACAGCGACCCGCTCGAGTACGACGATTTTGTCGCCGCCGTAGCCAGCCACGGGGTAGCGCTGAATCTGAAATCGCAAATGCTCTACAACGAACAAGGCATTTATCTGAATGGCGAAGCGCTGGAAGCCGATGAGTTAGCCAGCCTCACCGCCTCCGAGCTCGCGCAGCTGCGCGCGCTGGCCGATCAGCGCAGCTTACCTGCTGGTGAATATGACGAGGCTTTGCTCGAAGTCTTATATACCTATCACGAATACGGCTATCTGGCCCCCGCCAACCATGACTGATACGGCAGCGCAGCGCGAACGTTTTGATACCCGCGCAGGGTATCAAGCCGGGATCGATCAATTATTTGATCTGGCCAGCCATACCCTGCAAATCAGCGAAAACGATGCCAGCGAGATGGGGCTAGGCAGCGCGGCCAACCAGCAGCGCTTATGGCGCTTTTTTACCCAGCCCTCGCCGGGGCGGCTGCAACTGCTGCTGGCCCGCGAGGATTACCTGCGCACCGGCTGCCCGCGCTTTACACAACTGGCCGAACGATTTGCGCATTTAATTGAAGTGCGCTTAATTCCCGCTGAGTTACGCCATCAGCCAAAAGGCTGGCTGATTGCCGATCATTTACATTATCTGGAACGCCATCATTACGACTGGTTTCGGGGTGAATGGGGTAGTCAGCGCCAATATGCCACTCAATTGAGCCAACTTTTTGCCACACTCTGGGCGCAATCCTTACCGATTAACGCCTCGCAACGTCTTGATTTATAAGGATGTACACGGCGTTACACGGAGTAGCAGTTTACATTGCATTTTTAAGGCCAAAAGCCGCTTGCAGCACTAGCAATTTACCGACGAGCTGATTAGAATTCGCAGCGTTGGTTGTGAAACACCTCACGCCGAAGTGAATTTAGGCGATTGGCCAATTGGCCGGTTACCGAAACTTTTTAGTTAATCTTTTCGAAAAGGATTTCAAAATGAAACAATCTCTGCTCGTTGCTGCTCTGTTGGCTGTTGCTCTGTCTGCTTGTGGCAAAAAAGAAGAAGCTACTGAAGCTGCTTCTGCTGTAGTTGAAGCTTCTGCTCCTGCTGCTGAAGCTTCTGCTCCAGCTGCTGAAGCTTCTGCTGCTTCTGAAGCTGCTGCTGCTCCTGAAGCTTCTGCTGCTTCTGAAGCTGCTAAATAATTCGGAATTTTCCGAATTAGCGAAAAGCCGACCGATTGGTCGGCTTTTTGCATTTCAGGCCCTCTACTAGCCTGATAAAATAAGCCATCTGCTTTTTCGAGCTCATCATGGCGACCGATATCCTCTTTCCGCGCTGGCTAATTCCGGTAGTTCCCCGCCACACCGTACTGACCGAGCATGCGCTGGTCATCACCGATGACCGAATCAGCGCCATTTTGCCGCGCGAACAAGCAATAGCCGCCTATCCCGCGGCGCGCCACCACGAATTACCCCAACACGCACTGCTACCCGGGCTGATTAATCTGCACGCCCACTCGGCCATGACGCTATTGCGCGGTTATGCCGATGATTTGCCGCTAATGCGCTGGCTGCAAGAACACATCTGGCCGGCCGAAGGCGCGCATGTTAGCGATGATTTTGTGTTTGATGGCACGCAGCTGGCGATTGCCGAGATGATTGCCGGCGGCACCACCAGCTGTAATGACATGTATTTCCATCACAGCGCCGTGGCTCGCGCAGCGCTGGCCAGCGGTTTTCGCATGACCATTGGCTGCTCGATTCTCGAGTTCCCCACCCCCTATGCCAGCAATGCCGATGATTACATTGGCAAAGCATTAAAAAGCCAGGCCGAATTTGCCGGCGAGAAACTACTGCAATTCACCTTGGCGCCACATGCGCCCTACACGGTGAGCGATGCCACCTTCCAGCGAGTAATAACCCTCGCGGATGAACTTAATCTCGGCATTCACTGCCATATCCACGAAACACTGGATGAAATTAACACCAGCCAGAAAGAACACGGCGTGCGCCCGCTAGAGCGGCTAGCTGGGCTGGGCCTCTTGGATAGCCCGCTGGTGGCGGCACACATGGTGCACACCACCGATAGCGAGATCGCGCTCTTGGCCAAAAAAGGCGTGCATATTGCGCACAACCCGGCCAGCAATCTAAAGCTCGCCTCGGGGCTAGCGCGAATTCAGGCGCAGCTGGCGGCCGGCGTGAATGTGGGCATTGGCACCGATGGCGCAGCCAGCAACAATAAACTCGATATGCTGGCCGAGCTGCGGCTGGCGGCCTTGCTGGCCAAGGGCCAGAGCGGCGATCCGGAAGCGATTCCGGCTTGGCAAGCGCTGGAAATGGCTACGCTTAATGGCGCCCGCGCCTTGCAGCAGGAAGATCAGCTGGGCTCGCTGGAAGTTGGTAAACAAGCCGATTTGATCGCCGTGGATCTCTCCGCGGTGGGCACCCAGCCATGTTACGATCCGGTCTCGCATCTGGTGTACGCCGCCGATCGCCAGCAGGTGAGCGATGTCTGGATTGCTGGCCGCGCCGTATATCGCCACGGCCAGCACCAAAGTTTGAATCTGGCGCAAGTTCAGGCCAAAGCACGACAATGGCAAAGCAAGATTAGCGCGGGTATACGCGCGTAGACCTTATAAGGATTAGCATTGTGAGCAATACCCCAGAGCAAACCACCGAACACATCAATGTTGATGAAGCAGAAATCGCCAAGTTTTCTGCACTGGCCCACAAATGGTGGGACAAAACCAGCGAATTCAAACCGCTGCACGACATCAACCCGCTGCGGCTGGGCTTTATTGCTCAACACGCAGGGCAAAATGCCGAGCTGGCTGGGCTGAAGATTCTGGATGTGGGTTGCGGCGGCGGCATTTTGTCGGAAGGCATGGCCGAGCGTGGCGCCGACGTCACCGGCATTGATCTGGCCGATAAATCGCTGAAAGTCGCCAAGCTGCACCTGCTGGAGCGCGGCACAGACAGCGGCCTTGCCCTCAATTACCGCAAAGTGCCGGTGGAAGCGCTGGCCGAAGAATGCCCGGAAAGCTTTGATGTGGTCACCTGCATGGAAATGCTGGAGCACGTGCCCTCGCCAGCCAGCGTGGTTGCCGCCTGCGCCCGCCTGGTCAAGCCTGGCGGCTGGGTGTTTTTCTCTACCATCAATCGCAACCCGAAAGCGTATTTGCTGGCCGTCGTGGGCGCTGAATATGTACTGAATATGCTGCCGCGCGGTACGCATGAATACAGCAAATTCCTCAAACCATCAGAGCTGGCGCGCATGACGCGCACGGCCGGCCTGGATACCGTGGCCCTCACCGGCATGAGCTACAACCCGCTCACCGATGTGTACAAACTGGGCGACGATACCGATGTGAACTATCTGGTGGCCACAAGGAAAGCCCATGTCTAAACCGATTCGCGGCGTGTTGTTCGATCTGGATGGCACGCTGGCCGACACCGCACCCGATCTGGGCGCCGCACTAAACCGCCTACTGGCCGAAGAAGGCATTAGCGCCCAGCCCTACAGCGCCATTCGCCCACTGGCTAGCCACGGCGCCCGCGGCCTTTTGGAGCTGGGTTTTGGCGTAACGCCCGCCGATGCGCGCTTTGCCGAATTACGCGCGCGCTTTCTCGATCACTACGAGCAAGACCTTTGCGGGCAAACCACCCTCTTTGATGGCGTGCGCGAGCTGATCGAGGGTATCCATGCCCGCGGGCTGGCTTGGGGCATTATCACCAACAAGCCAATGCGCTTTACCGATCCGCTGGTGGAATTACTCCCCCTCCCTATCCCGCCGCAGACCTGTGTATCCGGGGATACCGTGGGTATACCCAAGCCTGATGCCAAACCCATGCTGCATGCTGCGGCGGAGTTAGGGCTAGATCCGGCCGAATGCCTGTATGTGGGCGATGCCGAGCGCGATATCGAGGCGGGCCGCAAAGTGGGCATGACCACTGTACTGGCGCGCTATGGCTATATCAGCGCTACCGACCAGCCCGAAGCCTGGGGCGCCGATCTGGCCATCGCGCATCCACTGGAATTGCTGGCTCATTTAGACTGATTCGGGTTACAATCCGTATTCTTCATGCCGCATGAAGGCCTCGAACCGGGGGTGCCATGGTTTCGACAGGGGTTGCAAAGCGGATGGGGGCATGCCGGGTTCTCAGACTACCCGTAAAACACTGAACCAAAATAGTCGCAAACGACGAAACTTACGCTCTAGCTGCTTAAGCTAGACTCTACACCGCAGGGCCCATCGGGCGGGCTGGGTCAAACCAGCAGTAGAGTCATTTAGATGGGATCGCCTCAGGTCGGGTTACTTGGCCGGGGGTTAAACTTAAGGTAACTCGCACTGTTCAAGCCTGTCGGTCGGCGTGACTCAGTGTTAAATCCAAATGGCTAGACTAAGCATGTAGAACTCACTGTAGAGTGCTTCTGGACGGGGGTTCAACTCCCCCCACCTCCACCAACACTTCGATTCACGATGTATCGTGATGACTCAGAAACCCGCATAAAGCCTAGCTTTAGCGGGTTTTTTCTTGCCCAGCGTGTAGCAAGACGCACCAGCAAAGCGCAAATAATTTCTACCCCCTTTCCTACCCCCGATATATGATTTCAGGGGGTAGATCGTAAATGGGGGTAGAACATGCCACGCGCCAAGACTGAACCAGCCAGCAAAAGCATCAATCGACTCACGCCGTTAGAGGTAAAAAACGCCACGCCCGACGAAGGCAAAAGCGAGAAAAACCTCAACGATGGCGGCCGCCTGTATTTGGTGGTCACCGCCACCCGTAAACGCTGGCAATTCCAGTTTGGCCTTCACGGCAAAATGTACAAGCAATGGCTGGGCGAGTACCCCAAAGTCACCTTGGCACAAGCGCGCAAGCTGCGCGATGAAGCCGCCAAGCTGGTAGATGAAGGCAAAGACCCGCGCATCGAAAAACAAATCGCCAAAGCGCACGCCAAGCTATCTAGCGAAAACACCTTTGAAGCCATAGCGCTGGAATGGTTTGAAAAAGCGATGGCCGATAAATCGCACAGCCACCGCGAGCGCACGCTCAATCGTCTGCAAACCGATATTTTCCCTTGGCTGGGCAAGCGGGATATTGCCACGATAGAAGCCCCTGAATTATTGGCTTGCCTGCGCCGTATCGAGGAAAGGGGCGCAATCGAAACCGCGCATCGTGTGCGCTGGTCATGCGGCAAAGTGTTTGCCTATGCAATGGCCACAGGCCGCGCCAAGGGCAACACTGCCGATGTATTGGCGCAAAGCGATGTACTGCAAAAGCCAATTAGCAAGCCCTTCCCCACCATTAGCGACCCTGCCGAAGTAGGCCACCTGCTGCGCGCCATTGATAGCCTGAATGCCACCTTGGTTGTTAAATGTGCCTGCCAGCTAGCCCCGCTGGTGTTTACCCGCATTGGCGAGCTACGCAAAGCCGAATGGCAAGAAATCGATTTCCCGCGCAAGCAATGGCGCATTCCAGCCGAAAAAATGAAAACCCGCGCCCCGCATATTGTGCCGCTATCGGCGCAAGCGCTGGCCATCTTGCAAACCATACAGCCACTCACTGGCCATAAACGCTATGTGTTTGAAGGTGGGCGCAGTAATGACCGCCCAATGAGCGAAGCCGCGATCAATAACGCCTTGCGCCGCCTAGGCTATGGCAAGGAAGAATTTACAGGGCATAGCTTTCGCAAAATTGCCTCAACACTGCTGAATGAATCACACCTCTGGCATCGTGACGCGATTGAGCGCCAACTTGCCCACGGCGAAAAAGACACGGTGCTGGCCACCTACAATCACGCGCAGCACTTGCCCGAACGTACCGAGATGATGCAATGGTGGGCTGATTATCTGGATAAATTGAAGGTTGGTGCGGATGTGATCCAGTTTCCCAGCAGACGTTTCGCTTAAAAATATATACGCCCCAAAATCTCATCAAATATATGCGGGAATGCCATGAACACAAAAATTCCAGAACGTCTGTACTACAACTTAACTCAAGCTGCGGCCAAACTTCAATGCTCAGAAGATGATTTATTGCATTTCTGTGCAATTGGCCATCTCGAGCTATCGGTGGCTCTTGACCTCCCTTATCTGTACATTCAAAGCTTTGAGAATTTTAATCCCAAAGCTTTAAAATCCCTTTGCTACTTCCCTGATTCGACTATTTTCTTTGCTCCAATTCATCCGCTCGATGCTCTAAATCTAGAATGTACGGGAGAGTCAAAAGCAGGGATCGATTTTGAATGTATCATCGAACCCATACATCTAAGTAAATCGCTAAAAACCACATATTCTTGGGAAGTGTTTGGCAAAAAAACGCCAACTGAAAAGATTCTTTTTCTCAAACAAGTATGTCCATTCGACTGGTGCTCAGATACGGCCGAAGGTGCAGTTGATGTAACAAATGGAGTAGAAGGCGATACTCGTTTCATTCAAGATGAAGCCGAGTGTAATATGCACCGCGAATATATAGAGGCCAATGAGATTCGCCTACACAAGGGAAATCTCTTTGTGATGGCAGATTCTTTGAACGAATTCATGAATAGCAGCCCGCCAAAAAAAAGACGGATTGAACATGGAAACACAAAGCGTTTTTCATCCGTTCGAGAGCAAATACTTGCAGTAGCGTTGGCATGCAAACATCACTTTCCTGATGAATGCAAAACCATAGCTGCGTGGCAAAGAACAATAGATCAAAAGTGGCCGCTTTATTGCGCGGATCAACTCGAGCCCCCACTTAAACCATCAGGCATCGAGAATTTACTATCTGAAGCATTAAAAATCACAGACTAAAATTACTATGCCGATAGTAAATATTTAGTCTCGAGACTACCTAAATCACTTAATTAAATAATGCCTCCCATGCATCGCCCTGATGCATGACGTTCAACCCTGACGTAACCGGAGGCACTATGCCCAATACACCTTTAATTTTTCGCATCAATGCGGCCGCCGCCTCGCTAGGCCTAAGCCGCGCCACGATCTACCGCCTTGCCCAACGGGGCGAGCTAGAGCTGGTAAAACTATCCCCCAACACCAGCGGCATTCCAGCCGAGAGCCTGCACGCCTACCTCGCCCGATGCACCCAAGCGACCAAGGAGGCCTAAGCGATGAGCAAAAAAAATCGCCGCCACCACGCGGGCAACGACGACAAACAGCATCGCCAGCTTAAGCGCACCGATAGAGTCGCGCAACAAGATCGGCTTGAACTTGCACTCAGCACAGGCACGAAGAACACCTTTGAGCTACGCGACTTGCATAACATCTTGCACCCCGCTGGGCGTATTAAGGAACTGAACGAGCAAGGCGCAGAAATCCACGTTGAACGCCGCCGCGCAGTCGACCGAGATGGGCGCGAGCATTACGGCATTGCGCATTACACCCTCATCAAACGTCGCCCAAAGAAGGAGCAATGATCATGGCTTACCTGATTCCAGTACCTGAACACGATTTTGATCTGATCGGCAGCACCAGCGAACCATTGCTTGATTCACGACTGCTGGCATGCAAATTGGGCGTAAAACATCGCCACCTGTTACGCCGAATTGAGCAACATTACTCGGATTATGCAGCGCTAGGGGTAATGCGCTTTGAAAGCGCAAAACCTCAAGTGCTGGGCGGCAGGCCTGAACGCTTTGCCTTTCTCAACGAAGATCAAGCCATGCTGGTGCTGACCTACACGCGCAATACGCCCGAAATTCGTGCCATGAAAGCCTGCTTGATTCAGGCCTTTGGCGAAGCACGCCGCGCATTAGCAGCCCGCAATCAGCAATACCTACCCTCGTATCGCCATGCACACCAAGCAGCAAGCCAGCTTGCAGAATATGCCCAGCAACACGGCAGCACCACGCCAGCCCAAATGCACCACATCAACCTTGAAAAGCTGGTGAATAAAACCATCGGTATCGACAAGGGGCAGCGGGCAAGCCTGAACACAGCGCAACTCACTACGCTGGGCTGCTGCTATGTATTGGCGGCCGAGAGTGTGCAACATGCGCTAGCCGCTGGTGCTGACCACAAGCAGGCCTATCAAGCTGTCAAAGCCAAGCTGGCCATGTTTAAGAGCTTGTTCATGCCTGCTAGTTTATTGGAGGGTTAGCGATGGCGGGCAGCAAAGCCAAAGCGGCCGCGCTGCGCGATCTGAAAGAGGGGCGTGAAAAAGGCCTATTCATGCCCCTGCCAATGGTCGTGATTACGTCCGAGGAATTTGCTGCACTTAGCCCTTATGCCGTGAAGTTGCTATTTGATTTAGCCAGCCAGTGGCACCCGAATCGCAATGGTTATTTATCGGCAGCATGGACACTGATGCAGCCTAGAGGATGGCGCAGCAAGGCGACCTTGGCCAAGGCGCTGAAAGAGCTAGAGGAAAAAGGCTGGCTCATTCGCACCCGCCATGGCGGCCGTAATCAATGCAGTTTGTTCGCGTTTAGCTTTTACAAGATCGACGATCACCAGAAAGGCAAGCCGCTGGATGTTCGCCCAACCAGAGTGCCGCTATCGTATTGGCGCAATGAAACGGGACTGATTAAAAACGCGAACGCTACCCCGCGAGCTGGGGCAATAGCGTGAAAACTACCCCGCCAGATGGGGCACGATTTAAGCCATTAGCCAAAGATTGCCCCACCACATGGGGCAGTCAGCCACTTTTAGCCGACTTTCGTGCCCCGCCTGCTGTACACCCTCTTAGATATTGCCATCTTATGGGAATGACAAACCTTAGTAGTGAGTACAGCGACCAAAGTAAACAATGTCATTAGTCAGGAACACAAACGGCTTGGTAGGCGATTCAGCATGCTCATTGATCTGCAAGGTGTATATCGCTGAACTGCGACCAATTCCCTGCTCTGCACGCATCGTGGTTACCGCTTTAAACCCATTTTCCTTTGAGCCTTGGTCAATAACAACTGGGCGGGTCTGATACGCATTTTTAAGTGCCCCTGCCATGATGCCGGTATTGCGATCCACAGTGAATTCCTTGCCAAGCGTGATTTTCCTAGCGAACGAAAGCACCGGATCGGCATCAGGGTCTGCACCATGAACACGCTCAATTACGCATCGATAGTCTGATAGAGCAAATGCGTGGGAATTGACGCCGACAAATATGGCCAGCAGAACAGACATAGAAGCCCGCATATTGGTTTTAAAACCCTTCGCAGAATGAATGAAGAATAACTGTACACTAATGCAAATTGCGCAGCCCATTAGGCATTGGAAATCTGCGTAGATTTTGCCAAATGATTTCGTGAAAAAGGTGAACCATGGGCGGCATTGGTAGTGGTCGGCATTTTTACTTTGGTGGCAAAGCTAAAACCAGCGATTACCGGCTTGTTGATATTCGCCGCTGGCAACGTGATGGTCTGTTAAATGGATCAGCATTCACTTGGTCTTGGTTTCGTGACGGTCAAAGTGTTGCCAGCATCTATGTCAAAGCCACCGAGCGTGCGATCAAACTACAGTACCGCATCAAACGTGATGGCGATTGGCAAGATGTAAATTCTGAGATTGGAATCAGCAAGACTGCCTGCCATTTAGGCGGGGCGCGCTCTTGGTTTATTTGCCCCTGCTGCGGCCGCCAAGCAGCTATTCTGTACATCGGCAAAGTGCCAGCCTGCCGCAAGTGTTACCAACTCTGTTATGACAGCCAAAGCGAAAGCACCCTAGATCGGCAAATTAGGCAACTCGATAAACTGAGGGCGCAACTGGGCTGGCCAGCGGGCTTTTTAAACGGCGAAGGTGGTAAACCCAAGGGCATGCACTGGAGCACCTACAATCGACTCTACAACCAACACACGCAACTAGCAGCACAAGCTGAACGACACTTTGATGAGGCGTTTAACATAGTTACCCAGCGCGCAGACAAAGCAATGGCCGCGTACAAAAAGCGCCGTGCGATGTGAGCATAGCGAGGTACATACCTACCCCCATATCTACCCCCTTTATTTTGTACTTAGCCAACAAAACCAGCAAAAATAAGCATTACAAAGGTGAATTTAACTCCCCCCACCCCAATACTCAATGAAAAAGCCCTGATTTATCAGGGCTTTTTCATTTTAACTGTAGCTCAGTGTACCATTCAATGTACCAGCACGAATTGGCTTTCATTGGACAGTTTCAGAGATATCTGGACGCTCTGCAATCGACCGGCAAATTAAAATAGCTAAAGTGAACAGAGAGGGTGTCCTAAATTTTGTGTAAACGGTCATTTGGCAGGAAACTGCCGTATTGTCCGGAGACACCATGACGCCCCCAAAGCACCCCATTCCTGATGAATTGATCACAGACCTGCTTGCTAACTACCAAAAACCCGAAGACCTCATCGGTGAGCAGGGTCTGCTCAAGTACCTGACCAAACTGATCGTCGAAAAAGCCCTCGATGTCGAAATGGCTGAGCATCTCGGTCATGGCAAAAACCAGCCAGTCAGCAACACCAGCGGCAATACCCGCAACGGTCGTAGTCGTAAAACGCTCAAAGGTGAATTCGGTGAGCTGCCAATTGAAGTGCCACGTGATCGGCATGGCACTTTCGAGCCACAGCTCGTTGCCAAGCACCAGACCCGCTGGACTGGCTTTGATGACAAAATCCTCTCGCTCTACGCACGTGGCATGACGGTGCGCGAGATTCAGGCTCATCTGGAAGAAATGTATGGCACCGAGGTGTCGCCCAGCCTGATTTCATCGGTTACCGATGCGGTCATCGACGAAGTCAAAGCTTGGCAATCGCGGCCGCTAGACGCGGTTTATCCGATTGCATATCTGGACTGCATTCACGTCAAAGTCCGCGAAGGTAGTGTGCGTGTCAAAGCGGTCTATTTGGCACTGGGCGTCACTATGGCGGGTGAGAAGGAGGTGCTAGGAATGTGGATTGCCCAGACTGAAGGCGCCAAATTCTGGCTGCAGGTCGTCACCGAGCTGCGCAATCGCGGCGTGCAGGATATCCTCATTGCCTGCGTCGATGGACTCAAAGGCTTCCCCGAAGCGATTGAAGCGGTCTTCCCCAAAACAGCGGTGCAGCTGTGCATCGTGCATATGGTGCGTCACAGCCTGAATTATGTTTCGTGGAAACGGCGCAAAGCGGTGGCGGAAGATCTGAAGCGGATTTACCAGTCGGCGACGGTCGAGGAAGCCGAACAGCGGCTAGCTGAATTTGAAGCGCGCTGGGATGAAGAGTATTTGCCGATCAGCCAGTCCTGGCAGCGCAATTGGCCACGGCTAATTCCCTTCTTTGACTTCCCACCGGAAATCCGCAAAGTGATTTACACGACCAATGCGATTGAGTCGATGAACATGAGCCTGCGCAAGCTGACCAAAAACCGGGGCTCATTCCCGAGCGATGAAGCGTTACTGAAATTGTTCTATTTGGCGTTGCGCAACATCAGCCAGAAATGGACGATGCCACTGCGGGATTGGAAAGCGGCGCTCACCCGGTTTACTATCCAGTTTGAGGAACGACTTCCTCAGTAATCAACGAAGCCGATTTACACAAAATTCTGCACACCCTCCTTCATCGCTTAAATCGTGAGCACTGATTTTCAGCGCCACCTTCCGCTCTGCCAGCCATTTATCATGCGCTAACCATACCGCCCCAAAACTACTATCATTACCAATTTGAGTGATTAATTCAAATCGTTTACCAACCTGAGGCAATACCTCCTCAATATCTTCCAACAACAAATCACTGGCTAAATTATTCATCTGATTTCCCCTAGACAAAATGGCCCCACGCAACACGGCAGTCGGCTCAGCTATTGGCTTTATAAAAATATAGGTTATTTAGCAAAATAAACACACCAACACACAAAATTAACTTTAGATGATTTTCATCAAATACCTTTCTAAAGCCCCAAACAATTTTATAGATATAAATAATCTATCGATCTTGCCTGCAAAGCACAATCCGCGAGCCATACGAACTCATTGGACTAACTAATCCCTCTTGACCTCCTCCCTACAAACCGAGCGGTCTGACTTAGAGATCTCGGGCTTCATTGATATACTTTATCTTCCACCTGGGAATTTCAAATTAACCACCTAGAATCAGCACAAGTTATGCCTAAAAAAACCACTCACTATTCTAGCCATCTGATCATACAAATCAACTCTCACTAAATAAATCTCATTAAAACACGAGAAGTTGCTAATACCGATATTGATGCCTAGCCACAATATCAACACTCACCGCACCAATGCGCAACAAATCAGCCAATGACACTGGTGGCATGCAATTAAATGAATTAGACCCTATCAACGCATCCAGCAATTTACCCCTTGCCATTGGCTCTACATTCGGGGATTCACTTCCGTCCTTGTCGACCCCATACATCTTGACTTGCATGCCACACCCATTTTTTAAATCGCGGGTTTTCATTATTGATTTATAACGACACAGTGTGTCATCCCTAGCTTCAACCCCTTGATAAGCACGGTCTTTTTCATTCAAATAAAAATCAATTTCCAACTCAACTTCGTAGTCATACATCGCGTCGCCTTGGTCTGCAGCCTTTCTTTGCAACGTCTGTCCGACTTCAGTTGCAATGCTTTCTACATCGGAAGTGATTTTCCGAAACTTCGCGTCTAATTCATGCAGCGCATGCTGTTGCAATACAGATAAATCACATGAACTAATCGCCATTTCTCGATCAATTCTTTTCTGTTTTCGGATTAAATAAATGGAGCGCTCCAGTGACTCCAATTCCTCGATGAGAGATTCGCTCAAACCTGCGTTTTTTCGTTGTTCCGGTGAATAAGCCTTCAACTCAGCAATTATTCTTGGCAAAGTTGCCTCACCCATCCAGTACAAAGCCTGACTTAAGCTTTCGCAAGTCGCTGCAATTTCAATATTATTATTTAACTGTTCGCCACTTAACATGAGCAACCTCGCCACACAAACACAACCAATTTACTACAAGACTTTAATTAATGCCCCTACCGCATCGTGGAATGTATCAGTGCAAAAACGCGGGCGATTACCAAGATCAATCGTTAAAAAATCGGAGTTCATTTACCCAAATCAATATTCTAATGCGCAACATGACCTTTAGTAGGTTTGTATCAAATAGTTTTTAAAAGCCCCACCAATACGATAAATTCACAATCTATCGATCTTGCCTGCAAAGCACAATCCGCGCGCCATCCGAACTCATCGGACTAACTAGTCCCTCTTGCTCCATCCTTTCCACCAACCTCAAAATACGCTTATAGCTAAAATTCTCGCCTAGTTGATGGCACATAAGCCTTTGCAGTCCTGATGCTGATGCCCGATTTGTCTCAAGAACCAAAGCAACTGCATACTGGTATAAAAAATCCGCAGGCATTGGACCGCCCCCTATCAATTCCTTGCAATTCATAATACAACGACGCTCCATTAATCACATTAAAGCGATAATTAATTATCAACCCTAGTTCAGAGGCACTTTCACCTAGGCAACGATTTTTGACCTATTGCAGAGATTTAAAGCCACCGACAAGATATCCGAACTCATCACAATCATATCTTGCCAATACGCTGGTATAGCATTAATCCCATAAAAGGCTCCTGCAATTTGTCCGCAGATAGCTGCTGTTGTATCAGCATCGCCACCCAAATTTGCGGCACGCAATACTGCACTGGCGAAATTGTTTGTAGACCAAAAACACCATAAAGCAGCCTCTAATGACTCCACAACATAGCCAGACCCATAAATCAAATTTTCGGGTTTATCACGCCAGGCACCTGATGCAATGTCCGCAATCTTGGGTGCCGTTGAGTGATAATTTGAGGAAAACAAAATGGTATCTTTATCAACTCCACTCAGCGCTAAGTACAACTGACGGGCAAATAGTTTCGCCGCTTCGATGGATTCTTCCGCCGCGTGCGTCGTACGGGAACTCTCTCCAGCATAATGAATTAACTGATCTGGATCGTTGAAGTAGTACATGGGAATCGGGATCAGTCGCATGATTGAGCCATTCCCAGCGGCTTTTGGACTTGTGTCCCCACTAAAAGGGTTACCAGAGCTCCGAAACTTTCTCAGGGCTCGCTTAACCGTGCCACCAATATCAAAACATTACCCATTGCTGCTCATATAGCCAGATGACTCCCACCGGCAATATCGATTCATCTGATCTAGAGGGTCAAAGCCTTGGCACTCGAGCAAACTATGCGCTAGACATAGAGCCATTGAGCAATCGTCAGTCCATTCACCTGGCCGAAGGTTGAAAGGACCACCACCCACCATGTCTGTTATTGGTTCAAATGAACCTCGATGTTTAAATTCAAGGGTTGTGCCCAAAGCATCACCACAAGCAAGCCCCAATAGGCCGCCCTGGAAGCGCTCTAACTGTGAAATCATTTGTATACCCTTATCTTCGATTCAGCCCGTATCCTTAAGCAACTTTTAAAGGTTTGGCAAACCTACTGATTCATCGAGCCACTTTCAAAGACCACCCGCACGTCATCAACAATACGACCACGAGTAAGATGCAAATTTCTCGTCACCTTAGAGGCACAGGGTGGCCAGAACACAATTGAGTCTGTGTAGAAGGTTAATTGCTGCGAGTGTCCAAGTATGAAATGCCGAAGCGCAACTTGATTGCCAGTCAATTGAAGCAATTGATGACGGACGGTTTCCCAAGCATGGGTCTTATATATCCTGAATATCCCTTTAGGATCGATAGTCCCCGTCAACTGATTGCAATTCCCAAGCCATTCTTTAGACAAAAAAAGCACATGGCCAGCAATGGCATATTCGCGATACTTTCCGCTGGAGAACATGAGAGAAACGAACTGTAATTCAGTAGCTTCATCCTCTTGTATTGCGACTTTACTTCGCCCGCCCTCTTTCAAAGTACCTTCGAGACGATCCGTTATTGAATTGATTGTGGCACGGTGTTTTTCTCGATCTGAAGTGACCCACCGCGTCATTACGGCCTCATTTTCTACCCCTAAGGCAGACCTGAGTTCCGCAAGAACTGGCTCGATATACGCATCACCTATAGTTGCTTTATGAAGATTTACGAGTTTGCCCGCTTTCTTCGCGCAAAGCCGAATATCCTCTAGTGTTATTGGAGTAAGGGCACTAGAAATCAATTGCTCCAAAGCATCGATTCTTGAAATAAACTGCAAGGCAGCTACTTGCACGGAAGCCTTCTCAGCCACAGCAACAGGGATCACTGCCATAAATGAGTCAAGTTGCAAAGGCTGATGCCCCTCCATCCCAAGGATAATTGCAAGGTGCATCGCATCGGCTTGAGTCATGCCCACTGCGATATGCTGAGCATGTTGTCTTGCTCCCTCTTGTCGCAAATCAACCAAAATTATATTCAGCGAAGAATCTGGCTCTCGGGCTGCCAAGAGGACATCTATGCTTGGTTGCCAAACCGTAAGTTTTTTCAATACAGCCCAAGCTTGGATTGATTGCACTAGATCGTCACCAAGAAGTACTTCGTTCATCACGAGTCGAATTTTCATGACCTGTCACCTCAAAAGCCTATTTTGTGCTTGTTAGGCCCTTTGTTTGCATGTATTCGCTCGAGACGCTCAAGCCAAACCAGAGGGTCAGTTGAAGTGCCAAGCAACCAGTCTTGTTGTTTGGCTGCATGAAAGTCACCAGCAGTTAAACTATCAAGTCGTCCTAGCCGCTGCATCAAAATCTCGTCAAGATATAGGTCATCGGACTTCAACGTGGTCTTCAGTAAATCGATTCGCTGCTCCGTACTCAGGGGCAAGAACTCAACCATCAAGGAGAAACGTCGTATAACCGCAGGGTCGAGGGCATTGACGAAATTGGTTGTGCAAATGAAAACTCCGTCGAATTGCTCCATTTGCTGCAGTAACTCGTTTACCTGAGTGACTTCCCAGCTATTATGCGCAAACTCGCGCTTCTGAAAAAAGCTATCGGCTTCATCAAGCAGCAGAACCGCTTTGGCTTCAGCGGCTGCGACAAACATTTTTTTTAGCGCTTTTTCTGACTCGCCAACATATTTCCCGAGGAGGTCTGCGGCGGTGTAACGCAGCAAAGGTCGATTAATTTCTTGGGCGATATACTCGGCTAAGCAAGTTTTACCAGTGCCAGGAGCACCAAAAAAGCACAGTTTGCCATGACCATTACGCTGAACCGCAGAGATGACCTGTGCTATCGGCACGGGTAGTTTTAGATTTAAAAACCGTAGTTGACATTCACTGGACTTGCCTTTGGCAAGGGTAACTTCTTCCCCATCGCGGGCTAAGCGTCCTTCTTTAAGTTGCCGCAGGATTGCCTCATCTAAATCATGTTGAGGATTGCCTTGGTGTGCTAACTTTGCAAACTCAGCGACAGCCGCTATTTCGCTATCAGAGATGACATCTTTATTGGCAAGGGCTTGCTTCAGCGAGTCACTCACGGGCAAATTAGCTAGTAATGTATTAACTAATCCGTTCCGTTGCGTGGGTTTGACTTGCGAAAGGAGTAGCTGAACTTGGAAAAAATCCATCACTTCCCATTCCAAAGGAAGTTCGTGATTAATCAACCAGATCGTTGGAATCGCATTATTAGCCAGTAAATCAAAAAGCTTATGGTTTTTGATTTTTCCCTCTGTAATTTGAAGGCCAAACTCACTCGGCTGACTTTTAGGAAAAAAATCATCAGCGCACTCTACAACCAATACTCCACGCCCCTTCTCTAGAAGATTTTGCAAAAGCGTGACATCTGCAAGTCGGTAGAAGGCAGAGCCTTTACGGCCGGTTGGCTTTTGTTGGCAATAGCCAGGAACACTAAGCTGCTGGAGCAAGGTCTTCGCAATGGCCATCTTGCCACTACCTGGCACTCCACGAATTAGTAAATTGATGCCACTTTGACGTGTTTTCAATGCACCATTTAAACAAGCCAGAAGATCTTCGAACTTACCATCAAGAAGCTCAACGGGTGCCCGCTCCTCCGTGATATCTATGGGGACTGGAAATAGACGCTCGCGCAACTGATTAATGTCGATCTTAAAATTTATACACGCATCGAAGTTGTCGCCTATTTTGACAAATTCACTGGAAGTTTCACCCCAATCTTCATCTTCAAAGTGAATAATGCCAGCCCCAAATAGACGAGAATCTTTCGAGATGACGCTTTTTAACTCAGTCAAAAGACACCCTAGCATTTGCGCTAGGAATTTGATCTTATCGTTATTGTTTGAACCTATTTTTCCTGTTTCACCTGGTAAATCTAAGCTATCCGATTTGCAAAGTATGAAGTCGATTAAGACGCGCTCCGTAGGCGTCAAGGAGATCAGAGCATCTAAGGCGGAGTAAGGTCTAACACCCTCAAATTCATTTAGCTGACGATCTAAGTACTGAATTGAGCGAGAAATTAAAGCTTGATAACCGTCTGGCTGGCGTTGGGCATAACGACTCAAAAGTTGAGGCACATTTAAGGCCGATTTGGCGCCTTTAGCTAGATATTGAACATGGAACACTTGATCTGAGACGTTCGTAATCAACGAGCGCTGCCGCAGAATCACGCATTCCCTGAGGCAGAAGAAGTCCGCTGCATCAAATTGCAGATAAGGCAGCAGCGTGCCCAGCATCCCTCCCACTTGAAACACGCGGCCATTTGCCTCTTGGATGTACAACTCATCCGCCAATAAGTATCTCGCACTTAAGAGCGCCAGATATTGATTCCACACGATTTCATCGGGGCTAATCTGACGAGCCCCAACACGACGTCGATGTCCTGACATGGTAGATCGCTCCAATTAAAGATTGATTGGAGCATAGCCGACAACCACGACAAAAAACGTCGTGGCCAAGAGTAACAATCCTACTTGTCCTCTGACTGTTTCAGCATTCCACTCACAAGCAAACTCTCATAAGCATTCACCGAATTAATGACACCACTGACTAAAGCCAACAAGATATCTGAATCTTTAATGTTATCTTTTTCTTGTAAATTTTCTAACGTTTTATTCAAGACCTGTTGAGCTCGTGCAGGAATACCATCTTTCGCCTCCAACAAATCTTGAAGTGTCGTCATTAAACTTTCATTATTTTTTCCGCCGCTTGCATATTTATTCGTTTGATAATCATCTAACTGTTTACGCAGACCTTCCACATCGCCAACAAGCTTGCCAATCTTAAAACGATCAACACCATCAGCAACACTTAGACGATGCTCCCTTGCCGCGTATTTTAAATGTTCCAATAGGCCTTTTGGTACATCATCAGATTTGATGTTTCTAACTAATGTATACGTCCATCCTCAAAGGGCATCACACGATAAAGAGTCACTCGAACATTTTGGTCTGCGAATAGATCTCGCTCTATACCGCACAACGTTTTTTCTTCAAGATCAGCTGGAAAGTTAGTTGGCCAATTCACCTCGCCATCCGCACTCGCAACCGAGGCAACAAGCCCAGTTCGTTCAAAAAATTTTAGCGTAAAATGCTGCTCATTAATTATTGATCCTTTAAAAACAATAACCACTTTCGAATTTTTATTCAGGCATTCATTCTCGATACATATCTATTGATTTAGCCAAGATAGATTCTATTTTTGCAGCCAAATCCACAGGGGCAATAACTCTTACTAAATCCCCAAACCCCAATATCCACCAAATTAAGCGCTGACTCTCTCTTACCGCTGCTTTTACTAGGACTTTTCCATCGCCAAGCGTAACCAACATTTGGTTCTCTGATAATGGCGTGGCGCTAAGGTGATATGCAGCAGCTACATCCATGATCAACTCCAGTTCGATCACCTGGCCAGTTGGATAGTTGAAGAATCCCTCATCAAGATAGTCCTGCAATTGGAAATCATCAGGCGGTATAAACTGCTCATCAAGCATCTGAGCACAATGAATCCTGTCGATTCGAAATTGTCGATTTTCAACACTATCCCCGTAACGGGCTATCAGGTAATAGATGCCATCTTTGCTAGCAATTGCTAGTGGCATCAACTTCCGTTCGCGTCGAAGATCTTGCTTGTTAGTGTAGTCAACCAATAACCACTTATTCTCGAGTAATGCTTCCGCCACAACTCCAAACACAGAAATTGGTATATTGGCTGGCTGCAAAAGTGGCGGCACTTCACCAATTTTCCCCATCCAATTACGTTCATTAGGATAATGAATGCGTAACGTATCGGAAGCCAATTGAAATTCTTCCTTTAGCGCATTCAATATTTGCTCGGGCACGAGATGCTGTAATTTATGTTGAATAAGCTGGAGAGCAAACGCGCGCTCGCGAGAAAAACCGATCAATTTGGTTCCTCGATGCACACGTATCCAGCGGTCCTCTTTGCCATGCCTTTCTCGGCTCACCCACCCTACCTGCTCAAGATCACACAGGTAGCGCTGAAGTTGTCTCAAACTCATCTCAAGTGCGCAAGAGGAAAGCCACGCACATAAACGCGCATTGTTAAATCCGGGCTGCTTTTCTGGCAAAGCCTCAAGCAACCGTGCAACCAATTCAACCTGAGCGACCACACTTGACATCAAGCTCTCGCATATTATCAGCATACAAATCTGACTAAAATACTACCTCACAATTACAGTGCCATCAATTTCAAACTTGAAAAATCAATTGGTTATTTATTTCCTACCCAACATCCGCTTTAATTCGACGCACCGACTGGCTATCCCGAAGATGGCACTCTACGACTAGCTTTGAGACAAGCGCATTAGCCTCCGCTAGCGATCTTATCCACTTTACCTTCTTGATTACGTGAGTACATTGAATTAAGGCCTGCGATGCAGGGTCATGCTTAACCATCCGCCGCTCCGACGCACAAGTGCAGCCTGACTAAGTCACTAAATCCTTCGGGATGTGGATTCAACTCCTGCAGCAAGGAGTTGAATTCATTAGCAGAGTCGTTGGGCGGTGACGCCAATACCGGGCATGCTGACCAATATTGCAAGAGAAGGTCTAGTTATCTACGATAAATTAACTATCTCGGCAAATTGGCTCGGCTTGAATGTAATTGCAGCGGATTACTCGGCATAACTGCCAATAGCAGGAGTGGCTTTAAAATTCGACCCTCTGATCCGCCACCAATACTCAATAAAAAAGCCCTTATTTTTCAGGGCTTTTTTATTTGCCATTACCATGAGCGCATGAATCAACCACTCATGCAGTCCATGTAAAGCTCTAGTACTCCGAAATCGCTGTCAGATTCAGATGATTCGCTCGACTAAACTTTAGCCTTGGTTGTGCAGTGAATAATGGGTGGGCGCCCCCGGTCGGCTACCCGCTTGGATTTCAGCCAAAAACTCGCCATACCGTACCGTGACCAAATCTGTCCAAATCTGAGCGCGAATACTGCGTGGGTGTACGCCGAGGTGTAATCGATTGCGACAATTGTAGACGCACTCGCTACTGTTTTAGCTGTGGTGGCCATTGTTGAGCTATCTTGGGCGATAGCGGCAGGCCCGCGGGGTTTGTTGCACAGCTTCGAAATTAAAACTAAGGGATCGATGATGAGTCAGCAGGCTTTGCTGTGGCTGGAAGAACACGGCGATATGCTGTATGCCTATGCACTACGCCGCTTGGGTGATGCGCATCAGGCCGAGGAAGCGGTACAAAACACGCTATTGGCCGCGCTGGAAAATGCCAGCGGCTACGCAGGGCGCGCCAGTGTCAGCACTTGGCTGGTTGGGATATTGAAATACAAGATTATTGACCAGATCCGAGAGCAACAGCGCTGGCATGCGCCGATCAGTCAGGATGAAATCGAGCAAAGTGTGGGGGAAGATGACCTGTTTAGCGCCGATGGCCACTGGGCGCATGAGCCCGTGGAATGGAGCGACCCCGCGCAGCTACTGGATCGCAAGCAATTGCAACAGCGACTAGAGCGCTGCTTGGCGCGCCTGCCGCGCCGAATGGCGCAGCTGATCTGGCTACGCCAATTGCAGGATGAGCCCGCCGAGCTGGTGTGCCAAAGCTTAGGCATTAGTCAGGCGAATTTGTATCAACTCTTGTTACGCGCCCGCCAAACTTTGCGGGTATGCCTGAGTGAAGGAGGTCAGCATGCTCACCTGTCGTGAAGTTAGCCGCAGCCTCACCCTGCAAACTGAAGCACCTCCTACTTTGTATCGGCAGCTACAAATCCGGCTGCATTTGCTGATTTGCCACAACTGCCGACGCAACCGCCGCCAGCTGCAAGCGCTTAACGCCTTACTCGCGAGCGAAACGCAAACTACAGATCACGCGCCTAGCTTACCCGAGCCAGCCAAAGCACGCCTGCGGGCCAAACTCGAAGCGGTAAATAAAGACTAAACCACGCTGGCTGCAGGGACTGCGCTATGGACAGTTAGCGGATTGGCTAAGCAACTCTGCTTATCTAGTCCGTTAGCAGCCGGCTCGAAACTGCCCGCTAATATGGTTTTCCCCCCAGCCTGTCCCCGCTAGGAATGAGTCATCCATCATCCCCATGCTGCTTCAAATCGCAAAAATGCAATCGACACTTCATCTTTGGTTAAGCTTCACACACTAAGCTCTCGTTTCTATCGCGATACGCCACCACCATGCATGATCAAACCGAATTAAGCCCAGTTTCTCCCGCAAAAAAAACCGCCGCCAAACGCAGCCTCTGGGTCAGCGTGGCAGTCAATCTGGTGCTAACCACCATACAAGGCATAGTTGGGCTGTGGGCAGGCTCGCAAGCCCTGGTGGCCGATGCACTGCATTCTTTATCCGATTTGCTCGCAGATTTTGTGGCCATGCTGGCCGGCCACCATAGCCAAAAGGCCGCGGACGATGATCACCACTACGGACATCATCGTTACGAAACCGCCGCAGCCCTTGTCTTGGGCCTACTGCTGATCGCCGCCGGAGTGGGCATGCTGTGGGGTGCGGCCACCAAGATTAGCGGCGCAAGCCCCTTGCAAACGGTGCATCCTGCCGCCCTCGTGGTGGCGCTCATTGCCTTGCTAAGCAAAGAGCTGCTGTTTCGCTATATGCTGGCCATTGCCGAGCGCGTGCGCTCAAGCATGTTGGTGGCCAATGCCTGGCATGCCCGGGCCGATGCCGCCTCTTCCTTGGTCGTGGCGCTGGGGATTGCCGGTAATCTGCTGGGCTATCCGTGGCTAGACCCCATTGCAGCGATATTGGTCGGCTTTATGATCGGTAAATCGGGGCTCGAATTTGCCTGGAATGCACTGAGTGATCTGATGGATCGCGCGGCCGATGAAGCCACCGTGCAGCAAATCGAACAGGCGCTACGCAACACGCCGGGGGTGCAAGGCTTGCATGATCTGCGCACCCGCAAAATGGGGGACATGGTGTTGGTGGATGTGCATCTGGAAATCGATGGGCAGCTCACCGTGCAGCAAGGCCACGCCATCGCCGTGGCGGCGCGAACCAATGCCATGGCCAAATTACCCGTGCTGGATGTAATGACGCATGTGGATCCGGTTTAGTGCACATCTACTTGGCAAAAAGCGTTAACGCAAGTCGCAAGTAAAGGTCACACCCGAAAATGACCAATCAAGCGCTGCAGCTGGCCGGCAGTTTGATGAATGCTTTTCGCCCCGCGGTGTGCTTCGTCCGAACTATGCACGTTGGCATTGCTTGCTTGGGCAATCTGCTCGGTCATTTGCACCAAATGATCCCCATGCTGGCGCTGATCTTGGACAATTCCCACCAGCTCCACCAAGGCCGCCAGTGCGGAATGCGAGCATTGGTTGAGTTCAGATAGCGGCTCTTTCAGCGCGCAAATATGCTCGACGCCGGTGCTCACTTGAGTGCTGGCCGACTGCATTTGCTGGCCGGCCTCACCACTTTGCAGCTGAATTTGCTCCAGCATTTTTTTGATTTCACTGGTGGCAGTCGATGTGTTTTCCGCCAGTTTGCGCACTTCATCCGCCACCACGGCAAAGCCCCGCCCAGCTTCACCGGCGCGGGCCGCCTCAATGGCGGCATTCAGCGCCAGTAGATTAGTTTGCGCGGCGATCTCGGCAATTACATTAGCAAAATTGCTAATCGCGTCCGAGCTAGCCTGTAAATGCTGCATGCCTGCACTACTAGACTGCACCAATGCGGCAATTTTCTGGATTTCATCTGCCGCCGCATTGACCAATTGCTGGCCGGTATCGGCAATCTCGGCCGTACGCTGCGCCACCTGCTGCGCAGCATCTGCATGCTCACCCG
The DNA here is from genome assembly GCF_000429785.1 of Chitinibacter tainanensis DSM 15459. GTDB lineage: Bacteria > Pseudomonadota > Gammaproteobacteria > Burkholderiales > Chitinibacteraceae > Chitinibacter > Chitinibacter tainanensis. The sequence continues at coordinate 200,553 of NZ_KE386953.1, forward strand.
CCTGATGTAAATTACCGGCCATTTCCTCCAGATCAACCGCAGCGGTGCCAATAGATTCATTTTGCTGCCGCACCGCCTGAGTAATCGTGCCCGAGGCATGATCCAGTTCACTGGCTGATTTTTCTAGGTGTTCGGTATGCGTATGAATCTGGACCACCATTTCGCGCAGCTGCTGCTGCATCTGGGCCAAGGCCTTGAGTAGTTGCCCCAGCTCATCCTCGCCCTGCGGCTTGATCTCTTGGCGCAAATCCCCTTGCGCTACGGCATTGGCAATGCGGCTGGCGGAATAAATCTGGCTCGAAATCCGCCGCAGCACCGCAATACTGAGCAGCGCCGCCAACGCGGCGGCCACAAGCGTACCGATCATCATCAGCCACTGTATGCGCCGCAACTGCTGATCCACTTCATCTCGCGCGGTATGGCTTAACGTGGTTTCCAGCGCTTTCAATTCATGCACTTGAGCGCTCAGATCGGCAAATAGTTTGTCCGTCGACTGCATCATGGTGACACCCATATTGATGTCATCCGAGGCCATATCCAGCACTTCACTGACCGATTTCTGATATTGCGTTGCGGTTTTCAAGATAGCCGCAGCCTGCTCTTTTTCGGCGGTAGAGAGCTGAGCTTGTTCTTGCCATTGTTTGAATTTGGCTAGGGCATCGCCTAAGCCGGCTACCAGCCCCTTGGATTCACGCGCGAAATACTCCGCGCCCAAGGTACCTGTCCAGGTTAAGGTGCGATAGGTTTGCACCTGCGCCTGCTGCAAACCCAAGCCGAGTGAGTTAACCGCCGCCAGATTAGCAAAGCGGGTATTACTGATTTCATCCATGCCGGTGCGGACATACTTGCCGGCCAGCAGCATGAGGCCAGCAAAAGCCAGCAGCATCACCAAGGTCACCAAGGGAGGCAAGAGCAAACGATAGAGCAGACGCATGATCATGATCCACTAAGCTGCACGAAGAATCGCGGCGGGTCGTAACCCCGCCGCAGTGCGACCCAAAACGCGCAACTTAGCGCTTATAAATACCGGCGCACACCACCATCGCATCCAGTTTTTCGCAATACATTTGCTTGGGCAGAATTTTCTTGGTAACCGGATCGGTGAATTTATAGTCTTGCCAGAACTTACCTTTGCTATTGGCCAGCTCAACCCGCTCTTTCACAAAAAGCTTGCCATCGGGGTCTTTCAGTTCCAGGAGGTCTTTCCCCACCTGCTTGGCATTTTGGCCATGTGCCAACACTTTGCCCTGCAAGTCATACACCACCGGATACAAATCGCCCACGACCCATTTGCTGTCTTTATTGGTGATTTCTTCCAATGTTTTGGCCTTATTGGCTTTGATGGCGGCGACTGCTTTAATCACCATCGCCTCAGCCTCTTTGGCGGTCGCGAAATCTTCAGCCACCGCAGTCACAGCCACTGACCAAACCAAGGCTCCCAACAGCACCAGCACACGCTTCAATGTCATGATCCTTCCCCAATGCAAACAAGAGTTTCAATTATTGCTTACTAAAATCGAAATACAAGTTCAAACAATGGGACAGCCATCGACACACGAAGTGTTTCATCTACCCACCGCACCGCGGCCTGTCATCATTTCGACATTTGTTTCCCCCTAGTCTGTCGGCAGGAGGAACCCGGCCATGCTCTTAGTTCAGCGCCCAACAAAAATCTGCCCACCGCAGCCCCCTCGCCGCCCAAGCTCCAACATCTGGCACAGCTTAAGCTTTGTGGTGCTGAGCCTGATGCTCACGGGCTATAGCTGGGGCACGGAGCTGGGCAGTGTCAAAGTGGAAGTCAGCCGGCAAGAGCAAACCCTGCAAATCCGTGGCCGCTACCAAGTGGCCGCCAACCCAGACCAGGTGTTTGCGGTGCTGACGGATTACGAGCGGATGCAGCAGTTTGTTCCCGGGCTACTCAGCAGCAAGGTGCTGGCGCGAGAAGGCAAAGTGCTGCGCTTGCAACAACAATCGCGCCATCAACTGGGGCCGTTTAGTGTGGTGGCCGATTCGATTTCCCGCATTGAGTTACGCGCCCCCGAGGAAATCCTCTGCCAGTCGCTGCAAAATTCGCAGGGTGAATTCAATAGCAGTACCCGCATTCAGGGGCTGGGCGAGCGCAGCGAAGTGATTTTTGAAGCCAGCTGGCGCCCGACGAATAGCGTGTTGCTAAATCTGGGCAGTAGCGCCGTGCGCGCGCGGGTGCAGGAGCAATTGGCCAGCATGCAGCAGGAAATCCAGCGCCGCTACCCACCGCTGAGCCAACTACAGGCTAAAGCACCCTAATGGGTATCTGGCTAGAATCAAATCAATACTTAGCCTACGGGGTGTTACCCTAACCAGGTATCTGCAAACGACTCATTAGCCCACTCGCCCAAGCACACCAGCCCAAAACGAGCCCGCTACAAACAACAAAGCAGCGCTCTGCGCTGCTTTGTTGGCCCTACCCGTACTTCAACACGGGCATTTGTTGACGTTACCGGCGCCGGGAAAGCGCGCATCCAGGCAATATCGATAAAACGCCTCACGGCTTAAGGGCGTGGCCTCGGGGTGCTGGCTGCGCATATGGTCGAGGTAGTATTCATAATCATGAATCCCGACCATCAGCCGGCAGGTTTGCACCACTTTTTGCGCCGTGTCTTTTAGCCCGGTGAGCCAGCCCGAGCCCAGGCTGTAGCGCTCGAAATCGGCCGCGCTCATCGCCTGCCCTTGCGGGCTGGCGGCTTTTTGCTCGGCCAAATAGCGGGCGTAGGCGGCGCTGAGCCCTTCTTCACGCGCCGCGGCGCTGGTGGGCGGCGCGGCGGGTGGCTTGGGTAGCAAAAAGCTCAGATCAAGCATGGCTGGCCTCATTCAGCGCGGGCGTGGCTTCATGCACGCTCGGCTGCGGGTTGGCCAGGGCTTTGCGCACATGCACGATGGTGGCAATCAGCATGGTCAGCGCCACCAGCATAAAGAAGCCGCACAACACGGCATTGATCTGGTTATTGAACACAATGCGCTCCATATCTGCCAATGATTTGGCCGGCGCCAGCACCGTGCCCTCGGCCAGCGCGTTTTGAATGCGCTGCGCTTGAGCGAGGAAACCGATCTTCGGATTTTCATGGAAGATTTTCTGCCAGCCAGCGGTCATCGAGGTGACAAACAACCAAGCGGTAGGCACCAGCGTTACCCAGGCATAGCGCTCTTTTTTCATCTTGAACAGAATCACCGTGCCCAGTAGCAAGGCCATCGAGGCCAGCATCTGGTTACCGATCCCGAACAGCGGCCACAGCGTATTAATGCCGCCCAATGGGTCGGTCACGCCCTGGTACACAAAAAAGCCCCAGCCCGATACCGCCACCGCGGTGCCCAGCATATTGCCGGCCCATGATTGGCTTTTGGCCATTCCAGGGATAAACACCCCGGCGGTATCCTGCACCATAAAGCGGCAAGCCCGCGTACCAGCATCCACCGCAGTCAGGATAAACAGCGCTTCGAACAGAATGGCAAAGTGATACCAGAACGCCATCATGGCCGTGCTATTGAAAATCTCGCTGATGATATGCGCCATGCCCACTGCAAACGTCGGCGCCCCACCGGCCCGCGACAGAATCGAGTGCTCGCCCACATCTTTGGCGATCTGGGTGAGGATTTCCGGGCTAATCACAAAGCCCCAGCCATTGATCACCGTGGAAGCGCTCTCTACGGTTTTGCCAATCACCGCCGCGGGCGAATTCATGGCGAAATACACGCCCGGATCGAGCACCGAAGCACAAATCAGCGCCATGATGGCCACAAAAGACTCGCACAGCATCGAGCCATAGCCAATCATGCGCATATGGCTTTCTTTTTCCACCAGTTTGGGCGTCGTACCCGATGACACCAGCGCGTGGAAACCAGAAATCGCGCCGCAGGCAATAGTGATAAACAGGAACGGGAACAGCGAGCCCGAGAACACTGGGCCAGAGCCATCAATAAAGCGCGTTACCGCTGGCATTTTCAGCTCCGGCGCGGCAAACACAATCCCCACCGCCAAGCCAGCAATCACACCGATTTTCAGGAAAGTAGACAGATAATCGCGCGGCGCCAGCAGCAGCCACACCGGCAGTGCAGAGGCCACAAAGCCGTAAATCACCAGCGCTACCGTCAGCTGCGGGCCGGTCAGGGTAAACAGCGGGCCCCAGTATGGGTCGGCCGCAATATCACCCCCAAAGATAATCGCCGCCATCATCAGCACAAAGCCAATGATGGAGATTTCCATAATCCGGCCCGGGCGCAGATAGCGCATATACACGCCCATAAACAGCGCAATCGGGATCGTCATCGCGATCGAGAATACGCCCCATGGGCTTTCGGCCAAGGCTTTGATTACCACCAGCGCCAAGGCTGACAAGATGATAATCATCACGCCCAAGGCGCCCACCATGACAATAAAGCCGGGGATGGCGCCTAATTCCTGCTTGGCCATTTCACCCAGGCTGCGGCCATCGCGGCGGGTAGAAATAAACAGCACCAAGAAGTCTTGCACCGCGCCCGCCAGCATTACGCCGACCAAAATCCAGATCGTGCCCGGCAAGAAGCCCATTTGCGCCGCCAGAATCGGCCCTACCAGCGGGCCCGCACCGGCAATCGCGGCAAAATGGTGGCCAAACAGCACCCATTTATTGGTCGGTACATAATCCAGACCATCATTGCGCCGCACCGCCGGGGTAAGACGGCGATCGTCCAGCTCGAACACCTTTTCGGCGATAAATTTGGAATAAAAACGATAGGCGATGCTGTAGCAGCTCACCGCAGCCAGCACCAGCCAGACCGCATTCACATGCTCGCCGCGCGACAGGGCCAGCATGGCGAACGAAAACGCGCCCACCAGCGCCACCACCAGCCAGCTTAACCACTGCTTGGGATTGGGCATGACACACCTCAAACGGATTTTTGACGGGCTAAGACTAAATCGCCGGGCGGGCGTTGCGGCGGCTCACTTCAGTGAGCGGTGATCGGCAGGATTAAGCGGTTGATGTAGCGACTGAGCGGCGACTACATGACGAGACAATAGGTGAGGAAATGACCGCCGAAGTTTGGCTGTGCACTGCGCCCTCATTCTCAGGCACAGCAACGCTAGTCCGTAGCTGGCACGCGGCACAGAGTCACTACAACATACCCAGCCATGTATAGCCACCAGAATCAAACAGCAATTTGATTACCGAGCTATACCCCTAGCATGTCTTTCAGGCTTTTCAGATAGCGCCGGCTCACCGGCACCTGCTGGCCACCCCGGGTGGTGATTTCGCCCGCGCCGTTATCCAGTAGGATAATCTCGGCAATGCGCTCGGGGTGAATCAGATGCTGGCGATGGCAGCGTAGCAGCGGGGTGCGGGCTTCCAGTGTTTTGAGGGTCAGCTCGGTAAAATGGGCCTGCCCTGCCTGATCCAGCAAATACACCCCCGACAGCTTGGCCGTCACCGCTTCCACCTCCGCCAGCGGCAGCAAGACAATCCGGTCGTGGCGATGGCAGGGTAACTGTTTGAGCTGCTGGCAGGCGGTAAGGAGCTGGTAATCGGGTGGCTGCAATTGCTTATGCAAACGGCGCAGCGTCTTGGCCAGCCGCTCGGGCTCGACGGGCTTGAGCAGATAATCAAAGGCATGCTCTTCAAATGCTTGCACCGCGTGTTCATCAAAGGCAGTCACAAACACAATCAGCGGCATGCGCTCGACATCCAGCATGGCCACCAGCTCCAGCCCCGACAGCCGCGGCATCTGGATATCCAGAAACACCACCTCAGGGCGCAGTGCATTGATTTGCTGCATGGCTTCGATGGCATTGCCCGCTTCGCCAATGATCTCGTGCTCGCCGGCCTCGGCCAGCAAGCTGCGTAATTCGGCCCGCGCCAGCGGCTCGTCATCCACCAACAGTATGCGCATTACATCCCCTCCAGCGCCGGCTGATGCGGTACGGCCAGGGTAACGCGGGTAAAGCGATCAGGAATGCGGCTCACCCGCAGCCCGTATTCCGGCCCAAAGCTGACTTTCAAGCGGCGATCCACCAAGCCCATGCCCATGCCATCGCTGCTTTTGCGCGCCGGCTCATACAGGCCAGCATTGTCTTCCACATGCACCAATAGCTGGCCATTATCTACCTCAGCAAACAGCCGGACCCGCCCAATGCCCAAAAGCTGGGCGGTGCCATGCTTGATCGCGTTTTCTACCAAGGGCTGCAGCGAAAACGCCGGCAATCGTTGGCGGGTATCAATGCCGTCCAGTTGCACATCTACCTGCAAGCGCTCGCCAAAGCGCGCCAGCTCGATTTGCAGATAGGCATTCACATGCTCGATTTCATCGGCCAGCGTGGCCATTTCATCCGGGCGTTTCAGATTTTTGCGGAAAAAAGTCGATAAATGCTGCACCAGTGCGCGAGCGCGTTCCGGGTCGAGCCGGATCACCGCATTAAGGGTATTGAGCGCATTAAACAGAAAATGCGGATTGACCTGCGCATGCAAGAGCTTGATTTCCGCTTGCGCGAGCAAAGCTCGCTGCGCCTCAATGCGGCCGGTAAGAATCTGCCGCGACAACAGCTTGGCAATGCCCTCGCCCAACGTGCGATTCAGCTTGGCAAACAGCCGCCCTTTGGGCTCATACAGCTTGATGGTGCCGATCACCTGATCGTCGGCATCTTGCAACGGGATCACCAAGGTCGAGCCCAATTTGCAATCGGCGTGAATCGAGCAGGTATAAGCGACTTCATTCCCATCGGCATACACCACGCGATTATCGCGCAGCGCTTCCTGCGTATGCTGAGAGGTAATCGGCGTGCCGGGCAGATGGTGATCGGCGCCCGTGCCGATAAAGGCCAGCAGCTTTTCGCGGTCGGTAATGGCCACCGCGCCCACGCCGGTTTCTTCAAAAATAATCTGCGCCACTTTCATCGAATTGGCTTCGTTAAACCCTGCGCGCAAGACCCCTTCGGTGCGAGCCGCAATCCGCAGCGCATGCGCTGAAAACGCGGTGGAATATTGCTCGGCCAGCGCGCGCCGATCGAGCAGCAGGCGCATAAACATCGCCGCGCCGATGCTATTAGCAATCAGCATCGGCAGCGCCACATGATCCACCACGCTAAACGCCACATGATACGGCCGGGTAAGCAGCAAAATAATCAGCATTTGCAGCATTTCGGCTACCAGCGCCACCCCGGCGGCCAGCATGGGCTGAAATAACAAATCCACTCGCCCACGCGCCAGCAGCGCCCGATGAATCAGACCGCCCAGCAAGCCTTCGCACACGGTGGAAATCATGCAGGCCACATCGGTGGGCCCACCCAAGGAATAGCGATGCAGCCCGCCGGTAAACCCTACGGCCAGCCCCACCGACGGCCCGCCGAGCAAACCACCGAGCACCGCCCCGATGGCGCGGATATTGGCAATCGAATCATCGACCTTGAGGCCCAGATAGGTGCCCAGAATACAAAAGCCGGAAAACACCAGATAGCAGGTGAGCTTATGCGGTAGGCGAATGGTGACCTGCATCAGCGGGCGAAACAGCGGCGTGCGCGCCAGTAGCCAGGCGATAACCAGAAAAATGCAGGTTTGCTGCAAAAGCTGCAGGACTAGCTGCAGCTGCTGTCCGAACATCATTGCGTCTCTCCTGAAGATGCGCAGGTTTTACCGCACCCACCGAGCGACGGCTATTGATACTTTCCCGCGGCTGACCGCGAAGTTGGCGTATTCTATCCTGCAAAGCCTCATCCACAGGAGATTTACGCCAATGCCACTGTATGTTTATCGCTGCAGCGCTTGCCAGCACCAGGGCGAACATCTGCAAAAACTGGCCGATGCCCCGCTCACCACTTGCCCGGTGTGCCAAGCCGCGCAATACCAGAAGCAGCTCAGCGCCGCCGTGCTCAAGCCCAGCCAGAAAACCAGCAGCACGGGGCCGGCTACGCCACATCAATGCGGACCGGGCTGCCAGCATTAAATCGGCCTGCACGGTATTTGCCTGAGCGGCGCGAGAAACAGCATCGGGTGAGATGTCAGTCTGCCGTTCGGCAACATCGGCGTCGCGAACAGCCACCAGCAACGCCCACGCTGTCGCAAGCAATATGGTCGCCTGCACACTAGATGCGGTCAGGCTGACGCAATAGGGCATCAAGACGTAACAGCTGCTAGTATTGGCGCACCACACGCGGCAGCTGTCTACCTGCAGCACTGACTCAGCTGCTAGCCGCTCATTCAAACCGCTACTCAGTCAGAAACGCCATCGCATGCATCGCCTGCTCACTCACCTTACCCTCGCCGCCCTGTGTCTATTGCACGCGCCGGCGCACGCCGCCGAAGTACTGGTGGCCGTCGCCAGCAATATGGCCGAACCTGCCAAAGAACTCGCCCGCCAGTTTAGTGCCCAAAGTGGCCATCGCATTACGTTCAGCAGCGCGGCCACAGGTAAGCTCTATGCCCAGATTAGCCAAGGTGCACCGTTTGCGGTCTTGCTGGCGGCTGATACGGCCACGCCGACTCGTTTGGGGCAAGAAGGTTTGGCGCTTGCAGATACCCAGTTTACGTATGCGACTGGCCGCCTTGTATTGTGGAGCGTAGCAGGCAATACCCCCAATGAGAAAACTCTAAGTGCCGGCCAATTTGCGCATCTGGCCATTGCCAACCCCGCTGTTGCGCCCTACGGGCAAGCGGCCATGGCCGTCTTGCAACGGCTGGGCCTCGCCGCACAAGTGCGGCCCAAACTGGTGTATGGCGAGAACATTAGCCAGACCCAGCAATTTGTGGCCACGGGCCACGCTGAATATGGGCTGTTGGCCGCCTCGCTGGTCTGGCGTGATGGGCGCTGGCTCAGTGGCCACGGCTGGTGGGTGCCCAGCGACTGGCATGCGCCACTCCAACAAGATGCGGTGCTGCTGCGCGCAGGGGCCAACCAAGCCGCCGCGCGCGAATGGCTGGCCTTTTTACGCAGCCCAGCGGCCCGCGCCACGCTGCAACGCTACGGTTATCAATAATGCACTGGGGTAGCGAAGACTGGAGCGCACTGATGCTGAGCCTGCAATTAGCCAGCATCACCACGGCCCTTTTGCTCCTGCTGGGCACGCCGCTGGCGTGGTGGCTGGCGCGCAGCCAAAGCCGCTGGGCAAGCCTGCTGGGGGCCATCGTGACGCTGCCCTTGGTGTTGCCGCCGACGGTGATTGGCTTTTATCTCTTGCTGGCGCTGGGGCCCAATAGCCCACTCGGGCAATTCACACAATGGCTGGGCTGGGGGCTGCTGTCGTTCAGCTTTAGTGGCCTGGTGGTGGCATCGCTGATTTATTCGCTGCCCTTTGCTGTCCAGCCCTTGCAGCAGGCCTTTATCAGCATAGGCCCACGCCCACTGGAAGTGGCTGCCACCCTCGGTGCCGGCCCGCTGGAGACTTTTTGGCGGGTGGTCTTACCGCTGGCCAAGCCGGGCCTATACACCGCAGGGATCATGAGTTTTGCCCATACGCTGGGCGAATTTGGGGTGGTGTTGATGATCGGCGGCAATATCCCGGGGCAAACGCGAGTGGTGGCGATCCAGCTTTACGATCATGTGGAAGCACTCAATTACCCGCAAGCCCATGCGCTGGCGCTCACGTTGCTAGTGCTGAGTTTTAGCCTGCTGCTGGTGCTGCGCCTCTGGCAGCGGGCCTGGATACGCTAAGCAACGATGCCCGCCATTAGCTGATGCGATAGTGTGCGATGGTTTGCTGCACCGCATCGGCCAGCTGGCGTAATTCCGCCGCCGATTCTGCCGCTTTGCGGGCCGCGGAGCTGGTTTCCTCGGCCATTTGCGCAATATGCTCAACCTGCTGGGCAATTGCCGTACTGGCCATGCTTTGCTCGGCAATCGATTCGGAAATATCGCTCACATACTGCACCACGTTTTCGGAAGCATGGCGGATCAGGCCAATTTCTTCCCCGGCATCGCGGGCATAGCCTACCCCTTGCTCAACCGATTCCACCACCTGATTCATCCGCGTCACCGCCCGATTGGCCCCATCCTGAATTTGCTGCACGGTATGGGTGATTTCAAAAGTGGAATTACTGGTGCGCTCGGCCAGTTTGCGCACTTCGTCGGCCACCACCGCAAAGCCGCGCCCTTGCTCGCCCGCGCGCGCGGCTTCGATCGCGGCATTGAGCGCCAGTAGGTTGGTTTGATCGGCGATGTCTTTAATTACCCCCAGCACCGTATGAATCTGCTGGCTTTGCTCACGCAGCGCATTGATTTCATCGGCCGCCTGATTCACCGAGCCGGAAATACTATTAATCTCGCTCACCGAGGCCTGAATCACCTGCTCCCCTTCCGCCGCCTGATGGCCAGAAGATTGCGCGTGTTGCTCGGCATCGCGCGCCCGCTCGGCCACATGACTGATACTGACGGTCACCTCCTCCACGGTGGCGGCCATATGCGCTGAAGCTTCACTGGCATTATTTGCCACCCCCGAGAGCCCATGCGAGGTTTCGGCCATGGTGTGCGCGGCATGGGTCATCTGCACGATGTGTTCGTTAATGGTGCGAAAGCTTTTTTGCACGGTATCGAGCAGCCGATTAAACGCACCCACCAGCTCGCCAATTTCATCTTTCCCTGCCGCCGGAATCCGACGGGTGAAATCCAGCTCGCTCTCGATATGCGACAAGGCCTGCAAAGAGCGCTGCAGCGGCCCGCGGATGGCACGCAAAATCCACACCCCTAAAGCCGCCACCACCACCATGGCGGCCAAAGCCACACCAATAAACAGCATGACCGCCCGATTGGCGCTGGCAACCGACTCTTCGACCGAGGCATTGGAATGCTGGCGGTTAAAGTCAATCTCTTTGCCCAGTGCCACGCCCAGCTTGCGATACAAGGAAGAAGACATGCCATCAGCCAACGCATAGGCACCGGTCTGGTCGCGATTAGTTGAGCGTTGAATCACCTGCTGCGCCACTGCTTGATAGGCGGCGTGGCTTTCTTTCAGGCCCGCAAATAGGGTGCGTTCTTCTTCGCTGAGCACCAATTGCTCATATTGGGCAAACAGTTGCTCAATGCTCTTGTTCCGCTCGGCGATTTGCTGGGTGATTTCGCTTTTTTGTTGATCATTGGGCGCCAAAATATGCGCGTACAGCGCAATCCGGTTTTCATTGATGGCGTGATCAAGCGAATTGATCACCACCAGACTGGGAATAATATTGGCATCCAGCTCGGTGAAGCTACGGGCATCCACCCGCAACTTATAAGTACCAAACCCGGCCAGCACCAGCAAGGCCGCCAGGGCAATGGCCAGCATGGCCAGCAAACGCTGCGAGATATTCATGATGAACCCTTGTTATGCTCAGACGCGCAGATGGTTCATCATAGCCAATCAACCGCGCGCTACCAGTCCGGTTATCGCGCGGTGGCGCAGCTTACCACCAACGGTGGAAATGATGCACAGGGCCGATGCCCTGCCCCACTTGCAGGCGTTCGGCTTGAGCAATGGCTTCCAGCAACCAGGCTTTGGCATCCTGCACGGTGCTGGCCCAATCTGGCCGCTGCGGGCGCAAGGCCGTCAGCGCGGCCGACAAAGTGCAGCCGGTGCCATGGGTGTGGCGAGTGGCGATCCGCTTGGCCGGAAAATTCACCTCGCCTGCGGAGGTAATCAGCCAATCTGGACATTCTGCGCTTTGCGCCTGCCCCAAATGCCCGCCTTTCATCAGCACCGCCTGCGCGCCCGCCGCCAGCAGCGCCCGCCCCTGCGCCAGCATGTCTGCCTCTGTGCGCGCTTCTTCGCACCCGAGTAGCGCCGCAGCTTCGGGCAGATTGGGCGTAATCAGGCTGGCCAAGGGCAATAGCTCATCGCGCAAGGCACTCACCCCCGCCGGATCGAGCAAGGCATGGCCGCCCTTGGCGATCATCACCGTATCCAGCACCACAAACTGGGGCTGATATTCGCGCAGCGCGGCGGCCACGGCATGGATAATCCCGGCATTGGCCAGCATGCCCATTTTCACCGCATCAACGCGAATATCGCGAAACACCGCATCACACTGCGCACGTACAAATTCGGGCGACACCAGCTCCACCGCGCTGACACCGCAGGTGTTTTGCGCAGTGAGCGCAGTGACCACACTCATGCCGTAAACGCCCAGCGCGCTAAAGGTTTTCAAATCGGCCTGAATCCCCGCGCCGCCGCCCGAATCCGAGCCGGCAATGGTTAAGGCATGAGGGCATCGCATTGCAGTCATAGTGCTTCCTTCGATTTTGTTCGATTAATTGCCTGAGCGCTCAGCGCGGGCTGCGTTCATTTCGGCCAGCAAAGTGTGGGTAGCCTGTGTAACATCAGGCTGGCCACAAATCGCCGAAATCACCGCCACACCATCCGCCCCGGCAGCCAGCAACGGCGCCACGCGGCCGGCTTTAATCCCACCGATGGCCACGGCCGGCATCGGGCAGGCAGCAAACATCGCCTGCATTTCGGCCGGCGCAATCACCGGCGAGGCATCCAGCTTGGTGGTAGTTGGGTACACCGGCCCCACGCCAATGTAATCAATACACGCGGCAACTTCTGGGGTGAGCAGCGCGGCAACGTTGTCCAGATTATTGGTCGATAAACCGACGATTTTATGCGGCCCCAGCAGCGCACGCACCGCCGCCACCGGCAAATCACTTTGCCCCACATGCACACCGGCGGCATCCACGGCCAGCGCCACATCAGCATGATCATTAATGATCAGCGGTACGCCCAGCGGCTGTAACACCGCCTGCAAAGCCTGCGCACAACGCAGCCACTGGCCTTTTTTCCACTGCGGCGCGCGCAATTGCACCACGGTGGCGCCAGCCGCAGCGGCGGCTTGGGCGGTGGCGACCATACCAGCTTCCCCGCCACACAGCTCAGGGTCGAGCACCAGATATAGGCTCACATCAATCGGATTGCGCGCGCGCAGCATGGTGGTTTCTGCGCCTGTCATGCCGCCACCTGCCGTAGTTGATTGGGGTGAATGATGTGCAAAGCATCGAGAAATGGCGCCACAAACGTGCCCGGGCCATCCGAGCACTCCACTGCCCGCTCACCCGCCAGCGCCATCAGGGCGCACGCCGCCGCCACCGCTTGCAAGCGATCCGGCGCATCAGCCAGAAAGGCCGCCACCACGGCCGACAGCGCACAACCGGTGCCCACAACCTTGGTCATCAGTGGGTGGCCCAGCTCGACCGAGTACACCGTTTCACCGTCAGTAATGTAATCAATCGCGCCGGTCACCGCCACAATCGCCCCAGTGCTGCGCGCCAAGGCCAGTGCAGCGTCCACCGCCGAAGCGGAGCTCGCCGTACTGTCGACGCCTTTGCCGCCGCCCAGCCCACCGGCCAGCGCGATAATTTCCGAGCCATTGCCACGAATCGCAGCCGGCCGGCTGGCCAGCATGGCTTTGGCCGCTTCGGTGCGATAGCGCAAAGCGCCCACCGCCACCGGATCCAGCACCCACGGCGTGCCTGCCGCATTGGCACTGGCGATCGCCGCTTGCATTGCCGCCAGCCGCTCCGGGTAGAGCGTGCCGATATTGATCAGCACGGCATCAGCTAGCGCGGCGAACTCAGCGACTTCTTCCTGCGCCACCACCATAGCGGGCGAAGCACCAACGGCCAATAGGGTATTGGCGGTAAAGCACTGCACTACTTCATTGGTCAGCACATGCACCAGGGGGGTATTGGTGCGAACACGTTCTAGTTCGGTGGCAAGCTGGGTAAAAGAAAACTCGATGGCAGTGCTGGTCATGGGCATCTCGCACGAAGGGTTGAGGGCTTAGTCTGTGGCAGGGGCCGACACGCCGCCCCTACTTTTGGGAATATTCACACTATGGACTGATCCAGCGCAAAGTCTGGCCAGCCCAAGACAGTATCATGCCGACTATTCTACCGTTGATCGGGTCTGACTTCTTGATCTAAGACCATTTCCTGTTCACCCAGCGGCGGCGCTCGCGGCTGTGCCACCGGGTATGCAGTACCCGTACCGGGCGCGTTTTGGGCCGGCGCGCATCTGCGTAATGTTTGACGCTGCTCACATTACCGCCTGGCGGCAATCCCTACAATGGTTGTCAATGATGAATACAGGAGGGCCCGCCATGGCCAAGCTGAGCACGCATTTTCTTGATCTGCCCGTTGCCAACCCCTTGATGAATGCCTCCGGTGTTTGGTGCAGTGTGGCCTCGCAGCTTGAGGCGCTGGCCGAATCGACTTCGGGTGCAATGGTGACCAAAAGCTGCACGCTTCAACCGCGCGATGGCAACCCGGAGCCCCGCTATCGGGTGCTAGCCGATGCTGGCCAGCTGTTTGGCAGTATCAATTCAATGGGCCTGCCCAATGAGGGCTTTGCCTATTATCTGCATTATGCCCAGCGCCACGATCATGAAGCCAAGCCGCTGTTTATGTCGCTCTCGGGTCTGACGCTGGACGATAATCTCACCATGATCGACAGCCTGAAAGATGCGGTCACCCCCACCATTCTGGAAGTGAATCTATCCTGCCCGAATGTGCCCGGCAAATCGCAAATCGGCTACGACTTTGAAGCGATGGATACGCTGCTGGCCGAGGTGTCGTCAGGCTATCAACGCCCATTTGGCGTCAAACTGCCGCCGTATTTCGATATGGCGCATTTTGATGAAGCGGCCGAGATTCTTAATCGCTATCCGCTGGTGGCGTTTATTACCTGCATCAATTCGGTTGGCAATGCGCTGATGATCGATCTGGAGAGTGAAACCACGCTGATCAAGCCCAAAGACGGCTTTGGCGGGCTGGGCGGCGATTATGTCTTGCCAACGGCGCTGGCGAATGTGAACGCGTTTTACCGCCGCTGCCCGGACAAAGCCATTATCGGCTGTGGCGGGGTGAAATCAGGCCGCGAAGCCTTCCTGCATATCCTCTCCGGCGCCACGCTGGTGCAGCTGGGTACTGCGCTGTATGAAGAAGGCCCCGGTATTTTCCCGCGTGTGCTGGCCGAGCTGGCAGAGCTCATGGATGAAAAAGGCTACACCAGCCCCGATGATTTCCGTGGCAAACTGAAAACGCTGTAAAGAAAAAACAAGGGTATTACCCGGCAGGCTATATATTGATTAGCCTAGCAGGCAATACCCTTTATTTTTCATGGATATTTGAGCTGTAACTTTGCGCGGCAAAGCCGAACCAGCGCAAGGCTGACCTTAGTATTCCACCGGCACCGGATCCAGACTGCGCCACAGATACCACGTCGCCACCGAACGCCAAGGCTGCCAGCGCTCGGCCAAGGTAATCAGCTCGGCGCGCGGGCGGCGCTCATCGCCGTGATAAAACTGGGCAATCGCCCGAATCAGGCCTATATCATCCAGCGGCAAGACATTCGGCCGGGCCAGATAAAAAATCAGGAACATCTCGGCCGTCCAGCGGCCAATGCCACGGATCGAGACCAACTCTTTGATCACCGCTTCGTCGTCCCAGCTATGCCAGTCGCTCGGCTCCAACCGACCAGCTTGCTGATGGTGGGCCAGATCGAGCAGGTATTCGGTTTTGCGCTGGGTCAGGCCGCAGGCGCGTAAAGCCTCTACGCTGCTGGCCAGCACCGCTGGCGCGGTCACATCGCCTAGCGCCTGCAGCAGCCGGGCCCAGATCGAATCCGCCGCCTTGACCGAAATTTGCTGGCCAACGATCGAGCGCGCCAATGTGTGAAAAGCATCGCCACGGGTCAGCAGACTAACGGCCGGATAGCGCTCAACCAGCTCGGCCATCACCGGATCGGCGGCGGCCAGCTCGGCCACGGCCTGATCCCAATACGGCGGGCGATGAATGGCCGGGGCCGGCATTAGTCCCCCGCGACCGTCATGCGCTCCAGCAGTATCGAGCCAACCTTGCGGCTGCTGGATGCCAGCGCATCATCACCAATGGCCACAATCTGGCGATACATCTCGCGCAGATTGCCGGCGATGGTGATTTCCTCGACCGGATACTGAATCACGCCGTTTTCCACCCAGAAACCGGCCGCGCCGCGCGAATAATCGCCGGTTACCAGATTAATGCCATGACCCAACAGCTCGGTCACCAGCAAGCCAGTGCCCAGTTCAGCCAGCATCTGGCTGGCGGGCAGCGTTGGCGCCACAAATAGATTGTGTGGGCCGCCCGCATTACCCGTGGTTTGCATCCCCAGCTTGCGCGCCGAATAGCTGGAAAGGAAATACCCCTGCTGCACGCCAGCATCGACCAGCGTGCGCGCCTTGGTGGCCACCCCTTCGCCATCAAAAGCGCCGCTGGCAAAGCCCCGCAAGGTGAAAGGATCTTCGGTAATGGTCACGCAGGGCGCAAACACGCTTTGCCCCAGGCTATCAAGCAAGAAGCTGGATTTGCGATACAGGCTACTGCCCGACACCGCGCTCACCCAGTGGCCAATCAGCGAGCTTGCCACCGCCGGCTCGAATAGCACCGGATATTCGCCAGTTTTCAGGCGACGAGCGCCCAGACGGCGCACAGTGCGCTCGCCGGCTTTACGGCCTACAGCGGCGGGGGCTTCCAGATCAGCGGGCGCGCGCGCGGCGGTGTACCAATAATCGCGCTGCATGCCGACGTCGTCTTCGGCGATCAGCGCAGCGGAGACGCTATAGCGGGTGCTGGTACCAGCGCCCAGAAAGCCTTGGGAATTGCCATAGACCCAGCGCGCGCTGCTGGTGGACACCGTGGCGCCATCCGAATTATTAATCCGCGCATCCACTTGCCGGCCGGCTTGCTCGCATTCCTGCGCCAGCGCAATGGCTTGCTCTACAGGCAAATCCCAGGGGTGATAGAGATCTAAATCGGGAAACTCGGTGCACAACAGCGCCGGATCGGCCGGGCCGGCAAATTCATCGGCCGCAGTGTAGCGGGCAATCGCCAGCGCGGCTTGCACGGTATCGGCCAGCGCCGTGGGCGAAAAATCACTGGTGCTGGCATGGCCTTTGCGCTGGCCCAGATACACCGATACGCTCACGCCTTTATCGCGGTTGTATTCGATGGTTTCCACTTCATCCAGCCGCACCGAGATATTTTGCCCGGCGCCTTCCGAGACTTCGACATCGCAAGCCGTGGCGCCCTGCGCCTTGGCCAGAGCCAGTACTTGGGAGGCCAGATCGCGCAATGCCGCTTCGCTGTAGGTAAATTCCGACACGTAGTGAGCTTCCGTAGCTAAGGTGAAAACGAGGCCCGCCGCCTTGGGCGGACCAAATTTGCTATCATACTGCTTTTGCACTGACGTGAGATACCATGGCGAAGCATGATCATGATGACGAAATCGAAATCGTCAGTAAATCGCAACTCAAACGCGAAGCCGAAGCCCTTAAAGACCTCGGCGCCAGTCTGCTGGCCTACTCCCCCAAGCAGCTCGAACCGCTGAACCTGCCCGAAAAGCTGATCGATGCGATCCGTGAAGCGAAAAAAATCACCGCGAATGGCGCCATCGCGCGGCATAAGCAATACATCGGCAAGCTGATGCGCGATGTCGATCCCGCCCCGATTCAGGCCTTTTTGGATGCCATGAATGGCGATTCGGATCAGCATACCGCCTGGCTGCACCAGATCGAGCGCCTGCGCGAAAAAATGCTGCTCGACCCGAAAGCTACCGAGCAGTTTATTGCGGACTTTCCAGCGGTGGATATTCAGCAGCTGCGCCAGCTGATTCGCAACGCCAATAAAGAAAAGCAGCAACAGCAGGAAGGCAAGCAAGTGGCGCCCAAAGCGTATCGCGAGCTGTTTCAGCTGATTAAGCAATACATTCCTGAGCCGAAACTGCCTAGCCTGAATGACGCCGCAGACGACGCGGCCGATGCCAGCGACGAGGAATAAACCATGCCTTTCGCGCGCGGCCTGCTGTTTGATATGGATGGCACCTTGGTGGATTCCCGCCCCTGCATTGAAAAGCTCTGGCAGGATTGGGCGGCCGAGCGCGGGGTTGATTACCAGCAGATTGTGCAGGTGATGCACGGCCGGCGCGGCATTGAAACCATTAGCATTGTGGCGCCCCATCTGGATGCCAACGCCGAAGTAGCCGCCCTGATCGCCAAGGAAATGCGCCAGCTCGAGGGCACAGTGGCCATTGCAGGCGCGGCGGCATTATTGCAGCAGCTGGCCCCCGAGCAGTGGGCAGTGGTCACCTCGGCCCCGCGCGAGCTGGCACTGGCCAAGCTGGCCTATGCTGGCTTGCCCTTGCCCAAATACCTGATTGGTGCAGACGATGTCCGCGAGGGCAAGCCGCATCCGGCGCCTTATCAGCACGGCGCGACCCTCTTGGGACTGTCGGCCAGCGACTGCATTGCCTTTGAGGACGCCGGCGCGGGTATTGCCAGCGCGCATCATGCGGGGGCAGCCGTCTGCTTAGTTACTGCGGCTGGAGGGTATTGCGATCAAAGCCTTCATCAATGGACGATTGAAGACTATACCCAGCTGGGTATTACTCAAGAGCATGCTCAGCTACGACTGACATTTGCTGGCGCTTGATTAATCAAAGCCCTGATAGAAATGAATGATCTAGCACTTCACCCCAGCGACACTCCAGACCTCTGCACCATTGGCCTCGTGTCGATCTCCGATCGCGCCAGTGGCGGGGTGTACCCCGACCAAGGCTTGCCAGCCCTGCGCGATTGGCTCGCGCGCGCCATCACGAGCCCGGTGAATTTTATCGAGCGCCTGATCCCTGACGAGCAAGCGCTGATCGAAGCCACGCTGATTGACTTGGTTGATCAGCAGGGTTGCCAATTGGTACTGACCACCGGCGGGACTGGGCCAGCCAAACGCGACGTGACGCCAGAAGCTACCCGCGCAGTCATTGAGCGCGAGATGCCGGGCTTTGGCGAGCAAATGCGGCAAATCAGTCTGCAGTTTGTGCCCACTGCGATTTTATCGCGCCAGCTGGCCGGCATTCGCGGCCAGAGCCTGATTTTAAATTTACCGGGCCAGCCCAAAGCGATTAGCGAAACACTGGCCGGCTTGCAAGATGCCAGCGGTAAAGTGCTAGTACCCGGCATTTTTGCCGCCGTGCCCTACTGTATTCAATTACTGGATGGCCCGTATATTGAAACCGACCCTGCGGTGGTTGAAGCTTTTCGCCCCAAAGCTGCCCGCCGCCCGCCTAAGGAAAGCTAATGAGTACCCTACCCTGCGTAACCCTTGAAACGGGCCCGAACCCCACCGCCGCCGTAATCTGGCTACATGGGCTCGGCGCCGATGGCAATGATTTTGCCCCGGTGGTACCCGAATTAGGCCTTCCCGAAGGGCTGGCCATCCGCTTTATTTTTCCGCATGCCCCCACCATGCCCATCACCTGCAATAACGGTTATGTGATGCGCGCCTGGTATGACATCGTGCATTTTGACCAGATTAGTCGCCAGGCTGACCGCGCCGGTGTGGAGGCCAGTGTGGGTCATATCCGCGCGCTGATTGCGGAACAAAATGCACAAGGCATAGCGTGCGAGCGCATCGTGCTCGCGGGCTTTTCGCAAGGCGGGGCGATTGCCTACACCGCAGGTTTAACCCACCCTGAGGCGCTGGCTGGCATTGTGGCCCTGTCCACCTATCTGCCAACGCCGGAATTACTCACGCCGCAAAGCATCGCCGCCAATCTGGCCACGCCGGTGCTGGCCGCACATGGCAGTCATGACCCGGTAGTTGCCCTCACGCTGGGTGAACAAGCACGCGCAGCGGTCACACAATTGGGCGTAGACGTCGAATGGCACACCTACCCGATTCAGCATTCGGTATGCCTACCGGAAATTCAGCGGATTGGTGCATTTTTAACCGCTCGGCTGGCCTGATGGTGGAGTGACATTCGGCAATAAAAAACGGCGCTCATTGCGCCGTTTTTTATTGCTAACTAGTTCAAGAACCTAAGCTTAATTATCCTGCCGCAACACATTCACCGCCACCCAGATCCAGTCGACGCCTTTCTCTAGCACCAGGCCCAAACTCACCGAAAATTTCTTATCCCGCGCGCGGATTTGGTAGATTTTATCCAAACCATAATCTGCCGAATGCATGATCAGCGTATTAACGCTCTTGCCATCAATCTGATGCGGCACATACAGGGCTGTTTTCACATTTGGCAATTCCAGCCCGCCCGTGAAACCCAGTTCGGTGACGGTCATGTTTTCAATGCGGTCATTTTGCTCGGAATGCATCCCTACCATCACCGGGGTGGTAGTAATAATCTGAATCCCGGCGGAAATTTCATCATCGCTTAAGCGCGCAATCCGGCGCAGCACGCCGATTTGCCAGTTTTCGCCTGTATTGAGCCGCAAACCGAGTAATAGATTGGGGCGAATCCATTCGTTTTCGGAGAAGCGCAGCACGGCACCAAAGCCGCCGTTACTCTCATTATCAATCGCCCAAGTATGCCAATCGTTTTGTTTTTTATTCACCGCATACGGATTGCCACCCATAGTTTTTTGCTTGGTGCGGGATGACACAAAACCATACAGGCGCATATCCATGATTTCGTCGTAATCGATCTGCTCTTTGGCATCCCGGCTTTGGCGCATGAATTTGTCGTTGTCTTCCTTGATAAAGCCACAAATACGATCCAGACCGTAGATCACATCCGCCGCCTTGGTGACTTTGGTGCGCTCGCTGCGCTTCACCTGGCTATTGCGCATGCACATGGTCCAGAACACATCCAGGTGCTTCAAGAGTTCGGTCACTGCTGGGCCACGCGCGTCTGGTCCCAAATCAAGCGAAGCATGACTGGCGCCAGTCATCAGGCGCCCCAAAATCTCTTGCACTTGATTCACCAGCTCATTCAAGCCCCAATAGCGATAGGGTTCACCCATTAATTCGGGGTTGAGTTTCTGCGCGCCATGCGGCTCTTGCAAATTGACACAGAAATGATGCCGCTCGATCACATATTTACGTGAAATCTGGATTAGTTTGGACCATTTCTCCAGCCACTGATCAACGAGATCGAGTTGGCGAACAGAGAGATTATTATTCGCCAAGGTATTGAGCATCAGCATCTGGATATATTCATCGGCACAGGATGAGACTTCATTGCCATCCGATGGGTACACCGCAAATGGATTGCTATCAAACCCGCCAATTTCCGACAGACGATAAAGCTGATGGGCACTGGTCCAGAGCTTGGGCGGCACTTTTTCAAAGCGGAAGTAGTGCCATTTGGCCTGAATGGCCAGATAACGCAGACTGCGAGCCAAAACCAGCGGCATCAGTGGCGCGAACTGTGCCTGCAAGGCTTCATTCGATTCGGCTTGGACAAAACGCTGGTAGGCCGCCACCATGTCCTGCGCATAAGAAACGATGTCTTTCCAGAGTTTTTGCTCAATCTCTTTGGACATGCGTGGATTCGCAATGTACTGGTAGCGCACGGCATCGTAAGCTTCCTGCACATGCTCATCGATCAGCATCAAGGCTTGCAGACTATCGAGCGAGGGCGGCTGATTGCCCGCAATAAAATCACTGACAATCCCGTGCACGCGCGAGCTGCGGGTGGCCGGATCGACCAGATCCAGATTCTTGCACCACTGTGAGGCCATTTTGACATTGGCCAGCGGTGATTTATCTTTGGCAAATAGTGCAGTAATCCGATCAAGCATGCTTCATCCAGCCTGTTGTTATTGTAGTCATCCAACCATTTCTGCCGTGGGCTCGGTCAGCCAAGCAATCGCCCCGTCAAGGGTATCAAATACCATCACATTCGCATCGCTCAGGGCGCGATTGATCCAGACTGACCAGACAATCCACTGATCATGTGTGACGATACCGACTTTTTCGAAATCTTGCTTGTGCTTGATGCTGAAATCAAGTTCTTCAAGCGCCATATCCAACGTATAGCCAGTCATTTCGCTTAAATCGAACAATAAACGGCTGGGACCATGAAAACGAATGTCATACAAGACATTCTCTTCAAACTCTCGATAATCCTGCAGGGTGAAATCACCAAAAATCACCACATGAATATACTGGCTTTCGTGTGAAATACTGATCATAAGGCCTCCCCGCGCGCACTGACGCGCCTGCTTTCTGTCAACATAGTGTGAAACCCGCCTTTTTGCTGATTTCTCCACCGGCTGTTAGACCGAAACACCTCACCATTCGTTGCAGCTTCGTGAAGAAGTCCCCCACGCAACATACCCATTGCGGGTATATATACCAGAGCGTTTATTGATCTAATAATGCGGGATATACCCTAGATACGCTGCAAATCGATCAACAGTTGCCGAGTATGCAAGGGCCGCTCGCCTAGCACATGCGCCAATGATTGCCGCATCCACAGCTTGGCCCAAGGCTTGAGCGCTTCATCTTGCCAATCATCGCGCGCAAAGGCATGGATCAAGTGGCTCGGACAGCCCTCTGTCGCAGTACTGGCTACAAAGCCCTGCTGCGGCACGAAGTGGTAATAGCCCTCCGCAGCAAAAGCCTCACCACTGTCAGCCTGCACATGCCAAGCGGGACTTAAGCCTAATTCTTGCAGTAATTGCCGCTCAAACCGGCGCAAAATCGGCTCCACATCGGGGGCACTTTGCTGTTGTAAGCGCGCCAATGCCTTGATGGCATCAAAATAAGCCACAAACAGCGCCGGATGCGGCTCGTCCCGCACCAGGAGCTGTTGCAGTAATTCATTGAGGTAAAAGCCGCACAGCAATGGCAAGCCGCTCAGCTGCGGCAAGCCCGGCTGCCAATCCGCAGCGTGCAGGGTTTTGACTTCCCCGGCGCCAAACCAGGACAACAGCAGCGGCTGAAAACCCAGTAACACACTGCGCACTTGCGACCCGGGGCGTTGCACTCCACGAGCATAAATAGTCAGCCGGCCATGATCGCGGGTGAACACATCCAGTAAGCGGCTGGTTTCCCGATAGGGATGCTGGTGCAGCACAAAGGCCGGCTGCGCATTGATTTTCTGTTTGGGCGTACTGCGCGCCATGCCTTATTCGTAGCCGAGTTGCCGTACCAAGCGGGTGTCATCCGCCCAACCGCTCTTCACTTTCACAAACACCTGCAGGAAGACCTTGGCATCAAACAGCTGCTCCATATCCACCCGTGCTTCGGTGGCGATGCGCTTGAGTTTTTCGCCATTTTTCCCGATCAGGATGGCCTTCTGGTTTTCACGCTCGACCATTATGGCGGCATAAATCCGGCGCAGCTCGCTACCGTCTTTGCGAATTTCATCGTCAAACTTTTCAATTTCTACCGCCATCACATAGGGCAATTCTTCGCCCATCAAGCGGAAGATCTTTTCACGAATCAATTCGGCGGCCAGAAAACGCTCATTCCGATCAGTGAGGTGCTCAGCCGAGAACATCGGCACCGACTCCGGCAACAGCGGCAAAATCGCATCCAGCAGCACATCAAGCTTTTGATTTTTCTTCGCAGCCACCGGCACGATGGCGCTAAATTCAAACTGGGCCGCCACTTGCTCCATGAAGGGCAGCAAACGTGCAGGATCGGCCAATAAATCGACTTTATTGATGACCAGAATCACCGGGCGATCTTTGGGCAAGAGTTTCAGTACCGCTTCGTCGGCCGGGCCATAACGGCCCGCTTCAACCACAAACAAAATCGCATCCACATCAGCAAGCGTGGTGGTCACACTGCGATTCATGGCTTGATTCAGTGCATTGCGATACTTAGTTTGAAAGCCTGGGGTATCCACAAAAACAAACTGAGCGTCTTCGCGGGTTAGAACGCCATTAATCCGATGGCGGGTTGTCTGGGCTTTACGCGAGGTGATACTGAGCTTCTGCCCAATCAAATGGTTCATCAACGTGGATTTTCCGACGTTGGGCTGGCCCACAATCGCCACAAACCCACAGCGATAATCGTCGGCTACAGTCGGGGTCAGCAGGTCATTAAGTTCAAGTTCTTTCATTTGCGGACCACCTTTTTGCCCGGGTGCTGCTCGCGCAGCAGATGTAATAATTTGCCAGCGGCTTCTTGTTCGGCCGCACGCCGGCTTGCGCCCTCTGCCCGTGTGGCAGTTTTTAACTCGACACAAGTGCAGGCTACTTCAAAAATCTGGTCGGGTGATTCACCCACTTGGCGAATCACTTCATATTGCGGCAAGGCCAACTTGCGCGCTTGCAGCCATTCTTGCAATGCGGTTTTGGCATCTTTCATGGCACTAGTCGGATCAACCGCCGCGATCCGCGCTGCAAATAACTGCGTGACCACGCGCTCAACTTCAGTAAAACCACCATCCAGCCAGATGGCGCCCAGCACCGCTTCAAGTGCATCGGCCAGAATACTAGGGCGGCGATGGCCACCACTTTTGAGTTCGCCCTCTCCCAGCCACAGATAATCGCCAAGCTGCAGCTCATTGGCGATCACCGCCAATGAATCTTGCCGCACAAAATGCGCGCGCACCCGTGACAAATCGCCTTCACTGAATTGTGGAAAAGCAAAAAACAGCTGCCGGGCCACCAGCGAATTGAGAATACCATCACCCACAAACTCCAGACGTTCGTTGTGCGTGCTGGAGAAGGAACGATGGGTCAGTGCCTGCTTTAATAACTTAGGCTCAGAAAAAACATAACCGAGCGCCTGTTGCAGGCGCTCGGCAGGAAGTACAACCGCCAAAATATATCCTTACTATCTAGGATTAGGGTGCAGCAGCACCAGAACTTTGCTCCACTTGAAACTGGAACAGAAAACTCACATTTGCCACCAGCGGCACTACTTTCTCATAGTCGGCACGGATAATGGTGCTACCACCCACCTGCGTAATCGCCAGATCGTCCCCACTAACAGCCTTTATCTCACTAATTTGAGCGTGGCGAGAAAACGCTTCGCGCAATGCTGCGGGGGTAGAGCCCGCATTTTGTTTCACGATCGCTGTTATCGCCTGCTTGATATTGAAATATTCAATATATGCGGGTGCCACCCTAAACGCCGTAATCATCGCCATCGCCACGACCATGGCCACAATAATAAATCCAAAAAAAGACAATCCACGCTGCTTATGCATCCTGATCTCCCTCTTATTTAATCAGCGAACCAATCCGATTCAGATGCCCGAAGTTCATCCAGATCAGGAAAGCCTTACCGACGATGTATTTGTCATCCACAAAGCCCCAATAACGGCTATCTGCACTGTGATCCCGATTATCACCCATAGCGAAATACTGCCCCGCGGGTACTTTGCAGGTAAATCCGCTCTCATCATAGCGGCAATTTTCGCGCCCAGGGAAATCAGCCACTTCGCTCAGGCTCAGCACCGGTGCTTCAGGCATATTTAAAGTAGCGTACACGTGTTCACCTAATTTTTCAGTGAACTGCGCGTTTTTGATCTGATAAACGCCCTGCTCAACATAGGTGTGTTCACCCACACTGTCGGTCGGCACGGCCACGCCATTTACAGTCAATTTTTTATTGCGATATTCGATGGTGTCACCCGGCAAACCAATGACCCGTTTAATATAGTTCACGCTAGGGTTGACTGGATAATTAAACACCATCACATCGCCATGCTGCGGAGTGCCCACAGGCACAACGACGGAATTAGTAACCGGCAGGCGCAGGCCATAAGCGTATTTATTCACCAGGATAAAGTCGCCGACAATCAGACCAGGGCGCATCGATGAAGATGGAATCTGGAATGGCTCGATTAAGAACGAGCGCAGCAAAAACACCACCAAGATCACCGGAAAAAACCCACGGCCATACTCAACCCAGTCTTCCACCTGAGCATCGCCGCGTTTCTTTTGCAGCACAAATTTATCCAGCGCCCACACAACGCCGGTAATCAGCACAAACAACAGCATCGCCGTGGAAATCGACAAAAACTGCACCATCAGCACAAACAAGCCCACCACCAAGGCGAGGTAACCATACTGCACCAATTGTGGCGGCTCCTTGCCTTTGCGCTCATGCTTGGCGCCAGCCCCGATCAGTACCGGGCCCAAAATCAACAGCGCTACCCCTAGCAACAGCCAGTTCATGCTTTACCCCAACCGATGATGTTATTTGTCTGACACTTGCAAAATGGCCAGGAAGGCTTCTTGTGGAATCTCCACATTGCCCACCTGCTTCATGCGTTTTTTACCTGCTTTTTGTTTTTCCAGCAGTTTGCGTTTCCGGGTGATATCGCCACCATAACACTTGGCCAAGACGTCTTTACGCATGGCCTTCACCGTTTCGCGGGCAATAATCTGGCTACCGATTGCGGCTTGTACCGCAATATCAAACATTTGCCGCGGGATCAGCTCACGCATTTTGGCGATCAGCTCGCGACCACGGTAAACGCTATTAGCCCGGTGTACGATCAAGCTCAAGGCATCCACTCGCTCGCCATTCACCAGCACATCCAGCTTCACCAAGTCACCGGTACGGAATTCTTTAAACTCGTAATCCAGTGAGGCATAGCCACGCGATACCGACTTGAGCTTATCGAAGAAATCCATCACCACTTCGGCCATCGGCAAATCGTAGGTCAACATCACCTGCCGACCCAGATACTGCATATTCACTTGCGCACCACGCTTTTGATTACACAGCGTCATCACAGGGCCCACGTAATCTTGCGGTACCAGAATGGTGGCGGTGATGATCGGCTCACGTACTTCGTCGTATTTTGATGGATCAGGCAGTTTGGAAGGGTTTTCGATCTGCACCA
Source organism: Chitinibacter tainanensis DSM 15459 (assembly GCF_000429785.1). Lineage (GTDB taxonomy): Bacteria > Pseudomonadota > Gammaproteobacteria > Burkholderiales > Chitinibacteraceae > Chitinibacter > Chitinibacter tainanensis. The sequence continues at coordinate 227,104 of NZ_KE386953.1, forward strand.
CTTCGCCGTTGCGCAGCACCAGCTCATAGACCACCGTCGGTGCGGTGGTGATGAGATCCATATCAAACTCGCGCTCTAGGCGCTCCTGCACGATTTCCAGGTGCAATAAGCCCAAGAAACCACAACGGAAACCAAAACCCAGCGCGGAAGACACTTCCGGCTCGAAATGCAGCGATGCATCATTGAGCTGCAGTTTTTCCAAACTATCGCGCAGCTTTTCATAATCATGGCTTTCTACCGGATACAAGCCGGCAAATACCTGCGATTTCACATCTTTAAAGCCAGGCAGCGGCTCGGCGGCAGGCTCTTTGGCACTGGTGATGGTATCGCCCACCTTGGCACTGGCCAGCTCTTTTATCCCGGCGATCACAAAGCCCACTTCACCCGCGCGCAAGACTTCACGCTGCACCGATTTAGGGGTAAACACCCCAACCTGTTCGCACAGATGCTGGGCTTTTGACGACATAAACAGAATCTTGTCTTTCGGGCGCAGCTCGCCATCCACCACCCGCACCAGCATGATGACGCCCACATAGTTATCAAACCATGAGTCGATAATCAACGCTTTCAGCGGGCCGTCTGGATTACCTTTCGGGGGGGGTATCTTGGTGACCACCTCTTCCAGAATGTCTTCGATGCCAATACCCGACTTCGCCGAAGCATGCACGGCACCGGTGGACTCAATCCCGATAATGTCTTCGATTTCTTGCGCCACCCGCTCCGGCTCAGCCGCAGGCAGATCGATTTTATTAAGTACCGGGCGCACTTCTACGCCTTGCTCGATGGCCGTGTAGCAATTGGCGACGGTTTGGGCTTCCACCCCTTGCGAAGCATCCACCACCAGCAGTGCGCCCTCGCAGGCAGCGAGCGAGCGACTCACTTCATAGCTGAAATCCACATGCCCCGGGGTATCGATCAGATTCAGGTTGTAGACTTTGCCATCACGCGCCTTGTAATTGAGCGCAGCGGTTTGCGCCTTGATGGTAATTCCGCGCTCTTTCTCGATATCCATCGAGTCGAGCACTTGCTCACTCATCTCGCGCATCTCTAGGCCACCGCAAAATTGAATAAAGCGGTCAGCCAAGGTGCTCTTGCCGTGGTCAATGTGGGCAATGATAGAAAAATTACGAATATGATCCATGTGTCCAGCCAATTGTGTTTCAGGGCAATTCTATAAAAAATCGGGCACGTTACGCGTGCCCGAGAATTGCGTTGGTGCGCGATTTTAGCCTAAATTGGCCAGCCTAGCATCCAGCGCAGCTTGGTCGAGATGATAATGGCAGATTTCCTGCCCGGCTTCGTCGGTCAATACCGGCACCAACTCGCCATAGCGCGCTTCCAACTCATCAATATCTTCAATATCAATCCATTGCACGGTGAAGCGCCCGGCCGCTTGGGCCAAGAGCGCATCCCGCATCACATGGCAAAGGCCGCAATATTCGCGGCCATACAGCGTTAACTGCCTCATTGCGCCGGCGCTTTCAGCACGATAAAGGCCGAGTTACCATTGCGAATGATCCGCAGCGCGATACTTTGCCCCGCTTTCACCTCGTTGAGTGCTTTGCGTAGCTGCGCCGCTGAAGTCAGCTCCTGCCCGCCCACGCCGGCAATCACGTCGCCCGGTTGCAGACCAGCCTTGGCCGCCTCGCCTTGCACATCACGCACCAAGAGCCCAGCGGTAATGCCCAGCTGCTTGAGCTCACGTGGATTCAGTTCGCGCACCACCAGCCCAAATTTGCCGCTGTCATCCGCTTTGCCTTTGTACTCGCGAGCTTCGCTAGCTTTATCGCTTGATTCAAGCTCACCCACCGTAATCATCAGCTCGCGGCTAGCCTTGTCGCGCCAAACTTGCACCGGCACTTTGCTCCCCGGCTTCACCGCACTCACCACCCGCGGTAACTCGCCCGAATTAGCAATGGTCTGGCCATTAAATTTCAACAGAATATCGCCCGCACGCAGACCTGCTTTGCCAGCAGGGCCATCTTTTTCCACCGAGCTCAGGAGCGCACCGGTCGGCTTGCTCAGGCCAAAGCTCTTGGCCAATTCTTCATTTACATCCTGAATAGCCACCCCAATCCGGCCGCGAGTCACTTTACCCGTGGCCTTGAGCTCATCGGCTACTTTCATGGCCACATCAATCGGGATCGAGAATGACAGGCCCATATAGCCACCGGAGCGGCTATAGATCTGGGAGTTAATCCCCACCACTTCGCCGTTCAGATTAAATAGTGGCCCACCCGAGTTGCCAGGGTTGATCGCCACATCGGTCTGAATAAACGGTACAAAGTTTTCATCCGGCAGATTGCGCCCTTTGGCTGAAACAATCCCCGCGGTCACGGTGTTATCCAGACCAAATGGTTGCCCAATCGCCAGCACCCACTCGCCTTGCTTGAGTTTATTTACATCTCCAAGCGCCACTTTGGGTAGATTACTGGCCTCGACTTTCAACAGCGCCACATCGGTGCGAGCATCTGCACCCACGACTTTGGCTTTAAAGGTGCGCTTATCGACCATCTTGACGGTAATTTCATCCGCCTTGGCCACCACGTGGGCATTGGTCAGAATATAACCATTGCTATCGATGATGAAACCCGAGCCCAGCGATTGCGCCTGATGCTGGCGTGGCTGCATGCCGCGTCCACCACCCGGTGGCACCGGAAAGCCGAAGCGGCGCAAAAACTCGAGCGTATCAGGGTCAAAACCATTGGCGGCGGGGCCTTCGTCGTCGCGCACAGTGGCGGTGGTCGAGATATTCACCACCGCTTTGCCTTCTTTTTCCACAATGGTGGTGAAATCGGGCAAGCCCACCGGCGCGGCTTGCGCAGCCCAGCTGGCGCCCAGCAGTACGCTACCGAGCAAGAAACGGTTCAGTTTGGAATTCAACATCGGACAGAGCTCCCGAGATCAAATAGTGCGTGATGAAGGACAGGAAGAACCAGCCGCACTGGCTGGCAATTTGGCGATAATCGCCGGTTCATTGCTGTGAATGGGGCTCTTCGCCTGCTTTTTCAAGCACAGAAAACCGGTAATAAAACCAAGCGCGGCGCCGGCCAAGGTGCCCGCCTCGCCCGCCAGTGGCAACAAGCTACCCAGAAAGGCACCGAGCAGCAATAACAACATCGGCAAGCCATAGGCCCATAAGGCCGAGCTGAGCAACGCCTGCTCAGCCAAACCCACGGTCACCAGCTCGCCCGCTTGCGCCGCCAGCGGATTGCGCACCCGGTATTGATCCTGCGCCTGACCAAACAAGCGAGTGATCGCGACCGACTTACAGCCTTTGTCCGGGTCACAGTTGCCACAGGGGGTATGGGGGCGGATTTTAATCCAGGCGTAGTCGCCGTCAGTGCGCACCACTTGGGCTTGAGTTTCGATCATGATAAAAGCTGCAGGTTAAACGATGCGCCACCTTACCGCGCATTGTAGGCAGTGGCAAATGCCTCGACCGTGACTGCCGGCACTTCACCCAGCGCCATCACCAGCGCGCCACCACTTTGGCGCACAAATAAATGCGTTGCACCTTGGTGCGCCAGCCCCAGCGGCAAACGCTGATGGTAAGGCTCGATAAACACCGACACCGTGGTGAGGCCATCGCTATACAGATGATGAATCACCGTGCGGTTTTTACCGGGCAAGGTTTTGCTGGTTTGCTTGAGCAAACGAAAACCATTGGGCAGTGCTTTGATGTCCCAACCAGGCTCTTGCGCCACTTTGGCGGAGCCCACGCTGGAATCAATCGTGACGGGCTGCAGGGTGCGGGTCGGTTTCAACCAGCGGCGATCTACATTACCCCCCTGCTGTATATTGGTAAACGCAAAGGTCTGCATAGCCTCGGTGCGCATACCCATTACAATCCACTTCAAAAGCAGCCCCGACTGATCGTCCATCCAGAAACGATGTGGATAGCGGTACTGATCAAGCGGCTCAAGCTGATACACGGTAGACTGCAAACCCGCCACGCGCTCATGGCCTAGGCGTTTAATGCCATACACATTCAGCAGTTTTTCGGGCTGCTCTGGCAGCTGGCGTGGAAACAGCTTGGCGGTGTAGCGCCGATCGAGCGAGCCGCCGGTCTGATCGGCAGGATAAATACTCACCTGCGTGCCAGCGCGGTAATACTCGCGCGGCGGGCCATCGAGCGATTCGCGCCGCTCGGCATCGAGCTGACCATCATTGAGGTGAATCATCCGATACGTGGCGACTTCATCCCCATACTGATACACATAGGTACCGGCATAGTTTTCCTGTTTGGCCGCCGCCGCTGCACGCTCCAGTAGTTTTTGCGCACTATCTCGATCTAGCTGCTCGGCAGCGTGGGCCGCGCCACCCAGCATCAGCAGTAACGACACAGCCCACCGACTGACTTGATTCACACTCCATCGCCGCATGCTAGCGTTGCTCTCCGACTTCAAACGATACGGTAGTCAAATGGTCGCCGCCCAGTGGATCAGCCACCCCATTGCGATGCGCCGCCAAATACGCTCGCACTTCGGCCGCATTCACCTGCGCATGCGCCGGCACACTCACGCTGGCCATTTGCGGCAGCGGCTGAGCGGCTGGGCGAAACGAGAATTGCCAGACGGCAAGACCCACAAAGGCCACCGAAGCCGCCGTCGCCATCGGCACCAGCCAGCGCTTGCCTTTAGGCGCAGTCAGCCGTTGCGGCGCAATCACCACCGGCTCGGCACTGAGCCGCGCCGAGAAGCGCTGCATAAAGTCGCCCGACAGCGGCACATGCCCACTTAAAGCATCCCGGACAATGTACCACTCCTGCCATTGCTGCTGCAGTTGCGGATCTTGCTTGACGGCATCCAGCACCGCGGCCCATTCGGCCGGGTCGAGCTCGTTATCAAGCAATGCAGATAGTTTTTCATTCATTTGGATGTACTCCCATACGGCCTACCAGCGCTTATCCTTGCCCACGCCATTCAAAAGCGGACGCAAGCGGTTGGCGATGGCCTCGCGGGCGCGAAAAATGCGGCTGCGCACAGTTCCAATCGGACAATCCATCGCCGCGGCGATGTCTTCGTAGCTCAGCCCTTCCATTTCGCGCAAGGTGATTGCTTCGCGCAAATCGGGCGGCAGCGCTTCTACCGCCTCGTTCACAGTACTGACAATCTGCCGGTTGGATAGTTCAGTTTCCGGCGTGTGATAATCTGGTACTTGTGCCACCGCATCAAGGGTTTCGCCGTCCTCATCCTCGAAATCACTGGCCATCAGCGGCCGGCGCCCTAGGGAAGCAAGGTAATTTTTCGCCGTATTAATCGCGATGCGATACAGCCAAGTATAAAACGCGCTCTCGCCGCGAAACGAGGGCAAGGCGCGATAAGCCTTGATAAACGCCTCTTGGCTGACGTCTTCGAGCTCGGCCGGATCGCGAATCATGCGCGACAGTAGTCGGGCAATCCGGCGTTGATACTTCATGACCAGCAATTCGAAAGCACGCTGATCCCCGGCCTGCGCCCGCCGTACGAGCTCCTGATCGAGTTCGCGATCACTACCCTGGGTTACACCGGTTTTCAAGCCTACTCTTCCTTTGCGGATGGAACATGGATTCTAGGTCGATTAGCTATGGGCGGTCTAGGCAATTACAAGCCCAGCGCCAGATTTCATGCCGCGCTTTGATTTGCCTATCGGCATAAGCATTTGAGCTCTGCTAGTATTGGCGCTCTGAAATGGATAGCGTAGCAACACTGGATAGGAACCACGCCGGATGCAAAAGTTTGATGTGCTGATTTTAGGAAGTGGCCTGGGCGGGATGACGATTGCCCTGCAGCTGGCCGAAAAACTGAAAGTGGGTCTGATTACCAAGCGGGAATTGCGCGACGGCGGCAGTGGCTGGGCGCAAGGCGGCATTGCTGCCGTACTGGATGACGCCGATAGCATCGAGCTGCATATCAAAGACACGCACGTCGCGGGTGCGGGCTTGTGCGATCCAGCCGCCACGCGCTTTATCGTCGAAAACTCGAAAGACGCCATCGACTGGCTAATCAGCATGGGCGTGCCGTTCACCAAAGACGAATCGGGCGACACCAGCTATCAGGGCTATCACCTCACCCGCGAAGGCGGGCATAGCCACCGGCGGATTATCCACGCGGCCGATGCCACCGGCGCAGCCGTGATCGACACGCTGGCCATCAAGGTGGCGGCGCACCCGAATATCACGCTATTAGAAGACCATATTGCGGTTGATCTGATCACCGAGCGCCAAGGCGAAAGCGCGCGCTGCGTCGGCGCCTATGTATACGACAAACTCACCGATCGGGTCGAAACCATTCTGGCGCCGTTTACCGTACTCGCCACCGGCGGCGCGGGCAAGGTGTACCTCTACACCACTAACCCTGATGTTGCCACCGGCGACGGGATCGCGATGGGCTGGCGCGCTGGCTGCCGGGTGTCGAATATGGAATTCATTCAGTTCCACCCCACTTGCCTGTATCACCCGCATGCCAAGTCTTTCCTGATTACCGAAGCCGTGCGGGGTGAAGGTGGGATTTTGCGCCTCCCTGATGGCACCCGGTTTATGCCGCATCACGATGAGCGCGCCGAACTAGCACCCCGCGATGTCGTGGCCCGCGCGATCGACTTTGAAATGAAGCGTGGCGGCTATGATTGCGTGTACCTCGATATCAGCTACAAACCTGCAGCCTTTGTGAAAGAGCACTTCCCGAATATCTATCAGCGCTGCCTGGAGCTGGGCATCGACATTACCAAAGAGCCCATTCCAGTCGTCCCTGCTGCCCACTACACCTGCGGTGGGCTGGTCACCGATCTGGATGGCCGTACTGATCTGGCCAATCTTTACGCCGTGGGCGAAGTGGCCTGCACCGGCCTGCACGGCGCCAACCGCCTTGCCTCAAACTCTCTGCTGGAATGCATGGTACTGGGCAAAGCGGCCGCCGAAGACATTTTGCGCCAAGCGCCGCAAGCCCTACCGCAAGTGCCAGAATGGGACGAAAGCCGCGTTACCGATCCGGATGAAGAAGTGGTGATCTCGCACAACTGGGATGAATTGCGTCGCTTTATGTGGGATTACGTCGGGATTGTGCGTACCAATAAACGGCTAGAACGTGCCCTGCACCGCATCGAGCTGCTCAAAAGCGAAATCCACGAGTTTTATCGCAATTTCCGCGTTTCCAACGATTTGCTCGAGCTACGCAATCTGGTCATTACCGCCGAGCTGATTGTGCGCTGCGCGATGGCGCGCAAGGAAAGCCGCGGGCTGCACTACAGCCGCGACTATCCGGGCATTGAGACCGAATCACGCCCAACCCTACTCACCCCGGAACGCCCATTGAAAAAATAAGCGAGGTATAGGGCTACAGGCATTGTTTTAAAAAGCCCACAGCTCTATACCCCATATTATCTCGAGCGCCCGAAGCACAAACCCGCCGCAAGCGCGCCAGCTGCGGCGCTTGATGTTAGAATCGGGCTATTCTTTTTATTGCCTTTGCTGCTGAGCCACGATGCTTGATATCCAACTGCTCCGCAACGACCTCGATGCCGTTGCCCAACGCCTGAAAACCCGCAAATACGACCTCGACACCGCCGCCTTTGCCGCGCTGGAAGCCGAGCGCAAAACCCTGCAAACCACCACGCAAGATCTGCAGGCCAAACGCAATAGCGTCTCCAAATCGATCGGTCAGGCTAAAGCCCGCGGCGAAGATGTCGCGCCCATCATGGCCGAAGTTGAAAACCTGAAAGCCGAGCTGGCCGCCAGCGAAACGGCACTGAGCGAGCTGCAAGGCAAAATGGAAGCCCTGCTGGCCGGCATTCCCAATCTACCGCTGGAATCTGTACCGGTGGGCAAAGATGAAAGCGAAAATAAAGAAATCCTGCGCTGGGGTACTCCGCGGCAGTTTGATTTCGAAGTGAAAGATCACGTGGATCTGGGCGCACCACTGGGCCTGGATTTTGAAACAGGCGCCAAGCTCTCTGGCGCGCGTTTTACCGTACTGAAAAGCCATATCGCCAAGCTACATCGCGCACTGGCGCAATTCATGCTCAACACCCACAGCAATGAGCATGGCTACGAAGAGGTTTACACCCCTTACCTAGTGAACGCGGCCAGCATGCACGGCACTGGGCAGCTGCCCAAGTTTGAAGAAGACCTCTTCAAAGTGCCACACAACGACGATTCGTTGTATCTGATCCCTACCGCCGAAGTATCAGTCACTAACTTTGTGCGCGATACGCTACTCAAAGCTGACGAGCTGCCACTGAAATTCACTGCCCATACGCCGTGTTTCCGCTCCGAAGCCGGCTCGTATGGCCGCGATGTGCGCGGCATGATTCGCCAACACCAGTTCGACAAAGTGGAGCTGGTCCAGATCGTCCACCCCGAACAATCGGTGGCCGCACTGGAAGAGCTTACCGGCCATGCCGAGCGCATTCTGCAGCTCTTAGAGCTGCCGTACCGCAAAGTATTGCTGTGCACCGGCGATATGGGCTTTTCTAGCCAAATGACTTACGACCTGGAAGTGTGGCTGCCGGCGCAAAACACCTATCGCGAGATCTCCAGCTGCTCGAACATGGGTAGCTTCCAGGCTCGCCGCATGCAAGCCCGCTTCAAAAACGAAGCGGGTAAAAATGAGCTGGTGCACACGCTGAACGGTTCAGGCCTTGCCGTGGGTCGCACCTTGGTGGCAGTGCTGGAAAACTATCAAAACGCCGATGGCTCCATCACCGTACCGACGGTGTTGCGCCCCTATCTGGGCGGGCTGGAAAAACTGGCGGCCTAAACTCATACGGCGACAGCCAAAGCGCACCTGCGGGTGCGCTTTTTTATTGTCCGACCAGTCAAGATTCGCCGCATTTCCCAGCGTTCGTCCTAGCTTAATGTGGCGCACGTCGTGGCCATTTTCAGCATAAGGCCCCCAGAAATAAATCGCCGCGCCAGCCGGCAAAATGCCGAAAAACGCCTAAGCTGAATCAGGTCTTCTAGGAGTTTGTCATGGCTGAAAACAAATACCGCTTGGTTACCCGCAGTGATTTCGATGGCTTGGTGTGTGCGGTGCTGCTCAATGAGCTGGAAATGATCGATGAGATTCTGTTTGTGCACCCCAAAGACATGCAGGATGGCAAGATCGAAATCAGCGCCCGCGATATCACCACCAATCTGCCCTATGTGCCTGGCGCCTATCTGGCTTTTGACCACCACCTCTCCGAAACCATTCGCAACACGGGCGAGCGCGATAACCACATCATCGTCCCCGACGCCCCGTCGGCTGCGCGAGTGGTGTATGAATATTACGGCGGCAAAGAGCGCTTTCCGAATATTGGCGAAGACATGATGCTGGCGGTGGATAAAGCCGACGCCGCCGAATTTACCCGCGATGAAATTCTGCACCCGGATGGCTGGGTGCTTTTAAATTACCTGATGGATGCGCGCACCGGCTTGGGGCGCTTTCGCAATTTCCGCATCTCCAATTACCAGCTGATGATGGATCTGATCCAGTACTGTCGTAATCATGGCATCGAGGAAATCTTAGCCCTGCCCGATGTGAAGGAGCGGATCGAGCTGTACCAAGAGCACGCTGCGCTGGCCAAAGAACAGCTCAAACGCTGCAGCCGCCTCTACGATAACTTGGTGATTCTGGATTTGCGTGAAGAAGAAACCATCTTCGCCACCAACCGCTTTATGATTTATGCGCTATTTCCCCAATGCAATATTTCCATCCACGTGATGTGGGGCGTGCAAAAGCGCAATACCGTGTTTGCCACAGGCAAATCGATTATTAATCGTTCATCCCAAACTAATATCGGCGCATTGATGCTGGAATACGGTGGTGGCGGGCATGAAAATGCCGGCACCTGCCAGGTGGAGAATGATCAGGTTGATGAAGTACTGCGCGAGCTCACCCTAAAAATCACCTCGGATGGTTAAGCTGCGCCAAGCGCCCAACAAAAAAGCCGACCCAAGTCGGCTTTTTTAATTTGCTGAGCATGGCTAAGACTAACCATACACCCTACTCAAAATACCCTCTATGGGTATACAGCCCCCTGCAAGGCCATTTGACCTTTCCGGCCCGATACCTCGCCCTTCACCACATGATGATAAGGTAATTTGCTGACATCCAGTTGCAACAAAAGCTGATCCAGGCCCACGAGCTGATAGCCTTGCAACAACCAGCCGGTAAGCAAGGCGGCGATCGCCTCGGGATAACGGCTATCAAAATCCGCGGCAAAATTAAACACCTGCGGCTGCTGGGCTTGTTCGCTCAAATGCAGAATATGCAAAACCGCATCTTCGGCCGACATGCGCTGCACCAGCTCTTCCAGCATCGGCAAGGTCACTGGCAATTGCGGCACGCGCACATATTCCCCTTCGACAATCGGCCAGTACGGCCCTACGCCGCGGGTATCGCAGCTATAGGCATAGCCGGCCATTTGCAAATAACGGAAGGCCTGGCGATTCATCTGCCCGCCAAACGCCGAATGCCCGCGCGCCGGCACACCAAAGCAGCGCGTATGCGCATCGCGCGCACGATACATTTCGACTTTGGTGGTTTCGGCGTCCCAGCGAGCGATTTCCAGTTGCCAGTGATAACGCGACAGCGGGCGCAGTGCATGCTCAAACCCGGCTTCGGTCAGCTCATCCTGGTAGCGTTTGGCCAATTTAAATAGCCCGCGCACCGGTTGCAGACTACCCAGAATCAGCTCGCTACGAGCGTAGCGTTCGCGCAACGGTATATAGCTAGAACCGGGCATCTGGCGCAAACCATAGCCTGGCCGCAGCCAAACGCCATTGCGTTCTTCACCCAGAGACCAGAAAAAAGTGGCGCCAGCCTGATGGCTACGCAGGAGTTCAGCCAGATGGGGTACAGCCGCCACGGCCTTGGCCGTATCGACGTCAATCTTGAGGGCAAGCAGCTTCATGAATCCACTTGAAACAGGAAACACCCACCGGCGGTGGGCACAAAGCCGCTATTTTACTGGATTAATTGTGAACCTGAATAATCTCGAGGCCCAATTCGTATAAAGCGTGCATCTTCAGTTGATGACTGCGTCGCACTTTCACTCGCGCCGCAAAGGGCGCCTGCGGCCGCCCCGCCGTTTTGGCCGGCATCACATAGATATCGAACTCTTCTTCCGGGCGCGGCACATAGCTAGTTTGTACCGTCATGCCGGTCACGCTGAGATCGGTGCATTCACCATAAAATGGCAAACCCAGATCCATTGGGCGAATTTTAACTTTGCAATTCACAGGCACCCGCAAGGCACCCCGCTGATCCTGCTCGCGCAAACCCACACCCATGACCTGTTCCATCAAATGCTAATAAACCACGGTCATCTTAACTGCTTGCCCCTACTGCGCAAAGTACCGACCATCAGCCAAAGTGTGATTGATGTTATAGTCAGCTATATAGTTGAATTAATAAACCGTTTTGCCGCAGGAGTTGCCATCATGTCATCCATCAGCGCTGCAATGAATTTCAGCACCACCGTTTCACAAACCATGTTTCAGGGCTCCCAACAAGCGGCCAAAGCCATTAATGAAGGCGCTGAGCGGCTAGATCGCAAAAAAGAGAATATCTCGCAGCAAGGCTTGCAAGCCATGCAGGAGCGCCAAGCCACCGCCCAGCGCATGGATGAAACCCGCAACAAGATCGACACCTACGCCTAAAGCCCACTAAGCGGCAAAAGATCGCAAAAAACTGTATTTTTGTTTTCTTTTTGATTCATAGGTTTAGCCAAAAAGCGCCGGCCAAGGCGCTTTTTTCTTAGGTTTTCGCCAGAAAAGGTGTTGACGCAAAATAATGGGCATGTTTTAATGCTGCCTCTTTCAAGCGAGGGGCGAATAGCTCTGCAGCGAAAGGGTCGTTAGCTCAGTTGGTAGAGCGTCTGCCTTACAAGCAGAATGTCGGCGGTTCGATCCCGTCACGACCCACCACT
>NZ_KE386953.1:239465-398578 GCF_000429785.1 Chitinibacter tainanensis DSM 15459
CCCATACCACTGCGGAGTGGTAGTTCAGTTGGTTAGAATACCGGCCTGTCACGCCGGGGGTCGCGGGTTCGAGCCCCGTCCACTCCGCCAAATCCTTGCACCTCCCCTTGCTTTCTCTTCGTCAGTACTGTCCACATTACGCCACCATTTGCTGCGTGTATTTCTACCATTCATCGCGCAGGTGTTGTAGCCATAACCCGCGAACCGAGCCGCTATCGCACCGCTCAGGGTTTGCCTGTACACTTAGCAGCCAGATAACACCACCTTGGGCTGGCCGATCCGACTATGGCACAAGACACAGAGCAAAAAATCGCCACCTTCACCTGCCTGGGCTATCAAGTCCCCCTCGCTCATGGCTATGCGATTACCCTGTGCCTATTGATTTTAGGGCTATTTAGCTTTAATGCCGCCCACGGCGAAGGTTGGATCAACACCCTGATTCTATTTATGCTTGGCGCCACGGTTGGCCTCGTGCTGTGGCCGGCAGTGGTATCAAAGCCAAAACAAACTAATACCTATACCGAAACTAACACCACCATCGTGCCGCCCGCCGAGGCCCATGATGTGCTGGCCGGAGTGCCCGATTTACTCTGGACGATCGATTACGCCAGCCGGCGGGTTAGCTCACACAATCAACATGATTTGCCCTTTCACCCCAGCGGCAGCCAGTTTGCCAAGCTCAGCAGCATTTTCCCGGCCCGGGTAGCCCGGCAATTTCTGGAAACTCTGATCGAGCTGCAAAACACCCAGCGTCAAGCCCGCTTTGAATACACCTTGGGCGCCGAACATGAGCAGCACACCTTCGAAGCGCGTCTAACCCCACTGAGCGAGCGCGATTGCGTGGTGATCATCCGTGACGTGTCACATATCAAGGCCACCGAAGCCGCGCTCTTCAAGCAGCAGCTATTCACCCAGCAGATTATCGACGCCAGCCCCAATCTGGTCTTTATTCGCGATCAGCATGGCCGCTTCCTCTTGGTGAACCAAACTACACAAACCCTCCTGGGGCATGACCAGATTGTGCACTCCCACCTTGGGCTGCACGACGATACCCCCATACTGAGCGCGGGTGACGAGCAAGTTTTAGCCAGCGGTGAAGTGATCCGCATCGAAGACAGCTGCGTGTTGGCTAGCGGGCGCCGGCATTGGTTTGATATGACCAAACTCGCCATTGCCCGCGAAGGCGCTACCTATATCCTTACCATCGCCATCGACATCACCGCCCAAAAAGAAAATGAGCTCGCGCAAACCGAAAGCGGCATTCTGATTCGGGCCATGGCCAATACCCTGCCGCACCCGATGCTGTTGGTGCAACAAGAGCAAATCCAATTTGCCAATCACGCCGCCTGCCAGGCGCTGGGCTTTAGCCCGGATGAGCTGATTGGCAAAACCTTGCCTGAGCTCGGCTGCACCACTTGTCTACATGAGACTTTGCCGGCGGATGGCCTCTTGCTCTGCGATGGTTTGGGCCAGAACACCCACTGGCGCATCGGCCAATTGCCGGCGCCACTCGGTCACTTACTCACCCGGCAGGACTAAGCCCCCAGCCGTGCTAAAATTGCCGCTTTGTTTGCTCTTAAAAAACGACTGCGGCAATGAGTTCTTCCCTTCGCGAACTGCGCACCCAACTGCTTGATACCCAAAGTAGCGATCGCTACGCCCTTGGCCGGCTGATTAGCCAGATTGCCGAGCGGGAAAAACGCCAGCAACCCACCGATCAGCTGCACCAGCAACTGCGCCAAGGCCTGGATAAATCGCTGGCCAAATCAGCGCTGCGCCGAGAAAAACTCCCCAGCCCTGACTACGACGATTTCCTACCGGTTAATCAGCGCCGCGACGAGCTCAAAGCTGCCATCGCGCAGCACCAGGTCGTCATCGTGTGTGGTGAAACCGGCTCGGGTAAAACCACTCAGCTGCCGAAAATCTGTCTCGAGCTGGGCCGTGGTGTTCATGGCCTGATCGGCCACACCCAGCCCCGCCGGCTGGCGGCGCGCTCGGTCGCAGCGCGAATTGCGCAAGAATTAAAATCCGAGCTCGGTCAGCATGTTGGCTACAAGGTGCGCTTTACCGATAAAAGCTCAAGCGCCAGCTACATCAAGCTGATGACCGACGGTATTTTGCTGGCCGAATCGCTGTCTGATCGTTTCTTGAGCCAATACGACACCATCATCATCGACGAGGCGCACGAGCGCAGCCTGAATATTGATTTCTTGCTGGGCTACCTCAAGCAAATCCTGCCCAAACGGCCCGATCTGAAAGTAATCGTCACCTCGGCCACGATTGATGCCGACCGCTTTAGCCGCCACTTTAATGGCGCACCGGTGCTGGAAGTCTCAGGCCGCACTTATCCAGTGGAAGTGCGCTATCAGCCGCTTGCCAGCACGGATGAAGACGATCAAGAGCTGGAAATGGAAGAAGCCGTGGTGCACGCGGTGGAAAACCTGTGGCGCCGCGATGGCAGCGGCGATGTACTGGTGTTTCTGCCCGGCGAGCGTGAAATTCGCGAAACCGCCGAAGAGCTGCGCAAAGCCAAACTGATGGGCGCCGAGATTTTGCCGCTGTTTGCCCGGCTTTCAAATGAAGAACAGCAACGCATCTTCCGCCCCGGCCAATCGGGCCGGCGGATTGTGCTGGCCACCAATGTGGCCGAAACCTCGCTCACCGTGCCGGGCATACGTTATGTCATCGACAGCGGTCAGGCGCGCATCAACCGCTACAGCCCGCGGGCGAAAGTCGAGCAACTCTTAATCGAAAAAATCTCGCAAGCCTCGGCCCGCCAGCGCGCCGGGCGTTGCGGCCGGGTGGCCAGCGGGATTTGTGTACGCCTGTATTCGGAAGACGATTTCAACGCCCGCCCGGCGTTTACCGACCCCGAAATCGTGCGCTCTAGCCTTGCCGGCGTGATTTTGCGCATGGCCGCCTTGCGCCTGGGCCGGGTGGATGAGTTTCCGTTTATCGAAGCGCCATCGGGCAAGCTGATTGCCGATGGCTATCAGCAGCTGCGCGAGCTCAATGCCGTGGATGAGCAAGATCGGCTCACCCCGATTGGCCAACAACTGGCGCGCCTACCGGTTGATCCGCGCGTGGGCCGCATGTTACTGGCCGGGCAAGAGGAAGGCTGTCTGCGCGAAATGCTGATCATCGCCTCAGGGCTATCGGTGCAAGACCCGCGCGAGCGCCCGTTCGATGCCCGCCAGGCTGCCGATCAGGCCCATGCCAAATTTGTAGAGGAAAAATCCGATTTCCTCTCCTATCTGCGACTGTGGGATTACTTCGAAAAGCTCTTAGCCGACAAAACCTCCAACCGCCAACTGGTGCAGGATTGCCATCGCAATTTCCTCTCCTACCTGCGCCTGCGCGAATGGCGCGAGCTGCACAAACAGCTGTCCGAGATGGCCAGCGAATTGCGCCTGAACGACAAGCCCGGCACTTTCGAGCAAATCCACAAGGCGCTGATCACCGGTCTCTTGGGCAATCTAGGCTTTAAGCAGCCGGAAAACGACGAATATCTGGGCGCGCGCGGGATTAAATTCACGGTCTTCCCCGGCTCGAATCTGAAAAAAGCCCGCCCGAAATGGATCGTGGCGGCCGAGCTTGTGGAGACCAGCAAGCTGTATGCGCGCTGCGTGGCCGCCATTGAGCCAGAATGGGTAGAAAAGCTCGCCCCGCATCTGGTGAAAAAGCAATATTTCGATCCGCACTGGAGCAAGGAACAAGCGCAGGTCAGCGCCTCCGAGCGGGTTACTTTGTATGGCCTGCCGATTGTGGCACGGCGCAAGGTGCATTACGGCCCGATCAATCCGGTGGAAGCGCGCGAGATTTTTATCCGCGAAGCACTGGTGAATTTCAATTTCCAAACCCGCGCCAAATTCTTCGAGCACAATCTGGCCCTATTGCTGGATGTGGAAGAGCTGGAACACAAAGCCCGCCGTCAGGATGTACTGGTGGATGAGCACGCGCTGTTTGCCTTCTTTGATGCCAAGCTACCGGCCGAGATTATCAATGGCGCCAGCTTTGAAGCCTGGCGCAAAGAAGCCGAAAAAGTCGCCCCGCAGCTCTTATTTCTCACCCGCGATGATCTGATGCAGCACAGCGCGGCCGCGGTCACCGAAGAGCAATATCCGGCCTTTTTCCGCCTGCACGATGCCAAGCTACCGCTGGGGTATCGGTTCGAGCCCGGCCATGCGCTTGATGGTGTGACCATTACCCTCCCCCTGCATCTGCTCAATCGGGTCAATCACGCCACCTTTGATTGGCTAGTGCCCGGCCTGATCCGCGAAAAAATCACCCTGCTGGTGAAATCGCTGCCCAAGCCGATTCGCCGCCTGTGTGTGCCGGTGCCCGAGTTTGCCACCCGCATGCTGGTTGAGCTGGAGCGTGCCGACCGTGAAGCGCCCTTGCTGCCTCAGCTGGCGCAAGCCATCACCCGTGGCTGCGGCCAGCCGGTGAGCGTCGACGACATCAGCAGCAAAGATTTGCCGCTGCATCTGCAAATGAATTTCCGCATTGTGGATGATGCCGGCCAGGAGCTGGCACAAGGCCGCGATCTGATCGCCATTCGTGCCCAGCTGGGCGAAGCCGCCCAGCTCACCTTCCGCGATACGGCCGATGAGAGCACCGGCATCGAAAAAACCGGCCTTAGCAAATGGGATTTTGGCGATCTGCCGGCCAAGCTCAATTTCAAACGCCACGGCAAAGGCATGATCGGCTATCCGGGCCTCATTCCCGATAGTGACGAAGCCGGCAAAGAATGCGTGGCGATTCGGCTGTTTGATACCGAACATGCCGCGCTTGAGGCGCACCGCGCCGGCGTAGTGAAGCTGCTGCAATTCGAGCTCAAAGAGCACGTTAAACAACTGCCCAAAGCCCTGCCTAATTTCAATCAGCTGGCGATTCAGTACCGTGCGCTGGGCAATAGCGATCAGCTCTTGGCCGATGTAGTCGAATGCATCTGCCAGCGCGCCTTTCTGGGCGAAGACGAAGCCCCGCGTAAAAAGAAAGACTTCGACGAGCAAAAGAGCCGCGCCAAAGTGCGCCTGCCCTCGGTGCGCGATGCCGTGCTGCGCACCCTTACCGAGCTTGCGCCCGAATACACCGCCATCAACGGCCTGCTACCCAAAGCCGGCGCCCTGCAAACCGAACTGAAAGCGCAGCTGGCTAGCCTCGTCTACCCCGGCTTTCTCGCCCACACCCCGTGGGAGCAGCTACCGCGCCTGCCGCTGTATCTGAAAGCCATGAAAATCCGCCTCGAAAAACGCGTACAAAACCCGAGCCGCGATGGCCAGCGCGGGGCGGAGATCAACGAGCTAATGCAGCGGTATACGACGGAGATCGAGAAGTGGCAACGCGAAGGGCGAGATACCCTCCCCTTACTGCCATTTCGCTGGATGATCGAAGAGCTGCGGATTAGTCTTTTCGCGCAAGAGCTGCGCACACCGTATCCGGTGTCGGTGAAGCGGCTGGATAAGGTTTGGGCGGAGATGACAAAGCGGTGATGGTTGATATTCTCTAGGATGTATTGCCGCGAGGCGGCAATACACTAAAAGCAGGTTTGCTGATGCGGCGTAGTGCCAATGGCAACTACGCCGCACGGTGTGGAATTTACAGCAGAGAAATCAAATCAACCATCTATTAGCAATTAATTATTTAATAAATAACGCTTATCGGCTTAAATAAATAATTCATGATCTATTCTATTCAATACTGCAAACCGACCATATAATTCATTCGCATAACACTTTGCATATACCAATATTCGGCATATTAACCGCAGGATGAAACATATGAACTCAGCTTTGAAAAGCATCGCTGCCCTACTTCTGGCGGCCGCGCTCTCACCTGCCCAAGCAGCGATTCAAACTTTTACCGGCACCGATGTGATCTATACCATCGATGACACATTTGCATGGTATGAAGGGCTAACAGCCAGCGTGAGCGGCAATACCCTGACGTTTAGCAACCGCGAAGGTGGTGCAATTTCGGCGCAAACCGGCTATGGAAAAAGTAGTCATGCCTCTGCCTATTTCGATGGCCATCATTGGATGAGCGACAATGGTGTTTACGTTCAGGCCAAATCTGGCAAGGCCATTACTGGCTTTGCTACCATGCTCGATGCCACCGTCGACGGTGCAGTCAAAGGTACAAGCTCTAGCATTAGCTCTACTAAGCTATCTGACGTTTGGGGTGTTGATTTGAACACTAACCAGCAAGCATTGGCTAGGCTCGGTACATCTTCTTATGCATCTGGCGAGAAGAATAAGCTCACGCCACTGCCAGTACTGCAAAACAATCCGTATCAAGGCAGCTTCTATCAAGCGACAACAGGCAAAGTTGAGCTTGGTTTTTATAGCTATGCCGGTGTAAGTACCAGCAATGCGCTTGGTAATAGCTTTGCATCAGCCAGCCTCAATAGCTTTGGCGTGACCACGCAGGTTGCGCCAGTGCCAGAGCCAGAAACCTACGCTTTGATGGGCATGGGTCTGATCGGTTTGCTGGCAGCGCGCCGTCGTAAATTGGCAAAATAATCTACTCCGTTTAAAAGCCACCAAATGCTGTGCAGCGTAATCACAGAAAGGATTTCGCTGCACAGATCAAACTCAAGACCGCCATCCATGGCGGTTTTTTTTGCCTGCTGCAATTAATCAATCACGGATTGACGGCTATGCGCCGCGGCACTTACTTCTTTTGCTTCGCCAAGAGAAGTAAGCAAGAGAAGGCGCCCCCGCAGCAGCGCGGGCTGCGCCCGTGCCCTCGCTGCGGACAGTCGAGGCGGTGGCTGCGCGACTTGGCCTACGGCCTTCGAACAGTGCTCGCCGAAACCCCGCCCCGCCTGTTCCTCGCTCGGCGCCGCTGAAGGGGAGAAACCACCCCAACTTCAGCTGCGCGGTAAAT
Source organism: Chitinibacter tainanensis DSM 15459 (assembly GCF_000429785.1). GTDB lineage: Bacteria > Pseudomonadota > Gammaproteobacteria > Burkholderiales > Chitinibacteraceae > Chitinibacter > Chitinibacter tainanensis. The sequence continues at coordinate 246,357 of NZ_KE386953.1, forward strand.
ACTGGCAGTAGTATTGTGCTAAAGGCATTTTCGGGCTTTGGTTTGGTGAATATACCCCTGCCGTGGTTAGTACGAGTCGCCCGTGGAGCCGCGCCGTTCGGGAGGCGGTTGGCAAGGCATGGCGTAGCTTGGCGGCTTTGCCGCCTTAGCGGAGACTGTGGCCTTGGGCCATTTTAAGATGCGGCTGTTTGAGCGTTGCAACGCTAGCGCAACGCGAGTTCCCGCATCGCCTTGCCAAGCGCTGGACGGACGGGGTTTCGCGGCGATCGGGCACGCGAGGATTGCAAGGGACGGAGCAAGACCGACTGGCCTAAGGCCACGGCCTTCGCTAAGGCGCTAAAGCGCCAAGCTCCGTCACGCCTTGCTCGTTTGGCGGGCGAAACCGCCGGTTTACCGCCTGCGTAGCAGGCCATGCTCAACCTGCTCCTGCAGGGAATACAATCCACCTTGACGCGCCATCGCCCCCGCATCAACAATCGCTCTACTTTCAACCCACGGAACCATCATGCGCCCTCGCCTCAACCTGATTTTGCTCGGTGTAAATGATCTGGCGCGCGCCAGCGCATTTTACGCAGCGCTGGGCTGGCCCCAAGCGCCAACGAGCCATGCGGGCTTTGTAAAAATTGATCTGGGTGGCGTGGTGTTGGGTTTGCTCGATCGGGCAGAGCTGGCAAAAGATTGCCTAGCGCCGGTGCAAAGCCACAGCGGATTTGCCGGCTTTGCCCTCGTTTATATTGCGCATTCGGCCGCCGAAGTCAGCACCGTGCTCGCGGCGGCGGCCGCGTGCGGGGCCGAGATCGTGAAGCCTGCCACCACCACGGCTTGGGGAGTAGCGGGCTATTTTCGCGATCTGGATGGCCATCTCTTTGAGGTGTGCTACGAGGCGGGCTGGGTCTTTGATGCCGATGACCACCTCGTGGTGTAGCCCTTAGCGCAACAAGCGCTGCGCCAGCCCCGACTGGCGCTCCACCTTGCGCGCCACCGCCTGGCGCACGCTGCGCTCGTCGCCCCACAGCGTAACGCGGGTTTTGGCGCGGGTGATGGCGGTGTAGACCAACTCCCGGCTTAAGAGCTGCCCGGCGCCCGCTTCGCCGGCGGGCAGCAGCAAGAGCACATGGGCAAATTCCGAGCCCTGCGATTTGTGTACCGTCATGGCAAAGGCGGTTTCCACATTGGCCAGCCGCGCCGGTGACACGCAGCGGGTGCTGCCATCGGCCTGCAAAAAATGCACCCACAGCTTGCCGCTGGCATCGGGCAGTGTGAGGCCAATATCGCCATTAAATAAGCCCAGCTCGTACAGATTTTGCGGGATCAGCACGGGCCGGCCGGCATACCATTGCTGCTCAGGCAGCTTGTGGCCACGGCGGGCGAGCTGCTGCTCCAGCAAGGCATTCACCTGCTCGACGCTGGCCGCGCCACGGCGCAGCGGGCTTAAAACCCGAAAGGCGTCAAAGGCGGCAAATACCGGCGCCGCGCTGGGCAATTGCGCGCCGGCCAAGGCGGCGGTAGTCTGCACGCTGGCATAGTCGGCCACGGCGGCAAGATAGGGCTGATACGCCGCCCACAGCGGGGCCAGCAATTCGGGCAGGCCGCTGCTGGCCGGATCGGCCGCCAGCCAGGCGAGCTCAGGCGGCGGTGCCGCACTCAGGCTGGCTGGCAGCGCGGCCGGGCTCATGGCGTTGGGCTGTAATAATTCAAACACCGCGCGGATTTGTTCCTGATTAATCGCGCGAGCCAGCTGGCCAATCTGGCCGGAAAAGCGATAACTTTTCACCAAGGTAATCACATGATCGCCAAGCTGGCTGGGCGAAAACTCGGGCTGCACCGGCTGGCCGGTGAGTGCACTGAGCTGCGCGGCAAACGCGGGTGATAGCCCGACATCGCTGCACAAATCGCCCAGCACCGCGCCCGCCTCCACCGAGGCGAGCTGGTCTTTATCCCCCAACAGCACCAGCCGCGCATGGCTGGGCAAGGCGGCCAGGAGTTTACTCATCAGCGCCAGATCGACCATCGAGGCTTCATCCACCACCAGCACATCCAGCGCCAGCGGGTGGCCGGCATGATGCACAAAGCGCACCGAATCAGGCCGGCTACCCAACAGCCGATGCAGCGTGCTGGCCTCGGTGGGCAGCGCGGCCAGCACCTCGGGCGCGAGCTGATCAGTCAGCTGGCTGCGGGCATTGCGAATGGCTTCCTGCATGCGGTTGGCCGCCTTGCCGGTGGGCGCCGCCAGCCGGATATTCAGCGGCGTGCCCGCGGTTTGCAGCGCGCCGGCTTGAAACAGCGCCAGTAGTTTGACCAAGGTGGTGGTTTTGCCGGTACCCGGCCCACCACTGATCACCATCAGCGCCTTGCATTGCGCCGCCGTGGCGGCCACGCGCTGCCAATCCAGCTCTTTGCCAGCTGGGCCAAAGAGCTGGGTGAGTTGTACGGCCAGCCCTGCGGGCGGGGCGAGTTCGCGCGCGCACAGCGCGGTCAGCCGCGCCGCCAGCTCGGCTTCGTAGGCATGATAGCGCGCCAGATACAGCCGGCCCGCTTCGGCAATCAGCGGGCAAAATTCACCCGGCGCTCCCACCGCACCGCTGGCGCGCCAGGCGGCCAGATCACTGCCGGGCGGAATGTTGACGCAGACATCACCGCGCTCGCTGGCGCTGGCGGCCTGCAGCGCCAAGCCCAGTAAATCAGGCGGCGCGCTGGGGCAGGTTTTGCGCAACAGCGCCACCAGCGCCTGACCATAGGCACTGCCGCTGTCAGCATTGCCAGCGCCCACAGATGCGGGGCGGGCTGGCTCGGCCACGGCAAGCTCAGTTGGCGCTAACTCGGCCGGGGCAGTCAATTCGGTTTGCGGTGGCTTAATCATGTTGCGCTCCCAGTACGGCATCCAGCGCCTCAATTAAACCCACCGGGGGTTTATGCTGCCAGATTCCAGATTCTTTAGCTTCTGGGTGCATACCCCGAATAAATAAATACATCACGCCACCAAAATCACGCTGATAGTCATACGCCGCGCCCAAGCGTTGGCGCAAATAGCGATGCCAGGCCACCACATAGAGCAGGTATTGCAGATAGTAATGCGCATCGGCCATCGCCTCGGTCAGCCGTGCGGGCTGATAGTCATCCCAGCTAGCACCCAGATGGTTGGATTTGTAATCGACGATGTAATAGCGCCCCGCATGGACGGCCACCAAGTCGATCACGCCATTTAAATACGCCTCGATCTGCTCGGGCTTTAGCCGCTGGCTGGCGGCAATAAACGCCGCTGGCACGCCATATTGCGGCTCGGCCAGCACGGCGCAAAAGCGCCGCAGATCCAGCGTGGGGCAATGCAGCAAAAATGGCCATTCGTTCAGCCGCTGTCGCCGGCTCAGGCTGGCCAGCGTAAAGCGCGGCTCTTCGCCGACCCCTATTGGGGTGTCTAGTACTTCACCCAGCCAATCTGCGAGATCGGAGAGCATACCCTCCTCGGGTACATCTGCAGGGCTGCTGGCCTCTGCCGATGGTAGCAAGCCAGCCTGCTGCAATTGCTGCGCGATCACTGGCCACCATTGCTGCCGCTCAGGCTGGGTAAAATCCCAGTGTTCAAACATGCCGTGCAGCGCCGTGCCGGCATCAGCGCCACGGGTAAAGCGAAAGCGCAGCGGCCCGAGCCGCTCGCTGCTCAGCGTGGGCAAGACATCACGATCATGATCGGCGGCGTGTTCGGCCTGCTCGCTGCTGCCATGCCGCGCCACCCCGCGCGAGAGCGAAGAGAAACTCACCAGCCGCCACGGCGCGGCCCACGGGCGCGGCGGCAGCTGCGCCACCGCCAGCGTGGGCTGCTGCACCGCCGGCGGCTGATAGCGAGCCTGCAGCGGCAGTTCGCTCAGATCGCTGATACTCACCGGCCCCAAAGCCTGCAGCGCGCCGGCCAGCTCGCTGGCGCTCCACTCGCCGATTTTGCTGTGCAGCGTGGCGCCCTCTACCCGCAGCACCTGCGCCAACGCCGCGTTATTCAGCGCAGGCTTGGAGGCAGTGTGCAGTTTTTCGGTAAAGTTTGGGTAGGCCAGATACAGCCGATGCTTGGCGCGAGTCAGCGCCACATACAAGAGCCGCAACTGCTCGGCATAGCCTTCCAGCCGCGCTTGCTCGGCCGCGGCCTGCCGCGCTTCGGGGCTGCCGTGCAAGAGGGTGCGCGCTTCGCCGCTGCCGGTGTGATATTGCAACAGCTGGCCATCGCGGCTGAGCTCGGCCGGCCCGCGCCACAGCAAAGGGCAAAACACCACCGGGTATTCCAGCCCTTTGGAGGCATGAATGGTCACAATCTTCACCCGCTCGGCATCGCTTTCCAGCCGCATTTGCTGGTTTTCCGCCTGCCCATCCGGCTCGGCAATCTGCCGATCCAGCCAGGCCAGCAACAGGGCCGGGCTGGGGCGCGCGCGGGCTTCATGCTGAATCAGCTCGGCCACGTGCAGCAAATTAGTCAGCCGGCGCTCGCCATCGGCAAAACCAAGCAAGCGCGCCGGCGTGCCGCTGTGCACCAGCCAGCGGCGGAACATCGCCATAAACCCGGCTTTGCGCCATTCATCGCGCAGGGTTTGCAGCTGCTCGATCTGCGCCAGCCAGGCCGCTTCATCCGCTTGCAGCGCAATCAGCTGAGCCACACTCAGGCCCACCACCGGGCTGACCAGCGCGCGGCGTAGCAAGGCCGGATTGGCCGGCTCATTAATCGCCAGCAGCAAGGCCAGCAGCCCCTGCGCCTCGGGCGCGGCAAACACGCTCTCGCGCACCTGCGTCACCGAGGGCACACCGGCGCGCAACAAGGCACGACGCAGCTGCTCGGCATCGCGGTGGCTGCTGACCAAAATCGCAATATCCCCCGGCGCCAGCGGCCGCTCGCCCAGTGTGGCCTGCCCGGCCGCCGCGCGCTGCAAGAGCTGCACGATTTCCTGCGTTACCCCCTGCACAATCAGCTGGCGCGCAGCTTCGGCCTTGGGCGCCGGATACACAAAGGCATGCACCGCCTGCCGGTGATCGGCGATCTGTAATTTGGATGGCCCGCTGTGCTTGGCCTTGATCTCCGGGTGCTGAATTTGCGCTTCGACAAAGGCATCAGCCGGCGCAAAAAGCCGGTTGATAAAGGCGATAATCGCTGCATCCGAGCGAAAATTGGTATCGATCGAATAGCGCCCTGTCGCCGCTTGCCGCGCCTGCAGATAGGCATACACATCGGCGCCACGAAAGGCGTAAATCGCCTGCTTGGGATCGCCCACCATAAAGAATGGCGGCGCGCTACGCGCTGCTTCTACCTCATCTATCCCGGCCTGTTCGCCCGTATCCGCCGCCCGCGGCGCGCCAAACAGCGTATCTAAGATGCAAAACTGGGTCGGATCGGTATCTTGAAATTCATCCACCAGCGCAGCGCGGTATTTCTGCCGCACCTTGGCCACCAGATGCGCGCGGCGGCGCTCGTCCTGCAAGGCGCTGGCCAAGAGATTCAGACTGTCATCAAACGACATTTGCCCCGCTGCGGCTTTGCGCAACGCCAGCTCGCGGCGCACATAGCGGCCAAAGCCCAGCAACCAATGCGCCAGATACAGCGCCAGATCTTGCTCCAGCGTAGTGCGGGTATCAATCAGCGCCTCTACCGCAGCAAAAAACTCATCGTGCGGCACGCTGTCTTGGTGTTTTTTCAGCACCGCATCGTTTAAGGCCGTCTGGGCCAAAGCTTTCAGCTCAGCTGGCAGCGGCCCATTGGGCGCAGCAAAATAGGCCTCGATGCGCGCAGTCCAGCCAGCTTCGGCCAGAAAACCCAGTTTGTTTTTCTTGAGCAGCCCTTGCGTGTGCAAAATGGTTAGCGCCGGCACCAGCTGCTCTGGTGCCCACAGCCCCGCACAAGCCGCGACCGCCTGCTGCCAGCGCGCGGCCACTTGCCCCAGTTCGGGGCAAGCCGGCAATGGATCCAGCCGGGCTTCATCCAGCCCCGCCCAGCGGTGCGCCATGCGCGCCAGCGCATCCACCCCCAGGCCTTTTGTCCGCCCCACCGACACTTGCGCCAGATAATTCACCCAGATGGGATCAGCGGGGTATACCTCGCTACGCCAGAAATCTCGGGCGATCTGGGCCAATACCTCTGATTCATCGCTAATCATCTCGCGATCAAAATCAAAGCCGGCCTCAAACGCTTGCTCGGTCAGCAGGCGCTGACAAAAACTGTGAATGGTTGATATCGCCGCCTGATCAAGCGTAGCCAGCGCCAGCCGCAGCTGATCCAGCAGCGGTTTCACTGCCACGCCCTGCGCCACAATCTGCGCCCACAGCGTGGCGCAAAATGGCTCGGGCTCGCCATTGAGCAACACGGGGCTTTCGTCTTGCAGCGTTTGCGCCAGCTGCGCCAGCCGGGTGCGGATGCGGTCTTTCAGCTCGGCGGTGGCAGCCTTGGTAAAGGTCACCACTAAAATCTGCTCGGGCAGCAAGGCGCGGCTGAGATCAAACTGCGTTGCGGCGCCAGACTCTTCTGCGTCGGTATGCGCCCCCAGCACCAGCCGCGCATACAGGCCGGTGATATTGAAAGTCTTGCCAGTGCCGGCCGAGGCCTCGATCAGATTGCGCCCGCCCAGCGGCACGGTATGCACGGCCAGTGGGGCCAGCTGCAAGGCGGCTGACTGTTGGACTGGCGGCAGCGCAGCTGCCTGGTGGGTGGGCTCTGCTTCAGCAGTAGTAGCGGCAGCGCTCAGCTCAGGCATGGCGGTAGTCTCGGTGGGGTTGGCGTTACTGCATAAATCCGGCCCGAATAAATCTGGCTGCGTGTGGATAGGCTCATTCGGCTTCATAGTGCCTCCGGCGTGGCGGCCTGGCGGGCCAAATCGGCGCGTAAACTACTGCGGCTCAGGTGAGCGAAAAGCGGGACCAATAGTCGCTCGCTCCAGTCGGCAAATTCATCCCGCCATGGGCTCTCCTCGGCCAGCGGATCTTCCGGCCACAGCAATTGAATGGCCGGATCGGCATATTCGCCCTGCTTGTCAAAGCTGTCGTACCAGCTTTTGCTCAGGACATCCCAACGCCGCTCCGGCTCGGCCGTCTGCCACTGCAGCGCAGTTTTGCTAAACCAGGCCTGCGGGCGTTGCCAATGCGCCAGCGCAAAGGCCAGCACGGTATTGAGCTCGCTCAGCGCCGTGGCAGCACTCAGCGGGGCAAAACACCAGACTTCCTCCGGCGCCAGCACCCGCGTTGGCGCCGTGCCGCCCAGCGCGCAATACGCCAAATGCCGCAGCCAGAAGCGCAGTACCTCGCGCGGAAAAACCTTGCTACGCTCAATAAGCTGCCCGGCCGGATACAGCCGATCCAGCGTGACGGCCAGCGGGTAGCTCTGACCCGCGTGGCTGAGCGCCAGCCATTCGCTCAGCACCTGTTCATCCGCCGCGCCGCGATAGCTCGGTAGCGCCTGGCGCAAGGCATCGGCGGCCTCGATTTCGCGCGCCAGCAGCAAGCGCCCGGGCGTGCCCAGCGGCACCTGCCCTTGCGCGGCCAACAGCTCGGCCGCTGCCGGGCCGTATTGCAAGGTGCGCTCGCGCACCAGCCGGTCGGCAAAATCGCGCAGATCAAATGGCTCGTCTTCCGGCAGCGCGCCGGCGGCTTCGTCCAGATTCAGCTGCGCGCGGTAGCGCAGGAAAAAGGTGGCGGGCTTGCTTAGGCATTCGGCCAACAGGCCCAGCGTTAAGGTGGGTAGCGGCGGGATTTCGTCGGCACCGGCCAGCACGGGCGCCACGGCTGCATCACCCGTGCCCGTTGCCAGCTCGCTCGGGCCTTGTAGCAGCCGCCGCGCAGCATCACCCCACAGCGGATTAAACGACTGCACCGGGGTATCTGGCTGAAAGCTTTGTGGGCTAAAGACTTGCAGCGGATACTCCGTATAAATCTGCGCGAGCAAAGCGCTACCATCGTCATCGCTACTAGCGGCAAAGCCTTGGCGGACGACATCCAGCACATCGGCCACCAGCACCGACGGCGGATAAGCCTCGTTATCACGCACCCCGCGCCCCACCCACGATAAATACAAGCCATCGCGCGCCGCGAGCAGGATTTCTAAAAACAGATAGCGGTCATCCAGCCGGCGCGAACGATCGCCCAGCCGCGGGTTTTGCGCGATAAGATCAAAGCCCGCCTGCGGCGGATTGCGCGGAAAATCGCTTTCATTCAACCCCAGCACGGCAATGCGCCGGAACGGCAGCCCGCGCATCGGCACCATGGTACAAAACGTCACCCCGCGCGAAACAAAGCCCGAGCCCCGGCTGCTGGTATCAAAGCGATGGGTCAACCAATCGAGCACCACCAGTCGCGAGACGCTGGTATTGAGCTCAGCCAAAGCGGCCTCTTCCGCCAGCGCCGCCAGCGTGCTGCGGATGGCTTGCAAGAGCAGACGCTCGGCATCCTGATGCGGGTCGAAAAGGAAAAACGCCTCCAGTAGTTGCAGCGCCTCCGTACTCCACTCGGCCAAGGTGCGCGCCGGCTGCAGCCGCTGGCGCCAGCTCGCCAGTGCGCTGATCACCGCTTGCAGTTTGGCCAGCAAGACCACTTGCGAGCCTTCCAGATCATCCCACGGCGCCAGCCCCTGCCACAGCGGCAATGCCTCGCCCGCCTGCGCTTGCGGCAGTGCCGCGCCCAAAATCAGGCTATCGAGCCCCGCTTGCCAGGTATTGGCCGCGCCCAGCTCCGCCAGCCCCGGGGCCGCGGCCAGCACTTCGGCACGGTGGGCTGCATCCAGCCCCCAGCGGATGCCGGCGCTACTAATCCAGTGTTGCAGCGTCGCCAGTTCATCCGCGCTAATGCCAAAACGCGCCGCCAGCTGCGGGTTTTCCAAGAGGCCAAAGACTTCATCGGCGGTGCAGCGGCTGGCCGGCAGATTAAAGAGCTGCAAAAACACGGCGATCGCCGGGCATTCTTGCGCGGTTGTCAGATCAGCAATATTAAATGGCAGCGCCGGCGCACCCGCCGCCGCCGCGCCACCAAACACCGCCTCGATCAGCGGCGCATACGGCCCTAGATCAGGCAGCAGCACGGCAATATCGGCCGCCAGCAGCGTTGGATCGGCCGCGAGCCAGTGGCAAATCTGATCGTGCAGTACTTCCACTTCGCGCATCGGGCTGTGGCAGCTATGAAAACTTAGCGAGCGATCTTGCGCCGGCACCACATAGCGGCTCACAGCGCCCGGCGCATCGCCGCGCTGCCGCAGATTGAGAATATCGGATTGCAATTGCTGCAGCAGACTTGGGCTGGCCAGATCCGCCGCCGGATCAAGAAACAGCGGCCCATCGCCGCCCATGGTCCACGGAAAAGCCTCGGTCACTGCGCGATAAAAATCACGCCCGGCCTTGCCCATACTGGCCAGCAGCGGATGGCCAACATCCAGATAGAGGCTTTCTTGCGGCCGGGCCAATTGCTGCCGCGCCTGCGCTTGCGGGCTCACAATCGCGCCCCAGTCTTCGCGACAAGGGTTAAGCAAAAATAGATTCACATCGATATGCTCGGCCAGCGCGCCCAGCACATCGATATAAGCGGGCGGCATGCTCGCTAGGCCAAACACGGTGAGCCGTTCGGGTAAATGTTGCGGCGCCTCGTGCGCCCAGCGGGCAAAAAGCTGCACAAACATCTCGGCCCGGTGCGGCACTGGCGCACCCAAGCCAGCCTGCGCTAGCGTGCCCTGCTGAATGGCCTGATGCGCCTCGCGCCACAGGGCGGCCTGCCAGGCTTCATCGGGCCCCAAGTTACCCACCAGCCGGCCGGCTTCCCACTCGGCGATCCAGTCGCGGCGAAACACCAGATACTGATCAAACACATCGGCCAGCTTACCGGCGAGCGCCATGCGCCGGCGCTCATCGCCTTCCTGCAAATAGGCCGCCACGATCGGGCTTTGCGTGCGCGCCGCCGAGCGAGGCAAAATCTCGAACAGCCGCCAGGCTAGCGCCGCCGAGCCATAGGGCGAATCTTTCGGTAGCCCCGGCAAGGCTTGCTGCAAGAGTTGCCAGACAAAACCGGCCGGCAAGGCAAAATCCACCCCGGCGCAAATACCGGTGCGCCGCGCCAGCGCAAAGCGCAGCCAGCGTTCCATCCCCTTGCTGGAGACGATGATTTTTTCATTGGCCAGCGGATCAGTCAGCGGCACCTCGATCAGGGCCAGCATCAGTTCAAACAGGTTTTCCAGCCGGTTGGACTGAAATAGATTGAGACGCGCAGTCATGGGGTTTCCTTGCCGTTCAGCCGGCTATTTTAGCCCAGATTCGGGGCTGACTTCATTCTGACAACAGCAGCGCCATCTCGGTGTCGCAAGCTGCGCAAGCACGGGTAGATTTGTTAGACTGAGCCATCTTGTTGGCCTGTGCACATCATGCAACTGACCCGACTGCAAGTGACCAATTTTCGCGGCATTAGCCAGATTGATCTGCATCTGGATGCCGCTGCCACCGCGCTCTTTGGCGAAAACAACTGGGGCAAAACCAGCCTGATTGTGGCGCTGTGCCGCTGTCTGACCGCGCCACAACCGGTGGATACCCTGTTTAGCCACGAAGATTTTCATCGTGTGCACAATACCCGGGCCAGTATTGCCCGGCGACTCAATATCACACTGTACTTTCAGGGCAATACCCCCGGGGATGAATTTGCGCCACTGTGCTGGCATAGCTGGCGCAACCCTGAAGATGGCAGTGAAGATGCGCACGAGCCGATGTTGGCGCTGCGCTTTAGCGCCGAGCGCTTTGGCCATCATGAAATCCGTGCGCGGCGCAGTTTTATTCACCCTGATGGTAGCGAAATCGAGCACCCAGCGACCGACCAGCTGGCCGATACCCTGATCCGCCTGCACCCGGTGTTGCGCTTTCGCGATATGCAGCTCACCGACTGGCTGGAACACCCGCGGCTGGCCAGCCGGCCGCAAGACAGCCAGCTCACCCTCCCAGCGAGCGACGCAGTGCGGCAGGTCTTCGAGCGGATACTGACGCTGCCGCATCAGCTGCATCCGCAGGAATTACGCCAGGGGCTGGCCGCCATGCAGCAGCTGCTGAGCGAAAACACCAATCTGCTCGCGCGCGAGAGCAACCCCAATCAGCGCCTAGCCGAGCAAATTGCCAACGCCCCGCTCAATTTTCGCGATGAAGATAATCTGCTGGAAATCGCCCAGCGCTCGGGCTCGAATCTGCGCCGCATGGCGCTGCTGATGCTGATCGGTGCGCTGCTGCATGCGCGTGGCGAAGATGCCCTTAGCCACGAAGCCCAACCCATTATGGTGATGGAAGACCCGGAAACGCATTTACACCCGATTCAGCTGGGTTTGCTATGGGGGCTGATCGAGCAGCTGCCGCTGCAAAAAATCATCACCACCAATCATGGCGACTTACTGGCCAGCTTTCCGCAGCAAGCACTCAGGCGGCTAGTGCGCAAAGCCCATTCGGTGCATGTGTATCAGCTGGGGGACGCCGCGCTGTCGATGGCCGATGCGCGCAAAGTGGCGTTTCATATTCGCAGCAATCGCAGCAGCAGCATGTTTGCCCGCGTGTGGCTACTGGTGGAGGGCGAAACCGAATTCTGGCTAATCCCCGAATTAGCCCGCATTTGCGGGGTGAATTTCCCGCTGGAAGGCATCCGCTGCGTGGAATTTGCCCAAGCGGGGCTGGCGCCACTAATCAAGTTTGCCGATCAGCTGGGCATACACTGGCACGTACTGTGTGATGGCGATGATGCGGGGCTGAAATACTGGCAGCGGGCGCAAAAGCTCTTGCGCGGCCGCGAAGAAGGCCAGCACATCACCCTCTTGCCCAGCCGTGATATCGAGCATTTTTTCTGGGAACACGGCTTTGCCGACATTTACCGCGCCGCGGGTCAGCCGCTACGTGAACCCTTGTCGCCACAACACGCGGCCGCCCTCGCGCTACAGGCGCAGCAACCCATGAGTGACGAAGACATCATCAGCCGGGCGCTGCGCTATCACAGTAAACCCGGCATGGCGCTGGAAATCGCTGAAGCTGCCGAGCTCAAGGGGCGCGAGAGCATTCCGCCGCAATTACAAACGATGTTTACCACCCTGCAAGCACTGGCCAGCAGCCTACCCGAGAGCGAAGTGTGAAGCGGAGCCAATCCATTAAGCAAGACCACAGCCCAATAGCCCCGCCGCGTTCACACTGGCAACGCCAAGTGGTACTGCCCAGCCACTGGCAATGGCTCTTCACCCTGCTGGGGCTGGGCGTGAGCTATCTGGTGCATTTTTTCTTGCTGTTTGTAATCGGGGTCGGCCATATGAGGCCGGGCCTACCCGGCTGGTTTACATTGGCTTCGCTATTGCTGCAGCTCATCCCACTGGCTGCTGCTGCCTTAGTTAGCTTGGCGCTGTTGTGGAGCTGGCAACGCCGCCACGTGTGGCTGTGGCTCACATTATTTGGCTGGGTCTGCCTTAGCCTGCCAATTTTTGCTGAACTCGCGCGGCAATATGGGCGCACGGTGGGGCAATAAAAAACCGCCGCAGCGGCGGCGGTGTGCTGCGGCTTAGCGCCATTAAAACCAGGCCCCAAAGTTGGCTTTAAAGCCATTCAGATGCTCGCCAGTGATGTAGCTAAATCCCGCGCGCAAATCGGCCTCACGCGCACTGAGGCTGCGCTTGGTGCCAAAGGTAATGCCGATTTCATCCTGATAATTACTAAAGAGCTCGGTGCCGGTGTAGCGAGTATCGATCACGAACGCTTCGATAGTGAGCGGCGTATCCAGCAAGGACCAAGGAGTATCCCACGAGAACAACAGGCCATTGCGAAACACGGTATTGGCCACATCAGGGCTAATGGTGGTGTTGTCGTACTTCACCCGCATCACTTTATAGTAGCCCACCATATTGCCCAGCGAGAGCGACCAGCCCTCGCCTTGCCAGGTGTAATTCGAGCTTAAACCCAGCGAAGTCATCCAGCCGCCACCGGCCAGATCTTTAGAGCCGGTGATCCGCGCCCCGCCAGACACCGCCACCACCCAGTTGGGCTGCACCGGATAGCGGTACACGGCACTCAGGCTAGCATCATAGGCTGTCGAGCCATCCACCGTGGTGTAGCCCAAGGGGATATTCACCAACAGCTCATGATTTGCCTCATCAAATTGCCGCGAGTAAGTCAGCGGCAGGGTAAAACCATCACTACTCATGCTTTTGGCTGCACCCACCGCATCACTAACAAAATGCCCGTACACCACGCCCAGGCCAAAGGTATTGCTGCTGCCACTGCCCCCACTGCGCGCGCCCGAGCCCAGCCACATGGCCTGACTGTCTTGTGTTACCGCCCGGCTCATCAAGCTATTGGGATTGCCGGCAACCGGATCAACTGGCGAGAGCTTGACGCTGGTTTTTAAAAAAGCTTCGAGAAATTGCGGGTTCTTTTTGATGAAGTCGCCCATCATTTTTTCGCTTTCATCCCGCGTCGCGCCGATAAAGCTCTGATTGAGATTAATGCTGGGCACTTCCAGCACCAGCTTGGTGCTATTGGCAGTTGGGTAGGCCATCTTGATCGGCACGCCGCGAAAATTAATCTCGGCCGACACCACTTCCGTACCCTGATAACCGGCAAAAAACGAACGGATCGATGGCGTTTCTAGAATATTGATCGAATCATCGGCCGAATCGAGGCTGATTGAACTCGATTTACCATGAATCGTCGCTGTAATATCAAATACACCTGCAACGGATAAAGTAGAAGCTAGGCCCATTCCGCAGGCCAACATTGTCCATGTCCGCATCGCCCCCTCCTATGGCTGTCATCTTCCTAAACAGCCTAGTCAGTGATGCAGAGCAGCACAAATATGAAATTAAAAATATCTACTTGATCTTAAAAAGAAAAAAACTACTTCTAGCGCAAAAAAAGCCAAATTCAAGTCTTGCTATCTTGATCGAGCGGCAACTGCGGCAAAGCCGCCACAGCATGCTGCCAACGCAAGTAAATCCGCCATTCGTGCAAGGCCGTCGGTGCCGCGCTATCGGGCCAGATGATTAAAGTAGCGGTGCGCTGCCAGCGTTTTTCCGCCTGCCACACCAACAGCAATACCCCGCCAGCGCTCCAATGCTGCTGTAGCGCCCGCACCACTTGCCGCCCGTCGCGATAGCTGATCTCAAATAATCCGTCAGCTAAGGCGCGTACTTCAACGACTGCATCCACCTGCCAAGGGCGGCGCCAATACCAGCGCCAAGCGCCCACTACCGGCAAGCCGAGCAAGGCAAAAGCCCAGTGCTGCGGCACAAGCAAGCCCACCGCCAGCAAGGCCAAGCCAAATTGCAGGCATAAAAAACCCCGCTCCCAGCGGGATACGGGGTTAATCTGCAAAGGCAGCGGCAACATGTTTAGTCGCCGATCTGAATGCTGCCGTTCACCGTCACAAACAGCCGGCTTTCACCTGCATCAACCGGGGCCGGCGCTGGGGCCGCGGCAGCTTCCATCATCGCAGGCGCCATGCGGTACATTGGCCGTGGCGGCGGGCTATTGGTTTGCGTCTGAACATTCAGATTGATCGCTTTCCAGCCACTGCCACTCATCCCGCGCTGAATCAGGCTCGCCCGCTCGCGAAATGCCTTTAAGCCCTCGCCAATCAGCTGGTCTTCCACCTGCTTGCGGCTTTGCTCAGACACTTCGTAGCGGATATCCGCCAGTTGCAGCGCAATACCGGTGCTTTGCGGTTTTTGCAGCGCGGCAATCAGCTGGGATAGCGCGGTAAAGTCTTTGGAATTGATCCGCAGCTCACCGCGGCTGCGCCAGCCTTGCGGCTGGTTTTTGCTGTTATACAGCGGATAGCTGCTATAGCCCGTGCCCGCCGATTGCACGCTTGGATATTGCTTGAGGGTTTTTTGCGCAGCGAGGATGGTCTGGTTGATTTTATCCGCCAGCTTGCTCGGATCATTGTCGCTGAGTTCCACAAACAGCACCGCGTGGGCCAGATCATTGCTCACTTGCTGGCTGGCCGAAGCTTCCAGATTCACCACATTAAAGCGTGACTCATCGGCGGCATTCGCAACCAGGGGTATTGCCAGCAATACTGCGATTGAACTTGCAATCAGCGACATACGCATACAGGGTATCCTTTTAGTGGTAGTTGTGATCGGTCGGCGTATTGTGAATTTCTTCGGCCACCGCATCCATCACGCCCAAGTGGATTTCCACATCGAACCAATCCCAAAACAGCTTCAGATTGCGCTTGGCCGGCCACAGGCTTTCGTCCTGCACCCAGCTGGCCAGCTCTTGCGCAAACAGCTGATCGGCAATGTCATCAATAAAGGCGATGGCGTCTTCCGGCTCTTCCGCTTCCGGCACCAGAATTACCGTACAGTCTGAACGGATTTCTTCCAGTGTGAGCACCACATCATTGCCGGGCAAAGCATTGAGCCAATCTAAAAACGCTTGTTTGGGGCGGATAATGGCCGCCGAACGATCAACGATAAACATGGTATTTCCTAAAAAAGAGCATGACCAACAGGTCGGGGCAAAGCGGTAAATCTCAAACCGCCGGCCCAGGCCAATTGGCTAATGTCTTGAACTATTGCACATTAGTCCGGCTGAACCAACGCTGAATTTTCACGTTGCTTGCCGGCTGAATGGGGCGCCACCGCTCTGCAGTGTGCCCCCCTTTCCTTTGCCTACCGCGGCTTAGCGCCGGCGGCGACGTTTTGGCGCGGCAGGTACACCCTGCGCGGCCTGCTCGGCGGCGGCGCGGCGACGTTGGGTCGCCGTGCCCGGCTTTTTGCGCTTCGTGGCGGGTGCGGCAGGCGCAGCGGCGCTGCTGCGGCCACGCCCACTCCGTGGTGCGTAGGGATTACGCGCTGGCGGCTCATCACTTTGCCAAGCAGCTGCTTCGGCATCATCAAAAAACGGCTTGGCGCTCACGCCGCTCAGACGGCTTTCGGTGACCGAGGCCCGCGTGCGGGCGGCACTGGGGGCTGCCGCTTTTTTTGTGCGACGAGTGGATTCAAGCGGCGCTACTTCGGCGGGGGCTACTTCAACCGAGCTTGCCTCAGCACGGCGACGGCCGCTGGCCTTGGCTCCCGATTTGCTGCTAACAGCGGCAGAGCCTGCAGCCTTGGGCGTGGTGTTGCCCGAGCTAGTGCCGGTTTTAGCCGTTTTGCCGGCTTTATTGCCGCCACTACCGACCAAGCGGCCTTCATCATCGACCAGCGCAAAATCAATTTTGCTGGTTTCCAGATCAACCCGCACCACGCGCACTTTCACCCGATCCGTCATCCGGAACAACTGCCCGCTGCGCTCGCCTTTCAGCTCTTTGCGCTGCTCATCAAAGTGGAAATAATCCACCCCCAGCTCAGACACATGCACCAGCCCTTCTACATACAGCTCATCCAGCAAAACAAACATGCCAAAACTGGTCACTGCCGACACCGAGCCCATAAATTCGGCGCCGATCTTGTCTTGCATGTAATAGCACTTCAGCCAGTTTTGGACATCGCGGCTGGCTTCATCGGCGCGGCGCTCGGTCATCGAGCATTGCGCGCCCAGCTGCTCCCACTTGCTAGCCGGTTTGTATTTCTTTTTCGCCAAAATCGCTTTGATGGCGCGATGCACCAGCAAATCGGGGTAACGGCGAATTGGCGACGTGAAGTGCGTATAGGCTTCGTAGCTCAAGCCAAAATGGCCGGCGTTATCCGGCGAATACACCGCCTGTTGCAAGCTGCGTAACAACATGGTCTGCAACAAAGGCGCGTCTTCGCGCTCTTTAATCGCATTAAGCACTTGCGCATAATCCTGCGCCCCTGGCTCATCACCGCCACCCAGGCTAAGGCCCATCGTGCGCAGATATTCGCGCAGATTGCGCAGTTTTTCCGGCGTTGGGCCTTCGTGCACGCGATACAGGCACGGATGTTCGTTTTTCAGCAAATAATCGGCAGCGCAGACATTGGCCGCCAGCATGCATTCTTCGATCAGTTTGTGCGCATCGTTGCGCACCACCGGCACGATAGCTTTGATTTTGCCCAGCTCATCGAAACGCATTTCGGTTTCCTGGGTTTCAAAATCAATGGCGCCACGCACCTGGCGCGCCGCCTGAAACACTTTAAACAGCGAATACAGCGTTTTCAGATGAGGCAACAGGTGGGTATTGGCCCGCGCGTCTTCCCCTTTGGGGTTTTCCAGCATATCCCATACCCGGGTATAGGTAAGGCGCGCTTTGGACAACATCACGGCCGGATAAAACTCGTATTTTTTAATTTCGCCAGTCGCGTTCACCCGCATATCGCAGACCATACACAGCCGCTCAACATCCGGATTGAGCGAGCAGATGCCGTTGGACAAGGCTTCGGGCAGCATCGGGATCACCCGACGGGGGAAATACACCGAATTACCGCGCTCAATCGCGGTGAGATCCAGCGCATCGCCCGGGCGCACATAATGGCTCACATCGGCGATCGCCACCACCAGCCGCCAGCCTTTGCCTTTTTTCTCGGCAAACACGGCATCATCAAAGTCTTTGGCGGTTTCACCATCGATGGTCACCAGCGGTAGCTCGCGCAAATCCACGCGCTCTACGCCCTGCTCGGGCTTCCAGTCTTTCTTTTTCACTTTTAGCGGTGTTTTGGCCGCTTGCGCTTCGGCTTCGGGCGAGAACACGTGTGGCAAATTGTGTTTGCGCAACGCGATTTCGATTTCCATGCCCGGGTCGTCATAATTGCCCAGCACTTCCACCACTTTGCCCACCGGCTGCGAATAGCGCGATGGCTGGGTTAGCAAATCGACCATCACCACTTGCCCGGCTTGGGCGCCACCGGTGTTTTTGGCTTCCAGCAAAATATCGCGGCTAATACGCTTGTCTTCAGCGGTGACAAAAAACACGCCACGCTCATTATGCAAGCGGCCGACTAACCGCTGATTCACGTGTTCGAGTACTTCGGCAATACTGCCCTCAGGGCGACCACGCCGGTCAACGCCAATCGGGCGGACCAGCACACGATCACCGTGCAGCACTTTGTCCATTTCTTTCGGGCCCAGAAACAGATCATCGCCACCATCATCGCGCAGCAGGAAACCAAAGCCATCCGGATGGCCCTGCACCTTACCGGCAATCAGGTCGAGTTTTTCTGGTAGGCACAAGGCGCCCTTGCGGTTAACCAAGAGTTGCCCCTCGCGGGCCATGGCCTGCAAACGGCGTTCGAATGCGTATTGTTCGTCTTCCAGAATTCCCAGCTGGGCCGCCAATTCATCGGCGTACATCGGCGCTCCGCGCTCGGTTAATAATTGCAGCAGGAATTCACGGGAAGGTAGGGGAAATTCATAGCGCGTTTTTTCTCGCGCCAAAAAAGGATCGCTGGCTCGTAAGCCATTCATTTTTGGATGGGTTTTGCTTTTACTCGGTTTTTTACTATCCATTAGGCGAATTTTTTTCTCAAAAAGTGATTGACAGGTTGTCGTGGGCTTCATATTATACGCCCCTCTCTGCTGCAGCAACGAAAACAAACGTTAACGAAGCTGCTGATTGAAGCGCCCAGGTGGCGGAATTGGTAGACGCACTAGGTTCAGGTCCTAGCGCCCGCAAGGGTGTGGAAGTTCGAGTCTTCTCTTGGGCACCATTCCGATACACGCGACAGAGAAACCCAGCGTAAGCTGGTTGAGTTTGCCCAGGTGGCGGAATTGGTAGACGCACTAGGTTCAGGTCCTAGCGCCCGCAAGGGTGTGGAAGTTCGAGTCTTCTCTTGGGCACCAAATTCTTGAAGAAAGCCTCAATCGCAAGATTGGGGCTTTTTTCTTTTCTGGCTAGTAAAGCGCATTCCCACTTTGTAACTCATTACTGCGAACGGCCCTGCCGGTGCGCCCCTAGCCGCCAGAGCAAGATCACTAACCCCAGTAAGCCGCTGGCCAAGCCCGCCAAGAGCACGGCATAGCCCTGCGCCGGGGAACCGCCCGCAAACAGCCATACCCCAACGGCGGCCGCCTGCGTACACACGACGCCCGGATGCAAACTGCTGCAGCGCCCCACCATCGAATTACTTTGCCAGGCAGACCAAGCATCCCAATAAAAAACCAACGCCGTTGCCGCGAGCAACAGCATGATCAAGGCAGGAAAAGTCGGTTTTTGGCTCATGCTGGCATTTGGCTCAAGGCGCTGATCACACGAATACGCCAGCATACACCCTGCGCGGGGATTGTACGTTTTTACCATCCGGTCGATCCCGCACTTTGAGCTTCGGCTATTTTGGCCGATAGTAATAGAAACCTTACTCTGTACAGGCCTATGTCCGCTGAAGAAATTGCTCAGGCCCATGTCCTCGTTGCTGATGACGCCCCAACGGTGCGGCAATCGGTACGCATGACGCTGGCTCAATCCGGCATCAACCGGGTTGATACGGCCAGCAGCATTGGCGAAACCCGTCGCCGGCTACGCAACGGCCAGTATGACGCGGTGCTGTGCGACTACCACTTTGGCGAAGGCATGAATGGGCAAGAGCTACTGGAGGAATTGCGCCACAGTAGCGAGCTGCCGCTGTATACGATCTGGATCATGATCACCGCCGAGGCCTCATACGAAAAAGTGGTGGCGGTGGCTGAAATTGGCCCTGATGATTATCTGATCAAGCCCTTTACCAGCCGCGATCTCACCCAGCGACTCTCCAAAGCCTGGCAGCGCAAGCGCTTTCTCAAACCCGTGTACGACAAAATCAACATCGGCGACACCATGGGCGCGATTAACGAAGCCAAAGCCTTGGTGCCCAAGGCCGCGGGTTTTAGTAGCGACCTGATGCGTCTGCTGTCCTCATTGCTACTGGAAGCTGGTCGCTTGGATGAAGCGGCGCGCCTGTATGAAGAGATCCTCAACCAGCGCATTGTGCCGTGGGCCAAGCTGGGGCTAGCGCGCACGTTGGCGCGGCAAGGCAAGAAAACCCAATCTGAAAGCATGATCCAGGCGGCGATTGTGGAACACGCGCAGTATGTCGACGCCTACGAGGAACTTGCCTCGATGTATATGGCCGAGGGGCGGCTCAATGAAGCGATGGCGGTGTTTGAAAAATGCCTGGCCATGACGCCAAATAATGTCGGCCGACTGCAAAAAGCCGGCAATCTGGCCAATATGCTCGGCGATGCCGGCCGGGCCAAGCAGTTTTTGGAACGCGCGGTCACTTGCGGCGGCAATTCGGCGGTACTCAATAGCGAAACCGTTTTGCAATTAGCCTTGGCGGCACGGCGCGAAAACAATGGCTCGGACGCCGACAAATACCTGCGCATGGTGCGTGAAATTGCCAAACGCGATGATTCGCTCGGCAATCGGGTGATCGATATTCTGGCCAGCGCCGTGTACGAAGGCCAGCCGCAGCAGCTGGAAAACGCAGCGGCGTATCTGAGCAATAGCGAATTCACGCTTGAAATCGGCATGGCCTTTATCATGACCGCCGACCTGATTTGCCCACCCACGCTGGAAGGCGAGCAGCCCGACCATCATGCGCCGCCGTATAAATGGCTGTACGCGCTGGCGCGGCGCTTTGTGACCACCCGGCATATTTCCGGCATGCTGGAAAGCGCGGCCAATATGCGGCCAGTGTGGCAGCATTTTATCCAGCACAGCGGCAGCGAAGTTACCGAGCTGAACAACGAAGCTGTGCAGCTGATGCTGAAAAATGAATACACGCTGGCGCTAGAGCGGCTCATCCCGCTGGCGCAGAGCACCTGCAATCAGCGGCTGCTACTCTCCTCCACCCACGCCATCATCAAATACCTGCGCTCCGAAGCCACGCCCGAGCCGCGCGAGCGCAGCAATCTCTTGAAACAAGCCAGCCAGTTTGTCGACCGGCTGGAAGGCATGATTGATTCGGGCACGCTGATCAATCTCAAGCAAGATTTAACCGGCCTGAATGGCGGCATTACCTAGCCAGCGGCATACATTGGCAGGTATATCCGGCCAAGCCAATTAATTCAATGCCCAGCTAGCAATACCCCAACCCATCCATTTAAGCCATCACATCCACCAGCTGCACCGGCAGCAAGCTGGCCAGCGCTTGCGGCGCCAAACTCACCAAAAACCCACGCTTGCCGCCATTTAGATAAATCAGCGGCAAATCCAGAATGCTTTGCTGCACATACACCGGCATGGTTTTCTTGGTGCCCAGCGGCGAAGTACCGCCCACCAGATAGCCGCTGTGTTTATTGGCCACCTCGGGCGCACACGGGGCGATGGTTTTGCAGCCAATCAGCCGGGCCAGATTTTTGGTGCTGACCTCTTTATCACCATGCATTAACACCACCAGCGGCTGCTTTTTCTCGTCTTCCATGATCAGAGTTTTGATCACGCAATGCTCATCCACACCCAGCTCGCGAGCCGAAACGGCCGTACCGCCCTTTTCTTCGTAGGCGTATAAATGCTCGCCAAATGGCACTTTCTGCTGGCGCAAACAGCGAATCGCCTGCGTCACCGGCGCTTTTTCGCTCATCTTCTTTCCCCATGACAAACCCGGGTCTGGCCCGTACAATAGGCAATACCCGATTAAATAACTCAACTATTCGCAATGACGCATCCGCTTCACGCCTTGCCCTTGCAGCCGCGCTTTACCACGCTGTCGCCACGTTTTTACACTCCGACGGTGCCCACGCCCATGCCGGGCGCCGAGGTGGTGGCGCTGAATCAGCCGCTGGCGCAAGCGCTGGGGCTGGATTTGGCGGCTACGCCAGATCTGGCCGATTATCTGCTGGGCAACCGCATCCCGCAAGGCAGCCAGCCGGTGGCGAGCGTGTATTCAGGCCATCAGTTTGGCGTGAATGTGCCGCAGCTGGGGGATGGCCGCGCGCTGCTGATCGCCGAATTTGCCGCGCCCGATGGGAAGATTTGGGAATGGCAGCTCAAAGGCGCAGGCCCCACGCCCTATTCGCGCCGCGGTGATGGCCGGGCAGTATTGCGCTCTAGCATCCGCGAATACTTGGCCTCCGAGGCATTACACCACCTGGGTATACCCACAACCCGCGCCTTGGCGCTGGCCGCCTCGCCCCAGCGGGTGTGGCGCGAAACCGCCGAAACCGCGGCCGTGGTCAGCCGGCTGGCGCCCAGCTTTGTGCGTTTCGGGCATTTTGAATACTACTTTTACCAAGGCGAGCCCGAGCGCATTCGCGAGCTGGCCGACTGGGTGATCCGCCATCATTATCCAGCCTGCCAAGCCGCCGAGCAGCCCTATCTGGCGCTACTGCAGGCGGTGATTAGCCGCACCGCCACGCTGATTGCGCACTGGCAGGCGGTGGGTTTTTGCCACGGGGTGATGAATAGCGACAATATGTCGATTCTGGGCCTCACTCTGGATTACGGCCCGTATGGCTTTCTGGATGGCTTTGATGCCGGCCATATCTGCAATCATTCCGATGACAGCGGCCGCTATGCCTACAATCAGCAGCCGCAAATTGGTCTCTGGAATCTGCATTGCCTCGCCCAAGCGCTGCTGCCGCTGATCGAGCGCGAGGATTTACTAGCAGCCTTGAGCGACTATCAGCCGCAATTTGAAGCGGCGTTTGCCGCGCTGCTGCAGCGCAAACTGGGCTTTAGCCAATGGCAGGATGAAGATTGGACGCTGGTGACCGATCTATTCGAGCTGATGCAGGCCACGCACACCGACTGGACGATTTTCTGGCGCACGCTCTCGCATTGGCCCGTGCAGCAAAATAGCGCCGAGCTGCGCGATTTATTCCTCGCCCGCACGCAATTTGACGACTGGCTGGCGCGCTACGCGGCTCGACTGCAAGATGGCGTGGATGCCGCCAGCCGCAGCGCGCAAATGCTAGCCACCAATCCGAAATACATTTTGCGCAATCATCTGGCCGAGCTGGCGATTCAGGCCGCGCAGCGCGGGGATTACCGCGAAGTGCAGCAGCTGGAGCTATGCCTGCGTCAGCCCTTCGCCGAGCAGCCCGAATTTGCCGCCTATGCCGCTTTGCCGCCCAGCTGGGCCAGCGAGCTCTCTGTCAGCTGCTCGTCATGATTAGGTATAGGGCTGTAGGCCACACCTAAAAAGGCCTTCAGCTTCATACCCCCCCACCATACCGACCGCCGCAGCACCAGCCGTCCAGCGGTGGCACCGTGCAGCCGCTGGGTGCTTGCTTGCTTACAGCCGCTGGCCTATAGCTGCACTATCGAGCGAGGCAGCGGCCAGGGGCGCGCATTATCATGGGCCGAATATTGAACTATTGGCGGGGCTGGCGGAGCCTGCTCATGCTACTACTGGCCAGCCTCAGCGCCGCACCGGTCGCGGCCAGTGATTGCCAGAGCGGGCTCAAAGTGGGCTGGGAAACTTGGGAGCCGTTTCATTACCAAGATGAGCAAGGCCAGATGCGCGGCTATGCGGTAGAAGTCCTGAACGAAATGGCGCGGCGCAGCCAATGCAAACTGGTGTATCTGCAGCGTCCGTGGGTGCGCACCCTGACCGAGCTCGCCAGTGGCGAGCTCGATATCGCCATGGAAGCGCTCAAAACCCCGGAGCGCGAGCAGTATGCGTATTTTTCCGGCCCGTATAGCCCCACGATTATTCAGCTGATGTACAACATGCAACGGCAAAAACGCTGGCAGGTGAGTGCGCTGAAAGACCTCACCCAATATCCCGGGCTGCGCATCGGGGTGGCGCGGGGCGATAGTTTTGGCAAAGAAATCGACGCTTGGCTCGCCAAAAAGCCGCCCGGCATTTTGGTGGATGTGGCGCCCACCATGCAGGCCAATTTGCAAAAACTGGCGCTTAATCGGGTCGACCTGGTATTTACTTCTTCGCTTTCAGCCGAGGCAGTTTTGCGCGATTTCAAGCTCAAGCACATTGCGCCGCTGCCAGTAAGCTGGGCGGTGGAAGACGCGCATTTTGCCTATAGCAAACAAGGCATGGATGAGGCCACCGTTGCCCAGCTTAATGCCGCACTGGAGGCCATGCGCAAAGATGGCACGCTTAAGCAGCTGATGCAGCTGTATCGCCACTAGCCGGCCCCGCACCGCCCTGCGCTGCGCGATAATGAATCGGCGCGCTAGCCAGTGGCAGCTGTAAAGCCTGCCAGACTTGCAGCGCGGCATAGGCATCGTTGGCGGCATACAAGAGCTGATTATCCTGCAAGCGCGGGTTGGCCCAGTTCGAGGTCGTTACCCGCTTGGATTTGGTCAGCCGCTGGCCCAACACCACCGCCACCGCGCCTTTGACGCCCAGCGTGCTGGTGTAACCTTGGCGGCGAAAAATCGTATTTAAATCCAGCACGGCATCGAGCTCCAGCCCGAAATTGCGCCGCAAATCGGCTTTATCCTATGAGAGCCCAAAGCCCACTTTGACCACCTCGCGGCTGGCCAATACCGCCTGCAGCAATGGCCGACATTCGGCGCGGCGATTTTGTTGTATGTACCCGCCAAAATCGCTGAGCTGCAAGACCACCAGATGTTTCACCAACTCAGCCTGATCAGCGGCCACACCTTAAAGCATTTACTCGCCAGTGCTGCAGCGGCGATTTTGGTTTGGCAAGTGCGCTGGCATAGCACTCGGACAAATTAGGATTTATAGAGATGCAGACCGATCAATAAGAAAAACAAACCAAAGACACCAACAAACACCGCGCCGACGCAACGACGCGCGAAAGTCCATTCGGTAAATGCCTGTTCACCCAAGATGATTGAATTGACTTGAAAGCGTACAAATAATGAGCCAAAAGCGTTGAGTACAAAGACCAGTAGCCAGCTAAACCCAAAATAAACCAGCGCGGCAATACTGATCGCTAAATAAAAGCCACCCAACAACAGAAAAACAGCCCCAGAGATTGCTTGTGCCTGCGTGAAACGAAAAGCTGCAATCAAGCCAAAGCCCACGCTAGGATTGAGCACGATAGACAATGTCGGCGCAAGACGCAGTAAAAGGCTATTTTTCTCTAAGACAGTTTTTTCCATCTGAAATCCTTTGCTTGCTCGACAGCCTGTTAGCGTTTTAGCTTGGCCAGCGCATCGGCCATCGCCGAATTACTAGGTGCTGCGGGCTTGGCGCTAGTTTGGCGTTCTGCAGTGCGTGGTGGCTTGGTTGCTGAGCGATCTGCGGGTTTCGCCTCATCATTGAGACGCATTGTCAGCGCAATGCGCTTGCGCGGCACGTCGACCTCAAGCACTTTCACTTTCACCACCTGCCCCGCTTTCACCACTGCGTGCGGGTCTTTAACGAAAGTGTTCGCCAGCATCGAGATATGCACGAGGCCATCCTGATGCACGCCAATATCGACAAAGGCGCCAAAGTTGGTGACATTGCTGACCACGCCTTCGAGCACCATGCCCACTTGCAGATCACTGATTTTCTCAATGCCTGCCGCAAAGGTGGCGGTTTTGAATTCGGGGCGCGGGTCGCGGCCGGGTTTTTCCAGTTCAGCCAGAATGTCTTTCACCGTTGGCAGGCCAAACTGCGCATCGGTTAGGCTTTCGGGCGCCACCGCTTGCAGCGCGGCCAGATTGCCCATCGTACTGCGCAGGTCTTGCCCCAATTTTTGCAGCAGCTTTTCTACCAGCGGATAGGCTTCGGGGTGCACGGCCGAGGCATCCAGCGGATTTTCGCCCTGCATAATGCGCAAAAAGCCGGCCGCCTGCTCAAACGCTTTGGGCCCCAAGCGCGGCACTTTCAGCAGTGCTTTGCGGTTTTTGAAGGCACCATACTCATCACGGTATGCGACTACATTGCTGGCCAATACTGGGCTCAAGCCAGATACCCTAGCCAACAGTGCCGCCGAGGCGGTATTGACATCCACCCCCACCGCATTCACGCAGTCTTCCACCACGGCATCGAGCATGCGCGCCAGCTCCGCCTGATTCACATCATGTTGGTACTGCCCCACGCCAATGGCCTTGGGCTCGATTTTCACCAATTCGGCCAGCGGGTCTTGCAGGCGGCGGGCAATCGACACCGCGCCACGCAGTGAGACATCGAGCTGCGGAAACTCTTTGGCGGCCAATTCAGAAGCCGAATACACCGAAGCGCCCGCTTCGGACACCACGACCTTCACTGGTTTTTTGCCGTCGATCTGGGCGATTAAGTCGGTGGCAAGTTGTTCGGTTTCGCGGCTGGCCGTGCCATTGCCGATTGCAATCAATTCCACACCGTGCTTGTCACACAGCGTTTTGAGCGTATGCAGCGATTTATCCCAATCGCGGCGCGGCTCGTGCGGGTAAATAGTATCGGTGGCCAGTAATTTGCCAGTGGCATCGACCACCGCCACTTTCACCCCGGTGCGCAGGCCCGGGTCCAGCCCCAGCGTGCAGCGTGGGCCCGCGGGCGCGGCCAGCAGCAGGTCTTTCAGATTGCGCGAAAAGACTTTAATCGCTTCCAACTCGGCGCGCTCACGCGCGGCGGTGAGCAGCTCGTTTTCCAGCGAGACGCCCAGCTTGGTGCGCCACGCCGCGCGCACCACCTCGCCCAGCCACAGCTCGGCGCACTGGGCGCTAATGCCCACATGCCGCGCGATGCGCTGCTCTGCGCTGCTCCAGATTTTGCTGCGCGCGCCGTTTTCGATTTCTTCCGGCAATTGAATGCCGATACTGAGGATTTTTTCATTCGCGCCGCGCAAGACCGCCAACACGCGGTGCGAGGGCATCACCGCCCATTTCTCGGCAAAATCAAAATAATCGGCAAATTTCGCGCCCGCCTGCTCCTGCCCTTTCACCACTTTGCTGGTGACTAAACCGCTACTTTGTAAATGGCTGCGCAGCTGGCCAATCAGCGTGGCGTCTTCGCCCCAACTCTCCAGCAAGATGGCTTTGGCGCCTTCGAGCACCGCTTTGGTATCGGCAAAACCCTCGCACACAAAGCCCGCTGCCAGTTTTTCCGGATCTTGCTGCGGGCTTTTTAGCAATTGCTCGGCCAGTGTGGCCAGCCCGGCCTCGCGGGCGATTTGCGCTTTGGTGCGGCGCTTTTGCTTATACGGCAGATACAGGTCTTCCAGCGTTTGCTTATTATCCGCGGCATCAAGCTGGGCGCGCAGCGCGGCGCTCATTTGCCCTTGCTCGGTGATCGTGGCGATGATGCTGGCGCGACGCTCGTCCAGCTCGCGCAGATAGCGTAAGCGCTCAGCGAGTAAGCGCAGTTGGCCATCATCCAGACCGCCGGTCACCTCTTTGCGATAGCGGGCGATAAACGGCACCGTGGCGCCCTCATCCAGCAAAGCCACGGCGGCGCTGATTTGAGTGGGTTTGCAGTTCAATTCCTGGGCCAGACGGTGCGCAAGGCTGCTCATGCTTGATGACTCACAAATGAAATAGTGGCGCATTGTAACCATGTCGGATGGCGGCCGTCATGGCATAATCATCGGCCGCAGGATGACTATTGGCAGACTGTAGCTGGCCCGGCGAGCTACAGCAGATGGTGAGGCAATGACGGTAATCGCAGTGTTCAATCAGAAAGGCGGCGTGGGCAAAACCACCCTTTCAGCCAATCTGGCCGCCACGCTGGCGCAAAATGGCATCGCGCCGCTGGTGATTGATCTGGACCCCCAAGCCCACCTCACCGCCACCTGGGGCCTGAATCCGCGCGCCAGCCAAAGCATCTACCGCTTTTATCAGGGCACCTCGCCACTCACCGACCTGATTCAAACCTCAGGCCCCGGTATTCATTTCATCCCATCGCATCTGGAATTAGCGCGGGTGGATTCGCAATTGGTGCGCCATCGCGACCATATCTGGCGCCTAAAACTGGCGCTAGAAGCCGAAATGCTGGCTGGCAGCGGCACGCCCATCATCATCGATTGCAGCCCGATGCTGGGCATTTTGTCGTTTTCGGCGCTTCTGGCCGCTGATTTGATTCTGATTCCGGTTGCGGCCGAGTTTCTGGCGCTCAATGGCGCCTGCATGCTCGAACGCACGCTGTTTGGGCTGGAAAAATTCGATCGCCGCCGCGAGCGCCGCTATATCGTGAATCGCTATCAAGACGGCAACCCCACCCACGAAAAAGTGCGCGCCCAGCTGGAAAAGCATTTCCCGCGTGAGCTTTTGCGCACCATCATTCACGAAAGCAACGACATCATGGCGGCCGTGGGCGACAATCTGGATGTCTTCCGCTACGCCCCCGATAGCTCGGCCAGCACCGATTTCAGCTTTTTGCTGGATGAATTAATCGAAAAAAACCTGATCGGCATCGAAGAATAAGCCCACCGGCGGGCTGGTACGTTTTCTGCTTTAATCAAGCACAGCGTTCGATTGCCGAGGTGAACCATGGCCCGTATTCCCAATGAGCTTAGCGCGCTGGCGCAGCAGATCAGCCAGTTCAAAACCCAAACCCTCAGTGACTTGAATGGCAGCCGCGCCAGCGGCGCTAGCGCCTTCGACCTAAACCAACTAGCAGCAGGGTATCTGGCTGGCAGCCTTACTAATACTCAATCAGCAGGCAATACCTCTGCCAGCACTGCAATCAGCAGCATCGCCGGCCTCTCGCCCACCGGGCGCAATCTGGCCCTACCCGACCCGGAAAGCGCGTACCGGATGATGAGCCACATCAATCAGCTGGCGGTGCAATATCCGGCCCAATCCAGCCGCCTGAGCACCATGCAAGAAGGCGTGAGCCAGCTGACCAAGCCAGCCGATCGCCTCGCTAGCCTCAGCCCAGCGGCAGATCTTGCCACGGTGCAGCAATCTTTGCAGGCGCTGGTAGATCAATACAATCAATGGCGTTTTGATTTTAATGCCGATCTGCAAGACCCTGAGCTGCTGGCAGGCACCCAAGCCGCGCAAGTGGCCCGCTATGAGCTGGCCCAAAGTATGGCCAGCCCATTTCATGGCGCCGAGCAAGGCATCCAAGGCATGGCCGTATTGGGCTTGAGTATCGACCCGGTGAGCCAGACCGCCAAGCTCGACCCCGCCCAGCTCGCGGCGCAATGGCAACGTCAGCCAGAAGCGGCCATGGCCGCCATCAATCAGTTTGGCGCGCATTTTAGTCGCAGCGCCAGTTTGCTGACCGAGCGTGATAATTTCTTTGCCAAACAGCAGGCCAATCTCGGCCGCGTGATTGAATACATGCAGCAAAATCTGCATCAATTGCAGCAGGAATTTGGTCTTGGCGACCCCGCACAACCCTCGCCCAGCGTGGCCCGCGCTTATGCCGATTACCAGCGCCGCCACGCTGCTGTTTAATGATGACGCACGATGTAGGGGCAGATTTCGCGAGCTAGCCCATATTCCGCTTAAAACTAACACCTGCGGTTTCTGAACACTTATGACGATCCAGTCTGTCATTCGTGGCTACTTCGCTAATGAGCTATAACCTTCATGCTACTGTCAACGACAGCTGATCGGCCAAAGCGGAACTCCACGCTCGAGGGCGTCCTAAATTTTGTGTAGACGGTCTCTTTGGCAGGAAACTTCCGTATTATCCAAAGACACCAGGATGCCCCCGTTTGAGGTACGACTTCCTCAGCAATCAACGAAGCCGATTTACACAAAATTCTGCACACCCTCCATTAAGGAGACTCTATTGCTTCTGGAGAAAACCAGAAATCAATCGAGTTTGCCCCCATTGATTTACTTGGCTTTTTATATACCGCAGCTTGCGGTGCAATTCGCTACGCTGATCGGCACCCTACGGCAGAAGTGTGTTCGAGAGACTATCGCGATTGAACCGTACGGCCGTACAAAACACGGTCGACTTGATTACACCTTGCCGCGATTTGTGGCTTTTTGCGAACCATCAGCCTCGACTTCCAGTGGCAAGGCATGCAAACTTTCGTCGCTTAGGCGTAAATACAATATGACCCCACCTAATTTTTCACCATGCCAAGCATCATTGATTTGCTGTGCAGAGGCCATCGTATTAGTACTTTGCTGTAATGAGAAAATTAACACCCGCATCCATGCATTAGAAAATTGTAGGTGTGCACCAAGAGATTGAGTATCCAATTGCAAATCTGAATCAACATCTACTTGAGTTTTTAGCCCCAGCAAAATCAAAAGGCGGTCTGCACCTTGATAAATGGCCAGTTGATCGTTGTTGTCCCCCCCAACGACCCGGCAAAATCGTTGCGCCATTGCGTTCGCAATAATTATTGAATAACTCACTGCGTAGCTTAGCTTGCTCGCTTTGATTGTCCATCTTTAGCTCATCAGGGTAATTGAATGTCGTTCATAAAATCATATGGATCTGCATAGCTCAAGTTCGGAGTCATCGGTAACCACTCTCGCGGAACATAATCCGACTGAGGATCGATTTCTATGCCGTGCAACCACGCCAACTTGGACAATACCAAAGCATCGACACTCAATAAATCCTCCAAGATAGCGAGATCATTTCTCGCCTTACGAACTCGTGGCATTAATAACTCAGCAAGACATTCTTCCATTGTTTTTATGTCTTTATGGACTAATGCCTGCAAATACCGATAATCACACAATTCATATTTTTTTGTGCTTTTAGGTGGATCTGTGAGTGCTTTTTCACATTCAATCAGCAACTGATTCCAATCCCCTCGCAAGGCCAATTGATAAACCCAGCGTTGATGTTGGCGGTGACGAGGTTTTATCTGATCCTGATATAAAATGCTAAAGTCTAAATCCGTACCCTCAGGATAACGTTCAGGATACCAAGCAACATGTTCAATTAAGCTCCGATTATTACTCATTAACGGCAGCCAGTAGCGATAAAACCAATAGCCCTCACTCCGATGCGGAAGGATATGCAAATCAATTTTTGCAGCAACGTACATCCACTGACGAAATGCTACTAAATCACGCTCAGCATAAAAAGAGTAAAGTGCTTTATTTTCTGCAATAGAGGAAACGCCCTGCATGCAAGCCACAACATTACCTTGACAACCACCAATAATCTTTAACTTTCTTAACAAGCTCTCGTCACTACATAATGATTCGAACGAAAATTCCAAATCAAGTATCGCTGCCGATTTTTTCTCTTCAAAACTCATGCTGTAATTTCCTTTATTTACCCACCTTTACTGGCACTGCAATCAATTCTTTACTGCTTTTATCTACAGCAATAATAGCAGCACTAAAGTTCCCCGAATCACGTGCCGCCTCTACAGTATTTAATATCTTCATCAACTCAGCCTTTAGTAGTGGGTCAGTTACTTGACGAGCAGCATTGTTAAGATTTTTCAGTACTTGAACGACCCACCCATCGGACATCTGTGGAAACCCACCTGCGGCATTCATCTCGACCTTGGTTGCCATATTTTTCATCTGCTTAGAGTCAAGAATTAGCACAGATCCATCATCAGCCATTTTTATTAGCACATGATCAAAACCATTATTACTACCATATTTCCCCGAAACCTTGTGCGACCGATATCCCAGCGCAATTTGATCTCCATCCTCAGCTTAAAACTGACACTGCATTCGGATAAAACGAATAGACACGTAAGCCATGCGAATTTATGCTCGAATCATGTATGGCGCGCTTTAGTTGTAATTTAGCTTGTGCCACGCAAGCACAGTGCGCCCGCAGCCCCAAGTACAAGTTCAAAAACAGGATCAAGCCATGGCTAAATATCAGTTTTTCCAACGCGGCAGCGGCCACAGCAAAGAAGTGCGGTATTTATCGACTGAGCGTAGCGATTTTCTAGCTGCCAAGGAAGCGTTGTTGGCGGCTGGTTTTGAGGTGCATGGCGATATGATTTATGCCGCTGACGACGCGAGCGCGATTGCTCATTTCAATAGCGGCATGATTTATCCGCTAGAGGAATACAACAAAGCCCACAGCATGGGTGGTTTGTATTATTTTCTTACCGGCATTGCGAGCAGCATTCGCCAATATTGGGCGCGCCGGGCCAGCTGATTGAGTACCATGCCGTAAATACCTACCCATGGTATTAACCCAAACACCAATATTTGCTTGGCTATCAAGCAAATACCCACAAAAAAGCCACCCGAGGGTGGCTTTTTTATTTAGATCAATTCAACGCTTGAATTAGATCATGCCTTTTGATTTCAGCAATTCAAACATGGTTTTGCCGATTTCAGCTGGGCTGCGGGTGTAGGCGATACCAGCGCGCTCGAAGGCTTTGAATTTCTCTTCAGCAGTACCTTTACCGCCAGAGATGATCGCGCCAGCGTGGCCCATACGTTTGCCTTTCGGCGCAGTAACACCGGCGATGTAACCAACAACTGGCTTGGTTACGTAAGATTTAGCGAATTCTGCCGCTTCTTCTTCCGCAGTACCGCCGATCTCACCGATCATCACGATCGCGTCGGTATCAGGATCGTCTTGGAACAGTTTCAGCGCGTCGATATGGCTAGTACCTGGGATTGGGTCGCCGCCGATACCGATACACGTTGATTGGCCCAGACCCAGAGCGGTGGTTTGTGCTACCGCTTCGTAAGTCAGTGTGCCAGAGCGTGACACGATACCAATGCGGCCTGGGTTGTGGATGTGCCACGGCATAATACCGATCTTGCACTCGCCCGGGGTGATGATACCTGGGCAGTTCGGGCCGATCAGGCGCACGCCAGCTTCATCCACGGCTTTTTTCACGTACAGCATGTCGATAGTTGGCACGCCTTCGGTAATACATACGATCAGTTGCACGCCAGCATCAACGGCTTCCAGAATCGAGTCTTTAGCGAAAGCTGCAGGTACGTAGATAACAGAGGCGTCAGCCTGAGTCTGCGCTACGGCGTCGCGCATGGTGTTGAATACTGGCAGGCCGAGGTGCTCTGAGCCGCCCTTACCTGGAGTAACACCACCCACTACTTTGGTGCCTACTTTCAGCGCTTGCTCAGCGTGGAAAGTACCATTCTTGCCGGTGAAACCTTGCACCAGCACTTTGGTGTCTTTATTTACTAAAACGCTCATTTTTTTTCCCTTTGTGCTGAGATTACAAAGCCGCAACTGCAGCGACGATTTTCTCGGCTGCGTCGTTCAGACCTTGGGCAGAAGTCAGTTTCAGACCTGATTCGTCGAGGATTTTCGCGCCCAACTCGGCGTTATTACCTTCCAGACGAACCACTACAGGTACAGTGACGTTCACTTCTTTCACGGCCGCGATAATCGCCTCAGCAATCATGTCGCAACGCACGATACCACCGAAGATGTTGATCAGTACGCCTTGTACTGAGGTATCGGCCAGGATCAGTTTGAAGGCTTCGATGACGCGCTCTTTGGTTGCGCCGCCACCAACGTCCAGGAAGTTGGCGGGTTGGCCGCCTTTCAGTTTGATGATGTCCATGGTGGCCATCGCCAGACCGGCGCCATTCACCATACAACCGATATTGCCTTCCAGTGCCACGTAGTTCAGATCGAACTCAGAGGCTTTCACTTCGCGCTCGTTTTCTTGCGATTTGTCGCGTTGCGCCAGCAGCGCTGGGTGACGGTACAGGGCGTTTGAGTCGAGGTTGATTTTGCCATCCACACAAGCCAGCTCGCCGTTTTCACGCAGGGCCAGTGGGTTTACTTCGAACAGGGCGAAGTCATTGGCAACGAAAGCATCGTAAGCGCCCAGCATCAGCTTGGTGAACGCGCCGATTTGCGCGCCTTCCAGGCCCAGCGCAAAAGCGGTTTCACGCGCTTGATATGGCTGCATGCCAACCAGCGGATCTACTTCAACCTTGATGATTTTTTCTGGGGTTTCTTCAGCCACTTTCTCGATCTCAACACCACCTTCGGTTGAGGCCATGAATACGATGCGCTGAGTACCACGATCGACTACCGCGCCCAGATACAGCTCGCGTTGTACTGGGTACATGTCTTCACACACCAGTACGCTGTTGACCGGCTGGCCGTTGGCATCAGTCTGGTAAGTAACCAAGTTGGTGCCGATCAGGCGGGTAGCTTCAGCCGCTGCTTCTTCACGGCTTTTTACTACTTTTACGCCACCAGCTTTACCACGGCCACCCGCGTGCACTTGCGCTTTCACCACGGCGAATTTACCGCCCAGCGTATCGTAGGCAGCCGCGGCTTCTTCAGCAGTGTGCGCCAGAATCCCTTTCTGGACTGGCAGACCATATTTCGCCAGCAGTTCCTTGGCTTGATACTCGTGCAGATTCATCTCAATTTATCCTTTGTGAGGAGTGTGTTTGGGGCAGCTCACGCTGCCGTTTCGTACTACGTAGGCCAGACAGTGTCCGCCTGGCCCATTACAATCGGGTTAACTCAGGGTTAAACCCTTTGGATTCGCTTGGCTTAAGAGTGCAGACCGCGCTTGTCGCAACCGAGCGCCGCTTCGTGCATGGCTTCGGCCAGTGACGGGTGCGCGTGCACGATGCGGGCGATGTCTTCGGCCGAGGCGTTAAATTCCATTGCCACCACGGCTTCGGTAATCAGCTCAGACGCAAATGGGCCGATGATATGCACGCCCAAAATGCGGTCGGTTTTGGCGCACGCCAGCATTTTCACAAAACCGGCAGTCTCACCCAAGCCCAGCGCACGGCCGTTCGGGCTGAATGGGAATTGGCCTTTTTTGTATTCAACGCCTTCGGCTTTCAGCGCTTGCTCGGTTTTACCTACCCAGGCCATTTCTGGGCTGGTGTAGATCACCCACGGCACGGTGTTGAAATCAATATGTGGGTGCTGACCAGCAATACGCTCCGCCACGGCCACGCCCTCTTCCGAGGCTTTGTGCGCCAGCATCGGGCCACGGACTACGTCACCAATCGCCCACAGATTAGGCAGGCTGGTGCGGCATTCGCCATCCACCACCACGAAACCACGCTCGTCCAGCGGCAGACCAACGCTGTCTGCAGCCAGATTCCAGGTGTTCGGTACGCGGCC
The DNA here is from genome assembly GCF_000429785.1 of Chitinibacter tainanensis DSM 15459. GTDB lineage: Bacteria > Pseudomonadota > Gammaproteobacteria > Burkholderiales > Chitinibacteraceae > Chitinibacter > Chitinibacter tainanensis. Next base: position 281,005 of record NZ_KE386953.1, read on the forward strand.
GATTGAAACAATCAGCTTGTCGAAGGTTTCGGTAAACGCATTGCCATCTGCATCGCTGTATTCCACGGTCACGTCGTTCGCGCCCTTGGTCACATTGCCGATTTTCAGGCTGGTTTTAATCACCAGACCGAGGTCTTTGGTGAAGATTTTGTGTGCTTCTTTGGCGATGGCTTCGTCAGCGGCCAACAAGAAACCAGGCGCGCCTTCCAGAATGGTGACTTCCGAGCCCAGACGTTTCCACACCGAGCCCATTTCCAGACCAATCACACCCGCGCCAATCACGCCCAGACGTTTTGGTACGGCTGGAATCGACAGCGCGCCTTCGTTATCCAGCACCAGTACGTTATCGACTGGGGCTTGTGGCAGCTGGCGTGGGGTTGAGCCGGTAGCCAGAATCACGTGCGTGGCTTCTACCACTTGCACTTGTTCGCCATCCGCCACTTCCAGTTGCCATTTGTCGCCGTTGCGGCCCACGATCTTGCCGTGGCCATGCAGGCTGGTCACTTTGTTCTTTTTGAACAAATAACCAATCCCTTGGGTCAGCTTGCTCACGATGCCGTTTTTGCGCTCGAGCATGGTGCCCACATCAAATTTCATGCCTTCCACGGTAATGCCGTGTGCGGCGAATTTGTGCTCAACACGCTCAACGTTTTCTGAAGATTCGAGCAGGGCTTTGGATGGAATACAACCCACGTTCAGGCAAGTGCCACCGAGTGACGCTTTGCCTTCCTTGTTTTTGAATTCGTCGATACACGCGGTAGTAAAACCCAGCTGTGCCGCACGAATCGCCGCCACATAGCCGCCAGGGCCTGCGCCGATTACGATGACGTCAAATGATTGTGACATGTTTTTTCCTGTGTGCCCGGCTGACCAGCCAGCCGGGGTATCTCATTACAAGCAAACAGGTATATAGCCTACAGAGCTATACCCCTAGCAATAGGCTTACAGGTCCAGCAACAGGCGCGCTGGATCTTCGATCGCATCTTTGATCGCCACCAAGCTCAGTACGGCTTCGCGACCGTCGATGATACGGTGATCGTAAGATTGCGCCAGATACATGATCGGACGAGCCACAACTTGACCGTTTTCTACCACGGCGCGCTCTTTGGTCGCGTGCATGCCCAGAATGGCTGATTGTGGTGGGTTGATGATCGGCGTAGACATCATCGAGCCAAAGGTACCGCCATTCGAGATGGTGTAAGTACCGCCAGTCAGCTCTTCGACGCCCAGCTTGCCTTCTTGCGCGCGTTTGCCAAAGTCAGCAATGGTTTTCTCGATGTCAGCCAGGCTCAGCTGGTCGGCGTTACGGATAATCGGTACTACCAGACCACGTGGGCTACCTACCGCTACACCGATATCGAAGTAACCGTGGTAAACGATGTCGTTGCCATCGACCGAGGCATTCACGATCGGGTATTTTTTCAGCGCAGCAACGGCGGCTTTCACAAAGAAGCCCATAAAGCCCAGTTTCACACCGTGCTCTTTTTCGAACTTGTCTTTGTATTTATTGCGCAGATCCATCAGCGGCTTCATGTTGACTTCGTTGAAGGTCGTCAGGATGGCGTTGGTTTGTTGTGATTGCAGCAGACGCTCGGCCACGCGGGCACGCAGACGGCTCATTGGCACGCGCTGCTCTGGGCGCTCACCGGCTGGCACGGCCACTGCAGGCGCAGCGGGCTTAGCCAGATGGTTTTGTACGTCTTCTTTCAATACGCGACCACCGCGGCCAGTACCAGCCACGTCGTTTACGTTCACGCCCGCATCAGCGGCGAGTTTTTTCGCAGCAGGCATAGCGCTGCTGCCGGCTACTGCGGCAGCAGGCGCTGCAGCTGTAGCAGCCGCGGCAACAGGGGCTGCGGCCGGTGCGGCAGCCGCTGGCGCCGCTGCGGCGACAGCGGCGGTATCAATCTTGGCAATTACTTGCAGGCTGCCAACGGTAGCGCCATCTTGCGCCACGATTTCGGTCAGCACGCCGGCTTGCGGCGCAGGGATTTCGAGCACGACTTTGTCGGTTTCGATGTCGATCAGGTTTTCATCACGGGCAACCGCTTCACCGACTTTCTTTTTCCAAGAAATCAGGGTGGCTTCGGATACGGATTCTGGCAGCTGAGGTACAACGACTTCGATTACGCTCATTGGATTTACTCCGGTCAATTTTTTAATACTGCTGGTTTGCCCCCACGCTGGAGCGGCAAACGCCAAAAACGCGGCCACCCTTGCGGGTGCCGCGTGCTGGATTACAAGGTCATGGCCTCTTCGACGAAGGCTTTGAGCTGAGCATTGTGCTTACTCATATAGCCAACCGCCGGTGAAGCTGAAGAAGGTCGGCCGGCGAAGCTCAGCGCTTGCTTAGGTGCCAGCACTGCTTCGAGGCGGTGGCGAATCTGGTACCAGGCGCCCTGATTTTTCGGCTCTTCCTGTACCCACATGATTTCCTTGGCATTCGAGTATTTGGCCAATTCGGCTTGCAACTCTTCGGCTGGGAATGGGTACAGCTGCTCGATCCGCACAATCGCGATGTCTTTGATATCGCGCTCGGTGCGGCCGGCCAGCAGGTCGTAATACACCTGACCGGAACAGCAAATCACGCGTTTCACTTTCTTCGCATCGATGTCTTGCGCCTCGCCAATCACGGGGCGGAATTCGCCGCTGGTGAAGTGCTCGATCGGGCTAGAAGCGTTTTTCGCTTTCAGCAGACGCTTGCTCATGATGATGATCAGCGGCTTGCGATATGGGCGCAGCATTTGGCGGCGCAGTGCGTGGAACATCTGCGCTGATTCAGACAGCATCACCACTTGCACATTGTGCTCGGCACACAGCTGCAGATAACGCTCAACGCGCGCAGACGAGTGCTCTGGGCCTTGGCCATCGTAGCCGTGCGGCAACATCATGGTCAGGCCACACAGACGGCCCCATTTGGTTTCGCCCGAGGTAATGAACTGATCAATCACCACCTGCGCGCCGTTGGCGAAGTCACCAAACTGCGCTTCCCAGATGGTCAGCTCATCGGGCGCTGAACACGCGTAGCCGTATTCAAAAGCCAATACCGCTTCTTCATTCAGGATCGAATCGATCGCCAGGAAGTGGCCTTGGTTATCCGACAGGTGTTGCAATGGCACGAAAGTACCTTGATCCCACTTCTCGCGGTTTTGATCGTGCAACACGGCGTGACGGTGGTTAAACGTACCGCGGCCAGAGTCTTCACCAGAAATACGTACACCGATGCCTTCGGTCAGCAGGGTGGAATACGCCAGATGCTCGGCCATACCCCAATCCACCGGCAGCTCGCCTTTAGCCATCTGCACGCGCTCTTTGATGATTTTCTCAACGTTGGCACGCAGCTTAAAGCCATTTGGAATGCTGGTGAATTTCTCGGTCAAGCGCACCAGATCCGCTTGTGGTACCGAAGTATTCACCGGATGACGCCAGTGGGTACCTAGATATTTGGTCCAGTCTTGCGCGTATGAGCGTTTGTAGTCGGTGAGCGTGGTTTGTTCAACGTGCTCGCCACGGTCCAGCGCATCACGGTAAGCCTGAATCATGCCTTCGGCTTCAGCCTGAGTAACCACGCCCTGAGCGATCAGCTGATCGGCGTACACTTTGCGCGGGCCAGGGTGGGCCGCCACTTTTTTGTACATCATCGGCTGAGTGACAAACGGATCATCCGCTTCGTTGTGGCCGTGTTTGCGGTAGCAAACCAGGTCGATAACCACGTCTTTGTGGAATTTCTGGCGATATTGCAGCGCCGCTTCCATGCACAGACACACTGATTCAGGATCATCACCGTTCACGTGCAGAATCGGTGCTTCTACCATCTTGGCGATGTCGGTGCTGTACAAACTAGAGCGGTTATCGCGGATATCCGAGGTAGTGAAGCCCACCTGGTTGTTGATCACCAGATGCACCGTACCGCCGGTACCGTAACCACGGGTTTGTGACAGATTGAACGTGCCTTGGTTAGTACCCAGACCGATAAAGGCTGAATCACCGTGGATCAACAGTGGCAATACTTGATCGCCAGTCAGGTCTTTACGGCGATGCTGACGCGCGCGCACAGAGCCTTCGACTACTGGATTCACGATTTCCAGATGCGATGGGTTGAAAGCCAAAGTTAGGTGCAGTGGGCCACCTGGGGTAGGAATATCCGAGCTGAAACCCATATGGTATTTCACGTCGCCGGAAGCCAGCTGGGTGTTGTAGCGGCCTTCAAACTCGCCGAACAAATCGCGTGGCTGTTTGCCCAGGATATTTACCAGCATGTTCAGACGACCACGGTGAGCCATCCCGATCACGATTTCCTGCACGCCGGCGGCGCCAGCAGCTTGAGCAAGGTAATCGACCGCAGGAATCATGCTATCACCGCCTTCCAGCGAGAAGCGTTTTTGACCTACGTATTTTTTGTGCAGGTACTGTTCCAGCGTTTCGGCCGCAGTCACTTGCTTCAGAATGCGCTTTTTCTGCTCAACATTAAAACTTGGCTGCGAGCGACGCGATTCGAAAAATTCTTGCACCCATTTGCGCTCATCACCATTGGTGATGTGCATATATTCCAGACCCACGGTGCCGCAGTAGGTTTGCTGCAGAAAGCCCAGCACTTCAGTCGGCGTAGCACGCTCGAGACCATTGATATTGGTACCCAGCTTGATCGCCATATCGCTGTCGGTCAGGCCGTGGGTTTTCGGGTCGAGCTCGGGGGCTGCGACTTTATCCATCCGCTGCAGCGGATCGAGTTTCGCCTGACGGCTACCCATAATGCGGTAGGCTGAAATCAGGCGCAGCAGGTTCACTTGGCGCTCGGTGGCGGCTTCATCAGCCACACCGACCGCGCGCAGAGGTTGACGCGCCAGTTGGCGGAACGACTCTTCGATCGGGGCCCGCACAACGTCGCGCGCTACCGCGCCCGGAGTTTGCTGCAGCTGGTCAAAATAGCCGCGCCATTGCGCATCGACCGACGAGGGGTCGATCAGATATTGTTCGTACAGTTCTTCGACGAACGGCGCATTCCCACCAAACAGCTGGGAGTTGGTTGAAAGTTCTTTCATCATTGCCGTGTATTTCCGTTGTGTGCTGCTGGCGCAGGTTGTCTTCCCTGCTTCGCCATTAGCCGGTCATTGCCGCGGCGCCGCCATCCTGTCGGCGCCGCAACGCGCAATTAGCCGCGTTTATCCAAAGGTACGTAGTCGCGTTTCTCGGCGCCGGTGTATTGCTGGCGCGGACGACCAATCTTCATGCCTGGATCGGAAATCATTTCGTTCCAGTGGCTGATCCAGCCCACGGTACGTGCCAGCGCGAAGATCACGGTGAACATCGGCACTGGGATACCCAGCGCTGATTGCACGATCCCTGAGTAGAAGTCGACGTTTGGATACAGCTTGCGCTCGATGAAGTACGGATCTTCCAGCGCGATTTTTTCCAGCTCCATCGCCAGTTTGAACTTCGGATCGTCTTGCAGACCGAGTTCGTTCAATACTTCGTGACAGATGCGGCGCATTACATTGGCGCGTGGGTCCATGTTTTTGTAAACACGGTGACCAAAGCCCATCAGTTTGTGGGTTTTCGCTTTCACGCCTTCCATAAAGGCCGGTACGTTTTCAACCGCACCGATTTCGTCCAGCATCAGCAGTACAGCTTCGTTAGCGCCGCCGTGCGATGGGCCCCACAGACAAGCGATACCGGCAGCGATACACGCAAATGGGTTGGCGCCAGAAGAGCCAGCCAGACGTACAGTTGAGGTTGACGCGTTTTGCTCGTGGTCAGCGTGCAGTGTGAAGATCACGTCCAGTGCGCGCACCAGAACTGGGTTTGGTTCGTATTTTTCGCACGGAGTTGAGAACATCATGTGCATGAAGTTCGCGGTGTAGCTCAGATCGTTACGTGGGTAAACGAATGGCAGACCTTGGTTGTAGCGATAGCACATGGCGGCAATCGTTGGGATCTTAGAGATCAGACGGAACATCGCCACTTTGCGGTGTTCTGGGTTGCTGATATCCAGGCTGTCTTGGTAGAACGCTGACAGCGCACCCACCACACCCACCATCATGGCCATTGGGTGCGAATCACGACGGAAGCCTTTGAAGAAGGCCGTCAGTTGCTCGTGCACCATGGTGTGGCTCATCACGGTTTTTTCAAACTCGGCTTTTTGCGCTTGGTTTGGCAGCTCACCGTTGATCAGCAGATAACATACTTCCAGGTAATCAGCTTCTTCAGCCAATTGCTCGATTGGATAACCGCGATAGTACAACTGACCTTTGTCACCATCGATGAAAGTGATTTTCGATTCGCAGCTGGCGGTCGCCAAGAAACCGGGGTCAAACGTGAACATACCGGTTTTGGAGAAGCTGCGGATGTCGACTACATCCGGGCCCAGCGTTGAATTGAGAACCGGGAACTCCAGTGTGTCCTGGCCATCGTTGTAAGTCAGTGTGACTTTCTTATCCATCGTGTTGCTCCTGTAAAACGGCTCGGCGATGCCGAGGTCCATTATTGTTGTGCCGCACTAATGCGCGCGATCATCGTAGCAAGCTCCGGGTCCGGGCAGACCGACTTGCCATTCACATACTCTAGAAAATCCCAGTCTGGCAGCATCAGAACTTGTTCGTAAACGGCCAGCTCGGCGGTGGTCAAGGTTGGCAGAACCTGTTCAACAAATCGTTCGAGCTGCAGATCCAGCTCGAGCAAACCGCGGCGGGAGCGCCACAGAATGCGCTTGAGGTCTACTTCATCCATTTCTCACCCCAGGCGGGTATATCCCTGCAAGCTCAACTGACCTTGGCCTGCAGGGCTATACCCCTTACATCAACTAATGCGTTTGACCATCAGGTCTTTGATCTTGCCGATCGCTTTGGTTGGATTGAGCTCTTTCGGGCACACATCCACACAGTTCATGATGCTGTGGCAACGGAACAGGCGATACGGGTCTTCCAGATCATCCAGACGCTCGCTGGTTGCTTCATCGCGGGTATCAGCAATAAAGCGATACGCCGCCAGCAAACCGGCTGGGCCGACGAATTTATCCGGATTCCACCAGAATGACGGGCAAGATGTCGAACAGCAAGCGCACAGAATACACTCATACAAGCCATCAAGCTCTTTGCGATCTTCCTGGCTTTGCAGGCGTTCGCGATCGGGCGCCGGGCTGTTGTTGATCACATACGGCTTGATCGAGTGGTATTGCTTGAAGAACTGCGTCATGTCGACGATCAGATCGCGTACCACCGGCAGGCCTGGCAATGGGCGCACTTCAATCGGCTGTTTCAGGCTGGCCAGATCGGTAATACAGGCCAGGCCATTTTTGCCGTTGATGTTCATCGCATCCGAGCCACACACGCCCTCGCGGCATGAACGGCGGAATGACAGTGATTCGTCCACCACTTTGAGTTTCACCAGCGCGTCGAGCAGTTTGCGCTCGGTGCTTGGATCGACTTCTACACTGATGTCTTGCATGTACGGCTTAGCGTCTTTATCCGGATCGTAGCGGTAAATGCGGAATTTAACGGTTTGGGTAGTCATCTTCAGCAACCTCTTAGTACGAACGGGTCTTCAGCGCGATCGTCTCGACGCTCAGCGGTTTCAGATTTACGGGCTTGTAGGTCAGACGATTGCCTTCGCGATGCCACAGAGTGTGTTTCAACCAGTTCTGGTCATCACGGCCGTTCGGGTTTTCTGCGGTATCTGCCGCATCATCACGCACGTGGGCACCACGTGATTCTTTGCGCGCCTCGGCAGAGATCATGGTGGCTTTGGCCACTTCGATCAGATTTTCGAGTTCCAGTGCTTCCAGACGGGCCGTGTTGAAGGTTTTCGATTTGTCGGCGATCACGGTGTTTTTCACCATCACTTCCACTTCGAGGATTTTCTTCACGCCTTCTTGCAGCATGTCATTGAAGCGGAATACGCCACAGTGCGCTTGCATCGTGCGCTGCATCGCAGTGCGGGCTTCATTGACATTGGCGCCCTGAGTTTGGTTATCCAGACGAGCTACGCGCGCTACTGAGCGCTCAACGTCGTTCATCACCAGCTCAGGCAGATCTTTTGGCTGACCTTTGATGAAGTCGATCATGCTGTTGCCGGATGATTTACCAAACACCAGCAAGTCGAGCAGCGAGTTGGTACCGAGGCGATTCGCGCCGTGAACTGATGCACATGCACATTCGCCGGCGGCATAGAAGCCTTTCACCACCTGATCTTCCACCACGACTTCGCCGCGGTAGTTGGTCGGAATCCCGCCCATCTGATAGTGACAGGTTGGCACTACTGGGATTGGCGCTTTGATTGGATCAACACCGGCAAACTTGATCGAAATCTCGCGGATACCTGGCAGTTTTGACATGATCACTTCTGGATCGAGGTGAGTGATGTCGAGCAGTACGTGATCTTTGTTCGGACCACAGCCACGGCCTTCGTTAATCTCGGTTACCATCGCACGCGAAACCACGTCGCGTGAAGCTAGGTCTTTGGCGTTTGGCGCATAGCGCTCCATAAAGCGCTCGCCGTTGGCATTGCGCAAGATACCGCCTTCGCCGCGAACACCTTCGGTAATCAACACGCCAGCACCGGCTACGCCGGTGGGGTGGAATTGCCAGAATTCCATGTCTTCCAGCGGAATACCGGCCCGCGCTGCCATACCCAAGCCATCACCGGTATTGATAAAGGCATTGGTCGATGAAGCGAAGATCCGGCCCGCACCACCAGTCGCAAACAGCGTGGCTTTGGCTTGGAAAATCACGATTTCCGAGGTTTCCATTTCCATGGCTACCACGCCCTGCACATTGCCTTCGCTATCGCGAATCAGGTCCAGCGCCATCCACTCCACAAAGAATTGCGTGTTAGCGCGTACATTACGTTGGTACAAAGCGTGCAACATGGCGTGACCAGTCCGGTCTGCGGCTGCACAGGCGCGACGCACTGGTTTTTCACCGAAGTTGCTCATGTGGCCGCCAAACGGACGCTGGTAGATCGTACCGTCCGAGTTGCGATCGAATGGCATACCGAAATGCTCAAGCTCGATCACCACATTGGGCGCTTCGCGGCACATAAATTCGATCGCGTCTTGGTCACCCAGCCAGTCCGACCCTTTGACGGTGTCGTACATATGCCAGTGCCAGTGATCTGGCTCAGAATTACCCAGCGATGCCGAAACACCACCCTGCGCCGCAACAGTATGCGAACGGGTTGGGAATACTTTCGACAGTACGGCGGTTTTCATACCCGCCTCAGAGAGCTGCAATGCGGCGCGCAGACCAGCACCGCCCGCGCCAACAATAATGGCGTCAAACTTGCGAACAGGAATGCTGCTCATCTTCATACACCCCACACTACTTTAACCATGTAAACGAGACTACCGGCCAGCCACAGCAACGTCAGTACGTGCATGGTCAGGCGCAAGCCCACCGGCTTGATGTAATCCATCCAGATATCGCGCACACCAACCCAGGCATGCCACAGCAAGGCAAACAGGGTAACGGTGGTCACCACTTTCACCCAGGTACAGGCGAACAGGGTTTGCCAGGCTTCGAAAGACGCGCCATTAGCCAACAAAATAAAAGCCAGCACACCGATGGTGTAAGCCAGCATAATCACGGCGGTAACACGTTGCACCAGCCAATCGCGCAAACCGTAGTGCGCGCCAACTACATGACGATTTACCATGTCAGCACCCCAATAATCACGGTCAGTGTCAGGCTCACCGCCAATACCAGCTTCGCACTCAGGCGAGCGGTTGGCAGATCGGTGCCTTTATGAATATCCAGCAGCAGAAAACGGAAACCCGCACAGGCGTGGTGCAGATAAGCCCAGAGCACCGCCAAGAGGAACAACTTAACCAGCGGATGGGCAATACAGGCCTTGAATGCCTCAAAGCGCTCAGCTGATGACAGTGAACCTTCCAGTGCATAAAGCATGAAAGGGATGGCTGCGAACATCAGCGCGCCGCTGACGCGGTGCAGAATGGACACAATCCCCGGCAATGGCAAACGGATCTGCCACAGCGCGAGGTGCTTGGGGCGTGCTTTTTGCATACGCTCTATTCCTCTGTATTGACCAAACAAAAAGAAACTACTGCACTACTGATTTCCTGACGCACATCAATGCCCCAGCAAAAACAATCCTTCACACTACATACTGCACAGCCTGCGCCTACTCATCCCCGGCCGGCGAAAAAGCCAGCTCTTCGGTCTTAAGCCAAGCCACACTCCAGACTTGCGGCTTACCGGCATAATCTGTGGCTAGCCGCACCAGCTGCAGCAGCGGCTCATTCACATCCACTTGCAACAAGCGCGCTTCGGCTGAGCCCGCACTCACCGCCCGATAGCGGGTTTGGCCATCCAAGAGCCGCACACCGAAATCCCGCCAGCACAACTCGCGCAAATTGCCTTTCAGCTCGCGAATCCGGCGCATTTCTAACTGCGGAAAATTGGCCTCTGGCAGCAGCAATTCTTCCAAACCAATCACTTGCCCGGCCACACGCAACAAACGACGCACTTGCCACAGCGCCGCCCCGCGGCGCAGGCCTAGAATCTCGGCCAATTGCTCGCCGGCATGAATGCGCACACAACCCAGCAATTCAATCTTTGGTGATTCACCACGCGGGTCGCTCAACAAGGCAAAGCGGCCACGCATTAAAAAATCACTCATTCCAGCAACGAAAGTGCCAACACCTTGGCGGCGGTACAATACGCCCTCAACCACCAACTGATCGAGCGCCTTGCGCACGGTGCCTTGGCTTACGCCGAAACGCTGCCCCAGCTCCACTTCGCTGGGCAGACTTTCGTCTTCCTGCCATTCGCCAGCCTCGACCGCGCTCATTACTTCGCGGATGACTTGCTTATACAAAGGCTGTGCTGCCAACTTTTTCATCGCACTCACTTTTTATCATGTTGTCAGCACGGAGTCTACTACAGTCTTATATAAGACAAAAGATACAATACATTTTCACCAGTAAAACCGCCGAACTTTTCCCAAAAAAGCAACAGCGTGCTACACTTTGGCTTGCTATACATCAAAGCTATTCAGCTTGAGTTGTGTAACTGAACACGCACAAAAAACATGTCTTGTTGTTGTTGGCGAGCACCTCGCCACTACTCGGAGTCGCACTAAATGTCTCAATTGAAAAAACCTGTACGCGTAGCCGTCACTGGTGCTGCTGGTCAGATTGGTTACAGCCTGTTGTTCCGCATTGCCTCAGGCGCAATGTTGGGTCCGGATCAGCCAGTGATCCTGCAACTGCTGGACATCACCCCTTCACTGCCGGCCCTGAACGGCGTAGTGATGGAACTGGATGACTGCGCATTCCCATTGCTGCAAGGCATCATCCAGAGCGACGATCCAGAAGTGGCGTTCAAAGATGCGGACATCGCCCTCTTGGTAGGCGCACGCCCACGCGGCCCAGGTATGGAGCGTAAAGACCTGCTCGAAGCCAACGGCGCGATCTTCACGACCCAAGGTAAAGCACTGAACAAAGTGGCTAGCCGTGACGTTAAAGTATTGGTAGTTGGCAACCCAGCCAACACCAACGCCTACATCGCGATGAAAAATGCACCGGATCTGAATCCAGCCAACTTCACCGCCATGATGCGTCTGGACCACAACCGCGCACTGACGCAAATCGCACAGAAAACCGGCTCTGCCGTGACTGATGTGAAGAAAATGATCATCTGGGGTAACCACTCAGCAACGCAGTACCCAGATCTGTTCCACGCGGAAGTGAAAGGCCAGAAAGCAGCCAACCTGATCAACGATCAGAAATGGCTGGAATCTGAGTTCATCCCAACCGTACAACAACGTGGCGCAGCGATCATCAAGGCACGCGGTTTGTCATCGGCTGCTTCAGCTGCCAATGCGGCCATCGACCACATCCGCAACTGGGTGCTGGGCACACCAGAAGGCGATTGGGTCACCATGGGCGTACCGGCCAACGGCGAATACGGCTACGAAGACCTGATCTACGGCTACCCAGTGACTTGTAAAGATGGCCAATACACCATCATCCAAGGTCTGGAAATCAGCGAATTCAGCCGCGCGCGCATGGATGCCACCGCGAAAGAATTGTCTGAAGAGCGCGATGCAGTGAAACACCTGCTCGGCTAAGCTGCCATAGTCCGTGCAAAAAGCCCATCTCAGGATGGGTTTTTTTTACGTCCGCACAACTTTATACCCCGGCAGGTATAGGCTTGAAATCTATCACCCAAAATACTTTCAAAGCAATACCCAATAAAAAAGCCACCAAACGGTGGCTTTTTATCGCAAGTAATCTGAGCTTATTCGCCCAGATACGCCTGCTGCACTTTTTCATTCGCCAGCAAAGCAGCAGCATCATCGCTATAGGTAATACGGCCCGATTCCATCACATAACCGCGGTTGGCGGTTTGCAAAGCGAGCTTGGCATTTTGCTCCACCAGCAGCATGGTCACCCCTTCGGCGGCGATCATTTTGATGATCTCGAAAATCTTCTGCACGATAATCGGCGCCAAACCCATTGATGGCTCATCCAGCAGCAGCAATTTAGGCCGGCTCAGCATCGCCCGGCCAATCGCCACCATCTGCTGCTCGCCACCGGACAAGGTACCGGCCAGCTGTTTCTGCCGCTCTTTCAAGCGCGGGAATAGATAGTAAACCCGCTCTAGGTCATGGGCGATTTCAGCTTTATCATTGCGGCTGTAGGCACCCATTTGCAGATTTTCTTCCACCGTCAGGCGGCTAAAAATCCCCCGCCCTTCCGGCACCATCACCAGACCATTGCTCACATATTCGTGCGGCGCCAGCTTGCTGGTGGATTGACCATCAAACAGGATATCGCCGCCGGCAGGCTTGACCATGCCCATCAGGGTTTTCAGCGTGGTGGTTTTACCCGCGCCATTGGCCCCGATCAGCGCCACCAATTCGCCCTGCTTCACTTCCAGATTGATGCCTTTTACGGCATGAATACCGCCATAGGCTACTTTCAGATCATTGACTTGCAGTAAGGTACTCATTCGGGCGCCACTCCCAGGTAGGCTTCGATCACACGCGGATTGCTTTTCACTTCTTCAGGTACGCCTTCGGCAATTTTCTTGCCGTAATCGAGCACCGCAATCCGGTCACACAGGCCCATCATCAGTTTCACATCATGTTCGATCAGCAAGATGGTCACGCCGTCGGCGCGGATTTTTTCCATCAGCTTTTTCAGATCGTCGGTTTCTTTCGGGTTCATCCCGGCCGCCGGCTCATCCAGCGCCAGCAAGGTGGGATTGGTCGCCAGCGCGCGGGCGATTTCCAAACGGCGCTGATCACCATACGACAGATTCCGCGCCAGCTCTTGCGCACGATCAGCAATCCCCACATAGGCTAGCAGCGCTTCGGCCTTGGCCGTGATGGCGGCTTCTTCCGCCCTGGCTTTGGGGGTGCGCAAAATCGCGCCAAACACACCCGTCACCGAGCGCACATGCTGGCCAACCATCACGTTTTCCAGTGCGCTCATATTGGCGAACAGGCGGATATTCTGGAAGGTACGAGCAATGCCCGCCTCCACCACCACATTGGGCTTTTTGCGAAATAGATCTTTGCCATTGAAGGTGAATTCCCCCTCATCCGGCTGATACAGACCCGTGAGCACATTAAACAGTGTGGTTTTGCCGGCGCCATTCGGTCCGATCAGGCCGTAAATTTCGCCCTGCTTGATCGTCAGACCTACATCGCTCAGCGCATGCAGACCACCAAAGCGTTTATTGATGCCGCTAATTTTCAGTAATACATCAGTCATGGTTGCGCTCCGCGTCTTGCAGGCTGTCTTTTTCTTGCAAAGCAATCTCTTTGGTTTTCGGGTGCAGCTCGGCACGGCGACGCTTCGATGGCCATAAGCCTTCTGGGCGTACCAGCATGATGATGATCATGGCCAGACCAAATACCAGCATCCGCAGATTTTCCGGATCAACCACGCGCTTACCTGCGATCGCCATCTGCAGCGGGTTGATGATGTCGCGCAACAGCTCCGGCGTAATCGACACAATAATCGCGCCCAAAATCACCCCCGGGATATTGCCCATACCGCCCAGCACCACCATACACAGCACCATCACGGATTCCATCAGCACAAAGGATTCAGGCGACACAAAGCCCTGGAAGCTGGCAAACAGCGCACCAGATACCCCACCAAAGCTCGCCCCCATGGCAAAGGCCAGCAGTTTCACATTGCGCGTGTTAATCCCCATCGCATTGGCGGCAATTTCATCTTCGCGAATCGCCACCCAGGCGCGACCAATCCGCGAATTCTGCAGTCGCATCGACACAAAAATAATCAGCGCGCAAAAAGCCAAGATCAGATAGTAGTAGAGATGGATTTTCTCGAATGTCAGCCCCAGAAACTCAATCGGGCGGCCAAAATCATAGCCGGCGATCTGCACCGCATCGATATGGTTAATCCCCTGCGGGCCATTGGTGATGTTCACCGGGCGATCCAGATTATTCATAAAGATCCGGATAATTTCGCCAAAGCCCAGCGTCACAATCGCCAGATAGTCACCACGCAGTTTCAGCGTTGGCGAACCCAGCAAGACCCCAAACACCCCGGCCACAATCGCCGCCAGCACCATCATCACCAAAAATGGCGGATGGCTAAGCCAAGCGGGCAAAACTTCGGCCAGATGCGGCGAATTGAGCAAGGCATACAGATAAGCGCCCACCGCGTAAAACGCGATATAGCCCAGATCAAGCAAGCCGGCGTAACCCACCACGATATTCAGGCCCAAGGCCAGTAGGATATAGAGCAAGGCAAAGTCGACCGCGCGCAGCCAGGAATTGCCATTTTCAAAGAAGCCGCCCAAGACCCAAGGCAGCACCATCACAAAGGTGGCGAAGATCGCCAGCAACAGCGGATTTTTTTTCATGGTTTCGTGCATGACAGTCTCCTTAGGCGCGCTCAGCCACACGCTCGCCCATCAAACCAGATGGACGGAACACCAGCACAATAATCAGCACCACAAAGGCAAAGATGTCTTTGTAATGGCTCCCCAATACCCCGCCAGTCAGGTCACCGAGATAACCCGAGCCCAAGCTTTCGATAATGCCCAGCAAGATCCCGCCCAAAACGGCGCCGCCGATATTGCCAATGCCGCCCAAGACCGCAGCAGTAAAGGCTTTCAGACCGATCATAAAGCCCATATAAGCATGTGCCTGATCGTAGTTGGCCGCTACCATCACGCCCGCTACGGCGCCCAGCGCCGAGCCGATGATAAAGGTCATGGAAATGATGTGATTGACATTCACGCCCATCAGTTTGGCGACTTCTGGGTTTTGCGAAGTGGCACGCATGGCGCGGCCCAGCTTGGTTTTTTCAATCAGGTAGAACAGCCCGCCCATCAAGAGCAGCGCCAGTACGATGATGGCGATTTGCAGATCGGTAATCGCCGCGCCACCAATAATATGCACTTCGGTCGGCAAGATGGATGGGAAAGGCCGGTAGTTACGGCCCCAGATCAGCATCGCCACTTGCTGCAGAACGATCGATACCCCAATCGCGGTAATCAGCGGCGCCAAGCGCGGCGCTTTGCGCAGCGGCTGATAGGCCACTTTCTCGATGGCAAAGCCTAAGAACATCGACACCGGTATCGCCATTAACAGGCCCACCAGCAGCAACACCGGGCCAGGCATTTGCACGCCCATGCCCAAAAGCAGATTGATACAGGTAATGGTGACCATCGCACCGATCATCACAATTTCGCCGTGAGCGAAATTGATCAGCTGCATGATGCCGTACACCATCGTGTAGCCTAGCGCGATCAGCGCATAAATGCTGCCGACCACCAGGCCATTGATAAGTTGTTGCAAAAAGATGTCCACGCTCGCCACCCTTATTCAGGTTTCTAGGTACGATTCGGTGCCTGCGGCCCGACCGTTTTATACCCAATCCAAACAGATTGGGGTAAATATTACCGTTACAGTTCGGTATCGCGACAAAATACCTGTTTGCTGTTGCGTGGAATACTGCGTTTTTCCCTGATTAGGATTAGCCCTAATGGTAAAAAACATTAGCCACGTTCATCTCACGCCTCATCCTGCATCACCAGGCGCTCGCCGCCCTGCACGCGGGCCAGCTGATCGAAGATAAACGCAGCCACCTGACGAGGCGCCCGTAGCTCGCCCGCGGCATAGCGGGCCTGAAAACGGGGCAACTCGGTAAACTGGGCGGAATCTGCTGCGCGGATGGTGGCCTGCATCGCGGTATCCATCACGCCGGGGTCAATACTCACCACCCGAATTGGCTGCGGCTGGCTCGCCTGCTCCAGCGCCAGCACGCGCAAATAATGCTCTAACCCGGCCTTGCTAGCGCAATAGAGGCTCCAGCCGGCAATCGGCCGCAACGCTGCGCCCGATGAAATCTGCGCCACCACTTTACGCGCCGGATGGGTAGCAAATAGCCGCACAAAATGCTCGATCAGGCGAATGGCATTCACCAGATTGCAAGTTAACGCGGCCAGCAGCTCACCCTCCGCCATCTGCCCCACGCCGGCAATCGGCAAAATACTGGCCGCACTATTGATCAAGATGATTTCCTGCCACGGTTGTGTAGCCAGCTGGCTAAGCACATGGGTATAGCTCGCCAAGTCTTGCTGTGAAATATCCAGATAAACATGCCCCACCCCAGTACCTGAGCGAGAAAACTCAATCACCTGCCAGCCCGCCGCCGTATAGGCCTGCACTAAAGCCAAACCCAGCCCTTGCGAGCCACCCACAATCAAAACCAGCCGCATCCTGCTTTACCTCGCGTGTTTTATCTTTGCCAAAATCACGGCATAAAAAAACCCGCCCAAGGGCGGGTTGGATCGATTATCAGCGCTTAGCCAACCAGCTTAGCAATGGCAGCTTCAAAGCGGCTGAGTGCAGTGGCGATTTCTTCGTCGCTAATCACCAGCGAAGGCGCAAAGCGCACCACATTCGGGCCAGCCATCAATACCATCAGGCCTTCTTTCACTGCGGCATTCAAGACCTCTTTGGCGCGGTCTTTGTAGCCATCGGCCAACACGCAACCCAGCAAGAGGCCCATGCCGCGCACTTCTTTAAACAGCGGATATTTGGCGTTGATGGCTTCTACACCGGCTTTCAGCTGCTGGTGTTTGGTCTTCACGCCTTCCAGCACCGCGGGCGTATTGATTTCGGCCAACACTGCGCCCGCTACGGCGCAGGCCAGTGGGTTACCGCCATAGGTGGTGCCATGCGTGCCCGCCACCAGATGCTTGGCAATGTCGGCCGTAGTGAGCATCGCACCAATCGGGAAACCGCCACCCAAGCTCTTGGCGCTCGACAGAATATCCGGCACCACGCCGTATTCTTGATAGGCAAACAGTGAACCAGTGCGGCCCATGCCGGATTGCACTTCATCAAAAATCAGGAAGGCATTGTGCTGATTACACAGCTCGCGCACGCCTTGCAGGAAAGCCGGATCAGCCGGTAATACGCCGCCCTCGCCCTGAATCGGCTCCAAAATCACGCAAGCAGTGTCATCATCGATCAGCGCTTTGACGCTATCGAGATTGTTGTATTCAAAGTAAGCAATGCCTTCGGGTTTCGGGCCGAAACCATCGGAATACTTCGGCTGACCACCCACGGTTACGGTAAAAAACGTGCGACCGTGAAAGCTATTGAGCGCCGACAGGACTTTGTGTTTTTTCTCGCCAAAGCGCTCAATCGCCGCGCGCCGCGCCAGTTTCAGCGCCGCTTCATTGGCTTCAGCGCCCGAGTTACAGAAAAACACTTTTTCGGCAAAGGTGCTGGCCACCAATTGCTGCGCCAGCGCCAGCGCCGGCTCATTGGTGTACACGTTCGAGACGTGCCACAGCTTATTCGCCTGCTCGGTCAGCGCCTTAACCAGCACCGGATGGCAATGGCCGAGTGAATTCACCGCAATCCCGCCGGCCAGATCAAGATACTCGCGGCCAGCCTGATCCCACACGCGCGAACCCGCACCACGCACGGGCACAAATTCGGCAGGGGCGTAGTTGGGGACCATGTATTGGTCAAAATCGGAGCGGGACAGCGACATAATCAAGTTTCCTTTTCGAACGACGGTTGAACAGCATGCCGACACATGTTAACAGCATCAGGCAAAACACAAAGCGCTTTAGCAGCGCGTGGTGGTGAACTTACTGTTCACCCATAAAAACAATCATGGCGCAGATCGTGCTGCAAATGGTCGCAATCTGCGACCAGCTTACCACCCAGCCTGGCGGATAGAACGCGGAAAATGCGTGGCATTCGCGCTGTAATTCAGCTCATGAGCACCACCAATACAGCCATAGGTATATCGCCACACACAATGAATCAATTAGCTTAGCGAGCAATACCATAGCCTATTCTCGCGGCGACACATCGCGCACCTGTTGTTGGGCGGCGTCGCGTTCGGCCAAGAGCTCACGTTGTGAGCGCTGCCACGGCTTAATCCCAGCCGGGGGTATTTTATGCGAGCGGGCCAGCAACATCAGCAGGCCACACAAGATCAGCAAGAGCGGCACCTGCACATTGCGCGCCAGCTGCAAATATTGCTGCGCAAACGTGGTGACACCCCCGGCAATCAGCATCGGGCCCAGCACAATCGACGATTTATTCAGCCCTTCGAGCAACAGCACCGCCACGCCGGCGGTGATCAGACCAAGAATGATGATCCAGCTCACGCTGGGCAGCACATCCAGCCGATGCAACAACCACCCCGCGCCAATCACAATCAGCGCCAGCGGCCACAGAATACTGCCTGGTTTGCCTTGTGCCATACCCACCTCCGCCCGTAGTTGTCCGCTACATAATCCAGTGAATCAGCTTCATCACCATGCCCATAAATGGCGCCAGAATGGTGCCCAACAGGCCGGTAATCAATAAGCCGAGCAAAATGAAAAAGCCGTACGGCTCGATGCGCGCCACCATTTGCGCTTGCGCCGGCGGCAAGATCGACACCAGAATGCGTCCGCCATCCAGCGGCGGCAGCGGCAAGAGATTCAGCACCATCAGAATCACATTAATCTGAATCCCGGCTTGCGCCATCAGCACCAGCGGCAGCTGAAAGCTATTGCCCTGCAAAAACTCCAGCCCGAAGCGGTAAAGCAGCGCCCAGCCAATCGCCATGCCCAAATTGGCCAGCGGGCCAGCGGCCGCCACCCAGCGCATATCGTGCTTGGGATTGCGCAAAGCGCCGAAATTCACCGGCACCGGCTTGGCGTAGCCAAACAGAAAGCCACCGGGCAGCAATAAGCACAACAGTGGCAAAGCCACGGTACCGATCGGGTCGATGTGTTTCATGGGATTCAGCGTCATCCGCCCCATTAAAAACGCGGTCGGGTCGCCAAAGCGTTTGGCCGCGTAGGCGTGCGCGGCTTCATGTACGGTGATGGCAAACAGCACCGGCAAGGCCCAGATGGCAATATTCTGGATTAGATTAAGTTCCATACACTTCCCTTGCTTGAGGGTATATCGTTGGGCAGCCTATTTTACGGCCTGCTCAGCCTATACCCTAGGTCAGTATTTACACCGCTTACAGCCCAAACGGGCTGAGCGGGCCTTTGCCTTCGCGCAGCACATGCGGATAGTCGTCGGATAAATCTACCACCGTGGTCGGCTCTGTGCCGCAATAGCCACCCTCGATCACCAGATCAACCGCGTGCTCCAGCTGCTCGCGAATTTCCCAGGCATCGGTCAGCGGATATTCTTCGCCCGGCAACATCAGCGTGGTGGAGAGCATGGGCTCGCCCAGCTCTGCCAGCAAAGCCAGCGCAATCGGATGATCAGGTACGCGCAGGCCCACCGTTTGCTTTTTCGGATGCCAAACACGGCGCGGCACTTCTTTGGTCGCCTGCAAAATAAAGGTGTAGCTACCCGGCGTAGCGGCTTTGAGCATGCGGAAAGTACGGTTATCTACTTTGGCGTAGCTGCCCAGCTGCGATAAATCACTACAGGCCAGTGTGAAGTGATGCTTGTCATCCAGCTGGCGGATTTTACGGATGCGCTCCAGGCCGTCTTTATTATCCAGCGCACAGCCAAAGGCGTAGCACGAGTCGGTGGGATAAACGATCAGCTTGCCGGCGCGCAGCATTTCCACCGCCTGCTTAATCAGGCGTGGCTGCGGGTTTTCGGCATGAATCGAGAAAAATTGTGACATGGTTATTCCAGTTTCAGTGTGCGCGCGGCAGCGGCCCTAGCGTCGGCGCCCAGCGTGTCCACACCGGCTCGCAGCCTTCGGGCAAATCGGCATTCAAACCCGGCTCGCGCGCGCCTTCGCCCGTGGCGTGATAATCGGTGCCGCTGGAGCACAGATAGCCAAATTCCTTGGCCAGATTTTTAAAGCGATGTACATCGGCATGGCCGTGGCTGCCAGACACCACTTCCAGCGCCTCGCCGCCTTGGCGTTTAAATTCGGTCAGCAGCACGCGCATGGTTTCATTGCCCATTTCGTAGCGGCCCGGATGCGCCAGCACCGCCACTCCACCCGCACCGCGAATCCACTCCACCGCCTCATGCAGGCGCGCCCATTCATGCTCCACAAAGCCGGGTTTGCCACGCACCATAAATTGCTTAAACACCGCCTTCATGTCTTTGCAGCGGCCAATTTCAATCAGATAGCGGGCAAAATGTGAGCGGCTGATCATTTCCGGATTATCGGCATATTTGCGCGCGCCTTCCAAAATGCCGGTCAGGCCCAGTTTTTCTAGGCCCGCCGCCATCCGCTCGGCCCGCTCGACCCGCCCCGAGCGCACTTGCGCCAAGCCGGCCAGCAAGGTTGGATCATCGGCGGCAAAACCCAGTCCCACCACATGCAGCGTATGCTTACCCCAGCTGACCGAGATTTCCACACCATTGACAAAGCCCATTCCCAGCTCATCGGCAGTGGCTTTCGCCAGCGCCAAGCCGCGGGTATCGTCGTGATCGGTCAGGGCAAATAATTGGCACCCGCGCGCATGGGCGCGGCGCACTACTTCATCGGGCGGCAAGATGCCGTCCGAGATATTGGAATGACAATGCAAATCAACCGGCGTGGTCATCGGATTTGGCCTCAGTAGCTGCCGGTGGCCGGCGATCAAAAATCAGCTTCATCACCAGCACGGCGCCAGCCAGAATCAAAGTGATGGTATTGGCCAGATACACAGGCGCCGAGCCAACTAGCAGCCCATACCCCAGCCATAGCGCCACGCCGCTGACAAATATGCAGTACATCCCCAGGCTAATGTCTTTGGCCGAGCGGCTTTTCCACACTTGCCAAACCTGCGGCACAAAAGAGATGGTGGTGAGCGTACCGGCCAGTAAACCCAAACCTTCGATCAGCGCGGGGCTCATGCCGGAAACACCCCGGTCGAGAGATAACGATCACCGCGATCGCAAACAATACTGACGATCACCGCGTTTTCCACGGTGGCAGAGAGCCGCAAGGCGGCCGCCAAAGCGCCCCCTGAGGAAATCCCGGCGAAAATGCCTTCTTCGCGTGCGAGGCGGCGGGTCATGGCTTCGGCCTCGGCTTGCTCGACTTCCAGCACCTGATCAATCAGCGAAAAATCGCAGATCTTGGGTACATAGTCGGCCGGCCATTTACGGATACCCGGAATTTGCGCGCCATCGCACGGCTGTACGCCCACAATCTGGATTGCTGGGTTCTGTTCTTTCAGATAACGCCGCGTGCCCATGATGGTGCCGGTGGTGCCCATGCTGGAAACAAAATGCGTTACCGTGCCGGCGGTGTCGCGCCAGATTTCCGGGCCTGTAGTTTCGTAATGCGCCAGTGGATTATCTGGGTTGGCAAATTGATCGAGCAATAACCCTTGCCCGGCTGCCACCATGGCCTCGGCCTGATCGCGGGCGGCTTCCATTCCCTCGGTCAGGATCACCTCGGCGCCGTAGGCTTTCATGGTTTGTATCCGCTCGATGCTGGAATTTTTCGGTAACAGCAGCACCATGCGGTAGCCCATCATCGCCGCCGCCATCGCCAGCGCGATGCCGGTATTGCCGCTGGTGGCTTCGATCAGCGTGTCGCCAGGCTGAATATCGCCGCGCGCCTCGGCATGGCGGATCATCGACAGCGCGGGCCGGTCTTTCACCGAGCCGGCCGGATTATTGCCTTCTAGCTTGACCAGAATGGTATTGCTGGTATTGCCCGGCAGGCGTTTGAGTTTTACCAGCGGGGTGTTCCCGACGAAATCTTCCAGATATTTAAACATGCAAGCGTCTACTCCATAGCTGGCATGATTATACGCAAGCTAGGGGATACGCGATGATGAGGATGATTATTTATTCCGCAACAGCCGCGCCACCGCCAACACGACGCCCATCAACTTGGCCCCACGCCCCAGCGCCGACCACAGCGGGCGCTGGCGCCCCCAGTGCGCAAGGCCACGCAGTAGCAGAGACCACAGTTGGCCATTGCCTGCGGCCGAGCGCAGCAACTCAGCCGGCTGCGCTTGCGCGCGGAGCTGGGTTTGCAGCTGCAAACGATGTAACTGCGCTTGATAACACAGATGCAGTTTTTGCTGTTCGCGTAGCCTGTTACTCATCAGCGGCCTCCGCAGGCAGACGGCTAAACAGCTGCGCCAACAGCTGTTTATCTTGGGCAAACTCAGCCGTAGTTAAGGGAAACGGCTGGCTAGCCTCAGCTTGCAAACGGCGCAGCCACAGCCAAGCTACCAGCCCCAAACCCAGAAACAGCACGGCAAAGATGGCCGAGATCACGATTCGATAAGACCAAAAACCAAACAACAGCAGCAGGCCAAAGAAACACAAACCCAGCAAGAGTGCCAGGGCGGCTGCGATGGCCAGCCCCACCATCAGCGCTACCCGATCAAGCTCATCACGCAATTCCAGCCCCACAAGACTCAAGCGCGTAGATAACAGACCGGCTAGGGCTTCGCGTATCATGGCCATGCTGACTCCTACTTAGCGGCGCGCAACCAGAAAACCGATCAACAAGCCAACCGCCGCGCCAATACCCACCGCTTGCCATGGATGCGCATGCACGTATTCATCCGTTTGCTTGGCCGCTTGTTTGGCTTTATCCACCGACTGGGTTTCTAGCTCAACCAGCCGATGCTTGGCGGTGCGCAGATTGTCGGCGATTTTAGCGTACAGCTGCTTGGCCTCTTCCCCCTGCGCGTTGGCTGCTGCCTCGATCAGCTGCGCGGTTTCGCGCAGCGCGTCTTTGGTTTCATCGATTAATTGCGTTTCATGCTGAGCTGCCATGGTATTGCTCCTCTGGGCTAGACGAAAGTTGTCAGCGACTTGAAATCAAAGCGCCAAACTCATGCTAACAAAGCACTACGCCCCTGCATAGTCAATATTTGCGCCAGCAAAAACAACAGCCCACCAAGGCGGGCTCAGGCTGCTAACAACGTGGCAGAACAATTTTCTTCAAGTCTCGGCAAAGCCAAGCCTAGGAAATAAGGCTTTCAATCTGCAGCCTTGATGTTCTGTTCCCACCCCTCCCGCCCCCCTCCTTGAGGGGAGCCTCGCTTCGCGAGTGAGGTTTGCCATCAATCTGAGCCCACCATGGCGGGCTGTTGCATAACATTTCAGCCGTGGGCACCCCCCCAGCTGGCCGTCAAAGTGCGGAGCTAAGCTCAAAAGGTCTTGCAGAAGTCTTTCATATAAGCGGTAAATTCGGCGCCCACCTCGTGGTGTTTCAGGCCCAATTCTACCGTCGCTTTCAGGAAGCCAATTTTGCTACCGCAATCGTAACGCGTACCTTCCAGCTTGTGCGCCAGAATATGCTGCTCTTGCATCAGCGCAAAAATCCCGTCGGTCAGCTGGATTTCGCCACCTTTGCCTGGCTGTACGTGCTGCAAATGATGGAAAATGCGTGGTGTCAGAATATAACGACCCACTACGGCCAGATTCGATGGCGCTTCTTCTGGTTTTGGTTTTTCCACGATATTGTTGACCCGCAGGCGATTCGCGCTCGGGTTCACTTCCACAATCCCGTAGCTGCCGGTTTCTTCCGGCGCCACTTCTTCCACCCCCAGCACCGAGCAGTGGGTATCGTCGAACAAATCGACCATACGTTTCATTTCCGAAACACCATGCCCATCGATCAGGTCATCCGCCAGAATCACGGCAAACGGCTCATCACCAACAACCGGCTTGGCGCACAATACCGCATGCCCCAGACCCAGCGCTTCTGGTTGGCGGATATAAATGCAGGTTACTGATTTCGGGATAATGCCGCGCAGCACTTCCAGCAATTTGGTTTTTTGCTTGGCTTCCAGATCGGCTTCGAGCTCACCCGCCTTATCAAAGTGATCTTCGATACTGCGTTTGTGCCGGCCGGTGATGAAAATCATCTCGGTGATCCCGGCCGCGAGGGCTTCTTCCACCGCATATTGAATCAGCGGCTTATCGACCACCGACATCATTTCTTTTGGGCTGGCCTTGGTGGCGGGCAGAAAACGAGTCCCCATCCCGGCGACCGGGAATACGGCTTTACGAATCTTTTGCATGCTGCTTCCTTGCTGTGATTGAAGGTCACCCAGCAAACCCAGGCGCAGGGCCGCGCCCATCACCTGATCGGTTTGCTTGGTATTGAGTTCATCGCCCCATTGCGAGACCGCCGAACGACCGAGCCCAAGGGCTTCGGCCAAACGGATCTGACTACCAAAAAGGCGGAGGGCTTCTGTCTTTCGCATAGCTTGCATGTTCAATTAAATAAACACTCAAGTCAACCCCCTTCACAAAAGATTAATTGTTTAAAAAATTAAACAATTAATCTACCTCACTCCTGACCACTTCACTCAGTCGCTTCAACCAGCAGTGCGCGCAGCGCAGCCTCGTCCAAAATGGCCACCCCTAAGCTCTGAGCCTTTTCCAGCTTGCTGCCGGCGGCTTCCCCGGCCAGCAGGTAATCGGTTTTTTTCGACACACTGCCCGATACTTTTGCGCCAGCGGCTTCAAGCAAAGCTTTGGCTTCATCGCGACTCAAGCTGGGCAACGTGCCGGTAATCACCACGGTTTTGCCGGCCAGCGCGCCATCGGCTCGCCGCGCCTCAATCGCCGGCCAATGCAGGCCAACAGCCAGCAACTGCGCCACCACTTCGCGATTATGTGGCTCGGCAAAAAACGCCAGAATCGATTGTGTGACAATCGGGCCAATATCATTGACTGCTTGCAAGGCCTCCGCATCGGCCGCCATCAGTGCATCCAGCGAAGCAAAATGCTGAGCCAGATCTTTGGCCGTAGCTTCGCCCACATTGCGAATACCCAGCGCATAAATCAGCCGCGGCAAGGTGGTGGCTTTGCTGGCTTCAATGGACTCGAGCAAATTACGCGCCGATTTTTCGGCCATGCGCTCCAGCCCGGCCAACTGCTCAAGGGTTAGCCGATATAGATCGGCTGGGGTTTTAACCAATTCCTGCTCGACCAATTGCTCAATCAGCTTGTCACCCAAGCCTTCGATGTCCAGCATGCGCCGGCCGGCAAAGTGCTTAAGCGCTTCTTTACGCTGTGCCGAACAAAATAGCCCGCCCGTGCAGCGCACCCGCGCTTCATCTTCTTCGCGGACAGTCCTGCTGCCACACACCGGGCAACTGGGGTACAACTCTAAAATCCGATACGGCGGATGTTGCGGCTCGCGCTGTGGGCTAAATAAATCCGCTCCCGGTACGTCCTGCATCGGGCGGCGCTCCAGCACCACCGACACCACTTCCGGTATCACATCGCCAGCGCGGCGCACCACCACGGTATCGCCCACCCGCACGTCTTTACGATCGATTTCATCTTGGTTGTGCAACGTGGCATTGGTGACGGTTACCCCACCAACAAACACCGGCTGTAATCGCGCCACTGGCGTGAGCGAGCCGGTGCGCCCGACTTGAATATCAATGGCCTCCACGATGGTGAGCGCCTCTTGCGCCGGGTATTTATGCGCCACTGCCCAGCGCGGCTCGCGACTGCGAAACCCCAGCTGCGCTTGTTGCGCCAGCGAATTGACTTTGTACACCACCCCGTCGATTTCAAACGGCAAGTTATCGCGCAGCGCGGCCACGCGGGCATGAAATGCCGCCAGCCCTTCGCCACCCTGCACCACTTCACGAATCTCACACACCGGAAAACCAAATGCTTGTAGAGCATCCAATATACCGGCATGGGTATCTGGCTGCGCAGCCCAACCAACAACCTCGCCCAACCCATACCCATAGAAAGATAAAGGCCGCTGCGCGGCAATGGCCGGATCCAGCTGCCGCACTGCTCCAGCGGCGGTATTGCGCGGGTTCACAAAGGTTTTTTCACCGGCGGCCAATTGCCGCTCATTCAGGCGGGCAAAATCGTCGCGGCGCATATACACCTCGCCACGCACTTCCAATACCGCCGGCGCTTCGCCACGCAAGCGCAACGGGATCTGACCGATGGTGCGGATATTTTGCGTCACATCTTCGCCAGTGGCCCCGTCACCGCGGGTAGCGGCCTGCACCAAGAGGCCATGCTCGTAGCGCAGATTAATCGCCAGCCCATCAAATTTAAGCTCGGCGGCATAGGCAATTGCCGGCTCAAGCGGCAATAAATCCAGCTCTTTGCGCACACTGGCATCAAAGGCCAGCGCCCCGGCGGCGGTGACATCGGTTTCGGTGCGGATCGACAACATCGGCACTGCATGCGTCACCGGCGCAAATTCCGGCAAGGGCTTGCCGCCCACGCGCAAAGTGGGCGAATCGGGCGTTTGCAACTCGGGGTACGCCAGCTCTAGCGCTTGCAAGGCCTGAAACAGCCGGTCGTATTCGCTATCGGGCACGCTGGGCGCATCCAGCACATAATATTCATGCGCATATTGATTGAGCTGCGCTCGCAGTTGGGCGGCCTGTGCCTGCACTTCGGAAGTCATTTTTCTGCACCTCAAAACAGCAACGCCGCTCAAGAGCGGCGTTGATCAATTCATCTTTATCGCTAAAAAACTCAGGCAAACAGCCGCAGCGCCACCACCGAGCCCGGCGCAATGCCGCGATCATCCATGCTGGCATACAGCTCGGCCAGTTGGCGGCGGATATTGGCAAGGCTCTGTGGATTCAGCACTTTGCCATTGTCGTCCACCAGCGGCAGATTCAGCGCTTGCGACAGGCTTTGCGCAAATTCGGTCAGGTAATCAAATACCGCAATCCCGCCCGCGACGCGCGGCACATCAAATAGCAAGCTCAGGCCCATTGAAGTGGCCATCAGCGGGGTTTGATCCTGATTGGCAAGCACAAACAAGGTTTTGCCCGAATCGCTACGGTATTGGAAAGTGCCATCATTGGCGCGCACGAGGCCCGCATTTTCCGCATGAATACGCACTTTTTCCATCGGAATCGGGCGCTGCCCGGCCGGCAGATTCAGCCCGATCAACACATCAACCGACGCACAGAATTCATCCAGATCACGCGCCGCGCCCAGCTTGGCCGAGCGTTGCGGGAAAGTCACGACGGCTTCGTGCTCATCGGCAAATTGCTGCACACCCATGCAGAAGGCATTGAGCGTTTCTTGAGTAATCGGGCCTTGGCGATCGGCCATTTGCAGGCCGGCGCGCAGTTCCAGATAGCGATTACGGCTAGTGCTGGTTACTACTTCCCACTGATCCAGCTGATTTAAGCCAATCACCTGCACACGTTTATTGGCCGGAAATGGCGGCACTTCACTCGCAGCAATCGCCGTGCCGGCATGAATCTCGGCAATAAAATCCACCGCTGGATCAATCAGGCTGGTGACCAGCATGCCATCATCGGCTTCGTCCAGCGCGCTTAAGTTCAGCACCGGCGCGGCGGCGGCGGGGGCGGTGTAACTTGGGGCCACAGGGGCGCTGTAACTCGCAGCCGCGGGCTGCACCGGCTCTGGCCGGCTGGCGACTAATACCGGTTCAGGGGCGAATTGGCGGTCCTGCACCTCTTCAACCGGCTGGATAACCGGGGTATAGCCCTCAGGCTTAGCGCGGTATTGCTCTTGCTGCAGATACTGTGGGCGGTATCCGGGTGGCAGATCAGGAATGTCATCCGGCATATCGTCGTCGTAGCGCGCTTTGGCGGGCGCTTCGGTATTGAGCTCGGGCACATCGTATTCGGTGCTTGGCGGCTCAGTCACTCGCGCAGGCGTATCGAGCACCGGCTCAAGGCGCTGGCTTTCGCCCTGGCGCACGACATTTTTCGGGGTATTGATCAGGACATCATCCTGATTGCGGGCAAATGCTTTGTTGGCCTGCTTTTTGTAGCGATACTCTTGCCACTGGTTATAGGCAAATACTGCGCCAACAAATGCGCCGGCGATGATTAGCGCGCCCAATTGCGTGTCGGTCATCGTGTTATGTCTCAGCTAGCCCGTTTGGGCTTGTTCTTGTTGTATCCTGTGGCGTGATTCACAGCCATCTTGGCCATTCACGCAACAGGATACCAGACTTGCCGGCTCGCAGCCTATCGCTGCGGCTTACTTTGACCGAAATTATGTACTTTGAATGACGATTTTCGGGAATTTGCTGGAGAAATCCTGCGCCTTCGCCGCCACTTTCACCGCCACCTTGCGGGCAATCTGCTTGTAAATCGCCGCAATTTCGCCATCGGGCTGCGCCACCACCGTTGGGCGGCCTTCATCGGCATGCAGGCGAATGGATAAATCCAGCGGCAGCTTGCCAATCAGCTCGGTACCATATTCAGCGCCCATCTTCTCGCCGCCGCCTTCACCAAAAATCGGCTCAGCATGACCGCAATTACTGCAGATATGCATGCTCATATTCTCGACAATGCCCAAAATCGGCACGCCGACTTTTTCAAACATTTTCAGGCCCTTGCGCGCATCCAAGAGGGCAATGTCTTGCGGCGTGGTCACAATCACCGCGCCAGTCAGCGGCACTTTCTGGCTCAGCGTGAGCTGAATATCGCCAGTACCCGGTGGCAGGTCGATCACCAGATAATCCAGCTCGCCCCACTCGGTGTCGTGCAATAGCTGGGTGAGCGCCTGCGTGACCATCGGGCCGCGCCACACCATCGGCTGCTCCGGGTCGATCAGAAAACCGATCGACATATTGCGCACGCCGTGCTGATCAATCGGTTTGATGTGTTTATTGTCGTCCGATTCGGGATGCTGGCCGGCCACGCCCATCATTTGTGGCTGGCTCGGGCCGTAAATATCGGCATCCAGCAAGCCCACTTTGGCGCCTTCGGCCGCCAGCGCCAGCGCCAGATTGGCCGACGTGGTCGATTTACCCACCCCGCCCTTGCCCGAGGCCACGGCAATGACGTTTTTAATGCCTTTCAACAGCGGAATACCGCGCGCCACGCTGTGCGCCACAATCTGGCTGCTGACTTTGACTTCGGTTTTCACCACTCCCGGAATTGCCGCCAAGGCCGTCGCCACTTGCGCTTCGCGTGCCGCAAATTGGCTTTGCGCCGGATAACCCAGCACCAAATCCAGCGACACCACACCCGCATCGCAGCTGAGATTTTTCACATTTTTGCTGCTCAGATAATCCTTGCCTGTATCGGGATCGATCAGGGTGGCTAAAGTCTGGCGAACGCTGTCCAGCAGCGGATGAGTGGCGGTATCAGTCACGGCAGGTGTTCCTGTTTCGGCCGGGGCTTTACCCAGCCAGCGATCAAAAATAGACATAATCATTCGGTAAAACGGTAGCCCGCAATAGATCAGGGCGGGCAGCGTCATTACAAGAGGATGTCATGGGCTTAGAACTGTTTGCCCAACATAAAGTACAAGGTGGCCTGGTTATTGTCGCCATAACTCGCCCCCAGATACACCGGCCCCATAAAGCTGTCGTAGGCCAGATACGCCACCGCACTGAACATCGTATCGCCGGCAATAAAGTCAAAGGCATCAAAGTTCTTACCGAACTCCAACCCCAGCCCCCAATACGAACCGGTGAGCCAGCTCGTGGGCTGATAATACTGCCATGAGGCATACAGGAAGCGATTGGTCAGCCGCTCTTGGTAGCCATAGCTGGACATATTCAAAAAGCCACCCAGCCAGCGGATATCGGTATACAGCGGTGCATTGCCCGTGGTTTCCTGCCCGCGCAGCGTCAGCTGCCACGCGCCTTTGCCCATCGGGCGCGCCATGCGGTATTCGGCAAACAGGCGGGTATAGTCTTCAAAGCTACCTGGGCTGTCTTTTAGCGAGATATACCCCTGCAGATTGAGATACTGTCCTTCTTTCGGGAAGAAGTAATTATCCAGCTGATCGTAATGCAGGCTAAGCCGCAGACCATAATCGCGGCCTGTATCATCATCCAGCGCGCCCAGCCCGACT
Organism: Chitinibacter tainanensis DSM 15459; assembly: GCF_000429785.1. Classification (GTDB taxonomy): domain Bacteria; phylum Pseudomonadota; class Gammaproteobacteria; order Burkholderiales; family Chitinibacteraceae; genus Chitinibacter; species Chitinibacter tainanensis. The sequence goes on from NZ_KE386953.1 coordinate 311,203, forward strand.
TGTTTGCTCAGGCGATAATCGTTGAACACCGCCCCGAGGCGCAGCTCGCCGTATTTGGTCAGCGTCGAGCCCAAATCCACGCCGAAACTATTGCGTTGCACCGAATAACTGGCAATCGGCTCGCCATCGAGCCACAAATCAATCGGCTGATCACGCAGCTGCAAATAGGGTGACAAAAACACCAGCCCATCCAGCTGCAATGGCTGATAAAACTCGCTCTGCAAGACCTGGCTCGAGCCCAGTTTCAGCAGCGTTTTCCATTCGGCGCCCAGGGAATTCATCCAGGTGCGGCGATATTGAGCGCTAAAGCTCCACGGGGTGGAATTGCGAAAATCCGAACCAAAGCCCAGCCCCAGATTCAGGTAATTGGGCCCCCAGCTTTTCTCGATGGGCAATACGGTGAGCTCATCGCCCTGCCCGGCCGGATCGCGGGTTAGCTCGTAATCCAGCTGTGAAAAGTCGCCACGTGCGTACACGCGCGAGAGATTATCTTGAAATTCGGCGATATCCAGCGGCTCGTTCAGTGGGACATCCAGCTCTTTTTTCACCACTTCCGGGTTCACGTGCACGCTGTCTTTCACCTTCACGGCCAACACCGGCTTGGATTGCAGATGTTGCCCCACCCGCTGGGCATCCCAAGCGGCGTATTCGTCGGCCGGCAAGGCATAGCGCTGTAGCTGGCTGAGCACTTTCAGCGTGGCCAGCTCACCGGCATTGATCAGCTCGGCCGATTTTTTAAAATCGCTGGATGAGAGATTGCCCAGCGCTGGCGAAATCAGCACATCATCGGCGGTCAGTGATTCAAGCTGCGGCTTCACGTTTTGAATCATCATCAGCCGCGTGTACTGATCAGCAAAGGACAGCACGCTGGTGAGCTCATCGCGGCGCAAGGGCTCAGAGCCGACATCAATTGCAATCACCACATCGGCGCAGGTTTGCCGCGCCACATCCACCGGCACATTGCGCACCAAGCCGCCATCGACCAGCAAGCGCTCGCCTTGCAATACCGGCGGAAACACCCCCGGCACCGCCATACTGGCGCGCATGGCGGTGACCAGATCGCCCTCTTTAAATACCACCATTTCACCAGTGGCCAGATCAGTGGCAATCGCCCGATATGGGATCGGCAGCGCGTCAAAATTGGGCGCGGTGCCGGCAAAAGTCAGGTCGCGCAGGAAAAACTCGATTTTCTGCGTGCTGATCGCGGCATTGGGCAGTTTGACTTGCAGATCATCGCCAATGCCCAGCTCCAGCGGAATCAGCGCCAGCGCGTCATCCTGCTTTTTGCGATAAGAGCTCACCTGCCGTGGCAGGGTGGATGACAAGAGATCATCCCAATTAGCTTTGCCAACCCGTGCGGCCATGTCGTCCGGCGTGCGGCCGGCGGCATAGGCGGCGCCCACCAGCGAGCCGATACTGGTTCCCACCACACAATCGATCGGAATGCGATTATCCTGCAGCACTTTCAGCGCCCCGATATGCGCAAAGCCGCGCGCGCCGCCGCCACCGAGCACCAGCCCGATGCGTGGGCGTTGCCCTTTGGCTGCCCAGGCCGGTGCGCTGGCATTGCTGCTGGCCTTGCCGGTGGGCTGTGGTTCTTGCGCGTGGGTCGGTGCTACACTGGCGCCGAGCGCGCAGAGCAGCGAAAGCAAAGCCATCCAAGGCCGGCGTGCCATCATTGCAGATTCCTGATCGTCATTTTTCTTCGCTGCGGCTTTTTACCGCAGCTTCGAGTGTACCCGACATGTATTTCATTGCGCATCGCGGTTGGACCCGCAGTCATCCCGACAACACATTGGCCGCTTTTGCCGCCGCCTGGGCCGCCGGGATGGCCGGCTTTGAGACGGATATCCGGGTTGATCGCGATGGGCAGGCGATTTTGTTTCATGACCGCACCGCCGCCAACGGCGCCTTGGTGAGCGAGCTCAGCCAGCAAGAACTGAGCGAGATTCAAGGCTACGCAGTGCCGAGCCTGGCTCAGGCGCTGGCGGCTTTCCCGCAGGCATTCTGGAATCTGGAACTCAAATCCGCCGATAGCCTACCGGCTACGCGCGCGGTGCTGGCAAGCTTAGCGCAGCCCTTTCATGGCCTGATCAGCTCGTTTCACCACCCGCTGATCCTGACACTGGCGCGCGAAACGCGCCTACCTTGTGCCCTGTTGCTCGCCAATGCGCCAGTGCGCACGATTGGCCTCTTTACCATGCTGGCCACCGTACCCCGCGCCGTGGGGCTGGTGTTTGATTATGAAATCGCCAACGCGGCGCAAATCAGCGAGCTGAGCCGCAATCAGGTGCCCTGCTGGCTATATGGCGTACAGCACCCAAGCGAATATGCGGCAGTGCTGAGCTGGCCGCTGGCGGGTTTGATTAGCGATCAAACCGAGCAACTACCGGGCCTGAGCCCCCGCCCCGCCTAAGTACCGCGCCGGCCTGCGTTGCTGGCCAGCTGGCGCATGGATGCAAATGGGGCACGAGTTTATTGCTTGCCGGTGCTACCAAAGCCGCCTTCGCCGCGGCTAGAGGCGCCAAATTCATCCACCAAATTAAAGCCCACCTGCACCACTGGCACGATAATCAGCTGCGCAATCCGCTCCAGCGGCTGGATGGTAAAGCTGCTGCTGCCGCGATTCCATACCGACACAAACAGCTGGCCTTGATAATCCGAATCGATCAGGCCCACCAGATTGCCCAACACGATGCCGTGCTTATGGCCTAACCCCGAGCGCGGCAAAATCATGGCCGCCAGGCTCGGGTCATCAAGGTGAATCGCCATCCCAGTCGGGATCAGCGTGGTGGCGCCGGGCGCCAGCTCCAGCGGAGCATCAAGGCAGGCGCGCAGATCGAGCCCGGCCGAGCCAGGCGTGGCATAGGCGGGCAAATTGTCATGCAGGCGTTGATCGAGAATTTTGACATCAATGACGGGTTGGCTCATTACAATACTCCAGCGAGGTATTTACCTCAAAATCAATTAATTAATAACTTAGCTGGCAATACCCCAAGGGGGAGCGCAGCATAAATGGGGTGGGCCAGCACTTAGTCGCGGCGATACTCCGGCAGCAGCCGCGCAATATGCGCCACCAGCTTGCGGGCGATTTCGATTTTGGGTGCCGAATGCAGGCGGGTTTCGCCATGATCATCCAGCAGCACCACTTCATTGGTATCCGCCCCGAAAGCGGTTTGCACCAGATTGGCCACCAGCAGCGGCAGCTTTTTACGCTGGCGCTTGGCTTCGGCATACTCCAGCAGGTTTTCCGACTCGGCGGCAAAACCGACACAGAATGGCGCCTGCTCGCGGGCGGAAACCCCCGCGAGGATATCCGGGTTTGGTGCCAATTCCAGCGTGAGAATATGGGCGTCTTTTTTGATTTTCTGCTCGGACGGGTTGAGCACGTAATAATCAGCCACCGCCGCCACGCCAATGAAAATATCTGCGCGCGCCACTTCAGCTTCCACCGCGGCCAACATTTGCTGCGCCGATTTCACATTGATGCGCCGCGCACCAATCGGCGTAGGCAGGCTGGTTTCGCCCGACACCAGCACCACTTCGGCGCCCGCCTCGTAAGCTGCGCGGGCAATCGCGTAGCCCATTTTGCCGCTGCTGACATTGGTGATCCCGCGCACGGCATCAATGCGCTCAAAGGTGGGCCCAGCGGTAATCAGCACGCGCTGGCCACTCAGGGCTTTGGGCTGCAGCGCCGCCTCGAGTAATTCAAACAGTTGCTCGGCTTCGAGCATGCGGCCATCACCCACTTCACCGCAGGCCTGCTCGCCATGCCCGGGGCCGAGAATCGTAATGCCATCGGCTTTTAATTGCGCGATATTGCGCTGATTGGGCGGGTTTTCCCACATTTGCCGATTCATCGCCGGCGCTACCAGCAGCGGGCAATCGCGCGCGGCCAGCAAAGTGGTCAGCAAATCATCGCACAAGCCATTGGCGAGCTTGGCCAGCAGATCAGCCGAGGCCGGCGCCACCAGCACCGCCGCCGCGCCGCGGGTGAGATCAATGTGCGGCATATTATTCGGCCGGCGCGGATCCCACTGATCCGTGTAGACCAGATTGCCACTCAGGGCTTGAAAGGTCACCGGGCCGACGAAGTGGGTGGCTGCTTCGGTCATCACCACATGCACATCGTAGCCGGCCTTTACGAGCAGACGGGTGAGCTCGGCCGATTTATACGCCGCCACCCCGCCGCTCACGCCCAGCACGATTTTTTTCTTTGGATTCGGGCTCACGTCCTGCGCGCCTTTTGCTAGAAAGAATCGTCTAGTTTACCGAAAAAAAGCCCATGTCGATCAGCGATTGGCCCAGCGAAAGTCGCCCGCGCGAGAAATTGTTGCAGCGCGGCGCCAGCGCCCTTAGCGATGCTGAGCTCTTGGCGATTTTTTTGCGGGTGGGCTTGCCCGGCAAATCGGCGGTGGAGCTCGCGCAAGATTTACTCAGCCATTTTGGCTCGCTGCAGGCGCTGTTTGCCGCCAGCCTGAGCGATTTTGCGCCGATAGCCGGCGTGGGCGACGCCAAATACGCGCAGCTGCAAGCGGTGCTGGAAATGAGCCGCCGTGCGCTGAGCGAAGAGCTAGCCCAGCGCGATGCCTTGCATAATCCGACCGCTGTGCGCGATTTGCTGCGTTTGCGGCTACGCGGTTTGGCGCAGGAAGAATTTCATGTCTTGCTACTCGATAGCGGCTACCGGCTGATCCGCGCCGAGGTACTCAGCAAAGGCACCCTTGCTCAAACCCATGTTTATCCGCGCGAACTCGCCCGACTGGCACTGCAATACCATGCCGCGGCAGTAATTGTGGCGCACAACCACCCCAGCGGGCAGGCCGAGCCTTCAGCCGCCGATCTGCAGCTCACCCGCCAATTACAGGCCGCGCTGCAGCTCTTGGAGATCCAGCTCCTGGATCATTTCATCGTTGCCGCTCATCAGGTGGTGTCCTTGGCCGAACGCGGCGCGCTATAACTCGCGGCCAGGCTGCCGATAGCGCTGATAGGGGCATATCGCCGCCCCAGCGGAGCCGACCATGCGTATCACCGAGAGCCAACTGCAATTGAGTGCCCAGCGCCAATTTAGCCAGCAGCGCAGTGAAAAATTATCGCTGCAATATCAACCCCCACGGCCCAGCGCCCCTGCCAGCAGCACGGTCGACATCTCCGCCCCGGCCCGCGTGCAGGAAGAATTACAAGCCGCCATCGATAACGACCCACGGCTCAAGCTGATACGCTCGCTTTTGGAAATTATGCTCGGCGAATCCATTACCCTCACCGAGTATCACCCCAAAGATCAATCCAAACCAAGCACCGAAAGCAATACCCCCACCACCTTAGATGAAGGCGGTTTTATTCTGCATTACGCCGCCGAGGAACAAGAACAGGAAAGCACCCAGTACGCCGCCAGCGGCACCATTGAAACCAGCGATGGCATGCACATCAGCTTTAGCGCCGAATTAAGCCTCAGCCGGCAATTTCAGCGCAGCGTCACGCTGGATGTCGCCACCGGCAGCGCGGCGCGGCCGAAAAAAGACCCCTTGGTGCTCAACTACGCCGCGCCGGCGGCAACGCTAAGCCCGCAAACTTTCCAGTTCGATCTGGATCAGGATGGCCGCCGCGAGACCATCAGCCTGCTTAATCATGGCAGCGCGTATCTGGCGCTCGATCGCAATCAGGATGGCAAAATCAATCATGGTGGCGAGCTATTTGGCGCGAAAAGCGGCAATGGCTTTGCTGATCTCGCCCAATTTGATCAGGACCGCAATGGCTGGATTGATGAAGGCGACGCCGTATTTGGCGAGCTGAAACTCTGGCTCAAAGACGCCAGCGGCAATGATCAATTGCAATCGCTGGCGCAGGCCCAGATTGGCGCGCTGTATCTGGGCTACGCCAAAGCCGATTTTGATCTGAATGACGGGCAAAACCGCAATCTAGGGCAGCTGCGCGCCAGTGGCATTTACCTGCGCGAAAATGGCCAGGCCGGCAGCATGCAGCAGCTTGATCTCAGCGTTTAAAACAATTTCAATCAATCACTTACAGCCATCTACAGGAATACCCCAGTATTTATTTTGCATACGTCCTCGCAAGATAAGCGCACGCAGGTGCCGTGCGTCTGCCCACACCACTGAACACGCTTGGACTCGATTCCCATCATGAAAAAAAATGCTGCCTACAGCCTGATTGCAGCCGCCATTACCGGCCTTGCTGCGTGCAAACAACAAACCCAAACACCAGCGGCCGATGCCAGCGCGCCACAAGCGGCCGCCGAAACCGCGACCGACGTGATCAAGATCGGCCATGTGGCCGCCCTGACCGGCCCCGCCGCACATTTTGGTAAAGACAATGAAAACGGCGTGAAGCTGGCGATCGACGAGATCAACGCGGCAGGCGGCGTAGATATCGGCGGCAAGAAAATGAAGCTGGAAATGCTGTCGGAAGATGATCAGGGCGATCCGAAAACCGCAACGACCGTGGCGCAGCGCTTTGTCGATCAAAAAGTGGCAGGCGTAATTGGCCACATGAATTCAGGCACGACGATTCCAGCCTCGAAAATTTACTCCGATGCCGGCATTGCGCAGATTTCACCCTCAGCCACCGCGGTGGCCTACACCGCACAAGGCTTTAAAACCGCCTTCCGCGTGATGGCCAATGATGCGCAGCAAGGTAAGGTGCTGGGCGAATATGCCGTGAAACTGGGCGCGAAAAAAATCGCTATCGTGGATGACCGTACCGCCTACGGTCAGGGCTTGGCCGATGAATTTGAAAAAGCTGCCAAAGCCGCTGGCGCGCAAATCGTTAAGCGCGAATTCACCAGCAACAACGAAACCGATTTCAATGCCCTGCTGACCGGCATTAAGGGCACGCAGCCTGATCTGATTTTCTACGGTGGCATGGATGCGCAAGCGGCGCCGCTGAAAAAACAAGCCAAAAAACTGGGCATTAACGCCCAAGTCATGGGTGGCGATGGCGCGCAAACCCCTGAATTTATCAAACTGGCCGGCGCGGATGCTGAAGGCATGCTGGCCACGAGCCCAGGCACGCCTAAAGACCAATTGGCTGGCGGCAAAGCATTCCTGGATAAATTCAAAACCAAGTTTGGCAATGAAGTGCAGCTGTATTCACCGTATTGCTATGACTCGGTGAAAATCATGGTGCAAGCCATGCAAGAAGCCGGCTCAGCTGAGCCAGCCAAATACCTGCCGAAACTCGCTGCGATCAAATATCAAGGCGTTACTGGCCCGATCAGCTTTGATGCCAAAGGCGATATCAACAATGGCGCGATCACGGTTTACAGCGTGAAAAACGGCAAGTGGGAAATCGTAGAAGTGGTTGGTGGCGCCGTGGCGAAATAACCGCCCGCAAGCATTAGCGCTAAAAAAGGGAGCCAGCTGGCTCCCTTTTTTATGGTCATTCGTCGCATTAGTGCAACATTTAGCCACTTTGGCTGTCGCGACAACACCCACCCAAAAACTTACACACGACGAAACCATCACTTGCAGTCCGGTATTCTGCAGCGCAGCTGCGATGCGCCCTTGCGGCCAGTTTTCACCTTACAGTGTTAGCGTTTAAAACTGTTATGGTTGATTTTGCACACTACTGTTGCGGTGCAACTACAGGATTATCCTTATTCAATGGGCTACATTGCTAAGGGGATATTTGTGCCTTCTAATGCATTCACGCACTCATGCGCCGCATTGGAATAAGTCGGTACACATGAATATCGCGCAACCAAACAAACACACCCTTGGGGATACTTCGACATGACAATCGCCCGTTACAGCCTGATCGCTGCCGCCATTGTGGCCATGACCGCATGCGGCAAACAAGAACCCGCCGCCGCTCCGGAAGCGGCCAGCCAGCCAGCGGCCAAAGCCGAAGCCGCCCCAGCCGGTGACATCATCAAAATCGGTCACGCCGCGCCACTAACCGGCAATATCGCCCACCTGGGTAAAGACAATGAAAATGGCGTGAAAATGGCCATTGATGAAATCAACGAAGCCGGCGGTGTGGATATCGGCGGCAAAAAAATGAAACTGGAAATGGTGTCGGAAGACGACCAGGCCGATCCGAAAACCGCTACCACCGTGGCCCAGCGTTTTGTTGATCAGAAAGTTGCCGGCGTGATCGGCCACCTGAATTCTGGTACCACCATCCCTGCTTCGAAAATTTACTCGGATGCGGGCATTGCCCAAATTTCACCATCGGCCACCGCAGTAGCCTACACCGCACAAGGCTTTAAAACCGCCTTCCGCGTGATGGCCAACGATGCACAGCAAGGTAAAGTGCTGGGCGAATACGCCGTGAAACTGGGGGCGAAAAAGGTAGCCATCATCGATGACCGTACAGCATATGGTCAGGGCTTGGCCGACGAATTTGAAAAAGCCGCCAAAGCTGCGGGCGCTGAAGTGGTGAAACGTGAATTCACCACTAATCAGGAAACCGACTTCAACGCGATCCTGACCAGCATCAAGGGTGCTAAACCTGATCTGATTTTCTACGGCGGCATGGATGCGCAAGCAGCGCCACTGAAAAAACAAGCCAAGAAACTGGGTCTGAACGCCAAAGTGATGGGCGGTGACGGCACACAAACCCCAGAATTCATCAAACTGGCTGGCGCAGATGCCGAAGGTATGATTTCTTCTTCACCAGGCATGCCAAAAGACAAACTGGCTGGCGGTCAAGCTTTCCTGGATAAATTCAAAGCCAAGTTTGGCACCGAAGTACAGCTGTACGCCCCATACTGCTACGACGCAGTCAAAGTAATGGTAGCGGCGATGCAAAAAGCGGGCTCGGCTGATCCTGCTAAGTACCTGCCAGAACTGGCCAAAACCGACTACCAAGGCGTAACCGGCTCGGTGACTTTTGATGAGAAAGGCGACATCAAAAACGGTGCGATTGCCCTTTACACCGTGAAAGGCGGCAAGTGGGAAACACTGGAAGTGGTCGGTGGTGGCGCAGCGAAATAAGTCGTGCACCGCACCCGCTAGCGGGTAATAGCAAGGGAGGCGTTTAGCCTCCCTTTTTAATTGCGCACGCAACAGTGCTCAAGTTCGCTTGAATAGCAGCAATAAAAAACGCCATCCTGCGATGGCGTTTTTTATTGGGCCGACTTAACCGCGCTTATTTGTTTACGCGCGATTCGTCGTTGCGTTTGCGCTCGTCCAGATCGATGGGCGCTTTATCCCACAGCAATGCGCGACCTTCCAGCTGGCCTTTGGCCACTTCTGGATTTTCTTGCAAAAACTGGTTCATGAATTGGGTGTATTCGGAAACATACTTGCGATCAAACATCATCAACCCCGGCAAACTGATTCTTGTGATTGGCGTCATTATAACCGAGGCAGGCAGCCGGAGCGAGATTTCTATACCCCAGCTGGTACTGCCTCGAATGCATTGATTTTAAATGGCTACAGAGTAATACCCTTAGTCAGCCATGGCCTCGCGTAGCACTTCGATAAAGCGGGCGTTTTCTTCAGGCAAACCAATCGACACCCGCAGGCTATTGGCCATCTTGTAACCGGCCAATGGCCGTACAATCACGCCGCGCTCGAGCATAAACTGATTCAGTAGCGCTGCATCGCCGCAATGGAAAGTCACAAAGTTGCCATGACTTTCGATAAACCCCAGCCCCAGCTCGCGCAAAGCAGTGGTGATTTGCTGCATACCAGCGGTGTTCACCTCAACCGAGCGGCGCAGAAACTCAACATCATCCAGCGCTGCGCAGGCGGCGGCCTGAGCGAGGCTATTGACATTAAACGGCTGGCGCACGCGATTGAGAATATCAGCCACCGCCGGATTGGCCAGCGCAAAACCCACGCGCAAGCCCGCCAAACCATAGGCCTTGCTGAAAGTGCGCACCACAATCAGATTAGGAAACTGCTTGAGCCAGCCAATCGAATCGCTACGCTTTTCGCGCGGCAGGTATTCGGTATAGGCCTCATCGAGCACCACCAAGACATTGGCTGGGCATAGCTCCAAAAATTCGATCAGATCGCCCGGGCGTGCCAAGGTGCCGGTCGGGTTGTTGGGGTTGGCAATCCACACCACTTTGGTATCCGGCCGAATGGCGGCGCGCATGGCTTCCAGATCGTGGCCATAATCCACCGCTTTCACACAGATATTGGTCGCACCAACGGCCTGTGTGGCCAGCGGGTACACGGCAAAGGCGTATTCAGAGAATACCGCCGAATCGCCGGCTTGCAAAAAGGCATGGGCGATCAGCTCCAGAATATCGTTCGAGCCATTGCCGAGCACGATTTGATCGAGATTCACCGCAAATTTGCTGGCGATTTTGGCTTTTAGCTCAAAGCCATTGCCATCTGGATAGCGGGCTAATTCGGCGAGCTCGCGCTCCACCGCGGCGCGAGCCAGTGGGCTCATGCCGAGTGGGTTTTCGTTCGAGGCGAGTTTCACAATAGCGGCCGGATCCAGCCCCATTTCACGGGCGAGCTCAGACACCGGTTTGCCCGGTTGGTAAGGCGCAATGGCGCGAACATGATCCGGAGCGAGTGCAGCGAGAGACATTGTGCGAGTTCCTTGCAAGACAAGCCGCGCAGGCGGCTAAAGCGATTTCACCAGCCGCAGGCTGGCAGGCAGATTGAATTGCGCCAGATGGCGCACGCGGGTTTCGGCCCAGATTTCAAAACCGTGGCGGGTATAAAAGCGCACGGCAGCCGGGTTGCCGCTATCGACATCGACATGCAGGCTGGCGTAGCCGGCTTCGCGGGCGGCAAACATCACTTGCTCGAGCATACGGGCACCGAGGCCGCGATCGCGATAATCGGGATGTGTGGCGATGGTGCGCAAATACCAGGCATCGGGGGGTAAGTGCGGAAACAGAAAATCCAGCTGCCGCTGGCGCGCGCGCAAAATATCGCTATCAAGTGGCAGGGTATTGACCTGCAAGCCATCAGATAGCTGCAGTTGCGCGCCATACGTGGCGGGGTAATGAAACACCAGCGCGATCAGTGCTTCTTCGCTATTGCGCAGCACCTGCGCATTACGATAGCTGTAGCTGCCCGCTTCGGCCTGCCAGAGCTGCGCTAAATTCAAGAGCGTCAGTTCGCGCGGCAGCGCAAACCAGTAATCATAAAAGGCGGCATCTGATTCATAGATCAGCTCGGCCGCCCGTTTGGCATCTTGTGGGTTGGCCAGACTTAGGTTTTCCACCACTCCCCCGCTGCTTGATTCGGCGCTGCCTGCAATAAATCCAGCAGCTCTTCGGCCTCGGCATTGCACAGCAGCTTGGCGGCATCGCGCTCGCCGACAAAACCTTCCCGCACCGCATGCGCCACCATAGCGCGCAGCGGCTCGAAATACTGATTGATATTCAAAAGCCCGACCGGTTTGTTGTGCAAACCGATTTGCGCCCAAGTCAGAATTTCGAATAATTCATCAAAAGTGCCAAAACCACCGGGCATAGCGATAAAGCCATCGGTCAGCTCAGCCATGCGCGCCTTGCGGGTGTGCATTGAATCCACCACTTCCAGCTCGGTGCAGGCGCCGTAGCCCAATTCGCGCTCGACCATGAATTCGGGGATCACCCCAATCACTTTGCCGCCAACCGCGAGGCAGCCTTCGGCCACCGCGCCCATCAGCCCCACATGGCCGCCGCCATAAATCAGGGTGATGTCACGAGCGGCCAAGCTTTGCCCCAGGTTGCGGGCAGCTTGCTGATAAACCGCGTTGTGCCCCATGCGGGCACCACAAAATACGGTTACGGCACGAAGAGTCGTCATGGTTTCTCTCTTTGAAAGGTAGGCTCTTGCAATCTAGCGCGGCTAGATGACAGCTTGAGGATAAGAGCCCAGCACCTTCACAAAGGCCGCCACGTCTTGCAATTCTTGCAACGCCGTTTGCATATTGGCGTCTTCGACAAAGCCTTCCACATCGGCAAAAAAGACGTATTCCCACAAACCGGTGCGGCTCGGGCGAGATTCAAATTTGGTCATCGACACGCCATTGCGCGCCAAAGGCTCAACCACACAATGCAGTGCCCCCGCGCGATTCGGCGCGGAAATCACCAGCGAGGTTTTGTCGCGGCCTGAGCGTGCGGCATATTGCTGGCCCAGCACCAAAAAGCGGGTGGTGTTATTGGGCTCGTCTTCGATGTTCTGCGCCAGTTTTAACAGATTATATTTCTCGGCGGCGGCGTCGCCCGCAATTGCGGCGCTGCTTGGATCAAGGCTTGCAAGCCGTGCCGCTTCAGCATTGCTGGATACCGAAATCCGTTCCACATGGCTAGGCAGGTTTTTATTCAACCATTCGTGACACTGAGCCAGGCTTTGCGCATGCGAATACACGCGCTCAATCCCCGCCAGCCCTTCGTTCACCCGCAGCAGATGATGGTGAATGCGCAGCACCACTTCACCACAGATTTTCAGGGCGCTACCCACCATCAGATCGAGCGTGCGCCCTACCGCGCCTTCGGTCGAGTTTTCTACCGGTGCCACGGCGTAATCGGCGCTACCGGCTTCGACCACCCGGAATACTTCATCAATGGAGGCGCAAGGCAAGGTATGCGCGGCATGGCCAAAATGCTTGATCGCGGCAGCTTGGGTAAAGGTGCCTTCCGGGCCAAGATAAGCAATCGTCAGTGGTTTTTCCAGCGCCAGGCAGGCCGACATAATCTCGCGAAACAAGCGTGCCACTGCCTCACCGGAGAGCGGACCTTGGTTGATTTCCTTGATGCGGGTTAACACCTGCGCTTCGCGCTCAGGACGATAAATAATGCCGCCACCTTTGATAACCCCAATCTGGTGGGCATGCTGCGCGCGCTGATTGATCAGCTGCAGAATTTGCGCATCCAGCGCATCAATTGCATCACGGTGTTCTTTTAATAAATTCAGTTGCTCATCAGACATCAGTTATTACCCGGATTAAATTTTGCCGCATCCAGAATGGACCACAGGTGCACCACCCAGCCCAGCAGAATGAACCACAAGGCGCCAGCCAGTACAAACATCAGCGCCGCTTTCAGCAAACGGCCTTGGAGCAATTGGCCCAAGCCAGGAATAAAGAAACTGCAGAGCGCAGCAATTACATTACCACCCGAGCCTTGACCAGCCATGGTTGCTCCTTGATTTGAATCAGCCGTGTTGTTGTGCGAATTCACGCATATAGTCGGCCAGCGCCTGACAACCAGCGACCGGCATCGCGTTATAGATCGAGGCACGCATGCCGCCCACCGAGCGATGGCCTTTCAGCTGCAACAAATGCCGCGCTTCGGCGCCTTGCAGGAAGGCCGCATCGAGCTGGCTATCGGCTAGCGTGAACGGGATATTCATTCGCGAGCGATCTGCCAATGCGGTTGGGCAACGATAGAAACCGGCCGAGGCATCGATCGCGGCATACACGATATTGGCCTTGGCAATGTTATGCACTTCCATCGCCGCCAAGCCACCTTGGGCCAGCACGTGCTTGTAAACCAAGCCTGCCACATAAATACCGAATGAAGGCGGGGTGTTATACATCGAGCCATTGTCGGCAAAGGTGGTGTAATTGAGCATGGTTGGGGTTTCCGGCCGGGCTTTACCCAGCAGGTCTTCGCGCACGATGCTCACCGCCACCCCGGATGGGCCCATGTTTTTTTGCGCGCCGGCGTAAATCATGCCGAACTGGCTAACATCGACTGGGCGCGACAGAATATTGGACGACATATCGCAAATCAGCGGTACGCCATTGGCTTTGGGTATGAAATTAAACTCCACGCCGCCGATGGTTTCGTTGCTGCAATAATGCAAAAACGCCGCATTCGGGCTGCGCTGCCAAGTCTCTTCAGCCGGCACATAACTAAAATTACGATCTTCGCTGCTGGCTGCGACATTCACTTGCGCGTAGCGGCTCACTTCTTTGATCGCGACTTTGGACCAATGCCCGGTATTTACAAAATCAACCGTACCGCCTGCTGGGGCAAAGTTAAATGGCAGCATCGCAAACTGCAAATGCGCCCCACCCTGCAAAAACAGCACTTTGTAATTGGCCGGGATATTCAACAAGGTGCGCAAATCGGCCTCAGCTTCGGCCAGGATTTGCCCAAATTCCGGCCCGCGGTGGCTCATTTCCATCACGCTCATCCCCGAGCCATGCCAGTCGAGCAATTCTGCCTGCACTTGGCGCAACACGTCTGCCGGTAACACAGCAGGACCCGAAGAAAAATTAAATACTTGCGTCATCGGAAATTCTCTACATCAAGGTGGGGAAACCGCCGTGGCGCCAGCCGGCGCCGCCGGCTTTAATTTAACAGAAAATGGGCCCGCGCCATCGCCACGGGTTTGCTGCGATCATCTTGCCAGGCGGTCATCAGCACATTGGCAACGCGCTTGCCCTGGCGCACGATCTCGCACTGGCCATAGAGATCCAGCGGTTTGCCAGAGCGGAGAAAATCAATCGAGAAATCCACAATCCGCGGGATACCGGCCGATTCGCGCGCCCACATTAAGTGCAGCACAGCGGCGTTTTCCAGAAAGCCGCCAATCACGCCGCCATGCAGCGCCGGCAACAGAATATTGCCGATATTGTGCTCGGCATAGGGTAGGTAAAACTGGGGCTGCCCCGCTTGCAGGCTGACTTGCACCCCCAGCAATTTGGCATAGGGTATCTGTTCCAACGCCTTTTCCAGATTATCGCAGGACACGATACCCCCCCTAGTTGTCAGTTGGCGATGAAGTACGCGCAAAGGTTGCCACACTGTGCGCCACCGGCTTGGTCGGATCATCCTGATACGCCGTAGCCCGGGTAAAAGCCACTGATTCGGTGAGGCGATAACATTCTGCCGTGCAATACAGCGGTAGATCCGGCTTGGCCGGGCGCAAATAATCGATACGCAAATCCAGTGTCGCGGCAGCTTCTGGTTGCATCAGCAAGGTATACAGAGCCACACCGCTACTGGTGTCGATTAGCGAAGTAACCACCCCACCGTGCAAGACCCGCGTTTCCGGGTTGCCGATCAGTTCAGGCTTGAAAGGCAATTTGAGCGTGACTTTGCCCTTTTCGGCAGCCACCAGCTCCAGCCCCAGGGTTTTACAATGCGGCAGCGCCATAAACCAGGGGCCGACTTGCGCAAAGAAAGCCGGATTTGCTACGGGTAACCACAAATCGTTCATCACCACCCCTTGTTAGCGCCGCCTGCGAGGCGGCCGATCAGATTATTCGCCGCTGGCTGGTGCCTCGTCAGCACCCGCAGCCGGCGCTTCGCCGTCCAGTGGCAGCTCATCGCCTTCATCATCCGGCTCGCAGACTTTTTCCAGACCCGACAATTGCTCGCCATCATCCAGATTAATCAGCCGCACACCTTGCGCCGAACGGCCGGTTTCGCGAATTTCCGCCACTTTGGTGCGGATCAGCACGCCGCCGGTAGTAATCAGCATCACGTCATCGGTTTCATCGACCAAGCTCGCCGCAACCAGTTTCAGGCCGGTTTTGTCGGTGAGATCCATCGCGATCACCCCTTGGGTGCCGCGACCAGACAGACGGAAATCGCCAACTGGCGTACGTTTGCCATAACCGCCGTTGCTGGCGGTGAGTACCATTTGCTGATCTGAATTGGCCACCAGCAGAGAAATCACTTTCTGCTCGTCACCCAGCTTCATGCCACGTACGCCTTTGGAATTACGACCCATCGGGCGTACTTTGCTCTGACTGAAGCGGACCGATTTACCCGCATCCGAGAACAGCATCACTTGATCATCGTCGATGCTCAAGCTCTCCACGCTTTCGTCTTGGCTATCGTCATCCAGTACCGCATCGTCGTCAGCGGCCTCATCATCAATGACGGCGCCACCAGCACCACGGGTGAGAGCGACACCAACCAGATAATTACCTTCTTCCAGATTGATCGCGATAATGCCGCGCTTCATTGGGCGAGAGAAATCGGCCAATGGCGTTTTCTTCACCGTACCATCCGCCGTAGCCATGAAGACGTATTTGTCTTCGCTAAAATCCTTGATTGGCAGGATGGCGTTGATTTTCTCATCGTCTTCCAGCGGCAACAGATTAATGATCGGTTTGCCGCGGCTAGTGCGACCGCCTTGCGGCAGTTCATACACCTTCAGCCAATACACGCGGCCGCGCGAGCTAAAGCACAGGATGTAGTCATGGGTATTGGCGACAAAGAGACTATCAATGAAGTCATCATCTTTGGTGGCCGCCGCCTGCTTACCGCGCCCGCCACGTTTCTGCGCCCGATACTCTTCTGCTGGCGTGGCTTTCATATAGCCACCGTGGGTTAGCGTAACCACCATGTCTTGCGGTGTAATCAGGTCTTCCAGGCACAAATCTTCACCATGAGCGATGATTTCTGATTTACGCGCATCGCCATATCCAGCTTTGATTTCGCTTAATTCGCCCTCAATGATGGCGGTGACACGCTCGGTGCGCGCCAGGATATCCAGCAAGTCGAGGATCTTATCCATGACTTCTTTATATTCACCAACGATTTTGTCTTGCTCAAGGCCAGTCAGGCGCTGCAACCGCATTTGCAGAATTTCTTGCGCCTGCACATCCGAGAGGCGATAGCCGGTGGTGGTCAAACCAAAGTCGGCACTCAAGCCATCCGGGCGTGAAGCGTTGATGTCGGTGCGCGACAGCATGTCTTCCACCAAGGCGGAACGCCATTCGCGATTCATCAAGGCGATTTTGGCTTCCGGTGGGGTTGCCGCTGCTTTGATTAGCGCGATCATTTCATCGACATTAGACAGCGCAACGGCCAAACCTTCGAGCACATGGCCACGCTCACGCGCTTTGCGCAGCTCGAATACCGTGCGACGCGTCACCACTTCACGGCGGTGCTTGAGGAAGCATTCCAGCACCTGCTTCAGATTCAGCAAGCGTGGCTGGCCATCCACCAGCGCCACCATATTGATACCGAAACTATCCTGCAGTTGAGTGTGCTTAAAGAGGTTATTGAGCACCACATCGGCAACTTCGCCGCGTTTAAGCTCAATTACGACGCGCATACCGGATTTATCCGATTCATCGCGCAGATCTGAAATCCCTTCCAGCGTTTTTTCCCGCACCAGCTCGGCAATTCGCTCGAGCAAACGGGCTTTGTTCACTTGATATGGCAGCTCATCCACGATGATGGCTTGACGGTCGCTGTTTTTACCGCAGTCTTCGATGTGCGTACGCGCGCGCATCACCACACGGCCACGGCCAGTACGATAGCCTTCGCGCACCCCCGCCACACCATAAATAATCCCAGCAGTCGGAAAATCAGGCGCCGGCACGAAATCAATCAGCTCATCAATGCTGAGCTCAGGATTAGCCAGCAAGGCCAAACTGGCATCGATCACTTCGCTGAGATTGTGCGGCGGAATATTGGTCGCCATACCTACGGCAATACCCGACGAGCCATTGACTAGCAGGTTTGGAATGCGGGTTGGCAGGACGGTAGGCTCGAGCTCTTTTTCGTCGTAGTTGGGCGTGAAATCGACCGTTTCTTTGTCGATATCAGCTAGCAACTCGCTCGATACTTTTTCAAGCCGACACTCGGTGTAACGATAGGCTGCGGCACGGTCACCATCGATCGAACCAAAGTTACCCTGGCCATCAATCAGTGTGTAGCGCAGCGAGAAATCCTGTGCCATCCGCACCAAGGCTTCGTACGCAGCGGAGTCGCCATGTGGGTGATATTTACCCAGCACATCCCCGATCACCCGAGCGCATTTAACGTAGGGGCGATTCCAGACATTGCTGCTTTCGTGCATCGCGAACAAAATCCGCCGATGAACGGGCTTCAAACCATCCCGCACATCGGGAAGTGCCCGGCCTACGATGACGCTCATCGCATAGTCGAGATAGGAATGCCGCATTTCCTCTTCGAGGCTAACCGGAATCGTTTCTTTCGCGAAGCTAAATTGTTCTGACATTCGTAAGTGGCAACTTCAATAGGTGATCAAGATAAATGGTGCAAAAGGTATGCGGGCTTACGCCCCCTGCAGCTTGACACTGCTGCAGTAAGAGCTGGCGCTGATTATTTTTTGCCAGCTGATTCTATCACAGCCCCGCGACACGACCAAAAAGGCTGTAGATGTAAGGAAATTGTGCATTTGTTTACAGAAATACCCTTGGCGTAAACAATGCGAAACCACTAAAATGACATTTATCTGAAATCAAGCAGAAACAAGCAACCTGGGATTCGGTGGCAAAGCCACACAGCCTGAAGCGTTGTGAATATTTATTTTGAATAAGTACTTCGATACTGCTAAATTTCGACGGTGTAGTCTATAACCGGCCAAAAGCCCACATAGGCCTTACTAAATTACAAATTTGAGCTTTACAAACGGAGAACCACTCATGATCAAGCAATCTATCGCTTCACTGGCCATCGTTGCTGCCTTTGCTTCATTCGGCGCTCAAGCTGCAACTGACGCTTATGTGACTAACAGCACCAACGTATCAGAAGCTAACCCAGAAGGCGTGGTAAAAAATGGCATCGGCGAATGCTGGCAAACCGGTTCTTGGACTGCTGAAAAAGCGAAAACTGTAAAAGGTTGCCCAGGCTATGTTGAGCCAACAGTTGCGGCACCAGCTCCAGCCCCAACTCCAGTTGCTCCAAAACCAGCTCCTGTTGCAGTTAAGAAACAGTTCACTCTGAAAGCTGACACCCTGTTCGCCTTCGACAAAGCAACCCTGACTCCAGCTGGTAAAGACGCGCTGGACAAACTGGTAGGCGAAGTGAAAGATCTGGATCCAAAAGATGGCTCTGCTGTAATCGTTGGTTACACTGACCGTCTGGGTTCTGACAAGTACAACCAAGCGCTGTCTGAGCGCCGTGCTGAAGCTGTGAAAGCTTATCTGGTATCAAAAGGTGCTCCAGAAGCAGCTCTGAAAGTTGAAGGCCGTGGTAAAGCTAACCCAGTGACTGGCAACGCTTGCGACGAGATCAAAAACACCAAGAAAACACGCGCTAAACTGATCGAGTGCTTGGCTAACGATCGCCGCGTTGAAATCGAAGTGAACGGTGTTACCGTTGAGACCGTACAAGCTAAATAATTTTTAGCCTGCTACGTCAAAGGCCCCGCACTGCGGGGCTTTTTTTATGTCACAACTGCTCTATCCGTTTTTTGGAGGCTCTATGCGCCTTAGTTTGCTTGCCCTCAGCGCCACTTTAATGATTCAGCCCGCCTACGCCGACAACATTAGCGATCTGCAAAAATACCTCGCGGACACGAAAACGCTTGCTGCCAGCTTTAATCAAGTGGTCCGCAATAAAAATGGCAAACAAGAACAATCCAGCGGCCAGTTTGCCCTGCAGCGCCCGGGTAAATTCAAGTGGAGTTACAGCAAGCCATACCAGCAGGACATTATCAGCAATGGTCAATCGGTGTGGCTATATGATGTCGATCTGGCGCAAGTCACCATCAAACCGATCGGCAAAGCACTGGATGCCAGCCCAGCGGCAATTCTCACCGGCAGCAATAATCTAGCCGCCAGCTATCAACTGCAAAATCTACCTAGCCGTGCCGGTGCCGAGTGGGTTGCGCTCACCCCCAAAAGCAAGGATGGCAGTTTTGCACAGATTCGGCTGGGCATGGTCAAGGGCCAACTTGAGCGGATGGAGCTGGATGATCACTTCAATCAAACCACCACTATCAGCTTGCAACAAATTCAGCGCAATGGCGGCCTCAATCCAGCGCAATTTACATTTACCCCCCCCGCGGGCACCGATATCATCCGTGAATAAGCGACAGTTCAATCGGATATGAGTGATTTATTTTCAGCGCCGCCCAGTGCGCCACTGGCCGAGCTATTACGCCCACAAAACATCAGCGAAGTGATCGGGCAAAGCCACCTGCTCGGGCCGGGCAAGCCTTTGCGACTCGCTTTTGAATCTGGCCGGCCGCATTCAATGATTCTGTGGGGGCCGCCCGGCGTAGGTAAAACCACGCTGGCGCGCTTAACCGCCACGGCCTTTGCCTGCGAATTTATTGCGCTAAGCGCGGTGTTTTCCGGGGTGAAGGACATCCGTGCTGCGATGGAACAAGCCGAGCTGAATTTGCAGCTGGGTAAGCCCACCATTTTGTTTGTTGACGAGATTCATCGCTTTAATAAATCGCAGCAAGATGCCTTGCTGCCTTATGCCGAATCCGGGCTGATTACGCTGATTGGCGCCACTACCGAAAATCCGTCTTTCGAGGTGAATTCCGCGCTGTTATCCCGCGCGCAGGTGT
Organism: Chitinibacter tainanensis DSM 15459; assembly: GCF_000429785.1. Classification (GTDB taxonomy): domain Bacteria; phylum Pseudomonadota; class Gammaproteobacteria; order Burkholderiales; family Chitinibacteraceae; genus Chitinibacter; species Chitinibacter tainanensis. Next base: position 331,362 of record NZ_KE386953.1, read on the forward strand.
ATGTGCTGCAAGCGCTTAGCCCGGCCGAACTGCGCCAGCTGATTGCTCGGGCGCACAGTGAAGCCCTGAGCGACTTGGATTTGGCCGAGGATGCCATCGAGCAGCTGATCACCTACGCCGATGGCGATGCGCGCCGCTTGTTGAATTTACTGCAGCAATGCCAGACCGCCGCCCAAGCGACGGGCTCCATAGCCGTCGATGGCGAGTTTATTCGCAACGCCCTCAGCAGCGCGATGCGCCGCTTTGATAAGGGCGGCGATCAGTTTTACGACCAGATTTCCGCCTTGCATAAATCAGTGCGCGGCTCGCATCCCGATGCGGCACTGTACTGGTTTTGCCGCATGCTCGATGGCGGCGTGGATGCGCGCTATCTGGCGCGGCGGATTGTGCGCATGGCGTGGGAAGACATTGGTCTGGCCGATCCGCGCGCCTTGCAAATTTCCAACGACGCCGCCACCACCTTTGAGCGCTTAGGTTCGCCCGAGGGCGAACTGGCGCTGGCGCAGGCGGTGTTGTATCTGGCAGCGGCGCCAAAGAGTAATGCCGGCTATCTGGCCTATAAACAGGCCATGGCCTTTGTGAAGCAGGATCGCAGCCGCGAGGTGCCGGTGCACCTACGTAATGCGCCCACCAAGCTGATGAAAGAGCTGGGCTATGGCCATGCCTATCGTTATGCCCACGATGAGCCGCATGCCTATGCCGCGGGTGAGCAATATTTCCCGGATGGCATTGTCGAGCCGGGTTGGTATCAACCGGTCGAGCGTGGACTGGAAAGCAAAATCGCCGAGAAGCTGGCATTTTTACGTGAGCTAGATCGCAAGGCCGGCCAGAAGTAGGGGTATATTGCGGCAGAGCTTGTGTAAAATAGGCTAGCAGACAATACCCTACACCTCTAGTGGATCGACATCCACAATCCAGCGCGCCCGCGCAGTTTTAATCGCCTCAACAAAAGGCATAGCCTGATGCAAAGCGCGCTGTAGCTGATTTTTATTTGCGGCGCTCAGCAACCACTGCGCGCGCTCCACGCCAGCCTTTTTCACCATGGTGGCCAGTACCGGCTGATTAAGAGTGAGGCCATCTAATTGCGGCGCCGACAAACCCGCAAAGCAGGCGCGAATTTGCTGCAAGAGCGCTAGTGCTTCTTCCGCTTGCGGGGCTTCGGCCCGAAACAGCACCCACGCCGCGGCCGGCGGTAAGGCTAACTCTTGCCGCTCGCGCCAGGTGCGCTCAGCAAAGGGCGCGTAATCCCGCCCGAGCAATTGGTGGTAAAACGGGTGATCGGCAAACGCGGTCTGGATCATCACCTCGCCCGGCGTTTCGCGCCGGCCAGCCCGTCCGGCCACTTGGGTGAGTAGCGCAAATAATCGCTCTTCCGCGCGAAAATCAACGCTATACAAGCCTGTATCGGCATTGAGCACCACCACCAGATTTAGCCGGGCAAAATCATGCCCTTTGGCCAACATTTGCGTGCCAATTAAAATATCGGCCTCGCCGGCATGCACTTGCGCCAACACCGCATCCAGCTCGCCTTTGCGGCGGGTACTATCGCGATCAATCCGCAAAATCCGTTTGCCTGGAAAATGCAACGCCAAGGCGTCTTCCAGCCGCTGCGTGCCCTGCCCGACTGGTTTGAGATCCTGATTGCCACAATCCGGGCAGCTGGCCTCAATCTGCGCTTCATGCCCGCAGTGATGGCAACGCAAGCGCCGATCACGCAAATGCAGCACCAAGCGCGCCGAACAATGCGGGCACGCCGCCATCCAGCCACATTCCCCGCACTGCAGCACCGGCGAATACCCACGCCGATTGATAAACACCAGCACTTGCTCATCGCGCGCCAGTGCCGCATGCATCGCGGCCAGCGCCATGCGATTTAGGCCATCGATCAAGCCGGCTTTTTTGACGGGCAACAGCGTAATTTTGGGCAAAACCGCGCCCGGCACGGCCCGCTCCGGCAGGGCCAGCGTGGTATAGCGCCCGGCGCGGGCATTGGCCCAGGTTTCGATGCTTGGGGTTGCGCTACCCAACACAATCGGCACCTGCGCCTGCCGCGCCCGAAACACCGCCACATCGCGCGCAGAATAGCGCAGACCCTCTTGCTGCTTGAATGACGGATCGTGCTCTTCATCGATCACAATCAGCCCAAGCTTGGGCATGGGGGTAAAGACCGCTAGGCGCGTACCCAGCACAATTTGCGCTTCACCCCGCAGGGCCGCCAGCCAGTTACATGCGCGCTCAGTGTCATTAAGCCCGCTATGCAGGCTGGCCATGTGCACGCCAGGAAAACGCGCCCGAAACCGCCCTTCTAGTTGTGGGGTTAGGTTGATTTCCGGAATCAGCACCAGCGCCTGTTCGCCGCGGGCCAACACGGCGGCAATGGTTTGCAGGTAGACCTCGGTTTTACCACTGCCGGTGATGCCATACAACAAAAAGGCGGCAAAGCCGCGCGCCGCGCTCAATGCCGTGACCGCGGCCTGCTGTCCGACATTCAGCGGCAAAGTGGGGCTCGCTGCGGCCAGCTGGGTAGATTCGGCGGCCATGGTAATCCAGCCTGCTTCGGCCCAGCGTTTGGCCCACACCACGCCCTGTGCGTGCACGCGCCGCAGAGCGGCGGCCGAATGCGGCTGCGCGAGGGCTTGGGCCACGCGGACTTGGGCGTGAGCCCGACTCGAAAGCTGCGCCAAGAGCCGTGGCAGATCGGCAGCAAAATACACCACCGCCGGTGCGGGAGGCTTAAACGCAGGCACCGCGCGAAACACGGTCGGCAACGCACTGGCAATGGCTGCGCCCAATGGATGATGGTAGTAATCAGCCACAAACTGACAGAGCGCCAAGGTGCTACTGGGCAAAGCCGGCAAATCATCGCGCACAGCCAGAATACTGCGTAGCTTTTGCCCATGCTGGCCGTCGTTGGCCACCAGCGCCACCACAATCCCCGATAGCTGCCGCGGGCCGAATGGCACAATCACCCGTTGCCCGACCAAGACCTGATGCTGTCCCAGGCTGTAATCAAAAACGCGGTTCAGTGGCACATCCAGCGCCACCTGGGCGAGTAGTTCAGTCATGCTGCCTTGGTTTGCGGTTTGGCACTGCAGCGCAGCAAAAGCATGCTTGGCGCGGCCTGCCCATTAGTAATATCCACGACAAAATCCGCCTAAAACGGTTATTCACATTTTCTGTGGATAATTTTGTGGACTAAGTGCTAAAAACTAGAAAAAACCCAATCGGGGCTTGATGATGTTTAGGTTGCACAAAAATTAAGCTAATACAAAATACATTTAAAATTCAACGACTTATATTTTGTCAATCTTTTGCAACTTTATTTTCCGCCCCTATTGACAAGGACAAAAACCATGCCAAAACAGTGTGCATAACTTGGCTGGCGTTCCCGCCCCATTACCTGAGAAAAACCAGCCAAGTCATTGATCTAACATCACATTACAAATCAATGATCATCTGTAAGCTTGTTAGTTTTTACCTGATAAACGATGGACGGCAGACACCAAAGCGGCTGCATGCTCAGGGTTGGTGTATTGCGATATACCATGCCCCAGATTGAAAACATGGCCGGTTTTAATCCCACTGCCATCATCGTAACAATCCAAAATGCGCTTAACCTCAGCCTCAATCGCCGCTGGCGGTGCAAACAGCGCCACCGGGTCAAAATTGCCCTGCAGTGCCACTTTATCGCCCACGCGGCGGCGCGCTTGACCGATGTCGGTGGTCCAATCCAAACCAATTGCATCGCAACCCGTTGCCGCGATGTCTTCCAGCCACTGGCCACCGCCTTTGGTAAACACAATGACTGGCACTTTGCGGCCTTCGTTTTCGCGTTTCAGGCCAGCCACGATGCGGGCCATGTATTGCAGCGAGAATTCCTGATATTTGCCAAATGGCAGCGAGCCGCCCCAGCTATCAAAAATCTGCACTGCTTGCGCGCCCGCTGCGATTTGCGCATTGAGGTAATCAATCACCGTGAGGGTATTTACCTCTAAGATACGGTGCAACAGGTCTGGACGCGCATACATCATGGTTTTGATGTTGCGGTAATCATCCGACGAACCGCCTTCGATCATGTAGCAAGCCAAGGTGTACGGGCTGCCGCTAAAACCAATCAGCGGTACGCGGTTATCCAAGCCCTTGCGAATTGAGCTTACCGCATCCATCACGTATTTCAGCTCAGTGCCCACATCCGGCACAAACAGCTTGGCCACGTCGTCGTCGGTGCGCACCGTGCGCTCAAATTTCGGGCCTTCGCCCTCGGCAAAATACAGACCCAAACCCATCGCATCAGGTACGGTCAAAATATCCGAGAACAAAATCGCCGCATCGAGCGGAAAGCGCTCCAGCGGCTGCAAAGTCACTTCAGTGGCCAAGTCTGTGTTTTTGCACAACTGCAAGAAAGAGCCTGCCTGTTTGCGCGTGGCGCAGTATTCCGGCAAATAGCGGCCGGCTTGGCGCATCATCCACACGGGGGTGTAGTCAACAGGCTCACGCAAAAGCGCGCGCAGGAAAGTATCATTTTTCAGCATAGTATTCTCGGTGGCCCGTGGTAACGGGCATTTATTTAATTAATACACTTGCTTATTCGAGTTGCGCTGACTCACAAGGGCTGCAGCGACCAGCACCCTTGGCCCAGACAATCCAGCGCCTGTTGGTGATATTCCACCAGCCCAGTACGATGGCCAACGCTAATCATCACCCCTGCCCGCATCGCTTCGCGTACCGCCTGATACAGCCGCGCTTCGCCATCGGCATCTAGCGCTGAAGTCGATTCATCGAGGAATAAATAATCTGGCTTGAGCAAAATCGCGCGCAATAGCGCAATTCTTTGCTGCTCACCCAGGCTTAACACATGCGACCAAGCATCGGTTTCATCCAGCCGCGGTAGCAAATGCGTTAAGCCAGCCAGCGCTAGCAATTGCCGGATCTGTTCTTCATCGTGCCCGACATCTTGCGGATAAAACAGCGCAGCCCGGAGGGTGCCTAATGGCATATAGGGTTTTTGCGACAGAAATAGGGCACGGGTATTGCTCGCCAGCCCAATACTACCTTGGGCATAGGGCCATATACCCGCAATAGCGCGCAAAAGCGTTGATTTGCCCGCGCCAGATTTACCGCGGATTAACAAGCTATCGCCCGGCTGCATAGTTAGCGCCAGATCATCGAGCAAGACTTCACCATCGGGCTTACTCACCCGCAGCTGCTCCAAACTTAAACCCGCAGCCTGCGCACTTGGCTGCAAACGTGGCAATTGATCGGCGGCGGCCATGCTGTACTCAAAGGTGGTTAAACGATCAATCACCGCTTTCCATTTGGCCAAGGTAGAAAAACTGCTGATGATGAACTCCAGCGAGTCATACACTTTGCCAAACGCTGAGTTAATCTGCATCAGCCCACCCAGCGGGATTTCCTTGGCAAAAAAGCGTGGCGCCGCCACGATCAGCGGGAAAATAATCGCCAGCTGCCCCCAGAAAGAGGTAAACCAGGTCAGGCGCTTATTCATGCGCATAAGCGACCAATAATTGCTCACCACCTGCACAAAACGCTGGCGCAAGCGCAGCTCTTCATCCTGCGCGCCGCGATACAAGGCCACAGATTCGGCATTTTCACGCACCCGGATCAGCCCAAAGCGAAAATCCGCTTCATAGCGCTGCTGCATAAAATTGAGCCCCACCAATGGGTAACCCAGCCACAACGTGATACCCGTACCCACTGCGGCATACACTAGCGCCACCCATACCATATAACCCGGGATGGTGAGCTGAGTGTTGCCCAGCATGAAGCTTAAGGGGCCAGAGAGCGTCCACAAGATGCCCACGAACGACACCAGCGTCACCACCGCACGCAATAAGCCCAAAGAGAGCGACAGCGAATAGGAAATAAACTGATCGACGTCTTCGGCAATCCGCTGATCCGGGTTGTCGGTGTTTTTGTCGGTCAGCTGCATGCGGTAAAAGGTGTTGTCACGCAACCAGCGCTGAGTGAAATAGGCGGTGGCCCATTTACGCCAGCGAATTTCCAGCATTTGCTGAAACCAGATCGCGTGCACGGCAATCACGATATAAGCCGCAGCCAGATAGCCAAATTTCCACAATGCTGCTTTAAACGCCGGCAGATTGTAGTCTTGCAGCGAGTTGTAAAACTCGTTGTTCCACTTATTAAACTGCACATTCATAAACACCACGCCCAGGGAGAGGCAGATGATCACCAGCAGCAGCCCCCAGGCATAGTATTTGTCTTCCGACACCCAATAGGGTTTGGCAATGCGCCAGAAATTACGGAACAAATGGCGCACGGTCGGCGCGCGTTCAACGTGGTCGGTCATGCGTAACTCCGGGTGGCGAGATTAGCGGCAGGGTTTTTGCGTCCAAGCCTTTTTATTGCCCCGGCGGCATTGCCAGTCTTGGGTCACACTATTAATCAGCCACACTCCGGCCTGCGGCTCGAAGTTAAGCACAAAGCGATAACGCTGAGTCGCCACGCTATCGTCCAGCAGGCCATCTTTGGTAAGGGTCAGATTCACCTGGTTAAACTCTTCCACGCTGGGGCTTTGCTGCTGGATATTCAAGCGCTGATATTCACCGATGCCATATTCATTGGCGACGCGATCGAGCAAATAGTCATACACTACCTGCACCGGCGCCTGGCCCTGTTTGCCTTTGGCAATGACCACGGCAGGGGTAGTGGCAGATTCAACCGCCATGGCAAGACTAGACACACATACACAAGCGGCCAACAGGGAAGCGCGTAATACGTTCATCATTACTCCTTGGTCAATGGCAAACACAGGCCGGACAGCGATACGCTGCCCGGCCTTGAGGGAAACACCAGCGGTCTACTTCGCCCAGCTGTCTTTCAGGGTTACGGTGCGATTAAATACCACTTTTTCACCCGGCTGATGATCATAGCGATCGGTCACAAAATAGCCCAAACGCTCGAACTGATAGCGGGTTTCCGGGGCCGCATCTCGCACACACTGCTCCACAAAAGCCGTAACCGTTTTCAATGATTCAGCATTAATAAACTGCTTGAAATCGACATACTGGCCGTCTTCACCGCGCACCGCATCCGGGCGTGGCTCGGTAAACAGGCGGTCATACAAGCGCACTTCAGCCTCGATGGCGTGCTCGGCCGAAATCCAGTGGATCACGCCTTTCACTTTGCGGCCTTCGGGGTTTTGGCCCAGTGTTTTGGGGTCGATCGAGCATTTGAGCTCAATTACTTCGCCGTTAGCGTCTTTCACTACTTCATCGCATTTGATCACGTAGGAGTAGCGCAGGCGCACTTCGCCGCCCAAGGTCAGGCGTTGCCAGCCTTTCGGGGGCTCTTCGGCAAAATCATCACGCTCGATCCACAGCGTCGGCGCAATCGGGATTTCGCGCTCGCCCATTGCTTCGTGATGCGGATGAAATGGCGCGCTGCGGCTACCGGTGACGCCCGGCTCGAAATTAGTCAGCGTTACTTTCAGCGGGTTCACCACCGCGATCACGCGCGGGCTTTCGCCCTCCAGCGTTTCGCGCACTGCGCCTTCCAAAATGGAAAAGTCGATGATGTTTTCACCCTTGCTAACGCCGATGCGCTGCGCGAACAGGCGAATACCCGCCGGGCTGTAGCCACGACGACGCATGCCACTGATGGTGGTCATGCGCGGGTCATCCCAGCCATTGACCAGCCCTTCGGTCACCAGCTGATTGAGTTTGCGTTTCGAGGTAATCGAATACAGCAATTCGAGGCGCGAAAACTCGATCTGTTGCGGGTGGCAGCCAATCGAAATATTGTCCAGCACCCAGTCATACAGCGGGCGATGGTCTTCAAATTCCAGCGTACACAGGCTGTGCGTAATGCCTTCCAGCGCATCGGAAATACAATGCGAATAGTCGTACATCGGGTAGATGCACCACTGATCGCCGGTTTTGATGTGCGTGGCACGTTTGATGCGGTAGAACACTGGGTCACGCAAATTCAGGTTCGGCGAGCCCATATCGATTTTCAGGCGCAGAGTTTTGCTGCCATCTTCGAATTCGCCGTTTTTCATGCGCTCAAAGAGATCGAGGTTTTCTGCAACCGAGCGGTCACGGTAAGGGCTGTTGCGACCTGGCTTTTGAAAATCGCCACGGTACTCGCGCATTTGCTCGGCATTGAGCTCGCACACATAAGCCTTGCCAGCTTTGATCAGCTCGATGGCAAAGGCATGCAATTGCGGGAAATAATCCGAGGTATGGCGCACATTGCCATGCCAGTCAAAACCCAGCCAGCGCACATCGGCTTCGATGGCTTTGGCGTATTCGTCGTTTTCTTTTTCCGGATTGGTGTCATCCATGCGCAGATTGCAGCGCCCCTGATAATCCTGCGCAATGCCAAAATTCAGGCAGATCGATTTGGCGTGACCAATGTGCAGATAGCCATTGGGCTCGGGCGGGAAACGGGTCTGGATGGCCTGATGCTTGCCACTGGCGAGATCACTATCAATGATTTGGCGAATGAAATTGCTCGGCGTCGCCGCTGCTTGTTCTTGGCTCATAGCACTCGGAAAGTCAAAAGTAGATTTAACCCGTGATTCTACCAAAGCCGCCGCTGCCCTGCCGAGCTGATCGCATCGGCGTGCACATTGGCGCGCGCGAAGCCGACGCTCCGGGCGGCTGTAGGCAAATCACACGGGCATAAAAATGGCGGGCTTGGCCCGCCACACAGATACCATACAGGGTATCAACCCCAAGCGCTTATCTAATAAGCGCCACAGGGCTATACCCAACAGATTTAGATTTCAGCTTGCGGATCTTCCGGCACTTCGGCCGGCAGCACTAAATTGAGCACCATGGCCAGAATACTCACCAAGCCCACACCGATCAGGCTGAAATTACCCACCTGCACCATCAAACCACCAATCCCGCAGGTCAGCACCACCGACACAATCACCAAATTACGTGGCGCCATCAGGTTTACTTTGGCATCGATCAGGGTTTTGAGGCCAATCGAAGCGATGGTCCCAAATAGCAGCACCATAATCCCGCCCATCACCGGCAGCGGAATCGAAGTCAGCACGGCATTAAATTTGCCAAAGAAGGCCAGAATCACCGCCAGCACCGCGGCATAGGTCATGATTACCGGATTGAAATTGCGGGTAATCATCAGCGCACCGGTCACTTCGGCATACGTGGTAATCGGTGGGCCGCCGATCAGGCCGGCAAAACACACCCCTGCGCCGTCGCCGCTGAGGGTACGATGCAAACCGGGTGATTGGGTGTAATCGGTGCCAGTGACTTTACCCAGCGCCATCACGCCGCCAATGTGCTCGATACACGGGGCAATTGCCACCGGCAGCATAAACAGCGCCGCGGCCCAATTCACCTCGGGCGAAACAAAATGCGGCATGGCAAACCATGGTGCATTGATGATCTGCTCGAAATTCACCACGCCCATGAAGCAAGCGGCGATATAACCCACTACCACACCCGACAGAATCGGCACCAGTCGCAGCATGCCACCAGCAAACACCGACACTACAATCGTCGTCGCCAGCGAAATCGCCGCCAACAGCAGTGAGGTTGCATACGGCACCAGCTGTTTACCGCCGCCCTGCCCCATCGCCATGCCCGAAGCGGCCACCGCCACGGACAAACCAATTACCATAATCACCGGGCCAATCACCACCGGCGGCAGCAATTTATGAATAAAGCCCATGCCGCGCCAGCGAATCAGCCCCGCCACCACGAAATACATAAAGCCAGCGAAAAACAGCCCGAACTGCGTCGCGCCTTGCCCCCAGGTTTGCATCGAAAAGATGATGGGGCCAATAAAGGCGAAGGAAGAACCCAAGAAAATCGGCACTTCCCGGCGGGTAAGAAATTGGAACATCAAAGTGCCAACACCGGCCCCCAGCAGGGCCATGGCAGGATTGAGGCCGGTGAGCAATGGCACCAGCACCAGCGCGCCGAAGGCCACAAACAGAATTTGCGCGCCGGAGATAAATTGTTTGAGTTGGGCGAACATGCTCAATCCTTGTTGATGGTGCCGAAGATTTTATCGCCGGCATCACCCAGCCCCGGAATAATGTAGCCTTGCTCATTCAGATGCGAATCCAGCGAGGCCGCCACAATCTGCACATCGGGGTGAGCTTCATTCACCAGCTTCACGCCTTCCGGTGCCGCCACCATCACTACCGCAATAATCTCCTTGCAGCCTTTGCGCTTAAGCATATCGATAGTCGCCACCAGCGAGCCACCTGTGGCCAGCATTGGATCGATAATCAGCGCCAAGCGATCGTCGAGGCTACCGACAAATTTTTCGAAATACGGCACGGGTTGCAGGGTTTCTTCATCACGCGCCAGACCCACCACGCTGATCTTGGCCGAAGGCACCAGATCGAGCACCCCATTGAGCATGCCCAGACCGGCCCGCAAAATCGGCACCACGGTCAGTTTTTTGCCCTTGATTTTTTTCACCTGCACGTCGCCACACCAGCCTTGAATCGTGACGTCTTCCAGCGCGAGCTCACGCGTGGCTTCATAGGCCAGCAAACGGGCCAGCTCTTCGGTCAGCAGCCGGAATTTATTGGTCGAGACATCGGCTTCCCGCAACAGGGCCAGCTTGTGCTGCACCAGCGGGTGTTTCACTACGGTGATTTGCATGATTTTTATCCTTGTTTTGATGCCGCCATTGTAAGGATTTACGGCCGGAATACTATTGAGGAAATTCCTGTCATTGCAGGGGATTTGCGCCACATCAAGCCCGCCTGCGCCACCCTGCCAACTCAGCGCGCCAACCCCCAGCTCATCTTAGCAGGCGGCTTTGGCTCTGCCTGCGCTGGCGGCCAATACCCAATAAAAACCTCCGCAAGTGGAGGTTTTTTATTGATGACCAGCCCCGCTCGCGCAGTGAGGCTCCCCGCAAGGAGGGGGCGGGAGTAGAACATCAAGGCTGCAGAGGCACAGCGATATTTCCTCGGCTCGGCTTGGCCGAGACTTGAAGAAGAATGTGCTTCCACTTTGGCTGCAGCCTGAAACCTCCGCCAGCGGAGGTTTGAAAGGCGATGAGATTAACCGTTGTGATCCAGTCGCTCGGCCAGCGGAGTTTGGCTCGCCAAGACTTTATCCACCCGATGCCCATCCATATCGACCACTTCGAGCGACCAATCGGCCCACTGCGCAATATCGCCGGTACGCGGCAAACGGCCCAAGAGCAGCATTAACATCCCGCTCAGGGTGTGGTAGCTGTTTTTGTCTTCATCCGGCACGCTGGCCAGTTGCAGGCGATCTTTCAATTCGGGCAGCGGGATCAGGCCATCGAGCAGCCATGAGCCATCGGCGCGCTGTACTGCCCACGCGTCTTCCAGATTGGCTGGGGTAAATTCGCCAGTCAGGACTTCCAGTACGTCCTGCAAGGTCACCAGCCCTTGCAATTCGCCATATTCATCCACCAGAAATACCATTTCCACGCCCGAGGAGCGCATTTGCGCCAAGAGTTCCAGGCCCGTTAGCGTTTCCGGCACGAACACGCAGGGTTTGAGCTGCGCCGATAGATCTACCGCTTCGCCATGCAGTACTTTTTTCAGGATTTCGCGGGTAGAGAGCACCCCCAGCAATTGCTCTAGCCCACCGCGGCACACCGGAAAGCGCGAGTAATCGGCTTGCGCTACTTTGGCGAGGTTGTCTTCAAGCGGGTCAGCCAGATCCAGAAACACCATATCGCCGCGCGGGATCATCAGCGACGTCACCATCCGATCATCCAGCCGCAATACATTGCGCACCATTTCATGCTCATGCGCTTCAATCACACCGGCTTGCGAGCCCTCGACCAGCACTGCATCGATTTCATCTTGGGTCACCGCTTGCCCGCCCTGCTGATCAGCCCCGAGGATTTTCAACACACTGGTAGTAGAGAAAGACAGCAGCCGTACAAACGGCCGGGTAATCAGGGCCAAACCGCGCAGTGGGCGCGACACCAAGCAGGCGATGGCTTCGGGGTTGAGCTGGCCCAAGCGCTTGGGCACCAGTTCGCCCAAGATAATCGAGAAATACGTCACCGAGACCACCACGCAGATGGTGGCGCTGTTGTCGGCCAAATGCTCCGGCACGCCAAAGGTCATCAGCCAATCGGCAAACGGTGCCGCCAGGACCGATTCACCGACAATACCACTCAGGACGCCAATCGAAGTAATGCCGATCTGCACGGTGGACATGAATTTGGTGGGGTCTGCGCCCAACTCGAGCGCGACTGCTGCGCCGCGATTGCCCCCTTCTGCCATTTTGCTCAACCGCGCCTTGCGCGCGGTGACCAGCGCGATTTCGGACATCGCAAACAGGCCATTCAGGACAATCAGGCCCAGCAGAATAAAGATTTCCATACTGATTTTCAGAAAACAAATATGATTCAGCAGAACCATACAAGTTCCCATAGAAAAGTCAACATCAATGACCTAAAAGCTCATCACACATTTGCTATGGAAATAGTAGATTACTCTCATATACCACCAATCCGCCGAAACATAAAATTCACCAATTTGCAACCAGAAGATTAGTTAACGAAAATTAAGATTGCAGCTCCTCTATCACTCGGAGCAAAAAATGAAGGCCATCCAAACTTCAACCGTAATGACAGCCGCAGCGCTCACATCAATCCTTGCGGCATGCGGTGGATCATCATCACCAAGTACTCCTTTAGCGACACCAGTTGCAAGCACTAAAGGCACAGTAGTGGGCAGCTACTTCAAAAACGTCATCGTATGCGAAGATGTGAATTCAAATTTAATTTGCGACGCGAACGAACCCAAGTCAAAAACTAATGAAAAAGGCGAATTTACTCTACCAAAAACACGGTCACAACTAGTTGCAGAAATTGGCCCAGAAAGCAGCCGAATCAACCCAGAAACAGGTGAGGAGGCAAAAATTCAAAGTAAAATTATTCTAAGAACGCCGCCTGACGCCCCCGAAGTCATTAGCACCTTTTCTACGCTAATTGCTTCAACAATGGAAAACAATAGCATCCCCTTCAAAGAAGCAAAGAGCAAGATCGCTAAAGAACTGAGCATCAGCGAATCCTCTTTACTAATAGACTACAACAAACTAACCGACCCGACGGAAAAAAACAAAATAAAATCACTCGGAAACCAGATAATTGAGAAAATACAACTAGCTCTATCCGAAAGCAAATCCAGTGAAGATTTCAAATTAGCATTAAAAAAAGCCACATCAGACGAAAATCTGTCAAAATTTAAATCTGCAGAGCCACAATTAATATTAGCTGCGCCTACCGCGATAGAAACTTGTGTTGCAGAACTACCGCGCTACAATAAGCAATTTTCTGACTCAGCAAAGATAAAGAAAGTTATTTTTATTGAAAGAACAATGGCCTTACTACCAAATAACTCTTGGGGTTTACCACGCTCAGAACAAAGAACTATCGAGTACGCTGTAAGTACAGCAGATACAACTGCAGAATATGCCGGCTATAAAAACCTGACTCGTTCAAAAACAAAATCACTTTTCAATCCAAACATCACCACCATTTCATATGAAGGATGGCTAGGAGATGGTATTGGCTGGAGAGAGGTCGGCGAAGAGCAAGTTGATGAAACAGGAAAGAGAATTAATTATTATGAGCAGTTTGATTTTACGAAAAATAGCGGTTCTCTTAGCATAGGCGACGTACAATCACAAAGCTCAAAATTCAGAGCCGACTTTGTGCTTGAGGGGAGTGGAGTACCTGCACAACAAAAGACTTATTACAAAGGGACATACACGCTCAACCTGCCCACCTTTGGAGATATTAAAGCATGTGGGGCAGAAATCACATCGAACATAGGTCCCTACACAGATAAAAGCACTGCAAAAACAATGCGGATTGAGCATAGGATTTTAGAACTTTACAACCCATGGGTAATTAACTACTCAACCAGTGAAACCCGCTGGTACGAAATCGGTAATAATACGCCGGTCAAAGGTGAGCGAATCATTCGAGAGTTGGTTGGCTATGAAATGACGGACGGCACCAAAGTACTTCCATAGAACAACACAGCAAGAACGGTGCTGAATTTTAATTATTGATCCACGAGTACTTGATTGCATTGGAGATCTCTAGACCTCCAATGCATTTCAAGGCGCCTAGATCTCACCCCATTTGCGCAACAGATTGTGATACACGCCCGTAAGGCCGATGGCGGTGGCGTTATCCCCCTGCTCCAGCCGTAATTGCCGGATGTGGGTATCGAGCTCAAACAGCAAGCCGCGCTCGCCCTGATCGCGGATCATGCTTTGCATCCACATAAATGAGGCCACCCGCTGGCCGCGCGTAATCGGCTCCACCCGGTGCAAGCTGCTGGATGGATACAACACCATATCGCCGGCGGCCAGTTTCACTTCGTGCAGACCATAGGTGTCTTCAATCACCAGCTCGCCGCCATCGTATTCTTCCGGCTCGCTAAAAAACAGCGTGGCCGATAAATCCGAGCGCACCCATTCACCGGTGAGCGTCATACGGCGCATGGCGTTATCCACGTGCATGCCAAAACTCATGCCCTCGCCATAGCGGTTAAACAGCGGTGGGAAAATCCGCTTGGGCAAGGCGGCCGAGAAAAAGAGCTCGTTTTTTTCCAGCGCCGCCAGAATAATCGCCCGCACGGCCTCGGCGGCCGGCTCGTCATTAGGCAATTGTTCATTGTTTTTTACCTTGGCCGACTGGCTACCGGCCGTGATGCGGCCATCCAGCCAGGCGGCGTTGTCCAGCAACTGGCGACAATGGCGCACCTGCTCGGCGGTAAGGACTTGCGGAATATGCAGCAACATGATGTTTCTCCAATTTTTAAACTGTTTTTCTCAAGGCCCGCACACGGCAAACATTCAGAAAAACAGACCGGGAATGCACGCATTCCCGGCTGTGATTCAAACATACCTAGGCATGTATACCTAGGTAACGCTTGATTTATATAGGCTTAGAACTTATACCCAACAGTCACACGCGCTGAGCGACCGGTACCTGGTACGGCAAAGCCTTGATATAGACCTTCATAGTGGTCGGTATCAAACAGGTTGTACACGTTCAGCTGCACGCTCAGATCACGGTTAGACCATTCAGCCATCGCATCCCAACGTACGTAGCTTGGCAGGTAAACGGTGTTATCCAGATTGGCATAGCGTTTGCCCATGGCATTAAAACCGCCACCCAGTTTCCAGTTGCCATCGATTTGATAAGTCGTCCAAACATTACCGGTATAACGTGGCGCATTATCCGGCAAATTGCCTTCACGTGACTTCGGCGACGCACCGGCCACTTTATCAATCACTGGATCCATCAGTGCCACACCGGCAAAGACTTGCCATTTATCCGTCAGGCGACCCGCAGCTTCGAGCTCAACCCCGTCGGTATGGCGTTTGCCAGACAGCAGGAAAGGCTTGGCCACGCCCACTTCGATGTCGGTTTGCCGTTCGTTGGTTTTCACCGTGCGGAACAGCGCAGCGCGCAGAGCCAAATCGCCATCAAACAGATTCCATTTCCCGCCCAACTCGTAGTTGGCGTTCTTTTCTGGATCAGTTTTCTCGCCGCGTGGATCGGTCGAGTAGGCTTCAGCCGATGGGTTGAACGAAGTGCCATAAGACAGGTAGTACGATTGTTGCTGATCTGGCTGGTAGATCAGGCCTGTACGCCAGCTCCATACATTGTCGGTACGGCCCAGACGGCTGGTTTGCACGCCGTTCGCATCGCGATTTTCGGTATGGGCTTTGAAATTGTCAAAACGTGCACCCAGCAGGATCTTCCATTTGGTATCCAGATCAATCATGTCCTGGAAATAGAAGGCCACGGTGTCGGCGGTGGATTCAGCTTCACCGGTTTTCACTGGCGCAGCGCAATTGGGTACGCCACCGGTCACCGGGTTACCCACCGTGGTGCTTGGCAGGGTGCAGTTGGAGGTAGAGCCATTCATAAGTTGGGCACGACCTGTGCTCAGCAGAGTTTCGCGGGTGAACTCAACACCGGCCAGTACATTGTGGCGAATGGTGCCGGTTTCAAAATCCCACAGCAGATCCGTTACGTTGGAGAGGATTTCCTGCTCACGCTGACGCAGCTTGCGACCACGAGTGATTTTGGTGCTATCGCTGAGGGCTTCATTAGGAGTTGCAAACGAGAGGCCTGGCGCGCTCGCCCGCAGATCGAGATCATACTGGCCGTAGCGTGTGCTGTTTTTCAGCACCATATTCGGTGCCAGCTGATGCTGCACAATCGAGCTCAGCACATCGGTACGGGTTTTCTCGCTATCAAAATCTTTCAGACCATAGAAAGTATCAACGCGATCGATTGGCTTGTTCGTACCATGCAATGACTCACTTGGCACGGCCTGCTGTACTGGCTTGCCATTCTTATCGAGTACGGTGCGAACGCCCGGTCCTTGTCGATAGTACGGCACGCCGTAGTCTGGCACGTTGTCTTCTTGATAGTGCAGGTAAGAGAGCGTGATTTCGGTTGGCTCACCGATGCCAATTTTCACCGAAGGCGCGAAACCCCAGCGATTCATCTCGGCGCCTTCGCGGAAGCTACCCGCTTTCTGGCCCATGACCGTCAGACGCGCGGCAGAGCTTTCACCGATAGCGCGGTTAAAGTCGCCTTCGGCACGATAGAAGCTATCAGTACCAATGGTCGTGCTCAGCTGATTCAGATCGCCACGGAATGGCGCTTTGCTGACTTGATTAACAATCCCGCCGGTTGAGCCACGGCCATACAGCATTGAAGCGGGGCCACGCAGTACTTCCAACGTATCGGTGTTAAAAGTATCGCGGTTGTATTGCGCTGAATCGCGGAAGTTATCCAGATACAGATCATTGGAAGCACCAAAGCCGCGGATACGGATACCATCGCCGCTGGCGCCGCCTTCGGCCGCATTAAAAGTCACACCCACGGCATTGCGCAGCGCTTCTTTCAGGGTGTTGGCATCCTGATCGTGCATCACCTGATTCGTTACACTGGTCACCGACTGCGGTACATCGCGGGCTTCTTGCTTGGTGCGGCCCACGCTTACGGTTGGCGCCACATAGGTATCGGCAGTGCCATTTTGGCTGGCTTGGGTGGCTTTAACTTCAACCGTTTTCAGCTCAACCTCAGCAGCATGTGCAGTACCGGCAACAACGCCAAACAGGGCCGCAGCGGCCGGATATTTGGCCAGATGGCGGATACCCGCCGGTTTTTTCTTCGTGTCTTTCATGGTCATTTTGAGTTGTAGTTAGAGTGAATAAAACGGAAGCAGAGAGCACTTCCGGGTGATGGAAAAAACTGCAGCGCTAGAAACGACAATGGCGGGATGAACCCGCCATGTCAGTGGTCTATCGCTGAGATTTACGGCGTAGCCGCCCCCTACTCGCCCGGCCGATCGACCGGGATAGCAAAGTCAAACTCAGCGCATAGCCAGCCCCGACAGGCAGATTCACCGCGGTTCAAGCGCTTTGAACAGGAGCGCATGGCTATTTACCGCTGGCGGCCGTAGGCTCACCACTGGTCATCAGGCCGATGCGGGTCAGACCGGCGCGTTGCGCGGCGGCCATGGTTTGGGCAATCCGCTCGTATTGCACCGTTTTGTCGGCATATAAATGCACTTCGGTCAGCGGGTCGGCGGCAAAGGCAGCCGCAAAACGTGCATCGAGGCTGGCCGGATCCACCAACTGCTGTTCATCCAGCAGGCCGCCATTCGCCTGCAGCGTCAGCCGGATCGGTTGCTTGTTTTGCTCAACCACCGCTGCAGTGGCTTTGGGCAATTCCACCCGCACTGCATGCGTCATGACGGGCGCCGTAACAATAAACACCACCAACAGCACCAGCATCACATCCACCAGCGGCGTGGTATTGATTTCGGCCATCGGCGCGGCGTCTTGCTGATTAAAACTACCGAACGCCATGACCACCCTCCGTCAGCAACTGGGCATGCAGATCATGGGTAAAGCCATCCAGCTCTTGGCCAAAGCGGCGGTTGCTGCGCACGAAAGCGTTGTAGGCAATCACCGCCGGAATCGCGACAGCCAGACCGGCTGCCGTGGCCACCAGAGCTTCACCGATTGGCGCTGCCACCGTCGACAATGACGCATTGCCCGCGGTGGCGATACCCACTAAGGCGTGATAAATGCCCCACACCGTGCCAAACAAGCCAATAAACGGCGCCACCGAGCCGGTCGTTGCCAGCCAAGTCAGGCCGCGCTCCAGCGTGGCGGTTTCCTGCCCCAGTCGGGTGCGCAGTTTGCGCACCAGATAATCATCCAGCGACACCGCCTTGCCCAGGCCACCTTCCTGATGGGCACGATAGTGGCGCAGGCCATCGGCGCCGGCCCAAGCCAGTTTGGCCGCTGGCGCTGGATGTTTGCTGGCCAGATTTAAAGCTTCCTGCCAGTCTTTGGCTTCCCAGAAAGACTGCATAAATTGCGTTTGGTGGCGCTTAATTACCCACAGCTGCCGCGCGCGGGCCACGATCACCACCCAGCTCACAACCGACATCAAAATCAGTAGACCAAACACCGACTGCAAAATCGGGTCGCCTGAGTGCAATACCAGCGATAAATCCATTGCTTCAATCCTTACGACTTCTCAAGTGAAAAATTCATCGGCACGATCACGGTGCCTACCACCGCTTCATCGCCCCGTTTGGCCGGCACAAACCGCCATTTTTTGACCGTAGCTTCGGCCACCGCATCCAGACGCTGGAAACCACTGCTCTTATCGACTTCCACTTTGCTAGGCAGCCCGTCTGGGTTAACTACCACTTTCAAGCGCACCAGGCCTTGCTCTCCCAGCGCCCGCGAGGCCGGCGGATATGGCGGCTTGGGGTTATTGAGGTAATTGGCGTGAAAACTTGGGGCGCTCAACACCGGCTCGGCATCGCGGGCTTTGCCTTCACGCCCCGCACTGGCTACCCCGGTATTGGCTTGCTCACTCGGCGCTGGCGCCGGCAGCTCTTTTAGCTCTTTCGTGCCCTCTTTCGCGGCGGCAACTTCAAGGGTGGCGGCTCGCTCAGGCGTGGCGGCCATGACTTGCTTCACTACCGGCTTGGTGGGCTTGGCGATTTTTTCCTGCACTTTTTGCCGCACCTGCTGGATTTTTTCTTTCAGCTTGGGCAAAGGTGCCGGGGGCTTAGGTTCGGTTGGTGCGGCTTCCTGCCCCATCGGCAGAGGCACCGCCTGCAAAAACACCGGCTGCGGCTCGGCCTGTGGGCGTTGCCAGTGGGCGGCGCCATACAACAAAACCCCGTGGGCCGCTAGTACGGCCAGCATTGTTTTTGAGTTATCGAGAATCATTCCCAAATATTACCGAGTTTGATTCTCATCTGCAACAGTTTTTGAGAATTATTACCATTAGCAAATAAAGACATAGCCATGCAAGCATACCGTCAGCATATGCTGGGTATTGCCCGCCATCGCTCTGTGATATTAGCCTGGAAGCTTATACCCGGTGGGGGCACGCTAGGCTGATTAATGCGCTTGCAGCAACACCTGCTGCGCCACTTCCACCAGGCGCCGCGTGAGCCGTTCCAGCCGCGGGGATTGCACTTTCCAGTGATGCCAATGCAGCATCACATCGGTAGGCTGATCGGGCGCCAAATCAATCAGCTCACCCCGCGCGATCAGTGGATCAGCCTGCAGATGCGGCACCATCCCGCAGCCTAGCCCCAGCAAAATCGCCTGCAGATACGGCTCGCTCGCCGGCACATGATGCTCAGGGTAAGCTCCGGGGCGCAGGCCAAAGCGCTGCAGCAGAAAATCCGCTTGCAGCGCATCCTTGCGGTTAAACACCATCACCGGCGCCAGCCGCGCCGCTTCGCGGCTGTAGCCGCCGGCAAACCAGCGGGCATGAAACTGCGGCGAGGCCAACATGCGATAGCGCAAAATGCCCAGCGGATGCACCAAGCAGCCTTGCATCGGTTGCGGCTCGGAGGCCACGCAGGCCAGGGCCTGCCCTTCCTGCATTAGGGCATGGGTGTGATCCTGATCGTCCACCGTAAGGCTGAGCAACACATTCTCGCTGATCAGAAAATCACTGATCGCGGGCAATAACCACGTACTGAGCGTATCGGCATTCACCGCCAGCGGCACACTCAAGGTCGCCGAGGCTGCCCCAGAAAACCCGGCCAGAAAGTCTTGCTCCAGCAAGCGGGCGCGGCGCAAATATTGCACCAGCTGTTGCCCGGCCAAGGTGGCCCGACAGGGCCGCGAGCGCACCAGCAAGGGCGTCCCCAGCGCAGTTTCCAGCTGACGCACCCGCTGCGAAACTGCCGACGGGGTGAGATGCAGCTTGGCGGCGGCCTGCTCAAAGCTGCCGCTATCCATCACTGCCAGCAAGGCTTCGGTCTGTTTATGATCAAACTGCATAGCGGCTCCGGCTGGGCTTAATATTTAAATATTTTAATGGTAAACAAAGAAATTTAAATATTCTTCATCTTTGGCCCGCCCTTGCGCACAATCATGCCAATTGGATCAAACAAACCATGTGTGTAGATGATGAATAGCAGTGTGTTTTTTCAAGGCATGGGCCTGTGCGCCAGCCTGATCATGGCCATCGGCGCCCAGAATGCCTTTGTGCTGCGCCAGGGCATTACCCGGCAATATATTTTCGTGGCCGCCATCACCTGCGTGCTGTGTGATTTCGTACTGATGGCCGCGGGTATGTTGGGCATGGGCAAAATGCTGCAAATGCTGCCGGGCTTGCAAGCGTGGATGGCGCTGGGTGGCGCGCTATTTGTGTGGTGGTTTGGCTGGGGCGCCCTGCAAAAAGCCTTTCGCCCCACAGCGATGCAGCTAGATACCCAAACCGAGCAACAGCAAACCACCAAGAGCGTGATTTTGGCCGCGCTGGGCTTTTCACTGCTGAACCCGCATGCGATTCTCGACACAGTGGTGCTGGTCGGCGGCATTGGCGCGCAGCAAGCGCCGGCCAATCAGCCGATGTTTCTACTGGGCGCGGTGAGCTTTTCCTGCCTGTGGTTTTTCTCATTGGCCTTTGGCGCCAGCAAGCTCGCCCCCCTGTTCGCTCGGCCGCTGGCCTGGCGCATTCTGGATGGCCTGATTGCGCTGATGATGGGCGCGATCGGCTTGTCGCTACTGCGTTTAAGCGGCTTCTTCCCCTTCCTCGCCTAAGCCCTCGCGACTGAACCCGCACGACCAACCCACAGCCCGCTGACCAAAATTTAGGCAGCGGGCTTTTTTTATGTCCAAACAAAGGTTTAAACGGCTTACCCACAGTTTGCCCACGCGGGCATACCCGCTTTTTGTGTACGGCGGGGATAAACTCCCCTCATTGCCACCGCCCTTGAACAAGGGCATATGCTATGCACTACTCTCCGACCGCCTAAAGTCCGGGCCAAACCACCTAACCTGGCCACTTTCAGCACTAAAACGCGCCGACCACACTCAGCGCCTAAAGTTTAGGCAAGATCAAGATCCGCTGCCGCATCAGCCACTTACCGCATTGCTCCACAGCTTATGCCCGCAGCTGTGCCCGCTAGGCGGGGATAAAGTGCGGGGCTTGGTGTTAAACCCCCTGATGCCGAGCCAGACTCACTGCAGCCGGAGTCGGCTTGGTGCGGCATCACGCACACTGATTAAAAAATAGGCGCAACAACTAAACTTTAAGCAATCAATTACTTAGCCCAACTACCCACAGCTTGCCCACCTGGCTGTGCCCGGCCGGCGTGGATGAATTGCCACTGGCAGATTTCATTGCCTATTTTTTAGTCAGGCGCATTTTATGCCATCAGAACAAGCCATTAGCTGCATCATCCACAGCTTATGCCCGCGTCTACCCCCGCCTGACGGGGATGAATTGCGTAGCAAGCTGGGCGCGGCTTAGTGAGATGCGGGGATAAAGTCACCAGCGCGGCCGGTGGATGATCGGAATGAACATGACTGCATCCTCAATCTAGCCCAATTGCTTATTTTTTAATCACCCAACTTTTTCATTCTGGATTCAGCGCCTTAGCCTAGTTGCCCACAGCTTACCCCATGCGCTATGCCCGCTGCGGGTGAGTAAATCACGGCGTACTGCCCGATTTTGCACCAATCTAGCACTTTGCCGGCAGATCAAGGGCTTAGCGATACTATCCACAAGCGCGGGCGCGCTTTATCCACGCGAGGGGTGGATAATTCACGATTTTGGCGACCAAGGTTGAACTCCTGTCAGGGCTCGGCCACAATGCCTACCAACAGCAGTATCGGGCGCTAAGCCCGCTAATCCGCCATTTCACAGCCATACCCCCGCGCGAGCCTTGCCATGAATATTGAAAAAGTCATTTTCGGTTTTTTTATCCTGCTGGCCTGCACGTTAAATTTCGGCTTTGTGCTCGGGCAGATCGATGTGCCGCACCAGCATGATGTGTTTGAGCTATTTGCCGCGATTGTGGTTAATTTCATCGCCACTGCGCTCAAGTTTGGGGACCGCACTCAGGTCGGCGCCTTGCATCTGGCCACCAGCCTAGTTGCCGATCTGCAGCTGGTGACGGCCGCGCTGGTGTGGGGCCATGCCGAATATGTCAGCGGCACCGGCATGACGCCGGGAGTCACCTCAATGGTGGTGTCGCTGGCTGCTGGTGCCCTGGCCGCCAATGTGGTGTCGGTGGTGCTGCTGATCGGCGAAACGCTGCAACATCGCCGTTAAGCGGGTTAGTCCGGCATGGATGGCATTTTCTTTTTAATGCTGCGGCGCTTGCGTGCGCCCATCGTGATGCTGATCGCGATTTACGGCATTGCCGTGCTGGGGCTGGTTTTGATCCCCGGCGTGGATGATCAGGGCCGGCCCTATCACATCGATTTTTTCCACGCTTTTTACTTTATTAGCTACACCGCCACCTCGATTGGTTTTGGCGAGATCCCCTACCCGTTTACCTATCAGCAGCGCTTGTGGGTGTTGTGCTGCATTTATCTGGCCGTAACCGGCTGGGCCTACGCGATTGGCTCGATTTTTGGGCTAATGCGCGATGAAACGCTGCGCAAAGCGATTGCCCAGGCGCGCTTTCGCCGCAAAGTGCGGCAGTTGGCCGAGCCGTTTTACCTGATCTGCGGCTACGGCCAGACTGCCCGCCTGCTGTGCAAGGTACTGGATGATCTGGATATCCGCTTTGTGATCATCGAGCAGCGCGAAGAGCGGGTGAACGAAATTGCACTGGCGGACTTTCGCTTTGATACCCCCTGCTACGCCGGCGATGCCGCCAACCCGGAAATATTAAAAATCGCCGGCATTGAGCACCCGCAGTGCATCGGCATCTTGGCCATTACCGGCAACGAAGAGGCCAATCTGGCGATCGCGATTGGCGCTTATGTATTACGACCGAAATTGCTGTCGATATGCCGCAGCCGTAATCAATCGGTGGCGGACAATATGGCCTCGTTTGGCGCCAACAAGGTGATCAATCTGTTTCAAACCGTGGGGCGCAAATTCAGCCGCCGTCTGCAGCAGCCGCAAGTGACGCGGGTATGCGATATTCTGGCCGATTTTCCCGGCAACCCGATTGTGGAAGAGCCCAGCCCGCCGGTGGGGCATTGGGTGATTGTCGGCTACGGGCGCTTTGGCGCCGCCGTGCATGGCTCGCTGCTGCGCGCGGGCTGTACGGTCACGGTGATAGACCCAGAGCCGCAGGCGCAGCTGGTACCTGCCGAATTTATCCAGGCACTGGGCGTAGAGGCCGCCTCCCTCAAAGCAGCTGGCATCGAGCGCGCAGTGGGGCTGCTGGTGAGCCATGATCACGATGCGAATAATCTGTCGGCGCTGGCCACCGCTCGGGAAATCAACCAGCAGCTCTTTACCGTAGCGCGGCAAAACCTCACCCACAATCATCTGCTGTTTGAGGCCTTTAAACCCAATATCACCTCGATCCGGGCGCAGATTATTGCGCACGAATGCTTGCGCGCGATGGAAAACCCGCTGCTGGCGGAGGCGATGGCGCTGATTCAGCAGCAAAGTGAAGACTGGGCCGCCGAGTTTTTGCCGCAGCTGCATCAGCTGTGCGCAGGCCAGGTGCCGGAAATCTGGCGGGTGCGCTTTAATGCCCAAAATACCTCAGCCGTGCACGCCATGCTGGCGCAGCCCACGCCGCCGCTGCAGATCGGCCACTACACCCACGATGCACTCAATCATGGCGATACGCTGCGCTGTGTGGCGCTGTTGCACCGGCATGCGGGGGTGGATCAGCTCTTACCCGCCAGCAGCACGCGGCTGCAATTCGGCGATGAAGTGCTGTTTATTGGCGATCACCATGCGCGGCTGGCCCACACGGCAGTGCAAGAGAACATCGGCCTACTCGATTACATTCGCACCGGCGAAGAGCAACCGCAGGGCTGGCTGTTCCGCCGCTGGGCTCAGTGGCAACAAGAGCGGCAGCGCGAGCAGGAACAGGAACGAGTTCCGGCAGCGGCTGCCACCCACACACCGCCGAACGAAAATGCCTAAAAAACAGGCAGCGGCGTTTTCCCCTTGCAGATCAGACCACTAAAGCGCTTGTCCACAACTTACCCCAGCGACTGTGCGCAGCCCACGGGGATAAGCCGATTTTGCTGGGCGTACCTGCACAAAAATTAGGCACCATCAAAAAACATCACCGGCACAAGGGCTTAGCCCATTTACCCACAAGCTATACCAAAGCCTATGCACGCGGGCTGTGTACAGGGTCAGTGAATTGCTGAAACGCGCCATCTTAGTGGGCCTTTCGCCCACCTAGCGCCCGTGGGTGCATCCGGGAAAACCGTGGGCTTTCACTTTAGCGCCAGCCGCAGCGGCCCCATTATTGACCACAGTTCACAACAAATTACGCGGTGCGCCGGTGAGATAGCCCGCGATATTGTCGATCAGCTGATCGGCCAGCGTTTGCATGGTTTCCACGCTGGCCCAAGCCACATGCGGCGTGATCAGTAGATTAGGCAATTGCACATCCAACAGTGGATTGCCCTGCCGCGGTGGCTCGCTACTCAGCACATCCAGCCCTGCGCCGGCAATTTGCCGAGTTTGCAGCGCGGCCAACAGTGCCGCTTCATCCACAATGCCGCCGCGCGCGGTGTTCAGTACAATCGCCGAAGGCCGCAACAGTGCCAGCTCTGCAGCGCCAATCAGGCCGCGGGTGTCGTCGGTGAGCGGGCAATGAATACTCAACACATCGGCGGTGCGCAGCGCCTCCTCCCACGGCAAATAGCCGGGGCGGGTTTCGGGCTGGCCTTTGCGGCCGGCAAAAAATACCTGCATGCCAAAAGCTGCGCCCAATTTCGCCGTGGCCTGCCCTAGCGCCCCACTGCCTACCAGCACCAGCCGGCTTCCGGCCAGATCATGCGGTGGTTCTAGCGCCGGATTGGCGGGCAGGCAAAAACCGCTGGCGTTTTGCCACTCGCCCGCTTGCACCCGCTGCCGGTCGCTGAGTAATTGCCGCCGCAAGGCCAGCATTAGCATCAGGGTATGTTCCGCAACGCCATGAATGGCGTAGTCTCGGATATTACACACCCCCACCGTATGCGTGCAGCAGGCAGCGAGATCGATATTATTAAACCCGGTGGCCGCCACGGCGATCAGCCGCAGCTGCGGCAGTAGGCTTAGCATTTCGGCCGTGATCGCGACTTTATTGGTCACCGCCACCGTCGCCCCTTGCAAGCGCGCCACCACTTCATCGGCGCGGGTGTGGGCATGGTTGACCCAGCGATGGGCTAGCGGTAAGGATTTAAGCGGCACCGGCAAAGTAGCGGCATCCAGAAATACAATCAGCGGTTCGGTCATCAGGCATCCAGTCGGCGTGGTGGCGCCGAACTTAAAAATCGACAAGTGGGCACATTATTGCGCCGCACCCGGCTGCAAATGCTGCTGGGCAAAGGCCTGCAGCGCGGCGCCCAGTGCACGGGCGGGGCGAGTTTGCCGCGCCCAGTGATGCCAATACAGCGGCACATTGGCCGCCAGCTCGGGCCAGGCTTGCAGCTGGCCGGCGGCCAAGCCGGCGGCGGCTTGCTGCCGCGGCACCACGGCGTAGGCCAAGCCCGCCTGCGCGGCGGCAAAGAGGGCATTACTTTCGGGAATCACATGGCAGGGATATTGGCCTTCCAGCAGGCCCCAGCGTTCGCGTAGCAGGCGGCGGTGCAGGCTTTCTTTATGCCCAAAGACGGCTGCCGGCGCGGCGGCCAAGGTGGCGCTGCTAAGGCCCGCGCTAAAGTAATCATGGCTAAAGCCCGGCGTAGCCACGCCGATGTATTCCATACTCCCCAGCGGTATCACCCCACAGCCAGCCACCGGGCCTGCTTGCGTGCTAATACACCCAGACACTTCGCCCGAGCGCAGCAGATCAAGCGTATAGGCTTCATCATCGACCACGCAATCGAGCAAGAGCTGCGCCTCGCCCAGCGCCAGCGCCAAAGCGGGCAACAAACCCAGCGCCAGCGTATCGGCATTCACCCCCACCCGCAGGGTGAGCCAGCTGCGGCTGGCGGGCTCGGCGCGCAATTGCTCGCTCAGCTCGCCTTCCAGTGCGCGCACTTGCCGCACATGGGCCAGCAATTTTTCGCCGGTGGGCGTAGCCGAGAGCGGCGTATCACGGCGGAGAAGCACTTCGCCGTGGCGCTCTTCCAGCTGACGAATGCGCTGCGAAATGGCCGAGGGCGTCAGATGCAGGCGTTTGGCGGCGGCCTCGAAGCTGCCACAGCGCAGCACCATATCCAGCGCATCGAGCAATTTGTAATCCAACATAAGCCAATTTCGGGTGGGCAGAGAATTTATCGTTTTACCACGGATAAGGGCTCTGTTTGAATAGCCGCATCACCACTTGATTGCAATGATCTGGAGTTTGCCATGAAACCGCTGAATGGCCCGCAACTGGCCCGCCTCGCTGCCGAACACGGCACCCCGTTCTGGACTTACGACGCGGCCGTGATCCGCGAGCGCATCAGCCAGCTGCAAGTGTTCGACACCATTCGCTTTGCGCAAAAGGCCAACTCCAATACCCATATCCTGCGCCTGATGCGCGCGCAGGGCGTGAAGGTGGATTCGGTGTCATTGGGCGAAATCGAGCGCGCACTGGCCGCCGGTTTTCAGACCGGCCCCGACAGTGACGACATCGTGTTTACCGCCGATTTGCTGGATCGCGCCACATTAGCCCGCGTGGTTGAGCTGGATATTCAAGTCAATTGCGGCAGCCCGCAGATGCTGGAGCAGCTGGGCCAGGCGCACCCGGGGCACCGCGTGTGGCTGCGGATCAACCCCGGCTTTGGCCACGGCCATAGCCAGAAAACCAATACCGGCGGCGAGCAAAGCAAGCACGGCATCTGGCATGAACAGCTACCGCAAGCGCTGGCGCTGATGGAGCAATACCAGCTCGATCTGGTGGGCCTGCATATGCATATTGGCTCGGGCGTGGATTACAGCCATCTGCAGGAAGTATGCGCAGCGATGGTGGCGCAAGTGAAAGAATCGGGCCGCGATATTCGTGCGATTTCTGCTGGCGGCGGCTTGTCGATTCCATATCGCGTGGGTGGTGAGCGCATCGATACCGCACATTACTTCAGCCTGTGGGATGCGGCGCGTAAAGAAATCGAAGCCCATCTGGGCCACCCTGTGCATCTGGAAATCGAGCCGGGCCGCTTCCTGGTGGCCGAAAGCGGCAAGCTGGTGGCCGAAGTGCGGGCGAAAAAAGATGTCGGCAATAATCATTTTGTGCTGGTGGATGCCGGTTTTTCTGATCTGATGCGCCCGGCCATGTATGGCAGCTACCACGAGGTGAGCGTACTGCGCGCCGATGGCAGCGCCGCCACTGGCGAGCTGCGCGATACAGTCCTGGCTGGCCCTTTGTGCGAATCGGGCGATGTATTTACCCAGGAAGAAGGCGGCGTGGTCACCCCGCGTGCCCTGCCTACCGCCGAAATTGGCGACTTGGTGGTGTTTCACGATGCCGGCGCCTACGGCGCGAGTATGTCGAGCAACTACAACACCCGCCCATTGATTGCCGAGCTGCTGCAAGAGGGCGACACCACGCGGCTGATTCGCCGCCGGCAAAGCATTGCCGAGCTGTTGGCGCTGGAAACCGAGCTGGCGGCCGACTAAGGCAAGGGCATTAATTAATAGCGGCCTCGCGCCGCACTCCCCTACAATGGCTTGCATTATCTGCAAGCCATTGTCATGTCTACGGCCCGGTGGGCCGTTTGTTGGGAGTTTCTATGCCACCTATTTCGATTGGCCTTTATGGCACGCTGGTTGCCGCCTCGCTGGTGCTACTACTGGGCCGGCTCTTAGTGGAAAAAACCGCACCGCTAAAAGCCTTTACCATTCCCGAGCCGGTGGCCGGTGGCCTTTTGGTGGCGGGCCTATTACTGCTGGCCCAGCAGGTGGCCGGGGTAACCATCAAATTCGATACCAGTATTCAAACCCCGCTGATGCTGGCCTTTTTTGCCACCATTGGTCTCTCGGCTAATCTGGCTAGCCTGCGTGCCGGCGGCAGAGTGATGGTGAAATTCCTCGGCGTGGTGCTGGGCCTACTTTTGCTGCAAAACATCATCGGGATTAGCCTGGCCAATCTTTTAGGCCTGCCCGGCCATTTGGGGCTGTTGGCCGGCTCGATTACCCTCTCGGGCGGCCACGGTACTGGCGCGGCCTGGAGCAAGGTCTTTAGCGAGCAATTCGGCATCAATGGCGCGACCGAGCTGGCGATGGCTTGCGCCACGTTTGGGCTGGTTTTGGGCGGGCTGATCGGTGGACCGGTGGCGAAAATCCTGCTTAAAAAAGTCACCCCACCTGGCGCCGAGCATAATCAAGATCAAGACCCGGGCATGTTTGAAGAGCCGCAAGCCACGCGCCTGATCACTGTGAATTCCTTTATCGAATCACTGGCACTGATCGTCTTAAGCTTGGCCGGTGGGCATATGTTGGCCGAAGCGCTGGCCGGCACGGCATTTGAGCTGCCCACCTTTGTGTGCGTGCTGTTTAACGGCGTATTGCTGCGCAATGTGCTGTCGGGGCTAGGTTGGTATCAGGTCTTTGATCGTGAAATTTCGGTGCTGGGCAATGTAAGCCTGTCGCTGTTTCTGGCCATGGCACTGATGAGTTTGCGCCTGTGGGAGCTGGCAAACCTAGCCTTGCCGATGCTACTGATCCTGCTGGTGCAAGCCTTGGCGATGGGCGCCTACGCGATGTGGGTCACTTTCCGGGTGATGGGCGCCAATTACGATGCCGTGGTGCTGGCCGCCGGGCATTGCGGCTTTGGGCTCGGCGCCACGCCCACCGCGATTGCCAATATGCAGGCGGTCACCCATCGCTTTGGGCCTTCGCATTTGGCCTTTATTGTGGTGCCGATGGTGGGCGCGTTCTTTATCGATATTGCCAACGCCATCATCATCAAGCTGTTTATGGCTTTGCCAATTTACTAAACTGAGCAAGATCCGCACTTTCACCGCTATCCCGCTAGGAGTACGCCATGCCTTTGGCTCATGTGTATGTGGCCCCCGGTTTTGAAGAAGTCGAGCTGATCACCATCGTGGATATCTTGCGCCGCGCCGACATTAATACTCATCTGGTCAGCACCGCTGCCGCCGGGGTGGTGGCTGGCGCGCACAATGTGGGTATTGCCGCAGACCTTAGCTTTGATGAGGCTGCCAGCGAGATACCCGATCTAGTGGTGCTACCGGGGGGCGGCCCGGGCACACAGCATATGCTGGCGCATCCTTTGCTCGCTGGGCGGCTGCACAGCCAGTTTGCCGCCGGCCGGCGCGTGGCCGCCATCTGCGCCGCGCCGATGGTATTGGCCAAAGCTGGGCTGTTGCGCGATTTGGCCGCCTGCTGTTTTCCTGGTTGCGAAGCGACATTGAGCGAGCATGGCGCCAAAGTCAGCGCCTTTAATGTGGTCACCGATGGCCTAATCACCACCTCACGCGGCCCGGCCACCGCGGGCTTATTTGCGCTTGAGCTGGTTCGCCTGCTGCGCGATGATGCCACCGCCATCGCCGTTGGCCGTGCCATGCTGTATCTCTAAAACAGCTGAACCCGCTGGTCAGAT
Source organism: Chitinibacter tainanensis DSM 15459 (assembly GCF_000429785.1). Lineage (GTDB taxonomy): Bacteria > Pseudomonadota > Gammaproteobacteria > Burkholderiales > Chitinibacteraceae > Chitinibacter > Chitinibacter tainanensis. The sequence continues at coordinate 361,327 of NZ_KE386953.1, forward strand.
CAGATACGGTGACAGGGTATTGGCATGAGGGCATTGATTTAAATAAGCCTCCGAGCAATACCCACGCCATCAATTGCACACCGTCGCCAACGGGCTTGCCCTCCCCGTGGGTGATATAATCAGCGCACTGTCTGTTTAGAGTTCGCCATCATGTCGCATACCCCGCTCCCCCACGCCGAAATCAGCGCTGCTCTGGCTTTATTGCGCGCCGGAGAGCTGGTCGGCATTCCTACCGAAACCGTCTATGGCCTCGCGGCCGATGCCAGCCAGCCCGCGGCGGTGGCCAAGATTTTTGCCGCCAAAGGCCGCCCTGCTGATCACCCGGTGATTGTGCACATTGCCGGCGCCGCGCAATTGGCCGCCTGGGCGCAGAATATTCCCGATGAAGCTTATCTGTTGGCAGAAGCCTTTTGGCCCGGCCCGCTTACGCTGATTCTGGAACGCCAGCCACATGTCAGCCCCGCCGTTACCGGTGGCCAGGACACCGTTGGCCTGCGCGCCCCCGCCCATCCACTCACCCATGCCTTACTCAGCGAGTTTGGCGGCGGCCTTGCCGCCCCTAGCGCCAATCAATTTGGCCATGTCAGCCCCACCACGGCGGAGCATGTGCGTGGGGAATTTAGCCCCGAGGTGCTGCAATTGGTGCTGGACGGCGGCCCCTGCGCGGTGGGGGTGGAATCCACGATTGTTAGTCTGGTTGGCGATACGCCCAAGCTTTTACGCCCTGGTGGTGTCTCCCGCGCCGCCATCGAAGCGGTATTAGGCCATCCCCTGGAGCACCACACCAATCAGCATTCCGCCAAGCAACGCGTCTCCGGATTGCTTGATTCGCACTACGCCCCGCGTACCACCCTAATTACCGGCAATGCCGAGCAGATCATGGCGGCTGCCGCCCAACGCCAAGCGGTGGGCGAACGGATTATGGTGCTGAGCTATTCGGCCATCCAATCAGCCACTTATCCGCTGCACCCAATGCCGACCGACAGCGACAATTATGCTCAAGCACTGTACGCCACATTGCGTCAGCTGGATCTGGCCGGCTACGACGCCCTGCTGCTCGAGCTACCGCCGCACACACCCGAATGGCTGGCGGTACAAGATCGGCTACACCGTGCCGCACATCACAAGTTGTCTTAAACAGGCACCTAAAAATAACCACTTATCGTGCATAACTGACCGCTCTGCGCCTCAGATCACACCCACTCTTGCAGCTGTAAGGCAAAAACCTTACGATGCAACCAACCCAAATTGGAGAGCAGGCATGCCCCGCAAAGCTGGCGGTTTTACGCTGATTGAATTGATGATCGTTGTGGTGATTATCGGCATCTTGGCCGCGATCGCATTTCCGTCATACCAAGATTACGTGCGCAAATCACGCCGTAGCGATGCCAGCATTGCCATCAATCGTGTCATTCAAGCGCAAGAACGTTGGCGGGCAAACAATGTCAATTATGGCACCCTCACCAATCTGGGTTTGAACACGACCTCGGACAATGGTTACTACTCAATCGCGGTAAGCGGTTATAACGGCACAAACTGCACTGGCACGGCTGATGGCAACCAGTATTGCGTAACAGCTACTGCAGTTAACGGCAAATCCCAAGCGGCAGACACTAACTGCACCTCCATGGTGGCTATTGTCCAAGCAGGCTCCACTCGTTACACGCCAGCTACTGGCTGCTGGAGTAAGTAATGGGGCGTCGAGTGTCTGGTTTTACCTTGGTTGAGCTGCTGGTTACACTCGCCGTATTGGCCATTGTGCTGGCGATCGCAGTACCAAACATGAGCGGGTTTATTGCCAAGCAGCGCGTCTCGCGGCTTAGCGACACTCTGGTTAGCAACCTCCAATTTGCTCGCTTGGAAGCTATTAAATACAACCAGAAAGTGTGTCTAGCCGTAAATCCAGACACCAGCACTTATTTGAAACTGACGCGAAAATCGATTGATTGTGATTGCAGTACAAGCACGGGCACCTGTGCAGGCCAGTCATCCTATGAGTTAAGCAAGACCGAGATTAGCCCAACCACACTCAGTTCATTTTCTACTGAATTAAACAATGCCTATATCGATCCAGTTCGTGGCATCTGGACATTCAGTAGCAACCAATTCACCAACAAGTCATTTGATATTAGCAATAGCGACAAACAACTACGCCTTAAGCTGCGTTTCAATGGTCAAATGCAACTATGCAACCCAGTAAGCAGCAAAAAAGTAGGGGGATATCCAGCATGCTAATTCCCTCGATCAAACAACAACAGGGCTTGACCCTGGTTGAAATTTTAGTGGCATTAGCCATTTCACTATTGCTGCTACTGAGTATTAGTACATTTTTTCTCGATTCATTGCGCAATATGCAATACCGGCAAAATGCAGCCAGTCTGAATAGTCAATTGCGCACTATCACGCAATTGGTCGAACAAGATGCGCGGCGGGCTGGTTACTCCCCAACCTTTGGGGATACCAGCGTGAGTGGGATTCATGTTGTAGAGTCGAATCAATGTTTTTTATATGACTACTACAATACGGCCAGCACCACAACCTCCAGTGTTCGCCAAACCGGGTTTAAGGTTGGCTCACAAGGTGACTTATTGGTTTATAACCCACCATTGGTTGCTCGCCCCTATACCCGGCCAAGCACAACCACGCGCGACAGTATTTGTGGCAGCTGCGATTCATCGGTCGGCACCGGAACGGCTTGTGAGAATTGGTACCCAATTACTGATCGCACAAAATATATTTTTGATTTCACTGCCTTTAACTTCAATGCGCCAGCTGGGAATATTGATCAACGCTTTATCAACCTGACTTTGCGCCTAAGGCTACGTGCTGATCAAAATGTATCTCGCACGTCAACAATTACCATCACCAATTCAAATGGAGGCTAATTTCATGCTCAGCAAACAGCGAGGAATGGCCACACTCCTAGTGTCCGTTATTTTGATTTTCTCATTATCAGTGGCTGCGCTCTATATGAATCGCGGGCTATTTATTGAGCAAAAATCTAACAACAACGCCTATTACAACGCGCAAGCCCGCAATGCCGCCGTTAGTGGCATGCAGGTTTTTCTGGCCAACTTTCGTAGTCAGATTAGCACTCCAGACAGCATCACTTGGCTAGACGCCACCAATAACTACGCACCAATCACCTCGGTTAGCCTGCCCCAGGCTAATTCGGATATTGATTACTCAAGCCTGAATCGCGCCCATACAGATTCACTCGATTCAGACGGCAATCCAAAATTGGTGTCTAGCTGCACCGCAGCCACAGGCACTGCGAAATCGGCAGTATTATGCGGCCGTAACACGGCCAGCAGCCAATATTTTATTGGCGTAAATCTGCTCAGCAGCTCCACAACCGGGGGCGTGACCACCCACAATCTACGGGTGGCCTCAATCGGCCAAGCGGATGGGAACTCGGCGGAATCCGTTATATTTCGTGATATTCAATACATCGTAACACCAGGTACTGGATCGTCTAATCTCGGTTCGTTTTTTGCAGTCAATGGTAGCTATCGTTATTACAATTCATCCATCGGTGTCGACATTGGCGTATGTACAGTGGGTTGCGGCTTGCCACCAGCTAGTGAAGTTCCATCCGGTGTCAATCAATATGATCAGTACAATCTGATTAAAGGTAATTACTCTGATTTTGCTAGCAACCCACACAATGGTATTTCAGTGGGCGATAAGATTCAGTCCGGCACGCCTAATTGGAGTAATGGTTCAATGAGCTGGACAGATCAGACGCCAGCGGGAGCCAAAAGCAATAACTGTACAGGTTTATATTACTCAAACCCGGACAAAAGCTCGTGCAGCAACAATAATCCCGCCTCTATCGCGGGCAAACAAGCCAATGACCAATTTTTCAAGCAATATTTTGGCGCCAATAAAGATGCTTTTTTGAATAGTAATTTTTCGAATATTTCATCAACTAATAAGAGCGCCACTCTTTCCGCGGATGGCAGTACAGTCGTCATCAACTGTCGCACCGGGTGCACTTATACATCGAATGAGATTGAGGCTGCGCTGAAAACCTATACCGACAAATCAGTGATTATTGATGGCAATGTCACCATCTCCGGCGGCACATCAGACATGCGCCAACTGCAAGACACCTTTCTGTATGTCAGCGGTGAGCTGACCTTAGGTAATTGGGCCACAGGCGCCGGCCCGACCATGACGTTTAACGGGGTCTTGGCTGTAGAAGGCAATGTGAATGCCTACACTTCTTTCAACCTCAACCCTTCTTACAATGCTTACCAAAGGTCTCGCGCCCGCAGACCACCAGCAGCACCAACAGTAGCGTTTACTGGTGCAAGTGGCTGGCGTGATTTCAAGCAGGCCAATTAAGGAAGCGGCATGAACCCTAACAACCTGCCAACTCGCCAGACCGGCTTCTCCATGATTGAGGTTTTGATTACGCTCATTGTGATCTCAGGCAGTATCTTGGCACTGACCTCATTACAAACGGCATTGCAGCGTGAAACCACTTACAGCGCTGAGCGTACCGAAGCCTTGGATATCGCAAATAATGAGCTCAATAGGCTGAATGTGGTTACTTTTGCCAATATCACAAATGACTTCGTGGATACCGGGGGCTCAGGCTTGACGTTCTGCCCAACCTCGGCGACCCGAACATCCAACTCAACCAGCTATACGGTCACTTGCTCGGTGAGCCGCCGCAACTCGGTAACCGGAGCGGTTTCTGGTTCGGGTGATATCAAACTAGTGACCGTCACCGCGGCATGGCGCCCGATTGCGGCAAAAAAAGATGGCTCTGGCAATTATCTGAATGAGTCAGTCCAAGTTTCTGCGGTTTTCAGTGAATAATTGATTATCGCAACACACGCGAAAAACCCTTTGGTTTACACTACGCCCCTGCCCGATTGCAGGGGCGTTTATCTTTGGCAAGGAACCACCATGCGCTTCTACTTCCCCCTCGTCATCATTGACGAAGACTTCCGCTCGGAAAACACCAGCGGCTCCGGTATCCGTGAATTGGCGGCGGCCATCGAGGCCGAGGGCATGGATGTGGTGGGTTATACCAGCTATGGTGATTTAACCTCGTTTGCCCAGCAGCAAAGCCGTGCTTCGGGCTTTATTTTGTCGATTGACGACGAGGAATTTGGCGGTGGCTCGGCGGAAGAAACCGCCGAGGCGCTGGCGCAGTTACGCGGCTTTGTGGAAGAAATCCGCCGCCGCAATCCGGATATCCCGATCTATCTGTATGGCGAAACCCGCACCGCGCGCCATATTCCCAACGATATCCTGCGCGAGCTGCATGGCTTTATTCACATGCATGAAGACACGCCCGAATTCGTGGCGCGCCATATCATTCGCGAAGCTAAATCGTACCTCGATAGCCTCGCGCCACCGTTTTTCCGCGCGCTGACGAATTACGCGCAAGACGGCTCGTACTCATGGCACTGCCCTGGTCACTCGGGCGGCGTCGCGTTCTTGAAATCACCCGTTGGCCAGATGTTCCACCAGTTCTTTGGTGAAAACATGCTGCGCGCCGACGTGTGTAATGCGGTGGAAGAACTCGGCCAGCTGCTCGATCACACCGGCCCGGTAGCGGCATCAGAGCGCAATGCGGCACGCATTTTTAATGCCGACCATTTGTATTTCGTGACCAACGGCACGTCTACCTCGAACAAAATCGTGTGGAATTCAACCGTTGCGCCGGGTGATATCGTGGTCGTGGATCGTAACTGCCACAAATCAATCCTGCACGCGATCATGATGACTGGCGCGGTGCCGATTTTCCTGATGCCAACGCGCAATCACTACGGCATTATCGGCCCGATTCCACGCAGCGAATTCGAGCCAGAATCGATTCGCCAAAAAATGCTGGCCAACCCATTCTGCCGCGAAAAACTGGCCGAAAACCCAAATATTAAGCCACGCGTGTTGACCATCACCCAGTCTACCTACGATGGCGTGCTGTACAACGTGGAAGAGATCAAAGGCCTCTTGGACGGCGTGATTGAAACGCTGCACTTTGACGAAGCCTGGCTGCCGCACGCGGCATTCCATGATTTTTACGGCGATTATCACGCGATCGGTGAAGACCGCCCACGCTGTAAAGATTCGATGATTTTCTCGACCCAATCCACTCACAAACTGCTGGCGGGGATTTCGCAGGCCTCGCAAATCTTGGTGCAAGACGCCACCGATAATAAGCTGGATCGCGATATCTTCAACGAAGCGTACCTGATGCACACCTCCACCAGTCCGCAATACGCGATTATCGCGTCGTGCGACGTGGCGGCAGCGATGATGGAAGCGCCGGGCGGCACCGCGCTGGTGGAAGAATCGCTGGCTGAGGCGCTGGAATTCCGCCGCGCGATGCGCAAGGTGGATGAGGAATACGGTAGCGACTGGTGGTTTAAAGTCTGGGGCCCGGATGATCTGACCGACGAAGGTCTGGATCACCGCGATGCGTGGATGCTCAAAGCCGGCGAAAACTGGCATGGCTTTGGCGATATTGCCGAAGGCTTTAACCTGCTCGACCCAATCAAGGCCACAATCCTGACCCCCGGTCTGAATGTGGATGGTGACTTTACCGAGCAAGGGATTCCAGCGGCGATTGTGGCCAAATACCTGGCCGAACACGGCGTGGTGATCGAGAAAACCGGCCTGTATTCCTTCTTTATCATGTTTACCATCGGCATTACCAAAGGCCGCTGGAACACGATGGTAACGGCGCTGCAGCAGTTTAAAGACGATTACGACAAAAACGCCCCACTATGGCGCATTTTGCCGGAGTTCATCGCGCAATTCCCGCAATACGAGCGCGTTGGCCTGCGTGATCTATGCCAGCAAATCCACGGCATTTACAAAGAAAACAACGTGGCCAAACTGACCACCGAAATGTATCTGTCGGATCTGGTGCCCGCGATGAAGCCATCGAAAGCGTTTGCCAAGATGGCACACAAAGAGATCGAGCGTGTACCGCTGGATGAGCTGGAAGGCCGCGTGACTGCGGTGATGCTGACCCCTTACCCACCGGGCATTCCGCTGTTGGTACCGGGCGAAGTCTTCAATAAAACGATTGTCGACTATCTGAAATTTGTGCGCGCCTTCAATAGCCGCTTCCCTGGCTTTGAGACCTACACCCATGGTCTGGTGGCCGAGAAAGATGCCAGCGGCACGCATTACTTTGTTGATTGCGTGGCGGCCAGCTAAGCCAGTGACTCAGCAGGCGCAAACAAAAACCGGCCACTTGGCCGGTTTTTTACTTCAAGGGGTATGTCATCAAAATCATCACCAAATAATCAATGCAGAGCAATACCCTACCAGAGTATTACTTCACTTCTTTCGCCCCACTCACCCAATCCTGAACCCCATAGCGCTGTAAAATCCGCGCTAATTCGCCACTCTTGCGCATTCGCTGCATCCCTTCATCCAAAAGCTGCGCCAGTTTGGCGCCTCCCGGCTGTTGCGGTGAAAACGCCAGAAACAAGGCATCCGCAGTCTGGGTGCAACCGGCATTGCGCAGCTTCAGGCCGCTGCTGAATTGCTGGTATTGCGCCACCAATTCGTATTCGACCAGGGCCTGTACGCGCCCAGCCTGCAGCTTGGCCATATTGCGGCGTAGCGCATCCACTCCGCTGATCTCATCCCGATGGGCCAGCGGCAACAGCGGCTCGAGTTCCGGCCCGTAGTTGTAGCCGCGAATCACCCCGAGGCGCAGGCCTTCGAGCGAGGCCAAGCCGCTAAACTGCCAGCGTTGGCCAGGCAGCGTATAAAAACACACACGCGAAACGGCTTGAGGATGCTTGGGAAAATGCCAGCTTTGACGCTTAGGTAGTTGCAACACGCCGATAAAGCCGCTGACCTCGCCGCGGTTGACCAGCATTTCCGCGCGGGAAAACGGCACAATCTGATACTGCACCGGATAGCCCAAGGGCTCGAAAATCGCCTGCGCCAGCTCCACCACATAGCCCGGGCGTGGGTCTTGTTCACCGCAGGCCACTGGGCACCAGGGATCACTCACCAGCACCAGCGGCTCAGCCGCCTGCGCCCGCGGCATAAGTGCTAGCCATGGCGTCAGGAATCCGGCACAAAGCGAATTAAGCAGCCAGCGCATGCGCAACCTGTCAGCAATCGAGGTTCTTCAATATAAGCGAGCGCCCTAGCGGCTGGCAAATCAGGGCTGAGTGGGCGCTAAACAATCCAGCGCCGCCAGTACCGCGTCGGCCACCAAGGCGCGATGCGCCGGCGTTTTTAGCCGGGTGGCTTCATCTGGATGCGGCAAGACGCCACCTTCGTACAAAATCGCCGGCACGCTGTTATGCCGCAGCACGGCAAAATTGGCCTGATAAATACCACGTGGCTCATCCAGCAGCGGGCGATTGCTGCCGGCAATCCCAAAGGCATGATGCCAGGTGGGCCGCTCACCCCGCGTCTGTAATTCATCCGCCAGCCGGCGGGCGCAGGCCAGGCTCACAGCCAGATGCCGGCCCGTGCCCGCCGCCGGATGGCTGGGGCTGCTGGCGGTGGTGGTATTGGCGTATTGCGGATCGGCGTTAAACACAAATAAGGAATAACCGGCAAACATGCGGCTCATTTTCAGCCGCTGGCCCTGCCATTCCCATTCATCGAGGTACGCTTCCTGCATCGAATCATGATGAAACGAGATAAACAGATCATGCCCGCTGGCCGCAGCCGCGCGCGGCTTGAGCTCGGTTTGCAGGCCATCGGCACCAATCACAGTTACGTGATGGCCCGCCGCCCGCAAGCGGGCCGCCACCACGTCAACGACGGCAAGGTTGTAGCTAAACTCGGTTTCGCCAAAGGCGCTGGTGGTGCCAGGTGCACTGAGGCTATGCCCGACATCAAGGGCAATTTTGGCGGCGGCTGCAGCCGCAGAATAAAGGCAGGGTATTGCTATTAGGGCTAATTTTATTAAGGCCTGCAAGGCAATACCCTCATGATGTATTAATCTAGCCAGCGATATAAATTACCCAGTGGGCTGGCGCAGCAACCGCCGCAGCTGCCGCCGCTACTGCAGCTACCCGGGGTCATCGTCAGTTTACCGCGGCGCAGCCATTCCTGCGCCATTTGCTCAATGGCCGAGGCCTCGACCGCAAAATGCTCGGCCAGCTGGCGCGTGCTTACCTCGCCCCGCCCTTTCAGATAATCGCGTAATTCAAGCAAACCCATGGTTGCCTCCCATACCCCGAGTGGGTTTAAGCCACTGCAGCTTGTAGTTTCGGGTTTCTGGCCACATACCGGCCAGCCACAATCACCACCGCCCATGCCAGCGCCACTACCGCTACCACCGGATACGATAGGCTCTGCCAATGGCTAAGCTGGTAATACAGCGTGGATACCGTGTAGGCCAAAAATAAAGTCCAGCCCGCCGCAAAGGCCATCCAGCCCGTGCCTAATTCCACTTTCAACGCGCCCAGTGCCGCCAAGCAGGGCGTGTACAGCAAGATAAACAGCAGGAAGGCAAACGCCCCGCTACCGCCGGCGAATTTCTGCTGCATGCTGCCAAAGGTGGCGGTACTGGCTTTGAGTTCTTCCGCCGCGGCCGCTTGGTTGCTGACATCGCCAATACTGATGCCCAGTGGGTCGCTGAGCTTGTTGGCAATGTCCGCCAGATTGGCCGGGATGGTCGCCAGCGCCGCCGCGAGTTTTTCCATCAGCTGTGGTTCGGGCTCATCACTGGCGCTGCTGGCCGGGGTGTAGAGGGTATTGAGCGTGCCCACCACGGCTTCTTTAGCCAGCACGCCGGTAAACACGCCGACGGCCGCCTGCCAGTTATCTTCGGCAATCCCCAGTGGCGCAAACGCGGGCACCAGCTGCTGGCCAATCCGCGCCAGCACGGATTCTTCGGTATTTTCATGCCCGAAGGTGCCCTCGGTATTTACCGAATTCAGCAGCGACAGCACCATCACCATCGGCACAATCATTTTGCCGGCATTGAGCACGAAATCACGCAGCCGATCCCAAGCGCGGCGACATACCGTGGCCAAGGTTGGCCGATGATAGAGCGGCAATTCCATCACCAAAGGCGCGCCATCGCCTGGCAGCAGGCTTTTACGCAGCAAAAACGCCGTGAGCACCGCAGCCACCAGCCCTGTGAGATAAAGGGCAAACACCACGCTTTGCCCATTGCGCGGGAAAAACGCCGCCGCAAATAGCGCATACACCGGCAGGCGCGCGCCGCAAGACATAAACGGCGCCATCATCGCGGTCAGGATACGATCACGGCGGGTTTCCAGCGTACGGGTGGCCATAATCGCCGGCACATTGCAGCCAAAACCAATCATCAGCGGCACAAATGATTTACCCGGCAAACCGAGCGAGCGCATGGCTCTATCCATGACAAAGGCCGCGCGAGACATATAGCCCGAATCTTCGAGTGCCGACAAAATCAAATACAGGCAGCCCACCACCGGGATAAAGGTCGCCACCGTCTGCACGCCCGCGCCCAAGCCCTTGGCCAGCATCACCACCAGCCATTGCGGCGCTTGCCAGTGGGTGAGCCAGTTGCCCAGCTCGTCGACAAAAATAGCGCCAAAGCTTTGATCGAAGAAATCAATAAAGGCCGAACCGAGATGAATGGTGGCCAAAAACATCAAATACATAATGCCCAGAAAAATCGGCAAGCCCAACCAGCGATTGAGCACCCAGCGATCAATCTGCTCGGTCACATGCCGCGACACGCGGCCCTTATCGGTGCGCACCTGGGCGCAGAGCTGATTGGCAAAACGATAGCGTGCATCGGCAATCAGAATGTCGGCGTCTAAATCCAGCGCCGCCACAATCTGCTGCTGCCATTGCTGCACGCGTTTACGTAGTGAGGGACAAAGCGTTTCGGCCAGATGATCACCCTCGAGCAATTTCAGCGCGAGCCAAGCGGGGCTGAGATTTTGCGCGGTGTGGATCGGCGCCACTTCCTGCGTTAAGGCGGTGACCGCGGCGCTGATCTCGGCGGGTAAATCCAGTTGCATACCCGGCGCGCTGGCTTGCTGGGCAAAGATGGCTTGTTTGAGCTGCTCGATGCCGCGCTTACGGCTCGCCGAGATTGTCAGCACCGGGCAGCCAATCCGCTCGGCCAGCGCCGACGCATCAATCTCAATGCCCTGCGCTTCGGCCACATCCATCATATTCAGCACCAGCAGGGTGGGTACGCCCAGCTCGAGCAATTGCGTGGTGAGGTAGAGGTTACGCTCCAGATTACTGGCATCGACAATATTGACAATAAATCGCGCCGCACCAGACAGAATGTAATCGCGGGTCACTTGTTCGTCGGCCGAGCTATCCGGCGCCGCATTCAGCGAATACACGCCGGGTAAATCGACGACTTCCACCTGCTGCGGGCCTTGGCGCAGCTGGCCGCTTTTGCGCTCGACAGTCACACCGGGCCAATTGCCGACTTGCTGCCGGCTGCCGGTCAAGGCATTAAACAGCGTGGTTTTCCCGCAGTTCGGGTTGCCCAAGAGCGCAATGGTAAATGGGGTGCTCATGCCGCAACCTCCAGCAAGGCCACGGTGAGCATGGCGGCTTCATGCTTACGCAGAGTGAGCGTATAGCCGCGGATGATGATTTCGTAAGGATCGCCCAAAGGCGCCACCCGCACCACCTTAAACGCGGCGCCCGGCGTGACCCCCATGGCCAATAAGCGTTGCCGGTAACTGCGATTGCCGGGGGCAAAACCGGCGATGGTGCCGGCTTGACCGGCGCTGAGCTGAGCCAATTGCATGGCAGATCCTTTCTGATACAGGGCAGCATTCACTATAGGGTATGAATGGTAATGAGAATTTGCCGCACATCAAGAAGAAATGAGAATGGTTAACAATCTTTAACGCAATGCGGCCCGCGCGAAACGCGAGCGAAAAAACAGAACTGCTGCGCTACAGCCCCAGCACGGGGCGTAGTTCAAGGGGCCGGATTTCAATCGCACAGGCTCGCCGCTCGGCCTAGCACGGTGCTCCGCGTGCTGGTCTGCTCAACGCGTAGCGCTCGGGCTTAATGGCCCCAGTCGATCCACGGCTGAAACACCAGCACTGGCGGCCGGGCTTGCGGCTGGCCCGGGCGAGCCTGCTGCAGTAATTCATACAAGCGAGGTTTGTTTTGCGGTACCAACATCAAGGCATTCTGTCCGCGCTGATCTTCCTGCAGCACATCAGCCCCGGCTTGCAATAAGCGCAATACGACAGCTTCATGGCCATTAGCCGCGGCCTGATGCAAGGCCGTACGCCCGTCATGCTTACACAACGCCACTTCAGCGCCAAAATCGAGCAAGACCTCCACCACTGGCAAATACCCGGCGGCAGCGGCCAGCAAGAGCGGGCGCGATAAGCGCCGGCTCGGCGGATCTACCTCGGCCCCGGCGGCGAGCAAAGCTCGCGCCACTTCGGCATGGCCCTGCATGGCCGCGAGATGCAAAGCCTGATAGCCATCGGCATCGGTTTCACCAAGCCCGAGGCCTTGCTGGATATCGAGTAAACGCTCCACTTCGGTTAGCCGGCCCATGAAGCTGGCCTGCATCAGCGGGCTCCAGCGCACTAAATCCTGCTCTTGCGGCATGACAGTGGCCGGGCCATCGTGATAGATCGTAGGGGTATATGCCGCGACTGCCTTCATATGCTGACGTTGACGCAAATACCCATCAGCATAGGTTTGCGTATTAGCTTGCTCACGCTCGCTGGCCCATAAAGCCTGCTGTTTGGCGCATAAATCGGCATACACAATCGAAATGCGCATCAGCTCCTGCGCCGCCGCGGCGGATAAGGGTGTGGCGGTATGTTGATCGGCAGTGAGAAAAGCCAGCAGCTCATCACCCAGCGTTTCCTTACCCCAGCGCTGCACAATCCGCGCCACCAAGGTGGGCTGTTCTTGCTGCAGGCGCACAGGAACCAGTTCGGGATAACCAAGTTGGTGCAATAGCTGGGCAAGATCAGACATACGCGGGGCTCACGGAAAATTCAATGAGACCAGCATATCGCCGCCCAGCCCTCGCGCGCGTGGCAGCAATACCACAGTGGCATGGTAGTTTTACCGCGCGGTTTGCATGCGCGCAGGCAGGTGATTAACGGAGTTGGACTCGCGTTTAGCCGCGCTGATCGCGCGCCAGCCACGGTGGCGGCAAGCCACGGGCGGCCCAGTTGGCCTCTAGGCGCTGCCAGATGGCTTCTTTCTCATCGGCGGGCAAAGCCACCCACATCGCCACTTCGCGCACGGTGCGCCCGCAGCCGCGGCAGACTTCATCGCCCAAGGCAGTTGAACACACCGCAATACACGGCGAATCAGGGCGGTAGTTTTGGCTCATGCAGGTTTTTCCAGTTCGGTAGGTCATTGATCCGTCGTCATATTTCCTTCATGCCGCGGTCGCACATTTGTCATTTTGGCTGTGCATGATCATTTTACACCGATCACGGAGTGCATTAATGGCGAATGAATTACGCTTTCGCAGTATCTGGATTTCGGACGTCCACCTCGGCACTTCGGGCTGCCAAGCCGAGTATTTGCTGGACTTTCTCAAGCACACCGAATGCGATCACCTGTACTTGGTCGGCGATATCATCGACGGCTGGGCGCTGCAGCGCAGCTGGTACTGGCATCAGAGCCACAACGATGTCATCCAGAAAGTGTTGCGTAAAGCCCGCAAAGGCACGCAAGTCACGTTCATTCCCGGCAATCACGATGAAGCCGCTCGTCAGTTTATTGGCCTGATGTTTGGCGAGATCAAGATCGAAGACGAAGTGATCCACACCGCCGCCAATGGCAAACGCTATCTGGTCCTGCACGGTGATCAATTCGATGCCGTGGTGCAATGTGCCAAGTGGCTCGCGATTGTCGGCGATCGCGCCTATGGCATCACGCTTAAGCTCAATCAATGGTTTAACCGTCTGCGCGCCAAGCTGGGCCTTGGGTATTGGTCCTTGTCGCAATACCTGAAGCACAAGGTGAAAAAAGCGGTGAATTTCGTCAATGATTTTGAAGAAGCCGTAGCCGCCGAGGCCAAAAACCGCGGGCTGGATGGCGTGATCTGTGGCCACATCCATAAAGCCGAAATGCGCGATATCAACGGCATTTTGTACTGTAACGACGGCGATTGGGTCGAAAGCCTAACCGCCCTAGTTGAACTACCTTCTGGCGAACTTAAGGTCATTACCTGGCAAAAAATGTATGCCGAACAGACCGAACAGCTACGCGCCCTGTTTCCTACCCCTGCTCTGACCCCTGCCATTTCACTTAATCGAGGTACAAACGCATGAAAATCATGATCGTGACCGATGCCTGGGAGCCGCAAGTTAATGGCGTGGTTCGCACCCTCAAGCAAACTCGGGCCGAACTGCAAAAGATGGGCCACACTGTGGACCTACTCACGCCGCTGGAATTCAAAACCATCCCTTGCCCAACTTACCCAGACATTCGCCTGTCGATTTTCCCGGGCAGCAAGGTCAATCAGCGCCTGCGCGAATTTGCGCCTGATGCGATTCACATCGCTACCGAAGGCCCACTGGGCCTGGCGGCGCGCAAGTACTGTCTGAAAAATAAACTGCCGTACACCACTGCCTATCACTCGCGCTTTCCTGAGTATGTGCAGCTGCGTTTTGGCATTCCGCTGGCGTGGACTTACGCCTGGCTTGGCCGCTTTCACAATTCGGCACAGGCTGTGATGGCGCCGACCCGGGTTGTGGTCGAAGATCTGGAAGCGCGCGGGATTAAAAACGTGGTGCTGTGGTCACGCGGTGTGGATCTGGAGATCTTCAAACCGGGCCGCCGCGACAAGCTGGCGTCACGCGCACCGATTTTTGTCTATGTCGGCCGGGTGGCGGTCGAGAAAAACGTGCAGGCCTTCCTTGAGCTGGATCTGCCCGGCAGTAAATGGGTGGTGGGCGATGGTCCGGCAGCCGCGGGCCTGAAAGCTCAATACGGCAATATGCCGAATGTGCACTGGCTGGGCGTGCTCAATCAAGCCGAACTGGCCGAGGTGTATAGCAGCGCCGATGTGTTTGTGTTCCCGAGCAAAACCGATACCTTTGGCTTGGTGCTGCTCGAAGCCATGGCCTGCGGCTGCCCGGTGGCCGCATATCCTGTTACCGGCCCGATTGATGTAATTGGCGCCGACGGCCCCGGCTCGCTGCACGAAGATTTGCGCGAGGCCTGCATTGGCGCGCTGAAGCTGGATCGCGCCGAAGTACGCCGCTTTGCCGAGCGCTACTCGTGGGCCGCCGCAAGCCGCCAATTCCTCTCGCACCTGCATCCGTTTACCCAGACGGCGCAGCAAGAGCTGGAGCTGATCGAGCAAGGCGCGGGCGGCGAATAAGACGCCAACACCGCATGTGCACCCAAACAAAAACCCGGCCTAGGCCGGGTTTTTAAATGCTGCCGAGATGATATACGTCACAGGGTATCTGCAGCCAAGACAATACAATCAAGTCTTGGCTAGATATACCCCTAGAAGCGATTAATCCGCGCTACATCCGCAAAGCGACGGGCTGCTTCTTGGGCGGTCATATTGTCATTGCGCCAGAAGGTGTGCACCACCTCAAACCAGCCCATCCGCACATCATCCTGCACCGCCATATTGTGCGCCCATGATGGCACCAACACGCCTTTGTGCGCCGCATCGGCAAATTCGCGCGCCGACTGGCGAGCGTAATCATCGTAACGTGCCAGATCCACATCCGTACGCGCCGGGATATTACCTTTGTACAGGTTGAATACTTCCTGCCCTTCACGGCTCATCAACAGGCTCACAAAATCTTGCTGCGCAGCGATGGCTTTTGGCTCTTTCAGGCGGAACATGGTGAGCGTATCGGCGGCAAAGCTGTATTCACCATTCAGGGTAGGCGATGGAATGCACAGATAATCCACGCCCTGTTCTTTGCCGGCCTGCACAAATTCACCCTTGGCCCAATCCCCCTGAATAATCAGCGCGGCACGGCCATTCACCACATCGGCGGTGGCCAGATTCCAATCGCGGCCGGCGCTATCTGGCGTGCAATACGGCTTCATCCGGCGCAGGGTTTCTAGCGCTTTGAGCATGGCCGGGCCAGTTAAGGCGCTTTGATCCAGCTGGCTAAAGGCCTTCACATAAAAATCAGCCCCGCCCTGGCCCAAGGCCAAGGCTTCAAAAATGGTAGCCACTTGCCAATGCTGATCGCCCAACGCCAGCATCGGGATATTGGCCTGCGCAAACCGCTCGGCCACGGTGAAAAAATCATCCCAGGTTTTGGGCACATTCATGCCCATGCGTTTGAATAGCGCGGCGTTAATCCACATCATATTCACCCGCGCCACCCCCAGCGGCACCGCGACATACTTACCATCGGCCTGCATCATCCGATCAAGCACCGCCGGCAACAGCTCGGACCAGCGCTCGCGGCGGGCGATTTCAGTGAGATCGGCCAGTACACCGTCTTTGGCCCAGTTCTGGATTTTGACCCCACCAATCGCCGCGGCGGTCGGCGGATTACCGCCAGCCACCCGCTGCTTGAGCGAGCCCATCGGGTTATCACCACCGATTTGTGCATCCACCCAGTGGTGATCGCGCTGATTGAGCAACTCTTTAATCGCCGATACGGCTTTGGCCTCACTCGAAGCCTGCCACCAGTGCAAGACCTCGATATCGGCCAAACGATAGCTACCCACGATTTCCAGCAAGCGCTTGGCGCGGTCATCCAGCGACAGAATCGTTTTACTTGCTTGCTGCAAGGCCGAATCGGTGGCCATGGTCATCACATTAATTTGCTCGGCCGAAGTCGCCATCGACACCGCCGCGGATGATTGCTCGGTGGTCGAATCAGCAATCTGGCGCACCAAGCTCACCACATGATCCATGCGCTGGCGAATATCCAGCATGTGCGAGCGCGCATCATCGGCCAGCGTCACGCTTTGACCAACTTGTTTGGAGGTGACGGCCATATTGCTGACGGCGCGGTCGGTTTCCAGCCCCACCGATTCAATTTTGCGCGCGATTTCGATCGTGGCCTGACTGGTGCGCTCGGCCAGTTTACGGACTTCATCGGCCACCACCGCAAAACCGCGGCCTTGCTCGCCGGCACGCGCGGCCTCAATGGCGGCATTCAGCGCCAGCAGATTGGTTTGATCGGCAATATCTTTAATCACGCCGATAATGCCGCTGATCTCGATCGAACGCTCGCCCAGGCCATCCATGGTCGTACCCAAAGCCACCATGGCATTCGATACCTTGCCAACTTCTTCCGACACCCGTTGCACCGATTCAGCGCTTTCGGTAGAGATATGCTGGGTTTCGGTGGCGACCGCATCCATATCTCGGGCGCTATCGGCAATGTGGTTGATACTGACGGTGATTTGCTCCACCGTGGCGGCGGAAGACGCGGCAAAATCCGATTGGCTACGCGTGTCTTTGGCCATTTGCGCGGTCACAGCGCTTAATTCATGCAGGCTGATCGCCAGCCCTTCCATTTCGCGCTGCACATCGCGCAATACGCGTTGAAACTTGGCCACAAACTGATTGTAGGCCTCGGCCATTTCGCCGACTTCCCCCGGAAACACTGGCAAGCGCTGGGTGAGATCACCATGTGCGCCCGCCTGCTGGCGAATCGCATCGCGCAGTTCCTGCAGCTGCCCCAGATTTCGCCGGGTGGCAAACCATAGCCCACCCAAGAGCGCGGCCAAGCCCACGAGGCCAATCAGCCACAAGGTGCCTTGTTGAGTCTCAAGTAGCAGGCTCATCGCCAGCAGGCTCACAAAATACACCCCGCCAGCCAGCATCAGGATCAGAGTACGAATCGGCATATTGTTATTTCCCAGGTCATTCGTTGGTTTTGCGCAGATACGGCGGCCAAGCCGCCAAGGCAAGAGAATAATCGATCTGGCAATTGGGGATCATCGCAAGTCGGCACTTAGCGTGGCAATTGTTGCGCCAATCCCGCAATGCAGCATGGGCCGCACGATTAATTATGGTTGAGGAATATTGAAAAGAAAGGCCGAGAGGCCATTTGCTAGTAAGAAAAGACGACCGAGACCTGCCATGCTGCAACTGCTCCGCCACCACTACCGCCAATGGTGGCTTAAACGCCACCCGATCGAGGATGCGCTATGGCAACCGCTCTCGACTATGCCGATTTTACGCGGGCTGGATGAAGGCGAGATGAAACGCCTGCGCGAGCTGGCGGCTTGGTTTTTGCGCACCAAAACCATCACCCCGGTGGCGGGCATCGAGCTGTCCGACCCGATGCGGGTCATTCTGGCCATGCAAGCCTGTTTGCCGATCTTAAATCTGGGCTTTGATGCCTATGACGACTGGCATGAAGTGATCATTTACCCCAGCCAATTTATTAGCCAGACCCGCGAGCGCGATCTCTCCGGCCTTGTGCACGAGGGTGAGCAGATTTTGGCTGGCCAAGCCCGCAGCGATGGGCCGGTGCTGCTGTCCTGGCATGATGTGATGGAAAGCCCATGGCTGGATGGCTTTAATGTGGTGATTCACGAGTTGGCGCACAAACTGGATATGCGCAATGGCTACCCCAATGGCGAGCCACCGCTGCATTACGGTATGAATCGCGATGACTGGAAAGCGGCGTTTCAAGCGGCTTATCAGGATTTGCAATGGCGGGCCAATGCCGGCCACCCCAGCGAAATCGATCTGTACGCCGCCACCGATCCGGCCGAATGCTTTGCCGTCTTGAGCGAAATGTTTTTTGAATCGCCGCAGATTTTAAACACCAATTACCCGCAGGTTTACCAGCAATTGCAGCTCTTTTATCGGCAAGACCCCATCGCCCGCCTGAGTCGTGTACGCTATCGCCCCGTCTCTGATCTGGAAGCCTTTGCCGCCGTATGACCGACCTCACCTTAAGCGGCCTGCTCACCGCACACGCCCCGGCCGAACTCATTGCCGAAGCCCAAGCGCTGGGCCTGCCGCTGTGGACTGACATCCCTCCTGAGGCCAGCCATGTATTGTGCTGGCAGGAAGACAGCCTGCGCCTGCAAGCGGTGCATGAAAAAGCCCCGGTCTGGGTCGACCTGGTGGGCGGGGCGGCGGCGCATCGGCGGCAATTTGGCGGCGGCCGCGGCCAACCGGTGGCCAAGGCCGTGGGCATCAAAGGCGATTATCTGCCGCGCGTGCTCGATGCCACCGCCGGCTTGGGGCGGGATGCCTTTGTGTTGGCGAGTTTAGGCTGTCAGCTCACGCTCATCGAACGTACCCCGGTGGCGTATCTGCTGCTAAAGGATGGCCTACGCCGCGCGGCGGCCGATACCCAGGTGGCCGAAATTGCCCAGCGCATGCAACTGCATTTTGGTGATGCACGCAGCTGGCTTACCGAGCTGGCCGCGGGCAGCGGGCCATTGGCGGCGCAAAGCTTTGATGTGGTCTACCTCGACCCGATGTTTCCCGAGCCGGGCAAACGCGCCAAATCCAAAAAAGACATGGCCGCGTTTCAAACCCTGATTGGTGGCGACCCGGATGCCGACGCGCTGCTGGCCCCGGCGCGGCAGATTGCCCGCAAGCGGGTCACCGTGAAGCGTCCGCGCTTGGCGCCGGTGCTGGCTGGGGTGAAACCGGATTTTTGTCTGGATGGCGATAGCACCCGCTTTGACGGCTATTTACCCACTCGCCCGGCCGAGGCCGCGGCCGGCTAAATACTGGCCAGCGCAAGGCGACGATGACGGCACTGCCGGTGATGAGAGCCCGATGCCTGTGCATTTAGATGCCTGTGCGTTTAAGGCACTAATCCAGACTCAGCTCCAGATCCGCCAGGTGCCGGTGCGCTGCGATGCGCTCGGCATTGGGTTCATCGGTGCTCAGCACCCAGGCTTCGGCCTCAGCTGGGCTGCGCCCAAATTGCTGATGGCGCCAACACAGGCGCTCGCGCCGCACCAGATCGGGCACTGCCAGATAGCAGCTTAGATCCAGCAGCGGGCGCACTTGCTGCCAGCCTAGCTCGGGCAAGAGCAGATAATTACCCTCGGTAATCACCAGCGGAGTGCGCGCCAGGATCGGAATCGCGCCCGCAATCGGCTCTTCGATTTCGCGGCGAAACGTGGGTGCGTAGATGATCTCATCCGCACCTTGCCGGCGTAGGCGCTGCAGCAGTGCCACATAGCCCGCCACATCAAAGGTATCGGGCGCGCCTTTGCGCGCACTGCGCCCCAGCCGCGCTAGCTCGACATTGGCCAGATGAAAACCATCCATTGGCACCAACACCGCCTGCTCGCCCAGCGCCGCCAGTAGCCGCTCGGCAATGGTGGATTTGCCCGCGCCGGGCGCGCCCACCAGCCCCAAAATCCGCCGCTGCCCGCTCTGGGCCAGCGCTTGCGCCTGATGCACCAAGGCCATGAAATCCATGCTGCACTCCTTGCTGAACAATAGGCTCAGGCTAAAAGTCCTTCGTGCAGCGCACAACAAGGTCTTGCATACACCCATAGGGTATATTCACAAAGACTATTTAATTTAATAGCCAGAACCATATACCCATGCAACTTAGCTGGCATGCCGCTCGCTCCCATAAATACCGACCTGCCGCCAGCTGATTGTCTATTTTTGTCCGCTCATTTCACCGCTTTTGCCCTTATCTCTTGCAATCAGCTCGCGCATACTGGCTTCACCCTATCAACCCAGGAGTCACAAAATGTCCGCCGCCTTATTGGTCATCGATGTCCAGCAATCATTTGAACACCGCCCCTTCTGGAGCACAGCCGATTTACCCGCCTATCAGGCCAATCAGCTCGCGCTGATTGATGCTTGCGCGGCGGCGGCGATTCCGGTGGTGAATATCCTGCATGTCAGCCCCGAGGGCGTGTTTGCCAAAGCCAGCGGCTGGGTGCGGCCGATGCAGTTTTTGCGCCATCAGCCCGCCGCCACCTTTGAAAAAGGCGTGCACAATGCGCTCACCGACTCGGGGCTGCTCGCGTGGCTCCAAGCGCGAAACATCAAGCGACTGATTATCAGCGGCATGCGCACCGAGCAATGCTGCGAAACCACCGCGCGGGTAGGCGCAGATCTGGGCTTTGCGATCGAATTTGTCACCGATGCCACGCTCACCTTCGCCATGCAGGGGCCCGATGGTCGCCACTATAGCGCCAGCGAAATTCAGACCCGTACCGAGCTGGTCTTGGCGCAGCGTTTTGCCAGGCTCTGGACGACTGCAGCGCTGTGCGCCACACTGCAAGCCAACCCTCACGCGCTGGAGACTTGCCATGCTTGAAATGCGCCCCCATTGCGAGCGCTGCGCGCTAGCGCTTCAGCCCGGCGGCGAAGCCTGGATTTGCAGCTATGAATGCACGTTTTGCCCGACCTGCGCCCAGCACGATCTAGCGCAGCAATGCCCCAACTGCCGGGGCGAACTAGTGCGCCGCCCGCGCCGCCTAGCTAGCGAGCCCAATTATGCGCTGGCGTGATTACCTGTTGGCGCTGGTGGTGGTTAGCAGCTGGGGCTTTAATTTTGTGGTGATCCGCTGGGGGCTGCACGGTTTGCCGCCGATGCTGCTGGGCGCGCTGCGGTTTTTATTGGTGGCGGTGCCGGCGGTGTTTTTTATCCCGCGCCCGGCCCTCGCCGCGCGCTACTGGCTGGGCTATGGCGTGGTGTGGGGCGTGGGGCAATTTGGTTTTCTGTTTACCGCCATGCAGGTGGGCATGCCGGCGGGGCTGGCTTCGGTGGTGCTGCAATCGCAGGCCTTTTTCACTCTGCTGTTTGCCGCGCTGTGGCTGGGCGAGCGCTGGCGCTGGTTTCAGCTGGCGGGGCTGCTGGTGGCGGCCGGCGGGCTGACACTGATTGGTCTCTCCCATGGCGTGGGCTTGGGCGCGATGAGCCTGCTTGGCTTTAGCCTCACCTTGTGTGGCGCGGCCGCCTGGGCGCTGGGCAATATCTTGATTCGCCAGCTTAGTCGTCAGGGTATTGCCTTCCAAGCCAGTCATTTTCTATTCTGGGCGGCAATACCCCCGATTATTATCTTCTCACTGCTAAGCTTATGGCTGGATGGCCCCACCGCCATCGCCACCGCCATTCGCGATATTTCACTGCGCTCGATTTTGGCCGTGCTGTATCTGGCCTGGGTGGCCACGATCTTGGCGACTTCAATCTGGAACCGGCTGCTGCAGGACTATTCGGCCAATCAGGTGGCGCCGTTTAGCCTGCTGGTGCCGTGGTTTGGCCTCGCCAGCGCAGCCTTATTGCTGGATGAAGCACTGCTGCCGCAGCAATGGCTGGGGGCGGCGATTTTGATGCTGGGTTTGCTGCTGAATGTATTTGGCGGGCGCTTAGCAGGCTTGCCCACATTAGGGCGCGGGCTGGCCAGCAAGCTGGGCTGGGCCCCGCGACAGGGTTAAAACATGCGCGATGTGTATTTTGTCCTCAGCCCGCAGTTTATGTTGCTGGATCTGGCCGGCCCCGCCGAAGTGCTGCAAATCGCCCGCGAACACGGCGCGGCGCTCAAGCTGCAGCTAGTGGCGGCCGAGCCCGAGCTGCGCTCGTCGATTGGGCTGATACAACACCGGCTCGACCCGCTACCCAGCCCGCTACCCGCCGGCGCCTTGGTGATGCTGATCGGGGTGCAAAATTCGCGCGAGAATCTGCGCCTGCCGGCCGCGCAAGCCATTGTGAGCTGGCTGCAGCGCGAATTTGATCCCCAGCAGCACCAGCTGGCCGGGATTTGCTCGGGCACCATGCTGGCCGCGCAAGCGGGCTTGCTGGCGGGGCGGCGTTGCACCACCCACCATGCGCTGATCGAACGCTTGCGTCAAACCGCGCCACAAGCTTTGGTAGAAGAAAACCGGCTGTTTGTCGAAGACGGCCCCATCGCCACCAGCGCCGGGATTACCGCCGGCATCGATCTGGCGCTGCATATTCTGGCGCGCGAGTTTGGCCCGGCGCTCACTCAAAGCGTAGCGCGGGAAATGGTGATCTGGCTGCGCCGCAGCGGCAATGATCCGCAGCTCTCGCCTTGGCTCGCACACCGCAATCATTTGCAGCCGCTGGTGCACAAAGCGCAAGATTTGCTCAGCGCCGAGCCGCGCCAGCGCTGGACTTTAGAAACCCTCGCCAATACATTGCACACCACGCCGCGCACCCTTAGCCGGCAATTTGCCCAGGCCACCGGCATCAGCCCGCATGCCTATCAGCAAAGCCTGCGCCTGGCGCTAGCGCAGCAATTATTGGGCAATCCGGTCTTGAGCATTGAGACCGTGGCATTGGAAAGCGGCTTTAGCTCGGCGCGCGATTTTCGCCGGGTGTGGCAGCAGCAATTTGGCCGCTTACCCAGCGCAAGTCGCCACCAGGCTACCGAGCTGGATAGCCAGGTATAGCGCCAAGATCCATACCCGATAATGCCTACAACCGTATACCTAATCGGGTATCTATCCAAGCCATTAGTTACCGAGGATATTGAGCTCGCCAGTGCGCTCAAACGACAAGCCGCCCGGCAATAGCGGCGCGTACACCTTGCCGGTTAGTTCGTATTTCAGCTTGGCGCTACCCAGCTGCAAAGCCTGAATTTGCTTAAATACGCCCGAGAGATTGGTGGTGACATTCAGCTTCACCACTTTTTCCCCCAGCCGCGGCAGATCGAGCTTTTCGTTCGTGACGCCTTGGGCAAAATGCTGGCCATTGAGCGCCACCTTCACCTGCAGGCCATCGAGCGGAATCTCATAATTATTCGGGTTTTGCACCCGCAGATGCAGCACAAACTGCTGCTCAACCAGGCCAAGTTTGCCTACCGAAATGCCGGCCAGGCTCACCTGCGGCTTTTCAAAACCATTCGGAATCACGCTACATGAGCTCAGCAGCACAACCGCGCAGCAGCACAGCAGCAGCTTTTGCACTAAACGCGCCCACATCATGCGCCCTCCACCGCATACTGCAGGCGGCGCAAACGCTCGCCCAGCTCACCGATCAGGCTTTGCGCGCCTTGCTCGCGCGGATGCAGCACAGCAAAAGTGACCTCGGCTTCGGCCACCAGCTTGCCATTGTCTTGACGCACAATGCGCTGCTCGATAACGCCGTCTTTTTCGCCCAGCGTGGCCAGCCGGGTGTGGATCAAGAGCTCATCGCCCATGGTAGCCGGGCGTTTGTAGCGAATATCAATACGGCTCACCACCAGCGCTAATTCGCGCTCGGCATACCATTGCACGCCACCGTATTCTTCCAGCAGCGCCCAGCGGGCCTCTTCCAGAAATTCCAGATAGCGGGCGTTATTCACATGGCCGTATAAATCCAGATGATAACCACGGACTTTAATCAGAGTAGGCGTTGCCATAAAAACTCATATGGGTTGCGATTGGTGCCCCGATCATAATGCGCTTTAATCCGCCGCGCCATGTCTGCGCCACGCCGGCGGTGCGGGCAGGTGCGGCGTGGCAATGGGGTTTTTCACATCCTGCTTTTGTTTCAGCGCTTTCTTATGGATAATCGACCGATTCGCGCGTTTAGAAAGTGGTTATGGATTGGCGTCATTCCCGTCCGGTACGGATTTTAATATTACTGCTGTTCACCCTGAGCCTATTGCTGGGGGTGCTGCCCTACTTTCTGTCGTCCGACGCCTTACGCCAGCAGATCATCACGCAGGTCGAAAGTGATACCGGCCGCAAGCTCAATATCAGCGGCCGCGCGCAACTGGTTTTGCTGCCCCGCCCTGCGCTGCTAGTGAGCAACGCCACCCTCTCCGAACCCAATGACAGTACGATTTTTGCCCACGCCGATCGCATTAAAGTCGTGCTGCGCCTTTGGCCGCTTTTGAGCCAGCAGGAAACCGTGGTTCACGCCATCGAAATCGATGAGCCCGAACTCAATATCGTGCGCAATGAAAACGGCGCTTATAACTTCGAAGACCTTCTGCGGCCGCGCAACGATAAAATCAAAGTCGCGCTGGATAATCTGACCTTCAATCAGGCGCGCCTGAGCTGGAAAGACGAATTCATCGGCGAAGCCGTCACCATCTCGGCGCTGGATTTGCGCATGAGCGAGCTTACCGATCCGAAAAAAGGGCAGCTGAGCATCGGCGGGCATATTGCGATTGGCGATGATCCGAAGCAGCCCCTGTGGCTGGGCAATATCACCGGCGAAGCCGCCATGCGCTATCTGGAAAAAGAGCGCACGCTGCGGGTTGCCGATATTCAATTCGATATTGTGCAATCCGGCGAAAGCGCGCCCGATTGGCAGCTAAAACAAGCGCAACTGCAAGCACGCGGCAACCTGAATTATGGCTGGGCGCCGCTTAAGCTCACCGGCGGGGATATGTCGGTGGCCATCAGCGCCGTGCGGGCTGGCCAGCATTGGAGCGGCCAGGTCGATGTGCCGGAAATCAAGCTCACCGATAGCGCCCTGAATCTGCACCGGCTAAAAATGCAGCTGGCGATGAAAGACCAGCAAACCGAGCTGGCCGTGAATACCAGCATCCCCACACTGGGTGGCGCGCATCGCTCTTTCCTGCGCACCAATAATGCCCAGATCAATGTGCGCTATAAAAGCCCGCAGCAGCAGCTGAATCTGCAATACAACAGCCCGCTGGAGCTTTATCGCGGCTCGCTGATCCGGCTGGCCGATTACAAACTCAACGGCAATTACACCAACCGCAGCCTGCCGCGCGGGGCCATCCGCTTTGAGCTGGATGGCCGTGGTGATCTGGATTTGCGCAATGAAATCCTCAATCTGGAAAGCACCGGCAAGCTGGACGGCGAAAACGTCACCACCCAGATCAATATGGAGAACTTCCTGGCGCCGCAATACCGGCTGAATCTGGATGTGGCCAAGCTCGACCTCACCCCGTATCTGCCAGCCGTAACCGCCGGCGCCAAAACCGTTGATCATGCGGCGCAGCTGGATTTATGGTGGCTCAAAGAGCTGAACGCCATCGGCGCCATCCGCATTGGCGAGCTGGTATTACAAAATATGCACGTCGATGATCTATCGATGAAGCTGATCGCCCGCAACCAGCGCCTGGTGCTCGATCCGCTCTCGGCCACCATTTACGAAGGCCGCCTCAATGGCCGCGCCGAAATCGATGCCAGCAAAAAACCGGTATATTTCCGCCTCGAGCAAGTGCTGAGCAATATGAATATCAACACCCTGCTCACCGATGTGATCGATAGCAGCCGCTTTGAAGGTCGCAGTAATCTGACCATCGACATCGCCGCCGTGGGCAATAAGCTCTCCGATCTGCGCCACACCGCCGGTGGCACCGTGCGGGTAAGCCTGAAACAGGGTGCGATTCGCGGGATTGATATTCCCGCCTTGCTCAATAGCGCCAGCCAGCAAATCAAGCTGATGAATGGGCAAATCACCCCCAGCGCGCAAAAAGATGCCCGCACGCAATTCTCGGCGCTCAACGCCACTTTTAATCTCAAACATGGCGTGGCCAGTAATAACGACCTGAATGTCAGCGCGGGGATCTTGCGGCTGGCCGGCGCCGGCCAGATTGACCTGGGCCGGGGTGAAATTGATTACCGCATGCAAGCCAGCGCCAACTCGCAAGTGAGTGCACTCAGTGGCTTGGCTGGCCTTGTGCTGCCCATCAGCTTTACCGGCCCGCTCAATGCGCCGGTGTATAAAGCCGACTACAGCAGCTTAAAAGAGCAGCTGGTGGCCAAACAGCAAGCCGAAGCAGCTGCCCGCTTGCGCGAGGCCGAACGCAAAGCGGCCGCGGCCAAAGCCAAGGCGGAAGCAGAACGCAAAGCGGCCGAGCGCAAAGCCGCCGCCGAACGAAAAGCGGCGCAGCAAAAAGCCAAGGCCGCCGCCAAACCCACTCCCAAACCCAGTAAGCCCCGCTAAGCATGTCTGATTTTGCAACCCGCCTGATCGCCTGGCAGCGAGAACACGGCCGGCATGGCCTGCCGTGGCAAGTGGCTGATGGCTATCACGTTTGGCTATCGGAAATCATGCTGCAGCAAACGCAGGTGACGACGGTACTCGATTATTACCCGCGCTTTCTGGCTAAATTCCCAACGATTTTTGATCTCGCCGCGGCACCACTCGATGATGTGCTGGCGCTATGGAGCGGGCTGGGCTACTACACTCGCGCGCGCAATCTGCACAAATGCGCGCAAGCCGTGGTGGCGCAATACGGCGGCCGATTTCCCAGCGATCCGGTGCTGGTGGCCGAGCTACCCGGCATTGGCCGCAGTACCGCCGCAGCGATTACAGCCTTTTCATATGGCACGCGCGCGGCGATTTTGGATGGCAATGTCAAACGTGTACTGACGCGCTGGGCCGGTATTGAGGGCTATCCGGGCGTGAAAGCAGTGGAAAACCGGCTGTGGGATTTGGCCAATGCCTTGCTACCAGCAGCAGACATCGAAGCCTATACGCAAGGGCTAATGGATTTGGGCGCCACCGTTTGTACCCCGAAAAAACCAAGCTGTTTAACCTGCCCGATGAGCGCCGATTGCCAAGCGCGATTATCCAATCGCCAAGCCGAGCTCCCAACGCCCAAGCAAAAAAAAGCCGTGCCGGAAAAATCAACTGTGATGCTGATTATCCGCAACGCGCAAGGGCAGATTTTGCTGCAAAAACGCCCACCCACCGGCATTTGGGGCGGGCTGTGGAGCTTGCCCGAGGTAGACAGCACCCTTGCGGCTAATGAACTGGTGGCGCAGCAATTCGGCCTCGAGATCGAGCTGGAACCCGCCCTGCCCGATTTTGTGCATGTGTTTACCCATTACAAACTGACCATCACGCCGCAGCCGGCCTATGTTACTGGAGCCCAAGGTGTACGGTCGGATCAAACCCAGTGGTTTAGTCAGCAAGAGGCTTTGGCCGCCGGCATTCCCACCCCGGTGCGCAAACTACTGCTCAGCTAGGTGAGTTGAGCTGGCTACAACTGTACTAGTGGGTCGTGATCGCCAAACTACTTGCCGAGGATGAGTGAATGACTACCACCTCAGACCATTCCAAAGGGTACACCCCCATTAGCAAATACCTACATAGCCTAAAGTCATATACCCAGCACAGGTATATAAAAAATATATGACAATTACATCGGGATAATCCGCGATACTCACGTTCACACCTGCCCCGTAAGCTGCCGCGCATTGATTGGGAGTGGCAGATGCAGTTACAGCACAAACAAGGTTGGACTCTGATCGAACTAATGATCGTAGTCGCGATTCTCGGTATTTTGGCAGCCTTGGCGTTGCCAGCCTATGGACGTTACGTGCAGCAGGCGCGACGAGCAGAAGCCTTTAGCCAGCTCAGTAAAATCCAGCAGCTGCAGGAAAAATATCGCGCCAATAACTTAAGCTACGCCACACTACCTCAACTGGGGCTTACCACCGCTGGGCAAACCACTTATCTGAGCGAGAACGGCTACTACCGGCTGCAAATCTTGTCGGGGGTAGGCAGCAACGGCTATGTGGTGCAAGCCATTGCCCAAGGTACACAAAGCCGTGATAGCGGCTGTACCACACTGGAAATCATGCTCAACAATGGGCAAGAAATCCGCAGCCCGACACGCTGCT
This sequence comes from Chitinibacter tainanensis DSM 15459, assembly GCF_000429785.1. Classification (GTDB taxonomy): domain Bacteria; phylum Pseudomonadota; class Gammaproteobacteria; order Burkholderiales; family Chitinibacteraceae; genus Chitinibacter; species Chitinibacter tainanensis. Next base: position 389,732 of record NZ_KE386953.1, read on the forward strand.
GGCGCAAATAACTAGCGCGCCCGCGGATCCAGCGCCGCGCGCAGCCCTTCCCCAATCATTACCAGCAAGAGCATCAGCGTCAGTAGCACCGCAAAGGTGCTCAGCGAAATCCACCACGCATCCAGATTGGCTTTACCCTGCGCCAGCAATTCGCCTAATGACGCCGTTTGCTGGCCCACGCCCAGCCCCAGAAAATCTAGGCTGGTTAGCGCCAAAATCGCCGCGCCCATGCGAAACGGCAAAAACGCCAGTACCGGCGTAAGACTATTGGGCAGCACATGGCGGCGGATAATCTGCCAGTGGCTCAGCCCCATGGCCCGCGCAGCCAGCACATAATCCTGGCTGCGGGTGCGTAAAAACTCGGCCCGGGTGTAATCAGCCAGCCCCAGCCAGCCAAACAGCGTCATTAAAATCAGCAGCAAAGTCAGGCTAGGCTCAAATATCGCGCTGAAAATAATCAGCAAATACAATTCTGGCAAAGAGGCCCAAATCTCACTCACCCGCTGACCAAATAGATCAATCCGCCCGCCAAAATAGCCCTGCAGCCCGCCGATGAAAACGCCCAGCAACGAGCCAGTCAAGGTCAGCGCCAAGGCAAACAGCGCACTGGTGCGAAAGCCATAAATCAGCCGCGCCAGCAAATCGCGGCCCTTGTCATCGGTGCCCAGCCAGTTTGCGCTAGAGGGCGGCGCCGGATTGGGTGCGCTGGCAAAGTAATTCAGCGTATCGGCCCCATAGCGGTTGGGCGGAAACAGCGCCCAGTTGCCGCTTTGCTGCAGCTGTTGCTGGATAAATGGGTCGAGATAATCAGTGGGGGTTGGGAAATCGCCGCCAAAAGTGGTTTCCGGATAATCCTGCAGCAGCGGCGCATACCATTGCCCCTGATAGCGCACCAGATAGGGCTTATCGTTGGACAACAGCTCCGCGCCCAGGCTCAGTAGCAACAGCGCGGCAAATAGCCACAGGCACATATAAGCGCGCCGCTGGGCCTTAAAGCGCGCCCAGGCACGGGTCCAATAACCTTGCTCCGCCATGGCGCTACTGAGGGTGTGATTGTTCATTATGCCCGCTCTCCTACCGCCGCAAATTGCACCCGCGGGTCGACCAATACATACAAGATATCCGAGAGCAAACGCCCGATCAGAGCCAGCAAGGTAAAGAAATACAAAGTGCCCAACACCACCGGATAATCCCGCCGCAGCACCGATTCATACGCGAGCAGCCCCAGCCCATCGAGCGAAAACAGCGTTTCGATCAGCAGGCTGCCGGTGAAAAACGCCGCGATGATCGCCTCTGGCAAACCCACCAGCAGCGGCAGCGCCGCATTGCGCAAAATATGCCGCCAGAAAATCCGCCGCTCCGATGCCCCCTTGGCCCGCGCCGTGCTCACATACTGTTTATGGATTTCCTCCAGAAAAGCATTTTTGGTCAGCATGGTCAGGCTGGCAAAACCGCCCACCACCATCGCCGTCACCGGCAGCGCCAAATGCCAGAGCAAATCCATCGCCTTGCCCAGCATCGAGAGTGTGGCCCAGTTATCACTCATCAGCCCGCGCAGCGGAAATAGCTGCCAAAACGAGCCGCCACCAAACAGCACCAACAATACCACCCCCAGCACAAACGAAGGAATCGCATAGCCCACCAACAACACCAGCGTCGTGACTGCATCAAAGCGCGAGCCCTGCCGCACCGCCTTGGCCACGCCCAGCGGCACCGCAATCAGATAAGTGAGCAGCAAGCTAGAGATGCCTAGGCTCATCGATACCGGCAGTTTTTCGCGGATCAGCTCGGCCACACTCGCATGGCGAAACCAGCTCTCGCCCAAATCAAAGGTCGCATAGCTTTTCAGCATCAACCAGAAACGCTCGTGCGCCGGCTGATCAAAACCATATTGGGTTTTAATCTGCGTAAGCTGCTCCTCCGTCAGCCCCCGCGCGGCCTGATATGCCCCGGCCGCAGTACCTGCGGAGGTATTGCCTGCAGATTCAGCCGCCCCGCGGCCTTTAAGCTGATACATCAGCTGCTCGACCGGGCCGCCGGGGACAAACTGGATCACGACAAAACTGACCAGCAGCACGCCAAAGAGCGTGGGAAGCATTAGCAGCAGGCGTTTGAGGATGTATTGCAACATGTCGAGCCTTGTTGGTGATTCAAGCTAAATTCAAAATCAATGCCTGCTATCGCAGGCGGTAAACCGGCGGTTTCGCCCGCCAGACGAATCAGGGGCAGTCTTGCCTTGCCCCTGATAACCCTAACGCGCCCGATCGACTCGAAACCCCGTATGAAAATGCCACGGCGAGGCGCCGCTACAACTCGCGTCGCGCTAACGTCGCGACGCTCAAACACCACGCGGCTTAAAACCTCGCCGAGTCATTTTCAAACGGCTCGTCTCCACGGGCGATGCGCACTAACCACGACAGGGGTATATCCACCAAAGCCTTGTAGTGAATTACTCTCAGAGTCATACGGCGGCATGTATATGCTACGCTAGTGAAACTAGGGCTTGAATCCCCGTGTAGCGAAAACCGTAGCAAGGAGAGAGACAAACGGCCTTTTGTTTGGCTCACGACGAAGCAAGGGCAGCGCGGAGCGCTTTTCGCCCGGGTCGCCTTCTCTTGCTTACTTCTCTTGGCGAAGCAAGAGAAGTAAGTGCCGCGGCGCATAGCCGCCAATCCCGTCTTGTCTTCACGATGTTTTTTAAAGCTAACGACTGTTATTTAGCTGACTCAACGATCAGACCCACGGCTTTCAGCAATAAATCTCTTTATTGCAATTCTCGCGGCCATCAAGTCATCAATCGATTGCTTAAAAAAGTCTAGGCCATCTGACTCATTACACCTAAGAAGAGCATGATTGAATTTAAACCCTTTACTATGGACTGGATATTTCAAGCTCTGATAATAGTCATCCACATTACACCCAGAAGAACAACAAAACTCCCTAAAAATCTCGGGGCAATTTTTAAGACAAATATACTTTTCATAAAAAATCATAAAATCACAACTGCTTATTTTATCACCAACGTCCGACAACAACCCACTTAGACTATGCGTCCCCTTCGCCAATTCCCCAGAATTTAAAATTACCAACGACTTCAAACTAAGTTCGACCCCATGATAAAACAAAAAGAGCAATGGCTCTGCAATTCTAGAGTCAGACCACTTAAATGCTTCATCCATAACTTCACTATCAACACCGTCCCAACCTTGCCACTGTATTGAACTTTTATTCCCTCTATTAACAAGTTCCTCGGTGGAGTTCAAATACAACTGCCAATAGTTCAACGCCAATTCAAAAAATAAAATCGCATCCATCTTTGCATTATTCAAAACCTGTCCCCACTCTCAAATACATCACTTCACCCACCACGTCGCCAACATCCAATCCCCCGCCTGATAATACAGCGGCATCAGTTTCGGCATGGCAAACCTATCTCGCCATGCCACGCGATGCGTGGCACTGTACCAGTGCGGGATAATGTAATGCCCGGCCAGTAAGGAGCGATCAAGGGCGTGTACGGCGGTGATTTGGGCGGCGCGGTTCGGGGCGGCCAGCACGTGGCCGATCAGTGCATCGATAGCGGGGTTTTTAATGCCGATCACATTGCTACTGCCCTTCACATCAGCGGCTTTGCTGCCGTAATAATCGAGCAACTCTTGCCCCGGGCTTTGCACATCGGGAAAGCGCAGTACCGTCACGTCAAAATCAAAGCTATCCAGCCGGCGCTGATACAAAGCGAAATCGATATTGCGCAGCTTGGCAGTGATGCCCAGCTTGGCCAGATTACGCGCCAGTGGCGGGAAAACGCGCGCCATCGCGCCGCCGTCGTCCAGAATCTCAAACGTAAACGCCTCGCCCTTGGCGTTGCGCAGCGCGCCGTCGCGGTATTCCCAGCCGGCTTGTTTTAATAATTCACGCGCTTGGCGTAGATTGTCGCGCAGCGAGTTAGGTGGATTAGTGTTGGGGGGCGCGAGTAGCTCGCCAAACACCGCCGGCGGCAAATGTTTCGCCAGCGGTTTTAATAAAGCCAGCTCTGCCGCACTCGGCTTACCGCTGGCCGCCAGCTCACTATTAGCGTAAAAGCTATTGAGGCGCACGTATTGGCTGTAAAACAATTGCCGGTTGAGCCATTCAAAATCCAGCGCCAGCCCCAGCGCTTGCCGTACGCGGAGGTCGGCAAATAGCGGCTTGCGGATATTCAGAACATAGCCCTGCATGCCGCTGCTGTTGTGGTGGCGCAGTTCGCGCTTGAGGATTTCGCCGCTGCGAAACTTTGGCCCCTGATATTGGCGCGCCCAGTTGCGTGCGCTGTATTCGGTGATGAAATCAAACTCGCCGGCCTTGAAGGCTTCCAACCGCGCGGTTTCGTCCTGATAGTAGCGGTAGGTGACGCGCTCAAAATTATATTGGCCGCGTCGCGCCGGCTGCTGCCAGCCCCAATAATCGCTACGACGCTGATAGCTGATACTGCGGCCGAGCTTGAAGGCGGCAATTTGATAGGGGCCGCTGGTGATCGGCGGCTCGAGTGCGATTTGGTCTAGCCGTTTACCGGCGCCCCATTTATGCGAAAACACCGGCAGGCTGCCGACGATTTGCGGTAGCTCCCGATTGGCCGTGCTAAAGCGGTAGCGCACGGTGCGCGCATCGAGCACCTCGCACGCCAGCACATCCGCGAGCTGAGCGGCAAATTGCGGTGCGGCATAGCGGCTGCGCAGCTGGGTGTAGCTATGCAATACATCCTGCGCGGTCACCGGATCGCCATTATTAAAGCGGGCCTGCGCATTCAGCCGAAAAGTAACGGCCTTGCCATCGGGTGCCACGCGGATATCGTCGGCCAACAGGCCATACATGGTGGCGGTTTCATCCAGGCTCATAACGCCCAGCGATTCAAACATCAGCGCGCTCAACCCCGCGGCGGGTGTGCCTTTCAAGATCAGCGGATTAAAGCTATCAAAGCTATTGCGCCGGTCGGGATTGGGCAGCAAGAGCTGGCCACCGGGCTTGGCCGCCGGGTCGGCATAGGCAAAGTGGCGATAATCAGCGGGGTATTTGGCTGCATCACCCAAAGTATAAGCATGCCCGGCCCATACACTAGGCAGGTATAGCAGCAGGCAACTGAGCAGGATTTTTTTCATACTGCCTATCTTAATCCAAAGCCCTGCCGCCCTCCTTGCGCCAACCGTTTGGCGTCACAAATGCAAGACAATCAGCGAAAAACAGATGTCAGGCCGGCATTTCGCCGCTAGATTGAAGGCATGCTCAATCTGCGCCCCTTCCCCCTTTTGCTACTGCCCATGTTGCCGCGAATGTGTCTAGTCGCGCTGCTGTGGCTTGGCGTGGCTGCGGCGCAGGCCAGCACCCTGAAGGCCTATACCGAGGAATTCGCGCCGTTTAATTACACCCGCAATGGCCAGCATCTGGGCCTCGCGAATCAGATTCTGGAACGGGTCGCCCAAGAGAGCGGCATTCGCATCGAGCGTTTCAGCCTACCGTGGCTGCGCGCAGTGCAAGCCAATCAGCAAGAGCCCGATAGCATCATCTACACCATGGTGCGCACCCCCGCACGTGATAAGCAATACGTGTGGGTGGGGCCGTATGATGATTGCGATCTGGTGATGATGCGGCTCAAACCGCGCACCGACATCGTGATTCAAAACCTCAAAGATGCCGAACGCTATATATTGGGCGCTCCGCGCGGCGCAGCGGGGATTCAAACCCTGCAGAATGCCGGCTTTAATATGAAACGGGTGGATACCACTTCGGCCGAAGAAAATCGCACGGTAAAAATGCTGTTTGCCCAGCGCTTTGATTTATCGGTTGGGCTGCTGATTCCGCATATCTTCAGCGCCCGCGAGCTGGGGCTGGACGCCAGCCAGATTGTGCCGGCCTTTACGCTGGCCAAAGGCTATGGCTGCTATTTTGCATTTAACCCGGCGGCGAATCCGAATTTAGTGAGCCAGTTTCGCGCTGCCTATCAGCGCCTGCAAGAGCGCGGCGAGATCGAGCGTATCCGCCAGCAATACCTCGCCAATCCAGGGCAGAATGCTACGCCAAGCGTGGTAAAATAATCTTTTACTTCTGACGGTGCAGGCATGGCTTATCTAGCCTTGGATACCTCTAGCGAACAACTTTCTCTGGCGATCGCCCATGCCGGGCAAATTCACGCCCGCGTGTGGCAGGTGGGCCAGAAACATGCTGAGCTCACCCTGCCCGCCTTGCGCAGCCTCCTCACCGAGCTAGGCCTTGAAATGGCCGCGATTACCGGTATTGCTTACCCGCAAGGCCCCGGCTCGTTTACCGGCCTACGTATCGGCTGCGGCATTGCCCAAGGGCTGGCCTTTGCCCGCAATTTACCGGTGGTAGGTGTTTCTACGCTCTTGGCTTTGGCCGAGCGCAGTGGTGCGTTGCAAGCCTATGTGTGTATCGATGCACGCATGAATCAGGTGTATACCGCCGCCTATATGCGTACGGCGCTAGATAAGCCATGGCAAATGGTCCTGGAAGAGCAAGTGTGCGACCCAGATGCGGTACCGCTACCGTCTGGTGAGGGTTGGTTTGGGATTGGCACGGGCTTTGCCGCATATGCCCAAGCTCTGCAAGAGCGCTTAGGCGCGCAGTTAAGCCAAATCGCCGCCAGCGAACAAGCCAATGCCGAGCAGCTACTGCAACTGGCGCTGCCGCGCTTTGCCAGCGGCGATGTCCAGCCCGCGCATGAGGCTAATCTGGTCTACTTGCGCGACAAAGTCGCGCTAAAAACCAGCGAACGAGTTGCCAAATGACTACCTACTGCATTGCCCGCCTCAGCGCTGCCCATGTCGCCCCGTTGGCCGATTTAGATGGTGAAACCAATCCCCATCCGTGGACTGGCAAACAGTGGCTTGATTCGCTCAGCCACCACGACTGCTTTGGGCTCTGGCAAGGCGAGCAATTACTGGGTTTTGCTGTCGCGATGGCGACGCTGGATGAAGCCGAAATTTTGCTGATCGCCATTCACCCCGAGCGGCAAGGACAAGGTCTGGGGCGGCAACTGCTACTGGCGGTTGAACGCGAATTAGCCAATGAAGGTGTGCGACAGCTGTTTCTCGAAGTGCGCGATAGCAATCAAAGCGCGCGCGGCTTTTACCAAAGCCTAGGCTGGCAAGAAAGCGGCCGCCGCAAGAATTACTACCCCTGTTTACCAAGCTCGAGCGATAGCCAGTCATCTCTGCGCGAAGACGCGATTCTGTGCAGCAAAGCCTTAACCATCCCCAGCGCACTGCCGCAAGATGTTCAGGAGCTGGCATGAATCGGCGCGCAACCGTACTCAACGAGCTGGGGCTAGCGCCACTGTGGGTACGGCGCGAGCAGCTTGCCGCCTGGCAAGAAGCCGCGAACAGCGCGACAGCCGCTGAAGCTGCGCCAGCAGAGCGCACAGCACCGCATCAAACTACGCCTGCCGTATCCGCCAGTGAGCCTTCATTTACCCCCCTCGCGCAAGCGGCCCATCACAAAATTGAAGCGCAACTCGAGCATGCGCCCAGCACGATCAGCAAAGCCCCTTCCCAAGGCGCTGCGGCCATTCATCAGGTGCTGCAAGCCCGTAAACCGGGGCACACCCAAACCAGCAACCCAGTACCGGCACAACTTGAAACACCGCTCGACGAGCGCGCCAGCGCGATTGCGCAAATGAATTGGGCAGAGCTACAACAGGCCATACGCGATTGCACCGCCTGCAAGCTATGCCAAACCCGCACGAATACAGTATTTGGTGTGGGCGACCCACAGGCGAAGCTCGTGGTCGTCGGGGAAGCGCCGGGCGCAGAAGAGGATGCGCAGGGCGAGCCCTTTGTGGGCAAGGCGGGTAAATTACTCGACAATATGCTGGCCAGTATTGGCCAGCGCCGCGGCGATGGCGTTTTTATCGCCAATGTCCTCAAATGCCGCCCGCCCGGTAACCGCAACCCGCAAGCCGATGAAGTGGCACAATGCGCGCCATTTTTGCATCGCCAACTCGAGCTGATTGCCCCCAAAGTGCTCTTTGCCAGCGGCCGTTTTGCCATCTCCAACCTACTGCAAGATGATGCGCCTATTTCAGCTTTGCGCGGCAAAGTGCATCAATATCGCCAGTTGCCTGTTGTGGTCAGCTACCACCCCGCCTATTTGCTACGCAATATGCCCGACAAAGCCAAGGCGTGGCGTGATTTGCTCCTGCTTAAAACGACGCTCGAAAAATAACCAAGTAGCGCCTTAGCTGTGCAGTTATAGCAAGAACATACCCAACTGGGGTATAGCCGCACAGGCCATAGAAAACAATAATTTAGGATGTATACCCTCAAAACCCATTAACGGAATCGCATCGCGCTATTCCTAAATGAACAAAGCCCAGCTACGCTGAGCTTTGTTTTGGGGGTTGGGTTTGCGCCGCTGGCTTGGGCGCGGGCGGTTCGCGGTGCTGCTGTCTGTCGTGGGTTTTGTGTTGGGCTTCGCTTTGCTGGTGTTCAGCGCCTTCCATTTCCGCCGCCCAAAGCAAAAAGCCCAGCTCTTCTGAGCTGGGCTTCTTTAGGGGAGTCTGGCAATGACCTACTTTCACACGGGAACCCGCACTATCATCGGCGCTGAGGCGTTTCACTGTCCTGTTCGGGATGGGAAGGAGTGGGACCACCTCGCTATGGTCACCAGACATAACTGGTTGAGTTAACTGTGTGCGCTTGGCGCTCACAATCACTCGAATTCGATAGAAGAAGTATTTTACTCTTAATGTTCGATCTTGGGTCGATCATATCGCGTCGCATACACGCGTCTCAGGTTATAGGATCAAGCCTCACGGGCAATTAGTATCGGTTAGCTTAACGCATTACTGCGCTTCCA
>NZ_AUCN01000017.1 GCF_000429785.1 Chitinibacter tainanensis DSM 15459
CGTTAAGCTAACCGATACTAATTGCCCGTGAGGCTTGATCCTATAACCTGAGACGCGTGTATGCGACGCGATATGATCGACCCAAGATCGTTCATTAAGAGTAAAATACTTCTTCTATCGAATTCGAGTGATTGCTAATCCAGAAGGGTAAGCAGTTAACTCAACCAGTTATGTCTGGTGACCATAGCGAGGTGGTCCCACTCCTTCCCATCCCGAACAGGACAGTGAAACGCCTCAGCGCCGATGATAGTGCGGGTTCCCGTGTGAAAGTAGGTCATTGCCAGACTCCCCTAAAGAAGCCCAGCTCAGAAGAGCTGGGCTTTTTGCTTTGCGCGGCGGAAGTGGAAAGCGCTGAACAGCAGCACAGCGAAGCCCCACACAACACCCACGACAGACAGCAGCGCCGCGAACCGCCCGCGCCCAAGCCAGCGGCGTAGCAAACCAACCCCAAAACAAAGCCCAGCTACGCTGGGCTTTGTTCATTCAGGCATGGAATACAGCAATTCTGGGTGCAGTGAATAGATTTGCAGTGGGGTATGTCGCTTAGGCTATTAATACATATGGCTTATGGGGAAATACTCTGCCGAGTATTCATCTGGCTTAACTTAAAACGTTAGAGCAACATTTAGCTCGTCCGCGCTTTTTGTAGATTACGTGGCGTGTCGATCACGTTGCCGCGTTGCAATGCGCAGTGGTAGGCCAGTAGCTGCAGTGCAATCACGTAGGTGATCGGGCTGAGGTTACCTAGGCCGGTTGGCATGTGGATAACATGAAAACGCTCGCTGGAGGCGAGATTGCCATCGCTTAACACAAAGATCTCGCCGTGATTGCTGCGGATTTCGTGCAGATTGCTTAGCATGCGTTCGGCGTGTTCATTCCAGGGTAGGCAGGCAATGACCGGTAGTTCTTCATCGATGAGCGTAATTGGGCCGTGTTTAAGTTCGCCAGCGGCATAGCCAGTGGCATTCTGGTAAGCCACTTCTTTGAACTTGAACGCGCCCTCGAGCGCCACCGGGTACATCGCATGGCGGCCGATAACAAACAGATTGGCTTTACGATGCAGCTCGCTGGCCCAGCGCCGGATTTCTTTGCTGTGCTCAAGGGTGGTTTGTACGGCCGCGCTTAAACGGCGCATTTGCTGCTCAGCCGTTTGCAAGGCTTCACTGCTGAGTGCCTTACGTGCTTGCCCCAGCGCTAGTGCAAACTGATAGAGCAGCAATAGCTGGGCGGTGAAGGATTTGGTGGAGCTGACCGAGAGCTCATGGCCGCTTTCGGTTAGTAAAGTGTGGTCACAGAGGCTGGTGAGAGTGCTACCGGGGGCATTGGTGAGTGCCACAGTTTGCGCTGCACCTTTGCGCTGGGCAAGACGAATGGCTTCGAGCGTATCGGCGGTTTCACCGGATTGGGAAATCCCAATCAACATTTCATCGGGCGCGGGATGCACTTCACGGAAGCGATATTCGCTGGCCAGCTCGACCTGGACTTTGCAGCCGCCGAGCTGCTCTAGCCAATAACTGGCGATCATCGCAGCATGAAAACTCGAGCCACTGGCGACCAAGGTAATGCTGCGCAATGCGGAGAGCTTGGCCAATAGCGCGGTGCTAAATAATTTACCGCTGTGATAGCGATCTACTTGGGCCGCCAGCGTATGAGTCTGGCTCTGGATTTCATCCAGCATATGGTGCGGCACCTGAATCTGCTTGCCCGAGCTCATGCTGATGGGGGCGGTGCTTTCATCCGCGGCGATGAATGTGGGCTGGCTAAGGCCAAAGCGGACAACTTCCTGTGGTTTCATCTCGTAAGCGCTATTTGCGCTTTGCCGCATCGCCTTGGCACTGGTGGTGCAAATCTGGCGCAGGCCATCTTCCTGCCCGACCCACAGGCCCAGGCCGCCCTGTAGGGCGTACAGATATTGCGGTTGTAACTGGTCTTGCACGATCACGGCATAGTGGCCGCTGAGGGTGGTGGCGAGCTGATGCAGGGAGCTGGCCAGCGTCTGGCCATCATTGAGTTCACTCGCCAACATGGCTGTTACCAGCTGCGATAGGCTGGCACTAGGTAATAGCTGATAACGCTGACACCAGCTGGCATGTTCATCGCAATGCCCCAGTGCGGCCACGCTGAGGCGGCTTTGATGCAGATAGGGGCTAATCGCCCCGCTAGTGGAAAAGCTCGCCATGAGCCAATTGCTATGGGCTTGCGGAAACTGGATGGCCTGCACCGGTGCGGACAACGTAAGCTTGTGCAGTGCCGGTTGCGCTTCACCCGCCAGAATGAGGGCCAGCTGATGTTCATGATGCCCCAGTAAGGCGCAATGTTGGGTAAAGGCGGGTAGGACGTTTTGCGGGGCGGTAAGGGCAAGGATGTCGGGCATAGAAGGGATCAATCCGCAGTAAAATCGGCAGTAATTTGCCATCTCCTTATATTAGGAAAAAACCACTGCTTTGCCCGAGCAATCTACCGCTAGGTGTGGCTTTCCGGTGTGGTTTTGGCGCCTTTGAAGAGCGCCAGAGCGGCTTCACGTTGCACCGCGTGATCCACAATGGGGGCGGGATAATCCTGCCGCCCAAATAGATTGGTCTGCGCGCCACGGCCCTTGGCCGGTTGCCACGGCGCGTGCAGCTGCGCATCAGGCAAGTGCGCCAATTCGGGGCAATAGCGGCGGATAAATTTACCTTGCGGGTCAAATTTTTCCGACTGGCTAACCGGATTAAAAATGCGGAAATAGGGCTGCGCATCGCAGCCCGTTGAGGCGGCCCATTGCCAGCCGCCATTATTGGCAGCCAGATCGAAATCCAGCAGGTGCGTGGCGAAATAGCGCTCGCCCCAGCGCCAATCGATCAGTAGATCTTTCACCAAAAAGCTCGCTGCAATCATGCGCAGCCGGTTGTGCATATAGCCGGTTTGGTTTAGCTGGCGCATCGCCGCGTCCACAATCGGATAGCCCGTTTGGCCCTCGCACCAGGCGGCAAACCAGTCTTCGCGGTTCGGGAAGGGCAGCTGATCGTATTCTGGCTTGAATGCGTGCGCCACTACATCAGGGCGATGCCAGAGCAGTTGCTGATAAAACTCCCGCCAGATTAATTCCGACAGCCATGTTTCCGCGCCGCTGCCACCGTGTTGTTGAGCAAAGCGCGCCAGCTCGCGGATCGAAACGGTGCCGAAGCGCAGGTGAACCGATAAATACGACACGCCTTTCACCGCTGGAAAATCACGCGCCTGCTGATAATCCGCAATGCGCTGCTGAAAATCGGCAAACAAGGTCTCGCCACCGCTGATGCCCAGCGGCATGCGCAGCTCGCTTAAATTGGTTTTCTCAAAGCCGAGTTCTTTAAGAATCGGAAAATACTGCGCCGGCAGCGGCATCAGCTTATGCAGGAGCGACTGGCTGGAATGGCTCACCAGATCGGCTGGTTGCAAGCGCGCCAGCCACGCGCGCTTGTAGGGCGTGAATACGCTATACATCCCACCGCTTTGGGTCAGGATCTGGTCTTGTTCAAAGATGACTTGGTCTTTGTGGGTATGTAGCGCTATGCCATGCTGCTTAAGCGTGCTAGCCACATACTCATCCCGGGTAATGGCAGTGGGCTCGTAATCTCGCGCGCAATGCACACTGCCGGCTCCCAGTTCCCGCGCCAGAGCCGGGATTTCATGGCGTGGATCGCCATGGCGGATCAATAGATCACTGCCATGCTTGCGCAACTCGGTTTTCAGCTCTTTCAGGGTTTCCCAGATAAATTCCACGCGCCGATCAGCGCGCGGTAAATCTTGCAAAATCGTGGTGTCGAACACAAAGGCCACCGCCACCTGATCGGCCTCTTGCAAAGCCGCCGCCAATGCCGCGTGATCAAATAGCCGTAAATCCCGGCGCAACCAAACCAAAGCTGTGCTGGCCATGGCGTTTCCTGCTGAGTGTCAAAAGATACTGAATGGTAGCGCATTTTGGTGGCGATTCGCGAGGTGAGAAAACGTCAGCCATGGGTAATCTGTCTTGACTGTATATGTGTATTGATAAAATAATACACATATACAGTTGTGGAGCACCCGAATGTTCGTGCTAAACCCCCATTTGCCCACGCCGATCTATCGGCAAATTCAGGATCAGGTGCGCCGTCTGATTGCCGGTGGCCAGCTTGCGCCGGGCGATGCCTTGCCCTCCGTGCGCGACATTGCCGAAGCGCACGCCGTGAATCCGATGACGATTTCCAAGGCCTATAGCTTGCTCGAAGCCGAAGGCTTGCTGTTGCGCCAGCGGGGTAAGCCGATGACGGTGGCCGCGCCAAGCGCTCATCACCGTAGCCCGCAGCAGCAACTGGCCCCCTTGCTGACCGATTTGATTATGGCCGCCCGCCAGCTTGGGCTGACCGACGCCGAGCTACAAGCCGCGCTGATGACCGCGCTGCAAAACCCTAGTCAGGAGTAAACCATGCATGTAAGCGATTCATTTCTAGTTGCCCGTGATGTCGAACTGGGCGCCGTGCAGTGCAAAGGCCAAAGCTTCACCATCGAGCCGGGACAGGTGATTGGCTTGGTCGGCAAAAATGGCGCTGGCAAAACTACCTTGCTTGATGGTTTGCTCGGCTACACCTTTTTGGCAAGCGGTGAGGTCAAGGTATTTGGTCATCCGCCCACCGCAATGCCGAAAGAGGTTTGCAGCCAAATTGGCTTTGTCGCGCAAGTCGACGATTTAATGCCGTGGCTCACTGGCAAAGAAATGCTGGCCGCGGCCAAGCTGTTTCATACCCACTGGAATAAGGAGCTGGTTGAGCGTCTTGTTAACAATTGGCGCGTGCCGCTCTCGCAACAGATAAGCGAAATGTCGGTCGGGGAGCGGCAAAAGCTAGCTTTGATTGCGGCGATGGCGCATGAACCGAAATTACTGGTGCTCGACGAGCCGGCGGCCAGTCTCGATCCGGTCGCACGCCGCGCTTTAATCGAAGAAATCATCGCCATCGTTGCCGATGGCGAGCGTTCAGTGCTGCTATCTAGCCATATTTTCAGCGATATCGAGCGCGTGGCTAGCCATCTGTGGCTATTGGAAAACGGGCGCCTCAGTTTCGATGGCGAATTGGACGAGCTTAAAGAATCTATCGTCCGCCTACATTTGACTCACCCCTTGAAGATTGCCGACTCACTTGCGCTTACCACGAGCCGGGTGGTGCGCACCGAGGTCAGCGCTGAGCGTGAAACATGGATTATCCGCGGCTGGAACGATGAGCTCGCCGCCGAATGTGCTGCAGCAATCACTTCACCGTATCACGTTGAATCTTTGGGTTTGGAAGACGCTTTTGTGGAGATCTCGCAATGAGCTTCGTCGCGGACGTGTTCACCCGATGGCAAGATCCGGCGATCCGGGTGCAGCGAAATTGGATTTTTACCCTGCTCTGGGGGCGCACCAGCAATCAGCGGCTGATCTGGCCTTTGGCGTATATGCTGTTGTTGTGCGGCATGGCGATCTTTCCTACTGATTTTGTACGAGCGCTTTATTTTCCCTTGGCTTTTCTAGCCTTTGCGCCAAGCCTGAATACGGCCGCGCTGATTGAGGCTCTTGGGCACTGGCGGGTACGCAAACCAGCTGGCGCAGTGCTGATTGCGCAGGCGCTGTTACTCAATAGTCTGGTATGGAGCTTGATTGGTTTGCTGTTCTGGTATCGCACAGCCAACCCAACAGTTTTGGTGCTCATGGGGTTTGCGTGGCTATTTGGTCAATTTATGGCCTTTGCGCTGCCGCAGGCCTTTGCCCAACGTAGCTTGCATCCAGCCCAAGGCCACGCCTGGCCAGTGCAGCTGGCATTGGCGGTGCTGTTTGTGCCGTTGTTTGCGCTATTGCTGTATCCGCAGTATGAGATCTGGATTAGGGCCGCCTTGCTGCTGTGCACGTTGGCTTTGCTGTTAGGGTTGCGGGTGCAAATACAGCGCTTTGGCCAGCCACGAGTCATGTCGCCTCGCCCTGCAAGCGCCGCTGCGCAACAGGTATCGCTAAGCGCTAAATCAGCGCTGCGGTTCCGGATCGAGACGAATTTAGGCTTTGCTCTGGATGCCAAAGGTTGGCGCAAACTGCTCGGTCAGTTATTGCTCACGCCTTATGCGCTGATTTTGCTGTATCAACATGTGTTGCCGATGCCTGCGGTAAATCAATGGGGTGCTGGTGCTCTGTTTGCGATGCAGACAGGGACGTTCCTCGTGCACTTTTCGGCTCGTCGCCAATGGTCGAATGCCTGGTTAAGCCGCGCGCATAGCCGTCGCCAACTCTGGTGGCAGGATGAGCAGCTGTTTGTGGGTGGCCTGCTGCTCATCACGGGGCTAAATTATCTGCTGCTGCGCTTATTGGGGATGGATAACGGTACGCAAATCATGAATGCCGCGCTCCTGTTTGTGGTGGGGATGGCTTTCCTGCGCTATCTGGTGCTGAGCTTGCCGTGGCTTAATTTATTTGGCCTCAATGCCAGGGGGCGCACCGATCTGCAAGGCGTTGGCTTGGCGTTTATTTTGCTCATGCCGATTTGGTTTGCCGTCGCTTGGGTTTGGAGCAAAGGCGTGCAAGATCAAATTGAGCTGATGATTATTAGCTTGGCTGCGCCGACTCCGATCCTTGCGTATTTTTCTTATCGCTATGCGCTGCAGATTGATTTGGGGGCGATACGCCGCGCCAAATTGAGTTGATATCATGGGTATATTCTTGTAGCCGTTAGGTTGATTGGTTTACAGGGCTATACCTAAGGCATGGATGCCGCGGCAGAGGGCGAGGTGTTTGTGCGGTGTTGGCGCAGCGACTTTGGCAAAGCTATGCGATAATCACGGCTATGGAAAACACTGCCTCTCTGAATCTCAGTCGTCATTTTCTGGTGGCGATGCCGAGCTTGAGCGACCCGATTTTTGCGCGCTCGGTTATTCTGATTTGCGAGCACACGTCCTCCGGGGCGATGGGCATCATTCTCAATCGCCCGCTGGGCATGACCCTGCAAACCCTGTTTGATCAGCTCGAACAAGAGCTGCATCGGCCCGATGTGAGCGAGCTGGGCGTGCATTTTGGCGGCCCGGTGCAGACCGACCGCGGCTTCTTGCTGCATACTCCGATTGGCGATTGGCAATCGTCGCTGATTGTGAGCAGCGAGCTGGCGCTGACCACCTCGCGCGATATTCTCACCCAGATTGGCGAAGGCGGCGGCCCCGAGCGGCTGTTTGTGGCCTTGGGCTTCTCTGGTTGGGAAGCGGGTCAGCTGGAAAAAGAAATCGCCGAAAATTCTTGGCTTACTGTGCCGATGCAGGATATGCAAATCCTGTTCGATACGCCGGTGGATGCCCGCTACGACGCAGCGCTGGCGCTGTTGGGCATTGATATGGCGATGCTCTCGAAAGAGGCGGGGCACGCATGAGCACGGTGCTGGGCTTTGATTTTGGCGAAGCCCGCATCGGCGTGGCGATGGCCAGTACCGAGCTCGGGATTGCCCATCCGCTGGAAACCATTAGCGGCGAAGGCAATGACAGCAAATTCGCCCGCATTGCCGCCCTGATTGCCGAATGGCAGCCCAGCCAGCTGGTGGTGGGCTTGCCCACCCATCTGGATGGCACCGAACACGAAATGACCAGACTGGCGCGCAAATTTGCCAATCGGCTCACCGGCCGCTTTGGTCTGCCGGTGGCGCTGGTGGATGAGCGCTTGTCGAGCGCGGGCGCAACCCAGGCTTTAAATGAAACCGGCTTGCGCGGGCGCAAGCAAAAACCAGCGCTTGATCAGGTGGCGGCCATGCAGATCTTGCAAAGCTATCTGGATGGCGGGGTGTAAAGCAATGATTAATGGGTATGTCTGTGTAAGCCAATTGATAAAAGGCTTGGCTGGCAATACCCCTGTAGGAATGATTGGCCGGCTTTGCTGGCCATTGTTTTAAAGTGCAGTAATCCGCAGCGAGGATGCTATGTATAACCCGCAATTGAACGCGCAAGGTGAGCTGATTCACCTGCTGACCACCGAAGGTCTGCCGCGCCGCATTCTGAACCAGATTCTGGATAAAGCGGCCGAATTTGTTTCGGGTGGCGAGCTCGTTAACCAGAAATTCACCGATCTGGCTGGTACGTCGGTGTTTAATCTGTTTTTCGAAAACTCGACCCGCACCCGCACCACCTTTGAAATCGCCGCCAAGCGGCTGTCGGCCGATGTATCTAGCTTGAATATTCAGGCTTCCAGCACCGCCAAGGGTGAAACCCTGCTCGATACCGTGCACAACCTCGAAGCGATGGGCGCCAATCTGTTTGTGGTGCGTCATTCGGAATCGGGCGCGGCGCATCTGATTGCCAAGCATGTGAAACCGGGCGTGGCGGTGGTGAATGCCGGCGATGGTCGCCATGCGCACCCCACGCAGGCGATGCTGGATATGTTCACGATTCGCCACTTCAAAGGCGACTTTACCAGTCTGCGCGTGGCGATTGTTGGCGATATTCTGCATTCGCGCGTGGCGCGCTCGCAGATTCATGCGCTCTCGACGCTGGGTTGCCCCGAAATCCGCGTGATTGCGCCGAAAACCTTGCTGCCAACCGGTATCGAGCAGCTGGGCGTGCATGTGTACCATGATATGGAAGCGGGCCTGAAAGACGTCGATGTGGTCGCCATGCTGCGTTTGCAAAACGAGCGCATGGCCGGCGCGTATCTGCCCAGCACGCAAGAATTTTTCAAATTCTATGGCCTCACCCCAGAAAAACTGGCGCTGGCCAAACCCGACGCGATCGTGATGCACCCGGGCCCGATGAACCGCGGGGTGGAGATTGATTCGGCCGTGGCCGATGGCGCGCAAGCCGTGATTCTGCCGCAGGTGACGTTTGGTATCGCGGTGCGGATGGCGGTGTTGAGTATTGTGACGGCGAATCAGCGGGGGCTGCTGTAAATGAATGCGCATATGAAACAGATCCAGATTCTGAATGGTCGGCTGGTTGATCCATTGCAGGGTACCGAAACGCAGGCGGATTTATTCGTGGCCGGTGGCCAGATTGTGGGCGTGGGAAGCGCGCCAGCGGGCTTTGTGGCCGAAGAAACCATCGATGCCCGCGGGCTGGTAGTGGCGCCGGGGCTGGTGGATTTTGCCGCGCGTCTGCGTGAGCCGGGCCAGGAATACAAGGCCACGCTGGCCAGTGAAATGGCCGCTGCCGTAGCCGGGGGCGTGACTAGCGTGGTGTGTACGCCCGATACCGATCCGGTGCTCGACGAAGTGGGTTTGGTCACCATGCTGCGCCAGCGCAGTAAAACCCTCGATCTGGCCCGCGTTTATCCAGTGGGGGCGCTGACGCGCGGACTAAAAGGGGTGGAAATCACCGAGATGGCGCAGCTGCATGAAGCCGGCTGCGTGGCGTTCTCGCAAGGCGATGTGCCGATTGCCGATTTGCAAGTGTTGTACCGCGCCATGCTCTATGCGGCCAATTATGGCTTTGAGCTGCGCCTGCGCCCGGAAGAAGCCTCCTTGGTGAATGACGGCGTCGCACACGATGGCCCGTATGCGTCGCGCCTCGGCCTGACCGGGATTCCGGTGGTAGCCGAAACCATCGCCATTGCCCAGATTACCCAGCTGATGCGCGCCACCGGTTGTAAAGTGCATCTGGCGCGTGTTTCCAGCGCGGCAGGGCTCGAGCTGATTCGCGCCGCCAAACGCGAAGGGCTGAAGCTGACCTGCGATGTGAGCATTAACCACATTCATCTGGTGGATCTGGATATCGGTTTCTTTGATAGCCAATACCGCTTCGACCCGCCGCTGCGCAGTGTGGCCGACCGCGATGCGATCGTGGCCGCGCTGAATGATGGCACCATCGATATGATCTGCTCGGATCACGCCCCGGTGGATGATGACGGCAAATTGCTGCCGTTTGCCGAAGCCGAACGCGGCGCCACCGGTTTGGAATTACTGCTGCCATTAACTCTGGCCTGGGCACGGCAGCAGCGCATCAGCCTGCCGGTTGCGCTGGCCAAGATCAGCTCGACGCCGGCCAAAGCCTTGGGCTTTGCCGCAGGGCTGGCCGTGGGCCAACGCGCCGACTTGCTGATCTTTGATCCCGAAGGCAGCTGGTATGTCTTGCCGGAGAAGCTCAAATCACAAGGCAAAAACACGCCGTTCATCGGGCATGAAATGATCGGCCAAGTGAAGTACACGCTGGTGAAAGGCAAATTGGTGTATCAAGGCTGATCTGGATCAGCGCGGCTAAGTCGCTGATTCCCGAAACTATAAGCGGATGGCATGCCATCCGCTTTTTCTTTGCGTGCGGAATAAATCGCCTGTGAGCTAGGGCAATGTCAGCGGCATGGCGGTTTTACGCTTTCAGGAAGATTGCAGTATCCTATTGGCTGCAAAAAGGGGAGAGAACCAATGCGTCATACTTTGCTGGCGGTCTGTGTGGCCGCTGCCTTGGCGGGCTGTGGGGAAAAAGCCGCCAAACCTGAATCGGCTTCGGCCGTCGCCACCGTGGCGGATACACAGGCCGCTCAGAGCTGGCTGAAAGCCAATGTGAAACCACTTAATAGTCTCAGTGCGGGCGAAGGCGTGGATAACGCCGATTTAGCCGAATTTGCCAGCGCGATTGGCGACGCCAAAGTGGTGGTGCTCAATGAAAGCCATTACGCCGATGCCAATGCCTTTGAATTGATGAACCGCTTGGTGCAATACCTGCATCAGCAGCAAGGCTTTGATGTGCTGCTGATTGAAAGCGCGATGTTCGATGTGGATGGCATGTGGCGCAGCGCGGTGGATAAAAATGCCAGCCTCGCCGAATTGGCGCCGGGCCGTGTGTTTTATATGTATTCGCAAACCGAATCGGGCCGCAAAGTATTGCAGTATCTCGATCAGGCCCGTACCACTGCGCAGCCGCTGCAATTGGCCGGGTTTGATATTCCGTTAGCGGGCGCGAGCTCGACGCATGATTTATTGCCGCTGCTGGAAGCTTTTTTGAAGCAGCGCGGTTCTAGCGTCGTGAGCCAGCCGGCTTGGGCTGAATATCTGGCAGTGGCGAAAAAAGCTATCTCGCTCAATAGCGAAGGCGCCAAGCTGGCCGAATTTAATCAAGTGTCGGCGCAGCTGGAAAAAGAACTGTGCAGCGATACAGCTCAGCCGGCTGATGTACGCCAAAGCGCGGGCTGGTGGTGCCGGCAGGTGCGCGGGATTGCCACCAATGTCATGCGCCAGCAGCATCGTGAAGACAAAAACTACGATTATCGCGATACCGCCATGGCCGACAATGCCAGCTGGTTGCTCGATAACGTGTTTGCCGGCCACAAGGTGATTGTCTGGACCAATGCGGCCCACGGTATTCCCGCCACCACTGGCACGAACCCGGATACCAAGCAGGCGATTCATTCTTTCGGCTGGCATTTGCAGGCCAAGCTGGGTAAAGATCTGTATATCGCCAGCTTGCTGCCACTGGGTGGGCAGATTAATAAATACTGGGATCAGGGTACGGCGCCGGTGCAGTGGCCGGCGGATGCGTTGGCCAGCGCGCTCAAGGCCGCGGGCTTGGTGCAGGGCTTTGTGAACGCGCCGCAAGATCCAGCCGCCGTCGCGGGCTTGAGCGGGCCGGTGCTGGGTAAAGATCTGAACGGGGTATTCTTCTACAACGAAGCTAAACCGGCCACTCAGGGGCAATACCCTATCTTGCCACTGCCAAACTAAGCCTAATTCCCAGCCAATCCGCGCGTGAGCTCTGTGGCGCGCGGCGAAAAAAAGCCCGCCAATTGGCGGGCTTTTTAGTGCACGGCCGGTGATACTGGCCAGATCGCGCTTACTTGATTTCAGCCATGGTTTTGGTCAGAGTGGCGTTGGCATCGTCACCATCCAGCGCCCAGCTGAAGTTACCACGCAGCCCTTTGGCCTTCAGGTATTCATTTTTCAGGCGGATGGTTTGCACGTCGTCATAGCTCCACCAGTCGCCCGTGGTGGTGTACAAGTACAGCTGTTTGGTCACTGGGTGGTATTTGCGTACCCCAGCTACGTCTTTCAGCGCTTTGTAATCACCATAACCAGCTTCGGTTTGCACGCCGACTTTACCCGCAGCGCGAGTTTTCTTCTGATACAGACCATCATTCAGGCTCGCTACCCCGCCAAAGCCGCGACCATAGTACGGAATACCCAGCACGATTTTATCGGCTGGCATGCCATTGGCCATTAGTTTGGTCAGCGCATCGTCGATGTTGTACGTGCGGGCGATGCCCACGGTTGGGTCGGCTGGATCTGGATACAGGTGCGAATGGAAGTTGGTGGTGTCATCCCAATCACCGTGGAAGTCATAAGTCATGACATTCACCCAGTCCATTGATTTGCTGTATTGCGCTGGCTCGGTTTGGTCGATTTTCTCGCTACCCGCGCCAATGGCGGCGGTGAGGTAGAATTTCTTGCCACCTTGGCTCGCGCCGTATTCATCCAGCTGTTTGCGGAACTCGGCCATCAGCAAGGTGAGGTTATGCTTGTCGTTGACCGCATCCACCACGTTATTGCCGATACCTTGTACGCCTGGGTATTCCCAATCGATATCGATCCCGTCGAAGATACCTTTGGCCACGCCCGCACCACCAGCCGGATCACCGCCCGATTTTTTCAGATTACCCTTGAGGTAAACGTCGATACACGAAGCCACCAGCGCTTTACGGTTGGCATCGGTTGCGGCAGCGGTGGAGAAGAAACGCGACCAAGTCCAGCCACCCAGAGAGATAAAGATCTTCAGGTTCGGGTTTTTGGCTTTCAGTTTCTTCAGCTGGTTGAAATTACCTTTGAGTGTACTTTCCCAAGTATCGGCAACGCCATCGACCGAGTCTTTGGCCGCGTAATCCATCTGGTAATCCGCCCAGGCATCGCCACCATCGCCGGCGGTATTGCCATCGTTGGCTTTATTGATACCGCTATCGCATTTGATGGTGCCATCGGCTTGTTTGTAGATGTTGCCAAAAGCGTAGTTGATGAAGGTGAGCTTGGCTGCAGCGCCACTGTCTTGCACGGCTTTGGCGAAGAAGGCGCTGTCGTACACGCCCCATTGCGTGAAGTAAGAACCGACTTCACGGCTACCCACTGGCGCAGGTGTTGGGGTTGGGCCGACTGGGGTTGGCGCAGCTGTTGGCGCTGTAGTCGGTGCAGTGGTTGGCGCTACCGTTGGTGCCGTGGTTGGAACCGCTGTTGGTACGGTAGTCGGTTTTGGCGTCGCGGTCGGTGCAGTCGTTGGGGCCGTCGTTGGTGCTGTTGTCGGCGCTACGGTTGGCACTGCAGTTGGCTTCGGCGTAGCGGTTGGCGCTACGGTTGGTGCAGAGGTCGGCGCCGTAGTTGGGGCGGCTGTCGGCACAACGCCGCAGCTGCCGCCAGCTTTCCACAGGGTTGGGGTTGTGGCTGGTGTCCAGCCCGCGCCAACAAAGGCGGTGTGTGCGCTCAGGGCGGTGTAGCTGACGCCGTTGTAGCTCACGACGTCGCCAGTTTTATAGCTGGCGCCTTCGGCCCATACGGCACAGCTGCCACTTGGTGGCACGGTTACGGCGGGCGTAGCGGTTGGTTTCGCGGTCGGTGTTGGGGTGGCTGGAGCGGCGGTCGGGGCAGTTGTTGGTGCTACCGTTGGCGCTGCAGTTACCACTGGGCTTGGGGTGGCCGTACCGGCGCCACAGCTACCCAGATCAGTCCAGACGCCCCACGTGCCCGCTTTGCTCGGGTCTTCGTTCAGTGTCCACCATTTATTGCTGTAGTTATGCCCGGCTTGGCTCACCACGGTGCCAGATTGGCCATAAGTGGTGGCGGCCGACCATGGGGCGGCACATTCAGCAGCCATGACTTGGCTGCCAATGATGACCAGCGAACTGGCCAGCACTGTTTTACACAGTTTGTTCATCTCATCCATCTCCTTGTTGGGGTAGCGCGCTGGCAGATCGCCGCTGCGGCAGTAGCTCTATCTTGAGCCTTGGTGCGGCAAGCTGTGACCCAAGGGCCAGCAGGCGCGCGCTTAGAATGCGCCGGATGAGATCAAAAGTAAATAATTGGTATCACATTAATTTTTATTAAGATACCAGTTTGCCGGGTGGGCTGGCGCTACGCAGCGACGGCAGTGGCGCGTCGCTGTCGGCGCAGGCGGCTAGCTCTGCATACAGCGGGGCTAAGTGGTAGCCCTGGGCGCTCAGCCACGCCGCATCGTAATAGCTGTGGCGGTAGCGCTCACCGCTATCGCACAGCAGCGTCACCAGGCTGCCGGTTTCGCCTTTGGCGCGCATCGCCTGAGCCAGCTCTAAGATGCCCAGCCAGTTGCAGCCGGTTGATCCGCCAACCTTTTTGCCCAGTTTGTCACTGAGCCAGTGCGCGGCGGCCAGGCTGTAGGCATCGGGCACGTGCAGCATCAGATCAATCACGCTGGGGATAAACGAGGGCTCTACCCGCGGACGGCCAATGCCTTCAATGCGCGAGCCGCAAGTCAGGGTGAGGTCTTGCCGGCCTTCGGCGTAGCTGGTGAAAAACACCGAGTTCTCCGGGTCGACGCAGCAAATACCAGTGGCATGCTGGCGATAGCGTACATAGCGGCCGAGCGTGGCGCTGGTGCCACCGGTGCCGCAGCTGGTGACGATCCAGCGCGGAATCGGATACCGCTCCAGTGCCATTTGCTTAAAGATCGATTCGGCGATGTTGTTATTGGCGCGCCAATCGGTGGCGCGCTCGGCATAGGTGAATTGATCCATAAAATGCCCGCCGGTGGCGGCGGCCAGCCGCTGCGATTCGGCACTGATTTGCGTGGGGTCCGCCACCAGATGGCATTGGCCGCCGTAAAACTCGATGGCGGCGATTTTGTCGCGGCTGGTGCTGGCCGGCATCACAGCGATAAAGGGTAGGCCGAGCAGGCGGGCAAAATAGGCTTCCGATACCGCGGTCGAGCCGCTGGACGCCTCGATCACCGTGCTGTGGGGATGGAGCCAGCCATTGGCCAGCGCATACATAAACAGCGAGCGGGCCAGCCGATGCTTCAGGCTGCCGGTGGGATGGCTGGATTCATCCTTCAGATAAATATCAATGCCGGGAAAGCCGGGCAGCTGCAGCGGGATCAGATGGGTGTCGGCCGAGCGATTAAAATCGGCTTCGATGGTCTGGATGGCCTGATTGAGCCATTCGCGATGAGCGCGCATCTGGATACTCCCTGCGGTATGTGCTGCTAAGCATTAATATTAAATGGCTTGGCAGCAATACCCTGCTAGATATCCAGCTGCCCTTGTTGCAGTAGCCCTTGTTTCACTTCCACTTTAATCGTGGCATCGCTAAAGCGAATATCCAGCATTTCCCCAGCGCGGGTGGCCTCGGCGGCGCGCACCAGGCTGCCATCGCCGCGCTGCACCAGCGCATAGCCGCGGGCCAGTACCTGCTGTGGGTCCCATGGCAGCAGCCGGTATTGCAATTGCCCCAGCTGGTGCTGCGCCGCGGTCAGGCGTTGCTGCCAGGCTTGCTGCAAGCGCTGGCGGGCGCGGGCCAATTGCTGTTGCTGCGGCAATAATTGCGGCGCCTGATGCTGTAGCCGCAGCGCATAGCGGCCCAGCTGTTGCTGGCGATGCAACTGCTGGTAATGCAGGGTTTGCTGCAATTGGCGGGCTTTTTGCTGTAATTCGCGCTGCTGCTGCGCCAATCTTTGCCCCGGATGCTGCAAACGGCGGCCCAGTAAATCCAGCCGCTGCATTTGCCGCTGCAGCTGTTGCGCCAGCTGGCGTTGCAGCCGCTGGCCCCGCTGCGCCAGTTGCTGTAGTAGTTCTTGCCGATTGGGGCTGACCAGCTCGGCGGCGGCGGTGGGGGTAGGAGCGCGCACGTCGGCCACAAAATCGGCCATGGTGAAGTCGGTTTCGTGCCCAACCCCGCTTACCACCGGCAGCGGGCAGGCGGCAATGGCTCGCGCAACGGCCTCTTCATTAAACGACCACAGGTCTTCCAGCGAGCCACCGCCACGGCAGACGATCAGTACATCCACTTCGGCGCGTTGGCCGGCGGTTTGAATGGCGCGGGCGATCTGCAGATGCGCATCCGCGCCCTGTACCGCGGTGGGGTAAAGGATAATCGCCAAGCCCGGCATGCGCCGGCGCAGGGTGCTCAGCACATCGCGCAGTGCGGCCGCGGCGGGTGAGGTGACGATGCCGATCCGTTGCGGGAAGTGCGGCAGGGCTCGTTTGCGCTCGGCGGCAAACAGTCCTTCGGCGGCGAGCTGTTTTTTTAGCGCTTCAAAGCGCTCAAACAGCGCGCCTTGGCCGGCCGGGCGCATGGCCTCGATGGTGAGCTGAAAATCCCCGCGCGCCTCGTACAGCGACACCACTGCGCGCACTTCCACCTGCAGGCCTTCGCGGGGTTGAAAATCCAGCAGCGCAGCGCGGCCGCGGAACATCACGCAGCGCACTTGCGCATTGGCATCTTTCAAGCTGAAGTAGCAATGCCCCGAATCATAGCGCTTGAAATTCGATATTTCGCCCGCCACCCACAAGCTAGGAAAGCCACTTTCTAGCAGCAGACGAACATCCCGATTCAGTTGTGTGACAGATACTACAGCTTTCTGGGGGCTTGACAAATCCGGAATCACGGCAAAAACGCCTCGAGTAATCCACAAAATCGAGCATCCAAGCCATGCGGCTGGCTAATCCAATCTTGTAGTTGAGAATTCATGGTTAAGTTATTGATTTATATGCTTATTGATCTGGTGCAAAATATGAGAAAATGATGACGAAACTGGCCGGTAGCGCTTGAAAATGGCTGGCTGGCGCAACTTAGTCACAAAGTTATCCACAGAAATTGTGGGTAAACGGATTTTTCTCAATCAGATCTGTCGCTTAGTCTCCGGCAAGCGGATTGCGACACTTCCCCCGCGCGCAAATAGCGGCTAAAGTTACGCGGTTTTCTGGCTTTACTCCAGAGCCTCCGGATTTCTTTTGATTAGGGTTCCCATACTATGTTCGCCATCATCCAGGCAGCGGGCTGGCCAATCTGGCTGATTATCGCCGCTTCCATCGCCACAGTGACCATCATCATCGAGCGCCTGCTAAGCCTGCGTAAATCGCAAGTCTTGCCGGCCGGCCTCTTGGCCAAAGTGGTGCAGGATTATCGCGCGAACGGCGTCAATGCCGAAACCCTGAATAAACTGGCCGCCTCTAGCCCACTGGGCCGCGTGTTTGCCGCCGGCCTGAAAAACGTGAAAAGCTCACGCGAAATCATGAAAGAGTCGATCGAAGAAGCCGGCAGCGCCGTGGCTCACGATCTGAATCGCTATCTGTCGACCTTGGGTACTTTGGCTTCGGTGACGCCGCTGTTGGGCCTGTTTGGCACGGTAGTGGGCATGATCGAGATCTTCGGCTCGCAGTCACCCACCGGCGGCAGCAACCCGGCTGCGCTGGCCTACGGTATTTCGGTGGCCCTCTATAACACCGGCTTTGGCATTATCGTGGCGGTACCTGCGCTGATGTTCTACCGCTATTTCGCCAGCAAAGTGGATGATTTCGTGGTGGAAATGGAGCAGCAAGCCATCAAGCTGGTCGAAGTCGTTCACGGCGAGCGCCACCAATAATTCGCTAAGAACGGGCGGCAAGCCCACGGCCAGCATAGAGCTGACGCGAAACCGATCTGTACTTGGTAGTGAATGTCGGTTTCCTGTCGCTTTGGTCGCCGGGCGTTTCGCGCCGTTCTTGATGCCAGTTGAAGGACTGAAAAGCCATGAAATTTCGTAAAGGACGCGGCCGCGTCGAGCCGGAAATCAATTTCATCCCGCTGATTGATGTATTGCTGGTGATTTTGATCTTCCTGATGGCCACCACCACGTATTCCAAATTTGCCGAGCTGAAAATCAATCTGCCTACAGCCGATGCTGAAAAACAGCAGGAGCAGCCGAAAACCATTCAGGTAGCGATTTCGGCGCAAGGCCAGTATGCGATCAATGGCCAGACTGCGGCCTTTGGTAGCCCTGATGATTTCTCGGTGCAACTGCGCCGCGCGGCGGGCGAGAGCACCGATCCGATGGTGATTATTAATGCCGACGCCCAAGCTACCCACCAAGCGGTGGTGAACGTCATGGAAGCCGCCCGGCTGGCCGGCTTTGGCAAACTGACCTTTGCCACGCAAACCACGGGTAAATAACTCGGTACTACTCACCAAAACGGCGCTGCGGCGCCGTTTTTTATTGCAGGACGCAACATGCAGTGTGCTCAATTAAGCGCGACCGAATGGCCCTATCAGGGGCTTTTATTTAGCCCCAGTACGCCCGATCCGCAGCAGCGGGTCTTGGTGTATCTGCATGGTGCGGGGGAGCGGGGTGAGGATTTGAGCCTACTCACGCGCTATGGCTTGCCGGCGCTTTTGGCCAGTGGGGCGCTGACGCTGGATTTTGCGGTGCTGTGCCCACAAACTGCGGCCGGCCAAGATTGGCAAATCCCGCAGCTCTGCGCCTTGCTGGCTCAGCTTAGGCAAGAAGGTAAAACAGTATTGCTGGCGGGGTATAGCCTTGGTGGCCTTGCGATTACTGATCTGCTGGCGCATACCCATGCAGAATGCGCGGGCTATTTGGTGATTGCCGGTCAGGCCCGCATGTCGCCGCTGTCCGTTGGCTCCGCGGCGATATTGACCGTGCAGGGTGACTTGGATGATTGGGCCGATACGCGGCAGTGGTTGGCCCAGTTGCAGGCGCAAGGGCATGAAGCGGGTGCTGTGGTTTTGCCTGGCGAGGCGCATTTTATTTCTGAGCTGATTTACCAGCAGCCGGCCATTCTGCGCTGGCTGAACGCACGCGGTTTTGGCTGGCCTGTGCCGCAATAATGGTGTGGCCACGTTCGCACGGCGTTCACGCCGCCGTGATGGCATTTAGCCTGCGACCTAGGGTTTTCCACTATACTGCGCGCCGCTAGCCCGGCCCCGATCGGGCGCATAACTTGCGGAGCGATGAAATGAAGCAACTGGCATTCCTATTGTCGGCCTTGTGCCTGAGCGTGTTGGCGCAGGCGGAAGACGGCAAAGAAGTTTACAAAAAAGAAGTGACCGCCACCGTGGTGTTTAAATCGGGCAAAACGGCCAATGGTCAGCCGATTTTGTATCCGACCACCGACGCCCCCGAAGCCACCATGCTGCATGTGGAAATTCCGGTTGGCAAAGAAACCGGCTGGCATCAACACCCGGTGCCGGGCTACGCCTATATCCTCAATGGCGCGCTCACCGTTTACCTGAAAGACGGCAGCAGCAATACCTTCCGCGCTGGCCAGGGTTTTGCCGAAGTGGAAAATACCCTGCACAATGGCAAAAACGAAGGCAATGAGCCGGTGAAACTGGTGGTGGTATTTACCGGGATTGCCGGGCAGCCGGTTACCGTGAAAGCCCAATAATCCTTGCATACGGCCGCTCCGGCGTGGGTGGCCAGAGATCTCATGAAGCTTGAAGCCCTGTTGCTGCGCATTTGGTATTGCCCTCGGCCACCGCTGCTGGCGTGGCTGTTGTGGCCGCTGTCTGGCCTGTTTGCGGCGCTGGCGGCGGTGAATAAAGCGTGCTTCAAGCTCGGGCTAAAAGCCAGCACCCAGCTACCGGTGCCGGTGGTGGTGGTGGGCAATATTACCGTCGGTGGTACAGGCAAAACCCCGCTGACGATTGCGCTGGCGCGCCGGCTGGGCGAGCTGGGCTGGCAGGTGGGGATTATCTCGCGCGGCTATGGTGGCGCCGCGCAGCTGCCGACCGAAGTGCTGCCAGATAGCCTGCCGGCCACGGTGGGCGATGAGCCGCTGCTGTTACGCCGCGCGACGGGCGTGCCGGTGTTTGTAGCGCGGCAACGTGCCGCGGCCGGGCAGGCGCTGCTGGCGCGCTATCCGGCGGTGAATCTCTTGCTGTGTGATGATGGCCTGCAGCATTACGCGCTGGGGCGTGCGCTGGAAATTTGCGTGGTGGATGGCGCCCGCGGGCTGGGCAATGGCCTGCGCTTGCCGGCCGGCCCTTTGCGTGAAAGCCCGGCGCGCTTGCGCAAGGTGAATGCCGTGGTGGTGAATGGGGTATCTGCCACTGAATCAATCAAATCAATTTCTGCAGCTGAATACCCGGCTGGGTATCTGGGCGATTATCAAATGACGCTGGCCGCCGGCGCTTGCTATCGGCTCGATCAGCCTAGCCTCACTGCTACCGCAGCCAGCCTGCCGGTGCGCGGAGTTTTGCATGCGCTGGTGGGCATCGGGAACCCCGAGCGCTTTTTTGCCACGCTGCGCGCGCAAGGCTACGCATTTCGCCCGTGCGCGTTTCCTGATCATCATGCGTTTGTGCCGGCTGATCTGCCGGTTTTGGGCGCTGATGATGCGCTGATCGTGACGGAAAAAGATGCGGTCAAGCTGGCGGCGATGAATCCGCCGCCGCCAAGTGATAGAATCTGGGTTTTGCCGGTGGCGGCGCATTTATCGCCCGATCTGGCCTGCCGAATCGACGAATTTTTGAAGAGATAATCACAATGGATGCCAAATTGCTGGAAATTCTGGTTTGCCCGGTCTGCAAGGGCCCACTGGTGTTCAACAAAGCCCAGCAGGAACTGATCTGCAAGGCCGACCGGCTGGCATTCGCAATTAAAGATGGCATTCCAGTCATGCTGGAAAGCGAAGCCCGCGCGCTGGCCGACGGCGAAGAGGCTTAAGCGCATGAGTTATGTGGCCATCATTCCGGCGCGTCTGAAATCTACTCGTTTACCGAATAAACCGTTGGCCGATATTGCCGGCCAGCCCATGATTGTGCGCGTGGTGGCGCAGGCGCTGAAAGCGCAGGCCAGCCAAGTGGTGGTCGCAACCGATGCCCCCGAAGTGGCTGCTGCGGTCAAAGCCGCCGGGCAGCAAGTTTTGCTCACCCGCGCCGATCACCCCTCGGGCACCGATCGGTTGGCCGAGGCCGTGGATTTATTGCAGCTGCCCGATGAGGCGATTGTGGTGAATGTGCAGGGCGATGAGCCGCTGCTGGATCCCGCCCTGATTGATGCCGTGGCCGCCCAGCTGGCCGCCAACCCGGTGCTGGCGATGGCGACTGCCTGCCATCCGATCCATGACGCCGCCGATTTTTTTAACCCGAATGTGGTCAAAGTCGTGTGCGATGCCGCGCAGCGCGCCATGTATTTCAGCCGTGCGCCGATTCCGTGGGATCGCGATGCATTTGCCGAAGATAACGAAGACGAAGACTGGGTATTGCCCGCTGAGCTAGGCGCACAAAGGCATATCGGCCTATACGCCTATAGGGCAGGGTTTTTGCGCGCTTATGCCAAACTGGCCGCTTCGCGCCTAGAAGACATCGAGAAACTGGAGCAGCTGCGCGTGTTGTGGCATGGCTACCAAATCGGCGTGTATCAGGCCAGCGATGCGCCGGCTGCCGGGGTGGATACGCCGGAAGATCTGGCCCGGGTGCGGGCAGTGTTTGCTGGCGAGGCTGAGGCTTAAATGAAATTGATGCGTGATGTGCTCGCACGCCACGCGGTGCATGCTGATGAATTGGCTCCAGCAGAAGAAGCCAAAACAATGATTGGATTCACTTTTTAATTAACACGGGGAACCGAGCAATGCGTTTAATCCTTCTGGGCGCACCAGGCGCTGGTAAAGGCACTCAAGCCAATTACATCCGCGAAAAATTCAATATCCCACAAATCTCGACGGGCGACATGCTGCGCGCGGCGGTGAAAGCCGGTACGCCACTGGGCCTGGAAGCCAAGGCGATTATGGATGCGGGCGGCTTGGTGCGCGATGACATCATCATCGGTCTGGTGAAAGAGCGCATTGCGCAGCCAGACGCAGCCAATGGTTTCCTGTTTGACGGTTTCCCACGCACCATTCCACAAGCTGAAGCGATGATCGCTGCTGGCGTGGATATCGACTATGTGGTGGAAATCGATGTGCCAGATGCCGCGATTGTGGAGCGTATGGCTGGCCGCCGTGTGCATGTGGCTTCTGGCCGCACTTACCACGTGACGTTCAATCCACCAAAAGTGGAAGGCAAAGACGACGAAACTGGCGAAGATCTGATCCAGCGTGACGATGATAAAGAAGAAGTGGTACTGAAACGCCTGGGCGTTTACCACGAGCAAACCGAAGTATTGGTCGGTTTCTACGGCAAAATGGCCGCTTCGGGCGACGCTAAAGCGCCTAAATACATCAAGATCGACGGCACGCAATCAGTTGACGCCGTACGCGACGCGACACTGCAAGCGCTCGGCGCCTAAGCTGCTCGCCGCCGCGGCACCTACACCGCCCTTCGGGGCGGTCAGGCTGCTGACACAGTGGAAGAGCAATCCTCGATAAGTCTCGGCTAAGCCGAGCCTAGGAAGCAAGGCTTTGAATCTGCAGCCTTGATGTTTTATTCCCACCCCTCCCGTCCCCTCCTTGAGGGGAGCCTCGCTTCGCGAGTGGGGTTTGTCATCAGTCTAGCCGCCCTTCGGGGCGGTTTTTTTTATGCTGACGATTTCATGCCTGAGCATGAAGTCAGGGCATGCAATGGGGGTAGGGCTACGATCTTGCCGTTTAGCGGCTAAAAGCTGCCGTCGACGCGGCAACGGCTGTTGCAGTGCGCAAAAATAGCAGGATCAGGCTGACTTGGAGCGCCCCATGCCGCGCAATGCTGTGTACGCCCAATCGGGCGGTGTAACCCCGGTGATTAATGCTTCTGCAGCGGGTTTGCTGCTGACGGCGCGGCAGTATCCGGTGCATTTTGGCCGGCTGTTTGCCGCGCAAAACGGCATTCTGGGCGTATTGAATGAAGCGTTGATCGATACCGCCGTGCTCAGCTCGCGTGAGCTGCAGCAGCTGAAAAACACCCCGGGCGGGGCTTTTGGCTCCTGCCGACATAAACTCAAAACCGAAAGCGAGCTGCGCCGGCTGCTGGCCGTGTTGCAGGCGTGGGATGTGGGCTACTTTTTTTACAATGGCGGGGGCGATTCGGCC
This sequence comes from Chitinibacter tainanensis DSM 15459, assembly GCF_000429785.1. Classification (GTDB taxonomy): domain Bacteria; phylum Pseudomonadota; class Gammaproteobacteria; order Burkholderiales; family Chitinibacteraceae; genus Chitinibacter; species Chitinibacter tainanensis. The sequence continues at coordinate 22,877 of NZ_AUCN01000017.1, forward strand.
GATACCTGCCTGAAAGTGGCAGAACTAGCGCGCGCGGCCAACTACCCCTTGCAGGCCATTCATATCCCCAAAACCATTGATAATGATCTACCACTGACCGATTGCTCGCCCGGCTTTGGCTCGGTTGCCAAGTATGTGGCCACCAGCGTGCGCGAGGCGGGGCTGGATGTGGCCTCGATGGCGGCGAGCTCAACCAAAGTCTTTGTGCTGGAAGTGATGGGCCGCCACGCCGGCTGGATTGCCGCAGCCAGCGCGCTGGCCAGCCGCCACGATGCCGAACCGCCGCATCTGATTTTATTGCCCGAAGTACCGTTCGAGCGGGCGCGCTTTGTGGCCACCGTCGAAGATACCGTGGCCAGGTATGGCTATGCAGTGATTGTCGCGGCTGAAGGGGTGAAGGATACCCAGGGGTTGTATCTGAGCGAAGCCGGTGGCAAAGACGCATTCGGCCATGCCCAGCTCGGCGGGCTGGCCCCTAATCTGGTGGAAATCATCAAAGCTGCGACTGGCTTTAAATGCCATTGGGCGGTCGCTGATTATCTGCAACGCGCAGCCCGCCATATCGCCTCGGCTACCGATGTGCAGCAAGCGTTTGCTGTGGGGCAGGCCGCCGCCCAGTTGGCGGTGGCGGGGCAAAACGAAGTGATGGTTAGCATCGAGCGCCTGAGCGATGAGCCCTACACTTGGGAAATCGGCGCGGTGCCGCTGGGCATGGTGGCCAATATCGAAAAACCGCTGCCGGCGGAGTTTATTAGCGCGGATGGCTTTGACATTACCCCCGCTGCGCGCCGCTATTTGCTGCCGCTCATCCAGGGCGAGGCGCCGCCGGCCTTTATCGATGGATTACCGGACTATGGCCAGTGGTCGTGGGTGACAGAAGGCGCTAAACTACCCCCGTATCGCCCATAAGGCGGCTACCCACCTAGCATAGCGGTCCATACCCCATGGAAAAAATCCTGTTTGAAATTCTAAGCACCATCCTGGCCACCATCTCGGCGCTGTTACCCATTGCCAATCCCTTGATGACCGTGGCTATTTTGCCGGGCCTGGCGGCGCATTTATCCGATGCCGAGCGCGATGCCCAAGTGAAGCGCGCCTGTATTTATATGGCCGCCATTCTGGTGACCTTTTTGCTGGCCGGCGCGCTGATTATGGATTTTTTCCAGATCTCGATTCCCGGCCTGCGCATTGCCGGTGGCCTGATCGTGAGTTATTTCGGTTTTGATATGCTGTTTGCCGAGCCGCACGACCCCGCCGCCAATAGCACACCGGGCAAGCGTGATATTTCCTTCACCCCGCTGGCCATGCCATCGTTGTCGGGCCCCGGCTCGATTGCGGTGGTGATCTCGATGTCATCAGGGGTGCATGGCCAGACCGCCTTGCCGATCTGGCTAGGCTATCTCACGGTGGTATGCGGCATTTTGCTGGTGGCCTATATCGCCTGGATTACCCTGCGCGCCTCCAGCAAGCTGTACCGGTTTTTGGGCGAGGATGGCATTAACGCGATTTCCCGCATCATGGGCTTTTTGCTGATTTGTATTGGGGTGCAATTCATTATCAACGGTGTGGGTGGTCTTTTGCACGACCCGCATTTCTGGCCGCACGCGGTCAGCCGCTAAAAATAATTAACGGCGCCTCGGAACCGTTCAGATAGATGACAAACCCAACGCGCAAAGCGAGGCTCCCCTCAAGGAGGGGACGGGAGGGGTGGGAATAAAACATAAAGGCTGCAGATTTAAGCCCTTATTTCCTAGGCTCGGCTTTGCCGAGACTTGAAAATCATGGTTTTCCACTTTGTTAGCAGCCTGAACGGCGCCTTGGCGCCGTTTTTGCTGTGCTGGCGGCTTAAACTGCGGCCCAGCGCGCCACCTGGCTGGCAATTTGCTGTGCGGCATCTGGGGCCAAGCAATCCAGCCGCAGCACATCATCCATACCGCGCAACCAGGTGAGCTGGCGTTTACACAACTGGCGCGTGGCTACGATGCCGCGATAGCGCATCTCGGCGTAGTCGCATTCGCCGGCCAAGTGTTCCCACATTTGCCGATAGCCTACGCAGCGCATCGAGGGCAGCTCGATATTGAGCCGGTATTTCTGTTGCAGGGCACGCACTTCATCGGCAAAACCATTCGCCAGCATCAGGTCATAGCGTTGGGCAATGCGTTCGTGCAGCACGCCGCGCTCGGAAGGCTCCAGCGCGATTTTCAGCAGGCGATAGGGCAAGGCCGCCGCGCCAGGCTCGGCCAGAATCGCCGACATGGGCCGTCCGGCCAGCAGGCAAATTTCAATCGCCCGCTCAATCCGCTGGGTTTCGCTGGGCATTAGCCGGGCCGCAGTGGCGGGGTCGAGCGCGGCGAGCTTGGCGTGCATATGCACCCAGCCATGGGTATTGGCCTCGTGCTCCAGTTCAGCGCGCAAGGCCGGGTCAGCGGGTGGCAGCTCATGCAGACCATTTTGCAGCGCATTGAAATACAGCATGGTACCGCCGACCAGCACGGGCACTTTGCCGCGAGCGCTAATGTCGGCCATCAGCGCCAGCGCATCGGTACGAAACTGCCCAGCGGAATAGCTCTCTTCCGGGCTAATAATATCCAGCAAATGATGTGGTGCGCGGCGCTGCTCCTCGGCATCGGGTTTGGCCGTGCCGATGTCCATATCCTTAAACACCAACGCCGAATCAACCGAAATGAGCTCGACCGGCAAGCCTGCTTCCACCAGCGCAATCGCCGCTGCGGTTTTGCCGCTGGCCGTGGGGCCCATTAAAAAAATCGCGGGGGGAAGTTTATGCATGTTGAGATTCCAAAGTGCGGCGTTGCGCGATCAAGTGCAGGCTGGCTGTGCAGCATACCGCTGCCAGTAGGGCCGGAATCAGGGCGGCAAAGCCCCAGTCGCTGATTCCCAGTGGCCACAATAAGAAGCACACCGCAAAGCCGATCAGCCCGAGCACAAAGCCGCGTAATTGATGCAACAGTGCGCTGCGGCCCTGCAGTGCCAGGGTGAACGCTGGCAAGATCAGCGAGGCAACCGGAAAGCCGCTATAGCTCGCCCCTACGCTGGGTGCGGCCAGGCTCAAGACCAAAATCAGGGCTGCGGCCAAGGCCATGCGCAAAAATAATTCGATTTTCGGTAGGGTGCTTTTGGCTTGGAGTTGATTTTGTCTAGGTATGATCTTGTAAGCTATGGCCAGAAACAATATCGAGTAGATACCGCTATAGGGTATCTGCTGAGCCGAACAGTGCACGAGCACGATCGCCATGACTACGTAACCCAGCAGTGCCAGCAGAATGGTACCGCTGGTCTTAAAAAAGCGGCTCGCGAAGGCCAGCAACAAGATATACGTTGTATTGGCGAATAAGCCAATCGGTGCATACTCAATCACATCGCGGGTAAATGTCGCACCTTGCTCCAGCCATATTATGCCGATAATCAGCAGCGCCAGACTAGGCAGGCCAGCTAAGACGCCCGCCATCTGTTGGCCCCAGCGTTGGCCAGCTAGGCTGGTGGCGCCGATTACCAAGGGGCCAGCGATCAATTTGGCGAACACTACGCTCAGCATTACTGGCCTCGCATAAAGAGTTTATCCAGATCATGCATCGACAGGCGGAACCACGTTGGCCGGCCGTGATTGCATTGGCCTGAGCGCTCGGTGGTTTCCATTTCGCGCAGTAGGGCGTTCATTTCTGGGATGGTGAGGGCGCGATTGGCGCGCACCGAGCCATGGCAGGCCATGGTGGCCAGCAGCTCATTGCGCCGGCCGGCTAGCACTTGCGATACGCCCACCATGCGGATATCACGCAGCATGGCTTGCGCCAGCTCCACCGGGTTGGAGTGTTGCAACAGCATCGGCACTGCGCGCACCGCCAGCTGGGTGGGCGAGGAGACGGATAATTCCAGCCCCAGCGCAGCCAACTCGGCACCGTGGTCTTCAACAGTGGCCACATCGAGTTTATCGGCGCTAAATACATGCGGGATCAGCAGCGGCTGCATCGGCATGGCGTGCAGATCAAGGGCCGTTTTGAGTTTTTCGTACACCACGCGCTCATGCGCGGCATGCATATCGACCACGATCAGGCCGTCTTCGGCCTGGCTGAGAATATACACGCCATGCAGCTGGGCCAGCGCAAAGCCCAGTGGTGGGATCGCGGCATCGTCGGCGGCGGGGATGGCCTCGCGGCGGGCCGCGCCGGCCGGCAAATAGGCATCTACGCTGCGGGCGGCCACCGGGCGTTGGGCCGCCAGTTGCTGCATCCAGGCTGGTTTGTCGCTGCTGGCTACGCTGTTGGCTGCGGTGCTGGCCGTGGCCTCAGCGGGCGCTCCAGCAGCGCGCAAATCGCCAAAGAGCTGGTCATACAATGCCAATGGCGCGCCTACCGCGGCCGAGGCGGCTGGGCTGGGCTGATAGCGGGGTAGGTTTTCCTGCGCGAGCCGCGTGGCTGGCTCGCTGGGCATCGGCAGCGGCATCGCCTGCTGATGGCGGTAGGCGTGTTGCGCGTAATCTTGTGGCTTCATTTCGCCCAGGGGTATGTCTACCTTGGCTATGATTTCTCCGGTTTCTGGGTCGATACCCTCCGGGGTATTACTGGCGCCGGCGGTGGTTTTGGCCAGCGCTTTGGAGAGGCTGGTAAACAGAAAGCGATAGACGGCCTGACTTTCGCGAAAGCGCACCTCGATCTTGGTGGGGTGCACATTCACATCCACGCCTTCGGGGTCGAGCTCCAGAAACAGGCAAAACGCCGCATGCAGATTGTGATGCAGTACGTCGCGATAAGCTTCGCGCAGCGCGTGCTGTACCACTTTATCGCGCACAAAGCGGCCATTCACAAAAAAGAACTGCGCCTCGCGGCTGGATTTGCCCAGCGTTGGTGAGCCGGCGATGCCATACAGCCGCAGGCCTTTGCCCTCGGCGCCAAAGCCTTCGTCCACCATGATGCCGGTGTTGACGAATTCTTCGCCAATAATCGCCGCGGCGCGGCGGGCCAGATCGCCGGCGGGCCAGCGCTGCTGGGCGCGGCCATTGTGCAAGGTGGTAAACGCCACGCTCGGATTGGCGAGCGCAATCCGCTCGATCATGGCGGCGCAGTGGGCGTATTCGGTGGCGTCGGATTTGAGAAATTTCTTGCGTGCCGGCACCTGATGATACAAATCGTGCACTTCAATCGTGGTGCCCGCGGCCAGCGCGGCCGGCTCCGGCTCAAGTAATCGGCCATGATCGGCCTCAACGCGCCAGGCATGTTTGGCCAGCTGGCCGTCTTCACTGAGCCGGCTGGTGAGGGTAAGGCGTGACACCGAGGCAATCGAGGCCAGCCCCTCGCCGCGAAAGCCCAGCGTACCCACGCGGGCCAGATCGTCCATGCAGGCGATTTTGCTGGTGGCGTGGCGGTGCAACGCCAGCGCTAGCTCGTCTTTGGCGATGCCGCAGCCATCGTCAATCACCTTGATCAGCTTGGTTCCGCCGCCGTGCAGCTCGATTTGCAAGCTGCGGCTGCCGGCATCGATGCTGTTTTCCAGCAATTCTTTCAGTGCCGAGGCGGGGCGCTCGACCACTTCGCCGGCGGCAATCTGGTTGACCAGATGGTCTGACAATAACTGGATACGTGGCATGGCGAGGGATGTTCTAAGATGAAGCTAGGCAGGCTGCCAGTATACCAGCCGGGCCGGGGATCAATCAGCAAACAAGGTGTGCGAGCATGTCGATGAAAAAAATCAGCTGTGTGATCGTTGACGATGACGCGATTATGCGCAATTTGATGGCCAGCCTGCTGCGGCGGCTGGAATTTAATGTGTTGGCCGATCTCGGACAGGGGCACGAGGCGCTGCGCATTTGTATGGATCGCAGCCCGCAGCTGGTGCTGCTGGATATCAATCTGCCGCAAACCGATGGCATGGAATTACTGCCGCAATTACTGCACCTCAATCCGGCGCCCAAGGTGATTATGGTGAGCGGTGAGGCCACGGGCGAGAAAGTACGCGAAGCTTTGGCGCTGGGCGCGAGCGGCTTTGTAGTGAAACCCTTCACCCCGGCTCGCCTGCTGGATGCCATCAGCAAGGCGATGGGAGTGAAGATCGAGATGTAGTGGTTTGCTGGGTATTGCGCTGCCAGCCTTTCATCTATTGGCTTTCAGCGCTATACCCTGCTTATTGCTGCGCCAGCTTGGTGCGCGACAAGGGCGGGTTTTTCGCAAAATAGCGCTTGATCCCGCGAAACAGCGCTTGCGCCATTTTTTGCTGATAGTCTTCGTCGATCAGCTTTTTCTCTTCTTCCGGATTGGAAATAAACGCCGTTTCCACCAGCACCGATGGAATATCCGGCGCCTTGAGTACCGCAAAGCTAGCCTGCTCCACATTGGGTTTGTGCAGGCGATTAATCCCGCCCAGCTCGCCCAGCATCACTTTACCGAGCTTCAGGCTGTCGTTGATGGTGGCCGTGGTGGTGAGATCCAGCAGCGTGCGGCGCAAATCTTCCGCGCCCGATTTAATTTTCACCCCGCCAATCAGATCGGCATCATTTTGCGTTTGCGCGAGCCAGCGCGCCGCCGAGCTCGAGGCGCCGCCTTCCGAGAGCGCAAACACCGAGCTGCCATTGGCATCAGGCCGGGTAAAGGCATCGGCGTGAATTGAGACAAACAAATCGGCCTGCACCGCGCGGGCTTTTTTCACCCGTACGCCCAGCGGCACAAAAAAATCAGCATCGCGCGTCATCACCACGCGGAAATTCGGCTCGTTTTGCAGTAATTCGCGCAGTCGCTTGGCAATCTGTAGCACCACGGTTTTTTCATGCGTGCCCGATGGCCCTACCGCGCCAGGGTCTTCGCCGCCGTGGCCGGGGTCGAGCACTACGGTGATCAGCCGATCAACTTTCAGCTTGTCGCGATCCACGCTGTCGTTAGCGCGGGTTTTCTCGCCCTGGCTGGCTTTATTGTCGGCGGGCTTGGCCTCGGCGGTTTTGGTTTCGCCGGCTTTGCTGGCTTGGCTGGCGGATTTATCCGGCTTATTAAAGGCTGGCGGATTGGGGTCGGTTTTCAGCTGGCCGTTGTCGTTCAAAAAGGCCAGTAGCTCGTCGGTTTGCACTGCCGGGTACAGATCGATCACCAGCCGGTTTTTGTATTCGGCCACCGGGTCAAGGGTAAAGATCTGCGGTTTGACTTCGGCTTTGAGATCCAGCACCAGCCGCACCACGCCGGGCTTATTGCGGCCCGCGCGCAAAAGCTTGATATAGGGGTCGTTGTCGCCCACTTTGCCGGCCAGGCTTTGCAGCTCGCTGTTTAAATCCACGCCTTCCAGATCGACCACCAGCCGCTCCGGGTCTTTGAGCGAAAACTGCTTAAAGCTAAGCGGTGCATTCGATTCAATGGTGACGCGGGTATAGGCATTGGCCGGCCACACCCGCACGGCGATCACGCTGGCCGCTGCGGCAGCGAGCCCCACCGGGGTCACCGAGAGCAGCAGCGTGCCGGCCAGCGTGCGCAGCACGGCACGGCGAGCGAGCGGGGTTTCGCTCAGGGCGCTGGTGAATGAGGGTGTAACTTGTTCTGACATGCCAAACCTAAAGTAGTGAGCGCGCGCAGGGTGAAGCGCCGGCCTGCGCCTTCCGGGGTCAGGGTAATGATCCAGTCGGGGGCGGGTAATTGGCCCTGGGCTTTATCTGCCCATTCGATCAAACACACCGAGTCCGGATTGAAATAATCACGGAAACCGGCGTCTTCCCACTCGCTTGGATCATTAAACCGATACAAATCAAAGTGATAAAAGTATAAGTTAGAAATTACATAAGGTTCAACCAAGGTATAGGTGGGGCTTTTCACACGCCCCGCATAACCGAGGGCCCGCAGCAGGCCGCGGGTGAGGGTGGTTTTGCCGGCGCCGAGGTCGCCTTCCAGAAAGATGGTCATGCCGCCCGCCAGGGCTGGGGCCAATTGCTGGCCGAGCGCCAGCGTAGCGTCTTCATCGCTTAAAAAACCAGAGAAGGCGGTATCATTGTGCGTATGCATGCATCGAACCCAATGGATTATCAGGCGCTGGCAACTCAGATTAAAGAGTGGGCCAGCGAGCTTGGCTTTGCCCGCGCGGCGATTACTGGCGTGGATTTAGCACACGCCGAAGCCGGGCTGGCCGACTGGCTGGCGCGCGGGTTTCATGGCGAGATGGATTATATGGCAAGGCATGGTTTAAAGCGTGCCCGACCGGCAGAATTAGTACCAAATACCGTGGCGGTGATCAGTGTTTTTATGCCGTATCGCGCTGGGGGCCTTGATCCACATGCCGTGCTGGCCGATACCGAGCGGGCGTATATCTCGCGCTATGCCTTAGGGCGAGACTATCACAAGGTGCTGCGTAATCGTTTGCAGCAATTGGCAGACCGGCTGGCGGCGCAGATTGGCCCCTTTGGGCATCGGGTGTTTGTGGATTCTGCCCCGGTGCTGGAGGTTGAGCTGGCCAAGCAGGCGGGGCTGGGTTGGCGCGGCAAACACTCTTTATTGCTTAATCGTGACTTTGGCTCGTTTTATTTTCTGGGCGAACTATTTACTGATTTACCGCTGCCACCTGATCCGCCGTTACCGAAAGAGCATTGTGGCAATTGCACGGCCTGTATCGACGCCTGTCCGACGCAGGCGATTGTGGCGCCGTATCAGGTGGATGCGCGGCGCTGTATTTCCTACCTGACCATTGAGCTGAAAGGCCCGGTGCCGCAGGAGTTTCGCCGCGCCATCGGTAATCGCGTGTATGGTTGCGATGATTGCCAGCTGGTGTGCCCGTGGAACCGCTTTGCCGCCACCAGCGCCGAAACCGACTTTGCGATTCGCCATGGCCTAGATGATGTGACGCTGCTGGCGCTGTTTGCCTGGAGCGAGGACGACTTTAATACCAAGATGGCCGGTAGCCCGATTTACCGAATTGGCTATGCCAAATGGCTGAGTAATCTGGCGCTGGGCCTGGGTAATGCTACCCCCAGCCCAGCTATCGGCGCGGCGCTAGCCGCGCGGGCGGACGACCCGAGCCCGCTGGTGCGCGAGCATGTGGCATGGGCTTTGCAGGAAGGCGGGTATTTGGCTGCAGGCTTTTAGCTGTATGGGTTACAGCTAGATACGGCGCTGGGTATTAGTCTTTGCGCGACTCGCGGCCATAGCAGGCCAGCACATCATCGATCGTCAGCAGCGCCTGACTAATCTGCAGCGGCTTACTCAGATAGGCGACAAAACCACTGGCCAGTGCGTCGTTAATTTGCTCGGGTAAGGTGTTACCCGAGAGCGCCACGCAGGGGATATCGCGGGTGCTGGCATGATTTTGCAGCTGGGTGTAAATGCTTTGCCCGGTGCCATCGGGTAGCTGCTGATCGAGCAAAATCAGGTCGGGTTTGAGCTGCTTGGCCATGGCGATGCCATCTTGCCCGGTTTTGGCCACATACACATGGTATTGCGGCCGCTGTTTGAGCAGCACATTTTGCAGCAGCTTTTGCGACAGTAAATCGTCTTCGATATACAGCAAGGTACGGCTGCGATCATCGGCAGGGGCGGTGATGATGCTGGCCTGCGCCTTAAAGGGCTCCGCGCCCGGCAGTTCGATCCAGAAAGTACTGCCCACATCCAGCTGGCTGCTGACGCCGACTTGCCCTTGCATCAGTTGCGCCAGCTTGCGGGTAAACGCTAGCCCGATGCCAGTACCCTCGATCCGATCCAGGTGCGAACCGACGCGGTTGAAGGTGGTAAAGAGCTGCGCCTGATCTTCTTCGGCAATTCCAAGCCCGGTATCACGCACATTGATGCGCCAGCCGTGCTCGCCCGCGCGCTCCACCTGAATATCCACCCGCCCGCCTTGGCGATTGTATTTAATGGCGTTCGAAATCAGATTGAGCAGCATTTGCCGCAGCCGGCGCTCATCGGCCAGCACGGTGGCGGCGGGTAGCTCGGCGGCGCTAAGCGTCACCTGGTTATCCCGCGCCAGCAGCTGGGTGAGATTCAGGCATTCCTGAATACAGGTGGGCAGATTGACGGGCTCTAGTTTGAGCTTGAGCTTGCCCGCCTCGATACTGGCCAGATCCAGCACTTCATTGATTAATTCCAGCAAATGCCGGCCGGCTTGATGGATATAGCCACCCAGCACCTGATGCTCATTGCCGCTATCGTTTTCAATCACCTGGGCAAAACCCATCATGGCATTGAGCGGGGTACGCAGCTCGTGGCTCATGTGGGCGAGGAAATCGGATTTGGCCTGATTGGCTTGCTGGGCCTGATCGCGGGCTTCGCGTAGCTGGGCTTCGATGGCTTTCAGTGCCGAAATATCATGCAGGCAAAACAGCCGGCCGATCGGCGCATCGCGGTATTGTTGCGGGCAGCTGGTGATTTCATATACTCGCCCATCGCGCAGGGCAAAGGTTTGCTGCTCGCTCACAAACGGGTCGTGATAAAGCAGCCGCAGCCAGTCGTCAAAGCGGCGCGCGTCGGGTAATTGCTGTTTGAATTCGCTCAAGGGCTGGGCAAACAGATCGGGCAAGCGCTGTTCAATCGGCCAGACTTGCAGCAGGCGATGGTTGTAGTGCTGGATAACGCCATCCAGATTGGTAACCAAAATGCCATCCACGGTGGATTCCAGCGTGGCGGCCAAGAGGGCGCTGGTTTTGTCGCTTTCTTCTTCCAGTTTTTTGCTGGCGCTGATGTCTTGCACCGAGATAATGCACACCGGCCCGTCGCCGCTATCCACCAGGCGGATGGTTTTACTCACGCTAAACAGATGCCCTTGCGCGTGGCGGTATTCGCCTTCGACGCGGGTGACTTCCTGTAGCCCGCATTGGCGCACGTCTTCCCAGAAAAACACATCCTGCAGACCAACTTCGATCTGGCTGATCGGCAGGCCCAGCAAGGTGCTCAGCGGATAACCGAGCAGGCTTTCGCAGGCCGGGTTGGCGGCCACGATGACTTCCTGCTGCGGGTCCACCGCCAGAATGGCGATCGCGCAATAATCACTCAGCAGGTGTGGGGCGATCATGCTTGGGGCTCGCTGGGGCTAAAGTAATACGTCATCCGTTTGCGCGGATTCAGGTAGCTCAGCACCGGCCGCGCCAGCTGGCTGGCTTTGAGTGCCTTGCTGATATTCAAATCCGGATGACGTTCCAGATCCAGCACCATGGCCTGCTCGGCCGGGATCGATGGATCATAAACCAGCACTTGTGGCTTTAAGGGGCGCGAGGCATTCACCGCCACCACCAGGCCATAATATTCATTGGACAACTGCACCAGTGTGCCCGGCGGGTATACGCCCAGGCTGCGAATCAGCATATTCATCGCCGCCGGATCGAATTTGGGCTTTTGCTGGGCAAACATCAGCGATAAGCCCTCATGCGGCGTGAGCGAGGTAGCTGGATTGATTTTATTGCAGTGATTGTCGTAGGTATTCACCACCGCCAGAATCCGCGCCAGCGGGTGGATTGAATCAATGCCCAGCTGCTTGGGGTAGCCGCTGCCATCGCAGTGTTCGTGATGCTGGGCGATAATCAGCTGGGTCTCGGCATCGAGCCCCGCGCGGCGGGCGGTATCGACGCCCCATTGGCAATGCTGCTCGTAGAGGCTTTTTTCGGCGCGATTGAGAGGCTCGGTTTTCAGCAAAATCCGGTCGGGCACTTCGACCTTGCCGCAATCGTGCAGCAGGCTGGCCAGCGCCAGTTTTTCGATTTGCGCCCGGCTAAAATTCATTTCCCGCGCCAGCATCATTCCCAGCACGGTGGTGTTAAGCGAATGAAAATACAGATCATCGCCCAGCGCCTTGTCGTTCATCAGGTGAATGGCAATGTCGTTGTCGGTGAGCAGTGTGTCGAGCATGGTGCCCACCAGCACTGTGGCGGCGGTCACACTGTCTTTGGGGTTGCTGTGCACCTCGCGATTGAGCTTGCGCACCGTGCCGGCCGCCGAACTAAAGGCCTTGGTACACTCGGCCAATAGCGCCCGGCGGCGCTCTTGTTCGAGCTGCCGTTGGCGTTTGGCCGCCATTTCGGCGGCAATGGCTGGGTCGATTTCGATGGGGGCGGCAGCGCTGACCGCCGCGGGCTCGAGCGCCTGAGTAGCTGCTTCGGCCGGGGGGCAATCGCTTTTTTCCGGGCTGTAACGGATTTGTTTCAAGCCAAGATTTTTAATTGTCTTAATTTGCTCGTCAGATTTGAGCTTGAAACTACCGAAAGGGAACGGGTGGTCCATCCAGTTCAGATCCAGATGGATAAACAGGCCGACTTGCAGTTGCTCCGGTGAAATATATGCGGCAGATTCGTCTTGGGGCATGGCCTGGCGGGGGATCTCGGTGGGCATTCAATCGTCTATTAGTATGAGCTAAAAATGTTACTTTTGCAGTGTCGACGGAGCTAGCCACGATGAGTTCGCCAATGATTCATCCGCTGGGGGAGGCTGCGCTGGTGCTGGATGCCGGGGTGAGTGCGCAAACACGCTTGCTGGCCATGGGGTATCTGGCTGAACGCAAATCAAACCGGCCTTTCCAGCTTATACCCGGGGTGGGTAATATCACGATGCGTTTTAACCCTCTGCAGCTGGCAAGTAGCGAGGCGCTGGTGCTGCTGCAAAGCCTGTGGGCGCAAGCCGAAACGGTCAGTTTGCCGCCGCCGCGGCAGTTTGAAATACCGGTGGTGTATGGCGGGGCCGCCGGCCCTGATCTGGCTCTGGTGGCCGAGCATTGTCAGCTCAGCGAAGCGGCGGTGATCGAAGCGCATGCCAGCCCGTGGTATGACGTGCTGTGCATTGGGTTTTTGCCGGGGTTTCCCTATTTGGCAGGTTTGCCCACCGCTTTGCACACCCCGCGGCGCAGTGTGCCCCGGCATCAGGTAGCCACTGGCGCCGTTGGGATCGGTGGCGCGCAGACGGGCATTTATCCTTGCCCCAGCCCCGGCGGCTGGCAGCTGATTGGTCAAACCAGCGTCAATTTGTTTGACCCGACCCGTGCCGAGCCCTGTTTGCTGCGCGCGGGCGATCAATTGCGCTTTGTACCGCAGGAGGCCTGATGGGACACAAACACATACTGCTGCGGCTAGAGAAAGCCGGCGTACAAAGCACGGTGCAGGATCTGGGCCGGGTAGCCGCGGCCAGCTGGGGCGTGCCGGCCGGTGGCGCCGCTGATCTGCTGGCGCTGCAGCTGGCCAATCTGCTACTGGGCAATCCACCCGAAGCCGCTGCGCTGGAAATCACGCTGGGTGGGCTGCGCGGGCAATTTGAACACACGACTTCCTTTGCGCTGGCTGGCGCCGATTGCGAAGCGCGACTGGATGGCGAGCGCCTGCTGCCCAATGCCGTGTACCGTGCCTGCAAAGGCCAGCAGCTGGTGCTGGGCACGCCGGCGCACGGCATGCGTACTTATCTAGCCTTGCCGGGCGGGCTGGATGTGCCGCTGCTGGCCGGTAGCCGCGCTACCTTGCTGCCGGCGGCGCTGGGCGGCTGGCAGGGGCGGCCACTGCGCAAGGGCGATGTATTGCGTGGCCTGCGGCGCGATAAACACTGCCCGCCCTGTGCCATGGCCTTGCCGCCCCGCGGGCATATCTTGCGCTATTTGCCCGGTCCGCAGTGGGGTGAGCTGGGGAGCGAAGGCCAGCGCCGCTGGCAACACACGGCCTGGCAGCTCGATCAGCAATCCAACCGGATGGGCTTGAAACTCAATGGCGCCGAGCTGGTCATGGAAACCCCGCTGCAGCTACGCTCGCATGCGGTCCTGCTGGGTACCGTGCAGTTGCCGCCTGGTGGCCAGCCGATTGTGCTGCTGGCCGATGCGCAGCTCACCGGCGGCTATCCGGTGATTGCCCAGATTATTCAGGCTGATTTATGGCGGCTGGGGCAATTGCGCGCCGGTGAGCGCGTGCAGATGCAGCTGGTCGATGAAGCTAGCGCGCTGGCAGCGCTGCGCGAGCAGCAGCAGTGGTTTCGCCGGTTGGCCCAAGTGCGGGCTAGCCTGCGCCCGCTGCAGCCAGCGCAAAGCAGCGTAGAATAAGGGCTATGCAGACTCATATTGATTTAAACGCCGACCTGGGCGAGGGCTTTCCGCTGGATGCCCAGCTGATGCCTTTACTCAGCTCGGTGAATATCGCTTGCGGTGGCCATGCTGGTGACGTGGATTCGATGCGGGCCACCGTGCGCCTGGCGCGCCAGCATGGCGTGCGCATTGGCGCGCACCCTAGCTACCCGGATCGCGAGCAGTTTGGCCGGCGCAGCATCGATCTGACCGAGAGCCAGCTGGTGTTTAGCCTCACCGCCCAGCTGTGGGCGCTGAAAGCCGTGTGTATCGAAGAAGGCGTCTCGGTGGCGTATGTAAAGCCGCATGGCGCGCTGTATAACGATGCGGCGGCGTCGCGCCCGCTGGCGCAGCAAATCGCGCAAATGATTCGCGAAGTAGACCCCGATCTGGCGCTGATGGGCTTGGCCGGTTCGGCGCTGATCGATGCTGGCCGTGCGGCAGGTTTACGGGTGATTGAAGAGGGCTTTGCCGATCGTGCATATCTGCCTGATGGCCAGCTGCAGCCGCGCAGCCAGCCCGGCGCGGTGCTCACTGACCCCACCGCCGTGCTTGAACAGGCGCTGTGGCTGAGCCAGCGCGTTGATTCCCTGTGCCTGCATGGCGACAACCCCGCTGCGCTCGTGCAGGCCCAGCTGATTCGCCAGGCGCTGGAGCGGGCGGGGATCCGCATCGCGGCCGATTATGATCCGCATGCTGGTTTGTTTGTGAGCTAAATCGCGGCTTAATCCCAGTGCTGCGCGGCCAGCCAGGCGCACAGGCGGGCGCTGAAAGCCGCCGCGCTGCTATCCCACATCATCGCATGCCCGGCCCCAGGCAGCCGCTCGGCGCTCACGCCCCAGGCTTGCGCGGTGAGCGCAACATCGGACCACGGGATAATATTGTCATGCTCGGCCCCGAGCACCCAGACCGGGTAATTCACCGCTTGCGGCCAGTTTTTCCACCATTGCGGCAGCCATAATTCGCCGAGTGCGGCCATCGATTCGGGCTGGGCGCGGCTGGCAAAGGCTTCCACTTGCAGCATGGGAGTTTCTGGCGCGAATAAAAGATGCCGCAGCATCGCGGCATCCAGCTGGGTGGTGTGCCCGAGCGCAAAACCCTGCAAGCCCAGCAGCAATTGCGGATGCACGGTGCTCATGTATTGCAGCGAGCCGGCCAGCCCGTAAGGCGGAATACTGGCCAACAAAATCAGCGCTTTGGGTGGTGTGGCGCGGGCGATTTCCTGTGCCAGATAGCCGCCCAGAGAATGACCGAGCAAAATGCAGGGCTCGTGAATTTGCGCCAGTGCTTGCCGCACATCAGCCAGATAATCGCCGAGCTGATTGTGCGCTAATTCCCAAAAACCGCTGCTTTGGCCGTGCCCGCGCAGGCTCAGTGCATGGCTGGTGTAGCCGGCAGCGGCGAGCTGGGCTTGCACTCCTTGCCAGCACCAGGCGCCGGCAAAAGCGCCGTGGAGCAGCAGGAGGGGCGGGGCGCCATTGGCTTGGCTGGGTTTAAGGCTAATCAGTTCGAGGTCGGGTGCGGGCATGGTGGGGAGCAAAAATAAAGAGGAAGAATGGGCGCCAAGCGCTTAGGCGCCTTCGCGCGGGCCGGGCAGGCCGGGCTCGAGGCCATCGTGGCGCTGTAGAGCGCGGCTCAGGCGCTGGCCGAGTTTGGCTAGATCAACACTATGCGCCGCGCTGCGCTCGCGGCACCGGCTTTGCAGCAGGCGATTGGCCGGCAAGCGGCCACTGGCCAATGCGTACACAATCCGATTGGCGCTGTGATCGGCGCCGATCGCGAGCGTGGCGCCATGAAAGCTGGTGCGGATGCGCTGGTAGTAGCTGTCAAAGCGCGGATCACTGCCCCAGAGATTAACCACCAGCACCCCATCCGGACGTAGCTGGCGACGGCAGGTGTCAAAGAAAGTCTGGCTGGCCAGCCGCTCCGGCATGCCATTGGGGCCGTAGGCATCAATCAATAGCACATCAAAGGGCGCATGTCGTTCTGGCAGCCAATCGCCCCCATCGGCGCAGCTAATCTGCAGTCGCGGGCTGTGGGGCACGGCAAACTGCGGGGCCAGCGCGATCACGGCCGCGCTGATTTCGGCCACGGCAATCTGGCTGGTCGGCAGGTAATGATGACAGTACTTGGCCAGCGAGCCACCGCCCAGACCTATCATGCCGATATGGTGGGTATCTTCCTGCAGCAAAACAAAACCAAGCATGCTGCGCGTATACCCCAGGATAAGCTCATTCGGATGTTGTTTATTCATCCGGCTCTGGACGGTTTTTAGATCAAACATCAGCGAGAGCTCGTCGCCTTCGTCGTAGACAAAGGGTTGGCCGGTTTCGCTTTCGGCCAGCAAGCTGGCAAAACTGGGGCTCTGACTCACGGGGCGAGGCCTGAAAGAAGAAGGCTTCACGCTACCGTCGCGCGCGCAGCTTGTCGAGTCTGCGCCCTCGTTTGCCACCCGTGATGCACACTGGCTTGATCTGCGCCAAGCTTGGCGCGGATTCTGCGCCGGCGGCGGCAGAATGCCCGAGCAATGCCTATCACGCCCCGCGCGCGCAAGGTAGAATGGCGGCTTTTGTGACTGCGGCGTGCGTATGCAAACTTCTTTGCCTTCTCATCCGATTGGGGTGTTTGATTCCGGGGTGGGTGGACTGACCGTGGTGCGGGCCCTGATGGATCGCCTGCCGTTTGAAAACATCATCTACTTTGGCGACACCGCCCGCGTGCCATACGGCGTGAAATCGGTGGCCACCATCGAGCATTACACGCAGCAGATCGCCGATTTTCTGCAGCAGCAGCAAGTGAAAATGCTGATTATCGCCTGCAACACCATGGCGGCGGTGGCGGCGGACAAAGTGCGGGCCAATTCGCCCGTGCCGGTGCTGGATGTGATCGAGGCCGGCGCGCGCAATGCCGTGGCGCATACCCGCACTGGCGGCATCGGCGTGATCGGCACGCCCACCACGATTAATTCCAATGCCTATGCCCGCGCGATTCATCAGCTAAACCCGGCTACCCGCGTGTATTCGCAAGCCTGCCCGCTGTTTGTGCCGCTGGTGGAAGAGGGCTGGCTGGATCATCCGGTCACGCGCATGACCGCGCAGGAATACCTCAAGCCGGTGTTCGTTGAATCGATCGATACGCTGGTGCTGGGCTGCACGCACTATCCATTATTGAAACCGCTGCTGCTGGATGTGTGCGGCAACCGCATGCAGCTGGTGGATTCGGCCTTGTCGATTGCGGATCAGACCGCCGAAATTCTCAATAGCAGTGGCCTGGCCAATACTGCCCATCAGCTGCCCGAGTACCGCTTTGTGGTTACTGATTTGCCGGTGAAATTCCAGACCATTGGCGAGCGCTTTCTGGGACGCAGTCTGGGCAAAATCGAGCTCACCCAGCTCTAATCCAAAGCCCGTGCCCCACGCAACAAAGCCCGCAGCAGCGGGCTTTGTGATTTTATGACATTGTGCATTATTGCCTAGGCGGCGCGGCGGCGGCTTTGGGCCCGATCGAATAAAATACACTCAATGGCCGCACACATCGAATGCGCCTTAAAGACCGAGAAGGCACTCGGGCGTTGACGAATCAGCGTGTGCAGGCTGTCTTTCAAGACATTGAGTTCACTATCAGGTAACTCATACAGCCAATCGTACGGGGTAGAACCATAATTGGGGCGTGGCATGATCAAACCTCTGTGCAACAACAATAGCGTTAGCAATGACATTGGCTTTCAGCTTGAACCGATTTTTTGCTGATTTGAAGCTGTTGCTGATAAGTGGTTTGGTGTCTTGAATTTGTCAGTTTTGCTGTGGCTGGGGCAGTTGCTGCCCTTGGCATGGCCGGGGTGAATTAATCATGTTGTACGGCATCACCATTATTTTCGCGACTTTATTCGCTGGCGAAGCACTCAGCCGGCTGTTGCAGCTGCCGATTCCCGGCGCGGTGATGGGCATGCTGCTGCTCACGCTGATCGCGATTTTACGCCGTGGTCTGGATCGACGAGTGGTGGATGCTGCCGGCGCCATGCTGCGCTATCTGGGGGTGCTGTTTATTCCGGCTGGGGTGGGTTTGATGACCTTGGGCGACGAAATCGGCCGGCAGGGCTGGGCCTTGCTCGCCACCTTGCTGATCTCCACGGTGATAACCATGGCCGGCACGGCTTGGATGCTGCAACACCTGTTGCGCCGCAAAGACCGGCTGAATAAAAACGCCATTCAGGATGAGCTGCCATGAATACCTTGTGGTTGTTGTGGCTGCAGTTAAGTCATATTCCGGCGTTCTGGATTGCGCTGACCTTATTGGCCTTTGGAATTGGCGATGCGCTGTATGTGCGGGCGGGCGGTTTTCCGCTGCTCAATCCGGTGCTGATCAGCGTGTTATTGCTGATTAGCCTCTTGCTGTTCACCCATGTGCCGTACCCGGTGTATTTCGCCGGTGCGCAGCCCATTCATATGCTTTTGGGCCCGGCCACGGTGGCGCTGGCGATTCCGCTGTATAGCAATTTGCAGCGGGTACGCGATTACGCACTGCCCCTGTTGTTGGCCTTGCTGTTTGGCTGTGTGTTGGGGATCGTCTCGGCGCTGGCTTGCGGGCAATTGTTTGGACTGTCGGCCAGTAGCTTGGCCTCGATTGCGCCCAAATCGGTAACCACGCCGATTGCCATGGCGCTGGCCCAGCATGCTGGTGGCAATGTGTCGCTGGCGGCGGGGTTTGTGATTCTGACCGGCATTTGCGGCGCTGTGTTGGCCGTGCCGATTTTCCGCCTGTTGCGCATCGAGCATGAAATTGCCCAAGGCTTTGCGCTGGGGATGGCTGCGCACGGGGTGGGCACATCGCGAGCGATTCAGCTCTCCGAAACCGCCGGTGCGTTTTCCGGCTTGGCGATGGGGCTGAATGGGGTGCTGACGTCCTTGCTGCTCTCGGTGGTGCTGGGCTCGTGGTGGTCGGTGTTTGGCTAACTATTGCTAGGGGTATTGCCCTGAAATCAAAGCATTGAAAGGCGCTTTGGGTAATACGTGCTGGGGTATTTTGTAATATGCCATCGACGTGTGTTGGCTGATGGCTGGCGCGCGCTAGCCGTGCTCTAATGCCAGCTCCGGACGATGGAGGAACAATAATGACAATCCGTATGACCCTGGCGCTAAGCGCGCTCTTGCTGTGCAGCCCACTCGTGCACGCGCACGACGAGGCCACCATGGCCGCAATGAAAGCCCCCCATGGCGGCCAGCTGAAAATGGCCGGCTGGTATCACTTTGAACTGGTGCAGCAGGGCCGCAAAGCCGTGCTGTACATCACCGATCACGCGGGCGTGGCCAAGCCCTCGGCAGGTGTGCAGGGCGAGCTGAGCACCGTGAGCAATGGCAAAACCCAAACGCTGACGCTAAGCCCCGCCAAACCCAATCTGCTGCAGGGTCAATGGGCCAGCGCACCGGCGAAGGGCGCTACCATTCAGGCCAAGATCACCTTTCCGGATGGCCGCAGCGAGCAAACCAGCTTTGGCCCCGCCGCCACGATGGATCACAGCCAGCATCACTAATCGCTTCGCGAGCCCCCAGCGCCCACTGTGTCTATGCACCGTGGGCGTTGTTGTTTTAGCGCGTTGGTCGCGCTGGAGTAGCTGGCAATAGTGCACAAATGGGCGAGTTCCCTTCTTGTAAGGTGGATTCTTACGCAGACTGGTCATGATGGTGCTTGCTACGCTTGGTATATTCATTTGTGGCGCCAGCTCGGCGCTATTTTGCTCAGGAGGTGCCCAATGGCCCGTGTTTTACCTATGTTGATGTTGTCATTGTGTTTATTGGTTTTTAGTGGCTGGGCACAGGCGCGCGGTGAGCATGGCGGCAGCTGGGAAAAACTGGCCAGTAAAAATGTGGGTATTCTGGGCGATCGCGATAGCATTCATGTGAATCGTGGCCCGTATAACAAGCTGCGCCTGAGTGTGCACAAGCGGGCGGTAGAGTTTTCCCGGGTGTTTGTTGAGTTTCGCAATGGCGATCGGATCGAAGTGCCAGTGCGCGAGCGCATCCACGCCGGCGGCCAAAGCCGGGTGATCGATCTGCCCGGCCGCGGGCGCTATATCAAAAAAGTCATCCTCTGGTACAAAACCGCGCCGGGTACTCTGGAGCGGGCGCAAGTGGCGGTGTGGGCGCGGCGCTAGGGCTGTAGCGGGTGGGTGAATCTGGCATTGTTTTGTGCAGTGCAGCGTGATAGGCTCAAAGCCTTAGTGTTTACGCAAGTGTTTGTTTCAATTGGTTTGATCAGGTTTGTATTGCCTTAATTTGCACGACTCAGCCCGGAGACGCCCGCATGCCGTACTACTTCGAAGACCTGACGCTCGATCTGAGCGCCGAATACCGCAAAACTCTCACCGAAACCGATGTGGTGCTGTTCGCCGGCCTCACCGGCGACAACAACCCAATGCACATCGATGCCGAATTCGCCGGCCAAACCCGCTTTGGCGAACGCATTGTGCATGGGATGCTGACCGCTAGTTTTCTCTCTACCGTGATCGGCATGCACTTGCCCGGGCCGGGTTGTATTTACATGGCGCAGAATATCCGCTTTGTAAAACCCGTTCACATCGGCGAAACCGTCCGCGCCACCGCCCGCGTCGTCGAGCTGTGGCCCGACAAGCAACGCGCCAAGCTGATTACCGAGTGTTTTGTGCGCGATACCGTGGTGCTGACTGGTGATGCGCTGGTGTGGGTGCCCAAACGGCCAGTGGCGTGATTGCTATACCTGCCATCTGAGGTAGCGGCGGTGTGCCTAACAACTGCTGGGGCTCGTCACAGGTGGCTGGCTGCCTGATGTTAGCCAATTCATCCGGATGTGGGGCGGCGGTGCAGGGGGGGGCAAATTGCATTCTTGCCCTTTTGCTAGCCGCGGCATGACAATAACGCCCTAGTTCCTTGGCTTTTAACCTTGATGCCGTACCCCGCACCGGATTAATTTTTTGCTTTCCAGTTTCATGCTCTTCTGCTTGTTTACCTTCGTATCAGTCATACCTTTGTGGTGTGGTAATGGGCGCTGATTACTCTCGCCGCGTACATCTCGCGCAAGACTACATACGTCACCACTGTGAAGCCGATATTGAGCTGGCCGACGTCGCGCAAGCTGCGCATTTTTCCCCGTATCACTTTCACCGTATTTTTACCGCCTACACCAAAGAAACGCCCAATGACTTCTTGCGCCGTATGCGCGTAGAACGTGCGGCGCAATTGCTGTTTCGCCGGCCCGCTATTCCGATGATCGACATCGCGGTGCAATGCGGTTTTAAATCGCAAGCGGTCTTCGCGCGTGCGTTTCGCCAACATTTTGGCATGACAGCTAGCGAGTGGCGCAAAGGTGATTTCTGGCTGCACGATGGCTCATTTTGGCGCTGGCAACACATCAAGCAAGCAAATAGCAAGCAGCAAAATAGCAAGATTTGCAAAAAGCCTGGCTATGGTGATGCTCTACTATCCGACTTGTTTGCGGCGCGGCGCGATGAGTTTCTAGCGGTGCGCCATGGTGAGCGGCCAGCCTTTATCCGCAACCTGAGGATTGTTGAAAAACCGGCGTTTCGCCGCGCTTTTATTTGGCGCCAGGGCATTTTGCGCGAGCAAATTTTAGATTTATGGGCTGAATTACTGCACTGGGCCAATGCCAATGGCGTATTTCGGCCGGATTTAATCGGCGTGGCGCGTAATTTGGATAACGCCAATGTGACGGCAGAAGCCTTGTGCCGTTACGAAGCAGGTTTTGTGCTGAATGAAGCTAGCCCTGATTTTGCCCGCCATACAGGGCAGCAATCGATTTTGTTTGATCAGATTGAAGGCGGCTTATTTGTTGAAATTGACTTTGAAGGCACGCTGGCTGATGAAACCTTGGCCGAAGAATATTTTTACAACTACTGGCTATCCAACAGTGGCTGGCATTTGGCGCATCGCTCGGGCTACGTTGAAGTGCCAATGAGTAATGCACTACAGCCATTACACACCGAGATGAGAATTTGCACCCGCTGGTATATCCCAGTGTGCAAACAACGACTTTAGCACAGCACTGCTTGGGGTATAGGCCTGCAAGCATTGTTAAATATTAAAGCGAGAGGGGTACGGTGGTGGGTATGAAGAAACTTTGTTTATGTCTCGCGCTGATGAGTCACTGCGCAGTTGCAGCCGATCTGCCTAGTGCCAGCCCCGAGTCGCAAGGCATTGACTCGGCGCAGCTTGATGCCGTGCTGAAAGACATTCAAGCCAGCGGCGCTGCCATCGACAGCGTGCTGATCATGCGCAATGGCAAGGTGGTGTTGGAAAGCTATTTCTACCCTTATCGCCGCGACGTGCTGCACCCGCAGTTTTCCGTCACCAAAAGTGTTACTTCCAGCCTTGCTGGTATTACATTGGCTGCGAATAAATTAAGCGGCCTCAATCAGCCGATTGCGCCTTATTTTGCAGCACTGCTGAAGTCTGAACCGCAAAAGGGCGCTATTACGATCGGGAATTTATTAGATATGCATTCAGGGTTGGCTTGGTATCCGCTGACGTCGAATGATCCTGAATCGAGTAATTTCCAGCTGCGCCAGAGCAAAAATTGGCAGCAGTATGTGTTGCAACAAAACATGGATGATGAGCCGGGACGTACGTTTAGCTATAACAACGGCAATTATGTGCTGCTCGCCGGTATTCTTGAGCAGGCTTGGGGGCAATCGCTACAGGCCACCGCACAGCAGCAGTTATTTGCCAAACTCGGTATCGCAAACAGTACATGGCAGAAAGACCCGCAAGGGCACAATATCGGTGAAACTGGTTTGGCTCTGACTACGCGGGATATGGCGGTGCTGGGGCAGTTTTGGTTGCAAGATGGTGTTTGGAATCAGCAGCGAATATTGCCTGTGGGCTGGATAGCTAATTTGTTTTCCGATACCAGGGCCGCGCAAAGCGCCGGTTATCGACGTGGATTTTGGGTGAATTTAAGCGAGCAGTATTTTCAAGCGGCGGGCTCGTTTGATCAATTTATCCGCGTCGAGCCGCAGCATCAGTTGGTGATAGTGATGACGGGCAAAGTAGCTGAACAAATCAGCACGCAAAGTACCCTAAACCAATTGCATCGCATCGCCCAAGGCGGTGCGCCATTAGCGGCCAATCAGCAGGCCCAGCAGCAATTGGCGAAAACCATCGCCAGTGTTGGCCAAGCGCCATTTGTGACAAATACTCGTGAGCTAGGCAAGAGCTGGTACGGCAAAAAATGGCGTTTTGCTACGCAGCCATTGGGTATAAGCGCGGTGAGCTTTAAACCCGACCCGAATGACGCCGCGGCCATCGTGTGGGAAGTTGATGCTGGCTGGGTAAAAAACGAATGGCCGGTCGGAATGGATGGGCGCTACTTGGAAAAACGCGACCGCAATGGTCAGACACTACAAGTGCGTGGGCGCTGGCTGAATGAAAACACCTTAGAAATCAAAACCCAATACGCTGAAGAAGCTTGGCAATGGAAATACCGTTTTGATTTTAACGCGGACGGTGTAACAGCAAGCTACTCAGATAATGTGACAGGCGAAATTCAAACGGCGTTTGGGCGATAGAAGCTAGAACAAAAAAGGTGGCGATGGCATGGCGTTTTTTTACCAGTACATTTTACCTGTGCTGATTGTTGGATCATTTGCCGGTGCTTTGCTTTATATGTTGTGCGCGCGGCTGGTGTACTATCATTTGCATGAGCATTATCGCGATGCGCTGCCAGAAAAGAACGAAATTGCGTTTGGCGATGCTGATGATGGGATGGGGGCGTATATCGCTGCGGTGTGGTATGCATCCAGAACTGGCGGGTATAAACGCATTCAGAGCAATACTTGGCGTGGGTTTTATACAGCAACGCGTGTGCTCGGTGCATTTACTGGGGTTTGCTTGGTGCTTCTGAGTGCGTCATTTTTCTTCTGGACGGAGCTTAAATCGCTGCTGGCCTGAGCACGGCGTCGATAATCGGTCATGGGGTGTGAACGCAGGCAAATGACAAAGAATTGGGGGGCATGATGCCCATAAAAATGCCGCTCACCGGGTTTAAGTGAACGGCATTTTGCGCCCGCGGGGCTTTTCGGTGTGCTGTGGCTTTACTTCCTCGCGTGCGCCACCAGCACCATCACTGCGGCGGAGGCTAGGCGGGTTTTTACATCATCGGCGCGGCTGGTGAGCACAATCGGCACGCGGGCCCCGAGCACAATCCCGGCCGAATCGGCTGCGGCGAAGTAGCTCATTTGTTTGGCCAGCATATTGCCGGCTTCAATATCGGGCACCACCAGGATGTCGGCTTGGCCGGCCACGGGCGAGTTGATTTTCTTGGTTTTGGCGGCAGCCATTGAAATGGCATTATCAAACGCTAACGGGCCATCCAGCTGCGCGCCGTGAATCTGGCCACGATCGGCCATTTTGCACAGCAGGGCGGCATCCATGGTGGAGGGCATTTTATCGGTGACGGTTTCTACCGCCGATAGCAGCGCGACTTTTGGGCATTCAATGCCCAAAATATGCGCCAGATCGATGGCGTTTTGGGTGATGTCGACTTTGTCGGCCAGGGTGGGGGCGATATTGATCGCCGCATCGGTCACCAGCAGCGCGCGCTCATACGCCGGCACATCCATCACAAACACATGGCTAATGCGCCGCGCCCCGCGCAGCCCGGTGCTGCCGCTCATCACGGCCGACATCATTTCATCGGTATGCAGGCTGCCTTTCATTAAGGCGCTGGCTTCGCCGTTGCGACAGAGCTCAACGGCCTTGAGCGCCGAGGCGTGGCTATGCTCGGTGCCCACAATGCGCACGCCGCCTAGATCAACGCCCACTTGCTGGGCCAGCGCGCGGATTTTGCCTTCTGGCCCGACCAGAATTGGCACGATCAGTTTTTCGTGGGCGGCGGCCATCGCGCCGAGCAGGGAATCAGGATCGCACGGGTGCACCACGGCGGTGGGTACGGCCGGGAGCAGATCGGTTTTGGCGCGCAATTCGGCAAAAACATGATGGGCGCGCAGGGTAAATTGCGGCGCTTCGGCGTATTGGCTGCGCTGTTTTTCGGTGGGGGCTGCCACTTGAATGGGGCCAGAGCAAAGCCGATCGCCATGCTGGTTTTCACACACCGCTTCCAGCGTTACGGTGTGATTGCTGGCGTGTTTTTCACTCACGGTGAGGGTGAGATTGAGAATATCGTCTTCATGCACCCAGCCACTGCTGCGCAGGCCATGCTCACGGATCAGCGAGCCGGGGCCGGGGAAGGAGTTGGTGGCGGTGGCGGTCAGAAATAAAAACACGCCGGTGGCGGGTACTTTGATCTGGCCTTCTTCTTCCACCTTGCCGCCCATCATGCCCAGCATCTCCACATCGCTGCGGCGGATCAGATGCTGACGGTGATATTGCTGGCCGAGGGCCAGATCAGCAAACAACACATTTTGCGTACTCATGATCAACTCCTGCGGCCCCGGGCCGCCTGCTGTGGCCAGCGCACCGGCCGAGGTTTAGCCCATGATGTTGACGCCACCATCGATATAAAAAGTGGAGCCGGTCAGGCGTTTGGCGCCATCCGAACACAAAAACACCGCCGCAGCGCCCACATCATCGATGTCCACCAGCTCGCGCATTGGCGCTTGCTGAGCGGCTTGCGCCAGCATGGCGTTAAATTCGGGAATGCCGCTGGCTGCGCGGGTCATGATCGGGCCGGGCGATACCGCATGGACACGGATTTTCTTTGGCCCCAGCTCGTTGGCGAGGTATTTCACGCTGGCTTCCAGTGCGGCTTTCACCGGGCCCATTACGCCATAATTGGGCACCACGCGCTCGGCACCCAGATAGCTCATGGTGAGCAGAGTGCCGCCTTCGTGCATCAGCGGCTCGGCCAGCTTGCACATGCGGATAAAGGAATGGCAAGACACATCCATGGCCAGAGCAAAGCCTTCGGCACTGCTATCCACCACGCGGCCGTGCAGGTCGTCTTTGAGCGCAAAGGCAATGGAATGCACCGCCATATCCAGCTGGCCCCATTGCTGGCGGATTTTGCTAAACACGGCTTCAAGCTCGCCCGGCTCTTGCACATTACATTTTTCCAGAATCGCCGGCTCCAGCTCGTCCAGCAGCGGGGCGATAAAATCGCGGGTGCGCTCGGTTTGGTAAGTGATCGCCAGCTCCACGCCTTGGGCTTTTAAGGCCTTGGCCACCCCGTAGGCAATCGAATTGGCATTGGCCAAACCCAGAATCAGGGCGCGTTGCCCGCTCATTGCTGTGCTCATGGTAGATATCCTGTTGATTAAAATGGCGAAAGTGGTAATCAGGCGCTGGCGCAGTTAGCTGGCATGTTGCACTGCGAGATACTTTGCATGCTAGCCTTTGTGGCTTTGTTGTGCAATGCAATATAACCAGCCAATATGACCAAACCAAGATGGCCACGTCAGGTGCATTGATCCCCGGCCATGTATTACCACTCTCGGCAATAAATCCATAGCTTAGCGCCCGATACGGCAGCGGGTATCTTGGCGTGCAGTGCTTTCGATCTAGATCAAAAGTGCAACTTGTCAGCGGCGGGCGAAGCGGCAATACTCTTGTCGCTGCAATGGAAGGAAAACCCGTGTTTAGTGCTGCCTATCAGGCCCTTATGGCCACTGACCCCCAAGAAAAAATCGCCCTAGTGCAGGCGATCGCGATCCCCGCCGTGCCCCCCATGGCCGAGGCTTTACCGATTCAAACGGTTAACCCACCGGGCCGTCCCGCGCGGCCGGAGTTGGTGCTGCCGGCGAAAGTGCCCAAACGCAGCAATTTGCGCCTGACTGAAAACCGCGCCGCCATGCTGCATGCCTTTGCGCATATCGAATTTAACGCGATCAATTTGGCGCTGGATGCCATTTACCGCTTTCGCGAGATGCCGCTGCAGTACTACCACGACTGGCTGCAGGTCGCGCGCGAAGAGGGCTATCACTTTAATCTGCTGTGCGCGCATCTGGCCGATCTGGGCTATCAGTATGGCGACTTTGCCGCCCACAACAGTCTATGGGAAATGGCTGTGAAAACCGATGCGGATGTCATGGCACGCATGGCACTGGTGCCGCGTATTCTGGAAGCGCGCGGGCTCGATGCCGTGCCCCCTTTGCAAGCCAAACTCGGCGCGGTGGGCGATCAACGCGCCTGCGAGATTCTGGATATTATCCTGCGCGATGAAATCGGCCATGTGCGCATCGGTAATCGCTGGTTTCACTGGTGTTGCGATCAGCGCGGCCTAGAGCCGATTGCCACCTTTGTTCGCCTGGTGCGCGAATACGATGCACCCCAATTTCGCGGCGCGATGAATCATTTGGCGCGGGTGGAAGCGGGCTTTAGCCAAGAAGAAATCGAGCTGATCGAAACTCTGCGCACTTAGCCCAGATGGGGGGCTGATGCATCCTCGTAAGTTGTTTGTCTTGCTATCTTGCATTAAAAGGTACCGGGTAATATGATGGTTGTGCCGAGAAGGGATACGCAAATGCATTGGAGAGGCGATGAAAATCCAGCTTAAGAAAGGGGTGCTGGAAATGTGTGTGCTATCAGTGCTCGCGCGTGGCGATAGCTATGCCTATGAAATTGTCAGCACTCTATCCAGCACGATGGGCATCAGCGAAGGCACGATATATCCATTGATGCGCCGGCTTGAAGCCGAGCAGTTTGTGAGTACGTATCTCAGCCAATCCAGCAACGGGCCTGCACGCAAATACTACAGCTTGACCGAATCTGGGCGGTTAGCGCTGCGGCAAATGCAGCGGGAATGGCAGGAATTTGTGGGTGATGTCGAACAAGTAATACAGCAAGGAATCGCGAAATGAATCAGCAAGAATTTATCGCGCAGCTTGAGCGCGCGTTACGGCAGTTACCCGCCGCTGAAGTACGGGATATTGTGACTGAGTATCAAGGCTACTTTGCTGAGGCCATCGCCAATGGGCGTAGCGAAGCTGAATTTTGCGCAGCACTGGGTTCGCCATTTAAATTGGCGGAAGAAATTCTGGCGCAAAGTGCTGTACCTGCCTTGGCAGAAGAACAGATTCAAGGTTTTGAAACCGATGAAAAATCAGGCTTGAGCTGGATTCTGCATTCGTGGCGAGTATTTAAACTGGCTCCTGTACTGCTCATGGGAATATGCGTGATTACCGCTGGTGTTGATTTGCTAATTGAAAAAATTCCCGATCATGGGCTGCTGTCCAATTATCGAGGTGCCATCTTTTCTGCCCTGATTGTTGCCATGGCTTGGCGTTTAGAAACAAAACGCAAGCTTGATTTTAGCTCTGGTGATCGAGAGTTTGCCTGGGTGGTGATTCGAATTTTGGGTTTGGCCACGTTGATGGCGGTGTTGGGTTTCCTGCATGTTGCGATCAGCGATCAGATCTCTGGTCGGCCGATTAGTATGGCGTTTGGCCCTGTCTTTGGAGGCGCTATACATGGTGTTGAGCTGTGGTTTACCTTTATTTGGATCGCTGTAGAACTCTTAATGATGTTTGCCGGTGTACTGATCGTCTTGCAAAAACAGCCGCTGATTGCTGCAACCAAATTAAGCGTCAAGGCGAGTTTGCTGTACTGGCGGCAAATCTTGGCCATGTATCTCTGGATCATGGCAGGCGTAATTATCCTGCTGCTGTTAGGTTTGATGTGTGTGAAGATCTATGAAGCAGTCACGGGTGATGTGGTGCCTTCCGAGATGCTCAAGACACATTTTCTTCTGTCGTTTATTAGTTGGGGTGCGGCGATTCTCTGTTTATTGCCTTACAGTGCTTGGGCTGCTATTTTCCGTGATGGCACGATGAGAACTGAAGTCCGCCACTCTTAAAATCAAACGGCACTAACTATATAAAAAAACCGACCTCATGGTCGGTTTTTTCATTGAGCTAATCTATGGGGGTATTGCCATCTGAATAAATCAAATATTGAAGTGCAGTTACATACCCTAGGGGGCTATTTCTGCGCGACTTTCTGACCAGTCGGGTTATCCCAGTCGTAATAGCCTTTCCACGCGTTGTAAACCAGATTGGGGTATTCCGGCCGGCCGAGGCTGCCGTTGTAGCGGCCGAGCGCACGGAAGAGATCGCCGTTTTCGATATCCAGATAATGGCGCAAGATGGTGCAGCCATAGCGCAGATTGGTGTTCATATCGAAAAGGCTTTGGTCAGGCGTGCCGATGGCGCGTTGCCAGAAGGGCATCACCTGCATCAGGCCGCGTGCGCCCACCGGGCTGATGGCGTAGCGGTTAAAGCGGCTTTCGATGTGAATCAGCCCCAGCACCATTTGCGGGTCGAGCCCAGCGCGGGTGGCTTCGTATTGAATGGCGGTGAGTAATTTGCGGCGGACAAATTCATCGGGAATGCGCGATTTTAGCCGCTCGGACATCTCATCCAGCCAGGCTTCCCCTTCGGCTTTATTGGCAAACATCAGGCGTGGCTCGATGCGATCGGCAATGCTGCGGCGCAGGCTGGTGGCTACCGAATCCGAGAGAAACTCCTCGCGCTGCGCGCCGGCATGGGCGGCGCCACTGAGGAGGGCAAGGCAAAGGCTAAGGGGGAGAGCGAACTTCAACATCATGAATTTGCAACCAAAATTACTGTCGCCATTGTGGCGGCTGATGGCGCTAGGGTCAATCGCTGCGCGGCCCAGTGTGAGCCAGACGGCAATCTGGCGCCAGAATGCAAACAGCCCATACGCGGGGTATGGGCTGTTCAGGCTTGCTAGGGGTATCGCTGGCGATGGCTTTCAATGATTGGCCTGGCAGGTTATACCCTAGCAGGCACTTAGGCCAGTTGCTGCTGGATAAAGCTTAGTGCGTCGCCGATAGCGATTTTTTGCATTTCACCGGCGCGGCGGGCCACGTATTCGACTTCACCATTGGCCAGTGCTTTGTCACCCACGGTAATGCGATGCGGAATACCGATCAATTCCATATCGGCAAACATCGAACCCGGCCGCTCGTTGCGATCATCCAGCAGTACTTCGATGCCGGCAGCGCTAAAGTCAGCATACAGCTGCTCGGCGGCGGCTTTGACGGCGTCTGATTTGTGGTAGCCCACCGCTACGATGGCTACGGCAAATGGTGCCATCGCTTGTGGCCAGATAATGCCGCGCGCATCGTGGTTTTGCTCGATGGCGGCGCCCACAATCCGTGATACGCCAATGCCATAGCAGCCCATTTCCATTGGCGTGAGCTGGTTTTGCTCGTTCAGGAATTCGGCCTTCATGGCTTGCGAGTATTTGGTGCGCAGCTGGAAGATATGGCCGACTTCAATCCCGCGGCACAATTCCAGCACGCCGCCTTTACCATCGGGGCAAACGTCACCGTTTACCACATTGCGGATGTCTGCCACCACGGCGGGCTCGGGCAGGTCACGACCAAAGTTCACGCCGGCCAGGTGGAATTTCGGCTTATTCGCGCCGCAGACAAAGTCGCTCATCGCGGCCACGGTGCGATCGGCAATCACGCGAATGTTCGCATTGATGCCAACGGGGCCGATAAAGCCCGGTGGGCAGTTCAGATTGCTGCGGATTTCTTCTTCAGTGGCGAAGCGGAAATCGAGCATGCCATCTACTTTGCCGATTTTCACTTCGTTCAGGTTATGGTCGCCGCGCAGCAGGGCCAGCACAAACTCGCCGGCGGTGGTCACCAGCGCAATGGCTTTCACTGTGCGCTCGATGCCAATGCCGAGCAGGGCGGCCACGTCTTCGCAGGCGGTTTGTTTCGGGGTGTCTACTTCGCGCAGCGCTTCGCTGGCAGCCGCGCGTGGGGCGGCGGGTGGCAGTGCTTCAGCCAGCTCCACGTTGGCAGCAAACTCAGAAGTCGGGCAGTAAGCCAGCAAATCTTCGCCGGCATCGGCCAGGACATGGAATTCATGCGAGCCATCACCGCCAATCGCGCCGGTATCGGCGGCTACGGCGCGGAACTGCAGGCCCAGGCGGCTAAACACGTTGGAGTAGGCGCCATACATCACTTTGTAGGTGTCTTGCAGCGAAGCCAGATCCGCGTGGAATGAATACGCGTCTTTCATCATAAATTCGCGTGCGCGCATTACGCCAAAACGTGGGCGGATTTCGTCGCGGAATTTGGTTTGCACCTGGTAGAAATTCACCGGCAGCTGTTTGTAGCTTTTGATTTCCGAACGTGCGATGTCGGTGATGACTTCTTCGTGGGTTGGGCCAAAACAGAAATTACGCTCGTGGCGGTCGGTGATTTTCAGCATTTGCGGGCCGAAAACATCCCAGCGGCCGGTTTCTTGCCACAACTCGGCCGGTTGTACGGCGGGCATCAGTAGCTCTTGGGCGCCGGCTTTGTTCATCTCTTCGCGCACCACGCTCTCTACCTTGCGCAAGACGCGCAGACCCAGTGGCATCCAGGTATACAGGCCCGAGCCCAGCCGTTTGATCAGGCCCGCGCGTAGCATCAGCTTGTGCGAGAGCAGTTCGGCCTCGGAAGGCGCTTCTTTCAGGGTAGAGAGAAATAAGTGTGAGGTGCGCATAATGGCAAAATCCAATAGAGAAGAGGGTCGTGGCCCCGGCAAAGGGGCCATTTTAGCTGATTGGCGCTGATTATTCAGTACGCTCGGCCGCTTCACCCTGGGCGCGCTCGGCTTCCAGACGGGCGATTTCGGCGGCTTTTTGCTCGGCGCGTTTGGCGGCAAATTTCGGGCGCAGCAGATTCATCAAAATAATGTCACGACCTTTCATCAAAGCCAGCAGCCACACCACCAAAATCGCCGCGTACGACCACGAATCATTGCGCAGGCCCGGCGCCAGCGCCGCCATCAGCGGGTTGAGGGCAAACTGCACGCTGGCCAATACCACCAGCAGCAAAATCACCGTCGAGATGGCGCGCTCACGCAGGAAAGTCCCGCGCAGCAAAACGCGCTGCTCCCAGGCCGAGAGGCCAGCTAATTCAGGAACGGAATCCGGGCGGAAATAGAAGGTCATAACGCTGTTATCCAGTTAACACATTGGCGGGCAATGTTACGGGAAAGTGCATATAAAGCAAGCCCGTACTTCCCGTTTGGCCGCCTACGTGGTATCTGTTAGGCCATAACAAGGAGACGAATGATGTCACATGCTTTACGCCCGCTTGTGCTGGGTTTCAGTCTGGCCCTGCTGACCGTACCGGCTAGTTTTGCGGCCAAAAAAGCCAGCGCCCCGGCCAAAGCCGCTAGTAGTGCCAGTGCCGTGGCCAACGCGGCGGCGGCCACGCCCGCGCAGCCGCCACTGGGCAATGCGCAATTTATGCTCAATCAGTTCAACGAGATTTTGCTGCCAGCGCAAAACGCGCTGGCGACGGCGGCCGCCGGCTTGCCGGATGCGACCCGGCGCTTCTGTGCCGCCAGTGCGGCGGATAAGCCCGCAGCGTTTAGCGCGCTACAAGCGCAATATGTGGCCACTTTGCTCGCTTGGCGGGCGATTGAAGTCGCGCCGATTGGCCCCAGTGCCGACCCGGAAGTGGGCCAGCTGATGGAAGGTGCGAGTCGCGCACCGGCGGAAATCCTCACCCTCACCAAGTTGCAGCCGGCGGCACAGATGGTGGATGGTCAGGCGGCGTATGAAGCGAAAAAACTTCCTGCTTGGGGTATGGGCTTCAAAGCTATTGAATCATTGATTTACACCGATACACCCCAGCAGAGTATTGCCCGGCTGAGTGCGGCGCCGGCTTGCCAGTATTTGCTGTGGCAAAGTCAGGTGGTGAGCTATCAGGGTGAAACGCTGCGCCGCGCCTGGGTGGGGCTCAGCCGCGGGGTGCAATATGATTTGAGCTATCCGCGCACTTACCAGACGCAATATCTCAATCGCCTGATCGAAGGCGCGCGTGAGCTGGCCAGTCAAAAAGTCGGCTTTAACGCCAACGGCTGGCTGGATGCGGCCAGTGGGCAAACGGTAGCCAGCCTGCAGGCCAATGTGGGCGCGCTGGCGCGCTTATTGCGCGGCAATCCGGTAGGGCTGGAAGAATTTGTCACCAGCCGCAACGATGCCGAGCTCTGGCGCAAAGTGGAGGCGCCGCTGAGCCGGCTCGAGCA
The DNA here is from genome assembly GCF_000429785.1 of Chitinibacter tainanensis DSM 15459. Taxonomy (GTDB): domain Bacteria; phylum Pseudomonadota; class Gammaproteobacteria; order Burkholderiales; family Chitinibacteraceae; genus Chitinibacter; species Chitinibacter tainanensis. The sequence continues at coordinate 55,872 of NZ_AUCN01000017.1, forward strand.
GGCTGCCAGCCAGCTTTCGGCCAGCCCAAGCCGGGATGAGGCCAAGGCCCTCGCGGATGCGGCCAATGCGCTGGCCGAAGTGTTGCAGCACGAGGTGGCGCCGAAAATGAGTATTCAAATCGGCAAAAAAGCTCAGTAAAGCAAGCGAGCCAGCGGCGGGCGTGCGGGCGGTATCGCCCCGCACGCTGCCGCTGCGCCCCTCTCTGTGGGGCGGCTTGCGCTGGCTCGCCTGGGCTGGGCGTTTATTCCAGCGTATCCAGCAGCTGGCCGCCCCAGCCCCAGTTTTCTTCTCGCGTTTCTTCAAAATTGATAATCACGTATTCGCGCGGTTTGCCGGCCACCCGTTCCATGGTGGCGGTCATTTCATCGACGATTTGCTGTTTTTGTTCGCGGCTGAGTTCGCCTGCTAAACGCACTTGAATATACGGCATGAAAAAGCTCCTGATGGCTAAGGGATGCGTTGCGCGCCGAGCACTTGTCACGGTACGGTCATATTAGCGACTTATGATGCGCGCTCTGTGATGTTTGTGGGAAGACTGCGCCATGCTACACCGATCAATCGCCCTTATGCTGCTTTTGGCGAGCTGGTTGCCCGCCGCCCACGCCGACATCACGGTCGGGATTTTGGTGTCGCGCAATGCCGAGCAAACGCTGGAAGACTGGCAGCCGGTGCTGGACGATATGGCCGCCGCCATCGGGCAGAAAGTCACCGGGGTGGTCACCAGCGATCGTGACGAGCTGCTGCGCAAATTCAAAGACAAGCAAATCCAGGTGGCCCGCGTGGATAACAAGCTGGCGCTGGATGCAGTCGAAACCGCCAATGCCCAGGTGTTTGCGCGCCTGAGCCTGATTGGCAATCTGAACGAATACCGCAGCCTGCTGCTGGTGCGCAAAAACAGCGGCATTGTTGATGCAGATAGCCTACTTAAACAGCCCAAAACCCTGCGCTACGCTGGCGGCAAAACCGGAACGACCGCGGAATATCTGATTCCGCATTACCATTTATTCTTTAAGCGCAATGTCTTGCCTGAGCAGTTTTTCAAGCAATATCAGCAATTTACTGCGGAGGGCGCCTTTGTAGCGCTGGCGCGTAACCAGGCCGATGTGGCGGTGAGCAATACCTTTGAGCTGGAACAGCTGAAAGAGAAATACCCGCGCGATTTCGCCCAGATGCGCATCGTGTGGCAATCGCCGCCGTTTGCCTTTGATCCGCTGGTGCTGCGCAATGATTTGAGCAACAAAGACAAAGCGGCGATCAGCCAGTTTTTCCTTGATTACGGCCGCAAAGGCAATACGGCACAGGCGCGGCAGCGCTTGTACTATGCCGATCAGTTGGCCGGCTTTGTTAAAGCCGACAACCGCAGCCTGCGCCAAGTGACCGACTTGCAGCTATTTCATGATTTATTCCGGCTCAATTTTGATACGGCTTTAAGCCCAGCGGCCAAAGAGGCCAAGCAAAAAGCCTACTATCAGCGCTTTGATCATTTGGTGGGTTTGCTGGGTGGGGCGAAATAAATCGCCCAGCGGGCTTGACGGGCTGACTGGCCTCATCTAATATGCGCTTTCTCTCGGGGGAGGTTACCCAAGCGGTCAACGGGTCCGGACTGTAACTCCGGCGGCTTAGCCTTCGAAGGTTCGAATCCTTCCCTCCCCACCAGAATTAAAAAAACCCAGCCTTGTGCTGGGTTTTTTGCTTTCTGTCGCCAGACCGCTTTGTCTGGCGAACTGCAACGGACCGGCCCGCTTACCAGTTGCCGCCGCCTAGCAGCGGTGGCTCGGCCATTGCCAGCAACTGCTGTTGCAGCTCTTGCGTGCGCTCTTGCCAGTAGTGCTCGCTGCCAAACCAGCTAAACGCAGCCGGAAAAGCCGGATCGCTCCAGCGGCGCGCCAGCCAGGCGCTGTAATGCAGCAAGCGCAGCGTGCGCAGCGCTTCAATCAACCGCAGCTCGCGGTAATCAAAATCGGCAAATTCCTCATAACCCGCCAGCAGATCAAGCAACTGGGCCTGCTGCTCATGCCGCTCGCCCGAGAGTAGCATCCACAAATCCTGAATCGCCGGCCCGCTGCGGGCGTCATCCAGATCGACAAAATGCGGGCCGGCTTCGGTCCACATAATATTGCTCAAATGGCAATCGCCGTGCAGGCGCAGGGTTGTGAGCGCGGGCACGGCGGCATAGCACTCGGCTACAGCGGCCAAGGCCTCGCCAGCCACGTGCAGATAATGGGCGCGTACCGCCAGCGGTAAGAGCGGGCAATCGGCCAGAAAGGCCAGCGGCTCCTCACCAAAGCTCGCCAGATCAAGGCTGGGGCGGGCGGCAAATGGCGTGCGCGCGCCGACGGTATGAATCCGCCCTAAAAAGCGGCCGATCCATTCGCGCGTACCGGCTTGATCCAGCTCGGGAACGCGGCCGCCCCGACGGGGAAACAGGGCAAATTGAAACCCGGCATACGTATGCAGGGTATTGCCTTCTAACTCAATTGGGGCAACGACGGGGATCTCATACCCTGCTAGCTCTAAGCTGAATGCGTGTTCTTCCAAGATCTGAGCGCGACTCCAGCGCGCCGGGCGGTAAAACTTGGCCACCAGATGGTTGCCCCACGGGCTAGGCTCGTCCAGCCCCAGCTGGTAAACGCGGTTTTCATAGCTATTGAGCGCCAGTAAATGGCCGCTGGTGCGCAGGCCCAGCCCATCGATGGCATTCAAAATCACATCGGGGGTGAGCTCGGCATACGGGGGCAGGGTAGAGTCAGTCATGGTTGGGCCGTTTTCAATCATGGCCCGACCATACGGCAAAAGCCGCGGGCTGACCAGTGTTCGCTTTGCGTGGCAGTGTGGGGTTGGCGCTGGCGAGCGGGGCAGGGTTTGGGGATAATTGGCTGAGCAGCTGGCGCGATGCCGCTGCCTTTCGGATAAAGCTGCCCATGCCCCACTCACAAACCGCCCCGGTCGATGGCCGTCTGGCTGATCGGCTGAATCTCGATCTGCGCCAGCAGCGCCAGCGGCTGATGCTGAGCCTACTGTGCCTCGCCCTGCTGGCGATGTTGTTGCAGGCGGCCAGTGGCTACCCGCTGTGGCTGGCACTAAGCTTGCCGGCGTTGGCTGCGCTTAGCTTGGGGCGCACGGCGTGGGCCTTGCAGCAGGCCGATAGCGGCTGGGAGCCTCGCGCTGATTGGCTGGCGGTGGGGTGGTTGCCTCTGCTGGCCACCCTCGCCGTACTGGCTAGCCCACGACCATGGTTGCCCACCGAGCTGGTATTGCCATTTATGCTGCAGCCGCAGCTATTACTGATGTCGGGCCTGCGGTTTCGGCCCTACGCGCTGGCGGTGCTGAGCAATCTGGGGCTGGCCACCTTGCTGATCGTGCTGGCGCCGGCCAGCACCCTTAATCAATTGCTGGGCTTGTTATGCGTGGCGCTGGCTACCGCGCTGGGGCTTAATTCGCTGCATCGCCGGCAAAGCCAGCAACGCTGGTTGCGCAACATGCGCCAGCACGTGGTTGAAACCAGCGAAAAAATGGCCGAGCGCCAGCAAAAAATGCGCAAGCTCGCCTTTGAAGACCCGCTCACGGGGCTCGCCAATCGGCTAGAGCTGATTAATCAGCTGCGCCGCAGCTTAAAAAACCCGCTCGAAGACGCGCGCCATTGCGTGGTGTATCTGATCGACCTCGATTTCTTTAAAACGGTGAACGATGAATACGGCCACGCCGCTGGCGATGCGCTGCTCACTGAAGTGGCGCAACGTTTTCGGGGCTTGGTGCGCCGTGGCGATCTGGTCTGCCGCCTGGGTGGGGATGAATTTGTGATTGTGGTGCGGGGCGTGAGCCGCGCGGCAGAGCAAGGGCTGATTGCCGACAAAATCTTGGCGGCGCTAGCGGAGCCGGTGCTGTATCAGGGTCAGCGCTTGCCGCTGGGGGGCAGTATTGGCGTAGCGCCGTGGTTTCCGCATTTGCGCTCGCCCGCCAGCTGGCTGGCTTGCGCCGATGCGGTGATGTATCAAGCCAAAACCGGTGGGCGCAATCGCTATGTGATCGCCGACCCCGATACCCCTTATCAGGTCGAGAGCGACAAGGGGGCCGAATGAGTACGCCCCCCTTGCTGGCGCTCGAGGCGCTGAGCCTGCAATTTGCCGGCCACGCCACGCCGGTGGTGCGCGAGATTACGCTCAGCATCGCGCGGGGCGAAAAAGTGGCACTGGTGGGGGAGTCGGGCTCGGGCAAAAGTGTGCTGGCCCGCGCGCTCTTGCAGCTGGACGCCGGCTTGCAATGTCAGGGCCAGATCCGGCTCGAAGGCCAGCCTTTGCTGGGCGTGCCCGGCGTGAATTGGCGGCAGATTCGTGGCCGCCGCATTGCGATGATTTTTCAGGAGCCGATGAGCGCGCTCAACCCCTTGCAACGGGTGGGGCAGCAAATTGCCGAAGTGGTGCAATTGCATCGCGGCTGGCCGGCCGCGCAAGCCTGGCAAGAAGCTGCGCGCCTGCTGGCGCAAACGGGGATTCACGACGCGGCCAAGCTGCAGCGCTACCCGCATCAGCTCTCGGGCGGCCAACGCCAGCGGGTGATGATTGCCATGGCGCTGGCGGGCGAGCCGGATTTACTGATCGCCGATGAGCCAACCACCGCGCTGGATGTCACGGTGCAGGCGCAGATTTTAGCGCTGCTGGCGCAATTGCAGCAGCAACGCGGGCTGGCGGTCTTGCTGATTTCGCATGATTTGCATCTAGTGCGCCGCTTTGCTGAGCGGGTAGCCGTGCTGCAGCAGGGGCAGCTGGTGGAGCTGGCCGCGACCGAAACACTGTTTCAAGCCCCGCGCCATGCCTATACCCGGCAACTGTTGGCGGCCCGGCCGCAGCGGGTGGCGACGGCCGTGGCAGCTGGCGCACCGGTGCAACTGGCCGTGCAGGGCTTAAGCCATGCTTATCCGGCCCCCGGGCGCTGGTTTTGGCAAAGCCGGCTGCAAACCCAATTGCAGCCGCTGGATTTCTCGCTGGCGCAAGGCGAAACGCTTGCCATTGTCGGCGAATCGGGCAGTGGCAAAACCACGCTGGCGCTGGCATTGCTGCGTTTATTAGCTGCCGGGCGTAGTAGCGGCGAAGTGCGCTGTTTCGCACAGGTGTTCTCGGCGCTGCGCGGCGCGGCGCTGGCACGCGCGCGCCGGCACATGCAGCTGGTGTTTCAAGACCCGTTTGCCTCCTTATCGCCACGGCAAACGGTACTGGAGCTGGTGGAAGAAGGCTTGCTGGTGCATGCGCCTGCGCTCAGCGCCGCTGAGCGACGGGAGCGGGTGTGTGCGGTGTTGGCCGAAGTGGGCCTGCCGACGGATATTCTCGGGCGTTATCCGCATGCGTTTTCCGGTGGGCAACGCCAGCGGCTGGCGCTCGCGCGGGCGCTGATTGTTGAGCCGCAGATTTTGCTCTTAGACGAGCCCACCTCGGCGCTGGATGCCAGCATGCAGCAGCAAGTGCTGAGCCTGCTGGCTACGCTGCAGGCGCGGCGCGGCTTGAGTTATATCCTGATCACGCATGATCTGGCGGTGGTGCAGGCCTTGGCGCATCAGGTGTTAGTGCTTAAAGACGGCGTGGTGGTCGAGCGTGGCCCCGTGGCGCAGGTATTTGCCCAGCCGCAGCAAGCCTATACCCAGCAGCTATTGCAGGCGAGCGAGGGGTATGCGCCTGAGGCGATTAATTGAATTGGCTTTTCTGGCTATACCAGTGGTGAGTACTTCTATGGTGGCTAACCCGTTACAGGGAGCGCGCCGAGGCTGCTTTAAAACTTGATGCAGGGCCGGCCCTTGGCCAGTGAATAACATTCGCAGTTGGCAAAACGGCCATCGGGATTTATTTCCAAGACATGTGGCCCCAGCTTGCACCAGCGCCCGCTGGCGGGCTCTTGCGCATGATCCACATCCCAGTCGCGGCGGCTTTGGCTATGGGCTGGAATCTGGTAATTACCATGATCGTCATCCCACACCACCACCGCTTGCGCGCTGCGATTATTGATTTCGCCATTCAATGGCCACGGCCAGTGGCCATCGCGCTCTTTTTCCTGCTGCACGGCAAACAGCGCCGCCGCTGCGGCGGCCAGCAATAGCAATATCACCAAGACCACAGCCCGTACCCGGCGCGCTGACATCAGTTGGCCTCGCGCTTGGCTTTGCGCCAATCCCATGGTGGGGTGGGGTTACTGTCTTGCCACAAGCCGCTGCGCTGGGCGCGGGCCTGTTGCTCGGCATCCTGGTACGCCTGATAGGCGCTGCGCGCTTGCGTTTTGGCGTAGCGGGTGTAATGCCAGGCTAGGCCCGCAGCCACTTGCTGCTGATTGATGTCTTGCCCTTGGTATTCGATCCGTGCGACGCCACGGCCATAGCGATCGACATCATCAATCTGCACGCTGACGGTTTTGCGGTAAATCAGGTCGGATAAATGCTGTTTGGATTTCTGCCCGTACGGCATGGCTTTTTCTGGCGCGTCGATATAGGCCAGCCGCAATTTGTATTGCTGGCGCTCGCTATCGAGCACGGTAACGGTATCACCATCTGCCACCCCCACCACTTCACCGCTGATGCGCATACCGGCTTGCAGCTGGCCGGGCTCGGCCGGGCGCTGGCAGGCCCAGCCGATCACGGCAAAGGCCACAATCAGCATGGCGCTGAGGCGCTGTTTCCAGTTGCTGGCGGTGAAGAGGCGCAGCACGGCGCGCTGCTGTTGTTGGGTGATTTTCATGAGTGCGAACATCCTGCGCTCGGGCGCGTGACAAACCAGGTGGCCTTGATGGCCTGATACAGAATCAGCGGCCAATCAAGGCCGCCAAGGGTTGGGCGGGCAGTATACACGTCGTAATCCACCGCCTTCAATTTGCGCAAAACGCGATCGGCCGACAGCACGATAGTGCGGATTTCCAGCCCGATGCGGCCGGGTAGGGCGCGGCCCAGTGGCGAGCCGGCAACGAGCATTTTGCGTATACGCTCGCATTGAAAAGCCAGCAGGCGTTTCAATTCGGGGGTGGCCTGGCCGGCTTGCAGCATGGCTTCGCTCACACCAAACCGCGCAAGCTCATCTTGCGGCAGATAAATGCGATCTTTGCGCAGATCAATCGCCACATCCTGCCAGAAATTCACCAGCTGCAAGGCGGTGCAGATGCCATCCGATTGCGCCAGCATCCGTGCATCCTGAAAGCCGAAAATATGCAGCAAAATCCGCCCCACCGGGTTGGCCGAGCGGCGGCAATAATCGATCACTTCGCCAAAATCGGCATAGCGGGTTTTCACTACATCCTGCCGAAACGCCGAAAACAGATCTTCAAACAGGCTGAGTGGAATCTGATACTGCGCAACCACCGGTGCTAGGGCCTGAAAACGGGCGGTGAGCGGGGCTTGGCCGGCGGCAATGCGCGCTAATTCTGCGCTGCAGGCCTCGAGCGCCGCCAAGCGCTCGGCGGTGCTAGCTTCGCCCTCATCGGCCAGGTCGTCGGCGTAGCGGGCCACGTGATACACCACGGCGACCGGGCGGCGGAACCGCCGTGGCAAGAGCCAAGAGCCGACGGGAAAGTTTTCGTAATGCTGAACCGTTTGATCGGCAGATAACATGCATTTTCCTTAAAAATAGCTGACGCTCACTGGTGTTCTGGGGCCGGAATGCTATAGTAGCCAGACGTAATTGGTATTACGTGTTGATTCAATAATTTTAAGGGGATTCTGATGTTTAAAAAACTACTGCTGGGTGTGATCGCTTCAATTTCTCTGTCTTGCGCGGCGTATGCCGCCGTGGATTTGAATACCGCCACCCAGCAACAGCTGGAAGCGCTCAATGGTATTGGCCCGCAAAAAGCCAAAGACATCATTGATTACCGCAGCAAAAATGGCCCATTCAAATCTGCAGAAGACGTGATGAAAGTACCCGGTATCAAAGAAGGTACTTTTGCCAAGATCAAAAGCGAAGTGACTGTCGGTGGCAAAGCCGCCGCTGCGGCACCGGCCAAAGCGGATGCAAAAGCCACGGCTAAACCCGCCGATGCCAAAGCCGCGCCAACGGCTAAGCCAGCTGAGGCAAAAGCCGCCAAAGCGACCGTTGCGCCAAAAGCCAGCGCACCAGCGAAAAAATAAGCGGTACTGTGGCGGCCAGCACTGTCTGGCTGCTCGCGCTGCCGATAATAAAAAACCGGATCAGCTGATCCGGTTTTTTATTGAGCCAAGATGCCGAATTATTCGGTCACTTTGGCTTTGGCTACCAGGTCGTCAACCAGTTTCTGGATGCGTTGACCTTGAACTTGCTGTTCCAGTTGTGGTTTCACTTCTTCGAAAGAAGGGCCTTTGGCTTCGCGCACGTCATCCAGCTTGATGATGTGGAAACCGAACTGAGTTTTCACCGGATCAGAGATTTTGCCTTTTGGCAGTTTCGCCAGTGCATCGCCAAACTCTTTCACGTAAGCGCTTGGGTTAGACCAACCCAGATCGCCGCCTTGCGCGCCTGAACCTTTGTCCAGTGATTTAGCTTTTGCCAGCTCGTCGAATTTTTTACCTTTTTTCAGGTCAGCTTCGATCGCATTGGCTTCAGCTTCGGTCGCTACCAGAATGTGACGGGCTTTGTATTCTTTGCCGCCAAAGTTGGCTTTGATCTTGTCGTATTCTTTTTTCAGATCCGCGTCGGTGATAGGGTTGGCTTTCACATATTGATTGATGTAAGCGCCGATCACGATGCGTTGCTTCAGCATATCCAGCTGAGCCATGGCTTCTGGGCTTTTATCCAGACCTTTTTTGATGGCTTCTTGGTAAACCACTTCGTTTTTCACCAGCTCGTCTTTGATTTTAGCGCGCAGTTCTGGTGAATCTTTTTGGCCGCGTTGGGCCAGTTCTTTCACAAATGCATCAGATTTGGCTTGTGGAATGGCGACGCCATTGACGGTGGCCACAGTACCTGGGGCCGCAATCACACCGGCAGAGAGGGTGGCAGCAGCAACGGCCAGCGCCAAACGGTTTGCTTTAAACATGCGTGTTCCTTCGTTAAAAATAGCCAACATCAAAATTCATCCGGCGTGAGCGCACGGATACTCAGTGCATGTATACGATGGGGAATCAGATCAGATAAGGGCTGGTAGACCATACGGTGCCGTTCCAGCGCTTTTTTACCGATAAACTCACTCGATACAATCGTTAATTCATAGTGTCCACCGCCGCCGGCTGCACCGGCATGGCCGGCATGGGCTGCGCTATCGTCAAACAGCTCAAGGCTTTCATAGCGCAGCGGTAACAACCGTTGGCGGATTTCATCAGCCAGGCTCATGATACCAGACTCTGCTTAGGGTAAAACATGACGGAAGGGTTTTACAACCACATCGGTAAAAATCCCGTCTTTGCTGTAAGGATCTTCACTGGCCCATGCCTGCGCGGCCGCCAAATCAGTAAATTCTGCCACGATCAGGCTACCGGTAAAGCCCGCCGGGCCCGGGTCGACATGATCAATCGCCGGAAACGGGCCAGCCAACACCAGCCGGCCGGCATCGACCAAAGCTTGAATTCGCGCCAAATGCGCAGGGCGCACCGCCAGGCGGTCAGCCAGAGAATCCGGTTTGTCGGTACCGATAATCGCATACAAAGGCATGGCAATACTCTTAAAGATTATTCAGTTTTTGTTTCATTCGTGCTGTCTTCAGGCAGCATGTGTTTGGACAGGTACATGCTTTGTGCCACGACGAACAGCAAGGTCAGCACCAAGGTGCCAAAGACTTTGAATTTCACCCACAGTGCTTCCGAGAACGCGTGGAAGACATAAATATTCAGCGCGCCCATGGCGAGGAAAAACACCGCCCACGCGTACATGGTTTTGGTCCAGATCGGGCGCGGCAGCTGCATGGCGCCGCCCATGAGTTTTTCGATCAGGTTTTTTTCCCGCAGATGCCAGGCCCCAACCAGCACCACGCTAAACAGCCAGTACAGTACGGTGGGTTTCCACATAATAAATTGCTTGTTGTGGAAGATGATCGTGAGGCCGCCCATGACGGTAATTAGCACCAAGCTAATCCACAGCATCTGGTCTACATGCTTGTGGCGGAACCAGCTGTAAATCACCTGTGCAAAGGTCGCGGCGATGGTAACGCCAGTGGCGAGATAGATATCGTCGGTATAACTATATGCGCCAAAAAACAGCAGGATAGGGAAGAGGTCGAAAAGGAATTTCATATGCGCTGCGTGTTCGCCAAATGAGTTGCGGCGATTATGCAGGCAGGGGCGGCAAGACACAAGGCGAAAAAAAACGCCGACCCGGAGGGATCGGCGTCAATGACCACTGGAGATACACGAAGCATCAGCTTGCGTAACGTATAGTGCGTGTTTTGGCTGGCTAGGGTATTGATGTGGCGCAATATTTGGCGCGCTCTGGCTCAGGGAAAACCCTAGTTGTCGGGCTTTGGGCAGCGATTCGGCCGAGAACATGCAGGCGCTATGGGCGCTACGCAGATGATCGCAACAGAATAAAAAGGGAGAGGTGGCGAGCCCGACCCCCGGCACTAGCATCAAAAGCTGTGGCTGCTTCCTTCCGGACCTGACCAGGTTCACCTTCTAGCTATGCGGGGAGACCCGCCGTCGACAGCGCCGCCACTTGCGTGACAGCAACAGTGAGGCCGCGACTATATCACAGCAGCGCTACCGATTGCCAGCGCTGCTGCAAAATAGCCGGCTCGGCTCGGCCGAGCTGGGTGTAAAGCCAAGTCACTGCCGCCTCCGCGCTGCGCCGGCCGGCAGGCCAAGCCCCGAGTTGATTCAAGCTATCGCCGGTAGCATACAAACCCTGGCGTACTTCACCGGCAATACACTGGGTGCAATTGATGATAATGCAGCCGGTGCTGGCCAATAGTTGCAAGGCGTCGTGCAGCGCCTGGCAGGCGGGCAGATTGCCGCTGCCATAGCTTTCTAACACCAGCCCGTCCAGCTGTTGGCTAGTCAGCCACTGCGCCAGCAGGGTTTCGCTCCCCGGATAGAGTTTCACGGCCACGATGCGCAGGCTAGGATCAACCCATTGCGGCGCGCCGTCGCCTGCCCAGGCTTGAGTCGGGGCATTGGGCGCACCAAAGGCGGCGTCGGCATCGGCGTCGAGCTTTTTGCTGGCAACGCCAGACAAAATCTCGCCCCCAAAGGCGATCTGTACCCCCGGTGCGCCTTGCGTGGCGGCGCGCAAAGCCAGCGCCACATTGGCTGGCGCATCGCTGCCAGGCTGTAACCAAGGGCATTGCGAGCCGGTAATAATCACCGGCATCTCCAATTGGCCGAGTTGCCAGTGCAAGGCCGCGGCGGTCCACGCCAGCGTATCGGTGCCATGCAAAATGATAATGGCCTGATAGTGTGGCCGCTGTGCCTGAATGGTTTCGGCGATTGTGCGCCAGTGGGTCGGGCCCATGCTGGAGGAGTCAAGCGGCGGGCTGAGTTCATGAAAATCGATCGTCCAGCCGGGTATCGTTTGCTGGGCAAGATCTCTGATGGGCTGGGTAAGAATACCGCTCTGGGGTATTAGACCGGTTGGGCTCGGGGCGCAGCCGATGGTGCCGCCGGTGTAAAGACAGAAAATCCGTTGCATGGTCAGTCAGTTGTTGCGGTGTTAGAATCGTTTCCTTTTGCTGTACAGGATGACACGGCATGGTCATCGCCGACAATCGCAAGGCGTTTCACGACTATTTTATTGAAGAACGGCTCGAAGCCGGTATGGTGCTCGAAGGCTGGGAAGTCAAAGCCATCCGGGCCGGCCGCGTGCAGCTCAAAGAATCGTATGTGATTTATAAAGGGGGCGATTTCTACTTGTTTGGTTGCCATATCTCCCCGCTGCTCAATGCCTCTAGCCATATTCACCCGGATGTCGTGCGCACGCGCAAATTGCTGCTCAAAGCCCGCGAAATTGAAAAGCTGGCCATGAAAGTAGAGCGCGCCGGTTACACCATTGTGCCCATCAATATGCACCTTACCCGCGGCTATCTCAAACTGGAAATCGGCGTGGCTAAAGGTAAAAAGCAGCACGATAAGCGCAATAGCGAGAAAGAGCGCGAATGGCAGCGCGAGAAAGCCCGTATTGTGCGCGATCACACCAAACAGGCGCGCTAAGGTGTTTGCCTGAGCAGCGCTTTGCGGGTCCAAGTCTTGATGCGTTAATAAGCTTTGCAACAAAAAAACCGAGCCGTAGCTCGGTTTTTTATTGTGTGGTTGATTCGATCAGCCTTCGCTGGATTTGGCTTTCTCGCCAATCTTGCCTTCTTTGCCGTTGATTAGCCCGATGATGTTTTGCTTGTGGCGCACGATGAGCAGGGCGCTGATGACGGCAACGGCCATCAGGTAGGGTTCCACCGGCAGCAGCCACCAGCACAGCAGGGGCGCGCAGATTGCGGCCACAATGGCGGAGAGCGAGGAGATTTTCAGCCCCTTGGCCACAAACAACCAAATGCCCAAGGTAGCCAGACCTAGCCACAAATTCAGGGCTAGCAAAATGCCGGCGGCGGTGGCAACGCCTTTGCCGCCTTTAAAACTAAAAAAGATCGGCCACATATGCCCGATGGTGACCGCCACGGCTACTAAGGCGATTAAGACATCAAATTGCGCGCCCTGCACGCCCGCGAGGGGGGCGATTTTTTGTGCGATGAAGACCGCAACCCAACCTTTGAGTGCATCGCCCAGCAGGGTGAGGGCGGCGGCTTTTTTGTTGCCAGAGCGCAAGACATTGGTCGCTCCAGGGTTGTTGGAGCCATAGGTGCGCGGATCGGCCAGACCCATCAGCCGGCTAACAATCACCGCAAAGGACAGCGAGCCCAAGAGATAGGCGGCGATAATGAATAATACGAAGGTGAGGTTCATCCCGAATTCCACTACAATCACGAGCTTTGGATTCTAAGCTAATCCGTTCGCCCCCTCAAACGGCGTGCGGCGATAGGCCCCTGATATGGACATCATTTATCTGCAGCAAGTGCGCGCCGAAACCGTCATCGGCTGGTATGACTGGGAGCGCACCCAGTCGCAAACGGTCGAGCTGGATCTGGAAATCGGCCTGCCTTCGGCGCGGGCCTGTGTGAGCGATGATCTGGTCGATACCATCGATTACGATCAGGTGGTGACGCATTTGCGGCAGGTGATGGCCGAAAAGCACTTTTTACTGATCGAGGCGCTGGCCGAGCATATCGCGCATATTTTGCTGCATGATTTTGGCGCGCCGTGGATCCGCGTGTCGGTCACCAAGCTCAATATCTTGAAAGATGTGGGCCGCGTGGGTGTGACGATTGAGCGTGGTCATCGCCCCGTCTAAATACCCTGGCGTGTATTGCCCCTTAGACTATTAAAAACAAAGCCCGGCGGCCTATACCCCGGGCTTTATTTTTAGCTGCCGCGCGAACGTGCGCTAAGCGGGGGATTGAACTTTTACCCGTTTGCCCCCACTAATGCAGCAGTACGATTACCCATTGTCCTTTTTCACATAGGAAAATCCATGGCCCAATTTCGCCAAACCCTGATGGTGGTCTTGATGAGCACCACGCTATTTGCCTCGCACCTGGCCGAAGCCAAGCGTCTGGGTGGTGGCCGTTCGAACGGGATGCAGCGCCAAGCGCAACCGGCGCCACAACGCCAGGCTCAGCCATATCAGGCGCCGCAACAGCAGCCGGCACCCGCTTACCAGCAAAAGAAAAGTGGCAGCATGCTGGGTGGCGTCTTGGGTGGCCTAGCCGTTGGCGGTTTGCTCGGCTATATGCTGGGCAATAATGCTTCGGGCGCGGCACAAGGCGAGAGCGGTATCCCGTGGGGCACATTATTGCTGCTGGGCGGTTTGACCGCGGGTGGTGTGTGGTTGCTGCGTCGACGCAAACCGCTGGCTCCGGCAGCTAGCCCCTACCAAGCCGCGCCTGTGCTAAATCCCGCCGGTTTCCCGGCCGGTAATCCGTCACCAGCGGCGAAAACCGACTACCAGCCAACTAGCTATCAGGCACAACCACCTGCTAGTGGCGGCGGCTGGGGTATTGGCCAAGGCATTGGCGGTGGTGTGTACACGGCGCCAGCCACCCCGATTACCCGTTTGCCCGATGGTACGGAAGCGGCCGCTTTCCTGCGCCAAGCCCGCGCGAGTTTTCTGCATATGCAGGCGCTCAATTCACCCGAGCAGCTGGAAGAAATGCGTCGCTATCTGACGCCTGAGCTCTTTACCGCGCTGAAAGATGAAATTGGCAACAACAGTGATCTGGCCGAATTCCCAGAGCTGAATCTGCAATTGGTGCAGGCGGTGAGCGAAGAAGGCCGCATGATCGCCAGTGTGGAATTTGCCGGCCGCGTGAGCGAAAGCCTGAATGCACCGGCAGAGCCATTCAAAGAAATCTGGCATTTTGTGCGCCCAATGCAGGGCGATCCACGCTGGTTGCTGGCGGGGATTCAGCAAGTCTGACGTTTTATTCTGTCGTAATTGGTCAAAGCCCGTTAGGTTGTTGCGACTTAACGGGCTTTTTGTCTTACAATTTACCTTGATTTATTGCCGAAAGGTGTGCTTGTGCAGGCGCTTAAACGAATGCTGGTGCTGTTGCCGCTCACCCTCTCCCTGACCGCATGCGATCAGGTGATGGAGCTGATCAACAAACCGAAAGCCAATGGCAAGGCCATTGGTGCGGCGTGTCGCCACAGTGGGCGCGCGCTGGAAGATTGTTATCGACGCAATGCCAAAATCCCCAAAGCCGATATTTTCGCCGGCTGGAAAGAAATGAACGAATACATGCAGGCGAAAAAAATCGACATCGTGCCCCCGCCGCCGGATGTTACAACTGGGCAACTGGCGCCGGAAGAAGGCCATGGTGCCGAAGCCGACAATGCCAGTGAAGCTGGCGAAGCTGCTTCAGCTCCGAGCGAGAAAGGCAGTAAACCCGAGAAAAAAGCCGGCCATTGAGGTGACATGACGTCCATTCTGGAAAAAGTAGATGTATTTGCCGGCTTGCCGAGCGAATCATTGCTGGAATTAGAAGCGCTGGCGATTCGCCGGCATTACGCCAAAGGCGTGCCGGTATTTTACGAAGGCGAGCCGGTTGAGCATTTGCTGGTGCTGATTGAGGGGCGTTTAAAGCTCTTTCATAGTAATGACTCTGGCCGCGAGTATGTTTATGGCGTGGCCGAACCAGGCCTGTCGTTTGGCGGGATCGGCCTGCTTACCGATGAGGTGCGCACCGTCTGTGCCGAAGCCGAAGACGATTGCGTGTTTTTATCGATCGCGCGCAGTAATTTCCTCGACTTTGTGGCCACGCATCCGCAAATCAAAGACGCCCTGCTGGCGGGCTCGATCCGGCTGATTAAACATCTGACCAAAACCGTGAGCGATCTGGCCTTGAATGACGTGTATGGCCGGATACGCCGCGTATTTGAAATGCTGGCGGTCAATACCCCCGAGGGGGATCTGATCGAGGGGCAAATTACCCAGCAAGATCTGGCCGACCGGGTCGGCGCCTCGCGCGAAATGATTGCCAAGGTGATGAAAGAACTGGTGGCCGGTGGCTATGTCGAGACTGGCCGCCGCCGTATTTTGATTTTGAAAAAACTGCCCGAACGCTTTTAAGTCCGGCCTGAGTGCCGGCACGGGCGATTAACAACCCAAGCCAACCTGACTAATAGGTATTGTTATGCTGGAAATCTTAAAAACCATCCCTCTGCTGCAAGGCTTTCCGGATGAGCAACTGGAATACATCCTGGCTACTGGCCTGAAACGCACCATGCCCAAGGGCTCATTTGTGTTTCGCGAGGGTGATCCGGCCGAATCGATGTATGTGCTGATCGATGGCCGTGCACGCTGTTTTGCCAGTGATAATCAGGGCAAAGAATTTGTCTTTATGGTGGTTGAGCCGGGTGATGCGATTGGCGAAATTTCGCTGATCGACAACGAGCCGCGCGGCTGGTCATGTCAATGTGAAGAAGACTCGGTCTTCCTGATGTTTAGCAAGCAAGAATTCCGCGAAGCGCTGGATCGTGAGCCGCATGTGAAAGAGCTGGTGATTCAAAACTTGGCGGCGATGGTGCGCCATTTGTCGACCACGATGAAAAACCTGGCCTTGCTCGATGTGTATGGCCGCGTGCGCGCGCTGTTTGAATCGATGCTGGTGACCGAAGACGGCGTGGAAATGGTGAGCCAGCCGCTCACCCAGCAAGCGATTGCCGATCGAGTGGGCTCGTCGCGCGAAATGATCGCCAGGATCCTGAAAGAGCTGGTGTTCGGTGGCTATATCCGCTTGGAAAACAAACGCATCATCATTTTGCAAAAGCTGCCTGAGCGCTTCTGAGCGACGCGCAAACAAAAAGCGGCCAAGGGCCGCTTTTTTATCGCCTGCACATTGGCGGCGGTGCCGCTGTGGCGCGTGAGTGGCTTTATTGCGTGCTCACGGCGCTGGCCTTGACGGCGGCGCTGGCGGCTTTGGCTGGTGCCTGAGTCGTTTTGGCTGGCGCCGGGGTGGTTTTGGCGGCCGGTGTGGCGGTGGGTAGATACAAGGGGCCTTTGTAACCACAGGCGGCGAGGAAGCTGGCAACAGTCAGCAGGGCAAGCAGTTTGCGCATGGCGGGGCAATCAATGGCAAAATGCCAGTTTATCATGTTGGAACCAAGCGATGACCGAATCTGAATTTCTAAGCGCCAGCGATGCGATTTTTAGCCAGATTGAAACGGCGCTGGACGCGGTTGATTTTGATGTCGATCCGCTGCGCGCTGGCAATGTGCTGGAGCTGGAATTTGAAGATGGCAGCAAAGTGATTGTGAATCGCCATACGCCGAATCAAGAGCTGTGGATTGCCGCACGCTCGGGTGGCTATCACTATCGCTGGCAGGATGGGCAGTGGCGCAATACCCGTGGCGAGGGTGAGTTTTTCGCCGATCTGGCTGCCGCCATCAGCACCCATGCTGGCGCACCCTTTGCATTTGCTTAAGCTGGTCCGTGCCGCATGTTAATGGCCGAATGGGGCTGGCTGGGTGCTTTGGCCCTGTCGGCGTTTACCTCGGCTACCTTGTTGCCAGGTAATTCTGAGCTGGCCTTTGCCGCGGCTTTGCATTACCAGCCGCAGTTATGGGTCTGGGCCTGGCTGGTGGCTGCGGTGGCCAATAGTGCCGGGGGCGCGCTCACCGTCTGGCTGGGGCGCCGTTTGCCGGCGCAGCCCAAGCACCGTTGGCTGCAGCGCAGTCTGGCCTTGGCTCAGCGTTTCGGGCCTGCCAGCCTGCTGCTGTCGTGGGTGCCGCTTTTGGGTGATGCTCTGTGCGGGCTAGCTGGCTGGTTGCGTTGGCCGTGGGGGCGCGTGTTGTGTTATTTAAGCCTTGGTAAAATTGCCCGCTATGGGGTAATTGTCTACTGGCTAGTTTAAATCTATTGTTGAGCCTCATACCCAGCCTGGGTATTTAGGAGGAGCTGCATGTCCCATCCCAAGCCCACCTGGGCGCGCCGCAGTCTGGCGCTGGTACTGAGTTTGAGTTTGTGCTGGCCCAGCGTCAGCCTGGCCACCAATTTGCCCGATTTGGGTGATGTGTCGCAGCAAGGCTTAAGCCCGCAGCAGGAGCGGGAAATCGGCGAGATGGCCATGCGCGAAATTCGCCGCAGCGGCGTGCTGCTGGATGACCCCGAGGTGGCGGCCTTTCTGAATACCATGGGTTATCGCCTGGTCGAGGCGGCCGAAGTGCGCGATACCCAGTTTACGTTTTTTCCGATTCTGGATTCGTCAGTGAATGCCTTTGCGATTCCGGGGGGGGTTATTGGCGTGCATACCGGTCTGATTATTCAGGCTCAGCATGAATCGGAAGTCGCCAGCGTGTTGGCGCACGAAATTGCCCACGTTTCGCAAAACCATCTGGCGCGGATGATTGAGGGCATGAAGGGTAGCCCTTGGTTGACCTTGGCCGGTATTGCCGCCGCGATTATCGCCGGCAGTATGGGGCGCGGCGATGCGGCGGCGGCGGCGATTGCTGCCACCACCGGCGCCAGCGTGCAACGGCAGCTGGATTTTACCTACTCGTTTGAGCAGGAAGCCGACCGCCTCGGTATGCAGACGCTGCAGCGCTCAGGCTATGATCCGCGCGCAATGGCGGTGTTTTTTGAGCGGCTGCAAAACCATAACCGGATTGTGGAAAGCAATGCGCCTGAATTTCTGCGCACGCACCCGGTCACGATGAAACGGATTTCCGAGGCGCAAAATCGCGTGGGCGAGCTGAAATATCGGCAAGTGCCCGATTCGCCCGAGTTTTTATTTGTGCGCGAAAAAGTGCGCGCCATGCAGCTGGGTGGGCGCGAAGCGATTAGCTATTTCCAGAAAACCATCGCCGAGAAGCGCTACGCCAGCGAAACCGCGCAGCGCTATGGCTTGGCCTATGCCTACTTTCTGGCGCGGCAATACGAGCCCGCGTGGGCCGCGCTGCAGCAGGCGCGCGATAGCTTTGCACCCAAACGTAGTCACCCGATGTTTGAATATCTGGCCGGGCAAATTCGCCTAGCCCAAGGGCAATCGGCCGAGGCGCTGAATGTACTTGGCGCCGCCAGCGCACGTTATCCGGCCAGCAAGGCGCTGCAATATGCCTTGCTGGATGCCCTGATTGATGCCGGCCAATTCAGCCGCGCCGAGAGCGAGCTGAAAGACCAGCTCAGCATGTATCCCAGCGATGCGCTGTTTTATCAGCGCGGGGCGCGGCTGTATGCCAAGCAAGGCAAGCTGATGCAGCAATATCAGATGCAGGGTGAGTATTACGCCCGGCTGAAGGAATACAACGCAGCGCTGGAGCAATTTAACCTCGCGCTGCGCCAGCCCGAGCAGGATTTTTATCTGCAATCTGGGATAGAGGCGCGGGTGCGCGAGCTGGAAAGCTTGCTGCAAAGCGATAGCAAAAAATAAACCGGAAAAAATATGCGCCCCATATTCCGACACAAAATCCTCGCCGTTTGCGAGCAAAAAATCGCGCAGAAAGGCGAAGGGGTAGGGGTGTCGTTTTATGCATTTTTCGCCAATAAAAACGACGATCCGGAGTTGCTAATGGAAGCGGCGACGTGGTGGATCCAAACGCACAGGCTGGATCATTTTGAGAAAGCGCAGAAAATCCGGCGCATGGTGCTGGCCGAACAAAGCCAAGCTAGCGCCATCTAGCCCCGACTAAGCAAAGCTATGCGCATAGACCCAAAGCACTGATAGTCGCAATGGGTATATGCCGGAAGGCTAATTGGGTTAAAGCTTGTGGGCCAATACCCGCGCTTAGCGAATCAGCTTAATCCGCTGACGCAAGCCATCCAGATAAATCGCTGGATCGGGCGCGCTTTGATTGCGCTGCGCTTGCCAGATCATTTCGCCTAAGCATTCGAGCATATCGTGCAGGGCTTTATGCGCGTCATTGTGCTGGGCGTGGAGCTGCTGATATAGCGCGCGCACCCCGGCGGGCTGATCGATCGAAAGCTGCTCGGCAATGGCCAGGTGCAGCGATAAATGCAGGAAGGGGTTGGTGTCGCCATGCTCAGGCGGCCAATCGCGATCGATATAATCTTCACTCAGGTACGCATGGTATTCCGGATGGGCGAGCAGCACATCGACGACCACGGCTTCTAGGTCTTCCAGATGCAGGCCTTGCTGGTGTTTTTGCCAGCTATGAATAAAAAAGCGCCGAGCTTGGTCGCGACTGGGGTTGAACAGCATAGCGTTTAATCTTTAATCAAAGAGAGCCAGAAGAACGCTATTGTCGACGACCCGGTTGAATTTGGCGAGCGGGATAATCTGCCCATTGCCATAAAAGCCGGCAAACGGCACCGCCGGTAGCGTGCGTCGCAATGTGTGCCAATCCGGCTCAGTGAGCCCATCGCCCGCCATGGCGCGGCGATGGCTGGAAAATGCCAATGCCCAGCGTGGCTGTGGGCGGCCAGCGAGTTGGCTAATGATCTGGCTGGCAAAACGCTGGCTGGCGGCGCTGCTATCAAAATGCCCCCAGCGTAGTTCATCGCCCGCCTGCAGGGGCTGCGCCAGCATTACGCTATCTGTACTCAAATCTCCGCCCAACACGGGCGCCCAATGGGCCGTTTCGCCCCGTCCGGCCGGGCGAATCGCGGCTTGCAGGCTTTCGAGCGGGTATTGTCCCAGCCAGGGGGCGAGGGTTTGCAATGCGGGTTGGTCGTCGAGCCGCTGTAGTTGCAGGCCGTCGGCCGCGGTGATGGTTTGCCACGGGCCAAGCTCGCTCAACCCATCCGAGACGATGATCGAGCGCGCCTCAAGCGGTAACTGAATAAAGCTAAAGCGCTGTTGGCCCGCTTGCCACAGTGCATATTGCCCTTTGCCAGTAGCATCGCCCGCAATCGCGCCAAACTTGGTGGCGCCATCATTGAGCCAGAATTGGTTCACCGCATTGGGCGCCGCGAGGGCCAGATGGGAATTGCGCTGGTGCAAAGGGTAATCCACCGGCAGCACGAGGGCCGCTGCGGCGGGTGAATCTAGGCTCCAGTCCTGCTCGGTAAAGACCCCGGCCGCACTGGCGCCGGCAATATCAATGCTGCCACAGACACTGGCCACTGCGCGCAGGCAAGCATCGATCTGGCCGTGAAAATGAGTGGAGAGAAACAGAAACACTTTTCCGGCCTGCGTCATGCCGCCGCGGGCCATGGCCGCGCTAACGGCAGCGATGGCCACTTGGGTGCTGGCGCGTGGGCCGTGGGCGTAACCGCTGGCAGGGTGGCTTATGGTATGGTGGGCGCTATCGGCAGACAATTTTGAGATTTCTTGCAATGAGTAAAGCAGCAGGGCCGGATTTTCCACTCACGCTCGCGGATGGCCAGCAAGTGCGCTGGTCCGATTATGCGGGTCAGGTGGTGCTGGTGGTGAATGTGGCCAGCCGCTGTGGTTTTACCCCGCAGTATGCCGGATTGCAAACTTTATATCAGCGCTACCGCGCACAAGGGCTGGTGGTGTTGGGTTTTCCGTGCCGGCAATTTGCCCAAGAGCTGGCGGCCGATGCCGCGATTGGTGAGTTTTGCCAGCGTAATTATGGGGTGGAATTTCCGATTTTTGCCCCGATCAAAGTCAATGGCCCTAACGCCCATCCGCTGTATCGCTGGCTGAAAAATCAGCGTCCCGGGGTGCTGGGCACGCGGCTGATCAAGTGGAACTTCACCAAGTTTTTGCTGAACCGGCAGGGGCAGGTGGTGGCGCGGTTTGCGCCCATTACCCCACCCAGCGCCATCGAACAGGCGATAGAAAGATTGCTGTAATGGCGCTAGCGTAGGCTGGCGGATAGGGCGTTAGCGTTGATGAAGAAGGGGTTTTAGGGTAGAATCCGGCTAATTTTGTATGCGTGAAACGGGGTGGGTCTTCCTATCCCGTTTTTCTACGTGTACCCCACGGATTTATGACTTTTTTGGGCGCAACGCCCTGGAGCCGCCACGTGTCTGCACCTGCCCCCACTCCAGTACAGACGCCAGCCTTGCTGGCGCTCGCCGACGGTACTCTGTTTTACGGCGTATCGATTGGCGCCGACGGTGAAACCCTCGGTGAAGTCGTGTTCAACACGTCGCTGACCGGTTATCAGGAAATTCTGACTGACCCTTCGTACACCAAGCAAATCGTTACCCTGACTTACCCGCATATTGGTAACTATGGCGTGAACAGCGAAGACGCTGAAAGCCGCGCTGTGTTTGCCGAAGGCCTGATCATTCGTGATCTGCCTTTGATGCATTCTAACTTCCGCGCCACCATGAGCCTGGGGGAGTATCTCAAGCAAAACGGCGTGGTTGCTATTGCGGATATCGATACCCGTAAACTCACGCGCATTCTGCGCGAGAAGGGCGCTCAAGCCGGTTGCATCGTGAGCGGCCAGAATATCGACGCCGCGGCTGCGGTTGAGAAAGCCAAATCGTTTGGCTCGATGGCCGGCCAAGATCTGGCCAAAGTGGTGACGTGCGAAAAGCCATTTGAGTGGACGACGGCCGAGTGGAAGCTGGGCGTGGGTTATACCGTGCAGAGTAACCCGAAATTCCACGTGGTGGCCTATGACTTCGGCGTGAAACACAATATCTTGCGCATGCTGGCTGAGCGCGGTTGCAAACTGACCGTGGTGCCAGCGCAAACGCCGGCTAGCGAAGTGTTGGCGCTCAACCCCGATGGCGTGTTCCTGTCGAACGGCCCTGGCGATCCTGAGCCATGTGATTACGCGATTAAAGCGATTCAAGAATTGCTGGCCACCAGCCTGCCGATCTTCGGTATCTGTTTGGGGCACCAGTTGCTTGGCTTGGCTGCCGGCGGCAAAACCAGCAAGATGAAGTTTGGTCACCACGGTGCCAATCATCCGGTGCAAGACCTGGATAGCAAACATGTGATGATCACGAGCCAGAACCATGGCTTCCAAGTGGACGAAACCAGCTTGCCAGCCAATGTGCGCGTCACTCACCGTTCGCTCTTTGATGGCACGGTGCAGGGCATCGCGCTGACCGACAAGCCGGCCTTCTCGTTCCAGGGCCACCCAGAGGCGAGCCCAGGCCCGCACGATGTGGCGTACTTGTTTGACAAATTTATCGATGCGATGAGCGCCCGCAAGGCTTAACAGTATGGATGGCCTAGCCCAGCACTTTGGTGCCTTCTTCACCTCGCACCCCGCCGGTTGGCTGGGGGCGCTGGTGCTGATAGTGGGCTGCTGGCTGTTCTCTCGCATCCTCAAAATGATTATTTCTTGCGTGTTGCTGATCGCGATTGCGGCTGGCTGGTACTGGTGGACTCACCAGCAACCAACAGGCTCCGCGAATGCCGTGACAACCGTGATCGAAAACAGCGATAAACACTAAGGACGAACAATATGCCCAAGCGCAACGACCTAAAAAGCATTCTGATTATTGGTGCTGGCCCGATCGTGATCGGCCAGGCCTGCGAATTTGACTACTCTGGCGCGCAAGCGTGTAAAGCCCTGCGCGAAGAGGGCTACAAAGTCATTCTGGTGAACAGCAACCCTGCCACCATCATGACCGACCCGAATATGGCCGATGTGACCTACATCGAGCCGATTACCTGGCAAGTGGTTGAGAAAATCATCGCCAAAGAGCGTCCAGATGCCATTCTGCCGACCATGGGCGGCCAAACTGCACTGAACTGCGCGCTGGATCTGTGGCGCAATGGCGTGCTGGATAAATACAGCGTCGAGCTGATCGGCGCAACGCCAGAAGCGATTGATAAAGCCGAAGATCGGCAAAAATTCAAAGTGGCGATGGATAAGATCGGTCTGGGTTCGGCCCGTTCCGGTATCGCCCATACGCTGGAAGAAGCGCTGGCCGTGCAGGCGCAGGTGGGCTTCCCGGCGATTATCCGTCCTTCGTTCACCATGGGTGGCTCAGGCGGTGGTATCGCTTATAACATCCAAGAATTCATCGAAATCTGTACCCGTGGACTGGATCTATCGCCGACCAATGAGCTGTTGATTGAAGAGTCGCTGCTGGGCTGGAAAGAGTACGAGATGGAAGTCGTGCGTGATCGCAACGACAACTGCATTATCGTGTGCTCGATCGAAAACTTGGACCCAATGGGCGTACACACCGGTGATTCGATCACCGTAGCTCCAGCGCAAACGCTGACCGATAAGGAATACCAGATCATGCGTAATGCATCGATCGCGGTATTGCGCGAGATCGGTGTGGATACTGGCGGTTCTAACGTGCAATTCTCGGTGAACCCGAAAGACGGCCGTTTGATCGTGATCGAGATGAACCCACGCGTATCCCGTTCATCGGCGCTGGCTTCCAAAGCCACTGGTTTCCCGATTGCGAAAGTCGCCGCGAAACTGGCGGTGGGCTACACGCTGGATGAGCTGAAAAACGAAATTACTGGCGGCAAAACCCCAGCGTCGTTCGAGCCATCCATCGATTACGTGGTGACCAAAATCCCACGTTTTGCCTTCGAGAAATTCCCGCAAGCCAACAACCGCCTGACTACACAAATGAAGTCAGTGGGTGAGGTGATGGCAATGGGTCGCACGCAGCAAGAATCGCTGCAAAAAGCCCTGCGTGGTCTCGAAACCGGCATGTCGGGTTTTGATGAAATCTCCACTGATCGTACCCTGATCGAATCAGAAATCGCGGCGCCTGGCCCTGAGCGCCTGTGGTACGTGGCAGATGCTTTCCGCGTCGGCATGAGCCTGGATGAAATCCACGCGATTTCGAAGATCGATCCATGGTTCCTCGCGCTAATCGAAGACATCCTGAAAGATGAAGCCGCACTGCGTGGTCGCAATGTAGATAGCCTGAGCAAAGAAGAGCTGCGTCGCCTGAAACGTAAAGGTTTCTCTGATCGCCGTCTGGCCACTTTGCTCGGTTGCGACCAGAATGCTGTGCGTAAAGCACGTCATGCGCTGAATGTACGCCCGGTGTATAAGCGTGTAGACACCTGCGCAGCTGAGTTTGCGAGCAATACCGCCTATATGTATTCAACCTATGAGGAAGAATGCGAGGCGCAGCCAACCGACAAGAAAAAAGTCATGATTCTGGGCGGTGGCCCGAACCGGATTGGCCAAGGTATCGAGTTTGACTACTGCTGCGTGCATGCGGCACTGGCGTTGCGTGAAGATGGTTACGAAACCATCATGGTCAACTGCAACCCAGAAACCGTGTCTACCGATTACGATACTTCCGATCGGCTGTACTTCGAGCCACTGACGCTGGAAGACGTGCTGGAAATCGTGGCGGTTGAAAAACCATTTGGCGTGATCGTGCAATACGGTGGCCAAACCCCACTGAAATTGGCACGCGCGCTGGAAGCCAATGGTGTGCCTATCGTTGGTACTACCCCAGACATGATCGATGCCGCCGAAGACCGCGAGCGCTTCCAGAAGCTCTTGCATGATCTGGGCCTGCGTCAGCCGCCAAATGCTACAGCACGTACCGAGCCAGATGCGCTGCACTTGGCCCGCGAGCTGGGCTACCCGCTGGTGGTGCGCCCATCGTATGTACTGGGCGGCCGCGCAATGCAGATCGTGCATTCGGAAGACGATCTGGCCCGCTATATGCGCGAAGCGGTGAAAGTATCGAATGACTCGCCCGTGTTGCTGGATCGCTTCCTGAACGACGCGATTGAAGTGGATGTGGATGCGCTGTCGGATGGGGAACAAGTCATCATCGGCGGCATTATGGAACACATCGAGCAAGCCGGCGTGCACTCAGGCGATTCAGCCTGCTCGCTGCCACCGTATTCGCTCTCGCAAACGCTGCAAGATGAGCTGCGTCGGCAGACCGTGGCAATGGCCAAGGCGCTGAACGTGGTTGGTCTGATGAATGTGCAATTTGCGATTCAAGGCAAAGGCGACGAAGCCGTGGTGTATGTGCTGGAAGTGAATCCACGTGCTTCACGGACGGTGCCGTATGTATCGAAAGCCACCAGCTTGTCGCTGGCCAAAGTGGCTGCGCGTTGTATGGTGGGCCAGACTTTGGCCGCGCAAGGCGTTACCCGCGAAATCATTCCATCGTACTACTCGGTGAAAGAAGCGGTCTTCCCGTTCAATAAATTCCCTGGCGTGGATACCATCCTCGGCCCAGAGATGAAATCGACCGGTGAAGTCATGGGCGTGGGTACAACCTTTGCCGAAGCCTTTGTGAAATCACAAATGGCCGCGGGCACCGTGTTGCCAAGCTCAGGCAGCGTGTTTATTTCGGTGCGTGAAGGCGATAAAGCGCAAGCCGTTGAGTGCGCGGGCATTCTGGCGAAGCTGGGCTTTAAAGTGCTGGCCACCAAGGGCACTGCCGCCGCGATCGAAGCGGCCGGGGTCGCCGTTACCGCGGTCAACAAAGTGACCGAAGGTCGTCCGCATGTGGTGGATATGATCGTCAACGGTGAAATCGGCATGATCTTCAATACCGTGGATGAGCGCCGCCAAGCGATTCAGGATAGCTACTCGATCCGTCACGAGGCACTGAAAGCCAAGCTGCCAGTGTTTACGACCATCGCAGGTGCTAAAGCGGCGTGTATCGGTTTGCGTGATATGAAAGAACTGAACGTGTATGACGTACAGGGCTTGCATCGCCTGCTGAATAACTGATATTTTTACGCCTGAACACAACCAAGCCGCCATGCTCATTCGAGCTGGCGGCTGTTATTTTTACAACCGGCCGCAGTGGGGCGACCGGGTGGAGAGCAGACATGAATAAAGTGCCATTGACCGTCGTGGGGGCGGAAAAACTGAAGGCAGAACTGGCGCACCTGAAAAGCGTCGAGCGTCCAGCCGTGATTGCGGCGATTGCCGAGGCTCGTAGCCACGGCGATCTGTCGGAAAATGCCGAATACGACGCCGCCAAAGAAAAGCAGGGCTTTGTGGAAGGCCGCATTGCCGAGCTGGAAGGCAAGCTCGCCAACAGCCAGATTATCGATCCGAAGAGCATGGCCGATTCGGCTGAGGGCCGGATTGTGTTTGCGGCCACCGTGGTGCTGCAAGACTTGGATAACGAAAGCGAAGTTACCTACCAGATCGTTGGTGATGACGAAGCCGACATCAAAGAAGGCAAAATTTCGGTGTCGAGCCCCATTGCCCGCGCCCTGATCGGCAAATACGAAGGCGATGTGGCCGAGGTACAGGCACCGGGCGGCATTCGTGAATATGAAGTGCTGGCTGTTCAATACATCTAATTATTAAGAGGCTGGGTATAGCCTGCTAAGCCTTATCAAGCATTGGCTGTACGCTGATACATCGTATGGGTAATGGGTTGAAGAACCTGCTGACCACTGTGTGGATTGGCGGCATGTGGATCATCGGCATCGTGGTGGCGCCGGCTTTATTCAGTAGCCTGGATAAAGCTGTGGCTGGCATGGTAGCCGGCAAATTGTTTCATGCCATCGGCTGGATCGGCATTGTGGCCGGGCTGTTTTTGCTGATCTGGTGGATCTGGATGGATGGCGCCCGGGCCTTTAAAGGGCAAAAGCTCTGGCTGATTATCGGTATGCTGCTGTGCACGCTGATCAATCAGTTTGCGATTTTTCCGCTGATTGCCGAAATCAAACCTGCGGTGAGTAACGCCGCCGAAGGCATGTTTGGGGGCGGCTTAGCCCAATGGCACACGATTTCCAGCCTGATTTATCTGCTGCAAAGCGTGTTGGGCCTGATCTATATCTGGAAAGAATAAAGCGCAAAACAAAAGGGCGCCTTGGGCGCCCTCTTTGTTTTTAGCCAAACGCGATTAAGCGGCTTTCTTTTTGGCTTTAGGCAGCAGGATTTTTGGTTTGTCGGTATTGCTTGGGCGGTAGATCAGCAGCAGTTTGCCCAGAAGTTGCACCGGTGCCGCGCCCAGATCGGCGCAGATTTGTTCCATATACTGCTTGCGTGCTTCGCGATCGTCGCCCAGTACGCGAACTTTGATCAACTCGTGTGCGTCCAGATTAACGGCTATTTCCCGCATCACCGCATCAGTGAGACCATTGTTCCCAATCATCACCACCGGATTAAGGTGATGCGCCAAGCTGCGCAAATGACGGCATTGATCCGGGGTAAGTTCTAACATATTGATTAAATCCTTGAATTCTTGACTAACAGGACAGTTTAACCGATGGCAGGTATCAATTCCAGTAGTGCTTGGCTGCACGAGCATGTGAACGACCAGTATGTCCAGATGGCAAAAAAAGAAGGCTATCGGGCTCGCGCAGCCTACAAACTGCTGGAAATCGACGAAAAAGACAAACTCCTCAAGCCCGGCTTGTGGGTGGCTGACTTGGGCGCTGCGCCCGGCAGCTGGTGTCAGGTGGCCAAGAAAAAGGTCGGTGGCAATGGCCGGGTTTTTGCCTTGGATATCTTGGAAATGGATCCCATCCGCGATGTGGAGTTTGTGCAGGGCGATTTTCGCGAGCAGGAAGTCCTTGATCGTTTTAATGCCTTATTGGATGGTCGGCAGGTAGACCTTGTAATCTGCGATATGGCCCCCAATATGAGTGGTAATGCCGTAACCGATCAGGCGCGCAGTATGTATCTGTGCGAGCTGGCCCTCGAATTTGCCCGTGAACAACTTAAACCTGGCGGACATTTTCTGGTCAAAGTCTTCCAGGGCAGTGGTTTTCAAGAATATATGGCGGAAATGCGGGAAACTTTTTCTGCCGTTGTGACACGAAAACCAAAAGCCTCGCGTGATCGTAGCCCCGAAGTCTATCTGCTGGGTAAGCAAAAAAAGGCTTAACGCTGCGGTTGAAGCGAGTAAAATAGTTTTGTCATTCCCAATGTTGGGAAACACAGGAGTAAGGCCGTGAACAATCTCGGCAAGAATGTCGCAATTTGGCTGGTCGTCGGCATCATTTTGATGACGGTGTTCAACCAGTTCTCCAAACATCAAGATACCTCGACCCAGGTGCCGTATTCGCAATTTATGGCGGATGTAGAGCAGGGGCGCATCGCCACGGCTGAGATTGAAGGCAGCCCGCTGCGTGGGCAATGGATTCGCGGGAAGAAAACCGATGGCAGCAATTATGCCACTCTGGCGCCATTCGATTTCCGCATGGTCGATACCCTCATCAAACACAATGTGAAATTCGCGGCTAAGCCAGAAGAAGAGCCAAGCTTGTTGATGAGCATCTTCGTTAACTGGTTCCCCATGCTGCTGCTGATCGGGGTGTGGATTTTCTTCATGCGCCAGATGCAGGGTGGTGGCAAAGGCGGCGCATTTAGTTTTGGTAAGTCCAAAGCCAAGATGCTGGATGAAAGCAATAACGCGGTGACTTTCGCGGATGTTGCTGGTTGCGATGAGGCTAAAGAAGAAGTTGCGGAGATCGTCGACTATCTGCGTGATCCAAGCAAATATCAGAGCCTCGGTGGCCGCATGCCACGCGGTATTCTGATGGTGGGCTCACCCGGTACAGGTAAAACCCTGCTCGCTAAAGCCATTGCTGGTGAAGCGAAAGTGCCATTCTTCTCGATTTCCGGTTCGGATTTCGTCGAGATGTTTGTCGGCGTTGGTGCTGCCCGGGTACGGGATATGTTCGAAAACGCCAAGAAAAATGCACCGTGCATTATCTTTATCGACGAGATCGATGCGGTGGGGCGCCAGCGTGGTGCTGGGCTTGGCGGTGGTAACGATGAGCGCGAACAAACCTTGAACCAAATGCTGGTCGAGATGGATGGTTTTGAAGGCAATTCCGGCATTATCGTAATTGCAGCCACCAACCGTCCTGATGTGCTGGATCCTGCTTTGATGCGTCCGGGTCGTTTCGATCGTCAGGTGGTGGTTTCACTGCCCGATATTCGTGGTCGTGAGCAGATTCTGGGCGTGCACATGCGCAAAGTGCCGATTGCCAATGACGTTGATGCTTCTGTTTTGGCGCGTGGCACTCCGGGTATGTCCGGTGCTGACTTGGCCAATCTGGTGAACGAAGCGGCACTGTTTGCCGCGCGCCGTAACAAGCGCTTGGTCGATATGGCCGACTTTGAATCCGCCAAAGACAAAATCTACATGGGCCCTGAGCGCCGTAGCATGGTGATGACCGAAGAAGAGCGTCGTGCTACCGCTTACCATGAATCTGGGCACGCTGTAGTGGCTGAAATGCTGGAAGGCACTGATCCGGTGCACAAAGTTACCATCATGCCGCGTGGTCGTGCATTGGGTTTGACTTGGCAGCTGCCTGAACGTGACAAGTTCTCGATGTACAAAGATCAGATGCTGAATGAGCTTGCCATCCTGTTTGGTGGCCGTGTGGCGGAAGATCTATTCGTACACCGCATTTCGACCGGCGCATCGAATGACTTCGAGCGGGCCACACGCATGGCGCGTGACATGGTGACCCGCTACGGGATGACCGAGAAGCTGGGGCCGATGGTCTACGGTGAGAACGATGGTGAGGTATTCCTTGGTCGTTCGGTGACCACGCACAAAAATGTGTCTGAAGCCACCATGCAGCAAGTGGATGCCGAAATTCGCCGCATTATCGATGAGCAGTATGCGCTGGCAGTCAAAATCCTCGACGAGAACCGTGACAAAGTTGAAGCGATGACTACGGCACTGATGGATTGGGAAACCATTGATCGCGAGCAGATTCTGGATATTATGGCTGGCCGCCCACCGCGCCCACCGAAAGATCTGCCGCCACCGCGCAAAACGGTGAGTAGCGAAGAAACGCCAAGTGGCGGGGCCGAAGTGCCTCACGCACCGGCGGCTGAAGCGTAAGCAATTACACTCAAACATCAAGGCGGCGTGAGCCGCCTTTTTCTTTGGACGATAACAGCATGCAAATTTGGCAGTGCGGCCGGTTTAGCTTGTCGCTAGAGCGCCCCTTGGTCATGGGGATATTGAATGTGACCCCCGATTCATTTTCCGATGGTGGTCGCTATGTAGGCTTGGATGCGGCTAAAGCACGCATCGAGGCCATGTTAGCTGCAGGAGCCGATATCATCGACATTGGTGGCGAATCCACACGCCCGGGGGCGACACCTGTTCCCTTGCAGCAGGAGCTTGAGCGGGTATTGCCGGTCTTGGCGCTTGCTCAGCAGTATCAGGTGCCTATTTCGATCGACACCTGCAAAACTGAAATGATGCAAGCCGCCTTGGCCGCTGGCGCCGACATTATTAACGACATTGCGGGGCTTGAAGCGCCCGGCGCCATTGCGGCGTTACAGCGTAGTCAGGCCGGGGTGTGCTTGATGCATAAGCAGGGCCAGCCACAAACTATGCAGAGCGAGCCGCACTATCACGATGTCGTCACTGTAGTAGGCGATTATCTACTGGCGCGTGCCGCAGCCGTGGTGCAAAGCGGCGTGGCCGCCGCGCGGATTGTACTCGACCCTGGCTTTGGCTTTGGCAAAACGCTGGCACACAATCAGGCGCTCTTTCGTGCGATGCGCAACTGGCAGCAATGGCCTTACCCGCTGCTAATTGGTGTATCGCGCAAGCGAATGCTAGGCGAGCTAACGGGGCGGGAGATTGCCGAGCGCATGGTGCCCAGCGTGGTGGCCGCAGTGCTCGCCGCGCAGCAAGGCGCCAAAATTATCCGTGTGCACGATGTAAGTGAAACAGTGGATGCGTTAAAGATTTGGCAAGGGTTAAAATAAGCCCGATTAAAAATTAAATCGCGAAGGATAGAGTAATGGCACGTAAGTATTTTGGTACCGATGGTGTGCGTGGTTTGGTGGGCGAAGCGCCAATCACCCCCGATTTTGCGATGCGTCTGGGTTATGCCGCCGGGCGGGTCTTGGTGGCTGAAAGCGCGAAGCAGGGGCGCAATGATCATCCTGGCGTGCTGATTGGTAAAGACACCCGCATCTCGGGCTATATGCTGGAAGCAGCACTGCAGGCCGGCTTTAATGCCGCCGGTGTCGATTGCCATCTGACGGGTCCGCTACCGACCCCGGGGATTGCTTATCTGACCCGCGCATTGCGCCTGTCGGCCGGGGTGGTGATCTCTGCCTCGCACAATCCCTACCACGATAACGGGATCAAGTTTTTTGGGGCTAGCGGTAAAAAATTGCCCGATGCGGTTGAGCTGGCGATTGAGGCGGCTATCGATGAGCCGCAGACCTGCGTAGCCTCGAAGCAAATTGGCCGCTCATGGCGGATTAATGATGCGGCTGGCCGCTACATCGAATTTTGTAAATCGACGTTTTCGAATGAACTGGATTTACGTGGCATGAAGCTGGTAGTGGATTGTGCGCACGGTGCCACCTATCACATCGCACCGCACGTCTTTCACGAGCTGGGTGCGGAAGTCGTGAGCATGGGCGCGCAACCGAATGGCTTTAACATCAACGAAGAAGTCGGCGCCACCCATCCCGAAGCGCTGCGCCTTAAAGTGCTATCAGAAGGCGCGCACTTTGGTGTGGCCTTGGATGGTGATGGCGACCGGCTGATCATGGTTGATCGCGACGGCACGATTGTGGATGGCGACCAGCTCTTGTATGTGCTGGCCCTGCATCGCCAACAAAAAGGCACCCTGGGTAGTGGGGTAGTGGGTACGCTGATGACCAACCTTGGCGTGGAAAATGCCCTGAAACAACGTGGCATTGGTTTTGTGCGCGCCAAAGTAGGTGATCGCTATGTGCTGGAGCAGCTAGATGCACAAGGCTGGTTAGTAGGCGGCGAAGGCTCAGGCCACCTCTTGTGTCTGGATAAGCACACCACCGGTGATGGCATCGTATCCGCACTGCAAGTGCTGGAGGCATTGAAAGAATCTGGCCAAACGCTGGCGGGTTTCTGCAAAGACTTGCGGCTCTCGAAACAAGTGCTGAAAAACGTGCGCATTGCCAAAGGCTTTGATTGCCATGGTTCGGAGGCGATTGCAGCCAAGGTGCAGGAAGCGGAAGCAGCTATGGGCACCGAAGGGCGTGTGCTGTTGCGTCCGTCTGGCACCGAGCCCGTGGTGCGGGTGATGGTCGAGCATACCGATGCAGTGCAAGCGCGGGAATGGGCGGATAAGATTGCCGCTGTGGTTACTGCCGAGGCTGAGCAATCGGATGCTTGATGGGGTATATGGCTGAAGTGATTATTTATTAATTACTTCGGCTATATACATGGGGTGAGTATTGATTGGCTTCAACGCTTGAATTGAACTCACAAATAAAAAGGACTGCCGCGGCAGTCCTTTTTGTTGGGGCGTTATCGCCAGTAGCTGCTTAGCCAAATTTACCGGTGATGTAGTCTTCGGTGGCTTTTTTGCTTGGTGCGGTAAAGATGGTATCGGTTGGACCCATTTCCACCATTTCACCCAAATACATATAAGCGGTGTAGTCAGACACGCGAGCCGCCTGTTGCATATTGTGAGTCACGATGGCGATGGTGTAGTCCTTCTTCAGCTCGTGCACCAGCTCTTCCACGCTTGCAGTTGAGATCGGGTCGAGGGCAGAAGTCGGCTCGTCCAGCAGCAATACTTCAGGTTTCACGGCAACGGCGCGGGCGATACACAAACGTTGTTGCTGACCGCCAGACAAACCCAGGCCTGATTGTTTAAGTTTGTCTTTTACTTCATTCCACAGTGCCGCTTTCGACAACGCCCACTCCACACGGTCATCCATCTCGGCTTTTGACAGCGATTCATACAGCTTCACCCCAAAGGCCACGTTGTCATAGATCGACATCGGGAATGGTGTTGGCTTTTGGAATACCATGCCGACTTTGGCGCGCAGCATGTTCAAGTCAATGCCTGAGCGCAGGATATTATCGCCGTTCAGGATGATCTCACCCTCGGCCCGCAGTTTTGGATACAGATCGTACATGCGGTTAAAGGTGCGCAGCAGCGTTGATTTACCGCAGCCTGATGGGCCGATGAAGGCGGTGACTTTGCCTTCCAGAATATCGAGGTTGATGTTCTTCAGGGCGTGGAAATTGCCGTAGTAAAAGTTCAGGTTTTTTACGGCGAGTTTTGCGTTATTTGGCTTGCTCATGATTTCAATCCAATCTCAATATTAATGTTGTTTCGGCTCACGCAGCATTACGCGCGCAATCACATTCAGACCCAGTACAAACAAGCCAATCAGCAGCGCACCAGCCCAAGCCAGGGTATGCCAATCTTCATATGGACTCATCGCAAACTGGAAGATCACCACTGGCAAGTTGGCCATTGGCTGATTCATGTTCGAGAAGAACTGGTTATTCAGGGCGGTGAACAGCAGTGGGGCAGTTTCACCGAGAATCCGCGCAACCGCCAGCAAGATACCGGTGGCAACACCCGCCTTGGCGGCACGCAAGGTCACAAATAGAACCATTTTCCATTGCGGGGCGCCCAAGGCATAAGCCGCTTCGCGCATGGCAGAAGGCACCAGACGCAGCATGTTTTCGGTGGTACGCAACACAACTGGAATCACCAGCAGCGACAAGGCAATACCGCCAGCCCAACCGGAGAAGTGCTCAACTTGTGCCACATAAATCTGGAACACAAACAGACCAATTACGATGGAGGGGGCTGCCAGCAAAATATCGTTAATAAAGCGTGTTGCCGGGGCTAACCAACCACGATCGCCGAATTCAGCCAGATAGGTACCGGCCATGATGCCAATCGGGGTACCGATCAGCACGCCGACCAGTGACATTTGCAAGCTACCCAAAATGGCATTGGCCAAACCACCGGCGCTACCTGGCGCCGGGGTAGTTTGGGTGAACAGCGCCATATTGATGCCGGGCAAGCCATTGCTAAACAGCGTATGCAGAATCCAGAACAGCCAGAACAAGCCAAAGCACATCGCAAATAAGGAAATGCCCAGACTGATGTAATTAATCAAACGACGGCGAGTATATAAATTCATGATGATTCCTTAGGAATGTGCGCCTTCACTACGTTGCAGACGCAGCAGCAGCAATTTCGAGAGCACCAGTACGATGAAGGTGATCACAAACAGCAGCAGACCCAATTCGATCAGTGAGGCGGTGTAGAGCTCACCATGGGCTTCGGTAAATTCATTCGCCAATGTGGCTGAAATGGTGGTGGCCGGGTCAAACAAGGAAGGCATCACTTGCTGCGCGTTACCAATCACGAAAGTCACGGCCATGGTTTCACCCAAGGCGCGGCCCAGGCCCAGCATTACACCACCGACAATCCCGTTTTTGGTGTAGGGCACAACGACATTCCAAACGACTTCCCAAGTGGTAGAGCCCAAACCGTATGCCGACTCTTTCAGCATGGGTGGGACCACTTCAAATACATCGCGCATTACCGATGAAATGAAAGGAATAATCATGATGGCCAGAATCAGTGCGGCGGTAAACATGCCGATCCCCATCGGAGGGCCGGCAAACAGCTCACCAATCAGTGGCCAGTTGGCGGTGGTTTCGGTCAGCCAAGGTTGCACGTGGTCGGCAAACAGCGGAGCAAAAATAAACAGACCCCACATCCCGTAAATAATCGATGGCACACCAGCCAGCAATTCGATTGCAATCCCGAGTGGGCGGCGCAGCCACACAGGCGCCAGCTCGGTCAGGAAGAGGGCAATACCAAAAGACAGTGGTACGGCGATCAAGAGCGCAATAAACGAAGACAGCAAGGTGCCGCGGATCGAAGGCCAGGCGCCGAATTGCTCGGTAACTGGGTTCCATTCGGTCGAAGTGATAAAGCTCAGGCCAAAAGCCTTAATGCTGGGCATGGCACCATAAATCAGCGAAATAATGATGCCGCTGAGGGTGGCCAAAACTAGAAATGCAAAAAAACGGGTGCTGCCAACAAAAAGCGCATCTTGCAGACGCTGCATTTTCATTCGCTTGGCTTGGTCAGACATCAAATTTCTCCACTGCAGACCACAGATAAACACCCAATAGGTGGTGGGCCTATTGGGTGTGTTGGAATTGCGCGATTGTAACGTCTAGATCACGTTTGGCAATCGGCGCAGAGGCTTATTTCCAAACTTTGGCGCCGCCGGCAGAGATTTGTGCGGTCCAGTTGGCTTTGATCATGTTCACAACATTGTCTGGCATCGGGATGTAATCCAGATCCAGCGCAGTTTGGTCGCCGTTAGCGTAAGCCCAGTCAAAGAATTTCAGCACTTCAGCAGCTTGTTTGCCATCAGCCTGATTTTTGTGCATCAGGATGAAGGTCGCGCCAGCGATTGGCCATGAAGTTTTGCCTGGAGCGTTAGTCAGAACCAAGAACATGCCTGGTGCTGCCTTCCAATCCGCGCCAGCTGCGGCTGCTTTGAAGTTGTCTTCAGATGGCTCTACATAAGTGCCAGTGCTGTTTTGCAGTTGGGTGTGAATCAGTTTGTTTTGTTTGGCATAAGCAAACTCAACGTAGCCGATTGAGCCTTTGATACGTTGTACGTAGTTTGCAACGCCTTCGTTACCTTTACCGCCCACACCAGTCGCCCACTGAACGGCAGTGTTGGCACCTACTTTTTCTTTCCACTCTGGCGATACTTTGCTCAGGTAGTCGGTGAACAGGAAGGTAGTGCCTGAACCATCAGAACGACGTACAACGGTGATGTTTTGGTCTGGCAGCGCCACTCCTGGGTTCAGCGCAGTTAGAGCAGGGTCATTCCATTTTTTGATTTTGCCCAAGTAGATGTCGGCCAGAACTTGGCTGCTCAGCTTCACTTGGCCTGGTTTGATACCTGGTACGTTGATGACCGGTACAACACCGCCCACCACGGTTGGGAACTGCAGCAGGCCGGCTTTTTCCAGTTCTTCTGGTTTCAGTGGCATGTCAGATGCACCGAAATCGACGGTTTTGGCTTGAATCTGTTTGATACCACCGCCAGAGCCGATGGATTGGTAGTTCAGGCCAACACCAGTTTTAGCTTTGTATTGCTCAGCCCATTTGGCATACAGCGGATATGGGAAAGTCGCGCCGGCACCGGTGATGTCGCCAGCGATTGCGTGGGTGAACAAACCAGCGAGCAGGCCAGCACTAACGATCAGTTTACGAGCTAAAGTCATGCTAATTAATCTCCAGAGCGGAAAGAGGTATCAGTTGATTCGATGGGTCGCATCTTAGTCGGTCAATGTTTCCAAAATATTACAAATATTCCAGTGGGCGTCGAAGCTAGGGGAATTCTCGGTTTGACGGGGTAGGGGGGGGTTGTTACCATGCCCCATCATCAGGTTTCGGGAGTAAACCATGGCCCAGCAAATGGTCATTGGGAATTGGAAACTGCATGGCAGTATTGGTCAGATCAAGACGGTGCTCGGTGACGTGGCGCAGGCGGGGTTAGGGCCAAATGTTGGGGTGTGTGTGCCTGCCCCTTACATCATGCTGGCCAAGCAGATCTTGCAACATACCCGGGTGCAGTGTGGCGCTCAAGACGTTAGCCAGTACCACATTGGGCCATATACCGGTGAGGTGTCGTCTGGCATGCTGGCCGACGTGGGTTGCGAAATGGTGATTGTGGGTCATTCTGAACGCCGCCGCTTGTTTGGCGAAACAACCGAGCAGGCTGGCGTGAAGCTGCGCTCTGCGCTTGATGCAGGTTTGTTTGGTGTGTATTGCGTGGGCGAGTCGGCGGAAGAACGCCGGCAAGGTATGGCTGAGAAAGTGGTGGCGGCGCAGCTTGAAGTGGTGCGTGGCTTGCCGATTGGCTTGTTTGCGGTGGCGTACGAGCCGTCGTGGGCGGTGGGGAGTGGGGTGGTGGCCTCGGGTGAGCAGATCTCACCGATGCACCAGCTGATTAAATCCCAGCTCGATAGCCGAGTGAAGGTGTTGTATGGCGGTAGCGTGAAGTCAAATAATGCTGCTGAAATATTAGGGTTTAACCATGTTGACGGAGTGTTGGTGGGTGGTGCAGCACTTTCGGCGTTTGAGTTCCTGGCAATTTGCCAAGCCGCACGCTGATTGGTACAATTCACGCCGCCAAGGGAATGGAAAAAATGAATTTTATTACGAGTTTGGTTTTGATCGTTAACGTGATTTCAGCGTTGGCGGTAATCGTTTTGGTGCTGTTGCAGCACGGCAAAGGCGCCGATATGGGCGCTGCGTTCGGTTCTGGTTCTGCGGGTAGTGTGTTTGGTGCAGCAGGTTCGGCGAACTTTTTGAGCCGTTCTACTGCAGTGGCCGCTGCATGCTTTTTTGTGACCTGCATGGGTCTGGTGCTGCTGACTGCGCCTAAGTCAGCCAAAAATGATCTCGGCGTAATGTCAGGTGCGGCGCCAGCTGCTGCCGCCTCTGCGCCAGCTTCTGCACCCGCTTCGCAAAAGATTCCTGACTAATCGGTATTGGCCGGTTGGAACGCAGCGTGCTGAAGCTGCGGCAGTGAATATAGCTAAGCCACCGCCAAGGTGGTTTAGTTATTTATAAAAAAAGCAGTATTAATAACTGCTATTCTGTCTTTTTGTATTACTTCTGAACTGGGGATTTTCATGCTGCAAGACTACTTCCCCATCCTGCTGTTCTTGGTAGTCGGTTTGCTGGTCGGGGTTGCCCCGCTGCTGCTGGGTGCTGGGGTCGGTAAGGTCTTGGGAACGGTTCGGCCAGACTCGGCAAAATTATCACCTTACGAATGTGGTTTCGAAGCATTCGAAGATGCGCGTATGCAGTTCGATGTGCGCTACTACTTGGTGGCAATTCTTTTCATTCTGTTCGATTTGGAAGTTGCGTTTTTGGTTCCTTGGGCCGTGGTGCTGAAAGAGCTGGGGATGTTCGGCTTTGTTTCCATGATGATCTTCCTGGCCATTCTGGTGGTCGGCTTCGTCTACGAATGGATGAAGGGTGCGCTGGAGTGGGAGTAAAATAATGGAAGCTCAAAGTCTCGAAAAAGGATTTGTGACGACGACCGTTGATGCTGTCATCAACTGGACGCGTACAGGTTCATTGTGGCCAATGACCTTCGGTCTGGCCTGTTGTGCGGTTGAAATGATGCATGCGGGTGCTGCCCGTTATGATCTGGACCGCTTTGGGATGGTGTTTCGTCCCTCTCCACGTCAATCAGATTTGATGATTGTGGCGGGTACCCTCTGTAATAAGATGGCGCCTGCATTGCGCAAAGTTTACGATCAGATGCCTGAGCCACGTTGGGCGATCTCGATGGGCTCCTGTGCGAATGGTGGTGGTTACTACCATTATTCCTATTCGGTGGTGCGCGGCTGTGATCGCATTGTGCCGATCGATATCTATGTGCCGGGCTGTCCTCCGACGGCTGAAGCGCTGTTGTACGGTTTGATCCAGTTGCAAAACAAGATCAAGCGTACCAACTCTATTGCGCGCTCGTGAGGTGGTCATGGCCAATAAACTTGAAGTTTTACAAACCGCACTGACGACCATTCTGGGTGAAGACAAAATTCAAAGCCTGAAACAGGCATTGAACGAAGTTACTCTCGAAGTCCCTGCTGCGCATTGGGCAGAAGTTGCGCTCACCTTGCGTG
Organism: Chitinibacter tainanensis DSM 15459; assembly: GCF_000429785.1. Classification (GTDB taxonomy): domain Bacteria; phylum Pseudomonadota; class Gammaproteobacteria; order Burkholderiales; family Chitinibacteraceae; genus Chitinibacter; species Chitinibacter tainanensis. The sequence goes on from NZ_AUCN01000017.1 coordinate 94,557, forward strand.
ATCATCCTGAGCTGCGCTTTGAGCAGTTGGTAGATGCCTGTGGCATGGATTACAGCGATTACCAAGAGGGTGCTTGGACAGGCTTGCGCTTCGCCGTGGTCTATCATCTGCTGTCTTTCACGCACAATGTGCGTCTGCGGGTACGCGTATTCTGTGCGGATGATTCATTCCCGCTGATTAACTCGGTGGTAGATGTTTGGCCGGCAATCAACTGGTTTGAGCGTGAAGCTTTTGACCTGTTTGGTATTGTCTTCCAAGGGCATCCAGATCTGCGCCGTATCCTGACCGACTATGGCTTTGTGGGTCATCCATTCCGCAAAGATTTCCCGGTGTCTGGTTATGTAGAAATGCGTTATGACCCTGAGCAGGCGCGTGTTGTTTATCAGCCAGTAACGATTGAGCCGCGCGAGATTACTCCGCGTATCATCCGTGAGGAGAACTACGGTGGCTGCTGAAATCCGTAATTACACGCTAAACTTTGGTCCTCAGCACCCGGCTGCACACGGCGTATTGCGCTTGGTGTTAGAGCTGGATGGTGAGGTCGTTGAGCGTGCTGACCCGCATATTGGCCTGTTGCATCGTGCAACTGAAAAACTGGCCGAAAGCAAAACCTTTATCCAGTCGTTGCCTTATATGGACCGTCTCGACTATGTGTCGATGATGTCCAATGAGCATGCTTACTGCATGGCCATTGAAAAGCTGCTGGGGCTTGAAGTGCCGCTACGTGCACAGTACATCCGAGTGATGTTCGATGAAATCACGCGGATTTTGAACCACCTGATGTGGGTGGGCGCACACGGTCTGGACTGTGGGGCGATGACGATCTTCCTGTATGCTTTCCGTGAGCGCGAAGATTTGATGGACTGCTATGAAGCAGTTTCCGGTGCCCGGATGCACGCGGCCTATTATCGTCCTGGTGGCGTTTACCGCGATCTGCCGGATGAAATGCCGCAATATCAGGCTTCGAAAGTGCGTAATGCCAAAGCGATTGAAGAGCTGAACAAGAACCGTCAGGGCAGTATGCTCGACTTCTTGGAAGACTTCACTAATCGTTTCCCTACCTATGTTGATGAATATGAAACCCTGCTGACCGATAACCGGATCTGGAAACAGCGTACCGTAGGTATCGGTGTGGTTGATGCAGATCGTGCGAAAGCTTTGGGCTTTAGTGGTGCGATGTTGCGTGGTTCTGGTGTTGAGTGGGATCTGCGTAAAACCCAGCCGTATGAAGTATACGACCAGCTGGACTTTGATATCCCTGTGGGTAAAACCGGTGACTGTTATGATCGGTATCTGGTGCGTATTGAAGAAATGCGCCAATCAAACCGGATTATTAAGCAGTGTATCGCATGGCTGCGGGCCAACCCAGGCCCAGTCATTACCGACAACCATAAAGTGGCGCCACCATCGCGTGAAGCGATGAAAGCCAATATGGAAGAACTGATTCACCACTTTAAGCTGTTCACCGAAGGGATGCATGTTCCAGAAGGTGAGGCCTATGCCGCAGTAGAGCATCCGAAGGGTGAGTTTGGTATTTATCTGGTGTCGGATGGTGCCAATAAGCCATATCGCCTGAAAATTCGTGCTCCCGGCTATGTGCACTTGTCTGCGCTGGATGAAATGGCTCGTGGTCATATGATTTCCGACGTGGTGGCCATTATCGGTACACAAGATATCGTATTTGGGGAGATTGACCGCTAATGTCACTAACCAATCTTCTGTCTGCTGAGTCGATTCAGCAAATTGATCGCGAAGTGGCCAAATATCCGGCCGAACAATCTCGTTCGGCAGTGATGGGGGCTTTGCGCATCGCGCAAACAGAAAAACGCTTTCTGACCAACGAGTTGATTGAAGCGGTTGCACTGTATTTGAATATCGCGCCGATGGCAGCGTATGAAGTAGCAACCTTCTACAACATGTATGACATGAAACCAGTTGGTAAATACAAACTGACCGTTTGTACCAATTTGCCCTGTGCTCTGTCGGGCGGTTACACCACTGCCGACTATCTGAAGCAGAAACTGGGTATCGGTTTCAATGAAACAACTGCAGATGGCAAATTCACGCTGAAAGAAGGCGAATGCATGGGCGCCTGTGGTTATGCACCAGTAATGCTGGTGAACAATCACAGCATGTGTAACCACATGACGCCAGAAGCAATTGATAAAAAACTGGCGGAGCTTGAATAATGACCGTCTATGTAAAAGGTGTCGTATTCGGCGATGTGGATTTTGATAATCCCGATTGCTGGCGACTCGAAGAGTATGTAAAACGCGGCGGTTATGCGGCGCTGAAAAAAATCATCAACGAGAAAATCTCGCAAGATGACATCATTGCCGAAATGAAGACCTCAAGCTTGCGTGGCCGTGGTGGTGCAGGTTTCCCGACGGGCCTGAAATGGTCTTTCATGCCGCGTAGTTTTCCAGGTCAGAAATATCTGGTCTGTAATACCGACGAAGGCGAACCAGGTACTTTTAAAGACCTTGATATCATTGTGTACAACCCGCACGCCTTGATCGAAGGCATGATCATCGGCGGTTATGCGATGGGTATTACCGTAGGATATAACTACATCCACGGTGAAGTCTTTGAGGCTTATCAACGATTCGAAGAAGCGCTTGAAGAAGCCCGTGCTGCCGGCTTCTTGGGTGACAATATCCTTGGTTCGGATTTTAGCTTCCAACTGCATGCCCACCATGGCTATGGCGCCTACATCTGCGGCGAAGAAACTGCGCTGTTGGAATCACTGGAAGGTAAAAAAGGCCAACCACGCTTTAAGCCACCATTCCCAGCATCATTTGGTTTGTATGGCAAACCTACCACGATTAATAACACCGAGACCTTTGCTTCGGTGCCATACATCGTACGTGAAGGTGGTCAGAAATTCCTAGAGTTGGGCAAGCCAAATAATGGCGGGACCAAGCTATTTTCTGTTTCAGGCCATGTAAACCGCCCTGGCAACTATGAAATTCCGCTGGGTACACCATTTGCCGATTTGTTGGAAATGTGTGGTGGGATGCGTGATGGCAAAAAACTGAAAGCGGTGATCCCCGGTGGTTCGTCTGCGCCAGTATTGCCAGCCGATATCATGATGCAATGTACGATGGATTACGACTCGATCGCCAAAGCCGGCTCAATGCTCGGTTCAGGTGCCGTGATCGTGATGGATGAAACCGTGAGCATGGTTAGTGCGCTGGAGCGTCTGTCGTACTTCTATCACGAAGAGTCATGCGGCCAATGTACGCCATGCCGTGAAGGTACTGGTTGGCTGTATCGCGTTGTGCACCGGATTGCGAAGGGTGAAGGTCGCCCTGAAGATCTGGATTTGCTGTCACGCGTAGGGGACAACATTGCCGGGCGCACCATTTGTGCGCTGGGTGATGCTGCGGTATTCCCTGTACGTGGCATGTTGAAGCACTTCCGCCATGAATTCGAAGATCTGATTAAAGACGCACAAACAGCTAAGCCGCTGTAAGTGATCAAGATCCGGATTTTCTTTTGAATTATTGCCTTTGAATCGAGTCGAGCATGCTGGAAATCGAAATCGACGGTAAAAAGCTGACAGTCCCTGGTGGAAGCACCGTGATGGACGCTGCCAATTCTATTGGTGTGCATATCCCTCACTTTTGCTATCACAAAAAACTGTCCATTGCCGCAAACTGCCGTATGTGTCTGGTTCAGGTTGAAAAAGCACCTAAGCCACTCCCGGCCTGTGCCACACCTGTTACTGACGGCATGAAAGTCTTTACCCATTCTGATCAGGCGGTTACCGCTCAGAAAGGCGTGATGGAGTTTCTTCTGATCAACCACCCATTGGATTGCCCAATTTGTGACCAAGGTGGTGAGTGCCAATTGCAAGATTTGGCCGTAGGCTATGGCCAATCAAGCTCTGACTACGCAGAAGAAAAACGCGTAGTCGCTAATAAAGATCTGGGCCCGCTGATCTCTACCGACATGACGCGCTGTATTCATTGCAGCCGCTGTGTTCGCTTTACTGAAGAGATTGCTGGCTTCCAAGAGCTGGGCATGGCAAACCGTGGTGAATTTACTGAAGTTATGCCGTTTATTGGCAAAACTGTAAATTCAGAAATCTCGGGTAACGTGATTGATCTGTGTCCGGTTGGTGCTTTGACTAGCAAGCCTTTCCGTTACAGCGCGCGTACGTGGGAACTTTCTCGTCGTAAATCGGTTGGTGCCCACGACGGCCTTGGTTCTAACTTGATCGTTCAAGTTAAAAATCACAAAGTAATGCGCGTGTTGCCACTGGAAAATGAAGCGATCAACGAGTGCTGGTTGTCTGATCGTGATCGTTTTTCATACGAAGCGCTGAATAGCGCCGAACGTTTAACTGCGCCAATGCTGAAGCAGGGCGGGGTATGGCAGCAAGCCGATTGGCAAACTGCATTAGAGTACGTTGCCAACGGTCTGAAGCAAATCGTTGCCGAACACGGCAAAGACAGCGTTGCGGTAGTTGCTTCACCAAACTCAACGGTCGAAGAATTGTTTGCGCTGCGCAAATTGATGGCCGGTCTGGGTGTAGAGCAAGTGCAAGCATTTGCACGTCAGGCAGACTTTGCGGCTCGTACGCAAGGTGCTAAATGGTTAGGTCAAAGCATTGAAGAGTTGGCTCAAAACGAAGCGATTCTCTTGGTTGGCTCAACGCTGCGTAAAGAACAGCCACTGCTGGCACAGCGCCTGCGTCAAAGTGTGAAAAAAGGTCTGCTGCTTTCGGCTGTTAATCCTCATCGCGATGATCTGCTGACAAAAGTGGCTGCAGAGCTGCTAGTTCGTCCTGATCAGCTCGTGGAAGGCCTGCTGCAAGTCGTAAAAGCGGTGGCCGAGCAACAAAATGCTACCGTGCCTTCGCACATTGATCTGAGTGGCGTGGTTGTCTCTGCTGAAGCCGCTGCAATTGCGCAAACGCTGATTGGTAAAACCAAAGCAACTGTGCTGCTGGGTAATCTGGCGCAAAATTCAGCTCGTTTTGCAGAAGTTTATGCCGCGGCTGAAGTTCTGGCGACGCTCACTGGCGCAAAACTGGCTGTGCCAGCGATTGCTGCTAACTCGGTTGGTGCTGAGTTGATTGGCGCTGATGTGGGTGGCAATGTGTTTGCTATGCCGAAAAAAGCCTATGTCTTCCTCGGTGTTGAGCCAGAGTTTGACGCACACAATGGCGCGCAAGCGCTGGCTGCCGCTCAACAAGCCGAAATGGTTGTGGTATTGAGCCCATTCCAGAGCTGTGCGCTGGAGTACGCTGATGTCATGCTGCCAGTGTCACCGTTTACTGAGACCTCAGGGACTTTCGTAAACATGGAAGGTAAGGCACAGAGCTTTAATGGCGTAGTTCGCCCGCTGGGCGAAACCCGTCCAGCCTGGAAAGTATTCCGCGTGCTGGGTAATGTGCTGGGCTTTAGTGGCTTTGACTACAACTCATCAGAAGAAATTCGCGATGAAGCGCTGGCCGGTGATATTGCCAGTCGCCTGAGCAATACCCTGGTAACCCCAGTAGCGGTTAAAGCACAAGCTGCGACTGGCTTGGTTCGCTTGGGTGAAGTACCGGTATATGGTACCGACAGCATTGTGCGTCGTGCGCCAAGCTTGCAAGCATCTGCGGATGCAAGCCTTGCCCAAACCTTGCGTGTTAATGCGGCTACGGCCAGCAAACTGGGCTTGGTGGCAGGTGGTATGGCGAAAGTGAACCAGGCTGCTGGCGAAGCTGAATTGTCTGTGGCGATCGATGATGGCTTGCTGGACGACGTGGTGCGCGTAGCTGCGGCTACACCGTTAACCCGCAATCTGGGCGATCTGGTTGGCGCGATCAGCGTGGCTAAGGCTTAAGGGAGCGTGATGATGGAATTTCTACAAAACTCGCTTCATCTTGATCCAAACATCGCTTTCCTGATTTGGACGTTACTCAAGATCGTCTTGATTGTGGCGCCAATCATGGGGGCGGTAGCCTACCTGACCTTGGCTGAGCGCAAAGTGATCGGCTACATGCAGATCCGTATCGGCCCGAACCGGGTTGGTCCGTTTGGTTTGCTGCAGCCGATTGCTGACGGCGTGAAACTGCTGCTAAAAGAGATCATCGCGCCAAGTGCGGCCGATAAGAAACTCTTTTTCATGGCTCCGGTGATGGTATTGATCCCCGCGCTAGCAGCGTGGGCGGTTGTACCCTTTTACCCCGGGTATGTATTGGCTGATGTCAACGTCGGTTTGCTCTACGTGATGGCCATTACCTCGATGGGTGTCTATGGCGTTATTCTTGCCGGTTGGGCTTCAAACTCAAAATATGCCTTCTTGGGGGGGATGCGTGCCGCTGCGCAGGTGATCTCTTATGAGTTGGCCATGGGTTTCGCCTTGGTGGGTGTGATTATGGTTTCGGGTAGTTTGAACCTGACCCAAATCGTAGCCCAGCAGGGGGCCGGTATCGGTGGTGGCTCGATTCTGTCGTGGAATCTGATTCCACTGCTGCCACTGTTCATCGTGTATTTCATCGCTGGTGTAGCTGAAACCAACCGTGCGCCATTTGACGTGACCGAAGGTGAGTCAGAAATCGTCGCCGGTCACATGGTGGAATACTCGGGCATGAGCTTCGCGCTGTTCTTCTTGGCCGAATACGCCAACATGATTCTGATTTCTGCGATGGCATCGATCATGTTCTTGGGTGGTTGGCTGTCACCATTCCCTGCTTCATGGCCAGTGCTGGGTGCGGCGAGCCCGCTGTGGTGGGTGTTGAAGGTTGCTTTCTTGCTGTTCTGTTTCCTGTGGTTCCGGGCTACTTTCCCGCGCTACCGGTATGACCAGTTGATGCGTTTGGGTTGGAAAATTTTCATCCCTGTGACCTTGGTATGGATCATTGTGGTTGCTGCTTGGATGCAGACACCATGGTCGATCTGGTAATCGGAACGCAGAGGACAGAGGATCATGGAGAAAATGACTCATTTCTTTAAAACCTTCCTGCTGGTAGAGCTGGTGAAGGGCCTGATGTTGACTGGCCGTCACTTCTTCCAGCGGAAGATTACCGTCCAGTTCCCGGACGAAAAAACCCCGTACAGCCCACGCTTTCGTGGTTTGCATGCTCAGCGCCGCTACGCCAATGGCGAAGAGCGTTGCATTGCCTGCAAATTGTGTGAAGCGGTATGTCCGGCAATGGCCATCACCATCGAATCTGAGGCGCGCCCAGACGACAAAACCCGTCGTACGACTCGCTACGATATCGATCTGACTAAATGTATCTTCTGCGGTTTCTGTGAAGAAGCCTGTCCGGTTGATGCCATTGTAGAAACTCACATTTACGAGTATCACGGCGAGAAGCGCGGCGATCTCTACTACACCAAGCCAATGTTGTTGGCAGTTGGTGATCGGTATGAGGATGAAATTGCCAAGCGTAAAGCTGCTGATGCGAAGTACCGCTAAGGATTGCGAACCATGGATTTGAGTTTAGCGATTTTCTATGTATTCGCCGTGGTGCTGGTGTTTGCCGCATTCCGTGTGATTACAGCCAAAAACCCGGTGCACGCTGTGCTGTATCTGGTGCTTTCATTCTTTAACAGCGCGGTGCTGTGGATGCTGATGAAGGCTGAGTTCCTTGCTGTGTCGCTTATTGTTATTTATGTCGGCGCGGTGATGGTGTTGTTCCTTTTTGTGGTGATGATGTTGGATATCAACTTCGAGGCGCTGCGTAAGAGTTTCTGGAAATTCTTACCGGTGGCCGGCACCGTGGCTGGGATCATGTTGGTTGAGATGGTGCTGATCCTGACGCACCGTTATGCCAAGATCGATGCAGCTCGGATCGTTGAGCCTTCATTCAATACGGCTTCAGCCGAAGTGCTGGGTAAATTGATTTACACCCAATACTTCCTGCCATTCCAGTTGGCTGCAGTATTGCTGCTGGTGGGTATGGTGGCAGCGATTGCCTTGACGCTGCGTAAGCGCAAAAACACTAAATATCTGAATCCTGGTGATCAGATCAAAGTGAAGCGTGAAGATCGCGTCCGTATTGTCAAAATGCAGTCTGAGCCACGCATCGTTGCTGATGATGCGGCAGCTGACGACAAGCCAGCGGCTTAAGGGGACGAGATTATGTTATCGCTAACTCATTTTCTGGTGCTGGGTGCCATCATGTTCGCTGTGAGCGTGTTTGGTATCTTCATGAACCGCAAAAACCTGATTGTATTGTTGATGGCCATCGAGTTGATGCTGCTGTCGGTCAATATGAATTTCATCGCGTTCTCGCAGTATTTGGGCGACACCGCGGGTCAGATTTTCGTCTTCTTTATCCTGACGGTGGCGGCTGCCGAATCGGCAATTGGCCTCGCGATCTTGGTTGTTCTGTTCCGTAATCTGCGGTCGATCAACGTTGAAGATCTGGATAGTCTGAAGGGTTAAACCGGACAACATTAATCGGACAATAATACCAATGGACATGAAATCGATTTATCTGCTAATCCCGCTGGCACCGCTGGCTGGTGCGCTGATCTCCGGCCTTTTAGGCTGGGTGATTGGCCGCCGGGCTGCACACTGTGTCACCATCGCGGGCGTTGCAACTGCCTTTGGCCTATCCGCCTACGTGTTGAACTATCTGTTAAATGGCGGTGCGCCATTTAACGGTACGGTTTATACCTGGCTGACCGTAAACGGGGTTGACCTGAACGTAGGTTTCCTCGTTGATAACCTCACTGCCATGATGATGTGCGTGGTGACCTTCGTATCGCTGATGGTGCATATCTATACCATTGGCTATATGCATGAAGATCCCGGGTATCAGCGCTTCTTTAGTTATATTTCGCTGTTTACCTTCTCAATGCTGATGTTGGTCATGAGTAACAACTTCGTGCAGTTGTTCTTTGGCTGGGAAGCTGTGGGTCTGGTGTCTTATCTGCTGATTGGTTTCTGGTTCAAGCGTCCTACGGCGACTTTTGCCAACCTGAAAGCCTTCTTGGTCAATCGGGTGGGTGACTTCGGTTTCCTGTTGGGTATTGGCTTGGTGTTAGCGCACTTTGGTACTCTGGATTACGCCGAAGTATTTGCAAAATTGCCAGAGCTGCAAAATGCCACCATCAGCATCATTCCAGGGACTTCATGGTCTTTGATGACCGTGACTTGTATCTTGCTGTTCATCGGTGCAATGGGTAAATCAGCACAGTTCCCGCTGCATGTTTGGCTGCCAGATTCGATGGAAGGCCCAACGCCGATCTCCGCCCTGATCCACGCGGCAACGATGGTAACGGCAGGTATTTTCATGGTATCGCGCATGTCACCAATGTTTGAGCTGTCGGAAACGGCGCTGAACTTCGTCTTGGTGATTGGTGCAATTACTGCACTGTTTATGGGTTTCTTGGGGATTATCCAGAACGACATCAAACGCGTTGTGGCGTACTCAACCCTCTCGCAGCTGGGCTACATGACGGTTGCACTGGGTGCTTCGGCTTACTCGGTGGCGGTGTTCCACCTGATGACCCATGCATTCTTTAAAGCATTGCTGTTCCTTGCTGCGGGTTCGGTCATCATGGGTATGCACCATGATCAGGACATCCGCAATATGGGTGGCTTGCGTAAGTACATGCCAATTACTTGGATTACTTCGCTGATCGGTTCGTTGGCCTTGATCGGTACGCCTTTCCTGTCAGGTTTCTACTCGAAAGACTCGATTATTCTGGCGGTAGAAGCTTCTAAACTGCCAGGCGCTGGTTTTGCGTACTTCGCCGTGATTGCCGGTGTGTTTGTGACCGCATTCTACTCGTTCCGCATGTATTTCTTGGTCTTCCACGGCAAAGAGCAGTGGATGCAAAAGAAAGACGACCACCATGTGCATGGCCATGATGATCATGACCATCACCACGGGCTGGGTCCGAACGACAAACCGCATGAATCACCATGGGTAGTTACACTGCCACTGGCCTTGCTGGCGATTCCATCGCTGCTGATCGGTGCCTATGCCATCGGCCCGATGCTGGCAGGTGACTTCTTCAAAAATGTGATCTTCGTGAATCATGAAGCGCATGGCGCAATGGAAGTGGTTGCTGAACACGCCCATGACTGGGTGCATATGGGTCTACATTCATTCATGACGCTGCCGTTCTGGCTGGCGCTGGGTGGTGTAGTTGCAGCTTACGTCTTCTACATGGTTAATCCGGCGATTCCTGCAGCATTTGATCGCTTCTTCACTTCAATCGGTATTAAGAAACTGATGGAAGAGAAGTACTACATGGATCACCTGTACATCAACGTCTTTGCGGCGGGTGGCCGTGCGTTGGGTACCTTGTTGTGGAAAGTGGGTGATACCCTGCTGATTGATGGTCTGGTCGTGAATGGTTCTGCCAAGTTGGTAGGCCTGTTTGCCAGCCTGACACGTCGCCTGCAAAGCGGCTACATCTATCACTACGCATTTGCCATGATTCTCGGCGCCTTGTTGCTGCTGACGATCTGGTTGGGTGGTGTACTGCAAGTGCAGTGATCAGTGGTTCACTGATTGCCGGATTTAATTCATTACAAGTAGGTTAACTATGACGGGTAATCTCCTCAGCCTCGCGATCTGGCTGCCAGTGGTGGCAGGCTTGGTCGTGCTCGCAACGGGTGGCGACAAAAATGCGCCTGTTGCGCGCTGGCTGGCGCTGATCGGCGCTTTGGCCTCTTTCCTTGTGACCATTCCGTTGTACACAGGGTTTGATTCATACCATGGCGGCATGCAGTTCGAAGAACTGAAGCCTTGGATCGAAGCTTTAAACATCAATTACCATCTGGGTGTCGATGGTCTGTCGATGTTCTTTGTCATCCTGAACAGCTTTACCACCCTGATGGTGGTATTGGCTGGCTGGCAAGTCATTGAAAAGCGTGTAGCGCAATACATGGCCGCATTCCTGATCATGTCGGGACTGATTAACGGTGCGTTTGCTGCGCTGGATGCCATCCTTTTCTACGTCTTCTTCGAGGCGATGCTGATCCCGATGTATCTGATCATCGGTGTTTGGGGTGGTCCACGCCGCGTGTATGCATCGGTGAAGTTCTTCCTCTACACACTGCTCGGTTCGTTGCTGACGCTGGTTGCGTTCATCTATCTGTACTATCAGAGCGGCGGTAGTTTTGATATTGCCAGCTACCACCGTCTGCCACTGACGATGGCGGCCCAAACCTTGTTGCTGGTGGCTTTCTTCTTCGCTTTTGCGGTAAAAGTGCCGATGTGGCCAGTGCATACCTGGTTGCCTGATGCCCACGTTGAAGCACCGACTGGTGGTTCGATGGTGCTGGCGGCAATTACGCTGAAACTGGGTGCCTATGGTTTCCTGCGGTTTGCGTTGCCGATCGCACCAGATGCGTCGCGTGAATACGCATGGGTGTTTGTCGCGCTGTCGCTCGTGGCTGTGGTGTATATCGGCATGGTGGCCTTGGTGCAAACCGATATGAAAAAGCTGGTGGCTTATTCGTCGATCTCACATATGGGCTTTGTCACACTGGGCTTCTTTATGTTCGGTGGCGTGGCAGGTAAAGAGCTGAATGCTTGGGCGGTTGAAGGTGCCTTGGTGCAGATGATCTCTCACGGCTTTGTCTCTGCTGCGATGTTCTTCTGTATTGGGGTGATGTACGACCGTGTGCATAGCCGCAAGATCGCCGATTACGGCGGTGTGGCGAACAAAATGCCAATCTTTGCCGCCTTCATGATGTTGTTCGCCATGGCGAACTCAGGTTTGCCAGCCACTTCTGGTTTTGCGGGCGAATTCATGGTGGTGCTGGGCGCGGTACAGGTGAATTTCTGGTACGCCGTTGCTGCCGCAACTACGCTGATCTTCGGTGCGGCTTACACCTTGTGGATGTACAAGCGCGTGATTTTTGGTGACGTAGCGAATGAAAACGTGGCTGAGCTCAAAGATGTGAATGCCCGTGAATTCCTTGTCCTGGCCATTCTGGCGGTTGCGGTGTTGGGGATGGGTCTTTATCCAAAACCATTTACCGATGTGATGCACCAATCAGTGAATGATCTGATCTGGCATGTATCGCAATCGAAATTGCCACAACTTCCATAAATTTGAATACTACAAGTAGGCTAGAACCATGAATTGGACCAGTCTTAATCCTTGGGTGGCCACGCCGGAGATCTTTCTCCTGTGTGCAGTCTGCGCCATCCTCTTACTTGATCTTTTTATTAGCGATGCCAAGCGTGGTGTGACTTACGTGCTCACCTTGCTCACTTTGCTGGTAACCGGCGTACTGGTTGCCTCAGGCGTTTCGGCGCCGGCTGAGTATGGTTATAGCGAAAGCTTCTTGGTGGATCCGCTCTCCAGCTATGCCAAGCTGACCATGATTGTGGGTGTGGCGCTGGTATTGGTCTACGGCCGTTCATACGCAAAGGCTCGCGGGCTATACCGGGGGGAGCTATTCACGCTGTCCATGTTCTCCTTGCTCGGGATGATGGTGATGGCATCCGCGGTGAACTTCCTGACTCTGTATGTGGGTCTGGAACTGATGTCACTGTCGATCTACGCCATGGTAGCCCTGAACCGTGATTCAGTCGCTTCAACTGAAGCGGCGATGAAATACTTCGTGCTGGGTGCACTGGCTTCAGGGATGCTGCTGTACGGCATGTCGATGCTGTATGGCGCGACCGGTTCACTGGATGTATTTAAAGTTGCTGCGGCCATTCAGTCTGGCGCTGCCAATCAATTGCTGGTGGTGTTTGGTCTGGTATTTGTGGTGACCGGCTTGGGCTTTAAGTTTGGTGCGGTGCCATTCCATATGTGGGTGCCTGATGTTTACCAAGGCGCGCCAACCCCAATGACACAGCTCATTTCAACTGCGCCAAAAGTGGCGGTGTTAGTGCTGGCACTGCGTGTGCTGGCCCAAGGTCTGGAAGGCTTTGCCCCAGATTGGCGCGGTATGTTGATGATTCTGGCGGTACTGTCGATTGCCCTGGGTAACCTGACTGCAATTGCGCAAAGCAATATCAAACGTATGCTGGGTTATTCAACCATTTCGCATATGGGTTTTGTATTGCTGGGTTTGCTGGTCGCGAATGTCAATGGCTATGCTGCTTCATTCTTCTACGTAGTGAGCTACGTGCTGATGGGCGCAGCCGGCTTTGGTATTCTGATGCTGCTGTCCCGCGCGGGTTTTGAAGCGGAACAAATCAACGATCTGAAAGGTCTGAACCAACGCAGCCCTTGGTTTGCACTGATGATGTTGTTTGTGATGTTCTCAATGGCAGGTATTCCGGTGTTCCTCGGTTTCTTTGCCAAGCTGTCAGTGCTGAAAGAGCTGGTTAATATGCATCTGGTTTGGCTGGCAGTGTTCGCGGTGATCTTCTCGCTGATTGGTGCGTTCTACTACCTGCGGATCGTGAAAGTGATGTACTTTGATGACGCAGAAAGCCATGAGCCTTTGCAGGCTTCACTGGATGCCAAAGTCGTGCTGTCAGTGAATTGCGCACTGTTGCTGGTATTGGGCTTGATGCCAAACCAGCTGATGAGTGTGTTGATTGATGCGGTACAGCGCTCGATTGTGGTAGTAGCTTACTAACCGGATCAAGATGCAAAATCTGTTGTTGATCGGTACATTGGCGGCTTTGGCCGCCAATTTGCCTTTTCTAAGTGAAAAAATATTCTGGGTGCGTCAACCGCAAGATGAGCAGAAAGCGTTTGCTTGGCGCCTGCTGGAGATGGCGGTTGGCTTTGTACTCGTAGGGCTAGTGGCTCGGCTGGTTGAAGGTCAACAGGCCATCGTGCACACACAAAACTGGCAATTTTATGCGGTGGTGCTGGCCCTGTTTGTCGTGTTGGCTTGGCCGGGCTTTGTGTGGCGATATTTCTGGCGTCGGCCTGGATTGTAAGCTGCCCGACTTGCCAAAAAACTATGCGCCGTTTATGATTGCGCTTCTTTAGGCACGTAGCTCAGCTGGTTAGAGCACCACCTTGACATGGTGGGGGTCGTTGGTTCGAGTCCAATCGTGCCTACCAAAATTTTGAGGACAAGACATGCAACGAACGACAACAACAACCGTTTCTACTCAGAATGGTTAGCCGTTTGCAGTCTTGTTAAATGAAAGTGCGGCTAGTCCGCACTTTTTTTTTGCTTAATTCTGGCCGTTGTGGCCGCTCACCGTGTAAAGGCGGAAATCATGCCCGTAGTGACTCTTCCAGATGGCTCGCAGCGCCAATTTGAATCTGCGGTAACTATTGCTGAAGTGGCGGCCAGTATTGGTGCCGGGCTGGCACGTGCCGCGCTGGCTGGTAAGGTTGATGGTCGCTTGGTGGATACCAGCTATCTGATCGAACAAGATGTACAGCTGGCCATCGTCACGGATAAAGATGCCGACGGCTTGGAAGTGATTCGCCACTCCACGGCCCACTTGTTGGCGTATGCGGTGAAACAGCTGTTTCCAACTGCCCAAGTTACGATTGGCCCCGTGATCGAGAATGGCTTTTACTACGATTTTTCGTATGAGCGCCCATTTACACCAGAAGACCTGCAAGCCATTGAAAAGAAAATGCAGGAGCTGGTTAAGAAAGACATCCCCGTTGAGCGCTATGAGTTATCGCGCGATGAGGCAGTGGCTTATTTCAAAGGCATTGGTGAGCATTACAAGGCCGAGATCATTGAATCGATTCCGGCCGATCAGGTGCTGAGCTTGTACCGCGAGGGTGAATTTACTGATCTGTGTCGCGGTCCGCACGTGCCTTCGACAGGCAAGTTGAAAGTATTCAAGCTGATGAAAGTAGCTGGCGCCTACTGGCGCGGGGATAGCAAGAATGAAATGCTGACCCGCGTTTACGGCACGGCTTGGGCAAAAAAAGAAGATATGGAGCAATATCTCCATATGCTGGAAGAAGCTGAAAAACGTGATCACCGTAAAATCGGCAAACAGCTTGATTTGTTCCATATGCAAGACGAAGCCCCCGGGATGGTGTTCTGGCATCCGAAAGGCTGGACTTTGTGGCAAACCATCGAGCAATATATGCGCCGCAAGCTTGGGCAGCATGGCTATGAAGAAATCCGCACCCCCATGGTGATGGATCGTACTTTGTGGGAAAAATCTGGCCACTGGGAAAACTACCGC
This sequence comes from Chitinibacter tainanensis DSM 15459, assembly GCF_000429785.1. Taxonomy (GTDB): domain Bacteria; phylum Pseudomonadota; class Gammaproteobacteria; order Burkholderiales; family Chitinibacteraceae; genus Chitinibacter; species Chitinibacter tainanensis. The sequence goes on from NZ_AUCN01000017.1 coordinate 109,603, forward strand.
GAAGGCATGTTTACCACCGAGTCGGAAAAGCGCGACTATGCCGTGAAGCCAATGAATTGCCCGGGCCACATTCAAGTGTTTAACCAAGGCTTGCGCTCGTATCGCGATTTGCCGTTGCGTTACGCCGAGTTTGGCTCTTGCCACCGTAATGAGCCATCGGGCTCACTGCATGGCATTATGCGGGTGCGTGGTTTTGTGCAAGATGATGCGCATATTTTCTGTACCGAAGAGCAGGTGCAGGCTGAAGCCGCCAAATTCATCGATCTCTTAAAAGAAGTTTATGCTGACTTTGGTTTTGATGAGATCCTGGTCAAGCTGTCGACTCGCCCAGAAAAACGAGTAGGTACCGAAGAAGCTTGGGATAAAGCCGAGGCAGCACTGGCAGCCGCGTTGCAATCCAAAGGCCTAGAGTTCGAATATCTGCCGGGTGAGGGAGCATTCTACGGCCCGAAAATTGAGTTCACCCTTAAAGATTGCTTGGGCCGCTTGTGGCAGTGCGGCACCTTGCAGATCGATCCGAACTTGCCAGAGCGCTTGGGCGCGGAATACGTCGGTGAAGATAATGCCAAACATCGGCCGATTATGCTGCACCGCGCGGTACTGGGCTCGCTCGAGCGTTTTATTGGTATTTTGATTGAAAATCATGCTGGTGCATTCCCAACTTGGTTGGCGCCTGTGCAGCTGGTAGTGATGAATATCTCTGAATCTCAGCGTGAATATGCCCAACAAGTGACCGCCCGTCTTACGCAAAGCGGCCTGCGGGCAATTGCTGACTTGAGAAATGAGAAAATAACCTATAAAATTCGCGAACATAGCTTGCAACGCCTTCCTTACCAACTAATCATTGGTGATAAAGAGCGCGATGCAGGGTTGGTGGCCGTGCGTAAACGCAATGGCGAAGACTTGGGGCAAATGACCGTGGAAGCGTTAATCGCGCTGATTCAGGCCGAGTTGCCACAAGCCTAAGCCATGCCGAGGCACGGTTTTGTTTTTGAATGACTTGGAGTAAAGACAATAGCTGCTCAGGACAAAGGCCCGCGGATCAATGGTGAGATCACCGCGCGCGAAATTCGTTTACAAGGTGTGGATGGCGAACAACTCGGTATTGTTACGCTGAATCAAGCGCTTCAAATGGCTGAAGAAGCGGACGTAGATCTGGTTGAGATCGCGCCAACTGCGCAGCCACCGGTGTGCCGACTGATGGATTACGGCAAATACCGTTACGAAGAGGCCAAGAAGAAGCACGCTGCCAAGCTCAAGCAAAAACAGGTTCAGGTCAAAGAGATCAAACTCCGTCCAGGTACTGACGAAAACGACTACCAAGTTAAATTGCGTAGCGCGATTCGTTTCCTGAACGATGGTGATAAGTGCAAATTCACGCTGCGTTTCCGCGGTCGTGAAATGGCCCACCAAGAACTCGGTATGGCCCAGCTGAAACGTGTTGAAGCCGACTTGCTGGAACTGGCGACCGTTGAGCAACATCCCAAGCTGGAAGGCCGGCAAATGGTGATGATGCTGGCACCGAAGAAAAAATAACGGACTGACGACTGTGTCTGTTAAGGAATGGGCGTAAGCCCCGACCAACAGTCGTAACATAAGCGTGGTGGCAGGTATTAAGCACTGGGTAACCAGACGCCTGTCGCCTGATCTAACAGCTCATCGGAGCAATGCAATGCCTAAGATGAAAACCAAGAGCAGCGCAAAAAAGCGCTTCAAAGTGCTTGGCAGCGGTGGTGTTAAGCGCGGTCACGCGTTCAAACGCCACATCTTGACCAAGAAAACCACTAAAACCAAGCGTCAATTGCGCGGTACCTCTATGGTCGACGCGACCAATATGGGTCACGTTCGTGCAATGTTGCCTTACGCTTAACCAAGGAGAAGAACCATGCCTCGCGTTAAACGTGGTGTAACCGCACGTGCTCGTCACAAAAAAGTATTTGCCCTCGCTAAGGGTTTCCGTGGTCGTCGTAAGAACGTCTATCGCGTCGCCAAACAGGCGGTGATGAAAGCCGGTCAATACGCATACCGTGACCGTCGTCAGAAAAAACGTCAATTCCGTCAATTGTGGATCGCGCGTATCAACGCCGCTTCACGTGAGTGCGGTCTGGCGTACAGCCGCTTCATGAACGGCCTGAAAAAGGCTGGCATCGTGGTTGACCGTAAAGTGTTGGCTGACTTGGCTGTATTCGACAAACCAGCTTTTGCTGCTTTTGTTGAAAAAGCTAAAGCTAGTCTCGCTGCCTAATCGGTTCTGCTGATGAGAAGGGAGGCTTAGCCTCCCTTTTTTAATTCCCAGCAATTCCCAGTGCCAGAGCCTGCGCTTACAATAGCGCTTTTCCTGCAGATTGCTGTGGCAACGCGGCTGCCTTTGTAGCCGTATTGCTTCAACAATTTCCATTCACCATCAAGATCGGGCGCAAAACCATGGTTGCGAACGTGCAAACGTTACTCGATGCCGGTCTGGCCGCTCTCGCAGCGACCAATGACCCGGTAGAGCTAGAAAATGTCAAAGCCCAATACATCGGTAAACAGGGCGAAATTTCCCAATTAATGAAGCAGCTGGCGAGCTTGTCCCCCGAAGAGAAGAAAACCTTCGGCGCGACAGTGAACCAGGCCAAGCAAGCCTTTGAGGCCGCTTTAACGGCCAAGCGTGATGCCATTGCCGCGCAAAAGCTGGCGGCACAGCTCGCAGCCGAGGCGCTGGATATCACCCAACCTGGGCGAGGTCACGCCACAGGTGGCCTGCATCCGGTCACACTGGTGCAGCAGCGGATTGAAACGCTGTTTGCCAGCATGGGCTTTGCCGTGGCGGATGGCCCGGAAATCGAAAACGATTTTCATAATTTTGAAGCGCTGAATATCCCGAAAAATCACCCTGCGCGGGCGATGCAGGATACGTTCTACGTCGAAAACGCTGGCGAGCCGCTCGTGCTGCGCACTCATACTTCGCCGATCCAGGTGCGTTACATGCTGGATAACCAGCCACCAATCAAAATCGTGGCGCCAGGTCGTGTATTCCGCGTTGATTCAGATGCCACTCACTCGCCGATGTTCCACCAAATGGAAGGCCTGTGGGTTGATGAAAATGTTTCGTTTGCGGATCTCAAATCGGTGATTGTCGACTTCCTGCGCCGCTTCTTTGAGCGTGATGATCTGGAAGTGCGTTTCCGTCCGTCTTTCTTCCCGTTTACTGAGCCATCGGCCGAAATCGACGTGAAATGGTCGAAAGGCTGGATGGAAGTGGGCGGCTGCGGCATGGTGCACCCCAATGTGCTGAAAAACGTAAATATCGATCCGGAAAAATACACCGGTTTCGCGTTTGGGATTGGCCTGGACCGCTTTGCGATGCTGTATTACGGCGTGAATGATCTGCGCTTGTTCTTCGAGAACGACCTGTCATTCCTGTCCCAATTCAAATGAGCCGTGCAAAATGAAATTCTCTGAACTGTGGTTACGCAGCTGGGTGAACCCAGCTATCAACTCGGATGAATTGTCGCACTTGCTGACAATGGCCGGGCTGGAAGTAGAAGAAAACGAGCCTGCCGCACCGGAATTTACCTCGGTGGTCATCGCCGAAGTGCTGTCGGTGACTAAGCACCCTGATGCTGATCGACTGAATGTGTGTTCGGTTAATGTTGGCGAAGCCGAGCCGTTGCAGATTGTCTGCGGTGCGCCCAATGTGGCCGCCGGCCTGAAAGTGCCGTGTGCCCGGGTAGGTGCAGTGCTGCCAGGCGACTTTAAAATCAAGCAAGCCAAAGTCCGTGGCATCGAATCATCGGGCATGTTGTGCTCAGGCGATGAGCTGGGTATGCCATCCGATGTAGATGGCCTGCTGATTTTGCCGGCCGATGCGCCAGTGGGTACTCCTTTGCGCGATTATCTGACGCTGGATGATCGCCTGATGACCCTCAAGCTCACGCCTAATCGTTGCGATTGTTTGTCAATCCGCGGCCTGGCCCGCGAAGTGGCGGCGCTAACCAAAGCGCCTCTGCACGCGGTCGATACGCCGGCGGTGGCGGTAACGAGCACGCTACAGCGCCAAGTGAAACTCGATGCGGGTGATGCCTGCCCCCGGTATGCTGGTCGAGTGATTGCTGGCGTTAATCAAGCGGCGCATACCCCCGATTGGATGAAGCAGCGCCTCGAGCGTTGCGGTGTGCGTCCGATTTCTGCGATTGTCGACGTCACCAACTATGTGCTGCTCGAGCTTGGGCAGCCGATGCATGCCTTTGATCTGGCCAAGCTGGAAGGCGACATTCAGGTGCGCTTCGCCAAAGCGGGCGAGCAGATCAAGCTGCTGAACGACAAAGAATTGGCTCTCACCGACGATCTCTTGGTGATCGCCGATGAGGCAAAACCCGTGGCCTTGGCCGGGATTATGGGCGGTGCGGACACCAGCGTAGAAGCCGGTTGTACCGATATTTTCCTTGAGTCGGCCTTCTTTGCGCCCAATGTGATCGCCGGTAAAGGCCGTCGCTTTGGTTTCTCGTCGGATTCGAGCCATCGCTTTGAGCGTGGTGTGGATTTTGGCTATGTGCGGGAAGCGCTGGAGCGCGCCACGGCCTTGATTATTGATATTTGCGGTGGCGCTGCCGGCCCGATTACCGAGGCCTTGGCAGAATTGCCAGCGCGCCCAGCTGTGGCCTTGCGCGTATCCCGCGTGGCCAAAGTTTTGGGCGTCCAGCTACCAGCGGCGGAAATCTTAGATTTGTTGCTGGGGCTGGGCCTGCGTAGCAGCTTGGCTGGCGATGTGATCACCGTAACGCCACCATCGTATCGCTTTGATATCGAAATCGAAGAAGACCTGATCGAAGAAGTAGCACGGGTTTACGGTTACGATCGGATTCCGGTGGCGGCATCTAACGCCAAAATGGCGATGTTGCCGCAAGCAGGGCATCTGCGTAGTAAACACAGCCTGAAGCAAATTTTAGCTGGCCGTGGTTACCAAGAGGCAATCAATTACGCCTTTGTGGAAGCGCAGTGGGAAGCCGATTTTGCTGCCAATGCCGCGCCGATCAAGCTGATTAACCCCATCGCGAGCCAAATGAGCGTGATGCGCTCAACGCTGCTGGGTGGGCTGATTGCCGGCCTGCAACACAATATCAATCGCAAGCAAGACCGCGTGCGCCTGTTTGAGCTGGCCCGCGTGTTCAATGGCCTGGCCGCCGACACTCAACCGGAAAAAATCGCCGCCCTGGCATGGGGCGGGCGCTTTGCTGAGCAGTGGGGCGCGGGCAAAGAGCGGGTTGATTTCTTTGACGTAAAAGCCGACGTGGAAGCGCTGCTGGCGCCGCGTGTGGCCGAATTCCGCCGCGCCAATCATCCTGCCCTGCACCCAGGCCGCAGTGCCGAAGTGGTGCTGAACGGGCAGGTGATCGGCGTGCTGGGCGAATTGCATCCACAGTGGGTCCAGCAATACAGCCTGGTGCATGCGCCGGTGGTGTTTGAGCTGGATGTGGCCGCGCTCACACAAGTCGATAAATTAAAAGCCAGCGCAGTGTCTAAATTCCAGCCCGTGCGCCGTGATTTGGCCCTGCTGATGGATGAAGCCGTAACGGTGGCGGAGCTGAAAGCAGCTTTTGCCAGCGCCAAGCAAGCCATCGTGGCGGAAGTGGAAGTCTTTGACGTTTATCGCGGCAAAGGCTTGCCAGAAGGGAAAAAGAGCCTTGCATTCAAAGTGTTATTGCAAGATACTCACAAAACTTTAACTGATGAAGAAGTCGATGCTGCCATGACAGCATTGCTGAAGAAGGCAGAGAAATGCGGCGCGATCTTGAGAACATAATGCAATACGAAGCCCCTACCCTCACGCTGACCAAGGCCGATCTGGCCGATATGCTGTTTGACAAAGTAGGTTTGAACAAACGGGAAGCCAAAGACATGGTCGAGGCTTTTTTCGATGAAATCCGCAATGCCCTCGCGGAAGGTGATTCGGTGAAATTGTCGGGTTTTGGCAATTTCCAGCTACGTGAAAAACCGCAGCGCCCGGGTCGCAATCCAAAAACCGGGGAAGAGATTCCGATTTCAGCCCGTCGCGTGGTGACCTTCCACGCCAGCCAGAAACTCAAAGGAATGGTTGAAGTTCACTATGCAAAACTCCAGCAGCGTTATTCCAACCAGTGATTTGCCGCCGATTCCAGCCAAACGCTACTTCACCATCGGTGAAGTCAGCGATTTGTGCGGGGTGAAGCCGCATGTACTGCGCTACTGGGAGCAGGAGTTTACCCAGCTTAAGCCGGTGAAACGGCGCGGCAACCGCCGCTATTACCAGCATCATGAAGTCTTGCTGGTGCGGCGGATTCGGTCGCTGCTGTATGAGCAGGGCTTTACCATCAGCGGGGCACGTAATCAGCTGGGCACTTTACTCAGCGAGGCCGACCACGCGGGCAATGGCGAGATTTCTCTCACCGAAATCCGCCACGAAATCGAAGACCTGCTGGCCTGGCTGGAAGATTAAACGGCCAGCTTACCCTAGAGGCCAATGCCGCGGCATTGGCCTTTTTCTTGGCCGAACCACCCGCGCAAGCAGGTAAAATAACGGCAACCTACACGCAGAGAACAGCATGCGGCAGATTTTTCTCGATACTGAAACCACCGGTTTGCGGGTGGAAGATGGCAACCGGATTCTAGAAATCGCAGCGGTTGAAATGATCGATCGCAAGCTCTCGCCCGCCGAGCGGCATTTGCATCGCTATATCAACCCGGAACGTGATTCGGAAGAGGGCGCGCTGAATGTTCACGGCTTAAGCACCGAATTTTTGCGCGATAAGCCCAAATTCGAGCAGATCGTCGATGAATTTCTGGCCTTTGTCACCGATGCCGAGCTGATTATTCATAACGCCCCGTTTGACGTGGGCTACCTGAATATGGAGCTGGGCCGCTTGGGCCGCGGCAAGATTCAAGATTACGTCGACAAGATTACCGACACGCTGGCCATGGCCAAAGACTTGTGGCCGGGCAAACGCAATAGCCTTGATGCCCTCTGCGATCGCTACGAAGTCGATCGCTCGGGGCGGACTTTGCACGGCGCGCTGATCGACTGCGAGCTCTTGGCCGAAGTGTATATGGCGATGACCCGCGGGCAAGATAGCCTGCTGATCGACTTTGCCCCCAGTGTGGAAGAGGCCGCCAGTAACGCCGCCCGCCGTAGCGCCCGCGCGCCGCTCAAATTGGCCAGCGTTAGTGCCGAAGATCTGGCCGCCCATCAGGCCTATTTGGCTGAACTCGATAAAATCGTCAAAGGTGATTGCCTGTGGCGTACCTATGATCCGCTGCCGCCTGCAAGCGATGCAGGTGAGGCGGCCTAAATGAGCGTTTGCATGAATACCACCGAACTCAAAGCCGCCGCGCAGCAAGCGTGGGAAGACGACGATCTGGCCCAAGCCGAGCAGCATTTTCTGGCGGCGCTGGCCATCGACGAGCAGGACGCCGGCACGCATTATGAGCTGGCCCTGCTGTATAAAAACATGGAGCCCAGTAATTGGGCCAAAGCCCAGCAGCACAACGCCCGTGCGCTGGCCCTGAACCCCAGCGACGAAGCCGCCGCCTGGAATCTCGGCCTCGCCGCCACCGCCAACCGCGATTGGGCCACGGCCGCCGCCGCCTGGACCGCCTTTGGCGAGCCCGCCACGGCCGAGCAACTGGTGCAAGCGCAGCCCGGCGCCGAAATCGCCATTCGCATCCGGCTGGATAAACAGCAGGAAGTCATCTTCGCCCATCGCCTCGACCCTGCCCGTGCGCTGGTTACCGGTATTCCGCTGCCCGATCTGGGCATCGGTCATGGCGATATCCTGTTGCTCGATGCCGTACCGCGCGGTGTGCGAGAGAAAAACGGCATCAGCTATCCGGTATATGAAGTGCTTGAACGTTGGCAAGCAGGTACCCCTGCCACGTATGTGCTGGAAGCCGAAGTACCTGATGAGGCTGCGCAAGATACCCTCTTTAAGCTCGCGGCTGAGCATCAGCTGCCTGTGGCGGACTTTGATTTCAATGTCGCCAGCGAAGCCCCGAAATGGCTGGTGGTGCGCCAATACGGCGTCGCCGCCGATGAAGATCAGCCCGTGGCCGATCTGATCGCTGCATGGCTCACTACGCGTAGCGATGTGATTATTCGCGATGTGTACGTGGCGTATCCGGAAGAGTAAAACCGAGGCTACGCAGGCCGGATTTGGTGTTTGCCAAATTTGGCCTATTCAAGCTCAACCACAGCCGCATGCCTGTATTGACTGCGGGTCTTCGGTTTTAGGGAGCTTTGCTTTAGCCTACTTGCTCGCCTAGGCGGGCTCAATTGACGAATGTGTTGCCATCCACGATGAAAAAAATTGCCTTGGTGCCCGCCGCCGGTAGCGGCAGCCGCATGGCCAGCGCCACACCGAAACAATACCTTGATCTACTAGGCCAGCCGTTGATCGCGTACACGCTGCGCGCGCTGCTTGGCGCGGCGCAGATTGATCAGGTCGTCGTCGTGATTTCGCCTGAAGACGAATGGTGGGGCAGCTATGATTGGGCGGCTTTGCTCGGCAGTCTAGAGCGCCTGCAGGTGTTGCGCGTTGGTGGCGCGAGCCGCGCCGAGTCGGTGTTGAATGGCTTGGCTGCAATCGATGCTGCCGATGGGAGCTGGGTGCTGGTGCACGACGCAGCGCGGCCTTGCCTGACCAGCGCGCAGGTGGATAGCATGATTACCCAGCTAGAGTATGATCCGGTAGGCGGCATCCTGGCTGTGCCAGTGGCTGATACCCTGAAGATTGCAGCGGCAGAACAACGCATTGCGCGCACCACACCACGCGATGGCCTGTGGCAAGCGCAAACCCCACAGATGTTCCGGCACGGTGAATTACTGGCCGCGCTGCAAGACGCCTTACCCGGTCACGTGACAGAGATCACTGACGAAGCCAGCGCCCTCGAACGCCTTGGTAAATCACCCAAGCTAATTATGGGTAGCCCGTGGAATTTGAAAGTGACTTATCCGCAGGATTTAGAATTGGCGAGTTTATTGTTGCAGCGCTAAAGCCTTCATCTCATTTCGTTCTTAATCTGGAGCACAACCATGTTGCGTCGTAGTTTATGCTTGGCCGTATTTTTACTTGCCCCAACCCTGAGCTGGGCGGGTGCTTATGCCGATGATTTGCAGCGCTGCATGGTGAATTCAACCACTGCTGCAGATAAAAATGCCTTGGTGAAGTGGATGTTCGTCGAGTTTGCTGAGCATCCAAGTTTGGCTGAGTTTCGCGTCGTCGAGGCTGCGACAAAAGTGCAGATCGAGAAAAACATGGCCGTAATATTGCAACGCTTATTAGTCGATCAATGTGCCAAGCAGGCTCGAGCCGCAATGCAAAATGAGGGCATGCTGGGTTACACCAGCGCTTTTCGCGCACTGGGCGAGGCGGCAGGCATGAGCCTGATGCAAGATCCTAAGGTGTCCAAAGCGATGCAAAGTTTTGTGCAGTATGTTGATTTGGCTAAAGTACAGGCGGCCTTACAGGCGCCGACTGAGTAAGCAGAGCCAAACAGCTCGCGTCGCTCGTTCGGCAATCGCAAATTAATGAGGATGACGTTTGATGGCATTACCATTTCGCATCGGCCAAGGCTGGGATGTTCACCGTATGGTGCTGGAGCGCCCGTTAATACTTGGCGGTGTGCATATACCCTATGAAAAAGGCCTGCTTGGCCATTCCGATGCCGATGCCTTGTTGCACGCGATTACCGATGCGGTGCTGGGGGGCGCGGGCTTGGGCGATATTGGCCGGCATTTTCCTGATACCGCGCTGGAATTCAAAGGCGCAGATAGCCGCGTCTTACTGCGCGAGGCGGTGCGCCGGGTGCACGAGGCCGGCTGGCAAGTGGGGAATGTGGATGCCTCTATCCTGATTCAGCAGCCGAAAATGGCGCCGCATATCCCGGCCATGGTGGCGAATATTGCCGCTGATTTGGGCATCGAAGCCGCCTGCGTCAATGTCAAAGCCAAAACCTACGAAAAGCTCGGCCCAGTCGGGCAGGGCGAGGCGGTTGAGGCTCAGGCGGTGGCTTTACTATTACCCATAGTGCCTTAAGCCACAGACTTTGGGGCAAATACAAAAGCCCGGTTATGCCGGGCTTTTGCGTGCGGGGATTTAACCGCGTTGCTTGCGTCGTGCCATCGCTAAGCTAAGTAGGCCAAGCCCCATCAGTGCATAAGTTTCAGGTTCTGGTACTGGAGCTACGCCTTGTAATTGCACTGCGTCAATTTCTTCCCAGGCATTAAGATTGTGGTTGGTATTGACATGAATTTTCAGTGCATGGGTCAGAAAGCTGGTTGCTTGCCAGCTGGTACGAAAATCGACTACCTGACCGGGCTGACTAGTGTCGATACCCTGCCAAACGGTATGCAATTGGCCCTGGGCATCTAGGGCGTCGATTTGCGTTACGAAACCGTTACCATAGGTCTCCCTGATCAGGGCGCCAACAGAGTGCACGGGATTTGCAAAGGCAAGGGTAATAAACTCCATGCCGTTGTTTTTGTTAAGGGTTGCCCAAGCCGTGCCAATATCGCCATAGCTATTGGTATTGGGCGCACCTAGTGCCTGGGCCGCTGACCAGTTATTAGTGCCGTACTGCGAGCTGAAGCCAACAACTTGTGTGGCCCATTGTTCTACAACGGTGGCTTGAGCTGGGCTGCTGATTAGCAAGGTGGCTGCGATAGCGCTCAACAGTGGTTTGATCATATGCAAATCTCGAATTCGATGACAGAAATTCGCAGAGCATATGACAAATATTACATTTTTAGCAAGGTTTGTTTGGGGTGGGTGTAACTGTGGTCATAGTTCGACCATGACACCCAAAACAAACGCCCGAGGCAAGCTCGGGCGCAAAGTGGGTGTTGATCTTGTTGTTATGGGGAATGCGCGCTTCCCTCTGGCTTAGAAGCGATGGTTCAGACGTAGACCCACTTCGGTACGATCGCCATCCTGATTGTCGGCATTGTGGCGATACACAGCGTTAAAGCGCACGCGGGTGTATTTATCCATTTTCCGGCTGTAGCCGAATTCCAGATCCGTTTCGGTGGCGGGCGATTGCAGATCGACCGCATAGCGTTGATGGCTGATCGCGCCGGTTTCCATATCCACAATCGGTAGTTGCAGATTCATTTGCCCTGACAGCACACGTAGCGGCTGGCTCACGGCAAAGCCCAGCGCATCGTGCTCGTGCAGCAGCGCTTGCTGATACCAGCCCAGGCTCCAGCCGGCCGTGGTGGTTTGGCTATCGCCCACCAGCCCTTGGCCAGCGCTACGGGTGTTACCAAGATTAAATTGCGCCATCAGCTGGCTTTTCGCGCTCAGCGGCAATAGGCCGGTGACAGTGGTATAGAGCGTGCTGCTGCGATCAAAATCCAGCGCGCCAGTTTGCGTGCCGCTGGCACCAAGCAGGCTACCTTGCTCGATCAGTTGGCCCACGCCGAGTTTGATTTCACCAGCACCGAGTTTCTGGCTAAATTCGGCGGCCCAGCCGTTTTGTTGCAGCTGATTGCGCAGTGGCTGATTCGGGTCGGCGGCCAGATCGGTGCTATTGAGCAAGGCAAAGCGGATTTGCTGATTAGCATTGAATTGATAACCCAAGCCCATATAGCTCAGCGCTTGTTCGTTCAGATTAAAGTAGGGGTTGCTAAAGCGAGTGGTGAGCGGTAGCTCGCCCAGCTCGGCGCCGATGCCCATGAAATGCTCGATCATGCCTTGGTTACCGGTGGCGATGGTGGTGCGGTCATCCAGCTTGTGAATCAGATTGTAGCTACCCACCACGGTATTGCCTTCGCGCTCGGTCAGGCTGTATTGCAGCCGGGTATTGGGCGTGCGCTGCTCTAGCATGCCAAGCTGGCGATCCATCTGACTGAACATTTCGTTTAAACCGCCGCTGCTGCGCTGGCTGGTGAGGCTGCCCATATCGTAGCTGTAGGCGCGGCCAAAATCGTCGGTGGCAGTGAGCGCTACGCCACCAAAGACTTTGCTTTGCACCAGTTTATTGGTGCTCAGGGCCAGCGGAGCCAATGCATAATAGCCGGCGTTGTACACGGCGACTTTTGGTGCGCCAACGGGTTGCAAAGCCCGCTCGGCATTCACTAGCCCCCAGCCATACACCACATCAGGGGTGCCGGCGGCTGAGGTGCCGAGTTTATCGGCAGTTTTGAAAATGATGCTGGCGACTTGGTTGGCGCTCAGATACATCCAGCGGCTATAGATATCCGCAGCCAGGCCGGTAACCACCGGGGCGGCCATCGACGTGCCCGACATATAGGCATAGCGGTTGGCGGTGTAGGTGGAGGCGATATTTACCCCCGGCGCCACGACATAAAAGTAACGGGTGTCGCCCGCGCGATTGGAAAAGCTGGCGATTTGATTATTGCTATCGACCGCGCCAACCACAATCATTTGCCCTTTGGCCCAGGCTTCTTTGGCGTAGCGGGCCGGCCACTCGGGGTTGGCGAGGCCGCTGTTGCCAGCCGCGACGACCACGAGTTTACCGGCGTTCACAACTTGTTGGATTCCGCTAGCGCCAAAAGGCCCTGGTGCACCTAGGCTAAGGTTCAGTACTTTGGCCGATGATTTGGCCGCAAAATTCATCCCGGCATTAAAGCTGGCTTCGCTGCCCGAGCCGGCGGCATTGAGCACCTTAATCGGGATCAGTTTTACATCGGGCGCGCCACCCACCACCATGCTGCCGTCGGCAGCCGCGCCAATAATGCCGGCCACATGGGTGCCATGACCATGATCATCCATGGCGGTACGGGTGGGGGCGAAGGCGTTATAGCCGGCCAGCAGCCGCCCACGAAATTCCACATGATTGAGATCGATGCCGGTATCCACGACCGCCACATTCACGCCAGCCCCGCGCGCGCCCATCAGATAGGCGGCGTTGAGCTTAATTTTGGATTGCCACCAGTTGTAACTGTTGCGCAGTTCGCTGGGCAGGGTTTTGTTGCTTGAGATATCCTGAATCTGTACATCCAGTTCGGGCAGATTTTCTTCGGCGTGGGCAAAGCCGGTGCAGAGGATGAGGAGCAATAGAGGGCGGCGCAGAACGGGCATGGGATCGACTCCTGTGCAGTGCGTTTTCAATATTAGCGATTGCTAATCTATGCCTGCACTATGCCAATGGCAAATGCTTCCTGACAGCCGGTCTTTCTTTCTTACAGATTCAGCTGCAGGTAGTTTTACCCCGCGCTCAAGCGTGATGGGTTTGTATTAAATTGGGGTATATCTATGAATTCATTATCAAAAATAGCTTTGGCAGCAATACTTATGGTGGGTATGCTGCTGGTGCAGGCGCAAAGCCTGCTGACCTACCCGCCACGTCATCAGTTGGCCACCGATCTGGCGCCGCAGCTCCAAGCCGTGCTGCCACAGGCCATCGTGCGGGCGTTTAATGGCCAGCTGATTATCAGCGCGGCGGATGAAGCCACGCTAACGCAGGCGCGGCAATTACTGCAGGCACTGGATCAGCGCAGCAAAATGCTGCGCATCAGCGTGCGCCAGAGCGAGCTGAGTGCCACCCGCCAATGGCAGGTGGGGGTGGATGGCGTCTTGCGCTGGCCGGGCGAGAGCGAGCTGAGTTTGAATGCCAATGCCGAGCAAAACCGCCAGCAGCGCAATCTGGCGCAAACCCTTAGTGTGGTCGAGGGTGGTGAGGCGATGATTAGCCTTGGGCTGCAGCGCTTTATCCCGCAGCTGACTTTTCGCTATCGCCCCGGCTATCAGGTGCAAAGTTATGGCGGGCAATGGCAAAGCGTAGATAACGGCTTTTATGCGCAAGCAAACACGCTGGGCGAGCGGGTGCGGGTGCGTTTGCACCCATATAGCGCGACCATTGGCCGCGATGGCGTGGTGCAACAGCAGCAAGCTTATAGCGAGGTGGAAGGGCGTTTGGGTGAATGGCTGCCGGTGGGGGAAACCCGGCAGGAGGCCAGCTCCGACCGGCGGCGGATTAATGGCGTTGATCAGCAGGAAACCCAGGCTAGCTACGTGATCTGGCTGAAGGTCGAAGTCGCCAGTGCGAATTAATGGCGGGCCAGAAAATCGAGCACGGCGGCTTCCTGCACGGCGTAAAACGGATTATGCCGCAGCCGCAAGAGCTGATTGCCATGCACTTTGAGTACGCCGCGCTCACCCTGTAACAGCTGCACCAGATATTGCCCGCTTTGCAGCTGTGCCGCATCGGGTATCCCGACCACCGGATCATTCGGCGCAAAAGGCAGCGCCACATGCGAGAGGGCATACAGCTGCGCGGGCCAGCTAACATTCAAAGGCGTGCGGCTTACCGGCCCCGTGCCCTGCCGGCTTTCCCGCCACAGCTGCTGCGCGGTGGGGACGCTGCGATTGCTGATTAACACGCGCTGATAGGGTTTGGCACTGGGGTGGTCAAACCAATTGAGCGCCCATTGCGCGCGGGGCAGATTCAGCAAGGGCTGAAACGGCTGATAACGGTTGAGATCATACACCCACAGCTGATGCGGCCCGGCGGGCAGCCGTTCAAACAAAATACTAGCCACGGGCGCAGCCAGCACGGTGTCATCTACGCTCGTTAGATAGGCCTGTGTGGGCGGCCAGCCTTGTAAATCTTGCCCCGCCAGCCCGCTTTGCACCCGGCGGGTTAGCTCATCAATCTGCACGGCGGCGTTAAAAGGAAACGAGTTGTACTTGTAGGGGTCGTATTCGGGCGCCAGCTCGCTCCAGGCGGCGGCGCCAATGCCACTCAGTGGAGCCAGCAGGCGGGCATATTTGGCGTAGCCCGCGCTTTGCGTGACCGCAAGTGCCGGGGAGATTAAGGTCAGGCTGGCGATCGGGGGTAGCGCTTCGCCACCGAGCCGGGCCAGTTGATATTCACAGCCCAGCGTGGCGCCAGTGGAATAGCCGATGTAATCAATCCGGCTATGCCGCCGCGCCAGATCGCGCATGGCCAGGCGCACTGCTGCGGCGGCATCTTGCCAGCGCAAGCGAGTCAGCGCCCCGGGTACGGTGCCATGCCCAGGCAGACGCAGCCCCACCACGGTATACCCGCGCGCCTGCAAACTCAGCCCCAGCGCGCGCAGGCTAAACGGTGAATCGGACAAACCATGCACCAGCAAGGCCGCCGGCCCGCCGGGGCGGCCGGGCAAGATAAAGGTGCGATTCCAGTTGTGCTGATAATCCAGCGGATTACTGATACTGCCGCGCACATAGCGGCTAATGGCGCCCGGCTGCGGTGCTAGCTCGGCATGCTGGCGGATTTCGGCTAGCAGTTGCTGTTCTTGTTGCTGATACTCGGCCAGGGTATCAATGGCCGAGTCTTGTTTGTATTCGTGTTCTGGCACATACGTATGCCAAGGCTGCAAATCCGGCAGCTGATATAGCCACCAGCCCAGCCCGCCCAGCAAAGGCAGGCAAATACCGAGGGCGAGATAAGTCAAACGCAGAAACAGGGCGCGACGCAGCATGGCAGGGCGGAGGTAAAGTAAAAACGCATCATACGATAGCCTTGCGCTAGCCGACAGCTTCGCCGTAGCCGCGGCGCGCAACTGCCACAGCGCCAGCGTAGGTTGGGCTTAAGGCGTGCGTGCTGAGTGCAGAGGGATTAATCCGCCAGCGGCCACGGCGCGCCAGTGAGGGTATGCAGGCTGGCGCGACCCGCTTCCCAGCGTAAATAGCCGCCTGCGCCGGCATGCCAGTCGGGCAAGACCCAGCGAGTTCCTGCGGGGTATGTGTGTCGGGCCGGCTTGTGGGTGTGGCCGTGGATCATTACCCGGGTGGTGTATGCCTGTAGGGCGGCTGTAATCGCGGCCGGGTTGACATCCATGATGTCGGCGCTTTTCACCCGATTCATCTGCTGTGAGCGGGCACGCAGCTTCGCCGCCTGCTGATCACGCCAGCGCCGCGGCGTATGTAGCCACAGCCATTGCACCAGCCGGTTGCGCGCCAGACGGCGATAGCGTTGGTAGGCGACATCATCGGTGCAATAGGCATCGCCGTGCGCAAGCAAAATGCGCTCGCCATCCAGCTCAATCAGGGTTGGGTCGGGCAATATCTGTGCGCCACTGGCTGCGGTAAAGCGCGGGCCGGGCAGAAAATCGCGATTGCCGGGCATGAAATACACCGCCACGCCGTTTGCAACCAAAGCCCGCAAATCTGCGGCAATTGCCGCATCAAATGGATCGCTGAGCTGATCGTCGCCCAGCCAGTATTCAAACAGATCGCCCAGGATATACAGCGCTGCAGCCTGCGTGGCGGTGGTACGCAAAAAGGTTTGCCAGGCCGCAACGGTGGCCGGGTCGGCGGGGCTGAGGTGCAGATCGGAGATAAACAGCGTGGGGTGGGTCATGGCGGTGGGCAATGAAAAAGCGCGGCGAACCGCGCTTGGAACAGGCTTGGTAAGCTTAAGCCAGCACTTCGGCTTTCAGGATCACCACGTCTTCTTTAGGTACATCTTGGTGGAAGCCATTGCTGCCGGTTTTCACTTTTTCGATCGCATCCACGATGTCTTGGCCTTCGGTCACCACGCCAAACACGGCATAGCCCCAGCCTTGGGCGGTTTTGCTGCGGAAATTCAGAAAATCGTTGTCAGCAGCATTGATAAAGAATTGCGCAGTGGCTGAATGCGGATCTGGAGTGCGCGCCATGGCGATGGTGTAGATCTCGTTTTTAAGGCCGTTGTCGGCTTCGTTTTGAATGCTGGCGCGTTTGTCTTTTTTCTCTTTCATGCCTGGCTCAAAACCGCCGCCTTGAATCATGAAACCTTCGATCACGCGGTGAAAAATGGTGCCATCGTAATGGCCGTCAGTCACGTAATGCAGAAAGTTTTCGACGGTGATTGGCGCTTTTTCTGCGTTCAGCTCCAGTACGATGTCACCTTTGCTGGTCGTCAGTTTTACTTTGCTCATCAGATTACTCCTTGGTCGATGTCGAACCGCAATGCGGCTGGATGTTGCTTTGGTTTTATTTGGCTTTGCTCGCCTTGCTGGCGGCTTTTTCGGCTTTGGCTGGTAATTCGCGGGCGCTGCTCACCACGATGTTTTCCACCGGCTGATCGCCCGGTTTGGTCGGCGCTTTGGCAATCTGATCTACGACATCCATGCCGCTCACCACTTTGCCAAATACGGTGTAGCCCCATTTGTCAAAAGAAGGATAGTTCAGATTATCGTTATCGTTCAGATTGATATAAAACTGGCTGGTGGCCGAATGCGGGTTGGCGGTGCGGGCCATGGCCAAGGTGCCGCGATCATTTTTCAGGCCTTTTTCCAGCGCCTGTTTGGCTTCGTTTTCGACTGGCTGCTTGGTGGGTTTTTGTTCCATTTCGGCGGTATAGCCGCCGCCTTGCACCACAAAGCCATTAATCACGCGGTGAAAAATCGTGCCGTCGTAGTGTTTGCTTTTTACATATTGCAGAAAATTCGCCACCGATTTCGGCGCGGCTTCCGGGTACAGTTCCAGCACAATTTTGCCCTTGCTGGTATTGAGTTCAACTTGAGGGTTGGCGGCAGCAGCGGTCAGGCTGCAGAAGGCCAGCGTAGCGGCAAGCACAAAACGTTTCATCAGAAATCCTGCAAAACTGGGTGAATGGGCGGGAAATAATCAAACAATCATACCACGAGGGCGGTGTAGAATTGTCGGGAACAAGGAGCATGTGTGATGTTGAAATTGCCTACCGTTGACCAATTGATTGGTGAATTCGATACCGTTTTGCGCACTTTAGCGGCCCCTGCCAGCAGTGTGCGCCCGCACCCCGATCAGGGCTTGCCCGAGGCCGAGCTGAGCGCCGAGGAAAAGCGCCATGCCGCCGGCTTGATGCGGGTAAATCATTGTGGTGAAGTTTGCGCGCAGGCCTTGTATCAGGGCCAGGCGCTTACCGCCCGCAGTGATACGGCGCGTGAAGCTCTGCGGGAAGCGGCGCATGAAGAAGTTGAGCATCTGGCCTGGACTCGCCAGCGGCTGGATGAGTTGGGCAGTCACCGTAGCCTGCTCAATCCCTTGTGGTATGCCGGCTCGTTTGCCATGGGCGTCACCGCCGGGGTGATTGGCGATAAGTGGAATTTAGGCTTTCTGGCCGAAACCGAGCGGCAAGTCACTGCGCATTTGCGCAGCCATTTGGCCCAGCTGCCCGAGCAAGACGCTAAAAGCCGCGCGATTGTGACGCAGATGGCGATTGATGAAACCAGCCATGCCGAGCAGGCTGTCGCGCTGGGCGCTGCCGAGCTGCCACTGCCGGTGGCCACCTTGATGACCGCTACCTCGAAAGTAATGACCACCCTGTCGTACCGCATTTAAAGGCGGCCGCCGGTGCCTTCGGCGGATTTGCGCTAGATCAGAAAGCGGCCAAAAAGCGGCATGCCAGGTGAATTTTTGGCAGCCGCGGGCCAGTAGAACGCGATATAAACGAGCTATGGTTTTTTCTGGTAGGTGAACGCGATGTCGAATATGCTGGCCCCAAGCGGGATTGTGGATTACGTCGAGCACAGTGCGCTCGATAAAGTGGCGCTGCCGCAAGCGCGTCTGTGGGTAATGGCGATTATCGGTGGGATGTTTATCTCGCTGGGGGGCCTTTTGGCGCTGGTGGTGGCGGGGGGCTCGCCCGGGCTGGCGGCCAGCAACCCTGGCTTGCAAAAATTTGTGTTCGGGGCCGTGTTTCCGATGGGCTTCATCGCCGTCGTGCTCACCGGCGTAGATCTATTTACTTCCAATTGCGCCACCCAGATGGTGCCCCTGCAGCGCGCGCGCATTGATCTGGCCACCGTGGCTCGCGTGTGGAGTGTGTCGTATCTGGGTAATTTTGTCGGCGCCTTGCTCACCGCTTGGGCCTTTGCCTATATGACCGGTATTTTCAAGCCGGGCGAGCCGGCCACCAATTTCTTGCTGAATGTCGCGCATCACAAGCTGGAAAACCCATTTATCACCACTTTTTTTAAAGGCATGCTGGCCAATATTCTGGTCTGTGTGGCGGCTTGGCAGGCTTATTCGGCCAAAGATACGCTGGGGCGGATGATGGCCATCTGGCTGCCGGTGATGGCTTTTGTCGCACTGGGCATGGAGCACAGTATTGCCAATATGTTCTTTATACCGGCGGCAATGCTGATGGGGCTGGATGCGAGCTTTGGCGATTTTCTGCTGCACAACCTCTTGCCCGCCACGTTGGGTAATATTGTGGGCGGCGCGCTGGTGATCGGACTGCCTTATGCTTGGATTTACCAGCCTAGTGGCGATCAGCATTAACTACTAGGGGTATGGCGCTGCGAGCTCATATGAATAAAGATGCTGGCGCTATACCCGCGAGGGTATTTTGATGCGGACTTGCAGAGCTGAGTAGCCCGGTGGCAACAGGCTCGGATAGCCATACGCGCAGTTATCGCACTCATAAATATAAAAAGAGCTCGAATAGAAATAACAAAGGCCGCGTTTGCGGCCTTTGTGCTGTTCAGTGCGCCGAAGCGCTCGCTGGTGCTGGCGCTTTAGTCGGCTTCCCGCACTTCAAAATCATGGGTAATCGGCACCACTTGGCCCAGCATAATCGAGGCCGAGCAGTATTTTTCGGCCGAGAGCTTGATCGCTCGCTCTACTTGTTCGGGTTTGAGCCCTTTGCCGGTCACGATAAAGTGCAGATGAATTTTGGTAAATACTTTGGGATCGGTGCTGGCGCGATCGGCATCCACTTCCACCACGCAGTCGCGCACGTCGGCCCGGCCTTTTTTCAGGATGTGGATCACATCGTAGGTCGAGCAGCCAGTCATCCCCATCAGCAGCATTTCCATCGGGCGTGGGCCCAGATTGCGGCCGCCGCCTTCGGGCGGGCCATCCATCAGAACCGCATGGCCGGATTCCGATTGTGCAAGAAAGCTGACTTCTTCAACCCATTTCACGCGTACTTTCACGGTGCATTCCTTTCATGTCGAATTGGCGGCAGAGGGGGATTATTCTACCGGCAAATGCCCGCTTTGGCTTGTGGGCTGCGGCTTGCCAACTTTTGGTGCAGCCGTCTATCGCGTTGCACCAAATTTGCTTGCCTTACGTGGAAATGTCAGACATAATCGACCGTGACATCAGGCCTGCTTGGTGTCGTCTCCTCCATCCTCCATTTTTGGTGGACTTCGCGCAATCTGGGGTAACCGGGTTGCGTTTTTTTTTTGTATGACCTCCGTATTAATTATGCGCCGGCCTGCAAAATAGTTTTGACAGCGGGTGGCGACGTTCGCTACAATCGCCGACTTTCATTGAAATCAAAAACGTGGACTAGCAGTCATGAAAACCTTTTCTGCCAAGCCGCACGAGGTTAAGCGCGAGTGGTTCGTTGTGGACGCCACAGACTTAGTGCTGGGCCGTCTCGCCGCCGAGATCGCCAAACGCCTGCGTGGCAAACATAAAGCTGAATACACTCCGCACGTCGATACAGGCGATTACATCGTTGTGGTTAACGCAGACAAGATCCGCGTTACTGGCGATAAACTTACCTCTAAGAAATACTACCGCCACACTGGTCACCCAGGCGGTATCTATGAGCGTACCTTCACCGAAATGCAAAACAAATTCCCAGGCCGTGCGCTGGAGTTTGCTGTTAAAGGTATGCTGCCGAAAGGCCCGCTGGGCTATGCAATGATCAAGAAGATGAAGGTTTATGCTGGCAGCGAGCATCCGCACGCAGCCCAAGAGCCTAAGACCCTTGCTCTGTAAGCTACTGCGAACTTAAAGGAATTGCATCATGGTAGGTAAATACAATTACGGTACCGGCCGTCGCAAGAGCTCAGTAGCTCGCGTATTTCTGGTTAAAGGTACTGGCAATATCGTAGTAAACGGTAAAGGTCTGGATCAATACTTCGCCCGTGAAACTGGCCGTATGATCGTTCGTCAGCCACTGGAACTCACTAACAACCTCGAATCGTTCGACATCATGGTCAACGTAGTAGGCGGCGGTGAATCTGGTCAAGCTGGTGCCGTTCGTCACGGTATCACTCGCGCTCTGATCGACTTTGACGCTGCTCTGAAGCCAACGCTGAAATCAGCTGGCCTCGTGACTCGTGACGCTCGTGAAGTTGAGCGTAAAAAAGTGGGTCTGCGCGGTGCACGTCGTCGCAAACAGTTCTCAAAACGTTAATTCGTTTTTCGAGCTGCCAAGAAAGCCATCCTCTGGGGTGGCTTTTTTTACGTCCAAATTGGGCTGGCTGATGGGCACAATCTGCGCCGCTATGGCCAAAACACTGTGCTGGAATGGCGGTTTTGCTTTAATATCGCGCTGATATTCTCAGGGGGAAGTGAACATGATCAAAGTAGGGATTGTTGGCGGCACAGGCTATACCGGCGTTGAATTACTGCGTCTGCTGTCTCGCCATCCACAGGTCGAATTAGTGGCCGTAACCTCGCGCAAAGAAGCCGGCATGAAAGTGGCTGAGATGTATCCAAGCCTGCGCGGGCGCGTGGATATTGCTTTCTCTACTCCTGAAGATGCGCAGCTAACCCAATGTGACGTGGTGTTTTTCGCTACCCCGCATGGCGTGGCGATGGCGCAGGCGCGTGAACTCCTCGACGCTGGCGTGAAAGTCATCGACTTGGCGGCCGATTTCCGCCTGAAAGATCCGGTTGAGTTTGCCAAATGGTATGCGATGGAGCATAGCTGCACCGATTTGCTCGCCGAAGCCGTGTATGGTTTGCCCGAAGTCAATCGCGAGGCGATCAAAGCGGCGCGGCTGATCGGGATGGCCGGTTGCTACCCAACGTCAGTGCAGCTCGGTTTGTTGCCATTGCTTGAAAATGGCGCCCAATTGATCGAAACCAGCGGTATCATCGCCGATTGTAAATCGGGTGTGTCCGGTGCCGGCCGCAAGGCCGAAGTCGGTACACTCTTTGCCGAAGCCGGCGATAATTTCAAAGCCTATGGTGTGAAAGGCCATCGCCATTCACCGGAAATCATGCAAGGTTTGTCGGCCATTCACGGCGCGCCGGTTGAGCTGACTTTTGTGCCGCACCTCACGCCAATGATTCGCGGCATTCACTCTACGATCTATGCGCGCTTGACCGAAGCTGGCAAAGCCGCCGATATCCAGACATTATTTGAAGCGCGTTTTGCTGGCGAGCCCTTTGTCGATGTGATGCCGGCTGGTTCTTGCCCCGAAACCCGTTCGGTACGCGGCAGCAATACCGCCCGCATCGCCGTGCATCGCCCCGGCAATGGCGATTTATTGGTGATTTTGGTGGTGGAAGACAATCTGGTTAAAGGTGCTTCCGGCCAGGCGGTACAGGTGATGAATCTGATGTTTGGCCAGCCGGAAGCGGCCGGCCTAGATATCGTGCCATTGCTGCCTTAATCCATCCGCATGCCATTAAAGCGTTTATATCGCTTGCAACGGGCGCGGCTGACCGCTGCGCCACTGTCTTTGCGCCCGCAAGCCAGTTGGCGCATGCGCTGTGTGCGTGGGGTATTGCTCGCTAGCCTAGGTACTGCCTTATGTGTGGGCGGATACCTCTATGGCCAGCAGCAATTACAGCAGCAAATGGCCGCGCAAAGCAGTAGCCAGCAGGCGCGTGGCCAGCAAGCGCAACAGCAGATTGCCTCGTTGCTGAACGAAAAAGCCCTGCAAGCCCAGCAGCTTACCATTGTGCTGGCCGAGCGTGACGCCTTGCTGGCTGCGCAAAAGCAGCAACAACAAGAACTCTCTGCCACGCGAGAAACGCTGTCGTTTTTCGAGTCGTTATTGCAAAGCAATGATCGCTCGCGGCTGGCGAGTTTCGTGGCCTGCGAATTGCAGCCTTTGGAAGCGGGCAAATACCGCTACCGGCTGTTGCTGGTGCAGGGCATGAATCGCACCGATGAATTGCTTGGGCGTTTGCAGGTAAGTCTGCAATACCAGCACGAAGGCAAAAAAGGCCGCATCAGCCAAGGGCAAAGCAGCCCGATCAAGGTGCAAGCCAGGCATTACGCCAAACTGGAAGGCGAGCTAGAGCCGCCTGAGGGCGCCAGCAATCTACTGCTGGACGTCCAATTTTTTGGTGAACAGGGCAATCAGGTGCAAGCCAGTTGCCAGAAGAAAATCTGAGGAGAAGCCGTGTTTAGCAAGAAAAAAGGCAGTACCAAGATTGATAGCCTGATTGGCCAGGGCACCAGCCTGACTGGCGATGTGCAATTTGCCGGCGGCTTGCGGGTGGATGGCGTGATTGTGGGCAATGTCAGCATGGCTGATGCCAAGCAAGGCACGCTGGTGGTGAGTGAAAAAGCACGTATTGAAGGCAAGGTGCAATGCAGCCATCTGATTTTGAATGGCGAGATTCGCGGCCCGATTGAAGTGAGCCAGTATGTCGAGCTGCAATCGAAATCGCGCATTGTTGGTGATCTGGCGTATAAAACGCTGGAAATGCATCCCGGCGCGGTCATCGAGGGGCATCTGGTGCATGTGCATAACGGCAAGCGCGAAGAAGTGTCGCCAGAGGATGTGCCTCGGGTTGAGCCCAGCAAATCCTGACCAGCGGCCCCGGCAGCATTGACCGCAGCGCACGAGCAGCGGATAATAAACCCTATTGTTTTAGTCAACTATTTTCGGAGCTGTAATGACCACCGAAACCGATATGCCCATGCCGTTTGTCTTCACCGACAATGCCGCTGCCAAAGTCAGCGAACTGATCGCCGAAGAAGGCAACCCAGATCTGAAACTGCGCGTGTTTGTGACCGGCGGTGGCTGCTCGGGTTTCCAATACGGCTTTACCTTTGATGAAATCGTGAATGATGATGATACGCCGGTAACCAAAAATGGCGTGACGCTGCTGGTTGATCCGATGAGCTACCAGTATCTGGTCGGCGCTGAGATCGATTACGTAGAAAGCCTGGAAGGCTCGCAGTTCACCATCAAGAACCCGAACGCTCAATCGACTTGCGGCTGTGGTTCTTCTTTCTCGGTTTAAGCTGCACGGCTTACCAGAAGACAAAGCGGCCAAGCGGCCGCTTTTTTCTTGGCTGCCCACTATTGATGATGCCAACGCTTAGCCAATTTAGCCTTACCGATCTGGCGCAGCCGCTGACGGCGCAGCAGCAAGCCGCCGTGCTGGCTCAGCTTGATGCTCTGCAAACCGAACGGCTGCAGAGTATCTGTGAGCCCGCTCGTTTGCAGCAGGCCCTGCAGGCGAGGCAGCAGGCACAGCATTTACTGGCCGCGGCCGGGGTCTCAACACAACTGGCGCAGACAGCGGCCGGCCGCCCTTACGCGCCAGCATGGCCGGCGCTGGAGGGCTTGTCGTGGACCCATTGCCCGCACGCAGCGGCTGCTGCCTTGGGGCAGGGGAGGGTGGGGATTGATCTGGAATATCCGCGCCGCAGTACACGGATGATGGCGCTAGCGCAGCGCTATTTCAGCCCCCGCGAAGCGGCGCAACTCGCAGCCACGCCCGCCGTGGAGCTGTCCGCCCATTTTTACCTGCGCTGGGTGGCCAAAGAGGCGCTGCTTAAAGCTTTGGGTACCGGCATCGTTGGCGGCTTGGCGCGTTTTGAATTGCTGCAGACGGCGCAAGGCTGGCAACTATTGACCACCGAGCCTGGCTACTGGCAGGTGGACATCTGGCAGGTGGCGGAGCGCGGCTGGCTGGCGCTGGCCAGTGATCAGGCGCAAAGCTGGCAGGTACTGCACGCCGACATCAGTCTGACGCGAATATGCTCAATTCATAAAGCTTTGGATGGCGATCACTGCTAAGCATTCCTATAGTGGTGTTATCACGACCACAAGGCTTGGCGCATCATGCTGGAATCCCCTCACAACGGCACCGCAGTGCATAACCCTGATCTGAACTGGAGCCAAGTGCAGGAAACGATCCTGATGCTCGGCATTGTGGTGGCGCAGGTGCGGCATGCGATGCAGGATAGTGGCGCTTCGCTCAATACCTTGTCCGAGTCCTTTCAGACTACTGCCACCCACATTGAAAGCTTGCGCGACGCTTTGCTCGAAGTCGGCCAGCAGCTACCGGCGGAATTAGCGATCGAGAGCAAAGTGGAAGAAATCCAGCAACAAAATGTGCGTTCGGTGATGGCATTTCAGTTTTTTGATCGGCTCTCGCAGCGTATGGATCATGTGTGCGGCACCATCAGTGCGCTGGCTGAGCTGGTCTCCGACCGGCAAGCCATGTTTTTGCCGCATGAGTGGCATCGCTTGCAGCAGCGCATTCGCTCGCAATACACGATGGAACAAGAAAAACAGCTGTTCGATGCCATTTTGCAGGGCATGCCGATTGCCGAAGCGATTACGCTGGCCGGGAATGTGCAGCTGGCGGAAAGTAAGCCGCTGGCGGGCGATATCGAGCTCTTTTAGTGAATTCATCTGCGCACGATCTATTCAACCCGGCCCTCGCCGGGTTTTTATTTAGATGGGGTATCATGCTGGCCATCAGAATCTGATTACTGTTGCGATGCATACCCTCGAACAACTGCGCAGCGGCGCGCTGCATGGACTGCGCCGGCTGGATCTCGCCGCCGATCTTACCGAGTTTCCCCGCGAGATTTTTACGCTGGCAGATAGCCTTGAAATCTTGAATCTCAGCGGCAATCAGCTCAGTAGCCTGCCCGCCGATTTACCGCGCTTGCGGCAGCTTAAAGTGATTTTTTGCTCGAATAATCGCTTTACCGAGCTACCGGCGGTATTAGGGCAATGCCCAGCGCTGGAGATGGTGGGGTTTAAAAGTAACCAGATTCGTGTGGTGCCGGCTGCGGCTTTGCCAGCGCGTTTGCGCTGGCTGATCCTCACCGATAATCAGATTGGCGAGCTGCCCGCCGCGCTGGGGCAGTGCACGCGGTTGCAAAAGTTGATGCTGGCGGGCAACCACTTGCAGCACTTGCCGGCAAGCCTCGCCCAGTGCCAGCAGCTTGAATTACTGCGCATCGCCGCGAATGATTTTCACTCCTTGCCCGCCTGCCTGTGGGACTTCCCCGCGCTGGCCTGGCTGGCGTTTGCGGGTAACCCCTTCAGTGCCGAGCTTGAAGCTGCGGCCTTGCAGCGCTCTGTGCCGGAAGTGGTATGGCCCGCGCTGCAGCTTGGCGAGCGGCTGGGCGAGGGTACTTCGGGGCAGATTTTTGCTGCCAGCTGGCAGGGGCAAGCCACGGCAGTGAAATGCTTTAAAGCCGGGCTGGGGAGTGATGGCTGGACCGAATCTGAGCTGGCTGCCAATCTGGCCGCTCCGCCTCACCCGAACTTGATACGGCTACTGGCGCGGGTGCAGGATGCGCCCGCAGGGCAGGCAGCCCTTTTGTTTGACCGCATTGGGGCCGAATTTAGCGTAATGGCTGGCCCGCCGAGTTTAGAGAGCTGTACCCGCGATGTGTATCCTGCAGATCTGCGCTTCACACGAGCGCAAGCAGAGGCCATATATGGGGGTATTGCCAGCGCGGTCAATGCCATGAACGCTGCTGGGCTAATACATGGCGATGTATATGCGCATAATCTGCTCTGGTATGGCGAGCACAGCTATCTGGGAGATTTGGGCGCGGCCAGTTTGTTTGATCCGGCCGATCAGCCATTAGCGCGTCGGCTGCAGGTGATTGAGGCGCGGGCCTTGGCGCATTTGCGTGCCGAATTGTTTAGCCGGGTATCTGCTGACTGATATTGCGTAGCACGCGGCGCAGCTCGGTAATATCCACTGGCTTGGCGAGGAAATCATCCATCCCGGCGGCGAGGTATTGTTCGCGCGAGTCGCTCAGCACATCGGCGGTGAGCGCCACAATCGGCAAGCTGAGCCATTCGCCGCCCAGGGCGCGAATTTGTCGCGTGGCCTCGGCGCCGCCCATGATCGGCATTTGCCCATCCATCAGCACCAGGTCGTAGCGTAGCTGCTGCACCATCTCTAAAGCTTCCTGGCCATTGGTGGCGTAGGCCACTTGCTGGCCCATTTTTTCCAAAATGCTGCCGATGACCTTCAAATTAACCGGGTTGTCGTCCACGGCCAGCACATGCAGTGGGCGAATACCGCTATTGTCCTGCAGGATCGGCCGTAGTTGCGGCGGTGGGCAGTCTTGGCGAGGTAGCTGAATATGGAAGGTGGAGCCGCGCTGCGGCTCGCTCTGCACGCTGATATTGCCCCCCATCAGCAGCACCAAATTGCGCGAGATTTCCAGCCCTAGCCCGGTGCCACCATATTTGCGGGTGGTGGTGGCATCGGCCTGGCTAAAGCGCTGGAATAACTGGCTGAGCGTTTGCTCTGACATGCCGATGCCGCTGTCGCTAATACTGATATGTAGGCGCTGCGGGTCGCTCCAGACATGCAGATGCACGCTGCCTTGCTCGGTAAATTTCACCGCATTACCTAGCAGATTAAACAGCACTTGCCGCAGGCGGATTTCATCACCGAGCTGCCAGGCCGGCAAATCATCGGCCAGATCCAAGCTTAAACTCAGCTGTTTGGCCTGGGCCTGCACAGTAAACAGCTGATGCACTTCGCGGATTAGCTGCGGCAGCGAGTAAGTTTGCTGGCTGAGTGAGAGCTTGCCTGATTCCAGCTTGGCCACATCCAAAATATCATTGAGCAAGGCCAGCAAATGCCGCGCCGAATGGCCGGCGGTGTCGATAATCTCACGCTGCTCTTGATTGAGCGGCGTGTCGCCCAAGAGCTCCAGCATACCCAATACGCCATTCATCGGCGTGCGGATTTCATGGCTCATATTGGCCACAAACTGGCTCTTGGCGCGGCTGGTTTGCTGAGCCAGCTGGCTGGCTTCTTCCAGAGTGCGATTCAGGATTTCCAATTCCAGCCGGCGGCGGGTGGCGCTGGCGTGCTGGCGGTAAATCAGCAGCATCACCACCACTAGCAAAACAAACTGAAATACGGCAATGGCGGTGGAGACTTTGAGCTGTTTTTGCACCGTGATCGAGCGCATTTCCGCTTCCACCGCCGCATTATGATTGGCTTGCTGCACAAAGCGAGCCACGCCTTCATCCAGCTGGATTAGCTCGCGGCGCAGCTGGGTGAGCCACAGTGGGTCGTATTTAAAATGCAGCTCGGCATTCAGGCGCTGATCGGCAAAGGTGATCAGCCGTTGTAGCCCCTGCATGGTGGGCTGATTGTCGGGGGATTGGCTCAGTGGCAGGCTGGATTTACCATTTAGCAAAATCTCGACCCGGCTGACAAAAATATCGTAGCGGGTTTGCAGTTCTTCCAGCTCTTCGGGCCGACCCTGGTTGAGCAAGGTGCGGTCGATTTGCCCGATCAGCCGGTGGTATTCGAGGCTGAGCTGGGTATAGGGCCAGACCGGGTTGTCAAAGCCCATCGGCGCGAACTGGCGCAGCGTGCCCATTTGGCGCTGCTGCAGCACCAAGAGCGCCACAAAGCTGCAAAACAAAAAAATGGCAGCGCCGATCAACAGGCGCATTTCCATTTTTTGCCAGCGGCCGTAGTTGAGTTGCATCGATTATTTCACAGCGATTTTGTTGATTTGCCAGGCCGAGCGTGAGTAATACAGCTCGCTTTGCAGCTTTTTATTGCTGTCATAGGGGTAAACCAGAAACAAGGGGCCTTTATCGCGCGCCTGTAGCGGTTTGCCATTGTGCATGCGCGCCAGAATCGGCTGCCATTCGGCGGCATCGGCCAGCGGCACGGTGGTGATGTAGTCGTTCAGCGCTTTGATTTCCAACGTTTGCCCCTGCGCCCCTACTAGCTGCAGTACATCTTGCAGGCGCGGGCCACGGAATACGCTCACGCCCGGATACCATGGTGTACTGGTGCGGATTTCGACCCAAGGCAGTTTATCCAAGAGCTGCGCATCCAGAGCGGCGAGCTCACCTTGGTTTTTATGGCTGATTTTCCCGCTGAAGGTCACAAGTACTTTGCCACTGGGCGCATCCAAGGCCCAGCTGGGCAGGGCAAGCCCCAAGGTCAGGGCACACAGTAACAGGCAACGGCGCAACATGTTGAATTCCTTGATTGTGAGGCTGTGCACTCAGGTTAGACTATTCACACCATTCTGGCTTACATACTCGCGGCTTTGCCGCGTATTGGTGCGGGCCTTGGTGCATAAAAGAAAACCGGCCCCGCAGGGCCGGTTGGTGGGGTATATGCTAGCAGAATTTATCTAGCTTGCCTTATAGGGCTATACCCGAGGTGGTATTAGTCTTGCAGCGCCAGCATCAGGCCATTCAGACGTTTTACGAACGCAGCTGGGTCGGGCAGCTGGCCACCTTCGGCCAGCAGCGCCTGATCAAACAGCAATTGCGTCCAGTCGCCAAATTGGCCGCTGCTGCTTTGGGCTTTCAGCTTGTTCACCAGTGGGTGGCTTGGGTTCACTTCCAGAATCGGTTTGCTGCCTTGAACATCTTGGCCGGCCGATTTCAACAGGCGCTCCAAATTCGCGCTCATATCGGTGTTTTCCACCACCAAGCACGCCGGGCTATCGGTCAGGCGGTGGGTTACGCGAATGTCTTTCACCGATTCGCCGAGCACGCCTTTCATTTGCTCCAGTACGTCTTTGAGCTCGGTCGCGGCCGCTTCTTGCTGTTTTTTCTCTTCTTCGTCGGTGAATTTTTCGAGGTCTAGCTCACCTTTAGCCACCGATTGCAGTTTTTTGCCTTCAAATTCGGTCAGGCCGCTAAACGCCCATTCGTCCACGCGGTCGCTCAGCAACAAGACTTCGATGCCTTTCTTGCGGAAGACTTCGAGGTGCGGGCTGTTTTTTGCGGCGGCAAATGAATCGGCGGTGATGAAGTAGATCAGCTCCTGGCCATCTTTCATCCGCGCGATGTAGTCTTTCAGCGAGACGGTTTGTTCGGCCGAATCGGTATGCGTTGAGGCAAAACGGCACAGGCCGGCAATGCGCTCTTTATTCGCAAAGTCTTCACCGACGCCTTCTTTCAGTACGCGGCCAAATTCGCTCCAGAATTTCGCATATTTCTCTTGCTCTGCCGCATCTTCCGAATTAGCCAGGCCTTCGAGCATACCAAGTACTTTTTTCACGCAACCGGATTTGATTTGCTCGATGTCTTTGCTGTGCTGCAAGATTTCGCGCGATACGTTCAGTGGCAGGTCAGATGAGTCGATCACGCCGCGGATAAAGCGCAGGTATTGCGGCAGCAATTTTTCGCTGTCTTCCATGATAAACACACGGCGCA
Organism: Chitinibacter tainanensis DSM 15459; assembly: GCF_000429785.1. GTDB lineage: Bacteria > Pseudomonadota > Gammaproteobacteria > Burkholderiales > Chitinibacteraceae > Chitinibacter > Chitinibacter tainanensis. The sequence goes on from NZ_AUCN01000017.1 coordinate 139,649, forward strand.
CATACAGCTTCACGCCGTGACGACGCTCGCGATCATATAAATCAAACGGCGCGCGTTGCGGCACATACAATAGCTCGGTGTATTCCTGCCGACCTTCGACTTTCGCGTGGCTCCAGGCCAGTGGCGCTTCAAAGTCGTGGGCAACGTGTTTGTAGAATTCGGTGTATTGCTCGTCGGTAATCTCAGACTTGCTGCGCGTCCACAAAGCATTGGCCTGGTTAACGGTTTCGTCACCTTCCGCAGGCTTGATCGAGCCGTCTTCGTTGTAGCCGGCTTGGGCAGCCATCACGATCGGCAGGGTAATGTGATCTGAGTATTTACGGATAATGCTGCGCAGGCGCCAATCGCTGAGAAATTCCTCTTCGCCGTCTTTCAGGTGCAGCACAATCTCGGTACCGCGGCTCTCTTTTGCTACGTCTTCGAGCGTGAATTCGCCATCACCAGCCGATTCCCAGCGCGTAGCGGCGGTTTCGCCGGCGCGGCGGGTGGTTAGGCTGACTTTGTCGGCCACGATAAAGGCCGAATAAAAGCCCACGCCAAATTGGCCAATCAGATGCGCGTCTTTTTGTGCGTCGCCTGAGAGTTGGCTGAAAAATTCTTTGGTGCCCGAGCGCGCGATGGTACCGATGTTTTTGATGACCTCTTCGCGGCTCATCCCGATACCGTTGTCGCTGATGGTGACGGTTTTGGCGTCTTTATCAAAGCTCACGCGGATTTTCAGCTCAGGGTCGCTGCCGTACAGGCTGTCGTTATTGATGGCTTCAAAGCGCAGCTTGTCGCATGCGTCAGAGGCGTTGGATACCAGCTCGCGCAGGAAAATCTCTTTGTTGGAATACAAAGAGTGAATCATCAATTGCAGCAATTGTTTAACTTCGGCCTGAAAGCCTAGGGTTTCTTTACTCATGGTTCTTCTATCCCTGTGGGGTTACAGACAAGTAATAGAGCCGCGTTGGCGGCGATCTTTGTCTAAATGGGGCTAAGTTAATCGGCTTCAAGACCCTGCATACACTACGGGTATGGCGTTGCCTTGATGACACGAGACTGACGCGTACATCGGCGGCGCAGCAGGGCAGTGGTATAGTGGGCGCAGCATGATGGATGCGGCGAAACGGGGTGGCAGACGATGTTGCGACGGGTGGTGTTCAATCAGAAGGGCGGGGTGGGCAAATCCACCATTACGGTCAATCTGGCGGCGGTGGCTGCGGCGGCCGGCAAGCGGGTATTGGTCGTTGATCTTGATCCACAGGGCAATTCCACCCATTACCTGATGGGGGTATCGGGCGAGCAGCTCGAGCCCAATCTCGCCGGCTTTTTCGAGCAAGTGCTGAATTTTTCGCTCTATGCCAAAGGCCCGGCCGAGTTTATCCACGCCACGGGGCTCGACAATCTATTTGTAATGCCCTCGCATCCGGCAATTGCCGAGCAGCAAAGCAAACTCGAATCCCGCTACAAAATCTACAAATTGCGCGAAACGCTGGCCGAGCTCACCGGCCAGTTTGATGAGGTGTATATCGATACGCCGCCGGCGCTTAATTTCTTCACTCTCTCGGCGCTGATCGCCGCCACCGGCTGCCTGATTCCGTTTGATTGCGATACTTTCTCGCGCGATGCCTTGCTGGGGCTGTTGGCGCGGGTAGAGGAAATTCGCCAGGATCACAATGCCGATCTGCAAATCGAAGGCATTGTGGTCAATCAATTTCAGCCGCGCGCCAGCCTGCCGCAGCGGCTGGTGCAAGAGCTGGAAGCCCAGCATTTGCCGGTATTGCAAACCCGGCTGTCCAGCTCGGTGAAGGTGCGCGAATCGCACGAACGCAGCCTGCCGCTGGTGGCGCTGGATCCGCGCCACAAATTAGCGCAAGAATTTGTCGCCCTGTACGCTGAATTAGCCAGTGCTGATCAAGCAGCGTATATTGCCGAGTAAGCCATGTATGACGAGGACGTTGCAATGAATCCCACCGCCAAACCCGGGCGTGTTCTGATCGTCGATGACGAACCATTCAATCTGGAAATTCTCTCCGAGCATCTGCACGATGCCGGCTACGAGACTGCCACCGCGATGGATGGAGAAGAAGCGTGGGAAGTGCTGCAAAGCGATCGCATCGGCTTTGATACCATCTTGCTCGACCGCATGATGCCGCGCATGGATGGCATGCAGGTGCTGGCCAAACTCAAGCAGCACCCCGAATTCCAGCATGTGCCCGTGATTATGCAAACCGCGGTAGGTGCGGCGGAAAACGTGCAAGAAGGCCTCGCCGCGGGCGCGTATTACTATCTGATCAAGCCGTTTCAACGCGAAATGCTGCTGGCGATTGTGGCTGCCGCGGTGGGCTTTCACACCGAGCGCAGCCAGCTAGAGCGCGAAATCGCCGAGCACGCCGATTCGTACAAATTGCTGGTGAATGGCCAATTTCACTTTCGCTCGCTCGACGAAGCCCGCCAGCTGACCTTGCTGCTCTCCCGTGCCTGCCCCGATCCGCAACGGGTGGCGCTGGGCTTATCCGAGCTCTTGGTGAATGCCGTCGAGCACGGCAATTTGGCGATCAGCTACGGCGAAAAAACCCGCCTCTTGCAAACCGGCCGCTGGCAAGATGAAGTCGAAGCTCGCCTGCAAGACCCAACGTACAAAGATCGCGTGGTGGTGGTGCAATTTGCCAGCGCGGCCGAAGAAGTACAGATCCGTATCAAAGACGAAGGCCGCGGCTTTGATTGGCAGCCCTTCCTCGAGTTTTCACCCGAACGCGCCTTCGACCCGCATGGCCGCGGTATTTCAATGGCGCGGATGCTCTCGTTCGACAGCGTGGAATATCAGGGCTGTGGGAATGAAGTGCTGGTGCGAATTAAGAAAAACTGATGATTCAACAAAAAACCGCCGTGAGGCGGTTTTTTGTTGGGGCGGCTAACGACCCATTTCCGACACTTGACTCGTTCTTTTAAAGCTGCAACATTGGTGCCGATTAATTAAATTGATACTTATTTGTTTGTCCGAAACAGGTTAAAGAGTATGGTTTGTGTGAGGGTATTCCACAATGCAGACATTAAAAACACCACTCATTATTTTTACCGTAGTGACAGGCCTAATTGTGCTGTTATTTTACGATAATATTCGCGGCTATTACCGCTTCAAGGCGATTTGCGAAAAAGAAGGTGGACTGCGGGTTTATCAGAAGCTGGAGCCGGGAGTGGGATGGATGGCGGATAGCGAGTACTATGCAAGGTCAGCCGCATTGCTAAAAAATGTTGGATTCGCACGTTACACCAACCCAACCACTCATATTTCCTACGATATCCGTTACCTTAAAGGAAATCCTGGAAATGACGCATCATTTGACAAGAGACCTGCTGATTTAGCCCTGCCTGTATTGTATGCTTGGGAAAGGGTTAGCGTCCAAATTCAAGGGGAGCTTCGATTGAAGCGTTTTGGCTATGAGATTACCGATTTACAAAAACAACAACTTGTTGCTCGTATATATGAATTTAGCTATAGCCAATTTAATCAAGACAAAACCTTGCTTGCGGCTCCATCTTTGAGATTTTGTGCAAGTGACGATATTTGGGCGTCAGAGAATGAAGCAAAACTATTCAAAAATTAAAAGGGAAATACAAAGATTATGGTCAAATGACAGCTCTTGGCCGACAGCAGTCCGCCCCCATTTCGCCTAGTCTAATCTTTTTTCCTAGTCGCAGCAGCTTGCGTGTACCGCGTGGTGTTTCGGTGCGACGGCGGTGTGCTAGGCAAATTTCTGCGCAGTGTGTCTTCCGCTGTTTGCGTTGCGCTACTTGATATGCTGGCATCTATACCTGCCTTGGTATTGCTGTGAAATCTATGAAAATCAAGGCTTCTGTCGCTATACGTGTTTGCGAGTTGGCGAAGTGGGTTCTTAAGTGCCATTCCTCGCGCGTAGACTGAATCTTGCGCTCAGCAAAAACCCCGCTAGTGCGGGGTTTTTGTTTGGTTCAGGGTGAAGCCCAGTAGGTTTACAGCTTGATGCGCTCGGCCAGATAAGCTTTCACTTGCTCTGTATCGGCGGCGATGGCGTCAAAGTGCTGTGGCAGCTCTTCGAGACCAGCCAAACCGGCTGGGCGGGCTGGCGGTTGATTCAGGGCTTCGAGCATGGTGGTTTCAAACTTGGCCGGCAGGGCGGTTTCCATGATGACCATCGGCACGGCCGGGTTGCGGTGCGCTTTGGCGGCTTTGTAGCCATCGGCGGTGTGCGGGTCGATCTGCACGCCAAATTGGGCGAATACTTCGCGGATATGCGCCACGCGGTCGGCGTGGGTGCTGGCTTCAGATTTAAAGCCATACACATCGCGCATGCGGGCAAAGTCTTCGGCTGGCAGATCAAAGCCGCCACCACTTTCTACTGCTTGCCACATGGCGGCCAGCTTGCTGGCATCGCGCCCCACCAGATCAAACACAAATCGCTCCAGATTCGAGGCTTTGGTGATGTCCATCGATGGGCTGGTGGTTTCGTAGGTGCGATCGAGCCCACGTGGGTGGTAGCCTCCGGTTTTGAAGAATTCGTCCAGTACGTCGTTTTCGTTGGTGGCCACGATCAGCTGACCAATCGGCAAGCCCATCTGGCGGGCGATATGGCCGGCGCAGATATTGCCGAAATTGCCCGATGGCACACAGAAATCGACGCTATCGCCCACGGCGCGGCCGGTGGCGGCGATAGTGGCGAAATAGCCTTTGAAGTAATACACCACCTGCGCCACGATGCGGCCCCAGTTGATCGAATTGACCGCGCCGATTTTGTATTTGGCTTTGTAGGCCGCGTCTTTGTTCACGTCTTTGACGATGTCTTGGCAGGCATCGAAAAAGCCGTGGACGGACAGGTTGTAGATGTTTTCATCTTGCAGGCTGAACATCTGCGCGCGCTGGAATGGGCTCATTTTGCCAAACGGCGACAGCATAAAGACATTCACGCCTTTTTTGCCGCGCATGGCGTATTCCGCCGCCGAGCCGGTGTCGCCCGAGGTGGCGCCCAGAATATTTACTTGCTCGCCTTTGGCGGCCAGCACGTATTCGAACAAATTGCCGAGCAATTGCATCGCCATGTCTTTGAAGGCCAGTGTCGGGCCGTTCGACAGCTCTTGCACGTACAGCGTGTCATCGAGCTTAATCACCGGCGTGATCTGGTCGGCGTCGCTGGCATTGCGGCCATTGCAGTACACGGCAGCGGTGTAGGTTTTGTCGATCAGCGCTTTCAAGTCGGCCGCCGGAATGTCATCCACAAAGCGGCTGATCACGGCAAATGCCAAGTCGCGGTAGTTCAATGTGGCCAGCTGCGCGAGCTCGGCGGTGGCAAACTGCGGGTAGCTTTCCGGAATCGACAAACCACCATCGGCCATCAGGCCACCAAGCAGGATATCGCTAAATTGCTGGGCGGCAACGCCACCGCGGGTAGAGATGTATTTCATGGGTATAGGCCCGTGATGTTTATTTTGATTGATCTGTGTTTAGATACCTTGGTTGGGTATCATTGAGTGGTGGTCTTTTTCTCACCGCTTTGCAGTTGCTCTTTTAGAATCGCGGAAGCGCAAGCAAAAGCGAGCTGCATGGTCTTACCGCCAATCTGTTTTTTGCTGGTCTCCGCACTTAACTGCGTATTTGCATCCGCACTGAGTAAAACCGCTTTAAGTTGTGGGTCGCGGATGAGGTTGCCCCCAACGCAATTGCAGAGAGATTTTTGATCCAGCGTGAGATCAAATTGGGCTAAGTTTTTGCCCAATGAGGCAAGGCCACTGGCATCGCGCATGCATGAACTGACCAGTGCATAGCGGAAAATATCCAGTTTCAGCTCATCGGTATTGGCTTTTTCATCCGCAAAAGTAAAACCAGTCAGTGTGCAGCTCAGCAGTAATGAGATCAGTCGATGGCGTAAAAGCACACGCATAAAGCACCTTGTGTAGGAAAAGAGCGGCATTAAAGCGCCGCTCATAGCCAAATTAGCCGTTTAAGTGTTCCAGACGCAATTTCACAATCTTGCCATTGCACGACGCCAGTGCTTCGATCTTGGCAATGGCGGCGTTGACGTTTTTCTCGACCGCGGTATGGGTCACGATCACGATCTCGGCGCTGTCACCGGCAGGTTTTTGCAGCATGGCATCTACCGAAATCTGGCCTTCGGCGAGGATGGTGGTGACATCGGCCAGCACACCCGGCAGGTCTTTCACGCTCAGACGCAGGTAGTAGCAGGTTTCCACTTCGTCGATCGGCAGAATCGGCAGATTGGCCATCGCGCTAGGCTGGAAGGCCAGATGCGGTACGCGGTGCTCTGGGTCGGCGGTGTGCAGGCGGGTGATATCGACTAGGTCGGCAATCACCGAAGACGCGGTCGGCTCGGCGCCGGCGCCCGGGCCGTAATACATGGTGGCGCCCACGGCATCGCCTTTGACCAGTACGGCATTCATCACGCCATCCACATTGGCAATCAGGCGGCCAGCCGGAATCAGGGTGGGGGATACGCGCAGCTCAATGCCGTTTTCGCGGCGGCGGGTCATGCCCAGCAGCTTGATGCGGTAGCCGAGTTCCGCGGCGTATTTGATGTCGGCGGCTTCCAGTTTGCTGATGCCTTCCAGGTAGGCTTTGTCGAACTGCACCGGAATACCAAATGCAATCGCGCTCATGATGGTGAGCTTGTGCGCGGCATCGTGGCCTTCGATGTCAAACGTTGGATCCGCTTCGGCATAGCCAAGGCGTTGGGCTTCAGCCAGTACGTCGGCAAAAGCTGAGCCTTTATCACGCATTTCGGTCAGGATAAAGTTGCTGGTGCCGTTGATAATGCCGGCCACCCATTCGATCTGGTTGGCGGTCAGGCCTTCGCGCAGCGCCTTGATCACCGGAATACCGCCCGCAACGGCGGCTTCAAACGCGACCATCACGCCTTTGGCTTGCGCTTTGGCGAAGATTTCGTTGCCGTATTCGGCGATCAGTTTTTTATTAGCGGTAACAACGTGTTTGCCGTTTTCGATTGCGGCCAGCACCACGTCTTTGGCGATGGTGGTACCACCGATCAATTCAACCACGATGTCGATCTCGGGGTGGTTGACCACGTCCATCGCGTTGTCGGTGATGATGACGTCATCGCCACACAATTCTTTGGCACGCGCCAGATCACGGTTGGCGGCCATTTTGACCACGATAGGGCGGCCAGCACGGCGGGCGATTTCATTGGCATTGCGTTGCAATACGGTGGCAGTGCCGCCACCAACAGTACCGACACCACACAGGCCTACGTTAATTGCTTTCATGTTCATTTCCTTGCAAGCCGAGGTCGAACCTCGCAGTTTTTTAAGAATAAGGTGCTTATTTGCTGGCAAATTCGCCGGTGCCATGCCGTTTGCGCCAATTTTGCAAGAAGCGGGCCACACGGCTCAGCGCTTCGGTCAGATCGTCGACATTTGGCAGGAAGACCACGCGGAAGTGATCGGGCTGATGCCAGTTAAAGCCAGTACCTTGTACCAGCAGTACTTTTTCTTCGGTGAGTAATTCCAGCATCAGCTGCTGATCGTCGCTCACCGGGTAAATGGCCGGATCCAGTTTCGGGAACATATACAAAGCCGCTTTCGGTTTAACGACACTCACGCCGGGAATGGCATTGAGCATCTCGTAGGCGAGGTCGCGCTGCTTCGCCAGCCGGCCGCCTTCTTTAACCAGATCATCAATACTCTGATAGCCGCCCAAGGCGGTTTGAATGGCGTATTGGGCTGGCACATTTGCACACAAACGCATCGTGGCCAGCATATTCAGGCCTTCGATATAGTCTTTGGCCGGCTTTTTATTGCCTGACACAATCATCCAGCCAGCGCGGTAGCCGCAAGCCCGGTAGTTTTTCGACAGGCCATTGAAGGTGACAAACAGCACATCATCGGCCAGCGAGGCGATGGAGGTGTGTTTTACGCCGTCGTACAGCACTTTGTCGTAGATTTCATCGGCGTAAATGATCAGGCCATGCTCGCGCGCCAGCTCGATAATCTGCAGCAGCAATTCATCCGGATACAGCGCGCCGGTGGGGTTGTTCGGGTTGATCACCACAATCGCGCGGGTTTTGTCGGTGATTTTGGCGCGCATATCGTCAATCGATGGGTACCACTGATTGCTCTCTTCGCACACATAGTGGCGTGGCTTGCCGCCAGCCAGGCTGACTGCGGCCGTCCACAGTGGATAATCTGGGGCAGGCACCAAGACTTCATCGCCATTATTCAGCAGGGCCTGCATGCTCATCACGATTAGCTCTGATGCGCCATTGCCGATGTAAACATCATCGACGGTGACATCTTTGATGTTTTTCTGCTGGGTGTAATGCATGACCGCTTTGCGGGCCTGAAACAGACCTTTGCTATCCACGTAGCCCGCGGCATTGGATAGATTGCGGATCACGTCTTGCACCACTTCTTCGGGCGCATCAAAACCAAAGTTGGCCAGATTACCAATATTGAGCTTGATAATGCGGTGGCCGTCCTCTTCCATCTGCCGCGCTCGCTCCGGGATCGGGCCGCGGATTTCGTAACAGACATTCAGCAATTTATTGGATTTGAGGATGGCTTCCATCGGGGTGGCGTCCGTGCGCTGGTTTTTCAGGGAAACCCCGTATTGTAGCGAAAGATTCGGTTGGCGGAACAAACAATTAAGTATCAATTCGCACAGCACACAGCCAGCAGGGCTTGCTTTAAAATACCAGCCAGTTTGTTAGCGAGGTTTGCCATGAAATTGCACCAGTCCAAAGTCGAGCATTTAAACCAGATTACCGCCTACGATGCCGAATCGGTGCAGGTCAATGAAGTGCGACATGCCGGTAGCCTGCTGATTTTGCCCGATTATCTGCAGCCATGGCGCCCAGCCAGCTTTGCCGAGCTGACTGCTGATGACTTTAGCCAGTTGCTCGATTATCAACCCGAGCTGGTGCTGCTGGGGACTGGGGCAGCGATCCAGTTTCCGCATCCGCAGCTTTATGCGGCTTTGTCTGCCAAGCGCATTGGCGTAGATGTGATGGGCACGGGCGCACTCTGCCGCACCTTTAATGTGCTGGTGGCGGAAGATCGGCGCGTGCTGGCGCTGGTGTTGCATCGCTAAGCCAGCGCACTGGCAACTGATCAACGGTGAAATCAGCCACAGCGGGGCAAGTGGTATTACACCTGACAGATTTAAACGGTTGTTTTAAAGGCGTTTGCCGGGCTGTTGTCTTATGTCTACAGCCGTTTATTGCTTTGTCTGAAAGAAAAAGACTCTGGTAAGATAAGAAACCAGTGCCGCGCTAGACGGCGCAGACAGACATGAGATGAAGGCAGTGGTGTTGCCGGGCTAACTGCTCTAACGCCAATTGCCGACTTTCACTTGCTCGTACCAGAGAGATTGGCAATGCCCATAGCCCTGTTAAAGTCGCTGACCTTGCGGCTGCGAATTGCCTTTATCGTCGTGGCCGCCACGACCCTGATCGCGGGTCTGGCGGCGTTTTGGGTTTTCCGCTCCGTCGATCAAACCTATAGCAATATTTCCCGCGAAAGCTATCCCGCAACCCGCGCCGTGGCCGGGCTGGAAACCAATAGTTTAGAGTTGGCGCTGGCCCTGCATCAGCTGTCCTCGGCCACCAATGATGCCGAGCGCCGTGAGGCTTTTCGTACTTTGCAGCAATTGCAGGGTGGCGCGCCGCTGTATCTTGATGCCATCCGCGCTCTGAAGCTCACCGAATCGGGCCCCGCCGACATCAGCCGCTTGCAAAAACATTATCAGCTGCTGGCCAAACAAGCGGTCGAAACCAACCAAATCGTCACCGACCTGATCGAAATCGAAAAGCAAAACATGGCCGTGTTGGCCCAAGTGGATGAGCAGCGCCAACAGTTTGAGCAAAAAATCGAGCCTTTGCTGCATAAAGCGCAGGAAGAAATGCTCTTGGCCACCGGCCGTGCCTCGGTGGCTGCCGGCCAGCAATGGGCCAAACTCACCGAGCAAGATCAAAACGAGCGCTTGGCCACCAATCTGATTCGGGCGGATATCTTTCGCCTGGCCAGCCTGATCGCCGTGGAGGGCGAAGAGGGCTATCGCCGCAAGGGGTCGGAAATCTTGGAGAGGCTGGAAAAGCAATTTCAGCTCACTGATCCGGAGTTTCGCGATGAAGGGCTGAAAATGCTGAAAATTTTGCGCGGGCCGATGCGTTCGGTGTCGCGCGAGGCGCTTGGCGCGATGATGGATTTTTATCGCAACGCCAGCAAATTCAATCAGCGGGAAATGGCCGAACACAACCGGCAGGGTGATCTGATTACCCAAAGCGCCACGGCCTCAGTGGTGAATTTAGTCAATACCCAGGTGCAAACCTTAACCGCCAGCGAGCAACTCAAAAGTGATTATCTGGAGTTAAGTAATACCTTGCGCCGCACGATCGCGGCCAAGAGCCAGCAAGAGCTGGCGCAAGGGCGAAAAGATTTCGCGCAGCTGTATCAGCATGCGCAGGCTGCTGGGCAAAAAATCGTGCTGCCACAGATTCGTAGTGGCCTAGGCCCGAGCCTGAATGCGGTGGTGTTGCTGAACGAGCAGTCGCGCAAGGTGTTTGAGCTGGCTCAGCGCCGGCTGACGCTAGAGGCGTTGCTAGAGAAAATCGCCCGTGAAAACACGCAGATTACGCAAGATTTCCTGCAAACCACGCAGCAATTGGGGCAAGCCATTTCGGGCGCGCTGAGTGGCAAAGTGGTGTCGCTAGATCAGGATATTCGCAGCAGTAGCTGGTGGCTACTGGGGGCGGCTGGTTTGGCGGTGGTGGTGGCGCTGGTAATGGGCTGGTTTTACATCTCGAACAATATCAATCGCCGGCTGGAGCGCTTGGCGCAGTCGATGCGGCAATTGTCGGAAGGCGAATTGGCTGAGCCGATTATTGTGCAGGGCGATGATGAGATTTCCGATATCGAGCGTGGGGTGATGCAATTTCGCGCCCTCCTGCAGCAGCAAAATAGCCAGCAGCAAGCGCTGATCGAAGCGCGTGATGAGGCGCAGGCCGCGGCCAAGATCAAGAGCGAATTCCTCGCCAATATGAGCCACGAAATCCGCACCCCGCTGTCGGCCATTCTGGGCTACACACAGCTGGTGAGCGAAACGCCATTATCGAGCTTGCAGCAGCAATACCTGACCCGGGCGCAAAGCTCGGCGCAGATGCTGTTGGGCGTGGTGAATGATGTGCTCGATTTCTCGAAAATCGAAGCGCATAAGCTTGAAGTCGAGCGCGAGCCTTTTGATCTGATGCAGCTCTTGAGCCAGCTGGCCGGCACGGTCGCCATTCAGGCGCAGGATAAAGATTTGCGGCTGAATTTCGAAATTGACCCGCGGGTACCGCATCAGTTGGTGGGCGATTCGCTGCGGCTGGGGCAGGTGCTGTTGAATCTACTCAATAACGCCGTGAAGTTTACCGAGCGCGGCGATGTGACATTAAGCCTGCTGCAAACGGCGGCTGAGGCGCATGAAGTCGAGCTGGCCTTTGCGGTGCGCGACTCAGGGATCGGGATTAACCCTCAGGCGCGTGAGCGGCTGTTTCAGCTCTTTAGTCAAGCCGATTCATCCACCACCCGCCGCTTTGGGGGCTCGGGGCTGGGGCTGGCGATTAGCCAGCAGCTGATTCAGCTGATGGGCGGCTGTATTGAGGTGGATAGCGAGCCGGGGCTAGGCTCCTGTTTCCGCTTTACGCTGCGAATGCCGCGCGGCCCGCAGGCGGTGAGCTTGCCGCAATTTAGCGAGCGCCATGCCGTAATCGCCGATCAAAATGAAGACCACGCCGCGCATTTGGCGCTGCATCTGGCGGCGCTGGGGATCAGCTCGACAGCGCTGAATAATCCGGCCCAGCTGGCGGCGTATTTCGAGGGCGGGCATCCGCTGGATCTTTTGTTGATTCAGCCGCAATTCTGCCTGACTGATCAAGGCCCCTGTCCGCAGATTGTGGCGCAAGTGCAGGGCGGCTTGCCGCTCATACTGCTGTGCTACGGCGCGGATGATATGGCCAGCAGCCAGTTGCCAGCGTTTGGCGGCGCCCCGCTGATTAGTAAACCGTATATCCCGAGCCAGATTGTGCAGGCCGTGGCGCAACAGCTGGCGCGTGACGAGCGGGCGCTGGCCTTGGCGGTAGGGGCAGACGCCAGCATGGCGCTGTCCGGTTTGCGGGTGCTGCTGGTGGAAGACACCGATGTTTTGTTAGACCTGGGCGCCACAGTGCTGCGTAATCTGGGCGCGCAGGTGACGCCGGTGGGCAGTGGCAATGCCGCGATTGCGGCGCTGATGAGTATGCCGATTGATGTGGTGCTGATGGATGTGCAGATGCCGGAAATGGATGGGCGCGATACCACGCGCGCCATTCGGGCCCTGCCAGGCTTTGCCGACCTACCAATTATTGCCCTGACCGCGCATGCAATGGAAGGCGAGCGTGAGCTGTGTTTGGCGGCTGGGATGAACGAGCATCTGAGCAAGCCAATTGATGCTCAAAAATTGCAGCAAGCCTTACGGCCGTATTGCCGTGGCGATAGGCAAGGCGAAGCGGTGGTGCCGGCAGAAACTGCACTCATGGCGACCATGCCCCCGGCGGCGGATGCAGACGCATTGCTGGATTTTCCCGCCGCTTTGCAGCAGATGGGCTCGCTGAAATTGCTACATAAAATGTTGCCGCGCTTTGTTGAGCGCTTTGCCGATTGTGAAGCTGTGCTGCGCCGGCACTTGGCGGCCGGGCAGTTTGCCGATGCGCAGCGCTATGCGCATACCCTGAAGGGCGTGGCCGCCCAAGTTGCGGCGGGGCCAATTTATGCGCTGGCGGGCGAATTGGAGCTGCAATTGCAGGCCGGAGTGTTGCCTGAGGAGGCAGCGCTGGTGCGGCTGGGGCAATTACAGGCGCAGGCTGGCGATTTGATTGCCCAGTGGTTGGCCAAGCAGGAAGAAGCCACGCCGGTATAAGTCGGTAGCTGTTGTTGGGTAATGTAATAAAAAGGCCGGGTATATTACCCGGCCGCAGATTGATGACCACCCCCACTCGCGAAGCGAGGCTCCCCTCAAGGAGGGGACGGGAGGGGTGGGAATAGAACATCAAGGCTGCAGATTCAGAACCATATTTCCTCGGCTCGGCTATGCCGAGACTTGAAGCATATAGTTCTTCCGCTGGGTTAGTAGCCTGAGGCTATGTATATTGCCTGACCTGTTTATTGATAATGCTTTCAGTCTAATACACTAGGTGGGTATTAGTCTTCTTCGCCCAAGAAGCCGCCACTTTGATGCGCCCACAGCCGCGCATAAATGCCATTGTGCGCCAGCAGCTGCGCGTGCGTGCCTTCCTCGACAATCCGCCCCTGATCCAGCACGATCAACCGATCCATCGCCATAATCGTCGACAGCCGATGGGCGATGGCGACCACGGTTTTGCCTTCCATGAGCTGATACAGGCTGTGCTGAATGGCGGCTTCCACTTCCGAATCCAGCGCGCTGGTGGCTTCATCCAGCAGCAAAATCGGGGCGTTTTTCAGCATTACCCGCGCAATCGCAATCCGCTGGCGTTGACCGCCCGAGAGCTTCACTCCGCGCTCGCCCACATGCGCATCGTAGCCTTGCCGCCCCTGTGGGTCGGTGAGCTGAGCGATAAAATCGTGCACTTCCGCGCGCCGGGCGGCATCGATCATGTCTGCATCACTGGCATCAGGCTGGCCGTACAGAATGTTATCGCGCACCGAGCGATGCAAGAGCGAGGTGTCTTGCGTGACCATGCCGATCTGCCGGCGCAGGCTATCTTGCGTCACCGCTGCGATATTCTGCCCATCGATGCAGATTTCGCCAGCTTGTAGATCGTAAAAGCGCAGCAGTAAATTCACGATGGTGGATTTACCCGCGCCCGAGCGACCGACCAGCCCGATTTTCTCGCCAGGCTGAATGCGTAGATTCAGCGCATCCACCACGGGTTTGCTATCGGGACCATAGGCAAAGCGCACTTGCTTAAATTCGATCAGCCCTGCGCGCACTTGCAGCGCCGGCGCTTCGGGCGCATCAAGCACCGTCGCTGGTTTGGCCAAGGTGTTCAGGCCATCTTGCACGGTGCCGATGTTTTCAAACAGCCCAGCCATTTCCCACATAATCCAGTGCGACATCCCACTCAGGCGCAGCGCCATGGCGGTAGCGGCCGCCACCGCGCCCACCCCCAGCTCGCCTTGCAACCACAACCACAGGGCAATACCGGCAGTGGCCGCGATCAGCAGCATGCTTAAGAGATGATTCACAATCTCGAACAGACTCACCAGTCGCATCTGGCGGTGCACGGTGAGCATGAATTCCTGCATCGCGGTTTTCACAAATCCCGCCTCGCGGTTGGCGTGCGAAAACAGTTTCACCGTCGTGATATTGGTGTAGGCATCGGTTACGCGCCCGGTCATTAGCGAGCGGGCATCGGCTTGCGCCTGCGAAACCCGGCTTAAGCGCGGTACAAAAAACACCATCACCGCGATATACAGCGCCAACCAGGCAAAAAATGGCCCCATCAGGCGCAGATCAAAGCCGCCGGCAACCACGGTCATGGTGACAAAATAAATCACCACAAACACCAGAATATCCATGCAGGTGAGCACGGTATCGCGTACCGCCAGCGCGGTTTGCATCACCTTGGCCGAAATCCGGCCGGCAAATTCATCCTGATAAAAGCTCATGCTCTGATTGAGCATCTGGCGGTGAAACTGCCAGCGCAAACGCATCGGGAAATTACCGGCCAGCGTTTGATGTTTGATCAGCGTTTGCAGCGCAATCAGTAATGGGCTGGCCAATACAATACCCAAGAGCAGCAATAAATTGTGTTTTTGCAGCGCCCACAATTGCGCAGGCGGCGTATCGCTCAGCCATTCCACCACATTGCCCAACATGCTGTAGAGCAGGGCCTCAAACGCACCGGTGGCGGCGGTAAATAAGGCAAGCCACACAATATGCGCGCGCGCCCCTTGGGTGCAGCTCCACACAAAAGGCAGCAGCTGCGCCGGCCGGCGCGGGAGGTTTTCCGGGTAGGCGTCAATCAGGCGTTCAAAGTAATTAAACATCGGCAGGCGCAGGGGCGGTTATTAATTGAATAAACGCCATCATACGCGGACAGTAGAGGGGCGGCCATTGCTGTGACTGCTTTTAGGGGTATGTGGCTGTAGGTTATTTATTGATTTTCCTGTACGGATATACCGCCCTGGGTATAGGGTTAATGAGAAAGGTTCTTGCTGCTGAGTTTTGGGCGGTGAGTGTTTCGTGGTGTGGCCAACGCCTTTTGTTTGGCGTGTCGGCAATAAAAAACGGCAGCCGAAGCTGCCGTTTTTGTTGGCTTATACCAAGCCGATTACTTGGTGTTGTCGACCACGATCTGGCCGTTGAACTTCACCTGGCCGCGGAAGAAGTAATCCACGCAGGCTTTGTAGTCGCCGGTATTGGCCAGGCTAAATGGGGTTTGGTAGCTCACCAACTGACACGCCCACGATACGCCACCTGGGTTGTTGCCGTTGTAGCCCCAGTTTTTGTCCAGATAGGTTTTGGTGGCCGCGGCTGAACCATCGGTAAAGCCTTTCGATGTGCCGCAAGTCAGTTGCTCGTTGCTGATATCAATGCCCAGCTCTTTGGTGAACTCTTTATACGCCGCGATCCGGTTCAGCGATTGCTGCGCTTCGGAGCCTTTGCCACACTCGATACCACCATTAATGATGTAGGTGGTGGCGCCAAATCCAGGTTTCATATTGTTGGCAATATCCACCTGATTCGGCTGCCAAGTGCCATCAACAACCCAAGTCATTGGTGGTTTTGGCGATTGTGGGTAGACGGCAAACCAGATGGCAGAGGCGAAGTTCATCCAGGTGTCCGCCACCAGGCCTGGGTTGTCGAGCAAGACATTCACGTCCCCGTACAGCGATTTGCTGAATGGGCCGTAATTGTAGTTCCACGACAATTGCTTCGAGCCGCGACCGAAGTAGCTAAAGTACTGGCCTTGGGCGTTTTTACCGCATGGATAGAAGATCGAGAAGATCGAGCCACCCGCGCCGTTAAAGCAATCTTGGTAACCACCCACGCCCGAACCTTCTTGCATGCCTTGTTCACGCAGGAACCACAGACCTTGGCGGAAAGTTGGAATCGCGGTGTTTTGCTCCATAGTGGCCAACACAGCGTTGTTCTGATCGGCGTAGCCTCGGGCCGTTGCCGGCGTCAGTGCAGGCCAGTTGGCGCCGGTTTCTTGCGCGAAGTGCGCAAATGAAGTGGCCAGCAGTTTTTTACAGATCAGGTCTGAGTCGCGACCATCGGTATAGGTTTTGCAATAAGCCGGGAATTTCGCCACGCCTTTGAGCAGATTTTCGTAGGTGTATTTCACATTGCGCACCGGGAAGAAGTAATCAAACTTCGCCCGTGGCAATACGCGCTCAACGCGTTGTACGTTATCTGGGTTGCTGGCTAGCCCCGGTGCCACCGCATCGACCACGCTATCGGCGCGTACTTGTAGCGCTTCGCGAATGCGGTCGATGGTTTGGGCATCGCCACCGGCTTGGCTATACAGCGCACGTTCAGCCGCGGTGAATTGGGCGTCGGTCGGGTAGCCCGCTGGCGCGGTAATGTAGGTGATTTGTGGCTTGTAGGCTGCTGGTGCGCTAGTTGGCGCAGCCGTTGGGCCTGCGGTGACCACTGGGGTTGGCGCTACCGTTACCACAGGGGTGGCGGTCGGCGTGGCTGTTGGTTTTACCGTTACTACTGGTGTAGCAGTTGGCGTCGCAGTTACGACTGGCGTAGCGCTTGGCTTGGCCGTTGGGGTAGCGGTCACCACTGGGGTTGCGGTTGGGGCAGGCGTGCTACCACCGGTGCTGCAGTTACCGCCGGCTTTCCAGAGAGTTGGGGTCGCAGCTGGATTCCAGTTCGCGCCCACATAGGCGGTGTGAGTCGATAGGGCGGTATAGCTGGCGCCGCCAAAATTCACCACGTCGCCGGCTTTGTAGCTATTGCCTTCAACCCAGGTCGCGCAGCTGCCAGCCGCTGGTGGGGTGGTCGGCGTGGCGCTTGGTTTAGCCGTTGGCGTGCTGGTTGGCGCGCTTGTTGGGGCTGTAGTCGGCGCCGTCGTTGGGGCCGCTGTCACCACCGCGGTGGGGGCTGGTGTGCTGCCGGTGCTGTTGCCAACGAGTTCCCATGGGCCCCACTGTTCGGTGCCGGGGATGTTATTCAGTGTCCACCATTTGGCTTTGTAATCTTTGCCTTGGTAGCTCACAACTTGACCGCCGGTGTAAACCGTTTTGCTGTCCCAAGCGGTGGCGGCCAGGACCTGGGCCGAGCAGATGGCAGCCGGAATCGCAGCCAGCATCCATTTATTGAACTGGATCATCTTGATGTCTCCATCCTTCTTATGCCGGTCCTAACGGGCCGTGCTTTGTGTGAAAACGGCTTTTGCCGTGGCTGCCATAGTAAGCGAAGCTGACAAGCTTTGCCTAGTGTGTCAGCACACGTTTGTCGTTTTAATTCATTCACTTATTTAAATTACGGCGTTGTAATTTTAGAGATATTTGTGCGTCATTTTTGACTTTGATTCGGGTCAAATTCGAACCAAAAGCGACTTGAATTTAGGCGTATTTATTGTGCAGAAAAATGACGTTGGTATGTGGCTGGGGTGGCTTTAAGCGGCTGGCCAGGGCAGGGCGTCTAGTGAGCCTAAGCTCGCTAGCTGGGCGCTGCAGGCTGTGGCTAGAAAAGCCGTACCAGTGCTTGGTGGGCATTGGTAGTGATAGGTATGTTCGTGTAGGCTAAATGCTAGCTCGTATGCATGCAGATACCCCCGGTCACTTTCGCCGCCGGCATAGCGGCTGTCGCCGAGAATCGGGCTGCCCAGGCTTTTGAGCGTGACACGCAGCTGATGGGTGCGGCCAGTGAGTGGTTTGAGCGCAAACAGCCGTAAGCCTTCGCCGAGGCCATAACTAAAAAACTGCGTGATCGCCAGTTGCCCGCCTTCGCGCACCAGGCGGTAGCTGCCGCCACGACCTTTTTCGATGCCGCCGCGCACTTTGCCCTGTTTCTTACTGGGTTTGTGCGCGCTGATGGCCAGATAATATTTGCGAATCTGGTGCTGGCTAAATAGCTCCCCCAGCGCGCTGGCAGCGGCGCTGCTACGCGCAAGGAGCAAGAGCCCAGAGGTGAGTTTATCCAGCCGGTGCACGGCATACAGCTCGGTTAAACCCGTTTGTGCGCGTACCAGCTGCACCAGCCCTGCGGAGCCATCCTGGCTGTGAAAGTCGAGCCCGGCGGGTTTATCCACCACGATAAAGTCGGGCTCTTGCGCCAGAATAGGGATAGTGATGCTCATGGCTGCTCTGGTGCTATCGATCAGGCGTTGCGCGCGCTGGCGAACTGATCGCCAAAATTAACTAGCAGCACGCCCACGACGATCAGAGCGGCGCCCGCGAGCCGTGGCCAGGAAAGCTCGCGCAGCGGCAAGCCCAGCCAGCCAAAGCGGTCAAACAGCAAAGAGGCGATGACTTGTCCGGTGATAATCAGCGCCATCATCGAGGCCGCGCCGAGCTTGGGCGCGATCAGGGTGGTGCCAAACACGAACATCGCGCCCAGTAAACCGCCCGCCAGCATCCACGGCTCGGCTTTGGCGATGCCGGCCAGTGCGCCCAGCTTTTGTCCGCTGGCCAGAGAAATGAGCAGCAAGGTAATGCAACCCACTACGAACGACACCAGCGCCGCTAGCAAGGTGCTGCCCCCAATCATGGCTTTAAGCTGATTATTAATCGCGGCCTGCAGTGGCACCACCAGCCCAATCACCAGGGCAAACAGAGCGTAAAAGCTATTCATGCGGGGGCTATCCGAAAAGAAATCAGGCCCCGATTGTACTGGCTTGGCTGATTTTTGCCGCAAAATTTGCTATCAAGGTAAGTGGGAGTCCGTACAATAGCGGAGCTTTTTTGACCCGAGACGGACCTGATCATGCAGCACTTAACCCCTGTTGAACTGAGCCAGTGGCTAGCCGATGCCGAGCGAGCGGCGCCTAATTTGCTGGATGTGCGTGAACCATGGGAATTTGCCCTGTGCCAAATCCCCGGCAGCATCAATATTCCGATGGGTCATATCCCGAGCGAGCAAGCGCGGCTAGATCCGGATGCCTGCTATGTGGTGATCTGCCATCACGGCGTGCGTAGCTATCAGGTGGCCGGCTTTCTGGAGCGGCAGGGGTTTGCTGAGATGATCAATCTGGATGGTGGCGTGGCGGCGTGGGCCGATGAAGTTGACCCGACGATGGCGCGTTATTAAGTAATTAATGCCCCTGGGTATGTGCCTAGGGGTCAATAAAATAAAGGCGGCTAGGCCAATACCCATGGAATTACGCCGAATTGAAGAGTTTCTATCGCTGCTCGAACATGAGCTGGCGCATAACCCCGATCTGTATGCCGACATGCGCGCGGTGATGCAGTTTGAGCCCTATGATTTCCTACCCTGGCTGCCTTTGCTGGACATCGCCATCGAAAAGCTGGGCGATCTGCCCACCGTGGTGAAATGGCTAACCTGCCCGCATCACGATCTGCACGGCGCCGCGCCTGCTACCTTGGTGGGCACAGAAAACGGCGTTGAGCTGGCGCGCCAGCTGCTGTTGCAATACGACCCGCTGCCGCCGTGGCGGCAAGCCGGCGCCGAATAAGCGCGCTCATTCAAGCAACTTAAAACTTAAACCTCTTTTCGTTTCAGCACATGCTGGCGGCGAGCCTGCGCTAGCGGTTATCGGCGCAGGCTCAAACTTCAGCCGGATGCGGTGACGGCTTAGTGGCCGTAGCCGTCCGGTTTGCTTTTATAAAAGGTAATGGTTTGGGCATTGGCCGTCGTCGGCGGTGGCGATTTCAGAATATGTGATTTCATCTTGCCGACCACATGCATTTCGCACGGTTTACAGTCAAATTCCAGCCGGTAACTTTCGCTGCCTGAGCTCAGCGTCATCGGTTCGGCGCGAATCTGCCCCTTCACCCCGATCACCCCTTTGGCCTGTTTCGGACACAGATTGAACGAAAAGCGCAGGCAATGTTTGGTGACCATCAGCGGTACTTCGCCGGCTTCTTCGTGCGCCTCGTAAGCTGCAGCAATCAATTTAACCCCATGCTTGGCGTAAAACTCGCGTGCTTTGGCGTTGTAAACATTGCCCAGAAATGACAGCGTGTCTTCGGGATACACCGGCGGCGGGTTTAGCTCGGCTTTGCGCTCGGGCCGCACCCACGCGGCGCTGCGGGCTGCCTCTAATCGCTCCACCGCCTCGCGGCGCAGTGCATTAATCACCGAAGCGGGCGCAAACCATGGTTGCGAAAGATTGAGCGCCACGTCTTCGGCATAGAACATTGTATTGCCCAATTTGGCTAGATTATCGCTCAACGTGCTCCAGGCTTTATCCGCGTTTTGCGCCACTTCAAGCGCCAGCTCGACTTGCGCCGTGGCCGTACAGCCGTCGGCGTCGGTCATTGTCAGTGCCAGCCCAGAGCTGGTTTCATTCAAGCTGAGCCAAGCGCCGATTTTGCGCTCGGCCGATTTTTTCGTCAGCGCCTGCTCCCATGCGTGATCGCGGTTGCGATGAATCGGCGTACCGGCTTTCAGGCCCACCAATTCGCTCATCATTTCATTCGGGAACACGCGCCATATGCCGGCGGCTTTATTCGCGGCTTCAACGGTGTTCGCTTGCACGCCAATCACTTCACGCTTTTTCATGAAGTTCAGCCCATCACCATTACTCATTGCGTCGTTCTGATCGGCGACTTCCAGCTCGAAATACTTATCGGTCACCTTGGTGACAGTGCCCAGCGGTACACCCACATATTTGGGCGAATCAAAGGCGCCGATGTCTTCTTTACGGCCGGTGGCAAAATAATCGGTGTGGCCACGGTGGAACGATTTATCCACATTCGGGCGGAAAAACAGCTCGGTACGCCCGCTGGAAGCGGGGGCAAATTCACTGCGCTCGGCCATGATTTTGTCGAGCAGCAGGCGATAATGTGCGGTGATGTTTTTCACATACTGCATGTCTTTGTAGCGGCCCTCGATCTTGAATGAGCGCACGCCTGCGTCGATCAGCGCTTCCAGATTATTGGTCTGATCATTGTCTTTCATCGACAGCAAATGTTTATCAAATGCCACCACCCGGCCATTTTGGTCGGTGAGGGTATAGGGCAGACGACAGGCTTGCGAGCAATCGCCACGGTTGGCGCTGCGGCCGGTGTGTGCGTGGCTGATATTGCACTGGCCCGAAAATGCCACGCACAGTGCGCCGTGAATAAAGTATTCAATCGTGGCGCGATCACCCATGTAATCACTGATCTGTTTGACCTTGCCCAAGCCCAACTCGCGTGCTAACACCACTTGCGAAAAGCCTGCGTCGGCCAAAAAGGCGGCTTTTTCGGGAGTGCGAATATCGCATTGCGTGCTGGCGTGCAGCTGAATCGGTGGAATATCCAGAGCGAGCACGCCCATGTCTTGCACGATCAGTGCATCCACACCCGCGTTGTAAAGCTCAATAATCTGCTGGCGCGCCGGCTCAAGCTCGGAGTCATGCAAAATCGTATTGAGCGTAACGAAAATCCGCGCGTGATAGCGATGGGCAAATTCAACCAGCCCGGCAATATCCGCCACCGAATTGGCGGCATTATGCCGCGCGCCAAAGCCCGGCCCGCCGATATACACGGCATCGGCGCCATGCAGGATGGCTTCGCGGCCGATTTCGGCGGTTTTGGCCGGGGCAAGCAATTCGAGTTGGTGCGGCAACAGCATGGGTCAATCCGGTATGTGAAGCATTAAGGCGCGGAAGTATAGCGGAATCAAAGGCTTGTGCGGCAGATTTGCCAAGGAAATTCTTCACATTAGCCGGCTAGCGGCAGCGGGATTTGGTGCTGGTTTTTTCGCGATACATGGCTTGATCGGCCTGCGCGATTAAGGCATCGGCGGTGAGTGGCTCAGGGCCGCCAAATGCGGCGCTGCCCACGCTGAAGGTCACGCCGTATTCCTGTGCTAGCGGCTTGGCCCGCTGACAGAGGGCCAGTATCCATTGCTGCGGGTTTTGTGCGCCCAACAGCGCCACAAATTCATCACCACCCAAGCGATACGCCACCACCTCGGGGGCCTGAATATAGTGCGCGCAGCGCTTGAGCACTTCGTCGCCCACTTCATGGCCAAAGCGATCATTCACGGGCTTAAAATTATTCACATCGATATAGAGTAGGGTGCCGCTTTCGCCGGCAGCGATTTTTGCTTGTAAGGTTTCAAACAGGGCGCGGCGATTGCCCAGTTGTGTGAGTTCATCGCTATAGGCTTGCTGATACAAAGTTTGCTGCAGCGCCTGGCTGCGTTGATTTTCGCTATGGAGCTGGGCGATTAGGTGATTGCGATCGTGCATCACCCGGACAAAAGCAATGCCGATCAGGCAAAAGCCCACCGCAAACAAGATGTCATCCAGAATATCGGCGTTGTGCCCCCAAAAGCCCTGGCCCTGATGCAAACCATCGATGTAATCAAACACATGGCCCAGCCAATAAATCAGCACGCCAATCAAAAAAGGCCGCAATAAGCGCTCTTGATAACTAAAACGCCGCCAGATCACTACCAGCACCAGGCTGGTGATTAGCAAGCCGTAGAAATCGTGCACATCCGGCAGCGGAATAAACTCCAGCAGCGCCCGGACCCCCAGCAGCAATACCAGCCATTGCCAGGTTGTGATTTTATCCATTCCTACTCACCGCGTTGGAAATGACCTCAGGATGAGGTCGGCTCTGGCAGTATAGTTGCTGGGGTGGCTAAATATGTCGCTGTTTGATTGCTTTGGGTCAGGCTTTTAAAAGATTTTGTTGGCAACTTTTACGTGAGTATATGCTGGAATGCTAATTTATATCGGCGCTATATCCGTATACTACCAAGGGGTATTGAGACTTTTCTGTTGTATTGATGCAGAAAAAAACCAGTGGCTGGGGTTTTGTCAAAAGGCTGCCTAAAAAATGCGCTACATTCGGGCTGTCGCGAATCTGAATTCCCCTCTAGCTGATGTCTACCCGCCCGCTTTTCCTGCTTCCTTTGCTGCTGGCCAGCAGTTTTCATACTGTCAGCTTTGCGGATGACCCGCGCACTTACGAGTTGAACGCCAGCGATGTGGCACGAACATCTTTGCGTTATCGGGTGGTCGAGAGCGAAGCGCCGCGTGGCCCGCGCGAGATTGAAGAACAAACAGTGCAAACCTATTCGCTGCGGCATGTGCAGTATTTTGCGCTGGCCGATCAGCTGGCCTACGCGGGGATTCAAGTCCCGTATCGCCAGATCGAACAGGATTTTCGCAATAGTCGCCGTCGGGGCGATGATCAGTCGGGGCTGGGCGACCCGATGCTGTCGTTTGGCATGGGCGTTTACCGCATGCCGGCGCTCAGCTGGGAAGAGCTAAAACGCTATAACCGCGATGGTTTCAGCAGCGGCTGCCAGCTGCTGGTGTCGTTACCGCTGGGCTCGTATGACAGCCGGCGCGGCAGCAACCCGGGCAGCAATCGCTGGATGGTGATTCCGGAATGCCAGCTGGGCTACACCCAAGGGCGCTGGCTGGTGGAAGGCTTTGCCAGTATGAATTGGTTTTCGGATAACGACGATTACCGCGGCGGCACCTTTAGCCAAGACCCGCTCTACAACTTCAAACTCAGCACCAGTTATGGTTCGATGCGCGATTACTGGCTGGCCGTCTCGGCCGAATATCACCACGGCGGCGCCACCACCCGGCTAGGGCGGGCGGATAACAACGGCGAAAATGATTGGGATGGGGAAGTGGCGCTGTATTACAACTTTGGCGGCGGCAATAGCATGAAACTGTTTGCCGAATGGCCTCTGAGCAATTCGGCCGGCACTAGCAAATCACGTAATTTCTCAGTGGTGATGTCGCATACTTGGCGCTGATATACCTAGGCAGGTATATCTCCAAACGCATTGCTGCGTAATCGCTTAAGAGTGATACCCTGCTAATTAGGCGCGCCATAGCGCAGCAAAATCGGCGGCGCCTGAGTGGCGAGCTGGCGGATTGCCTGTTTGAGCTGCTCGGCCGGGACTTGCGGATTGCTGCTGAGTAGGCAATAGGTGTCGCGAATATCCAGCGTTTGCACAATGGGTACGCGTAGCTGCGGCGCTTGCTGGCGGTTAAATTCATCCACGATCAGCCGGTTGACCACACTCAGATGCAATTGCCCGCTCTGGGTAAAACGCAGCAAGGCTTGCTGGCTGGGCGCATCAATGCGGCGATACTGACCGCGCAGAAAGTAGGGCTCAAGCAGCGGGTAGCGAAACCCCAAGACCGTGCCAATGCTGCGATGCTCGCCCCGATCGAGCTTGAACGGCGCATGGGCATGCTGCGGGGCGTGGATAATGACATTTTCCTGTCGCAAAAAAAGGCTGCTCCAGCGTTCGGGCGGATAGCTGCGTTCTTGCCAGCTGGGGTTGGTGTGGCACCACAGATCGATCAGCCCTTGCTCTAGCGCTTGTGGCAAGCGTTTGCGGGGTAGCTGTAGCCATTCCGGCGTGGCATTCACATTGCGGGCAATTTGTAGCAACAGCTCGTAATACAGGCCCCCCACCGGCTCGCCATTATCGAGCACCACCTGCGGCGGCGCCCAGGCCGAATCCAGCGCAATGCGCAGCTTGAGGGGCTCGGCATGCGCGGCAAGGCTTAGCCAACACACTGACAACAGGCCGGCAAGCGGGCGAGAGAGCAGGCGGGAAAACACGAATACGGATCTTTTTCAGTCAAACAATATGCCATTGTAGTGGCCTTTGATGACATTTCCTACTGTAGATTACACGCGCAGCAAGGCTTCGCGCCCCGGTAGCCAGCGATCAAGGTGCGGCTGGGCCAGCTCGGGTTGATGCGCAAGGATGTCTTCGGCGGTGGCGCGGGCTTCTTCCAGCAGATCGGCGTCAGCTTCCAGATCGGCAAAGCGCAGCATGGGTACGCCCGATTGCCGTACCCCGGCCAGCTCGCCCGGCCCACGAATCTGTAAATCCTGCCGGGCAATTTCAAAGCCATCGGTGTGCTCGTAAATCACTTTCAGCCGCGCTTTGGCGGTGTCGCCCAGCGGGCCGGTATACAGCAAGATACACAGGCTGGCATGCGCGCCACGGCCGACGCGCCCGCGCAGCTGATGCAATTGCGAGAGCCCCATGCGCTCGGCGTGTTCGATCACCATCAGGCTGGCATTGGGAACATCTACACCCACCTCAATCACGGTGGTGGCCACCAGCACCTGCAGCTCGTTGCGGGCAAAAGCGGCCATGGTGTTGGCTTTTTCATCAGGTTTCATTCGGCCGTGCAGTAGGCCCACGGCGATGCCGGGTAGCTCTTCCACCAGCTGGGCGTGGGTGTCGACAGCGGTTTGGAGTTGCAAGGTTTCCGATTCTTCGATCAGCGGGCACACCCAGTACACTTGGCGGCCCTCGGCCACTTTGGCCGCGATGCGGGTGATGATTTCATCGCGGCGCGCGTCTGATACCAGTTTGGTCACAATTGGCGTGCGCCCCGGTGGCAGCTCATCGATGATGCTGACATCCAGATCGGCATAAAAACTCATCGCCAAGGTGCGCGGAATCGGGGTGGCACTCATCATCAGCTGATGCGGGCTGCCACCTTTTTCGCGCAGCGCCAAGCGTTGGGCCACGCCAAAACGGTGTTGTTCATCCACAATCGCCAGCCCCAGCCGGTGTAGCGTTACGCTGGCCTGAAAAATGGCATGCGTGCCTACTAGCAGCTGGCCGCTGCCATCTTCCGCGGCGGCGAGCGCCGCGCGTTTTTCTTTGGCTTTCAGACTGCCGGTCAGCCAGATCACGCGCACGCCCAGCGGGCTGAGCCACTGGCTGAGTTTTTGATAATGCTGCTCGGCCAGAATCTCGGTCGGCGCCAGCATGGCCACCTGATAGCCCGCCTCAATGGTTTGGCACGCCGCCACGGCGGCGACAATGGTTTTGCCCGCGCCCACATCGCCTTGCAGCAGGCGCTGCATGGGGTGGGATTGCTGCAAATCTTGGGTGATTTCCAGCAAGACTTTTTTCTGCGCGCCCGTCAGGCCAAAGGGCAGATTGCCGACCAGCTGGGCGGCCAGCGCCCCGCTTGGTGCGATGACCGGCGCCGTCCGTTCGCGGCGGATCGCGCGTGCCAAGCGCAGCGAGAGCTGCTGGGCCAGCAGCTCATCAAATTTCAGCCGCCGCCAGGCTGGGTGAGTGCGGGCGGTGAGTAAAATCTGCGGGATATCCGGCGTGGGGTGGTGCAGCAATTTTACGCTGCTGGCAAAGTCGGGTAGCCCCAGTTCGTGCAGTAGCGGTGCGGGTAAGGTATCGGACAGCGGGGTGCTGGCCAGCGCCTTGGCAATCAGCCCCGCCAGCTGGTGCTGCGCCAGCCCTGCGGTGGTGGGGTACACCGGTGAGAGCGCGTCTTGCAGGCTGACTTCACCGCCGACGCGGATTTTCGGGTGCACCATTTCCGGGCCAAAATAGCCACGGCGGATTTCCCCATACAGCCGCACCCGTTTGCCAACGGCCAGCTGCTGGGCCTGACTCGGGTAAAAATTAAGTAGCCGCACCATCACACTGCCGGTGTCATCTTTCACGCGCGCGACCAGTTGTTTGCGTGGCTTAAAGGTGACTTCGCAGGAGGTGACTTCGCCCTCGACCAGCGCAGGGCTACCCAGCGGGGCTTCGGCCAGCGGGTAAAGCTGGGTTTGATCTTCGTAGCGCAGGGGCAAATGCAGCACCAGATCCAGCGGGCGCTGGATGCCCAGCTTGGCCAGGCGGGCTTGCTGTGCGGCGGTGAGCTTGGCGAAATCCATTATGGAACAATCGTTCTGTAATGCGCCTACTGTAGCGGCAAATGCGCCGCAAGGCAATCTGCGCGCGGCTTAGCGCCGGATTTTGGCGAGAAAGCGATCCAGGCTGCGGCCAAAAGCTTGCCGATCGCTGGCGCTAAAGGGCGCGGGGCCACCCAGCTGCTGGCCGCTACTGCGCAGGGTTTCCATAAAATCGCGCATATTCAGCCGCTCGCGAATATTTTCGGCGCTGTAAAATTCGCCACGCGGATTGAGCGCCGCCACGCCATGGCCCACCACTTCGGCGGCTAGCGGAATATCGGCGGTAATCACCAAATCGCCGGGCAGGGCTTGGCTGGCGATCCAGTGGTCGGCCTCATCAAAGCCTTGCGCCACTTGCACCGCCCGAATCACTTTGGAAGGCGGTACCCGCAGCAGCTGATTGGCTACCAGCACCGTGGGCAATTGCAAGCGCTCGGCGGCGCGAAAGATGATTTCCTTGATCACCACCGGGCAGGCATCGGCATCGACCCACAGATGCGGTAGGCGAGTATCTGGCGCTAAGGTCTGATCAGTATGGTCTGCTGGCATATACCCTGCTTATTTTCCGGCTTGGCGCTCGGCGATTTTCTTGCGAATCAGCGGCAGGGCGGCCAGCGCCGCTTTTTCGCCTTCGAGAATGGCGACATTTTTCTGATCAAAATCGCTAGGGCCAATTTTGCCTACTTTCGGGGTAATCACCACATCGGCGCGGGCCAGCTCTTGCTCACCCAGTTTTTGCCCCATGATCACAATGGCCTGATTCATCATGCCCAGCGTGCTGGTGGATGATTTGCCGCTGGCTTTGGCCGAAATATCCACTGCAATCACCAGATTAGCACCCAGCTCGCGCGCGGCATCCACCGGCACCGGGCTGACCACGCCGCCATCGACAAATTTGCGGCTGCCAATCACGGTGGGCGCAAAAATACCGGGAATACTGCTGGAGGCGCGCACAGCCTGGCCCACATTGCCCCGGCTAAAGACCACTCGCGCGCCGGTATCCAGATCGGTGGCCACAGCGGCGAAGGGCTTGGGTAATTTTTCAAATGGGCGGTTGCCGATTTGCTGATTCACATAATCTTGCAGCTTTTGGCCTTTCACGAGGCCGCCGCCAAGTAAATTCACATCACGAATCTGGCTTTCATCCAGCGCCACGGCTTTTTCTTGCAGGGCAAAGGCATCCAGCCCGCTGGCATACAGGCTCCCCACCACACTACCGGCGCTAGTACCGGTCACAATATCGACCTTAATGCCATTGGCTTGCAGCATTTTAATCACGCCGATATGGGCAAAGCCCTTGGCTGCACCACCGCCGAGCGCGAGACCGATTTTCACGGGCGCCGGCGTAGGGGCCGGGCTGGGCGCGGGGGCTTTGTCATTGCTCGGGTTGGTGACGCAGGCGGCCAGAAGACCGACGCTGGCACACACGAAGCTACGGCGCATATAAATCAGGATGCTCACAAGGGGTTCTCCAGCAAATCTTGCAGATATTCAACCATGGCCAGCTGCCCATCGCAGCGCCATTTCACATCATATTGATACAACCGCACCCCATATAGCCGCGTCGGGTCGTCGGCATAGGCCGGGCGCGGGTCTTGCGCCAGCACTTCGGTGATCAGCGCGCGCAAATGCGGGAGGGTGCTGGCCGCCAGTTGGGCCTCGGCCTGCGGGCTAAAACTCACCTGCAGTTGCGGCGGCGGGCCGGCCACAAAGCCGCCACGGGCGGCGGGCTGGCTTTCTACAAACGGAATATACGGCTTAATGTCGACAATCGGGGTGCCATTCACCAGGTCGACCCCGGCAAAGCGCAAGGTGACGCCGGCGCTGCAGTCGATATCCACCAACTGCACTAGCGATAAACCCAGCGAATTGGGGCGAAACGGGCTGCGGCTGGCAAACACGCCAACCTTGGCATTGCCACCCAGCCGCGGTGGGCGCACGGTGGGCGACCATTGGCCGGCCACTTCGTGAAAAATAAAGCTCAGCCACACATGGGAAAAATCGGCGAGGCCGCGCACGCATTCGGCGCGGTTATACGGCGGCAACAGCGTGAGGCTGCCGATGGCATGAGGCGCCAAGCTGGGCTGACGCGGTATGCCGAATTTATCGGCAAACGGCGTCGCCAGATAGCCCAGCGGCGAAAGGGTAAAGGTAGTCACGCGCTCATTGTGCCAAACTGCCGGCATTTCAGACAGCGCAGTTTTACCGCTGTGGTGTTACAGACTGTGCCACCAGATAGCGCCGATCACCAGTGGCGAAACCCAAGCACACACCAGTTTGAAGACCGGCAAGATGCGCGCCGAGCCTTCGGCTTGCAGATCGCCCTGTATGCGGGACCAGATCGCCCAGCCGACAAACAGCGCCGACAGCAGCCCGCCGGCTGGCAGCATCAGATTGCTGGTGAGGTAATCCATCAGATCAAACACGGTTTTGCCAAACAGCAGCACATCTTTCATGGCGCCAAACGACAGCGCGGCCGGAATACTGAACACCCACACGCTCACGGCGCTCATCCAGGTGGCTTTGGGGCGGGCGAAGCCGAATTCATCCATCAGAAAGGCTACGATCGGCTCCAAAATCGATACCGATGATGTTAGTGCAGCAAAAATCAGCAACAGGAAAAACGCAATCGCAAAGCCTTGGCCAAACGGCATTTGCGCAAAAATCGCTGGCATGGTGATAAAGGTGAGCCCTGGCCCCGCACCCGGATTCACATTAAAGGCAAAGACTGCCGGCAACACCAACAGCCCGGCCAACAGGCAGGCCAGTGTGGCCAGGGTGGTGATCCACAACGAGGTTTTCGCCAGATTGGTGCCTGGCGCCACATATGAGCCGTAGGCAATCAGCAGCCCCAAGCCGACTGAAAGCGAAAACAGCGCCAGCCCCATCGCGTCGAGCACAATCGCGGCGGTGAGCTGCGAGAAATCGGGTTGCACAAAATAGCGCACGCCTTCCATCGCTCCCGGCAAGGTCAGCGAGCGGCCAATCAAGACCAGCAAGAGGAAAAACAGCATCGGCATCAGCACTTTACTCCAGCGCTCAATGCCTTTTTCCACCCCCAGCAAGACCACCCAGGTGGTGACGCCCAGAAACAGCGTTGTGTAAATGATGGCCTGCAGCGGGTCGGCAATAAAGCGGGTAAACAGCTGCTCTAGCACCGCCACATCGCGGGTAATGGCTTCGCCGGTGGCCGATTGATACAAGTAGGCAAAGGTCCAGCCGCCCACCACCGAATAAAACGACAAAATCAGAAACGAGCACAGCACCGACAAGCGGCCCGCCCACGGCCACAGGCCGCCTTTGAGATTACGAAAAGCGGTGGTCGCGGATTTTTGCGCCGCCCGGCCAATCAGCATTTCGGCCAGCAGCATGCCGATACCCACGGTAAACACGCAGGCTAGATACACCAGCAAAAAGGCGCCGCCGCCATTTTTGCCCGCCATATATGGAAACTTCCAGATCGCTCCCAGGCCCACGGCCGAGCCGGCGGTGGCCAGAATAAAGCCGAGTTTTGAACCCCAATTCGCACGAGACATACAGCACACATCCACAACAAAACAGCCACTTATCCGGCTGGCGGCACGCTTTTGCGCGCCCGATTGATCGGCAATAACTAAGCCCGAGTGTGCCGGATTTGGCGGCTGGCCTCTATTGCGAATAGTTCGTACAGCGAGCCGTGGCGGTGCTTGAGGCTGCACACTGTGTTTTCACGGGCTTTCTTAATTCTGTTAGCGGCTTCGGTTACAATGGCGGCTTTTCTTGCTTACCTTGCTGGAGTGCCCATGCCTGTGAATATCGCCCCCCTGGACCCCGCCGCACTGCATCCGGTTGCCGGTGTTGAAATCGGTATCGCTTCGGCAGGCATTAAAAAACCGGGCCGCAAGGATGTCACCGTGTTTCGCCTGGCGCCAGGCAGCAAAGTGGCCGGGGTGTTTACGCTGAACCGTTTCTGCGCTGCACCCGTACGGCTTTGCCAGCAATACCTGCAGCAGTATACGGCTGGGGGCAAGGAAATCCGGGCGCTGGTGGTCAATACCGGCAATGCCAATGCCGGCACCGGGGTCGATGGTTTGAATCGCGCCACCGCCATTTGCGCTGAGCTGGCCGCCAGCTGGGGCCTGGCCACCGAGCAGGTGTTGCCGTTTTCAACCGGCGTGATCCTAGAGCCACTGCCGAGCGAGAAAATCATCGCTGCACTGCCTGAGGCTACCGCCGATTTGTCGCCCAGCAACTGGGCCGCGGCGGCCAGCGCGATTATGACCACCGACATCGTGCCCAAAGCCAGCAGCAAACAAATCCAGATCGGCGACAAAACCGTCACGATTACTGGCATCGCCAAAGGCTCGGGCATGATTCACCCGAATATGGCCACCATGCTGGGTTATGTGGCAACCGATGCGGCGATTAGCCAGGCGTTGCTGCCGGGCTTACTCAAGCACGCAGCCGATGTATCGTTTAACAGCATTACCGTCGATGGCGATACCAGCACCAATGACTCGTTTATCCTGATCGCCACCGGCCAGGCCGGCCATGCCGAAATCACTGCGGCCGACAGCCCCGAATTTGCCGCGCTGCAGGCGGCAGTAGTGGAAGTGTCGCAGTTTCTGGCACAGGCCATCGTGCGCGATGGTGAGGGCGCCACCAAATTCATCAGCATTAATGTCAGCGGCGGCGCCAGCTACGACGAATGCAAGGCCGTGGGCTATGCGATTGGCCGCTCGCCCCTAGTGAAAACTGCGTTTTTTGCCTCTGACCCTAATCTGGGGCGGATTCTGGCGGCGATTGGCTACGCCGGTATTCAAGATCTGGATGTCGATCAGATCGAAGTGCGGCTCGATGATGTACTGGTGGCCAAAGATGGCGGCCGCCACCCCGATTACCGCGAAGAGCAGGGGCAAGCGGTGATGAACAAAGCCGAGATCGCAATCAATATCAATCTGCAGCGCGGAGCGCACAGCGCCACGGTGTGGAGCTGCGATTTCTCGTACGACTACGTGAAAATCAACGCCGAATATCGCAGCTAAGCTGGCCACGCTGAGTCGGCCTGCCGCCTTGCGTGAGTTGCTCTGCATGCGCTTGGCGGCTAGGCGCTAAGTCGTGCGCCGCGGTGTGATCAAGCAATGTGGATGGGCTTAGTAAAAAGGATACCCGGGTGGGTATCCTTTTTTATTGCTTATTGATGAATGCTTATCAGGCTATACCCCTCTAGGCCTGATTGGGCTGGCCGCTGGGGCGGGGCAGTTCTATAGTGAAGCATATTCTGCGAGATGCGGCGCATGACCCAGCCCACGATTTCATCCTTGCTGCAGCCCATGGTGGCGCAAATCCACCGGCGGGTATTTACCGATCGCTTTGAAGCGTTTAACGATTGCGAGGCCGGTTTTCGCCTCGCGCGGGCGATGCACGATCATGCCGCATTTATCGCCATCGCGATTGATTATGGCTTGGTGATTGATCAGCACGGCTATCCGGATGCCAGCATCAGTATTTTGTATGAAGCGCTACAACTGGCGCAGAGCTATCACCTATTTCATGACGAGGCGCGCCTGCTGAATGTGATTGGCCGCGCGGTCTATACCCGGGCGGAATACCGGCGCGCGATGCAGGCCTGGGCGCATTGCCTGGAAGTGGCGGCGCTGGCCGATGATCAGGTGAGCTGGACGTGGGCCAAGCTGGGCATCGCACAAATCTACGATGCGCTGAATGACAATCACACTGCCGTGATTTTGCTGCGCCAGGCTGAGGCCCGCGGCCGGCCGCTGGGCGACGATATGCTGTTGCTGAATATCTTGCTCAATCTTGGGGTGAATCTGTATCACATCGCCGATCTGCCGGCGGCATTGAGTGTGTATCAGGAATCTTTGCAGCTGGCGGAGCGCCTGCAACATCTGGATGATCTCGGCGAAATTTTATTCCGGATCGCCGAAGTCGAACTGGCGCAGCACAACATCGCTGCGGCTTTACAGAACCTAGATGAAGCGCAACGCATATGCGAGCAATCGCATCATATGTGGGCGCTGGCGAATATTCATGGCGTGCGCGCGCAGGCGCTGGCTGAGCAGGATAAGTTGCAGGAAGCACTGCTGGAAGTCGCGGTCGGGATTGATTACGCCACGCGCTCCGGCTCGGCGCATATTCAAATGCGCTTGCTGGAATTGCAATCCACTTTGGCCGAGCGTAATCAAGACGCCAGCCTCACCTTGGCGGCGTACAAAGCTGCGATGGCGCTGCGCGAGCAGATTAGCCCACATGATTACCGGCAGCAACTCACCGAGCTGGAAGACCTGGCCGGGCTGCGCCCCAGCCCGGGGCGGATCTTGCTGGAGCTGGCCAATCACCCGCAGCTCGAGCATTGCGAGCTAGCGGCGCTGGCGCAGCTCTTGTGCGAAACCGCCTGCCAAATCATGCCCAAGGTCCTGGCCCGCTATGCGGCTTTTGAGCCGGATTTGCAGCAATTTTCGGTGATTTTTGGCCAAGCCGAGTTAGAGCGGCTAGCCTTACCGTCGCGGCTACTCAATAGCCTGCGGCAGGGGGAAATGACGGTGGCACATAATGCGCAACACCATCAGCTGACCTGGGAATGCTATGAGCGTTTGTTTCAGGCACGGCAGGTGTTGTCGGTATTAATCGTGCCCTTGCGGCTGAACGAAAGCCTATATGGCGCGCTGCTGATTGAGCATCCGGGTAGTATTAAAAACTGGTCGGTGGATGAAGTGCAGCAGGCCAATCAGCTGGCGATAATCGGCACCCGGGCGCTGGCCAATATCGAGCGGCAG
This sequence comes from Chitinibacter tainanensis DSM 15459, assembly GCF_000429785.1. GTDB lineage: Bacteria > Pseudomonadota > Gammaproteobacteria > Burkholderiales > Chitinibacteraceae > Chitinibacter > Chitinibacter tainanensis. The sequence continues at coordinate 173,251 of NZ_AUCN01000017.1, forward strand.
ATTTTTCAGGCCGATATTGCCCGCCTGAATGCCAAGCTGCAGCAGAGCAACACCGAGCTTGAGCAACGGGTGGTGGAGCGCACGCTGGAGTTGCAAAAAGCCATGGCCCACTTGGTTGAGTCTGAAAAATTGGCCTCGCTGGGTAATTTGGTGGCCGGTTTTGCGCATGAACTGAACACCCCCCTGGGCACGACGCTAACCGCTGCGAGTACCTTGCTGGAGAAAAACCGCGAAATTCTGGGGGCGGTGAATGAGGGCGCGATGAAACGCTCGCTGCTGATGCAATATCTGGATGAAAGCAGCATGATCGCTGAGCTGGTTGAGCGCAACGCCCGCCGTGCCAGTAATCTGATTGCCAATCTGAAACAGGTGGCGGTGGATACCGCTTCTAGCAAGCGGCGCGATTTCGATTTGCGCCAAGTGATCGAGGAAACGATCGCCGCGCAGGCCGTTAATTTGCGACATAAAAATGTGCGGATTGAAAATCGGATTCCGGCCGGGCTACAGTTGCTGAGCTACCCCGGCGCGCTAGAGCAAATTATCAGTAACTTTATTCATAACTCCTTGGTGCATGCCTTTACCCCGGAACAGGAAGGGCAGATTGTGCTGGATGGCCGGATGCTGAATGCTCAGCAAATTGAGCTGAGTTATCGCGACAATGGTTGCGGCATCCCCGACGCCATCAAAAAACGGGTGTTTGACCCCTTTTTTACTACCCGTTTTGGACACGGCGGCAGTGGTCTGGGCTTGTATCTGGTGTATTCGCTGGTCAATGGCACTTTGGGTGGCGTGCTAGAGCTGCAAGATGCACCCGCTGGTGGGGTATGGTTTAGCTTGCGCCTGCCGGTGGAAGCTCCGGCCGAGCAAGGGGCGCATGGCAGCCTGTATAGCGGTAGCTGATGCAGTGCTAGCGCTGCAAATGAAAACGGAGCCTCGCGGCTCCGTTGTTACTTCAATCATTCAGGGCTTGTTTTGGCCATACCTACCGATAAGGTTCCGCGATCTCCAATGCGAGATTTCTCTCGTCGTCGTGGTCTAATTTGGCAGGGTTTTTAAAGGCCCGGAACAAGTTCATCAACGCATCGTTGACCGTACTCGCTAAGCCTTCCATGAAGTTGATTCGCATAACGAACTCCTTGAAGGTTTCACTATCTACGTCGCTGATTTTGCTGACAGGTGCCGCCCCGTGTTTCCAACGGGCAGCTCGTTGCAGGAGTGTCGTCTCCTGCCTCGCCAGCACTGCGGTGCCGGCCTGTTGGCACAACCGTACGTGCTGCCGTAACCCCATTGTCACGGCAACGAAACCAATTTAGCACTTCGCCGCAGAGTTATACAAGTAGGGTTTACAGAAAAAACGGCCTTACATCATGCGTTTAGCGGCATGAGCCTAACTGGCGTGCCCTGTAGTGGGCAGCCTAGCGCTTGCAGGCGGGTGCGATTTTCATCGCTGAGTAAACTGGGGGGGAGGCGGACCAAATAATCGGCAAAATTCTGGGCGCTATGCTCGCTCAGGTGAGGAATCAGGTGATCAATAAAAAAGATGCGTGGTGCATCGCACAGACGAGGTGAGAGCTGATTAAGCAAGGTAATCGGGGCGTCGCGCAGAAGATACCAATCCTGTTCATGTACAATCAGCGCATGCAGCAGCGCGCCCCAGCCAAGCTGGCCCACCACCGTTTGTGGTGATACCGCAATAATGCCGCAAACCAGCTCGGGTGCATGCAGCAAGGTATTAAGCTGCGTGAGAGTGCGCTGGCAATTGCTGTGCTGAATTTCAATCAGGTGCCGAAGCATGGCAGGCGTAAAGCTGACGAATTGATACGATCAAAGCATTGCTTATGGTTGGTATTTTGCAAGTTAAATCAGAGATTTTTGATGATGAGCGTTAAGAAAGTCACTCGCGTCGCTGCCGGGATATTAGTACGCCCAGATGGACAGTTTCTACTCTCCAGCCGACCCGCCGGCAAAGTGTACGCAGGCTACTGGGAATTCCCCGGTGGCAAGCTTGAAGAAAACGAAAGCGCTTTGGCTGCGCTACAACGCGAATTGCATGAAGAGCTAGGTATTCGTGTGACTGCTGCGCGCCCCTGGATTTGCCAGCGATTTGAATATCCGCATGCCACGGTGGAATTACGCTTTTTTATCGTCACGGCTTGGGAAGGCGAGTTGCATAGCCGCGAGGCGCAACAGTTTGCTTGGCAGCGGGTAGGGCAGCTGACGCAGTCGCCGATTTTGCCGGCCAATGGCCCAATCCTGCGCGGCTTAGCACTGCCCCAACGTTTGCTGATTTCGCCGGGGGCTACCCTGCCAGCGGCGCAGTGGCTGACGAAGATGGCGCATTATTGGCAAACCGAGCCGGCTTGGCTGGTGCTGCGCGAACCGCAATGCTCGGAGGAAGAGTATCGAGCCTTGTTTACACAACTGCTACAGATACCGCGGCCGCATGGCGGAAAGCTGCTGGTGCACGGCCCGCATGGTGCGAGTTATGCAGGTGAAGCAGATGGTTGGCATTTAACGTCGACACAATTAAGTGCGCTGGATCAGCGCCCGCGTGGCTTTGATTGGATTGGCGCCTCTTGCCACAATGAGTCGCAGCTGGCGGCAGCGAACCAATTAGGGCTTGATTACACCCTTCTTGGGCATGTGGCGAGTACCGCTAGCCACCCGCAGCAGCCTCCACTCGGATGGGAAGAGTTCACTCGCTTACTGGCCTTGGGCTGGGCGGCGCCGTGTTACGCGATTGGTGGGCAAAGAGTGAGCACGCTACCGCAAGCTCACGCAGCCGGCGCGCATGGGGTTGCGGTGCTGCGTGATGCTTGGATTAGCGAATGACAACGCGTAAGCAATGGTTGGCGTTGCTAGTGGCTGCACTGGGCATGATTGGGCTTTATACCTGGCTTGGGCCGCGTAACGTGGCGGCTACGCCATCGATACGCGTGGATTGCCCCAGTCTGGCTAAGGCGTGTGAGGTGCAACGACCCAACTTGCCCCCGATCCGCTTGCAGGTTGTTGGCGGCGTGCCTGCGCAGGGGCAGTTTACTTTGCAACTTTCCGGCGCCCAGCAGGCCGCGAGTGCCAGCTGGCAGATGAGTGGCATGGAAATGGGTCCCAATCGCTATCAGCTACAAGCTCAAAGTGACGGCAGCTTTCGCGCGAGTATGGCTTTACCCATGTGCACCCAGCAGCGCCACGATTGGGTACTGCAGCTGAATATTGATGGGCAGCTCATTGAAGTGCTGACCAGTGTGCCGGGCACTGGGCAAGGCGCAGCAAAATGAGCCACAATCAAGCCTAGGTGTGGATTGGAGTGGGCAAGATGAAACGTGCACTACTACTGTGTTTGCTGGCAGCACCCGCGTTGGCGGGCAAAGTTTACCAATGGCGGGATGCCGATGGCCGGGTGTTTTATTCCGATCAGCCGCCGCCCAGTGTGCAATACACCGAGCGCAAAATCCGCCCCAATACGGTCGGGCAGGCAAGCCGGGCGAGCAGTGTTGATCAGGCTAACAATGAAACACAGGTGGTGTTGTGGGTGAGTGCGAGCTGTGAACCCGCCTGTTCACAAGCGCTAGAACTGCTGGATCGGCGTGGTGTGCAATATGATGTCCGCAATGTGGATCCGGCCAATGAAAAAAGTATGCTGGCTTTTTTCAACGTGGTCGGCACGATGCAGGCCCGCCCGCCTGTGCTGCAATTGGGTAAGGAAGTTTTGAAAGAATTTAATAGCCCGCTCTGGCAAGCCGCCCTGTCCAAGGCGGGCTATGGCATCAAAAATACACCAGCCAAAAAATAAGCCGGGCGCTGAGTGTCAATCCCGGCTAATGGTTTACTGCTGATTTAGCTCTTTGCTCACCGAGTATTTAGACCCTGCGACCGTCGCTTCGGCCATCAAGCCATTTTCGGTAATCTGATAGATATAAATTCCATCCGCGATGCGTTTTGCTCCCGCAATCCCTGCGCCTTTATCGTGCGCTTTGGCGGCTGCCGTCGCGGTTGCATCTGCTGCCCACCCTTGCGTTATGAATTGCTCATAGGTTTTGGCATCGGTAAAGACCAGCACTTCACGGGTTTCTTTGCCACCCAATCCCAGACCGACTTTACCTTGCAACATGGTCATATAAGTCGCTTTGCCTTGCCGATAAGCGGCGCCTTCACCGCCGCCGGCCCCCAAGAAAAAGACCGTGACGCCACCGGTTTTAAAAACTGCATAACCCGCGGCTTTTGCAATTTGAGCTTTGGCTTGCGGGTACTTTTGATAAATCAACTTGAGCGTACTTTGCGTATTGCGATCAATATTGGCCCGCCGCTCAGCGGGCGTCGCCTGTTTGGCGCTGGTGCTGCTTGGGTTGGTAGGCTGTTCGGCGGCATACAGCGGGGTGATCAGGCTGACTGCAACTAGGGGAAGGCACATGCGCTTTAACATGGAGGATCTCCTGTTAGTCGGTGAATAGTGAGTATCGTTAGCAAGCTTGGCTAAACCAACTGGAATATTCACATCATCGCTGCGCAATAAAACAAATCCATGACAAACTGACAAGACTGACACTGGTTTTACGATGAAACTGAGGGTGTAGTGTGAAGCGAATCATGCTTGCTGTCAGCCCAACTCCCCTTGGGAGGCATATTTCATGCACAATAAGGGGATTTTGTAATTAAACCCGCGTGTCATGAACTGAAGGCGCGGGTAAAGCTGGGTAATCACGGAATGAAAATTGCATGCTGGAATGTGAACTCACTCAAAGTTCGCTTACCGCAGGTCTTGGATTGGTTACAAGCCAATCCGGAGGTGACTGCGCTCTGCCTGCAGGAAACCAAAATGGATGATCCGGTCTTTCCGGCCGAAGAAATTCGTGCGGCGGGATTTGAGGTCGCTTTTGCGGGGCAAAAAACCTATAACGGCGTGGCGATTATTGCCCGCGCACCGATTGAAGATGTGGTGATCAATATCCCCGGCTTTGATGATCCGCAAAAACGCGTGATCACGGCCACGGTCAATGGGGTGCGGCTGGTTGGGGCGTATATTCCTAATGGCCAGGATCTGGAATCGGATAAATACCCCTACAAACTGGCTTGGCTGAACGCGCTTACCGATTGGCTAGCCCAAGAATTACAGCAATATCCCCAGCTCGCTTTGCTAGGCGATTACAACATCGCGCCGGAAGATCGGGATGTGCATGATATAAAGAAATGGGCGGGTGGCGTGTTGGTGTCGCCTGCCGAGCGCGAAGCCTTTCAACGCCTGCTCGATCTTGGGCTGGTAGATAGTTTCCGTCTGTTTGAACAAGCCGAGAAAGCCTTTAGCTGGTGGGATTACCGGGGCTTTTCCTTTAAGAAAAATGCGGGCTTGCGGATTGATCACATTTTGTTATCGACCGCCCTGGCCCCGCGCTGTACCGCCTGTGTGATCGATGTTGAGCCACGCAAGCATGAGCGTCCATCCGATCACACGCCGGTCGTGGCGACTTTAAACTGAGTACCCCATGGATAAAGCAAGATTACTTTCCGGCAGCAGCCTGTTCTGCCAACTGAGCTATCAAGAACTGGCCGAGCTGGCCGAGCACGCTCAGTCGCGCCATGTTCGCACCCGCCAGATCGTGCTGGCACAAGGTGAGCGCAGTGATGAAATGTATGCCGTACTGCACGGCCGGCTGAAAGTCACGCGCAGTAACACTGAAGGCCGCGAGCTGACGCTGGCCATTTTGGAAGCGGGTGAAGTGTTTGGTGAGCTGGCCATGCTGGATGGCGGCGTACGCACCGCCACCGTCGAGGCGCTCGAAGATTGCGAATTGCTGGTGCTGCAACGCGCAGTGGTGGATCAGTATCTGAACGCCCACCCGCTGGTGATGCGCTCTCTGATTCAGACATTGTGCGAACGTTTGCGGGCTGCGGATGAGCTGGTGCAAGACACTTTATTCCTGCCTTTGCCGCAGCGTCTGGCCAAAGTGCTGCGCCATCTGGCGCACAATCACGGTGATACCACTGAAGATGGCATTCGCATTGATTTGAAACTCACCCAGCAAGAATTGGCTAATTTTGTTGGCGCCACCCGTGAGAGTGTCAATAAACAGCTGAGCGCCTGGGAGACCCAGGGTTGGCTCTCTATGCGCGGGGGGTATATCTTGCTAAGCAAGATGGATCAACTGCCTTAAGCTCATACCATGCAGGGTATCTTGCTGGCTGAGGCGCTGTGACACCCCTCACATCCAGCCAGTGGCCCTTGCCGTAGTCTAGCGTCCGCTGCCAACTTTCTGCGTTGGCCCGGGCGCTTTTTTACGCCCCTCGCTGGCTGATCAGCGGTCTAAAATTGGTCTTTATTAGGTATTAACCCTAATATGTCTTGGCTTTGTGTTGTAGTAATGCAGCAGTTTTGATTTGTAATCTACGTAAGTTGACTACGAAAAACCGTCTCTGGCTAAATCTGCGCTGTAAGCAATATTGCTGAATTATTAAAAAATAAACAAGGGGATAAACATGGTAGGTCGATCTGTATCACGTGCTTTGCTGACAGCAGTCTTGGTAATGGGTGTTGCTCACCCAGCGGCACAGGCTTTTAACCCAAGCTCAGGTGCGCCAGTGAATATTGATGACAACGGGGTAGCGCTGCGTGGCTATGATCCAATGTCGTATTTCAGCGGCAAGCCGCAAGCCGGCGATAGCAGCCTGAAATTCAGCTACGAAGGTGCGACGTATTACTTTGCTAATCGCGACAATCTGAATAAATTCAAAGCCAACCCAGCGCAATACGCGCCGCGCTTTGGTGGTTTCTGCGCGCAAGCGGTCGCCAAAGAAAAGAAAGTCGATAGCGATCCACTGTCGTACAAAATTGTGGACGGCTATCTCTTTCTGACCGCAAAAAACGTGTACAAAGATTGGGTGGTGAATGTGGACGGCTACGTGAAGCAGGCCTATGTGCGCTGGCCTGACATCAAAAACGTACCGCCCAAAGGCCTTTAAGCCGCTTTACTCTACGGTCACCGATTTCGCCAGGTTACGTGGCTTGTCGACATCGGTGCCTTTGCGATGGGCCGTATGATAGGCCAGCAGTTGCAAAGGAATCGTGAATACGATCGGCGCCAACGGGCCGCAGTGCCCGTTGAGCGTGATCATCGATTTCACATACGGCAGCGCGGCTTCGCAGCCGGGCTCTGCCAGCAAATACACTTGCCCCCCGCGTGCCTGCACTTCACGCAAATTCGACATCAGCTTATCAAATAGCTCATCGCGCGCCGCGCAGACAATCACCGGCATTTCCTCATCCACCAGCGCCAGTGGGCCGTGTTTCAGCTCACCTGCGGCATAGCCTTCGGCATGAATATAGGCGATTTCCTTGAGCTTTAGCGCGCCTTCCAGCGCAATCGGGAACAAGGTATTGCGCCCCAAAAACAAGGCATGCTGATGATGGCTGAGCGCTTGCGCCCATTGCTCGATCTGGCTTTCCTGCTGCAATACGCCGCTGATCATGCCGGGCAGGCGGGGCAGATAGTGCGCCAGCTCATTGAGTTCGTCCGCGGCCAGCGTTTGCCGCTGCTTGGCCAGCGTGACGGCTAGCACGTACAGCGCCGCCAGCTGGGTGGTAAAGGCTTTGGTGGAGGCGACGCCGATTTCGAGCCCGGCTTGCGTCAGCATGGCCAGATCGGCTTCGCGAGTCAGCGTGGCGTGGGCCACATTGCAGATGGCCAAGACTTTCACTTCGCCGCGCTGTTTGGCGCTGCGTACGGCGGCCAACAGATCGGCGGTTTCACCCGATTGCGAGATGGCCACAATCAGCGTGCCGGGCATTTCGCGCGAATCGCGATAGCGGTATTCACTGGCGATGTCCACACTGACTGGCACGCCAGCCAACGCCTCCACCCAGTATCTAGCCACAAGCCCTGCGTGATAGCTCGAGCCACACGCAATAATCCGGATGTGGTTGGCCGCTTGCAGCACCTCGGCGGCGCCGGGGCCAAACAGCGCCGGATTAAACTGCTGGGCCAGCGCGCTGCTCATGGTGTTGGCCAGCGCTTCGGGCTGCTCGAAGATTTCTTTTTGCATGTAATGGCGATAAGGCCCCAGCTCGGCCGATTGCGCGCAGACATCCAGCATTTTGCTGGCCCGCTCAACCTGCTGCCCATCGCGATCGAAAATCTGCAGAGCCTGAGCGCTGATGAGGGCCAGATCGCCCTCTTCGAGATAAATCATTTTTTGCGTTAAGGGCAGTAGCGCGGCGATGTCGGAAGCAAAGAAATACTCCTGAAACCCCAGCCCCAAGACCAGCGGGCTGCCTTGCCGGGCGCAGATCACTTGCTCGGGGTGATCTAAATGCAAAACGCCAATTGCAAACGCGCCGTGCAGGCGGGCAATCGCGGCTTGCACCGCAGCCAGAAAATCTGGCTGGCGCTGATGTTCGGCATCGATCAGATGGGCAATCACTTCGGTGTCGGTTTCAGATACAAAGCGGTAGCCTTGGGCGATCAGCTCGGTTTTTAGCTCGGCAAAATTCTCAATAATGCCGTTGTGCACCACCATCACCTTCTCGCCGCCTTGATGCGGATGGGCGTTGGCTTCGCTGGGGCCGCCGTGCGTAGCCCAGCGTGTATGGGCGATCCCGACCAGGCCGCACAGGGTATGCACTTTTTTCGCTAAATCGGCTACGCGGCCGGCGACCCGGGCACGGGCAAATTGGGCGCTGGCGCCTAATTGATGAATCATGGCCACGCCGCTGGAGTCATAGCCGCGATATTCCAGCCGCGACAACCCCTCCATCAGCATAGGGACGACATTCCGGCTTGAGAGAGCGCCAACGATACCGCACATACTTCCTTACTCCTGAGAAAATGTTGCATTGCACGAGCGAACTGTAGGGGAGACGTCGGCAACTGTCGCTAAATCAATCACCTTATGCCGAACGGCAGGCTGGTGCGCCGTTTGACGGATGGCGCTTTGCAATGCTTGGGCGCTCACTAGAGTGAAATCAAGCAAGTGTTTTCGCGGGGTAGCAAGAAGATGGCCATTCAATTACTCAGTTTGGGCGTTATTGGCGTTCGCCTGCTTGATCGCATCCTGACTAGCTCAGCCACCTATCCAGAAGAGCTGGCCGACCAGATCGTGGATGAAATCAATGTCTATCTGGGCCGGGCGCGCGAGGAAGAAAAAAGCCTGTTGTTTAATCTCTGTTGCGAAGTGCACGAGGCGCTGGCCGATCGCTTTGGCCGCGTCGATAGCCCGCAGGCGCGGCAAGATGTGGCGCAGATGATGGGCTTGCTGATTTATCGTGCCAAAGTCAGTAGCGGCCCCGCCCGCTAGTGCTACCACTTACCTCGCTGCAACAAGGCCGGCGTGCGCGCCGGCTTTTTTTCGTCTTACAGACTGATTCACGTTATCCTAGCGCATCCTGAATGAAGGCTAAATACCATGAAAATCAAAGCTTCCGAGCTGGTTGAGCCGCTGATTGCGCTGGCGGCTTTACTTCTACTGTGCCTCACCGTTTATGCCGTGGTGAAACCGTTTCTGGCCGCTTCGCTGTGGGCGGCAATGCTGGTGCTCACTACCTGGAAGCCTTACCTCTGGCTGGTGGAGCGGATGCGGGGTCAGCGCGCGCTGGCGGCGGTGGTGATGTTGCTGGGGCTGTGCTTGTTTTTCTTGCTGCCGATTGTGCTGGCGGCCAGCGATTTTGCTGATGTGGGTCTCGATTTTATTGCGCGGATTCGGGCGAGTTTTGAGGCTGGCTGGCCAGCGCTGCCGGAATGGCTGGTGGCATTGCCGCTGGTGGGTGAGCCGATCGGCGAATTCTGGCAAGGCTTGGGCGCGCATGATGCCAAAACCATGTCGATGATCCGCAGCCTGATTGGCCCCGCCACGCAATGGCTACTGGTGGTGGGCGGGCATATTGGCGGCGGCTTGGTGCTGTTGATGATGAGCCTGTTTATCGCGTTTTTCCTCTACCAAGATGGCGAGCACATCCGCGATTGGGTGCGAGGCTTGTTGACTCGGGTGGCCGGCGAGCGCAGCACAGAGCTCTTGGCGGTATCGGTGAGCTCGACCAAGGGCGTGGTGTACGGCTTTATTGGTACCGCGCTGGCGCAAGCGGTGTTGTCGTGGTTTGCCTATGCGATTTCTGGCGTGCCTAATGCCATGTCGCTGGGCTTTGCCAGCTTTATTCTGGCCTTACTGCCGGGCGGGCCGGTCTTGCTGGGTTTGCCGGCGGCGGCGTGGTTGTTCCATCAGGGGGATACCGGCTGGGCAATCTTTATGGCTGCCTGGATGCTGTTGGTGGTGAGTTCGGCCGACAATGTGATCAAACCCTTATTGATCGGCAAAGGCAGCAATCTGCCGTTTATTTTGATCCTGTTCGGGGTCTTGGGCGGGGCCTTGGCTTTTGGCATGTTGGGCGTGTTTATTGGCCCGGTGCTGCTGACAGTGTTTTACGAAATCGCCCGCTCATGGATTTTACGCTCGGATGCCCAGCCGGGGGATGAAGTGCTGGCCGAAGCGGAAAGCGTGATTATCACGCAGCCGGATTAAGCTATACCCATATTGTGTATATCTCGATATGCCTTGATCCGAAATGTTTATGGGGATATACCCCTAAATAAAAACGGGCCTCACGGCCCGTTTTTATTTGCTTCGCCTTCTCGCGCTACACTTTATAGCGTCCGATCGCTGCATCCAGCTCATCGCTTAACTGCCTCAGGCGGCTGCCTTCGTTGGCGGTATTGTTGGCCACCGAGCTGCTTTCTTCCGACATTTGCGCCACGCGCTCAACTTGTTGCGCCATCATCGCACTGGCCGAGCTTTGCTCGCGCATCGAGGCGGTAATTTCGCTCACCTGCGCCACCACGGCATCGGCATTATGGCGAATACGCTGGATCGCATCGCTAGCCGCATGTGCGCCTTGTACGCCGTCATCCACTTGTTGCACCGAGCGCTGCATGGTGGCGACGGTGTTGTTGGCTTCCTGCTGAATGGCGCTGACGGTGCCGATAATTTCCTGCGTCGAGTTGCCGGTGCGCTCGGCCAGTTTACGCACTTCATCGGCTACCACCGCAAAGCCACGGCCTTGCTCACCAGCGCGGGCGGCTTCAATCGCGGCATTGAGCGCCAGCAGATTGGTTTGATCGGCAATTTCTTTAATTACATTCACCACCGCATTGATGCTGCCAGTGCGATCTTTCAGCGATTCGATTTGCGCCGCGGCCACGCGCACTTGCTCGGCAATGGCATTGATATTGTGAATGGTGGTTTCGATCACCTCGCCGCCAGTGGCCGCCATTTGGCCGGCTTCGCGGGCGGTGCTGTCACACTCGCCAGCCCGATCGGCCACATGCGTGATGCTGACCGTGACTTCTTCTACCCCGGCCGCCATGCTGGAAGCTGATTGGCTCACTTGCTGCGAGGTTTCCGAAAGCTCTCGGCTGGCGTTTGAGAGCGAGCTGGCCGTGCTGGTGACATCGCGGCCAATGCGGTTGAGTTGTTGCAGGCTTTGTTGCAGCGAATTGAGCAGGCCATTGAGGGCCTGTAGCGATTCGCCGATTTCATCCTGCGTAGTGACGGTTACGCGTTGGGTGAAATCGTAATCGCTACCCAAACGCACCACAAATTCACGCATCCGCTGCAGCGGAGTAATGATACTGCGGCCGATGAAAAAGCCCAGCGCGACCACCAGCCCGATAATGATCACACTGATGGTGATCGAAGCCGAAATGGCCGTGAGCACGTCTTGTTTAAGCTCTTCGCCCGCTTTTTTGGCGAGGGCTTCGTTATAACTGCTAACGGCCTCGAAAGAGTCAAACACCTGCTTGGCCTGGGGTGAAACCTTGCTGCGTACGAATTCCCTCGCTTCTTCGGGCTGATCCGCGCTAGATAGGCGCAAGGCTTCTTTGGCTAATGGGTGCCAGGCCTCAAGCCCCTGTTTGAGCCGGGCAAAATTCTGCCGATCCTGTTCTTCGCTGATAAAGCGCTCGTAGTCCTTCAGGTGGCTATCCATCTTGGCTTTTTCAGCGTCAAACTCACGCTCAATGGCCTGCATTTTGGCCTGATCTTTTTCAATAATGTGGCTCAGGGTTTCGCGCCGCAGGATGGCAAATTCCAGTTCAGCATGCTGAATCGCCGTGATAGAAGGCACGATTTCATCGGTGACATCGAGCGCGTTGGTTTTTACTGCGGCAAATTTGCTGTAGTTAACGGCGGTGAGGGTGATCAACCCGAGCGCGGCGAGTAAAACCAGGGCAATCAGTTTGTGAGTGATTTTCATGGCACGTTATCCAGTCGTGGCGAAGATACGCTGTTTCTTAGAATAGTAAGGATTGCGGGGCGAACAAGCTAAAAACCCTATTTGTAGCAGTGGCTTATGCAATCAGTGTGTTTAATGTAATCAAAGTGCAGAGCAATGCTGCGCCTCAGGGGGGCTGCTGAGCAAGAGTGCACACAGTTTTAATGATTTGCCAGAGGGTATAGGCTGGATAGGCTTGTTGATATTAGTGTTACAGCCAATACCCATGAGCGTATTTGCAACGCCAGCGCGATTGATTGCTTGCAACGGGTAGCGGGCGCACCGACCAGTGGCGGTGCGCCAGATTGAAAAAACCACACCACGACTTACAAATTCACCACGCCCTGACCGAGTAATTGCACTTTCCCGCTGAGGGTAAGTTGGGCCTGGCTATCAATCTGTAAGTGCAGATGGCTGAGCCGGCTGAACAACCGCTGGATGGTATGGCCTTGTTCCAGCTTGAGTTGCTGCGGCGGGCGCTGGCCGGTGGCCAGCAAGTAGCTGCCGATATTCAGTGCTGCCGAGCCGGCGCCAAAATCTTCATACACGCTAAAGTGGTCGGCCATAAAGCAGCGCATGGTGATCAAATCATGTTCGCGATGCCAGATCACTGCCTGCGCCACCGGCTCGCCATGGTCGGCGTATTCGGCCAGCAAGGCCGGATGCGGCCGCGCCTGTAATACGGTTTGGCGGGAGCGCACCGGGATCAGCAGTTGCTCTAGCCCGGTATAGATTAGCTGCAGCGGCGGCAGGATTTCGTGGCTTTCAATCCCTAGCGCATGCGCCAGCTGCACCTGGCCATGATTTGGCGCCCGACTGCGTCCGGCCGGCAACCGCAACGCCCAGGCTTCGCCCATCGTCTCCACGGCAAATTCGCCCTGAGTGCAGCGCCAACGCCGTGGCGCCTCTGGGCAATGCGCCTGATAGACAGCTGCCGCCGCCAGATAGCCGCGTGCCGAGAATGGCAGCGCAAATTGCGGGTAATGAAAAGCCAGCTGGGCTGGCTGGCGACCGGCAAACACGACTTCGCTGCCATTAAAGGTATAGGCCAGCTGTTGGCGCTGACTTTCCAGCGGTAAATCATCGCTAAGCACCACCACGCAGGGCTCGCCAGACGGTGTTTTTTCGCTGAATACACTAGTCAGAAAGAAAGGGAATTGGGGCATGTTCTTATCGGTGCAAGTTTCTGTGTCAAATCAGCGGCAGAGATCGGGTTTCTTTGCTAAAATGTACGGGATTTTTCTGTCTTGAATTCGCCGAAATTGGATTGCCATGTCTGTGCTCGAACCTATTGCTGAAAAGGATTTGCCGCTCAAGCGGGATTTGGATCTGCTTGCTGCCTTGTTGTCTGACACCATTCGCGAACAGGCCGGTGCGGCCACTGCTGAGCAGATCGAGTCGATTCGAGAACTGGCTATTCGTTACGTACAGGGCCACGACCCTGATGCGGGCAAAGCGCTGGCCCGCTCGCTCTCGACGCTGGATATGCCAGCGACGATGGCCTTGGTGCGCGCATTTAGCTATTTTTCGCATCTGTCCAATATAGCAGAGGATTTGCACCACAATCGTCGCCGCCGGGCGCACAAAGTGGCGGGCTCCAACCCGCAACGCGGCAGCATTGCCGCGGTGCTGGATACCCTGCGCGAGCGTGGCGTGAAGCCGTTTGAGATTCTCAGCCTGCTGAACGACACGCTGATCGCCCCAGTCATGACCGCGCACCCGACCGAGGTGAAACGCAAGACCATTCTGGAATGCCACCGCGCGCTGGGCGATTTGCTCACGCAACGTGATCGCAAGCAAATGACGCCGGATGAGCTGGAAGCCAACCAAGAAGCACTAGAACGCGTGATGATCACGCTATGGCAAACCCGCGAAATCCGTACGGTGAAGCTCACCGTGCAAGACGAGATCGAGAATGGTGCGACGCATTTCCGCAATACTTTCCTGCACGAAATCCCACGTCTGTATCAAGACATGGAAGATCGCCTGTCAGCATTGACCAATGAACAAGTAACGCTGCCAAACTTTATTCAGGTGGGCAGCTGGATCGGCGGCGACCGCGACGGTAATCCGTTTGTGACCGCCGATGTCATGCGCTATGCCGTATCGCGCCAAGCTGGCGTAGCGCTGGATTATTACTACCAGCAATGTTTGAAGCTCGAAAGCGAGCTATCGATGTCAACGCGCCTGGTGCAAATCGACCAAGATTTGTCGGCGCTGGCGGCGCAAGCCACCGACGACATCGCGCGTAAATCGGAAGAGCCTTATCGCTTGGCGGTAACCGCCATTGCTTCGCGTATTTTCGCAACAGCGATCGAAATTGGCACGTTCCATCATCAACTGCATGATGTGGCACGGGCGCAGCCTTATGCCAGTGCGGACGAATTGGCCGCTGATCTGGCCGTGATTGCCCGCTCACTGAAAGCGCATGGCGCTGCCAAGCTGGCCAATGGCCGTCTGCGCCGCCTGCAGCGCGCGGTATCGGTATTTGGCTTCTATCTGGCGCCAATCGATATGCGCCAGTTTGCCGGCATGCATGAAAAAATGATCAGCGAGTTGTTTAACCGCGCGGGTCTGGAAGAATATCTGGCGCTGGATGAGCAAAGCCGCCGCGTAGTGCTGCTGCGCGAGCTGGCCAGCCCACGTCCGCTGATCTGTCCGCATGATGTGGCCTATAGCCCGGATGTGCAGCAAGAGTTGGATATCTTAAAAGCTGCGGCGGAAATTCAGGCGCGCTATGGCGAGGCGGTGCTGCCGAACTATATTATTTCCAACTGTGCGTCGGTTTCCGACATGCTGGAAGTGGCTGTATTGCTGAACGATGTGGGCTTGGTGTCACTGGCCCCAACCGTACGCAGCAAAGTCAATATCATTCCATTGTTTGAAACCACCGGTGACCTGCGCGCCAGCGGCGAAATCATGACCGAGCTGTTTGCGATCCCGCAATGGCGTCAGTTGCTGACCTGTCGCGGTGATGTGCAGGAAGTGATGCTGGGTTATTCGGATTCGAATAAAGACGGCGGCTACCTGACTTCGAACTGGGAGCTGTACAAAGCCGAATTGACGCTGGTGGATGTATTTAAAGAAGCCGGTATCAAACTGCGCCTGTTCCACGGCCGTGGTGGTACGGTTGGTCGCGGTGGCGGCCCAGCTTATGATGCGATCTTGGCGCAGCCAGCCGGTTCGGTAAATGGCCAGATCCGGATTACCGAACAAGGTGAAGTGATCACCGCCAAGTACGCTGACCGTGAAGTGGGTCGCCGTAACCTGGAAATCTTGGTGGCCGCTACGCTGGACGCGAGCTTCCCGGGCGAGCAAACCATCGATCCAACCGCGCGCCGCAGTTTGATGGAGCGCCTGTCGAATTCGGCTTACCGCTTCTACCGCGATCTGGTCTATGCAACGCCAGACTTCATCACTTACTTCCTCGAAGCAACGCCGATCAAGGAAATTCCGAATCTGAACATTGGTTCACGCCCATCGGCGCGGAAAAACACCAATAGCATTTCAGATCTGCGCGCGATTCCGTGGGTATTCTCATGGTCGCAATGCCGTTTGATGTTGCCGGGCTGGTATGGTTTTGGCCATGCTATCAGCGAATATCTGGCTGAATCTGGCGACGAAGGCCTGAAAAACCTGCAAGAGCTGTATGCGACGTGGCCGTTCTTCCAGACTACGATTTCCAATATGGAAATGGTATTAGCCAAATCGGATATCGCCATTGCGGCGCGCTATTCTGAGCTGGTGCAAGATCAGGACGTGGCCAAGCGCATCTTCGGTCGGATTAAAGATGAATGGCAACGCGCGGTGAGCGCTGTGCTGGCAATCACCGGCCATGAAGAATTACTGGGTGACAACCCGATGCTGGCCCGTAGCCTGAATAACCGCCTGCCGTATCTGGATCCGCTTAATCACCTGCAAGTAGAATTGCTCAAACGCATTCGCGCCGGCGACGACAGCGAAGAACTGCGCCACGCGGTGCATTTGACCATCAACGGGGTAGCGGCTGGCCTGCGTAATAGCGGCTAAGCACTCGCGCTGCAGCAAAAAAGGAGCCACCATGGCCAGGATGAAATCACCGATTTTATTCGCCGCCCTGGTGGCTTTATGCTTTCTGGTGTCGCCAGCGGCGCAAGCCTTGCCGAGCCATTTTGGCGACAAGGTGGAAAACGCGCTGGCCTGCCGCAGCGAATGGTCCACGGCATTCTGGCGGACCTATTTTCGCCAGCATCTGAATGCCCCCATTCGGATCTGGGGCGAGGCCGAATGGTTTGGTGGGCAGCAGGCCACCATGGCGGGCAATCAGGTCGAAGAGTTTTTTGTGAACGTCCCTGAGTCGGGCGCTTTAATGGTGGGCGCGCTCATCAATAAACCGCTGGAGCAGGTGAAAAAAAACGTCGAAGAGAAAATGGGCTTTGCCTTTGTGGAGTTACCCGGGCCGTATCCACGCTGGCTGTCCAAGTTTGGTAGCGTGCTGGTGGCCAGCGGGCCAGAGCAAACCAAGTGGTATTGTGCCCGTTGGCACCTGGGCAATCGCCCCTGATGGGTATTGCCAGCTAAGCCTTAATTGAATTAGGCCCTGAACCATTACCTGGTCAGGGTATTTTTATTTGAGCTTCTTTAAGCTATTTGCTGTGCGCCGCACTGAGGTATGTGATGCAAATTATTGCCGATTATCCGCTCGATAAACTCAATACGTTCGGATTGCGTTCGCGCGCCGAGCAATTTGTAGCGATTGATTCGCTAGCTACATTACAGGCGTGTATTGCGAGCCCGGAACTACGTGCTTTACATTGGCATGTATTAGGCGGCGGCTCCAATCTGGTGCTACCTGAAGTCGTGCCAGGCTTGGTGCTAAAAATGGCGCTCATGGGGCGCAGCCTGCACGCGGAAGACGCCGATGCCTGGTATGTCAGCGGCGCGGGCGGTGAAAACTGGCACGAATTTGTGCAATGGACGCTGGCCATGGGTTGGGCCGGGTTGGAAAACCTGTCGCTGATTCCTGGCACCGTCGGAGCCGCTCCAGTGCAAAACATTGGCGCCTATGGCGTGGAAGTGAAAGATGTATTGCATAGCCTGACTGCGGTCCACCTAGAAACCGGTGAAGTGCGTGAGTTTAGCCGCGCGGAGTGCCAGTTTGCCTATCGGGATAGTTTTTTTAAGCAGGCCGCCGGCCGAGCGTGGTGCATTGTGGCGGTGACGTTCCGGCTACCGAAAGTGGCGCAGCTGAAAACCAGTTATGGCGATATCGAGCAAGAGTTAGCGCGGCAGCAATTGTCCGTTTCCGCCGCGAATATCGCTGCGGCGGTGATCGCGGTGCGCCAGCGCAAATTGCCCGATCCAGCCGTAATCGGTAATGCGGGCAGTTACTTCAAAAACCCGATCGTACCGACTGAGCAAGCGCAGGCGCTAAAGCAGCAATGGCCGGCACTGGTCTCATTTGCGGTGGATGATAAACACAACAAGCTTGCGGCAGGCTGGCTGATTGATCAGGCTGGCTGGAAAGGTAAACAGCTCGGCCCAGTTGGGATGTATGCCCAGCAAGCGCTGGTGATGGTGAACCACGGCGGGGCGAGTCAGCAAGATGTAAAAAAGTTAGAGTTTAATATTCAGGCAGCAATTGCCGCGCAATATGGCGTAAAACTTGAGGCCGAGCCAATTTTTTGGTGAGTGAGAGCTATATCACCATCTGCGAATATGCTGTTTTTGTGTTGTATCAGCAAATTAACATTAATGATGTTAAAATCCGCCGTCATAAAGGCCGAGTAAGGCTAGTAAGCTTGGCGATGAATACAAGAAAGCCAAGATTGAAATGGATTCAATAGCGGGATGGGTGATGGCGCGAAAGAAGTTGGCAGTGGTCTTAGGGTGTGCAATTGGGTTAGCGCATGGCGCATATGATGCAGACGATACGCTCAAACTCAATGCCGAAGTGGGCTATGGCTACGATGACAATGTATTTCGCTTAAGCGAACAAGGCAGTAATAGCATTACCCGCAAGCATGGCCAGCAGGGTGATAGCAAACTAGATGTGGCGCTCGGCGGCCGCATTGATGTGCCGGTATCTCGGCAAAATTTCAGTGCCAGCGCGCGGGTTAATCGCCAGCAATACATGGATTTTAGCGAGCTGAATTACACCGGCTGGCAAGCAGATCTTGGCTGGGCTTGGCAGGCGGGCAGTTTGTTGTCGGGGCAATTGAATGCTGGCACTAGCCGCAGCATGAGTAGCTTTGAAGATACGCGTGATGGCCGTATTGATATGGTACGTCAGAGCAATGTGCAATGGCAGGGCGCTTATTTAATATTGAGCAACTGGGCCTTGGTCGCTGATGTGGGCTATAGCAAACAAACCCATGACGTTCGCACTTTGGAAGACGCCAAAAACCTGACATATGGTCTTGGCATGCGCTATCGCACTGAATATGGTTCAAGCCTGACAGTGCGCCAGCAGTGGCAAGATTACGATTATTTACGCAATTTAGCTTTCATTCCTGCTGATCGTCGCGGGTATGAAGAACGGCTAACCCAGCTGGTATTGCAATGGCCGTACAGTGAAAAGCTGAACATCAGCGCGACTGGCGGGGTGAGTAGCTGGAAATCAAAGTTAACTGGTGAGCGTTCTTCTAGCACACCGCAAGGCAACCTTGACCTCACGTGGCAGGCAACAGGTAAAACAAAGTTGCGGGTAGGTTATGGCCAGAACTTTGATCAGTTCTCTAGTGGGGCAGGGCGCGATTTGCAGCGCAGCAGTTACTTAGGCTCCACTTGGGCTATGTCCGAAAAATGGCTTTGGGATCTGGAGCTGCGACTACGTGATCGAAAAACTGAAACGGTTTCTGGTGCCTTAGTCAGGGATGAAGAATATCGGTCAGTCAAAGGTAGCGTTGTGTTTAAGCCTCTTAGAAACTGGTCGGTTAGGTCATATTTTCAAATTGAAGATCGAAATGATCGACGCGGTTCAGCAGATTATGACTCGCTACAAGCGGGGCTGAGTTCGAAATACGATTTCTAAGCAAGTGACGATACCCATATACAAAAAAAAGAGGTGGTGCGAATGTGGCGAGTAGCAGTAGTTGGAGTATTGATGTCGGCATATACAAACGCAGAATCGATACAACCCGTAACGGCGCTAGATGCGCCTGCGGTCTTTGTAAGCGCAGGTGAACAGGACAACGGTTATTTAGCAATTGACCAAGTAGATACCAACGTAACATTGAATTTGAATGGTTCGAGTTTCGGTGCGATTGCTGCGAGAGCTAATATCATTGATGCCATTAGTGGCCCAAATCTCAATGGTGTGTCAGTCACGACGACATCGGGCGCAAAATCGCCTACCGGGGGGCAGGTAAGTCCACCAGAAAAACCGATTACCCCGCCTGTACCCGAGCCAGCGGCAGTCGCCTTGTTGTCAATAGGTTTGTTAGTGCTTTTAAGTCAGAAGAAACATAAGGAGTAATCAGTGCATCAGGACGTGGCAGAACATTTGAATCGTGAAGAAACCCTAAACCAAGTTCGGTTTAGCGGGCGACCTAGCCTGCTTGGCGATCGCTTTCGCGAGTTTTCAAATGCGGCGCCCATGGTTAGCTTTTTCAAGCTGTTTCTGGATCCCGTCTTGGTCGTGGTGACATTGTTTGCACTGGCTATCCCGTTTGAAGTGGCTACGGATGGGCATGAAATCATCCTAGGAGCGTTAGCTTTTCTGCTCTCGGCTTTGATGCTTGATGGGGTGTTTTTATTCGTACCGGGCTACTCACGCCCCTTATTAGGTTTAGGACGCTTTGCTTTTGAATGGCTAGTGGTGGTGACGGCCTTGGTGCTACTTGGTCGAATCTCTGGGTTTGATCAGTACTTTTATCCTCCTTACATGCTCACGTGGTTTGTGGTTGCGCCTTTGGTGCTGATTGCGGCGCATGGCTTATTTCGCTGGTTTGTCTTGCGCCCAGATCTTGATCGTGCCACCAAGCAACGCGTGGTCGTAATTGGGGCCAATCAGCCAGGCGCGACCTTGGCCCGCAACATGCAATCCCACCCATTCCTTAATAAAGAGTTTGTTGGTTTTTTTGATGATCGTACTGAAGACCGTTTAATTCTAGATCACCCCGAGCAACTCTTGGGGGGACTGAAAGATGTGGCTGAATATGTAAAGGCTAATCATATTCAGCAAATCTATATTTCATTGCCGATGACAGCTCAGCCACGAGTGATGGATTTGCTCGATGAGTTGCGCGATAGCACCGCTTCGGTATATTTCGTACCCGATCTATTTGTCTTTGATTTAATTAATGCCCGTTTTGACAACATTGCCGGTGTGCCAGTAGTGGCAATCTGCGAAAGTCCATTTGTCGGGATGAATGGAGTGGTGAAGCGGATCAGCGATATCGTATTGTCGAGTCTAATCCTTTTAATGATTTGGCCAATATTGCTAGGCGTTGCGATTGCGGTAAAGCTTACCTCCAAAGGGCCTGTTTTCTTCAAGCAGAAGCGGTATGGTGAAGATGGTCAAAGTGTGCTGGTGTATAAATTCCGTTCGATGAATGTCATGGAAAACGGCGATAAAGTGGTGCAGGCTACCCGCAATGATAATCGCCTCACTCCCATCGGTGGCTTTATCCGCAAAACCTCACTCGATGAGTTGCCACAATTCATAAATGTGTTGCAAGGACGGATGAGTATTGTGGGTCCGCGTCCGCACGCAAATGCGCACAATGAACAATACCGCAAGTTGATTTCGGGCTACATGATGCGCCACAAAGTTCGGCCTGGTATTACGGGCTGGGCACAGGTGAATGGCTATCGCGGCGAAACCGATACATTAGATAAAATGCAGCGCCGCGTAGAATACGATTTGGATTATCTGCGCAGCTGGTCAGTCTGGCTTGACCTCAAGATTATTTGGAAAACCGCCACCATGATGTTCCGTGACCGGAACGCGTTTTAAAGCAAGGAAACACAATGAACGTAAAACCTCTGGTACTGGCTGTATTAATTGCAACCACCCTCACGGCATGTGGTGAGAAAGACGATAAGAAATCACCAAGTCAGGTCTTGGCCAAGGTCAACGATAGTGAAATCACCGTACATCAGCTCAATTTTGTGCTGGCCCAAGTGCCAAATGCTCAGCCTGAACAAAAGCAGCAGGTGCTCGAGCAACTGGTTGACCAAGAATTGCTAGTGCAAAAAGCGACTGAGTTAAAACTGGATCGCGAACCGAATGTGGTACAAGCAATTGAAAATGCGAAACGGCAGATTTTGGCGCAGTCAGCTGCTGAGCGTGTAATTGGCAAGCCGGGTGAACCAAACAAAACAGCTGTCGACGAGTTCTATGCCAAAAATCCAGCACTTTTTGCCGAACGCAAAAACTATGAATTCACCACTTTTGTCATTGATAAAACGGCTTACAACGACAGCCTCAATGCTGCATTGAATAACGCAACCAGCCCAATGGCGGTAAAAGCGGTCTTAGATGCTGCAGCAATCAAATTTAATACCAATGAGGCGACTCGCACTGCCGAACAGCTACCAATGCCAATGTTAGTCAAATTTGCGCAGATGAATGTGGGTGACATCATTGCCATGTCCGAAGGCGATAAAACAGTCTTGCTACAACTGAAAGCTACTCAAGCTGCACCGGTTAGCGCGGCAGAAGCGGAGCCAATGATTAAGCGTTACTTAGCCAATAACGAAGCCCAAACCCAAGCTGCACAAAAAATGAAAGGCCTGCGTGATGCGGCCAAGATTCAGTATCTGCAAAAATTTGCTTCAGCACCCGCACAGCAATTGCCGAAACAAGAGTCAACAGCCGCTGACGATAGCGTAAAAGCAGGGTTGAAAGGACTTAAATAATGACAGTACGAAAATTAATAATTGCTTTGTTTCTGGCGATTTGGATCGCTCCGATCTCATTCGCAAAGTCTGGTAAAGAGGCATTAGGCGATTATCTGCTAGGGCCCGGCGATGTAGTTAAAATCCAGGTTTATGACCATGAGGATTTAACGACAGAAGCGCAACTGAATAATGATGGCTTACTCACTTTCCCATTGCTGGGAGAAGTAAAACTTGGTGGCCTAGCCTATACAGAAGCTGAAGCGCTGGTGGCAAAGAAACTTGCTGCGGGTGGTTTTATTAAAAAACCAAATGTGAATGTATTGATTACACAGTACAGAAGCCAGCGAGTAGCCGTGCTGGGTGAAATAAATAAACCAGGGCGCTATGCGCTAGATAGTAATACCGATTTAATTGATTTGGTTGCTATTGCTGGTGGAGTGGGGCCATCGGGCGGGGATGTAATCGTTATTCTTCGTGGTGAAGAGCGATATGAATATCGACTCAGCAAACTAACCCAGCTAGCAAACTCGGAAAAACGCAGTATTTCTGTCCAATCCGGGGATACGGTTTATGTTCCACGCGCTGAATTGATATACGTCTTTGGCGAAGTAAATCGACCAGGTTCATTCCGATTGGAGCCAAAAATGACAGTAATGCAAGCATTGGCAACAGCGGGTGGATATAATCAGCGGGCTTCTAGCAAAGGAATTTTGATCCATCGAGTAATCGATGGTGAGGTTAAAGAAATTCCAGCTAAGCCTATTGATTTATTGCAGGCTGGCGATACAGTTTATATTAAAGAAAGCTTTTTCTAATTGGGGCAATGAATGTTAAGTGTGAGAACGCTGCTTCGGGTTTTTGTGGGCCGCATAAAGCTTTTTACTTTGATCGTGCTCTCAGTTCTGGTTGCCGGTTTTGCGATTGCTTTGATCCAATCGAAACAGTACACCGCAACAGCACAAGTGTCCATTGATGTAAAGGCAAATGATCCTATTACAGGTATGCCTGTTTCTGGTTTGTTGGCGCCTAGCTATTTGTTTACACAAGCGGATATTATTTATAGTCAGAATACAGCACTCAAAGTTGTTGATAAAATTGGCATCACAACTTTACCTGAGGCAATCGCACAGTATGAGGAAGCCAAAGTCGGAAGTGCTACAATTCGCGATTGGTATGCAGAGCTTTTTTTAAAGAGTCTAGAAGTCGTGCCTAGTCGGCAAAGCAATGTGATCAGTTTAAGCTATACAGCAACAGATCCAGTATTTGCCGCGCAAGTCGCAAATCAATTCATGAAGGCATATATCGACATGAATATTGAAATGCGGACTCAAGCTGCGCAAAGCACCTCTGAATTCTTTCAACAGCAATTGAAAGTGCTAAAAAAACGGGTTGAAGATGCGCAGGCTGAGCTTTCCAAATATCAGCAAGAAACAGGAATTGTTGCATCAGACGAACGGCTGGATGTTGAAACGCAGCGTTTAAATGAACTGAGTAGTAGTTTAGTGCAAGCGCAATCACATACATATGATGCGAAATCCCGCGCGCAAGCTGGTACGAACGCCCCTGATGTGCTTAACAATCCGCTCATCCAGCAATTAAAAGCTCAGTTATCACAAAAGTCAGCCAAATTGCACGAGGTCGAGGAAAAGTTAGGGCCAAACCATCCGCAGTACCAACAAGCCCAGGCCGATTATTTAGAAACAAAAAATCAACTCAATCAGTTGCAGGCGCAGTACTCGCAGGGGCTCGGTGCTACAGCTAATAATTCAGCCGCAACTCAAGCATCGCTGAAAGCCGCTCTGCAGGAACAACGTGAAAGAATTTTTGCTTTGAAGAAGGATCGTGCACAGTTATCAGTGCTACAGCAAAATTTAGATAACGCACAGAAAACGTATGATGCAGCACTATCACGGCAAGCACAGTCAACGCTAGAAGGTGCCATGAGTGGTCAGACGAATATTTTCCCATTGAAATATGCCTCTCCACCAAAAAGCCATTCGGCGCCCGTTCTGCGCAATTATGCTGCGGTGGCGTTGCTACTCGGTCTAGTACTGGCCAGTTTAATTGTCTTGGTTGTGGAATATTTCAATCGACGCGTACGCAGTGCAGATGACTTGTCTGATTTTTTGGGTGTTCCATTGTTGGTAACAATGCCATCTTTGGATCAAAGAAAAAGCGTGCTCACTAAGTTGAAGGGGCGTGGTAAATGACTATCGTGAGTAATTCAAGCAATATCGGAAAATTATTGCTTGATAAAAAAATTATTACGCTGGCCCAGGCTGAAGCTGTAATGCAATTTCAGCGCGAGCATAATTTGCGTTTTGGCGAGGCTGCAATTCAGTTAGGCTATCTAACAGAACAAGATGTGCAGCAGGCCTTGGCTAGTCAATATAATTATGCGGTTTTGCAAAAAGGCAAATCAAAACTAAGCGAGAACCTAGTTCAGGCATATCAGCCGAGTAGTGAATTTGCAGAGTCTGTGCGTACACTGCGTAGCCAACTCATGCTCCGCTGGTTAAGTGAAGGCAAAAAGAATATTGCGATCGTTGGCTTGAGCGAATCTGCCACAACGCTGGTGGCCAATCTAGCGATTGCCTTTGCTCAATCAAATGAAAAAACATTACTCGTCGATGCTAATTTGCGTGAGCCTAGATTGCATCAGCTAATGGGCATGCAAAATAAGGTCGGCTTAGTCGAAGTATTGGCCAGTCGGGCTGACCTAGCGACTGCCGTGCAAGTGGTGGAAGGGGTTCCTAGTTTATATATCCTGAGTGCAGGAGCTGTACTGCCGAATGCACAAGAAATTATTGCATCTCGGTTTACCAGTGAATTCATGAATCAACTGGAGGGGGGCTATGATGCTGTGCTTTATGATTTAGCACCCGCAGCTCTGTTTGATGATGCTTATTTGATTGCAGCCAAAGTACGCGGTGTTGTCATCGCCGTTGAGCGTGACCGTGCATTCACCGCACAAGTACTTGAATGCATCGAGCGATGCAAAGCGATCGATGTAGAAGTCGTGGGCACTGTTCTAATCGAGTAAAACAGTATGCAATCAAATTCACTAGCCAAAACGCAAAATCTGGCGCTACTCAAAGAATATCCTTTACTAATATTAGGCTTTCTCGCCTTATTGCTCCCTAGCATATACAGTTTGTCGAATACTCTGTGGCAAGGTGAAGAGCAAGGGCAGGGTCCTCTGTTATTAGCGGTAATAGGTTTTTTATTTTGGCGGGAGTTTGTGACGGAAAAACCCCATGCAGAGCCAATGGCATCACCTTTGGCTGCATTGAGTTTCTTGCTGGTTGCATGTCTTTCTTATGTAGTTGGGCGCTCGCAAGAAATTTTTGCTCTTGAAATTGGGGCCTTTATTCCATTGGTTATTGCTGTGATCCTTGCAACTAAAGGATGGGTTGGAGTGAAGCGATATGCATTTCCAATCTTTTTTATTTGCTTCTTAATTCCATTGCCTGCATTCATCATTGATGGACTAACTAGCGGATTAAAAAACCATATCTCACATGCAGCAGAGGTGATTCTTTATCAACTCGGCTATCCAGTAGCCCGTGCCGGTGTGGTCTTAACCGTAGGCCAATACCAACTTTTAGTTGCCGATGCATGTTCGGGGATGAATTCATTGTTTAGTTTGATTTCCCTGGGGTTTTTGTACGTGCACCTCAACGGTAAGATTTTCACAACCAAATCAATCATCCTGCTTTTGGCCATCGTACCAATTGCGATTGTGGCGAACGTGATCAGAGTCTTAATTTTAATTCTTGTTACATATTATTTTGGCGATGAGGCAGGACAGGGCTTTATTCATGGGTTTGCCGGTATTTTTGTTTTTGCCATGTCATTGCTGCTGTTATTTATACTTGATGGCGTTTTGAAGAGAGTTTGGGGGCGCAAATGAAACGTTTATATAGTCAATCGTTTTTTGCCTTAATCATGATAGGAGCAGCAGTAGCTGCTTTTTTTCTGACTCCAACGAAACGCATGGCGGATGAAAAGAACATCAATCTTGAAAATTTGATTCCCTCTGCGTTTGGTGGCTGGAAAGCACTCCCACAGGAAAATTCATCGATAGTGCAGGCCCCTGATGTTGAAAAAACGCTGAGCAAGCTATATACAGGCTTGCTGATGCGTACCTATGTCAATGCGTCAGGGGAGCGGATGATGCTCGCGATCGCCTACGGACCAGATCAGCGAGACAATATTGGCAAGCAAGTACACAAGCCTGAAATTTGCTATCCGGCGCAAGGTTTTATAATTAAAAATCCTAAAAGTGGCCATATTCAAATTGCCCAGAGTGAAGTGCCTGTGAGGCGGATGGTTGCGAGCTATGGCGAGCGCGTCGAGCCATTGACATATTGGCTAACAATAGGAAATAAAGCAGTTAATAACAATAAAGACTTTAAATTAAACCAAGTGCGATATGGTTTAGCGGGCTGGGTGGCAGATGGAATGATAGTACGAGTTTCTACAATTGATAATAATGTGGAAGCTGCATATGAGAAGCAGGCATATTTTCTTTCGGCCTTGTTGCTCGCTATGCCAGCAGATAAGAGAAAATATCTTGGCATTGTTGCCGGTGGTGCTTGATGAGTTCGATTGTAATGCCGCCATTTGGCCCACTAAAGAACAGTGAGCGCACAATTCTTAATATACAAAGTTTTGTCACTGGTCTAGCCCTTCTGCTCGTTTCTCTTGGTAATGCCATGTTCAGTAAAAAAGCAGTAGTGCTCTTTTTTGTGCTGAATTTATTTCTCATGATCTGGTATGCTAATTATACGATTTTCACTCGCTTTTTCAATTGGGTCTCTATTTTTGCTTTGCTTGCCTGGTGTGGGCTGAGTTATACTTGGTCACAATTTCCACAGGATACACTCGATGGGTTTTATTGGCAGTGTGTATTTGTATTTACGGTTCTTTTATTCGGGATTCTGTCTGGTCGATTGAATGTCGAGTTGGTGGTAAAGAATGCATTTATTGCTGCTTTGGTATTAAATGTTGCATATATTCTGCTCTTCCCCGGCGCTAGTCTGAGCGAAAATGGCTTGCGATCAATGTATTACACTAAGAACTCATTGGGATTTGTGTGTGCATATGCGTTCTTGATGCTAGTTTTTTTAAATCAGCCAAGACGAATTGACTATATATTTGCCGCCATTGCTGTTTTTTTATTGCTGCTGTCGTTGTCGAAAACAAGTATGGCATTGGTCGTCGTTGTCTCGATCCTGTTGCTTGCGAAAAATTA
Source organism: Chitinibacter tainanensis DSM 15459 (assembly GCF_000429785.1). GTDB lineage: Bacteria > Pseudomonadota > Gammaproteobacteria > Burkholderiales > Chitinibacteraceae > Chitinibacter > Chitinibacter tainanensis. Next base: position 200,583 of record NZ_AUCN01000017.1, read on the forward strand.
TTGCTTTGGACGGGGGCGAATTTTTTTTCCGCAAGATAGTTATTTGCTGATCGTATTGGCCACGCTGCTGGTCACTGCACTGTTGATTGCGGGAATCTCTTTTTTTTATAAAGAAATTCTTAACTATGTTTTTTTAAATCTTGATAGTCACGCCTTAACAGGGCGTGGACAGATCTGGATCGAGCTGCTACGTAATGCTGAGTCAAAGATCGTATATGGCTTAGGCTTCAATGCTGTGTGGGGTATGGACCACCTGAACGAGATATATCTAACTGAGCTGGGCCGCAACAATCCGTTGTGGGCCACTAAATTGGCCGCAGCTGATGGCGGTTATGTCGATGTGGTGGTGGCGATAGGCTTAGTGGGCCTCGTTGTATTAGGGCTAGTGGTCGTGCAACTTTTCTTGAATATTCTCCGCAGTCAATATGTCAACATAGGCTTGGTCGTGCTAGCCGTGGTACTTATTCATAATTTGACTGAAACCACATTCTTAATGGGCTTTAATCTGAATTGGTTTTTACTGATGTTTGTTGCCGGGCTGGCGCTATCTCGGTCATCTAGCGCTGAGGCGGCTTATGAGTAAGAAAAAAAACCTGCTGTCGATTATATGGTTTGCGGTAGAAAATCTCAGCACGATCGCATTCGGTTTAGTTAGTGTATTTTTAATTGCCCGACATTTTGGACCTGAGAATCTAGGCAAATTAAGTGTTGTGCAATCAGCTTCAGCCTTATTAATGTTTCTGGCAACGCTTGGCCTCGATCATTTTATTGTCAGAGATCTGACTCGAAATCCCTATGATGGTAAATACATCGGCACGGTGATGGGAATGCAAATGGCCGGTTGGCTTTTATATAGCCTAGGCGTGTTGGTGTTGCTATTTACGCTGGGCAAGCTGGCGACATTAGAAATGTGGCTGATTGCTTCGTTTGTGATCATGACGACACTGTTTACCCGCTGCACCTTAGGCCGCTTGTATTTTCAGGCAATTAATTTGCCCAAGGCGATTGCGGCATCGGCATTGGTTTCGCGAATAGCTGCAATACTTTATGTAGTTATTTCCATTTATCTTGGGCTGTCTTATTTATGGTGTTTGCTCTATTTGCCGCTGCAAGCCGCAATTCAATGTCTGATGCTGTGGCTACGGTATAAGGCTCATCTTGCCGGTGAACGTTTGGGCTGGGCGTGCGATTTGACTCGCGCGATTCGTTTGCTTAAAGAATCTTTACCAGCATTAGTCGCCGCTGCAATTTTCCCCATCTTTATGCAGTCGGATGTGCTGATAATTTCTCACTTGCTATCTGATCATGCTGCCGGTATTTATTCTGCGGCCAGTCGCCTAGTTGTCCAATTCAATTTTGTTGGCCCTATTATCGTTATGTCTTTTTATGTGGCCCTGAGCCGCAAGCTGGAACATCGACCAGATTTTGAGATGATGATTACGGGTTTAGTTACGATATTCTTATTGATCTCCCTTCCTTTGGCACTTATTACCTCGCTGTGTGCTCCATGGATCGTCCACCTACTTTATGGTGCTAAGTTTGAAGGTACCGATCAAGTTCTCGCTGCTTTGGCTTGGGTGTGGTTATTTGTAATTCCTGCCTCATTGTATTCACGCTTGTTGATTTTGCGGGGGCAGGTGCGATATGAGTTGATCAAATCACTGCTTGTGGCTTTCATGAGCGTGTCACTCAATCTTGTTTTAATTCCACGCTATGGGGTGGTTGCGGCCGCTTGGGTTTCGGTGTTTTCTTATGCGGTTGCTGATTTTCTGATTTATGCTTTTTTTAGAGATACACGTGATGTCTTTAAAATTGCTATTTCTTCCATGGTAAATGTTTTGTTGAGGCCTCGCTTGGCATTTGATTCAGTTGTTTATGTTTTGAACTCGAAATAATTTTCAAATGAAATTATCTATCATAGTCCCTGTTTATAATGTCGAGAAGTATGTGGTGCAATGTATCTCTTCACTGCTGCAATATAAAACGGCACAAGTTGAGATTATCGTTGTAAACGATGGTAGCCCCGATCAATCCGGTGCGCTGATTCAGTTCGAATTTATGAAAGAAATTCAGGCTGGTGATTTGGTCTATCTGGAACAGTGCAACCAGGGTGTCAGTGTTGCCCGCAATCACGGCATTGCCCATGCCCAAGGCGATTATATTGGGTTTGTAGATGCGGATGATTATGTTGCAGAGAGTTATTTTTACGAAGTTCTTCATGCAATTGATGAAGGTAAAACAGACATCATCGAGTTTGGCTGGTTCTGCTTCTCGGACGAGCACACTGAAGATATAAAAGTGCCGATGTATGTGCATCAAAATTTTGGGCTACTAAATGCAAAGGAAGTTTTAGAGCCCATATTTGCAGCATCAATCTGGTACTCATGTTGCCGAGTGATAAAGCGCGAGCTAATTGGCGCTACTTCGTTTCCGCCTGGTGTTCGTTTTTGTGAAGATATGATGTTCCTGTACGACATTTATGATCGCGCAGCATCAATCTTCCACATCAAGATGCCACTCTATGCGTATCGGCAGAATACTGTAGGCGCTACTGCATTAGCTAAACCCGAGTATATACAGCCGATGTTTGATTTATATCGGAGCATCTTGGATCGGGATGAAAAGCACTTTGATTATTTAAAAGCATCCATCGTCTATGTCGTCTTTAGTTGTAGTCTGAAAATAGGATGTGCCTTTGCTTGGCCTGCAGATTTGTATGCTGATCTACTTCGTTTACGATTGAGGTTCCTCTCGTTGAAAATGTTGAGTGTGAGGAAAATGTTGATTTTAATTGCGCCTGGCTTGTTATTGAAGTGGAAGTCAAGAAAAGCTAAAAATTCAAATAGAAGTCTATAGCTGATAATGGAGTACGTTTTGAAGATTGTGTTTCGGATTTCACGCTTGGGCTCTGGTGGTGCTGAGCGTGTTTTTATCTCACTGGCTGAGTATATTCGCCTGCAATATCGGTGCGCGATTGTTTTTGTAGTTGATTCGCCGGATGGGGAGGGGGTAAAAATTGCTGCCCAGAAGGGGTTTAAAGTCCATTCTTTAGATGCAAAACGAACGATTACTTCGGTTTGGCCGTTTAAACGCTATCTGGAAAACGAAAAGCCTGATGTTGTACTTTCGGCCTATCCGGATACGAATGGCGCAGCTTTATTGTCGCGAGCGCTATCAAGGCATAAGTGCAAAACCATTGTTTCAGAACATGCGTCTATTGCCAAGCATTGGTCACAACATTCGAGATTTATTCAACTACGTGTTCAGACAATTATCAAATATTTATATCCCAAGGCAGATGCGATTGTTTGTGTTTCACATGGTTTACGCCAAGAGCTTCTATCTTTAATTGGTTCAAATGTAAATGCCTTAACTATTCATAACCCCATCCGTTTTAGTGGTGGCTCTTTTTCAAATGCAGAGTGGAAGCGTGCCACAATTGATCAGCCGGCAAAGATACTTGCAGTCGGGCGCATATCAGTGCAGAAAGATTACTCTACACTTCTACGTGCGATTGCACTGCTAAAACAAAGAAAATTCATTTTGCAGATTGTCGGCGGTATTTATGAGCAGGAAGAGCATGATCGCTTGCTAGCCTTAACTCATTCTCTACAAATTGAAGACAAGGTCCAGTTTATTGGCTTTACTGATGCGCCAGAGCAGTATTATGCCGAGGCTGATTTATTTGTATTGTCCTCAGCCTGGGAAGGTTTTGGTAATGTAATTGTTGAGGCTTTGGCTTTTGGTGTGCCTGTAGTAAGTACCAATTGTGAATCTGGGCCTGCTGAGATTTTAGACGATGGGCAATATGGTGAGTTGGTGCCTGTGGGAGATTTTGAAGAGTTGGCGAGGCGGATTGATGAAATTTTGTCTGGTGAGAAAAAAATCTCTACCGCGGCCTTGCAAGCTAGAGCGCAATGTTTCTCAGAGCGGATTATTGGCGAGCAATATTGGAAGTTGATTAAAGAGGTGATGTGATGTGTCTTTCTTTGAGTTGATAATATCCGATCTGTATCAGAATAACTAGCCGATCGATTTTGCAGGGAATGTTCGCTTTTTGGGAGTGGAGAGAGATTAGATTTAAAAGCCTTATCTTATATACACATCATGTAAATCTTCGCGCCTCGATTCGTACGGGGTTAGAGATTGGTAATGTTTCTGTGTTCCTAGGGGCTAAGATTTTTTTGGTAAACATGTGTTGGTGGCACATAATGTTGCAATGGCAGGGGAAGTGGCATGTTTCCTGGTTTTAGCAATAATGTCGATATTGGATGCGACTCGGTTCTGCTTGGTGGCATTCCTGTCGTGACCAATGTTGTTATTGGTGCCAACTCAGTTGTGATAAAGGATGCTCCTGATAAATCAATTGGTACTGGGAATCTTGCTCAAATTATCTCCTCAAATAATAATCAGCCACTTATAAAGCACGGTTTGTTTGATTTTCACTCGCACAAGTTATTTGGTGCTAAATATTTTTGAATTTAAATCCATTGAGCTTTGTCTTTGCAAATTAATTTTTCGAATGGCGTGATGACGAGTGCTTGTTTTTTTTAGTTTCGGATTTTGTTTTTATCTTTGAGAGAATAGATGTTCATAATTAACGTGGGTACTAAGTCAAACGGAGGAATTAAGTCTGTTATCGAGGGCTATTTTTCTGACGGCCTTTATCAAAATGATGACGATATTCATGGAGCGTGTTTTATCCCAACACATGGCGCTGGCTCTAAGTTTGGTGATGTTATTCTTTTTGCGATGGCGCTTGTGAAAGTCTTTTTTTTGTTACTCTCAAAAAAGAATGCAGTTATCCATGCTCATATGTCAATGAATGGCAGTTTTTGGCGTAAGCTTTTGATGTGTTTGATATCGAAGGTTTTTTTTGCAAAATTTGTCTTGCATTTACATGGCTCAGAATTTAAGGTTTTCTTTACAACGTCTTCATTTTTTACTAGATGTTTAGTGATTTTTCTATTTAGAAGATCAAGTGCTGTTATCGTCCTTTCAGAAAATTGGGCCGATTACATTCGAGAATCAATGGGTATTCAGCCTGTAGTTGTTAATAACTACGTAGATGTACGACGGCAGTTGTTAAATAGAAAGGCTGGTCATATTTTGTTTTTGGGTGCTTTCATTAAGCGTAAAGGGATATATGACCTACTTCAAGCCGTAAAAGTATTATCCCAAAAAACTTGCGTTCATTTGCATCTTTGTGGTGGTGGCGAAGATGAAAAAGTACAGTCCCTTATCAAGGAGATGCAACTTGAATCTCTCGTGACAATTCATGGTTGGGTTGGACCTGAGAAAAAAAGCATCTTACTCGCAGAGTGTTCAGCGTTAGTTTTACCCTCATACAACGAGGGTTTGCCTATGGTCATCATTGAAGCTTTAGGTTCAGAAATACCATTAATTACAACCCCAGTAGGGGGTATTCCCGATGTGATAAACGATGGTCATAATGGCTTGTTAGTTAATCCCGGTGAAATCGATGCATTGAGTGAAGCTTTATATCGTGTTTTGACCGATAGCAAGCTATCCGCCAAGTTGGCTCAGGAAGGTTCTGCCTTGTATTTTAATTTTTTTACATCAGGTGTTGTTTTTCCTAAGGTCAGGAGAATTTATTCCGATGTAATTCGTCGTTAATTGTTTTGTTTTTTAATGTATTCTAATTGGGTTTCTTGTATGGAAAACAAAAAAATATTGGCAGTCGCTTCTGGTGGAGGGCATTGGGTACAGTTGCTTCGACTTCAGCCTGCTTTTGACGGCTGTGATGTTCAGTATCTATCTACAAACTCTGGTTATGCTGCCGAAGTTAAATCAAAGCTTCATGTTGTCACTGATGCAAATCTATGGAATAAGCTTAAGTTGTTTTTTATGTTTTTACAGGTTTTAGTTGTAATTCTGAAAGTGAGACCAGATGTCGTAGTGACAACAGGGGCGGCACCTGGTTTTGCTGCTATAGTATTTGGCCGCCTTCTTGGGGCAAAAACAATTTGGATCGATAGTATTGCTAATTCAGAAGTACTTTCCAGCTCGGGAATGCATGCAGGCAAATTTGCCCATGCGTGGTTAACCCAGTGGGAGCATTTAGCAACACCTAATGGCCCATACTATTGGGGGAGTGTGCTGTGATATATGTTACTGTAGGTACACAATTACCATTTGATCGGCTTATTTCTGTTATTAATGAATGGGCAGCAATAAATACGAAGACTCACATTATTGCTCAGGTTGGTCCAACTTCAACTGAATTTGAAAGTTTGGAGTGTTTAAATTTTGTATCTCCAAGCCAGTCAAATACTTACTTTAAAGAAGCAGATTTGATTGTCGCGCACGCTGGTATGGGGTCGGTTCTTACTGCCTTAAAATATCGTAAACCCATTATTATTTTCCCGCGCAAAGCGAGTTTAGGAGAGCATCGCAATGAGCACCAATTGGCAACCGCACGATGGTTAGAGGGGAAAGTGTCTGTTTATGTAGCATGGGACGAGACAACTTTGCTTTCTATGCTTGATTGTGGCGTTGTAGCAAGCGAAGAATTGTTAGTTTCAGATTATGCAAATGAAGAATTAATCAGAAATTTGAAAAAATTTATTAACGGTTAATGTACGAATTTTATCTTAAATCGCACTGGGATTTGACTTATGAAAATAGTTGTGGCAGGTACTGGTTATGTCGGTTTGTCTAATGCTATTTTGTTGGCGCAAAATAATCAGGTTGTTGCATTGGATATCGATTCAGAGAAAGTGAGACTGATAAATGAAAAAATAAGTCCAATTGCTGATTCTGAGATTGAGTATTATCTTCGGAATAAAAATTTGGATTTGCATGCGACGTTAGATAAGAATAGTGCATATGAAAGTGCCGAATTTGTTATTGTCGCGACCCCCACAAATTATGATCCTGTAACGAATTATTTTAATACCAGTTCTGTTGAATCTGTGATCGCAGATGCACTTAAATTTGCACCTTCGGCAACTATTGTCATTAAATCAACTGTGCCAGTTGGGTTTACTGATCGTATGCGCGATTCTTTTGGGGTCGAGAATATATTCTTTTCACCTGAGTTCTTGCGAGAGGGAAAAGCTCTTTATGACAACCTTCATCCGTCACGCATTGTAGTTGGATCTCATTCTGAATCCGCTGTTCGTTTTGCTTCTCTTCTGCAGGCGGGGGCAATAAAACGTTATATTCCTGTTCTTCACACTGGCTCAACAGAGGCAGAAGCAATTAAGCTTTTTGCTAATACCTACTTAGCTATGCGGGTGGCGTATTTTAATGAGCTCGATAGTTATGCAATTAGCCATGGTTTAGATTCTATGCAAATTATCGAAGGTGTTGGCTTAGATCCTCGTATTGGTAATCATTATAATAATCCTTCTTTTGGTTATGGTGGATATTGCTTGCCTAAAGATACTAAGCAATTGCTAGCCAATTACCAAGAGGTGCCGAATAACATTATTCGCGCCATTGTTGACTCCAATACAACACGCAAGGATTTTATTGCTAACGAGATTATTAAGCGAGCCCCAAAAGTTGTTGGGATTTATCGCTTGGTGATGAAAGCAGGTTCTGATAATTTTAGATCTTCGGCCATTCAGGGGATTATGAAAAGAATCAAGGCTAAGGGTATTGAGGTCGTGGTGTATGAGCCGACCTTGGGGCAAGATTTGTTCTTTAACTCTAAGGTTTATTCTGATTTGGCAGCGTTCAAAGCTTGTTCAGATGTAATTATTACAAATCGTATCTCTGATGAGTTGGTTGATGTAAGTGCGAAGGTATTTACACGTGATTTGTACGGTAGGGATTGATTTTATAGTAAAGGCAGCCCTTTTAGTGGGCTGCTTCACTCTGTTTATTTAATGATTTTTCCATATCTTTCTGTTTTAATTCCTGTTCGTATTATTTTTGCAGGGTTTCCTGCTGCAATACAATTGTCAGGTACATTTGAAACAACAACAGATCCTGCCCCAATGATACATTGATTACCAATTTTTACTCCTGGCATGATGATCGCATGTGCGCCTATGAAGCAAGACTCACCAATGAAGGTGGATGTATGGAATCTTCTGCACATGTCATGAGTTAGGACTACCGAGCCAAAAGCAAGATATGTATATTTGCCGATATTTACTCCTCTAGGATTAGTTTTGTCTAATTTAGTACTCATTGAGAACTTTGCGGTTGGGTGTATATTCATTCTGTAGCATGCTCTGTAAAAATAGCAGCGACTAGATAGAATTATGTCTCTAAATTTAAGATATATTTTTTTAATTGGTCCATATTTAGGCTCAAAGCGCTCACTCATTTTCTTACCTCGTCGTGCAAAATACTCATCGTATCATCGTATCAGCTACGGAGCAATTGTTTCGCTGAGTTTACCAAATGAGTATCCTTTGTTTGTTAGCCATTCAATTATTTTTTTGAAATTGTTGAATCGTTCATCTGTCCATTCTTGAGGGTGCCCCTGTAAGGCAACGTACTGGAGATGGTTTGATTTGCTAGTGAAATTCGTTTTGAATTGCTCAAAATCTGGATTCAGCGTTGGATATTCCATTTCTATACTACGATCAACTATTCTTTTAGACGAGCTTTCACCTGTTTCTGCTTGAAAGAACCAGACATATTTTATTTCAGGAAATAACTGCAATGCCTGGAATGTATTGTTGTCTGTTCCGCTGTAGTGGGGTCCAAAACTGTTGAATTTAAAACCTAACTTTGATTGTGCTAAATTTTGTGACAAAGTCAGTAGGCGAATTTGCTCTGCTAGCGTCGTCCCCGAAAAGGCATTATTTGCAATCCCTTCTGGTGATTTGTAGTTTATATTGTGACCATGATTCCAAAACTCGATAAGGCCATCTTGTTTTGTTTTCTTTATCCAGTTGAAATAATTTTGGTGTGTCTCGTTGTCTAGCGATTCGGTGAGGATGCCGATGTTGGCTTTGATTTTGTAATGGTAAATTAAATCGATTACTCTTTGCCAGTTGGCGCTAATGGTATATATAGGGCGATCTTTGTGGGCGTACATGAGGTCATCAAGTTTTAGTAGAATGATCGGTTTTCCTGCGCCACTTGAGCCGCCTACATTATTAGCTGCTTGTCGAAACATGCTTGGTCTTGTGATGCTTACATTTCTGAAGCTAACATCATTTGCTGTTTTAATGTTAGGGTTTCTATACTGACCTATTTTTAAATAGTGAAAGTAAGGCGTATTCATATTGGCCCCGTAGAGGCTAATTTTGACTGGTTTGCTTCCCTGATTGGCAATTTCAAATGTGCTAACACCGGTTGATTTCGTGCTCCACGCAATTGTTGATCTAATTGTAATCCATTCATCTAGCGGTAGATTGATTTGTTGTGTTTTTCCGGTTAACTCATTGCGGAATACAAGTAGTGGTTTTTCAGATCTTTTCTCGATCAAAATGGCGATTGGAGGGGATTTGCCAGGGAAGTTCGCCCAAGTCTCGCCTATTTTAGGGTTGGGTTGATCATGCCATTGCGCTATTAGCCACCAGCGGTTCAATGAGTCAAATGCAAAATCTTTGGGGATTTTGAAATCAAATTGATAATTAACGACTTCGCCTTCTAGGTAGGGGTAGTTGATCGCAAGTTCCGACCGTATTCCGCCATAGACTTTGGGGTCTGCGCCACTCAGTTTAAAATCAACTTGATCATTGTTAATGGCAATACTCGTTTCGTTCGCCACTTCCAGTGTAATTGGAATGTTGGGCAGGCTGATTGATAGCGCATTTTTTACATCGTTTACCGATGGTGGTGCGGCCATGCTCAGTGCAGAAGTCATAAGCAGCATTGCAATGCGAGCTAGGTTTTTCATTTTAAAATCCTTTATTCTTTGAGGCTGCCACCGGATAATATTTCTAGATTGTGTACGGCAGATGTCGTCTCAAGTGTATCTACTGAGATGAATACAATCAGGCCTGCTTTTGGAGCGGTGATAAAATTTGAACCAATTTGCAATTCGGTGCTGTTTTCAATCATCGTGTTGAATTCGTTTTCATCCACTATAGCGATTTGTCCTCTTGAAGCTGTGGCCGCGTTTGCTATGTGGTATGCCATGATAACTGGCTCGCCAGCATTGACCCAATAGCCGGTTGAATAGACAGCCGGAGCTTGTATTTTTTTTGTTATCGCTGGGTCAATTGTTTCGTGCGATCCGAATTGAAATACCCGCAGGTTCGTGTTTGGTTTGCCTATACCGCTGTTATTCGGCGTTGGGCTTGGTGTTGCTCCTGCTTGGCTGGTAGGTGCTGGTGTCGGCTTAGTTGTGCTGATTGGAGTTGGGGCTGCTGTTGTCATCGGCGCTGGCGTTGGAGTGGCGTTTGCTGGCTTATCGGCCAAACGTTCCCAAGCTACGTAAGGTTGACCAGGTCTTTCACCTTTACTTATCCAGCGCGCAAACCATCTCGTATTATTGTAGAGCACAATTACATCTGCATCATATTGTGTGTTGGTATTCCACCAAGACAGCGATGTGTTGGTTAGCTGATCGATTCTGATCCAGCCGCTCTGCTCAGTCCCTGGTCGTCTGCCTAGATTTTTGCTCAGCGCATACCACTGCGTATTGTTGTACAAAATGACTTTGCCAAGTGGATACTCGGTTGTACTGTTCCACCACGCTAGATCTTTGTTCTCTATCGCTGATGCTGTTTGCGAAGTTACGAAAATTGCAAGCACTGTGCTTGCAAAAAATAACAGTTTTTTAGTAAGGCTTAGCATTTTATGCCTTTCTTTTTTAGTAAACATAAGCAAATGCTAATACAGATTGCCGGCTGACTCAAGCCCGCCCATCGGAATGATTAGTAAATACTAATATTGAGGTGGGGTAGGTTTCAAAGTATATAACGAGACTGTTTAGGTTTTATGTGCATAGCTAAACAACTTACGGCATAGATGCTTCGCTGTAATCTACACCATACGTTTATCGGCGGCCGCCACCGCGGTTTGGCCATTGTGCAAAGCGCCAATCTTGGTAGCTTTTCGCTTCATTAAAACCGGAATAATCTTCGGTGAAATTTGCGGTTTTGAGCGGTTTGGCGGTGGATTTGCTCATTACCCCCAAAAAGCCACCACCGGGGGCGTTGATGTAGAGCCAGTCTTCGCCGGTGATGGGATCTTTGTAGGCTTTGCGCAGATAGCGCTTCGGAAATTGCACCCGCGGGTCTTGCACGAGGTCTTGCAAGGTTTTGGGGTAGGCGGTTTGCGGATTGTCGCCAATATTATTTTCGGTATAGCGTTTGATGGCGATTTTAATTTCCAGGCCCACCCGCAGTAGCTCCGCCTCTTTGGCCCGCTGAATACGGTTTTGCCAGGTTTCGCCCACTTTTGCCAGATAAACGCTCATGATGAGCACCATGGTCAGCGCCCACAGGTAGGCGTAGCCTTGTTGTCGGCTAGGTGAGCGCTTGGCCATCATTACCAGCTGTTATAGCGTGAGCCGTCTTTGGCGGTAGCATCCGATCCGCTGCGGATGTCATATACACCGCCATTGCCCTCGGGGTTGATAATCACCCAGGTATCTCGGCTGTTAGTAATCGGGTCGAGCGGGACTTCGCGCAGGTATTTGCGATCGACTAGCTCTTGCAGGGTGGCGGGATAACGGCCGGTGTCGGCAAAAAACTTATCAATCCCTTCGCGGACTGCGACCAGATTGTGTTTCAGTACGGTTTCTTGCGCGCGATCGGTTTGCTGGAAGTAGCGGGGCACGACTAAGGTCAGCAGACTGGCCATGATTGCCAGTACTACCAAGAGTTCAATCAAGGTAAAGCCCAGACGGTGGGGATTACCAGTCACGGTAGGGAACACCATTCAATCCTACGTTGCTTGAGAGGGAGTACACATCATACACGTCCCGCCCTTCGGCTGGCGCGTCGGGTGGGCTGGCATAGCTACGTAGGCCCCAGGTTTGCGCATTATTTTTGCTTGGGCAATCGCAGAATGGATCGCGAGGCATGCGACGCAAGAAATAGATCTTGCGCCCACCGGGGTCTTTCAGGTCTTTTACGCCATCCACCAATACATCCAGAGTAGGGGGGTAGCCGCTGTCTTCCAGAGATTTATTGACCTTGCCGGCTTCGACCGCGAGTTTGTACTGATCGATTGCATCGCGGATTTGCGTTAAAGAGCGGCGTAACTCGTCTTCACGATTACGCGTAGCCGCGACTTGCGACAGCGGCAAAGCCACTGTCGCCAGCACGGCCAGAATGGTTAAGGTAACCATCAGCTCGATCAGCGTAAACCCGTACTGACGCATTAGCGACCTCGCATCCCCGCGCCACGGCTCACCTGACCCTGCGGCTGTTCAGCTTGGGGCTGTGGTGGCTGCTGTGGTTGCGGCGCCGGCTGCGGTTCTGGAGCCGGAGCTGGTGCAGGTGGTACATACGGTAGCGCGCCGCCTTGCGAGTTGATGCTGAAGGTGGAGGATGGCCGCAGGCGCAATGGGTCAGTGCTAATTGCGCCCTCAGTGCCGCTATCAAAGCTAGTGATATGCGACGATGGCAGTGGCAATGAGCGCACCACACGTGGCGTAATCATCAGGATAATCTCGGTCTTGTTCGCTTCGGATTTTTTAGTGCCAAAGATGCGATCCAGAACCGGGATCGTGCTAATAAACGGCAAGCCTTGGCCGGTATCGGTTTCGCTACGGCTCAGCAAGCCTGCCAGCACCTGAGTTTCGCCATCACGGGCCGTCATATTGGTTTCGGCGCGGCGGGTACCAATCTGGTAAACCACCAGGCCCGATTTGGTGGTGATCTGGCGTGCGATATTCGAAACTTCGAGGTTCACCTTCACGCTGATCTCGTTGTCGACAGTCATGACTGGTTCAACATTCAAGGTCAGGCCCACGTCTTGGTAGTTCACCGATTCGGTGCTCACGCCATTCGAGGTCGTGGTGGTTACCACTGGTACGCGATCCCCGATCAGCACTTTGGCTTTTTCACGGTTTTTCACCCGGATTTTCGGGTTGGCCAGTACATTGGTATTGCCGCGTTGCTGCAAGAAATTGGCGGTGATCGTTGGGCTGCCCAGATTTATCAGTACATCGGATTTATTGATGTTTTTAATCTGATCAAGCGTCACCTGACCCGCCACTTTGGTTGGTGTGGTGGTGGTTTTCGTGCCATCCGTATTGGTGGTGGTCACGGGTACTGCTCCGATCGCGTTGCCGTATACGGTGCCGGTGACACTACCCGGGTAGAGTATACCCAGATCAAGCACGTCACTATTCGAAACTTCGAGGATCTCCACATCCATCAGCACTTCTGACTGGGGAATATCCTGAGCGGCAATCAGGCGCTCGGCCACGGCAATCGCATCGGGTGTATCGCGCATCACCAGCATCGAAAGCCGCTCGTCGATATACACGTCACGGGTTTTTACCATCTGCTTGATCATGGCCAGCACTTGCTTCGGATCGGCGTTAGATAGATAGAAGGTGCGCATCACCATATCTTTGTAATCGCGATCTTTATCCGGGCGCTTTGGATAAATCAGAATGGTGTTGTCATTCAGAATTTTTTTATCCAGCTGATTGGTGGCCAGAATCAGATTGATGACGTCTTCCACCGTGGTATCGCGGGCATAGATCGTGGTTTTCAGATTAGGGGGAACGTCTTTATCAAAGATAAAGTTCACCTTGCCAATGCGCGACACAATATCAAACACGCTCATCATGCTCTGATCGCGAAACTGCAGCGAGATCGGGCTTTTCAGGGCTTGTGCCAGGCTGGGGCGCAGGCTGACTTCACGCGCTTTGCGGTTTTCAATATCGTTTTTAATCAGCTGGGCTTGCGTATTGCGCGGGTTATCCATCAGGATTTGCTGCACGATACCCAATACTTCATCCGGCCGGCTATCTTTGTTTTCCCGTGCGTATTTCAGCATTGAATCATGCCGTACGCCCATCTCAATCAGCCGCACGCCTTCTTGCGCCCGGAAATTGGTCGGATCCCAGACTAGCACTTGCTGATAGCTGCTGATGGCCAGCGCACTATTGCCTTGCGCACGGGCCTGATCTGCCTGCACCAAGAGGTTATTCACAAAGCGGCTCACGCTGCTTTGATAAGCCGCGCGCAATTTGATGTCATTGGGCGAGCTGGCAATCTGCTGCTTCAGGATTTTCAGCGCCGCTTCTGGGTTGCCGGCATCTTGCTGGGTTTCTGCTTGATAACGGGCCATATCGGCGGCACAGCCGGCCAGGAAAGCCAGCGAAATCATTGAGGTCATTAACGCACGTTTCACGGCGTTCCTCCTGTCGGCAGCGATTGCTGCTGATTGAGTGGTAAATAAGTGAAGGTGATTGCATCGCGGCTCAGGCGATCAAGGCGGTACACGCCCAAGAAAGTCTCGCCCGGGCGGATGCGGCCCATGGTGTCACAGCTTGAGCACAACACCAGTGATTGGCCTTGTCCTTCCAGCACGTAATAATCGCTGCTCTTATCGTGCCAAGTGGCCGTGAGCTGCAAAGGAAATGGTGGTGCCACCGGTACCGGGGTTGGAGTCGGCTTCGGTGTGGGTGTTGGTTTTGGCGGTGGCGGCGCCCAATTCTGTTTCGGGAATAAATCCGACAGGCTGCTGGGCTCATGCGAGCCTGGCGCCACGGCAGCCATGCTGGCCACTGAAGCGCCCGATGCCACCGCTTTGGCTACGCTGCTGGCGACACTGGCGCGTTGCGCACGTGGCGCCGCTGTGTCGAGTTCTGGCGCTTCTTGTTGTGAATCCTGCCAGAAGGTATAAGCAGTCAGCGCTAAAGTGCCACCGAGAATAATCTGCATGGGACGGGAGAGCATTAATGCACCTCCGTCAGATAAGAGAGCTGCACCTGAATCGACAAGCGCTCCTCGCCAATGGTGCTACGTTGCAAATTGGCAGCCTCCACACGTACGCCCGGAATCTGATGCAGGGCGGCCATAAAGCGACGGAACTGAATATAGCGCGCCGTAGCAGGAAACTGCATGCTATAGCGTTTCAATTTGCCATCCGCTTCAAGCTGCGATTTGTAATCCACCTGATCCATCACCACCTGATTCGCGCTGGCCACTTCATTCACGCGGCGCAAGAAAAAGGTGAAGGTATCTGCTTGATTCAGTTTCACCGTGGCTGCGGCCGCTTCACTGGCCATCGCTGTGCTGCGCAGCAGCTTGAATTTGCGTTCAAGTTCAGCTTCGCGTTTGGCTAGATCAGCCTGGTATGGCTTTAAATCTTGGGTATACAGCATCAGCGCAAAGCCCAATAGTGCAAGCCCTGCCAAGCCAAGCACGCCGGCGTACTTGGGTAGCTGACGCAAATACCACATCAATTGGGCTTTTTTCATCGTGTGGCCCCCGTTACTTGTGAGGCGACATTCGAGGCTTTCAGCGCATCGGCTTTGGCATCTTTCCAGAAGAACTCGATGGAGGCCACCGCCGGTTTGAATGGATCACCCGACTTAATCGCATTGCGCGCCAGCGATACGTTGCGCACGGCTGGGTGGGCATTTAAGCGATCTACCAGCAGTAGCACGTCGTTCAGGGTTTTTGCTTCCAGCTCCAGCTTGATGTCTTGCTCCACCGTAGCAATATCGATGCGGGTAAAGGCAATTTCGGGGCGCCAGACTTCTTCCAGAATGCCCATGCCGATTTCGTTTTGTACCAGCTGCGCTTGCGTTACTTTGGCCACTTTGCCAGAAACCGGTGAGGCTTTTTGCTCAGCGAGACGGCGTGCCTCCTGCTGGCGCAGGCGTAAGGCCACTTCATCTTCGCGAATTTCGAGCTGGTTACGATTTTCTTTGGCGACATCCAGCTGGGTCATCACCCATAACACCGCGACAATACCGATGACGGTCAGTAGCAGCCCCAGCCAAGGTACGACCGACGGGTTACGATGAAAGTCGAGTTGCAGGCGTTTCATGCATGCACCTCGCCGGGAATAAATTGCGGATGTGCGGTGCCCAGCCATTCAAAATCAAAATCGGCGGCTTTTAAGCTCTGCAAAGACACATCACAAGAGGTGAGATAAACATGCTCAGGCAAAAACTGGCCCGACAAGACTGCCGCTTCGCGCAAAATCGCAGAGAGTGAGTTGCTTAGCTCGTCGGTATCGAGCTGAATAGGCATGGCAATCACGCCTTGCCAGGCTTTTTCCCGATAAAAACCGACAATCGCATGCGAGGTTTCGACCACCATCAGCGCATGTTCATTGCCTTTCAGTGCGCGGTGATGCTGGTTCACCGCGGTGGTGAATAACGGCTCGACCTCGGCGAGTTTGAGCTTGCTGGAACGGCACAGCTCGGCAATCGTCTGGTACAGGCCTTCTTCAATGGCTGCGGCAATCCGCGGCTGGCCAAATGAGCCGGCCGAAACGCGAATCCGCCAGCTATCGGTGCTCACACCGTATTGCTGCGAGAGCAGAATGCGGGCGTAATTTTCCCAATCAGCTTCGGTGGCAAGGGCATCTTGCCAGGGCAGGCAAGCATAACGCACCCAGGGTGAACCAAAGATCAGCTTGATCTGGTCTTGTCCCAAACTGCCGCGTGGCGTGTTGGTCAGCAAATCTTGCAGGCGGGACACCAGCACATCCGGCGAGGGGTCGATCGTGCCGCGCCGGCGGCTGAGCACTTCTTTGCTCAGGCTCAGGCTAGCCAGCCGCACCCGCTGTTTGCCAAAGCAGGCGTGATGATTAATCAACAAAGGTGACACGATTGATTTCCTGCAAAGTTGTTTCACCACGTGACACCGCATTGGCGGCGATTTGGCGCATCGAGACAAAGCCTTTGGCTAGGGCCAACCGTTTGAGCTCTACAGCCGGGGCATGGCTGGCGATGGCTTGCTTCATATCATCATCTAGCCGCAGCACTTCAGCGATGGCTTTTCGACCAAGGTAACCGGTATTGCGGCAGGCGGTGCAGCCTTTACCTTTGCGGAAAGTCCAGCCGCGAACTTGTTCGCGCGTGAGGCCCGAGTTATGCAGCAGTGCGTCATCCGGCTCGTCCGGCCCCACGCAGTGTGGGCAGACTTTACGGATCAGCCGCTGGGCCACTACGCCAATCAGCGCATCCACAAAGCTATTAGGCTCTACGCCCATATGAATAAAGCGGTCGATCACCGAAAAAGCATTATTCGCGTGCACCGAGGTCAGTACCAAGTGACCGGTGAGGGCCGCTTGCACGGCGATATTGGCAGTTTCACCGTCACGAATCTCACCGACCAGGATTTTGTCCGGGTCATGCCGCAAGATGGAGCGCAGACCGCGGGCGAAAGTAAGGCCTTTTTTATCGTTGACCGGAATCTGCAATACGCCGGGCAGCTGGTATTCCACCGGGTCTTCAATGGTGATGATTTTTTCTTCGCCATTATTAATTTCCGACAGGGTGGCATACAGCGTGGTGGATTTACCCGAACCGGTGGGGCCGGTGACCAGCAGTAAGCCATATGGCTCGTGCGACAGACTACGAATCGCCGCCATGGTTTGCGCTTCATGGCCAAGGGTATCGAGGCGCAATTGCTTGAATGAATCGCCACCGCCTTGCTTATCCAAAATCCGCAGTACGGCATCTTCGCCGTGAATCGACGGCATGATCGAGACCCGGAAATCAATATCGCGATTATTGATCAGCGCTTTAAAACGGCCGTCTTGTGGAATGCGGTGTTCAGAAATATCCAGCTCGGCTAGTACTTTCAGGCGGGAAATAATCTGTTCGGCTTTATCCGCGCCATTGGTGCCGCCAGCATGCAATAGCACGCCGTCAATCCGGTATTTGATGGTCATCCCGCTTGGGGTGGTTTCCATGTGAATATCGGAGGCTTTGGCTTTGAGCGCGTCGTAGAGCGTGGAGTTAACCAGCTTGACCACGGGGTTGGCGTCTTGCGAGAGCGTGGAGAGGGAAATCTCGGTTACGCCCGCTTGCAAGGTTTCGCCACCTTCACCGCCGCCAAACTGCTCCATGGCACGGTGCGAGGTTTCGTATTCGTTGAAATAATGCTGCAGGACTTCGTAGTGGGCGAAGGTGGTGCGATAGGCGACGGTAATCCGGTGCTGCGCCCAATTGCGCACCACCGGATTAAATGGGTCGGCCATCACCAGAATCGTGCCCAGTTGGCTGCTTTCAGCCAAGAAACACTGATGCGCCGCGGCATCGGTGAAGGAGAGCAGATCATACCGCGGCTTGAGCTGGTATAACTCCTCCTGGGTAATGGCTGGAACGCCAAGATAGGCGCTGACTTCGGCGCAATACCCCTCGATATTCAGCCCAAGCGACTGCTGAATCAGCATCGGTAACGGTTGGCTGCCGCCGTTGCTGCGCAAATGCTGAATCAGATCCAGAGTCAGTTCGCTCATTGCATATTCCCGGCCAACTCAAAGATCGGCATATAGAGCAAAAATACAATCCCGCCGATCAAAACACCGATCAGCAACATCAAAATGGGTTCGAACAGGCGGGTGAACATCTCGATCGCCCGATCCAGTTCTTCATCGCAAAACTGCGCGGCCCGCTCGCACATGGTGGCCAGCTCACCACTTTGTTCGCCGACCCGCAATAGGCGCTCGGCTACGGGGGTGGTTAAGCCGTATTTAGGCAAGGTGGCCGACACTTGCTGGCCGGATTTAATGTCCACCAACGCCTGTGAGAGCGCCAAACGCATTTGTACCGGCAGCAACTGCGCGGCCAGATCCATCGCGGCCACAATCGATAAGCCGCCTGAGAGCAAGAGGCCTAGCGTGCGGTAAAACCGAGTTAGCGAAAACAAGCGGCGATAGCCGTCGAGTTTGGGCAGCTTCCAGAAGATTTCCTGCAGCATGGTTTGCGCGGCTTCCGTGCGCACCAGCAAATAACCGCCCACCAAGGTAGCGACAATGCTACCGAAGATAATCTGCCCATGCTGGTGAACCAGATCACCCCACCACAGCATCACTTGGGCTGCGAAGGGCAGGTTACGCATCGAGGCGTAAATCTGGCTGAATTTCGGAATCACATAAAACAGCAGGAACAGCATAATGCTGCCGCCAATCCCGATCACTACCAGCGGATACACCAGCGAAGCGACGATCTTCTTTCTGACCGCAGCTAAGCGAGTTTCATAGTGGTGATAGCGTTTCAACGCGTCGGCCAAATGGCCGGTTTTTTCGGCTGAGCCCACGGTCGCCACATACAGCGGCGGAAAAAGCTCCGGCATCTGGCTGAGAACTTTGGAGAGCGGGAAACCCTGGTACAGCCCTTCGATCATGCGGGTTAGCACCGTGCGGTTCTGGTCTTGGCCGCTTTTTTCTTTTAGCGTTTCCATCGCCTCGACCAAGGTCAGCCCAGCTTCTAGCAGCGCGATCAGCTCTTGCGTGAAGAGTGAAACCTGGAATTCGTTTTTACCAAACGAAAAGCCGAATTTGCGTTCAGCTTCGAAACTGACTAGCTGCAGGCCTTTGGCGCTGAGCTGGGCGCGCAACTCATCCGTGTTGGCGGCATCCAGCTCTAGCTCCTGCATTACGCCGGCAGCGAGGGCTTTGACTTTGTAGTGCATGGCGCAGGCTTATTGCCAGTAGCTAACGTCGGCGTCTTCGCCGCTACCGCCGGCTTTGCCATCGAGGCCATAAGTCAGCAGATCATAGTCGTGGCCATTTTCGCCCGGCACTCGATAGATGTAGGGCTTATCCCATGGATCGTTCGGGACATCCTTCATCAGGTAGGGGCCGTTCCATTTGCTTTCGTCATTTGGCCGTTTGACCAATGCATCCAGCCCCTGCTCATTGCTGGGGTAGCGGCCAGTGTCTAGGCGGTAATGATCCAGCGCATCAGCAATGGATTTCATCTGGCTGGCTGCGGTTTTGGTTTTGGCTTTGCCCACCTCACCAAACAGCTTCGGCCCGACGTAGCCGGCCAGCAGGGCAATAATCAGCAGTACGACCAGCAGTTCCAGCAGGGTGAAGCCGGCTTGTGCTGAGCGTGAAATATCTTGCTTAGTCATGTTAACTCTCGTGTAGAAATCTTTTTGTCGAGACGTTAGTTTATTCCATCCTCTAGCTGACATGCTAACTGCCTTTTAACCGGTAAATCAAGGCTTTTTACTGCGTTGTGCGGGCTGCAAATCCAGTATTTTTGCGGGTTCTGTGATGTGCATCCTTTTTTGCTTGTGGCGGGGTTTTTCTTTCGATTGACGTTATTTTTTGGTCAATCTGGCTTAAATTTAAATGCGTTATGCATAAAAAAACCCCCTCCAAGGGAGGGGGTTGCAACAAGCGCTAAAAATTACTTGTTGATGTGAGTCATTGCATCAACCAGTTCGCCAGTGGCAGTGTCGCCATCGGCTTCCCAGCTGAAGATACCGCCCATGCCCATTGATTTCGCGTAATCAGCTTTCAGTTTGATATCGCGTGGGGTGTCATACGACCAGAAAGTTGAACCATCAAACTTGTAGGTTTGTTTGGTTACTGGGTGAATGTACTCAGTACCTGGTGCGTTCTTCAGTACTTTGTAGTCCTCGATCCCTTTCTCGTAAGTGCCGGCTGCGCCGCCAGTGGCAGCTTGATACAGACCGTTATTTACGTTGGTCACACCAGTCCAGCCGCGGCCGTAGAATGGTACGCCAATGTGCAGTTTCGCTGCTGGTACACCACGTGCGATCAGGTCTTTCACTGCTGCATCGGTGTAGTAGCTGGTGATCTTGCCAGTTTTCGGATCTTTGTAGCGTGGGCTAGCCGGATCTGCATACAGTGCTGACTGGAAGTCGGTTGGACCTTGAGCATCCCATGCGCCATTGAAGTCGTATGACATGATGTTGATCCAATCCAAGTACTTGCTGTATTCGCCTGGAACGGTAGCGGCAATTTTCTCATCGCCAGCACCGATCGCTACGGTCAGCAGGTAGCGCTTGTTGTTTTGCGCGCCGATTGCATCCAGTTGGGCGCGGAATTCTTTCATCAGCAGCGTGTAGTTTTCTTTGTCGCTGGCAGATACGGTGTTGGTGCCGATACCTTGTACGCCTGGGTATTCCCAATCGATATCGATACCATCAAATACACCAGCACCTACGCCTGGACCACCAGCGTTCGAGCCTGAATCAAATGGCAGGTTACCTTTGATCCACACGTCGATACACGAAGAAACCAGCGTTTTACGCAGTGCATCGGTTGAAGCGGCTGCAGAGAACCATTTCGACCAAGTCCAGCCACCCAGAGAAATCAGTACTTTCAGGTTCGGGTTTTTGGCTTTCAGTTTTTTCAGCTGGTTCCAGTTGCCTTTCAGTGGACCTGATACGCCGTTGCGTGGATCATCCCATGTTGGCCAGCCGTAAGCGTCAGCTACGCCATCCACTGATTCGTTCGCAGCAAAGCCTTTTTGGTACAGAGCCCAAGCATCGCCACCATCTTGGTTGCCGGTTTCAGCTTTGTTCACGTTAGCTTGACACTGGTAAGTGCCATCAGCTTGTTTGTAAACGTTACCGAATGAGTAGTTCAGGAAGGTCAGCTTGGCTGCTTGGCCGCTGTCTTGAACGTTTTTCAGGTAGAACTTACGACCGTAGATTGACCACTCGGCAAAGTAAGTACCGATTTGTTTCGCACCAGTGCTTGGTGGTACGGTTGGCGTAACGGTCGGTGCTGGTGTTGCGGTAACCACTGGGGTTGCGGTTGGCGCTGCAGTGACTACTGGCGTTGCCGTTGGGGTTGCCGTCACAACTGGTGTTGCAGTTGGCGTAGCAGTTGGTTTTGGTGTTGCGGTAACCACTGGTGTCGCGGTTGGCGCAGCAGTCACAACTGGTGTGGCCGTCGGAGCCGCAGTTACCACTGGGGTGGCTGTTGGTGCTGCAGTGGCAGTGCCGCCGCTGCAAGCGCCCAGATCTTTCCAAGGTTTGCCTGAGCCGGTGTTCAGATCTGGCTGATCACCGCTGGTCCACCATTGCGCTTGGTATGAACGACCGTTGTAGCTAACTTTCTGGCCGCCGGTGTAGGCGGTGCTGCTGCTCCATGCGGCATCAACACATGCGCCTGGGGCCGTGCTTGGTGCAGTAGTTGGCGCCAAGGTTGGTGCATTAGTTGGCGCAGCAGTCGGTACTGAAGTTGGTGCGGTGGTTGGCGCTGCAGTGGCGCTGCCGCTTACCAGTTCCCATGGGCCCCATTGCTCAGCGCCTGGTACGTTGTTTTGTGTCCACCATTTTGCTTTGTAATCTTTACCTTGGTAAGTAACGACTTCACCACCGGTGTAGATGGTGGTGCTGTTCCAAGCTGGGGCAGCAAATGCAGCCGATGATGCGAAGGCTACTACCGCAGAAATTGCAGTCAAACGGAAGTTCATTCTGATTCCTCTCATCCTGTAAATTGGAGTGTCCTGACTCCGGGGCGCAGCTTAGCAAAATGCAACTGACTCCCAGTATCACGACGGTCACAACCAGTGGAGGTAGTCGCTATGTCGACGTTTTGCGCACGATCGAGCGTCCGGCCGGTTGTTTAAGCTCAACAGAAAGTTTTTGTGATACCACTTTCTGGCAACTCGCATGCAGCTTCTGCTTGGGTAAAGGGCTGTTGTGCGTGGTGCTGTAGTGGTAATTTTTCACACTACATCGGGGCTGTCAACACCGCTTAACCGCGACAAATGGCGTAAAACCTAGGTATGAATTAGTTTGTAAGTTTGGGTTTGGCTTTGAAAAAGATAAGGTAAAACCACTACGCATGACGAGCGGATAAATTTGTCACCGGTGCCTGCGATATAACCAGTTGTGATGTGTGTTGATACCAGTTTGTTTACAAGGGTTTGGTCTGTAAGTGGTATCTTTTTGAGGTAAGCAAAAAACACAAAGGCAGCCACCGGGGCTGCCTTCGATTTTTCCGTCTTTGCGACGAAACTGGCTGCTGTGAGCAAGGTCACAGCTTGGTGCGGTATTTACGCCGCAAAGCGCTCAGCAACCACAGCCCAGTTCACCAGCTTCCAAAAGCCTTCCAGATAGTTTGGACGGCTATTGCGATAGTCGATGTAGTAGGCGTGTTCCCAAACGTCACAGGTCAGCAACGCAGTGTCCGCGGTGGTCAGTGGGGTGCCAGCGGCGCCAGTGTTAACGATATCAACGCTGCCATCGGCTTTTTTCACCAGCCAGGTCCAGCCTGAGCCGAAGTTGCCAGCGGCTGAAGCGTTGAAGGCTGTCTTGAATTCGTCAAACGAACCCCATTTGGCGTTGATGGCATCGGCCAGGGCGCCTACAGGTGCGCGCTCTTCGCCATTTGGGTTTGGTGCAAAGCCCAGCCAGAAGAAAGTGTGGTTCCAGGTTTGCGCGGCGTTGTTGTACAGGCCACCCGCTGGAGCGGTTTTAACGATCTCTTCTAGCGATTTGCTTTCGTTCTCGGTGCCTTTGATCAGGTTGTTCAGGTTGGTGATGTAAGTCTGATGATGTTTGCCATAGTGGTAAGACAGGGTTTCGGCCGACATGTAAGGGGCGAGGGCGTCTTGGGCGTATGGCAGTTCTGGCAGTTTGTGTTCCATGAGTGGATTCTCCGGTTGGGTGGTCATCTAGGCTGATATGGCGTTGTCGCAGTGTATTTCAAGTACTTGCATTGTATTTGGTGGCCATGGGGCACTATGGTATCGTGAAAGACGGTGTGTCGCATGGTGTGATGCAGGAAAAACCCAGTGCCAGCTTGCCTTGCCGGCTGGATCTGCGTGCTAGACCCGTGGTGATTTATGAGTATTCTGTCTTTGATTCTGGCGCTGGCGCTGGAGCAGTTGCGCCCGATCAGTAACCGTAATCCGATCTATCTATTATTTGTTCGCCTGGCCAACCAGATGGCGCGGGGGATGAATGCTGGCGAATATCGCAATGGGGTATATGCCTGGCTGCTAGCTGTGGCGCCATTGCTGGCCGGTGCGGTAGGGGGGTATTGGCTGCTGGCGCAGATTAATGTCTTTGCCGCCATGTGCTGGAATGTGGCCGTACTGTATTTGCTGATGGGGTTTCGCCAGTTTAGTTATGCCTTTACCGGGATCTCCAAAGCGCTGCAGCGCGATGATTTGCCGGCGGCCCGCGATTTGTTGGGTGGTTGGACCGGTCAATCGACCTCGGAGCTCAGTGAGCCTGAAGTAGCGCGCCTCACTATTGAGCAAGGCGTGATCGATTCGCATCGTTACGTCTTTGGCACAATTTTCTGGTTTGTTTTGCTGGCAGGGGTGGCTGGCCCGGCAGGGGCCGTGTTGTATCGCGCGGCGAGTTTGTTGCAAGAGCGCTGGGGCGGGCATGGCGATGTGTTTGGCCGGTTTGCCGATACGGCCATGGAATGGATCGACTTTATCCCGGTGCGCTTGGCGGCGATCAGCTTTGCGATTGTGGGCAATTTTGAAGATGCGGTGTACTGCTGGCGTGAGCAGGCGGCGCAGTGGATGGATCAGGAATACGGCATTTTGCTGGCCTCCGCAGCCGGAGCGCTGGGCGTTAAGCTGGGCGAGGCGCTGCATCAAGATCACACTGTGAAATTCAGGCCGGAGCTTGGTGTGGGCGAAGTGGCTACGACGGATGATCTGGTGAGTGCGGTGGCTCTGGTGTGGCGCGCGGCGATCTTGTGGCTGGCGGTGATTTTGTTGTTCTCCATTGCCCAGTGGCTGTCTTAGGCGAGGTGAGTGATGGCGGAAATCCAGATCGGCACGCAAACCCTGAGCGTTAATAATATCTTTTGCGTGGCCCGCAATTACCATGCGCACGCCAAAGAGATGGGCTCGCAGATTGCGGCCGAACCCATGGTATTTATCAAGCCCAATTCAGCGGTGTTGCAGCCCGGGCAGCCGATTGTGTTGCCGAGCTGGTCGGCGGATGTACATCATGAGCTGGAATTGGTGGTGGCGATTGGGCAGGGCGGCCAAAATATCTCGCCTGCGCAAGCGTTGGACCACGTTGCAGCTTATGCCTTGGGGCTGGATCTGACCGCGCGGGATGTGCAGGCCGCGGCCAAAAAAGCTGGCAACCCTTGGACTTTGGCCAAAGGCTTTGATGGCGCGGCGGTAATAACTGATTTTGTACCGTCGGCGGGCATTGAGCCGCAGCAGCAAAGCTTCAGTTTGCAGATTAATGGCGAGGTGCGGCAGCTGGCACACACGCGAGACATGGCTTTTTCGGTGGCTGAGTTAATCAGCTGGCTCTCGCGCTACTTCACCTTGCAGCCTGGTGATTTAATTTACACCGGCACCCCCGAAGGCGTGGGGCCACTACGGGCGGGTGATGAATTATTGCTGGCTTGGGACGGTGTGTTGCAATCCACTTGGAAAGTGCAATAAAAAAGCCCCTTGCGGGGCTTTTTTATTGCGGTAATTGCCGGTGTATTATTTAGCTTTGCGGCGACGTGCTGCCAGCAGGCCTGCCAGACCTAGGCTCATCAGGGCATAGGTTTCTGGCTCTGGTACTGGGGCTACGTTAGCGCTGGCGAACAGGTCGTAATTGCCGCCGTTAGATCCTGTGCCGAAACCTGTTACATGGAAAAAGTATTCACCTGCACCCAGATTGAAGGTGTGTGATTGACCATCAAGCGCAAAACTTGCAAAAGTGGTGTTGGTTGCTTTGCCGATTACACTTACCAAGCCGTTTTGGATGTTAGTGATGGCTTTGCCTTTTGTCGTGAAGGACTGGTTGTTGTTACCTTGACCTGTGGTATTGCCAAAACCAGTCAGCTTGAAGTCGTAGTTATGCTTGAATTCGACGCCTTTGGCGACGGCGACTGCTTCAACATTAACCAGCTCTACAACGGCTGCAGATGCTGAGAAACTGATTGCTAACAATGTTGATGCCAGAATTGATTTTACGAACATGTGTAAGTTATCTCTGTAGTGGAAGTAGTAAATTTATGTGTGTTTTCAATCGGTCAGAAATCAATCACATATGATGCTGGCAAATTTTACGTAGCGCTGACCGTCTTATCAAACAGGGTTTACTAATACTGACTGCCGTTCGTCGGTTTTGATGTAAAGAATGTATTGACGTTCACTGTTTGATTGAAATCGCCTTGAGGCTGGCCAAATCCCAGCGAGGTTGTACGCTGTAAGCGCCGGCGGTTTGTTGATGCTGTAGGCGCTGAGCGCCAGCGTAGGCGATCATCGCGCCGTTGTCGGTGCAGAGCGCCAAGGGCGGGTAATACACGGTGTATTTGCGGCGGGCGGCAGCTTCATCTAGCGCGGCGCGCAGTTGCCGATTGGCGCCCACGCCGCCTGCGATGACCAACCGTTGCAGGCCGGTTTGTTTGAGCGCGGCCAGTGATTTCTTGACTAGCACTTCAACAATGGCGGCCTGAAAAGCGGCGCAAATGTCGGCCTGGGTTTGGTTGTCTAGCTCGCTTTGCGCATTCACTAGATTTAATACGGCGGTTTTAAGTCCCGAAAAGCTCATATCCAGATTGCCGGAGTGCAGCATGGGGCGTGGCAGGGTAAAGCGGTTCACATCCCCTTGCTCGGCCAGTTTGGAGAGCGCTGGGCCACCGGGGTAGCCCAAGCCCAATAATTTGGCCGATTTATCAAACGCCTCGCCAGCGGCGTCATCCACCGTCTCGCCTAATAATTCATAGCGCCCAACGCCGTGTACTGCCATCAGCTGGGTGTGGCCACCCGATACCAGGAGCGCTACAAATGGGAAAGCTGGCGCGGGGTCGGCAAGGCACGGGGATAATAAATGCCCTTCGAGGTGATGAACGGCAATAGTGGGTTTGTCGAGCGCGAAGGCTAGCGCGTTAGCGACCGAGGCTCCCACCAAGAGCGCGCCAGAAAGGCCGGGGCCGGCGGTGTAGGCGATGGCGTCGATGTGCTCTAGGCTGCGGCCAGCCTCGGCCAGACAGGCAGTGGTGAGTGGTAGAACACGGCGAATATGATCGCGCGACGCGAGTTCGGGTACCACGCCGCCGTATTCGCTGTGCATCGCCATTTGCGTATGGAGCTGATGGGCGAGCAAACCCGCTTCGGTGTCGTACAGGGCTACCCCGGTTTCGTCGCAGGAAGACTCGATTCCTAATACCAGCATGCTGTGCGCTCTTTGGCTTAAACAAGATAAGTTGCTATGGTAGCGGGCATGGGCGCAACAATAAAGTCTGTTGCTGCGAAACGGTTTTGACAGTGGAGTGGTTTTCAGGGATAATGCACCCCTTTACTAGATTTCCGGCCAGCTTCTGGCTTTTATTTACCACAGGATTCGATTAATGCCTTCAGTTCGCGTTAAAGAAAACGAACCGTTCGAAGTAGCGATGCGCCGCTTCAAGCGTGCTGTTGAAAAAACCGGTCTGCTCACCGAACTTCGTGCTCGCGAGTTCTACGAGAAGCCAACTGCTGAGCGCAAACGCAAGCTCGCTGCTGCTGTTAAACGTCAGCACAAGCGTCTGCGCAGCCAGCAACTGCCAGCTAAACTCTACTAAGAGTTTCGACTGCCAGTCCGAAAAAGGTCGCCCTGCGCGACCTTTTTTATTTTCTATTCGCGCAGTAGTATGCGCTTTTCCCCGTTGCTGCCGTTGATCTGGAGTTTGCCATGAGCCTGAAAGAACAAATCACTGCCGATATGAAAACCGCCATGAAGGAAAAGCAGGCTGACCGTCTGGCCACCATTCGGCTGTTGATGGCTGCCATGAAACAGCGTGAGGTGGATGAGCGTATTGAGCTGAGCGATGCCGACATCACGGCCATCATCGAAAAAATGCTCAAGCAGCGCAAAGACAGTATCAGCCAGTTTGAGGCGGCGGGGCGGCAAGATCTGGCGGATAAAGAAAAGGCCGAAATGCTGGTGCTGGCCGACTATATGCCGCAGCCATTCAGTGCCGAAGAAATCGCTGCTGCGATCGACGCAGCCGTGGCCGAGCATGGGGCAACCCCTGCAAGCATGGGCAAAATCATGGCCACACTCAAGCCGCAACTGGCTGGGCGCGCCGATATGGCTGAAGTGAGTAAGCTGATTAAAGCGCGTCTGGCTTAAGTTGTGACTGTCCGATTGGCTGGGCAGGCAGATTTGCCTGCATATTTGCGCCTTATGCGCGAATTGAATCCGGAAGACCCTGTTTTGGATCCGGTGGCTGTCGAATCGACGTGGGCACAAATGCGTTCAGGCTCTTTCGTGTGGATTAAAGAGCTGGATGGAGTGCTGGTGGCCACGTGCACACTGCTTGTTGTGCCTAATTTAAGTCGAAATGCGCGGCCGTATGGACTGATCGAGAATGTGGTGACTTTGGCTCCCTTTCGTGGGCAGGGTTATGGTCGCGCAGTGTTACAAGCCGCGTTGACTGAGGCTTGGCAGCGTTCTTGCTACAAGGTGATGCTGTCGACGAGTGCGCGTACCGCTGGTGTGGTGGATTTTTATCGGTGCTGCGGTTTTCAGGATGGTGTCAAAATTGGCTTTGTTGCGACTCCAGATTAGCTAAATGGCGCGTATTCCAGAGGATTTTATTCAGGATTTGCTCAACCGCGTTGATATTGTCGACGTGGTGGAGCGCTATTTGCCGCTGAAAAAAGCCGGCCAGAATTACATGGCATGCTGTCCGTTTCACAAAGAGAAATCCCCTTCGTTTACAGTGAGCCCCACCAAGCAGTTTTATCACTGCTTTGGCTGCGGTGCACATGGCTCGGCGCTGAGCTTTGTGATGGAACATCAGGCGCTGAGCTTTCCGGATGCGGTGCGGCAGTTGGCCGAATCGGTGGGTATGACGGTGCCAAGTGAAGACAAGCCGCCCAGCCCGGCGCAGCAAAAAGCGCCGGGGATTTTTGATGTCTTAAAAACCGCCTTCGATTTTTACCGCGCCCAGCTCAAAACCTCGCCAGCGGCGATTGAATATTTCAAAAAACGTGGCGTGGCCGGTAAAACCGCGGCGAGATTTGGTTTGGGTTTTGCGCCAGGCGGGGAAGATTGGCAGCCTTTAAAAGCGGCATTTCCGGATTACGACTGGAATGCTTTGCTGGCTGAGGCCGGCTTGGTGATCGACAAAGAAGAAACCAAGCGTCGCTATGATCGCTTCCGTGATCGGGTGATGTTTCCGATTATGAATCAGCGTAGCCAAATCATTGGTTTTGGCGGCCGGATTATGGGGCAGGGCGAGCCTAAATACCTGAATTCGCCCGAAACGCCGGTATTTGAAAAGGGTCGTGAGCTGTATGGCTTGCCGCAAGCGCGGGCGGCGATCCGCGATCGCGGGCGGGTGCTGGTGTGCGAAGGCTATATGGATGTGGTGATGCTGCATCAGCATGGTGTCGAATACGCGGTGGCCTCGCTCGGTACCGCCTGCACGCCAGAGCATATTCGCAAATTGCTCAAGCTGGCGGATGAAGTGGTGTTTGGCTTTGATGGCGATAAAGCAGGCCGTCGCGCCGCATGGCGGGCGCTGGAAAACAGCTTGCCCGAAGTGCGCGATGGCAAAGAGCTACGGTTTTTGTTTTTGCCGGCCGAGCATGATCCGGATTCGTATGTGCAGGAATTTGGTCAGGCACGCTTTGAGCAGTTGATCACCCAAGAGGCGCTGCCACTCTCGCAGTATTTGCTTAAAGAGTTGTCGGCGCAGGTGGAGCTCACGATGGAAGAGGGGCGAGCCAAGTTGTTGCGCTTGGCGCAGCCCTATCTTGAACAGCTGAATCTCGCCCCGATCTTGAAATTAATGCTGAGCAAGCGCTTGGCCGAGCTGTGCCAGCTCACCATGGACGAGATGAGCCAGGTTTTATCTGGGGTATCTTCGTCTAGGCAAGCTAATGAAATGCCTGTGGCGCAATACTCGGATGGTGTATATGCCGAGGCTGCATCCGGCTACGCGCCGGCGGCGCCATTCGAGCGCAATCGCGGATGGCGCAGTGCGCGAGCGGGTCGGGATGGGCGTGACAGTGGTTGGACGCCGCGCAGTGGCAAAGGGCAGTGGCGCAATGGCCGTTTTGGCGATCGCGAGCAACGCCCGCCCACTCTGCCGCCACGACCCAAGCAAGATCCTTTGTTGCGGGTGTTGCAACTTGCGGTGCAGCGCCCGGAGCTGGTGGCGGGGAGTGAAGCGCTGGAGCTGGCGTGGGGCCTGGAAGGGCAGGTGGGGCTGGTGCGTGAAGTGCTGCAATATATTCGCAATCAGGCTGACATAAGCTCGACGGCTTTGCTGGAGCATTGGCGCGGCGCGCCAATTTATCCGCGATTGCAACAAGTGCAGCGCGACTCGCAGGGCATGTTTGATAAATTTGCCCACGATGAGCTGCAGGCAGAATTTTGTGACAGTTTGCACAATGCCGCCCAAACCCAGCGACGGGGTTCTACACTGGATCGAAAGGCCGAGCTGGAATACCGCGATGCACACGGTGGGTTAACCGACGCCGAACGTGCCGAGTATCTGGCGTTATTGTTGAAAAAATAAGCCCTTAGCCCCATTAAAACACAGTGGCTTGGGGATAGTAACCATGGTGGCAGGGGCGACAGCCCCCCCAAACTCTGGTATAATTTTCGGTTTTGCTAGACACATCAAGTAGAGTCATGGCAGCAGATAAAAAACACGACAAAGAAAATCCTGAATTGAGCGGCAAGGAAGCGGTTGAGAAACTCGACCCTGAAGCGCGCAAAGCGAAATTCAAATCCCTGATCGTTCTCGGCAAGGAGCGCGGCTACCTGACGTACGCCGAGATCAACGATCACTTGCCAGAAGACATGCTGGATGCCGAACAGATCGAAGGCATCATCAGCATGATCTCCAACATGGGCATTCAGGTCTACGATGAGGCGCCAGATGCCGAAGACCTGCTGATGTCGGATGCGCCTGCTGCAGTGGCTGATGAAGATGCCGCCGAAGAAGCAGAGGCCGCGCTGTCATCGGTAGATGCCGAATTTGGCCGTACCACCGACCCTGTGCGGATGTATATGCGCGAAATGGGTACCGTGGAACTCTTGACCCGTGAAGGCGAAATTGAAATCGCCAAGCGGATCGAAGACGGCCTGCGCCACATGATTACCGCTATTTCCGCCTGCCCAACCACGATTGGCCAGATTATTGATCTGGTTGATCAAGGTTTGAGCGATGAGATCCGCATCGATGATGTGATTGATGGTTTTATCGACCCGAACGCGGTGGAAGAAGAAGAGCAAGAGCCTGATCTGCCCGATCCAGATGCCATCGAAGAAGGCGATGAAGAAGACGAGGAAGAAGACGACGATGGCGACAGCGCTGCTGCTGCATCAAGCGCCAACCTTGAGCTTCTGAAAGAGCAGGCGCGTGAGCGTTTCCTGCTGATTCGTGATCTGTATGACAAAATGCTGCAAGCGCTGGCCAGCGGTGGTACAGCCAATCCGGCCTACCAGCAACACCAGCAAGCCATTGCGGATGAATTCCAGACCATTCGTTTCTCGGCGCGCCAAGTTGAGTCACTGTGCGATGTGATGCGCTCGATGGTGGATGACATCCGGACGCACGAACGCCAGATCATGGATCTGTGTACGCGTCGGGTTGGTATGCCGCGTGATCATTTCATTAAAGTATTCCCGGGTCGGGAAACAGATATGGAATGGGTGAACGAAGAAGTTTCGGCCGAGCATTCATACTCGGGCGTGATGTTCCGTTACAAGCACGCGATCATGGAAAAGCAGCAAAAGCTCAATGAGCTGCAAGAGCAATCAAAAATCAGCATTAAAGAGCTGAAAGAGATTTCTCGGCAGATGAGCACCGGCGAAGCCAAGGCCCGCCGTGCTAAGCGTGAAATGATTGAAGCCAACTTGCGTCTGGTGATTTCGATTGCCAAGAAATACACCAACCGCGGTCTGCAATTCCTTGATTTGATTCAGGAAGGCAATATCGGCTTGATGAAAGCGGTGGATAAATTCGAATATCGCCGTGGCTACAAGTTCTCAACTTATGCCACCTGGTGGATTCGTCAGGCGATTACCCGTTCGATTGCCGATCAGGCGCGCACGATCCGGATTCCGGTGCACATGATCGAAACGATCAACAAGATGAACCGCATTCAGCGGCAAATCTTGCAGGAAACCGGCCTGGAAGCCACGCCGGAAGAATTGGCGATCCGCATGGAAATGCCGGAAGACAAGATTCGCAAAATCTTGAAAATCGCCAAAGAGCCGATTTCGATGGAAACCCCAATCGGTGATGACGATGACTCGCACTTGGGCGACTTCATCGAAGACCAGAACAATATGGCGCCGGCTGATGCCGCTGTCTATGCCGGTCTGCGTGAAGCTACCCGCGAAGTGCTCGATACCCTGACACCACGCGAAGCCAAAGTGCTGCGCATGCGTTTTGGTATCGATATGAGCACTGATCACACGCTGGAAGAAGTGGGCAAACAGTTTGACGTGACCCGTGAGCGGATTCGTCAGATTGAAGCCAAGGCGCTGCGTAAGTTGCGCCATCCAACTCGTTCAGAAAGATTGAAGAGTTTTATTGAAAACGCCGCCAGCGACCAGTAAAATGCTCACCTTTCGGGCCTTTAGCTCAGTCGGTTAGAGCAGAGGACTCATAATCCTTTGGTCGCGGGTTCGAGCCCCGCAGGGCCTACCAAAGAAATCAAGGGCTTAGCTTCGGCTAAGCCCTTTTTTTGGCCTCTCTCAGGCAACTCCCAATTCTGTAAGCGGATACAAGTGTCTAACTTGCTGAAGATCTATTAGGGGGTGGTGGTTTTGGGCTGCGTAAGTATGTTTCTCATCGCATGAGAATTTGCGAAGCTGCAGAAGATGACCTCCAAAAATATGGCGCCCTTGGCGCCATTATTTTTGGAGGTCATTTAGATGGAAGGACAACTACCGGGCTGAATTTGCACTTGGGTCATGCCATTGCTTTGCGTAATGCTGAAATGGTTATCACCATTAAAATTAATCGTCGGGCTTAGCTCAGTTGGAATCTGGGCTTTATTGCCTGCATTAATGCGTAGCCAGGTATCTGGCACTTGATAGCGATTTGCTGCCACAGCCTTAATATAAACCGGTAAACGGATCGCTGGATCGCTGCTGCTATTGCTGTTGAGCCCCGTGAGCGCCATGCTTTCGCGTTGGCCATTGGGCGAGTGGTATTGGCTGAAATAATCTACCGGCGAAATAGTGTTAAGTTGGCAAACATACACGCGCAGCTCAAGCAGATCATTCTCTTTGACTTCTTTTGTGGTCCCATTGATTAGTAATTGCCAGCTATTTTTGGGCGAAGGGCTGGGGCTCGGGATTGGGCCAATACTGATACCGCCACCACCGCAGGCACTGAGGGGGGCGATGGCAAGGGCGGTCAGTGCCAGCGAGTTGAGTTTGAACATCGTGTTTTTCCAGAGCTGGGGCGTTAGCCCCTAGGTTTTATGTCATCAGCGTAGGGGCGGATTCTAGAGTGATTGCTTGGGCGTTTCGTAGCAAAATTAACTCTAAAAGCGCCAAGCAATACGCTTGACGATGCTCTGGAAGGCAGGGGCGATGGCCCTGTGGCAAGGTCTAGCCAAGGGCCATCGATATTGATGGATTTAAACGGCTGGTGTTACCAATTGGTCTCACGCTCCGGGCTGGCGGAGATTTGGTGGATGCTCAGATCGGCGCCGTTGAATTCTTCTTCATCGCTGAGGCGAATGCCGACGGTTTTCTTGAGTAGCCCATACACGATCCAGCCGCCGGCAAAGGCAATGGCCACCCCCAGAGCGGTGCCGATGAGTTGCGATAGGATACTCACCCCACCCATACCGCCCAGTGCCTCGCTACCAAAGATACCGGCGGCAATACCCCCCCAGGCGCCACACAGGCCGTGCAGTGGCCAGACGCCCAGCACATCATCGATTTTCCATTTGTTTTGCGTCACGGTGAACAGGTACACAAACATGCCACCTGCGATGCCACCGACTACCAGTGCGCCCAGTGGGTGCATGATGTCCGAGCCGGCACATACGGCCACCAGGCCGGCGAGCGGGCCATTGTGGATGAAGCCGGGGTCGTTTTTGCCCATGAACGTGGCCACCAGCGTGCCGCCCACCATGGCCATCAGCGAGTTCATGGCCACGAGGCCCGAGATGCCTTCGATTTTTTGCGCGCTCATCACGTTAAAACCAAACCAGCCAACGATCAGAATCCAGGCGCCCAGCGCCAGAAAGGGGATGCTTGACGGTGGGTGGGCAGCGATGCGGCCTTCTTTGCTGTAACGGCCGCGGCGTGCACCAAGATGTAGCACGGCGGCAAGGGCAATCCAGCCGCCAACCGCGTGCACGACTACCGAGCCGGCAAAATCATGGAAAGTGGCGCCAAAGCTGGCTTTCAGCCAATCTTGCAGCCCGTAGTTGTTATTCCAGATCATGCCTTCAAAGAAGGGATACACCAGCCCCACCAGCAAAAATGTGGCGGCAGTTTGCGGGTGAAATTTGGCCCGCTCGGCAATCCCGCCCGAAATAATGGCGGGAATCGCGGCCGCGAAGGTAACAAGGAAGAAAAACTTCACCAGCCCATAGC
Source organism: Chitinibacter tainanensis DSM 15459 (assembly GCF_000429785.1). GTDB lineage: Bacteria > Pseudomonadota > Gammaproteobacteria > Burkholderiales > Chitinibacteraceae > Chitinibacter > Chitinibacter tainanensis. The sequence goes on from NZ_AUCN01000017.1 coordinate 234,929, forward strand.
CACTAGCAGCGGTGAGGGTTTGCACCGGCCCGAGCAAGCTCACGCCATAGGCCACGCTGTAGCCAATGAAATAGTAGGCGAGGGTGGAAACGGCAAAATCGGTCAGGATTTTAACCAGGGCGTTCACCTGATTCTTTTTGCGTACCGTACCCAGCTCCAGAAAAGCAAAGCCGGCATGCATGGCCAGAATCATGATGGCGCCCAGAAGGATAAACAGTACGTCCGTACTGGTGCGAAATGCGTCCATGTGTGCTCTCTCAAATCGTCATTTTTATGGCGCGTTTGCTAGCAAAGTTTGTGCCAATGCGCTGGCATGGTGCAAAGCCAGATTTGCTGCGGCCTTGTGGTGCGCACGGCATGCCGAATGTGCGTATTTATGGTGCGTGGCACGTATTGCGCACAAAAATAGTGCGCTTGTGTATGAAGGGAGTGGCGATGAAGTGGGAGTAAAATTTAGACTGTATGGGTATATAGATAAATGCATTTCAGGGGAATGCTTCTGCGTCTATACCTTAGTGGGGTATGTTGCATCTGGGCGTAAAAAAACCCGCCGCAGCGGGTTTGGGCTAGCTGGTGAGCACTTAGGCTTTTTGTGCGCGCTCGTAGCTGGTCATGATTTCGGCTTCGGCCGCGGCTTTATCGCCCCAACCGGTAACTTTCACCCACTTACCTTTTTCCAGGTCTTTGTAGTGTTCGAAGTAGTGTTTTACCTGGGCCAGCAGCAATTCTGGAATGTCTTCCAGTTTTTCGATGTGGGCAAACATCGCGCACACTTTCGGTACTGGTACGGCAATGACTTTGGCGTCCATGCCTGATTCGTCTTCCATGCCCAGCACGCCCACCGCGCGGCATTTGATCACCATGCCTGGGGCCAATGGGAATGGGGTGTACACCAGTACATCGACTGGATCACCATCCAGCGACAGGGTGTGTGGCACGAAACCGTAGTTCATCGGGTAAGACATCGAAGTACCCACAAAGCGGTCAACGATGATGGCGCCCGATTCTTTGTCGAATTCGTATTTTACCGGTGGCGCATTGGCTGGGATTTCGATAATAACGTTGAAATCTTCCGGCAGATTTTTGCCAGCGGCAATTTTGCTGATGTCCATTGTTTCAATCCTGCAGTGTGTAAGTAGGAAAACCGCGCAATTATATCTTGCCACCTGCCAAAGCGGTGAGCCGGTGGTGGGCTGTCATGGAAATTTCCTTATTTTGCACTGCAAAATTAGAGCTTGTTGCCAAGCGCATATACAATAAAGCAAGTAATTCTGACGGATGCCCCCACCATGAAAGCCCACTACCTCGCCGCCTTGTTTGATCCGCGTTCCATCGCCGTGGTGGGCGGCTCGGAAACCCCGGGCTCGGTGGGGGAAAAAGTGATGCGCAATCTGTGTGAATCTGGCTACACCGGCAAGGTGTATCCGGTGAATCTGCGCCATCAGACGGTCTTTGGCCTGCCCACGGTCAAAACACTGGCCAAGCTTAGCGAAAAAGTCGATCTGGCTATTCTCACTACACCCAGTAAAACGCTGGTGGAGCTGATTGAAGCCTGTGGCAAGCAAGGCATCCGCTTTGTGATGATTATGTCCTGGGATTTTGTCGGTACCGATGCCAAGGGTAAAGTGGTGTTGGATAAGCTCTTGGCGCGAGCGCGCCAGTATGGCATCCGTATTCTGGGCCCCACCGCATTTGGCTTTGTGCGCGCTCCCAGCAAGCTATTGGCCTGTAATTATCAGGGCAAAGTAAAAAACGGCAGCATGGCGCTGGTGTCGCAGTCGTCGGCGGTGACTTCAGCGATTCTGGATTGGGCCGAATCGCATGAACTGGGTTTTTCGTCGGTGGTGTCGCTGGGCGCGGCGGCAGACATTGATGTGGGCGATGTGCTCGATTATCTGGTGGCCGATCCTAAAACCAAATCCATTCTGCTGTATATCGAAGACCTGAAAGATGCGCAGCTTTTTATGTCGGCGCTACGGGCCGCTTCCCGCTCGAAAGCCGTGCTGGCGCTGAAAGTGGGGCGCTATGAAAACCACACCCTCACCACCGGTAGCACGCATTCCGAACGCCTGATCGGCAGCGATGATGTTTTTAACGTCGCGCTCAAGCGCGCGGGGGTATTGCGGCTGCGCTCGATTAATCAGCTGTTTACCGCTGCGCGGGTGCTGGATGGCTCGTATAAAACCAAGGGTCGCCGGCTGGCCATCATTACCAACGGCATTGGCGCCGGCATGATGGCGGTGGATCGGGCGCATGAATTGCATGTGCAATTACCGCGCCTGAGCGAGGCCACCATCGCCGAGCTGGATCAGCTCTTACCACCGCAGGCACAGCATTTTAATCCGGTGGATATTCTGGGCGATGCGGGGCCAGAGCGCTTTAAAGCCGCGACGGAAATCGTCTTGCGCGATCCGAATGTCGATGGCGTGCTGGTGGTATTTACCCCGCAGGCGGGCACCAATGATATGGCCACGGCCGAGGCAATGATTGCGCTGCGCAAGACCACCGATAAGCCGATTTTGCTGTCGTGGATCGGCGGCAAAAAAGTGGAAGGCAGCCGCAAGCTGCTGGCCAAAGCGCAGTGCGCCCATTTCAGCGCGCCGGAAAGCGCGGTGGAAGTGTTTTATTCGCTGGCCTCCTGGCAGTACAACCAGCAGCTCTTGCTGCAAACGCCGGCACCCATGAATGATATGGCGCCACCCGATTTTGAAACCGCACGCATGATTGTCGATTCGGTGCTGGCCAGCGGCCGCACCGTGATGGACGAGGTGGAATCCAAAGCGCTGCTGCGCTCGTTCCATATCCCGGTTACGCTCACAGTGCGGGCCAAATCGGCCGATGATGCGGTCACCGCGGCGATGGGGCTGGGCTTGCCGGTGGCGCTGAAAATCGATGCCGAGGGCATCATCCACAAAACCGATATTGATGGTGTGGTGCTGAATGTGGGCAGCCTGGTGCAGGTGGCCTCAGAGGCGAACAAAATGCTGGCCAAGGCGCATGATCGCCTCGGCAGCGATAAGGTCCGCGGCCTGGTGATTCAGCCCATGCATGGCAAAAAATCCGGCCGCGAGCTGATGGTGGGCGTAGCCCGAGATCGCGCGTTTGGGCCGGTGATTACCTTTGGTTTTGGTGGGGTAACGGTCGAGGTATTTAACGATGTGGCGGTGTCTTTGCCGCCGCTGAATGAATATTTGGCCGAAAACCTGATTCAGCGCACGCGGGTGAAAAAAATGCTCGGCGCCTTCCGTGGGCAAGCGCCGGTGAATCTGGATGCAGTGAAGCATGTGTTGCTGCGCGTATCGGAAATGGTGTGCGAGCTACCACAAATCCAGCAGATGGATATCAACCCGCTGGTGGCCGATGAGCATGGCGTGATCGCGGTGGATGCCAAGATTATCCTGGGCCCTGTGCCGGAGCAGGTACGCCGCTACAGCCATATGGCCATTCACCCTTATCCGGCGCATCTGGCCAGCATTACCCAGCTGAAAAACGGCATGCCCATGTGCTTGCGCCCGATCCGGCCGGAAGACGCGGCCCTAATCGCCGAATTTGTGCGCAATTTATCCGATGAAAGCCGCTACAACCGCTTTATGAATACGCTGAAAACCTTGCCGCAAGCCCTGCTGGCCCGGTTTACCCAGCTCGATTACACTCGCGAGATGGCGATTGTGGCCACGGTGGAAGCGCATGCAGGCGAAATGATCATTGGCGTGGCGCGCTTTACCGCCAACCCCGATCGCGATAGTTGCGAATTTGCGGTGGTAATTAGTGATGATTGGCAAGGCAAGGGCTTGGGGGTACGCTTGATGGACGCGCTGTTTAACGCAGCGCGCGATATGAATCTGAAGGTCATCGAGGGCGAAGTGCTCACCAGCAATAAAACCATGCTGGCCTTCATGAAACATTTGGGCTTTAGCATCCAAACACACCCGGATGATGATGGCCTCAAATGGGTGGTTAAACAGCTCTGATCAATCTTTGAGAAACAGGAAATCGGCATGACTGCAATTATCGACATCGAAGGCATCGGCGAGAGCTACGCCGCCAAATTACAAGCCGCGGGCGTTAGCACCGTGGAGGCGCTGCTGGAGCAAGGCCGCACCCCGAAAGGGCGCGATACGCTGGCAGAAACCACCGGCATCAGTGGCAAACTGATTCTGAAATGGGTGAACCACGCTGATCTCTTTCGCATCAAAGGCGTAGCCGGCCAATTTGCCGAGCTGCTGGAAGCTGCGGGTGTGGATACCGTGGCAGAGCTGGCTCGCCGCAATGCCGCTAATCTCGCCGATGCGCTGGCGGCGACCAATGCCGAGAAAAAACTGGCCGGAAGCACCCCGAGCCTGGCGCAAGTCGAAAAATGGATTGCCGAGGCCAAAGAGTTGCCTCGCGGTGTTGAGTATTAATTAGCCCTTCGCAGGCGGTAGTCCCAGGCGGCGCAAGCCGCCTTTTTTGTTCGAGCCGCGGCGCACGTCCGTGGTGATCGTCGCCGAAGCGGCTACTGCCGCTGGCTGATCCCGGCCAAACCGAGTTAATGTCTGACCCCGCCGTGCGGCCTTGTTGGGCGCCACGGCGGCATGTTTTTTTAGGAGTAGCAAATGGCCACGATTGATTGGCGCACGATTCTTACCCCACCCACATTAGACAAAGCCACGATCGCCTCTCTGGTTGTTACCGCCGTGTTTATTGTGGTGCTGTTGGTGGTGCGCTTTTTGGCCAAGCAGGCGGTGATGCGCCGCACCGATCTTAGCCCGGAAAACAAGCGCCGCTGGCTGGTGACGCTGCGCAATCTGTGGCTGGTGATCTGGCTGATTGGGCTGTTTATTATCTGGGGCTCTGAGCTGCAAACGCTGGCCGTTTCGATGGTGGCGATTGCCGCGGCAATTGTGCTGGCTACCAAAGAAATGATTATGTGTCTGATGGGCTCGATTTATCGCACCAGCACGCATACCTTTAGCGTCGGCGACCGGATCGAATTTAACGGCCGGCGCGGGCAGGTGATTGATACCAATCTGCTGTCGTTTACCCTGAATGAATCCAGCCACGCCACCAATCAGCAAGGTACGGTGGGGCGGCAGATTACTTTTCCCAATAGCCTGCTGCTGGGCAACCCGGTGTTTAATGAAACGCGGCAAGGCCTGTTTGTTTTGCAAACCGTGCACGTCGAGATTGAGCGTGGCGCCGATTGGGCCAAGGCCGAACAGGCGCTGCTGGCCGCGGGCGAGGCCATGCTGGCCGAATATCGGGATGAATTAGAGCAACACCTGGCCACACTGGCCAGCGAACAAGCGGTGAATCTACCCCCTAGCGAGCCACGGGTGCGGCTGGATCTGGATGAGGCCGACACCATCGCTTTGCAATTACAGCTCTTGGTGCCCTTGGGCCAGCGCGCCAAAATCGAGCAACAGATCTTGCGGCAGTTTTTGCGCGCCACACAGTCGGCGGGGTATGAGCCAGTAGGCCTTACGCAATAATCGCTGGGGCAATATACCGCAATGGGTATGATCACAAAGCTTGTTATCTGACTGCAATCTGTCCGTCATATAATAGCGGATATTCATTCACGCGCATCTGCAGGAGTTCGCATGGCTGTGCAACGGGGGGGCGAGCGCGCCATCTGGCGGCAAATCGCCGCGACTTTGGCTAATGAAATTGCCGCCAAAACTTTGCAAGGCCAATTGCCGGTCGAGGCCGCGCTGGCCAGCCGTTTTGCGGTGAACCGGCATACGGTACGCCGCGCGCTACAAGCGCTGGAAAGTCAGGGCCTGGTGCGCATCGAGCAGGGGCGTGGCACTTTTGTGCAGGAAGACCTGATCGCCTATCGCATGGGCCGGCGCGAACGCTTTTCGCATAGCTTGGCCTCGCAGCGCCTGCAAGGCAGTAGCGAAGTGGTCGGCCACAGCGAAATCAGCGCCAATGATGAGCTGGCGCGCATTTTCGAGCTGCCGGTGGGTAGCCCCTTGCTGCAGATTGATTTGCTCGACAAGGTTGAGCAGCAGGTGCTGGGGGTGTGTACCGAGTATGTGCCGCTGCCGCGTTGCGCTGGGGTGCTGGCCGCGCTGCAGGAAACCGGCTCGATGGTGGCCGCACTGACGGCCGTAGGGATCGAAGGCGTTAATCGTCGCCAGTCACGCGTTACCGCTCGCATGCCCAAGCCGCAAGTGGCGGCGCAGCTGGCGCAGCCCAAATCGCAGCCGGTGTTGTATGTCGAAAGCGTGTACCAAGATGCCGCTGGTCAGGTGGTGGAATACGGCATTACCCGGTTTGCCGGCAATGCCATTGAGCTAACTATTACCCCCGACTAATACCCTACCGTGTATTGCTCTCAAGGCTAGTAAATATAAGCCTTGTGGCGATATACCCATAATGAGCAAGCCCGCCATTCCTTCGCTATGCTGAAGTGAGCCGGTTGGGCGGCTGCAGTGTATCCCTGACTGCGGTTCAGCCGGCAGGCGCGTATGATGCGCGCCTCATTTCGGCGGAGCCCGCGGTCTTGCTGCGATTTTTCTTCCTCTTTGGCTATAGCGGCAAGCTCGCCGCGGTGGGCCGCGCTGCGCTGCAGCGGGTCATGCTGGCGCTATGCCTGCTGATCGGCTCGGGCGTGGCCGTGGCAGGTGCGCAGCCGCAGGTATTTTTTATCAACCCCGGGCATGCCGATGAAGCCTTCTGGCGCACCTCCAGCGCCGCCATGCAGGCCGCTGCGCGCCAGCTGGGCTTTGATTTGCAGGTGAGCTATGCCGGGCGCGACCCTTTGCGCGCGCTCGAAATCGCCCGGCTCTTGGCCGCACGCCCGCGCGATACCCAGCCCGACTTTATCTTGCTGAGCAATGATTTTGGAATCGCCCCCGATTTGCTGGGGCTGCTTGCTGGCACGCGCAGCCGGTTTTTCCTCGTGTATAGCGCGCCGGATCGGCCCGAAGAAATCGCCCGCGTGGGGCGCGCCCGTGAGCGTATCTCACATTGGCTGGGGTCCTTGGTACCCGATGCCGAAATGGCCGGCTATCAAACTGCAAGTCGCTTGATACAGCTGGGGCGTACCAGCGGGCTGCGCGCGAGCAATGGCAAATTAAAGCTAATGGCCATTGCCGGCGATCGCGCCACCACCAGCTCCATTTTGCGCACCCGCGGGATGCAGCGGGCGATTGCCGCCCATCCCGATGCCCAGCTGGTGCAGCTAGTGTATGGCAAATGGTCGCGCGCCAAGGCTCGCGAGCAAAGCCAGTGGCTGTTTGAGCGCCACCCCGAGGCGCGGCTGATCTGGGCGGGCAGCGATCAGATGGCTTTTGGCGCGATGGATAGCCTGCGCGCCCGCGAAGGTGTACCGGGGCAGGATGCGCTGTTTACCGCCATTAATACCTCGCCGGCGGCCTTGGCCGCGGTGCAATCAGGCGAGCTATCGGCCTTGGCCGGTGGGCATTTTATGGCTGGCGCCTGGAGCCTAGTGGTGCTCTATGATTACCTACATGGGCGCGATTTTGCCCACGACGAGGGCCTGACGCTGCAACAGCCGATGTTTGCGCTGCTGACGCCTGCGCGGGCAGCACGGCTAATGCGGCAATTTGGTCAGGATGATTTTTCGAGTATCGATTTTCGTCGCTACAGCAAGGTGCTCAATCCCAAGGTGCGCCACTATGAATTCACTTTGCCCAGCTGGTTAGGCTCATGAAACCCACCCTGCATTTTCAACCGCTGGCCCACCAGCTGTTACGCCAGATTATGTGGCTGGCTCTGGCTACCGTCTTGCTGATGGGCGGCGTACGGGCCTGGCTGGTGTATCAGCAAAGCCAGACCGAGCAGCGCAATATGCTGCGCACAGTGGCTGAGGTGTATGTGCCGCAGCTGGCGGTGAGCGTGTGGGATATTGAGCCGGCCAATCTGCGCAGCTTGCTCCTGAGCATGGTGCAGTACAACCGGCATATCGCGTATGTGGAATTACAGCTGCGTACCGGGCGGGTGTTTCGCGCCGGCGATCAGGCGCATACCCACGGCAGCCCGCCGCTGGTGTTTGCGCTGTATGCCCCTGATGCGGCGCAGTATCCGATTGGCGAACTGCGGGTGTATGCCGACCGAGAGGCGTATCAGCATCAGCTCTGGCAAAGCGTGGGGCTGGCTATTGGCGGCTATCTGCTGCTGACCATCACCATCTGTGGCTGGGTTTTGCTGGTGCTGCGCCGGCATTTGCAACAGCCCTTGCAAGAGATCGCCAGCTTTGCCGCCAATCTTAATGCCGAAGCCTTGCTCACCCCGCTAAAACTCACCCCGCGCCCGCAGGCGGCGCCCACCGAGATCGATTTGGTGGCCAGCAGCATCGATATGCTGCAAAACGAGCTGGCCCAGCACATCAACATGCTGGATCAGCGGGTGGCCGAGCGGACCAGTCAGCTGGAAATGGCGCTGCAGTCGATTCAGTTATTGTCGATGACCGACCAGCTCACCGGCTGCTACAACCGGCATTATCTGAATGAACAGCTGGATCATATCTTTGCCAGCGCGGCGCAGCAGCCGGTGGCGCTGGTGTTTACCGATATTGATCATTTCAAGCGGGTGAACGACACCTACGGTCATAAAACCGGCGACGATGTCTTGCAAGCGGTGGGGCAGACTTTGCGCGGTGGCCTTCGCGGTGAGCAGGATTGGGTGGCACGCTATGGCGGGGAAGAGTTTTTGCTGGTGCTGCCGCAAACAGCGCTGGCCCGCGCCGGTACGGTGGCCGAGCGACTACGCCAAAGTATTGCCGGCCTGGCTTTTAGCCACCGGCTGGGCGAATTTAGCGTGAGCAGCAGCTTTGGCGTGGTGGAGCAGCGGCCGGGCGAGAGCCTCAATAGCCTGCTCGAGCGCGCCGACCAGCTGCTGTATCGCGCCAAGCAGCGTGGCCGCAATCGGGTTGAACTGCAGGATACCCCGTAAGGTATAGCCGTTTAGATTATGATTTTACTGGCTTGTAGGGTAATACCCTTGGTGGCCGCTCAAGCGCGGCGTCGGGCCAGCGCCTCCGCCCGGGCAGCGGCGGCCAGTGGCCGAGTCACGCAGCCGGCCGCGTGATCGTTGACTAAGCCCATGGCCTGCATGAACGCATACATGGTGGTGGGGCCGACAAAGCGCCAGCCGCGTTTTTTCAGGGCTTTGGATAGCGCCAGCGATTCAGCTGACTGGGCAATCACCTGCGGGCCAGGGTCGCTGGCTGGGGCGTAGCGCCAGAAAAAATCCGCCAGCGAGCCGGCTTCGGCCACCAGCTCCAAAGCGCGCTGGGCATTATTGATAGTGGCGGTGATTTTGCCGCGATGGCGCACAATGCCCGCATCGGCCAATAGGCGGGCGACATCGGCCTCGCTAAACTCGGCCACCACGCGAAAATCAAACTGGGCAAACGCAGCGCGAAAATTCTCGCGCTTTTGCAAAATCGTGCGCCAGCTTAAGCCCGACTGAAAACCTTCGAGGCAGATTTTCTCAAACAGGCGCTGATCGTCTTCTACCGGAAAGCCCCATTCTTGATCGTGATAAGCCAGATATTGTGCGGTGGCGCTGCACCAAGGGCAGCGCGCCTGGCCATCTGCGGGCAGATATAAATTTGTCATAAGGCACCGGTGGGCAATAGAGAGCCTCAGTGTGCCGCGCCGGCGGCACTTTGCCAAGCAATCCAACGGGCGGGGGGCGTCGCGTGGGAAAGGCAAGGCGCTGGGCTGATTTGGCCCGGGGGGTATTGATGTATACCCCAGACCAAATCTCACCTTCTGGCTATACGGCGGGGGGTATTTAGCCCTTATCCGCTTTGCCGGCCGCTTGCGCGAGCTTGGCTAGCTGGCAATCCAGCCACCACGGCGCCTCTTCGCGGTCTTCCATCGCTTCTTTGCGGCGGATGGCGTTGCGCACCAGCTGGCTGCCCACCCAGCGAAACGGCTCGGGTGGAAAATAGCCGCGCGGGCCGTGCGTTAGGCCGCTGCGCGTCCAGGCGTTATCCAGTCCCAGCACCAAGCTACTGAGAATCTGCCCGCCCAGATAGCTTGGCCCCACGCCATTGCCCGAATAGCCAAAGCCGTAAAAGACGTTATCCGTACCGCTGAGCCGGCCAAAAAATGGAAAACCGGTCACCGAGCGATCGGAAGCGCCATTCCAGCTGGCGGCAATCGGCACGCTGGCCAGCGCCGGGAAAAACCGCCGTAGGGACTGTTGCAGCTGTGGCAGATAGCGGCTGGGTTGATCAAACTCGGCCAGCATGCGTCCGCCAAAGGCAAAGGTGTTGCCGCCTTTACCCAGCATCAGCCGGCCATCGGGCGTGCTGCGCCAGTAGTGCACGAAAATGCGCGAATCGCACACCGCCGCGCCATGTTGCAAACCCAGCTCCGCCAGCGTGGCCGGCACCGGCTCGGTGATCAGCATATCGGACGACACCACGGCAATCGTGCCGGCAAACTCGCGAAATTGCCGCCCCATCCAAGCATTGGTGGCCAGCACCACCTGCCGCGCTTGTAGCTGGCCGGTGGGGGTGCTGAGCTGAGCCGGCTGGCCGCGCGGGCTATCCAGCGCGGTCATCGGGCTGTGCTCATAAATCGTCACCCCCAGCTCACGGGCCACGCGCGCGAGCCCCAATACCAAGAGGCCCGGGTGCACGCTGCCCGCCGCCGGGCTATACACGCCTTCGAGCATGGCGGTGGAGCCCGCCAGCGCTTGCACTTGCTCGATCGGCAACGTGCGCCAGCTGCTTGCTTCCTTGGCCGCCAGCGCGGCCATTACCCCTTGCATGCTGCCGCGCTGGCTGAGATTGGTGGCGGTATACAGTGCCCCATCGACTCGCACTTCGGCGTCAATGGCGTAGCGGCGGCAAAAATCGCGGATGGCGTACACCGCGTCTTCCGACGCGCGCACCAGCCGCAGTGCTTCGCTTTCGACAAACAGCCGCCGCAAGGTCAGGTATTTGGCCGACCAGGTTAAGAGGCAGCCGCCATTGCGCCCGGAGGCACCAGCGCCGATCCGGTCTTGCTCGATCAATGCCACCCGCAGCTGCGGCTGCGCTTGCTTGAGCATGATGGCGGTCCACAAGCCGGTGTAGCCGCCCCCCACGATGGCCACATCGCAGCTTTGCTCCCCTTGCAGCACTTGTGGTGGTGGCGGTGCTGCCCGGCGGTAGGCATCGGCAAACCACCACGGGCGAAACGCGCTGGGTGCATCACTGGGCTGTGTGCGGAGGTCGGCGGCGTTCATGCTGGGCTCTCGCCGCGGGCCAGGCGCTGATTGATCGCCGCAATCACCGCCGGCAATTCGGCCACGGTATCAATCACATAATGCGCGCCGGCTTGGGCGAGTTTTTCGGCCGCGCGCTGGCGGCGTTGTTGTTGCTCGCTGGCGCTTAAGGCCAGCCATTCGCTTTGGCTTAAGCCCACTTCATTGCCCGATACCGCCAGACCCACGGTCCACATCCCGGCATTCAGCCCTTCGGCGATGCCCACGGCGGTGTCGTCGACTTTCACGCAGGCGGCAACATGCTTGATGCCCAGCTCAATCACATTGGCCAGCGCCATCCATGGCCCCGGGCGCGCGCCGGCGGCCAGATCATCGGCGGCAATCACGCAATCGGGTGCAATGCCCAGCTCCGCGGCCAGCGGTAGCAGCGCATTCATCACGGCGCGCGGATAACCGGTGCAGCTGCCGATTTTCAGCCCTTGCGCCCGCAGCGTGGCGAGGGTCTCGAGCGCACCCGCAATCGGTTGCGAATACGCCCCGACGCGGGCGATCTGGAGAGGCATAAAAATCTCGTAGATCTGATCGACATCAGCGTCGGTCATCGGCGCACCAAATTTGGCCTGCCAGCGGCGGGCAACGTCGGGGAGCTGGCCCAAGGTCTGAATATGATCCCATTTGGCCATGCCCATCGGCACCCGGGCTTCGGCCAGCGACACTGGCAGGCCGATCTCGGCGAAGGCATCGACCAGCACTTGGGTGGGGGCAAACGAGCCGAAATCGACAATGGTGCCGGCCCAGTCAAAAATCACGGCTTCCAGCGGGCCGCAGTAGCGACGTTGATAGGTGTAAGTGTGTGCAGTCATGATGGGTCCTTAAGCAAAAATGGCAGTCGTGGCGTGGTGGTGCTCAGCGGCGGTCGGGAGCGGCGTGAGCCAGCCCAGCTCGGCCAGCGCCCCGCGGATGGCTTCGGCGGCTTGGCGAATTTCCACTTCATCAATCGCGCCAATGCAGCCCACGCGGAAAGTCTCAACAGTGGTCAGCTTGCCCGGATACAGCACAAAACCGCGCGAGCGCACCGCCTGATACAGGCGGCTAAAGTCGTAGTCTGGGTGCGCTGGCGCGTGGAAAGTGAGAATGATCGGCGCTTGCCATTCGTGCGGTAAAAAGAGCTGCAAACCTGCCGCGCCCAGCAGGCTAATCAAGAGCTCGGCATTGCGGGTATAGCGCGCTAAGCGAGCTAATCTGCCGCCTTCAACCAGATACTGGTCGATGGCAGCGCGCAAAGCCGCCACCACATGGGTGGGCGGAGTAAAGCGCCATTGGCCGGTTTGCTGCAGATATTGATATTGGTCGGCCAGATCGAGCGCCAGCGAGCGGCTTTGGCCGGCGCTGGCGGTGAGGGCTGCTTGCTCCACCAGCACAAAGCCCATCCCAGGCACGCCTTCCAGGCATTTGCCTGATGCAGCAATCACTGCTTGAACTGGCGTGGTGCGTAAATCCAATTCCAGCGCGCCAAATGAAGACATCGCATCCACCAGCAGCGCGCGACCCGCGCTGCCTACGACCTGGGCGATGGCCTCCAGCGGGTTCAAAAGGCCAGTGGCGGTTTCGCAGTGAATGACCCCCACGTGGCTAATGCTCGGGTCAGCCGCCAGCGCGGCGGCCACGGCGGCGGCATCGACTGGTGTGCCATCCGGCCAGGCAAGGGTTTGGTGCGTGAGACCAAGACGCTCGGCGATTTTGGCCATGCGCAGACCATAGGCGCCATTGGCCAGCACCAAAAGCTTGCCACTGCGTGGCACCAGTGTGCCCAGCGCGGCTTCCACGGCAAAAGTGCCCGAGCCTTGCAGCGGCACGCACACATGGCTGGCTTCGCCGTGGGCAATGGCCACCAGATCACGGCATACGCTGGCGGTGAGCGCATTAAAGGCGCTATCCCACGAGCCCCAGTCGCTGAGCATGGCCAATTTGGTGGCCGGGCTGGTGGTGAGTGGGCCGGGGGTCAGTAAGATCGGTTCACGCATGGGTTTTCTCCCGCAATAAATTAAGGTCTAGACAAGTGTTGAGATTCAGAAAAAGGCGGCTAAGCCGCCCACTGCGCTGTGCGCCAGTAATCATTTACACCGCCACCGCACTGTGTGTGCCCGCGCCCGTGTTTGGGGCGGGGCTCGGGGTGGGTGTAATCAACTGCTGTGCCAGCGCCAGGTAATGGCTGAGCGGTGGCGTTGCCAGCTGCGGTACTTTGGCCAGCTCGTCGTAGCGGCGCAGTGCCAGCGCTTCGCTGGCATAGGCGCGCTGGCGAAATTGCGCCACTTCTTCGGGCTGCATCGGCCCACCTTGCAGCGCCAGCGAGCAGCGCGAAGCCGGCGAGAGTTGCGCCAGATAGCCCGCATCAGTGGCACATAAATACCGCTTGGCGGCCACATGCAGGGCAATCGGCTGATACACGGCGGGGCCAAACAGGCCATGCAATGCGCTGGCGCCGATGGCTTCATGCCGATCATCAATGCCGTTGGCCAGATCATCATCCTGCTGGCCGGTGAGCAAATGCCCCACATCGTGCAGCAGTGCGGCGATGATCAGCGCCACAGGCGCGCCATCTTGCTCGGCGGCATAGGCGGCTTGCAGGCCGTGTTCCAGCTGGCTGATGGCCTCACCGCCGTAGAGCGATGTCCCCGCGCTGTGGTAGAGCGTGCTTAGGGTGTGCAGGTTGGTGATGCGTTCGGTGCTCATCATAAGTGTGCTAATTAGTATTCAGTGGGGGGTATATGCCACTAGCCTATTTTTGATCAGCGTAGTGGCGCTATACCGGTGTGGGTATCACTCGCTACGGGCCCGCCAGCGCTGGGTGCGGCGCAGTAAAATGGTTTGCAAAATGGCAAACAGCCCACAAGCCAGCGCTGAGCTCGCCACAATCAGCGTGGCCATCGCGGCGGCCGCGGCGGTATCGCCGGCGTCGTCCATATTTAGCACCGCCACCGAGGCCAGCGTGGTTTCCGGGCTGTAGATGAAAATCACCGCCGACACCGTGGTCATGGTTGCGACAAAGAAATAGCGGGCGACTTCCAGCATGGCCGGCAGACACACCGGCAAGGTCACTCGCCACGCGGTTTGCCAGTAGGGCACTTTCAGCGAAGCGGCCACGGCTTCAAATTCGCGATCGAGCTGGCGCAAAGCGGTAACGGCGGTCAGGTGGGCGGTGGTATAAAAATGCGCCACCGAGCACAGCACCAGAATCGCCATCGTGCCGTACAGACCATGCAGTGGATTGCCCGGCTGATTAAAAAACAGCACATAGCCCAAGCCCAAGACCAGGCCCGGCACGGCCATGGGCAGCATGGCCAATAAATGCAGCGGCCGTTGCAGGCGGCGCGCGCCATCGACTTTTTCGGTCAGCCACGCGCCGATAAACACCAAGACCGTGCCCAAGAGCGCCGTCCAGCCGGCCATGCGTAGGCTATTGCCAAAGGCCTCGGTGCCGCCGCCATCGACATTGCTGAAATCAAAATGATCGAGTGTGAGGCTGAGGTTATACGGCCACAGCTTGATCAGCGCCGCGGCCACGGCCGTGCCCAACAGCAGCAGCAAACTGCCGGCTACAACGGTACAAAACAGCAGGGCCAAACCATCGCGCACGGGTTGCGCACGCACTTGCAGCGGCTGGGCGCGGGCCGTGAGCAGCGCTTGCTGGCGGCGCTGGGCCAGATGATCGACGGCAAAGGAGATCAGCGCCGGAATCAGCAGCAGCAGGCCAATCACCGCGCCGCGCGGGAAGTTTTGCTGGCCAATCACCGCTTGTAGGCTTCGAGCGCCAGCACACTGTATTGCCCGCCAATCACTTTGGGCACACCAAAATCGGTGATTACCAGTGTAAACACCACCATGGTGGCCGAGATCAGGCCAAAGCGCGCACCAGGCAGCGTCACGGTCAGAAAACGGCGCAGGCCATTGGCGCCCAGCGCATGGGCCGCCTCATACAGCCGGCCATCGGCCACTGCCAAGGCGGTAAGCAAAATCATCAGCGCGTGCGGAAAGGTATAAAACGCCTCGCCCAGCACAATGCCCCAAAAGCCGTAAATGCCATCCGGAAACAGCCCTTTGAGCACGCCCTGATTACCAAACAGATACACTAGCGCAATCCCCGGCAGTAGCGAGGGCGCCAAGAGCGGAATCAGCGCCAAGGCGCGAAACAGGCTTTTGCCCGGCATGCAGCTGCGGGTGAGGGCGCTGGCATAGGCATAGGCCAAGGGCACCACCAGCACGCAGGTGGTGAGGGCCACCGCCAAGCTGCGCTGCAGTTGTTCCAGCAGGCCGGGGCTGGCCAGTGTTTGCTCGATGGCTTGCCAGCTCAGCGCGCCAGTGGCCGGGTCGCGCACCGCTTGGCCCAGAATGGCCACCAGCGGCATGGCCAGCATGATCAGCAGCGCCACCAGCACGGTGCCTGCGAGCAAGATGGGGGTTAAGTTGGGCCAACGGCTGGGCGCGGGCAGGGCGAGGGTACTCATTCGCTATGCTCCGTGCTAAAGCATTGCAGGCAATTGGCCGGTAACTGCACCGGTATGCGCTGCCCATCGCGGAAATTCAGGCTGGCCAGCTGGTGGTGATTCAGATCGGCTTGCAGCGTAATACCGCCCCAATCGGCCACTTGCAACGTCATGCGGTATTGGCTGCCCAGGAGTTCCAGCTGTTTGAGTTCGCCCAGCGCCATATTCGGGCCGGCTTCCCAGCGCGGATGCAAAATCACATCTTCCGGGCGCAGGAAAACTTCCACCTGCCGGCCGGTCGGGTGATGGGCGAGGCTGTGCGCGGCAATCGCGGCATTACCCAAGCGGAAATAGCCGGGCGAGAGCACCGTGCCGCTCAGCCAATTACATTGGCCCACAAAAT
Organism: Chitinibacter tainanensis DSM 15459; assembly: GCF_000429785.1. Taxonomy (GTDB): domain Bacteria; phylum Pseudomonadota; class Gammaproteobacteria; order Burkholderiales; family Chitinibacteraceae; genus Chitinibacter; species Chitinibacter tainanensis. The sequence continues at coordinate 250,991 of NZ_AUCN01000017.1, forward strand.
CGGCCACAAAGCGGGTGGCGGGCTTGCGGTAGATGGTTTCCGGGCTGCCAATCTGCTCGATCACGCCGTGGTTCATGACCACGACGCGGTCGGCCATGGTGAGGGCTTCTTCCTGATCGTGGGTCACCATAATGGTGGTCACGCCCAGTTTGCGTTGCAGTTGTTTGATTTCGTGGCGCAGGTGTTCGCGCACTTGCGCATCCAGCGCCGACAGCGGCTCATCCAGCAGCAATAAGCTTGGCGAAGTGGCCAGCGCGCGCGCCAGTGCCACCCGTTGCTGTTGCCCGCCTGAAAGTTGAGCCGGATATTTGCTGGCAATGCCGGCCAGCCCGATCAGATCGAGTAGCTCATCGACCCGGCGCTGGCGATCTTCGCGCCGGCCTTTGAGGCCATAAGCGATGTTGGCCGCGACGGTCAGATTGGGAAACAGCGCATACGATTGAAACACAATCCCGTAATCACGTTCCGCCGGCGGAAGTCGCGTGATATCGCGCTGATGCAGCATGATTTGCCCGCGGTCTGCGTGCTCTAGCCCGGCCAGAATGCGCAGCAAAGTGGTTTTGCCGCAGCCTGAGGGGCCCAGCAGCGATACAAACTCACCTTGGCGAATATCCAGATGAATGCCAGCCAGCGCGGTGAAGCGGCCAAACTGTTTATGAATATCGTTCAGCTGCACATGCAGGCTGGGGGCGGCGCCATGCGGTGGGCGCTCGGTGTTTTGGTGTTCGGGTAAATCGCGCAACATCGGACTTCCAATAGGCAAAAGGCCCGCCAGCAGCGGGCCGGGCCATCACCCGGCATGGCCGGGTGATGCAGTCAGGCTTATTTCTTTTCTGATTTGGCGTCGTAGCGACGAGTCCACTCGGCCAGAATCTTGTCGCGGTTGGCCGCTGACCAGCGCAGATCTTGTTTCACCAGGCGTTTTTCATAGTCAGCCGGGATATGCGCATTGGGCTTGGCGATGCCAGGCATAGCCACGATGGCGAAGTTTTTCTCATACAGCTCGTTGGCTGATTTTGAAGCTGACCAGTCGGCCAGTTTTTTCGCCGCTTCGAGGTTTTTGCTGCCTTTCATGATGGCCGTTGCTTCCAGATCCCAGCCCAGACCTTCTTTCGGGAATACCAGATCAATCGGCGCGCCACCGTCTTTGAGCTTGGCCGCACGATATTCAAACGAAATGCCGACCGGGAATTCGCCCGCTGCAGCTTGTTTGCATGGTTTTGAGCCAGAGTGGGTGTACTGCGCGATGTTGTCGTGCAGTTTGTCCATATAGGCCCAGCCTTCTTTTTCGCCGAACATTTGCAACCAGGCGGTCACATCAAAATAGCCAGTGCCGCTTGAGGCTGGGTTGGGCATTACGATCTTGCCTTTGAATTCAGGCTTGAGCAGGTCTTTCCAGCTTTCTGGCTTTTTCAAGCCCAGCTTGGCGGCTTCAACGGTGTTGAAACACACGGTGGCGCCCCACACATCCATCCCCACCCAAGTTGGTGGCGTGCTGTCATCCACATATTGCTTGCTCAGTTTTTCCACGCCTTTGGGGGCGTAGGCTTGCAACATGCCTTCACGCTCCAGCACCAGTAGCGAGGATGCAGCCAGACCCATCACCACATCGGCTTGCGGGTTGGCTTTTTCGGCCAGCAGTTTGGCGGTGATAATGCCGGTAGAATCACGTACCCATTTCAATTTGATGTTCGGGTATTCTTGCTCGAATTTTTCCTGATAGGCTTTGAGCTGGTCGGCTTCCAGTGCGGTGTACACAGTCAGCGTATCAGCCGCAAAGCTATGCGCGGCAGCGAGTGCCGCCAGCAGGGCAGCGGTCAGACGAGTTACGGTTTTCATTTGGCGCAAATCCATCTTGTTGTGGGATGCGGGCATTGTGCCTAGGCAAGATGACAATGCGGTTACGTCTAGACGAATTTTTCGGGACAGTGCGCAAAGGTCTAGTTCCGCGCGCGGCGGATAAAAAAAGCCCCACCCGAAGGTGGGGCGAAGACCAGCGGGCGACGGCCAGCCCGATGGCGATACGCACAACACAACTTAATACGTCAGCCTGCGCGTGGCGGCTTAGCTCACCACGCTGACATCGGCTTTACCGCTGGCAATCCGCACCCGGGTTTCGCCCGCCAATGGCGCGCTTGGGGCAGCGCCATTGCTGAGGCGACGCATTTTGCGGAAAGTACATTGCACTTCACTTGGCGTTACGGTGACCACGGCATAGCCTTGAGCGTCGGTATCGGCGTGCTTGATCCACGGATTATTCACCGGCGCTTTGCCGCTAGCCTGATCGGCAAATGGATTCAGGAATGGCTGCACCGCGCTGGCAGGCACATTCGCGGCCGGGATTTGCATCTGGCTGGCGATTTTGCCGGCCACCAAGCCATACAAGGTTTGCGCGGCCACCGAGGCTTTGCGGGCCGCCAGACTGGCGATGGTGCTGGCAATGGTCTGCCCCAGACCGCCACCCAGCAAATCATTGAGAGTGTTGATTTCGCTGGTGGCGAGGCCAGCCGTGGCTTGTACGGCCGCGGCTGGAAGCTGGCCCGCCTGAATGGCCGCGCCCACCGCCTGCTGAATGGCGGCTTTGTCGCCTAAATTGCTCACGCCAGCTTGCTGGGCAATGGCAAGGCTGAGCATCTGAATCGCAATCGCTTCGGCACCCGCTTCGCTGGTAAAAATCAGGGCCTGAGCGCTGGCTAAAGACGGGTCGCGCACTGCGCTAGCCAGATAGCTATAGAACGAATCACTGCTGATCCCGGCGGTCACCAGATCGACCACCGCAGGGGTGTCTTGGCTGTAATCGGCGTGCGCCACCCCGGCATAGAAGCTATGAATATCGCCGGTCACCGCGACGACGTTCTGGATATTCTGGCTGCGGATATAACCCAGGATATCGCTACGTTCGGCGTTAAAGCCATCCCACTGATCGGCGTTAAGCACAAATTCTTGCTGCAGCTCGGCCGGTACGCCCGCCAGCTTGCGTGCATCCAGCCGCATGCGCAGCAGCGAGACTTCATTACCCCAGAAATGCCATTGGGCGCTGGAGGTTTTCAGTTTGTTTTTAAACCAGTCGCGCTGGGTTTTGCCCAGAATCGAGGTCAGCGCCAGCGGGTCGCCACCTGCGGCGGCCACTTTCATCTTTTGCGCTTCGGCCGCGGCCAGATATTGCGTTGGCACCATATAGCGGCTGCCGTTGGCGCTGCCTACCTGGGCTTCGGGCAAAACGTGGTCGGTGCGGTACAGGCGCTGGTCGGTCATTACCAGCTGCATCAGCTGACCAAACTGGAAATCGCGATAGAGGCGGATGGTCTGAAAGCCGGTGGCATTGGCATCAAAGGCCACATCGGCCGGCATAAATTCATACCAGGCCTGATTGGCGGCGCGGCGGCGGGCGGTTTCGTGCTTGTTGTCGCCGCCTTTGGCCGGATCAAAGCTGCCGTTGTCGTAGGTGGTGGCATCGCCCCAGCAATCATCGGAAAACTCGTGGTCATCCCACACCGCAATCATCGCAAAGCGGGCATGCACTTGCTGCAGGCGCGGATCCATCCGGTATTGTTTATACAGGGCGCGATAGTCGTCGATGGTGTTGGCATAGCGCGCGCCGCTGTTGCCGCTCTTGTACGGGCCATTGGGCAATTTCAGCGCCGGGTGGGTAGCTTCAACTGCGCCTTTCTGGAAGGCTTCGCCCACGGTTTCGTAGATGTAGTCGCCCAGATGCACGATAAAATCCAGCTCTTCCTTGGTCAGCAAATCAAACGCGCCCCAGTGGTTCACGCTCCAATCCTGGCAGGACAAAAAGGCAAATTTCAGCTGATTCAGGGCCACATTGGCGGCAGCGGCGGTTTTGGCGCGGCCAATCAGCGAGCGGCTAGTGCCGGCTACAAACTGATAGCCATAGACAGTATTGCCATTCAGGCCGCTGAGCTTGTGGCGCACGCTGTGATCCCACTCGGTCAGCGCGGCCAGCTGCACGCGGGCAACGATCTTGCCGGTCAGCTCGGCGGTGGTGCCCACGGCAGCGCCCGGGTCGCCCTCGGTCACGATCAGTTCCAGTGTGCTATTGGCACTGGCCGGGTGAACGGCGATGGGGTCGAGCCCGGCAGGCAAGGCGCGAGTCCAGAAAACGAGGCTATCCGCTTTCGGATCGCCGCTGGCTACCCCTTGCGGAAACTGCAGCAGCAGCGGTTTGGGGCTGGCTGTCGGCTGCGGGGCCTCGACGCTGGCGCCGCCACAGGCGCTTAATAAAACCGGGGTGGCCACGCTGGCGGTCATAAAACCGGCCATGCGCAGAAATTGGCGACGATCCATCATGCAATCCTTTCGGGCAGATACAAAGGATGGCGATAATGCGCGGCGACTATTACAGAGGTTTAAAACAATCGTTTCAATTTAATGTCGGGGGTATAGATGACTGATCTATATCTTTATTTTCCTGCTGGCCGATACCGGCAGGGGTATATTGCAGCGGCCAGCGCAATTGCAGCCGTGCCCCACCTAGCGGCGATTGGCTGGCGCTCACCTCGCCACCATGCCATTGCGCAATCCGCCGCACCACGGCCAGTCCCAGCCCAAAGCCGCCGCTGGCACGATTGCGGCTTTGATCGAGCCGGGTAAAGGGCTCGAACACCCGCAGTCGATCATCCGGGGCAATCCCGGGGCCATCATCATCCACTGTCAGCACCCAGTGCTGCGCCTCGGCAGTCAGCCGCACCTCGACCCGTTGCGTGGCATAGCGCAGCGCATTGCGCAGCAGATTACTCAGCGCCCGCGCCAGCAGCCGCGGCTCGAGCTGGCAGTGCTGTGCCGGCGCCTCGCCAATCAGCGTAACCCCATATTGGCGCGCTTCCAGCTCGGCATCGGCCAGTGCGCTGGCCAGCCAGTCGGCGGCGGGTACGCTTTGCCAGGGCTGGGCCTGCTGTTGCAGCCGGCAGTAGCTGAGCATTTCGCTGATCAGTTGCTCCAGCTCCTGAAGCTCGCTGCGCAGCTCGGTTTGCAATTGCTGCTGCTCCGCGGCATCGCTGCTGGCGGCGAGTAAATCCAGCTCAAAGGCCATGCGCGCCATCGGGGTGCGCAGCTCGTGCGCCACCCCGTGAATCATCTCGTTTTGCTGCGTGACCAAGAGCTGCAGCTGCGCCGCCATCTGATTAAAATGCGTGGCGAGCTGATGCAGATCGGATTTTTTCGGTAAATCGGCCCGTACTTCCAAATGGCCTTGCCCCATGGCACGGGCGGCTGCGCCCAGCTGGGCCAGATCGCGCCAGTGGCGGCTACTCCAGTGCCACAGCAGCGCCGCCAGTAGCGCAAAGACCACCAGATTGGCGCCGAGGCTGGCCCAGCCGAGCCAGCTTGGGTCGGGCGGGATCGTCACCTGCAACCATTGCCCGCCCTGCAAGGGCAAAATCAAAGCCGAATCAGTGCTGGTGAGCGCGCCATCTTCGCTTAGCACGACAAAATCACCGGCTGCCAGCTCGCGCTGTTGCGCGCGGCTCAGCGCCAGCCCGCCAGCCGGATGCAAACTCAGCTGCAGGCCAAAATGCGCTTGCAGTGCAGTGAGGGCAGCCGGGCGCGCTCCGGGGGTGAGCGGATTAAAATACTGCTGTAGCTGATACACCTGCCCGCTGGCCATTGCACGGGTCATGCGCAGGTTTTCCTGTTTCATAACGCCATACAGGGCGTAATTCACGCCGGCCACAAATACGATAAACCCCAAAATCAGCCGCAGATACAGCCGGAAAAACAGCCGCAACATGGCTTAGCCCTCCCACTGGTTGGGGCTAAATAGATAGCCTTTGCCCCAGACGGTTTTGATGCGGCGGGCTTCGCGCGGATCGTCCCCCAGTTTTTTGCGCAGCTTGCTGACGCATACATCTACGGTGCGATCGAGGCCATCAAACTCAATCCCCCGCAGCGCCTGAATAATTTGCTCGCGCGAGAGCACCTTGCCCGGCTGGCTGGCCAGTAAATTCAAAAGCTCAAATTCGGCACTGCCCAGCGGGATGTCTGCCCCGGCCAGTGTCACTTGCCGATTGGCGGTGTCGATACTGAGCTGGCCGTATTGCAGCAAGCCGGCCGGGGCGGGCAGATGGCCTTCTTGCCGGCGCAAAATGGCGCGAATTCGCGCCAGCAGCAGCCGTGGCTCCACCGGTTTCACTACATAATCATCGGCGCCCAGCTCCAGCCCCAGAATTTGGTCGTATTGCTCATCGCGGGCGGTGAGCATTAGTAGCGGCACCGCGCTGTGCTGGCGCAGCTCGCGGCAAATTTGCCAGCCATCTTTGCCGGGCAGCATCACATCCAGAATCACCAGATCGGGCTGAAACGCACTGTAGGCGGCCAGCGCCTCGCGCCCATCGTGCACACAGCGCACGGTGAGGCCTTGCTGGCTCAGGTAGCGGCTGGTCAGGCTCGCCAGTTTGAGATCATCTTCAATTAGCAAAATGCGGCTCATGTGCGCTCCTTCGGTGGCTGGCGCAGTGTACCGCTTTTCGCGGGCTGCGCCTGTACCCAGCCGCGCCAAGTGGTGCGGCTGGGGGTGTGCCTAGTGGGTATCTTTGATCAGCCTAACGTTTTCAATACCTAGGCCCTGATACAGTACCCCGGTATCGGTAAAGCGCAGCACATCACCCCGCCCACGGCCTTGTCCGGCCACGACGGCAGTCTGGTCATCCAAGGGCTCAATGATGTACAGCGGTTGATCATTGGCTAAGAGCAGCAACAGACCATCCAGCACTTCCCAGCTCAGCGTGAGATCGCCCACCTGCAGCGGCGTGGCAATGCGCTGCTGCCAAGCTGCGCTGAGTGGCTGGGCTTTGAGGCGCTCTGAATGCAGCGCCCGGCCATCGCTGGTTTGTGCCACCAGCATTTCGCGGCCGGCCAGTGTTTGCAGCTGGATGCGTGCATCGCTCACGCCTTGCAGGCGATACCAGCCATTCTGGTCGCGCTGCAGCGGTATTGCCGGCGCGGTGGGGTCGGCCGACTGCGCAAGGAGTTGGCCCTGCTGCACCTTTAGTTGCAAGGCGGCGGCGGGTAAATCAATCGAGTGCAGGTAATACCAGCCGGCATAGCGTTGCAGCTCGGCTGCGCTAGGCTGCGTGATTTGCGCGGCGGGCAGGGTGGTTTTTTTCACCGCTTGGCCAGTTTTCTGTTTGAGTAAATCGGCCAGCAAATCGCGCGCCAGTTGGCTCAGCTGGTCCTGATCATCGCCATTGACCGCGATAAACACGCCCAGCTTGTGTTCGGGCTGCACGCTTAGCTCGGCATTAAAGAGCTTGGTGGAGCCGCCATGCTGCACCACCCGCCAGCCATCTCCCAGCTTGGGGGCGCCGCATTCATTGGCAAACCAGCCCAGTCCGGTCTGGCAATCCAGATCCAGCGGGGTATCGGGGTTTTGCGCCTGCCACATTTGCTGCAAGCTCGCGCGCTGCAAGACTTGCTGCCCTTCTAGTTGGCCACCATTGACCGCAAAGCGTAAAAAGCGGCTCATCTCATTGGCGCTGCTCCATAGCCCCCCGGCTGGCATATGGTCATAGTCATTCTGGTAGCCCACCGCCTGCCGCCCGGCGTGCGCTTGGGCGTAGCGGTTAAAGGGGGCACTGGCGGGGGCAAAGCTCGATTGGCGCATCCCTAGTGGCAGCAAAACCTGACTGCGGATTAGCTCGGTAAACGGTTGCCGATAATGCTGGGCCAAGGCCGCGCCCAATAAATCGACGCCGTAATTGGAATACGCATATTGCTCGCCCGGCCGATGGGCGAGCTCTACCCCTTGGCTACAGCGGGTGAGCGCGGCATCGTATTGCTGCAGGCAGGCGACCACCACTTCCGGTAAGCCTGCGTGGTGGCTCAAGACGCGGCGCAGCGTCACGCTTTGCTGGGCGGCGCTAGCATTGGCCGCAAAGCGCGAATGCACGCTAAAACCCGGCAAGAGGCTAGGCAGGCTTTGCTCGAGCTGCCATTGCTGCTGCTCCACCAGCTGCATCACCGCAGTGGCGGTAAACAGCTTGGAAATCGACCCCACCCGAAATAGCGTATCGGCCGTGGCGGGCTGCCCGCTGGCCAGATCAGCCACGCCTAAGCCCTGCGCCCACACAACGTGGTCGCCATCCACCACCGCAATACTTAGGCCCGCCAGCTGTTGTGCGCTTAAAAACTGCTGGAGCTTGGTTTGCCAGGCGCTGATGACCGGCGCGTAGTTCACCGGCGCCGGAGTGGGCAGCGCGGTTGGCGCTGGAGTGGGGCTAGGGGTAGTAGGGCCTGCGCCACCGCAAGCTGCCAGCGTAAAGGGTAGGGCACACAAAAGCGGAATCGTCAGCGAAAAATGCATGGTACACCTCGGGTTGGAGAAGATGCCGCCATGCTAAAGAGCCGCGCCAACGCAATCCGGCGCAAAGTTTGCTTAGTTGTAAACAATTGTGAAAAGGGCGAGGCCAGATGTAGCTACCGGGGTATGGCGCGCTGGGTCTTGATATTAATAGGGCTGTGGGCAGTACGGGGTGGGGTATCTGGCGCAACTGCGCTAGATGATCACTAGCGTGTTGGCAAAAGTACCACTGAACTCCGGCACGGTTTCGCCAGTCTCACAGTGGCGGTAGGCTATGCACGGCACTGCCGCATACAACAATGAATCTGACAGGGAACGCCGATGGATCAATCACCCAGCACTTTTCAGCTGCTGGCGGCCGCAATTTTTGCCGTCGCTATTTTGCACACCTTTGCCACCAAATATTTTGAAGGGCTGGCCCACCGTTACCCTCGCCACGGCGGCATCTGGCATTTGCTGGGCGAAGTGGAGGTGGTGTTTGGCTTTTGGGCGCTGGTGCTGATGCTGGCGATGTTTGGCCTGGTGGGCGTACCTGAAACCAAAGAATATCTGAACACCCGCAATTTCACCGAGCCGCTGTTTGTGTTTGCGATTATGGTCATCGCCGCCACGCGGCCGATTCTGTATGTGGCCGGTGAGCTGATTAATCTCTTGGCGCGGCTGCTGCCGCTACCGGGGCGGGTGGGTTATTTTCTGGTGGTTATGATTTTTGTGCCGCTGTTGGGCTCGTTTATCACCGAGCCGGCGGCCATGACGCTGGCCGCGCTGATTATCAGCCAGCAATTTTTTGCCCAGCCTTTGAGCCAGCGCTTTAAATACGCCACCTTGGCCGTGCTGTTTGTGAATATTTCAATCGGCGGCACACTCACCCCGTTTGCCGCGCCGCCAGTCCTGATGGTGGCCGGCCAATGGGGCTGGGATCTGCACTTTATGCTGACCCAGTTTGGCTGGAAAGCGGCGATTGCCGTGACGGTAAATGCTGTCGGCCTCACGCTGCTGTTTTGGCGCGAGCTGGCGCAGCTGCAAGCGCCAAGCGCGGATAGCAGTAGCGCGCCGAAAGTGCCCATGGCACTGGTGATTACCCATTTGCTGTTTCTGCTTGGGGTGGTGGTGTTTGCGCATTACCCGCCCATTTTCATGGGGCTGTTGCTGTTTTTTATCGGCATTACCCATGCCTATGAGCGCCATCAAGACCGACTGATTTTGCGCGAGGCGCTGCTAGTGGCGTTTTTCCTTGCCGGCTTGGTGGTGTTGGGGGGGCATCAGCAATGGTGGCTGCAGCCGGTGCTGATGAGTATGAGTAGCGATGCGGTGTTCTTTGGTGCGACTGCGCTGACCGCCTTTACAGACAATGCGGCGCTCACCTATCTGGGCTCGCTGGTACCGGGGCTCTCGCCCGAGTTTCAGTATGCGCTGGTGGCCGGTGCGGTGGCAGGTGGTGGTTTAACCGTGATTGCCAATGCGCCCAATCCGGCGGGCCTGACGATTTTGCGTGGGCATTTTAGCGATGGCACGGTGAACGCCGGCTATCTGGCGCTGGCTGCGCTCACCCCCACCCTCGTGGCCATGGCGGCGCTGCGCTTCTTATAAAGTAAAGGTGTTTACAGGCGCTCGGGGCTTCTGGGCACTGAGTACCGCAATAAAAAAGCAGCCGTGAGGCTGCTTTTTTATTGGGCGGTGGCTGGCTTAGGCTGGCTTAGGCATTGGCCCAGGCGAGCAGTGCCCCAGCCAGGCTAAGCCCGCCGGTGCCGGCCATAATGCCGGTTTCGACTTTATCGGCTTTTTGCACCTACATGCTCACCAGGGCAAGCAGGCAGGCGGCGGCGAAAATCAGTAAAAATAAACTCAGTTGCGGCATAGCGGCTCCAGCGCGGGCAGTGACATATTGCTCTGGCATGGAGTGGCCGGCGGGCAAAAAGTTCAGCCTGCCGGCCGGGCTTTATTCATCCTGATCGCCATTCACAATCTGAATCAGCTTGGCCAGCAATTGCAGCCCTTCCGGCCATTCGCCGTGGCCGGAGGCAATATTGATATGCCCGGCGTTTTCAATCAGCGAGAGCTTGCAGCGCCAATTGAGTGCCAGCTGGCTGGCGCGGTCGGTGCTGCAATGCGGGTCGGTGGTACTGGCGATAATCCAGCTAAAAAACGGCAGCGGTATGATCGGCAGCGGTGCAAAGCCGGTAAATGCTTCGGGTGCTTCCGGGCGCATTACATCGGCAGGCGCGACCAGCAGTACGCCTTTCACTGAGCTCTCGCGCCCATGCAGTGCGGCCCAGTGCGCGAGCGTTGGGCAGGCGAGGCTATGGGCCACAATCAGCGCCGGGGCGCTACTGGCGCGCACGGTCTGATCCAGCTGGCGCACCCAGTCGGCGGCGACGGGATAATCCCAATCGGGCTGCTCTACCCGCTGCATGGCCGGAAATTGCGCTTGCCATTCGCTTTGCCAATGCCCGGCGGGCGAGTTTTTCCAGCCCGGGGCGATCAAAATGCGTTTACCCTCGGCCAGCCATTGTTCGATTTCTAGCGGCCATTGTTCGCTTACTTGCATCAGCTCTCCCTTGCGCTTAGAGCGGGCGAGGGCGGGGATGGGCAAAGTAAAAACCTTGCAGCCCATCCACACCACTCGCCAGCGCCAGCTGCTTGTGTTCTTCGGTTTCAATGCCTTCGGCAATCACTTGGGTGCCGGCATTTTTGAGTAATTGCACCAGCTGGCCGTAGCCGGCGCGTGCTTTGCTTTGCTGCGCGGCCAGCGCGATCAGATGGCGATCCAGCTTCACGTAGTCGGGCTCAAGCAGCCATAGGCGATCCAGATTGGCCATGCCATGGCCAAAATCATCCAGCGCAATCCGGTAGCCTTTCTTGCGGTAGTTGTGCACCGCGCGCGAAATATCGACCGCATCGCTGGACAGTGTTTCGTGTTCCAGTAGCTCCAGCACAATCTGCTGCGGGCTAAACCCAAGGCTACTTAAAATCCGCTCAAAATACGCGCCATGATCGTTGATCTGCACCAGCAGCTCCGGATGCACATTCAGAAACAGCAGCCGATCCGGCTGGGCGTAGCTGGCAAAATTCATCACATGCAGGGTGCGGCACAGCCGATCAAAGGCAATCAGCTTATGGCCTTGCCGCGCCGCGCCAAAGGCCTGCTGCGGGGCGATCGGCCGCTCGCGCACGGTGGCACGTAGCAGGGCTTCATCGGCAAAGCGCTGGCCGTTGCGATCAAGCAGTGGCTGAAACGCCGATGAAAGCGTCGAGCCCATGGCTTTCACCACCACGCCTTTGAGGCTATCGATCTGAAACAGGCTTTCCGGCCAATCCTGGCGGATTTCCGGGGGCACCGGGTAATTGAGAGGGGGCTGCACGATCTGATTCATGGCGACATTCTCCCGCCCGCGCCCAGTGTACGCACGCACTAGACCAAAGCGGTTTAAAAGATCAGGGGTATAGTGCTGTGATGCTTATAGTGATTGATTTGCAGCGCTATACCTAATAAAAAATGCCGCACGCAGCAGGGCGTGCGGCAGCGGGTGGCCCGCAGGATTACTTGCTGTAGATCTGGTCGAACACGCCACCATCGCTAAAGTGGGTTTTCTGCGCTTTGGCCCAGCCGCCAAATTCGTCGTCGATATCAAACTGCTTCACCGCTGGGAATTGCTTGGCGTATTTGGCAAACACTTCTTTATCGATCGGGCGATAGTAGTTTTGGGCGGCGATTTCCTGGCCTTCTTTCGAATACAGATAGCTCAGGTATTCGGTGGCCACTTTGCGGGTGCCTTTTTTATCGACGTTTTTATCGACAATCGCCACAGGTGGCTCGGCCTTGATGGTGAGTGATGGGGCCACCACTTCAAATTTATCGCGACCCAGCTCGCGGAACACCAGCTCGGCTTCGTTTTCCCATGCGATCAGCACATCGCCGAGGCCGCGCTGGGTGAAGGTGACGGTTGAGCCACGGGCGCCGGTATCCAGCACGGGCACGTTTTTATACAGCTTTTGCACGAAATCACGGGCTTTGTCATCTGAGCCGTAGGTTTTCTTCGCCCAGCCCCAGGCGGCGAGGTAATTCCAGCGTGCGCCGCCCGAAGTTTTCGGATTCGGGGTAATCACTTTGACATCGGGGCGAATCAGATCCGACCAGTCTTTAATGCCTTTCGGATTGCCTTTTTTCACCAGGAACAAAATGGTGGAAGTGTAGGGCGATGAGTTTTCTTTAAATTGTTTTTGCCAGTCGGGTTTGAGCAATTTGCCTTGGGTGGCCAGCTCGTCGATGTCATAGGCCAGTGCCAGTGTCACTACATCGGCTTCCAGGCCATCGAGCACGGCGCGGGCTTGCTTGCCCGAGCCACCGTGTGATTGCTTGATGGTGACATCATCACCGGTTTTCTTTTTGTAGTAAGCGGCAAAGGCCTTGTTATAGTCCTGATACAGCTCACGCGTCGGATCGTAGGAGACGTTCAAGATTTCAAAGCTGGCGGCGAAGGAGCTGCCAGCAAAGGCGGTGAGGAGCAGACCGGCAAGGTGAGCGCGAGTGGTTTTCATCGTGGTTTTCTCTGTGGTGTGGAGTTGATGTAGCCATCATGCCGGATTGTTTTTAGTTTACTAAATACTTTGAAATGCTTTTTTTATATTCCGATGTTATTAAATAAATTGAGTTAATTGAAGCTGCTGCGGTGCGGTTTGCGCGAGCCAATGGCGAAGAAAAAACCGCCCTTGCGGGCGGTTTTAGATTGATTACAAACCCCACTCGCAAAGCGAGGCTCCCCTCAAGGAGGGGACGGGAGGGGTGGGAATAAAAAATAAAGGCGGCAGATTCAAGCCCTTATTTCCTAGGCTCGGCTTTGCCGAGACTTGAAAAATCGTGGTTTCTACTTTGTTAGCAGCCTGAAACCGCCCATGCGGGCGGTTTTGGGGCGTTCTAGCCTTGAATTTCGCTGCATTAAGCCGCCGTTGAATACACTTTGGCTTCGCGCGGAATCAGATATACCGTCTCGGCAATTTGCCAGCCGCCTTCCTGCTGGCGCTCGCGCGTTAGCTCGACTTCCACCACATCATGCTCGGCTACTTCCACTTCCAGCCGCACCGTGGCGCCCAGCAGACGAATATGCGTGATGGTGCCGCGAATGGCATTGGCGGTGGCCACCCGGCTGAGGTCAATCTCATGCGGGCGCACATACACGGTGGCGTGCTCGCCATCGCTGGCAAATTTGGCGTCGCCCACCTGTGCCCAGCCATCATGCACGCGTGATTGGAATAGATTTACATCGCCCAAAAACTGATACACAAATGGCGTGGCCGGATGATCGTAAACTTCGCTCGGTGTGCCGATCTGCTCGATCTGGCCTTTATTCATCACCACCACCCGATCGGCGACTTCCAGTGCTTCTTCCTGATCGTGCGTTACAAACACCGAAGTGATGTGCATTTCATCGTGTAGGCGGCGCAACCAGCGGCGCAGCTCTTTTCGTACCTTGGTATCCAGCGCGCCAAAAGGTTCGTCCAGGAGCAGCACTTTAGGCTCGACTGCCAGTGCCCGCGCCAGGGCGATCCGCTGGCGCTGGCCGCCCGAGAGCTGGGCCGGATAGCGATCGGCCAGCCAATCAAGTTGCACCAGATTGAGTAATTCATGCACTTTGCGTTTGATTTCAGCATCCGTGGGGCGCGTGGCCTTGGGGCGCACGCGCAGGCCAAAGGCCACATTGTCAAACACCGTCATATGGCGAAACAGCGCATAGTGCTGAAACACAAAGCCCACTTGCCGCTCGCGCACATGGCGCTCGGTGGTGTCTTCGCCATGAAACAGAATCTGCCCACTGTCGGGGGTTTCCAGGCCGGCAATCACCCGTAGGAGCGAAGTTTTGCCGCAGCCCGATGGGCCCAGCAGCGCCACCAGCTCGCCAGAATCAATCTGTAACGACAGATCATTGAGCGCCTTGAACTCGCCAAAGCTTTTCACGATATTGCGAATTTCGATACTCATGGTTTATTCCTCGGTCGCGTGTTTGCGATCTTCGGCGGCTTGCTGCTCGGTGCGCCATTCGATGTAGCTCTTGATGGCCAGCGTGGCCAATGCCAAGAGAGCTAGAATCGAAGCGCAGGCAAAAGCGCCGACAAAGTTGTATTCGTTATAAAGAATCTCGACGTGCAGCGGGATGGTGTTGGTCATGCCGCGGATATGACCCGACACCACCGACACCGCGCCAAATTCACCCATGGCGCGGGCATTGGCCAGAATCACGCCATACAACAGACCCCATTTGATATTGGGCAGCGTGACATGCCAGAAGGTTTGCCAGCCCGAGGCGCCCAGCACCAAGGCGGCTTGCTCTTCTTCGCTGCCTTGCGCTTCCATCAGCGGAATCAGCTCACGCGCCACAAAGGGGAAGGTGACAAACACCGTCGCCAGCACAATGCCGGGCACCGCAAAGATGATCTTGATGTCATGCTCGGCTAGCCACGGCCCCCACCAGCCGTGCGCGCCAAACAGCAGCACATAAATCAGGCCGGCCACTACGGGCGAGACGGCAAAGGGCAGGTCGATCAGCGTGATCAGTATGCTTTTGCCTTTGAAATCAAACTTGGCAATCGCCCAGGCTGCTGCCACGCCGAACACCAGATTCAGTGGCAGCGAAATCGCGGCTACGATCAGCGTGAGTTTGATCGCGGCGAGGGCATCACTTTCCAGCAGCGAATCTTGATACAGCTGCCAGCCTTGATGCAGCGCTTCATAAAATACCGATAACAGCGGCACGATCAGCAAGAGAGTAATCAGTGCCAGTGCCAGCGTGGTGAGCGTGTAGCGGATCCACGGCGCTTCGGTCGTGGCGAGGCTTCGCGTTGTTGTCGCCATTATTTGCGTCTCCCCAGGCGTTTGGCCATCCACCATTGCAGGCCGTTAATCAGCAGCAGCAGGGCAAACGACACCAGCAGCATCACCACGGCAATCGCGGTAGCGCCCAGATAATCATATTGTTCAAGCTTGGAGATAATCATCAGCGGGGTGATTTCCGATTTGAACGGCATATTGCCGGCAATGAAAATCACCGAGCCAAATTCACCAATCGCGCGGGCAAAGGCCAGCGTAAAGCCGGTGAGCAGCGCCGGGAAAATCGTGGGCAAAATCACCTGGCTAAAAATCTGCCAGCGGGTGGCGCCGAGGCTTGAGGCGGCTTCTTCCAGCTCGCGCTCCATGTCTTCCAGTACCGGTTGTACCGTGCGCACCACGAAAGGCAGCGTAATAAATGTAAGCGCCAGTACGATCCCGGCCGGGGTAAAGGCGATTTTAATGCCGAGCTTTTCCAGCGGCTCGCCCAGAAGACCATTGGGCGCATACAGGGTGGCCAGCGCAATCCCTGCCACCGCAGTGGGCAAGGCGAAGGGCAGATCGACCAGCGCATCGATAAAGCGCTTGCCGGGGAAGGGGTAGCGCACAAGCACCCAGGCAATCAAAAGACCCACAAAGAGATTAATCAACGCCGCCAGTAGCGACGCACCAAAGGTCACCTGATAGGTGGCCACCACGCGCGGCTCGCTGACGGTGGCCCAAAATTGGGCCCAGCTTAAGCCGAGCGATTTGCTGATCAGCGCCGCCAGCGGCAGCAGCACAATCAGTGAGAGATACAGCATGCTGTAGCCCAGCGAGAGATTAAAGCCGGGCAGCACACTGTGCTGTTTGAACTTCATGGGATTTCCTTTTGCAGGGTATTGCTCGCCAGCCAAGCTTGGGATTGGCTTGGCTGGCTATACCTAGTGGGCTTATTTCTTTTTGGCGATGTCGGCGGCAATCTGATCGTAAATCGCGCCATCATCAAAGAATTTTTTCTGCGCCGCTTTCAGGCCACCAAAATCGGCCACGCCAAACAGTTTGATCGCCGGAAATTGCTTCGCGTATTTGGCTGCGACCGCTGCATTGCGGGGGCGCAGGTAGTTTTGCGCGGCGATTTCCTGGCCTTCCGGGCTCCACAGATAGCTCAGGTATTCGGTGGCGGCTTTGCGGCTGCCTTTTTTGTCGACCACTTTATCCACCACGGCCACGGGCAGGTCGGCATCAATCGATACGCTTGGGTAGATCACCTCGAAATTGCCGCGGCCAAATTCGCGCGCAATCATTTCGGCTTCATTTTCAAACGTAACCAACACATCGCCAATCTGGCGCTGCATAAAGGTCGTGGTGGCTGCGCGGCCGCCAGCATCCAGCACCGGTACATTAGCAAACAGCGCTTGGGTGAATTCGCGCGCTTTGGCTTCGTTACCGCCATTTTGTTTCAGCGCTGCGCCCCAGGCCGCCAGGAAAGTGTAGCGACCATTGCCGCTGGTTTTCGGGTTGGGTACCACCACCTGAATGCCGGGCTTGGTGAGATCCGCCCAATCCTTAATGCCTTTGGGGTTGCCTTTGCGCACAATCAGCACTTGCAGGCTGGAAAATGGCGCGGCCTCATTCGGGAATTTCTTATCCCAGCCTGCGTTGATCTGTTTGCCTTTCTCGACAATCGCGTCAATATCGGTGGCCATATTCATGGTGACTACATCGGCTTCCAGCCCATCAATCACCGAGCGCGCCTGTTTGCTTGAGCCGCCGTGCGATTGCTGAATAATCACTTTGTCTTTGAATTTGGCTTCGTAGTATTTGCTAAAGGCCGGGTTGTAATCTTTATAAAAATCGCGCATCACATCGTAGGAGACGTTCAGCAAAGTGGTATCGGCGTGGCTCAAGGCTGCGGCTGAGCCCAAAGCAAGGGCAACTGCCCAGTGGCGCAATGAAGTCATGGTGAAGCTCCAAATTGATTGAGGTGACCCTGACTGTAACAAGCAGCCGAAGCTAGAACAAAGAATTTAAGGTGATTTTGATATAACCATTTTATCTTTGGGCATAAAAAACCCCTTTGCGCGCAAAGGGGTGAATCGGAGGCTTAAGCGGCCAGCCTTGTGTTACGGTGGGGGCGTGCCTTAGAAGCTGTAAACCAGACCCAGCCGGAAGCGCCAATCGTCGGTCAGTGCTTTGTTTTTGATCAGCGCATCAGGCAGGTAGCCGATCTCAGCATAAGGCTTGAAGTTGGCGTTCAGCTTGTAGGCCGCGCCGACATTGTGCTCGTAAAGATTGCTGCTTTTATCTGGGTAAGCGTAGTTATTCAGCTTGTGATCCCAGCGGAAGTTGTAATAGGTTTCCAGATCTTTATTGAAGGTTTTGCGCAGCCATAACTCGCTGCGGGTGGTGTCATCGTTATCCCATTGCTTGGCCAGATCGCGGGTGTCGCGGGTTTTGTGCTCGTAGCGTACGCGGGCATCCAGGCGCCAGGTAGGGGCAAAAGCCCAGTTGGCGCGCAAGCCGATCTTGGCGATGTCGCCGCTGGCCTTGGTATCTTGGAACAGTACGCTCGGTAGCAGCGTCAGGGTGTCGCTGACTTTGTATTTGTAATACAGCTCCAGCTCGTTTTCTTTCCAGCGCGCCTGATCAATGCCTTCACCTGCTTTGCTGGTATTGTCGACTACATACTCAAAGCCAGCGCCAATGCCATTGCTCCACTCATGATTCAGCAAAACACGGGATTCAAATTTATCTTGCTCGCTGCGATATTGGCCGCGGACATCCACGCTGGCGGCACTAACGCTGCCAGCCAGCACGCTCAGGCTTAGGGCCAGAGCCAGAATAGGGGTTTTGTTATGCATGTGCTCATCCTCAGGTAGGGTCAAAACTGGGTGACTGCGCTGTGGCAGTGCTGATGAGCTGCATCCTACTGGATGTCACTTAAATTTAATAATACTTAAATGTGATTTTAATATAACTGTTCTTCATTATTGTTCGGGATGGATTTTTGATGTTTGGTTATGTAAAACTAACAAATAATAATTAAAAGAAATATAAAGGTGGTGTTAGTCTGGGTGCTCACTCTGTTCGCCGCATAACAAGGAGCTCATCATGCAGGCACTGATCGTCGGCGCTGATCATCTGGGCGCTATCCCCGCGACGCTGGCCGAGTTTGGCATTTCGGTCGGTCATCATGTGACCGGCCGCAATCCGGTGCACCAGCGCAGCCCGAAAAACCTCAAAGGCATGGAGGTGGTGATTTTGTTTACAGATTTTCTCAATCACAACACCATGCGCAATTACCGCGATCTGGCCCAGCATCGCCAGCTGCCTTGCGTGGCCTGCCGGCGCAGCAGTGCTGATTTGATCCGCACACTGGAAAGGCTGGGCGCTAAACGCCAGCTGCAATAGCTGAGCCAGCGCTGGTCTGCTGGCCGTGGTGTGGGGGCCTGCGGGTGGCCGGGTTTCCAACCGTGTAGCCAAGGGCAACGCGCGACGGCGCCATTGGCCAAGCCACGCTAGGCCCTGTGTTTCGCGCATGGCAAGTCTTGGCGCGCTGTGCGCTAGCGCACCGTCTGTGTGGCTAGGGTTCTGCTCGCCTGTCTTCCCAAGTACAATCCTGTAATCAATTTGAAAGCACGGGTTGTTTATCCCGGCAGACGAGGACAGGCTATGCGCAAGCAATCGGCGGCAATCATCCTAAGTGGACTACTGGGCGGCCTGACCGCGCTGGCGCAAGCCGCCACGGTGGCGGTGTTTAGCCCGCAGGGCGAAGTGAAACAGGTCGATCAGGTTAGAGTGAGCTTTGCTGCGCCGGTGGTGGCGCTGGGCAATAGCGCAGCCCCCGCGCCGCTGACCTGGAACTGCCCACTCAAAGGCCAAGGTCACTGGGTGGATGACAAAACCTGGGTGCTTGATCTGCAGCAGCGTTTGCCTGCCAAGACCGATTGCCGCTTTACCCCCAAAGCCGGCTGGAAAGATCTGCAAGGCCAGCCGCTGCCGGCTAATCTGAGTTTCCGTTTTTATACCGGCCTGCCGCAAATCACCCGCAGCTGGCCGGAGGAAACACTGATCGAAGAAGAGCAAGCCTTTGTGCTGCAATTTAATGGCCAGCCGCCGGCGATTGAGCAGCTGTATTGCCAGGCCAGCAGTCTGCCCGAGCGCCTGCGCATGCAGCTGGTGTCGGCCAGCGAGCGCGAGCAAATCGTGCAAGCGCTGGATTTGCGCAAAGTGGCGGGGCAGTTAATCGTGGCGCGTTGCGCCCAGCCACTGCCGGCGGAGAGTGATGTCCTGATTGTGCATCAGCGTGGCCAGAGCCAGCCGGATCGGCTGCGCTTTAAAGTGCGCGCGCCATTTAAAGCTACGCTCAGCTGCGAGCGTGAAAATGCCAAGGGCGCGTGTATTCCATTCAAGCCCATCCGGCTGCAATTTAGCTCGGCCGTGCCGGCTGCATTGGCCAATGCGATTCGGCTGGTGGGCGATGGTGTCGAGCGCAGCCCTGAGGTTGACGGCGCCAATCGGGGTGAGCCAGTAGAGGGCATTAGCTTTAAGCCGCCGTTTCCCGCGCTGGCCGAGCTCACGGTTAAATTACCCGCCGATTTGGTCGACGAAGTGGGGCGGCCGCTGGTGAATGCGGCGCGTTTTCCTTTGCCGGTGAAGCTGGGTGATTATCCACCGCTGGCCAAATTTGCCGCGGCGCCTTTTGGCATTATCGAATCAGGCCCCGATGCGCTGGTGCCGCTCACCCTGCGCGGGGTGGAAAAAAACCTTGCGATTCAAAGTGTGCAGCTGGGTGGGCAGAGCCTGCAGCTCAAATCCGACGCCGACATCATGGCCTGGTACAGCAAGGTCAATGATTACCACGAGACCACGGTGCGGCTAAACAATAAAGACGTGCAAACCCGCCGCTTGTCGTTGCTAAGTAAAGACCCGCATGCACAAGCGCTCAAACTCCCCAGCCAGCCCGATCAGCAAGGGCGCTGGCCATTTGAGGTAGTGGGCGTGCCGCTGCCACAGCCAGGTTTTTATGTGCTGGAAGTCTCATCCCGCCTCTTGGGTCGTGCCTTGCTGGGGGCGGATAAGCCGATGTATGTGCGCACCACGGCGCTGGTCACCAATCTGGCGGTGCATCTGAAAACCTCTTCCAATAATCAGGCGGTGTGGGTGACCACGCTGGATAAAGCCAAGCCGGTAGCCGGGGCCAAGGTGGCGATTTACGATTGCCGCCGGCAGGCCTTGTGGCAAGGGCAGACCAATGCGCAGGGCTTTGTGATGGTGGAGCGTGCGCTCACCGAGCGGCGCGATTGCGACGATGATCGTGATCTGTATGTGTTTGCCCGGGCGAAAGATGCCAAAGGGCAGAAAGACGTCTCGTTTGTGCGCTCCAGCTGGAATCGCGGGCTGGAAGCTTGGCGCTTCCCTTATCCGAGCTATTTTGACGAAACCTCGGCCATTGCCGCGCACAGCGTGCTGGATCGCAGCCTGCTGCGCGCTGGTGAAACCGTCTCGATGAAGCATTACTTGCGCTTGCGCACCCCGCGCGGGCTGAAGCTGTTGCAAGCCGAAGCGTTGCCGCAGCAGCTGCGCATCGTGCACGAAGCCAGCGGCGATGAATTTAAATTTCCGCTCAGCTGGCGCAAAGGCCGCTATGCCGAGAGCCGTTTTACCTTGCCGGCGGCAGCCAAGCTGGGTGAATACAGCCTTTACATTGAGCGCAAAGGCATGCGCCAGCGCGAAATGCACGGCGAGGCCGCCAATCCTGTGCTGGATGGCTACTCGCTCCAAAGCGGCACTTTCCGGGTCGAGCAATTCCAGTTGCCGACCATGACCGGGGGTATTGTCGCCAACAAGAACGCTGGTGTGGCTGCCAAGGAAATACCCCTGGCCCTTTCGCTGGCATGGGGCAATGGTGGGCCGGCGAAAAACTGGCCGGTGCAAGTGAGCGCCATGCTGGCTAGCCGCTTTGGCTCGCCGGCCAATTACGAAGCGTTCACCTTTGATCCCCCCCGCGCGGCCAATCAAAGCGAATCGTCGCTAGATGGCAAAGTGGTGCTGGACAAAGCCGCCGTCAAGCTTGATGCCAATGGCAACGGCAAGGTGGTGGTGAAAAATCTGCCCGCCTTAGATCGCCGCTACGAGCTGGTGAGCGAAATGGCCTTGGCCGACCCGAATGGCGAAGTGCAAACCATCAGCCGGCGCATTCCACTCTGGCCCGCGGCCTTGCAAGTGGGCTTGCAGATGGATAGCTGGATTACCACCGCACGGGCTTTGCAAGCCAAAGCCGTGGTGCTGGATACCAATGATCAGCCGGTGAAAGGGCAGAAAGTCAGCATCAAGCTGCGCGAGCACCGCTACCTATCTAGCCGCAAGCGGCTGGTAGGCGGCTTTTATGCCTGGGAGCACAACGAAGAGATTGAAGACAAAGGCGAGGTGTGCAGCACCACCACCGATGCGCAGGGCTTGGCGTATTGCGAGGTGAATTTTAAAGCCGCCGGCAATATGGAGCTGGTGGCCGAAGTGCAGGATGCACAAGGTCAGCGCGTGCGCAGTGCGCAGGAAGTCTGGGTGAGCCAGCATGACGAGTTGTGGTTTGATGGCGATAACAACGACCGCATCGACGTGCTGCCCGAGAAAACCAGCTACGCCCCCGGTGAAACCGCGACTTTCCAGGTACGGATGCCGTTCCGCAAAGCCACGGCCTGGATCGGGATTGAGCGCGAAGGCATTCTGGAAACCCGCGTTGTCGAGCTGGAGGGCAAAACCGCTAGCTTTAGCCTGCCGATTGCCGCTGACTGGACGCCGAATGTGTATGTGTCGGTGCTGGCGGTGCGCGGTCGCGTGCGTGATGTGCCGTGGTATTCCTTCTTTACCTGGGGCTGGAAATCACCGGTGGAATGGTGGCAGGCCTATTGGCAGGAAGGGCGCGACTACACCCCGCCAACGGCCTTGGTTGATCTGTCGCGGCCGGCCTTTAAATATGGGGTGACGGAAATCAAGGTGGGCGAAGCGGCCAAGCGGCTGCAGGTCAGCGTTACCCCGGCGAAGGCGAGCTATGGTATTCGCGAGCAGGCCGAAGTTACCGTGAAAGTCACGCTACCGAATGGCCAGCCAGCGCCCGCCGGCACCGAGGTGGCCTTTGCTGCGGTCGATCAGGCCTTGCTGGAATTACAGCCCAATGAGAGCTGGAATTTACTGCAAGCTATGTATCAGCGGCATAGCTTTGGGGTGGAAATCGCCACCGCGCAGCTCGAAGTGGTCGGTAAGCGCCATTACGGCCGCAAAGCCTTGCCACCGGGCGGCGGTGGCGGCAAAGCCCCCACCCGCGAATTACTGGAAACCCTGCTGACCTGGCAGCCTGCCGTGGTGCTGGATGCCAAGGGTATGGCCAGGGTGCAGGTGCCGATTAATGATGCGCTAACAACCTTCAAGCTGGTGGCGGTGGTGGATGCCGGGCCAGATTTATTTGGCACCGGCGAAGCCAGCTTTACCGTGCGGCAAGATCTGCAGCTGACCGCGGCTGTGGCGCCATTGGTGCGCGAAGGCGATCAGCTGGCGGCTGGCGTGAATGTGCGCAATGGCAGCGAGCGCAAAATGGCGGTGAAAGTGACGGCCAGCGCCTCGGGTGTGGCTGCGCTGACGCCGCAGCAGGTGGAGATTCCGGCAGGTGAAGCGCGCTTTGTGAGCTGGCCGCTGACCGTGGGGCAAAATCTTAGTCAGCTAGCGTGGCAGTTCAGCGCGCAGGAAGTGGGCGGCAAGGCCAGCGATCGCTTGGCCGTGCAGCAGCAAGTGGAGCCGGCGGTGCCGGTGACGGTGGAGCAGGCCACCTTGCTGCGGGTGAGTAGCGCTGGTGTGACTGTACCGGTGGGCTTGCCGCCCAATGCGTTGGCGGGCCGTGGCGGTATTCGCATCAGCTTGCAAAGCAAACTGGGTAATGAGCTGCCGGCGGTGAAACGCTGGTTCAGCGAATACCCGTATTCCTGCCTAGAGCAGCGTACTTCGGTCGCGCTGGGGCTGGGGGATAAAACCCGCTGGCAGCGGCTGATGAGCGAATTGCCGCTGTATCTCGATCAAGATGGTCTGGCATGGTATTGGCCGGTCAGCGAATCAAATGGCAGTATTGGCAGCGATACCCTCACGGTGTATCTGTTGGCGGCGGCGCAAGAAGCCGGTGAAACCCTCCCCGATGCGCCGCGGCAGCGCATGCTCAATGCGCTGGTGGCACTGGTGGAAGGCCGTTTGAAACGCCAGCTGCCACTGGGGCGCCAAGATCAGGAAGCTCGGTTGCTGGCCGCAATGGAAGTCTTGGCGCGCTATGGCCAATTCAAGCCGGCCATGCTCGATGTGCTGGAGCCTAATCCGCAAAAAATGAACACCGCCATGCTGATCGATTGGCTGTCGCTTTTGCAGCGCGCCAAGGCCAGCCTGCCGGCGAGCTTTAATCTGGCGGCCAAGCAGCAGGAAGCCAGCAATCTCTTGCGCGCCCGCCTGACTTACCAAGGGCCGCGACTTGGCTTTAGCACCGAGCGAGATGATTATGCGTGGTGGCTGATGGGCAGCCCCGATGTCAATGCCGCGCGGCTCTTGCTGGTAGCGCGCAGCCTGCCCGATTGGCAAGGCGATATCCCACGCTTGCTCACCGGCTTGTTGGCGCGCCAACAAAAAGGCCATTGGCAAACGACCACAGCCAATCTGTGGGGCACGCTGGCGGTGGCGGCCTTCTCGCGGCAGTATGAAACCGTGCCGGTATCGGGGAGCACAAGCGCTCAGCTGGGCGAGAAAACCCTGGCGCTGAATTGGCCTAAAGAGGGCAGCCAAGCACTGGGCCTCTTGCCTTGGCCAACCGGCGGTAAGGGCAATCTGGCCTTGAAACACAACGGCAGTGGCGAGCCATGGGCCACAGTGCAGGCCGAGGCGGCGCTTGTGCTCAAAGCCCCGCGCTATGCCGGTTATGGCATCAAGAAAACTGTGACCCCGGTCAGCCAGAAAGTCGCCGGCCAGTATCAGCCGGGCGATGTACTGAAAGTGCGGCTCGAAATCACCGCCCAAAGCGATATGACTTGGGTGGTGGTGAACGACCCCATTCCGGCCGGGGCCACGATACTGGGCAGCGGCTTGGGCCGCGATTCGGCGATCGAGGCCAAAACGGCCACTGGTGATGGCGGTGCGGATTATGTGGAGCGGACTTTCAGCAGCTATCGCGCCTATTACAGCTATGTGCCGCGCGGCGAGCTGGTGCTGGAATACACGGTGCGGCTCAATCAGGTGGGTACTTTCCAGATTCCGCCAACCCGGGTTGAAGCGATGTACGCGCCCGATGTGTTTGGTATGTTGCCCAATGCGGCGCTGAAGGTGCAGCCCGCGCCGTAGGATGGTGATGTTAGGTTTGAAAATCACCGGGCCACGTGCTTGGGGCGTAGGGCTGGCGGCGCTACTGCTGGCCAGTCAGATGGCCTTGGCTAACCCGAGTTTTCGCGAGGTCAGGGCCGCTTGGCGCTCCTCCGATGTGCTGGTGCTGGATCGTCAGGGCCAGCCGCTGCAACGGCTACGGGTGGATATGCAGCAGCGCCGGCTCGATTGGGTGGCGCTGGCTGATATCTCGCCCGCCATGCGCTATGCGCTGGTGGTGTCGGAAGATCGGCGCTTTTATCAGCACAGCGGCGTCGATTGGTCGGGCGTGGCCGCCGCGGCCTGGGCAAATTTATGGAATACCCGCACCCGGGGTGCCTCGACACTCACCATGCAGCTGGCGGGCTTGCTGGATGCGGATTTGCGCGCTGGTCAGCAGGGCCGCTCGCTGTGGCAAAAAGTCGGGCAGGGCTGGTCGGCCAGCTGGTTGGAAACGCATTGGCAGAAAAGCGAGATTCTGGAAGCGTATCTCAATCTGGTGAGCTTTCGTGGCGAGCTGGTGGGGCTGAGTGCCCTTAGCCACACCCTGTTTGGCAAATTGCCGCGTGGCCTCAATGCCACGGAGGCGGCGATTGCCGCTGCTTTGCTGCGCGGGCCCAATGCGGATGTAGCACGAGTCGCCAGCCGGGCCTGCAAAATTTTGCAAGACATGGCCAAACCCCAGCCTTGCAGCACTGTGCGGGTGGAGACCGAGATGGCACTGTCGCGTAGTCGGGCGGGCAATGCGCTGGCTGAGCACGATGCGCCGCATTTTGCGCGCAAACTGCTAGCGCAGCGGCCGCTCACGGCGGGCAGTACGGTGCGCAGTACCGTGTCTTTGCCCTTGCAGCGCTTTGCAACTGCCGCACTACAGCGGCATTTGGCGGCGCTGGCCAAACGCAATGTGCAAGATGGCGCCGTGGTGGTGCTGGATAATGCCAGCGGCGATATTCTGGCCTGGGTGGGCTCGGCCGGGGCGGGGCTGTCGAATGCCGCCGAGGTGGACGGAGTAACCGCGCTGCGGCAGGCGGGTTCAACGCTCAAACCCTTTTTGTATCAGCTGGCGATTGAGCGCCGTTATCTCACCGCCGCCAGTTTGCTCGACGATAGCCCGCTGGATTTGCAAACCGCCGGCGGCCTGTATGCGCCGCAAAATTACGCCAAAGATTTCAAAGGGCTGGTGTCGGTGCGCAGCGCCTTGGGCGCATCGCTGAATGTGCCGGCTGTGCGCACGATTGAAATGGTGAGCCCCACAGCCTTGCGGGATCGCTTGGCGGCGCTGGGGCTCAGTAGCTTGCAGCAAGACGGGGATTATTATGGCGCCAGCCTCGCGCTCGGGGCGGCCGATGTGCGGCTATTGGAGCTAACCAATTCCTATCGCACGCTGGCCAACGGCGGCCAAAGTAGCGCGCTGCGCTGGCTGCGCACTGATCCGCTCCCGCGCCGGCAGGCGCTGCTCAGCCCCGCTAGCAGTTTTATCGTGGCGGATATTCTGGCCGATCGTACCGCTCGGGTCCGCACCTTCGGGCTGGAAAGCGCGCTGTCTACGCGCTATTGGAGCGCGGTGAAAACCGGCACCAGCAAAGACATGCGCGATAACTGGACGATCGGTTTTTCCCGTCAGTTTACGGTCGGGGTGTGGGTGGGCAATGCCAGTGGCGAGCCGATGTGGGATGTCTCGGGCATGCATGGCGCGGCGCCCGTATGGCTGGCGGTGCTGGATCGGGCGCAGCAAACTGCCCCGGCCAGCCGCGCCCCCGCGGCGCCCGCCGGCGTTACCCAGCGCACGGTGCACTATCAGAATCAGATCGAAGCCAGCCGGGTGGAATGGTTTTTGGCCGGCACCGAACGCGAGTTGATCGTGGCCGAAACCCAGGCGATCCGAAATCAGGCGCCGGGCATCATCAGCCCGCTGGATGGCAGTATTTATGCCGTCGACCCCGATGTGCCGCCCAAGCATCAGCGCGTAATGCTGCGCGCCCGCGGCGTCAGCCAGCCGCAATGGCTGCTGGATGGCAAGCTCATTTGCCGCGCCAACCCTTGCAAATGGTTTCCGTGGCCCGGCCGGCATCAGCTTGAATTACGCGATGGGCGTGGTGCAGCAATTGAAAGCGTGAAATTTGAAGTGCGCGGCGCCTTTTTGCGCCCGCCGGCGAGCGCGCCCAAAAGCAAACCCGTGAGTCCGTGAAGGACCGTAAGTTGTAACGCAGCAAAAAACAAAGCCCGCATTAGCGGGCTTTGGGGTATATGGCTAAACCCTTTTTCGAGTAAGGCTTAGCTAGCTATACGGCTGGGGTGTATTAGTCTTGTTCGTCGAACACCGCAGTGGTGTAAACGTTTTGAACGTCATCCAGCGCTTCCATCGCATCGATCAGTTTTTGCATTTTGATCGCATCGTCGCCGGTGAGCTCGGTTTCGCCCTGCGGACGCATCGTCGATTCGCCCATTTCGGCGCTAAAGCCGGCGGCTTCCAGCGTTTCTTTGATTGTTACAAACTCGTACGGCGGGGTGATGACTTCGATCGAGCCGTCTTCATTGGTGACAACGTCTTCGGCGCCAGCTTCCAGCGCCGCTTCCATCAGGGCATCTTCATTAGTGCCGGGGGCGAAAATCAGGTAGCCGCAGTGTTTGAACTGAAAGCTCACGCAACCGTCGGTACCCATATTGCCGCCGTATTTGCTAAACACGTGGCGTACATCCGCGACGGTACGGGTGCGGTTATCGGTCAGGCAATCCACCATCACTGCCGCGCCGCCCAGGCCATAGCCTTCATAGCGGGTTTCGATGTAATCCACGCCTTCCAACGAGCCAGTGCCGCGTTTGATGGCGCTTTCGATATTGTCTTTGGGCATCGACTGCGCTTTGGCTTTATCGATGGCCAGACGTAAGCGCGGGTTCATTGCCACATCGCCGCCGCCCATTTTGGCCGCAACGGTAATTTCTTTGATCAGCTTGGTGAAGACCTGGCCGCGTTTCGCGTCCTGACGGCCTTTACGATGCTGAATATTTGCCCATTTACTGTGTCCAGCCATGATGCACCTTGAAATCAGTTCATTCGAAAAATGAAGCGTATTCTAGCACGAGCCGCCACCGCCCCGACAGCGCTGCGCTTGCGCTGTATCAAGCCGGCTGAGCGTCGTCCTGTCGTCGATTTATTCACCTAGGTGGCAAAACACCGGCGCTTGGCCTGCTTGCCATGGGCTGTAGTTGCGCATGCACTCGGTTAATAAATTACTGCCCGTCAGCTGGGCTAGCCAGGCTTGCAGCGGCGCGCTCATCTGCGTGGCAAAGGCATGGGCATTCACGGCGGCACATTGGCGGATAAAGGGCACAATGGCCAGATCGGCAAGACGGAGCTCATTGGCAAAAAGATGGGTATTGTCCGCTAGCCTAGGTTCGATATGGCTTTGCAGCCAATACAGGGCGAGGTATTGGTGTTCATCCGCGGTTTTGTCTGGGTGGCGGTCGGCATATTTATAGCGATCCAGTAGCGGCTTGAATTCGCGATCATGCGCCTGGATCAGCGCGAGTTGTGCGCTTTCATCCTGCAGTAATGTCGCCAGCTCGGGTCGTTGCGCCAGCGCCCAGCGCATGATCTCCAAGCTTTCAGTAATGGCTTCGCCGTTGGGATTGACCCACACCGGCACGGTGCCGGCAGGGTTGCAGGCCCAGAGTTCGGCTGGTTTGGCTTTCAGGCTCACTTCGCGAATTTCCAGTGGAAGCTTGGCCAGCCACAAGGCCAACCGTGCGCGCATGGCATAGGGGCAGCGGCGGAAAGAATACAAAATGGGCAGGGGCGAAATCAGCGGCATGATGGTTTGGACTTCGTTAAAGCTGGCATAAAAATCAACATAACTTGACAAGGGTTGAAAATAAGACGGGCTGCGCCATGGCAATCCGCCGAACTCTTGCCTATAAAAAAACAGGTTCTCGTCATGTTGCACCCGCAGCATGGTGGCGTAAACGATATTGTACGAGGGGGGAGTATGGCCAAGAAGATATTGGCGGTTGACGATTCTGCATCCATACGTCAAATGGTGAGTTTCACCTTACGCAGTGCAGGGTATGAAGTGGTCGAAGCACCGGATGGTAATGCCGGGGTGAATCAGGCCAAAACCACACAGGTCGATCTGGTGCTCACCGATCAAAACATGCCCGGCATGGATGGCCTGACCCTCATTCGCACCTTACGCGGTCTGCCTCAGTATGCCGCCACGCCGATCTTGATGCTAACCACCGAATCCAGCGATGCGATGAAACAGCAAGGCCGCGCAGTGGGCGCTACTGGCTGGTTGGTTAAGCCGTTTGATCCGCAGAAATTACTCGAAGTCGTACGTAAAGTCATTGGCTAGCCGCAGCGCGGGTTAGGGGGATGTATGTCTATCGATATGAGCCAGTTTATCGCTGTCTATTTTGACGAGGCGGCAGAACATTTGGCCAATATGGAATCCTTGTTGCTCGAACTGGATGTTGGCAGCCCCGATCCCGAAGACCTGAATGCCATTTTCCGCGCCGCGCACTCGATTAAAGGCGGCGCCGCTACCTTCGGTTTTGCCGATCTGGCCGAAGTAACCCATGTGCTGGAAAACCTGCTGGATCGGGTGCGTAAACAGGAAATCACCCTCACTGCGGCGATGGTGGATATTTTTCTGCGCGCGGGTGATGTCTTAAAAGACATGCTCGCCGCCCATCGCGACAATGCCCCTGTCGATACAGCGCCGATTGCCGAGATTACCGCCCAGCTGAATCAGCTTTCTAGCGAGCAAGTGCTGCCCGTGGCCAACCCGCAGCAGGCACTAACGGTGATCATCGCGGCAGGTGAAGGTTTCGAGCATGACGTGCTGTGCCATGAATTGCAGCGGCATGGTGAGCTGGAAGACTTCTCACCGGGCGACGCCCAGACTCCGTGGCGATTCCGTCTGAAAACCGCCAGCAGTCAGGCCAAGCTCATTGATGCGATGGCTTTTTTGCTCGATCCGGCCCGCATCAGTATCGAGGTAACGGGGCAGCAGGATGAAGATTTTGGTCTGTTTGCGCCTTTGCCGCTCCCGGCTACTGATTTAAGCGTGGATGAAGGTTTTGGCTTTTTTGACCCCTTGCCCGCGACGGCAGCGCCCGCTTTGCAGGATGGGGAAGGTTATGGCTTCTTTGCTCCGCCGGCGCAGCCAGTGACGGAACAAGGGGGCGAGGGTTATGGTTTTTTTGTGCCGGTTGCGGGTAGCAATACGCCCGCCGGCGTGGCTACGAAGCCGGTTGAGGCTAAACCCAGCGCAGTGCGCGCCAGTAGCGAGCGCCAGGCCGAGCGTGGTGGTGATACTTCGATCCGGGTTAGTGTCGAAAAAGTCGATCAGCTACTCAATCTGGTTGGCGAGCTGGTGATTACCCAGTCGATGCTGGCGCAAAACGCCTTGCAGCTTGACCCCGTTACACATGAGCGGCTACTGGCTGGGGTGGCGCAGCTAGAACGCAATACCCGCGAGCTGCAAGAATCTGTGATGTCGATCCGCATGATGCCGATTTCGTTTGTGTTTAATCGCTATCCACGGTTGGTGCGTGATCTGGCGGGTAAATTGAATAAGCAAGTCGAGCTGCGCATGATCGGTGAAAACACCGAGCTGGATAAAGGCTTTATCGAAAAACTGAGCGACCCCTTAACGCATTTGGTGCGCAATAGCCTCGATCACGGGATTGAAGCGCCAGAAGTGCGCCTTAGCCGGAATAAACCGGCGCAGGGCACGCTCACGCTCAAAGCCTTTCATCAAGGCGGCAATATCGTCATTGAAGTCAGCGACGATGGCGCGGGGCTCAATCGCGAGAAAATCCTCGCCAAAGCCCGCGAGCGTGGTCTGAATGTCCACGACAATATGAGCGATAACGAAGTCTGGATGTTGATTTTCGAGGCTGGCTTCTCCACCGCCGCTGAAGTCACCGATGTGTCCGGTCGCGGTGTAGGGATGGATGTGGTGCGCAAAAACATCCAGGCTATGGGCGGCCGGGTTGAAATCCAGTCCATGACCGGGGTGGGCTCAACCATGAGCATTCGCCTGCCGCTAACGCTGGCCATTCTGGATGGCATGTCGATTTCCGCCTCTGACGAGCTCTACATTATTCCGCTCACCTTCATTATCGAATCGCTGCAGCCGCGCGCGGCTGACATCAAAACCATGGCTGGGCGCGGTACGGTGATCAATGTGCGCGGTGAATACCTGCCTTTAATTGCCCTCTATGACATTTTCAGCCTGACCGCGCGCAAAACCAGCTACGAAGAAGGCTTGGTCATCATCCTGGAGGCTGAAGGCCAGAAAGTGGCGCTGTTTGTCGATGATTTGCTCGGTCAGCATCAGGTAGTGGTGAAAAATCTGGAAACCAACTATCGCCGAGTAAGTGGCGTGGCTGGGGCCACCATCATGGGCGATGGGCATGTGGCTTTTATTCTTGATGTGGCGGCGCTGGTAAAAATGGCCCAGCAAGTAACGCCCGCCGAACAAATTGCTGAACTGGTGTAAGGAGTAGGGTCATGGAACTGGCTCATAAAGAAGACGACGTCAGCCGCGAATTGCTGGTATTTGCGCTGGGGCGGGAAGAATACGGGATCGATATTTTAAAAGTACAGGAAATTCGGGGTTATGACGCCGTAACCAGTATTGCGAATGCGCCGAATTTTATTAAAGGTGTGATTAACCTGCGTGGCAATATCGTGCCCATTGTCGATTTACGGATTAAATTCAATATTGGCAATGTGACCTATGATCAATTTACGGTGGTGATTATTTTAAATGTCGCTCAGCGCACCATCGGGATTGTGGTGGATGGTGTTTCGGATGTAATGACGTTGTCGACCGAGCAATTGCGCCAGGCCCCTGAGTTTGGTAGCGCACTCGACACCGCTTATATCCTTGGCTTGGGGACCGTCGAAGAGCGAATGATTATTCTAGTGGATATCGAAAAACTAATGACTAGTGCGGATATGGCTTTGGTTGAAGCTGTGGCCGCTTAGGGAGGGGTGAAATGCATAATCTGCGATTAACTCGATTACTTATGCTCGGTATTTTATCAATTATTGTCGTTTTGCTGGTGCAGTCCATTTCAGCCTATCGGGCGGCAAGTAATACATTTTATGCTGTGGATGAATTAACCAGTGATCACTTGCCGCATTATGTAAAAACCCAGCATATTTTTAATGAAGTGAATACGATTGCGCGTGCCTTGCGCAATATGCAAATTATTGGTGTCGCTACGCCAGAGGATAAACGCCTGGTTGAAGAAGAGTGGCAGCGAATATTGGAAGCGCGCCAGAATATCGGCACATTAGTAACCGAGCTAGATCAGCAAGCACAAAGCTTGAAAGATGATGAAGCTTTAAAAGAGCTGGAAAGTATTAAAGCTCAGCGCGCCAATTTTATTCAGGTGCAAAATAAATTTAAGCAACTCTTGGATAGTGGTGATGTAGGCGCCGCGCGTTCGCTGGTGCTGGGTGAAATGCGCACCGTGTATAACAGTTACCGTGACACCATTTTGGCGATGGGTAGTCAGGAAGAGCAGGGCGCATTGAGCTCCGCGAAAGAACTGCAAGAGGCTGCCCGCCATGCGGAGCAATTAGCCCTTTTGTTGGGGGCGATTGCCGTGGGTTTGTCCGTGTTTATCGGCTTTGTGCTGTTGCGTCGAGTTCGGTCCCAACTGGGCGATGAGCTGGAAAATCTACAAGCAATGGTTGCCAATATTGCCCAAGGCAATTTGCAACAAGACTTGCCCAGCCACGCCGGCGATGAGCAGAGTTTGCTCGCCCGCATCCGACAAATGCAGCAAGCGCTGCGTCAAGCTGCAAGTGTCGCGATTGAGAATGCCCGTATCCGTACCGCGCTTGATTCGGTATCAACCAGTGTGATGATCGCCGATGCTGAACGCAATATCATTTACTGCAATAAAGCGCAAAATCAGCTCCTAGCCGCGGCCGAAGCCGATCTGCGCAAAGAGCTGCCGCAATTTAGCGCCCAAACGGTGGTTGGCACCAATATCGATAGTTTCCAT
Source organism: Chitinibacter tainanensis DSM 15459 (assembly GCF_000429785.1). Taxonomy (GTDB): domain Bacteria; phylum Pseudomonadota; class Gammaproteobacteria; order Burkholderiales; family Chitinibacteraceae; genus Chitinibacter; species Chitinibacter tainanensis. The sequence goes on from NZ_AUCN01000017.1 coordinate 283,519, forward strand.
AAAAACCCGCAGCATCAGCGCAATATGCTGGCGCAACTGAGTAATACCCATAAAGCCCAGCTCACGATTGGTGGCCGTAATTTTGCCTTGACCATTAATCCAGTCTGGGGCGAAAACGGCCAGCGCAGCGGGTATGTGGTGGAATGGCTGGATCAGACGCAATTGATAGCACAGATGGAGCGCGAAAAAGTGGTGTCGGATGAGCGAGCCCGTATTTTGGGCGCGCTGGATTCCACTTCCACCAATGTGATGCTGGCCGACGAAAACCGTACCATTATTTATATGAACCGTGCGGTAACCAATATGCTGTCACGAGTGCAGCATGAATTGCGCAAAGTACTGCCGAATTTTGATGTGAATAAATTGCTGGGTAGCAGTATGGATGGTTTCCATCGCAATCCAAGTCATCAAGCCAGCTTGCTCTCCAATCTGCAGGGCACTTATCGCTCGCAAATCACGGTAGCCGGGCAGACCTTTTTGCTAATTGCTAATCCCGTGGTCGATAGCACCGGTAAACGGTTGGGTTCGGTGGTGGAATGGGTTGATCGCACCGCGGAAGTGGCGGTGGAAAATGAGGTTAATGCGCTGGTGGCGGGGGCAGCCAATGGCGATTTCAGTCACCGGATTAATCCCGAAGGTAAAGAGGGCTTTATGCTCAAACTGGCCGAAGGGATGAATCAGATGGCGAGCTCCACCGAAGGGGCGATGAATGATATCGCCCGGGTGCTGGCTGGTTTGGCGCAGGGTGACCTCACGCAAAATATTACTGCCGACTACCACGGCCTGTTGGGGCGTTTGAAAGACGATTGCAACCTCACCTGTGCGCGCTTGGCTGAGATCGTACTCAGCATTCAGGAAGCGGCGGGGGCCATTAATGTGGCGGCGCAGGAAATCTCGGCCGGCAATAGCAATCTATCGAGTCGTACTGAGCAGCAAGCAGCAAGCTTGGAAGAAACCGCTTCCAGCATGGAAGAGCTGACCGGCACGGTGAAACAAAATGCCGAAAACGCCAAGCAGGCTAATCAGCTGGCGATTGGTGCTTCGGATATCGCAGTGAAAGGCGGTGAAGTGGTGAGCCAGGTGGTGGCGACCATGTCGGAAATTAACGAATCCGCTAAGAAAATTGTCGACATTATCGCGGTAATTGATGGAATTGCCTTCCAGACCAATATCTTGGCTTTGAATGCCGCGGTAGAAGCGGCCCGTGCGGGCGAGCAGGGCCGTGGCTTTGCGGTAGTGGCTTCTGAGGTGCGTAATTTGGCGCAGCGCTCAGCGGCGGCGGCGAAAGAAATTAAAACCCTGATTGGTGATTCGGTGGTGAAAGTCGAGGCCGGCTCGAAACTCGTCGATCAGGCTGGCCACACGATGGAAGACGTCGTGGGTGCGGTGCGGCGAGTGACTGACATCATGAGTGAGATTTCGGCGGCTTCCAACGAGCAAAGCGCCGGAATCGAGCAAGTGAATCAGGCCATTACCCACATGGATGAAAACACCCAGCAAAATGCAGCCTTGGTCGAAGAGGCGGCTGCGGCGGCAGAAAGCCTAGAGGAGCAGGCGGGCAACCTCACGCAAACCGTCGGGATCTTTAAATTAGCGGGCGGCAAAACCTTGCCTACGCTGAGCAAGCGCGCCGCAGTAAGTGCGCCCGTGGCAAAGCGGGCAGCAGTGGCGGCAGCGCCAAAAGCGAGCCGGCCGGTGCCCAAGATCGGTGGCGATGATGATGCGTGGGAAGAGTTTTAAGTAGGCCCTGCCCAAACCAGTTGGGGGCTGCGGCCCCCATTTTTCCCTCTGATGGCGGGAGTTGATGGTGCCCAATCCTGAGCAGCCCGTTGGCTTATTGATGCCCAATGAGCACGAATTTTCCTACACCCCAAAAGACTTTAAACGGGTGGTGGCGCTGATTTATCAGCATGCCGGCATTCGGCTCAATGAAAGCAAAATGCAGATGGTGTATAGCCGTCTATCCCGCAGATTGCGTGCTTTGCGGATGGATACCTTCTCGGGGTATCTGGATATGTTGCAGGCTAATCCGGATGCGGAGGAGTGGCAGCAATTTGTAAATGCACTCACCACGAATCTGACGGCGTTTTTTCGCGAAGCACATCATTTCGATATGCTGGCTGAGCAAATTGAACGGACGCGTGAGCGACCATTTCGGATCTGGTGTGCCGCATCATCCACCGGAGAAGAGCCCTATTCACTGGCGATGACTGCTTTTGAAGCCTGCCAAAGCGCCAATCCCGCCGTTGAAATTATTGCCTCGGATCTGGATACCCATGTGCTGGCCACCGCCGAGCGCGGGGTTTATCCGCTAGATCGAGTGGAAAAATTATCGCTAGAACGTAAACGGGGGTTTTTCTTGAAAGGCGCTGGCCCCAATGAAGGTAAAGTCTGCGTGAAAAAACCGCTGCGTAGCCTCATCGATTTTCGGCAGATTAATTTGCTGAGTGAACAATGGCCACTGCAAGGGCAGTTTGATGCGATTTTTTGCCGCAATGTGATGATTTATTTCGATCAGCCCACACAGCGGCAAATTCTGGAAAAAATGGGGCGACGCTTAAAGCCTGATGGGCTCTTATACGTGGGCCACTCCGAAAATCTGCACTATATGTCCGATTGGTATCGCCCCTTTGGCAAAACCACTTATAGCCTCACAGAGCGGGCGCTGCAGGAGTGGGGGCGTCGCTCATGACCCATCCTTATGAAGAAGTCCTCGCGCCTAGCTTGTATTTTGATAAGAATTTTCAATCCGAGGCAGCCAAGATCTTGCCCGGTGAATACTACGTCACCACCCGCGACATGGTGCTGGTGACCGTGCTGGGGTCGTGTGTGGCCGCGTGTATCCGCGATGTGGTGACCGGGATCGGCGGTATGAATCATTTTATGCTACCCGATTCGCACGAAGAGATGGCCTCGGTGAATGGGCTCTCAACGCGATATGGTACCTATGCAATGGAAATGCTGATTAATCAGCTGCTGAAAAATGGCGCGAGCAAAAACCGCCTCGAGGCTAAGGTATTTGGCGGTGGCAATGTGCTGCGCGGGTTTACGGTGAACAATGTGGGTTTGCGCAACGCAGACTTTGTGAAGTCCTTTTTAGCACTCGAACGCATCCCAATTGTGGCGCAGGATTTGCTCGATATCTATCCACGGAAAGTCTATTTCTTTCCGCAAACGGGCCGAGTGTTGGTAAAAAAACTCAAAACAGTCCACAACAACACTATCGTGGAACGCGAAAAAAGCTACGAATCTCGCCTTACGCATTTGGATATGGGTGGTGATGTTGAGCTATTTAGCTAGGGCGTGGCGTAGGGAGTGACAAGATGGCAAAAATCAAAGTTGTAGTTGTGGATGATTCGGCCTTAATCCGCAGCTTGCTCAAGGAAATTATCAATAAATCCGGGGACATGGAGTGCGTGGCGACTGCTCCAGACCCATTGGTAGCGCGGGAGCAAATTCGCAATTTGAATCCCGATGTCATCACCCTTGATGTCGAAATGCCCAAAATGGATGGCTTGGATTTTCTAGAGCGGCTGATGCGGCTCAAGCCGACGCCGGTGCTAATGATCTCTTCGCTCACTGAGCAAGGCTCCGAGGTGGCACTTAAAGCGCTGGAATTGGGGGCAATTGATTTTATTGCTAAGCCGAAAGTCGATATTGCAAGTAAAATCGATGCTTACACCGAAGAGATTCGCGAAAAAATCCGCATGGCCGCCAAAGCGAAACCCCATAGCATGACGCATCTTCCAGTTGCCCCCAATCGGACGGCGGACGCAGTATTGCCTAAAACATCGCGGCCTCTGCTGAAGTCGGAAAAGCTGATTATCGTGGGCGCCTCAACCGGTGGGACCGAGGCGCTGAAAGATTTTCTGATGCCTTTGCCGCCCGATGCCCCGGCGGTGCTGATTACCCAGCATATGCCCGAGTCGTTCACCAAATCGTTTGCCAACCGCCTAGATAGCATATGCCGTATTTCCGTGAAAGAAGCTGAGCACGGCGAGCGCATTCTGCCGGGGCACGCGTATATTGCGCCGGGGCATTCGCATTTGCTGCTGGGGGTATCCGGTGCCAACTATATTTGCGAGCTCTCGAAAGCCGAGCCGGTTAATCGGCATCGGCCTTCGGTAGATGTCCTGTTTCGCTCTGCAGCCAATATCGCCGGCCGCAACGCGGTAGGCGTGATCCTTACCGGAATGGGTAAAGACGGAGCCCAGGGCATGCTGGAAATGCATCAGGCGGGGGCGCACAATTTTGCGCAAGACGAGCAAAGCTGCGTGGTGTTTGGCATGCCGAAAGAAGCGATTGCGATGGGCGGCGTGGACGAGATTGTGCCGCTGAAAGATATGTCGCAGCGGGTGATGGCGTGGGTGAATGCCAATAGTAGCCGCGCGTTACGGATTTAATGCGCATTTTCAGAAGCAAGATTGCGCTGAGTGATTTGAAGTAAAAAGGAAAAATGGATGGGTTTGCCGGTATTGATCGTTGAAGATGACGATGACCTGCGAGAGGCGCTGATTGATACGCTGGAGCTGGATCACTATAGCGTGCTCGTGGCGGAAGATGGCCAAAGCGCGTTGGCAATTCTGGAAAATCATCAAGTGGGATTGGTGGTGTCGGACGTGCAGATGCAGCCTATGGATGGCGAAACCCTGCTACAGGAAATCAAACAGCGCTACCCATGCTTGCCGGTGATCTTGATGACCGCCTATGGGGTGATCGAGAAGGCCGTGGCCGCAATGCATGCCGGCGCCAGTCACTACTTGCCTAAGCCCTTCGAGCCACACAAATTGCTGGAGCAAGTGGAGCGCTTCCTGCTGCCTGATTTGGGCGAGGATGCGATGGTGGCCGAGTCGGCCCCAATGCAGCAACTACTGGCAATTGCGCGGCGGGCGGCGAGTTCAGATGCCTCGATCATGCTGACTGGTGAGTCGGGGGTCGGCAAAGAAGTGATGGCACGTTTTATTCATCGGCAAAGCCCTCGTGCGAACAAGCCATTTGTGGCGATTAACTGTGCGGCTATCCCAGAGCAACTGCTGGAATCCACTCTATTCGGCCATGAAAAAGGGGCGTTTACTGGTGCTGCGGCCACGCATTTGGGTAAGTTTGAGCAGGCGCAGGGCGGCACACTGCTGCTGGATGAAGTGAGTGAAATGCCTCTGGCGCTGCAGGCCAAGTTATTGCGCGTGTTGCAAGAGCGGGAGTTGGAGCGAGTGGGCGGTCATAAGCCGATTGCGCTCGATATCCGGGTCTTGGCCACCTCCAATCGAGATCTGGCGGCGGAGGTGTCAGCAGGGCGCTTTCGCGAGGATCTTTTTTATCGACTGAATGTGTTTCCGCTGGCGATTCCGGCGCTACGTGATCGGGCGGCGGATATTTTGCCGTTGGCACAAAACATGCTTCATCGGTATGCCGGTGCGCAAAAACGCCGAGTGCCAGTTTTACTGCTCAGTGCCCAGCAAGCCTTATGTGCGCATCGTTGGCCGGGCAATATTCGCGAGCTCGACAATGTTATTCAGCGAGCCTTAATTATGGCGCCGGCGGAAGAAATTGCCGCCGAACATTTGCATTTGCCGCATGCAGCGGCAAGTTTTGCCGCGGTTGCGGGCGTTGAATCAACGCTTGAACCCATGCCGGTAGGCAAAAATATCAAGGATATGGAAAAGACCATGATCCTCGATGCATTACTGGCCTGTGGCGGCGTACGTAAGCAAGCGGCAGAACGATTAGGGATGAGTGAGCGGACTCTGCGCTATAAGCTAGCGCAATACCGTGAAGAAGATGGCGAATTGCCCATTTAAAAGACGACAGGGTGTAGGAAGTGCTTGCTGCCCGCAGCGTGCGCCCCTACAATTTTGCAAGGAAGGTAAGTAGTCATGAGCGTGCAAGGAATTGATCAGCTGCTCGGTGAATTACGATCGATGTCGGCTCTGGCTGCTGGGCAACCAGCAAATGCGCCGACAGGTGCGACCGAAGGCCCCGATTTTGCGGCCGTGCTCAAGCAATCGATCGATCAAGTCAACCAAGTGCAGCAGGATGCTCAAGCTCAACAGGTCGCTTTTCAAGCAGGCGACCCGGATGCCAATTTGCAAGATGTGATGGTGTCGTTGCAAAAAGCGAGCTTAAGTTTTCAAACCATGGTCCAAGTCCGCAATAAGCTGGTGACTGCCTATCAGGAAGTTATGAACATGCAGGTTTAATCCTGCAACCAGCTTATCGGTAGGGTATGGCAGAAGCAGGCGTCGCGGCAGATAACACCTTGGTGACGGGAAGAAATATTGGTGGTCTGCGGCAACGCTTTGACGCGCTGCCTGCTGGCCGCAAGATTCTTGCCATGGTGGTGTTAGCCGTTTTGATTGCGGCGATTGCGGGCTCACTACTTTACACTCGCGAGCCGAGCTACCGTATACTTTTTACTAATCTGCCCGACAAAGATGGCGGCGCCATCGTCCAGTCGCTTGAGCAGATGAAAATCCCCTACAAACTCGATGCAGGCATGATCTCGGTGCCCGCCGAGCAGATCTATGATGTTCGCCTCAAGCTGGCTGCCCAAGGACTCCCCAAAGCTGGCAATGTAGGCTTTGAATTGCTGGACAACCAGAAATTCGGGGTGTCGCAGTTTGCCGAACAAGTAAATTATCAACGCGCGCTGGAAGGTGAGCTGACTCGCTCGATCGAGTCCATCTCGGCGGTAGAAAAAGCGCGCGTACACCTCGCGAGCCCCAAGCAGACGGTATTTCTGCGGGATCAGCAAAAGCCCTCAGCTTCAGTGGTGCTTACTTTGCATCCGGGCCGTCAGCTGGATGGCGGGCAAATCGCCGGGATTATCCATCTAGTTTCTTCCAGCATTCCCGGTATGCCGGTGGCGAATGTCACCGTGGTTGATCAGGATGGCAATCTCTTGTCGCGCAGCGCCGATCTAAATGCGCGTGGCAATCTTGATCAGCGACAGTTGCAATATGTGGGGCAAATTGAGCGTGGCTTTGTTGAGCGGCTTGAAGCCATCCTCACTCCGATTGTGGGCAAAGACAATGTGCGTGCGGAAGTGACCGCCCAAATTGATTTTGCCGAAATCGAGCAAACGTCCGAATCCTTTAAACCCAACTCGCCACCCAATGCTGCCGCAATTCGCAGCCAGCAGACGCTGGATCAGTCCGGGCGCTCTGCCACCGATAGTGCGATGGGCGTGCCAGGTGCGTTGTCCAACCAGCCGCCAGGCGCGGCTACTGCGCCGATTACAGCGCCAGTCGCCAGTGGTGCTTCGGCGGCGGAGGCGGTGAGCGCGACCAATTTGCGCAAAGAAGCCACCACCAACTACGAGGTGGATAAAACCATTCAGCATGTGAAACAGCCCGTTGGCGTGGTCAAGCGCTTGTCGGCGGCTGTGGTGCTGAACTACAAAGCGGGCAAGGATAAGAGTGGTAAAGTGGCCTACGTGCCCTTTACCCCAGCGGAAATGGCCCAGATCAATAATTTGGTGCGCGAAGCCATTGGCTACAACAAAGAGCGCGGTGATTCGATTAATGTGGTGAATGCGGCCTTTGCGGAGTCGATTCCGCTGGAAGAAAAACCGCTACAGGATAAAGCGCTTACCTACGTACAGAATAATGCGCTCGACGTGATTAAGATGCTGGTGATCGGTATTGCTTCACTGTATCTGCTGTTCTTCGTGGTGCGGCCGCTGATGAAAGACCTCACGCGCAGCAAAGAGCAGGAAACCAATGTCGAGCTCGATTTGGGCGAGGCTGGCAGCGGCAATATCTTTGCGCTGGAGCAGGGCACAGGTGATGAATCACCGGAAGAACAGAACAAAATGGCGGCCTTTGCCGATCTCTTGCAGCAGGCTAAAGAGCTGGCTAAAAATGATCCCCGGATGGTGGCCACCATTTTGCGTGAGTGGATGAATCCACCGGATGAGAAGGACAAAAACCCGAACAAGGTCGCGTAAGCAGGAGCTTATATGCCGTCCAATATGAATGAAGATGGCGTGCACAAAAGCGCGCTGCTGCTGATGTCGCTGGGTGAAGAAGCTGCCGTTGAGGTGTTTAAGTTTCTTGGCCCGAAAGAAGTGCAGAAGCTCGGCTTTGAAATGGCCAATATGCAATCGGTTACCCGCGAGCAAATCGACTCGGTGCTGGGCGACTTTATCGCCGCCACGCAAAACCGCGCCAATCTGGGCGCGGCCGATGAGTACATTCGCTCGGTATTGACCAAAGCGCTGGGTACCGATAAAGCAGCCAATCTGCTCGACCGGATTTTGCAGGGCAATGACAATAACGGCATCGAATCACTGAAGTGGATGGATTCCACCGCGGTGGCGGAATTAATCCGCAACGAGCACCCGCAGATTATCGCCACGATTCTGGTGCACCTCGAGCCCGATCAGTCGTCCGAAATCATGAGTAATTTCAGCGAGCGGGTACGTAACGATGTCTTGTTGCGGATCGCCACGCTGGAAGGCGTGCAGCCAGCTGCGCTCAAAGAGCTGAATGATGTGCTGACCCAGTTGTTGTCTGGCTCGGATAAACTCAAGAAAAGTGCGATGGGCGGGGTACAAATGGCCGCCGACATCCTCAACTTTATGGGCGGCGTGGTCGAAGCTTCGGCGGTGGCCAATATTCGCGAATACGACCCTGAGCTAGCGCAGAAGATTCAGGACAAGATGTTCACCTTCGACAACGTCATGGACATCGACGATCGTGGTATTCAGTTGCTGCTACGCGAAGTCCAATCCGATGCGCTGGTGGTGGCTCTGAAAGGCACCAGCCAGGCGCTGCGCGAAAAAATCTTCAAAAATATGTCACAGCGGGCGGCAGAAATGCTGCGCGAAGACCTCGAAGCCAAAGGGCCGGTTAAATTGTCCGAGGTGGAAGGCGAGCAGAAAGAAATCCTCAAAATCGTTCGTCGCCTGGCCGATGAAGGGCAGATTGTCCTTGGCGGTAGCGGCGGCGAAGGCATGATTGAATAAGGCGCGCTGTGACTGCACCAAACCGTCGTATTATCCCGAGCGAAGAGCTTTCGGAGTTTCAGCGCTGGCAGTTTAATTCGCTACTGGGCGACCATAAGCGCCCGGCTTTTCTCGACCCACTGGTGCATATAACAGCAAGCGCCGAGGCCGAGCCCGCTGCCGAAATGAGCGCGGCCGCTGAGCCAGTGGCAGAGGAACTGGCTGAGTCAGTGCACGAGCCGGTAGAGCAAGAGCAGGCTGATGTGGCTGCAGATCTCGCCCCAGTGGCCGATGCGATGCCGTATCCAACAGCCGAAGAAATCGAAGCGATTCAGCAGCAGGCGCATGAAGAAGGCTATCAGGCGGGCTTGGCTGAAGGCCGAGCGCAAGCGGCCGCCGAGTTGCAGCAATTGCAAAACGTACTCAGTAACGCCACTGCGCAGTTGCAAGCGGCGGAGCCCGCTTTGGCCGATAGCGTGCTGGAACTGGCTTTGCTGGTGGCGCGGCAAATGGTGGGTGAGGCAATGCATGAGAACCCGAAATTGCGCCTAGCGCAGATTCGCGAGGCGCTCGACCTGATCCCTAGCCCTAGCAATCCTTCACGACTTTATTTGGCGCCCAGCGATCTGGATTTACTGGCGCAAGATTTGCAGTTTGAATTACCCCCCGATGTTTGGAAAATCATCCCCGATGAGCAGCTGGCCAGTGGTAGCTGCCGGATCGAAACCCCGGTGACCCAGCTTGAGTATTCGCTGGCTAGTCGCTGGGAAAAAATAACCGGGGTATTGCCAATAAAGCAGCCTATTGAATGGTCTGGCGAGCAATACATGGGTGATGTATCTACGGTCACTCCGACTGCACCACTTGCCGAGCCCGAAGTCGCGGATGAATATTTGCTGCGCGATACCGATGTCGCCGCGCCAGCCGCGCCGGACAGCTAATCGCCATGCTCAATGATCTGCAGGCCTATCTGCGTGATTGCGGCGCCGCGGTGCAGGCGGTGCGGCCATGGTTGCCACGTGGACGACTCACACGGGTTTCCGGCTTGGTGCTGGAAGCCGTGGGCCTACGCTTACCCATTGGCGCATCCTGCGACGTGATGACACCCAGTGGGCATAAAGTCGAAGCCGTGGTGGTGGGCTTTCACGAGCAGCGGCTGTTTCTGATGCCGATTACCGAGATTTACGGCGTAGAGCCGGGGGCTGCCGTGATGCCACGTGAAGACGTGGCGGCCTGGCGGCCCGAATACGGCCGGCCTCGCCCCGCGCAACGCCGTGCCGAAGATCATGGCCGGCAAGTGCCGGTGGGCTGGGGGTTGTTGGGGCGGATTCTGGATGGCTTGGGGCGCCCGCTCGATGGCAAAGGCCCGCTACATAACGAAGCCTACTACCCGCTGTTTTCTCGCGCCTATAACCCGATGGATCGTGAGCCCGTCCGCCACGTGATGGATGTAGGGGTACGCGCCATTAATGCCATGCTGACGGTTGGGCGTGGGCAACGCTTGGGCTTGTTTGCGGGCTCGGGCGTGGGTAAATCGGTCTTGCTGGGGATGATGGCGCGCTACACCGAAGCCGATGTGGTGGTGGTGGGCCTGATTGGTGAGCGCGGCCGCGAGGTGAAGGATTTCATCGAGAACATTCTGGGTGAAGAAGGCCGGGCGCGCAGTGTAGTGGTGGCGGCGCCAGCCGATACCTCGCCGCTGTTGCGGTTGTATGGTGCGGCTTATGCCACCAGTATTGCCGAGTATTTCCGTGATCAGGGGCGGAATGTACTGCTAATTATGGATTCGTTGACTCGCTATGCGATGGCGCAGCGCGAAATTGCCCTTGCTGTGGGCGAGCCCCCTGCCACCAAAGGGTATCCGGCCTCGGTGTTTGCCCGGTTGCCACAATTGGTGGAGCGGGCCGGGAATGGCCGCGAAGGTGGTGGCTCGATTACCGCTTTTTATACCGTGCTCTCGGAAGGCGATGATCAGCAAGACCCGATTGCCGATAATGCCCGGGCTATTTTGGATGGGCACTTTGTGTTAAGCCGGCAGCTGGCCGAGGCTGGCCATTATCCGGCCATTGATATTGAAGCTTCGATCTCGCGGGTGATGCACGACATTATCCGCCACGATGAATTCGAGCTCGTGCGCCGCTTTAAATATCTGTATTCGCGCTATCAGCGCAGTAAAGATCTGATTAGCGTCGGCGCCTATGTGCCGGGCTCCGATCCGGTGCTGGATGAGGCCATTCGTCGCCATCCGGCCTTTGAGGCTTTCTTGCAGCAGGCCATCACCGAGCGTGAAGGGTATGAGGGCGCTAGAATGAAGCTGGCGCAGCTCTTTGGTTAAGCCACCCGCTAGGGATTGATCGTGGCCGCATTCCGTTTTGCTTTTTTACTGCAGTTGGCGCTGGATGAGCGCGAGGAAGCCTCGCGCGCGATGCAAACGGCGCAAGCCGCGTGGTTACAAGCGCAAGCCAAACTCGAGCAGGTGGACGCGTTCCGCAATGAATACCGCGCCCGCCTGACTCAAAATGGCCAGCAAGGCATGTCAGTGATTCAGTGGCGGGATTTTCAGCTCTTTCTGGCCAAACTGGATGGCGCCGCCCAGCAACAGGGGAATGAGGTGCAGCGGCTGGCTCAGCTGTATCAAGAGCGCAAAATCAGCTGGCAGGATTGTGAGCGTAAGGTGAAAGCCTTCGAAGCCCTACGCGATCGGCATGAGCGCAGCGAAATGGCCAAAGAAAACAAACGCGAGCAAAAAATCCTCGATGATTTTAATAGCCGTATCCGCCGCGAACACTGATTGCGCTTTGCCTTGCGCGACATACCGTGCGCCCAGGCGGCTTTCTTGTTAGAATGGCGCCTGCCATTCGGCATTGCGTCCTCATAGTTTAATGGATAAAACGGCCCCCTCCTAAGGGGCTGATGCAGGTTCGATTCCCGCTGGGGACGCCATCTTCTCACTGCACTTTTCTGCGTTTACGCCACATTTTTTCTATTATTGAAAGCAATTTGGCGGAAATTGATCATGCTCAGAGCCTGAGCGCCATATCTTGTCACAATACTTAACAATCATTGGACCATGACTGGTCGATGTCAGTCTTCGAATTAATCCGCAAAGGAGTCCTGCATGTTACGTAGCACAAAGATTGTATCCACCTTGGGGCCCGCTTCGGGTGATGCAGCTACCTTGGCGCGTTTGCTTGCGGCGGGCGTGAATATGGTGCGGCTGAATTTTTCGCATGGCACCGCGCAGGATCACCTGGATCGCGCGGCGCTCGTGCGCGAGCAGGCGAAAAAGCTAGGTCGGGCGGTGGCGATTATGGTCGATTTGCAAGGACCGAAAATCCGCGTCGGCAAATTCAAGAAAAACAAAATTGAATTAGCCAAAGGGGCCAAATTCGTTTTGGATGCCAATTGCGAAATGGGCGACCAAGACACCGTGGGGCTGGATTATAAAGAGCTGCCCAACGATGTGGAGCCGGGGGCGATTTTGCTGTTGGACGATGGCAAGATCCAGTTGATTGTCGATGCGGTCGAAGGCCCGAAAGTGTATACCACCGTGCTGGTGGGGGGCGTGCTCTCTAATAATAAGGGCATCAATCGCCAAGGCGGGGGGCTGACTGCGCCAGCGCTGACGGCCAAAGACATGGAAGACATCAAAGTTGCCGCGAAGCTACATGCTGATTATGTGGCGGTGTCATTCCCGAAAAGTGCGGCCGATATGTATATGGCGCGAACCTTGCTGCGCGCAGCGGGTAGCAAAGCGCTGCTGATCGCCAAGATTGAACGCACCGAAGCGATTACCAATCTGGATGAAATCCTTGAAGCTTCCGATGGCATCATGGTGGCGCGTGGTGATCTGGCGGTGGAAGTGGGCGATGCAGCCGTACCGGCGCTGCAAAAACGCATGATCAAGGCTGCCCGCAAGCAGAACAAACTGACCATTACCGCCACCCAGATGATGGAATCGATGATTTCCAGCCCGGTGCCGACGCGCGCCGAAGTGTCGGATGTGGCCAATGCGGTGCTGGATGGGACTGACGCGGTGATGCTGTCGGCCGAAACCGCCTCAGGCCAGTATCCGGTAGAAACCGTGGAGGCTATGTCACGCATTTGTTTGGAAGCGGAGCAATCGCAGGACTATAAGGTGAGCAGTGCGGCTTTGCTGGATGGCGAGTTTTCGCGCATTGATCAGGCGATCTCGATGGCCGCCCTGTTTAGTGCCAACCACCTGAATATCAAGGTGATCGCGGCACTGACCCAGTCAGGCTCGTCGGCATTGTGGATGTCGCGTGTGGTTTCAGGGGTACCGATTTATGCGCTGACGCCGGAAGCTGAAACCTACAGTCGGCTGGCTCTATTCCGTGATGTTGAGCCCGTGATGCTCTCGCATGACAACACGGATCGCGAATCGCTACTGGTACGCGCCGAGAGTGAAATGCTTAAACGTGGGATTGTGCAGCCAGGCGATCTGATTGCTTTCACCTTTGGCGATGTTGTTGGCTTAGGTGGCGGTACTAATTGCCTGAAGATTGTGAAAGCGGGTTTTTCCGGCCGCTGAGCTTCTAATTGGCGGAGCTTGTTTCGCCCATTAAAAAAGCCACCGGAAGGTGGCTTTTTTAATGGGGTATTGCTTTAAAAGTATTTCAATTTAATGCATATCTAGCAATACCCTGGTTGAGTATTAAACTTTGAAGCGCCCAAACATTTGCCGCAGGAAGCCGGCCAGGTGGTTGAGTTGCTCTACTGACTGATTGGCACGATACAGTGCCGCATCGGATTGCTGCATCTGGTTGGTGATGTTTTCGGCGCTTTGGGCCATCATGGTGGTGGCATCTTGCTGCTCTTTGGTAGCCAGCGCGATTTCGCTCATTTTCTCCATCACTTGGCTCATATTCTGGCGAATATCCACAATCTTGCCAGCGGCTTCGTTCGACAAACTCACCCCGCTTTGAACTGCATTCAGTGTGGATTCCATATTGCGCACTGCTGCGTTGGTCTCGCCACGAATCCCGTCAATCATGCCGGTAATTTCCAGCGTGGCCGAGCTGGTGCGTTCGGCCAGTTTGCGCACTTCATCCGCCACCACGGCAAACCCGCGGCCTTGCTCGCCAGCCCGCGCCGCTTCAATCGCAGCGTTCAGCGCCAGCAGATTGGTTTGGTCGGCAATTTCTTTAATCACTTGGATAATGCCGCTGATTTCTTGGCTACGCTGATTCAGGCGATCAAGCAGGGAAGACAATTCGCTGACTTCGCTGGCTGATTTGCCCACTTCGGCCGCGACTTCGTTCATGGTTTTAGCTGAGTCGGCCGAGAGGGCCCCGGTGTTGTTCACCAGATCATTGGCTTCACCCGCGTTGTCGGCAATGTGGCTGATACTGACGGTGATTTCCTCAATGGTGGCGGCGTTGGTGGCGGCCATATCCGACAACACGCGTGAATCATTGGCCAGCGTATTGATCACCTGATTAATCTGCTGCACCCCGCTGGTGAGGTTTTCTGTTTCCTTACGCAGGTCGCTAAACATGAGGCGCAGGCGATCGGTAAATTGATTAAAGGCTTTGGCGGTTTCGGCGATTTCGTCATTGCCTTCGATATGAATTTTGCGGGTGAGATCACCTTCACCTTGGGCAATTTCAATCATCCCGTCGCGGACGCGGCGCAGGCCATTGAGCATGCGATTCACTAGCACACTGGCCACTGGTACGATCACCAGCAGAATCACCACCAAAGTACCTACGGCCAGCAGCAGCAATTGTTGCAGCGGCTGTTGTACTGCGGCTTCATCGATAATCAACACCAGATAAATATCGCTGTTATCAATCGCGCGGGCGAAGATAAATTTGCCCGCACCCGCGACATCGGCACGCAGCATATCCCCGCTGCTGGCAATACCCGCCAGCGCATCGGCGGTCAGGGCTGAGCTCACTTCGGTGCTGGGTTTGGTGACTTTGCTTTGATCCGCAGCGACCAAAACAGCACCGCTTTTATCTACCAGCAGAGCGTAGCCATCGCCGATCAATTTGATGTTCAGTACGTCTTTAACGATGTCATCCAGAATAATGTCTGTACCGATCACGCCATAAACTTGGCCTTGCTTTTTGACGGGGGCGGCAAACGACAAAATCAGTTTTTTGGTGCCCGCATCGATATAGGGTGGGGTCATCACCGTTTTGTCTTCTTTAAGCGCCTGCTGATACCAAGGACGTCCAGTTGGGTCGTAGCCCGGAGGCAGGCCCAGATCACGAGTGGTGATCATTTGTTTGTCGTGTACGCCTAAGTAGGCCGAATCAAATTTGGCGCTTTTCTCGGCTTGCAGCAGGGTAGGAATCGGATCTGGTGCAGTTTCCAAGGCTTTAGCCACAGAACTGACGATCATTTTTTTGTCGTCGATCCAGTTGCGTAGCATCACGTTGTAGCCGGTGGCAATGCCACTCACTTCACTGCGTAAGCCCTGTTCCAGCATCTGGCTGCGCATCTTGATGTATGCGCCCATCGTGAGCAGGGAGGCGATGATGAGCACCAGAACGGCGACGAAGGCGATCAGACGGACGCGCAGAGAAGTAAACATAGTGAGGCCCTTTTGAACTGCGAGGTGGTTATCTAGCAATAGACCAAGATCGGTAATATTGCCAAATTCTAAAGGGCCGGTTTAGGGATGGAAAGCCAACAAGGGTTTGGCTTTCGCCTTTATTTCAAGTAATTGAATTCTATGTGCTTCTGCTGTCGCATTTTTAATAGCATCAATGGCGTTGGCAGCGAATGATGCCTGACACCTCCTGAATTCTGGCGAATATTTTTTGTAATTGTTCGTTGTCGCGGATTTCAATTGTGAGTGCGATCCGTGAGCGGCCATCGCGGGCTTGCATATTCGCTGCGCTCACATTGATTTTTTCGCGCGACATAATATCGGTGAGATCGCGCAATAAATTGGGGCGCTCATTGGCTTCCACTTGAATATCCACCGCAAACACATGGCCATTACCCTGCAAATTACCCCATTCGGCTTTAATGAGTCGCTCTGGTGTATCGGCGGCGAGGCGTTTCAGCGCTAAGCAATCGCAACGGTGAATCGAAATGCCGCGCCCCTTGGTCACATAACCCATGACCGGGTCGGGTGGCACGGGCTTGCAGCACTTGGCCAGCATGGTCATCAGTTTGTCGATGCCCTCGATCAAGATCCCCTCGCCATGCTGGCTGGCGCGAGCCGCTTTCACGAAGTCTTCTGGTGTTTCTTCGACCGGTGGTTCGGCGGGGCGCTGTGCATCGCTAAAGGCCAGATTGAGTTCACGCAGGCTGATTTCACCTTGGCCTAGGCCAACATACACCTCATCAATGGTTTTGCACTGCAGGCGGCTGGCGACGGTATCCTGATTCAGATTGCTCGCGCCGGCGCGCGATGCTTCCTTGTCATACAGGTTTTTGCCTGCTTCGAGCGCCACATCGAGATTTTGCTGGCGAATCCAGTGGCGGATTTTTTGCGCCGCCCGATGGCTTTTCACATACCCTTGGTGCAGCCAATCAAGGCTAGGGCCGCCTTCTTTGGTGGCTAGAATCTCGATGCGCTGACCGTTTTCCAGCGCGGTATTCAAGGGCACGATTTGGCCATTGATCTTGGCCCCACGGCAGCGATGCCCCAGATCTGTGTGCAGGTGATAGGCAAAATCCACCGGCGTGCTGCCCTTGGGCAGGGCAATTACTCGCCCGGCGGGGGTGAGCACATAGATGGTGTCCTGAAACAGCTCAGCTTTGAAGGCGTCGGTGAATTTATCATCGGCGGCGACATCTTCGCGCCAATCCAGCAGCTGGCGCAGCCAGGCGATTTTTTCTTCATAGCGCGCATCACCGTGGCCGCCTTCTTTGTAGCGCCAGTGGGCCGCCACGCCATGTTCGGCATGATCGTGCATCTCAAAAGTGCGGATTTGCACTTCCACCGCTTTATCCTGCGGGCCAATCACCGCCGTGTGTAGGCTGCGATAGAAATTGCCTTTGGGCTGCGCGATATAGTCGTCAAATTCGCCCGGGATCGGCTGCCACAGGTTGTGCACAATCCCGAGCACTGTGTAGCAATCTTTGACATCATCGACCAGCACCCGCACGGCGCGGATATCGTAGAGCTCGGAAAAGTCGAGCTTTTTCTTCTGCATCTTTTTCCAGATGCTGTAGATGTGTTTGGGTCGCCCCATCAAATCCACGTGGGTGACGCCGGCTTTGGCCAGCTCGCGCCGCAGCGTTTCGAGCACATCGGTGATGAAATGCTCGCGATCGACCCGCCGCTCGTCCAGGAGCTTGGCGATTTTTTTGTAGGTGTCGGTATGCAGGAAGCGAAAACCGAGGTCTTCCAGCTCCCATTTGATTTGCCAGACCCCCAGCCGGTTGGCCAGCGGGGCAAACACATCCAGTGTTTCCTGCGCGATTTTGCGGCGGCGCTCTTCGGGCAATTTGGCGATGCTGTGCATGGTTTGGGTGCGCCAAGCCAATTTGATCAGCACTGCGCGAATGTCTTCCACCATCGCCAGCAGCATTTTGCGCTGCGCTTCAACCTGCTGGGCGTAGTCATCGGCTTTGCCACTGGCGGGTTTGGCCAGCGCGCGCAGCTTGCGCACTTTGCTCACGCCATCCACCAGCTTGCTCACCACTGGACCAAAGCGTTTTTCAATCGCCTCGGCAGATTTATCCAGTTTGTCGGGGA
Source organism: Chitinibacter tainanensis DSM 15459 (assembly GCF_000429785.1). Classification (GTDB taxonomy): domain Bacteria; phylum Pseudomonadota; class Gammaproteobacteria; order Burkholderiales; family Chitinibacteraceae; genus Chitinibacter; species Chitinibacter tainanensis. The sequence continues at coordinate 301,146 of NZ_AUCN01000017.1, forward strand.
TGCAAAACAGCAGGCTGGCAATGACGGCGTTGGCATCCATGCGCAAATCGGCCACGATGGAGGCACTGGCCACCGCGTGTAAAAACAGCGGCTCGTCGGTATCGGTATTGAGTGCATTACCATACACCTCGGCAATCCAGTCCAGCGCTTCGCGCAGGCGCGTGAGCTCGGCCGGGGCATAGCGCTCGGCCAGCGCGGCCAGCCAGCGATCCGGGTCGGCCGCTTCAGCAATCGATTGGGCAAGGGGGCGGGTAACTGCAACCATGAAAAACGTAGCCTCTAACAGTCGGGCGGCCAGCAAAACGGGCACAAGCGGGTGCCGGCAGGCGCCGGTGAGCTCCGATTGGCAGAAAAAACTGCCAGCACACTGAATTTTGCCGAAAATAGTGGGTCTGTGATAGCGAAATTATGAACTGAAACCTGTCATGCCCAGAAAACTATTGCGTCGATATTTGCCAGATCAAGCCCAGTTGCAAGAAAACCGGGTGCTACGGCGCTTTGCGCACTGGTTTGAGCACCCTAATTACTGGCATTTGAATCGACGCTCGGTGGCGGGTGGTTTGGCGGCCGGCATGCTGGGCGGGCTGATACCCGGGCCTTTGCAGATTATCACCGCCTCGCTGCTGGCCTGGTGGTGGCGGGTGAATTTACCGGTGGCGGTGCTGGGCACTTTTTACACTAATCCCCTGACTATTGGCCCTTTGTATTGGCTGGCCTTCACCTTGGGTAGTTGGGTGACGGGCCAGGATGGCGTTGCCACTATGGCGCAAATGCCGTCGCTGTGGCAACTGGGGCTGTGGGATTGGCTGCTGGCATTGCCAGATTGGCTGGCGGCACTGGGCGCGCCTTTATTGGTTGGGCTGCCGCTGCTGGGGGTGTTGCTGGCGCTCGGGGCGTTTGTACTGGTGCAGCTGGGGTGGCGCCTATCTGTGTATCGCTTGGTAGCCAAGCGTAATCAACGTGTTCAGGCCAATACTGGGGGCAGGTATAGAAAGGTGAGCTAGTTGCTCGCTTCAGGCTGAAGCCTTCATGCTCTATTCCCACCCCTCCCGTCCCCTCCTTGAGGGGAGCCTCGCTGCGCGAGTGAAGTTCGTCATCAATCTGAGGCGAACTAATCGTTCGCTTTTTACCGCAGCGAGTGCGCTGACTCAGTAATTGTTTTTGGCCAGATAGATTTCATCCTGCAGCCGGTGCAAAAGCTCCAGTCGGCCGGGGGCGATGTCGCCGCTGGCCACGGCGGCGGTGACTTGGCAGCCGGGCTCTTGCCGGTGGCGGCAATTGGCAAAGCGACATTGGCCAATATACGGCACAAAATCGGCCATCAAGCGCGGCAAGTCTTCAGCTGCCACGTGGGCGAGCCCAAATGATTGCAAACCCGGCGAATCAATCAGCTCGGCGGTTTCGTCCAGCTTATATAGCTGCGCGTGGGTGGTGGTGTGTTTGCCGGAATCCAGCGCCTGTGAAATCTCATTCACCCGCGCATTCGCGTCAGGAATCAGCGCATTGGTGATGGTGGATTTGCCCATGCCCGATTGCCCCACCAGTACGCTCACCTGGCCGGCTAGCCATGGCCGCAAGGGGCTTAAATCCTGTTTGGCCGAGATTTCAACGACCGGATATTCATAGCGCTGATAGTAGGCCAGCCGCGCGCGGGCTTGCTCGCTTTCGGGGAGGTCACATTTATTCAGGCAAATCAGCGGGCGGATGCCGGCTTCGGCGGCGGCCAAAAGCGCCCGGCCAATGAGTTCATCCGAAAAGCTGGGCACTGGCGCCACCACGATGATGATTTGCGTGACATTGGCCGCGATGAGTTTGCTTTTCCACTGATCAGAGCGATAGAGCAGGGTTTGCCGCTCTAGCGCCTTATTGATCACCGCTTGCTCTTGATTCAGTACGGTGATGGCTACCCGATCGCCGCAGGCATAATCGGTTTTTTTGCCGCGGGTGGAGGCCGATAGGCGTTGGCCATCGGCTAATTCCACAATATAAACTTTGCCGTAACTGGTAACGATGCGGGCGGTGGTGTCGGTCATGAGGTCCTGAAGTCGCTAGGGCTTAAGTAAATCCACCCGCGCGGCACAAATAAAATCATTACGTGAAAGGCCGCCGGCCGAGTGGGTATTCCAGCTCAGCTTGCAGCGCGAAAAGGTTAACTCCATGGCCGGATGGTGATCTTGCTGGTGCGCAAGATAAGCCACCGCGTTGGCAAAGGCCATGGTCTCGTGGAAATTGCGAAAGCGGAATATTTTTTCCAGCGAGCCATTATTGATAATCCAGTCGTGCACCTCGGTGCACAACATTTCGGCGGCGACTTCGTCGAGTTTGTCTGCTTTTGCGGCGCAGTGTTCGTCAGCCAATGCCATGGTGCGCTCCTTATTTGGCGGGGGTAAACAGTGTCTTTCTAGCACGGTTTTTTACCCTCGCCAGCGCTATCTCATCCTTGGGCTAAGCGTTGCAAGGCAGCAATTCGCAAGCTGGCCGGCGGGTGACTGTCATAAAACATGCTGTGCAGCGGATCAGGCGTGAGCGTGGCGGCATTATCGCGGTATAGCTTCACCAAGGCCGCCACCAAATCACTGGCCGCAGTCTGGCTGGCGGCGTAGGCATCGGCTTCATATTCATGCCGGCGCGACATCAGTGAGCCCAGCGGCGAAAAGATAAAGGTAAACACTGGCAAAACCAGGAAAAACAGCAATAAAGCGCTGGCCGTTGAAGCGCTTTGCACGCCCAAGCCCTGATAAAACCACAGCTCGGTTTTGAGCTGGCCCAATAACCACAATAGGCCCAGCATCAGGGCAAAAGTCCAGATCAGGCGTTTGGCAATATGGCGGTGTTTGAAATGCCCCAGCTCATGCGCGAGCACGGCTTCCACTTCTTGCGGAGCCAGATGGTTGAGCAGGGTATCGAAAAACACAATGCGCTTGGCTTTGCCCAGGCCGGTAAAGTAGGCATTGCCATGGCTGGAGCGTTTGCTGCCATCCATCACAAATAGGCCATTGCTTCGAAAACCGCAGCGCGCCAGCAAGGCTTCAATCCGCGTTTTCATTTCGCCATCGGCCAGCGGCTCAAAGCGATTGAACAGCGGGGCAATATAGGTCGGAAATAGCCACATCAATAGCAGCGAAAAACCCAGCCACGTCGCCCAGACATACAGCCACCATTGCTCGCCCATGCGGCCCATCAGCCACAGCACCGCAGCGACCAGCGGCAGGCCAATCAGCGCCGCCAGTGCGGTGGATTTGAGGGTGTCGGCGATAAAGAGCTTGGGGCTCATCTGGTTAAAGCCAAAGCGCGCTTCGATCACAAAGGTGGAAATCCACGCAAACGGCAGGCTCAGCAGCGAATTGGCGATGGCCAATAAGCTGATTAGGGCCAACCCTTGGGCGATTTCATGGCTAAACCAGCTCTGGCTCAGCTGGCTAAACCACTCGATACCGCCGCCGAGGGTGAAGGCGGCCAACACCATGGCATCAAAAATACTCACAAACAGCCCAAAGCGGGTTTTGGCCACGGTATAGGCGGCCGCTCGGCCATGCGATTCGAGGCTGATTTGCGCGGCAAATTCCGCCGGCACCGTCTGGCGATGGCGCAAAACATGGTTGATATGGCGCATGCCCAGCCACAGTTGCAGAGCAACACTGGCGACAAGGGCAAACACAAACAGAATAGAAAATTGGCTGGCAGTCATCGGTGGGGCAAGCCGGCCGTAGCGGGCGTGCGCCCAGCGGTACGGTTTGCGGCTAAAATAGCGGTTTGGATTAAATTCAAGCGAGTAAGTATGCCACAAGACCAGAACTACTTGGCGTGGGTTGATATGGAAATGACGGGCCTGGAGCCTGAAACCGACCGCGTACTGGAAATCGCGCTGATCATCACCGACAGCCATCTGAACATCGTGGCCGAAGGCCCGGTACTGGTGGTGCATCAGCCTGCCAGCGTGCTCGATGCGATGGACGAATGGTGCTCGAAAACGCACGGCAATTCCGGTCTTACCGCCCGCGTGCAAGCGTCAACGCTGGATGAAGCCGCGGTTGAAGCACAAATGCTCGAGTTTCTGGCGCAATATTGCCCTAAAGGCGCTTCACCTTTGTGCGGCAACTCGGTGCATCAGGATCGCCGCTTCCTAGTGAAATACATGCCGCAACTGGAAAGCTGGTTCCACTATCGCAATCTGGATGTTTCCACCGTGAAAGAGCTGTGCAAACGCTGGGCTCCACAAGTGGCTAAGCAATTCAAAAAGCGTGGCGCGCACACCGCCTTGGCGGATATTCAGGAATCCATCGACGAGATGAAATTTTACCGTGAGCATTTCATCAAGCTGCCGGGGCAGGGCGTGGATGTGACGCTGCTGCAAACCGAAGAAGATGATGCGTAAGTATTCGGCCGAGGAGCGGCGATGACTGATTTTCCTGCACCGTTTGCCCGCGAAGTCGATGCGCTGGCTACCGAAATTGGCCAGCTCTTGCTCGCGCGGGGTGAAACGCTGGCAACCGCTGAATCGTGCACCGGTGGTTTGATTGCGGCGGCGATTACCGAGATTGCCGGCTCCAGCGCTTGGTTTGAGCGCGGCTATATCACTTATGCCAACCACGCCAAGGCTGAGATGCTGGATGTGCCACCGGCGTTTATTGACGGGTTGGGCGCGGTGAGCGAGCCGGTAGTAGCGGCGATGGCGCAAGGCGCGGCCAGCCATGCCAGCGCGCGCTGGGCGATTGCGGTATCCGGCATCGCCGGGCCCAGTGGCGGTACGCCAGAAAAACCAGTCGGCACGGTGTGGCTGGCTTGGGCGACCCCGGCTGGTATTGTGACCGAACGGCAGGTATTTGCCGGCAATCGTTCACAGATCAGGGCGGCCACGGTATACCGTGCCTTAGAGCTTCTAGCCCAATTATTGCTAGAGGCAGCCTGATGGCCCGCGCGGCCCGCTTGCTGGATTTGCTGCAGCTCTTACGCCAGCATCGATTTCCGGTGAGCGGGCAGGCGTTGGCGGCGGAGCTGGGTATCAGTTTGCGCACGCTGTACCGCGATATTGCCACCCTGCAGGCGCAGGGCGCGGAAATTAGCGGCGAGGCCGGGCTGGGCTATGTGCTCAAGCCCGGTTTTGTTTTGCCGCCGCTGATGTTTGATCAAGATGAGCTGGATGCTGTGTTGCTGGGCTTGAACTGGGTGGCTGAGCGCACCGATCCGGCCTTGCAAAGCGCCGCGCGGCAGGCCTTGGCCAAAATCAGTGCGGTGCTACCCCCGGAGCGCCGCCCGCAGCCGGGGCAAGCGGTGCAGCTGGTGGGGCCTGTACCCTTGGCGCCCGAGAGTAATGCCTTGCTGGCGCAATTGCGCCAGGCGATCCGCCGCCAGCAGGTGCTGCAGATTCATTACCTCGATCTGCAGCAGATTCCGTCGCGCCGCGCCATCTGGCCGTTGGCGATTGGCTACTTTGAGCAAGTGCGGGTGCTCGTGGCCTGGTGCGAATTGCGTCAGGGTTTCCGCCATTTTCGCACCGACCGCATTAGCCACTGCGAGCCATCGGGGGCGCGTTATGCCGGTTCGCGGGCGCAGTTACTGCAGGCTTGGCGCGCGCAGGAAGGCATTGCCCGTAGCGTGGCGACTGCTGACATTTTCTGACACTGGCATGGCGCATAGTGGGGGTACGGACAGGCCACAGTGGCCGATCCACTGACCAACCCACGGAGAATGACCATGACTGCTTTTGACCCTAGCTATGTATTGCTGTATGTCCAAGACCCACAAGCCAGTGCCGCCGCGTATCAGCGCTTACTGGGGCAAGCGCCTGTCGAGCTGAGCCCGACGTTTGCGTTGTTTGTGCTGCCGTCTGGGCGCAAATTGGGTTTGTGGCAGCAGCCAGGGGTCTTGCCGGTGGCAGAGGGGCAGGGCGCGCGGGGTGAATTGTGCAGCACGGTGGCCGACATGGCGGCGCTGGAAGCCGCCCAAACCGCCGGCGTTGCGGCGGGTTGGACGCTAATCCTGCCGATTACTGAAATGGACTTTGGCACGACGCTGGTGCTGGCCGATGCCGATGGCCATCGCCTGCGTTACTTCGTGCCAGCCCAAGCTTAAGGCGGGGTTTAGTTCAGGCCATTTAAGCGCAAGGTGAGCTGCACCCGATCGGCAATGCCCAGTTTTTCGTAGCAGCTGGTCAAGTGCGCCTTGACCGTGCGCTCGGAAATATTCAAAAAACGGGCGATTTCCTTATTGGCATAGCCTTTGGCGGCGTAGCGGGCGGTTTCCAGTTCCCGCTCGCTCAGGGCCGATAAATCGGGTGCCTGTTGCGCGGGTAAATGGTTGATCGCGGCCAGAATCCGCTGCACCAGGCTACGCCCGGCCCAGATTTCGCCAGCACTAACCACGGCCATAACTTGCTGCAATAATTCATTCGGTGCGAGCGCGTGGCAGTAGCCGCGTGCCCCCATGCTCAGCCACTGGTGACCTTGCTCATCGCTGGGTACGGTACTGGTGGCAATGCTGGCGTAGCGCTGTAAAGCGGTCCGCCATTTTTCAACAATCTGACATGCCGGGTGCTGGGTATCCAGTACCACGATGCTGTCCGGAGCCAAATCCGGCAGTGGATAAGCGACGGGCTGACAACGCTCCCCCCACGCTTGCTGCCAGTGCTTAAGCAGGCTGGCATCTTGGCTGAGCAGATAAATCAACTGACTCATGCGTATTCCAATCTAAGCGGGTATTGTGCTGCAAGGCATTATTGCTAATGCCTGCAGCCCAATAGGTGGGGGTAGTATTACTCAGTACGACCGCTGGTCACGCGCTCGCGCTGGATCTTCCATTTGCCACCTTCCTGCACCAGCTCCAGCGTCTTTTGCACGGTGTCGCTGTAGTCTTGCGAGTGGTATTGCTGGGTGAAGGTCACTTCGCTGCGCTCTTTGCTCACCACTTTGCAGCTTGGCTGTTCCAGTTTCAGCGTGATCGGGCCTTCTTTGGTCACGCGCACGCGGCGTTTGGCGGCCCAATCGGCGCGGCTGCGGCCGCCACTGGCTTCGAAGCTTTGTGCGTAGAAGCCCAGATAGGTGTCCAGCTGTTTGCCCGACCACGCGGCCGACCAGTTGCTGACCAGATCGGTGACGGCTTTTTCGCAGGTGCTGCTGTCCGCCGGTTTGGCTTCCGGGGCTGGGGCCGGGGCAGGCATGGCTGGGCGCGGTGGACGACCGGCCAGTGCGGCGTCGCGGTCGAGTTTCACGCTGTCGATCAGATTGCCGCCGCAGGCGATTTTTTCATCATCGCTGATGCTGTCGCCCAGATCATCCGCCGGGGCGGTGTTTTCCAGCGGGGCCAGTTGCAGCGCGCCCAGCAGCTGGTGGGTTTGCGCCAGTACGCGCGCTTGCGCCAGCTGGTAGTCAAACTCGCCATTTACCAAGGCGATGCGGGCTTCAAACAATTCGTTTTCGGTATCCAGCACGTCCAAGAGCGAGCGCTGGCCAATGTCGAACTGGCGGCGGAAGGCATCGCGCGATTTCTCGGTGGCCAGCACGTGCTGATCCAAGTAGCCGATCTGCTCTTTCAGCTTGGCGGTGTCGTTCCAGGCGATCTGGGTGGTTTGGCGAATATCGCGGCAGACTTTGTCGCGCACTTCATAGGCCACGTTCAAGAGTTCGGCGTATTGCGCCGCGCGTGCCGTGGTGGTGCCACCGCGAAACAGGTTGTAATTCATCACCAGCTGAATGCTACCGTCGCGGTAGTTGCCATCCAGATTGTCGCGGTTTTTATCCAGGCCTTGGCTAGCGCGCAGCTCGAAGGTCGGGTAGTAATCGCTCTTCTTGTTTTGCGCGTCGGCGCGGGCCGAGCGGATGTTGTACACCGCGGCTTTGAATTGCGGGTTGGTTGCCAACTGAGTGCGCAGGCTGGCGGTATCGCGCGGCAAGACCGAGGCCAGATCAGCTGGTTTGCTCATGTCATTGCTTGGGGCCATGCCGGTCAGGCGTTCGTAGCGCGCGGAAACATCATGCAGATTGGAAGATTGGGTCAGCCAATTGGATTCGGCCAGCGCCAAACGGCCGGTGGCAGTTTCCAGATCCACGCGGCGGCCCACGCCGGCATTCACGCGCTCGGCGATCTGATCGTAGGTTTCTTTGTGAATGGCGTAATTGTCGCGGGCCAGATTCACCAGCTCGCGGTAGCGCAAGACATCCAGATACGCCTGGGTGGTTTCCAGCGCAGCTTGATCGCTGGCGGCCAGCAATTCGTAATAGCGAGTCAGTTTGCCATAGCCGAGGCGGCGCACTTCGGTTTGGGTGGCAAAGCCATCAAACAGCATCTGGCGCAATTCCAGATTCACGCCAGGGTGCGTGAAACTGCCGGTTTTGCTCTTCGGATAATCTTTGTTTTCGACGCCGTAATAGCCATTCAGATCGACGCGCGGATAGTAATTACCCTTGGCAGCATTTTGCTCTTCGCCCGCGGCTTTGTAGCTCAGCCATTTCATGCGTACTTCGGGGTTTTTGAGGATGGTTTGCTC
>NZ_AUCN01000018.1 GCF_000429785.1 Chitinibacter tainanensis DSM 15459
AGCAACTCAAAGCGGCTGCCACGCTCACAGATAGCATCACCGTCAGCAGTGCCGATGGCACCAGCCACACCATTACCGTTACGATCACCGGCAGCAACGACGCGCCGGTGCTGCAAGCACAAACGCAAGCCGTGACCGAAGACGGTGCGCAGCTCACCGGCCAGATGGTCGCGACCGATGTCGATACCGGCGATACGCAAACCTTCAGTCTCGCCAACGCGGTTGATGGTTTCACGCTGAATGCCGATGGCAGCTACAACTTCGATCCAAGCCACGCCAGTTATCAGCATCTGGCTGCCGGGCAGACGCAGGATGTGATCATCCCGATCACGGTGACCGATAGTGCGGGTGCGACCAGCACGCAAAACCTCACCATCACCGTCACCGGCACCGCCGATGGCCCGCAGGTGATGGCCGGCACGGCCGCGACGGCTGCGGATCTGGGCACTTTGGCGGAGGACACGCCACGCCTCTTTACCGAGGCGGAACTGCTGCAAGCCGTTGGAGCTAGCGATGGCGGCGACGGCAGCAGTCTGCACATCGTTGCTGGCTCACTGAGTTCAGCACATGGCACGTTCAGTGGCGATGCCGCGCATGGCTACACCTTCACCCCGGCTGCCAACTTCAGCGGTCAGGATGTAGAGCTGCGCTTCGATGTGAGTAGCGGCGGCTTAACCCAGACGGCCTTCGGCCAGCTGGACATCACGCCGGTGGCCGATACGCCGATCTTCCAGACCGGCGCGACACAGACCGCCGATTTCCAGAGTATCCGCGTGGGTGGCCTTGGCCGATCCATGATTGACCCCGTCAGCGAGGGCTGGCAGGCCGGACAAGCCGCGGGAGTAGAGCTGGGGCTTGATACCATGTACCAGGGGCTGGATCCCAACAACCAGGTGGTTCAGCTGATGGCCGGCTCATCGGGTGTGCTGTACCGCGACATCACGACCACGGCCGGACAGCGCCTGCAGTTTGACTTTGATCTGGCTGGGCGTCCCGGCATGGCGTCCGCAGCCTTGGAGTTGGTGTGGGAGGGCAAGGTGATCGATACCCTGACGCCTTCCAACGGGGTCTTCCATCTGGAACACCACAGCTACGATCTCCTGGCCAGTGGCGGCATTTCCCGGCTGGAGCTACGGGCCACTGGCGCAAGTAATGCATGCGCAATCTTAGACAATCTGGCTGTGGGGCCAGCACCGCTAAGCGCCTTGGTCGACCACGAACTACGTCTTGGGCTGCCCGAAATGGCCCACCTGACGGATACCGACGGCAGCGAGGTGCTGGCCTTTGTGGTGGGCGGCCTGCCGCTGGGCTTCACTCTGACCGACGGGGTACACAGCGTTACCATCAGCACGGCCGGTCAGCTGGTCGAGACGGCCGGTTGGAATCAGGATGTTTTGGCGGTGCGCCCACCGCAAGGCTTTGCTGGTGACCTGACGCTGCGCGTGTTGGCCTACGCCCAGGAAACCGCCAGCCAGCAGTGGTCCACGCCGGTTGAGCAGTCTTTGCGCCTGTCGTTCGAGCGCTTGGTCGTGCCTGAGGATACGCCGCAGACCTTCAGCGAAGCCAAGCTGCTGGCACTGTCTGGCGTTATGCCGGTCACAGGCGAGAACCTGAGCCTCAGCGATGTGCAGGTCGATCCGACTTACGGCCACTTCAGCCACAACGCCGACGGCAGCTGGACCTTCACACCGGCGGCCAATGTCAATGCCGACCAGGTGCCGTTCACCGTGACCGTCAGCGGTGGTAGCCAGCCGGTTAGTGCTGCGCTGCAACTGAGCATCACCCCGGTCAATGACGCGCCGGTGCTGGCGGCGGCGACGGCAGTTACCCATGACGGCGACCCTGTGTTCCACGGCCAGCTGCATGCCAGCGATGTGGATACCAGCGACACCCTCAGCTACAGCCTGGCGCACCCTGTCGATGGTCTGACGCTGAATGCCGACGGCAGCTACAGCTTCGACCCGCGCCATCCCAGCTACCAGCATATCGCCGCAGGACACACCGAACACCTGGTTATTCCGGTGACGGTCACCGACAGCGCCGGGGCCACCAGCAGTGCCAATCTGACCATCATCCTTGGCGGCACCAATGACGGTGCGGTGATCGCCGGCCGCGATTACGGCGCGGTGATGGAGGACTTCCAGGTCAATGCGGCGGGTAGGCTGGAGTTTCAGGGAGCGCTGACCATTCATGATCCGGATGATGGCCAAGCCAAGTTCCAGCCGGAAAATGCCGTGGCCACCGCCTATGGCCGCTACACCATCGACCAACAGGGGAATTGGCTCTACACGGCGGACAACGCGCTGGAGGCGATCCAGAAACTCAAGAATGGCGAGCATCTGACCGACCGCTTCACCGTGCACAGTGCAGACGGCACCGCGCACGACATCGAAATCACCATCCAGGGCGTGGACGATGCGCCTGTCTTCGTGCCCCATGCCGGCCCGGTGCGCTCGGACGATATGTTCGAGATGATCGGCCACGCCTTGTCGAACGCCGATCCGTACTACCAGTACCTGTCGGACATGATCCTGACTGGCCGGGACCCGGCTCCCTTTGACCGGGCTCAGGTGCGCATCAACGGTGCCGGTGTGGCTCTGATTGGCCCGGACGGTCACGTGGATAAACAGTACCTCACTTACGCGGGGCGCACGGATGTGCCGATCATGGACATCATCAACTGGCACGCCAAAGGCCCGGGCTACCAGGTGGTGTTCACCGACAATACGGCCTCAGCGGTGCTGGTCTCGGCTCACAACACCAACAACCCTGGTGGCTTGTCCGGGCACTACCCCTACACCAGCCTGCTGCTGCATCCAGAGGAGAGGGCTTCGGCGCTCTATCCGGTGATGCATGAGGTGGCCGCCGCCAGTGGCGGCGCGGCGGTACAGGGGGCGGTGGCCATGCCGCCTGCGATGGCGCCCGAACTCTTCGACGGCGGCCATGTGGTGGAGGATAGCGGCCTGCTGGTCACCGGCTTTATCGAGGTCAAGGACGCCGACGCCGGTCAGTCCAGCATGCAGCCGCAGACTGGCACCGCCACCCATTACGGCCGCTTCAGCATTGATGCCAACGGCGACTGGGTCTACCAGCTCGATAACAGCCGTACCGAGGTGCAGCAGCTCACCGATGGCCAGACCTTGGTTGATACCATCACCGTGCACAGCGCGGACGGCACCGCGCATGAGGTGAACGTCACCATCCACGGCCAGAACGACGGCGCGGTGATTGCCGGCACCGACAGCGGCACGGTGGTCGAGGACCATCACGTCACGTCGGCCGGCACCATTGTGGCCAAGGGCCAACTGACGGTGACGGATGCCGACGCTGGCCAGGCCGCCTTCGTGGCGCAGAACGATATCGCCACCCAGTACGGCCATTTCAGCCTGGCGGCGGACGGCCACTGGACCTATACGGTGGACAACAGTCGCGCTGATATCCAGGCGCTGCAGCCCGGTGGCACGCCCGGCGAGACGGCCGATGTGTCTCAGGCGCTGGCGCAGACCCTGGCGCAATCCCAGGAGGCTGGGTTCAAGGCCGTGGCCCAGGCGCTGTCACAGGGGCAGCCCGGTGCCGTGGCTGGCGTGCTGGACCTGAGCATCCAGGGCGCGGCCATCGTGCTCAGCGGCCCGGCCGGTACCCAGCCGGTGGTCTATGCGATGGATGCCAATGGCCGTTCGACCATCGGTGTGGACGAATTGCTCAGTTGGCTGCACCAGGGCAAGGGCTATGAGCTGCATCTGCAGGGCATGCAGAGCGATGTGCAGGTGTTCGTGCATGACCGTGGCGATGCGGCCGATCTGCATGCGCTACCGCAGAGTGCGGCCACGGATCTGGCCAACCCGGCGAACAGCGCCCAGCACCTGGCGCTGAGCTGGCATATCGCTCCGCTACCAGCGGAGCTCAGCGAAACCGTCACCGTGCGCAGTGTAGACGGTACCGAGCACACCATTAATCTGAGTATCTTCGGCACGGCGGAAAACGCGCTCATTGCCGGGGTCGATACCGGCAGCGTCACCGAGGATGCCCATGTCACCGGCGCCGGCATGATCCAGACCCATGGCAAACTCAGCATTCAGGATCCCAATGCCGGGCAATCCGCCTTCAGCGCGGTGCACCAGGTGGCGGGCCAGTACGGGCAGCTGTCGCTGGAAGCCGATGGTCAGTGGACCTACACCGCCAACAACAACAGCGCCGCGCTGAATGCGCTGAACAAAGGCCAGTCCGGGCTGGAGACCTTCGTCATCAAGAGCGTGGATGGCACGGCACACAGCATCAACATCACGGTTCACGGTGCGGACGAGAAGCCCGACCTCTGGCCCGAGATAGCCCGCAACCTCCGGGCTCAGAGCGGCGGCGATACGCGCGGCTACCACGTTATTGCCGATCGTGTTGCGGCCGGCGATTCTGCGGGCTTGACCAACGTGGTCATGAATGTGTTCAACGGCAAGCCCACCCTGGTCGATGCCAGCGGCCATGTGCTGCATACCTTTGACCGCTACAACAACTTCTGGGGTTACTACGTGCCCATGAATGAGCTGGCCAATCAGCTCAAGGCGCACCCAGGGGCCATGCTGGTGTTGCAGGGCCAGGTGGGTGGCAGCGCCAGCTACTACTTCCACGACGGCGATAACGAGATGCAGCTGAACTTCCAGGGCGCCTATCGCTACAAACCGGCAGACAGCCCGATGGGCAGTCTGCCGATTTGCGGCCTTCCTGTTGCTGGCGGTAGTTCGCAGGCCAACACGGCCGCCCAGCTTGGCGGCGCAGACAGTGGCAGCGTGCTGGCCGATGGCAATGCGCACTTGCAGACTCAGGGGCATTTGACGGTGCTAGATGCCGATGGTGGCCAGGCACACTTCAAGGCCGAGGGCCATCTGCAAGGGCGCTACGGGCATTTCTCTATCGACGAGCAGGGTAGCTGGCACTACCAGGCCGATGGCCACCAGTCCTCGCTGCAGGGGCTGTCCGCTGGCCAGCAGCTCGTGGACAGCGTCACGGTTCACAGTGCGGACGGCACGGCCCATCAGCTCAATGTGCACCTGTTCGGCGGTGGCGCGGTGGCGGTGATCGGCATGGCCGATGTGCATACTAATTTCGAAAGCCAAGCTGTGGCTGCTGCCGGTTACGAGTTTGTGAACCCGGGTCGCTGGGACTGGCAAAGCGACCGCAGCGGCGGCGTGGAGCTGGGCGCGGAGCGCCTCTATGGCGGCGCTAGCGGCAGCAGCAACCAGATTGTTGAGCTGGTGGCAACTGCCGGGCATCCGGATAATTTGTACCGCGTCGTCAGCACCGCGCCCGGCGAGAGCCTGCACTTTGCTTTCGATTTGGGCGGGCGCAATAACTATGCCGGCGCCACCGTCGAGGTGCTGTGGGACGGTAAGGTCATCGACACCATCACCGCACCTGACAAGAGCTGGGGGCTGAGCCACCACAGTTATGATCTGATTGCCACTGGCACCGATTCGCGTCTGGAGCTGCGCACCCAGGCTGCTGATGGCAACCACCGTGTCATTCTTGATAACCTGGAACTGGTCAGCCAGCGGCTCAGTATGGTGAATCAGGACCTGCAGTTGCATGTGGATCGCAACTACCAGTTGGCCGATCCGCAGCCTGGTGAGCAATTGAGTTTGGATGTGAAGGGTTTGCCGGTGGGTTTTATCCTTACCGATGGCGTGCACAGCGCCACGGTGGCTACAGCCGGACAAGTGATCAACACTCAGGGCTGGGATCTACAAGCCCTGGCCGTGCGAGCGCCACAGGATTACACGGGCTCTCTGCAGATTCAACTCAGTGCACATGCGGTGGATGCCGCCGGCCATGCCAGCGCCGCTGCTGGTGAGCAGGTGCTGCGCTTAGGTTTCGAGCGCCTAAGCGTGCAGGAGGATACCGCGCAAACCTTTAGCGCTGCCCGGTTGCTGGCCTTGTCCGGGCTGCAGTTGCCAGCAGGCGACAGTTATGCGCTGGCTGATGTTCAGGTGGACCCTGCTTTCGGGCACTTTAGCCACAATGCTGATAGCAGCTGGACTTTCACTCCGGCGGCCAATGTCTCAGCCGAGTCGGTGCCCATTACCCTGCAAATCAGCGGTGGCGCTCGGCCAGTAAATGCCAGCATGCAATTATCCATAACGCCGGCGAACGATGCGCCGGTCCTGTCAGCTCAGGCCCAGGCAATGATGGAGGATGCCCCGCTATTTAATGGCCAGATGCAAGCGACGGACCCCGATGCTGGCGACATACTCAGCTTTGCCACCACGGCGAGCGTGGCCGGTTTTAGTCTGCAGGCTAACGGCCAATACACGTTTAACCCTGGCGATGCGGCCTATCAGCATCTGGCAGCAGGGCAGACGCAGGATGTGGTGATTCCGGTGACTGTCACTGACAGGGATGGCTTGCATAGCACCCAGAACCTAACTATCCACCTGACGGGGCAAAACGATGCAGCCCAGATCACCGGTATCGATCACGGGCAATTGCAAGCTGGCGGCGCGATTAGCGCGGTAGGGCAGTTACAAATTAGCGACGCTGATAGCGGCCAGGCCGGATTTAAGGCCGAGCAGTTGGGCGGCAGCTACGGGCAGTTGGCCATCGACGCGCATGGGCAATGGAGCTATATGCTGGATGCCAGCAACACGCAGGTGCAGCAGCTGACGAACCAGCAGCAACTCACTGAGCAACTCAGCGTGCATGGGCTGGATGGTACGGCGCATAGCATCGAGATCGCGATTACCGGTCAGGCCGGGCAAAGCCCGCAAGTCAGTACCCCACAGCAAACGCCAAGTCAGTCTGCATTTGCCGGTGGCGATGTTTACAGCGGCATCGTTGCTTCGGTGCACGGCGCGGGTTATCAGTATCGTGAACTGGCCGCTGCGCTAGATCATGGCGATAACGCACCGTTTGCGAATCTGGAATTAAGTATTATGGGCTCGCATGTGCAAGTGCTTGATCAAGCTGGGCATGTCGTGCACAGCTTTGATCCGATTGGGGTTGATTACGCCGCCACCATGTCGATGAACGATGTGATGAGCTGGCACAAGCAAGGCTACGCCATTGTGGTGCACCAAGACAGCGGGCTAGCCACTACCGGCATGTGGTTACACAATGCCGGTGATCCACACGCGATCAGTATCCATAATTCAGATGGTTCTGGCTCGAACGGCTGGGCCGATCAATGGACCTTTGGTCAGTTGCAATTACCCACACCGGCGCCAGCGCCTGCTCCAGCACCTGCGCCCGATGCCTATGCCGCATTTGCCCAAGACACGCCCGATACGGATACATCGGCAGTCGATGTTCACGCTGGCGTAGATGTTTATCTGCAGCTAGCCAGTGCCGATCACAACACACCACCAGCCAATATCGAGGCAATACCACAAGGCGTGGGCGAATATTTGCAGCATGCCGGGGTTGATATCCATACTGTAGCCATCAATCCAGTCGAGCCGATAGACATGCAACACGAGCATGCCGCAGCCATACCGCTCAGCGCGGATGACCAGCTTATGACCCCATTATCTGAAGACCATGCAACGTTGCTGGTGCCCAGTGATGATCATCAATACTTACCGCTGCCGGATGACCCGCAGCACCACGGAGTGTAAATCATGCGCAGAGCCACTTTAGGCATGCTGTTGCTGGTATTGAGTGGCTATCCGTCCTATGCCACGGCGCTGGATCTAAATGCAGCCTATCAGCTGGCCTTGCGCAATGACCCTGTGCTTGCGCAAGCACAGGCACGCCAAGAAGCGACGCAAACCAAACCGGCTCAGGCTCGCGCGGGTTTACTCCCTAATCTCAGCCTCTCTGGCGGGGCGTTTGCCAATCAGCAAAAGATTGAACAGCAAGGTAGTTTTGAGCGAGACCGGCATTTTGGCAGCTATTCATATGCACTCAATCTAACCCAGCCCCTTGTACACGTCGGCAATTGGACTGCACTTGCGCAAAGTGAATTACAAGCCAATCAGGGTGATCTCACGCTGGCTGCAGCACGGCAAGATTTGATCTTGCGTACCGCGCAGGCCTATTTTGAGCAACTACAGGCCCAAGAGCGGCTAGCCGCAGCCCAAGCCTATCTGCAAGCTGTGAATGGGCAACTCAACACCACGCGGGAAGCTTTTCGCATCGGCACTGGCGTGAAAACCGATATGTTCGATGCCGAAACCCGCTCGCAGTTAGCGCAAACACAGCAAATTAGTAGCGAAAATGAGCTACAGCTTAAACAGCGCAAATTAGCCAACATCACCGGGCAATTCGAACCGCAGTTGTATGGCATTCGGCCCGGGTTTGAATGGCCACTGGATAAGTTGCCGGGCTTGGAGCAATGGCTGGCAGCGGGGCAGGCTAATTTTCAATTACAAATCGATCAACTCAATCAGCAGATCGCCGAGTGGGAAATTCAGCGGCAACAGGCGCAACATTATCCCACGGTGGATCTGATCGCGACGGCAGGCCGTAATTCTGACCTCAGTAGCGGCCTCCGCGAGTGGACTGATAATCAACGCATCGGTATTCAAGTGTCGGTGCCGCTGTATCAAGGCGGTGAAGTGGCTGCCAAAACCACCGAAGCGGCAGCCAACGCGCGTGCGGCAACCCATGCGCTAGAAAACACCCGCCGCAGTGTAGAGTTAGAAATCCGTCAGGCCTATTGGCAGCTCACGCAGGGGGTGCGACAAATTGCTAGTTTGCGCCTAGCCCTGCGCGCTGCACGTGATGCCGAACAGACAACTCGCGATGCGTTTGCCATTGGTGTGCGCTTTAATCTTGATGTGCTCAACGCTCAAACCCAAGTCTTTAATACGCAGAGCGAGCTGATACGCATCAGTACAGACACCTTGCTCGCCTGGCTCAAGCTCAAGGCCATGACGGCGCAATTGTCTGAAGTGGATGTCCAAGCCATCAATGCTTTTCTGCAACCCAGCACCACACTCAAACAATAAAGTAGATGTGATTTGCTGCTGGGCTCATTTAAGCACGGTCAGCCTCACGGCTAAACAGATGTTCCTAAGCCCTAGCAAGTGATGCAAAGTCCGCAGCAGCCTAGTTCAACAGCTTCTGCTGCGCACCGAGGTCTACAGGCTTCAGCCAGATGCGTCGAGCGGCTAAACCTTGAAGCAGCTCAGTTTGGCTTTCAATCCTTTCGCAATTTCATCCACCTGGGCCGCATTGTTGGCGGTATGGCTGATCGAGGCCGTGGTTTCTTCGACCATTTGCGAGATATCCTCAATCCTTGCCGCGATATTATTGCTTGCCACGCCTTGCTCGCGTGTTGCATTGGCTACTTCATTTAGATGAATTAAGGTGCCGCTTGCCCCTGCATAGATCTGCTCTAGCGATTTGGTTGCTAGGCTACTGAGCTGTACCCCTTGCACAACTTGCGGTAAAGCGTTTTCCATCACGTTGACGATTGAGACAGTTTCGCTCTGCACACTAGCCAACATCTGTTCAATATCAACGGTGGCGTGAGCCGTACGCTCGGCGAGTTTTCGCACTTCATCGGCGACCACGGCAAATCCACGGCCTTGCTCACCAGCACGTGCAGCCTCAATGGCGGCATTGAGTGCTAAGAGATTGGTTTGTCCGGCGATATCTTTGATCACCGCCGCAATCCCGGAGATTTCTCTGGCTTTGCTATCCAGCTGACGAATCTGTGTAGTGGCGCCGGTGACGGTGTGTGCGATTTGTTCCATTGCCCGAGAAGCCGCCGATACCTGATTAACACCTGCATCGGCCAGCTCGGTGGCCTGCTTCGATGTGCACTGAGTTAATTGCGAATGATCGGAGATATGGTTGATGCTCACCGTGAGCTCTTCCATCGCCGCAGCCATTGATGTTGTGGCATCGGCCTGACTATGCGCTGCTTGTGCGATTTGCTGACTGGCGCCGGCAATATGTGCTGCTTGCCGGTAGAGCTCATCAGCATCCAGACGAATCTGGCTGATGATCTGTTGTAGTCCTCTGGCCATACCATCGAGGGTGGCCAACAAGCTCCCCGCTGGCGCGTGATTGACTCGCGCTTGTAAATCGCCAGCCGCAATTCGCTGCATAATCAGGATGGCTTGTTTAGGCTCACCACCGAGTTGCTGCACGATGCTATGCGTAATTAGCCAAGCCAAGGCACTGATGAGTAGCGCCATCCCGATTAATTGGGCGATGCCCAACCAAAGACTTTGCTGAAAATCCTGTTCAATATCATCAATATATACTCCCGTGCCCAGCACCCAATTCCAGCCCTCAATTAAAACGGCATATGAGAGTTTGGGCTCTGGCTTAGTGGCGCCTGCTTTCGGGAAGAAATAATCAACATAGCCGCCTCCTTGGCGGGCAACTTGATGCATTTCCCGAATCAAGTATTTGCCATTGGTATCTTGCAAATCACCCTTGTATTGCCCCTCGACCTCAGGTTTACTCGGCTGGAGCACATATACCAGTTGCGTATCAAAAATGAAGAAATAGTCAGACTGGTTATAGCGAACCTGCCGCAAGGCGGCTACGGCAGCTTGCTTGGCGGCTGTTTCGCTCAGTAGACCCTGTTGGCTTAGCTGCTGGTAGTGCTTAATCAGACTGCTGGCGGTTTCAACCTCATGCCTGATTTGTAGTTTTCGACTTTCTAATAGCTGTCTGTGTTGGGTATTTAGTTGCAAAATGCATAAGCTGGCCATTCCTAGTAAGGCCACAATGCTTAAGATTAATAAGCGAAATTTCACATCCAAATTCATAATCCACTGCATTTTATTATTCCTATGTTTTGTTTTTTATTGCGCGGATTTAACTTACATAACATTGCCGCTTGCTGATATGACTTTGGCGCTCAGAAATATGACATTACCTAGACATGGGTGATTTGAATTACAGCTCAGTCGAGCTTAAAAGAAAGGATGCCTAACGTGCATAGGCTACTTCGCCGGCGACAGTGTGGTGCAGTTCTTAAGAGTAGGGGGCAGGCTGTGATCAGCGTCTTTATAAGGCAGACTCGCCGCATCGATTAAAAGACGTAAAAAAACCCTTGCGCAATCAGCACTAGCTGATCGATCAAGGGCTTATAAAAACTGGCGGAAAGAGGGGGATTCGAACCCCCGATAGGCTATTAACCTATACACGCTTTCCAGGCGTGCGACTTAAACCACTCATCCATCTTTCCGCAATGGAAGTTGCGCATCATACGCAAAAGCCGCCGGACTGACAAGCGGGCGAGTGGTGACATGGTTAGGTTGGTACTATTGCAAAAGCAATATACCCCGGCATGTATATCAAGCAATTCATCGAATTAATTGGGCTATAAAGCTATACCTACCAACTCCTGCTTGAGATATTGTTCTGCACTGGCTAAGGCTGCGTGTAAGTCGGGGCTAAGCCATTGCGCACCCAGCTGCTGCGTGAAACCCGAACGTTGCATCAGCGAGGCTGGCTGTGGCAGTACCCCGCAGCACAGCAGCTGGCAGCCTTGCTTGTGTAGTTGCCGCTGTAGATTTTGTAGCGCTTCCAGCCCACTGGTGTCGAGCTGAAACAGCTGAGAGAGATCAAGAATCAGCACCTTTTTTTGCGCCAGCCCAGGCTGGATCAGGGCTTCGATTTTGTTCACCGCGCCAAAAAACAGCGAGCCAGATAGCCGCCAGGCACTGATTTCGGGGCTAGCACTGCTTGGTAAGGTCAGCAGCTCAAGCCGGGTGAGATCGGCAATGCGATAGATAAACAGCAGGCAGGCCAGCACCATGCCGATCTCGACCGCAATGGTGAGATCAAACAGCACCGTGAGGATAAAAGTGCTGAGCAAAATACTGCGGTAATTCCACGAATAGCGGTGTAATTCGCGTAACGCCGCCCAATCGCCCATATGCAGCGCCACCGCCATCACAATCGCGGCCAGTACCGCCAACGGCACATGAGCGGCCAGTGGTGCGGCGACTACAACTATCAGGAGTAGCACTACGGCATGCACGATACCGGCAATGGGGGTGCGGCCACCGCAGCGGATATTGGTCGACGTGCGGGCAATGGCGCCGGTTGCGGCAATCCCGCCAAATAGGGGTGCACATAGATTGGCCAGCCCTTGCGCGATCAACTCCTGATTGGGGTCATGCTGATCATCAATTTGCCCGTCGGCCACTCGGGCCGACAGCAGTGATTCAATCGCACCAAGCAGGGCAATAGTGATGGCGGGGGAAATCAGCGCACCGATGTGATGCAGGCTAATGCTGGGCAAGGCGGGGGCGGGGAGCTCGGCGCTGATCCCGCCAAAGCGGCTGCCGATGGTGGCGACCGGTAAATCGAGCACGATCGCCGCTAGCGTACCGAGCACGAGCGTTGTAAGTGGCCCCGGAATACGCGCCAGCCACGGTAGAAAAAGCGTAAGGCGATTGTAGAGCAGTAGAAAAACCAAACAGCCGCTGGCTAGCAAGGTAGTGACCAGATCAAACTGCGGTGCGGCCTGCAGCAAAACCTGCGCGCGCTGAAAAAACTCGGCTGGCACTTGCGCCACTGGCAAGCCGAAAAAGTCTTTAATCTGGGCTAGGAAAATCACTACGGCGATGCCATTGGTAAAACCAATAACCACCGTCACCGGGATAAAGCGAATCAGTTGCCCCAGCCGGCTCAGCCCCATCAGCAGCAAGATGGCGCCGGCTAGCATGGTGGCGGCCTGTAATTGCCCCATGCCATGCACGGTGACGATGCCGTACACAATCGGAATAAAAGCCCCGGTGGGCCCGCCGATTTGCACACGCGAGCCTCCCAGCAGCGAGATTAATAACCCGGCGACGATGGCCGTCCAGATGCCGCTACTGGGGCTGCAGCCACTGGCGATGGCAAAGGCCATGGCGAGCGGCAAAGCCAGCACACCCACAGTGAGGCCGGCGGCAAGATCCAGCCCGAATTGCTGGCGGCTATAGCCGCGCAGGCTAGATAAAAGTTTGGGCTGAAATAACTGGCTTAGCATGCTGGGCTCCGGCGACTATCTCCAGCATAGCCAATCTCGCCCGCACAAAGCTTGCGCTAGATCGAAGAGCTTACAATTTGCGTTGGCAAAACTTCGTTAGCCTGCAATATCAGTGCCTTATGATGCTGCTGTTGAATGCTTGTTTGCCCTGAAACGGATTGCCCCATGCATCGCCAGCCTGAATATCTAGCCCGCATTTACAACAAAACCGCCGAAGGTCAGGCCGCCTTGCGCGAACGCAGCCAAGATCTACCGGCTCAGCTGCGGCATTTGCTGATTCTGATCGATGGTGAGAAAAATGTGGCCTCCTTGATGCGCATGCTCAATAGCCCATCCGTCGGGCAACGGCTCAGCCAATTGGCCGAGCGGGGGCTGATTGTGCAGCTGAGCCAAACGGGGCAAGCGGTGCCCAAATATAGCGCCGAGCAACAAACCCAGTTGGCTGCGGCCGTCGCCGCTTGGCAAGCGCCGGCGAGCGTCGAAATTACGCCGAGCAATGTCACGATTGCAGAGCCAGTGGCGGAACCCGAAGCCAGCCCGCTCGAAGCCCCTCTAGAGGCAGCCCCCGAACAGCTCGCGCAAGTCAAAACACTGATGATCAATAGCAGCAGCGCCTGCTTAGGACTGATGGCCAAACCGCTGATCCGCGAGATAGAAGCCATCAGCTGCCCGCGCGCATTACGCGCCACCATGGCGCGCTGGAATATGGCGCTGCGCGAATCGCGCCAAGCGGCGCAAGTGGCTGATTTGTACCTCGAGCAAGCCAAGGCCATGCTGGCGGGCTAGGGTATGGTCTTGAAGTTCAATTTAGGCAATACCCTCCGAGCAATACCCGTCTCGGTATCTTTAAACCGCGCTATTTAATAAACCAAGGCTATCGATTTCAAGCTCCAGCCGTGCCAGGCTTGGCAGCTCAAGGGTATGACTCATGCGCGCACAGAGCTGCGCCGGGCTGCGAACGATTTGCTCGTCGGGAATCGCATATTTGCGATGCAGGCGCTGATAGTCTTCAAAACCATAACTGACGATCACTGGATTAAGCCCCGCCGCCAGAGCCGCCTGATAGTCTTTGTGCTCATCGCCGCAGACCCAGACCCGCGATGGATTGATGCCCAGGTCTTCACGCGCGCGGCGAAAATGCCAGGTTTTTTCCATTTTGAGCGGAATGCAGGCCAGAAAATCCAGCTGCTCCAGCGCCACGCCATGGCGGGCAAACAAGCGCTGCAAAGTGTATTCCGGCTGATGGGTGATATTGCGGGTCACCATGCCCACCCGTAAGCCCGGGGTGTCCAGCGCCTGTTGTAACAGCGCCGCTACGCCAGGGTAGAGCTGGGCGCTATCACGATAGACTTCAGTCAGGGTATTAATCAGCTCTTTGCGCTGCTGCGGGGTGCTTTGCCGCACCAGATTTTTGGGAAACTCTTTCAAGCCGCCAAAATACTTGAATAGATTACGACGCTTTTGAAACCGCGCCAGATCACCAATATCCATGCCGCGCAGGCGAAAAGTTTGGGCGATGGCATCAAAGGCGTCGATCAGCGTGCCATCGGCATCAAAGATCACCAATTTATCGTGGCTGGCGTACATGGGCGTCCAAGGGCGGGCGTCATCAAAATTTAATTGTTGCCAGCAGCATAAACGGCAAATGCTGCAATTCGATGATGCTGTGATTTTTGTCCTTTGATGCGTGTTTTTCTAGCCAAACACCCCATTAAAAATGGAGTTAATCGCCGTTTGTGGCACGATTTGAATGCCTCGCTAGCAAAACCCCGGTCAGCGGCTATGGTGGGAATGTAGCCAAACCGTAAGGCCGGTGTATGCAACTTTCGCTCAGTACCATCCTTGATGCACTGGAAGCCCAGATCGCGGTGATTGATGCCGCGGGCCGCATTGTGTATGTCAATGCGGCATGGCAGCTGTTTGGCGAAGAAAACGGCATGCCGGCCGGATACAATTGGCTCGGCTGCAATTACCTGCAAGTGTGTCAGCAAAGTGCTGATCCCGATGCTACGCAGGCCGCAGCTTTAATCATGGCCATGTTGCAAGGTCAGCAGGAGAGCGGGGAGATGGAGTATCCCTGCCACAGCCCCACGGTAGAGCGCTGGTTTATGATGCAGCTCAGTCGCAGTGGCGATGGGCAGCATGTGGTGATCTCACATCACAATATCACTATGCGCAAACGGGCTGAGGCTGCGGTTGAGCATCTTTCTTTGCATGACCCACTCACGGGGCTGGGCAATCGCCGGCTACTCACGACTGAGCTGCCACGCCTATGGCAACAACATGCGCGGCACCATGCCTGCATGTCGTTGCTGCTGCTGGATATCGATCATTTCAAGCAATACAACGATCATTTTGGCCATCAAGTGGGCGATCAGTGTTTGCAGGCCGTGGCGCAGGTCTTGCGCACTTATGCGCAGCGGGCTGATGATGTGCTGATTCGCTATGGTGGTGAAGAGTTTCTGGTTTTGCTGGGCTTTACCCCGGCGCCGACGGCGATTCAAATCGCGCAGGCCATCCAGACTTCGCTGGGCCATTTGCCGCTGCGCAGCCCACAAGGCGGGCCGGTCACGGTCAGTATTGGCTATGCCTGCACTCAGCCTAACCCGTGGTTGCAGCCCGAAGGCATGTTGGCAATTGCCGATCAACATTTGTATGCGGCCAAGCTCGCCGGGCGCAATCGGGTCTGCGGCGAGCTGGCGGCCCGCCCCGCTAATTTAGCCACCCCATCAAGTCGAATTGGCAAATACCCAGCCACGTATTTGCAGCTAATCACTGAAAAATAATGCATCCAGGGTAATACCCCTTAGGCTTGTAATTCGGCTAGCAGCTCTTTCACCCGCACCGCGCGCAACACGGCTTCCGGCCAGTTGCCTTCAATGCGCAATTTATCCTGCCCGGCCAATTTGTAGTTTTTCTTGCTTTGAATCAGCGAAATGATCTTCATCGGCTCAACTGGGGTTTTGGGCAAGAAATGAATAATGATCGCGGTATCGGCCGCATCAATTTTGCTAATCCCCAGCGGCCCGGCTAATAGCCGCAGGCGGTGGCAATCGAGCAAGACTTTGGTGGCATCGGGCAGCAGGCCAAAGCGGTCGATCAGCTCCTGATGAATATCGCTTAGCTCATCGGCGTTTTCCACGCTGGCTAGGCGCTTATACAGGCTCAGGCGCTCGTTCACATCCGGGCAATATTCATTCGGCAATAAGGCCGGCGCATGCAGATTAATCTCAGTCGTGACGCCCAATGGCTGCGATAAATCGGGTTCGCGACCCGCTTTTAAGGCTTTCACGGCTTCTTTAAGCATTTGTGAGTACAGCGCAAAGCCGATTTCCTGCATTTCGCCCGATTGCGAGTCACCCAGAACTTCACCGGCCCCGCGGATCTCCAGATCATGCATGGCCAGATAAAAGCCTGAGCCCAGCTCTTCCATCATCTGGATGGCTTCTAGGCGTTTTTTCGCATCGGTGGTGAGGCCTTCCGGATCGGGCACCAGCAAATAGGCATAGGCTTGATGGTGCGAACGGCCCACCCGCCCGCGCATCTGGTGCAGCTGCGCCAGGCCGAATTTATCGGCGCGATTCATCACGATGGTATTGGCGTTCGGGATATCGATCCCGGTTTCGATAATGGTGGTACACAGCAGCACATTAAAGCGCTGCTGGTGAAAATCGCGCATTACATGCTCAAGTTCGCGCTCGCGCATTTGCCCGTGTGCAACGCCGATGCGCGCCTCCGGCAGCAAACTGGCCAGTTTTTCGCGCATATTGTCGATGGTGTCGACTTCATTGTGCAGGAAGAACACCTGCCCACCGCGTTTCAACTCGCGCAGTACCGCTTCGCGGATAATGCCGTCGCCATATTTGGCCACAAAGGTCTTCACCGCCAGGCGTTTGCTTGGCGCCGTGGCAATCACCGAGAAATCGCGCAGGCCTTCTAGGCTCATCGCCAGCGTACGCGGGATCGGCGTGGCGGTGAGGGTGAGCACATCCACATTGGCGCGCAGGGCTTTCAGTTGCTCTTTCTGCCGCACGCCAAAGCGGTGCTCCTCGTCGATAATCACCAAGCCCAGCTTGGCAAATTCGATATCCGGCTGCACCAGTTTATGCGTGCCGATCACGATATCTACCGTGCCTTCGGCCAGGCCTTTGAGGGCGGCGGCGGTTTCTTTGCCTGAGCGGAAACGGCTGAGCTCGGCAATCTTGATTGGCCAATCGGCAAAGCGGTCGCTAAAGGTTTGAAAATGTTGCTCGGCCAGCAGGGTGGTTGGCACCAATACCGCGACTTGTTTGCCACCCGCCACTGCACAAAACGCTGCGCGTAGCGCCACTTCGGTTTTCCCAAAGCCCACATCGCCGCACACCAGCCGATCCATCGGCTGTTTCACCCGCATATCCACCAGTACCGCCTCAATAGCCGCCGCCTGATCCGGGGTTTCATCAAAGCCAAAACCGGCCGCAAAGGCTTCGTAATCATGCGCTGTCCATTCAAAGGCATGGCCTTCGCGCGCGGCGCGGCGGGCGTAAAGATTGAGCAATTCGGCTGCGGTATCGCGCACCTGTTCGGCAGCTTTGCGTTTGGCTTTTTCCCAGTGGCCCGAGCCGAGTTTATGCACCTGAATGCTATCGGCGGCACCGCCGGAATAGCGTGAGATCACATGCAGCTGGCTTACCGGCACATACAGCTTATCGCCGCCGGCGTATTCGATCAGCAAGAGCTCGGTATCCCCATCGCCCAGATCCATGGAGGTGAGGCCCATATAGCGGCCGATACCATGCGCTTCGTGCACGACCGGGTCGCCGATTTTCAGCTCGGATAGATCGCGCAGCATACTATCGGTATTGCTGCGTTTTTGCTGTTTTTTGCCGCGCGATTGCGCCACTGCGGGGTAGAGATCGGCTTCGGTAATCAGCGCAATGCCGTCGTCCTGCCAGATAAACCCACGATACAGCGGCGCCACGATCAGCTGCACGGCCGCGCCGCTCTGCAGCGCTGCAGCCCAGCTGTCGCCTAATTGTGCGCTGAGGCCATATTCGGCAAAAAACTGCGCCATGGTTTCGCGCCGGCCGAGGCTTTCGGCCACCAGGATCACTTTGCCGGCGTAGGTGCTCAGGTACTGCTGCAGTTTTTGCAGCGGGTTTTCGCTGCGGCGATCGACATCCAGCGCGGGCAGGGCGCTGGTCACAAGACTACTGCCAGCAGTGAGCTCTAGCCGGCGGTATTTTTTCAGCTGGCCAAAGAGTAAATCTGGCGCCAGAAACAGCTCGCGCGGCGGCAGTAAAGGGCGGTCTTTGTCGCCGATGTTCAGTTTGTGCCGCTCAGCGATATCTTGCCAGTATTGCTCGGCAGCCCCCGCCAAATCACCGTGCAGGGCCAATACCCCCTCGCTGGCGAAGTCCGTGCGCAGATAATCAAACAAGGTGGCCGTCTGCTCAAAAAATAGCGGCAGGTAGTATTCGATGCCGGCCGGAATGATGCCATTGCTAATGTCTTTGTACAGCCGGGCATTGCTGGGCGCACCTTCAAATACCTCGCGAAAGCGCTGGCGAAATTTGGTTTTGCCCGCATCATCGGTCGGAAATTCGCGCGCTGGCAATAATCGGATTTCCGGTACCGGATATAAGCTACGCTGCGTATCGACATCGAAGGTGCGGATGGTTTCGATTTCGTTATCAAACAGATCAATCCGGTAGGGCAGCGGGCTGCCCATCGGGAACAAATCAATCAAGCCACCGCGGATCGAAAATTCGCCCGGGCTATACACCTGCGTCACATGGCTGTAGCCCGCCAGCGCCATATCGGCGCGCAGCTGCTCGGCATCGAGCTTCTCGCCTTTTTTAAGGAAAAAAGTCGTACCGGTCAGAAACTCGACCGGTGGCAGTACGCCCATCGCGGTTTGCAGTGGCACCACCAGTACGTCGGCCTGGCCCTGGCGCAGCTGCCACAGCGCTGCCAGCCGTTGGCTAATCAGATCGCTATGGGGCGAGAAATGATCGTAGGGCAGGGTTTCCCAATCGGGGAGCTGCACTACGTTTTTGCCCGGCAGGAAAAACGCCAGCTCATCGCGCAGGCGGCTCGCCTCTTGCGCGCTGGCGGTGATTACAACCAGCGTCGCCACTTGCTGTGCATATTCGGCCAGCAGGCGGGCATCGCCCGAGCCATGCGGCAGCGGCAATTGCAAACGTTCAGAGGCACGAGGCAGGGCAGGCAAAGTCATAAGTTGATACAGCGCCGGACAAACAAAACGGCAATTATACCAGCGCCGGCGCATCGGCTCAGTACTGCGCCGCACGGCTTGAGCGTGAAAATGCACTCATGGGTATCTGCAGTCAGCCCTTATCAAGCATGACTTAGCAGCTGATACGGCAAGGGGTATGTGAGGGTAAAGTCGCTACGCCTAGGTAGATTGGGCTTGCCGACGGTTTGGGTTAGAATAGTCAGCTTTGATTAGCCAGCTAAGCCTTCACGCAAGCTGGCTGTGTTTTCCCCTTTGGAGCCCCGTATGCCCACGCCTCATCTGTTACAGGATTTGCAAGACCGCGGCCTGATCGCGCAATGCACCGATCAAGCGACCTTGACCGAACTCTTGGATAAAGAGGCTGTGACCTTGTATTGCGGCTTTGACCCCACCGCCGACAGCTTGCACATTGGCTCACTGGTACCGATTCTGGTGCTTAAGCGCTTCCAGCAGTTTGGCCACAAACCGATCGCCCTGGTGGGCGGCGCTACCGGCATGATTGGCGACCCCAGCTTTAAAGCCACCGAGCGTAAACTGAATACCCCTGATGTGATTGCCGGCTGGGTCGAAAAAATCCGCGCGCAAGTGTCGCCATTTTTAAGCTTTGAAGGCGACAACGCCGCCCTGATGGCGAATAACTACGACTGGTTTGGCGGCATGGGCGCGCTGGAATTCCTGCGCGACATTGGCAAGTATTTCTCCGTCAACCAGATGATCAAAAAAGAAGCCGTGCAGCAGCGCATTGCGCGGGAAGATCAAGGTATTTCGTATACCGAATTTTCCTACAGCCTGCTGCAAGGCTATGATTTCACCGAGCTGAATCGTCGCTACGGTTGTGCGCTGCAAATTGGCGGCTCGGACCAATGGGGCAATATTACTGCCGGCACCGATCTCACCCGTCGCCTGAATCAGCAGCAAGTGTATGGCCTGACTTTGCCACTGGTGACTAAATCGGACGGCACTAAATTCGGCAAAACCGAAACCGGCACCATCTGGCTGGACGCTAGCAAAACCTCGCCGTACGCCTTCTACCAATTCTGGCTCAATACGGCCGATGCGGACGTGTATAAATTCCTGAAATACTTTACCTTCCTGTCGGTGGCTGAGATTGATGCGCTGGAAGAAAGTGACAAAACCAGCGGGCAAAAACCACAGGCCCAGCGCGTACTTGCCGAGCAGGTGACGGCGATTGTGCACGGTCAGGCTGCCGTTGAAGCCGCGCAGCGGATTTCGCAAAACCTGTTTAGCGATTCGCTGGCTGCGCTGACCGAATCGGATTTTGCCCAGCTGGCGCAAGACGGTATGCCAAGTATTGAGCTGGACAGCGCTGTTAGTGGCTTGCTGGATGCCATGGTGGCTGGTGGCCTTGCCAAATCCAAATCTGAAGCCCGCACCTTTGTGCAAAGCGGAGCGGTGCTGATCAATGGCCAGAAAGTTGAAGCCGCCGATCACGCTCTGAGCGCGGCGGATCGCTTGTTTGGCCGCTATACGCTGCTGCGCCGGGGCAAGAAAAACTACGTGCTGATCTGCTGGAACTAATAGCTGGTGAGCTTAAGCTTAATCAGCGCAATAAAAACCCGCCGATTGGCGGGTTTTTTATTTTCAGCGACTTATGATTTACTTGGCTTTTGCCAGCCACCACCCAGCGCCTTATACAGTTGTACCCGGCTAATTAGCAGATCACTTTGGGCCTGCGTGTAGTTAAGCTGACTGGTAAACAGGCTACGCTGCGCATCCAGCACTTCCAGATAGCTGGAAAAACCATTGTCGTAACGCAGGGTGGCCAGTTTCAATTGCCGCTCTAGCGCGGTCACTTGTTGCTGTTCGGCTTTAAGCTTATCGAGCGCCACTTGGTCGGCCACAATCGCTGCTCGTGTTTCGCTGAAGGCATTTTGCACCGCCAACTGGTATGCGGCGGCGGCTTGCTGCTCGCGTGCTTTGGCTTGATCTACTTGCGCGGCAGTCAGGCCATTGTCAAACAGCGGCATGGCCAGATTACCGGCAAACGACCAGGCTTTGGCGCTGCCCTGGAAGAGATTGCTTAGCTCCATGCTCTCCAGTCCTAAGAGGCCAGTGAGTGAAATACGAGGATAGTAGGCCGCGCGAGCCGCTTGAATGCTGGCGCGGCTGCCTAGCAAGACACTCTCGGCTTGGGCAATATCAGGTCGGCGTAGCAGTAGATCGCTATCGAGCGCCGCCGGCAGTGCCGCTGGCGCACTAAACTGGCCCATGGCTGTGCCGCGCGCGATATTTTGCTCGATCAGCTGGCGCGGCGATGCGCCAGTCAGCACCGCCAAGGCGCCTTCGGCTTTGGCAATGGCCTTCACCAGCGCGGGGCGCGAAGCTTGCGCGGCCGCCAGCTCCACTTCGGCTTGGCGCACATCCAATTCCGAGGTCATGCCACCTTTAAAGCGTTTCTGGCGTAAATCCAGCGCTTCCTGTCGCGACTGGATGGTGGCATCGGTGATGGCCAATTGCCGATCCAGCGTGCGCAGGTTGAAATAGGTTTGCGCCACATCGGCTTGCAGCGCGAGCTGCACGGCATCGCGGTTGTATTGATTGGCGAGCAGGCTTTGCTGTGCCGCGGCCGCGGTATTGCGCACCCGGCCCCACAAATCCAGCTCCCAGCTCACGCTGCCTGCCAGCTTGTAATAGTCGTAGGTTTGGCTTGGTTTACCGGTGCCTTCTTGGGAGGTACGCTGGCGAGCAGCGCCGCCACCCAGATCCACCCGCGGCAGTTGTTCTGCCGAGGCAATGCCCAGCACGGCCCGAGCTTCGGCTAGTTTGGCTGTCGCCATGGCCAGATTTTGGTTATTGGCCACGGCTGCTGCAATTAGCTGATCAAGGGTTGGATCGGCAAAGGTCTGCCACCATTGGGCATCCACCGCAGCACTACCCGTGGTAGCAGGGACATCTGTATTGGGCAGGGTATAGTCCGGCATGTTCACACACGCCGAGAGTAGCGAGGCGATACCCAGTGCTAGTATCGTTTTACGCATGATGTTCTCCTTCAGCTGCCGCAGTGCTGGCAGCCTGTTTTTTCTTCATTTCATCGCGCTTCATAATCAAACGGAAGAACAGCGGAATAAAGAAAATCGCAATAAAGGTGGCCGCCAACATCCCGCCGATCACCGGCATACCCAATGAGGCGCGGCTAGCGCGGCCTGCACCGCTGGAAATCACCAAAGGTACACAACCCAAGATAAAGGCCAGCGAGGTCATCACGATCGGGCGGAAGCGCAGGCGGGCGGCTTCAAGTGCGGAATCGAGCAGGCTCATGCCTTCTTCGTACTTCAGCACGGCAAATTCCACGATCAAAATCGCATTTTTCGCCGCCAGCGCCACCAGCGTCACCAGACCAATCTGGAAGTAGACGTTATTGGTCATCCCTGCCAACCATACCGCCAGCAATGCCCCAAACAGTGCAAATGGCACGGCAGTAATCACCGCGAACGGCAAGCTCCAGCGCTCGTACTGCGCCGCCAGAATCAGGAACACCATCACAATCCCGAACACAAAGGCCATTAACGCGGTGGAGCCGGCTTCTTTTTCCTGGAAGGCCGAGCCGGTCCATTCCAGTTTGAAGTCATTGCTCAGTACCTCATTGGCTACTTCTTCCATGGCTTTGATGGCCTGACCCGAGCTCACGCCCGGCGCCGGCTGGATCATCAGCTTGGCCGCCTGGAAAATATTGAAGCGTTCCGCCAGCTCTGGGCCGACCGAGCTTTTCACTTTCACCAGACTGGTCAGTGGAATCATCGTGCCATTGGCCGAGCGCACATACACATTGGCAATATCTTCCGGCCGCGCCCGGTAATCGGCTTCCGATTGCAACTGCACGCGATAAGTACGACCAAACTGGTTAAAGTCATTCACATAGACCTGACCAAAAGTGGCCTGCATGGTGTCAAACACCGAGTTAATGCTCACACCCAGCGCTTTGGCTTTTTCGCGATCCAGATCGACATAGATCTGTGGCACATTGGCGCGGAAGGTGGTGGAAACATTGGCAAACTCAGGGCGTTTTTTGGCTTCATCCACAAAGCGCTGTACTTCCGCCGCAAATTGCTTGGTGTCGCCCGAGCCGCGATTTTGCAGATAACCTTCCAAGCCACCAGTGGTTGACATCCCGGTAATCGCCGGTGGGTTGAAGCTCGCCGCAAAACCATCTTGCAGCTTCATATACGCCTGACCTTGCAGGATTTTGGTCAGCGCAAACGAGCTATCCATTCGGTCTGGACGTTCGCTCCAGTCTTTCAAGGTAATAAAGGCAATCCCGCTGTTGCTCATTACTGCCCCGGACAAAATATCAAAGCCAGTAAATGACACGACGTTAGCAACGTTTTTGTTTTCCATCACTAACTGCTCGTATTGAGCAGAAACGGCCTCGGTGCGCTTGAGTGAAGCAGCATCAGGTAGCATCACCGCTGAGAGCAGGTAGCCTTGATCTTCATCGGGTACCAAGCCACCCGGCACGGCTTTCAGAAGGTAAACCAGCCCACCAATCATCAGCGCGAAAATCACAAAGGCAATGCCAACGCGTCGATTGAGGAAAGCCACGCCATTTACATAGCCATTGGTCAGGCGATCGAAGCTATGGTTAAACCAAACGAAGAATTTGGCCGGTTGATGGTGGCCACTCTTGAGCAAAATCGCGCACAGAGCTGGCGTGAGGGTCAGGGCCACCAAGCCAGAAATCGCCACCGATACGGCAATGGTGATCGCAAATTGCTTATACATCACCCCGGTCATGCCGCCCATAAAGGCCACTGGCAGGAATACCGCGCACAAGACCAAGACAATCGCGACCACGGGGCCGGCGACTTCTTCCATTGCCAGAATCGCTGCTTCCTTGGCCGAGCATTTCTTCTCGGCCATGATCCGCTCGACGTTTTCAAGCACCACGATGGCGTCATCCACTACGATACCAATCGCTAGTACCATCCCCAATAGGGTGAGCAAGTTGATTGAGAAGCCTAAGAGCAACATACCGGCAAAGGTACCAATCAGCGAAATCGGCACGGCAATACACGGAATCAGGGTGGCGCGGAAATTCTGCAGGAACAGATAAACCACAATAAACACCAGCACAATCGCTTCAAATAGCGTGTGCACCACTTTTTCGATCGAGACTTTTACGAAAACTGTAGTGTCGTATGGAATGTCATATGCAATACCTTGCGGGAAACGCGCCTTTAAGGTTTCCATTTTGGCTTTGACCGCGTCGGCGACTGCGACTGCATTGGCGCCTGGCTGCAGATAAATACCCATTGCGACAGCTTTTTTTCCATTCAGGCTAGCGATCACATCATAATCTTTGCCACCAATTTCGATCCGAGCTACGTCTTTTAGACGAGTTTTGGCGCCATCAGCACTGGCTTTAATGATGATATTGCCAAAATCCTCAGGCGTTTTTAGGCGACCTTGGGTATTGACCGTAAAGGTGAAATCGACCTGTTTACTGGTCGGCTGCGCACCGATTTTACCGGCAGCAAATTGGGCATTTTGTTCACGAATGGCCGAAATGATGTCAGAAGTCGTGATGCCCAGTTGCGCAATCCGGTCTGGCCGCAACCACACCCGCATGGCGTAATCGGTGCCCCCAAAGACCGTCAAGTCACCCACGCCAGGAATCCGCTTTAGCTCATCCACGATATTCAACAGCGCATAGTTGGATAGGTAAGTGGTGTCGTAGGTGTTATCCGGCGAGCTGAGGGTAATCACGTTCAAAATCGAGGTGGATTTCTTTTTCACCGTCACGCCTTGGCGTTTTACCTCTTCGGGCAACTGCGCCATCGCCGCAGAAACGCGGTTATTGACATTAATCGTGGCCTGATCAGGGTCGGTGCCGATTTCAAAGTACACGTTCAACGACATCTGCCCATTCGAGGCGGAGCCGGACTGCACATAAATCATTTTTTCCACGCCATTGATCTGCTGCTCCAACGGGGCAGCGACCGTCTGGGCAATCACTTCTGGGGTGGCGCCAGGGTAAAACGCGGTAACCGAAACCACGGGTGGCGTAATGCCGGGGTATTGCTCCACCGGCAAAGAGCGCATCGCGGCCAAGCCGGCGAGCACAATAATGATCGAGATGACCGAGGCAAAGATCGGCCGTTCGATAAAGAATTTCGAAAACATGGCGATCCTCGCTTAGGATTTGGCGACGGCTGAGGCGCTGCTGGCGGCGACGGGTTTCACCACTGAGCCCGGTTTGGCCTTGATCAGGCCTTCCACAATCACGGTGTCACCCACATTTAGGCCAGACTCCACCCGCACCATGCCGGCGGTGGTACTCGGCTGCACTTTCACTGGGCGCGGATTGACTTTGTTGTCTTTATCTACCGTCATCACCAGTTTGTCGGCTTGCGACTGCACAATCGCACGTTCCGGAATCAAGATCGCGTTCTGGTAGGTGCCAAAATCAAGATGCAAGCGCACAAACTGGCCTGGCAGCAATTTGCCTTGCGGATTGCTAAAGATCGCCCGAGCGCGAATGGTGCCGGTTTTGGAATCCACCCGGTTATCCGAGAAATCCAGCTTGCCGCTGTGCTCATACGCGCTACCATCCGCAAGCCGAAGCGTAGTTTTGATATTGCGCTGATCGTTCAGATTCACCTGCTTGCTTTTGGCCATCTGCTCCAGGCGTTGGCGATCTTCTTCTGAATACGAGAAGGTGACATACAGCGGATCAAGCTGCGAAATGGTGGTCAGCCGGCCGGATTCACCCGATGGCGAAATCAAGCTCCCCTCTGATTGCGCTACCGTGCTGGTCATGCCTGAAATCGGCGCCACCACTTTGGTGTATCCCAGATTTAGCTCGGCTTCGCGCACTTTGGCTTCGGCAGCTGAATTACTAGCCACCGCCGCGGCGTAGCTGGCCATTGCATCGTCGTAATCTTTGCGGCTAACCGCGTTTTCTTTAAACAGTGGAATAATCCGGTCGCGATCGGCGCGGGCTTTTTCCAGCTTGGCCACTTCAATGGCCAGATTACCTTTGGCCTGATCCAGTGCTGCTTTGTAGGGCTCGGGGTCGATTTCAAACAGCACCTGCCCGGCGGCAACATTCTGACCTTCCACATAGGTGCGCTTTTGCAAAATGCCGCTCACTCGCGAACGAACTTCCACATCCCGATAGCCCGCGGTTTCACCCAAGACTTCATAGCTCAGTGGCGCAGAGCCGCTGGTCACCTTAATCACGGTAACAGGGGCCGGTGGGATTTCCCGTTGTTGTGGCTTTTCACCGCAGGCGGTCAGTAAGCCAGCCAAGGCCAGCGAAGCCAGCAAAATGCGGCTGGATTGAGGTTTAAAAGCGTGGGTCATGGCCAGCTCCGTAGGGGGTATATAATGAAAAGTATTGCTAATTATGATTTGTATGCGCATACCTGCCTGGGTATTCTTCTTTTGCGGGCAAGTTTACTAGATGATTTTCAGTGCATCGCTAGGGCGCACAATTATGCTTGAACAATATTACGCGACCGTATGTATTTATACCTAAAGCTAAGCGTTGATTCGTGTAATTTTTGCTAGAAAAAAGGGCTACCAATCTGGTAGCCCTTTGTAAGTTGAATGCGCCTGGTATTTAGCAGGTGTGCTGACCGCCGTTGATGGCCAGATTGGCGCCGGTCATAAAACCGGAAATATCGCTCGCCAGATAGCTGATCAAGCCCGCGATTTCTTCCGGTTTACCTAGGCGTGCCACCGGAATTTGCGCCACAATTTTCTCGCGCACATCTTCGGGCACGGCCATCACCATTTCAGTAGCGATATAGCCGGGGGAAATCGTATTCACGGTTACGCCTTTGCGCGCCACTTCTTGCGCCAGCGCCATGGTAAAGCCATGCATGCCGGCTTTCGCTGCCGAGTAATTGGTCTGACCAAACTGGCCTTTCTGGCCATTGATCGAAGAAATATTCACCACTCGGCCCCAGCCGCGCTCAACCATGCCATCCACAAATTGTTTCGACACGTTAAACACTGAATCGAGGTTGGTGCCAATTACCGCATCCCAATCAGTTTTGCCGAGCTTTTTGAATGTGGCATCGCGGGTAATGCCGGCGTTATTGACCAGCACATCAACCGGGCCAATCTGGGCGTCGACGGTGGATTTGAGCGCTACGCAGGCGTCAAAATTGGTGACATCGCATTCAAACGCTGCAAAATCGTAGCCAGCCGCTTTGTTGTCGGCGAGCCAAGCATACTGTTTGCCTGGTTTGGAATAGGTGGTGATCACTTTAAAACCGTCGTCGGCCAGTTTGCGGCAGATTGCCGTCCCGATGCCGCCCATACCACCTGTAACGAGAGCTACTTTTGCCATACTTCGTATATCCTTGATGTTTGAATGAATGCCTCTGCCGCTGGTGGGCAGAATATTGTTGTTCTTGCGCAAGACCCTTGTGAGGCTGGGCAAGCGTAGCTAAGGGCTATCCCGTATGTAAATTGGAATATTGCCTTAAGTGACATAATGGATACACTTTCATGAATAGTAATCAACCGGTGGTGCTCATTTCTGGCTGTTCGAGCGGTATTGGGCTATATGCTGCGCAATTTATGCAACAGCATGGCTGGCAAGTGATTGCCACAGCGAGAAAAAATGACCATGTCTTATATTTGCAATCGCTAGGGCTTACGGCCTTACAACTGGATGTCGCCGACAGCGAATCGATTGCTTTTTGTGTGGCGGCCACCTTGGCGCTCACTGGCGGGCGTTTGGATGCGGTGTTTAACAACGCCGGCTTTGGTGTCCCTGGCGCGGTGGAAGATTTAAGCCGCGCCGCAATGCGGCATCAATTTGAAACCAATGTGTTTGGCGCGATAGAACTCACCAATGCGGTATTGCCACTCTTTCGCCGCCAAGGCCACGGCCGGATTGTGTTTAATAGCTCGGTGCTGGGCTTTGCGGCGATGCCGTATCGGGGGGCTTATAACGCCAGTAAATTTGCGCTCGAGGGCTTTGCCGATACCTTGCGGCAGGAATTGATCGGTACCCAGATTAAAGTGAGCCTGATTGAGCCCGGCCCGATTGTGAGTCGCTTTCGCGCCAATGCGTATGAAGAATTTAAGCGCTGGATCAATAGTGAGGCGAGTTTTCACGCCCCGGCTTATGCCGCCATGGCGCGGCGCCTACTCAAAAGCGGGCCACCCGCGCCATTTACGCTACCAGAGAGCGCCGTGGCCGAGGTATTGCTCGCCGCGCTAACAAGTGCAAGGCCTCGCGCCCGATACCGGGTCACCAAACCCACGCAGTGGTTCTGGTATTTGAAGCGCGTCTTGCCCAGCGCGTGGCTCGATCGTGTGTTACTGAAAGCTTCGGGTGATGAACCAGGCGTCGCCTACGGTCGCCGCAGCGAATAAAGGCGGCTAAAGTCAGTGCAGAATGCGAAATGCACAATAATGGCCCCTTGTCCAGAATTGAGCTTAGCCTTGTGGTTCGGGTAGAATAGGGGATTCAAACTTGTGCGCTCTTAACATGACCAAGTATATCTTCGTAACCGGTGGCGTTGTGTCTTCGCTCGGCAAAGGCATCGCCGCCGCGTCTCTGGCTTCGATTCTCGAATCGCGCGGCCTCAATGTCACCATGATGAAACTGGATCCGTACATCAACGTCGATCCGGGCACCATGAGCCCCATGCAGCACGGTGAAGTCTTCGTTACCGAAGATGGTGCGGAAACTGACCTCGATCTCGGTCACTATGAGCGCTTCATTACCGCCAAAATGGCGAAACGCAACAACTTCACAACCGGTCAGATTTATGACTCGGTGATCAAGAAAGAGCGTCGTGGCGATTATCTGGGCAAAACCGTACAGGTCATTCCGCACATTACCGATGAAATCCGCCTCTTTGTTGAGCGTGGCTCAAGCGGTGCGCAGGTGGCGGTGATTGAGGTGGGCGGCACGGTGGGTGACATCGAATCGCTGCCATTTCTGGAAGCCATCCGCCAGATGGGCGTGTTGCTGGGCAAGGAAAACACCTGCTTTGTGCATCTTTCCTACGTGCCGTATATCGCGGCGGCGGGTGAAATCAAAACCAAACCTACCCAGCACAGCGTGAAAGAGCTGCGCGAAATCGGTATTCAGCCGGATGTGCTGATCTGCCGCGCTGATCGCATGGTGCCGGATGAAGAGCGCCGCAAAATTGCGCTGTTCACCAATGTATCGGAAAAAGCCGTGATTTCGTGTCCGGATCTGGATTCGATTTATAAAATTCCGCGTGCGCTGTCTGAGCAAGGCATTGATGACATCATCTGTCGCCAGTTTGGCCTCGATTTGCCACCAGCCAATCTATCGGTTTGGGATGGCATCGTCGATGCGATTCAAAACCCTCAGCAGACCGTGAATATTGCCATGGTCGGCAAATACGTCGAGCTGACCGAATCGTACAAATCGCTGATCGAAGCACTGAAACACGCTGGCATTCATACCCGCTCGGAAGTCAAAATCCATTTCGTGGATTCAGAGTCGCTGGAAACCGAAGGCCCAGGCTGCCTGAAAGACATGGACGCGATCTTGGTGCCAGGCGGTTTTGGTAAACGGGGTGTTGAAGGCAAGATTGTGGCGGTACGCTTTGCACGCGAAAACAATATTCCATACATGGGGATTTGTTTGGGTATGCAGATCGCACTGATTGAATTTGCTCGCGATCTGGCCAATATGCCGGGCGCGAACTCGACCGAGTTTGATCTGGAAACCGAATATCCGGTGGTGGCGCTGATCGACGAGTGGGTGAACCACGACGGTAAAGTTGAAAAACGCGACGAAAACTCAAATATGGGTGGCACCATGCGCCTGGGTGCGCAGCAATGTCGCTTGGAAAGTGGTTCGCTCGCCGCCAAGATTTATGGCAATGAGCTGATTACCGAACGCCATCGTCATCGCTACGAAGTGAACAACTACTATCTGGATCGCCTGCAAGCGGCTGGCCTGAAAATCAGTGGTAAATCGGTAGGCGCCGAGCAACTGGTGGAAACCATTGAGCTGGCTGAACATCGCTGGTTCTTTGCTTGTCAGTTCCACCCCGAGTTCACCTCGACGCCACGTGATGGCCATCCGCTGTTCAAGTCGTACATCGAGGCGGCGATCGCCTATGCACGCGAAAATGGCCGTGAAGGTCTGAGCTGCTAAGCAATACTGCAGGATCTTTGATCCTGATCTACAGGGTATAGCCTGCAAAGCTATACCCTGTCTATTTCCCAAGGCAATACAAAGAAGGGGTATCTCATGAAGCTGTGTGGCTTTGAAGTTGGATTGGATCAGCCATTTTTCCTGATTGCCGGTCCATGTGTCATCGAAAGCGAGCAACTGGCCATTGATACCGCTGGCCAACTGAAAGAGTTGACCAGCGCGCTGAATATCCCGTTCATCTACAAATCTAGCTTTGATAAAGCCAATCGCTCATCAGGCAAATCATTCCGCGGCTTGGGGATTGATGAAGGTCTGCGCATTCTGAGCGAAGTAAAAAAACAAATCGGTGTACCGGTGCTGACCGATGTGCATACCGAGGCGGAAGCGCCCATCGTGGCGCAAGTGGTTGATGTGCTGCAAACCCCGGCCTTTCTGGCCCGCCAAACTGATTTTATCCACGCGGTCTGCGCCACTGGCAAACCGGTGAATATCAAAAAAGGTCAATTCATGGCCCCGTGGGACATGAAACACGTGATTGCCAAAGGCAAAGAAGCCAATGGCGGCCTGGATAATCTGATGGTCTGCGATCGCGGTACCTCATTTGGTTACAACACACTGATTAGCGATATGCGCGGCCTGATGGTGATGCGCGAAACCGGCTGCCCGGTGGTCTTTGATGCCACGCATTCGGTACAGCAGCCAGGCGGGCAGGGTGATCGCTCCGGTGGTCAACGCGAAATGGTGCCGGTCTTGGCGCGCGCAGCGGTTGCCTCGGGTATTGCGGGCCTCTTTATGGAAACCCATCCTAATCCGTGCGAAGCGCTATCAGATGGCCCTAATGCCTTCCCATTGCCACGGATGCAGGAATTGCTGATTACGCTCAAGGAAATTGATCGTGCGGTTAAGGCACACTCTTTCATTGAGCATACCTTGTAATTTCTTTGCGATATGCGGTGGGATTAATTCACCGCAGCTGTCATATTTATTGTATATATTCGTACCTATCTTCAAACCAACTGAGGTATAACGCCCATGAGCGCGATTGTTGAAGTGATCGCCCGCGAGATTTTGGACTCGCGTGGTAACCCGACTGTAGAAGCCGATGTATTGCTGGAATCAGGTGTTATGGGCCGCGCTGCGGTACCATCTGGTGCCTCTACCGGCGAGCGCGAAGCGCTGGAACTGCGTGATGGCGATAAATCACGCTATCTGGGTAAAGGTGTTCTGAAAGCGGTTGAAAACATCAACAC
Source organism: Chitinibacter tainanensis DSM 15459 (assembly GCF_000429785.1). Lineage (GTDB taxonomy): Bacteria > Pseudomonadota > Gammaproteobacteria > Burkholderiales > Chitinibacteraceae > Chitinibacter > Chitinibacter tainanensis. The sequence goes on from NZ_AUCN01000018.1 coordinate 31,542, forward strand.
CGAAATCTGTGAAGCCATTATCGGTCTGGACGCTGCAGATCAAGCCTTCATCGATCAAACCATGTTGGATCTGGACGGCACTGAAGACAAGAGCCGCATGGGCGCTAACGCGATCCTGGCCGTATCTATGGCTGTTGCCAAAGCGGCCGCTGAAGAAGCCGGTCTGCCACTGTACCGCTACGTAGGTGGTTCAGGCCCAATGTCTCTGCCAGTACCAATGATGAACGTGATCAACGGTGGTGAGCACGCGTCTAACAGCCTGGATTTCCAAGAATTGATGATTGTGCCAGTTGGCGCGCCAACTTTCCGTGAAGCACTGCGTTACGGCGCCGAAGTGTTCCACAACCTGAAAAAAATCCTGCACGACAAACATCTGCCAACTCAAGTGGGCGATGAAGGTGGTTTCGCACCTGACGTGGCCGGCCCAGAAGATGCGCTGGATCTCTTGATGGCTGCGATTGAGAAAGCAGGCTACAAAGCCGGTACCGATTTCCGTATCGCACTGGATTGCGCGGCTTCTGAATACTTCGACAAAGAAACCGGCAACTACGTATTCAAGAAATCAGGCGGCCGTACTTTCACGTCGCTGGAAATGGTTGATTACCTGGAGAGCCTGGTTAACAAATACCCAATCATCTCGATTGAAGATGGTATGGGCGAGCGCGACTGGGATGGTTGGAAACTGCTGACTGACCGTCTGGGCAAGCGTGTACAGCTGGTGGGTGACGATCTGTTTGTGACCAACACCAAAATTCTGGCCGAAGGGATCAAAAAAGGCATTTGTAACTCGATCCTGATCAAAGTAAACCAAATCGGTTCACTGTCAGAAACGCTGGCTGCGGTTGATTTGGCTAAACGCCATGGTTACACCTCAGTAATGAGCCACCGCTCAGGCGAAACCGAAGATTCAACCATCGCCGATCTGGCGGTGGCCACTAACTGCATGCAGATCAAAACAGGTTCTCTGAGCCGTTCTGATCGTATCGCTAAATATAACCAGATCCTGCGTATCGAAGAGGAACTGGGCGATGCAGCGGTTTACCCAGGTGTGAACGCGTTCTATCAGCTGAAAGGCTAAGACGCGTTGTGTTATGGCTGCAGCGCTGATGTCAGCTCGACCTTGGCCGCGCAGCCATAGTAAGATCAAAACCGGAGTATGTACTCCGGTTTTTTCTATGAATGGTCTGTTTCGGTTTCCTGAATGCGTATTCTTGCTTTAGTTTTGGCTGTGCTAATTATTGCTTTGCAATGGCCGCTCTGGATTGGCAAAGGCAGCTGGATGCGCGTATGGCAACTGGATGAACAGCTGGTGCAACGCCAAGCTGAAAATGCCAAGCTCAAAGAGCGCAATGAAGCGCTAGATGCCGAGGTGAGCGACTTAAAAACTGGCTCGGAAGCTATCGAAGAGCGGGCCCGCAATGAGCTAGGCATGATTCGCCAAGATGAAGTGTTCTTCCAGGTGCTGGATCATAGCAAGCCGGCGATCATTAGTAGCAGTCCAACTAAAACTACATCACAAAAGTAAACTGTACCGGTACATTTTCCTGGGTACTGCACCCCAAGCCAATCTGTTATGCATTTGCGATATCGGCTATAGTACTCCTTACCCAAGGAGAGCCCGATGAGCGAACAAATCACCCCACCTCGCAAAACCCTGTATCTGCAATTGGCCGATGAAATGGCTGAGGCAATTAGTACGGGTGTGCTGCGCGTCGGGGAGAAAATGCCATCGATTCGCAAGCTCTCTGGGCAGCGCCAGCTGAGCTTATCCACGGTAATGGAAGCCTATCGGGAGCTGGAAGATCGTGGCTTGATTGAGGCGCGACCACAGTCGGGTTTTTATGTGCGCCAGCGGCTTAGTTTTGCCACACCCGAGCTCACTACGCCTCCTAAAAATCCATCGCATGTATTTATCGACCCTCTGCTTACCCCATCCGCAGTGAATCGCACCAATAAAGAAATTCGCGTCGATTTTGGCATGGCGATACTCTCGCCCAAATTATTCCCGAATGCGCAAATCCAGCGCATGCTCTCGCAAATCACCCGCCAATTCCCTGATTTGGTGGCTGACTACGGCGAACCACAGGGCGATCTGGAATTGCGCCGGCAGATTTCTCGCCGCTCACTGATCTGGGGTGGCAAAGTTGAAGCGGATGAAATCATTATCACGCAGGGCGGGATTGAGGCGCTGAATTTGTGCCTGCGCGCTGTAACCCAGCCGGGTGATGTGGTGGCGATTGAATCACCAGCCTATTTTGGCTTATTGCAGATTTTGGAGAGTTTTAAGCTCAAAGCCTTGGAAATCCCGACCCATGCTAAAACCGGTATTTCGATTGAAGCGCTGGAACTAGCCACGCGCAATGGCGAAGTCAAAGCTTGTGTGTTGCTGCCTAACTTTGCCAACCCATTAGGCAGCCTAATGCCCGATGAAAACAAGCAAAAATTGGTGCAGCTACTTGAAGAGCGCAATATCCCGCTAATTGAAGATGATATCTACGGCGAGTTTTGCTATCAGGGTGATCGGCCGATTCCGGCCAAAGCGTTTGATAAAACCGGCAATGTCATGCTGATGTCCTCGTTTACCAAAATAGTGGCTCCGGGTTTTCGGATCGGCTGGGTGGTAGCCGGCAAATGGCAAAAGCAGATCGAGCAGCTGAAATTTATTAATACCTACTCCACGCCATCGCTGTTACAGAGGGCCATGGCGCGGTTTCTGGAAACCGGTGGGTATGATCATCACTTGCGCCGTTTGCGCAAAAGCTGCGCCGAGCAAGTCAATCACGCAGTGAATGCAATTCAACGCTATTTCCCGGCAGACACCCGACTCAATGTACCACAGGGGGGGTATATCCTCTGGGTTGAGCTTAATAGCCGCATAGACACCATTACCCTGCTGCAAGACGCACTTGCCGAAGGGATTAGCTTCACGCCTGGCTCGCTATTTTCACCTAGCAATAGCTACCGCAACTGTTTGCGCATCTGCTGTGTTGAGGAATGGACCACACGGCACGAAAAAGCCATCGCCCGCTTGGGCGAATTAGCCCGCAAACAGCTGGGCGCACCGGAAAGCGTGCCGCTAGCAGCACACTAAGCCCAACACGCGCCGCGAGTGTGTCTAGGGCTTGGACAGCTCAAGTCGAGCCCAAGCCGAACCTGCCACCGCTATTCGCTGGCCACGCTGCGCATTACCGTCGAGCAGCTATATGGGCCAGCGGCTTGGGCTTCGACACAGGCCGCGGAATAAGACATCTGGCAGGGGGGATTGTCGCCTTTTTCATCCACCCACAGCACTTGCAGCCGCTCGCCGCAGCGCTGTTCGATCAGGGTGTTGATGTGCAATAGGTCTTCGACCAGCTCGCCAGCTTGCACGCTAGCGGCGCCAACGCACAAAGCGCCGGCCAGTAGGATAGAGCGCAGCATAGTGCCTCCTCGGCTAGCGAGGAGGATGCACCGTGCATCAAACGCCAACCTGTAATTGCACTATTGCTGCTCAGTCGGCGCTGGCAAGCGCTATTGCCTGAAAGGTTGAAACTTACAGACTAGCGGCAGAGCAACCTTATTGATAGCAGGGTTAAGCGTGACGGGGCTGGCTACCTCCATGCAGCCATTGCTGTGCCCACTGCAGTAGTGGCTGCCAGCGCGAGGTGCTGGGTTGGCTTGCGCTAATGCGCAATTGGCTATCGCTCAAGGCCTCGACCAGCACAGCTTGCCAGCCTTGTACTTGCCAAGCTTCGCCGGCCTGCAGCACGACATCGTGGCCATCGTCGGTGAGCCAGATGGTGCCATGGTCACAGTGGATCCAGGCAAACTGTTGCTGATTCAGGCTGAGTAATTGTGAGCGGGTAAGGGTGGTCTGAGCCATGATCGTACTCCTGCGAGGTTTTAGCTAGAATACGCCGCCACCAGACTACGCTACAGGGGCACAACTGTACTGTATTTAGGTGTACAGGCAGGCTGAATTGAGTAACTGTTATGCTGTTTTCGGGTCCACACTGTCTGCCGCTGACAGCTTTAGCCGGCTTTGCGCAATTGCCGCAACTTAAATCGCGCTGGATCAATCGCGTTCAATAAGCTTTTTTCGATGGGCTGTGGCTCAGCATTGAGCTGGCAAGCCAAGACTTCCGCCGCCAGTGCATGCCAAGTAATGCCGCGCGAGCCAAAACCAACGCAGCAATACAGCCCAGATTGACGGGGCATTTGAAACAGTTGATGTACTGGTTCGTGGATTTCTCCTGCTACGTGCAGCTGCCCGACCAAGGGCAGGCGATCAAGCGAGTTGGGGCGCGCGCAGGTGCGTGTGCTGGCCTCGGGGCTGTTAATTTCATGCCCTAGCAAATCGGCCGCGCCCGCCAGATTGCTGGCCGTGAGCTCGGCAAGGCTGGCCCCACCTACCTCGGCCGCGCCGGTGCAGCGCCAGCCTGCTAGCGCAGGGGTAAGGTAGCGGGCCGCGGAGAGGCTGGGTACATGCTCAGATACGGCAGCGGCGGGGATTTTCGTAACCGAACGCCAACTTTCACTCAGCGGTAACTCGCCTGCGGCCCACAGATGTTGAACTGAGTGTGCATTGGCGAGGATAAGTACTTCGGTGCGGGCAAGTAGCGCATTGTCCGCGCCAAAAATGTGCCATGTTTGCTCTTGTTGCTCGATACAGCTAACAGGTGTATTGACCTGTATGCTAATTAGATCAATATCCGTAGCGATATACCCCTGACACAAACTATAAGGGTTCACCCACAGCGACTTTTCCAGCCACCACGCACCATAGCTAACTGGATAGCCTAACTGTGCGGTACAGGTGGCGGCATCCAGATATTGCAACACGTCAGGTGGAAATTGCAGGGTTGCGACGGTGCTCGCTAGCAGGGCGTCTTGTTCGGCGTCTTTGGCCAATTGCAGATGGGGGCCGCAGCCCGCAAGTACAGTTGAGCCCAGCTGCCCAATCCGCTGCCGGCTCAGCGCCAAGCCGGCCCGGCTCAGGCGAGCGAGGGCATTATCATCCTTGCTAAAGGTCGCGTGGCACAGGCCCACATGATTGCCCGAGGCGCGTTGGGCTACATCCGCTTCGGCCTCAAAGATTTCAACCTGCCAGCCACGCTGCGCCAATGCCGCAGCCGTCGCGCAACCAGCCATACCGGCGCCAATAATCACTGCACGTTTTGGGTGTGGTCGCACGGCATGAGGACGAAACACGCGAGGTGGCTTGGGGATGCGCGCACAGCGCCCCACCAGCATTTGTCGTTTACTGGCAAAGCCCGCGACTTTTTCAACAGCAAAGCCCGCTTCGGTCAGCCCACGACGAACTGCACCGGCCACCGTATATGTGGCGAGCGTGGTTTCGGCGTGGGCCAGTCGCCACAGCACTTTGAACACGGGCAGGCACCACATCTCGGGGTTTTTGCTCGGAGCAAAGCCATCGAGGTAGATCGCATCCACCTTGGCCTGCAGCTCGTGCAGCATGCTTTGCACCTCACCCAACAGCAAGGTGAGAATGACCCGTCCACCCGCCAGCTCCAGCCGATGAAAGCCCGGAGTGAGCGCTGGCCAGATAGCCAACAGCTCGCTGGTGAAGGTGCTCAGCTCAGGGTAGCGCTGATACAGCTGGCTTAAATCGGCGCGACTAAACGGATGTTGCTCTACCGAGATAAAATGCAAGCGCGCCGAGCGGTGCGGATCATTGGACCAGGCCTGCCAGGTGGCTAAAAAACTTAAACCCTGCCCAAAACCAGTTTCAAGAATGGTGAAGCATTCGCGCTGCTGCCAGCGAGCCGGTAAGCCGTTGCCCGCCATAAACACGGCTTGCGCCTGCGCCAAGGCGCCATGGGCGGAATGGTAAACATCGGCATAGCGGCTGGAATACAACGTACCATCAGCGGCGAAATCAAGCGTAGCGGCTTGCAGCGGGGTATAGGCCATGGCAAAACAGCAGGTTTAGGCGGACGCAACGGGTGGATGCAGTGGTTCCCCGCGCAAAAAGGCTCGTCGTGCGGCAATGCCAAGGCTAATTGCCAGCACGCACAGCACCACAAAACTACGATTGCCCCACTGGGCATGGCCCCATTTTAACAGCTCGATGCCACCAGCAAACACCGCCATATTCAGCATGCCGAGCGCCGCAGCCACTACGCCTTTGGCTTGTTCGCTACTAAATAAGGTCAGGCGATACAGTGCCGCATTGATCATGCCCATGCCAAACGCCGCAACGGCCAGCGACCAGGCCAGCCAGCGCCAAGCGGTGGGCTCGGCCAGCAGATACAAGCCCGCCAGCGCCCCAGCCAGCAAAGGGATAGAGCCGATGGTAATCAGCCGCTGTATCGGCAATTGGCTAATCAATTTGGCCAAAGCGATATTGCCGAGGATCAGCCCACCAAATACAGGGAATTGCCACCAGCCGTATTCCAGCGTGCTAAGCCCGGCATCCTGCATCAAAATCACCGGCGCCAGCGCAATCCAGCCCAGCAAGGGCACCGCATTCAGGCTAAGCGCCACGGCGCCCAGTACAAAGCGGCGATTGGTGTAGATTTGGCGATAATCTTGCCAGAGTTGGCGTGGATGCAATGGCTCGGCGAGTTTGGGCGAGGTTTCCGGCATTTTGTACCACAGGCCCAGGCAAGAAATCGCCGACACCACGGCCACTACGCCAAAAATCCAGCGCCAATCACCCAGCTGTAACACTGCAGCACCGGCTACCGGGCCAACTAGAGGCGCAATTAGTGCCACATTGGCCATCAGCGCCATCACCCGCACGGCCATGGTTTCAGTGAAGCTTTCCTGGATGGTCGCATAGCCCACGGCGCCGATAAAACACAGGCCAATCCCCTGCAGAAAGCGGAAAGTGAGAAACAGCCAGAAACTATGTACCCAGATAATGCCAATACAACTCAGGGTGAAAAACACGGCACCGGCCAACATCACCGGCCGCCGGCCAAGCCGATCAGATAAAGGCCCGAGCAGCCATTGCAGGCTAGCGCCACCCAGCAGGCACAAAGTCATCGCCGTCGGAATCCAGGCCGGGTCGGCGGCAAACTCGCGCACCACGGCCGGCATGCCGGGCAAGATCATGTCATTGGAAATGTAGGTGGCAAACTCAAAGAGCACCAGCGCCAGCGGGAACAATAAAGTCGCCCAGCTCAGCTGGCTAATTGGGGCAGGGCGTGCAACAGACATGCAGTATTCGCTCGCAAAACCTGTATTGTCGCAGGCTGGCGGGCAGAAAGATTGGTAAAAATACACTGGCATGCGCATTTGCGCAGGCTAGAGCCAAGATTTATCCCCGTGCCAGCCTCACTGCGGCATAATGAAAGCATTCTTCCATGGGGGTCGTACAATGACAAAAACCGAATTGATTGCCATCATCCATAACCTAGCCAGCATCGAGCACCCGGATCTCAACAAAAAGACCGTCGCGGCTTTGCTCGATACCCTGTCGGAAGTGATTACCGCCACGGTAAGCGGCGGCGGCGAAGTAACCCTACCGAATGTCGGTAAAATTGCGTTGAAATCGCGCGATGCCCGCGTGGGCCGTAACCCACGAACCGGTGAAGCAGTGCAAATCCCAGCCAAGAAAGTGCTGAAGTTTACTGCGGCCAAAGCGCTGAAAGATGCGGTAGCAGGCGAGCAGAAATAAGCAGCACACTGCACGCATTGCGCAGCCAATAAAAAACCGGCTTTAAGCCGGTTTTTTATTGGTGATACCTACTGCTGGTATAGGGCTCTAGCGCAGATAAAACATAGCCTACAGCCCGATACAGCCGCCCAATCAGTCTTCGCGACGCATTTGTGGGAACAAAATCACGTCACGAATACTTGGCGCGTCGGTCAGCAGCATCACCAAGCGATCGATACCGATACCGCAGCCGCCAGTTGGTGCCAGACCGTATTCCAGTGCGCGGATATAGTCAGCATCGAAGTGCATAGCTTCATCGTCGCCGGCTTCTTTCAGATCCACCTGCGCTTGGAAACGCGCGGCTTGATCTTCCGGATCATTCAACTCGGAATAGCCATTGGCGTGCTCACGGCCCACGATAAACAACTCGAAGCGCTCGGTAATGCCCGCTTGCGTATCAGATGCGCGCGCCAGCGGTGATACCTCCGCCGGGTAATCGATGATGAAAGTCGGTTCCCACAATTTCGCCTCGGTGTTTTCTTCAAACAGGCTCAGCTGCAGGCCGCCGATACCATCGGTCAGCACGGGTTTACCACCCAGACGCGCGATTTCGGCTTTCAGGAAGGCGCGGTCGTGCAGTTGCTCGTCGGTATATTCCGGGTTGTAGTGCTTGATGGCATCCACAATGGTGAAGCGGGCAAAGGGCTTGGACAGATCCACCGTTTTGCCTTGATATTCAACGACTGCATGGCCGGTGGCTTCGATCGCGCAGGCACGGATAATGCCTTCGGTCATTTCCATCATGCGCTGGTAATCGGCATAGGCCTCGTAGAATTCCACCATGGTGAATTCTGGATTGTGGCGAGTACTCATGCCTTCGTTTCGGAAGTTGCGGTTGACTTCAAACACCCGCTCCAGACCGCCCACGACCAGGCGTTTCAGATACAGCTCAGGGGCAATCCGCAGGTACAGTGGCATATCCAGCGCATTGTGGTGCGTCTGGAATGGCTTGGCCGAAGCACCGCCCGGGATCGGGTGCATCATCGGAGTTTCCACTTCCAGATAACCTTCGCCAGTCATAAATTCGCGCAGGCGTTGCACGATTTTGCTGCGTTTAATGAAGGTGTTACGGCTGTTTTCGTTGGTGATCAGATCCACATAGCGCTGGCGGTATTTGGTTTCCTGATCGGTCAGGCCGTGGAATTTCTCTGGCAGTGGGCGCAGCGATTTGGTCAGCAGACGCAGCTCGGTCACATGGACGGACAATTCACCGGTTTTGGTTTTCATCAGCGTGCCGCGCGCAGCGACGATATCGCCCAAATCCCAGGTTTTAAAGTCGCTGTATACGTCTTCACCCACGGCTTGGCCGCTGATGTAGAACTGAATGCGGCCAGAGCCATCTTGAATCGTGATAAAGCTGGCTTTCCCCATGACCCGCTTGAGCATAATCCGGCCAGCCACACTAACGGCAATGGCTTGCGCTTCCAGTGGCTCTTTCTCGAAGTGACCATATTCAGCGGCCAGATCGGCAGCCAGGTGTTCACGTTTGAAGTCGTTCGGGAAAGCAACGCCTTTGCTGCGGATCGCGGCCAGTTTGGCGCGACGCTCGGCAATGATCTGATTTTCGTCTTGCGGGAGGATTTGTTCTTCTGACATGGGTATGTGCCTGCAGTTTAGATCTGGGTTTTGTTTAGGGCAGATACCCCTGAGGGTATCTGCATAATCACTTATACGCCCTGTTTCAGGCTGGCCTCGATAAAGCCTTCAAGGTCGCCATCCATGACCGCCTTGATATTGCCAACCTCGTAGTTGGTGCGCAAATCTTTGATCCGGCTCTGGTCGAAGACATACGAGCGAATCTGATGCCCCCAGCCGATGTCGGATTTGCTGGCTTCCAGCGATTGCTGGGCTTCCATCCGTTTGCGCAATTCCAGCTCGTACAATTTCGCGCGCAGCATTTTCCAGGCTTCGTCGCGGTTTTTGTGCTGCGAGCGGTCGTTCTGACATTGCACCACGGTATTGGTCGGGATGTGGGTTAGACGCACGGCAGAATCGGTTTTATTAATGTGCTGACCACCCGCACCCGAGGCGCGATAGGTGTCGGTACGTACATCCGCCGGGTTGATTTCAATCTCGAAGCTGTCATCCACCTCAGGGTAAACGAAGACCGAGGCAAACGAAGTATGGCGGCGGTTGTTCGAATCATAAGGAGAGCAGCGCACCAGTCGGTGCACGCCGGTTTCAGTGCGCAAGAAACCATAGGCATAGTCGCCGGTCAGCTTGATGGTGGCCTGGCTGATACCTACGATATCGCCATCGGATTGCTCCATCACTTCGACGCTAAAGCCTTTGCGCTCGCCGTAACGCACGTACATGCGCAGCAGCATGCCGGCCCAATCTTGCGCCTCAGTACCACCCGCGCCCGATTGAATATCGATAAAGCATGGGCTTGGATCCATCGGATTATTAAACATCCGGCGAAATTCCAGCTTGGCCACTTCGGCTTCCAGCGTGGTGTAATCGTCGTTAATGGCGCCGATGGTGTCGAAATCGTCTTCCAGCTTGGCCATCTCGAAGAGTTCCAGCGCGTCAGTCACCGCGCCACTGACTCGGTCTAGCACATGCACCACGTCTTCCAGTGATTTGCGTTCGCGGCCGATTTCTTGGGCTTTTTTCGGGTCGTTCCAGATTTCCGGATCTTCCGATAGGCGCACGACTTCTTCCAGGCGATCGACTTTGCCGGGGTAATCGAGGTAACGTTTCAGTTCATCAGCGCGCTGGCCGAGTTCTTTAAGCTGGTTTTCAATCTGGTTGAGCTGTTCGCTTTCCATGCGATGTTCCGCGTCCATGCTGATGCAAAACATCAAATTATATCAGTCCGCCCCCGCTTTGGGGGCGGAATTTCAGCGCCACTCAGACGTTCAGCCGCTGGCGTAGCTCGCGGATCGCCGCCGAAATCATTGCTAGGTCAGCAGGGCAGGCGCGTAACTCGGCAAACATATGCTGCACACGGCCAATGGCCGCTTGTTCGCTCGCCAGCCACTCGCCCAGTGCATCACTGCGCTGTTCGCGCTCGGCCCACACGCGGCGGGTAAGGGCGATTTGTACGGCGCTCAAATCATCGCGCACCGCCATGCGTGCCAGTGTTTGCCAGCGATTATCGCGCGGCAGCTGCTCGATCAGACTATGCAACCACGGCAGATCCAGTGCTTCGCCCACGGCCAGATGCAGCTGCAATTGCTCGGCCAGCTGGCCGCTGTCGTTGGCCGCCAGTGCCAGCTCCAGCAAGGCTTGGATTTCTTGCAGCACCAACACCTGCATGGCAAGTCCCGCCGGAACTTTGGCCGCCAGCCATTGGGCTTTTTGCTCGGCGTGGCGCTCGCTGGAGGCCAGCCATTCAGGCGCTTTGGGCAGGGCCAGCGCGGCGCAAGTGCGCAAATGATCATGCTGCGCAGTGGTGAGCGGGGTTTGGATCAGCCAGCGTGCCACACGCTCGGTGTAGCGGCGAATGTGCAGCAAGAGCTCGCCCTGCGTTTCGGCATCCACACTGCCATCGGTGGCTTCAATCGCCCGTGCTAGCGTTTCCGCATCGAGCAGTGTTTCGGCCAACAGCAACGCGGCCACCACTTCGCTGGCACTGTGCTCGGTTTCTTCCTGCAGGCGATAGGCCACGGTCATGCCATAGCGATTAATCACATGATTAGTGAGGACGGTGGCAACGATTTCGCGGCGCAGCGGATGTTCGGCAATTGCACTGGCATAGCGCTCAGCCAATACCCCAGGGAAGTATTTGCCTAGCAGGCCGTTCCATTGGGGATTATCGATCAATACCTCCGCGAGCAAGGCTTGCTTGAGTACAATCTTGGCATAGGCTAGCAAGACCGCAAGCTCAGGGCGATACAAACCCAGCCCGGCTTGCTGCCGTTCCAGTAGCTGGCTATCGCTGGGCAGATATTCGATCCGCCGCGAGAGTTTGCCCGCGGCTTCCAGCGCCTGCATCATCCGGCCATGCACGCTCAGTAGTGAACGCGCTTGGCGATGTTCCAGCGAAATGGCCAGCGTTTGCAGGCTATTGTCGCGCAACACCAGCTGGCCCACTTCGTCGGTCATGCTGGCGAGCAGCTCATTACGCTGCTTGAGGGTGAGATCGCCCGCGGCAATCAGCCGGCCGAGCAGGATTTTGATATTCACCTCGTGATCCGAGCAATCTACGCCCGCCGAGTTATCAATGGCATCGGTGTGTATGCGCCCACCCTTGGCCGCGTATTCAATCCTCCCCAACTGGGTAAAGCCCAGATTGCCGCCTTCGGCCACCACTTTGCAGCGCAAATCACGGCCATCAATGCGTACCGCATCGTTGCTGCGATCATTGGCTTCGGCGTGAGTTTGGCTGCTGGCCTTCACATAGGTACCGATGCCACCGTTGTAAACCAGATCGACCGGCGCCTGCAAAATCGCCTGAATCAAGGCGTTCGGTTCCAATTCAGTCGCCTCGATCGCGAGCAGGGCTTGCACCTGTGGGCTAAGGCGGATGGTTTTGGCATTGCGCGACCAAATCCCGCCTCCAGCCGAAATTAGCTCGGCCGTGTAATCAGCCCATGATGAGCGTGGCAGGGCAAAAAGGCGCTCACGCTCGGCGAAACTGGCGACCGGATCTGGATTGGGGTCAAAGAAAATATGCCGGTGATCAAATGCGGCCACCAGTCGGGTATGTGGCGAGCGCAGCAAACCGTTACCAAATACGTCACCCGACATATCGCCAATCCCCACCACCGTAAACGCTTCACGGCGGGTATCCAGCCCTTGCTCCATAAAGGCGCGCTCGACTGAAACCCAAGCTCCGCGGGCGGTAATGCCCATTTTTTTATGGTCGTAGCCTACCGAGCCACCACTGGCAAAGGCATCATCCAGCCAGAAGCCATATTCTTGCGAAATCTGATTGGCGATATCCGAGAAGGTGGCTGTGCCTTTATCGGCGGCCACCACCAGATAGGGGTCATCTTCATCGCGACGCAAAACATCGAGCGGCGGCACAATCTGCCCATTGACGAGGTTGTCGGTTAAATCCAGCAGCCCACGGATAAAGGTCTGGTAGCAGGCGATACCGCTGGCGAGCCAGGCTTCGCGCTCGGTCGGTGGGTTTTTAACGATAAAACCGCCTTTTGAGCCTACCGGCACAATCACGGTGTTTTTCACCATTTGCGCTTTCACCAGGCCCAGCACCTCGGTGCGGAAATCCTCACGCCGATCCGACCAGCGCAGCCCACCGCGCGCGACTTTGCCGCCGCGCAAATGCACGCCCTCCATCGCGGGTGAATACACAAAAATCTCGTACAGCGGCACCGGCTGCGGCATAAAGCTGATCCGGCCCGAGGCGATTTTGAAAGAGAGATAGCCCTTGGGTTGGCCATGCTGCCGCTGGTAATGGTTGGTACGCAGCGTGGCGCGTATCGCCTGTACATAGGCAGTCAGAATGCGCTCTTCATCCAGATTGGGCAGCGCTTTGGCCGCTTGCTCGACTTCTTCGAGCACAATATCGGCCACGGCCGGCTGGGCGTTGGCAGGGTTGAGCAGGTGATCAAAGGCGTTCACCAGCTGTTTGCTCACTAAAGGATATTTGAGCAGGCAATCGCCGATGGATTCCATCGCAAATTTCAGCGCAACTTGCTTCAGATAGCGCGCATAGGCGCGCAGCAATAATACTTCGCGCCACACGAGGCCGGCTTGCAATATCAGCCGGTTGAAATGGTCATTCTCGGCTAAACCTGCAAACAGTGCCAAAAACGCCTCGACCACCCGCGCCCGCTCTTCCGGTTTTTCTAGCGAGGTATTGGCCGGCAAGCGCACGCCGATATCCATGATGCAAAAACTACTGTCATCAGGGAGTTGCAGCAGATACGGCCGCTCATCCAATACGCGCAAGCCCAGATTTTCCAGCAAGGGCAGGCAATCCGAGAGCTCGATCGCCTGACTGCGAAAGAGCTTAATCCGCCAAATATCCGCCCGCAGCGGGTCGCCGGCTTGCAAGGTCACCACCAGACGGTTTTCCAGTCGGCACTGCTCTAGCGCTTCAATATCATGGGTGGCCACCCGCGGGCTAAAGTCGGCGCAATAGGCGCTGCCAAAGGCATTTTGATAGCGCTGAAAAAGCTCGGCCGCACGCTCTTCGCCATTGGCCAGAATCAGCTCGCGTTGAAGACTATCTGGCCAGCGCTGGGCTAATTCGGCAATCTGCGTTTCAATTGCTTGGCCATCATAAAGGCCGCGCTGTTCGGCCGGCCGGCGCACAATAAACTGAATCCGAGCGAGGCTTGCATCGCCCAGCAATACCGTGTACTCGACGCTACTGCCACCCAAGCGCTGCAATAGCAGCTTTTCAATTTTGACGCGCACCTCGGTGCTGTAATTATCACGTGGCACAAACACCATCACCGACACATAGCGCTGGTAAATGTCATCACGGAAAAACGCCCGTACCCTTGAACGCTCGTGCAGCGAAACAATGCCCAGCGCAATGCGCTGTAGCTCGGGCACTTCGATTTCGATTAGCTCATCCCGCGGGTAGGTATCCAGCGTATTCAGTAGCGCCTTGCCGCGGTAACCGCTTAAATCGGCCTTGCTCAACTGCAGCACGGCATCAATTTTTTGCCGTAGGAGCGGGATTTTGCGCGGCTGTAGCATATAGGCGCTGGCGGAATACAGCCCCACAATCCGCGTTTCGCCGCACAGTACGCCATTGGCGTCAAATTGGCGCACCAAAATCGTATCCAGATACACCGGCCGGTGGATGCTGGAGCGGCGATCCGATTTCGTGAGCATCAGCAGGCGATCTGGCGCATACGCAATGGCGCGTAATTCGGGGCTAAGGCTGCGCCAGATTTTGGATGGCGTAGTTTCGCCCGCATCGCGCAAAATACCAAGGCCGCTATTAGCTTGTAGCGTAAGTTCGTCGCCAACAAACTGATATTGCCGCGTCCCCAGAAACACAAAATGCCCAGCCAGCAACCATTCGAGAAAAGCCACGCTTTCTTTGACGGCGGGGGCGGGCAAGGGCGGCGGCTGATGGCGCAATACTTCCAACAGGTCAACGACGTGCTCGGCCATGCGGCTCCAATCCGCGACGCAAGCCGTGATTTGCGCTAATACATTTTCGATGCGCTGCTGCAGCTCGGCTAACCTAGCTGGCTGACTAATGCGGGTGATCTCAAAGTGCATCCATGATTCTTTACACACCAGCGCATCATCTTGCTCGGTAAAGTGACCTTGTTCGTCTCGATGTACGGTAATTACCGGGTGTATCACCATGGAGGCCTGATATTTCAAAGCGTTCAGCGCCATACCCACCGAATCGACGAGAAATGGCATGTCATTGATCACGATTTCGACAATCGTATGCATGCTTTGCCAGCCATGCTCGGCCTGATTGGGGTTGTAGATGCGGACTACGGCTTGACCCGCTGGGCGCTGCTGAGCCAAGCGCCAATGCGCCAAAAGTGCGCCCCCCCAATCGCTGATTTGCCGCTGTGGCCAATCTTCGTCCGGCAGGTCGGCAAAATAGCGCTCAGCAAACCGCTGCTGTTCAGTTTGACCATGCTGGGCTAACCAGCTGCTTAATTCGTGCGGTAGGGGCATGACCGGCTCCGGGGTGAACTGATCTTTGCACTGTAGAACGCCGGCGCGGCTTTCTCTAGCTGGGGGAAGGCTTTACGTTTGACGGCTCAGATGTGGGATTTGCCACAATCAGCAAGCTGGATGCAGTAAATTGAATGACCAACGGTGTTGGCTTGTATATTATGGAATGCTAATATGGTCAAGTGAAGCAGTGCCATTTAAACAGGTGAGATCATGAGCCAGCCGCATATCCAGCGCCCCAGCGCCGCACCATCGAGTAGTGCGCATGATCCCATGCTGCGCGCCTGTCGCGATATCGCCGTAAAAATGCTCACCGAGTCACTCGAGCAATTTTTTGTTCGGCTTGAAGAAACTTACTTCCAGCTAGCCGACACCAGTTTTGATCGCCGCCTGCGCGATGATTTTTTTGCCGCCCGCATCGAAACACACAATAAACGCCAGCAATTAGCCAGCCAGTTTAAAACCCTGATAACAGAGGCATTTGAGCAGCGGGTGAGCAATCCGGCCACTCAGCCCGAGCAAAAATTCTATTTCGTGAATGCCAACCTCGATCAGCTTAGCCTCGTCGCCAATGAAGAGTACGAAGAAAGCATTGCCGCGGATCAGGTCGTCAAAAGCATTAAACATCAAGGCGGCGAAGAGCTAGATCAGCTGGAGCAGCGCTTTGCTCGCCTGCTCGCCGACAAAAACCCCGATTTTGCCAACCCAATGGCGCCCGAAGCGATTTGCGATGCGTTTTTACAGGCCTGCAAACAGCTTGAAACCGGCGTAGAAGCGCGTATGGTGGCGATGAAAGCCTTTGAAAAAGAGCTTTCTAGCCAGGTGGCAAATGTGTATCACCAGGTTAACCAGTATCTAATTAAGCAGAACGTGCAACCGTTGGTGGTACGCAGCGCGCCACGTCGCAGCCCTAGCCGCCAAGGTGAAGCCGGGGAAACCAGCGAACGCACGGTGAAACCAGTGAATCACAGCCCCAGCGCGCTGGCCGATCACCTTAGCGAACTCACTTTGCCGGCTAGCTCACCCGCCCTGCAAGCGCCGGTCGCGCAGAATGTGGCTGAATTGGGCGCAAACTTTGTCGCACCAACCTCCACAGCACTGAGTCTGGAAGGACAGCCCCCCGAGTGGAAAACCTTTCTTGATTTGTTGCAACACAAAGGCAGCAGCGAGTTGGCACAGCTCAGCCAAGATCCGCTAGAGCAGGGCATTAATCTGATCGCGATGCTGCGCGAAAGTGGCTGGGCCAAACAGCTGCCCCAACTCAATGCCATGACGCTGGAACTGGTGGCGATGCTCTTCGAGCATATCTTTGATGACCCGCGCCTTAATTCAGTGATGAAAAGCTTGATCGGTCGTTTGCAGATCCCGATCTTAAAAGTCGCGATGCTCGACGCGAGCTTTTTTGCGCAAAAAAACCACCCGGCACGGCTGCTTGTAGATCAGCTCGCACTGTGTGCGATGGATGATGAAACCCTGCAGCCAGGGCAACCGCATTACGAAAAGCTAGCGGAGATTGTGCAACATCTGATCAAGCATTTTGATCAGGATGTGGATGTATTTGCGCAGAGCTATCAAGCGCTACAAGACTACTTGCAAAGCTTGGAAGCGGCGGCAATTGCCACTTTGAGCGAAGAGCTGGATCACTTGGCAGCGAATGAACGGGCCGAGTTGGCGCAAGTTACCGCTGAGCAGTTGATTCAAGCTCGCCTGCAGGGGTATAGCGATCTAGCCCAAGTCATTCAAGACTTTCTGGCCAATAGCTGGCAAGAGGCGTTACGCCTGGCCTATGGTACCGAAGCAGAAAACACCCCATTGTTTGTTACCCGTCTACAGGCAATGGATGATTTACTCTGGAGTGTGCAGCCCAAAGCCACGCCGGAAGAACGATTCAAAATGGTGAATCTACTCACCCCCATGTTGAAAACCCTGGAGGAGGGGGCATTGGCCGCGGGGCTGGATAAGACCGCCGCCAATGCGTTTTTTGCTGAGCTGGTGCAATGTCATGCCGCAGCAATCCGCAATGGCATCAAACCCGCCGTTAAAGTTGAAGTGCACGCGCCGGTTGAGTCCACATCGAGTAACGTTGTGCCAGTCAGCGCCAGCACTTCGCCAGCCGTTCCAGCGCAACCAGTTGCTGCAGTTTCTCAGCCTGAAGTCACAACAACTGCCAACAATGAGCTAGTAGGGAAGCTCGGTAGTGAGCTGGATAGCGGCAGCGATGAAGAAGTAAGCCCCGATATCACCCCAGAATCCACCTTGCCCCGCAAAGGCGAATGGGTCGATTGGCAAACGCCAGAGGGGCATTTCATCCGCTTGCGGCTCTCTTGGATTAGCCCTCAAGGCACTCGCTACGTGTTTACCAATCGCACCGAAAAAGGCCGTGCCTTTTTGCAGGCTGAATTATTAAATGAACTCTATAGCGGTCGGATGCAACGGCTGGATCAGCAAGCGACACTGACCGACCGGGCAATGCAGGAGCTGATGAGTGATCTTCGGGCTTGAGTGAATATAAGTACGGCAATCGATAATAAAAAACCCGCTGTGAAAGCGGGTTTTTTATACGCACAGTGCGCAGGATTAGGCGGCATCGGCCAGTGCTTGTGCCTGCTTTTGCAGCAGTTGCCCAATACCGTGCTCGGCCAAATCCAAGAGCTGATTCATTTCTTGGCGGCTAAAGGCCTTGCCCTCGGCAGTGCCCTGAATTTCGATAAATGCCCCACCTGCCGTCATGACCACATTCATGTCGGTTTCGCAGGCGGAGTCTTCCAGATAATCCAGATCAAGCACGGGCGTATCGCCATATACGCCAACCGAAATCGCGGCCACTGCTTCACGAATCGGGTTCTGGCTCAATTTACCGGCAGCAATTAGTGATTGAATCGCGTCTTGCAGTGCCACATAGGCACCGGTAATGCTGGCAGTACGGGTGCCACCATCAGCCTGTATCACATCGCAATCGATGGTAATTTGCCGCTCGCCCAAGGCCGCGAGATCAACCACGGCGCGCAGGCTACGCCCAATCAGGCGCTGAATTTCTTGAGTACGGCCACTTTGCTTGCCGGCCGCAGCTTCGCGTTTCATGCGGCTACCGGTCGAGCGGGGTAGCATGCCATATTCGGCAGTAACCCAGCCTTCACCTTTGCCTTTTAAAAAAGGCGGTACTTTTTCTTCGACGCTAGCGGTACAGATGACTTTGGTATTGCCAAATTCGACCAATACGCTACCTTCGGCGTGGCAGGTATAGTGGCGGGTAAGGGTAACCTGGCGCAGCTCATTGGGCTGGCGTTGAGAAGGGCGCATGGCATGTATCCGAAAGCGAAAAGTTAAGCCGCAGTATACCGCGCTAGCGGGCTTGCTGGCTCATGTTTGGCATGGCGGTGAGGTTTAGCAGCGGTAATTGTTCTTGCTGCCAAGCAAAGAGTGCCTCGGCGGCCATCGGCTTGGCGATGAAATAACCCTGCACCTCATCACAGCCCATGACTGACAGGGCTTGCCAGCAGCTCAAGGTTTCAACCCCCTCGGCCACCACGGTTAAGCCCAAAATATGACCAAGCTCGATCATTGAGCGCACGATCGAGATGCTCTCAAAAGTATGACTCATTGACATCACAAAACTCTGGTCGATCTTGAGCTCATTAATTGGCATTTTGGCCAGATATGCAAACGAAGAATAACCGGTACCGAAATCATCCATTGAAATCTTTACCCCCAGCTGGCGCAGGCGCAGTAGATTTTGCAGCAGCTGATCGGCATGGCGCATAACCCCGGTTTCGGTGATCTCTAGGCACAGATTAACCGGCGCAGGGCAATAGCGAATTTGTGTCTCGATGAAATCGATAAATAGCGGGTCTTCCACATCCGCCACCCCCACATTTACCGATATACACCAATCTAGGCCTTGCGCCTGCCAGGCTACTTGTTGCGCCAGCGCAGCTTTAATCACCCATTCAGTAATCAGCCGCAGCTTGCCCGATTGCTCGGCAAAGGCAATAAACGCACCGGGAGGAATCCAGCCGCGTTGTGGATGTTGCCAGCGAACCAGCGCCTCTACCGAGTGTACTTGTGTGCTTTGCATATTCAGCTTGGGTTGAAAGTGCAGTACAAGCTGATTGTTATCGATGGCTTCGCGCAAATCACCCATCAGCCGGAACTGGTTTTGCCGATCCACTTCACGGCTGGGGTCATAACACACGCACAGTTGGCAATGCTCTTTGGCGCTAAACAGCGCAATTTCGGCCTGACGTAGCAAGGCTTCGGCATCGGTCGCATGCAATGGATGACAGCTTAGGCCAAAACGCATGGCAAGATTGAGGCGATGTTCATCGATGGCGATCGCTGCAGAAATGCTCTGCTCGATATACACAATCATTTCATTCAGCTGAATGCTATTGGTGAAAGGGATTTGCAGTAGAAAATCATTCCCAGACACCCGGCCAATATGGCGCACAACATTAGGCTGCATTTGCTGCAGCCGATCAGCCACCGTGCGCAGCACATTGTCACCCTCGGCAAAGCCAAAGCAATCGTTCACATAATGAAAATCGGCAAGATTCAGTAGTACTACCGCAAAACTACCTTTGCCATGGCGGATATCGGCGTCGATTTCTTCAACAAAGCGGGTGCGATTGGCCAGCCCGGTAATGCGATCAACAAACGCCAGCTGCTTGAGTAAGTGCTCCCGCGCGTGGATGGCGTCGCCCATCGCATTAAAGGCAGTCGCCAGATTACCCAGCTCATCGTACGAATGGACCGGCATCCGGATATCGAACTCGCCAAGGGTGAAACGCTGCACCGCATGGCTAAAATGCCGCAACGGGGCGGTTAGCCTTGAGGCCAGCAACCAGCTTAAAGCACTGCCGATCATCAGCAAGGCCAAGCCAAGCCCAATGGTTTTTGCGCCTACCCACCACAGCTGGGATTGCACCTGCTGCTGCTCCATGTCGGCCCCCAGCAGATAGGGAGTGCCATCGGCAGCCGTTCGAAACAAAAGAATGGAGCGAAAATCACCATAGGCATCATGCAATACCCCACGATAATTTTCTCGACTCAGCAGCGTATTGCGCACCCGACCATCATGATCGGCGTACGGCTGCATAAAGTGACCAAATTTCCCGGCTGCCAGCTCGATTTCAGGGGCCGAATCCGCCAGATAGACTACCCGGCCATTAATCAGCGCCAAAAGGTAGACATAACGTAAGCCGCTTTGCTGGGCAAATTGGGCCATTTGCCGGGCATGGCCGACATAATCGCCTAATAGTACGGGAGGCTTGGCCAAAGCCTGATCGATATAAGCCGGTGGCAGGATATAAGGAATGGCCGCGGCCGCAGTTTGCAAACGGCCATCTAGCTCGGCAAATAATGCTTCGCTTAGCTGTTTGTAAATACTGAAGGTAAGAACGACGCTAATCAGCAGATTAAGCGATAGCAGCACCAATAAAACCTTGGCACGGGCACTGCGTAAACGTTCGAGCGTGAATGCAGCCATGCGGGCAACAGGGGCTAGAAATTGAAAACTGCTTTGTTCTAGCCCAATCTGCTGCGCTGCGCAATTACTTAATTACAAAGGTATTGCGATTTATTTCCTCAGCTTGACCCACCTCTGATTTCAATCTAAAGCCCCAAGTATCACAACGGGCTTTTTGCGGCAGCAAGGTCAATTGCAGCAATTCATCCCGCCGAAAAGCATGAATCTGCACCGGGGTGTTGGCGGTAAAGGCCTGCTGCAAACCATCAAATTGCGCCGCATTCACCCGTAGGTGATCAACGGCCACAATCACATCCCCAGCCGCCAAGCCTGCCGTGGCGGCGGCTTCGCCGCGCAAAACGTGGGTGAGTTTGACCCCAGCTGGATCGGCGCTGTAGCGCACGCCCCAGCTCAGTTTTTCGATGAGGCCATCCTGCCAGCCGCCCTTATCCTGCGCATTAAGCGCCGGACGGCATTGGCTGTCGATCCCCAGATAAGCAAGGCTTTCGGCTAATGGCAAGGGCTGCGTAGAGCGCAGGGCACGCTCGAAAAATGCGCTTAAATCAAGCCCGCTGGCCTCGCAAGCCAGCGCTTCCCACTGTGCTTCGCCAACGCCGACACCAGCGTGCTCAAAGTCGCGGCCAAAGCGAGCCCACAAGAGTTGCATCACATCATCCAGCGAGCGCTGATTGTGGGTGTGCTGGCGAATATGCATATCTAGACAGAACGCCACCAGCGCGCCTTTGGTGTAATAGCTCACCAGCTCATTGGGCGCATTTTCATCTTGCCGATAATACTTCACCCATGTATCTAGGCTGGAGTCTTCCAACGTCTGGCGTTGCGCCCCATACCCCCGCTCAACCTGTGTTGACGTTTGTGCCAGCAATTGCAAATACTGTGGCCAGTCGATCAGCCCGGTGCGAAGTAGCGTTAAATCGTCGTAGTAGGAGGTGATGCCCTCGAAGGCCCATAGTAAGCGCGTATAGTTTTCCTGCTGCAAATCATACGGGGCAAATGCCGCGGGCTTAATGCGTTTGACATTCCAACTATGAAAATATTCATGGCTGCACAAGCCCAAAAACTGCCGATAACCGGTGCTTTGTTCGGTCTCGCCCATTGTGGGCAAATCGCCGCGCGAGCAAATCAAGGCGGTAGAATTTCGGTGCTCTAAGCCACCGTAGCCATCCCCAACGGCCACCGTCATAAAGGTGTAGTCGTTAAACGGTGCGGGCTCACCGAAAAGACGAATCTGATACTCGCAGATGGCTTGCAGGTCTTTCGCCAAACGCTCTAGATCGGCCTGATGGCGGCCGCTGATCACCAAGCGATGTGGCACCCCGCAAGCGCTGAACCGCACCTCACTAAATGGGGCAATCTCGACCGGGCAATCAATCAGTTCGTCATAGTTGGCCGCCTGATAGCAGCCAAAACCTTGTTCATCCACGGTGATGGCGGCTAAGCCAGTGGCCACCTGCCAATCGTCCGCAGGCCAGCTGGCAGCGGCGAGGCTTAGCTGATGCGCTTGCTGCTCTGCACCGAGCACTTGCAAGCAAACACTGGTGCCGTTAAAAAACGCCCGCGTCTGATCCAGATATGCACCACGTACCGATAAATCAAAGGCATACACTTCGTAATTAATCTGAATGGCCCCAGAAAATGGCGCCACTTGCCAGCTCGATTTGTTCAGCTTTTGCACGGTCAGTGGCACCAACTGCCCATTGGGCAGCATACCCTGAGCCTGAATCTGCACCACATTGCGGGCGAATTCACGGATGAGATAACTGCCAGGAATCCAAACGGGGAGTTGCAGCTGCTGGCCAGCGGGGTCTGGCTGTGTAATCTCGAGTCGAACGGCAAACACATGCGCGCCGATGTCTTGCGGGCGCACTTGATAATGAATAGTCATGCAAATTCCTGAAAACTAGCGTTTGGCGAGGCCAACTTGATTGCGGCCTGCGGCTTTGGCTTCATACAATGCCTGATCGGCGGCATCGATGAGATTTTGTGCACTCATACCATCAACCAGCTGGGCTACGCCGGCGCTGAGCGAGGCCACAAACTGTGCATCATGGCCGCACTGGAGCAGAGCGTTAAAGCGCTCGCGCAATTCATCCGTGCGCTGGGCGGCTTTGATTAGCGTGTGATCGCGCCAAATGACAGCAAATTCTTCGCCGCCATAACGGCCAACCAGCTCAGCATTGGGGCTAAATTCTTTCAGCAAGCGCGACAAACTCTTGATCACCAGGTCACCCACCGAGTGGCCATACTGATCGTTAATGCGCTTGAAATGATCAATATCGATCATGGAATAAGAGAGCTGGCGCGATTCTTTACTGGCCCGCGCGACTTCCCGCCCTAACGCGTCAATCAGATTGGTGTGATTCAGTAAACCGGTAAGGCTATCTCGGGTCATCCAGCGGCGCAGAGTGCGGTAACGCTCAACCGTGATGCTGACGGCGGCGATGAGCTCGTCGGGCTCCATATTCTTGACGAGAAAATCATCACCCCCCATGCTGCGCGCCATCAATTGGCGGCCCCGGTGGGTTTCGGTCGAAAGAAACACAATTGGAATCGAATCAAACTGCGGGTGCTGACGAATCACCTTGGCAATTTCATCGCCATGGCACTGCGGCATATAGACATCGAGTAGCAAAATATCCGGCTGATCGGCTTCCAGCCGCTTCAAAATCTGCAAGGGATCGGCCAGATGCTTCACCACCATCCCCGCGCCATGTAGCACCGATTGCGCCCACTTGGCCACCATTTCCGAATCATCAACCAGCAAAATACGGTAGGGCGGTGGGTTGCGCTGCTCATCATGATGATCCAGCCGATCAATCAGCGCCTGAATATTGAGTGGATACTCAAAAAAATCAGTGACCCCCGCGCGCAGAAACTCCAGCTGTTTGACGATATCCAGCGCAAACGAGGCGAGGAAAATCGGCCCCTCAAACAAGCGGCGGATTAAGGGCAGGCACTGCAGGGCGCTAAAATCGTTTAGCCCATGCTCATCCAGCACCACGGCGAAGGGTTGCGCACTGTGCATCGCAGCCAGCAGGGCGCTATTGCGATCAAACACCCGGTAATCAAAGCCGAAAAATGCCAGCTGGGCGCCAATTTTGGCCAGCGTGTCTTGATTCGGCGCCACAAAATAAATCAGGCGAGGGGTGGCAGACATGAACAGGTCTCGGTCTTATTCTTGTTGGTAAAGTTGATTGAGTTCGCGGCGCATTTTTTTAGTGGGCCGACCTTTGATATGGGCGTGATCAAACTGCGGTTGCATCGCGCGCATAAATTGCTCACGTTCACGCTGCGCAATACTCTCCGCGGTTTCTGCATACAAAGTGCGGGCCAGCTCGGCTGCGCGACGCTGTTCGCTCAGCGCCAGCACTTGCACCACAAAGCGCCCATGCTCGGTGCGTATTTCGAGGGTTTCCGCTGCTTTCAGGCTACGCGATGGTTTTGCCCGTTCGCCATTCACGTTAACATGCCCGGCAGCAATCGCTTGCACCGCCAAATAGCGGGTTTTAAAAAAACGTGCGGCCCACAGCCATTTGTCCAGACGGACTTTATCCTGCGTCAATTTCGGCTTTCTCCCAAATCGATGCTTCAATTATATCGTTCAGTTGGCCACTAGCCATGGATAAAAAAACAATCGAGCAATTAAAACAACTGCGCAAAAATCTGCGCAGTGCCAAAGCCACCCCCATTAGCCCGCCCAAACCAAGCGAGGCCGAATTATTTGCCCGCGCTATGCAGGGGGTGCAACCATTAGCGCAGCAGTATATTCAGCATGCGCCGCGGCATCCTAGCCCCTGGCCACGGCAACAAGCGGCTGGGCTTACTGAAGTCATCGCTGACATGAGTGATTTCTGGCCTTGGGATGAGCTAGAGCCGGGCGAAAGCCTGCATTTTGTTCGCCCCGGCTTGCGCGTAGAAACGATCCGAAAACTGCGGCGTGGCGATTGGCCGGTGGAGAGTGAATTGGATCTGCATGGTGAAAACATTGATAGCGCTCGCCCCAAGGTCGCGCAGTTTCTGAGCCAGAGCGTGGCTCGGCGTTTGAAATGTGTGCGCATTATTCATGGCAAAGGTCTGAGCTCTCCTGCCGGCCAACCCATTTTGAAACTGAAGCTCAAAAACTGGCTCGCGCAGCGCGATGAAGTGCTGGCCTACACTCAAGCCAGCCCCCAGCTAGGCAGCGCCGGAGCGGTGCTTATTTTGCTGCGCAGCGCCAAAAAATAAGGTGAAGTACATGCAAGCATTGTGGTGGTATTGGCAACATCCGCGCACGAAACAGAGCCTATTTGCACTGTGGACACTGGCCATTTGGGTAGGATCATTAGGGCCGGCCGCGCCGCAAGTGGTGGATCAGGGGGACAAAATCCAGCACTTCATAGGGTATGCCACGCTAGCCATTCTGGCATATAGGCTCTGGCCATATACCCTTAGGGTGTGGCTATTTGCGGCAACGATGGGGGTTTTGGTCGAGATCACACAATCGTTCACCCCCAATCGCAGTTTTGATCCGCACGATATGCTTGCCAACGCGCTTGGTGCCGCGCTGGGCTTGCTGTTCATCCGCTGCTACTCGCGCTGGCGTCAAAGTTGACTAGGCTGGGGTAAACCAATCAGGAGGAATACCCCATGTCTATGCCCCGCAGCAGTGTCATTAGCGCTATCAGCGCCCAGCTAGAACAGCTTAGCCCCGCCGAATTAGAAGCACTGTATAACCGGTTATACCCGCAAACGCCCATCGTGCAAGTGGGCCCCGCCTTATTCGAACATCAAGATATGGATGATTGATTTAACGCAAAAAACCCCGGCATCGACCGCTAATCTGCGCTGTAAATATTAACCGGCCAAAATGCCAAAAATGAATATCCGCTCGTGCGCGAAAGGCATAGAATATTTTCATGCATTCGGAATACCAAAACCCGAATGTCAGTCAGTAATCGAGTATGTAGCAAGCAAATCATTACAACACCGGCTAGAAACTGATCCAGATCAATTTTTTCCGCTGGCGTGGTGATTAGCATAATTGGATGTAATTTTTTTGTATCGGCCGATGCCTGAACGACGTTTGCCGAACAGCGGTAGAACAGCCAAAAGCGGTTTTGGCACAGGATGTCCAGCCGACATCGCCACAAGGAGATACTCATGAACGCCCCAATCGATAAAGCTCTGGATCAATCACAACTGGACGCCTGGCGCGGTTTTACCGCCGGCGAGTGGCAACAGCAAGTTGCTGTACGTGATTTCATTCAGGCTAACTACACCCCATACGAAGGGGATGATCAATTCTTGGCGGGGCCGACTGAACGTACGACCCAATTGTGGAATGAGCTGTCAGCTTTGCTGAAAGAAGAGCGCAAACGCGGCGTGCTGGAAGTATCCGCCCAGTTTGGCTCAACCATCACCGCCCACGATGCCGGTTATATCAATAAAGACCTGGAAACCATCGTTGGTCTGCAAACCGACGCGCCACTACGCCGCGCGATTATGCCTAATGGCGGTTTACGCATGGTGCAAAACGGCCTGAAAGCGTATCACTTCGAAATGAACCCGCAAATCGAAGAGATTTACACCAACTACCGCAAAGACCATAACAACGCTGTATTTGATGCCTACACTCCCGAAATCATGGCCTGCCGTAGCTCAGGTGTGATTACCGGTTTGCCAGATTCATATGGTCGCGGCCGGATTATCGGTGACTATCGCCGCGTGGCGCTGTATGGCGTAGATTTTCTGATTGCCGACAAAAAACGCGAAAAAGCTGAGCTCGATGACGTTGCATTCAGCGAAAACGTGATTCGCCTGCGGGAAGAATTGGCCGAGCAAATCAAAGCGCTGAATGAATTGAAAGTCATGGCCAAAAAATATGGCTTTGATCTGAGCCGCCCAGCCGCCACTGCGCAAGAAGCGGTGCAATGGCTGTACTTTGGTTACCTTGCTGCAGTAAAAGAGCAAAACGGTGCGGCAATGTCGATCGGCCGGATTTCGACTTTCCTCGATATCTACTTCGAACGCGATATCAAAGAAGGGCGCATTACCGAATCGCAAGCTCAGGAATACATCGACCATCTGGTAATGAAGCTGCGGATCGTACGTTTCCTGCGCACCCCAGAATACGATGATCTCTTCTCCGGCGACCCAACTTGGGTGACTGAATCGATCGGCGGCATGAGCGAAGATGGCCGTACTTTGGTCACCAAATCAAGCTTCCGTGTGCTCAACACCCTCTATAACCTCGGCCCAGCGCCAGAGCCTAATCTGACCGTACTGTGGTCAACGTCATTCCCACAAGGCTTTAAAGAATTCTGCGCGAAAGTATCGATCGATACTTCGGCGATTCAGTACGAAAACGATGATTTGATGCGGCCAAAATGGGGTGATGACTACGCCATCGCCTGCTGCGTATCCGCGATGCGCGTGGGTAAACAAATGCAGTTCTTTGGCGCTCGGGTCAATCTGGCCAAAGCCATGCTGTACGCGATCAACGGCGGTGTAGACGAGAAAACCGGCAAGCTGGTAGCCAAAGGTTTTGAGCCAATTAAAGGCGACGTGCTCAATTACGACGAGCTGATGGCCAAATACGACAAGATGCTCGATTGGCTGGCCAAAACCTACGTCACTGCACTCAATTGCATTCACTATATGCACGACAAATACGCTTACGAGCGGATCGAAATGGCGCTGCACGACCGCGATATCCTGCGCACAATGGCTTGTGGGATTGCCGGCCTGTCAGTGGCGGCCGATTCGCTGTCAGCCGTGAAACACGCCAAAGTGCATATCAAACGTAACGAATCCGGTCTGGCGGTTGATTATGTGATCGAAGGCGAATACCCAGCCTACGGTAACAACGACGATCGCGCTGATGATATTGCGGTGTGGCTGTCGACCACGTTCATGGACAAAATCAAAGCCCAGCCGGTGTTCTACCGTGACTCGATGCCAACGCAATCGGTACTGACCATCACTTCAAACGTGGTCTACGGCAAGAAAACCGGTAACACGCCAGATGGCCGTCGTGCTGGCGCGCCTTTCTCACCAGGTGCAAACCCGATGAATGGCCGCGATAAAAACGGCTTTGTGGCTGCGGGCTTCTCCGTGTCGAAAATCCCGTACGAATCAGCACTGGATGGGGTGTCTTGGACAGCGTCTATGACGCCAGATGCGCTGGGTCACAATGCCAGCGATCGCGTCAAAACCCTGGCTGCGTCGATCGATGGTCTGTTTGGCCCGCACGGCGATGAGTGCCCAACTTGCCAAAGCGCGGAACGCGTAGACCAAGCACTGGCCGAGCTGGAAGAAGGCCCGGATCAGTTGTTCCACCTGAATATGAACGTGCTGAATAAAGACACGCTCCTGGATGCGATGGAACACCCAGAGAACTATCCGCAGCTGACTATCCGCGTTTCAGGCTATGCCGTGAACTTTGTCAAACTGACCCGCGAACAGCAGCTGGACGTGATTAACCGGACCTTCCACGCGAAGTGCTAAACCCAGCTTGGCGATACACCACCCGTGTATCGCCAGCTCAGCAAAGCGGATCAAAGCTTTGTAGCCCATACCCCACAAGGAGAAATCATGGCCCAGTTATTTCATCTGAATATGAACGTGCTGAACAAAGAAACCCTGCTCGATGCGATGGAAAACCCGGATAAATATCCGCAGCTCACTATCCGCGTTTCAGGCTATGCCGTGAATTTTGTGAAACTGACTCGCGAGCAACAGCTGGATGTCATCAACCGGACATTCCACGAGCAGTGTTAAGCTACAATCCGGAGTAACCCCCAACGGATCGCCGGGCGCGATCCGTTTTTTTTGCATCATTTTTTGCCGCGAGTACCCATATGGAAGCCAATAAACCCCTAGGTGAAATTATCGCACCGGCCTTCGATGCCGAAGGGCGGCAATATGGCTATGTTCATTCCATCGAAACCGGCGCCGCGGTTGATGGCCCCGGCATGCGCTTTGCGCTGTTTGTATCGGGCTGTCAGTTTCGCTGCCTGTATTGCCACAACCCTGATACCTGGAAGCTGCATACCGGCAAGCAATGGACGGTGGATGACATCGTGGCCGAGATTGGCAAATACGCGAGTTTTTTGCGAGTAGCCGGTGGCCTGACGATTTCAGGTGGCGAGCCGCTGATGCAGGCGCATTTTATCGGCGAGATTTTCCGCCGCGCCAAACAAGATTTACGCATCCATACCGCACTGGATACCCAAGGCTTTCTGGCGGCGCATTTGCCAGATGACTATTTCGACAATATCGATTTGGTCTTGCTCGACATCAAGCAAATGAATCCAGAGAAATACGAGGCCCTTACGGGTAAGCCACTGCAACCCACGATCGATTTTGCCCAGCGCCTATTTAAAATGGGCAAAAAAATCTGGCTCCGTTATGTGTTGGTGCCGGGGTGGTCGGATGATGAAGCGGATGTGCAAGCCTTGGCCGATTATCTTGGTGACATGTCACGCCAATACCCAAATGTGCTGGAGCGAGTCGAAGTACTGCCATTTCACAAAATGGGTGAAAACAAATGGGCCGAGCTGGGGCTGAAATATGAATTGGCCGACACCCAGCCACCGAGCCAAGCTGTGGTGCATCGGGTCCGTGAGCAGTTTCGCGCGCAGGGTATATTTTGCTGTTAAGGGGGTATCAGCCCCTGGAGCATAATTAATAAGCGCTACAGAAACATACCTATGTCTCAATATTCAGCTTCAAAATGCAATGCCAATAAAAAACCTCGCCGCAGCGAGGTTTTTAATTGCGCGAGCAACAGCCTGGGATGGCTTATTTTTCGCTCAGTGCTTCTACGCCTGGCAGCGCCTTGCCTTCCAGGAATTCGAGCGATGCACCACCACCGGTTGATACGTGCGACACTTTGTCTTCCAGACCTGCTTTTTCAACTGCCGCAACAGAATCACCACCACCTACGACAGTGATCGCGCCATTGGCCGTTGCATCCACTAGCGCGTGCGCGACGGCGAAAGTACCTGCCGCAGATGCGTCGATTTCGAATACGCCCATTGGGCCGTTCCACAGGACAGTTTTGGCTGATTTGATAATGTCAGCGTACGCAGCGCGCGTAGCAGAGCCAATATCCACGCCTTCTTGGTCGGCAGGAATCGCAGTAGACGGAACTTCTACCAGACCATCTAAGGTGCGTGCATCAAAATTCAGCGCACGTGTCACCATGGTATCGCTTGGCAATACTAATTTGTCACCCGCTTGCGCCATCAAATCTCGTGCCAGATCCACTTTGTCGTTTTCACACAGTGATTTGCCGATTTCTAGGCCTTGAGCTTTAAGGAAGGTAAAGGCCATACCGCCGCCGATGATCAGCTTGTCCACTTTAGGCAGCAGCGCTTGAATTACATCGATTTTGCCCGAGATTTTCGAGCCGCCGATGATGGCCACCAGTGGGCGCACCGGGTTGTTCACGGCTTCGCCGAGGAAATCCAGCTCTTTTTTCAGCAGGTAGCCGGCCGCGCGAGGCAGCTCAACGCCCACCATCGACGAATGCGCGCGGTGGGCAGTACCAAACGCATCATTAATAAATACATCGCCCAGTTTTGACAGGCTGGCGCGGAAGGCCGCAACTTGCGCAGGCTCAGCTTTCACGCTGTTGCCATCGGCATCTTTGGCTTTGCCTTCTTCGGCGATATGGAAACGCACGTTTTCCAGCAATACCACGCTGCCCGCAGCCAGTGTCGCGCAAGCAGCTTCCACTTCTGGGCCGACGCAATCAGCGAGGAACTGAACTGGCTTGCCCAGCAGCTCTTCCAGGCGTTTGGCTACAGGCGCCAAGCTGTATTTTTCGACTTTCTGACCGTTTGGACGCCCCAGATGCGACATCAGCACAACCGAAGCGCCTTGTTCCAGTGCGTAACGGATGGTTGGCAGCGCGGCGCGGATACGCTTATCGCTTTCCACTACACCATTTTTCACTGGCACGTTAAAGTCCACGCGCATCAGCACGCGCTTGCCGGCAAGATCCAAGTCTTCGATAAACAGTTTGGCCATAGCTTCCTCAGAAACAGGGGTAGTGAAAAAAGCTTATTGTAGCAAGAGTGGCTGCCTTGAAGCTGACGACGGTTAAAGTTTCTGCTGCTAGTTAGGGTAAAAATGCAGGAAAAGCTGGCCTTGGGTAGAATGAGGGCACTTTCATTGCACCCAAAGCTCGGTTATGTCCCGCTATTTGCCTGAACCTGAATTTGCCCACCGCAATCCATCCAAGATCGGCGTTTTGCTGGTGAATCTGGGCTCCCCGGATGCGCCTACGGCCAAAGCTGTTCGCCCATACCTGAAGCAGTTTTTATCTGATCCGCGCGTGGTCGAAATCCCCCGACCGATCTGGTGGTTGATTCTCAACGGCATTATTTTAAATATTCGCCCGGCCAAAAGCGCGGCCAAATACGCCAGCATCTGGCAAAAAGAAGGCTCACCCCTGCGGGTGTGGACTGAACGTCAGGCACAACTCGTGAAAGGCCTGCTGGGCGAGCGTCACCGCGGGCAGCTGGTGGTCGACTACGCTATGCGCTACGGTAATCCGTCGATTGCGAGCCAAATTCAAGCCTTGAAAGCGCAAAACTGCCAGCATCTGCTGGTGGTGCCCCTGTATCCGCAGTATGCCGCCAGCACGACCGCCAGTGTGTTCGATGAGGTGAGTAGGGTACTGCAACAAACCCGCTTTATGCCCACGCTGAAAATGCTGGCGCCGTTTTACGATGAAGCGGCCTACATCAATGCGCTGGCCCAACGCGTACGGGAACACTGGCAGCAAAATGGCCGCGGCGAGCATCTATTGATGAGTTTTCATGGCGTGCCACGCTACACGCTCGACAAAGGTGATCCGTATTTCTGCCACGCCCAGAAAACCGGGCGCTTACTTGCCGAAGCGCTGCAATTGGATAAAACCCAATACACAATCGCGTTTCAATCACGCTTTGGGAAAGCTGAATGGCTTAAACCCTACACCACCGACGAGCTCACCCGACTGGCCACAGCCAAAACCGGCAAGCTCGATGTCATTTGCCCCGGTTTTGTGGCTGATTGCCTGGAAACACTGGAAGAAATTGCCATGGAAGGCAAGGCCGATTTTCTACAGCACGGCGGTGGTGAATACCGGTTTATCCCGTGTTTGAACGATCATCCAGTCTGGATTAGTGGCCTTTCTGAGCTGATAGAGCGCGAGCTGACAAGCTGGCTGACAAACGGTCATTTTGCCAAAAATGAAAAAAATGCACTAGAACAAAGAGATAGATTAAGTAAGGATTTATTCTTACAAAAATGATCTTGGGCTTTGGCGAAATAACCGCTAAACTCTGCGGTAAGTTTATTCTTACAAAAATGAGGAAGCTGAAATGGCGACTCGACTGTTCCTGGCTGAAGATGATCTGATTCTGGCCGACGCGCTGAAAACTAGCTTGTCGCAAGCTGAATTCCAATGTGATTGTGTCAACGATGGCGCGCTGGCGCTGCAAATCTTGCTGCACAATGACTACGACGCGGTAGTGCTGGATATCGGTCTGCCCAATATGGATGGCCTGACGGTACTGAAAAACGTTCGCCAGCACAAGCCATCGCTGCCTATCCTGATTCTGACTGCGCTGGATGGCCTGGATGAGCGCGTAGCCGGTCTGGATGCCGGTGCCGACGACTACCTGACCAAGCCATTTGAATTCTCTGAGCTGGAAGCCCGCCTGCGCGCCTTGCTGCGCCGCAGCCAAATCCTGCCGCAATCTGTGCAGCAACTGGGCAATCTGCGTCTGGATCGTGCCGGTCAGCGCGCTTGGTGCAATGACTCGCCACTGGATCTGTCTGCGCGTGAACTGACCGTGCTGGAAATCCTGATGTCGAACATCGACCGCGTGGTGACCAAAGAACAGATCGTGAGCGAGCTGGGCAACGAGAACGCCGAAGTAGGTCTGAACGCCATCGAGGTGTATGTACACCGCCTGCGTAAAAAGCTGGAACCATGCGGTGTAGTGATCCGCACAATCCGTGGTCTG
The DNA here is from genome assembly GCF_000429785.1 of Chitinibacter tainanensis DSM 15459. Lineage (GTDB taxonomy): Bacteria > Pseudomonadota > Gammaproteobacteria > Burkholderiales > Chitinibacteraceae > Chitinibacter > Chitinibacter tainanensis. The sequence continues at coordinate 64,264 of NZ_AUCN01000018.1, forward strand.
GGCTACCTCCTCGAGAAACAACAACCTCTGGCTACGGATGCTGCTAACTAAGCGTTCACTGCAACGTCGTATCGTTTTATGGACCGTTTTGCCGTTGCTGGCCTTGTGGCTGGCGGCGGCGGCGGTCATTTATTTTGTCTCGTTTCATTACCTGACCGATAACAACGATGCCACGCTGGCACGATTTCAAATCGAGCTCACCAAAACACTGCAACAGGATGTTCAGCAGGGCAATGAGCTGACTGCGGGCCTGATCCGGCAGCGGACCACCCAATTGCTGGCATTAAGTCAGCCTGAGCATTTTCATTTTGCCGCGCTGATCGATCATCAGCAGGCCATTAATACCCCACTGCAAGCCTTTGATAGCCACCCGAGCGCACAAGCTCAGCAGCGCCTGTTTGATCACAGCGTTCAGCACCAGGCTTATCGGGTACTGCACGCTAATATCCCGCCTTCCGGACAACACCCGGGTTGGCAGATCGAAATTGCCAAATCCCTGGATAGCCAGATCGATGCCCTGCATGCGTTTATGCTGCGTATTGCCTTGCCCTTGATCGCTATTTTGCTGCTGATTAGCATTTTGATCTGGTATGGCATTAAAAATAGCCTCAAACCTTTGCTGACCTTAAAGCAAATGGTGGAAACCCGCCAACCACAAGACTTATCACCCTTAGTCTTGCCCAATGCACCGGAAGAGCTCGAAGCACTCTCCAGCGCATTGAATCAGCTACTGACCAGCACCGAAGAAAGTATGAACCGGCAGCGGCGCTTTATTGCCGATGCGGCACATCAACTGCGCACCCCCTTAGCGGGCCTAAAATCGCAAACCGAGCTCGCCATGCGTGAAAACAGCCCGGAAGGGCTGCGCGAGCGGCTGAATATGGTTCACACCAGCGCCACCCGCAGTATTCACTTAGTGAATCAGCTGCTCACGCTGGCCCGCTCTGAGCCGGGTAGCCTTAATGGCATTCCGAAGGTGAAAATGGATTTGGCGCGGATTATCCGCGACCTGACCAGTGAGTTGGTACCACGGGCTTTGGCGGCAAGGATTGATCTGGGATGCGATTGCCTTGTGAATGAGGCGTGGATTGAAGGTAACTCGGCGCTGCTGCGCGAGCTATTTATCAATCTGGTCGAAAATGCCATTAAATATATTCCGCGCGATGGCAGCGTGACGGTACGTCTGACCGAGACCCCAACTCAATACGTGGTAGATGTAGAAGACAATGGCCCCGGCATTCCCGATGCCGATAAGCAGCGGGTATTCGAGCGTTTCTTCCGCCGCGAGCAAACCGGCAATGGCTGTGGCTTGGGGATGGCGATTGTGAAAGAAATTGTCGAGCGGCATGACGGCACGGTAGAGCTGCTGGATGCTGACCCATCAGGCCTGATCGTGCACGTGGTATTGCCAAAGAACCTAATCAATTCATAGCATTCAGCGCAATACCCTGCATGGGTATATTGCTTTTACAGAGCGCTAAAGTTAAAAAGCCATCTAGCCCTGATCGACAGGGGCTGGATGGCTTTTTTATTGGCTCGCCGTCAGGCTAGGAGTAGGGGCCGCGCTTAAAACAAGCGAGCGAGTAGGGCTTTATCGTACTGCGCGGCCAGTGGAATTTGCACCTGAATGCCATTGCCCGGCGCTACTTCGATGGCATTGCCACGCTTATCGCGCATAGCTTGCACTTGCACATTAATATTGCCACTGGGGTGGATCACTTCCAGCGTGTCACCGAGCGAAAATTTATTTTTCACTTCGATGCGCGCCCAGCCATCTTCGATGCACACGATTTCACCCACAAACTGGCTACGTTTGGCTTTGGAATGGCCATCCATATAGTTCTGGTATTCGTGCGTGTGGTGGCGCTGATAGAAACCATCGGTGTAACCACGATTGGCCAAGCCTTCCAGATCGGCGAGCAGCGCCGGATTAAATGGACGACCGGCCACCGCATCGTCAATCGCTTGCCGGTAAACCTGCGCCGTGCGCGCCACGTAATACAGTGATTTGGTGCGGCCTTCGATTTTCAGCGAGTCGACGCCAATTTTAACCAGCCGCTCCACGTGCTCCAGCGCGCGCAAGTCTTTACTGTTCATGATGTAGGTGCCGTGCTCGTCTTCCATAATTGGCATCAGCTCGCCCGGGCGATTACCTTCTTCGATCAGATAGGTTTTATCGGCCAGCGGGTGACGTTCGGCGCCACCGCAGGCGGCAAAGCTCTGATTAGCGTCGCTCATCGCTTTATTGAAATCAAACTGAATCACCTGCGCTTTTGGCGCGACATCACCGGCGTCATCGGTCACGGTGTCATGCGTTTTGTAATCCCAGCGGCAAGCATTAGTACAGGTGCCTTGATTCGGGTCACGGTGATTGAAATAGCCCGAGAGCAAGCAACGGCCCGAGTACGCAATACACAGCGCCCCATGCACGAAGACTTCCAGCTCCATATCCGGGCACAGTTGGCGAATTTCTTCGACCTCATCCAGACTCAGCTCGCGCGACAAAATCACACGTTCCAGGCCTAGCGATTGCCAGAATTTCACCCCGGCGTAGTTCACGGTATTGGCTTGCACCGACAAGTGAATCACTTGCTCCGGCCATTTTTCGCGCACCATCATAATCAAACCCGGGTCGGCCATGATCAGGGCATCCGGTTTCATCGCGATCACCGGTTCCATATCCGCCAGATAGGTTTTGACTTTGGCGTTGTGCGGCAGAATATTGCTGGCCACAAAGAATTTCTTGCCCCGAGCGTGCGCCTCGGCAATCCCGATCCCGATTTCTTCGAGGCCAAAATCGTTATTCCGTGCCCTCAGGCTGTAACGGGGCTGACCGGCATACACCGCATCAGCACCAAAATCATAAGCGGCACGCATCCGGTCTAGCGTACCGGCCGGCAGCAGTAATTCAGGCGCTTTTAGCATCTTGATTTCCCAAATAAAAAACCTCGCAAGGGCGAGGTTGTAGGCCGCCACAAAAACCGGCCAGATCAATAACTTAGCGCGATTATAGCAAAAATGCCCCCACAACGAATAGGGGGAAGTGGGCAATAATTAGCACGCCTCATTTTCCAGCCCCGCCAGCAAGCTATGCGCCGTGACGAGGCCTGCATCCCAGGTCATTTCTGGTAGCCGCGCGACCGTGTCAGCAGTGCTAAACCGCTGAAAACCGGCCACTTCACCATCCTGATTATTGGGGGTCACGCCTTCGGGCACGACGAGATCGTAGCAATACAGCACCTCATGGTGTGTGCCATCGCTTTCGTTGCGCAGGGTGCGTAGCGTAGCGGTCGGAATGGCTTGGGCGGCCAGAGCAGGGGCGATGCCTGCTTCTTCACCCAGCTCGCGAATAACGCACTCGGCCGGTGATTCATCATAGGGTATACCGCCAGCAGCCAGATTATCTAAGCGATTGGGGTCTATACCCTTGGTAGGCGCGCGCCGGCCTAACCAATAATCGCCATTGACCGTACGGCCATTGATATGCGCCGCCTGACTACACAAACCCAGCCGCCGAAACGCCCCGCGCTCGAGGGTAAATAGGGTCGTAGCTAAATCTGGCGCATCGTCAGCGAGTAGCGGATGCACGCTGTAGCGCTCATTGCGCCACACTTTAATGAGGCCCGCCGCGCGCAGCGCCAACGCCGCCTCATCTAGCAGCGCCTGCACCTCAGACTCGCTGCAGTCAAGTCGCAGCTGGCCAGCCTGCAGTTGAAAATGCGGTGACCAGCTAGTTAAAAAGGCCAGTGTCGGCGCCTCTAGCCAACCCAACCGGTGTTCTTGCCAATACCAAGGAGTAAGCCCCGCCGAAGAAAAGACGGGCTGGCTAGCCAGATAAGCAGTAATTGCGTCGCGCAGCGGCATTTTGGGTACCTGTTCACCGGGAAAGTGTCGGTCAAAGCGGCAATTTTGCTACAATCGCGCCATAACACGCTACCGCAAAACAAGAACCTATCCTTGGAGTCACCACGATGAGCAAGATTCGCCAGGACGATCTGATCTCCAGTATCGCCGACAGCCTGCAATACATCAGCTACTACCACCCCAAAGACTACATTCAGGCCTTGGGCCGCGCCTACGAGCTGGAAGAAAGCCCCGCAGCTAAAGACGCAATTGCGCAAATTCTGACCAATAGCCGCATGTGTGCCGAAGGCCATCGCCCAATTTGCCAAGATACCGGCATCGTCACCTGTTTTGTGCGGGTTGGGATGGATGTGCAGTGGGAAGGCGCGACCATGTCAGTCACCGATATGATCAATGAAGGCGTCCGCCGGGCGTATCTGCACCCCGATAACAAGCTGCGCGCGTCAATCTTGATGGACCCAGCTGGCGGGCGCAAAAACACCAAAGACAACACCCCGGCCGTAATTCACTATGAAATCGTGCCGGGTAATACCGTTGAAGTGGATATCGCGGCCAAAGGCGGCGGCTCGGAAAACAAAACCAAATTCGTGATGCTCAATCCATCGGATTCGATCGTGGATTGGGTACTGAAAACCGTACCTTTGATGGGCGCGGGCTGGTGCCCACCCGGCATGCTCGGCATCGGTATCGGCGGTACGGCCGAAAAAGCCATGGTGATGGCCAAAGAAGCGTTAATGGAAGAAATCGATATCCATGAGCTGATCGCCCGCGGTCCGCAAAACCGCGTTGAAGAACTGCGCATCGAGCTGTACGAAAAAGTGAATGCGCTGGGGATCGGCGCGCAAGGCCTGGGTGGCTTGGCCACCGTGCTGGACGTAAAAATCAAAGACTACCCAACCCATGCCGCCAGCCTGCCAGTAGCAATGATTCCAAACTGTGCCGCCACGCGCCATGTGCACTTTATTCTGGATGGCTCAGGCCCGGCCGAACTGGAGGCCCCTAAACTCGAAGACTGGCCAGCCGTCACTTGGACGCCATCTGCTGCAGCCACCCGCGTGGACCTCAACACCGTAACTCGTGCAGATGTAGCCAGCTGGAAACCCGGCCAAACGCTGCTCTTGAACGGCAAAATGCTCACTGGTCGCGATGCGGCGCATAAGCGCATCGTGGATATGCTCAATAAAGGCGAGCAATTGCCCGTGGATTTCACCAATCGCTTTATCTATTACGTGGGCCCGGTTGATCCAGTACGCGATGAAGTGGTCGGCCCCGCTGGTCCAACTACCGCTACACGGATGGATAAATTTACCGATCAAGTGCTCGAGCAAACGGGCTTGCTGGGCATGATTGGTAAAGCTGAGCGCGGCCCAGCGGCCTGTGAGTCGATCAAAAAACATCAATCGGTGTATTTGATGGCCGTGGGTGGCGCAGCCTATCTGGTCTCAAAGGCCATTAAAGCCAGCCAAGTGGTCGGCTTTGCCGATTTGGGCATGGAAGCAATCTACGAATTTGAAGTAGTAGATATGCCAGTGACCGTGGCGGTGGACTCTTCGGGAACTTCTGTGCATGCCATCGCACCGAAGGAGTGGCAAGCGAAGATTGGCAAAATTCCGGTGAATGCCGGCTAAGCCCGCCCACTCTACGCAACGCCACCTTCGGGTGGCGTTTTTGTCGGCATGACTTAGTTAAGGTCTTAAATAATAAGACAAAAACGGCGAAAAATTGCCTCGGAATAAAAAATCTGCAATAATCGCCGCCTTTTCGGGCTGAAGTAGCCGCGCTACTTTGGCAATTGATTGATTTGATGGCTTGCCCACCCATCGTTGCAGCGCATTTTAACTGCACAAAGTGGCAAGACCTTCTAGCCCAGGGGGTATTGGACATGTCCAATCTGGCTACAGCTACCAACGCCATTGCACGTAAAATGGCCGAGCTGGATTTAACTTCACCGCTGCCAGTTGCCGCCTATTTTGATGAGCAGCTGTATCAGCTCGAAATGGAAACCCTGTTCGCACAAGGCCCACGTTATATCGGCCACGAACTGATGGTGCCCAATCTGAACGACTATCACGTCCTCGAAGCTTCGCATGGCGCGCGCTATCTGAAACGCACCGACCAAGGCGTGAAACTCTTTTCCAATGTGTGCCGCCATCGCCAAGCCGAAATGCTCAGCGGGCGTGGCAATGCCAGCCATACGGTCTGCCCGCTGCATCGCTGGACTTATGATCAGCATGGCCAATTGGTCGGCGCGCCGCACTTTAGCGCCAACCCGTGCCTGCATTTACCGCAAACCGAGCTCACCCACTGGAATGGCCTGCTGTTTGAAAACAATGGCCGCGACATCGAGGGCGATTTGAAAAACCTCGGCGTGCGTAAAGACCTGGATTTTTCCAAGTATGTCTTGCACAGCGTGCAGGTAGATGAATACCAAGGCAACTGGAAAACCTTTATCGAGGTGTATCTGGAAGACTACCACGTGGTGCCATTTCACCCGGGGCTAGGCCGCTTTGTGGAATGCAATGAGCTGAACTGGGAGTTTGGTGACTGGTACTCGGTGCAAACAGTAGGCGTGCATCATGAGTTATCGCGCCCCGGCTCGAAAATTTATGATGAGTGGAGCAAGCAGGTTAAACGCTATGAAGCGGGTAAAAACCCGAAATATGGCGCGATCTGGCTGACTTACTACCCCAATATCACAGTGGAGTGGTATCCGCATACTTTGGTGATTTCCACCATTATTCCAACCGGGCCACGTAGCTATAAAAACGTGGTGGAATTCTATTATCCGGAAGATATTGCCTACTTCGAGCCGGAGTTTGTCGCCGCCGAGCAGGCCGCCTACGCCGAAACGGCGGTGGAAGATGTGGAAATCATCAACCGAATGGAAGCGGGCCGTACCGCGCTGTTTAAGGCTGGCCGCAATGAAGTTGGGCCTTATCAAAGCCCAATGGAAGATGGCATGCGCCATTTTCATCAGTTCCTGCGCCGGGAGCTGGGCGAGGCCATCGACCGCTTAGCGAAGTAAGCTTAACCCCAACAAGGCAGCGCAAGCTGCCTTGTTGCTTTATAGGGTATTGCCTGAAAAGCTTGATCATTTGATCGTCTTAGGCATATACCCCAGGATGTATTTTGTCTTTATTTGAACGTTGTAAACAATCCGGCCCATTCTGGATGGTGCTGGCCGGCCTGTCATTTGCCATCATGGGCGTCTTTGTCAAATTAGGCAGCGCCCAATTTAGCACCGCGGAGCTGGTGTTTTATCGCTGCGCAGCCGGCTTGCTGGGCATTACCGCCGTGGTGCTGCCGCAAGGGCAAACGCTAAAAGTGGCCGGCCCTCAGCTTCGCCTACATTTAACGCGAAGTATTTCCGGCTTTTTGGCGCTGATGCTGTACTTCTACGCCATCGGCCACCTGCCGCTGGCGACGGCAGTCACGCTCAATTACACCTCGCCCATTTTCTTTGTTCTGGTCTTGAGTCTGCATCGGCGCGCCTGGCCACAGTGGCAGCAGGCTGCGAGCGTGGGGCTGGGTTTTTTGGGGGTGACGCTACTCTTGCAACCCACCCTCAATAGTCAGGCGTGGCTGGCCGGGCTAATGGGGCTGGGCTCGGGGATGCTGGCGAGCATTGCTTATCTGGGCGTGAGTGAACTAGGCAAAAGCGGCGAGCCCGAGTGGCGGACAGTGTTTTATTTCTCGCTGGTTTCAACCTTAGGGGCCGGTGCATGGATGCTGCTACAAAGTCAGCCCTTGCATCAGCCCAACTGGCACGAAACCGGCATTTTGCTGGCCATGGGCATCGCCGCCACGCTCGCCCAACTGGCGATGACCCGCGCTTATCGCAAAGGGCGTTCGCTGGTGGTGGTGAGCCTTGCCTATCTCACCGTAGTGTTTTCTACCTTGTTTACCTGGTTGTGGTGGGGCGAGGCGGGCAACGGCCTCTCGCTCCTAGGGATGCTGATTGTCGTGCTGGCAGGGATCTGGGCAGGTGCTACACGGCTGCAACGGCAATAAAGCGCTTGTTTGCGGCATGTCCGGATCATATTAGAATGCGATCAAGAGAGAGGTTTTGATGCGTTTTCTGTTAAGTAATGATGATGGTTATTTCGCCCCAGGCATTGCCGCTTTGGCTATGGCATTGGGCGAGGAAGGTGACGCCTTAGTTTGTGCGCCCGAACGTGATCGCAGCGGCGCGAGCAACTCCCTCACCCTGGATCGCCCTTTGCAAGTACGGGTTGCACCATCAGGCTTTCATTACGTCAACGGTACGCCCACCGATTGCGTACATCTGGCCGCCACCGGGCTGATGGCCGAGCTGCCTGATATGGTGGTGTCCGGCATCAACCATGGCCCCAATATGGGCGACGATACGATTTATTCCGGTACCGTCGCGGCCGCCACGGAAGGGTTTTTGCTAGGTATTCCGGCCATGGCCATTTCACTGGCTTCGCACAATCCCCAGCATTTTGAAACCGCCGCCAAAATCGCTCGCGAGTTGGTGCAGCGTTTTAAAGCCAATCCATTAACTGGCCCAATCTTACTGAATGTGAATGTCCCTGATCTGCCCTATGAGCAATTGCGTGGCATTCGCATTACTCGCCTTGGTCGCCGCCACAAATCTGCACCGGTGATCCGCAGCGCCAATCCGCGGGGCGATACCATCTGGTGGGTGGGGCCCATCGGCAAGGTGGCCGATGCCAGCGATGGCACTGATTTTGCCGCTGTCGAGGCGGGGTATGTGTCGGTAACCCCGTTGCAGATTGATCTTACCAATCATACCCAGCTTGGGCAGGTTGAGACATGGCTGAGTCATTCATGATCAGTCACGGCAGCGGGATGACCTCGGCCCGCACGCGTGCGCGCTTGGTCGAGCGTTTGCGCCAGCAAGGCATAGCCGATGAAACCGTGCTGGCGATCATCGGGCAAATCCCGCGGCACCAGTTTGTGGATGAAGCTTTATCGCACAAAGCCTATGACGACACCTCGTTGCCGATCGGCTTTGGGCAAACGATCTCCCAACCTTATATCGTTGCGCGCATGAGCGAGCTGGCAGCGCAAGTGCCACAGCGGCAGCAGGTATTAGAAATTGGCACCGGTTGCGGCTACCAAACTGCTGTGCTCGCAAAACTCTTTAAAACCGTGCACAGCATTGAACGCATTGGCGGCTTGGTACGCCAAACACGCGAGCGTTTAAGTGGCTTAGGCATTCATAATGCCCGCCTGCGCCATGCCGATGGCTTGCCTGGCCTGCCTGAGCTGGCCCCATTTGATGCCATTGTGATTACCGCCGCGGCACCCATCGTGCCAGAAAACCTCAGTGCACAGCTGAGCGATGGCGGCAGGCTGATTTTCCCGGTGGGCAGCCAGCAGCAAGAGCTGCGCATGATCGAGCGCCGTGGGCAAGAGCTATTTGAAAGCCGGCTCGAAAAAGTCAATTTTGTGCCTTTGCTGCCGGGTATTGCCTAATAAGCAGGTTGCATCGCAACAGGATGCTGATAATTACCTGCCGTTTCTCCATAGCTGCCGTGTAAACTAATGCCTTTCGGATCGTCTGCGCACCGCGCAGCGAGGCCCTCATTTGTTTTTGCGGAGAGATGACGTGCGCGTCCCATCCTTGCTGATTGTCTTGCTAAGTACTCTATTGGCCGCCTGCGCCAGCCCACGCACCAGCCCGGCCCCGATTATTGATGGCCAGCAGACGCCGCCACCGGCCCCCGTCGCCACCCCCATAGCCGCAGTAGCGACACCATCTCCGGCGCAAATGGGCAATAAAACACATACCGTTCAAAAGGGTGATACGCTCTACCGGATTGCTACTTTGTATGGGGTGACCACCGCCGAGGTGCAGCGCTGGAATCAGCTCAGTGACAGTGGCATCAAAATTGGCCAGGTGCTGGTAGTCGCAGCGCCATTGGGCGAAGGTGGCGTAACCGTTACGCCACTGCAAGATGCTGCACCGAGTAAGGTACAAACCCTCGCGACACCACAGCCGCCGGTCGGTAGTAATACGCCGGTCATCACCAAAACACATCCCAAAGCCGTCAAGGAAGTCTATAGCCCTCAAGCAGCCAGCCAAGTCGCCAAATTGGCCGACGGCAACACAGTTGCAACAAAACAACAAGCAGTTGCAAGCTCCGCGACAGTATCTATAACAAAACCAGTTGCTGCTTCTGCTGTCGCAAATTCAACACCAAACCCTAATAAAGCTGCGGCTTCAGTGGCATCATCTGCGACGCAAAGCAATACCAACGGCACCGAGTTTGGCATGCCAACCAGCGGAAAAGTGATCCGCAAGTTCAGTGAAGAAAGCAAAGGCATTGATATTGCAGGAAAACTTGGGCAATCTATTGTTGCGTCAGCACAAGGAAAGGTAGTTTACGCGGGCGCCGGATTGCGCGGCTATGGCAAGATGATCATATTGCAGCACAGCAATGGTTATCTGACGGCCTATGCTCATAACGATAAATTGCTAGTTAAAGAGGGAGATGTCGTTAAAAAAGGTGAAAAGATCGCCGAAATGGGCAAGTCCGATGCTGATCAAGTGAAATTGCACTTCGAAGTCCGCAAAGGAGGCAAGCCCGTCGATCCGGCGAAGTTCATCGCGACAGAATAGACCATGAGCGAACAGATCGAAGCCATTGAGCAAGACCTCATCGACGAAGTTGAAACACTGGATGAAGAAGCGCAACTGGGCGAGGACAACGAGGACCTCGACAGCGAAGCCAAGGAAGAAACCGAACGCTACACCAGCGAGAGCACCGGTGATGTCACGCAGATTTATCTGAATGAAATCGGCCAGTGCAAACTACTCACCCCGGATGAAGAGCGCGAATTATCTCGGCAAGTGGTGAAGGGTGATTTTGCGGCGCGGCAAAAGATGATTGAGCACAATCTGCGCCTGGTGGTGAACATCGCCAAGCACTACATCAACCGCGGCATGACCTTGCTTGATCTGATCGAGGAAGGGAACATCGGCTTGATGCATGCGCTGGAAAAATTTGACCCAGAACGTGGCTTTCGCTTCTCGACCTACGCCACATGGTGGATCCGCCAAAGTATCGAGCGCGCGATCATGAATCAATCCCGCACCATCCGCTTGCCAGTGCATGTGATTAAAGAGCTGAACGTCTATCTGCGCGCGCAACGCCATCTGGAAGCGACACTCGGACACGACCCAAGCATTGAAGATATTGCCCATCTGCTGGGTAAAGATGTCGAAGATGTGCGCCGCGTCATGGGGCTAAATGAGCGGGTGGCCTCACTGGATGCGCCCCTGGATATCGACCCGATGCTGACCATTGGTGAGTCGATCCCCGATGATCAGCATGATGGCCCTGAATCCACACTGCAAAATGCCGAAGTCGAGCGTTATGTACGCGAATGGATGAAGCAGCTGAACGAAAAGCAGCGGATGGTGATTGAGCGCCGCTATGGCCTGAATGGCTATGAGATCTGTACTTTAGAGGACCTGGCCGCCAGCCTAGGTCTGACACGGGAGCGGGTACGCCAGATCCAGATCGAGGCACTGGATCAACTGCGACGCATCTTGCGCCGCTATGGGGTAACGCGTGAAGTTGTGCTCTAAATGCACTCAATGCTAATGCTCAGCCATAATCGTCCATGGTGAGCACCGCAGAAATAAAAAAGCCAGTCAACCGACTGGCTTTTTTAACATGGGGGTATATCGCTTAACAGCAAGCCAACTGGCCTTGCGGCCAGATACCCCTATGGCGTATTAGATACCGCGCAGCAACTCGTTGATACCAACTTTAGAGCGTGTTTTGGCATCAACCTTTTTCACGATTACAGCACAATACAGGCTGTATTTGCCATCGGCACTTGGCAGATTGCCTGATACCACTACCGAGCCGGCTGGAATGCGGCCGTAGCTCACTTCACCAGTTTCGCGGTCATAAATGCGGGTAGATTGGCCGATGTAGACGCCCATTGAAATCACCGAGCCTTCTTCGACGATTACGCCTTCTACCACTTCCGAACGTGCGCCGATAAAGCAGTTGTCTTCAATGATGGTCGGGCCGGCTTGCAGTGGCTCCAGTACCCCACCGATACCCACGCCACCTGACAGATGCACGTTTTTACCGATCTGCGCGCAAGAGCCCACTGTGGCCCAAGTATCTACCATCGTGCCTTCATCGACAAAAGCGCCGATATTGACATACGAGGGCATCAGCACTACGTTTTTGGCAATAAACGAGCCTTTACGCGCAATCGCATTGGGCACCACGCGGAAACCGCCGGCGCGGAAATCCGCTTCGGTGTAATCAGCAAATTTGCTAGGTACTTTGTCGAAATAGTTGGTGCAGCCACCATCGAGCACCACATTGTCATTGATCCGGAATGACAGCAAAACGGCTTTTTTCACCCATTGATTGGTGATCCATTCGCCGCCATTTTTTTCCGCAACACGCAGCTGGCCTTTATCCAGCGCATTGATCACTTCATTGATGGCATCACGCAGCTCGGCGGATACATTGCTGGGGGTGATATCGGCGCGGTTTTCAAACGCGGTTTCAATAACAGTTTGCAAATTACTCATCTGAACTCTCTCAAAAAAACGAGTGCTGGTTGCTCACTCTGAAACAAAAATTTTAAACAGCCGCAGTTTTCCATTGCTGACAGAACGCAACAATCCGCTCTGCTGCGGCGACACATTCATCCAGTGGCGCGACCAACGCAATGCGCACGTAGCCTTTACCCGGGTTCACCCCATGCGCCTCACGGGCTAGATATGAGCCGGGTAAAACGGTGACGTGCTGCTCGGCAAATAGGCGTGCGGCAAAGTCTTCGTCATCGATCGGAGTCTTGGCCCACAAATAAAACGCTGCATCCGGCAAACCAACCTCTAACACCGAAGCCAGGCGCTCGGTCACCGCAGCAAATTTAGCCGTGTATTGCGCGCGGTTTTCAATCACATGCGCCTCATCGCGCCAGGCTGCGGCACTGGCGGCCATCACCATCGGGCTCATTGCGCAACCATGGTAAGTACGATACAGCAAAAACTTAGCCAAAATCTGCGCATCGCCGGCCACAAAGCCCGAACGCATCCCTGGCACGTTCGAGCGTTTGGACAGCGACGAGAACATCACCAGATTACGGTAATCGCGCCCAAGTTTTTGTGCAGCTTCCAGGCCTCCGAGCGGTTTTTCTTCACCAAAATAGATTTCCGAATAACACTCATCCGAAGCAATCACAAAACCATGCTGATCCGAAAGCGCAAACAGTCGCTCCCAATCAGCCAGCGATGCCACAGCACCAGTCGGGTTGCCCGGTGAGCAAACAAAAACTACCTGAGTTCGTGCCCAAACCTCGGCGGGTACGGAGTCCCAATCGGGTTGGAAGCGATTTTCTGCCACGCAATTGACATACCAAGGCTCTGCGCCCGCCAAGAGCGCCGCACCTTCATAAATCTGATAAAACGGGTTGGGGGACAGTACCACGGGCTGCGCAACCGCACTGGTATCAACCACCGCCTGCACGAAGGCAAACAGAGCCTCGCGACTACCGTTCACCGGCAAGACCTCGGTAGCCGGGTTCAAAGCCACCAAACCATACCGCGCCTTTGCCCAATCCGCGATGCTCTCACGCAGTTCATCCGAGCCCAATGTGGCCGGATAGCTGGATAAGCCCGCCATGTGACTAAGCAGCGCATCTTTCACCAATTGTGGCGCTGGATGTTTAGGCTCGCCGATCGATAAATTGATATGGGACAACGCCGCAGAGGGGGTAATGCCAGCAAATAGCTGACGCAATTTTTGAAACGGGTAGGGGTGGAGCAGCTCGAGGCGCGGTGACATAAATGGCACGGGCAAAGTAAGGGAAAGCCGCAATTATAGCGGATTGGCGCGCCCTTGCGGCGCGCACTACCGAAGAAATCGGGCCGTTTTAGGCGAGTATTTCGTTAAAACGATGCATAAATTTCTGCACTTTCGGCCCAACCACGGCCATGCAGTACGGCTGAAATGGATGCTGATTGTAGTAATCGGCATGCTCGATCTCGGCGGGGTAAAACTCGGTTGCCGCCACAATCTCGGTCACGATTGGCGCCGGCCAATCGGCTTGTGCTGCCGTGACGGCAGCGCGGGCCAGCTCGGCCTGTGCTTCGTCTTGATAAAAGATAGCAGACCGATACTGGCTGCCGACATCATGCCCTTGGCGATTGAGCGTAGTTGGGTCGTGAATCGCAAAAAACACCGTTAGCAAGGTGGTGTAGCTCACCACTTCAGGATCATAACTGATCATAACCGCTTCGGCATGACCGGTATTACCGGTACAAACAGCCTGATAGCTGGGTTCAGGCACATCCCCCCCGATGTATCCAGACTGAACCGCACTCACCCCGCGTACGCGCTGAAAAACTGCTTCCAGACACCAGAAGCAGCCGCCAGCCAAAATTGCTGTTGCGCTTGTTGCCATCAGATTCTCCTGATTTTATTGCCGTGCTGTACGTACGTTGAGCGGCAGTTCAGCATTAAAATTAGCCCGATAAGGATTGATATCTAGTCCACCGCGGCGGGTATAGCGAGCGTATACCGCCAGTTTTAATGGTTTGCAGGCCTGTTGCAGATCGACAAAAATGCGCTCGACGCACTGCTCGTGAAACTCATTGTGGTTGCGAAATGAAATCAGATAGCGCAACAAGCTTTCACGATTAATTGGCTGCCCCGTGTATTGAATCTGGACACTGGCCCAATCGGGTTGACCGGTAACCAGGCAATTGGATTTGAGCAAATTTGAACAGAGAGTTTCGGTCACCGTGGTGGTGGAGGCATCACAGCGCAAGAGATTGGGCTGGGGTGAATAATCACTCACTTCGATATCGAGGTTATCGAGATAAAAGCCGGGTAGTTCAACAATTTTTTGCTCGGCAAACCGTTCGGTTTCGATCAATTTAACCTGAATATTCACCCCTACCGCCGCACCAATATCTTGCTTCAGCAGCGCCAGCAGCGCTTCGCTATCAGCGAGTTTGGTCTGGTTAAAGCTATTGAGATAAAGCTTAAACGACTTAGACTCAACAATGTTTGGGCTGTCAGCCGGGATTTGAAAACTGACCAGTGCGACCTGCGGTTTGCCACGCAAATTGAGCCACGACACCTCGTAGGCATTCCAATAATCAAAGCCAAAGAAAGGCAGGGCGCTGGTGATGCCAATCTCGGCGCGCTTACCGCTGCGCGGGATGGGGAACAACAACTCGGGCGCATATTCGGTGATGTAGGAAACTGTTTTGCCCAAGGGCGAAGCGTTAACGTCAGACACAGGCGAGCCTTTTTGATCAGCAAAGCATGATTTTAACGGTAGCGAGGCACACATGCAGCGCTGTTTAGCGGTATTTACGCATCAGCCCTACCACCACGCCGTAAATCTCTAGGCTTTCGCTGGGGCGAATAATGGCAAAATCGGGGTTGTGCGGAATCAGGTAATAGCCCTGTTTATCGCGCCCCAACTCTTTCAAGGTGTATTCGCCATCAACTACGGCCACCACCAAGTCGCCAATATGCGCGGCATGGCGTTTTTCAATGACGGCTAGATCGCCATCATAAATGCCGGCATTCATCATCGAGTCGCCACGCACCTTGATCAAAATTGAATTGGAAGGGCGCGGCATCAGATATTCGTCGAGCGAGATGGCTTCGCTCATCGCATCGTTGGCGGCCGCCGGTAAGCCTGCTGGCACATTAAAATCGGCCAACTCACGCTCAAAAAACCGCTTGGTGGGCGCAAGGCGTTTATCCGGCGTCATTTCCAGATACCCCGCAAGGGTAAGGCGCTTAACGAGCGCTGAAACCGCGGATTTCGAGGCCATACCCAGAAGTTCGCCAATAACAGCGTAAGAGGGGAGACTGCGATATTCGCTGTAATAATCCTGCAGTTTGCCCAGATATTCGTGGTCGCGATTTGGATTGGCCATGGCGGCACCCTGTGGAACATTCGTTCTGTTAGGTTATTGAACGATCGTTCCGCTGTCAAGCACCACGGCGGCCAATCTGGTAAACTGCGTTGTTGATTTGCGAATGTGGAAAAACAGCTGTGCGGATTTTGCTTGCGCCCATGGAAGGCCTGCTCGATTGCGTATTACGCGACGTGATTACTCGCGCTGGCGGGATTGATGAATGCGTAACCGAATTTGTGCGGGTCAGTGGCAGCGTATTGCCCGGGCACACCTTTGAACGGATTGCCCCCGAAATCCTCACCCAAAGTCAGACTGCCTGCGGCGTGCCCGTGAAAGTACAGCTACTGGGCTCTGACCCAGCTATGTTGGCCGCCAATGCGGCCAGATTGGCGAGTTACAATCCATTTGGGATTGATCTAAATTTTGGCTGCCCGGCCAAAACGGTGAATCGCCATCGCGGTGGCGCCGTCTTGCTCAATGAACCTGAACTTATCTATCAGATTGTGAAGGCAGTACGGGATGCCACCCCGGCGCAGATCCCGGTTACCACCAAAATGCGCCTAGGCTATGAAGATAAATCGCCAGCTATTGAATGTGCGCAAGCCATGGAAAGTGCAGGGGCCCAAGAAGTGGTGGTGCATGCTCGCACGAAAGTCGAAGGCTATAAACCGCCGGCCTACTGGGAGCACATCGCTTTAATCCGCCAGGCCGTGAAGTTTAATGTGGTGGCCAATGGGGAAATCTGGACCGTCGACGATTTAAAACGCTGCTTAGCAATTTCGGAATGCACCGATGTGATGTTAGGACGCGGCATTGTGGCCAACCCTGGTTTGGCACTGGAAGCTAAAACTGGGCAAGCGTTAAGCTGGGAAGGTTTGCAGCCGCTGTTTACGGTGTTCTGGCAACAAGTAAAAACGCATTGCTATGCCAAATATCAGGCTGGCCGCTTAAAACAATGGCTGAACTATCTGCGCCGGCATTACCCAGAAGCCGAGCAGCTATTTGCGCAAATTCGGACTTTGAATACAGCCGAAGAAATCGAACAGCAGTATCCCGCATTGGTCTTGGGGCCAAAATAATGCGGCCCAATTTTTTTATTTCAAAACCAAGGCAGCGAGAATTTTCTCGAGTGCTTCAGCTTGCGTGAGCTGCTGTTGCTGGCAATAGGTGCGGAACTTCTGATGCAAGCTAGCATCGATTTCTACTGACAATGCTTTTGGTAGGCGCAACTGATGGTTTTGCGTGGCGCGCTTAATCTGCAGCGCCCGCGAGCGGCGCTTGCGTTCTGCCACGCTCATCGCTTGCCCATGCAAAGGGCGCCGGCCGCGGGGCTTTTTATCTTTGCTTTGCTCCATACTGCACCAAGTCATCGTGACAAGTCGCGATAATAACAGTCATCGCAGCTAGTTTGGTGGGGCTTCATGGATTTTCAGACTTAAGGGGCCACGACATGAAGCACACCAGCTCATATTCTCCGATATTACTTTACATAATATACATTATGCGCATTTTAGATGAAGGGCATTTGAAAACATGAGAAATATCAACTTTTCATATCCATACTGCATCTACCATGCTTCCATCACCTGAAGATGTTGGCATCACTCAGCAAGTTTGGTCTTTTTTACACCGTTTCATGACGCGTAAATAAAGCACAGACAAGATTAGTTGTCAGACATAAGATGATTACCACAGAAATCCACTTAGCAAGTCAGGAGCACAAAATGGCTGTTACCAATGTTCAAGAACTGGATGCACTGGTCGCTCGAGTAAAAAAAGCTCAGCAACTGTTCTCAACTTTCACCCAGCAACAAGTGGACGAGATTTTCCGTGTAGCTGCGCTGGCAGCTGCTGATGCCCGTTTGCCACTCTCAAAAATGGCGGTGGCCGAGACCGGCATGGGGATCGTCGAAGATAAAGTAATCAAAAATCACTTTGCTTCTGAATATATCTACAACGCCTACAAAACCGAAAAAACTTGCGGCGTACTCGAAGAAGACGAAGCTTTCGGTACCATCACCATCGCCGAGCCAATTGGCCTGATTTGCGGGATTGTGCCAACAACCAATCCAACCTCAACTGCGATTTTCAAAGCCCTGATCTCGCTGAAAACGCGTAACGGTATTATCTTCAGCCCACACCCACGTGCTCGCAAATCAACTTGCGAAGCAGCACGCATCGTTCTGGAAGCCGCAGTTTCAGCTGGCGCGCCACGCGATATCATCGGCTGGATTGATGAGCCCACTGTAGAGCTTTCTAACCACCTGATGAAACACCCAGACCTGAATCTGATTCTGGCTACTGGTGGGCCAGGCATGGTGCGGGCGGCGTATAGCTCAGGTAAACCAGCCATTGGTGTGGGTGCCGGTAATACCCCGGTGGTAATTGATGAAACAGCAGATATCAAACGTGCTGTGGCCTCAATTCTGATGTCAAAAACCTTCGACAACGGCGTGGTCTGTGCGTCTGAGCAATCTGTCATCATCGTTGATAGCATCTACGAGCAAGTTAAAGAGCGCTTTAACAGCAACGGCGGCTACATTCTGAACAAGAAAGAAACCGAAGCGGTACGTAAAGTCATCCTGATCGATGGCAACCTGAATGCAGGTATCGTAGGGCAATCGGCGCTGAAAATCGCTGAAATGGCCGGCATCAAAGTACCGCCGTATACCAAAGTGTTGATCGGTGAAGTGGCATCTGTGGGTGAAGAAGAAGCCTTCGCGCACGAGAAACTCTCCCCTACTCTGGCCATGTATCGCGCCAAAGATTTCTTCGATGCCGTGCATAAAGCTGAAGCACTGGTGGCTTTGGGCGGGATTGGCCATACCTCATCGCTGTACACCGACCAAGACTTGCAGAAAGAACGCATTGTCTACTTCGGCGACAAAATGAAAACCGCCCGGATTCTGATCAATACACCTTCATCGCAAGGTGGTATCGGTGACCTGTATAACTTCAAGCTGGCGCCTTCGCTGACACTGGGTTGCGGCTCTTGGGGTGGGAACTCGATTTCCGAGAACGTGGGCCCGAAACACTTGATCAACAAGAAAACTGTGGCGAAGCGAGCTGAAAATATGTTGTGGCATAAACTTCCGAAAAGCATTTACTTCCGTCGCGGTAGTCTGTCTGTGGCTCTGGAAGAGTTGTCGAACAAAAAACGCGCAGCCATCGTGACTGACCGCTATCTGTTCAACAACGGCTATGTAGATGAAACCATCCGCATCCTGAAACAGAATGGCTTGGAAGTTGAAGTGTTCTATGAAGTTGAGGCTGACCCAACTCTGGCTGTCGTGCGTAAAGGCGTGGCGATGCTCAATAGCTTTAAACCTGACGTGATCGTAGCCTTGGGTGGTGGTTCGCCCATGGATGCAGCGAAAATCATGTGGGTTATGTACGAGCACCCAGAAGTACACTTCGAAGATCTGGCCCTGCGCTTTATGGACATCCGTAAACGGATTTATAAATTCCCGAAAATGGGCGTTAAAGCCGAGCTGATCGCGATCCCAACCACTTCAGGTACTGGTTCGGAAGTAACCCCATTCGCGGTGGTAACCGATGAAAAAACCGGCATGAAATACCCAATCGCCGACTATGAGCTGACCCCGAATATGGCGATTGTCGATGCGAACTTGGTAATGAATATGCCAAAATCGCTCACAGCCTTCGGTGGTATCGATGCGGTGACTCACGCCCTGGAAGCTTATGTATCGGTACTGGCTAACGAGTTTAGCGACCCACAAGCGTTGCAAGCGCTGAAACTGTTGAAACAGCACTTGCCATCAGCCTACAGCAACGGCGCGAATGACCCTGCGGCACGTGAAGGCGTACACAACGCCGCCACCATTGCCGGTGTGGCCTTTGCCAATGCCTTCCTGGGTGTTTGCCACTCAATGGCGCACAAAATCGGTGCCGAGTTCCACCTCGCCCACGGTTTGGCCAATGCCCTGCTGATCAGCAATGTGATTCGTTACAACGCGGTGGATATTCCGACTAAACAAACGGCCTTTAGTCAGTACGACCGCCCACAAGCGAAATGCCGTTATGCCGATATCGCCGAGCATCTGGGCTTGCCAGGCAAAAACGATGATCAGAAAGTCGCCGCACTGGTGGCTTGGGTCGATGAACTGAAAGCTGCGCTGAACATTCCGCAATCGATCAAAGATGCCGGCGTGAACGAAGCAGACTTCCTGGCTAAAGTAGATCGTATCGCCGAAGAAGCCTTCGACGATCAGTGTACCGGCGCCAACCCACGCTTCCCGCTGATCAGCGAGCTGAAACAGCTGTTGCTCGATAGCTTCTACGGTCGCGAATACAAAGAAACTTACGGCCAAGCCTAAGCTAGGCTCGCCAAAACCAAAGCCCCGCAAAAGCGGGGCTTTTTTTGTTCTGGATCAATTTATTGGCGCGTTTTGTTCAGTAATGTGCTCAAGTTAGTGCCTGCTATGCCGATAACATCATTAGTGGCTAATGCACTTGCCACCTGTGATGACAACCCAGAGCCAGACCATGCCGATCCGCCCGATTAACTACGCTGATGATTTGAGCACCGCGATTGCCCAGTATCTCGCCAATGCCAGCGAAGTACTCAAACGCGTGGACAGCCTACTGGCCGTCGAGCTCAAAAGCCAGGTCAACCCGCCCCATCACCCAGCCCGCGGCTAATTACTCATCGCCTCATCTTGAGTCGCAAGCCGCCTAGTGCTAAGGCTGTGCCAGTGAACTTAACTGCAGCTGTTCACCCTGTATCTCCAGCTTAAAACGCCGCAGCACATTCATCCCCAGCAAGATCTCATCTCCTAAGCGTGGCACCACTGCCGCCGAAACCTGCCGCAAGGTAAATGGCCCCAGGCGCAATTCGGCCAGCACAGTGGCATAGGCCTCAACAGGGCCATTGGCCGTTTGGGTGGTAAAGCGCTCGCCTATCGGTAAATTCAGCTGCCGGGCCAGATCTTCATCCAGCGTCACGCTACTGGCACCGGTATCCACCATTAAAATGGCCGGCGCACCATTGAGGGTACCGGGCAGACGAAAATGCCCATCCCGTCCTTTGCGAACCTGCAGTACTTGGCCACCCGTGGCTTCTAGCGTCGTGGCGGCCGGCTGGCGGCTAAATACAAAATGCTCAAACGCCCCGTACACACAGGCCAAGACTAACAGCCAAAACAGCCATAAACCCAGATTGCTACGCAGAAAATTCACAGGGGTATTACCCTCAAAGGTAGATATAAAAAAGGCTAGAGCAATATACCCTAGCCTTTGTTTGACACACTACACGATTTCTTCCAGCTCGCTACTGAGTTCCAACCATTGCAGCTCCAGCTCTTCCAACTGGGCTTTCACCTCGGCATCTAGCCGCAACGCAGTTTGCAGTTCGTCTTTACGCTCAGCGCTATAGATGCTTTCCTCGGCCAGCAATGTGTTGAGCTCACTTTGCTGCGCTTGCAACTGCGCCAGGCTTTTTTCGACTTTGGCGAGTTTTTGCTCGAGGGGTTTGCGCAGCGCAGCCAAGCGTTGCCGCTCTTGCGCCTCGTGGCGCTTTTGCTCTTTGCGATTATTGCTCTCACCCGAAGCCGCCGGCTGGGCGCTCGCCGCCTGATCGCCACGCTTTTCCTGGCTGTAACGGCTGTAATCGTCCAGATCGCCATCAAATGGCCTCACACGGCCACCTTCAATCAGCCAGAAATCATCCACGGTGGCGCGCAGCAAATGCCGATCGTGCGACACCACCAATAAGGCGCCTTCGAAATCCTGTAGCGCAAAGGTCAGCGCCTCGCGCATTTCGATGTCCAAGTGGTTGGTAGGCTCATCGAGCAGCAATAAATTCGGCTTTTGCCAAATCAGCAGTGCCAAGGCCAAGCGGGCTTTCTCGCCGCCAGAGAACGGCGCCACTGGGCAAGTGGCCATATCGCCGACAAAATTAAAGCCACCTAAGAAATTGCGGTGCTCTTGCTCACGCGTGGCTGGGTCGAGCTTTTGCAAGTGCCACAGCGCGGATTCTTCCAGCCGCAGATATTCAAGCTGATGCTGGGCAAAGTAACCCACTCGCAGGCCTTTGCCTTCGGTGCGAATACCTGCCAGCAGGGGCTGCTCGCCGGCCAGCGAGCGAATAAAGGTAGACTTCCCTGCCCCGTTCACGCCCAATAGGCCTAAGCGAGCTTTGTTTTCGAGGCTAAGGTTCAGCCCTTGCAATACCGGTGCAGCGGCCTGATAGCCTGCCACGCCATTTTCCAGCCGTACCAAGGGGCTAGGTGACGATTCGGGTTCGCGGAAGGCAAAACTAAATGGCGAATCAACATGCGCCGCGGCAATCCGCTCCATTTTTTCCAAAGCCTTTACCCGGCTTTGCGCCTGTTTGGCCTTGCTGGCCTTGGCCTTAAAGCGGGTGATAAAGCTTTCTAGGTGGGCGATTTGCCGTTGCTGCTTTTCAAAAGCCTGGTTTTGCTGGGCCAGTTTCTCGGCGCGCTGGGCTTCAAAATCGGCATAATTGCCAGTGTAGAGCTGCATACCTTGCTGCTCGATATGCAAGATCTGCCCCACGGTCGCATCGAGAAAATCGCGATCATGCGAGATCACCAGCAACATGCCGCGATAGGATTTAAGCCAGCCTTCCAACCAGACTACGGTTTCCAGATCCAAGTGATTGGTCGGCTCATCCAAGAGCAGCAGATCCGAACGGCACATTAGCGCCTGCGCCAGATTCAGGCGCATACGCCAGCCACCCGAGAAACTACTCACGGGCCGTTGCATTTCATCGCTGCTAAAACCTAACCCAGCCAGCAATTTGCCTGCCCGCGCAGGCGCGGCATAGCCATCAATCGCTTCCAGCTGGGCCAGCAACTCACCATGGCGCACGCCATCCCCCGCCACAGCGGCAAGCTCTGCCTCCACCCGGCGCAACTCTACATCGCCATCCAGCACATAATCCAGCGCCGTGCAGGGCAAAGCTGGTGTTTCCTGCGCCACATGGGCAATCGCCGCTCGTGGGGGCATCAAAAGATCGCCGGTATCCGGGTGGATTTCATCGCGCAGCAAGGCAAAAAAGCTGGATTTACCGGCGCCATTGGCGCCAACCACCCCGGTTTTACTGCCGGGATTGAGGGTCAGATCTACGCTATCTAGCAGTACTTTCACCCCACGCCGCAGCGTGAGTGACTTTAATCGAATCATGTATACACCAAGAGGGTATTAAGCCAGAGCCATTACTAGAAAATGGTCGCAGAGCTATACCCATTAAGAAATCCAGGGGCCAATCACCAGCAATACGGCGATCGCCATCGCGGCGGCCAAAATGTCGTCCACCATCACGCCCAAGCCACCTTTGATCTGGTGATCACACCAGCGAATGGGCCAGGGTTTGACGATATCAAATAAGCGAAACAGCGCAAAAGCCATCAGCCAGCCCAGCCAGCTCTCCGGAGCAAAACACAGCACCATCAACATGGCCACGATCTCGTCCCAGACGATGCCGCCATAATCACTGACACCAAGGGCCCGGCCTGTGACCTCACAAAACCAGATACCTGCCGCAAATAAGGGCCAACATAAGGCAAAAATAATCGGTGCTGGCAACCAGATATGCAAAAGCGCAAATAGCGGCAAGGCCACCAGCGTGCCCCAAGTGCCCGGCGCGCGCCGAGCCAGTCCAGCGCCAAAGCCAAAGGCCAGCCAGTGGGCGGGATGGCGCATTAAAAACGCCCAATCGGGCGTTAGTAATGGCGGCTGTTTTTTATCCTGCGTCATCGTCATCTCAAACTGTGCTCAGCGGCTTTAGGGGGCGCGAAAATGATCAAAGCCACCCAAGCCCAACTCCAGAGTTTCCCCAGCGGCATCCACAAACTGCACGCCTGAGGCCGCGGTAATCTGCCCGATCCGGCTAAGCGCCAAGCCTAGGTCCTGGCCAATGGCGGCCAATTGCGCGCGAGCGCTGGCGGGGGCAGTAAAGAGTAGCTCGTAATCATCGCCACCGGCGAGTTTGGCTTCCAAAGCCAGCTCGGCAGGTAAAGCAGCCAATTCGGGGGCGGCAGGCACTGCGTCAACTTCAATTCTGGCCCCGCACTGCGAGCGCTGGCAAATATGCCGCAGATCACCTGCTAGGCCATCAGAAATATCCATCGCCGCATGCACCAGGGGGCGGATCGCCCGGCCTAAGGCCACACGCGGTTGCGGTAAATCCAGTCGCAGATCACAGCGCGCCGCGACTTCAGCCGCTAGATTGACTCGCCCGGTGCGATACATCACCGCCGCGGCAGCCGCGCCCAATGGCCCACTCACCCAGATATCATCCCCTAGCTGCGCCTGTGAGCGCAGCATACGGGCACCAATTTCCACTTCGCCAGCGATCTGGATCGCAATGGTCAACGGGCCCTTGGTAGTATCGCCCCCCACCAGCTCGATCCCATGCGCATCGGCCAAGGCAAACATGCCGCGGCTAAAGGCGGCCAGCCAGTCGGCATCGACGCTGGGCAAGGCCAGCGAGAGCGTAAACCAGCTGGGCTTGGCCCCCATGGCAGCCAGATCAGATAGATTGACCGCCAAGGCTTTGTGCCCTAGCCGCTCGGGGTCGGCATCGGCAAAAAAATGTCGGCCGGCCACCAACATATCTGCTGACACGGCCAGCTGATGTCCGGGGCTGAGGCTAAGTAGCGCGGCGTCATCGCCAATCCCCACCACCGCCCGCGGTGTGGGGCGAGTGAAATACTGGCGAATCAGATCAAACTCGTTCAAACCGCACCCTCGTTAGCCCTGACGTTTGGCGCGAATCGCGGCAAACTCTTCGGCGCGCACTTGCTCGGCCACTTTATCCAGCACACCATTCACAAAGCGGTGGCCATCTGAGCCGCCGTAAGTTTTGGTGAGCTCAATGGCTTCGTTGATGATGACCGGGTATGGGGTTTCTGGCATCGAGATAATCTCGAAGGCGCCCGTATACAGCACGGCCAGCTCCACGGTACTCACTTCTTCCAGCGGGCGATCCACATGCGGCTCGATGGCCTTGGTCAGGCTGGCGGCATCTTTAATTACGCCGAACAAAATTGCGCGATACAGATTGGCATCGGCTTTGCCAAAATAGGTGCTGCTCGAGCGCAGATACAGGTCGATGTTGTTCACGGTTTCGTGACTCATCAGGTATTGGTATACCCCTTGCACCGCAAACTCACGCGCCCGGCGGCGGGCGGATTTCATTGGGCCTTTTTTGGCCGGGGCTTTTTGTTCTTCGCTCATGCTACTGCCTTTAACAAATTAGCGGTTTCTACCGCAACACGCGCGGCTTCGCGCGCTTTTTCTACAACACGCACTTCGGCCTGTTCGTCGTTTTCGGTGGTCAGAATGCAGTTGGCGATCGGCATTTTGCTATCTAGCGTAATGCGCGTTACACCCGCACCGGATTCATTGGCCACCAGTTCAAAATGGTAAGTTTCACCGCGAATAATCGCTCCCAGCGCGATTAGCGCATCGTAACGGCCGCTATTGGCCATCTTTTGCAGTACCACCGGAATTTCCAGCGCGCCGGCCACACTGCCCAGCACGATATCGGCGGGCGCTACGCCCAGTTTCACCAGTTCATCCAGGCAGTTGTCGCGCAAGCCTTCGCACACCGGTGTATTAAAACGGCTCATGACCACGCCAATTTTCATGCCTTGGCCATTCAGATTCGAGGCAATTTGCTGAATACCTGCAGGTACGCTCATGATTGATCCTTTAGTCTTTTATTGATTCGGGTTGGGCAAAACCGGTGATTTCCAATCCAAAACCGGTCATGCTCGGAATTTTGCGCTCAGGCGACATCAAGCGCATGGCGCCCACGCCTAAGTCTTTCAGCATTTGTGCGCCAATCCCATAGGTGCGCATATCCCATTTCTGGGTTTTATTCAGCTGCAGTTCTGGCAAGGCGCGGGCAAGCAGGTCTTCGCCAGATTCAGTGCGATGCAGCAAGATCATCACGCCTTTACCGGCCTGATTGATGGCCTGCAAGCTCGCCTCCACCGACCAAGAATGCCGGCGTCCATCCAGATCCAGCCAATCCATAAGCGAGGCAGGCTCATGCACCCGCACCAAGGTTTCTTCTGTGGGGCAAGGCTGACCTTTTACCAGCGCCAGATGCGTCGATTTGGTGAGTTTATCGCGATAAACCGCCAGCTCGAATTCGCCGGCAAAGGTGCGCACGGGGCGCCGGCCCACGCATTCAACCAATGATTCGGTGCGGCTGCGGTAATTAATCAGATCTGCGATGGTGCCGATTTTCAGGCCATGCTGCGCCGCGAATTCCAATAGCTCTGGCAGGCGCGCCATGGTGCCATCGTCGTTCATGATCTCGCAGATCACCGACGCAGGCGTTAAGCCCGCCATCATGGCCAGATCACAGCCAGCTTCGGTGTGCCCGGCGCGCACCAAAACCCCGCCGGGTTGCGCCATGACCGGGAAAACATGCCCGGGTGAAACTACATCGGCAGCCTTGGCATCAAATGCCACCGCTTTGCGGATAGTCAGCGCGCGGTCATGCGCGGAAATCCCCGTGCTGACGCCTTCGGCGGCTTCAATCGAAGCGGTAAAATTAGTGCCAAACGACGAGCCATTGCTCTGCACCATGGTGGTGAGATTCAGCAGCTTGCAGCGCTCGGGGGTTAGCGTCAGGCAGACCAAACCACGGCCATATTTGGCCATGAAGTTGATCGCCTCGGGCGTCACAAAATCCGCAGCCAAGACCAGATCGCCTTCATTTTCGCGATCTTCTTCATCCACCAACACCACCATGCGGCCGGCTTTTAGCTCGGCGATGATTTCTTGTACCGGGGCAATCTGGCTCATGCGGCGCTCCCTTGCTGCTCGAGCGATACCATCCGTTCAACATAGCGGGCTATCAGGTCGATTTCGAGATTTACCTGCGCGCCAGCTTGCAGCTGGCCAAGCGTGGTCACCGACAAGGTGTGCGGGATTAGATTGATTTCAAATTCGCAACCTGCGGCTGTATCACGCACGGTATTGGTGGTGAGCGAGACGCCATTGACCACCACCGAGCCCTTCACGGCAAGATAACGCGCCAGCGTGGCCGGAGCAGCAATGCGCAGCAGGCGATTTTCGCCGACCGGATCAAACGCCAGCACGGTGCCAACACCATCCACGTGACCGGACACCATATGCCCACCCAACATGTCGCCTAAGCGCATGGCTTTTTCCAGGTTCACCGGGCCCGGCCGATCTAGGCCAACCGTACAGCGCAGCGATTCATTGGAAACATCAATTTTGTATTTGCGCGGGGGTATCTGCTCAATCACGGTCATGCATGCGCCGTTGTGAGCAATACTATCCCCCAGTACTACATTGGAAAGGTCCAATTCGCCTGCATCCACGGTGAGGCGTACGCCCCCGTCAAAGGCGTCCACTGCTTCGATCTGCCCGATGGCCTGAATAATGCCGGTAAACATGTTTAGTCCTTAGGTGCGGTGAATTGGGCCGGATTAGCCTCCTTCACCCGTTGCGAAGATTTCAGTTCATTACAGTGATTGCAGAAATAACTTTTCGCGCCACAGGCAGCGAGAATCTCAAGGGCTTGGCCACAATCGGGGCAACGCAGGGTCGTTGATTCAGTCATGATAAGGCTCCGGCTTAAGCCACCGCGGTGGCTTGGGCAAAGGCGATGTGCGGCTGTGTCATACGCAAGGTCAGGCGCTGATCTGCGCCCACGCGGCGTTGTTCCAGTAGCGTCAGGCGGTGCTGATCAGCCAAGTCGCTCAAGGTAAAGTCGGCCATGCCGCGCCCTTTGCCCAGCAAGGACATCGCCTGATAAAGGATGATCTCATCCACCAAACCTGCCTGCAGCAAAGCGCCTACCAGCGTACCGCCCGCCTCGACCAAGACCTGATTAAAGCCTTGCTGCCCCAGATATGCCATGGCGGCATGCAGGTCGAGTTCGCCGTCGCGCAGCGGCAACTGCACGGCACAGGATTGCTCACTGTGAAAATGCTGTAGCTCCGCGGGGCCAGCGCCACTGAGCACATGGGTGTAACCACCGCTGCTGGTGAGCACTTTCGCGGCATGCGGCGTACGACCTCGGCTATCGAGCACCACCCGCTGCGGCTGCCGGCTTACTGCCAGCTCGCGCACATTCAGCTGCGGATCATCGGCCAGCACCGTACCAACACCAGTAAGCACGGCACAGGCTTGCGCGCGCAAACGCTGTACATCCAGCCGCGCCTCGGCGCCGGTAATCCATTGGGATTGTCCGTTTTCTAGGGCAATGCGGCCGTCTAAGCTCGCGGCCAATTTAACCGTAACCCACGGGCGCTGGCGGATCATGCGGCTGAGAAAACCCTTGTGTAGCTCGCGCGCCTGCTCGGCCAGCAAGCCATGGGCCACTTCAATGCCATGGTTGGCCAGTCGCGCCAAGCCCTGCCCGGCCACCAAAGGATTGGGGTCACGCAAAGCGGCGATGACGCGGTCGATGCCAGCCCCAATCAGCGCATTGGCGCACGGCGGGGTACGGCCAAAATGGCTGCAAGGTTCGAGAGTGACATAGGCCGTTGCGCCAACTAATTGGCCCGGCGCTTTGGCCTTGGCCATTTTCAATGCCATGATTTCGGCATGCGCGCCGCCGGCTGCCTGGCTATGACCGTAGCCGATGATGTCTTCACCGGCCACAATCACTGCGCCCACACATGGGTTCGGGCTCGTAAGTGCGGCACCTTGCGCTGCCACTTGCAGCGCTTTGGCCATCATGGCCTGATCAAAGGCGGAAAAACTCATTATTGCTTGCTCACTTCGCGAATCACATCGCGGAAGTCTTCCACATCCTGGAAGGAACGATAGACCGAGGCGAAGCGGATATAGGCGACTTTATCCAACTTGGCGAGCTCAGCGATCACCATCTCACCGATCTGACGGGACATGATTTCACGCTCACCGATGGTGAGGACACGTTGAATAATGCGGGAAATGGCTTCGTCCACCAGCGGCGTGGGGACCGGCCGTTTATGCAGGGCGCGCAGGAAACTGGTGCGTACTTTTTCGCGATCAAACTCAACCCGCTGGCCAGTTTGTTTCACCACCTGCGGCATACGGACTTCGGCGGTTTCGTAGGTGGTAAAGCGCTTATCGCAGATCGCGCAACGACGCCGGCGACGCACAACATCCCCTTCGTCGGATACTCGCGAATCAACCACCTGCGTATCAGGTGAACCACAAAATGGGCACTTCATGCACGAACCCCGTAAAGATCAACAAAGAACATCAATTAGATCAGTGCTGCGGCGCAAAATACAAGCACCCCAAATACACCGAGTAGGTATATGGTGCCAAAGCTTGTGATAAAACAAGATTCGGGATATACCCTAGAGCACGCAAAAAGTGAATTGTTTGCTCTGTAAATAGAAAAAGGTGGCGCAGCGGCGCCACCTGTTTGCTGAGTACCGCTAAAGCTTAGTCGCCGTAAACCGGGAAGCGCGCGGTCAGCGCTTTTACTTTCGCGGCCACTGCGGCGATATTGGCTTCGTCTTCTGGATTATCCAGCACATCGGCGATCAGATTAGCGACTTGAATCGCCTCTTCTTCCTTAAAGCCGCGGGTAGTAATCGCTGGCGCACCGATACGGATACCTGAAGTCACGAATGGGCTTTCTGGGTCATTCGGGATCGCATTTTTGTTCACGGTAATGTGCGCTTTGCCCAAGAAGGCGTCAGCAGCTTTACCAGTCAGGTTTTTCGGGCGCAGATCAACCAGGAATACGTGCGACTCGGTGCGACCAGAAATAATGCGCAGACCACGCTCAGCCAGAGTTTTGGCCATTGCTGCAGCGTTTTTCAGTACTTGCGCTTGGTAAGCTTTGAATTCAGGTGTCGCAGCTTCTTTAAAGGCCACGGCTTTGGCCGCAATCACGTGCATCAGCGGGCCGCCTTGCAGTGTTGGGAACACGTTTGAATTCAGGCTCTTTTCAAATTCAGCTTTCGCCAGAATGATACCGCCACGTGGGCCACGCAGGGTTTTGTGGGTAGTTGAGGTCACGAAGTGCGCATGTGGCACAGGGTTTGGATACACGCCCGCCGCGATCAGACCGGCATAGTGAGCCATATCCACCATGAAGTAGGCACCGACTTTGTTGGCGATTTCACGCATACGCGCCCAGTCAAAACGCAGTGCATAGGCCGAAGCACCACCGATCAGCAGTTTTGGCTTGGTTTCCAGCGCTACGCGCTCCATATCGTCGTAATCGATTTCTTCGTTTTCGTTCAGACCGTAGGCCACGATGTTGAACAATTTGCCGGAAAGATTAGCTGGCGAACCATGCGTCAGGTGACCGCCATGACCGAGGTTCATACCCATTACGGTGTCGCCCGGCTTCAGGATCGAGAAGTACACAGCCTGGTTAGCTTGCGAGCCAGAATGTGGCTGCACATTAGCGTATTCAGCACCAAATAGCGCTTTGATGCGATCGATGGCCAGTTGCTCGATCACGTCCACGTGCTCGCAACCGCCGTAGAAACGTTTGCCAGGATAGCCTTCCGCGTATTTATTGGTCAGCTGCGAGCCCTGCGCTTCCATCACGGCTGGGCTGGTGTAGTTTTCCGAAGCGATCAGCTCGATGTGTTCGTGCTGACGCACGACTTCGCCGGCAATGGCAGCAGCGAGTTCTGGATCATACTGGGCAATGGTTTGTGACTTCGAGAACATGAGCGGGAAGCATCCGTGGCCGTTAAAAGATAGGTAATTCTACCATGACTTAGCGCAAAGCGAGATGCGCTCCAGTCAGGCTGCCATGCAAGATTTTCATACCGGCGGCTGGGCTTTCTTTTTGCGCCAGACGTTGCGCAGCGCGACGAAAGCTTGCTTATTGCTCACCCGCTCATCGGACATGGCATCCAGAAACTCGGACAAACTCTTTGAGCGCGCTACGGTATAAAAAATCAGCCCTGCGGTTGGCAGCGACACCGCGGCAAAATACAGCAATTTCATCCACCCCGATTCGGCGGCCAAATCAAATAGATTCATGCCGAGAAAACCGGTGATGGTGGTACCCAACAAACCAAAGATAGTCACCACCGTGAGGCGCACCACGGTATCGGCCTGCCGGCGCAAATCATCGTTTTCAAGGTACTGATTCATACTCTGCACCGATTCACGGACTTCTTCATGTTGGCGCACAGTATCAAGGTGGCGATTCATCATGCCAAACAACTGGCTGGAAACGATTTGATGCGAGACCTCGCGAAACCAGTAGCGCTGGTTAAAGCGCAAAAAACTCTCCAGCAATAAGCGGATTTCACGCTTAAAGTGCCGAATCGACAGCGGGTCTTTTAAATTGAGTGCCGACAGCGCCGCCGCCATCCGATCAGAAAACAAAAGCAAAGCCGATTTATGAAAATGCGCAATCAGCACCAACAGAAAGTGCTGGTGGCGAAACTGCCCCAGCACGCCGGTATACGGATTACTGTAAAACTCGTTGCCATGCTGCCCCACCATAATAAAAGCATGCCCAGAGCACATCATGCGGGTTGAGGCTGAGCGATGGCGCTGCTCGGGCGCCCAGAAGCGATCAAAGCAACAGTCAGCTTCAAAATCAGCCAGCAGTTTCGGCGTAAGGGGCAAAATCTGATCTTCGCTAGGTTTTCCGACCGTTCCTAGCGCATAAAAATCTTCATCCCGCAGCGCAAACGGATCATCCACCGCGATATACGCCATCAGTGGCATGCGATGGTATTCAATCTGGCGGTAGCGCACTTCTCCCTCAAGGCCAGAATGATGCGGCACTAAGGGGTTGAGTAAATACGCCCAGTGTTCGGCCATACGCGGCGCACGATATTGACCCATATGGCTCAGATAGGCCTGCCGCTCTTCATAGTCGGATTCCGCCAGCACTTCGCCATCCGCATCTAGCCACGCGACTTTACGCAAGCAATTGGCCGCCTCGCGCGGACCATCCCATTGCGCAGGATAGGCGCGACCAAAGCGGAACAAGGCATCTTGCACCCGGCGCAGCGGCAGGTCATTGCCCATGATCTCAAACGCTAGAATCACGACATCGACGTCATAAAAGAAATACAGATCGATGTGCGCCACTTTGAAATGATGCGTAGCGCCATCTTTGAACACCATCAACACCTGCTGAATGTCGCTTCGGCGAAAAACATGCAAGGGAGAACGACCATAGCTGGCAATATCGCCAGCCATACTGACCTGTTCGCCATACAAAAACCGCTGCACATAAGGCAAAAAGGTGATGAATTCGCGGTAGTGCCGCTCTTCAAATTGTTCAGGGGAAGCATCGAATTCGGTGGCGCGAGGTTGCCACGGCGAGCCTTCACTGGCTGCGCACTGCAAGATTTCCCACTGCCGCCCCATGGCCTTGAGTTCGCCAGGCAGGTGGGACATCGGCATTAATTGCAGAGGCCAGATCAGAATCTGGCGAAAATGCCGGACGAGAATATCGCTAGTTGGGGCCATGCCAATTCTCCCGCACGGGGAACCGGCATGGCAGCTGGCTTACAAGCCTTTCACGGCGTAGATAGCCAGCGTATTGCGCCAGTAACCCTGGTAATCCATCCCGCAACCGAAGAGGAAACGATCTTCCACCTCTAGGCCCACAAAATCAGCCTTGATACCTTCGGCTTTGCGATTGTGTTTTTTATCGATCAGCACGGCCACGTGCACAGCACTCGCGCCCTGCTGCTTGCAGTAGTCAACAATGGCAGCCAGTGTGTGGCCTTCATCCAGAATATCGTCAACGATGACCACCGTGCGGCCACGCATGTCTTCGCGCGGCTTCACTTTCCAGTCCAGCTCGCCACCGGAAGTTTCGTGACGATAACGGGTGGCATGCAGATACGCCATTTCCAGCGGAAATTTCAATCGTGGCAGCAAATGCCCAGCCACAATCAAACCACCGTTCAATACGGTATACACCACCGGATTGGTGTGCGCCAAAGCGGCACACATCTCTTGCCCCATGCGATCCAGCGCAGCCACTACTTCGCTCTCCGGATGCAGACAATCGGCGTTATCTAAAATCGTACGTGCCTCTGGCAATTCCATCGTCACAATTCTTTCCTCTACCCAGGCTTAATGCCCGGCAAAATCACACACAGTAAACAACTCGATCCCTTGTTGACGCACCAATTGCGATCCGCCCAGCTCAGGCAGATCAACAATGGCTGCGGCCTCAACCACATTGGCACCAATCCGCCGCAGCAAATTGGCCGCCGCAATCATGGTGCCGCCAGTGGCGACCAGATCATCAATCAACAACACGCGATCACCGGCTTTACAAGCGTCAGCGTGTAGTTCTACGGTGGCAGAACCATACTCCAGCTCATATTCCTCGGCAATTGTGTCAAATGGCAACTTACCCTTCTTGCGAACGGGCACAAAGCCCAGATTCAGCTCATAAGCCACCACCGCCCCCAAGATAAACCCGCGTGCATCAACCCCGGCAACCACATCCAGCTGCTGATCCATGTAGCGATGCACAAAGATATCAACCAGCAGGCGAAAGGTTTTCGGGTCTTGCAGCAAGGGCGTAATGTCGCGAAACATCACCCCTTCTTGCGGCCAGTTCGGTACCGTACGAATCCGCTCACGAATGTAGTCGGCGTATGGCAGCTCAGACACGGGTTTAGTCATGGCTTAGACTCCGTTTTAGTGGAACAGGGCGAACTTCACCACCCACAATGCAGCAATAATCACCACCGCCAGGCTCAAATCTTTAAAGCGGCCGGCCAATGCTTTGATGGCCACATAGCTAATAAAGCCAAATGCAATACCATCGGCAATCGAGAACGTGAAAGGCATCGCCAGTGCCGTCATGACCGCCGGCGCAGATTCAGTCAGATCATCCCAATTGATTTCCGCTAGGCCACGACTCATCAGCACCGCTACGTAGCACAGCGCAGGCGCAGTCGCATACGCTGGCACCGACGCCGCCAGTGGCGACAGGAACAGCGCCAGCATAAACAGCACGGCCACTACAACGGCAGTCAGACCAGTGCGACCACCTACCGCCGTACCCGCGGCAGATTCGATATAGGCCGTGGTCGAAGAAGTACCCAAAGCGGCACCCGCAGTGATGGCTACCGAATCAGCCAACAGCGCTTTTTTCAGGCGCGGCAATTTGCCATCTTTATCCAGCAAGCCGGCGCGGTGCGATACGCCAACCAGCGTACCGGTAGTATCAAACAGATCAACAAAGAAGAAGACAAAAATCACCCCCAGCAGCGCGCCATTAAAGATGCCCGCCGGCGTCATCAAGGCACTAAAGTCCATCTGCATAAAGGTAGGGGCCAGCGATGGAATTGGGGCGAACACGCCTTTGAACTCTTGCAAGCCCATGGCAATAGCCAGTACGGTAACCGCCAGCACACCAATGATGATCGAGCCTGGTACACGGCGATATTCCAGCGCCACAATCAGGAAGAAACCCAAGATCGCGAGCAGCACTTTTGGATCAGCCAGGTTGCCCAGCGTAACCAAAGTGGCCGGATGATCCACCACCACACCGGCGTTCTTCAGCGCGATGATGGCGAGAAACATACCCACACCGGCCGAAATCGCCAGCTTGAGCGAATGCGGAATTGCATTGACCAGCGCTTCCCGCACTTTAAACAAACTCACCACGAGGAAGATCAGGCCAGACACAAACACGGCACCCAGCGCGGTTTGCCAGCTCATGCCCATGCCTTTTACCACGGTAAAGGTAAAATAGGCATTCAGACCCATGCCTGGCGCCAAAGCGATAGGATAATTGGCCACCAGACCCATGATCGCCGTACCCAGCGCTGCCGCCAAACACGTGGCGACGAACACCGCATTAAAGTCCATCCCGGTAATCGACAAGATCGCCGGATTAACAAATACGATGTAGGCCATGGTCAGGAATGTCGTAAACCCGGCAATCACCTCGGTCTTAACACTCGTCCCATGCTCTTTGAGCTTAAAAAAAGCATCCAGCATGACTCTTCCCCAAACTAAGTTGATGTTATCGTGCATACGCACGTTGCTTTAAATACAAATACGAGCCGGCAGGTGCAACCACACCTGCCGGCTCGTATCGGCATCTCACTGCAAACCGGGCTTTACTGCCCGAAACCGACCAGTGCCAACACACCAATCAGCGCAAAAATCGCGGCGGCCACAAAGCGCACCATACGCAGCACATGCATGCGCTTGGCAATCCAATCGCCCAGATACACGGCGGGCACATTGGCCAGCATCATGCCGATGGTAGTGCCAAACACCACCTGCCACAGCGGCTGATATTTTACGGCCAGCGCCACGGTAGCAATTTGCGTTTTATCACCCATTTCGGCCAAAAAGAAGGCCACACAGGTTGCCAAGAAGGCGCCATACGGTTTCACCGTTGCCTCCTCTTCATCCATTTCGTCCGGGATAAGTGCCCAGGCAGCAATCGCCAAAAAGCCGATCCCAACGACCCAGCGTAGCACATCCGCCGAAATGAGCCCGGCCACCTGCTGTCCGATCCACCCCGCCGCAAAGTGATTCAGCACGGTAGCAACAAAAATGCCCGCAACAATCGGTAGCGGGCGTCGGAATTTGGCCGCCAGAATCAAGGACAGCAGCTGGGTTTTATCGCCCATCTCTGCAATCGCTACGACTCCAGTCGAAATTAACAAAGCATCAAACATCATCATCTCCAGGGCAGGCGTAAGACACGAGGCTAGGCGCACGGCCCACCCTCTGAGCATGCGCATAACCTCGGGTCTCATCAGGTGACACTGGGTCACTGCCTGAACCATAAAGCCGCTGGGCTTCAAGTTTGTTGATTCAGGCTCGGCTCACTGCATCGGCCGACGATTACTCCCCCGAAGGAAGATCGAATTTTAAAGCCTTCGCCGCCCCCTTACAAGTAGGGGTTTGCCGCGATTAGCTTGGCGTGCGAGCAGCTAGTTGGTGCTGCACATGCGCCAAGACCCCGCGGCAACCGTCCTCCACCAAGTCCAGCACGTGTTCAAAGCCTTCGGCGCCGCCATAGTAGGGATCGGGCACCTCGTCTTCCTGAAACGCTGCGGCATAGTCCAGAAAGAGCTGGATCTTGCTTTGAAACTCAGCCGGACAACGCTGCCGTAAAGCCGCAAAATGGCCTTTATCCATCGCCAAGATCAGATCAAAACGACTAAAGTCGCTGCCGGCCACCTGTCGCGCCCGCAAATTGGAAAGATCATAGCCACGCTTGCGCGCATGCTGCTGCGCTCTGCGGTCCGGCGCCTCACCCACGTGATAATCATACGTGCCGGCCGAATCGACCTCGACCACATCTTGCAGCCCTTGCGCTGCCACCAGTTGCCGGAGCACGCCATCGGCAGTGGGGCTGCGACAAATATTGCCAGTGCAAACCATCAGCACAGAATAAGCTTGACCCATCAATATACCCCCTAAGTGTATAAGCTTGAAATCAATACAAATAAATAATCATAGAGCAATACCCAACGCCACAAATAGAAAAGCCGCCCCAAGGCGGCTTTCTTGCACCCCAAACATGAGCTTAACCAATCTGACCCACACTTGCCTAGCGCCAGATCAAGTCACGCTAATGTCGTACTTTGCTTAAAACTCAGCCCAATCTGCATCCTCGCTGGCCTGTGGCACGCTGATGGCGGCCGGCTTTTTGCTGGCCAGTTTCACCGGTTTGCTTGCCTTAGCGCTCGTTGTGGTCGGAACCGGTTTGTGTACCGGCTCCACCGGTTTGCGGCTGAGCAGCATATGCGAAGTGCGATTCAGTTTAAACGAGCCAATCGCCTGCGCCATGGTTTGCGCTTGCTCTTGTAAGGCCTCGGCGGCCGCCGAAGCTTCTTCCACCAGCGCTGCATTTTGCTGGGTGGTTTCGTCCATCTGAATGACAGCCTGATTGATTTGGGCGATCCCGGCGCTTTGCTCGACGGATGCGGCCGAGATCTCGCTCATGATGTCGGTGACCCGCTGAATACTCGACTCAATTTCACTCATGGTGCTGCCGGCTTCGGCAACCAATTTGGCACCATCATCTACTTTGCTAACCGAATCATTGATCAGATGCTTGATCTCTTTAGCCGCCGAAGCTGAGCGCTGCGCCAGATTGCGCACCTCGGCCGCCACCACGGCAAAGCCTCGGCCTTGCTCACCAGCGCGGGCGGCCTCTACCGCAGCATTCAGCGCCAAGATATTGGTTTGGAATGCGATGCCATCAATTACGCTAATGATGTCGACAATTTTACGCGACGATTCGTTAATCGAGCTCATGGTTTCCACCACTCGCCCGACTACTTGCGCGCCTTTGGTGGCAACTTCGGACGACGAGCGGGCGAGTTTGCTGGCAACTTGCGCATTGTCGGCATTCTGTTTCACCGTGCCGGTAATTTCTTCCATGCTGGACGCGGTTTCTTCCAGGCTGGCGGCCTGACCTTCGGTACGGCGTGACAAGTCACTATTACCTTGGGCAATTTCACTGGCTGCCGCATTAATGGCCATGCCGGCATCCTGAATCTCACTCACCAGCTGCTGCAGATTTTCGACCGTGGTATTTACCCCCAGCTTGGTTTCGCCAAACAGTCCCGGATAATCTTTGCTAATGGTCTGGGTTAGATCGCCGCCCGCCAAGGCATTGGCCACCCGCATGACATCGCGCAGCCCGGTTTCGGTCACAGTAGAGAGCTGATTCAGTAATTCACTCAAGCGGCGGGTATAGCCCTGTTTTTGCTCAAGGCTAAGCCGCCGGCTAAAGTCGCCCCGCTCGGCGGCGGCTTCGACCACTTGCTCGATTTCTTGCACAATCGCATTGAGCGAGGCCACAGTTTGGTTCACGCCAGCTTTGGTCGCCCCAAACATACCCGGATAGTCTTTGGTAATCGTCTGGCTCAGATCCCCCGCCGCCAGTGCGCTGGATACGCGCAGCACATCGTTAAACCCTACCTCGCAGGTCTCGATCAGCAAGTTCAGATCGGTGATCATCTCGCGGAACATAAACTGATATTGCTCGGCACTAGCCCGCTGGCTGAAATCGCCTTGTGCACCGGCGGCTGCCAGTTTTTTGATATCGCTGCTGATGCTGAGCAATGCGTTTTTCACTTGATCCAGCGCCGCCGTGATCTTGGCTTTATCGCCGGGTAGGCGCGCCATATCTTGGCTGAAATCACCGCGTGAATAGGCGGATACAATCTCTACAATTTGCATTTTCACACTGATGTGCGAATTCACTAGCTGGTTGATCTCGGTCGCCATTTGCCCGAAACGGCCTTTAAAGGCTTCCGCATTCATTTGCTCCTTAATCCACCCTTTGTCATGCTCGCTGGCCATACGTGCTTGCTCGGCAATAAAGGCCTGTATCGTTTGCTGCATTTGCTGCATGGCAAACATCACGCTGCGCTGATCACCCGGCTGCAAGTGAATTGGATTATCAATTTTACCCTCCGCCACCGCTAAGGCGACGGCCGCAGCATCGCTGGGCTCGCCGCCCAGCTGCGCCATCAAGCGCTTAACGATCTGCCGGGTAATCACGAGGCCAAGCACAATGGCGGCCAGGGACAAATACAAAATCTGATTTTTGGCACTTTCGGCCATTTTCTCGGCCGCGGCCCCCTCCGACTTCATTAAATCTGATTGATAAGTAATGAGCGCATCAATTTTGTCGATGTAATTAAGCTGTGTGGCGCGCATCGAGCCGATCAATAATGCCTTGGCTTCATCGATGCGTTTTTCTTGATAGAGCTGCATGAATTTTTCTAGCTCTTGCACATATTCACCGCGAGCCAAGGTCACCTCTTTCATCAGCAAGCGGCCTTGCTCACTTTTGACGGTGCTATCTAGCTTTTCTAGATTTTCGCTGATCGCTTTACGAGCCTGCGCAATTTGCTCTAGCTGTTTGGATAACTCATTGGGGTCAGTCATCAACATTAAATTGCGCGTTGAACGTGCAACA
Source organism: Chitinibacter tainanensis DSM 15459 (assembly GCF_000429785.1). GTDB lineage: Bacteria > Pseudomonadota > Gammaproteobacteria > Burkholderiales > Chitinibacteraceae > Chitinibacter > Chitinibacter tainanensis. The sequence goes on from NZ_AUCN01000018.1 coordinate 102,927, forward strand.
AGGTTCATATTATTGATGATGGCGTTGGCCTGCACCGTTTTCGGATAACGGTCATTAACCATTTTATTCACGCTTTCATCCAGCAAATCCAGCCGGCTAAAGGCAATCGCGCCGATCACAATCATCAGCAGCAAAATTACGCCAAATCCAAGGCCTAGTTGCGTGCGCACACGCAGTGTTCGAGACGGTGACATGAGTATCTCCCCAAAGCAGCATTCAGCGCAGTCAGGCGGCTGCACGTTTGCATGCTAGACCGCCCTCTTGGGCGCCGCCGCCAAAAGTTGACATAAATCATGTTTTTAGCTGTCTGATTCCGACATCTGGCAGTTGGGCCACACGCAAGCAATTTGGCATCGTCAGCGAGCATCGCCTATCTTTAAGCTGTATTACTAACTCCTGACGAGAATCATGTCAGCCTCCAGCGATCCAATGCTCAACACTGTCAGCGCGGCACCGTTATGCAGCGCGGCCTTGTTGCGTCTATTGGGGCAAGTTAGCGGCATGGTATATCGCTGTCGCCTTGATTCGGAGCGCACTGTCGATTTTGCAGCTGAAGCTGCGCTACGCCTGACGGGCTATCCCGCAAGCACGCTATGCCAAGAACTCCCCGGCGGTTGGTTAAGCCTGATTCACCCGGAAGATCGCCCCACTTTTGGGCAACAAAGCCTGGACCGGCTGCAAACACAGCAAGGCTATCAGCTGGAATATCGCTTGGTGCGCAGCGATGGCGCGACGGTATGGGTGCAAGATCAGGGTTATGGGATTTACGACGAAGCCGGGCAATTAATTGGTATTGAGGCACTGGTGCTCGATATTGCTGCGCGCAAAGAGCGCGAGCAGCATTTACTGAGTCATCAGCATCATCTGCAAGCGCTGTACGATCAGTCGCCAGATTTATTACTAACCATCGACTGGCAACAGCAGATCATCCTCGACTGCAATCAGACGCTACTGAATACCCTGGGGTACTATAAACACGAAATCATTGGCCAGAATTGGCTGCAGCTCTATACCCCCGAATCTGCCGCCCTATTTACCGAAAGCTGGCAGGCTTTACTCTTAAGCAAGCAGGAATTACAAGATGTTGCACTGGATTTACGCAGCAAACAGCAGCGGGTAATCAATGTCTTACTGCATGCGCACTTTGTCACACCAGAACAAGAAACCACGCCAGTACTGTCAGTCACCTGGCGCGACATCAGCAAACTAAAAAACACCCTGCATGAATTAGCCCGTAGCGAACAACGGCTGGGCGCCCTACTGGAAAGCAGCGCCGTACCCACCATGATCTGCAGTGGTTTACGCGGCATTAATTATTTAAACCCAGCTTTTATCGAGCTGTTTGGCTATAGCAGTGTGGATTTAATCGACCTCACTCAGTGGTGGCAGCAGGCATTTCCAGATCCACACTACCGTACCCACGTTGAGCAGGAATGGAATCAGCGCATCCAGCAGGCACAACAAGGCCAGAGTGTCTTTAGCCGTTTTGTGGCGCATGTTTGCGCTAAAAATGGTCAATACAAAAGCGTGGCGCTTCATTGCGCGCCGCTCGAAGACGATTGGCAAGATGAAATCGTACTGACCTTCACCGATCTGGGCGCGCAGCTGGCACAGCAAAACGAGCTGGTGGAGCGGGAATTACGCTACCGCTCGCTGTTTGATGCCGCGCATTTGTCGATCTGGCATGAGGATATGTCCGAGCTGGTGGCCATGCTGGACGAATTGCGCTTAAGCGGCATTAGCGATATTGACGCTTACCTGCGCGACAAACCCGAAGCGATTTACAGCTTACTGAGCGGCATGAAGGTCACCGATGTCAATCCGGCCACGCTGATCTTGTTTGAAACCAGCAAAGAAGCGCTCTTGCAAGGATTTAGCCAGCTATTTGGTGAAGGCGCACTGGATGTGGCACGGGAGGAAATTCGGGCTTTCTGGCGCAAGGAAGAACGCTTTCGCTCGGAAGTCAATTTAATCACCGCTACCGGCAAACCATTTAAGGCGATTCTGGCCTTCCCGATTCCGGCCAACGTAACCACGGCTAAATATGTCCCGGTGACGGTACAAGATTTAAGCAACCCGCTGGAGCTAAAAAACGAGCTGGCCCTGCATGCCGAGATTGTCGAAAACCTGCAGCAAGCCGTGCATCTGATTTCCGCCCGTGATGGCCGCGTGGTGTATGCCAACCCCACCGCTGAAGCGATGTTTGGTTTTGCTGCGGAAGAAATGCTGGGGGTTTCGGTGACCGAGCTCATCGCGAGTGATGAATCCGCCAGCCCGCATAACAGTCAGCGCCTGCTGCAACTGTTACAAGAACAGGGGCACTGGGAAGGTGAGCTACTGAATCTCCGCAAAGACGGCAGCCAATTCTGGAGCCGCTTAAGTAGCAGCAGCTTCGAACATATGCACTACGGGCCGGTCTGGGTGAGCGTGCAGCGCGACATCACCGAAGAACGCCATGCCCGTGAAGAACTCGATCTGCGCAATCTGCAGCTCAACGCGATTGTTGATATTCAGGGCGACTTTATTAGTAGTCAGAATGAGCGACAAGCCTTTAATCTTATCCTGCTTGAGCTCCAGCGCTTAAGCCAGAGTGGTTTTACCCTGATCGCCGAAGTCTTGGGCCAAGGCGAACAACGGCAACTTAAAATAAACGCCATCCGCCACCAGCTGTGGGATGCCGCCACTGTGGCACTGTTTGAACAAAATATCAGCTCAGGCTGGGAGTTTGACTGCGCGCTCTGCCCGAGTGCAGCCGAGGTAGTGCAAGAGGGGATGGCGAAGTTCTTGCCACACATCCCCGCCCTCTTGGGCAAGACCGGAGAGCAGCTGGGGCTGCCGGCTTTAGGGGCGAGCTGGCTCATCCCCATTCATTATGGCAATAGGGTCAATGGCCTGGTGATTTTGGGCGACCTGCCCGCCGGCGGCCTGCAGGTATTAGCCACACTGGAACCGCTGCTGCTGACCTACAGCCAGCTGCTGACGGCGATGCAGAGCAAGCGTGAATTTCGCCGGGCGAACGAGGCCTTGTTTCAACGTGACCAGCTGTGGAAAGCCGCAATCGAAGGCTCCGGGCATGGCGTTTGGGATTGGGATTTGCGCAATCAGCAAATGACCTTCACCGAAACCTGGGCCAATCTCTTGGGCCTGCATATTAATGAGCTGGCCAATACCTTTAGTGAGTGGGAGCAGCGTCTGCATCCAGATGATCGTCGGCAGGCGCTGGAGCAATTAAACGATTACCTGCAAGGACGCAGCCAGGCCTACGCCAGTGAATATCGCCTGCGTGGCAAAGCGGGCCAGTATGTGTGGATTTTGGGGCGCGGCACGATTGTGCAGCGTGATGAGCAAGGCCAGCCACTACGCATGATCGGCACCAGTACTGACATCACCCAGCGTAAAGCCACCGAAGAGCAATTACTGGCGAATCGGGCGCAGTTGGCGGGGATGATTGATGGCGCCATGGATGCCATTGTGACCACAGATACCGAATTCAATATTATTTTGTTTAACCGCGCGGCCGAGCAGATGTTTGGCTTTCCAGCGAGCCAGATCTTAGGTTGCCCGATCGAGGCTTTGATTCCGGTGCGGCACACCCTCACCCACCGCGAATACATGCACCAATTTGCCCGCGAAGGGGACCACACGCGCAAAATGCGCAGCTACAACGTGCGCCAAGTGCACGGCCGCCGCGCCAATGGCGAAGAATTTCCGGTCGAAGTGTCGATTTCGTATTCGGATAATTACGGCAACCCGATCTACACCGCCATGGTGCGGGATATCACTGAACGCATCGAGCACGAACACAATATGGTTGAGCTCAATGTCAAGCTCGAAGAGCGAGTGATTGAACGTACGCGTGAGCTCGATGCCGCCCGCCACCTGGCCGAAAGTGCCAATCGGGCGAAAAGCGCTTTCGTCGCCAATATGAGCCATGAAATCCGCACCCCGCTCAATAGCGTGTTGGGCATGGCGCATCTGGCGCTGCAAACCGAACTTAATCCGAAACAACGTGATTATCTGCAAAAAATCACCGCCTCAGGCCAACATTTGCTCGGGCTGATTAATGACATTCTCGACTTTTCCAAGATCGAGGCTGGCAAGCTGGAAATCGAACATTGCCCGTTTAACCTCGCCGATATGCTGGCGGAAATTCGCGACATTATGGAGCCGCGCGCCAGCGAAAAACACCTGGCTTTTGATCTCTTTCACGATCAGCTTGAACTGCGCACAGTTGAAGGCGATGCGCTGCGCCTGAAACAGGTATTACTCAATCTTTTAAGCAATGCCATTAAGTTTACCGAACATGGCCGGGTTAGCCTTTGTCTCGCCAGCGATCCGGCCGAGCCAGAGCGGTTGGAATTTAAAGTCTGCGATACCGGTATCGGTATCCCGCAGCATGCGCAGCAACGCCTGTTTGAGCCCTTTGATCAGGCCGATAGCTCAACCACCCGTAAATATGGGGGCACCGGGCTTGGGCTGGCGATTAGTCGGCAGCTAGTGGGGCTGATGGGGGGTGAGCTCAAGCTGCGCAGCCAGCTGCATCTGGGCAGTGAATTTAGTTTTGCCATTCGCCTACCCATCAGTGCCGAGCAACTCCCCGCAAGCACCACGCATGGCTCTGCACAGCAAACCTTGCCCAAGCTGGCCGGCAAGCGCGTACTCTTGGCGGATGATCATCCGTTTAACCAGCAAGTGGGGGCCGATCTACTTAGCCAGGTGGGTATTCAGGTGGTGATTGCCAACGATGGCCGCGAAGCCGTACGCCTCGCCGAGGCCGAGCTGTTTGATGCGATTTTGCTCGACATCCAGATGCCCGAAATGGATGGCTACACCGCGTGCAAAATCCTGCGCCAGAATCCGCGCTTTAAAGATCTGCCCATCATCGCAATGACGGCGAACGTCTCGACCGAAGATCGCCAGCTGTGTCGGGAAGCGGGGATGAATGACTTTCTTGGCAAGCCGGTCCAGCCAGACAAACTCTACCAGACCCTGATGTATTGGCTGCAAAGCAATACTGTGACTGACCTGCCAAGCTATACCCCTAGCCCCACAGATCGACATCCCTTATTTGATCCGACCGTTTTAAACGTCATGTTTGGAGCTGACCCGCAGCGGCAGCACAAATATCTGCAGAAATTTGCTGATACGCTGCGCGAGGGCTTGGCGAACCTGGCTCCAGAGCTGGCCGCCAGCAATCTGCATAAAATCAGCTCCGAATGTCATCGACTGAAATCTGTGGCCCGCACTGTGGGCGCTATGGCCTTGGGCGAACGTTTGGCCGACCTGGAAACCCACCAAACCACACTGCCGCTGGACGTAATGCGCGAAAAAATCGCTGAATTACAGCGCCTGTTTACGCAAACCTGTGCCCATCTGCAAACCCAAGGGCTGCTTGCAGCCAGCTGCGAAGCGGAGCCACAGCTGAGTATCCATAATATTGATCCGGAATTGCGGGTCATGCTGCTGGATGACGATGTATTTATGCTGGATTTACTGGCCCAGCATCTGCAAGACCTTGGCCTAGTGCACATTACCCGCTGCCTAGATGCCCATGCCGCTCTGGCTCAGTTGGAGCAAATGGAAACACCAGACTGGATTTTGTGTGATCTGCAAATGCCGGATATGGATGGCATCGCATTTTTGCGCCAACTGGGCCAACAGGCCTTTACCGGCCAAGTGGCAATTTTGTCGGGACTGGATGACAACGTCCTCAAAGCCACCGAGAAACTCGCTCATTCGTTCCGCCTGAATATCCATGGTGCGCTAAGTAAACCGATCCGCAAAGAGGATCTGGCGCGCTTGCTCAGTGAATCTGCGCAATTACAGCCCCGGCTGCAGCATGCCGCCGGCTCGCAAACCATGCAGCTTGAGCGCAGCGAGCTGGAATGGGGGCTGGCGCATGGCGCGATTGAGCTCTTTTATCAGCCTAAAGTCAGTACCCGCACGCATACCGTCGTGGGGGCGGAATGTTTGGCGCGCTGGCGCCATCCGCAGCGTGGCCTGCTGGGCCCCTATACCTTTGTGCCCGCGCTGGAGCAACATGGCTTGGTGGATGAACTGACCTTTCAAGTCTTGCGTCTGGCCGTGAGCCAGCTGCGGCAATGGCAAGCCGCCGGCATGCAGATCAAATTATCGGTCAATGTATCGATGGACAATCTACATCGCTTGGAGCTGCCTGAGCTCTTTTGCCAAGTCTTGGACGACAATGACATCGCCCCGGAATCCATCACGCTGGAAATCACCGAAACCCAGCTCTCGCATGATTATGTATTGAGCCTCGACATCCTGACCCGGCTGCGGATCAAAGGGTTTGGGCTATCGATTGATGATTTCGGGACAGGGTTTTCCACCATGGAACATTTGATGCAAACCCCCTTTACTGAATTGAAGATTGATCGGGCCTTTGTGCGTGGCGCCAGCCAAGATCAATCTGCCCGCACCATTCTGGAACACAGCGTCACCTTGGGCAGTAAATTCAACCTCAATCTGGTCGCCGAAGGCGTGGAAACCCAAGAGGACTGGGATTTAGTGGTCTCAGCGGGTTGCCATGAGGTGCAAGGCTATCTGGTGGCCGAGCCGATGGCAGCTGCCGACTTTTTGGTCTGGAAGCAAAACTGGGAAGCGCACCATTAAGCGCATTAACGAAAAATAGGATCACACCATGTCGCAAGCAGAGCAACCAAGTGTACTGATCGTTGATGATGACCTTTTCATGCTGGATTTTCTGCATGATGCCCTTAGCGAAAGCTGCCAGCTGATTACCGCCGAATCCGGGCAAGAAGCGCTCGATAAAGCGCGACAAAAGCACCCGCAGCTCATCATTGCCGATGTGCAAATGCCCGGCATGGATGGCTATACCCTATGCCGAGAGCTTAAAGACGATTTTGATACCTGCGATATTCCGGTGATTTTTTTATCGGCGCTCGATAGTATCGATGATCGGCTGCAAGGCTTTGAAATTGGTGGCGAAGATTACCTGCTCAAGCCGATCAATCCGAAGGTGCTGGAAGCCAAGGTGATCCAGACTTTGCGCCGGGTACAAGAGCGCCAGCAGCTCAAATCCCAAAGTCAATACGCCACCAATACCGCCATGGTGGCCATGACCAGCATGAGCGAAACTGGCATGGTGATTGAAGCAATCAAGCGCTTTAATTTATGCCAAACGCCGCTGGCCTTGGCTAGCGAGCTGGTCAATGCGCAAGCGATGTTTGAGGTCAATAGCGTGGTGCAGTTGCTTCTGCCCAATGGTGACTCTTTGATTGTGAATCAGCATGGCCCGGCTTCGGAGCTTGAATCCTCCATCTTGCAGCATATGGCGGGCATGGATCGGATCACCCAATACCGCAATCGCCTCGCCATTACCTACCCGCATACCCGCACCCTGATTACCAATTTACCGCAAGACGACCCCGAGCGGTGCGGGCGGCTACGCGATCACCTTGCCATGCTGGTGGAGGCCGCAGAAGTCCGGCTGGATTCGCTTAACACCTCCGCAGAATCCGAATCACGCGGCTCGGTCATTGAGCAAACCATTCAACAGCTGACCGAAACGCTGGCCAATATTGATGAGCTACAACGCACTGGCCGGGCCTCGGCCTCGCTGATTCTGAATAACATCATCATGCGGGTGGAAGTCGCGCTGGTGGGGTTGCAGCTCACCGATAGCCAAGAAAACGCCCTGATGAGCATCATTCACGATGGGATGGAAGATGTCTCGAGTACCCTGCTGGTGGAGGCGCATTTTCAAGATCAGCTCAGTGCCGCTATTCGTGATTTGCAAAAGGCAGTGGGCACATACCCCACCACCGCGCTACATAAACAGCAGCAATAAGCTCTGCCCAGCATAAAACAATGCCCCGGATTAACGGGGCATTGTTTTTTTGGAAGACTACCGCTGGCACGTTCTCAATTACATAATCCGCCAGCGATCGCGCAAGCGCTCTAGGGTTTCTTCCTCGCAGCACAGCGGGCGCCGGCGTTGTGGCTGTTGCCAGTGGCTATTTAAATAGAAAGGTGAGTGCGAAAAAGCATCGTAAGCGGGGGTACGCGCGCCTTCACGTAAGCGACGAACAAGCTCAGTAAGAAACCGTAGCATGATCAGCTCCTTTTGTTTTTGATATTGCGTTAATGTCTAGATGCACTCATCATAGACGGGGCCTAATCCGCCGATAAGCGTTAAAAAACAAACACTCCGTTCTTCCATGAAAACAATCCTGCCACCCGATTCCTTACTTGCCTTTGAAGCACTGGCCCGTCTTGGCAGCTTTACCGCTGCCGCCGCTGAGCGTGGGTGCGCCAAAAGTCATATCAGCCAATTAATCCGTGAATTAGAGCAAGAGCTCGCCACCGTGCTGGTGCTGCGCAGTACCCGACGGATGACGCTAACCGAGAGCGGGCAAAAACTCTTACCCCATGCGGTGGCTTTGCGCGAGCTGCTGGGCCAGGTTCGGCTGGATATTGAAGACACCCAGCAAGGCCTGGATGGCGACTTATGGATCAGCACCACGCCATCGCTATCGCAGTATGCTGTTGGCCCTTTGATGGCCGAACTGGCGCGTTTACACCCAGGCTTGCGGATTCGGGTGGATTCCAACAACAGGCTGATTTCGCCGGGGGCGGATGGGGTGGATTTTTGTATTCGGGTAGGCCGGGTGGGCGATGAACGACTAGTGGCCAAAACGCTGGGCTATGCCCACGATAAGCTGTATGCCTCGCCCCGCTATCTGGCCAGCGCACCACCGCTGACGCATCCGGATCAGCTATTGCAGCACACCACGCTGATTAATGATGATTACCAGCATTCGCGCGCGTGGCGCTTGCTCAATGGCGAGCAAGAGCTGACCGCCCCACTGCAACCGATTTTATGTAGCGACACCAACCCCACACTGGCAGTCAGCGCGATCTGTGGCTATGGCATTGCGTTGTTGCCTCAGTTTGTGGGTCAAACCTATTGCGAACTAGGGCTACTGGAGCCCTTACTGCCTGAGTGGCATGCAAACCCCACCCCGGTATATCTCGTCTACCCTTTTCGCGCTTCGGTTCCACGCAAATACCGGGTATTTATTGATTTTATTGTCGAGGCGCTACGCGAGCGCTTAGCCCCTGGCTAAGGTTTGGGTGCGGTGGCGACCTGGCCAATAGCGCTGGGCGCCGGATTGTCTAGCAGTTTCAGCGCGGCATTAATCCCACGGCTGGTTTGGTATTGCTGATAAATATCGGCATACCAGCGCACTTTCTCGCCCTCCAGCTGGGCGGGCCAATACACAAAATACACTTTCACCGGCGCGGCCACCGCTTCGGAGTAGGTTTTTTTGCTCGCCACCCGCTGGCCAATGGTGCCGGCATTCACCCCCAGCACCCAAGCCGCCAGCTGCTGCCATTGCTGTACCCGCACGCAGCCCGACGAAGCTGCACGGTTTTCCCGGCCGAATAGCCCTTTGCTGGGTGTATCGTGCAGGTAAATCCCATTGCTGGCGGTTAGCTCGAATTTCAGCCGCCCCAAGGCATTATTCGCGCCCGGGTCTTGCACAAAGCGATAGCGCCCCAAGCCGCCTTCAGCCGAGACGGTGGCTGGATCGACGGCATTGCCGTCCGCATCGAGCATGCGCAATTTATGCTTCTGGATTTTGGCCAGATTCAGTTTGCCGCCCTGCTGCAAATCATGTTTGATCACCACCGGCGGCACACTCCAGTTGGGGTTGTATTTAATCGCGGCAATCTGGGTGGCCAGCAGCGGCGTTTCGCGATCGGTTTTGCCAATGACAATCCGCGAGCTTAAAACCTGCTGCCCGCCCTGATAGGCCGTGAGGGTATAGGCTGGAATATTAATCACTACATAGCGTTCAGGCGCATGCTGTAGCAGGGTATACATTTGGGGTAATTGCCATTGCAGCAAGGCGGCTCGCTTGGCATCGGTGAGATTAAGATTAAAGCGGGTTTGTTTATCCAGCACCCCATCTTCTTTCATGCTCAGGCCCAGCTGAAACTCGCGCAAAGTGGCATCCAGCTCGGGGCCAAATTGCGCATCCAGCGGCAGCGGAAAACCCAGCTCGGTCAGCCGCTGCTTGGCCAATTTCACGTCTTCGCCCTGCATGCCGCGGCGTAATGGCCGCTCGCCGGGTACCAGCGTCGCCGTGCTGGCGGCGGCCGGATTAAGCTGTTGGGCATAGTGCTGCAAGGCGGCATATTCCTGCGCCGTCACCGCGTTAGCCGATTGCATCCCCAGCAGCCCTAAGCCCCCTAACGCCAACAGCCTGATTTTAAACACGCTCTTACCCGCCTTATTCGTCATCAGCTTTTCATCATGCCATTGTCTGCACGCTCGTTCATCAATGCGTAAGCATATCGAAATCAAATACAACAATTCGCCGCTCAAGCAGCGTTGCTGCCGGCGCTGCGCCGAAACCGGTATAATTTGCCAATGCATACGCTGATACGCCCGCTGCAAAGCAGCGATTTAGCCCCACTCGCCGAGATCGTGCGCGATAGCTTGCTCGCCTGCGATGAGCTAGATTTACAAGATTTAAGCGCCGAGGACATGGCCCGCTGGCAAGAGGAGATTTTGTATCTGCTCACCCATCCGCCGGCAGCCCAATTGGTGAGCCTCGTCGCGACGCAAGCGGGTGTGCTGCAGGGAGTGGCGCAACTGAATAACGATGGCGAAATCAATGTGCTCCTGGTTGCCCCCGCTTGGCAAGATCAGGGCATTGGCGCCGCACTGTTGCAAGAAATCGCCCTGCATGGCCATTGCGCGCAGCTGGCACAATTACAAGTGCACAGCACTCATACCGCCTATGGCTTTTTTTATCGCTATGGCTTTCGCCCCGGCAGTCGGGAATTTAACGAATGGCTGATCGCCGATCTTCATCAATGGAAATTCAATCATGAGCAACACCTTACTCACTAACGATCAGCTCGAAGCACTCGATGGCTTTCTGATGTCGCCCCGTACGCCCGGCGAAACCATGGACGTGGAAATGCTCGATGGCTTTCTGGTGGCCCTCGCCATCGGACCGGACGAAGTCGCCGAAGAGGAATGGCTGCCCGCTGTTTTTGCCGGTACGCCCCCCGAATTTGACTCGCACGCCGAAGCGGACGAGATCTTTAGTCTGATTCGCCAGCATATGGCCAGCATCAAGGCCGCGTTTTCCATTAGCCGCCGCGATAATCCGGGCGAGAATCCACTGTATGTGCCGGTGATTTTGTCGGATGAAGAACAAGACGAGCGCTGGCAAAAAACCATGGGGGCCTACTGGGCATCCGGTTTTTATGCCGGGATTGAAGCCCGCGCCGAGGCTTGGGATAAGCTCTTAAGCCAGAGCGAAGAGCTCGATAGCGCCGTGGATAAAATTCTGGCACTGGCCCTGACCGATGAAGAAGACCTTGAAGAGGGCCAGAGCCTGCTAAGCATCAAAGAGCGCGAAGAGCGAATTTCCGAGCTGCCATGGCACATCGAAGACGTGATGTACTACGTGCTGGAAAATAAATTCGGCAAGGTCGAGCAAGTGGTCCGCGAAGAGCCGAAAGTGGGCCGCAACGACCCTTGCCATTGCGGCTCGGGTAAAAAATTCAAAAAGTGCCACGGCGCTTGAGCCTCGCCTAATGCTTGCCCAGCTGCTGGCCCCGCTTAAACCCCAGCTTAAAGCCTTTCACCCATCGCGCATGTTGCTAGGGGCGATGGCCTTTGCTTTGCCACTCGGGGTTTTATTGTGGCTGGGGCAGCCGATGCAAGCCGGCATGCTGGGTTTTGCTGTTTTTTATACGCTGATTAGCGATATTGGCCATCGCCGCCGGGTGCGGCTGGAAAGCATGCTACTGGGCAATCTGGCCATTCTGGCCGCCGCCACGCTCAGTATGAGCCTCAATGAGCACTGGGGCTGGTGGCTCAGCGGCATTGTAGTGCTCATTAGCCTGATTGGCGCCAATATGGCAGCGGGTTTTACGCTAGATATCACCCTGCGCTCGATGGCCAGTGCATATCTGGTGGGGTATCCGGGCTCATTTATCACTGCGGATTTTTTACCGATGTATGTGCTGGGCGCTGTGCTAACCATGGCGCTGAGTATGGCGTTTGCGCCGCGGATGAATAACCCGCTCAATTTAGTAAAACCACCGAATTGGCGGCGTGAGTATCATTCACTGCGCAAGGGCGAACGGGCCGGGCTGACTTTTGGCATTTTGCTGGCCTTTGCCTGCACCTTTAGCTTTTTTATTGCCCATCAAGCGGGCCTATCGGTGCCCAGCATCGCAGCGATTACCACCTTGATGGTATTCAAACCCGAACACGCCCAAACCATGACCAATATCTGGCTGCGGATCGTGGGGGTGTTGCTCGCTTCATTGCTAGCCTGGTGGCTGATTTTTCCCTTACATAATTTGTGGCTGCTGCTGGCGCTCATTTCGCTGGTGGCCGCCTTACTGCCGATCGCCTTTGCCAATGGGCTGATGTACATCGCCGCTGTTAGTACCCTGCTGATTTATATCTTACTGGCCTTTTTTGGCCTGCATGGCCAACTCGCGAAGCAGGCCGCTGAAAATCGCCTACTTGAAACCCTGCTCGGGGTGCTGGTGGCCGCGATTTTTGCCATGATTTTTCAAAGCCTCAAACCGGCTAATCCGCCTGAGGCGCCTTTTTAATCCACGAGAAGATCCGCATGCACCGTCTTGTTATTCAGGCTCCGCACATTGAAACCCAGCATCTCAAGCAATTGGCCCGCCTTGCTGGCGCGCACAGCATCGAGGCCATCCATCAGCAAGCCTTTCGCCTGCAGGGCGCCGACATCGCCAATGAAGAGGCAGTAGCTGATTTTTGCCAATCCAATGCGCTGGATTTTGCGTTTATTCCCGAAGACATCCGCGTCACTGACATTGGTCTGGTGGTGATGGACATGGATTCCACCCTGATCACCATCGAGTGCATTGATGAAATTGCCGACATGGTCGGCATTAAGCCAGAAGTGGCCGCCATTACCGCTGCCGCAATGCGCGGCGAGCTAGATTTCAATGCCAGCCTCACCCGTCGGGTGGCGCTACTAGCCGGGCTAGAAGAAAGCGCCTTGGAGCGCGTGTACAGCGAGCGCTTGCGCCTGATGCCTGGTGCCGAGGCCATGCTAAAAGGCTTTCAAGCGGCCGGCGCCAAAACCTTGCTGATCTCGGGCGGTTTTACTTTCTTTACTGAAAAACTACAGGCTCGGCTGAGCCTAACGACCACGATTGCCAATGTGCTGGAAGTCGAAAACGGCAAGCTCACTGGCCGCGTGGTGGGCGATATTATCAATGCCGAGCGCAAGAAAACCGAGCTGATTGCCCACCGCGAAGCGCTGGGTCTGCGCCCCGAGCAGGTGGTCGCCATGGGCGATGGGGCCAATGACTTGCCGATGCTGCACGCTGCTGGCTTTGGCGTGGCGCTACATGCCAAGCCAAAAGTTCAGGCTGAAGCCCCGTACGTGATCAATACCGTGGGTATGGATGGCGTACTCAATTACTTCCTTTGATTGGGAGCAATACCCACTACAGGTATATTGCAAGACCGCAAGAAAAACGGCACCCAAGGTGCCGTTTTTTACGTGGAGAGCCTAGCATCAGCGCCGCCGCTTAGAAGCCCTGCTGCAAATCGCGAATCAGATCATCCACGTGTTCCAAGCCCACCGAAATACGCACCAAACCATCGCCAATACCCGCAGCCGCGCGGGCTTCCGGTGTCAGGCGGCCATGCGAGGTGGTCGCCGGATGCGTGATAGTGGTGCGCGTGTCGCCCAGATTGGCGGTGCGGCTCATCAGCTGCACGCGATCAATCAAGGCCCAAGCGGCCGCTTTGCCCCCCACCAGATCAAATGATACTACCCCGCCGCCGCCGGTTTGCTGGCGCTGCGCTAGCTCGTATTGCGGGTGGCTGGTCAGCCCCGGATAGTAGACTTTGCTCACTTGCGGCTGCGCCTCTAGCCACGTAGCCAATTTGAGTGCGTTTTCGCAATGCGCTTTCATGCGAATACCCAAGGTTTCTAGGCCTTTGAGTAGCACCCAGGCATTAAATGGCGACAAAGTCGGGCCGGCAGTGCGCAGGAACAGATAAATCGGCTCCAGCACCGCATGACTACCCACTACCGCGCCACCCAGCACACGCCCCTGGCCATCGATGTATTTGGTGGCCGAATGCACAACGATATCCGCCCCCAATTTCAAAGGCTGCTGCAAAGCCGGCGAGCAGAAACAATTGTCCACTACCAGTAAAGCACCATGCTGATGGGCAATCGTACTAATCGCGGCCAGATCGGCAATTTCAGTCAGCGGATTGGACGGCGTTTCGAGGAAAAACAGTTTGGTGTTCGGCGTAACGGCAGCGGCCCATGCCGCGGGCTCGGTGGGTGACACATAGCTCACCGTAACTCCAAACTTACCCAGGTAGGCATTAAACAGCTGAATCGTCGCACCAAATAGGCTATTGGACGACACGATATGGTCGCCCGCCTTCAAAAGCCCCATGCACAGCGCCAAAATTGCACTCATGCCGGAAGCGGTCGCCACCGCGCGCTCGCCCCCTTCCAGAGCCGCCAAGCGCTGCTCAAAGGCGCTCACGGTCGGGTTGGTAAAGCGTGAATAAATGTAGCCTGGCATTTGCCCGGTGAATTTGAGCGCGGCCTCTTCGGCCGAGCCCACCACAAAACTTGAAGTCAGATGCATGGCATCTGAGTGTTCGCCAAACTCGGTACGCAGTGTGCCCGCGCGCACGGCCAGGGTTTCGGGGTGCAGATCATCCAGGTCAAACATCAGTATTCCTTTGTCTTTTTATTCAACTGCGGCGCCAAGAAAAACGGGAGCCAAAGCTCCCGTTGCATGGCGTTCTGAGGCCATTAAATCAAATTTTGCTCACCAACACCAATATTGAGGTCGACTACCGAGCCCGTGTTATCGGCTTTGGTCGAGAGCGGCGACAGGCGTTTGGCTTCCAGTTCATCCAGATAAGCATCGGTGATGTCGCCGGTGATATAGCGGCCATCAAAGCAGGAAGTTTCAAACACGCTAATTTTGCCACCGCTAGCATCACTACAGGCTTGAATCAACGCGCTGAGATCTTGATAAATCACGCCATCAGCGCCGATTTCGGCGGCAATTTGTACTTCATCACGGCCAGTGGCAATCAGCTCATTGCGAGTTGGCATATCAATGCCATACACGTGAGGGAATTTCACCGGTGGCGCAGCTGAAGCCAGGTACACCTTTTTCGCCCCTGAATCGCGCACCATCTGCACGATTTCTTTCGAAGTGGTACCGCGCACGATCGAGTCATCCACCAGCAGCACGTTTTTGCCGCGGAATTCGACTGCAATCGGGTTCAATTTCTGGCGCACCGATTTTTTGCGGCTTGCCTGCCCCGGCATGATGAAAGTACGGCCAATATAGCGGTTCTTCATAAAGCCTTCGCGATACGGCAGGCCCAGCGCATCGGCCAATTGCAGTGCGGCATCACGGCTGGTATCCGGAATCGGAATGACCACATCTATGTCCAGCGCCGGCACTTGCTGACGTACTTTCTCGGCCAGCTGCTCGCCCATTTTCAGGCGTGCTTCGTGCACAGAGATGCCATCGATGATGGTATCAGGGCGAGCAAAGTACACATGCTCAAAAATACATGGAATCAGTTGCGGGCTGCTGTGGCATTGCTGGCTATAAAACTCGCCATCAAAAGTCACATAAATCGCCTCGCCTGGGGCAATATCGCGCTCAAATTTAAAGCCCAAGACATCCAAGGCCACCGATTCGCTGGCGACCATATATTCGCGCCCTTCCGGCGTTTCATGCACACCCAGTGTCAGCGGGCGGATGCCATGCGGATCACGGAAGGCCACCATACCAAAGCCGGCAATGATGGCCACCACGGCATATGCGCCTTTCACGCGGCCATGTACGGCTTTAATTGCCTCGAAGATGGTTGCCGCATCCACTTGCGGGCCACTCACGCGACGTGAAATTTCGTGCGCGAATACATTACAGAGCGCTTCGGAGTCTGAATTGGTGTTGATGTGCCGCAGGTCGGTGCGATACATCTCTTCTTTCAGCTGCTTATCGTTGGTCAGATTGCCGTTGTGGGCTAAAACAATCCCGAATGGGCTATTGACGTAAAACGGCTGCGCCTCTGCCAGGCTAGAGGCAGAACCAGCGGTCGGATAGCGTACATGGCCAATCCCCGCGTTGCCTTGCAAAGAGCGCATATTGCGGGTGCGAAATACATCGCGCACCAGCCCCTGCCCTTTATGCATATGCAGCACATGCTGCTCGGCGGTTACGATACCGGCTGCATCTTGGCCGCGGTGCTGAAGCACCAGAAGGCCATCGTACAACATTTGATTAACCGGCGTTTTGGCGACCACACCTAGAATGCCACACATTGGTCAGAGCCCCTTCGACTTGCAAAAATTCATTCAAATTTGACCTTGCTGGCCAGCACCGGCGGCAGCAATGGTTTGACTAATTCGGCGCTGCGCTCAAACAGCGGGCTAAACATGGCATTTCGCCACTCTGGCGAGCGCGGATAGCTCGTTAGCCCCGCCAGCATCACTAAGGTGAGCAACAGCAAAAAGCCACGCGCAATGCCAAACAATGCCCCAAGCAGACGATCCACCGGCTTGAGGCCAGTGGCCGTAATAAACTGATTCAAGGTGATGCGCACAATCGCCGACAGCAGCCACGTCACAAAAAACACCACCACGAAAGCCGCAATATAGCGCAGGCTCTCAATCTGCAAGCTTGCCGGCAGCCAAGCGGCAACCGTCTCGGCAAAATGACTAGCAGCCCAGAAGGCCAGCACCCAAGCCAGCAGCGCCATGATCTCTTGCGTTAAACCACGTAGCACCGATAGCAGCATGGATAAACCAAGCACGCTAAGCACGATGTAATCAAACTGGGTCATGGTGCAGGTTTGCTAACCAGAGTACCTTGCACACCCAGCGACTCCAGCCGCTTGAGCCAGACTTTGGCCTTGGCCTCATCATTACCCGGGCCAATGCGCACGCGGGTTAGCTCGCCTTTGCTGGTCGTTACAACTTCGCTGCGTGCCGGAATGCCAGCGTCTTTCAGTTTTTTCACGGTTTGCGCGGCTTTTTCAGCGTCAGCAAACGCACCAATCTGAATGTAATAGATTTTGTCGCTACTACTGCTGGCAGGTGGCAAACCGCCGCCTTCGAGAATTGCTTTGGGATCGGCAGCCGGGGCTTTGGTGGCTTGCGGCTTTTTGGTGCTCAGCGGTGTGGGCTTAGCAGTGGGCTTAGCAGTGGGTTTGGGAGTTGGCGCAGGTTTAGCACTTGGTTTAGGGCTTGGCGCTTTGACGACTTCCACGGGCTGAGCAGGCTCGACCGCTTTAGGTGCGTTTTCCTGATGCGTCACCAACTTACCTGGCAAGGCCACCGGCGCGACACGCGACGCATCCGCAACCGGCTCGACTGGCAATGGCTCGGCTTCAATGGCAGTACTTGCCTCTGCGACTACGGCACTGGCGGCCTGACTGCTAGCGGGCTGTGGTGAATTGAGACTGACGACCGACGATAAAGCCGGTGCGCTGGAAATGATTTCGACGGTTTGTTGCTCAAGTAAGGATTTCGGTGGCTCGCCATCCAGTGCCGTCCACAGCACGGTTAATGCAAAAACCACCAAGGCGATCGCCCCAACCAAACGTCGCCGCGCTCGTTTACGCAGCTGCAACAATTCGTCGCTTACATTCGCCATAAAATTATCCGCGTGCCTGCAGCACTTCCGACACGGTGAAGAAAGATCCAAAGACCAAGATTCTATCAGCTTCGGCAGCGCTCTCACAGGCGGCACGGTAAGCTTTTTCAACACTTTCGTATTGCACTACCCGCGCCCGGGGTGCCCGTTGCAAGATCAGCTCGGCCAGCTGCGCGGCCGGCAACGCACGCGGTAATTGCGGGGCGGCCACATGCCAAACATCAATCCGGTCGGCCACAATGTCGAGCACACCCGCGACATCTTTATCCTGCATCATACCCAGCACAGCATGTGTCACCGGGTGATACGCCATCTGGTCAAGGCAGCTTTTAAAAACCAATGCCGCATGGGGGTTATGCGCTACATCCAGCACCACAACAGGCCTGCCGGGCAATACCTGGAAACGCGCCGGCCACTCGACTTCAAGCAGGCCACGTTTGATGTCATTTAAGCTCACAGGTAGTTGCGGCTTGAGCGCCTCGAGCAAGGCAATGACCAAGCTGGCGTTTGCCAGTTGATATTTGCCGCGTAAAGCCGGAATGGGCAAGGCGTTTTTACGGATACCATTGGCCCCTTGCCAGATCCACTGCTGACCTTCTGCCTGTAACGCATAGCCAAAATCACGGCCAATCAGCTGCAATGGCGCGCCGATCTGCGCAGCATGTTCAAGCAAGGTATGGGGTGGCTGCGGATCAGCGCAAAAGGCCGGCACTGCCGCGCGATAGACGCCGGCTTTTTCTAGCGCAATGGCTTCGCGCGTGTCACCCAAATAGGCCTGATGGTCGATCCCGATGGTCACCACCGCCGAGGCGGTGGGCTCAAAGATATTCACGGCATCCAAGCGACCACCCAAGCCCACTTCCAGCACCATGACATCCACTGCCGACTGCATAAAGTGGTGCACGGCAGCTAAGGTGCCAAATTCGAAATAGCTCAAGGATACATCGCCGCGGGCGGCTTCAATCTGGGCAAAGCTGGCCACGATTTCGTGATCAGCCGCGGGCTGGCCATTGATGGCAATCCGCTCGTTGTAATGCAGCAGATGTGGTGAGGTGTAAGTACCCACCTTGTAGCCCGCCAAGCTCAGAATTTTACTGAGCATGGCGCAGACCGAGCCCTTGCCATTGGTGCCCGCCACGGTGATGACCGGACAAGTTGGCAGCAAGCCCATTTGCTGCCGTACCGCTTGCACCCGCGCCAGCCCCATATCGATGGCCATGGGGTGCAAACCTTCAAGGTAGCTCAGCCATTCGGCCAGCGAATTGGCCTCACTTAACCTTGCAGCAGTCATTAATTCACAGCAGCCTGATTGTTCAAGAGGGTCAGCACGTCAGCCAGACGCTGACGCAGCTCGCGCCGATCGACGATCATATCGATAGCGCCTTTTTCCAGCAGGAATTCCGAGCGCTGAAAGCCTTCTGGCAGCTTTTCGCGCACAGTTTGCTCGATCACACGCGGCCCGGCAAAGCCAATCAGCGCGCCCGGCTCGGCCATCACCACATCACCCAGGAAGGCAAATGAGGCCGATACCCCACCCATGGTCGGGTCGGTGAGCAGGGATACAAACGGAAGGTTTTTCTCAGACAGCTTGGTGAGAATGGCATTGGTTTTGGCCATCTGCATCAGGGAATTCAAGCCTTCCATCATCCGCGCGCCACCGGAAGCGGCCACACAAATAAACGGCAGATCGTTTTCCAGCGCCACTTTTACGCCACGCACAAAACGCTCGCCCACCACCGAGCCCATTGAGCCGCCGATGAACTTGTATTCAAACGCCGCTACTACTACTGGCACGGTCAGAATACTGCCCTGCATCACCACCAGCGCATCATCTTCGCCTGTACTGGCGGCCGATGCGGTCAGCTGGTCGCTATAGCGCTTGTTGGCCTTGAATTTCAGAATGTCGATCGGTTTAACTTCCGAGCCGATTTCATAGCGGCCTTCGGCATCGAGCAGCTGGTTGAGCCGCGTTCGCGCGGAAACGGCATTATGAAAGCCGCACTTCGGGCACACTTCCAGGTTGTTTTCCAGATCAGAGCGATACAGCACCGCACTGCAGGCCGAGCATTTGCTCCACAGGCCTTCTGGCACTGCCGAGGTATTCGGCGTGGTACGGCTCTTGATCTTGGGGGGTAAAAGTTTCTGCAACCAGCTCATTGTGTACTCCTGCGTCCTCAGACGCGCGCGCTATCCATCGCCGCACGCACTGCGGACAAAAATTCGGTCAGACGTTGCGCCAGCCCCGCCTCACCCTGTTCAACTTCCTGCACCAGGCGTGAGCCAATCACCACCGCATCGGCCACTCGGGCCACCTGCTGGGCGGATTGCGGATCACGAATCCCGAAGCCAACGCCAATCGGAATCTGCAGATATTGTTTCAAAAAGGCCAATTTCTCAGCCACATTGGCAACGTCCAGATTGGCCGAGCCTGTTACGCCTTTCAGCGACACGTAGTACACATAGCCACTGGCCATGCGTGCGACTTCTTTTACCCGCTCTTCTGGCGTGGTAGGCGCCAAGAGGAAAATCGGGTCTAGACCGTGTCGTTTGTAAACGGCGACGGATTCTTCCGCTTCTTCGGGGGGCATGTCAACTGTTAATACACCATCCACGCCGGCGGCGACCGCCGCTTGGGCAAAAACTTCATAGCCCATCGCCTCAACCGGATTGGCATAACCCATCAAAACCACAGGGGTCGTGGTATTGGTTTGGCGAAATTGCGCCACCAATTCCAGCACCGTGCGCAGTGAGACTTTGTGCGCTAGCGCTCGCTCAGAAGCGCGCTGAATAACCGGACCATCGGCCATCGGATCCGAAAACGGTACGCCCAGTTCGAGGATGTCGGCACCACCGGCGACCAGAGCATGCATCAGCTCTACGGTCAGGCCGGGCTTAGGGTCACCAGCGGTAATAAATGGAATCAGGGCCTGACGCTGCTGCGCCTGCAGTTGCTGCATTACTGAATTAATACGTGACATGAGGGTATATCTACCAAACCTATGAATTAATTAGCCTACAGGACAATACCCCGGCGATTAGAGTTGAATCCCTAATTTGCGGGCAATGGTTGGAATGTCTTTATCGCCACGACCAGACAAGTTCACCAGCAGCACTTGGTCTTTACTCATGGTCTTGGCCATTTTGGCAGCTTGTGCCAGCGCGTGGCTCGATTCCAGCGCCGGGATAATCCCTTCGTACTTGCACAGGTCATGGAAGCCCTGCATGGCTTCATCGTCATTGATCGCTACATACTCGGCACGACCAATGTCTTTCAGGTGGCTGTGCTCAGGGCCAACGCCTGGGTAGTCGAGGCCGGCAGAAATCGAATGCGTTTCGCTGATCTGGCCATCGGCATCGTGCATCAGATACGAGCGCTGGCCGTGCAGTACACCCACTTTGGCGTTGGAAGTCAGCGGCGCCGCGTGACGGCCGGTTTCAACCCCATCACCGCCCGCCTCTACGCCAATCAGGCGCACGCCGGGTACTTGGATATACGGATGGAAAATACCAATCGCGTTCGAGCCACCACCTACGCAGGCGATCACCGCATCCGGTTGGCGGCCAAGCATTTCCTGCATCTGCACTTTACATTCTTCGCCAATCACCACCTGGAAATCGCGCACCAGCTGTGGGTATGGGTGTGGGCCGGCAGCAGTGCCGATGATGTAGTAAGTCGAATCGACGTTGGTTACCCAATCCCGCATCGCTTCATTCATAGCGTCTTTGAGTGTGCGCGTACCGGATTCAACCGCAACCACTTTGGCGCCCAAGAGCTTCATGCGGAATACATTCGGCGCCTGACGGGCCACATCTTCGGCCCCCATGTACACCACGCACTCCATGCCATAGCGCGCGGCAACGGTGGCCGAAGCCACGCCATGCTGACCCGCGCCAGTTTCGGCAATCACCCGTTTTTTACCCATCCGCCGCGCCAGCAAGGCCTGACCAATGGTGTTGTTAACCTTATGCGCACCCGTGTGATTCAAATCTTCACGTTTCAGATAAATCTGCGCGCCGCCCAGTGCTTCCGACCAGCGCTGCGCATGATAAATCGGGCTTGGACGACCCACATAATGCTTCAAATCATGGCGATATTCAGCCATAAACGCCGGATCTTGAATGGCGGCTTCGAACTCGCGCTTGAGCTCTTCCAACGCAGGCATCAAGGTTTCGGCGACATAGATACCGCCATGTTGACCAAAGTGACCACGTGCATCCGGCTGCTGATATCTGTCGTTCATTTTTTTCTCACACTATGTACGGCATCAATAAATGCCTGAACCCGATCCAAATCCTTGATTCCCTTACTGCGCTCCACCCCGCTGGACACATCGACCGCCCAAGGGCTAACCCGCTCGATGGCCATCGCAACGTTATCTGGATGCAATCCGCCGGACAAAATCAGCGGCAGCGGCAAATCGGCGGGCAGTAACTGCCAGTCAAATGCTTCACCGGTACCGCCCGGCACACCATCCACCCAAGCATCGACCAAGAGGCCACGACACAAGGGATGCGCATATTGCTGGGCGTATTCTACCAAATTTATGTCAGGTTTAACCCTGACAGCCTTGATAAATGCGCGCCCGTATTGCACACACTCGGCCAAGCTCTCATCGCCATGAAATTGCAGCAAATCGAGCGGCACTTTCTCCAGTACGGCCTGCACCTGAGCTGGAGTTGGGTTCACAAACAAGCCCACTAAACTCACAAACGCCGGCAAGCCCGTGCACAGCGCCGCAGCTTCCTCGACTGTGACACAACGAGGACTAGGTGGATAAAACACTAGGCCAATTGCATCTGCGCCCTGCGCAATGGTTTGCAGCAAGGTCTCGCGATCGCGCAAACCACAGATTTTAATTCGGGTCTTCATTGGCACCCCATCAGATCAAGCCATAGCGGCGGTCTGGCTCGGTCGCCAAACCAAACTCGGCGGGATAAGAAACCCCGGTCAGATACAGACCATCAGGCATAAAAGTCGGCGGCGCAACCGCGCGATTTTGCTGAGCGAGCAGCCACGCCATCCAGTCTGGCGATTCATTGCCTTTGCCGATATGCAGTAAGGCCCCCATGATGTTGCGCACCATATGGTGCAGGAACGCCGTTGCTGAGAAATCAAAATACAGCATATTCGCCTGCTGGCCGATTTCGACCCGCAGCATCTGCTTCACCGGCGAGAGAGCCTGGCATTCAGCCGCACGAAAACTGGAAAAATCATGCTCGCCCAATAGATAAGCCGCCGCGGCTTGCATCGCCTCTAAACTCACCGGCTGATGCAGCCAACCCACCTTGCCCGCCAGTAGGCTTGGGCGAATGGGGTGTTGCAACAAGAGATAGCGATAATGCCGGGCAGTGGCGACAAAGCGCGAGTGAAAGTGTTCGGGCACTTCCTGCGCCCACAAGACCGAAACCCCAACCGGCAGGAAGCTATTTACCCCACGCACCCAGGCGGTAACTGGGCGCTTGGCATCGGTATCAAAGTGAACAATTTGCCGCGTGGCATGCACCCCTGCGTCAGTTCGACCAGCCGCATGAACACGCAATGGATGTCCGGCCATTTTGCCAACAGCCTGCTCCATGACGCCCTGCACCGTCTGGCGATCGGGCTGGATTTGCCAGCCATTGAATGCCTGCCCGTCATACTCGACCGCCAGTGCAAATCGTTTCATACCCACTTTTTAATTCCATTTCAGCAACGTTAAGACACAAGCGCTTAACAGCAAGCATTGTACACCCCATTGCCACGGCTTTAACGATGGCAGCGTGGGCAAAGGCTGATTTTCCGTTGCCGGCGCTTCGCTAGGCGCATGGAGCTGCGCAAGCAACTGCGCAAAAGTGTGTCGTGTTTCGAGTAACTGCTCCGCTGCCTCTATGGTCAGTGCCAAACGCACGGCAAAACGCTCAACCGGCACACGCAAAAACGACAGCGGCCAAAGCAAATGAACCAAGCCAATCACCAAGTCCCGGCGCGACAAGTAATGCAAAACAATCTGCAAACTGAGGATCACCGCCGACAAACGCAAAATTTGATCCAGCGCCAGCTCAATACCTTCTTGCGTGGGTGACCAGCTACTTGCCCAGATGTACTCGCCCGGCGTGGTCCAGCCGTAAATCAGCGCCGTAGCCAACAGCAACCACTTGATACGCGGCAGGCTGCGCCTGACACGCACACGCGCCAGGCACCACGCCGCAGGCAATAGCAGTGTCAGCAAGGCTAGCAATAAAAAACGCCCTGAATTTGGCAAGCAACAAAGCAGCCAAAGCCAGAGCGTGATTGAATGTACTGCAGGCAAAAATTAACCGTAGCGCTTAGAGTTCGTCCAGCAAACCTTTGGCGGTTGCTTGTTGCTCGCCATTACCTTCTTGCAGTGCTTCTTGCAAGATTTCACGCGCGCCCTCAACGTCACCCATATCGATATAGGCTTTGGCTAGGTCGATTTTGGTCTGCACCGGATCATCCGCCGCAAAATCAAGCTCGCCCGCGGCCGCCGCCTGAGAAAGATCCAAGCTAATATCACCGAAGGTGGTATCTGCTTCCAGCGACGTAGCCACAGCGCCAAGCTCAGGCGCAGCTTCGGCCGCGGATGAACCCAGATCAAAATCAAAATCCAGATCCAATGCGGAAGCATCATCCAAAGCCGCAGCCTCAAGTGCAGTTTCCGGCGCACCGGCTGCTGGCAGATCCAAATCGAAGGATTCAATTTCCTCGACAGCTGGAGCCGCGATATCCAGCGCAGATTCAAGCGGCGCCTCAACAGCCGGCAGCTCAAACGACAGATCGTCTTTAACATCGGCCAATGCGGTCTCAGACAAATCCGCACCCAAATCGATCGGCAAATCGAGCGACAGCATGCCATCATCCATAGCGCCTGGCTCAACCGCCGCTTGCGGCTCGAACGCAGTATCTGCAGCAAAATCACTTTCAATCAGTGAGTCAATCGCAGCCTCTACATTCTGCTCAGCATCCAGATCCAGATCAAAATCGGCAACCGCATTGTCATCCGGCGACAAATCTAGCGCGCTAGCAGGCTCAAGCACTGCCGCAGCGGCAATTGGCTCGGCGACGGCAGCGACTTCCTTGTCCAGATCCAGCTCAAAATCCAGGTCGTTATTGGCAAACAACTGTGCATCTGGCGCGGTAGGTTCATCCAGCGCCACCGCAGGCTCGCTCAGCGCAACCGCAGCCGCAGCAACTGCAGCAGGCGCCGCCACAGCGGCTAGTTTGCTGGTATCCACCATGCCTGCAGGTTCTTTTTGATACAGTGGATTTTCCGGATCAATTGCGCGACCATTCATCGCCGCATCACGCCAGAACTCGCCCTGACCGTTGGTAATCGCAAACAAGGTCGAGGCATGCTCTTCGTAAGACGAAGTATCTTTGCGCGCGGCGTAGATATCCAGCAACTTCATCCGGATTTCAAGCCGCGATGGATCTTTTTGCAGCGCATCTTTCAAGATTTCTTCGGCTTGCGCATCACGACCATAGGCCATATACACTTCGGCCTCGGCAATAGGATCAACCTCATCGGTATCAATTGTGCCCAGCCCTTGGCGACTAAAGTCAGTCAGAAAAGAATTTTCGGTTGCCTGAGTGCTAATTACGCCACCACCGGTACTTCCCAGCACAGTGTTGGCCTTTAAATCGCCGCCAGTAATGATGCTGTCCTCAAAAACACTTGGCTGCTTGCGACGGCGCGAGTACCACACCCCACCTAGACCCAATGCCAGCGCCAATGCGCCGCCACCCAACACCAGCGGGTTACCGAGCAAGTCGTCAACCAAGCTCGTTTCTTCTTCAACTGGTGCTTCAATTTGCACGCGGCGTTTTGGCTTAGCCGTCGCAACAGCGCTGGCCACGCCGGAAGCAGCCACTGGCTCGCTAGCGGCAACCTCACTCGCCGCCACCGCTGTAGCCGAGGCTGCTGCGGTCGGGGCCGAGGTTGGCGCCGCAGTGGCTGCGGCAGCAGCAGAAGCCTTCATTGCGGCGAGCTTTTCCATGTCCGTGACGTTCTTTTGCAGCATCGCGACGCGCTGATTCGCCTCGTCGAGCGCCTTCTGCCGCGCGGCAATTTCTTCTTCCAGCGCCTTCACCTTGGCCTGATCACCGGCTTTTTTGGCCGCATCAGCTGCCTTGGAAAGTTTCAGCACATCTTTGTTGGCATCTGCAGCGGTCTGGCCATGATCTTGCACCTTAGCCGTAATCTTGCCGCCGCTCGCCTGCTCGCCCAGCTCTTTCGCCGGCGCTTTCGCCGCAGACTCAGCTAGCTTTGTTCGATACGACTTCCAGTCTGCCGCTTGCACCGCCACTTCTTTGCTGGCTTCTTGCTTTGAGATTTGCTGCATTTGCTCAGCAGCAGGCACATTCAGAATTTTGCCGCTTTTTAAGCGGTTCAAATTGCCATCAAACGCATTTGGATTGTTTTTGTAGAGACTGACCAGCACTTGCTCGAGACTCACGCCAGCCGGCTGCACCTCGCGCGCGATCGCACCTAGTGTTTCGCCACTTTTCACTTTATGCTGACCCGAAGCCGCTGCACCAGCATCACCTTCGGCAGAGCGAGACTCTTTCTTCGGTGCCTCACTAGGCGCTTTCGTTTCAGCCGAGCTGTCTGCTACGCGAGCTTTCTTTGCCTTTGCCCCTTTAATCGCACCCTTTGTTTGCGTACCTGGCAGATCGCTACTGGCATAACGTGCTGCACGCTCGGCATTAGCACCACCGGTGTAATCAGCTGGATCGATTAAAGCCGTGTATTCACGTTGAATCCGGCCAGCAGCCCAGTTGAGTTCAACCAAGAGATCAATAAACGGCTCAGTAATCGGCTGTGACGAATTAACCACCACGTAATACTGGCCATTGGCCCGCTTTTCGATATTAAAACGCAGCCCCAGCGATGCAGGAGGATAAGGAATTTGGGCGTTGGAGTAGCTCTCAGGCGGGGCCAAGCTCACCACCAAAGAATCAGCTTCATTTGGCTGCACAGAAACCAGATCGATTTCGCCACGCAGCGGCTGCCCCAGACCGGACATGACATTCAAACGCCCCAAACCAGCGGCATGACTCATGATTGGCAACGTGGCCATGGCAACGGCCAACACACAAGCTTTGAATCGAGGTGATTTATGCACGAGCAATCTCCGAAGCGGGCAAACCACAAGTTGCGTCGAGCAGCACACTTGTGGCAACAGGCGTCCCTGTCAGTCTACAAATTTTACTAAAAAACAGCCTTCAGACCATCCATCAAGCATCGACAGCCTGGGCATAGTAAATCAGCTTTAAATAAATAATACGGACATTTCAATCATCTATTGAAATTTATATTCGTTTTTCTCGTCAAACGTAACAGCTACGCTACGTTTTTGCGGCATTTTGCCTGCATGCCAATGCGCAAATGCCCATGCCCACAACTCCGGCAAAGAAACTTTACGCAAGTATTCAGGCGGCTCTTGCCAAAGCAAATACAAAGCCTGCCACAGCTGCAAGACCTCGTTCTCCGCCAGCAGCGCCGGCGCCAATGTCTGCTTGCTTAATTTTTCACCACTAGAATTTGTAATCACTGGGATATGTAGATAGGCAGGCGTAGAAAAACCGAGAATTTGCTGCAAATAACATTGTCGCGTTGTCGAGTCTAGCAAATCAGCACCACGAACAATATGAGTCACCCCACAATCGGCATCATCCACCACCACCGCCAATTGATAGGCCCAAAAACCATCCGCGCGTAGCACCGTAAAATCACCAAGTTCACGCCAGAGGTTATGCGCAATAAGCCCTTGCACCGCGTCTTGCACCGAGGTCACTTCATCTGGCACTTTCACGCGAATGGCATGTTGCACATCTATGGGCACCAGCAAGTCGCGGCAGCGCCCTACATAGCGAAAGCCATCGATTCCGAGCTGCCCATCAGCCTGCAATAATTTCCGACTGCAACTACAGCGGTACGCCAGCTGACTGGCGAGTAGCTCGTCCAACACCTGCTGGTATCGATCATGACGCTGGCTTTGTTTAATAACTTCGCCATCCCACTGCATACCGAACCGCAGCATTTCTCGTGGAAAAGTCTCTGCTGCCCCCGACATCTCCCGAGGCGGATCTAAATCTTCAATCCGCAACAACCAGCGCCCACCACGAGTGCGCGCCTCCAAAAAGCTCGCCACCGCAGCCATCAACGAGCCCATATGCAACAACCCCGTTGGACTTGGTGCAAAACGCCCAACATACCCCTGAGACAATATCAACTCCATTGACCGCGAACCAGATCGCGCAAGGGCAATCCAAGCTCTGATAAAATATGCGCCTAGTTTACTAATCTTCGCCCTCAAGGACCAAGCCATGACCTATGTAGTGACCGACGCCTGTGTAAAGTGCAAATACACTGATTGCGTAGATGTCTGTCCAGTGGACTGTTTTCGGGAAGGGCCTAATTTCCTAGTGATTGACCCAGACGAATGCATTGATTGCTCGCTCTGCGTGGCCGAATGCCCAGTCGAAGCCATCTACCCCGAAGATGATGTGCCCGCCGATATGCAAGAATACATCAGCCTGAATGCAGAGCTTGCCCAACGCTGGCCAGCCATCGTGCAAAAGAAAGAGCCACTCCCTGATCACGCTGAATGGGCGACAGTTCAAGGCAAGATCGATCAAATCGACAAATAAACTTACCTTGCCCAAGCAGAATCAAAGCGTTATACTCTTTGGTTCTTATCCCTTGCCTGACCGTGGTCGCTAACGGCAGGCTGCAAACCACAAGGAGCAACACATGCGACATTATGAAATCGTGTTTATCGTGCACCCAGATCAAAGCGAGCAAGTGCCTGCAATGATCGAGCGCTACAAATCACTGATTACGACTGGTAACGGTCAGATTCATCGCTTGGAAGACTGGGGCCGCCGTCAACTGGCTTACCCAATCCAGAAAATCCACAAAGCACACTATGTTCTGATGAACATCGAGTGCGGCCAAGACACTTTGGCTGAACTGGAACACGCATTCAAATTCAATGACGCCGTACTGCGTCACCTGACTCTGAAAACTGAAGCTGCCATCACCGAAGCATCACCAATGATGAAGGAAGAGAAATCAAAATCTCTGACTCAATCAGCTGGTGAAGGTCAAGCCGCTTAATTTTCGGACTTTGAATTCTGCGTAATCACGTTTTAATCGAAGGACTTTTACTCAACCGGCAAGCTTTACGCACTACCCCAGCTGGCGTTGCAATCATTGAGGGCACAATTAGCCATCAATCAGAACAAACCGAAGCCGGGCAAAAACGTAAAGTCGATTGTGAAATTCTCTTTGTTGCCCTTGGCAACATCGCGCAGCAAATTGCTCAAGTGCCGATTGGCACTGCAATTAAAAGCAAAGGGTTTCTCGCTGCCCGCAGTATGAAATTTCGACAAAGCCTGATTTTCCATCTCGAAGCTTTTGATTTTTTGAATTGAGGATTAAACCATGTCCCGCCAACTCTTCAAGCGCAGAAAGTTCTGCCGCTTTACCACTGAAGGCATCGCTCAAGTTGACTACAAAGATGTAGCCATCCTGAAAGATTTTATCGCTGAAAACGGCAAGATCATTCCTGCCCGCATCACCGGTACTAAAGCCAAATATCAGCGCCAACTGTCGACTGCCATCAAACTGGCTCGCTTCCTGGCTCTGCTGCCTTACACTGACCAACACTAATCGGGAAAGGAGATATCAACATGCAAATTATCCTGCTCGAAAAAGTGGCTAACCTGGGCCAACTGGGTGACGTAGTTAAAGTGAAAGACGGCTACGCTCGTAACTTCCTGATCCCTCAAGGCAAAGCGAAACGCGCGAATGCAGCTAACTTGGCTGACTTCGAAGCTCGCCGCGTTGAACTGGAAGCCAAGCAAGCTGAAATCCTGGCTGAAGCTCAAGCCCGCGCCGCCAAACTGGAAGGCGCTTCATTCACCATCGCGCAAAAAGCCGGTGTTGATGGCCGTCTGTTTGGTTCAGTAACCAACCACGACATCGCCGAAGCAATCAGCGCTTCAGGTGTTGCAGTGAAGAAATTCGAAGTACGTCTGCCAAACGGCCCATTCAAGGCTATTGGCGAGTACGAAGTTGCTCTGGCCCTGCACCACGACGTTGTTGTGAACGTTACTCTGCAAGTTGTTGGCGCCGCTTAATCTCGGCCCACAGCAGCATTAGAAAAGCCACGCTTAGCGTGGCTTTTCTTTTTTCAGCCGCGAAAAATCTATTTCGCCAATTTCGCCAACACACGCGACACTGCCACCAAACCAAATGTCGCGGTCACCGTCATGGCAGCACCAAAGCCACCCGCGCAATCCAGGCGCACACCCTCTCCCGCCTGTGGCTTAGCCGCACATACCGAGCCATCGGCCTGCGGGTACATCAGTTGCTCAGTTGAATAGACACATTCCACGCCCATTTTCTTGCCACTTTTGGCAAAGCCATACTCACGGCGCAATAGATTCCGCACTTTGGCCGCCAGCGGGTCCTGGATCGTTCGGCTTAAATCATCCACTTTAATTTGCGTCGGATCGATTTGGCCACCCGCACCACCCACCGTAATCACCGGTAATTTATTGCGCCGGCAATAGGCTAGTAAGGCTGCCTTCGTCTTAACGCTATCAATACAGTCGAGCACATAATTATGCCCAGCCAGATATTCAGCAAAATTCTCTGGCGCAATGAAATCTTCAATGCAGCGCACCTTTAGCTGCGGGTTAATCGCCAGCAAACGCTCAGCCACCGCCGCCACTTTCATCCGGCCAAACTGCCCCTCTAACGCCGGCAACTGCCGATTGGTATTGGAAACGCAAATATCATCCAAATCGATCAACGTAATTTGCCCGATCCCAGAGCGCGCCAACGCTTCCGCCGCCCACGATCCAACCCCGCCAATACCGATCACGCATACATTGGCCTGCGCAAACCGGCGTAAAGCAGCTTGGCCATACAAACGGCCGATGCCGGCAAAGCGGCGCAAATAGTCATCACTCAAAGGCGTTTCAAACGCAGAATCTTCAATCACCATATTTTCACTTAAAACAAATCAGCCCCAAACGGGGCTGAGGGGTATATCTATACAAACCAATCAATCTAAGCGCTAGAGAGCAATACCCTACTCAACTTTACGTGGCGCCCGCTTGCGCGTAGCCGCTGGTTTAGATTCAACCACTGGCGCTTCTGCGGGGACCGCCGATGGTGGCGTAGTGGGATGCAAATCATCGCTAGCCGCCGCTTTCGGACCGCCGGGCATGCCAAATCCGGTGAATAAATGCTTAGCGCGCTCTTGCAGCTGCTGCTGCATTTCCACAAACATATTGGTACTGCTTTCCAAGTAGTTGCCCATCATATTCTGAATAGCCGGACCCTGGAATTTCATAAACTCGCCCCAGAGATTGGCATTGCTGAACATCGGGTTGTCGGCCGACATGGTCGATTTGGCCTGATCTTGCAGTCGGCGCTGCATCTCGGCAAAGAGCTGCATATTCTTTTCAAGGTAGTTACCCATCAAGCCCTGCATGGCATGGCCATAGAAGCGGATGATTTGGGTCAGCACATCATACGAGAACATCGGCATGCCGCCGGCTTCTTCTTCCAGAATGATCTGCAATAGCACACTGCGGGTCAGGTCTTCCCCCGTCTTGGCATCTTGAATCAAAATATCGATGCCATCGAGCACCAGTTGTTTAACGTCATTAAGCGTGATGTAGCAGCTGGTGGTCGTGTCATATAAACGACGGTTGGGGTACTTCTTGATGACCCGTTTTTCCATGCTCATCTTCCTTTGTTCTCATGCTTTTTGGCAGAGTTCTATTATCCTGCGAGCGCCACGTAATTGCCAGTTTTACCACATTGTGCAACGCAGCAATTAATATTTGACAACAGCAAACCCGTGTTCCACAATGACAGCGGATTGTGCATCGCAGCATCGCCTTTGCGATGTGGCCCAGTAAACCGAATCGTGGAGACCTCGTCATGACTACCGCACAGCAACAATACAGCAATTTTGCGACCGAACAAGTCGAAACCGCCCTGCGCTTTGCCCGTATTTCCTTGGATTCATTTGACCGTCTGGCCAAGCTGCAAATCGAAACCGCTAAAACAGCACTGGAAGACAACGCCAAAGCTGTTAAACAGCTGAGCGGCGTTAAAGATCTGCAAGAAGCAATTAGCCTGCGCCAAAAGCTGACCGATGCCGCGATTGAGCAAGCGACCACTTACTCACGCAATCTGTACGAAATCTCTTCACAAGCGCAAGCCGAATTTTCAAAACTGATCGACGAGCGCAATGTCGAGTTCAATAAATCAGTGGTTGCTGGCCTTGATCGCTTTGTGAAAAACGCTCCAGCCGGCGCGGATGCTGCCGTAGCCGCCGTTAAATCGACCGTTCAAGCCACTGCTGCCGCAGTAGACAGCATGACCAAAGCCGCCAAACAAGTGGCCGAGTTTGCCGATGCATCGGTAAAAGCAGCTTCAACTGCTACGGCTGATGCGGTTAAAACTGCCGCCAAAAAAGCCAACGCCAATGGCGCCAACGCTTAATTAAAGCTGCAGCACAATAAAAAAGGCACCGCAAGGTGCCTTTTTTGTTTGCAGCCCCTCGCTTTACGAGGGGCCTTCAACATTACTCCGCCGCAGGCGCTTGCTCTGCTTCAGCCGCTGGCGCAGCTGCATTGGCTTCATCGTTCAGCACGGCTTTAATCGACAGACGGATACGGCCTTTTTCGTCTTGCTCGATCACTTTCACGCGTACGATCTGACCTTCTTGCAGATGGTCAGCCACATTGGCGATGCGCTCATTGGCGATTTGGCTGATGTGCACCAGACCGTCTTTGCCTGGCATGATCGATACGATCGCGCCGACGTTCTTGTCGAGGATCTTCACCACCGGGCCTTCATACACGCGACCGATTTCAACTTCAGCGGTGATTTCTTCGATCCGGCGACGCGCTTCTTCCGCACCTGCACCTGAGATTGAGGCAATGGTGATGGTGCCGTCTTCAGCGATATCAATCTGAGTGCCGGTTTCTTCGGTCAACGCACGGATCACCGAGCCACCTTTACCAATCACATCACGGATTTTCTCTGGATTGATCTTCATGGTGTACAGACGCGGCGCATGGGCGCTCACTTCTTCACGAGCGCCATCCAGCGCGCCTTTCATGATACCCAGAATGTGCTGGCGACCTTCTTTAGCCTGATCCAGCGCCACAGCCATGATTTCTTTGGTAATGCCGTTGATCTTGATGTCCATCTGCAGCGCAGTCACACCATTCTCGGTACCGGCTACTTTGAAGTCCATATCGCCCAGATGATCTTCATCACCCAGGATGTCGGTCAAGACGGCAAAAGAATTACCCTCTTTGATCAGACCCATGGCAATACCGGCCACGTGGTTTTTCAGTGGTACACCGGCATCCATCAGCGCCAAGCAGCCGCCACATACCGAAGCCATTGATGACGAACCATTCGATTCGGTAATTTCAGACACCACGCGCATTGAGTAGGCGAAATCTTCTTTGGCTGGCAACATCGCCACCAGCGCACGTTTCGCCAAGCGGCCGTGACCGATTTCGCGACGTTTTGGCACGCCTACACGGCCAACCTCACCAGTTGAGTACGGAGGGAAGTTGTAGTGCAGCATGAAGTGATCAGAATACTCACCGTGCAGCGCATCAATCTTCTGCTCATCCAGCTTGGTGCCCAGCGTTGCCGCCACGATGGCTTGAGTTTCACCGCGCGTAAACAGCACTGAGCCGTGAACGCGTGGCAATACGCCAGTGCGGATGCTGATTGGGCGCACAGTGCGGGTATCACGACCGTCAATCCGTGGCTCGCCGGCCAGAATCTGACCACGTACGATTTCTGCTTCCAGACCTTTGAAAATCGATTTGATTTCATTGGCGGCCAGTGTATCGGTTTCTTCGGTGATCAGTGCTGATTTAACCAGCGCCCAAGTTTCATTGATTTTTTGCGTGCGCAGTTGTTTTTGGCGCAGTTTGAATGCTTGTGCCAGACCTTCAGCTGCAATGCCGCGAATTTGGGCGATCAGCGCTTCGTTTTTAACTGGCTCATTCCATTCCAGCAGCTCTGGATTCACTTCATCGGCCAATTCGTTGATGGCATTGATCGCCACTTGCATTTGCTCGTGACCAAATACCACGGCGCCCAACATCACGCTTTCTGGCAATTCGTTGGCTTCAGATTCCACCATCAGTACGGCTTGATTAGTACCGGCCACCACCAGATCCATCTGGCTGTCTTTCATTTCGGTCAGAGTTGGGCACAGTACATATTCGCCATTGATGTAACCCACGCGGGCCGCACCAATTGGGCCATCAAATGGCACACCAGAGATCGCCAGCGCGGCAGATGCACCGATCATGGCAGGGATATCAGAATCGATTTCTGGGTTGATCGACATCACGGTCGCAACGATCTGGATGTCGTTGTAGAAACCTTCTGGGAACAGCGGACGGATCGGACGATCGATCAGACGGCTGGTTAGTACTTCTTTTTCGCTCGGCTTGCCTTCACGTTTGAAGAAACCGCCCGGGATTTTACCGGCGGCATAAGTCCGCTCGAAGTAATCAACAGTCAACGGGAAAAAGTCTTGGCCGGCTTTTACATCGCGCGCCGCCACGACAGACACCAGAACCACGGTGTCGTCCATATTCACCATTACCGCGCCAGTGGCCTGGCGGGCAATTTCACCTGTTTCGATCGTGACATTGTGTTTACCGAAGGTGAATGATTTGCTGATTTTATTGAACACGTTCTGTCCTTTTAACAATTTATCCGCGACCTGGATAAAGGAGATTCCGCTGCGGTAAAGGCGCCTGCTGGGGCTGATGCCACGGCAGTTTACCGCCGACTCCGGCACAACTTGACCCTGCTCCACCGCCGGAATCGCTATTGGGCAGTAACAGGGAATTGGGAAATTCGAGGAGGGATAAAATGAAAAAAGTCGCAGCCTAAGCTGCGACTTTTAGCTGAATTACTTGCGCAGACCCAGCTTAGCAATCACGTTGCGGTAGCTGTCTACGTTAGTGCGTTTCAGGTAGTCCAGCAGACGACGACGACGAGAAACCAGTTTCAGCAGACCACGACGTGAGTGGTGATCTTTTTTGTGCTCTTTGAAGTGAGGTGTCAGATCGTTGATGCGTGCAGTCAACAATGCGATTTGAACTTCAGAAGAACCGGTATCGCCTGGGGCGTGTTGGAATTCTTTAACGATGTCAGCTTTTTGAGCAACAGTTACAGTCATTTTACTACTCCATAAAAAGTGGCAGAGCCACTAGACAAGCCAGACCTGAGCAAACGCCCGGTGTGGCTCCATTAACTGGCTCGCGCCTAAGCGGTTGCCAGCAGACGTTTGGACCGCAGCACGCCATCAGCGCCCACTTCGCCCAAACCGATAAACCGTGCATTATCCGGCTTTTGCCCTTGATCGTAAAGCTTAACTTCACCCCGCTCGCTGGTCGGCAAACCCCGCACCGGCATGCCATGCCGAATGGCCGTGCTTTGCTCGGCCTCGAGATAAAGCGCCGGCAAATTGGATAGCAATTGATCTGCCGACAGCAATAACGCTTCACGTGCCGGCATCTCCAGCGCAATAAAATCATCAAGGCTCACTGCATCTTCCAAGCGAAAGCCGCCGGTTAGAGTTCGGCGTAAACCAGTGAGGTATGCACCACAACCCAACGCATTACCTAGATCCTGAGCCAATACCCTGATGTAAGTACCTTTGGAGCATCGCACATCCAACACCAGATCGGGCGCGTTGTACGACACAATCGTCAGCTCATCAATCCGGATTGGCCGCGCCTTGCGTTCCAGCTCCACCCCCTGGCGGGCATATTCATACAACGCTTTACCATCAACCTTTAGCGCCGAATACATGGGGGGGGTTTGTTCGATCTCGCCCATAAACTGCGCCAGCACTGCCGCAACCTCCGCTTCGGAGGCGGGCGCCACGCCCGTTACCGTGATCTCACCCTCGCCATCCAGCGTCGTGGATACCTCACCAAACCGGATATGCGCACGATAGCCTTTATCCGCATCCAGCATGCGCTGGGCAAACTTGGTTGCCTCACCAAAACACAGCGGCAACAAGCCGGTGGCGTAAGGATCTAGGACGCCGGTATGCCCCCCTTTTTCGGCCTGCAATAGCCAGCGGCATTTATTGAGCGCTGCGGTGCTACTGATGCCAAACGGCTTATCCAGTAGCAACACACCATCGAGCTTACGCTTGGCCATCTTCGTCTTTGGCCTTGGGCAACTCGTTGGCTTCGCGGATTTTCTGTGCCAGATTCATCCCGTATTCAATCGAGACATCGTAATGAAAATGCAGCTCAGGCATTTTAAACAGCGTAATGGTGCGGGCAATTTGCGCGCGCAAAAAGCCTTTGGCCCGCTCCAGTACGGCGGCGATCTCATCGCGCTCGGCCGCGTCACCCAAGAAGGTATAAAAAATCTTGGCGTGCGAATAATCGCGTGTCACTTCCACATCGGTAATGGTGATCAGTGATGCTTGCGGATGATCGAGCTCAGCACGGATCACCGTTGCCAGATCACGCTGGATTTGCTGAGCGACACGATCAGCACGGGTAAATTGTTTGCCAGCCATGGTTTTCCTCCTTGGACAGGGCTTGATTACAAATGCAAACAGCGCAAGCCCCTACGGACTTGCGCTGCCATCAGGCTACATAAAGCAGGTGCGGCAATTACAGCGTCCGCGCCACTTCGATCACCTCGAAGACTTCCAGCTGGTCGCCTACTTGCAGGTCGTTGTAGTTCTTCAGCTGCAAACCACACTCGAAACCAGCTTTCACTTCTTTGGCTTCGTCTTTGAAGCGCTTCAGGTTTTCCAGCTCGCCTTGGTGGATCACGGTGTTGTTGCGCAACAGACGTACGCCTGCAGTGCGTTTCACCAAACCATCCATCACCAAACAACCGGCGATCGTGCCAACTTTCGACACGGTAAATACCTGACGAACTTCGACCAGACCGATCACTTGTTCGCGTTTCTCTGGTGCCAACATACCAGACAGCGCAGCTTTCACATCATCGACAGCGTCGTAAATGATGTTGTAGTAACGGATATCCACGCCATCCGCTTCAGCCAGCTTGCGGGCCGCGGCGTCAGCGCGCACGTTAAACCCAATCACCACAGCTTTTGACGCCAAGGCCAAGTTGACATCCGACTCGGAAATACCACCCACCGCACTGTGCAGAATCTGCACGCGTACTTCGCTGGTCGACAGTTTTTGCAGGCTCTGCGACAGAGCCTCGCTCGAACCTTGTACGTCGGCCTTGATGATGATTGGCAAGTTTTGCACTTCGCCTTCGGCCATCTGTGCAAACATGTTTTCCAGTTTCGCGGCTTGCTGGCGGGCAAATTTCACATCGCGGAATTTACCCTGACGGAACAGTGCAATCTCACGGGCTTTTTTCTCATCCGCCAGGACCATCGCATCTTCACCTGCGGCTGGCACTTCTGACAGACCAAGAATCTCAACCGGAATTGAAGGGCCGGCTTCGTTAATCTGGTTGCCGTTTTCATCCAGCATCGCACGGATACGACCGTACACTTGACCGGCCAGGATGGTATCGCCCTTGCGCAGGGTACCCGATTGCACCAGCAATGAAGCCACCGGACCACGACCTTTATCCAGACGCGCCTCGATGATAATCCCTTTAGCTGGGCCATCGATTGCAGCAGTCAGCTCCAAAACTTCGGCTTGCAGCAAGATCGCATCCAGCAGCTCGTCAATCCCCATGCCTTTCTTAGCAGAGACAGGGATAAACTGGGTATCACCACCCCATTCTTCTGGCACAACTTCTTGCGCTACCAGCTCTTGCTGAATGCGCTCCAGATTGGCTTCTGGTTTATCGATCTTGTTTACCGCTACCACAATCGGCACGCCTGCGGCTTTAGCGTGGTGAATTGCTTCGATGGTTTGAGGCATCACACCATCATCCGCCGCTACCACCAGCACCACGATATCGGTCAGCTTGGCACCACGGGCACGCATGGCGGTAAACGCCTCGTGACCTGGGGTATCCAGGAAGGTAATCATGCCCTTGCCGGTTTCAACGTGATAGGCACCGATATGCTGGGTAATCCCGCCGGCCTCGCCTGCCGCCACTTTGGCGCGACGAATATAGTCCAGCAGCGAGGTTTTACCGTGGTCAACGTGACCCATTACCGTGACCACTGGTGCGCGCGGCATCAGATCGTGTTCGGCTTTCTCGGTATCGCCCAGATAAGTTTCCGGATCATCCAGCTTGGCAGCTTTGGCCACGTGACCCATTTCTTCCACCACGATCATCGCAGTTTCTTGATCCAGCACCTGGTTGATGGTCACCATCATGCCCATCTTCATCAGCGTCTTAACAACTTCAACGCCTTTTACTGCCATTTTGTGCGCCAGATCAGCCACGGAAATGGTTTCTGGCACTTCAACTTCATGCGTTACTGGCTCAGTTGGAGCCTGGAAGCCGTGCGCATTGTCGTTGTTGTTTTGTTTTTTGCCACCCACTTTGCGCGATTTCCAGTCATTGCTACCAGCATCGCCTCCACGGGTTTTCAGCGCTTTCTTGTTGCGGCCATCATTCCAGCCGCCTTTTTCGTCTTTCTTGGCGCCGGCTGGTTTTTTATCGGCCGATTTCGCAGGCGCTGCGGCTGGCGCTGGTTTTTCCGGCGCTTCCAGCGGCGTATCGCGCGGACGACGGAAATCGACACGGGCACCAATACGTGGGCGATCAGCTTCATGACCCGGCTTCACATGCGGTTTAACCGCAGGCTTGGCAGCCGGTGCTGGGGCAGCAACTGGCGCAGGTGCGGCTTCAACGACCGGGGCTGCCGCAACTACTTCGACAACTGGCTCCACCGGGGCTGCCACTTTCTCAGCCACCGCAGGCTCAACGGCCGCTGGCGCCACCGGCTCAGCCGCCGGTTTTACCGCCGCTTCAGCAGCCTTGGCTTCACGGTTTTGCTTCGCTTGCATTTCCGCCGCTTGAATCGCTGCCAATTCGGCCTGGCGTTTGGCTTGCGCCTCACGATTTTGGCGCTCGGCTTCATCAATCACCGGCGCAGCATTGCCAGCTGGTGCCGCCGCAGTCGCAGCCGCGATCACATCCGGTGACACTACGCGTTTTTTGCGCACTTCAACCTGGATTGTCTTGGCTTTGCCCGTGGCATCCGTTTTACGGATTTCGGTGGTTTCTTTGCGCGCGATGGTGATCTTGGGCTTGTCGCCAGCCTGACCATGCTTTTGTTTCAAATGCTCAAGCAGACGTGCTTTGTCGTTGGCACTCAGGGTATCGTCCGCACTGCTTTTTTGAACACCAGCCGCACGCAGTTGCTCGATGAGCTCCTGCGTGGGCATTTTTAGTTCTGCTGCAAATTGACTGACTTTGGGTTCACTCATTGATTACTCTCCCGCGCCTCGATTAAGCGAACCAGTGTTCGCGCGCTTTCATGATTAGTTGTTTGGCCGCTTCTTCATCGATTCCGGTCATCTCGGTCAATTCATCGACTGCCAGCTCAGCCAAATCATCACGGGTATGTACGTCGTTCTCGGCCAGTTTTGCAGCCAGTTCGGCGGTCATGCCGTCCAGCGATTTCAGGTCTTCGCTTTGATGCTCGAGTTTCTCTTCGCGCGCAATGGCTTGCGTCAACAGAGCGTCACGAGCGCGTGAGCGCAGTTCGTTCACGGTCTCTTCATCAAATGCTTCGATTTCCAGCATTTCATTCAATGGCACATAGGCCACTTCTTCCAGCGTATTAAAGCCTTCTTGCACCAACACGTTGGCGACATCTTCGTCGATATCCAGCGCTTGCATAAAGAGTTCACGCACTTTCGTGTATTCCTCTTCATGTTTCTGCTCGGCTTGATCAACGGTCATGATGTTGAGTTTCCAGCCAGTCAGCTCGGAAGCCAGCTTCACGTTCTGACCACCGCGGCCAATGGCCATCGCCAGATTGTCTTCATCCACCACCACATCCATGCTGTGGTTGTCTTCATCAACGATGATGGAATTCACTTCAGCGGGCGCCAGTGCATTGATCGCAAATTGCGCCGCATCCGGTGACCACAACACGATGTCTACACGCTCACCGGCCAGCTCATTGCTCACGGCATTCACACGAGTACCACGTACACCAATACATGTGCCTTGTGGGTCAACACGTTGATCGTTCGATTTCACGGCGATTTTCGCGCGCATCCCTGGATCACGAGCCACACCTTTCAGTTCGATCAGGTTGTTTTCGATTTCCGGCACTTCCAGCTCAAACAGCTTGGCCATAAATTCAGGCGCAACCCGGCTCAGCACCAGTTGCGGGCCACGGCCCAAGCGATCGATACGCAACAGGAAAGCCTTCGCCCGGTCGCCCACGCGCAGGTTTTCTTTCGGGATCATTTGATCGCGTGGCAGCACAGCTTCCAGCTTGCCCATCTCGATGATGGCATTACCGCGCTCGATGCGCTTGATAGTGCCAGTCACAATGTGCTCGCGACGCTGCAGGAAATCATTCAGATTTTGCTCGCGCTCGGCATCACGGATTTTTTGCAAAATCACTTGCTTGGCGGCTTGCGCACCAATACGGCCAAATTCAATTGGCTCGAGCTCAACTTCCCACACATCACCCACTTTCAGGTCGGCGCTGTAATCAGGCGCATCGGTGATGGCGATTTGGCGTGACGGCTCTTCGTGATCGTTATCTTCAACCACTTCCCATACACGGAAACTACGATGTTCGCCGGATTGACGATCAATCGAAACACGAATCTCAACTTCGTCTTCGTAACGTTTTTTGGTTGCTGAAGCCAGCGCCATTTCCAGCGCGGTAAACACCACATCCTTCGCAACATTTTTTTCGTGGGCAAGTGCTTCTACCAGCACCAGAATTTCACGATTCATTGATTATTTCCTCCGGCGAAATGCTTTGCCAAATAGTCGGGCAAGATATTAAAACTGCGGCTCAAGGCGTACACGATCAATCTGTGACAACGGCAGATTCAGCACCTCGCCATCCACATCGACCACCACGCATTCGTCGATAAAACCTTTCAGCAACCCCACGAGGTTGCGGCGGCGATCGGGCAGCGG
Organism: Chitinibacter tainanensis DSM 15459; assembly: GCF_000429785.1. Taxonomy (GTDB): domain Bacteria; phylum Pseudomonadota; class Gammaproteobacteria; order Burkholderiales; family Chitinibacteraceae; genus Chitinibacter; species Chitinibacter tainanensis. The sequence continues at coordinate 143,753 of NZ_AUCN01000018.1, forward strand.
CAACCGCAGCTTTACGCGCACCTTCTGGCCGGCAAACCGTTCAAAATCGGCCGGCTTTTTGATCAGGCGATCCATCCCAGGAGAAGACACTTCCAGCCGCTCGTAAGGAATCTCTTCCACCATAAATAGACGCGTGAGGTGATTACTGACCTCAACGCAATCATCGATGGTGACCCCGCCTTCCTTATCGATAAAGATGCGCATCAAACCATTCGCACCCAACTCGAAATCGACCAGCTCGTAACCCATTGCGGGCAATGTGTTATCCAAGACTGACTGTAAATTAACCGCCATGACCGTATTTTTGCTCCAGAAACAAAAAATGGGCTGCAATACTTGCGCCCATTCGTAAGCACTCCCACCACAGCGGGCGCCGCTAAGCACCTGCCACAATGAAGATTTTGGGGAATTCTATCAGAAAGTCTTTGTCAACGAAATACCACTGGTGAGCAAATGAGTTGAATTCAAACGCGATTTAACCCTACAGTACAACCAACTTGTAAGGAGAAGCACCATGGAAAAGGTATGGCTAGCCAACTACCAAGACGGGGTTAGCGATCAGATTAATCTGGATGAATTTGGGTCGATCCCCGAAGTCATGGCCAGTAGTGTCCGCAAATTCTCCCAGCGCCCCGCATTTGTGAACATGGGCAAAGTACTGAGCTATCAAGACCTTGATACGCTATCGCGTCAATTTGCCAGCTATTTGCAAAATGTCCTGAAATTGCCCGCCGGTAGCCGCGTGGCGGTGATGTCACCTAATTTATTGCAATACCCCGTCGCCGTTTTCGGGATTTTGCGCGCCGGCTATGTGGTCGTGAATGTTAACCCGCTTTACACCCCGCGCGAGCTGGAACACCAACTGAAAGACGCCGATGCAGCGGCAATAGTGATTTTGGCCAATTTCGCCCACACCCTCGAAGCCGTGATTGAGCGCACCACCGTGAAGCACGTGATCGTCACCGAAATCGGCGATTTGCTCGATTGGCCCAAACGCTGGCTGATCAACGCGGCGGTGAAATACCTAAAGAAAATGGTGCCGCCCTATACCCTGCCTGGGCATATTCGTTTTAACGACACCCTATCAGGCGGTCAGCAACATACCCTGCAAGAGCCCAAACTCACCCACGACGATCTAGCCTTCTTGCAATACACCGGCGGCACTACGGGCGTGGCCAAAGGCGCCATGCTCACCCACGGTAATATCGTCGCTAATATGCAGCAAGCGCACGCCTGGATTAAACCCGCCGTAAAGGAAGGCGAAGAGATCATTGTGACCGCCCTGCCGCTCTATCACATCTTTTCGCTTACCGCTAACTGCATGGTGTTCAGCAAAATTGGCGCGACCAACTTGCTGATCACCAATCCGCGCGATATTCCCGCCCTCGTTAAAACCATGGCGCAATACCCTGTGACCTGCATGACTGGTGTGAATACACTATTTAATGCTCTACTGAATAATGCCGAGTTTGCCAAGCTGGATTTCTCGACTTGGAAATTAGCCTTAGGTGGCGGCATGGCAGTCCAGCATGCGGTCGCCGAGAAGTGGAAACGCATCACTGGCGTACCATTGGCGGAGGCCTATGGTCTCACCGAAACCTCACCAGCCGCGGTAATCAACCCGATTAATATCAAAGAATACAATGGCATGATCGGGCTGCCGATTTCGCAAACCGACGCCGAGATTCGCGATGAAAATGGCCAGCCTTTACCGGCCGGGCAAGCGGGCGAATTATTCCTGCGCGGCCCGCAGGTCATGAAAGGCTACTGGCAACGCCCGGAAGAAACAGCCGCCGTTTTGGGGGCCGATGGGTTTCTGGCCACCGGTGATATTGCGGTGATGCAGCCAAGCGGTTATTTCCAGATCGTGGATCGCAAGAAAGACATGGTGCTGGTATCTGGGTTTAATGTTTACCCGAATGAAGTGGAAAACGTCGTCGCCGAGATGCCGGGCGTACTGGAAGTGGCCTGCATCGGCGTCGCCGATGAAAAAACGGGTGAAGCCGTCAAACTGGTGATCGTGAAAAAAGACCCTGAACTCACCAGCGAAGCGGTGATCGCGCATTGCCGCCAACACCTCACTAACTATAAAGTACCGCGCATCGTAGAGTTTCGCGATAGCCTGCCGAAATCAAATGTCGGTAAAATATTGCGGCGAGAATTACGCCAACCCTAACCTGCGCTGCCTGCGTTGAGAGCAATATGAATCTTTTGCCTTTTTTTAAGTTGATGGCTGAGCGTAGCGCGTCAGATTTATTTCTGGCCGCTGGCTCCCCGATTGTGATCAAGATTCAGGGTGCTTGCCACCCCGTGAACAATCAGGTGCTCAGCGCCGAACACGTCAAACAGCTGGCTTACCAGCTCATGGGCCCCGAGCGGGTGGCCGTATTCGAGCGCGAGCTGGAAATGAATATGGCCTATCCCGTGCCCGAAATCGGCAATTTCCGGATCAACGTCTTTAAATCACGCGGTACCGTAGCACTGGTGGCTCGTTACATCAAACCACGCGCCGACACCCTTGAAGAGCTCAGTATGCCGCTGCTGCTTAAAGATTTGGTGATGGAAAAGCGCGGGATTATCCTGGTGGTGGGCGCCACCGGCTCGGGTAAATCGTCGACGGTATCCGCCATGCTGGAGCACCGCAATGAAAACCACAGCGGTCACATTCTGACGCTGGAAGATCCGATCGAATTTATCTATTCGCACAAAAAATCGCTGGTGAATCAGCGCGAAATTGGTACTGATACGCACAGCTATCACGACGCGCTGCGCAATGCGATGCGCGAAGCGCCCAACGTGCTGATGCTAGGCGAAATCCGCGACCAGGAAACCATGACCTACGCCATGCAATACGCACAGGCCGGGCATTTGTGCATTTCTACCCTGCACGCCAATAACAGCTACCATTCGCTGAGCCGGATCGTGAATTTTTATCCGCAAGAAGCGCGCGAATCGCTGCTCTACGATATGTCGACTTCACTGAAAGCCATTATTTCGCAACGACTGGTGCGCACCAAAACTGGCAAACTCAAACCCGCGGTCGAGGTTATGCTCAACACCAACCGGATCGCCGAGCTGATTCGCAACGGTGAGCTCTCCGATATTAAAGAGGCGATGGAGCAAACGCTGGCCGAAGGCTCGCAAACCTTCGAGCAATCGCTGTATCGCATGTACCGCGCTGGCGAGATTGAGCTGGACGAAGCGCTCCGTAATGCCGACTCGGCCACCAATCTATCGTGGATGGTAAATAACGCACAAACCGTCGCCGAGCAGGAAGCCGCGCGCAGCAATAAAAACAAACCCGTCGAAGACGAAGACAACCTCAGTTTCGATATGCCGCTGCACTAAGCCAGCTGCAATTTATCCGCGGCGCGACTGGTTCGCGCCGCAACTATTTCTACCGCCGCCATCTGCGCGCGCCATCAGGAACAACACCCATGCATCTTTACGGCATTCCCAACTGCGATACCGTTAAAAAAGCCCGCACCTGGCTCGCCGAGCACGGCCATGACTACCACTGGCACGATTTCAAAAAGGAAGGTGTAAGCATTGAAGACCTGACTCGCTGGTGCAACGCAGTGGGCTGGGGGAGCGTACTGAATCGGCAAGGCACCACCTGGCGCAAACTGGATGAAGCCACCAAGGCCAGCGTCGTCGATCAGGCCAGCGCCATTGCCGTACTGCAGACCAATCCATCGATGATCAAACGGCCAGTGCTGGAGCGTGACGGGCTCACCCTAGTGGGTTTCAAACCTGAGCTCTATGCCGCGCACCTAGGCTAAACTCAAGTTCCAAATACAAGGGTATATGCTTGCAGCCTTTAATTATAAAAGGCCACAAGCACATACCCGCCATCAATTACGCTGCGCGTGCAATCGCGGCCAAATAGCCCTGCACTGTTTGCGCATAACCGACCTCCAGTGCGTCAGCAATCAGTGCGTGACCAATCGAGACTTCTTGCAAACCCGGCACCGCCGCCACAAAGCGGGTGAGATTGTCCTGATTCAGATCGTGACCCGCGTTAATGCCCAGGCCCGCGGCCTGAGCCGCTTGCGCAGCGGCCACAAAGCCCGCCAACACGGACTCTTGCTCGGGCGTGCCGTAGGCGGTGGCATAGGTTTCGGTGTACAGCTCGATCCGGTCGGCCCCTAGCTCGGCCACATAGGCCATCATTTCCGGACGTGGGTCCATAAATAGACTTACCCGCACACCGAGCGCGCGACATTCTGCAATCAAGGGGCGCAGCACCGCCATATCCTGCGGCAAGGTCCAGCCTGCATTGGACGTGAACTGATCCACCGTATCGGGCACAAAAGTCGCCTGATGCGGACGATATTGGCGGATAAAGTCCATCAGATTATGCGTGGGGTTGCCCTCGATATTGAACTCTGCCTGCGGCCAGTTTTGCATCAGGGCGGCAAGCTCAGCCACATCGCTAGCACGAATATGCCGCTCATCCGGGCGCGGATGCACGGTAATGCCTTGCGCACCAGCGGCCAGGCACAGCTCCGCCGCGCGGGTCACGCTCGGAATCCCCAAATGGCGGGTATTACGCACCAAGGCCACCTTGTTCACATTCACCGACAAGGCGCAGCGCGGATGTTTTGCAGCAGACATAAACACTCCAGCCCGAAACCGCCCCAAGAGCCGGCCCCGGCACAATCAAAAAAGCAGCGACAAAAAAACCGACTTTCGTCGGCTTCAGATTGATGACAAACCCCACTCCCAAAGCGAGGCTCCCCTCAAGGAGGGGCGGGAATAAAACATCAAGGCGATAAATAAAACGCCATATTCCCTAGCCCCGGCTTTGCCGAGGCTTGAAGAATATTGCTATTCCACGATGTCAGCAGCCTGAAGCCGACTTGCGTCGGCTTGGGTTCCGGCCAGCGCAAGGCCCGCTTATTGGCGGTGGCTGCGAATCACTTGCAGCATTTGCCCAAAGACCCGCGGCGTGCCACACAGCACATCGCCAGACTCAAGGTATTTCTCTTCGCCATTCAGGTCAGTCACCAGACCACCGGCTTCTTGCACAATCAGCGTACCGGCTGCGATATCGTGCAATTTCAGATCAAACTCAAAGAAGCCATCGAAGCGACCGCAAGCCACATACGCCAGATCCAGCGAAGCCGCGCCTGGGCGACGCACGCCAGCGGCTTTTTGCGCCATATCGCGGAAGATATTCAGATAGGTTTCCAGGTTTTCAAAACGGGTATACGGAAAACCGGTGCCCACCAGAGCATCAGACAACTCGCGCACTTTTGAAACACGAATCCGGCGATCATTCAGGAATGCGCCCACACCACGCGTGGCGGTGAACAAATCATTGCGATTCGGGTCATACACCACGGCCTGAGTAATCACGCCTTTGTGTTCCAGCGCGATAGAGATCGCGTATTGCGGGAAACCATGCAAGAAATTGGTGGTGCCATCCAGAGGATCGATAATCCACACGTACTCGGAGTTGCCGCGCGCGCCCGACTCCTCTGCTAGAATCGCGTGATTCGGATACGCCTCAAGAATGGTATCGATAATCGCCTGCTCAGCAGCGCGATCAACTTCCGATACGAAATCGTTGTGGCCTTTCTTTTCAGGGGTAATCAAATCCAGATTGTTGGACGCCCGTTGGATAACGGTTGCCGCACGGCGCGCAGCGCGCACCGCAGTGTTCAGCATTGGATGCATGGTTTCTCGATTTAAAAGAACGTTATTAAGGATATATTCTACCTGCCTTGGCCCGCAGAATAAACCCAGCCATGAATAAAGAAATCAATAAAAATCTCCACGCTGGCGACGAAACCGCCTGTTTGCCACAGATTCGTGTGGTGCTTTCCCATACCAGCCACCCCGGCAACATCGGCTCCACCGCTCGCGCCATGAAAACCATGGGGCTGACCGATCTGTATCTGGTCAACCCGAAAGAATTTCCATCCGAAGTAGCCACCGCGCTGGCATCCAGCGCGGATGACATCCTCGCCAATGCCAAAGTAGTCGGTAGTCTGGCCGAAGCTTTGGCGGGCACAACCATGCAGGTGGCGCTCACAGCCCGCCGGCGCGAGCTCTCACAAGCTTTGCAAACCCCACGGCAAATCGCGCCGGAGATCATCCACACCGCGCGTAGTGATAAACAAGTCGCGCTGGTGTTTGGCGCCGAAACCAGTGGCCTGACCATTGATGAGCTTAACCTTTGCAGTCATCGGGTTTCGATTCCGACCAATCCGCATTATTCCAGCCTGAATCTATCGCAAGCGGTACAGGTGCTAACCTACGAGCTGCGCACCAGCTGCTTTGAACAGGATTATCTGGATGTGCAACATCTGGACGAGGAGCGTGAGCTGGCAAGCCACGAAGCACTGGAAAAATTCTTTGAACACCTCGAAGAAGTGCTGCTGCGCATCGGCTTTTTGCGCCCGCATGCGCCAAAGCGGCTGATGCCACGCCTGCGCCGGCTGTTTGTCCGCGCGCGGATGGAGCGCGAAGAGGTCGACATCATGCGCGGCATTTTGAAAGCCACCACCGAGTTTGATCGCAAATTTTAAGTGGCAAAAAAATGAAAAAGGGGCTGCAAGCCCCTTTTTATTATACCTAGCCTGCAGATACCCCACCGGGTATTGCCTTGCAAACCTTATTTGGCCGCCACTTCGCCACCATACTCCTCATACGCCAGCATCGCCTCGGCGGCCGTCATCATGCTGGGGCCACCGCCCATATACACCGCCACCTGCAGCGTTTCCAGAAACTCGGCGCGAGTTACCCCGAGTTTTACGCAGGCCTGGGCATGAAAGCCCAGGCAGCCCTGACAGCGCGCCGCAATTGCGATCGCCATGGCCATCAGTTCTTTGTGTTTTTTGCTGATCGCCCCGTCGGTATGGGTGGCCTTGGTCAGCGCGCCAAACGCTTGCGCAGTATCGGGGATTTCCTGATTAAACTCGCGCAGCTTGCCACTGATTTCGCGCACGATCTGGTGATAATGTTGTTCGCTCATGCTGTTTCTCCTGTTTTTATCAGCTTAGTCAGTGTAAAACCTCGGCTGGCCGCCGGCCTTGCGCCAAAACAAAGCCGTGCTTGCGCGCGGCCAGGCTGCTGACAAAGTGGAAATCACGATTTTCAAGTCTCGGCAAAGCCGAGCCTAGGCAATAAAGACTTGAATTTGCAGCCTTTATATTTTATTCCCACCCCTCCCGTCCCCTCCTTGAGGGGAGCCTCGCTTTGCGAGTGGGGTTTGTCATCAATCTGACCGAGCTTGCGCTCGGCTTTGTTTCTGCCCACCGACTTACAGCACATCCGCGGCGTAATCCGCCAAGCGCGAACGCTCGCCACGGGTGAGCGTAATATGCCCCGAATGCTGCCAACCTTTAAAGCGATCCACCACATAGGTAAGGCCCGATGAACCTTCGGTGAGGTAAGGCGTATCAATCTGGCTGATATTGCCCAAACAGACCACCTTGGTGCCCGGCCCCGCACGGGTAATCAGCGTTTTCATCTGCTTGGAAGTCAGATTTTGCGCCTCGTCGATGATCAAGAATTTATTCAAGAAGGTGCGCCCACGCATAAAGTTCAGCGATTTGACTTTGATGCGGCTGCGGATCAGATCCCGCGTGGCTGCGCGCCCCCAATCACCGGCTTCGCTGTCGGTTTGGTTGAGCACATCCAGATTGTCTTCCAGCGCCCCCATCCACGGCAGCATTTTTTCTTCCTCGGTACCGGGCAGGAAACCGATATCTTCCCCCACCGGCACCGTCACCCGGGTCATGATGATTTCGGAGTAAATCTTCATTTCCAGCGTTTGTGCCAAACACGCGGCCAGCGTGAGTAGCGTTTTACCTGTCCCGGCCTGCCCCAGGAGCGACACAAAATCAACATCAGGATTCATCAAGAGATTGAGTGCAAAATTTTGCTCGCGATTGCGTGCGGTAATGCCCCAAATGGCGTTTTTGCTGTGGCTGTAGTCTTTCAGGCTTTCGATTACGGCTTTTTTGCCATCAATCGAGAGCACCCGCGCCTGCAAGGGTTGTTCGCCAGTTTGAAACAGCATCTGGTTTACATACAGCTCGGTCACATCCGGCCCCTGAATGCGCCAGTAGCTGCGCCCTCCTTCTTGCCAGCTTTCCAGGTCTTTGCCATTGCGTTCCCAGAAATTCTGGTCGATTTCACGCATGCCGGTGTAGAGCAGATCGGTGTCTTCCAGCACCTTGTCGTTGGTGTAGTCTTCCGCCGCCAAGCCCATCGTGCGCGCTTTGATGCGCATATTGATGTCTTTGGACACCAATATCACTTGCCGTTTGGGCTGCATGGCCTGCAGATGATGCACCACACCCAGAATCTGGTTATCGGCCTTGCCCATCGGCAATTGCGACGGCAACACACTGGTAATGGCTTCGGACTGCAAGAATAAGCGGCCGGTGGCCTGCCCTTTACTCACTTCTTCCAGCGGCACGCCCTCTTGCAGCTTGTGCTCCATGCCGGCCACCAGCTCTTCCATGAAGCGGCTGGCCTGCCGGGCATTTCGTGCCACCTCGGTCATGCCTTTTTTATTGGAATCGAGTTCCTCCAGCGTCATCATCGGAATAAACAGATCATGTTCCTGAAACCGATACAGCGAGGTTGGATCATGCATCAGCACATTGGTGTCCAGCACAAACAGCTTGCTGACTTTCTGTGTTTTTTTGGTCGCCATGCTGCGTTCCTCCTAAGGTGGGCACAAAAAAGCGGCCAGAAGGCCGCTAAGGAATGACTACTTGAGAGACTGCACGAAGCTGAGCACTTCGGCTGCGTGATTGGGGACTTTCACCCCGCGCCATTCGCGGAGTATCTCGCCCGAGGCATTGATCACAAAGGTGCTGCGCTCAATACCCCGCACCTGTTTGCCATACATGTTTTTGAGTTTCATCACCCCAAAAGCTTCGCAGGCTTGCTCTTCAGGATCGGAAATCAATTCAAACGGCAAGCCCAGCTTGGCTTTGAAGTTTTCGTGGCTTTTTAGGCTATCGCGCGACACGCCAAATACCGCCGCACCCGCCGCCAGAAACTGGGCGTGCAGATCGCGAAAATCGGCAGTTTCGGTGGTGCAACCGGGGGTATTGTCTTTCGGGTAAAAATAAATCACCGCCAGCGGGGTGGTCAGGGCGGCCAGATCAAACTGGCCGGCATTGGTCGTGGGTAAAGCCAGTGCTGCACAAGTGGCAGAAGACATGTAAACGCATACTCCGTGATGTTGTTTTAGCTTTCTTTCATTCTCGGCAATTGGCCCTGCCAAGGCAAGGAACACAACAGCCCGTAGTGCTTATCTGGGGTGGCGTAGTATCGAATACAAGATGCAGATACAATACGGGCTAAATATTTACAGGCGTGTGACAGCATGAGCATCAAATCTGACAAGTGGATCCGCCGCATGGCGCAAGAGCACGGCATGATCGAGCCCTTTGTGCCGGGCCAGGTCAAAGAAATCAATGGCGAGCGGATTGTCTCTTATGGCACCTCTAGCTATGGCTATGACATCCGCTGCGCCGACGAATTCAAAGTCTTTACCAATCTGAATTCCACCATCGTTGACCCGAAAAACTTCGACCAAAATAGCTTTGTAGATGTATCGGGCAAGGGTTATTGCATTATCCCGCCAAATTCATTCGCGCTGGCGCGCACGGTGGAATACTTCCGCATTCCGCGCAATGTGCTCACGGTGTGTCTGGGCAAATCCACCTACGCCCGCTGCGGCATTATTGTGAACGTAACCCCGTTCGAGCCGGAGTGGGAAGGCTATGTGACGCTGGAATTCTCCAACACCACTCCGCTGCCAGCCAAGATCTATGCCAATGAAGGTGTGGCGCAAGTGCTGTTCTTTGAAGCTGATGCCGATGACATCTGCGAAACCAGTTACCGCGATCGTGGCGGCAAATATCAGGGCCAACACGGCGTAACGCTACCCAAAACCTGAAATGCTGCTATAATGCTTGCTTTCGCGGGCGTCGTATAATGGTAATACCCAAGCTTCCCAAGCTTGTGCCGTGGGTTCTTATTGCAGGTTAGATTAAATGCATATTGAGGACCCACGTAAAATGGTCACTGCGGGTGTAGTTCAATGGTAGAACGGTAGCTTCCCAAGCTGCATACGAGGGTTCGATTCCCTTCACCCGCTCATCAATTTTCCTTCGCTTCTCATTTAGCGATAACGACCGCCAACTTCCCCTCCTGATAAGACTTTTTCTACCGTTCATCAGCTCAGCGTTCTATTTTGACTAAATTAGAAAGTTAATATCTATTAACTATTTTTAAGCTAAATAGTTGCAAGTTAACACCTAAAAACTCCAACTAGAATCAGGCCTGAGCGAAATTTACTACACCAATCAAGCCCACTTCACCTATGAGTCATTCACTACCAGAATCGTGTTTTTAACGGTAAATGTATAATTAGAAAAAGAATGTTTGCAAGTCTCGCTCTAATGGCGAAATAAAGAATATTGACTTAGCCTTTACCTATTGGATTATTCATTAGGTAAGTGCGCAATGTTTAAAAACATAACTCTTATTAAGACAAGCCTACACGGCAAGAAGTCTTGGCGATTACTCGACAGTGACGGGGCCCCAATCCGAGCCTTCGATATCTTTGCCAAGACACTTGAACGCAACTCAGTAAACACTAGAAGCAACTATTGCAGATGGCTTGCCGAGTTTTTCGATTACCTTTTCGAGGCATCGGTTGAAACCCCGACGGGTCGGGATGGGAACGTAAGCCATAACGACTTAGCAGATGTGATTGCAGCTTACGACGAATATCTTGTATTCGGCGCTGACTCGGGGAAAGAAATTGCGCGTCGAGTGAATAACACACTGCCTTCTCCAAGAAACTCCAAGCGCTCATCTGCAACTAAACACGCCGCGATTAAAAGCTTCTTGAAGCTCTCCGAGCGGGTTCGTGAACAAATCCTCGAAATGACCAACAAGGGCGTCGTTATTCCCTTCTTAGTTGAAGAGCGCGGGCTGTTCGTAGGTATCGGTAAAAAGAGCAAGATTCCACTCTTCCAGCGAAATGCGATGGTTAACAACTCAATGTTGGCCGGGGTAATTGCTGGTGGGCCGAAATGGATTGAGGAAGGCATTTTACCGACCTCTGCGCCCGACATAAGCTACGACCAGGAGCAAGCCTTTCCTTTCAATCGAGTTGGTGACGTCCTAGCTAACTTGACGACCCATCGTGACAGGGCCTTGTATGCTTTTTGCGCTTCAAGCGGCTGCCGGATAAGTGAAGCTCTGCAATTACTATGGCAAGACATAGATACCACTGCGCGAACTGTAAAGTTAGTAGACCCCAATTGCCGCCTGAATAGTCCGTCTTATCTAGCACTCAGCCCAAAAGAGCGCGACCAGTTAGTTTGGAAAGGTAGAGCAACACAACTCACCTTGCTCATTGACCCCTTTGCAACGATGTTTTTTGAAGCCTTAGCCTTATATCTTCGGCACGAATATATACCCCACGGAAGACACGAATTTGTATTTCAGTACATCTGCAATAAGGAAAACCAGGGAGAACCCTACTTCCTAGCCGCAGCGTCTTCTCGAAATGGGGTTTTAAAGCGGGCAATTCGTCTTAGTGGAATAGAACGAATCAATGGACCTCATTCACTACGGCACATGTATGGAACTTATCTACTGAATTACTTTCCACGTCCCGACGGAACGTACGGCCTTCCGCTTGGCCTTGTACAGAAACTCATGGGCCATTGCCAAGCAAAGGACACTGCAAAATACGCCCGCTATGACAGGGATATTCTCGACGCCGAGTTAGCGTATGCAAATCTAATGGTCTTTGGCAATGGAAAAACCCGTTCTGTTAATGAGTTAAAGCGTCAAGCCTTGTTGCATCGGCTTTCAGAGGTTGAGGCCAGATTGTTGGAGGAAACAGGTGAATGATAAATACTACAAAAGGTGAAATTGTATTCATTCAAACCGACATGGAACTCCATTTAAGTATTGTTGCGGCACTAAAAGACGCTAGTAAATGGTTATTGGAAGCATATAGCCTTCAACATCTAGAACTAAACACAGTTACGACGAAGAACCATCATTCTGTAGCTTTTTCCGCATTCGTTGAGCAATATATTTTGCGAAATGTCACCGATAAATTCGACCATCTTTATGTGAACGACGTATACGCATTCATATCTATAGAAAAAGGTAATTGTCCTCCTAGTCTGTATGCAGCTGTGACGCTGATAGAGGACACGACTCAGTATCGAAAGGCACATCTGCCAGCGCTACGCAGAGGATTTTTAACTTTCCTAGTCGCTTTGCACATTCGTCGAGCAATAGTTCTGCCCTATTTGTTTAAATGGCCAATAAAACTTGAAAAGAGCAAAACACACAAAATTTTAGGACGTTGCGAGATATGCCCCTTGGAGCGGCTGCCAGAGCTACTCAGGCTCTTACGCTCAGTAAATCCCCGTGAAGGAGCACAGCAGACTGACAAAGTTTTTTTTGCCTACACTCCGAAACAGCGAGAACGATTCGTTTGGATGGTACAACGACTCATAATTTGCGGAGGCTGGCTAGAACTAGCCGATGTCAATTATCAAGACATGCTGGCACTTAAAGTCGCTAACGACAAAACACAGTTCTCTGGGTATCCAACCCTTAGTCTGTTAATGATGGCAGACATGCTTGAGCGTAAGTATGGCGAGAATTCACCTGTAAATGCGGCTGGCTGGCTTGCAACTCTTTCTAATTCCAAACTATGTAGAGCATTTGTTCGGACTCTCGAAACTAGGCACACAAATCTCCTTGAACATGCCTTGTCACAAAGCCCCGCAACATTTGCACCGGAAGTGCTTGCAAAAATTGAAATCCTACCGGGGCTTGAATTAGACCTTCAAAATTATGCAGGTAATTGGGTAACTATTGAACGTGCCTTCTTAATAAGAGGCCGACTGGAGAAGAAAAAAAATCGCATCCATGCACTGGGATTCTTCAATATCTACCTGTTTGGCTATTTAGCCTATTGGTATGCAGACAATCCTGACTTCGCATTCAATTTCCCTTCAACACCGGAAAAACTCGTTTCTGGAGTTTTTGTTTCATATCTTGGGCTACTTGAAAACCAAAAGCGACCATTATCTTTGGTCGAGTTTTTAGAGAAACTGGCTCAAACTCGTAATTGGGAAGCTTCGAGTCATTATGCAAATCTTAAACAAATTGAAATACTGTTTGAATTTATTGAGCAACACTGCAATTCCTTGCCAGGGTCAAATAATTTCCGCCAACCGCTTAGTAAGTACGACTACCCTGCCCAGAAAAAATCTACCGGTACAAATAAGCGGCCGATTCCACGTCGTATTTTTTGTCTTTTTCTGTCCTACATTGAAACGCTGGTGGCATTTTCGAGCGTCATACTGGAACGATTGGTATCAGGAGAAATTTGCGACAAGGCCTTAATAGGTTTCGACTCAAGCCGAACAATAATCGACTGTATTTCTCTACAAAATACACTTGGCTATGTCCCTGTATTATTTCACAAGGGAAAAACATATCCACTCAGGTGGATTCCTAATGTTTTCTATGCGCAAGCTAAGGTTTTGAAAGGAGTGGGGACTATAAAAGTCCCACATCCTCATGCCCTACATCAAATTCTTGTTTCGCTGTACACCGGCTTACGTCAACAACATGTGCAGTGGCTTGACGCTGATACATTCGACCGGCGAATTGATGCTCAGGACAGCAGGGAATTTGCCGAGCTCTACGTCAATACCGACAAAACAAAATCAGCTGCCTGGACTCCTTTTGTTAATTTTAGAGTTATCGAAGTGCTTCGGCTTCAAAAAACATGGCGTTCACTGATTGATGAGACTGGATTCAACCAGAGAGTCTATTACGACAACAATCCCGAAACCAAGTGGGGAACTATTCTTCCGCTGTTTTCATACTACTCAGACGGCAGGCCACATTCGGATGCCATTTACTCTTCCTGTTGGTTTAGGCTACTTGGTGGCCTCCAAGCCTTACTCGGCCAAACTGGTGAGCGCGAGCTTAGCTTGATTCGCTTATTGCCGACAGGCGTAGGCTATGCCGACCTTAACATCGCGGAACAATTAAAAGCATACGGAAGTAAGCAGCAACAAATTTGTGAAGTAGCCATAAAATCAAATATTACCCCACACAGCGCACGCTCTAGTGTTATATCTCACACGATTGGATTACTTCCAGCAGACCTCATTGGCCGCTATTTGACTGGCCAGACAGAAGCAACGGTACCTCATTACGTAGTGCCCGACGAGGAAGAGACTTTTGCGGAACAAGTACGCCAGAATTTAGTTCTCAAGCAAAAAGGCTACGAGAATGGATATGAGGAAATGTTAAAGGCCTCACCGAGGCGAAAAGGCGCTTACATTAAAGCGGATGAAGTCAATTCAAACCTGTCGAGAAGTCTCAAATCTAACATTGAAGAAACGCTTCCCGCATATGGCTGTATAAGCCTGGGCTTCGGTGAGGCGAATAAAACAGGTCTTGATATCCTGCGCGAAACTAGGGCCGCAGGAGCGGTTGAAAATAAGACAGAAATCTGCCCATACGGCAATCACTGCCCTTCAGATGTGGTCAGCCAACTCAAAGGCTGGAGGCGTTGTGGCCCCTGTGTATACGCAGTTCGTTCCATAGACCACCTACCTGCAATTACTGCAAAAGCGCGCCAAGTGCTCGAAGGACTTGCTGAAATTGAGTCTTGGATAGCAACAGCAGAAAATGATGAAAATTACTCGGCAGATGAATTAGATGCACTAGAACAAACACGTGACATTCTTGCAGAAGACTTCGTTGCTTGGCAGTTGGCAGTCGAGGTACTTGAAACGATGCGCCAACGTATTGCATCTGGCGCAAGCAACAAATCATGGCATATCCAAAAACCGGAGATTATCGAAAAAAATCTTCGCCAGACCGCATTTCCCAATAACGCAACTGAGTACATACTAGCTCGCCTCCAAGAAAGCGAGGCTTTTCCTATGCTAGAAAGCCCACAAATCCGTGCGAAATTCGATTTGATGCGGCGGCATATATTAGCAAATACGGGAAACATACGAGCAGCCTTCAATTTGGAAACTTGTACCAATCCAGCTGCTGAGTTATTGGGATTGATTCGCTCAATTGTGGCTGCCAATAAAATGACGCTTGAGGACCTGAAAGAAATGCTTGAGTCTGATTCATTTCTTGAGTCGATGCCGCCTCGACTGTTCAAGCTAATACCCCCCGATTCAAAATGACAAAAGCCAAATCGCAAGACACTAAACTATCGCGTTCCCGCTCCGAGAATCCGTTTCGTGAACATCAAGAAAAGGTAGTAGCGGAACGCGAGGAAATAATTGCTAGTTACCTTGCTTCATTACGCAAAACTCGGGCTGAATTTAAATTCATTACAGATTTGGCAAAAGCTGTTGCTAGACAAATTGAAATGACAGAGGGTGCCCCCTGTAGCTTTACGACCCTGCTACGAAACGAGCGGTATAAAATCTTTCTACTTAATTTCATGACCATGCGGTCCGGCACCGAAACTATCAAGGCATCGGAGCCCAAAGCTCAAGCACTCATTTATAGGATTGAATTGGAATTAGGGAACACGAAGCGTGATAACGAACGCCTGCGGAACTATATCAAGGCGATAGAACTTCAGCTGTTAGATAAACAAGCTGGCACGACGCTGTCTCCTGTGCAAAATTCGGACAGCACTGAAAGATTGATAAAGCTATCAAACGATAAGGCGCTTGTCTGCAAAGCCTTGTGGTTGGTGTTGGAGCACTTCAGAGACCTAATGAGTATTGATGTGGACCGTGGCTGCATAATTGACCGTTCAGCATCTTTGCGCAAGAACGTAATAGTAGAGCCTGGCACTTCGGAGCCATTTCTAGAATGGGTGAACTCCAACCAAAGTATTGGAAAAAATCCTTATTAGCTACAAATTTACCCCCAAATGCTATGGAGAGAAGGTTATCTCATGCAATTAGCCCTATTTTAACTGCACAGCCTTCTTCCATTCAGGCGCCTGCCATTCCCAAACATGTATCTCCTCAAATGTCTTGGGCAACAGCATACGACCAATCTCAATACTCGCGGACAATGGCGTTGCTGGATGAAGGTGCATTACACGAACTCCTGCATTAGTTAGTTTTAGCAGGAAGTTGTCGAATTCACGACGGAAGCTAAGTAGATGCGTTTGCTTCCGGATAATGCCCCGGCCTGGAGCTGCTGCACTGAACTCTACGACCTCCCGACCAAATGGATGTACAGCCTTACCGGAAATGCTAACAACCACCGATACTTCACGCGGAAGTTTTCTTGGCACATCGTAAACATAGCTAGGCTCAAAGCACGAGTCACTCTTGTCCCATAACCAACCATCGTTGGGTAGGTCCATAACATTGGCACGCGTCTTGTCACCAATAAGTACACCAAGTTTCATCAGCATGGGAATCGGAGCAAAGCCGGCAATGCTTAAGTGTGCATTACCATTGCGTTCAGTGAGTTCGGGGTGAATACGTCGGTTATAGACGTCGGTAAGCGCTTTATTTGCTCGTGGCCAAAAATCTGGGTCATTATCCTGAAA
The DNA here is from genome assembly GCF_000429785.1 of Chitinibacter tainanensis DSM 15459. GTDB lineage: Bacteria > Pseudomonadota > Gammaproteobacteria > Burkholderiales > Chitinibacteraceae > Chitinibacter > Chitinibacter tainanensis. The sequence goes on from NZ_AUCN01000018.1 coordinate 160,329, forward strand.
GTCAAAGTCACTTCGATTGATGTGTATGTGGCTGCCCCGAGGGAACAGCTTATAGTCGCTGTTCTCCAGCATAGCAAAGTGAATCTGCTCCACGTCAATGTTTGTTACGTGCGTCCCAATGGGGAACGTCATCAGCAGTGGCAAACTCTCCAGCACGCCCGTGGCGGAGTAGATGCGCTGAATACGGGCCTCATGCTCGCGTTTCATGGCTTGGAGTTGTTGCGTGGTGAACTTGTTATTTTTACCGTGCCGGTCGATACGAGCGTGGCAGTCATAGCAAGCCAGCATCAGGTTGTTGACGTCCTTGGCTAAGCGCTCCGACTCACCCTTCACGCCCCGTGCGCCTCCAGGACTATCCGCAATGATGTGCGCATGCTCGCCTGTGAAGGTTTTTTCCTTGGTCAAGAAGTCGCGCCCCACCGGCTTGCAGCAGCCGCGAAATTCACAGCGACCGGCAGCCGCCACCCAAAGGTCGCGCCGCACTTCGACGGGAATACGGGCGCGGTCCTGGGTGCGAGTTTCTTTCGTATGAGCAGGCGCTTTTACCACAGCCTTAGCCGGTGCAATGGTTTTCTTGGTTGCCAATCTTTTTCTCCAACTTCAATTCTCGAAACGAGCCTCGGCGGCTCAGAGTCCAAACGCGGATACTACGAGTGCCAATGATGGGAAAAAACAGACGGTCGCCTTCAAACGTATCCCCCGATACAGCCTGCTCCCAGTCTCTTCGGTCAACACTACTGGGCGTCGGGTCGAGTTCAGGGTGCGTGTGCCACAAACCGAGGTAGGCCGATGTGTGCCCCTGCTCCAGCCAACGCTGGCGCGCGATATATTCGTGCTTGGACGACCGAAAGAAACTGAACCTGCTGCGGCGGTCGCTATCCTGAGGAGTAGACACCTCGTCAACAACCACGTCGTGCGAGTCCAGTAGGTGGCGACCTAGCAGTATTCCTCCGGCCTCGCAGTGCCACCTGCGTCGCTGCGCGAAAGCTTGCATTTGCTGCAAAGCGTGCTCGACGATGATGAGCCGCCGGCTCGGTGTGACTCGATAAACCAGCCTCATGCTGCTCCCTTAGGCGCACGGCAGTGGCTGCACGCCCGGCCGAACACCTGCCGTGTCGCTTCTTCTGGAAGCGTCGTTCGTGCGGACTGGAACCAAGGTGTCGTGCGCAGCCCATGTTGGGCTGCTACCCTGCCTTCTCCTACCCAGAACCGGTAGGAGGCAGCTCGGCCCGGGTTACCCGCAGCCACCTCAGTCATCGCCGAAAGGATGTGCTCTGTCGCCAGCAAACCCGTGCGCCGAGCCTGGATAGGGCCGAACGGGACAAATGCACCTGCACAGCCTGTGAGATTGCGGGTGACGGGCTGGTTTGGTTCCAGAAAAGACGTGCGCGAAGCCAAGGATGATTGGCCCTCATCATCGCGATAGGCGCAGTCGAGGCAGCCTTCCCCTTTGGTCCACATCAGTACCGAGTGCCCACCCAAGTCTAGGGCCTCCAGCCAGGTAAAGACGATAGGCAGGTCAAACCGCGTGCCCTTGAACGAGCGCGAAAATGAGCGCTCGATGGACGGTGCGCCGAACGCGACCACGATACCGTCATATTTGCTGAGGTCGGCAGTTGTGAGCCATTTCTGGGCGGTCGTGCAGACCGGCGTGATGTTCAGGCCCGGGTAGCGCCGTTCCAGCGCCAGCTGTAGGCCCTTCGGCTTGCTAATGTCGATGTACAGGGGCTGCAGAAGGTGTCGAAAGATGTTTTCTTCCGAATATACATCGTGGTCTACCACTGTGAGCTTGCCCACACCAGCCGCCGCTAGGGTATCGATGACAACACAACCGATGGCACCTGCACCCAGCACGGCTACGTGCTTTCCGAGCAAGTCCAGAGATGCGCCACCTCGCTCACGCATGTAGTTGGGGGTTAGGCGACGCATAGTTAGCGGCGTAACTGGTGACTTCTTGTCAACGACCCCGCGGAGTGCGCCGAAGGTAATGCCGACCAACGAGCGGCCCCCAGCTTGGCGAGGCACTGACACTAGTAGGGCCAGCCGCTTGGGTGAGTTCTTAGACGGGCCTAGCAACTCGTTCCATAGCTTCAGTTGGTCGGGCGACAGGCGTTGATGAACATCATCGATGAACGCGGCCGTCAGCCTGTCCGGCTGCGCGGGCGGCAACGCCAGCGCGTCAACGTGAACGTACAAGGCACGCTGCCCCGCGAGCTTGTTGTCTTTTACTTCCCAGGGTAGCTCGGCGTCTCGCTCCACGAAATACCACTTCGGCTTGCCAAGTTTCGAATCCACGAACCCCTTGACCATGCGCGAGTTTCCATCGACCTCAAAGTAGGAGCGGGACCGCAATGAGTCCGGCAGGTGCAGCCAGTACCCCTCAAGCTCGTTGAAGAATTCGATGTGGCCGGTGGATGCATCCACTGCGGAGCTCTCAAGCAGGTCATATGCTTTGAGAACCGTGTGCGCCACTATGTCTGCCGGACGGCTTGGGTCGAGCGACAGCCCCTGACCGTCGTCGATGCACACTACCCCGGAGTAGCTAACATGTGCGAGAGGCTCCTCCGGGGGCAGAGTCCAGACCCTCGGCAGCCGCAACTGGGCCTCGTCGCAATCGACGTACACAGGCCAAATGCGCGTTGAACCTGTTAGCTCGACCCCCAGACAATTCGGTGCAGTGCCGTCTAAGCGGACGACCTCGATGCCACGCAAGCCACAAGCTTTCATGACAGCCTCGAATGTGGCATCAACCTTCGTGGGGTCGGCCGCCTCGATGGCAGACTCCGTCATGCAGAGTTCCCGGTGCTGATTACTGCAGCCGAAACCGCCTTGGCGGTCTCGGACTTCTCGGGCACCTTGAAGCCGTCGCCGAACTGCTTCTTCAGGTGCTTGCAGGCGTCTTCTGGCAGGTCCTCGTCGTACGCCGTCTGCAGTGCGTCACGAAGTAGCTCGAGCTTCTCCATGAAGTTCTTCATCTGCGTGGCGGTTCGTTTAGCCATCAGGTCGGAATACGGCTCCACTGGCAATGCAACCTTCAGACGCAGATGCATACCATCGTTTTGACTGAACTCGTAGCTGAATTGGCCCAGCATCGTATTGACCCAGTCCAGCATCGCGAGGATGTCGACCGGCTTACCAGACGTGCCGAAGTTCGGTTTGAACCAGTGAAGTGCAGCGACAGTGAGGGCGATGCTCAGCGGCGCGCCGGCGCCCTTAAACTGAACCTGCCGCCAGCGTTTGAGGTAGCGGATACAGCGGCGGTACTGGGCCCGCTTGTCAGAGTCCTCGAACTTGTCGCAGACAAGCTTGGTCAACTCTTGTGGGTCGGAGACCTCCCATATACGATGTTCATCAGCTGAATTTTCCTTGCCTTTGGCTAAGTAAAGCTTACCTTCACTGCTCTTGGTGTAAACAGCCAAGTCAACGTGGTAAGCAATCTCACCATCGCTGATGTAGTTGACGGTCACGCACGGCCGACGGATCACAACAGTGCGGAAATTCGAGTCCACCGCATCACGCACCTGCTTCTTAAGTGCTACTGGGTCAGGGTACTTGTCAGGTGCGCAGTCAAATACAAGACCAACATCAATGTCAAAGTTACCATCTAGAGGCACCACGCCTGTATGCATTGAGTAACTGCCCTGATTGAAACTTGTAAACGATGGGACATCATCACTCAGCTTGGCTTTCAGCGCCTTAATGATGGTATTACGCTTTTCACGGAGGGTAGCCTTCTCGTCATCCTCATCAAAACAGATGACGCGATGAAAATCTTCGAACTGTTTCTGTACTGCCGGCATACACCCTCCAGAATCAAGGAAATTGGCGGTTTTTTGGTTTAGCAACCTTCTTAAACCTAATATGATGCTGAACTCAAGTCTTTCAAGTGGACTAAAACTCGGTTACTACTCGCTTAATTTATTGTCTTGAGATGTGGATTTTTTTCCTCATTCGACATTAGACATCGAGCTTAGCCCAAGTGGTTTCATCCGGTTCAGAGCAAAGCTATCACAAAGATGAGATGCAGATTTAACCTCTGACCTATGGCAACAGCCCGATTACTATCTAGCGCTTTGTTATTTGTCTGAACACTCAAGGTGCACTTTATTCTACAGAAACAGCTCGGCAGGCAGCATAAGTGTCGTAGCGATGCCCCCGAAACTTAGTGAGCAATGAGCTTGTCCTGATTGAGTAGACAAATCAACTCGCATTACTTACCTAACTTGCATTTCGGGGGGGGGGCGCATCCAGCTCAGGCATCACATCCTCGCGAACCGTTTGCTTCGCGTGCCCATCTTCGCAAGTCCTTATCGGAAAACATGAAGAACAAATGCAAGTGGCACTCATTAACATCTACCCTCAATTAAAATTAATTTTATCTTCAAGCTTATCGCATTTTCGATGAGCACGTAGCTGGTCATCGTGAGTAGAAAAACTTAATCGCATTTCACGAATATGGGGGTAATCAGGTAGAGTAGTCCCATCAAAAGGAGACTGGACAATATGCCGCAAGATAACGTTATAAACTTGGATATAGCGCTGAAGAAAATCCACGAGCTAGCATTGGCAGATGGGGACCTAGGTTACGCCTACTGGTATCAGATTGCTCAGCTACTAAAAAGTGCCGCTGCCATGCAAGCCGAAATCGACACTCTCAGAAAAGAACTTGAGCGATGTCGCGCACGGCGCGGCAGCTAAACGCAACTCTTTCGTGGTTACTTGTCGGTCGGCGTGAGAGTTATGGAACAGAAATCATTCATTTTTTATACCTAGATTTTGACGGCGTACTACATCCAGATGGCGAGAATGCAATCGATACAAACGGACGGCTATGCCACAATCCAAATTTATTTTATTGGCTCGGTGACCTCGAGTAAGTGCTTGACGATTTTTTGCTGGTAAGGATTATTGTGTCATCTTATTGGTGCAGATAATTTAATAATGAATATTTAATCATAATTATCAAAAGTATTGGGATGGCGTCTTCATAGCGTCGTCAAATGTATTGCTCCGAGTCGCCATACCGAAACCATTGAGGATGCTGCACCCATAAAATTTACTATTGATTAGCGCGTGATGACCACATGTCTGTAGAGCGTTGCCACGACGACTGACGAAAGGCTGATTTATTGCAATCCTGAAACTAGCATAGACACAGCAGCCCAGTAGGAAGAGCTCAAGGATAAATATGCAAACCGATTAAACAAATGCAGTAAGAAATTGGTTTCTGAAAATAACCGACTGGCAGCAGCTGCTGTTTAGAAATGGGCTAGCCGACATCAAGTACCCAAAATTAGCGCATCAAAACCTCAAGTCACACGCTACCTTTTTACACTAAAATTGTTTCAACATGTTTCCAGGTGTTAATTAGACAGCCAATCTATAGCAATTTACTTATTTTCTTCGATGGCCGCGCTAATCTTTACTAAGCCTTAGAACTAGGACATCTAGAAGCTCGGCACCTCTTTCACACAAAACATTTTGCTCAAGCACCACTTTCAATTCTGACTTTGAATTAGTATAAATTTTTTTCAAATCAACAATGCTAATAGGTTTGCCATTGGGGTATTTCTCAAGTATCGACTGCGGCACATCCCCATTTGCGGAATGACGAGCATGATTCAAAAAGTGAACAATGTAGATATTCTGGAGATTCAACTCTTCGAGGCCTTCTGTTTTGGTTGTCTTTTTTATTGCATCAAAAGCAGCTTTTTTTGTTCCACCAGGGTCAAATGAAAAAGTGCATTTATATTCTGCTGCAGAATGTGGCTCACCTCCCCTAAAGGTTAGCAAGTCAATTTCGTGCCCATGAAATTTCTTATCCATTACATACGCAAAACCAGCAAAATCATCCAAAGATGACATCGATAGAAACTTAAGCTGACGCTCGGCATTGCCATTTTTTAGCAAAAATTTTACGCTTACTTTGCTGAATACATCTGGCAAGTTTTTCAAACCAATTTCAACGTCGTTTTCCATACAAATCACCTTTCATAAAAATCTAAGCGGCTCAAAAATCATCTACACCCGTGCGAGCTAGTTCTTCATGATGTAACTTCCAGCTCGGAATATGCTGGCTTACCAATATCCAAAATGCTTTAGAGTGGCTTTTCTCAATCGTATGGCACAGCTCATGCACGATGATGTAGTCCTGCACGGCCGCAGAGAACTCCATAATGCGCGGGTGAAACTCGATGATGTTGTTAGTGTCGCAGCTAGCCCAGCGGCCTTGGAAGTGTTTGATTCGTCCGCCGCGCGATAGCAAACCCGTTTTCTTTTCCCAGTAGCGCAATCGTGGCAATAACTTGCTGTGCGCACGCTCCATGTAAAAACGGGTCAGGAATGGGGCCAATTGCTCGTTCGTAATACTGAGCCCAGCGGGGTTTTCAATCACAAAGCGGGAAGCAGTAAAGCGCAGAGTAACGCTTTTGGCTTCGGGCTGATGCTGCACCTCAACGTAATAGCTACGCCCTGCATAGCGCAGGCGGCTACCTGTAACGATGACATCCTCAAGCACCACTTGATTAACCTGCTGCTGCTTTTCGCATATCCAGCGCGCGCGCTGCCGAATAAGCTGGGCCTGCTCTTCAACCGTAGCCTCGGGCCCACGCAACAGAACCAGCTCGCCGCGCTCAACCGTGATGTAGTGGCGTTTGAGTTCGGGGGCCAACTCAAAGCGCCATTCAATGAGAGTTTGCCCATACTGAAACTGCGGCATCTTAGTTCTTCAGCAAAATATCGAATAAATTGCTGGCATGTTCACGCGCCACGGCACGCTCCCAACCCGCCAGCGGTATCAATAGTTTGCGCAGCAAATCTTTTACTTCGGGGTGCACATCACGCATCTGCTTCCAGTTATGCGAAGCCAAGGTATTGCTCAGTTCGGCATGCTCGAACACTTTGGTGGTAATGACTTTGGCCACATCGTCGCTAAGCTCTTTGGCTAAATAGTGATACGCCGCCGTTTGTGCTGCATTGGCAAACCCGCTATCACCATCTTTATCGCGAATACGTTGCCCGAATAGCTCTAGCTGCTCCAAAAACTGCGCCTGCGTGATACGGCCTGCTTTTTCTTCGAGCAGCAGTTTTTCCAGCTCTTCAGCCAGTTTGTCAAAAAACGCGGGGTCTTTATCTCGGCCCGTCACTATTGTGTGTTTGAGCTGATTTTTCATCGTCAGCGCTTGGCTGCCCGCATTTGCACCGCGCTTGAGGCGTGCCATATCACTCGCATCCAGAATCGAGACTTCATGCCCCAGCAGGCTCTTTGCAGGGCTGGCGTTGATGTACTCGTCCAGCAATTGCTGCAGCAGCACTGATTCCAACTTGGTAATCCGCTCCTTGTACGCATTGCTCGGCAACTTATCGCGCAGCATCAGGCGAATTTCGCCGAATAGCGTGAAATAGGGCTTGAACGGAATGCCACGTACATCGGGCAAAATAATGTCGAGCGAGCGATTAAACTGCTTCACCAAGGCGATAAATTCTTCGACCACATCAAGGCGAGTATCGGGGTCCAGATACTGCTCGGCGTCGTCTTTGTAGTCTTCGCACTGCGTCACAGGGTCATGCTTGCGTGGCAGCAGCTTTAAAATTCGCTCCAGCGTCGCCTGCGCTTTCGGGATTTCACTTTCGACGCCTTCCCAGACCTGCGTAGGTTTGACTTCGCCGCCGTAGATTTTTAGCGCATGGTCTAGGTGCTCAACTACGCCGTGGTAGTCAACGATATAACCCGCATTTTTACCCGCCAAAGTGCGGTTCACCCGCGCAATGGCTTGCAACAGCGTGTGCTCTTTCAGCGGTTTATCCAGATACATCGTACCCACAATCGGCGCATCCCAGCCGGTGAGCAGCATGTCCGACACGATAATCAGGCCGATATTATTGGCATGCACTTGCCCATCGCGGCCTTTGCTTTCATCGCCATACGGCAATGGGAATAGCTTACTCACAAAGGTACTAATTTCATCGGGCAACAGGGCTACAGGCGTTTTCTTGGCCTTCACTTCAGCCTTGATGCGCTCTTCAATCGAGGCAATTGCAGCCGCATCGACCCCGCGCTTTTCTGCCTCTTCGGCTTCGCTATGCCCAGTGCGCTTGGAAGTAATCCCCGCCAGCGAAATCACCACGCGGCTCTCGAAAGTTGGTAAACCTGCCTTGGCGCGCTCCGCCATTTTGGCGTCGAGCAAATCCTTGTACGCCACCGCCATCTCGCGGCCATCGCACACCAGCATGGCTTTGAGGCCCTTGGCCTGCACATTGGCTAAAAAGTGCTCAATCAAATGCTCGGCGACTTTTTCCAAACGGCCCGCAGCAGCACGCCATTGCCTTAATAGCTCTTGCTTGAGGGCGACTTTTTTAGCTTCAGATTCTTCGCCAAACATCGCTTTAAATGCGGCATCAAGGCCCACACTGGCCACCAGCTCAATCCATGCATCGAGGTATTTAATCGGCAGCGTTGCGCCATCGGCCACCGCTTCGTGCAAGCGGTACTCGTCAATGTATTCGCCACCGCCAAACTCCCCTAGCGTGTGCTTGTCGTCTTGCAGCAGTGGTGTACCTGTAAAGGCCACAAACTTGGCGTTGGGCACACTGGCGCGCATAAAGGCCGCCAAAAAGTCGTATTGGCTACGGTGCGCCTCATCGACCAGCACATAAAAATTGGCCTTAGTGCTCAAGACGCGGAAGTTAATCTTCTCGCGGGACACTTCCACCCATTTCGGCTTCAGCAATACGCCGTCTTCATCGGCCATGCCAAAGTGGGCATTGGTCTGCTCTACGATATAAAAATCGTTGTCGACCCGAATCCGTACATGCCGCTTGGCTTGCTCGCTGGGTTTTAATTCATCGCCGTCATCCGCATCTTCAGGCGTATCTGGCCCATCGCTCTCAGCTTGTTCGTCTTGCTCTTGGAATTTATGCACCGTACTGGTCAGCACGCTGCCGTAGTCATTCGACAGAATCTTAATCAGGCCATCGACTGAATGCGCCTTCATTGCCTTAATGCCAATGGCGCAGAACGTCTCGAAAATCTGTTGGTCGAGGTCTTTGCGGTCGGTTAGCACCAATACGGTCGGGTTATTCAAGCCCAAAGCATCGCTGCGTAAATAGCGCGCCAGTAAGGCCATCGTTAGCGACTTGCCGCTACCCTGCGTATGCCAGACCACGCCACCCATTGGCTTCGGTGCGGTCAAGCGGGCCAAGGTTTTGCGAATCGCCCGCCATTGCTGATACCGCGGCAATTTCTTCATCACCTTGCCATCGCGCACCTCAAACAGCACCAAATGCGTAATCAGCTCGAGAAAGCGGCTTGGTTCAAACAGCGCCCAAAGCAATTCGTCCTGCTCGCTCGGCTCGTCGCCCAGCGCTTTAATCACCTGCTGGCGTTCTGCTACTTGCAATCGATAGCGGGCATAGTAATCGGGCTTGGTTGCAATCGCGGCATACCGCCCTTGGCGGCGATTTAAGCCGACCAGCACTTGGTTAAACACAAAATGCGGTGCAAAACTGCGTTGATACCCATCGAGCTGCCCGAGTGCCTCTTCCAGCCTGTGGTGTGATGCTTTGCACTCAATCATCGCCAGCGGCAGTCCGTTCACAAACAGCAGAACATCAGGCCGAAATTTATCACCATCGGCATTCGCGCCAACAAACTGGTCGACCACATGAAAATCATTGTTTTTGGCATTGCCGGCGTCAAAAAAGCGCACGCTTTTCATCAAGCCCTGCGCGTCTTTCACCTGAATATCGCTGCGGTGAACGACCTGCTCCCAAAATGCACGATTCGCGGGGATTAGCTCGTCATTCACCCGCTTTTTCAGCTCAATCACCGCCGCAGCTTCGCCCCCCGCTGTATCGGCCAGCCAAGGGTTTAGTGCCAACAAACGCGCCTGTAATATATCGAACAATATCGGCGCTAAATGGCGCACTTCGGGGTGGATGTCTTTGCCAGAGAGGTGGGTGTAGCCCAGTTTGACCAGGCTGGCGATGGCAGGGTTTTCGACGCCGATTTTTTCTGCTGCTGAACTCATTCAGTGCTCTCTAGCAGTGCTGTTTCAGGTTGATGGGTACGATAAAAAACAATGGTGTGATTGTCGGGTAATTTGCGTTCGCCCAATTCAAACAAATTGGTCGCTTTAATAAGCTGGTCCCAGCGCTTGAAGCGGTAGCGGCTCGGAAAGTGTTCAGGGTAATGCTGGCGAATGTAGTTGATTGCATCATTCAGCTTGGTCCAGCCTTCCGAAGCCAGTTTTTGCTCGGCCTCACGTAATGCGGCCACCACTGGCGTCCACTGCCACATATGCTCACGACCACCCGAGGGGTCAATGCCATAGAACAGCAGGTCTTTAAACTCGCTTGTGTCATATAGCTGGGCCATCATATTTCGAGCCTCATCCAGCGCAGCGAGGTGTGCTTTTAACTCTTCATGCTGGACGCGAACTTGCACATAACAATCATCCAGATAGTCAGAAGCACTGTTCAGCGACGCCTCATCTTGCAAGTCAAAACGCTCAAAAAAGTGATGCACCAGCCCGTTACGCATTTCAACTAAGGCACTGAGCTGCCCACTTATTCTTTCAAACTGCTCGGGGCTGACTTCGGTTGTCGAGTTAAGTCTAATTCTTATTTTTCCATCATAGGGTTCATCATCCCTAGTCGTATCAGACTCAGTATCCTGCCCATCAACCTTCGGCAAATGCACATGCTCACCCGTAAATTGCTTCACCAATTGACCAAGTGTTTTGGTGCGAACGGCCTCTTTCTTGTCATCCAAGGTGTGGCGAATGCCATCCTCAGTTTGCACTACTTCAAAGTTCGAATGCGCCAACAGCACCTTCAGCCCACGCTCATACCATTGCAACATCAGCACCACGCGCCCCAGCTTGCGCTGTACGTCACGGTTTAAATTGTGAAGAGGTCTAATTGGGCCGAATGGCATTATTCATTTTCTTTGCAAACTAGTGCAGCACTCGTATAGGTGCGAAATTTATAAAGTAGTTCTAACAGTTGACTTATAACTGTCTTCGCTTGCCACACTTTAAACATTTCTCACCGCTAGACAGTGCCTTCCAGTCCAAACATTGTTCTTTTCCTGGGCATTCAGGCAAATCTGTAGTTCCCCCAACAACCACTCCTTCAATTATGCCAGTTTCAATGTCAATTTTAATTTTCTCTCCCAAATCAGGTGGAATTACTGGATGAGAAATTTGGTCCGCCATGTTTAAACTCCCACTTTACAACTAGGTACTCGCCACTCACCACTCAACAGCTTTTGCATCAGCCCGCGTTTTAGGGTTTGGTAGTGGGTCTGTTTGTTCGTAAGCGCAGCAATCTTTGCATTTATCCCGTCTAATACTTCAGCTATTTTTAGCTGCTCGCTCATTGGGGGCGTCGCTACTTTCAATTGCGCCAAATCGTCGAAATAAATCCGAATCCGAACACCACCATCACCTGAGCGCCCAACGAAACGTTCCCATGCATCTGAACGGCGGAAATGGTCAAGAAAGTCTGCGGATAGTGCCTGCGGTTTAGTAGAAAACACGACGTAATCGGGGCTAACCATCACAGTCTGATTCTGAACATTGCGGGCAATCGAGCCAATATTGATACGCATCGGGTTATAGGCAAACGCATCGGGCTCAACAATGCGACATCGGTCAGTGGATGCCCCCTTTACCCGTTCCCGCATTGGCACTAAGCCATCACTTTTCAAAACACCGCACAGCTTGTCGTCATCGAGTTCGCCTGCATTACGCTTGCGACTTTCCGCAGCCAAAGCACCAAGTGGCTGCACAGTCCACCCCGCAGGAATCTCACCCAGCTCGGTTTGCTGAAATTCGGTGTGGGGGTGCCATTGGCCATTGGCGTCTTGGGTGCCGACGCCTTGGCTGAACAGGGTTTGCATCAGGCCGCGCTTGAGCGTGTTGGTCGCATCAATCTGCCGTGCAATCACGTCCAGCTTGTCGTCCACCGCAGTCAAAATCGACGAGATTTTTTCTTGTTCGGACACTGGCGGCAAGGGGATTTCTAAGCCATCAATTAATCCCTTGCTCAAATTGGGCTGAGCCGCACCCTGGCACATTGAGAGCAATTTCTCGGACTGGCTTTCTAACACCCAAAACAAGTATTCATTGAACAATTCAGGGCAAGTAGACCGTATAGATAAAACGGCCTGATTTGTAGCAGCCTCAATCTTTAACTGAGCAATCTTCCCAGCCGTTGCACCATACATTGCAACTAAAATTGCTCCAGCTTCGACAAGTTTGGCGCTTGAATTGGTTAAGGCACTCTCAGAAATACATTCTTCAGTCGTCACAACCTTTCGACTATTTACCTCGCCCGATTTCACCCAGGGAATCGTACCGATGAAATTTTCAGCAAGACTCCTATTTGGAGTTCCACCCGCATAACTTCTAGTCAAAAGAGATAGTCGTTTTGACTCCCAATCCTCAGGAATCCACCCAATCGCCGTTTCTTTATATCCCGCCTTACCGACCACATTCATTGCAAAACCTCACTGGTATTACCCTGCAGGTCAATATCAAAAATAGCCACAGACAGATACCCCATCACACGCCTCCATCCAGCAAGCCCAACTCAGCCAGATAGCCGTTCAGGCGAGCGTCGATGGCGGCTTCTTCATCGCTCAGGGCGGCGAGCTGCGCCAGCGTGGCGGCTACGTCGACCACGTCTTCGACTTCGCCGTTGTCGATGTAGCGGGCGATGTTCAGATTGCCATCGTTGGCGCGGATTTCAGCCAGCGGCACGACGCGACAGTAATGGTCGACTTCGGTTTGCGAGGTGAACGCAGCTTTGTGCGTGGCGCTGATGCGCGCGATGTCTTCGCTGCGCAGGCTGTTTTGCGCCTTACCCTCGGCGTAGTCGGCGCTGGCGTCGATGATGATGACTTTGTCTTTCAGCGCGGCGGGTTTGGCTTTGTTCAGCACCAGTACGCAGGCGGGAATGCCGGTGTTGTAGAACAGCGCGGATGGCAGGCCGATGATGGCTTCAATCAAATCGCCTTGCTGATTACCGCTGGCGGCATCCGTGCCAAACAGCAGGCCATCGCGGATTTTGCCTTCTTCACCACTGCGGAACAGCACGCCATGCGGCAGCACCACGCAGAGGCGGCCATTGTCTTTCAGGCTGGCGAGCATGTGCTGCACAAAGGCCAAATCGGCGTAGCCACGCGGCGGCACGCCATAGACAAAGCGGCCATACGGGTCGCTGAGCTCTTTGTAATTGGGCGCTTTGGGCTTGGCGTTGCTTTGGCCTTGCGCGGCGGCTTCGGCGGCCAGCTCCAGCGGAGCCCACCATGCTTTGGCGGAAAACGGCGGATTGGCAATCACGCGGTCAAAGGTGCGCAGGTAGCTGCCGTTCAGGTGGCGCGGGTCGACCAGCGTGTCGCCCTTGGCAATGCCGTCGACGCTCATGTTGTGCAGGTAAAGATTAAGTTTGGCAATCGCCCAAGTGCCGAGGTTTTTCTCTTGGCCAAATAACATGACATTCGGTTTGCCCATCACCAAGCCATTGGGCTGCGCGGCAACGTGGTGCGCGCTTTCGACCAACATACCGCCACTACCACAAGTGGGGTCATACACATGCTGACCCGGCTGCGGGTCGAGAATATTCACCAACAATTGCACCACGCCCTTGGGCGTGTAGAACTCGCCGCCTTTTTTGCCTGCGTCGTCGGCAAATTGCTTAATCAGGTATTCGTAGGCGTCGCCCAGCATGTCGGCTTTGTACAGGTCGGCATTGCCGAGCTTGTACTGATTAAAGTGGCGCAACAGACGTTGCAGCACGGCATCGGATAGCTTTTGCTTGTCGCCGTATTGCGTGGCGGTGAGTACATATTGCAGTTCGGGGTTGTACGCCTCAATCGCGGCAAAGGCTTTATCGAGCGCCTCGCCCAAGTTTTCGGTGCGGCTAATCAGCGACGGCCAGCGGGCATCGATTGGAAACGTGCCGTGCTTTTCTTGGATTTCGTCTTCGGCTTCGCGGCCTGAGATACCCTCAGCCTCGGCCAAGGCGCGCACACGCTCTTCAAACACGTCGTTAAAGCGCTTGAGGAACAGCAGGCCAAAAATGTAGTTTTTGAAATCGGACGAATCAATCGAACCGCGCAGAATATTGGCCGATTCCCACAGCCAAGATTCAAGGGTGTCTAGCGTTAGTTGTTCAGACATGGGTCACTTTGCAAAATCAATGCCGCCCAGCGCAGCGCTGAGCGTGAAAAATGGGTGGTCAGCATGATGCTGACGCGAAGGTGACATATTAATAGATTCGGACGTGAGAGGGTTGACGATTTGCCGATTCTTGTTCAATTTTTCCATCTCAAATCATCGAAGGTCACCAGCCAGCATTCCAATTTTGCTACAGCCGGATATGGGATTGCTGCCAGTTTTGATTGGTGGATTTAAACTCTTGATAAGACCCACTCTAGGTCAATGACAGGAAGTTGTGATGTCTTTAATCTTGCCATTAACATTAAGAATACTGCCCCTCATAGACCACTACTTGAGAATGCACAATTTATACTAGCAATAAAAATAAATTAATAAACAAAAGGAATAATTAATGTCCAAATCCTGGGAAAAGACCGTAGAATATAAGTTTATAATAGATGCAAACAGTGCAGGCTTATTCGAAAATGTCACACCTTTAGATGGCAATGCAGAACAAGCAATGGCAGATGCTATATTTTTAAATTCCGCATACTTTGTTCTGATAGAATTCAAATACTGCAATAAAGGATTTACCAGAGACTATGAAGAAAAATGGGCGAGCGAACTCAATGTAAAAGAAATAGGAGAATTTCTATCCACAATACATAAACCTACCCCATATTATTTCGTGTTCTTTCATCTTGAGCAAAATCACCAACCCAAATTGCACACCGTTAAATATTTCTCTCAAGAAGATACAGAAGACGAACCCCTTGGAATTTTGAAGCATTCAGACAAATATGGACTCAAGAAAGATGACTTCATAGATTTTATGACAAACATGGCTTTATACCGCAAAGGTTCAGGTGTTAGTAGCGGAGGTGGTGGTATGATTTATGGCATCTCAAATGAAGGTAAAATCACAGGGTCTTTTTCCGAAACGGAGTTTATGGAAATAATAAACAGAAAACTAATGCCCCCCGCACCACCGCCACCAGCGTCATCACCATCACCATCACCATCACCATAAATAGAGAATTCTAATTGGCGACAACAATGCGATTAACCAATCTTGTAGATTCGGCCTGTCAATTTTCTTAATACAGCCAATGATTTTTTGATTCAATAGACTATATAGCTCAATTCTTAAAACTATACTCTAGGTCCATTAAACTTCATGATGAGCATCAAAACATTTAGCGCGGAAAATGGCAGGTTTCTCGTATAAGCCTGCAAATATTCGTAATATCGAAAAAACGTGTTAAGGCATATGTAAAAATGCTTGTACGAGCACTGATGGTTAAAGACTTAGAGGTTCAAACACTTCTTTTTTGACTCCTAACAATCTTGTAATTTTCTTTCTTCACCGCATTAAGCACGATAGCGGCTGCAGCAGCCATATCATAGGTCTTGCCTTCAATCATAACTTCATCCATCACGCAAACCACATTGTCGCCAAAAACGTTAAAGCTGGCACCTTCCGTCTTTGCATAGTCGAGAACATGCAAAATAGCACTATAGATACATCGTACTTCACACCTGTCATCATCTAGGTTGGTGTAGACCAACATCCGATTTTCTTTTTCGAAGTAAATTGCAAACACCTCGGGAGAGCCAATTACGTTAAGGCCTCCCGCTCTGAAAAAGTTATACAAAAGCTCTCTAGAACAAAGTTCAGCTATTTCATCAATCGCACTCTGGAGAACGACATCCTTGTTCTGAGCTTTGGCGGGGCTACTTTCCTGTTGATTCATCATGTCGCCTTTGTAAGGTGCCTTATGCTCTCAATCCGAAATCATCCTGCACTTAACTCGCTTAAATGCAGTTTTATGGTATACGAGCACAATATTCGATTATAGGATAGTCTATTTTGGACTATTTTCGGGCGGCCTTCAAGCTGTCAGCTATCCAAAAAGGGCAGCTGATGGAAAAGACTATCTACACGACTGAATACACCACATTCCTTGAAGCGTTGCGCCGCGCGCGTGAGCACGCCGGTCTAACCCAAGTAGAATTTGCAGCTCGGCTGAACGTGACACAATCGTTTGTGAGTAAGTGCGAGCGCGGAGAGCGGCGATTAGATATTGTGGAACTGAGACACTGGTGTAAGGCGTTGGGTATAACGTTAGCGCAGTTCTTAGCTACCTACGATGTGATGTGCAACAACTAACCATCCAGATGCATATTAGGAAAGACAAAAAACAGCTCCAAGGCTTGATTTTGTTTGGTTTTGAGCGCAAATATCATAAGGCGCATCTAGTTGCATGCGTAGAGAATCATCGCAATAACTTGCTACAGCAGGATTTTGGCGACTAAGGCCATCGGTCAATTTTGTTTTAACCTAATATAATGGTTCGATTCCCATCGCCCGCTCCAGATCAAACAAAAAGCCCATGTTCGCATGGGCTTTTTGTTTGCCGATGGTTTCTGTACTTGCCCGTACGACTGGTGCCAAAGCTCAGCTAGCCGCCATTAGCCCGCCGTACATCATTCGCCCCCCCACTTAGCTATTTACCTACAATGTCTAATTACACGTTCAAGCGGCATCATATCTACGCCAAACTAGACGACTGGTCTAATAGAATAATGACTTGATGATTGATTAATGCAAAGGAGCCAATCATGAACAACATTAATTTAGCTGGGCAACAGATCGTGATTTTAGGGGGTAGCTCGGGTTTGGGCCTGGCCCCTGCGCAGCGTGCGATTGATCAGGGGGCTCGTGTGCATATCGGCGCGCGCAATGCAGCACAATTGCAAACAGTGCTACAGCAACTTGGCCCACAGGCCAGCGGCGATGTCTTGGAGATAAGTGATGAAGCTTCAATCAAAGCTTTCTTTGCCAAGCTCACCCAGCTTGATCATCTGGTCATTACCGCGGCCAATAATGCGCCGGGCCTACTGCTGGATACTCCAGTCGAACAGCTGCGCATTAGCATGGATGCCCGTTTTTGGGGGGCGGTGCGCGCTATTCAGGCGGCGGCGCCCAAAATGCCCGCGCACGGCTCGATTGTGCTGACCTCGGGCATGATCAACCAACGCCCACGCCCCGGCATGGCCATCGTGGCCGCGGCCGCCAGCGCGGTGGAAAGTTTGGCGCAATCCTTGGTCGCCGAGCTCGCACCGCGGCGGATTAATGTGATTAGCCCGGGCCCCATGCAAACCCCTTTGCTACAAAGCGCAATGAATACAGCCCAGCTCAAGCAGCTGGCACAGCAACAGCCCTTGCAACGCATCGGCGATAGTGACGACTACGCGCAGGCGGCCCTGTTTGCGCTTAACAATCCTTACCTGAACGGCAGTACTATTCAGCTGAATGGCGGCGCAGCCTGGGTATGAATTGGGCCGACGCTGTGGTTTATCTGCAGCAAGCATGCTGTTTACCACCGCTCACGGCACTAAACCGCCGCCAGCGTAGCGCACCCATGCAGGTGCACTGCGCCAGTGGCGTCAGTTAGCTTGGTGTTAACTGTGAACAGCCGGCATCACCACCGCTTGCGTACCCTGCCCCAGTACAGTGCCACCCTGCTCAGCCGCATATTGTGCTGCGCTGTGGTGATCTGCAAACCAGAGTTTGAGCTGGCCAGCACCGCTGGCCATAAATTGGGCCGCCTGCAATTGCGGCGCGGCGCCCTGCTGCAAAACGGGGCGAAAAGCTTCCCAGCTGGCAAAACCGGCCTCCAGCGCGAGCATGCGCAGTACATGCTTGCGCTGTACCGTGTGGCGCTGCTGAAATAGCTGCGGTAAAGTCGGCTGGCCGCACACTCCAGCGTGTAAAATCCGGCGCAAAATCGGTAAAGCCAGCGCCGGCGAATCGGACTGCGCCGCGCGGTGATATTGCCGGGCCTGGCGCAAATAAAATTGCACGGCGGCCGAGTCGGGGGATGAAGGGGTTAAATCTGCATTGGGCATACCAGCTCCTTAAATAGTGGCCATCTCGCTGTGAGCCACGGAGGGTATGCAAGCTAAAGGCTTGCGCAAAAAAGCAGGTGTTTGCACTTTCGCGAGTTGGGCGTCCAGTCAGCCCATGCGTATGGTAATCAATTGCCGGCGCAAAGCAAAGTGCCACGCGATAATTCTTCCCCAGCCGTGTTTGCAGAGCGTATGATATAGAACATTCGTTCACCCCATTTTGCCATCATGCCTACACCCCATCTGCGGCAACTGGCGCTCAGCGCCCAAGGGCTGAGCTCGCCCAATCCATTCGGCACGGGTCTGGCCGGCACGCAGGCAGCGATTGAGCACCTGGGCTATGTGCAGATCGACACGATTGCCGTGATCGAGCGCGCTCACCATCACGTACTATGGACGCGCGTGGCGGATTACTCGCCACAATGGCTTAATCAGCTGGTAGCGAGCGGCCAGATTTTTGAATACTGGTTTCACGCGGCGGCCTATCTGCCGATGCGCGATTACCGGTTTGCCCAGCATCGGATGGGACTAGTGCGCGATGGCCTGTGGCAGGCCTACCGCGATGTCCCCACCGCGCTATTGCAGGAAATACGCCAGAAAATCGCGCTGGCCGGGCCACTAAGCACCCGAGCGCTAAATCAGGGTCACGGCAAAAGCCAAGGCTGGTGGGATTGGGGCCCGGCCAAACGCGCGATTG
Organism: Chitinibacter tainanensis DSM 15459; assembly: GCF_000429785.1. Classification (GTDB taxonomy): domain Bacteria; phylum Pseudomonadota; class Gammaproteobacteria; order Burkholderiales; family Chitinibacteraceae; genus Chitinibacter; species Chitinibacter tainanensis. The sequence goes on from NZ_AUCN01000018.1 coordinate 179,103, forward strand.
AAAAGCTGTTTCTGCGCGGTGAGGTGATGGTGCGCGAGCGGCAAGGCATGGAAAAGATCTATGACCTCACCGAGCGCGTGCTCCCTGCGGGTGTCGATACCCGCGCGCCCAGCCGGGCAGAATATGCCGAGTATCTGTTTGCGCTGTATCTGCGTAATCAGGCGGTAATCACGCTCAAGCAACTGAATCATTTGCAAGCCGATCGACACATCAAGGCCTTGCTGCAAGAACAGCTGGCCGCCGCCGTCCACGACGGCCGGGTGCAGCCGCTCACCGATACCCACTCAACCCAACAAAAAACCCCATGGGGGTATGTTAATACCGCTCATCATTATCAAGAATCTGCCAGCAATACCCAACCCCAGCTTTATCTACTCTCGCCATTTGATAACGCCATCATTCACCGCGAACGCCTGCAGCAGCTGTTTGGCTTTCAGTACACCTTGGAATGCTATGTGCCCGCGGCCAAGCGGCAGTTTGGGTATTTTTGTTTGCCGATTTTGTATGGCCACGATTTTGTCGGCCGGCTGGATTGCAAAGCGCATCGGCGTGAAGCCCGCCTAGAAATACTGAGCCTGCACCTGAGCGCCGACTTCCAAGCCGACGCCGCTTTTAGCCAGGCGCTGCGTGCGCGCCTGCAGGATTTGGCGGCATTTAATCAGTGCCAAGTGGTGGACGAGCGGGCGATTACTGCCCAGTTAGCGCGCCTGTAGTGCGAATAAAAAAGGCCAAGCATGAGCTTGGCCTGCTGGGTACCGCGGGCGATGGGTTCGCGGCTTCAAATTGTGACCGCTTACGCTGCTTTGCCCATGGCTTTGGCCAGCTGGGCAGCGGATTTTTTGGTGAGTTTATCGATTTCACGCTCCAGATAATCCAGCGTAATGGCTTTGTCTTTCACCTTGGTTTTGCGGGTTTCTTTCAGATGCACCGTGCCGGCCAACAGCTCACCGCTGCTGGCGTCTTCCAGCTGCGCCATGGTCCCCACGCGCACCAGATACGGCTCTTTGCCGACCGCCATTTTGGCGATATTGATGGCGGCTTTGGCGGGCAGCACATCAATCAGATCCAGCCCCGGGCGGGTTTGCGCCAGCCCTGTTACCGCAAAACGCAGGCGCAGGGTGTTGGCATCGGCGGTTTCTACCACTTTAATGCCCTGCTTTTGTAATTCGATGCTAAGTTTGGCTTTGAAGTAATTGGCAATCTTGCTGGCCTCGTTCGGTTGCAGCAGCTCCCATTCCTGATTATCGCCCTGACGCAAAAACAGGGGCGCTTCCACAATCACTTGCTGATAGCTCGGCAGGCTCACGCCGGGCTTGAGATACACGCGCTGGCTGGGGTCTTTGGCATCAAGCTGATAAGCCGAAAGCGGAATGGTAAATAGATTATCGCGAACGGCGCTGGTAGCGCTGCTGGCGGCGGCCGTGTTTTCGGCCCAAACCGCTGGGGTGGTCAATAAGGCTGCGGCCAGCATGGCGGCGGTGAAGATCGGTTTCATCGTGGTATCCCTGTAGTTTTCAAACAAGATGATGGTCAGCGCCAGAGTGGCACGCACGTAAGTCGGTATGATGGGTTTTAAGTTCATTGTCAATTTTACCCAAGCACCCGGGCCACCGGCGTCAGTATTGTTGCAACAGTCCCTCCAGCCGCTGCAAGGCCAGCGCCAGCGTAGTGGGGCTGCAGCCAAAATTTAAGCGCACCCAGCCCGGGAAACCAAAATCAGCACCATCCGACAAACCCAGCCCATACGCCTCAAACACCGGCAAAGGCTGGCGCGGATCGATGGCGCGGGCATCAATCCAGGCTAGATAAGTGGCCTCGGGCACGGTCAGCTTGAGGCCACTGGTCGGATAGCGCGCAAACAGCGCCGCCAGCGCGTCCCGATTTTGCCGCAAGGTATGCAGTAATTGGGCATGCCAGCCGCCATCGGCGCGGTACGCCGCTTCAGCGCCCAGATAACCCAGCACATTCACGGACGGCACCAGCCCGGCCATTTCGCGGCGAAAGCGCGCCCGCAAGGCCGGATCGGGAATTACCGCCAGCGCGCAGCCCAGCCCGGGGATATTCCAGGTTTTCGAGGGCGCCAATAGCGTGATCGTGCGCGGGGCAAAATCGGCGGAAAGCGCGGCAAATGGCTGATGCTGCAGGCCTTCATCCAGCAATAAATCGCAATGTATCTCGTCAGAGCACACAATCAGATTGTGTTGGCGGGCAATACCCAGCAGGGTATCGAGCTCATCGCGCTGCCAGGCCCGCCCAACCGGATTGTGTGGATGGCACAAGAGCAAGAGCCGGGTATGCGGGGTGATCGCCGCCGTCAGCGCCGCAAAATCAAACTGCCAGCGCCCCGCCACTTGCTGCAACGGCACGGTAATCAACTCGCGCTGCGCCAAGCCTGGCGCGCGCAAAAACGGCGGGTAGACCGGGGTCATGGTGAGCACGGCATCACCGGCCTGCCCCACGGCGCGGCACGCCAGATTCAGCCCTTGCACTAGCCCCGGCAACCACACCAGCCAATCGGCCTCGATCTGCCAGCGGTAGACCCGCGCGGCGTAATCCTGCACCGCCTCGACCAACGATGCGGGCGGGTTGGTATAGCCCAGCACCCCATGCTGCAAGCGGGCGGCTAGCGCGGCCAACACCTCGGGCGGCGCGGCAAAATCCATATCCGCCACCCACAGCGGCAAAATATCCTGGCCGGCGTATTTATCCCATTTCAGGCTGGCCGTGTGCGCGCGGCTGGGGGGCTGCGTAAACGCGCTCGGCAGTGTTTCGCTCATGCTCTCTCCTTCCCGATCTCGTTGTGTGCCGGCTTAACGCACATGCACATTCGCCCAGCTTTGCCGGCCGAACGGGTTAACGACATAGCCATTCACTTTCGGCGAGCTAATCACCGCGGCTAAAGGGTGCGCCAGCGGAATCCACAAGGCTTGCTCGGCAATCTGCCGCTGCGCTTGCTGATAATACTGGCTGCGCTTGGCCTGATCGGCGGTGGCCCGACCTGCCTGAATGGCGCCATCGAGGGCTTTATCGCAATAGCGGGCAAAATTGAGGCCCGACTCGACCGAGGCGCAGGCAAATTGCGGGGTAAGGAAGTTATCCGGGTCGCCATTGTCACCACTCCAGCCCATAAACAGCAGATCGTGCTCGCCGGCCTTGGCGCGCTTGATCAGCTCACCCCATTCGATGGTTTTGATCTCGGCTTTCACCCCGATTTGTGCCAGATCGGCTTGCAGCAGCTCGGCGCCCGCTTTGGGGTTGGGATTAAGCGTGCTGCCATTGGGGCGTACCCAAATCGTGGTACTAAAGCCATTGGGCAGGCCGGCCTGTTTTAACAGCTGGCGGGCCTTGGCGACGTTGCGGGCGCTTGATTTGGGCGGCAGATAGCTCCAGGTGGTGGGCGGATACACGCCCAGCGCGGCGGTGGCGGTGCCTTCAAAGACGCGGGCCAGATAGGTATTGCGATCAAACACCAGATTCAGCGCTTGCCGCACGGCAACTTTATCCAGCGGCGGGTGGCTGGTATTGATGGCGACAAAGCCAGTGCCAAACATCGGCGTGCTCAGTACTTTGAGCTTGGGATCATTCTTGGCGGCAATCAGCTCTTGCGGCTTGGGCCCCAGCGCCAGATCACACTCACCCGCTTTTACTTTTTGCACCCGTACCACCGGATCGGGGGTGATGGCGTAAATCAGCTTGTCGGCCTTGGGTTTACCGGCCCAGTAGGCCGGATGCGCGTCATAGCGAATCACCGCGTCTTTTTGATAGCTTTTGAGGGCAAATGGGCCGGTGCCGATCGGTTTGCTATTGAGGTCTTTTTGCGCGCCAGCGGCTTCGAGCTGGGCGGCGTATTGCGCCGAGTAGATCGAGGCAAAGCCCATGCTCAAGAGCGGCAAGAAGGTGGCATTGGGCTCGCTCAAGGTAAATTGCACGGTGTAATCGTCGAGCTTGCGGATCTCGCTAATCAGCTTATCGAGCTGAAACGATTTGGCGTGCGGATAGCCACTGACCGCTGTGCCATACCAGGGGTGATTGGGGTCGAGCATGCGCTGAAAACTAAACAGCACATCATCGGCATTCAGCGGCCGGCTGGGGCTGAAATAATCGGTGCGCTGAAACGCCACATTGCGTCGCAGCTTGAAGGTGTATTGGCGGTTATCGCTGCTCACCTGCCAGCTTTGCGCCAGGCTCGGTAGTAATTTGCCGCTGGCCGGGTCAAATTCCAGCAGCCGGTTAAAGATCGGATCGGCCGCCGCATTGGTGTTGGTCAGCGAGTTGTATTGCACCACATCAAAGCCATCAGGGCTGGCTTCGGTACACACCACCAAAGGCTTGGCCAGCGTCATACCGGTAGCCAGTATACCCAGCAAACCCATCATCAATTTTGCTTGCATCGCGATACCCCTGTTGATTTTTGAACACTACGGCAGATCCAGCCGTGGCCGGCACAGGGTTTGATCTTAACGATTTATCGCGGCAATGTCAGTCTCATTTCAGCTTAACGCGCATAGGCGGTGGGCAAATCTTCCCAGCGGGTGGTCCAGCTGGGCGAGCGGCGCAGCTGGCGCATACTCCAGCCCGGCTGCTGGCCACCACAGCTGGCCAGCCGGATGCGGCCACGGCCAAAGCGCTGGTTAATCTGATCCAGCGTGGCATTGAGCCCCGCGCGGCGCAGCGGATCGGCGCTGGCGGCAAACAAATGCCCCTGCACCGCCTGGCGCGGGCACAAATCGCTCAAAATCACCCCCGCCTTGGCATAGGCATAACCGGGCTGATACAGCCGCGCCAGCAGCCACAGCGCCACCCGCGTTAGCTGCACGGTATCATCGCTGGCCTGCGCCAGCGGAAACACCAGATGCCGGCGATACTGCGGCGCCTCGGCGCGAAAGGGATTCGTGCGGATAAACAGCCCGATGCTGCCCGCGGCCGACTGCTGCCGGCGCAGTTTTTCGGCCGCGCGGGCCAGATAAGTGCTAATGGCTTCGGCTAATTCCTGCTGGCTATATACCGGCCGGCCAAAGGAGCGACTGCAAAGGATTTGCTGCTTATCGGCCACCGCGCTTAAGGGCAGACAGCTGAGGCCATTCAGCTCTTGCACCGTACGCGCCACCGGCAGGCCAAACTCGGCCCGCAGCTGGCTGGCACTAGCTTGCTGCAAATCCAGCACGGTATGTATATGCCGTAAAGCCAAGCGCTGTGAGAGCTGGCGGCCAATACCCCAGACTTCATCCACCGGCGTGGCCGCCAGCCACGCCTGCCGCTGCGCGGGTGCCAATGTGCGCCAATCGCACACGCCATTGAGCTCGGGCCGCCGTTTGGCCCAGGCATTGCAGAGCTTGGCCAGCGTTTTGCTAGGCGCAAAGCCCACACAGACCGGCAACCCGGTATGCTGGCGCACCCGCTGGCGAATCTGCTGACCAAAGGCCGCGCTATCGATCGCCATGCCCTGCAAGCCCAAAAAACACTCGTCGATGCTGTAGATTTCCTGCTGCGGTGCCATCTGCCCCAACAGCCGCATCACCCGCGCGCTCATATCGGCATACAGGGCGTAATTGCTGCTCAGGGCCACAATGCCGTGCTGGCGGGCCAGCGCCTGCAATTCGTGCCAGGGCGCGGCCATATTCAGGCCCAGCGCTTTCACTTCGTTGCTGCGCGAGACAATGCAGCCGTCGTTATTCGACAGCACCACTACCGGGCGGCCTTCCAGCTCGGGCTGAAAGACCCGCTGGCAGCTCACATAAAAATTATTGACGTCGACGAGGGCGAACATCTTGGCGAAACGCCTGATAGCAGCCAATCACCACGCCCCAGACTTCCAGGCTTTGCCCTTCTTGCAGCACCAGCGAAGGATAAGCGGGGTTTTCCGGCACCAACGCCAGATGGCCATTGCGCATAAAGAGCCGCTTGACGGTGAAATCGCCATCCAGCACCGCCACCACCACATCGCCGTGGCGAGCTTCCAGCGCCCGATCCACCACCAGCAAGGCGCCGTGGGCAATGCTGCGCGCCGGATCCGGGCCCTGCATACTGTCGCCATCCACGGTAAAGAAAAACGTCGCTTCCGGGTGGCGGATAAAGCGCTGATTGAAATCGACCCGCTCTTCGGCCCAATCTTCGGCCGGCGACGGAAAGCCGGCCGGCACCCGCACCCCCATCAGGGGCACCGGCTGCGGCGGCATCTCGGGCGAACAGGGCCAGGGGCCCAGCAAACAACTGAACATGGCAAAAACCTCATTACAGCAAGCAATGCCACCATTATAGAACGATTGTTCTATTTGCGCGAGTCGCTCGCCGCGTCGCCGCCCTGCCGCTGCTGATTCAGCGCCTGCAAAATTTCGCTCAAGCCCAGCGGCACCGGCAATTGCGCCAACAGCCAGCGCAGCGCCGCCATCACCGCCTCGGGCCTCGTTTCGGGCTGAAAAGCCTGCAGCGCGGCGCCATGCATCAGCAAGCGCAGCGCTAATAATTCGGGCTCATCGGCCGGCTGTTCGGCCAGTAATTGCTGCTCGGCTTCCTGCATCAGCGGCGCCAGCGCGGCCTGCAGCTGGGCATCGCCGCGAGCGGCCATCCACAGCTCCAGCAAAGCGCGGGTGGCATTCGAAGGCGCTTGGCTACTGAGGCTATACAGCACCAGATACAGCCGGCTGCGCACATCCAGCCCAGCCAGTGGCGCGAGGCGCTCAGCCTGGCCATCCACCACCCAGCGGGCAAAGGCAGTTAAAAGTTGATAGCGGCCAGCCGGAAAGTGATAGCGCAAAGCGCCACGGCTCAGTTGCGTGCGCTGGCAAATCGCATCTTCGCTCCAGGCCGCATAGCCTTCGGTGGCCAGGAGGGTTTCGGTAGCGCGCAGTAGCGCCAGCTGAGTGGCTTGCGCGCGAGGTTGCAGACTAGACATGGCGGCATTGTTACAACCCGCCTACGCCGCGTCAACCACGAGTCAGCCTTAGCCGTGGCGAATTTATGCCATGGTCACAAAACATACATCTTTGTATGTTTTCATGGCGACACTTTTCCACGGAGACACTTGCATGACTCGCTCTTCCTTGCTGCTAGGCAGCCTCACCATGGCGTTGGCCAGCCCCAGCTTTGCCCTCAATATTGTCTTAACCAATGACGATGGCCTCACCAGCAATCTGAAAGCGCTGTATGAAGCGCTCAAAGCCAAAGGCCATGATGTCATCGTCTCGGTGCCATGTACCGGCCAGAGCGGCATGGGGGCGGCGGCAAAATTCCTCACCCCGCTCACCCCGCTCTCGACCAGCAATGCCGATCCGAAAACCGGTGGTTGCCTCAATGGCGCAGCCAGCGCCGGTGAGCCGGCCGTAGGTAAAATGAGCAAGGCGGGCTTTACCAATGGCGACTACCACTATGTGAATGGCACACCGATTATGGCCACCATGTATGGGCTGGATGTGCTGGCAATGAAACGCTGGAATAAAGCCCCGGATCTGGTGCTCTCCGGCCCGAATGAAGGCCAGAACGTAGGCAGTATCGTTAATAGCTCGGGTACAGTTAGCAATGCCCAGTTTGCTGCGGCCCGTGGCCTTGCCGCGATTGCGCTAAGCGCCGATAGCAATACCACCGACAACACCAATCTGGCCAACCCACTCTCGAGCACCGTCGCGCAACTGAGCCTCACCCTGCTCAACCAGCTGCAAGCCAAAGCCGGTAGCGGCCCGTTGTTGCCCGCGGGCCTGGCGCTGAATGTGAATTTCCCTAAAGAGCTCAGCAAACCTAGCTGGCGTTTTGCCAAATTTGGCAGCTACAACCTGTATGCGCTCAAATTTGTGGAAGACCTCGGCAATGATCCGGCGGCCAAAGCCTACGGTCTGGGCAACTATCATTTCCCTGGCGTTACCATCAGCCCGGTCAGCACGCCAGCCAGCGCCCAGCAGCAGGAAGACGAATCGGCCGTAGTACAAAACCAGATTGCCGTCACCGCCATGCAGGTGGGTTTTGAGCATCGCCCCCAAGCGCAAACCTGGTTGCGTTTGCGTCTGCGCGAGTTATTCCAATGAGCGGGGGCCAGCCAATGTGGAGATCGCAGCCCTACCGTACCCCGCTCCTGCTGGGGCTAACCGCACTCAGCTTATTCCTGAGCGCTTGTGGTGGCAGTAGCAGCACCCCGAGTGCCACTGCTAGCCCAGCCCCGCAACTCACCGTACCCAATCTGCCAGCCGGTCAATACCGGGTGAGCGTGGGTGAGGATGAACAGCTGCAAATGGGGCTGTATTTCAGCCTTAGCGATGGCAGCCGCGCGCTACTGTTGCAAGATGCCGCAGCCAATACCACAGCGCTGTACCAGCAACAGGCGGGTCAATGGCAACGTATTCCGGCCGCCAGCGGTACGGCTGCGCTGCAGTTCAGCCTAGAGCAAGGGGCAAGCCTACCCGCCAGCGATCTGGCTGCCGGGCGTTATATCGCTCAATACAAGGGGCAAAATCTGGCGTGGCAGCTAAATGCACAAGGTGAGATTAGTGCGGCCAGCGGCAGCAGCTGCGCCCTCAGCGGCAAAGTGGCAGCCCCCGCGGCCAATGGTTTGCGCGCCTTGCAGCTCAAACTGGCGCAATGTGCAGGTTTGCCAGCAGAGCTTACGGGTTGGGTTGTGAGCGATCCGGAAGATCAGCCGGCGCAGCAGCGCTGGGTGTTGCACGATGGCCGTACGCTGTATGAATGGCTAGCGATCAGCGACGATCGCTAAGCCAAGCGAGGTATTGCTCTGCAGACCAATAAAATAAATAGCTACAGAGCAATACCCAAGCACCACCACTCAAACCAGCAAGCGATAGCCGACACCGGTTTCGGTAAGCAGATAAGTTGGTAGGGCCGGATCATACTCCAGCTTTTGCCGCAAATGCCCCATATACACGCGCAAATACTGACTGGATTCGCTGTGATTGGGCCCCCACACCTCGCGCAGCAATTCGCGGTGGGTCAGCACTTTGCCGGCATGGCGAATCAAGGTACTGAGCAGCCGGTATTCAATCGGGGTGAGGTGGATAGCCTGCCCGGCTTTGCTCACTTGCCGCTGCACCAGATCCACGCTGACATCGCCAAACTGAAAAGTCTGCGCCGCTTTGGCGCTTTGCCCGGCATGACGGCGCAGCAAAACCCGAATGCGGGCCAGACATTCATCCACGCCAAATGGCTTGGTCAGATAATCATCGGCCCCGGCATCCAGCGCGGCGACTTTTTCGCCCTCTTGCGCCCGCGCCGACAGCACCAGCAAGGGAATCGACGACCATTCACGCACGCGGCGAATCACTTCCAGCCCATCCAGATCGGGCAGACCCAAATCCAGAATCACCAGATCCGGCTGCCGGCTGGCGATGGTGATCAGCGCGCGCTGGCCGGTTTCGGCCACATGCACCTGCCAGCCCGCCAGCTCCAGCGTGGTTTGCAAAAAGCGCCGGATCGGCGGATCGTCTTCCACCAGCACAATGCTGGCACTTAATTCGGTCATGCCTGGTTCTCAAGGTTGTAGCGGGAGCGGCGGCTCAAGGGTCAGCGCCGGTGACGGCCGCCGCGGCAGACGAAATTCAAATTCTGCCCCCTGCGGGCTGACATTGCGCGCGCTGATCTGCCCATGGTGGGCCTCAATAATCGCCCGACAAATCGCCAGCCCCAGCCCCACGCCGGGCGTGGCCGATTCGGCATGGCCACGGGTAAATTTATCAAACAAGCGCTCGGCCGCGCCAGGCGGCAAGCCGGGGCCATTATCGCGCAAACGCACGCATAAAGTGTCCGCATCGGTGTGAGCGCTGAGCAGCAGCGTGCTGCCGGCCGGCGTGTATTTGGCGGCATTTTCCAGCCAATTGACCAGCACCCGCTCGATCAGCACCACATCGTACTCCACCAACGGTAAATCCGGCGGCAGCTGAATCTGCAGTTGATGCCCAGCCAGTTGGCTGGCACAGGCACGCACGGCGCTGCCGATCACTTCTTCGAGCACATGCCATTCCAGCTGCAGCACCACGCCCGATTGCAGCCGCGCCATTTCAAGCAGATTAAGCACCAGCTGATTCATGCGCTGTACTTCCTCGGCCAGCGTGGCCAAGGTCTGGCGCTGTTGCTCGGCGCTGAGGCGCAAGGCTGGCTCGGCAGCGGCAGAGTGAATGCCGCCCCCTGCTGGCGCGCCTTCCCCCGCCTGCAATAGACTCACCAAACCCGACAAGCGCGTAAGCGGCGTACGCAGATCATGCGACACGGCCGCCAGCACGCTATTGCGCAAGCGCTCGCCCTCCATCGCCACAATCGCATCCTGCGCTACTTCCACATAATGCACACGCTCGAGCGACACCGCGATCTGGCTAGCGCAGGTTTCCAGCAAGCGCTGCTGCTCGGGGCTGGCTAATAACTCGGCCTCACCCGGCTGCAGGGCCAACACGCCACGCAGGCGCATCGGCGCTTTGAGCGGCAGATACAGCGCTTTGGCCGCCGGCAAGGTGCGGGTACTCCAGCCAGCCGGCTCGCCCTGGCGAAACACCCAATCGGCCAAGCCCGGATCAAACTCGCCCAGCTCGCCCGCCGCTTGCAGCTCATCGCTGGCATTGGGCAGCAGCAATAGGCTTTGCCCGCCGAATAATTCGGCCAATTTACGCTGGCCAATTTCCACCACGCTGGCACTGGTCAGCGCCGAAGCCAGCTCACGCCCCAGCTCATACAGCGCCCGCGTGCGGCGCTCGCGATAGGTGGCCACTTGCGCTTCAAAGCGCAGCCGCGCCGCCAGCTGGCTAATCACCAGCGCCACCACCAGCATCAATACAAAAGTAAACAGATACTGGGTATCGCTAACCGTGAACGAGAGCTTGGGCGCCACAAAAAAGAAATCAAAGGTCAAAACACTCAAGATCGACGCAGCCATCCCCGGCCCGCGCCCCCAGCGGATGGCCACCAGCACCACCGCCAGCAAAAAAACGATGACGACATTGGCCGGATCAAACACATGCAATAAGGGCAAGCTCAGCAATGTCGTCAGGCAACACGCGCCCAGCGCGCCAGCGTAGCCAGTCCAGCGTGAACGGGTGGGCACTGGGGCATAAAACGGCTGCGGCGCTTGCGGGCGCTCGCCCGGCCGCAGCGGATCTTCGGCCACCACATACACATCGATGTCCGGCGTGGCTTCGGCCAAGCGCTCGGAGAGCGAGCGCCGCCACAGCGTACGCCAATGGCGCGCATGGGGCCGCCCCAGCACCAGCTTGGATACATTGCGGCTGCGCGCATACGCCAGCAGCGTGGTCACTAAGCTGGAGCCGGCCAGGACCGAGGTTTCGGCGCCTAATTCTTGCGCCAAGCGCAGGCTGGCCAGCACGCGTTCACGCTGGCCTTTGCTGTGCTGCAAGAGCGCCGGGGTTTCGACATACACGGCCAGCCAATCGGCATGCAGGCTGGCCGCGAGCCGGGCGGCGCTGCGCACCAGTTTTTCACCCGCCGCGCCCGGGCCCACGCAGACCAAGAGCCGTTCGCGCGCCTGCCACACCGGCTGAATCGCCTGATCGGCGCGATAAGCGCGCATTTGCGCATCCACCCGATCCGCCGTGCGGCGCAAGGCCAGCTCGCGCAGCGCCAGCAGATTGCCTTTGCGGAAGAAATGCTGCGCGGCACGCTCGGCCTGCGCACCTAGGTACACCTTGCCAGCCGCCAGCCGATCCAGCAGCTCTTCGGGCGGTAAATCCACCAGCGTGACTTCGTTGGCGGCGTCAAACACCTTATCGGGTACTGTTTCACGCACCACAATGCCGGTAATCTGCCCCACGATGTCATTGAGGCTTTCCAGATGCTGCACATTGAGCGTGGTGTAGACATCAATCCCTGCCGCCAGCAGCTCTTCCACATCTTGCCAGCGCTTGGCATGGCGGCTGCCGGGCAGATTGGCGTGGGCGAATTCATCAATCAGCATCAGCTGTGGCGCGGCCTGCAAGGCCGCATCCAGATCAAACTCGCTCAGCTGCCGGCCCTGATACTCCACCACCCGCCGCGGCAGCAGTGGCAAATCCAGAAGCTGGGCTTCGGTTTCCTGCCGGCCATGGGTTTCTACCACACCGATCAGCACCGACACGCCGGCCTGCTGGCGGGCGCGTGCGGCATTGAGCATGGCAAAGGTTTTGCCCACGCCAGCGCAGGCCCCAAAGAAAATCTTCAGCCGGCCGCGCGCCGCGTGGGCTTCTTCACGCTGCAGCTGCGCCAGCAAGGCATCGGGATCAGGGCGGGCCGGGCTACTCATTGCGGCAATTCATCCAAAGCTAAATTAAGGGCCAGCACATTTACCACCGGCTCGCCCAGAATGCCCCATTGTGCGCTGCGGGTATGCTGTTTGACCAGCCGCGCCACCGTCTCCACCGGCAGATGCCGCGCGGCCGCCACCCGCTCCAGCTGATAGGCCGCCGCCGCCGGGCTAATGTGCGGATCCAGGCCAGAGGCCGAAGTGGTCACCAAATCCAGCGGTACCGGCGCGCTTTGCCCCGGATGCGCGGCCCGCAGCGCGGCGACGCGCTCGCTCACTTGTTGCTGCAAGGCCGGATTCGTCGGGCCCAGATTCGAGCCGCCCGAAGCCAGCCCGTTGTAGGCCAAGGTGGCCGTGGCCGAAGGGCGCGACCAGAAATACCGTGGCCCGCTAAAAGCCTGCCCGATCAGCGCCGAGCCCGTTACCTGGCCATCGCGCTGCAGCAAGCTGCCATTGGCCTGCCATGGCCAAATGGCTTGCGCCAGACCGGTGGTCAGCGCCGGATACACCACGCCGGTAATGATCGTGAGGCCCAGCAACAGCACCAGCGCAGGGCGAAATTGTTGCGACAATGATTGCGACATCTGTGAACTCCTTACGGGGTATATACCCCACCCCAGTATAACGCTATAAATCAAACCAGACCAAGCACGGTGAGCAATACATCAATTAGCTTGATCCCAACAAACGGCACCAGCAAACCGCCCAGACCATAAATCAGCAGATTGCTGCGCAAGAGCTGCGCCGCGCTTTGCGCCTGATAGCGCACGCCACGCAGCGCCAGCGGGATCAGCACCACGATAATCAGCGCATTGAAAATCACCGCCGACAAAATCGCCGAGGCCGGGCTGGTGAGCCCCATGACATTGAGCGCATTCAATTGCGGATAGGTGCTGGCAAAGGCGGCCGGAATAATCGCGAAATACTTGGCCACGTCGTTCGAGACCGAGAAAGTGGTCAGCGCGCCGCGGGTCATCAGCATCTGCTTGCCGATCTCCACAATCTCGATCAGCTTGGTCGGGTTGGAATCCAGATCCACCATATTCCCGGCCTCTTTGGCCGCCTGCGTACCGGTATTCATCGCCACCGCCACATCGGCCTGCGCCAAGGCGGGCGCATCATTGGTGCCATCGCCGGTCATCGCCACCAGTTTGCCTTCGGCCTGCGTCTGGCGAATCAGCGCCAGCTTGGCCTCCGGCGTGGCTTCGGCCAGAAAATCATCCACGCCGGCTTCAGCGGCAATGGCCGCGGCGGTGAGCGGGTTATCCCCGGTGATCATCACCGTCTTGATCCCCATCGCCCGCAGCTCGGCAAAGCGCTCTTTGATGCCGCCTTTGACGATATCTTTGAGCTCAATCACGCCCAGCACGCGCTGGTTTTCTGCCACCAAGAGCGGCGTAGCGCCGCGGCGCGCCACTTCGTCGGCCTGTTTGGCCACGCTGGCCGGAAAATCTTGCCCGGCGGCCAGCACATACTGGCGAATCGCATCCACCGCACCCTTGCGGATTTCCCGCCCATCCACATCCACGCCACTCATGCGCGTTTGTGCGGTGAACGGGATAAAGCTGACCTGATGTTGCTCCAGCTGCCGCTCGCGCAGATTAAAGCGCTGTTTGGCCAAGACCACGATGCTGCGCCCTTCTGGCGTCTCATCGGCCAGTGAAGCAAATTGCGCCGCATCGGCCAGCGCTTCTTCGCTCACCCCAGCCGCAGGGATAAACTGCACCGCCTGGCGATTACCCAGCGTGATGGTGCCGGTTTTATCCAGCAGCAACACATCCACATCGCCCGCCGCTTCCACCGCGCGGCCCGAGGTGGCAATCACATTGGCCCCCAGCATCCGGCTCATCCCGGCCACCCCAATCGCCGAAAGCAAGCCGCCAATCGTGGTCGGGATCAGACACACCAACAGGGCCACCAGCACGGTCAGCGACACCGGCTGGCCACTACCCGCCGCCGCCACGCTAAATTGCGAAAACGGTAGCAGCGTGATGGTTACCACCAGAAACACAATCGTCAGCGCCACCAGCAAGATAGTGAGGGCGATTTCATTCGGGGTTTTCTGGCGTTTGGCGCCTTCCACCATGGCGATCATCCGATCAAGAAAGGCCTCGCCGGGGTTGGCCGTGACGCGCGCCACCACCCAATCGGAGAGCACCCGCGTACCGCCAGTAATCGCCGAAAAATCGCCCCCCGCTTCGCGGATTACGGGGGCCGATTCACCGGTAATGGCCGACTCATCCACCGAGGCCACGCCGACCAGCACTTCGCCATCGGCCGGCACCACATCCCCAGCCAAAATCAGCAAAAGATCGCCTTTGCGCAGGCTGGCGCTATCGGTGATTTCGGGGCTGGCATCGGGATCAGGGGTTTTCAGCTTGCGCGCCAGCACGTTTTTCTTGGTGCTACGCAGGCTGGCGGCCTGCGCTTTACTGCGCCCTTCGGCCAGTGCTTCGGCAAAATTGGCAAACAGCACGGTAAACCACAGCCACAGGCTAATGGCGGCAATCAGCCCGGCCGGCGCATCGCCCTGGCCCAAGCAGGCTTGCACCCACAGCGCGCTGGTGAACCACGCGCCCACATACACCACCAGCATCACCGGATTGCGCCACTGTACTTGTGGCGCGAGTTTGGTCACGGCAGCCCACAGCGCAGGCTTGACCAGCGCGGGGTCCAGCAGTGATTGACTTTGTGACATCGTCAAATCCTTTTTCTGATTCTTTCTTGGGGTATAGCCATCAAGCTCAATATTGATTAGGCTTCGATAGCCATACCCACCTAGGTATTCTTCACAAACAGCTTAGTGCGCCACCTGCCACAGCTGCAGATGCTCCACAATAGGCCCCAGCGCCAAAGCCGGGATGTAATTGAGCAAGCCCACCAGCAACACCGCCCCCACCAACAACCCCACAAACAGCGGGCCATGCGTGGGCAACGTGCCGGCATTCACCGGCAATCGCGGCTTAGCGGCCAGCGCGCCGGCCATGGCCAGCACCGGCACAATCACCGCAAAGCGCCCCAGCCACATCGCCGCCCCGAGCAGGAAGTTATAAAACGGGGTATTGGCCGAGAGGCCGGCAAAGGCCGAGCCATTGTTATTGGCCGCACTCGAGAGCGCATACAGCACTTCGCTAAAGCCATGCGCGCCGGGGTTGAAAATACCGGCCCGGCCACTGGCCAGCGACACCGCCAGCGCCGTGCCCAAGAGCACCAATAGCGGCGTCACCAGAATTACCAGCGCGGTCATTTTCATCTCGAAGCTTTCGATTTTTTTGCCCAGGTATTCCGGCGTGCGGCCCACCATCAGCCCGGCGATAAACACCGCCAGCAAGGCAAACACCAGCATGCCGTATAAACCCGCGCCCACGCCGCCAAACACCACCTCGCCCAGCTGCATCAACAGCGTGGGGATCATGCCGCCCAGCGGCGTGAAGGAGGCGTGCATGGCATTCACCGCGCCGCAAGAGGCGGCAGTCGTGATAGTGGCAAACAAGCTGCTGGCCACAATGCCAAAGCGCGCTTCCTTGCCTTCCAGATTCACCAGCTGATCAAGGCCCAGTGTGGCCCAGCGCGGATTACCGGCCTGCTCCGCCGCCACCAGCACGCCGTAGGCCAGCACAAACAGCAGCGTCATCGCGGCCAAGATCGTCCAGCCCTGCCGGCGATCACCCACCTGCTGGCCAAAACTGAGCACCAGCGCCGCCGGAATCAGGAAAATCGCCAGCATTTGCAGGAAATTACTCAGCGGCGTTGGGTTTTCGTAGGGGTGGGCCGAGTTGGCATTGAAAAAACCACCGCCATTGGTGCCCAATAGCTTGATCGCTTCTTGCGAGGCCACCGGGCCCATCGGCAGGGTTTGGGTCTGGGTCGACACGCTTTCCAGCACCGCGTGGCCTTGCGCGTCTTTCATGGCTTGGCCAGCGGCATCGAGCTTAGGCTGGCTATAGCTTTGCGCCTCGAGCAGGCGGGCGCTTTGGTAAGGCTTGAAGTTCTGGATTACGCCCTGGCTCACCAGCGCCAGCGCCAACAGCAGCGACAGCGGCAGCAAGATATACAAAGTCCCGCGGGTCAGATCGACCCAGAAATTGCCGATCGTGCGCACCGATTTACGCGCAAAACCCCGAATCAGCGCCACCGCCACCGCCAGCCCAGTGGCGGCCGACACGAAATTCTGCACCGCCAGGCCCAGCATCTGGGTGAGATAACTCATGGTGCTTTCGCCGCCATAGCCTTGCCAGTTGGTATTGGTGACAAAGGAAATCGCGGTATTGAGGGCCGAATCGCTACTCACCGCGCCAAAGGCCTCTGGGTTGAGCGGCAGCACGCCCTGCGCACGCTGCAAGGCATACAGAGCCAGAAAACCCAGTACATTGAATAGCAGCAGCCCCAGCGCATAGGCCAGCCAGTGTTGCTCTTGTTTAGGCTCTACCCCAGCCAGCCGATACAGCCCGTGCTCCAGCCATTGCACCGGCCGCAACACGCGGGGAATATCGCCGGCCATCACCCGCGTCAGCCAGCGGCTGAGCGGCATCGCCAGTAAAATCAAGACGCCCAGATACAGCGCCAGCTGAAAAAAAGCATTGGCGGTCATTTAAAAACGCTCCGGGTTAAATAGCACATACAACAACAGCACCAGCAAGGCCAGCGCGAGGCCTGCGGCCACCCACAACATGCTCAACATGCGGCACCTCCCGTGCGTCGGCACAACTGCAGCAGCCCGTAAATCGCCAGATTCAAAGCAAAGGCCAGCAACAGACAATCAAGATCAGACATCAGAATCACCTTGCAAAACGCAGCACCCCCACGGCACTGCGGACGCTGTCACTGTAAAAATCGGCGGGTAAAATCGGTGCAAAAAGGCAGTGGCGCAATATAAAAAAAGTATAAAAATCGCCCGCCATGCCGCGGATTGGCGGCAGCGGCTGGCGATTTTTATGCGCTCTTAATGGGGTAAGACGGTTTTTTTGCACCGCTTTTGCAGGGCGCAGCCTAGGCTGGCGAGGTGTTCAACCACGGAGCAAACCGATGCGACCCATCGCCATCTGCCAACACGAGCGCAACCAAGGCCCAGGTTTTTTACAGCAATACCTCGACCGGTATGCGCTGCCATACCGCATATTTGCTATCGATGAGGGCGATACCCCGCCTAGCAAAGCGGCCGAATTTAGCGGCATTGTGCTCTTGGGCAGCAATGCCAGCGCCAATGACGGCTACAGCTGGCTACGCCGCGAAGATCAATTACTGCAAGATGCGCTGGCGCGGCAGTGCCCGATTCTGGGGCATTGTTTTGGCGGCCAGATGCTGGCCCGGGCGCTGGGCGCCAGCGTGCGGCGCAATAGCGTGCCGCAGATTGGCTGGGGCAAGGTATTGCTCACCCGTTTTAGCGAGGCGCACCACTGGTTGGGCCCACAGCGGGAAATCGAGATTTTCCACTGGCATTTCGAGACTTTTGCCATTCCGCGTGGCGCTAAACGCGTGCTGTTTGGCACGCATTGCATGAATAAAGGCTTTGCCTACGGCCCGCATCTGGCTTTGCAATCGCATCTGGAAGTCACCGCCGAGAGTATCGCTGCCTGGTGCGAGGAAGGCGCCGAGCAAATTCGCACCTATCAGCATCTGCCCTCGGTGCAAAGCTGGACTGAAATGCAGTTTAAGCTCGATGAAAAAGTCGCCCGCCTGCATCGGGTGGCCGAACATTGCTATCGCAGCTGGCTCACGCAAGTGGCCGGCTGCCCGCCCGAATCACAATTAAGCCACGCCACACTAACGGCCCGGCCGCGCGGTGGCGAGAGCTTTGGCAGTTGGCTCGCGCGCGAAGCAGCACCACTGCGCGCCACGCAATAGAAAAATACCAGCGACACCACGGGCACTTTTGCCGCGGTGCGTAGTCCAGCGAAATGGATTGCGCCCATCAAGACGGCAGGCTGCTGCAAGTCAGTTGTCATCCCGCCTTGCGAGAATAGCTATCGATTCCATTATGAAATGCAATTAGATCAATCGATTGCCGAGGACTACAGTAAAGCCATCCTGAATTTCACCCACAAGGAGTGTCACCATGTCTTCTGTTAGCAAATGCCCGTTTGCCGCTGCCGCCGCGCCACAAGCCAAAGTTGCAGCCCCGACCAATGCCAGCTGGTGGCCTGAACAACTGCGCCTGAGCATCCTGCATCAGCACGGCGCCGAATCAGACCCGATGGGCGCCGATTTTGACTACGCGGCCGAATTTAAAACCCTGGATCTGGATGCCGTCGTGGCCGATCTGAAAGCCCTGATGACCGATTCGCAAGATTGGTGGCCCGCCGATTGGGGCCATTATGGCGGGCTGATGATCCGTATGGCCTGGCACTCGGCCGGCACTTATCGCATTCATGATGGCCGCGGTGGCGCCGGCACCGGCAACCAGCGCTTTGCGCCACTCAATAGCTGGCCGGATAACGGCAATCTGGATAAAGCCCGCCGCCTGCTGTGGCCAATCAAACAAAAATACGGGCGCAAATTATCGTGGGCCGATCTGATGATCTTGGCCGGTAATGTGGCGCTGGAATCGATGGGCTTTAAAACCTTTGGCTTTGCCGGTGGCCGCGCCGATATCTGGGCGCCGGAAGAAGATATCTATTGGGGAATGGAAAAAACCTGGCTTGCCACCAGCGATCAGCCCAATAGCCGCTACTCGGGCGAGCGCCAACTCGAAAACCCACTCGCCGCGGTCCAGATGGGCCTGATTTATGTGAACCCCGAAGGCCCGGATGGCAAGCCCGACCCTGTGGCCTCGGGCCGCGATGTGCGCGAAACCTTTGGCCGCATGGCGATGAATGATGAAGAAACCGTGGCGCTGGTGGCCGGTGGCCATACCTTTGGTAAAGCCCACGGCGCGGGCGACCCGAAACTTGTCGGCCCTGAACCCGAAGCCGCACCACTAGAAGCACAAGGCTTGGGCTGGATTAATAAGCTGGGCAGCGGCAAAGGCATTCATACCACCACCAGTGGCATTGAAGGCGCGTGGAAACCGAACCCAACCACTTGGGATAACGGCTACTTTGACATGCTGTTTGGCTACGAGTGGGAGCTGACCAAGAGCCCCGCCGGCGCGCACCAATGGACGCCGAAAAACTGTAAACCGGAACATCTGATTCCCGACGCGCATGATCCAAGCATCAAGCATCCGCCGATGATGACCACGGCTGATTTGTCGCTGCGCTTTGATCCGGCCTACGAAAAAATCTCGCGCCGTTTCCATCAAGACCCAGCCGCCTTTGCCGATGCCTTTGCCCGCGCGTGGTTTAAACTCACCCACCGCGATTTGGGCCCGCGCAGCCGATATTTGGGTAAATTGGTGCCGCAAGAAGAGCTAATCTGGCAAGACCCTGTACCTGCCGTCAACCATCCACTGGTCGATGCTGCCGATATTGTCGCCCTGAAAGCCCAAGTGCTGGCCAGTAATCTGAGCATTAGCCAGCTGGTGAACACCGCCTGGGCCGCCGCCACCACATTCCGCGGCAGCGATAAGCGCGGTGGCGCCAATGGCGCTCGGATTCGCCTCGCCCCGCAAAAAGACTGGGCCGTGAATAACCCGCCAGAGCTGGCGCAAGTGTTGGCGCTGCTGGAAGACATCCGCAACCGCTTTAACGCTGCGCAAAGCAGCGGCAAGCAGATCTCGTTGGCCGATTTAATCGTGCTGGCGGGCTCCGCCGCCGTAGAAGCCGCCGCGGCCAAAGCGGGCGTAACCATCAGCGTACCGTTCACCCCGGGCCGGACCGACGCCAGCGCCGAGCAGACCGATGTCGAGTCTTTCGCCGTGCTGGAGCCACGCGCCGATGGCTTCCGTAATTTCACGCAGCCAGGGCTAGAAAACGTCGCGGCTGAATTGCTGATCGATAAAGCACAATTGCTCACGCTCAGCGCGCCGGAAATGACGGTATTGGTAGGCGGCATGCGAGTGCTGAACGCCAACACCGGCGGCAGCCAGCATGGCGTATTCACCACGCGCCCCGGCGTATTGAGCACGGATTTCTTTGTCAACCTGCTCGATATGCGCACGCAATGGCAACCAAGCGCCACCTCCGGTATCCTGGAAGGCAAAGATCGCCGCACCGGCGCGCTGAAATGGACGGGCACCGTGGTTGATTTGGTGTTTGGCTCGAATTCACAGCTACGTGCCCTCGCCGAAGTCTATGCCGCCGCCGACGCGCAGGAAAAATTCGTGCACGATTTCGCCGCCGCTTGGGTCAAAGTAATGGAACTGGATCGCTTTGATTTGCGCTAAGCGTTTGAGCAGTAGTTAGATAGAAAACTACCCCGGCCCAGCGCCGGGGTTTGTTTTTGTGTGCTGCGCCTAGCCCTTTAGGTGATGGTCCGCAATCATCTAACCAGACCAAAAGTGAGACAAAGCATGCAAGCGATGTGGCTGTTTGATGACTACGATTTGGTTGATCATCTGGTCG
Organism: Chitinibacter tainanensis DSM 15459; assembly: GCF_000429785.1. GTDB lineage: Bacteria > Pseudomonadota > Gammaproteobacteria > Burkholderiales > Chitinibacteraceae > Chitinibacter > Chitinibacter tainanensis. Next base: position 199,764 of record NZ_AUCN01000018.1, read on the forward strand.
GATTAGCTGACCTCCAGGGCAACGCCCCAATATCGGCCAGTAGTATCAACTCAGCTAGCCGCTCCACTATTAACGATTTGGCTGCGGGGTCAGGCGCAGATAGGGGCGGATGGCGCGATAGCCTTGTGGGAAACGACGGGCTATTTCTTCTGGATCTTGCAAAGACGGCACGATCACCACCTCATCACCATCTTGCCAGTCGGCCGGAGTAGCCACCTTATGGCTATCCGTCAGCTGCAAGGAATCAATTACCCGCAAGATTTCAGTGAAATTGCGCCCGGTGCTCGCCGGATAGGTCAGCGTGAGGCGAATTTTCTTTTCAGGGTCGATGATAAACACACTTCTGACGGTGGCATTGACCAATGAATTGGGATGAATCATGTCGTACAGCTCAGCCACTTTGCGGTCAGCGTCGGCCAGAATCGGAAAATTCACCGTGGTGGATTGCGTGTCGTTAATGTCTTGAATCCACTGCTGGTGTGATTCCAGCGGATCGACACTCACCGCGAGTGGTTTTACATTGCGCCGGGCAAATTCGCCCGCCAGTTTGGCCGTTTTGCCAAGCTCGGTGGTGCAGACCGGGGTGAAGTCGGCCGGGTGTGAAAACAGCACGACCCAGTGCGGGCCAGCCCATTCGTGGAAGCGAATTTCACCAATGGTTGATTGCTGCGTAAAGTCGGGGGCGATGTCGCCAAGTCTGAGGGTCATGTTGGGTCTCCGGTGGTGGACGCAATGAGCTTATCAAAGGCCAAAACAAACCATAAATAATATTAAATGTATTGTTTATATTTATTTGATATAAAACTAATGGGCGGGTTTGAAGGCCCGCAAAGCCTCAAAACCACTGGCTTTCGGCTTAAGCGTTTGGGGTTGATAGTGCCCGCAAGGCAGCCAGCGCAGGTGGCGAATCGCCCCGCCGTAGTCCGCCTCGGTGCGGTGCATGGTCGCGCGATTATCACAAATCACTAAATCACCATTACGCCACTGCCAGCGCACTTGATACTCGGGCAATAAGACACTGGCCTGCAACTCATCGAGCAGACTGGCGGCAGTGGTACTCTCCAGCCCATGCAGGCTGGTGAGGAATTCACCCAGCAATAAATGATAAGCCCCCGTTTCGGGGTGCTGGTGCACCAGCGGGTGCAGCGCGCTATGTATGCGGCCTGCCTGGGCAAACTCGCGGCGGTGAATCCCAGCAAGTTGCTGCACCAGATACTGCCATTTGAGTGGCAAGCTTAAATACCCCCCCTCCGTATTAACCCAAACACCATCGCCACCAAGATCTGGAACAGATACCCCCTGCACAATCGATACGGCAGGCAGAGTTGCAGCAAAAGGTACATCAGGATGCCAATCCGGAGATTGATGCAGGCCCTGCCGGCTGTCTAACTCGTAGCCAACACCCTCGCGGCTGTTCTGACTGAATAAGGGGTGGCGATAGGGTGCACCAGCCAGGCCCAACCCGAGCTGCTGCAAACTATTGGAGCTAAGTGCTTGGGCGCGGAAAAACAAAACCTGATAACGCAACAAAGTCCCACGCAGCCAGGTCATTTGGTACTGATCGAGCCGACTCAGGTCTAGGCCGCTGATCTGGGCGCCGATCTGCGGACTCAAAAGTTGCAATTGCACACCTGCGGGCGGTTCAAGCGGATAGGTTTGGTACATAAAAATACCCCACACTCTGCAGTGTGGGGCCCTGTTACCCCGCGCGCGATTACGCCGCAGTTTGGTTAGCGGCAGACTCGTCATTCACCGCCTGGCCTTTGCTGACCTTCGAGCGGGTATGGCTGCGGCGGCCATCAACGGCAAATGGCGCTTCACCAGCGACCGTCACCCGGCGCACCACGCGATGGGCATCGCCATAATCATCAATCGCGTAATGCTGCGTAGCGCGATTATCCCAAATGGCCACATCACCTTCCTGCCAACGCCAGCGTACGGTGTTTTCCAGTCGGATCACATGGTTTTGCAGCACTTCAAAAATCCGGCGGCCTTCGCCGGCAGGGATGCCGACAAAATTCTTGAAGAAATGCCCCAGGAGCAGATGCTTTTCGCCGGTTTCGGGGTGAACATGCACCACGGGATGTTCGGTTTCATACACGGTAGAAGTGAACACTTCTTGATATTGCTTGAGCGCCTCGGCGGTGGCTTTGGGTTTGTAGGCGGCATAGTCGTATTCATTGGTATGCACTGCCCATAGGTTTTCAGCCAGCTGTTGCAGCTCAGGGCTTAAATCCTGATAGGCTGTATGCGTATTTGCCCAAACGGTATCACCCCCCGCGGCCGGAATGGTTACCCCACGCAGGATCGACGCTTTCGGGTAGGCATCCACAAAAGTAACGTCGGTATGCCAAGAATTGGCCCGGCCGCCACGCTTGGAATCAAGCTCCAAAATTAGTTTGGTGCCGGCCTTGGTATGTGCCGTCGGGTGCTGCACCCCAGCCTGACCAAATAGGCTCACCAGGCCTTCTTGCTGCTCATCATCCAGATGCTGTTGGCCACGGAAGAAAATCACCTTGTATTTCAGCCAGGCGGCACGGATGAATTTTTGTACTTCTGCCGGCAGGTCTGCGCCGAGTTGAATACCTCGGATTTCTGCGCCGATGCGGCCTGCAATCGGATGCACGCTGAGGCCCTGAGGAGGATTAGCCAGAATATCGCTCATGTTGGATCTCCAGATTGAATAAGGCTGCGAAATTGCAGTCACCCACTCTGTAGCAAACTGCGCGCCAATATTTCCACCAGAAATATCAATGGATTTATTAGAACAAATAAAGCTTTAGCGCCGCCACCCTGTTGCTTTCCCAACAGTCACGCAACAGGGTGTGGTAATTGCAGGCATTAATCATGCGCCAAGGCCAGCTCACCAGTTGGGGCTTGCTCGGGCGAAAGGCCACCAGACTGATGCGCCCAGAGCTGAGCATAGACCCCACCTTGGGCCAGCAGCTCAGCATGGGCACCATCTTCAACAATCTCACCCTGCGCAAAGACCAAAATACGATCAAGATGGGCAATGGTAGAAAGCCGATGCGCCACCACCAGCACAGTTTTATTCGCCATCAGATTATCCAGGCTGTGCTGAATCCAACGCTCGGTTTGTGAATCCAGCGCCGAGGTCGCTTCATCCAAAATCAGCACGGGTGCGTTTTGCAGCATGGCGCGGGCAATCGCAAGGCGCTGGCGCTGCCCCCCCGAAAGAGATACGCCACGCTCGCCCACCATCGTGTCATAGCCCTGTGGCAAGCGAGCAATAAACTCATGCGCATGCGCCTGACGGGCGGCCTCGATAACTTCCGCGTCGCTCGCCTCGGGGCGCGCATAGCGGATGTTTTCCTTCAGAGAGCGGTGAAAAAGACTGGGCTCTTGCGGAATCATGCTGATTTGCTGGTGCAGCGTGGCCAATTGCATCTGGGTAATGGGTACGCCATCCAGCAAAATATCGCCCTGCTGCACGTCATACCAGCGCAACAGCAAGCTAATCAAGGTGGATTTACCTGAGCCAGAATAGCCAACTACCCCCACCCGCTGCCCCGGCGGAATCGTCAGGTTCAGCCCTTGGAATACCGGCCGACCAGGCTGGTAGGCAAATTCCACTTGGCGAAATTCAATTTGCCCATCGCGGATCGGATGCGGTCGCGCATCGTGCTGATCACTAATTTCATGCGGCCGCACGATGGTATGCACCCCATGCTCGATATTGCCTAAATACTCAAATACCTCGAGAAAGCGTCGCGATAGATTGCGTGCCTCACCGATAATCAGCAAAGACATACTGGTACTCATCACAAAAGCCGCCACCCCAATCTGCCCTTGCGCCCACAGATACAGGGCAAATGCCAGCATGCCGATTTTTAGCAACATCGCCGAGCCAAATTGATACCAGCGTACCCGTTCGGTGTACCAATTGCTGCGGTTCGCATGGATGAGTTCTTCATCCAGATGCCGCTGTAAATAATCGCGCTCAAAGGCTTCCTGCGCAAACAGGCGCACATTGGCTAGATTACTCACCGAATCAACAATCTTACCCGCCGTATAACTACGAGCAGCCGCAAAACGCTGTGCCAGTGGCTGGGCTTTGCGCGCCAACACATAGCTCATTGTCACATACAGAATAATCCAGCTCAGTAGTACGCCCGCCAGGACTGGCGAAGCGCCCCATAGTAAAAAACTCGCCACACAGAAAGTCACCAAAATGGGCCAGAATTCGGTGTGCACGGCCCAGATGGTCTGATTCACACTCATGGCAGTTTCAGTCACCCGATGCGCCAGCGCGCCAGAAAATTGCTGGGCAAAATAGCGATGGGAATGATATTGCAGCCAAGCAAATAGGCGCGCAGTGATCCGATGGCGCTGGCGTGGGCCGACATGCATTTGCACCGCTCCTGCCGCCCGGCTTAGCACCAGCTCGGCTACATTCAAAGCGGCAAAGACCAGCACCAGCTGCACTAAGCCGTGCCAATGAGGGTCAGCGGCCTGCGCGCCGGTCACTTGCGCAACCGTTTTACCCAGAATATAAGGCAGCAACATCGTGCAGGTGGCCGCCCCAGCTTCTAGCACCAACATTAAGGCATACCAGGCCAGAAATGGTTTAATCATGGCCAAGACAAAAGCCCGCGGCCGGTTGGGCAGTGGGCTTGGGAAAATATCAGTCAGCATGGGAAAGGTCATCCAGAAATAACAATAGCCACGGCTTACCGTGGCTATTGGGTAGGTGCTTTTTACACCGCGATCGTTTGCGCGACTGTTGCTGCGGCCGGATGCGCTGGGCGCGCCAGACCGAGGTTTTCTCGCAAAGTGTGGCCACTATATTGCGTGCGGAACAGCCCTCTAGCCTGCAATACCGGGATCACCAATTCGACAAAATCATCTAGCCCAGTAGGTAGAACCGGCGGCATGATGTTAAAGCCATCCGCCGCGCCGGCCTCAAACCACTCAGCCAACTGATCGGCAATCGATTCAGGTGTACCCACAATCGTACGATGACCGCGCGCACCGGCAATCCGCTGATACAGCTGCCGAATCGTTAAGCCTTCACGCTGCGCAATCGAATACATCAGTGCCTGCCGGCTCTTCATGCCATTGGTTTCTGGTAAATCAGGCAGCGGCCCATCAATCTCGTAGGCACTCAAATCAGCGCCAATCAAGGCGGACAAAAGCCCTACCCCCACCGTGGGGTGAATGAGATCTTGCAAGGCCTGATATTTGGCCTGCGCTTCTTCCTCGGTACGCCCCACCACCGGGAAAACGCCCGGCATGATCAAAATCTCTTCCGGCTTGCGGCCATAGCGCGCGGCTCTGGTCTTGATATCGCGGTAGAAGGCCTGTGCATCTGCCAGCTCTTGCCATGCGGTAAAGATCACCTCGGCTGATTCCGCCGCTAGCTCGCGCCCATCTTCTGATGCACCGGCTTGCACCAATACAGGCTGCCCCTGCACTGGCCGGGCAACATTCAATGGCCCCCGCACCTGGAAAAACTCACCCACGTGATTGGGAACGTGGCGTTTATTGCCCTGCAGATAGACACCGCTGGCTTTATCCCGCACAAAGGTATCGTCTTCCCAGCTATTCCAGAGCTTTTTGACCACCTGCACATACTCGCGTGCACGCTGATAGCGCAAGGCATGCGGCAATTGCTCGCGCAGATTAAAATTGCGCGCCTCTTCTTCCGTGGCCGAAGTCACCAAGTTCCAGCCAGCCCGCCCACCCGACAAATGATCCAGTGAGGCAAACTTGCGAGCCAGATGATAAGGCTCGTTGTAGGTTGTCGAAACGGTGGCGATCAGGCCAATATGCTCGGTGACGGCCGACAAGGCAGATAGTAAGGTGAGCGGCTCGAAATGATCTGAATAGGCCGAACGCTCGCCCGCCTCACCCTCACCGCGGGCCGCGAGCCCATCGGCCAGAAACACAGCATCAAACAAGCCGCGCTCGGCCGTTTGCGCTAGGCGTTTATAGTGTTGAAAATCTTGGCCAGCATTAGCTGGCGTTGCGGGGTGGCGCCATGCCGCCACATGATTGCCATAGGCCGGTATAAACGCACCTAAGCGTAATTGGCGTTGACTCATGCGGCCAGCTCCTCTTGATGGGCTACGATTGGCGCAGCGTGGTGTTCAAACGCTAACTCGATCTCGGGCGGATGCTGCAGGGTGTGATGAATTTTGCACAGCCGGGCCGCTTTTTCCAGTCGCACCCGATCATGTGCCGCCAGCGGGCCATGCAATGTCACCCTCACCACAATCGCCCCAATCCGACTGGGAGCCGAACTTTCATAGCCGGTCACATCAACAGTGACATCCTGCAACTGGCTAATGCCATGGGTTTGTGCAAAATGTCGAATCGTACCGGCAGTGCATGCCCCCAATGCCCCCAAAATCAATTCACCCGCACGAAAGGCGTCGGGCGCATTCTCGCCATTACCCGCTCTGCCAACGGCCACATGGGCGGCGCGTGTTTCGATATGCAGATACGCATCGCTATCTTGGCGCACACGCACTTGAATCACATCATTACTCATACTGTTACTCCTCGTTGGGGTAGCCTGCTTAGCCAGCTCCCCCGGCGCCAGGATTAGAATGGACGACTACCCGCCAGGCTGACCCGCTTTAATACGCGGCGCTCAGTTTCGGGAAACGCCGTCCGCGAGTGCAATGTCGCCTGGTTATCCCAGTACACGATGTCACCCAAAGCCCAGCGATGCTCATAGCGGTATTTATCTTGCTGAATATGGGCCCGTAAACGCGCAATCAGCGCCTCAGCTTCAGCCTGATCGATGCCAAGAATTTCTGACTCGGTATGGGTCGACAAAAACAGTACTTTCTTGCCACTGTCGGGATGAGTGCGCACCAGCGGATGCGGGAAACCTGGGCCAAGGATTGGCCGGGCTGGGCTGCGATATTTCGGATATTCCGCCTCAAGCCCTTCCGCTTTACGCTGGGCATTAAGCACATGGCGCAAGAATGGGTTGTAGGTAATGTGCTGCAAGCCTTCCAACTGAGCTTTGGTGGCTTCGTCCAGATCCAGATAGGCTTGATGAATGTTGTACCACGAGGTATCACCCCCGACTGATGACAGCTCAACGGCATACAGCAATGAACCTGCCGATGGGATCGGGGTCCATTGATGATCGGCATGCGGAGTTAACTCGCCATTACCGGTATAACCGCCATCGACATTCGCCACGCGTACTACATCCGGCGCTTTACCCGCGGTATTGGAGGCCAATACGGGCACATCTTCTGGGGGCACAAAGACAGAGCCAAAATACGTGGCAAAGCGCAGCAAGGCCGAATCATCAAGCTCTTGGCGCTTAAAGATCAGAATAAAGTGCTCATGCAGCGCCTTTTTCAAGCGCAAGATAGTGCTTGGATGTTGCGGCTGGTTGGCATCGATCCCCGTCACCGTTGCGCCCAAGGCGCCGTCAACCGGCGTAATTACGATATCGGCCGGGTTTTGCCATTGCACGGTCGCGGTAACCGGCCCCTGTGGCAGTAGCGCACGAGAAACATCATTGGTCAGGTTTTTTACATCAGCCAGATTGGTCATACGAAATTCTCCTTGGTGAGTGACTAGTCGCATTCAGCAGAATCCATGCCAGAGTGCTCAAGCCTGTTATTCCAGAGGTTTTCGTTGTTATTCACCGCGTAACTGCTGTGTTTTGCGCTGCGCTACGCAGCAAACTGCTGCGATATCACCACCCACCCAAAACCGGCACCAACCCGCCTTATTTCATCCCATCTGACCGCACTGTTGATTTTTCAACAGATTGCTGACAGCGCGCAGCGGCCGCTGTTGCGTTCTGTTCAGTTATAACTGTTTTTTCTATAAAAACACGTTGGCACACCTTTTGCTCATATCGAATCGCCAGCGCATCGTGCAGGGAGTGCGATGCCCCGAAATTGGCTGACCTCATTCGGAAATGAAACGGAGAACAAAAGATGATCAAAAGACTGACCCCCATCGCGGCCAGCCTACTGCTGCTAAGCACCGTGGCCCATGCGGCCGATGCTGATGCCCTACAAAAGCAGATCAATGAATTGCAAAAAAGCCTCGAAGCCCTGCAGGCCCAGGTGAAAGAGCAAGCGACGGCCAAAGCCAGTGGCGAAGCCGCCGCCGAATACGCCACCAAGGATGAGCTGCAAGGTCTGACGGCCGACTTGGAAAACTACAAATACCAGGTTCAGCGTGATCAAGACACCAAAACCGCCAAATCTACGCGTGCGCTGGTCGTGGGCGGCACCGTACAAGCTCGGGCCGGCTATAACAGCCTGGCTACTAATAATGCGGTGACTGACAACCGCAAAACCAGCTTTGATATCCCCACCGCAGTACTGACCTTTACCGGTAATGCGTATAAAGATTACGACGAAGGTCGCAATCTGACTTATGCCCTGCGCTTTGGTTACTCACCCCAAAGTACCGCCACCCAGCTGCTGGATACCAGTAACTTCAACTTGCTGGATGCCAACCTGACCTATCAAATCTTGCCGACCATCTCGCCTGATACTGGCCGTCTGGCCGTTACCTTTGGCCAGCAGCTGGTGCCATTCGGCCTAGAGGCGGCCGCCACCGAAGATTTGAAACCGGTGATCAATAACGCGCAGTTTGTCGGGCGTTTGGGCTTTGGCCAGCGACAGATCGGGATTGGCTTAAGTGGCGACCTGTGGCCCGAAGTGGATTACGGCTACAACTACCGCGCCCCGGTATTCCAATACATCGTGGGTCTAGTTAACGGTAATGGCCCAAATAAATCCGACAATAACGACCACAAAGACTTTATTGGCCGGGTGGCCTTCACCGCGCCAGCAGAATACAACTCATGGCTGCGCCAGCTGACCATCGGCGCCTCGGTGTACCTGGGCAAACAGAATCTGGCCATTGGTGCAGACCGTGTAGGCCAAGGTGCGAAAGATCGCTATGGGATTGATGTTAGCTACAACCATCACCCATTTGGCTTCACTTATGAGTTTGTGAAAGGGACTGATGGCACGGTCAGCGGCACCAAAGCCAAACCTGTCTTTGGCGAGCTGAAAAGCCAGGCCCACACCGCCACCTTCTTCTACAACTTTGGCGAGCAATTCGTTAAAGGCTATCGCGCACAGGGTCGCTACGACGATTGGTGGCCCGTGTCATACCAGCCCTTTGCTCGCTACGACAGCTTTGACCCCAATACCAGCAAGCAAAACGACAAGGTCAATATCACCACAGCGGGTCTGAATATTTTCTTCGCCGAAACGACCAAGTTCCAGCTCAACTACAACCGCCGCGACGATCAGGCCACCAAGGTGAAATCGAACGAGTGGCTCGCCCAATTCCAATACGGCTTCTAAGCCTTGCACGCCCCCGAACACTGAGAGATACACGATGAAAAATAAAATTTTTGCACTAAGCACCCTGACCCTCGCCCTGATCGCAGCCAGCCCGGCTTGGGCTGACCCAGCCAAAGTCATCCGTATTGGGGTGGCCACCGTCGGCACTGGTGGCAAACCGGTCTTTGGTGGCTCTTCCGCAGCCACGGCCGCGACACGCGGCCTGATTGAAGAAGAATTCAAAAAAGACGGCATCAAGGTGGAATGGAATTACTTCAAAGGCGCCGGCCCAGCAGTAAATGAAGCACTGGCCAACAAGCTGCTGGATTTTGCGTGGCAAGGTGACTTACCCGCGATTGTGGCCAAAGCCAGTGGCTTGAAAACCAAAATCTTGCTCGCGAACGGCACGCTGGGCACCACCTATCTCGCGGTCCCCGCAGATTCACCAGCGAAAAAGCTGGAAGACCTGAAAGGCAAAAAAGTAGCCCTCTTTAAAGGCACCAATGGCCAGCTAGTAGTAAATAAGGTGCTCGATCAATACGGCCTAACCGAAAAAGACTTCAAGCTGATCAATATGGATACGGCGACGACCGATGCCGCCATCGCGACAAAAGACGTCGATGGTGCATGGTATGGCTCGAACATTTTCCAGCTCGTTGATCGCGGCGTAGCACGCATCATTTGGTCTAATAAAGAAGGCCCAATTTCTCTAACCCGCCAAACGCATTTCTTGGTGACCGAAGACTTTGAAAAGGCCAATCCGGAAATCACCCAGCGGGTAGTGAATGTGCTGGTCCGCACGGCCGCGGATATTTCCAAACCGGAAAATGCAGACAAAGTGCTGCAAGAATGGGCGAAATCAGGCACGCCATATTCATCTTGGAAAAAAGACTACAACGGCGGTGCTGACCTCAAACGTCGCTCTAGCCCGCTGCTGGATGAGTTTTTCTACAACCACTACAGAGATGCCGTACAGGCCTCATTGAAATTCAAGCTGATTCGCAAGGATTTCGACGTCAATCAGTGGTTTGAGCCCAAATACCTGAATCAGGCCCTGAAAGAGCAAAAACTGGAGAACTTCTGGACTGCTTACGACGCCAAGGGCAACCCCAAAGGCGGTAAGTAATGACAGCTGGCACCGAGCAGACCGCCGCGGTGCCAGCGGTTTCGGCCCGCTGGTTTCTGCTGAATTTCGTGGCGCTGTCTTTACTGGCTGGGGTCGGGGTGGGGATTGCCAAGGTGAGCACTGCGCTCTATGCCTTGCATCTGCACGCCAGCAATGCCGAGATCGGCCTGATCAGCGCGGCGCAGATGGTGGGCATGCTGTTTATGAGTATCCCGGTCGGTTTGCTGCTGGATCAGGTGGGTGCCATGAAGATGTATTTCAGCGGCACCTTGATTGCGGCCCTGCTGTATTGCCTGACGCCCAGTATTGGCGAAGCGTGGTTTTTGCTGCTGTGCACGGCGCTGGTGAGCTTTTGCATGCCCTGCCGTTTTATTGCCCTGAATGCCGTGTTTATGCAGCAACTGAATCAGGTCGGTGAAACCAAAGCCGGCTGGTTTCGTGGCTGCCACATGATCGGCATGTTTTTACTGGGGCCCGCTATTGCCACCGCCTTGATTGCTGCTTTGCCCTTTGGCTGGGTGTATCAGCTGATTGGCATCAGCTTTGTCCTCACTTTGCTGATCGCGCCACGGGTGCTGCGTATTTATCAACCCAAAGCCGTCAGCCACCCAGGTGGTGCCATCTGGCCAAGGGTGCGCAGCCAATTTGGCCTGCTGCGCCGGCATCGCGCCTTGCAGCAATGTGGCGCGATTGAGGTGTTGGTGAACAGCAGCATGATGTTTTACACCGCCTTCATCGTCGCGATTGCGGTCCGTGATTTTGGCCTATCGGCCAGTGCCGCCGCCAGCCTGATCACCAGTCAGGGCTTGAGTTTTATCTTGGCGCTGATGCTGCTGGGTGGCGTAGCGCAAAAGCTGGGACGGCGGGCCGTGTATCGGCTGGGCTTTACCGGCGGCGCGCTGAGTTTATGTCTGCTGGGCCTCGCCCCCTGGGGCGCTGCGCTGTGGGTGGGCGGCTTGCTGCTTGGGCTGGCTCTGGGCTGGTTGCAGGCAGCGAATATGACCCGGGTAGCCCAGCTGGGTGAGGATCTGGGGCAAGGCCAGGTGGCCGGATTAATGGCCCTGATCGGCCCATTGGGTGGTTTTAGCGGCACGGTGATTGGCGGGCTATTTGGCCAGCTGATTCATCTGCAATGGTTGTTTTTGTTTTTTGCCGGCTGTTTTGTGCTGGCGGCGGGGTTTAGTTTGCGCCCTGCAGCCAGCACAGAGACGGAGCACGAACTTAATTATCAAGGAGTATCGCAATGAGCACAGCGATTACATTAAATCAGAGCGATATACCCGCCGAGGTATCCGCCAAACGCCCGAGCCAGTGGCGACAAAAAACGGGGCAAAAACTGCAGCAAATTTTGTGGGCATTGGTCTTGCCGCTGCTCGTTCTGGGCTTATGGCAAATCACCAGCGCTCACGAATGGGTCTCCCCGCAAATCCTGCCACCGCCCTCTTTGGTGTGGCAAACCCTGACCGAGCTGTGGCAAAGCGGCGATCTGACCAGCAATTTGCAAATCAGTGTCGAGCGCGTGGCCTATGGCTTTGGGGTGGGTACAGTGGTGGGCTTGCTGCTAGGCGCCTTGATGGGGCTATCGAAAACGGTGGAAGCGTATTTATTTCCCACCTTTAAAGCCCTGAGCCAGATTCCGGCGCTGGGCTGGATTCCGCTACTGATTATGGTGGTGGGCATTGGTGAATCGATGAAGATTTTGGTGATTGCCAAAGCGGCCTTGGTGCCGGTCACGGTCAATACCTTGCAAGGTATCCGCAATATCCCGCCCCAATTTGCCGAGGTGGCCAAGGTCTATCGCTTTAACACCCGCCAATTACTGGCCAAGGTGGTAATCCCGGCTGCCTTGCCCTCGCTGTTTACCGGTATTCGCTATGGCCTCACCCATGCCTGGCTGGCCCTGGTGACTGTTGAGCTCCTGGCCTCAAGTGAAGGCATTGGCTTTTTGATGGTCTGGGGCCGGCAGTTGTTCCAGCTGGATCTGGTGCTGGCCACGGTGGTGATCATTGGCGCAGTGGGTTTGTTAATCGACCAGTCGCTGCAATGGCTGGAAACCCATTTCCTGAAATGGCGTCGCGTTGCGTTTTAAGTTTGAGTGAGGTGTGTGATGTCTGCATTTAAAACCCGTTTACAGGCGCTGGGCCAGCGTGATTTTCGCGGGCTCGTCCTGCCGTTGGGGCTGATCCTGGCTTGGTATTTGATCAGTAAATTTAACTTGGCCAACAGCGCGATTCTGGCTTCACCGTATGAAGTCTGGAAAGAAGGCTATGGCCAGATCAGCAGCGGGGCATTTGCCCTTGATCTGGTCCATAGCGTATCCCGCAATCTGGGTGGCTTTGTGGTGGGGGGCACTGCCGGGCTGATTTTGGGTAGTTTGCTGGGTGTATCTCGCTGGGCCGATCGCCTGATCAGCCCGAGCTTTAACACCATCAAGTCGATTGCCATTTTTGCCTGGATTCCCCTGATTTCGGTGTGGTTTGGCATGGGCGAGCCGGCCAAGATCATTTTCATCGCGATTGCGGCCTTTTACCCCACCACGATCAATACCTACGAAGGTATCCGCAGCGTGCATCGCGATCATGTTGAGGTGGCGCGGGTGTTTGAATTCAGCCGCTGGCAGCTGTTTCGCAAAGTGATTTTGCCGTCAGCTTCGCCGCAGATCATTACCGGCATCCAACTGGCGCTGATTTATAGCTGGCTGGCCACGATTGGCGCCGAGTATTTCCTCAAATCCGGCCACGGCATTGCCAACTCGATGATTGATGGTCGCGAGCATTTCAATATGGGCTCGGTGCTGTTTGGTGTGGTGGTGGTCGGCGTAGTGGGCGCCATCGTCAATCAACTGGCCTTCAAATTAGAAAAACACCTGCTGGGCTGGCGTAACCGTACCGCCTGATTGGCGCCGTACGCCCCTTGCTGAATCCGCATTGGCTTTGAAACTTTGCATTGAATAAGGAATAACCTCATGAGCGCCTTGGGCACCCTCGATTTTAAAAACGTCAAAAAACAATATCACGTGAAAGGCGAAACGCTGGACGTGCTGGATGGTATTAATCTGCACATCAAACCCGGTGAATTTGTCAGCATTGTGGGTAGCTCCGGTTGCGGCAAATCGACCCTGCTGCGTCTGGCGATCGGTCTAGATGATGATTATCAGGGCGATATTTTGCTCGATGGCGCCCGCATCAAGGGCACCAGCCTCAAGCGCGGAATTGTATTTCAAGAGCACCGGCTCTTTCCTTGGCTCACGGTCGAGCAAAACGTCGGCCTGGCTTTGGAAAACTCAACGCTCAGCAGCAATGAACGGGCGAAAACCATTGCCGAACATCTGGAATTGGTGGGCCTGAAAGGCTTTGAGAAAGCCTACCCGTATCAACTTTCGGGCGGAATGAGCCAACGGGTGGCCATCGCCCGCGGGCTGGTGAATCGCCCGGAAATCCTGCTCTTGGATGAGCCATTTGGCGCGCTGGATGCCTTGACCCGCGCCAATCTGCAAAACGAATTGCAACGCATTTGGCAAACCGAAGGCATCACCATGATTTTGGTGACGCATGACGTCGAAGAAGCAGTCCTGCTCGGCGATCGGGTGGTGATCATGGAGCCGCGTCCGGGCCGGATTAAACGCACGGTCGAGGTGGATGTCCCGCATCCGCGCCAGCGCGCCGATTTGCGGCTGGCCGCCATTAAAGACGATGTACTCAGCGAATTTGGCCATGAGCATGACACCGCCCTGCAGCCCGCAGCGGAAGGCTTCGGCTTTAAAGACTATCTGTTTGCGTGGTGATACGGCATGGCTCAACAACCGAACTTTTTACTGATTGTGGCCGATGACCTGGGCTTTTCGGATCTGGGGGCTTTCGGCAGCGAAATTAGCACCCCGAATCTGGATGCCTTGGCGCTGACCGGCGTGCGCTTTACCGATTTTCATGCCGCCTCGGCATGCTCGCCCACCCGGGCGATGATCCTGAGTGGCACCGATCATCATCTGGCAGGCCTGGGTACTTTCGCCGAGATCCTCACGCCCGCCCATGCGGGCCAGCCTGGCTATGAAGGCTATTTAAATGACCGCATTGCGCCCTTGCCGCAAATTTTGCACGATGCCGGTTACTACACCATCATGTCAGGCAAATGGCATCTAGGAAAAACGCTGGATCGCACCCCAGCGGCACGCGGGTTTGAGCGCTCGTTTGCGCTGCTGCCAGGGGCGGCGAATCATTATGGGTTTGAGGCGCCGATAGGCGAGGAAGAGATTCCGCGCCTCTTGAAAAGCACCCGCGGCTTATATGCCGAAGACGGCGCTTTTGTCGACACGCTGCCCGATGATTATTATTCCAGCGATTACTTCACTGACAAACTGCTGCAGTATTTCTCCGAAGCCCCCGACGAGCGCCCGTTTTTCGCCTATCTGCCCTACTCGGCCCCACACTGGCCCCTGCAAGCGCCTGATGAGCTGATCGCCAAATATGCCGATTACTACCATGCGGGCCCTGAGGCCTTGCGACAGGAGCGGCTGAGCCGACTCAAAGCGCTGGGCTTAGTCGATGCGGGCGTTGAAGCGCATCCGGTAGTGGCCAGCAATGCCGAATGGGAAGCCTTAAGCCAAGAAGAGCGTGCGATTTCGGCACGCACCATGGCCGTGTATGCCGCGATGGTTGAACGGATGGACTGGAATATTGGCCGCGTGATTGCCCAGCTCAAAGCCACAGGGCAGTTTGACAATACCGTTGTTCTCTTTTTGTCGGATAACGGCGCCGAAGGTGCACTGCTGGAAGCACTACCAGCGTTTGGCCCCAATCTGGCCCAAGTCATCGCCGACTATTACGACAACAGCCTTGAAAATATCGGCCGCGGTAATTCGTATGTCTGGTATGGCCCACGCTGGGCACAAGCCGGTACGGCACCTGCTCGCCTGTACAAGGCCTTTACCACTGAGGGTGGCATCCGTGTACCGGCACTGCTGCATTATCCGCCACTGGCACGGCAAGGCGAAATCTCTCACCGTTTTGCCACCGTGATGGACATCACGCCGACCTTGCTGTCACTCGCAGGCGTGAACCACCCACATCCCGTCTTTCATGGCCGTGACGTGCTGCCGCTGCGCGGGCGCTCGCTGCAAGCCTATCTGCAAGGCGAGCAGGATCATATTCACCCGCACAATCAGGTCACAGGCTGGGAACTCTTCGGGCGCAAAGCCATTCGCCGTGGTGACTGGAAGGCCGTGTTTATTCCCGAGCCGCACGGGCCTTCGCGCTGGCAACTCTACGATCTGAGCACCGATAAAGCCGAACTGTATGACCTTGCCGAGGCCCGGCCCGATATCTTGAACCAGTTGCTGACCGACTGGCGCGACTATGTGGCCGAAACTGGCGTACTTGAAAACATACCCACCCCCCCTTTACTTTGAGAGGCCACGGAATGTCTAACCTACAGCTTGATACCCAGCAGCTGGCTGAGCAGTATGATCAGATCAGTGATCTGCAATATGAGCATGGCCAGCATTTGCTGGCGGCCTTGCAACTGAAACCCGATGCCCGCCTACTCGATATTGGCACCGGCACCGGGCGCCTCGCCGCCCTCGCGGCGCAGCGCTATATCCACCGCCATGGCCAGGTCGTGGGGATCGACCCGCTGCCTTTACGCATCGACATTGCCCGCCAGCGGGCCAGTAGCCTGCAGCTCGCGCATTTAGATTTCAGCGTGGGTCGGGCAGAAAATCTGCGCCAGTTTGCCGATGCCCAATTTGATGCCGTGCTCCTCAATAGCGTCTATCACTGGCTGCCAGATAAAGATCAAGCCCTGGCCGAAGCCTTTCGCGTACTCAAACCCGGGGGCCGGATTGCCATCAGCACGGCTTCGCGCGAAAGGCCGCACGATATCCAGCAATTGGTTCAGCGCAGTGTGGCCAAGCTCAATTTGCGCCGCAATGCCGAAGTGGGGAGTACGCCTTTCCGGGTTAGCCATGCTCAGCTCGCCAGTCAGCTGGAAGGGGCCGGCTTCATCATCGAAGAAATTCTGCTGCGCCGTTTTGCGGATCTATTCCCCAATGCCGAGGCAGTGATTGATTTCAGTAATGCCAGCTCGTTTGGCAATTTCCTCAGTGAGTTCCTGCCGGATATCCGCAGCGAAATCCTGCGTGAATTACGCACCGAGCTCAGCACACGCCAGCAGCTTAGCGGCGTACGCCTGCACCGTTATCTGCATTTTGCCGTAGCCATCAAACCCTAAACCAAGGAAGACTGACATGCCTAAATTATTCATTGCCGCTGGCGCTTGCTCATTTGGCACTCATGTGGTGGCACGAGAACTGCAACTACCGATCGAGATCGTCAAAGTGCCGTTGCGCACACCGGATTCACCAATTCACCACATCAATCCGCTCGGTCGCGTACCCGCCTTGCAGCTGGATAATGGTGAAGTGATTACCGAAAACAGCGCCATCCTGCCCTTTCTGGCCGATCAAACCAGTGACCATCAGCTCTTCGCCCCGGTTGGCAGTAGCGAAAGAGCCAAGATTCAATCGTGGATCGGTTATCTCAGTAGCGAGTTGCATGTGGGGGCGTTCCGCCCCTTCAACCGCCCCGAGCGCTATTTAGCGGATAGCGAACAGCATCCAGCCATCAAGGCGCAGGCGCGCACCCAGATCGAAAACGCCTTGCAGCATCTGGAAAAACAGCTGCAAGATGGCCCGTATCTGGTCGGCCAGCGCTTCACGATTGCCGATGCCTATCTGGGGGTGTTCTTAGGCTGGATCAGTCGCTTTAACGATTTGCTCAGCCAATATCCGGGGCTGCAGCGCGCCTACACGCAGTTTACCCAGCGCCCGAGCGTGCAGCAGAGCTTGGCCTTTGAACAGGCCTAAAGCGGCGGTAAGTCAATCCTCGCCCATGCACTAACAGCCCGCCCGGTTCGGGCTGTTAGTACTGGTAAGGAGGTTTGGGAAGGGTGATTTGATGATCTGGACCATCAGCAAAGTGCGCTGCCAGAAATGCAACCAGAAGTGCTACTGATCTAACCGCCTTGGCGGCTAGATCACATAGTCATCCACATCGGGGCCCAGAATCTGATAGCCATGCTCATGCAGCAGTCGATAGGCCTGATCCAGTTGCCGGCTAACACGGCGCAATCGTGGTTTTTCGAGCGGAATATGGTTCACCGGTAATTGGTGCCGCTGCAGCCATGCGCGCACCAAGGCAATGCCTTTATCACCCAAACCCGGCACGGCCAATAATTTGCGATAACTAAGTTTGGCGATTTGATGAGGCAAGAGCACATCTTGCTGGGTAAACGACAGCAGCGCATTGACTTGCCGGCGGGTTAGCGGCGCATAATCATCCAGCGCCGGCACGCTGTGGCTGAGCGTTGCCGCGGGGTCACCGTCTGCGGCCGGGCGTTGAGGGCCAGTTTTGTCAGCCCCCAAGCCCATGAAAGACTCTGTCAGCGACATTGAGCCATTCCTTTGCGCTAAGCGCATGTATTTCGTCAGTTGCCGGCATTATCGCCGAGCCCAAATAAAAACATTAAGAATATATATTCATTTCAATATAACCATAAGAAATAAAAATGAGCTTAAGTTTGACACTGGCCAGCCAGCTGATCCCGCTCTCTTTTCTGGCCGGCTTAATAGATGCGGCCATTGGGGGTGGCGGCCTGATTTTATTGCCAGCCTTGTTCACCGCCCTACCCAAAGAGCTACCACTGCATCTCTTAGGCACCAATAAAATGACCGCGATTTGGGGCACTTTGCTCGCTACCCGGCAATACCTGCGGCAAGTAAAGGTGCCACTGCAGCGCACCCTGCTGCTGGCCAGCACGGCGGCGTTGGGAAGTTTGCTGGGGGCACATTCGATCGGCTTATTCCCTGCGGCACTATTGCGCCCCGTCGTGGCGGTGCTGCTGCTGGCGATTTTGCTCTATACCTTGCGCAAACCCGAGCTGGGCCAGCGTGACCAAACCCTAGCCACCCCAAGGCCGATGGCTGCGGGGCTGCTTTTTGGCATTGGAATTGGCTTTTACGATGGTTTCTTTGGGCCGGGCACCGGGGCCTTCTTGCTGTTCTGGCTGGTGCGTTATGAAGGGCAGCAATTTTTGCGGGCGGCGGCGATAGCCAAAGTGGTGAATCTAAGCACCAATGCGGCGGCCTTACTGATTTTCGTACCGCAGCAAGCGGTCTTGTGGGGCTTAGCCCTCCCGCTGGCCGTGGCCAATTTGCTCGGCAGCTGGGTGGGCACCCGGCTGGTACTGCGCTTTGGCAATCGCTTAATCCGCTATTTATTTATCGCTTTGGCGAGCGGACTGCTCATCCGGTTAGCGTGGCAAATTTTCGCCGACTGGCGCTAGCCCTCTTCAGTCCAGTCCAGTTCAGGCCAGCGCCTGCGCCAAATCCGCCAGCAAATCGCGCGTATCCTCAATCCCTACCGATAAGCGCACCAAGTGATCGCCGACCCCCAGCGTTTGTCGCTCTGCCGGGCTCAGATTGGCGTGCGTTTGGAGCGCTGGTACGGTAATCAGGCTCTCCACCCCGCCCAGACTCTCGGCAAAACTGATCCACTGCAAACGTTCTATCAAGCGGCGAACAGCCGCTTCATCGGGCAAACTAAAACTGATCAGCGAACCAAACCCGCTGGCGAACTGGGTAATGGCCCGATGGGCCGGGTCACCGGCCAAGCCTGGGTAGCGCAGCTGGCTCACCTGGGGCTGCTGGGCTAACCATTGCGCCAGAGCGAGCGCATTGCTCTCCTGCTGCGCCAGGCGCAAAGCCAGGGTTTTAAGGCCACGGACGACTAGCCAGGCATCTTGTGGCCCCAGCGTTGCACCGATGGCATTTTGCAAATAGCCCAACTCAGCCGCCAAGGCGGCATCGCGCACGGCCACCACCCCGGCAATGGTGTCGTTATGCCCACTCAGGCTTTTGGATGCCGAGTGCAACACAATATCAGCCCCATAGCATAAGGGCTGAAACCAGAGCGGGCTCAGCAGCGTGTTATCCACGATCAACCGCAATTGCTGCTGTTGGGCCAGCGCGCTGATGGTGGCAAAATCGGGCGCATCCAGACAGGGATTCGATAAAGACTCCAGCAAAATCGCCTTGGTATTGGGCTGGATGGCCGCAGCGAATGCCGCCGCGTCATGCAGGGGTACATAGCTAATCTGTAAGCCAAAACGGGCAAACACCTGATCGAGCAAGCGATAGGTGCCGCCATAACAGCCCGCACTCACCACCAGATGATCGCCGGCCGAAAACAGCGCCAGCACGGTCGACAAGGCGGCCAAACCGCTGGCAAAAGCAAAGCCATGGCTACCCCCTTCCAGCTCAGCGATGGTGTGCTCCAGTGCCTGCCGGGTTGGATTGCCCGAGCGGCTGTAATCAAACCCTGTACTCTGGCCTAGAGCCGGATGCGCAAAGGTCGCGGTTTGATAGATGGGTGTGCTGATAGCACCACTATGGGTATCGGTCTGCAAGCCAGCTCTGGCAAGCTGTGTAGCAATATACATAGGTTTATTCCTTAATCACGTGCAGCAATCCGCCCGTAGCGTTCGCCGCACCATTGCAAGCTGGCGCACAAAGCCCAATACACCAGACCAATAAATAGAAAAATCTCTAAAGCGTACACCTGCTCACGGCTATTGACCTGATTGGCCACAAAGGTAAAGTCAGCCACGCCGACGATATACGCCAGCGAGGTATCTTTAACTAAGGTGACCCATTGATTAAGCCACGAGGGGCGAATAATGCGCAGCGCCTGCGGCAGCACAATCCAGCGCAAGATTTGCCCGCGGCGCATCCCGCTCGCCTGCGCGGCTTCCCACTGCCCGCGCGGCACGGCATGCAAGCCCGCTTGGACGGCATAGGCCAGATAGGCGCCCGAGACCAAGCCCAGCGCCACGATCACGGTCCAGGTGCCGGGCACATCCAGGCCAAACACAATCGGCAACAAAAAATAGCACCAGAACATCAGCAGCAACACCGGGATGGCGCGCAAAAATTCACAGCCCCAGCGCAACAGCGCCCCACCCCAGCCGGCCCACAGTGCCAAACCACCGGCCAGCCCCAGAACGGTGGCCAGCGCCCCGCCCCCCAAGGCCAGCAAAGAGGTTTGCACCAGCCCTCCCAAAGGGCCTTGCGGCCAGGCGCCAATCAGAAAAAACAGCCAATTATCGGTAATCACCGGCCAATTCATTGCTTCGCCTCCAGTCGGGGCTGGGCCCAGCGCTGTGTCAGTAGATTCAACAGCACATACAGCAGCGTGGCCACCGCAAAGGCCTGAAACGTGAGCAAAGTCTGGGCATCCACCTGACGCGATCGATAGGATAATTCCATCACCCCAATCGCCATGGTCAGTGAGGTATTTTTGATGGTGTTCAGGCCCTGCCCAAGAAGCGGGATACGGGCAATCTGCCAGGCTTGCGGCAAAATGATCCAGCGTAAGACCTGCCAAGGTCGCAGGCCATGGGCTTGTGCCGCCTCCCATTGACCACGGGGCACGGCATTGAGCCCCGAGCGCACATCTTCGGCCATATAGGCCATGGCATATAAGCTTAATGACCACCACGCGGCCAAAAACTCAAATGAGGGCCAACCCAGACTTAAGTCCTGCCATTGCCAGAGCACATGGGGGGTATTGAGCCAAATTTTCGCGGCCTCCGGCAGCATCCCGCCCACCGCGAAATACCAAAACAGCACTTGTACCAAAAGCGGCGTATTGCGCAGCGCATTATGCGGCAGCGCCAGCCAGGGCCAATGCCCTTGCTGCCGCGCTATACCCAGCAGTACCCCCAAGATTAATCCAGTCAGAATGACCGCCGCAGACAGCGTGATGGTCAGCACCAGCCCCTGCAAGAGCCAGCCTAGCTGCTCACTGCCCAATAATCCTTGTCCAAGCCATGCTGGCATCACTTTCTCCCCAATACAGGCGAATCGCCCGTGGTGAAAATAAACCGGCCAGACTGATCGAGTCTGGCCGGTCGGCAGATCGCGGGGGCTGCAGGCATCCGCTCCCCGCTTCACCCGCCCTGCTACGCCTTGTGCGCTGCACTTGGCACAGGGGCGGATGACAGGGTGCGGGCCTTGATTAGCCGCCCCAGCGCTGAGCTTGCAGGCTTAGGTTGGGTCGCCGATTTTGAAGTCGCGTGGCAATGGTGCTTTGGTTTTGGGGCCAAACCAGCGGTCATAAATCTGTTTGGCCTGACCGGTTTTTTCCAGCTCTTGCAAAGTGGCGTTCACAAATTTCGCCAAACGCTCTTCGCCGCGCGGCAGGCCAATTCCCTGATATTCACGCGTGAGGGCAAAAGGGGAAATTTCGTATTTGGCTTTATCGGGGGCATTGGCCAGCAGCGCCAGCAGCTTGGCGTCATCCTGCGTAATCGCCTGCACATTGCCGTTGCGCAAGGCGGTAAACGCCAGCGGGGTGTCATCGTAGGCCACCACCGGTGTTTGCGGGTATTTCTCGCGCAGCAGCGCTTCCTGCGTCGTGCCCTTATCCACGCCGACACGCAAGGCTTTGATGTCGTCGGGCTTTTTCAGCACCCCTTTTTTGGCAATAAACTTTTGGCCGGTGGCAAAGTACGGCACGCTAAATTCCACCTGTTTGCGCCGCTCTTCGGTGATGGTGAAATTTGCGGCCACCAGATCGACTTTATTGGCGGTCAACAGTGGAATTCGATTGGCCGGGTTAGTGGCTTGCAGTTCGAGCTTCACACCGAGCTTTTTCGCCAAGGCTTGCGCCACATCGACATCCAAACCAGCCGGCTGGCGAGTTTGCGGGTCAACAAAACCAAACGGTGGGTTGCTATCAAATGCGGCCACACGCAAGACACCGGCTTTTTTAATCTCATCGAGCTTGTCGGCCCAGACTGCGCCAGAGAACAAGGCGAGGGATACAGCTAAAGCAATCGTTTTTTTCATCGTAGGGTCTCTCCCGAAGGTGTTCAGTCACGGCCTGAGATGTTTGCCCACTGCCGCGGCAGACGTGAATCGCTGCTGACTGCATCTTCCCCTAGTTTTGATATTCCAATAAATAATATTTTGTGATTTTTATATAACCAAAGACAAATATCCAATGCTCACGATGCTGCGAAGCACGCAGACTCTGGTGCAATCTGCTGCGCAGGCAACAGCGCGCATGCATATTCCAATTTGATCTATGAGAATATTTATTAATTATTTTTAGAAATATACAGCCGGCCGTATAGTCGCTCTCAAGCCATACAGAACAACAACGCTTGGAGAGTATATGTCCACTGTAGTCTTGCTGGCAGGCAGCCCGAGCCAGCCCTCGAAATCCACCGCCTTATTGCAGCGCGCCGCCAAACTGCTGCGCAGTCAAGGGGTAAAGGTTATTCAGTACGGCGTGCATGACTTTCCAGCCGAAGATCTGATTAACGCCCGCTGGAATAGTCCGGCCATTAGCGAATTTAAAGCCGTCATTGCCGACAGCGATGGCTTGATTATCAGCACGCCCGTGTACAAAGCGGCGTACAGCGGCGTGATCAAAGCCATTCTTGATCTGCTGCCTGAGCGGGCACTCGAAGGCAAAGCGGCGCTGGCTTTGGCCACCGGGGGCAGCCCCGGGCATCTGTTGGCGGTGGAATACGCCTTGCAGCCGGTGCTATCGGCACTGAAAGCCCGCCATATTGTCGGCGGGGTTTACGCCACCGACAAGGATTTTACGAGCCAAGAGCCGACTGGCTACCAAATCGCCCCAGAAATCGACGAGCGCCTCGCCTTGGCTATCGGCCATTTCCTGGCGCACTTGAGTAATCCTGGTCGGGTCCAGCTCGACCCGGCCCAGCTGGCCGCTCGCATCCAGCAGGCCAGCATCAGTATCTGATTCATTAATGTTTCGTAGCCACTTTCTTTACCTTTCCTGAGGAGCAATACCATGAGCATCAAATCAATCAACGTACGTAACCAATTTCGCGGCACCATCAAAGAGATCATCGAAGGGCCAGTGTTATCAGAAGTGGATGTACTCACCCCATCAGGTGTGGTCACTTCGGTCATCACCACCCGCTCACTCAAAGAGCTGGATCTGAAACCGGGCCGTGAAGTGATTGCTTTTGTGAAATCAACCGAAGTGTCGATTGCCACATTGTAAGCACTTGCGCTGGGCATACCTGCCCAGCGTATATTCATCAAGCCATTATTCTGCAGTGTCTTGATGAATATACCCATAAGCCACCACCAGGAGAACGCCATGCCCGATAACTCGACGACCGTGCTGACCTTTCCCGATCAGGAACAAAGTCCGCTCAGCATTCGGGCCAAAGCCTTGGTATTTGCCGACCCGGAATCCCAGCAATTACTGCATGAAGTAGAGCGGGTTGCGCCATCTGAAGCGCCGATTCTCATCCACGGTGAAACCGGTACGGGTAAAGAACTGGTCGCCCGCCATGTGCACCGGATCAGTGGCAGGAGAGGCCCATTTGTCGCGGTGAATTGCGGCGCAATTAGCGAAACCTTGGCCGAAGCCGAGCTATTCGGGCATGAAGCGGGTGCCTATACCGGCGCGGTAGGCAGCAAAACCGGCTGGTTCGAGGCGGCCAATGGGGGCACCCTGTTTCTGGATGAAATTGGCGATTTGCCGCTGGCTTTGCAGGTGAAGCTATTGCGCGTGATTCAGGAGCGCGAGGTGGTACGGGTTGGCGCCCGCAAGCCCACCCCCATTAATGTACGACTGGTTGCGGCCACCAATGTGGACTTGGCGCAGGCAGTGAATGCCGGGCATTTCCGCCAGGATTTACTCTATCGGCTTAATGTGGTGAGTATCAATATTCCAGCCTTGCGCCAGCGCCGGGCCGATATTCAGCCGCTGGCCGAGCACTTTTTGGGCATTTATGCCCACAAGCTGGGTTATGGCGCACCCGCCCTCACCCCCGGCAGCGTGCAGGCGTTACAAAGCTACAGCTGGCCAGGCAATATTCGCGAGCTGGAAAATGTGATGCATTACGCGCTGCTGGTCTCCAGCGGCCGTGAAATCCGCCCCGAACACCTCAAGCTCAACGCCATCACCAGCCATGGGCAGGAAACCGCAGGCAGTGGCGACCCGCTGCAAATTATTCGCCAGCAACTGCATAAATTATTTCAGGCTGAGCAGCCTGAGCTCTTTGAGCAAGTCGAAGATCTACTGGTTCGTTCTGCGTACGAATACACCCGCTACAACCAGGTGCGTACCGCCGAACTTCTAGGGCTCACCCGTAATGTGTTGCGCACCTTGCTCAAAAGGCATGGTTTGCTGAACGACCCGCACCATCCCACCACCACCACGACGACTGGACGAGAAATAGCATGGAATATCGTAAATTAGGCCGTACCACACTGGATGTCAGCGTGATTGGCCTGGGCACCATGACCTGGGGCGAACAAAATACCGAAGCTCAGGCCCATGAACAGATTGATTTTGCACTGGCTGAAGGCGTTAATCTGCTCGATGCAGCCGAAATGTATCCGGTGCCGCCCAAGCCGGAAACCCAGGGCCGCACCGAAAGCTATATCGGTAGCTGGTTTAAAAAAACCGGCCGCCGCCATGAAGTAGTGCTGGCCACCAAGGCCGCCGGGCCAGTTCGCCAGGCGCATCAGCCCAATCACCTGCGCAATGGCCAAACCCATTTCACCCGCGAAAGCCTGACTGCGGCACTGGATGCCAGCCTGGCCCGGCTGCAAACCGATTACATCGATCTATACCAGCTGCATTGGCCCGACCGCAGCACCAATACTTTTGGCCGTTTGGCCTACCCATGGATCGACGATGAATACACGGTGAGCATTGAAGAAACGCTGTCGGTGCTAGCTGATTTTGTTAAAGCCGGTAAAGTGCGGCATATCGGGGTGTCGAATGAAACGCCGTGGGGCGTGTCGCGCTTTCTAGCGGCTCATGACCAACTGGGCTTGCCACGCATCGCCAGCATCCAGAACCCCTACAGCTTACTCAACCGCACCTTTGAAATCGGCCTAGCGGAATTTAGCCACCGTGAACAAGTCGGCCTGCTGGCATATTCGCCACTCGGTTTTGGCGTGTTAAGTGGCAAATACCTGCATGGCGCGCGGCCGGCAGGTTCCCGCCTGGCCCTGTATGAGCGTTTTAGCCGCTACAACAATCCACAAGCGCAAGCTGCTACCGAGCAATACGTGGCCTTGGCACAAGCGCATGGCCTGAGCCCAGCTCAACTGGCACTGGCCTTCGTCAATAGCAGGCCTTTTGTTAGCAGTAATTTGATCGGGGCCACCAATCTTGAACAGCTAGCCGAAAACATCGGTAGTATTCGCGTGACCCTCAGCCCTGAGGTGATCGCTGCGATTGATGCTATTCAGGCGCAAATCAGCAACCCTGCGCCGTAATCCCTCCCCCCTGGGCCACCAGGGGGGCTCACCGATACCTGCCATGCCCACTGAACTGCCCTCACTGCGCCACCATCGTCCGTTTCAAGCATTTTGGCTCTCCCGCACCTTAACTGCGGCGGCCTTTCAGATTCTGGCTGTGGCCACAGCCTGGCAGATGTATAGCCTGACCGGCAGCGCCCTCGATTTGGGGCTGGTCGGCTTACTTGAATTTGCCCCGCGGATTCTATTCCTGCTACAAATTGGCCAAGTGGCCGACCGTTATGATCGGCGGCTAATTGCGGCCACGACGAAAGCCGCACAAGCGCTGGCGGCCTTGCTGCTGTGTGCGCTGACGCTCCATGGCGGTTTAAGCCGCGAGCTTTTGTTCGGGCTGGCCTTCTGGCTGGGCACGGCAAGGGCTTTTGAAATGCCAGCCATGCAGGCCTTACTGCCGAATGTGGTACCGCCATCCCTGTTGCCTGCCGCGATCGCGGCTTCAGCATCGGCCATGCAAGCCGCCACCATTGTCGCGCCGGCGGCAGGGGGCTTACTTTTCGCCGCCGATCCGGCCGCGACCTATGCGCTGAGTGGCCTCTGCATGGCTTTGGGCTGTGCCCTGATCTTTGTGATCAAGAAACCGCCACGCAGCGAGCGGCAAAGCGTCAAAGGCTGGGAAAATCTGCTCGCGGGGCTGCATTACATTCGCGCCCGCCGCGATTTACTCGGGGCAATCTCGCTCGATTTGTTTGCGGTGCTACTGGGTGGCGCTACCGCTTTATTACCGGTGTTTGCCAGCGATATCTTGCGCACCGGCCCCTGGGGCCTGGGCTTGCTGCGCTCGGCACCGGCAGTGGGGGCCATCGGTATGTCGATTGTGCTGGCGTATTACCCCTTACGTCGCCGCGTGGGCCAGCTGATGTTTGCCGCCGTGATCCTGTTTGGTCTGGCCACGATCGTGTTTGGGCTCTCCTCCTCGCTGTGGCTTTCCTTGTTGGCGCTGGTGATCTTGGGGGCCGCAGATATGATCAGCATGGTGGTTCGCGGCGCGCTAGTGCAGCTAGAAACGCCGGATGACATGCGCGGGCGGGTCAGTGCCATTAATGGGCTCTTTATCGGTGCATCCAATCAGCTGGGCGAATTCGAATCCGGCCTCACCGCCCATTGGTTTGGCCCGCAAGCAGCGGTCGTATTGGGCGGTCTGGGTACTTTGGTCGTGGCTGGACTGTGGATCCGCTGGTTTCCCGGCCTCTATCAGCGCCAAACCCTCAGCACAGCGCCTGAACCACAAGGAAAAACATGAAAAAAACCATCGTGATTGTCGGTGGCGCCGGCGGTATCGGCAGCGCCACAGTGCAGCTATTTGTGCGCCAGCATTATCAAGTGGTCATCGTTGATCGCGACCCTGAACAGGGCCGCTTGCTGCAGCAGCGCTACGCAGGGGCGGTCGAGTTTATCGCTTGCGACATTCAGAATCAGGCCAGCATTGCCAGTCTGGTGCTGGATTTAACGCGGCGTTACGGTGCAATCAGCCATCTGATCACTCTGGCGGGGCGGGCCCTGCCCGAGGAATTTCTGCCGCTTGCCGAGATTCCGGCCGATAAGCTACTCGATTCGCTGGATCTGAATCTGGGCAGCCAGCTGTTATTGGTACAGCAGCTACTACCCCTACTGCGGGCTTCGACGCACCCAAATCGCGCGATCACCTTTGTGTCGTCAATTAACGGGCTAAAAGCCTATGGCAGGGTGGCCTATAGCGCGGCCAAAGCGGGCTTAAGTGGCCTCACCCAGAGCCTGGCGCTTGAGCTCGGCCCGGAGGACATCCGCGTGAACTCGGTAGCCCCGGGCACGGTGCTCACGCCGCTGGCGCTGAGCGAGCCCAAAGATTTTAGCGCGTTAAAAGCGGGAAGCTTGCTGAACCGCCTGGCCACCGCGGATGAAATTGCCCAGGTATTGTTTGCGCTAAGCGAGAGCCTAACTTGCCTCACCGCGCAGACGCTGATTGCCGACTGCGGGCAAAGCGCCAAGGGCTATCGCTAAAATACCCCCTTGCCGTATATCCTTCAAAATCATAATTATCAATAACCACAGGGCAATACCTTTCGGGATTGCCCTGCCAGGCTGCTGAAAAGTAGCTGACCAATAGGCTGCAAGTCTCGGCCAAGCCGAGCCTAGGAAATAAGGATTTCAATCTGCCGCCTTAATGTTCTATTCCCACCCCTCCCATCCCCTCCTTGAGGGGAGCCGCGCTTCGCGCGTGGGGTTTCTCATCAATCTGACGGGGCAATACCTTCGGTATTGCCCTGTTTATTTGAATAAAATCTAATCTAATTAAGCCGCCTGCTCACCCTCGTCCGCTTGGTATCGGCTGCTAGGGATCGGTAGGCCTAGATTGCCACGCAGCGTCGATGCTTCATATTCAGTGCGGAACAGGCCACGTTTTTGCAGAATCGGGATCACCAAATCAGCAAAATCGACCAGGCCACCTGGATAAGTCGGCGCCAACAAGTTGAAACCGTCGGCTGCGCCGCCCACGAACCACTCTTCCAGCTGATCGGCAATACGCTCTGGCGTGCCATGAATCACGCGGTGCCCACGGGCCCCGGCTACCCATTCATACAAGCCGCGGATGGTGAGATTTTCGCGTGCGGCCAAGTCCAGCAATAGCCGCTGGCGGCTCTTGTTGTTGTTGGTTTCCGGTAGATCTTGCGGTACGGGCCCATCCAGATCGTAATCGCGCAGCCCCTCCAGGCCGCCTAGGCTCGCCAGCAGACTCAGACCAATCTTAGGATCAATCAATTCACGCAATTGTTCTTTCTTGGCGAGGGCTTCGGCCTCGGTGCGGCCAATCACGGGGTATACGCCTGGCAAAATCTTGATGTGATCTGGGTTGCGGCCGTATTTATTGGCTGCGCGAGCTTTCACATCCCGATAGAAAGATTGCGCGTCTTCCAGCGTTTGCCAGGCAGCAAAGATGGCCTCCGCGGTTTGCGCCGCCAGCTCGCGGCCGGGTTCGGATGCCCCTGCCTGCACCAACACCGGGTGTCCTTGCGGCGAGCGCGGCACATTCAGCGGCCCCTTCACCTTAAAGTATTCGCCCTGATGATTCAGTAGATGCAGTTTGCTCGGGTCGTAATATACCCCTGAGGCTTTGTCGTAGAGATGCGAGCCTTCATCCCAGCTATCCCACAGCCCTTTCACTACATCGACAAACTCAGCGGCGCGGCGATAGCGTTCAGCGTGGTCCGGATGCGCCTCCAGGCCAAAGTTAAATGCCGCTTCGGCATTGCCCGACGTCACCACATTCCACGCGGCTCGCCCACCACTAATGAGATCCAAAGACGCGTATTTACGGGCGATATGCCATGGCTCGTTGTAAGTGGTCGAAGCTGTGGCCACAAAGCCAATATTCTTGGTGACGGCAGCTAGTGCGGAATAGAGGGTGATGGGCTCAAAACCTGTGCTCAGCTCACGACGGCTGCGCAAATCCTGATCGCCACCGCCGCCCCAGATGCCATCGCTATCGGCGGTAAAGATGGTATCGAATTTTGCAGCTTCGGCGATCTTGGCTAGTTTTTTGAAGTGTTCAAAATCCGTTGAGCCGGCCGGATTGGTATCCGGATGACGCCAGGCCGCCGCATGGTGGCCAGAAGGTGAGAGAAATACGCCCAGTTTCAATTGTCGTTTGTTGCTCATGCTCTGCTCCCTATGGGTTGGATATGGGCTGCGCAGGCAGCCATAGCCCTACTAGAGCAATGGGTATGCCAACCACAAAACAAAGACACCAAGCAATTGATTTATTTGAATATTTAATTCAAATTGTACCCTTCCCTCAGACAAGGGGCGCTTACCGTGTTGCGCCATCAACAGGCAACAGCGCAGCCTGCTGAAAAGTGCACAGCGCACCCTGAACTCCATTTGCTGACTTTTAAACAATGTGCTGATTACTCAGCACAAAAATCACCACGCATGCCTTAAGCAAGTGACACACCAGGTGATCACGTCACACTGTCTCAGATAAAACAAAGACTTACTACGCAAGACTTTTCTGCGTCGACTTGGCATGCCAATTGCATTAAGGGTGATTCAGTCAGGGATGCGACTGAACTGCAATGCTCACAAGGCGCCGCAGTATTCTCATCAGCATAAGGAACAATTCATAATGACAATTCATCAACCTCAACGAACATGGCGCACGCTACTTACCACCGCGCTGTTACTGCTCAGTACGGCAGCATTGGCTGATCCCGCCAAAATTATCCGGATTGGCGCCGCTGGAACGGGCACCGGTGGTCGCCCGGTGCAAGGCGGGGGCTCCATTGGCTCGGTCAATATTCAAGGTCTGCTGGAAGAAGAGTTCAAAAAAGATGGCATTAAAGTTGAATGGAGCTTTTTCAAAGGTGCAGGCCCAGCCGTCAACGAAGCCTTAGCCAATAAATTAATCGACTTTGCCTGGGTAGGCGATCTGCCTACCCTCATCGGGAAAGCCAGTGGGCTGAAAACCAAGATTATTCTGGCCAACGGCGTACTGAGCCATACCTATTTGCTAGTGCCGGCTGACTCGACCGCGACCTCGATTGATGACTTGAAAGGCAAAAAAATCGCCGTCTTCAAAGGCACCAAAATGCAGCTGGCCGCGAACAAAATCCTGGAACAGCGCGGGCTATCCGAACGGGATTTTAAGACCATCAATATGGATGTAGCGACGGCCCAGGCCGCGCTGGCGACCAAAGACATTGATGGCGCCTGGCTGACACAAGGCGGCTTTCAACTGATTGATCGAGGTATCGCCAAAATCATCTACTCCACCAAAGGCCAGCCATTAAGCCAGACCAGCCAGGCCAATCTGCTGGTGACCGAAGAATTCGAGCGCGATAACCCGCAACTGGTCCAACGTTTGGTGAAGGTAGCGGTAAAGTCGGCCCACGAAATCTCATTGGATGCCAATCGAGATAAAACACTGCAAGAATGGTCGAAAGACGGCGTGCCATTCTCGTCTTGGAAAAAAGAGTATGACGGCACCTCTCTCAAGCAACGCTCAAGCCCATTGCTGGATGAATTTTTTGTCGCGTTTTATAAAGATGCACTGCAATCAGCGCAGAAGTACCGAATGATTCGCGGCAATATCAATTTTGATCAATGGATAGAGCCAAAGTACGTGAATCAGGCCGTGAAAGAGCTGAAACTGGAAAATTTCTGGGTGGAGCTGGATGCCAAGGGCAACCCGAAGGCAAAACGGGGTGGCTAACAGCCGCTCAAGCTGACTCACGCACGGGAGTGCCTTAGCCAAAACTAAAGGCACCCTCTTAGTTGGGTATTTGAGGGGATGGGCTGGCTCATGCCCTCATCCGCCCGCTTGATCACAGACGCTGCTGCTGGCACAGCAAAACGCCGACTTTCATTCTGTACCACAGCCCCGCCACACCCGAGGCAAATCTCCCCCCTGAAAGTGACCGTGCCATTCCGATGGCTTAGGCGTAAAATAGCGGCCATCGCACACTAGTCCAATACGCACGCTTTCTTCTTTCAAAATCGCGCTGCGAGTAGGACAAGTCTTAAAAATAGACTGTGCAAACATAAACCAGACCGTAGACATGCCGCAGACACATACACCAGCAGATCAAGCGAAGCACCCATTCAATTCAGGGCTTACCCCCCCTCGCCGCTTTGCGATTGCCCCGATGCTCGACTGGACCGATCGCTTTTATCGGCGCTTTGCCCGCGAGCTATCGCAACAATGCTGGCTGTATACCGAAATGGTGAATACCGGGGCGATTTTGCATGGCGACCAGAGTCGGCATTTGCGCTTTGATCCCTGCGAGCAGCCCATTGCGCTGCAGCTGGGGGGGAGCGAGCCGGCCGACCTGGC
This sequence comes from Chitinibacter tainanensis DSM 15459, assembly GCF_000429785.1. Taxonomy (GTDB): domain Bacteria; phylum Pseudomonadota; class Gammaproteobacteria; order Burkholderiales; family Chitinibacteraceae; genus Chitinibacter; species Chitinibacter tainanensis. Next base: position 231,377 of record NZ_AUCN01000018.1, read on the forward strand.
CCGCTGCGCCAAGATTGCGCAAGACTGGGGCTATGATGAGGTGAATTTGAATGTCGGCTGCCCAAGCGAGCGGGTGCAATCCGGCTCCTTTGGCGCCTGCCTGATGCTGGAGCCCCAGCTGGTGGCCGATGGCGTGAAGGCGATGCGCGATGCCTGCAGCATTGATGTCACGATCAAGCACCGCATCGGCATTGATCAGATTGAAGACTACGCCTTTGTGCGGGATTTTATTGGTGAGATAGCGGCGGCTGGCTGCAGCACTTTTATCGTGCATGCGCGCAATGCCATTTTAAAGGGCCTCAGCCCCAAGGAAAACCGTGAAATCCCGCCGCTGAAATACGATTATGTCTATCAGCTCAAACGGGATTTCCCGACGCTGGAAATCCTGATTAATGGCGGCATTACCACCATGGCGGAGTGTCAGACGCATCTACAGCATGTGGATGGCGTGATGGTGGGGCGCGAGGCGTATCACAATCCGTGGCTGCTGACCGAGGTGGATGCCCAATTGTACGGCGCGCCGGCCCGACAGCGTAGTCGTGCCGAAGCCATGCAAGCGCTGCGCCCATTTGTGGAGGCGGAGCTGGCCAGTGGCACCCCGCTACGCTTTATCGCCCGGCATATTTTAGGGCTGTATCAGGGACAGTATGGAGCGCGGCAGTGGCGTCGCATGCTGTCTGATGCCACACTACTGAAAAATGCTGACTGGTCGCTGATTGAGCGTGCAATCCAGGAGATTGAGGCGAGCCAGGCCCGGCGCGAAACCACTGAATAAGGAAAAACCACCCATGCTACGTCGTTGTGCTGCTCTTTTGTGTTGCGCCCTGGCCCTACCGGCGGTTGCGGATGACATTATGCTGATCGGCACCATGGGTAATAAAGGCGTGTTTCAAATCAATGGCCAGCGCAAAACCTTAAGTAGCGGGCAGGAAAGCGGGGCTTTTAAAGTGATCCGCATTGAAGGCGAATCTGCGGTCGTGGCCAGCAATGGCCAGCAACGCACTTTGCAGCTGGGCCAGGGCTATGTGGCCAGCAGCGGCAATCCCACCGACAATCAGGGCGGCACCTTGGTGCTGCAACCTGATCAGCTCGGGCATTACAGTACCGAGCTCACCATCAATCGTGTGACCTTGCCCGGGGTGATTGATACCGGCGCCACGCATTTATCGCTGAGCCGCAATCAGGCTGCGCAAATGAAAATCAGCACCCAAGGCGCCCAAACTGGTCGCTCGCAAACCGCCAATGGCATTGTCGGGGCCTGGATGGTGCGGGTACCCCAGTTGCAAATGGGTAAAATCACCGTTTATGACGTGCAACTGGTGGTGCGTGATGTAGACGATAATGGCCCGATCCTGATTGGCACCAGCCTGCTCAATCGCTTTCAGATGAAGCGTGAACAAGATCTGATGATACTGAGCAAAAAAGCCTACTAACCCCAGGTATATACTCCTAGCCCTTTACAGATTTAGCTTTGCAAGCCATACCCCATGAAGAAAATTGTGCTCGCCAGCAATAACGCCGGCAAACTGAAAGAATTTGGCCACTTGCTTGCGCCACTTGCGCTGGAAATCGTGCCCCAAGGGGCGCTCAATGTTCCGGAGTGTGCCGAGCCTTTTGGCACATTTGTTGAGAACGCCCTCGCCAAAGCTCGCCATGCCGCGGCGCTGACTGGCTTGCCCGCGCTGGCGGATGACTCGGGCCTCTGTGTCGCCGCATTGGGCGGCGTGCCGGGCGTACTTTCCGCCCGTTACGCCGGCGAGCCCAAATCAGACAGCCGCAATAATGAAAAACTCCTGACCGCGATGGCCGGCCAAACCGATCGCCGCGCTTGGTACTACGCCGCACTGGTGCTGGTGCGCAGCGCTGATGACCCGCAACCGCTGATTGCCGATGGCGTGTGCCTGGGCGAAATTGGCCATGCGCTGGCTGGGGAGGGTGGCTTTGGGTATGATCCGCTGTTTGTCCTGCCGCAATGGGGCAAAACCGTGGCGCAAATCAGCGCCGAAGAAAAAAGCCGGATCTCGCATCGCGCCAAAGCGTTGCAAATATTACTGGCCAAACTGCAGGAAACCGGATTATGAGCCGCCCCGCCGAGGATGAAAGCCGCTGGGCTCGCTGGTGTCGCGATGACGGCTCAGTGGTCTCATGCACCGAAAAAGTCAAAGTAATGAATGAAAACCTCGACGAGCTGGCGCAAATGGCGCAAGACCTGTTCGAGGATGGCCTACTGATGGAAGTCTCGGCCGAACAGATGAAAACCGTGCTGCACCAGCTGGTGGAAGCGCTGCACAACCCCTACCAATCCTGAGCTATCTCGCAAGGAACACCATGTTAAAACCCACCCTGCTCGCCCTGACCCTCATCTTGCCAACGCTCAACCCAGTGTTGGCGAAAGCATCGAAAGCGAGTTCAGTCAAAGCCTCTGCCGTGGCAGACAGCGGGAACCCATTCACCAAGGAGCGCAATCAAGCGGCCGGCAATCTGAGCACCAGCATTGTGATCATGCAGCGGATGGGCAATGATTGCCGCGGCAAGGGTGGTTTAACTGAAGACAAAATCAAAGCTACGCAACAAAAATGGATCAAAGATAACCGCGACTTCCTGATGATGCATGCTGATTACATCAACGGCTACCTCACCAGCATCAAACAAATCCAAGGTGAAGAGGCCGCTCGCCAGGCAATGGCGGACATGAAAAAAACCTTCATTGAGCAAGGCAATGAAGCCGTTAAAGCAACCATCGACAAAAATGGCACTGACACCGCCTGCAGCAAATTCTTTGAGGCGATGGATGCAGGCAAAATGGACATCAAATCCAGCCACCCCGACTACAAAGTGCTGAAAGGCATGCTCGATTACTCGCAGAAAAACGCGCCAAAAAAATAAGCCATGCAGTCGATTTCCCTCAGCCAGCTGCGTAGCTCCGGCCTAACCGCACTGCCGCCACTGGCCTTGTATATCCACTTTCCCTGGTGCATTAAAAAATGCCCGTATTGCGATTTCAACTCGCATGCGGTCAAAACCGGCCACAGTGAAAGCGGCCTGCCTGAAGCGCAGTATATCGCCGCGCTCTTGGCCGATCTGGAAAGCAATCTGCCGCAAATCTGGGGCCGCCCGGTCAGTAGTATTTTCATGGGCGGCGGCACGCCAAGCTTGTTCTCCGCCGCCAGCATGGCCCAGCTCTTGGATGGCATTCGCGCGCGGGTCAAGCTGCACCCCGATGCCGAAATCACGCTCGAAGCCAATCCGGGCACCTTCGAGGCCGAGAAATTTGCCGGCTACGCGGCGGCCGGCATCAATCGCCTCTCGATCGGCATTCAGAGCTTTAATGATCAGCATCTGCAAGCGCTCGGTCGGGTACATAGCGCAGGTGAAGCACTGCGCGCCATCGACATCGCCCAGCGGCACTTTAGCAATTTCAACTTGGATATCATGTACGCGCTGCCGCAGCAGACGCTAGCGCAAGCGCAAGCCGATATCCGCCAGGCGATTGCCTGTGGCTCCACGCATTTGTCAGCCTATCACCTCACGCTGGAGCCCAACACGCTGTTTCATCGCTATCCACCCGCCCTGCCCGATGACGATCTAGCTGCCGATATGCAGGAAATGATCGAAGCCGAGCTGGCTGGCGCGGGCTTTGGCCACTACGAAACCAGTGCGTTTTTCAAACAATCGCCCCAGCATGACTATCGCAGCCGGCATAATCTCAATTACTGGCAATTTGGCGATTATCTGGGCATTGGCGCCGGCGCCCACGGCAAGATCAGTTTTCACGATAAAATCATTCGGCAAACCCGCTTTAAGCAGCCCAGCGAATACCTCACGGCCATGGCCAGTGGGAGCGCAATCCAAAGCGAAACCGAAGTCGATCCGGCCGAATTGCCGTTTGAATTCATGCTGAATCTGCTGCGCCTCACCGAGGGCTTTCCGCTGGCGCTCTTTACCGAGCGCACCGGGCTGCCGCAGCAGCGGATTATTTATCAAATCGAGCAAGCCTGTGCCGAAGGCCTGCTCAGCCGCGATCTGCACTGGGTGAAGCCCACCGCGCAGGGGCAGCGGTTTTTGAATGTATTGATTGAACGTTTTTTACCCGAAGCATAAATAGGTATATCGCCACAAGCCAACTATCAAAAGGCCTGTGGCCATATACCCATCAGGATAAAGTATGGAATGGCCTGTTGCGGCGCTCAGCGCTGCAGAAAAATACACCTTGCTCACCGATTGTGTGGTGCCCCGCCCGATTGCCTGGGTCACCACGCGCGCCAGCGCGGGCGAGATCAATATCGCCCCGTTTTCGTATTTCAATATCGTGAGCACCGAGCCGATGATTGTCTCGCTCAGTGTCAATCGCCGCCTCGGCCCCGATGGCCGCAGCGAGCAAAAAGACACCGCGCTGCATCTGAGTCAAGGTGGCGATTGCGTGATTCATATTCCGTCGCACGATCACGCCCCAGCGGTGCACGCCACGGGCTCGAGCACACCGCCGTCGCAAGAGCAAATCGACAGTCTCGGCCTGCAATTTGCCCCCGCCCAAACCGTGAAAGCACCGCGCATCGATAATTGCGCCGTGGCGCTGGAAGGTCGGCTATTGCAAGCTATTGCCGTGGCTGACCGGCAGCAAACGGTGGTCAGCGATCTGCTGCTGATCGAAATCAGCCACATCTACGCCGCCGATGATGTGCTGCACAATGGCCGCGTCCATCCCGAGCCCTACGCCATTAACGCCAACAAACGCCCGTAACTTCATTACTAAGGAAGCACCATGAGCAAAGAAATTATCCATTCAGATCACGCCCCCAAAGCCGTAGGCACTTATTCGCAAGCGGTTAAAGTCGGCAACACCGTTTACCTGTCTGGCCAGATTGGCCTTGATCCAGTCTCGGGCGAGCTGGCCGATGGCTTTGAAGCGCAAGCGCATCGCGTGTTCCAAAATCTGCGCGCGGTGTGCCAAGCGGCTGGTGGCGACTTGTCAGATATCGTGAAACTGGGCGTATTTGTGGTTGATCTGGCCAACTTTGCCAAGCTCAATGAAATTATGGGCGAATACTTCAGCCAGCCTTTCCCGGCTCGCGCCGCCGTGCAAGCGGCCGCCCTGCCCAAAGGCGCGCTGGTCGAAGCCGATGCGGTACTGGTGCTGGCTTAACATACCCGCCACCGTATCTATCGCTAGCGCATATCTAATATGCGCTAACAGCCTATACCCCTAGCTGCGGAGACGCTCATGGCTTTTCAAAACCCCAGTGATGATGAAATTCGCCGTATTTTGCAAAACACTCGCCGCATTGCCGTGGTGGGTTTATCCGATAAGCCCACTCGCGCCAGCCATGGCGTAGCCCGCCTGATGCAGCAATGGGGTTTTCAGATTATTCCGGTCACGCCCAAGCCGGCCGCCGAAATCCTCGGCGAACCGGTGTATGCCGATCTGGCCAGCGTGCCGGGCGAGATTGATCTGGTGGATGTGTTTCGCCGCAGCGAAGAAGCCGGTGCGGTGGTCGATCAGGCGATTGCGCGCGGCGCAAAAGCCATCTGGTTGCAACTCGATATCATCGATGAAGCCGCCGCGGCGCGCGCGCAAGCGGCTGGCATTCCCATCGTGATGGATCGCTGCTTGATGGTGGAATACGGCCGGCTGTTTGGCGAAAACAACTGATTGACCCCTTGCTAGCCCGCCAGCATGGCCCAAATTGTCGCGACCAGCACGCATCGCCCAAGCGAAACTTGCCGCGCCTTAGCCAGCGCATTAGCCTAGTGCGATGACCTTGGCTTGCCGGGCTTTCGAGCTAGCCGCCAACAGTATTTCTGGGGCGGGCGAAAAATAATTCGTTTTACCCCGCCCGCCAGCCCTGCTGCAATAAGGGCTATTTTTATATTCGGATGACATCAATGCAGCTGCACTTCAGCAAAATGCACGGCCTGGGCAATGACTTTATGGTGATTGATGGCGTGCGCCAAAACGTTCAACTGAGCAGCGCGCAAATCGGTCAGCTGGGTCATCGCAATTTCGGGATTGGTTTTGACCAGCTCTTGCTGGTGGAGCGCAGCGCCACCCCTGGCATCGATTTTCGCTATCGGATTTTCAATTGTGATGGCTCGGAAGTGGAGCAATGCGGCAATGGCTCGCGCTGTTTTGCCCGTTTTGTCTACGACCAAGGCCTCACCGACAAAACCGAAATCGCCGTTGAAACCGCCAAGGGCGTGATTTACCCTCAATTGGCCGCTGATGGCCAGGTGACCGTGAATATGGGCGTGCCCCGCTTTGCCCCGGCCGAGATTCCATTTCAAGCCCCCAATGAAGCCATTATCGATCCGCTGATCGTGGCCGATGTGGTGCGCGATATTTCAGTGGTGTCGATGGGCAACCCGCATGCGGTGCAGGTGGTGGACGATGTCGACACCGCGCCGGTGGCCGAGCATGGCCCGCTGATCGAAAACCATCCGCGTTTTCCGCAAAAAGTGAATGCCGGCTTTATGCAGGTTGTCAGCCGCGACGAAATTCGCTTGCGGGTGTTTGAGCGCGCGGCCGGTGAAACCCTGGCCTGTGGCACTGGCGCTTGCGCCGCTGTGGTAGCGGGCATACGCCGCGGCCTTTTGAATGACACTGTGCTGGTGCATACCCGGGGTGGCGATTTAAGCATCCGCTGGGCTGGCGCTGGCGAACCGGTCTGGATGACCGGCCCCGCTGTGACGGTATTTACCGGCACGATCGAGATTTAACCCCGCAGACAGGATACCGCAATGCAAGCTGCCGATATTGTTCAATGGTTAAAGCAGAATCCCGAATTTTTCGATGAATTCGCCGATGATCTGGCGCAAATTTATGTGCCCCACAATCACGGCGGGCATGCGGTATCGCTGGCCGAGCGCCAATTACTGACCCTGCGCGACCGCAATCGCCAGCTGGAAGGCCGTTTGAGCGAGCTCTTGCAATTTGGCGTGGAAAACGACCAGATTTCCGATAAATTGCACCAGCTCACCGTTGATTTGATGAAGGCCGCCGATCTGCGCGGCATTCTCGGCACGTTGGAATACCACTTAAAAGAGCGCTTCAACGTGCCTTGCATGGCGCTACGCCTGTGGCTGCCGGCCGATGGCCATCAGTTGATGGAGTTTTCACCGGTGGGCGAAGCGATCCACACACTGGCCAGCAATCTGGTTTCGCCCTATTGCGGCCCCTATGTCACCGATGAAGTGCTGGATTGGTTTGAGATCGGCGCAGGTGAATTAAAATCGTTTGCGCAGTTTGCACTGAAAACCGGCGAGCGCCCATTTGGTATTTTGGTTTTGGCCAGCCAAGACAGCGAGCGTTTCTACCCCGATATGGGCACGCTGTATTTGCAGCGCCTGTCTGAATTGGTGTCGGCGGCCATTCGCCGCGTAATTCCGGATCATGCGAGCGCCTGAGTTCATCCCCGACCCGCAGCTGGCCGACACCTTACCGGCCAGCAGTCGGGCGAGTTTTGAGCATTTCATCCGCTATCTGGTGGGTGAAAAAATGGCCAGCCCGCACACGCTGAGCGCCTATCAGCGCGATCTGAACACACTGGCACGGCTGGCGGGCGAGCGTGAACTCACAAGCCTGAATGCCCTCACCCTGCGCGGTTTTGTGCGCACCTTAAGCCAGCAAGGCCTATCTGGGCGCAGCATCGCCCGCACGCTATCGGCCTGGCGGACGTTTTTTCAGCTGATGGTGCGGGATTTTCACTGGCCAACTAATCCACTCAGCGGGATCAAAGCTCCCAAAAGCGGCAAGAAACTGCCCGAAGTTTTGAATGTAGACGATGTGGTGGGGCTGCTCGATCACCTCCCCGACGACAATGCGCTGGATTCGCGTGATAAAGCGATGTTTGAGCTCGCCTATTCGGCTGGCCTGCGGGTAAGCGAAATTGTGGGCCTGCAACTGCCCTTGCTGGATTTGGCTCACGGCATAGCCACGATTCACGGTAAAGGCAATAAAACCCGGCTAGTCCCAATTGGGCAAGAGGCGCAGCAAGCCCTGCGGCAATGGTTATTGCGCCGGCCTGAGCTGGTGCGCGGCAGCACGCAGGCCGTGTTTGTCAGCCATAATGGCGCTGCGCTCACCACCCGCGCCGTACAGCTGCGGCTGCGCCACTGGCAGCAAACCCTTGGCATTGCCGAGCTCCTGTATCCGCATAAACTGCGCCACAGCTGTGCCACGCATTTGCTGCAATCATCAGGCGATTTGCGGGCGGTGCAAGAGCTGCTGGGTCACGCCAGCATCGCCACCACCCAGGTGTACACCCATCTCGACTTTCAGCATCTGGCGCAGGTGTATGACGCTGCGCACCCACGGGCGCACAAACGCGAGTCGGACGACGACCATTCGGAATCCAAACAAACAAGGCATACATAGGTGGGTATAAGCCCACAATGCTCAGCATATATTGCCTGCAGCGCAATACCCCACCCACGGCCTCACCAAGCTACGCGCTCTGCCCCAGCTCACCAGTGAATTCGAATAGATCGTAGCCGTTTTGCTGCTCCACCAGTTTGGCTGAGCGCACATGCTGCTCACCGGCCGGCAAGGCCACCGTGTAATCGCGCAGCGGGATATATTCCCCTTTCGGCGTGGCAATACGCGGGCCTTGTTTTAAGGCCGGAATCGCCGGCAGCAACAAGGCGGGGAAAAACGCCTGCGCAGCGGCGGTGCTCTGCCGCATCAGCAGCGGCTGGGCCTTGGCGCTCATCACTTGCAGCCCCATTTCCATCGCGCCGGTGGGGTGTTGCTGCAGCCAGCGCACCGAGGCAATCATCCAGTTGCGCTCATCGCTGACCGACAGCGCCACCAGATCGCCGGGCAACACATGCTCGCGCGGCAAATCATTGGCCAGAATGCCATAGCCGCCCGGGCTTTCATTCACCACCTGCCACTCGGTGAGTAATAAATCCTCATGCCCGAGCGCTGCGGTGCGCCCCGGTGGCGTCAGTTGCTGCCCGCCATTGAGGCGAATCACTGCCCGCTGCAAGCCAAACGCCACCCGCACCTTGGCCGCGGTGGGGATGCGCTGATACAAGCGGTGCGGCACGATGCTCCATTGCCGGATCACCCGGCGCAAGATTTCCAGCCACATCAGCACCTTGCTGCGATCTTTGGCCATCGGTGCTTTGGCTTCCACCGAATGCTCGGCCTTATGCAAGCGCTTGGCGAGCTCGATGGTATCAAACAAGACCGCCTGACCCAGATACGGCTCCAGCGAGCGATTACCGACGTAATACGGCGCTTTATCGCTATTGAGCTCGATTAAAAAATAGCCTGCGCTGGAGCTGAGCTTACCCAGCGGCTGAAAGTGCGCATACGGCGCATAGCTTTCGATAATCTCGATGACCTTATCAAACTCAGGGCCGGCAAAGCGGTGCGGATCAGCGAGCGCCAGCAGCACCAGCTGCTTATAGAGCGTCGCCAGCGGGCGGCTGGTTTTGTCTTTGGGATTGTCGTTTTTGGGCTCGTCGAGGATTTTATGCTCGACCCCATAGCGAAACAGCTGATGCGCTTCCTGCCACAAGCCTGGTGGCAAAGGCTGATACAGCCGGGCCGACACCTGCGCCACTCGCCAAAAACTATACAAGGTGGCCTGAATCAGCGTGGGCGGGATTTTATTGTGGCTGGTAAACAGACCCAGGATTTTCTCATCAAGCTTATCCTGCATGGCGATTTTCCAGCCCGTGGCCATCGCCAGCCAGACATTGCGCGCCAGCTGCGCCGCGGTGCGGGCGCTTTCGTGCATTGGCAGCGCGGGCGAGGCATAGGCCAGCTCAAAGCCCCCGGTGAGCATTTCCAGCGAATTTTGATATTGATTTAAGAGCTGAATGCGCGCTTCAGGCTCCAGCTTTACCTGATTGAGCACGGTGAGCGCATCCAGCAGCATGCGGCCGGCTTCGATCACATTGCCGGTGGGCAAAGCGATTAGCCACTCCTTCACTTGCTTCGGGTCGGTCTGCACTGTAGCAGCCAGGCTCGGATCAATGGCAGGCACCGCAAATTTCAAGATCGCATCCTCTAGCTGGCCAAACTCTCATCCAGGGCCCGCAAAGTAGCGCCCAACAATAAGCGCGCGTCTTCCGGTTGGATAATGTAGGGTGGCATAAAATAAACGGTATTTCCAACCGGCCGCAGCAACACGCCGTGGGCCAGCGCACACTGGAAGAAGCGGCTGGCAAAGCCGGCTGGCGCATCCAGCACATCAAAGGCCCAAATCATGCCGCGCTGACGCCAATGCCGCACACGCGGATGCGCCGCCAGTGGCGCAAAGATTTGATTCAGCTCTTGGCTTAGCGCCCGGTTGCGCGCAATCACCTGATCGGTGCGGAAGATCTCCAGCGTAGCCAGTGCTGCGGCGCAGGCCAGCGCATTGCCGGTGTAGGAATGCGAATGCAAAAAGCCGCGCGCGGCCTCATCGCTATAAAAAGCCTGATAAATCGCATCCTGGCACAGCACCACCGCCAGCGGCAGATAGCCACCGGTAATGCCTTTGGATAAACACATCAAATCAGGCTGGATACCGGCCTGCTCGCAGGCAAACATGCTGCCCGTACGGCCAAAGCCCACCGCAATTTCGTCGGCAATCAGCAAGACCTGATATTGATCGCAGAGTATACGCGCCTGAGCCAGATAATCCGGGGCATACATGGCCATACCCACCGCCCCTTGCACCAGCGGCTCGATAATCAGTGCGGCAATCTCATGGCTATGCTCCGCCAGCACGCGGGCCAGATCGGCCAGTGCGCGCTGGGTGTAATCCGCAGCGCTTTCGCCAGGCGCGGCCAGCCGCGGATCCGGGCTTTGCACGCAGAAATTCTCCCGCACCAAGGGGGCATAGGCAGTGCGGAAAATTGGCACATCGGTTACCGACAAAGCCCCCAGCGTTTCGCCGTGATAGCTGTCCGCCAGATACACAAAGCGGCTTTTTTGCGGCTGGCCTAAATTGCGCCAGTAATGCGCGGCCATTTTCAGCGCGATTTCGGTAGCCGAGGCACCATCCGAGCCATAAAACGCATGCCCTAAGCCGGTGAGCGCGCCCAGCTGCTCGGATAACTCCACCACAGGCGCATGGGTAAAGCCGGCCAGCATGACATGCTCGAGCTGCTCCATTTGGGCGCTGATTGCGGCTTTAATGCGCGGCTCGTTATGGCCAAATAGATTCACCCACCAGCTCGACACGCCATCCAGCAGGCGATGGCCATCGTAATCGGTCAGCCACAAGCCATCGGCGCGGGCGATCGGCACCAGCGGCAAGCTTTCATGCCGTTTCATCTGGGTACACGGATGCCACACGGCGGCGAGGCTACGGGCTAATAAAGATTGGTTGTTGTGCATTTTTTCCATATCAGCATTTTCGCATAAAGCGCTGTCAATCGGGCATTCTACGGGCTATCAGCTATAGTCACTGCCAACAGAAATACCGACAATTCGTCTTCAATTCTCATTATCGAGCCACCATGCCTGATTTTCGCAGCGATACCGTCACCGAACCGACGCCAGCCATGCGGCTGGCCATGAGCCAGGCGGCGGTGGGCGACGATGTGTATGGCGACGATGCCACGGTGCAAACCCTGGAACAAGCCGCCGCCGTCAAGCTGGGCAAGGCCGCGGCGCTGTTCGTGCCCACGGGTACATTTGGCAATCAGCTGGCCATCGCCACGCATTGCCAACGGGGCGACGAGCTGATCGCCGACGAAGGCAGCCATATTGTCTGGCACGAAGCCGGCGCCAGCGCCTATATCGCCGGTGTGCAGCTGCGGGCAATTGCAAGCCGCGATGGCGCCCCCAGTGCTGAAGACATCGCACGGCGCATCCGCCATGGGCAAGATATTCATGAGCCCAAAACCGGGCTGATCTGCCTCGAAAATGCGCATTCCAATGGCCGGGTAATCCCGCTGGCACAGATGCAAGAGATCTGGGCGTTGGTGCAGGCTGAGGGCATTCCGCTGCACATTGATGGCGCGCGCATCTTTAATGCCGCTACCCATCTGGGCGTGCCGGTAACCGCGCTAACCCAGTATTGCGACACGGTGATGTGTTGCCTCAGTAAAGGCCTCGCGGCCCCCATCGGCTCGATCTTGGCCGGCCCAAGCGAATTCATCGCCCGCGCGCGGCGCCTGCGCAAATTGCTGGGCGGCGGCTGGCGCCAAGCCGGCGTGCTGGCGGCACCGGGGCTGATTGCCTTAAATGAGATGAGCACCCGGCTGGAGGAAGACCACCGCCGTGCCCAAGCGCTGGCCGTGGCACTGCAAGGCATTGACGGCATCGAGATTGATCCGGCGCAGGTAGACATCAATCTGGTGTGGTTTCGCATCACCCGCCCACTCGATGTCGCCGCACTGATGCAAGCTCTGGCCGCGCAAGGCATTAAGGCCAATCCGCCCGAGCATGGCTTAATGCGGCTGGCTACCCACTGGCAAATCAGTGATGCCGACATCGCTGCCGTAGTGGCCGTGCTACGCGCGCAGCTGGCGGCGGCAAACTAATACCCTTGTAAGCAGCACTATGCCTGCTGAATAATCGAGACACTGGCAGCTAAAAAGGCAACCTTGTGATTGTTTTAGAAAATCTGAGTAAAGCGTACCGCGTTAATGGCCGTGAGATTCCGGCCTTAAAGCGCATCGACCTCACCATCGCCGCGGGCGAAATCTTTGGCATTATTGGTCATTCTGGCGCGGGTAAATCCACCCTGATCCGCCTGATCAATCAGCTAGAGCGCCCTAGCGGTGGCCGCGTGCTGATTGATGAAGTGGACATGACCGAGCTTTCCAGCGATGGGCTGCGCAAAGCCCGGCAGAAAATCGGCATGATTTTCCAACATTTCAATCTGCTGATGAGCAAAACGGTCGCGCAGAATATCGCCTTCCCGCTCGAAGTGGCCGGCGCCGAACCTGCCAGCATCGCGCCGCGGGTAAATGAGCTCTTGGCCCTGGTGGGGCTCACCGAGCACGCCAACAAGTACCCATCGCAACTCTCTGGCGGGCAAAAGCAACGTGTGGGCATTGCCCGTGCGCTGGCCAACAACCCCAAGCTGCTGCTGTGCGATGAGGCCACCAGCGCGCTCGACCCGCAAACCACCGCCTCGGTGCTGCAGCTTTTGCTGGAGATCAATCAAAAGCTGCAGCTCACTATCGTCCTGATCACCCACGAAATGAACGTGATCCGCACTATCTGCGATCGGGTGGCGGTGATTGATGGTGGCGAGATTGTCGAAATGGGCCCGGTGAGCCGCGTGTTTTTACACCCGCAGCACCCCACCACCCGCCGCTTTGTCTACGAGAGCGAGCACATCGACGAAAACCACGAAGCCGATGATTTTGCCCATGTGCCCGGCAAAATCGTGCGCCTCACCTATCTGGGCGAAGCCACTTACCAGTCGCACCTTAGTAGTCTGGCGCGTGAATACGAGGTGGATTTCTCGATTCTGGCCGGCCGTATCGAGCGGATCAAGCACACGCCCTGCGGGCAGCTCACCCTGGCCCTGCAAGGCCCCAAAGTGGCCCTGATGCTGCAACAGCTGGCTCACGAAGGGATTGAAATCGAGGAATTACGCGCATGATCAACGAACTCTTTGCCAATATCGACTGGGCCGACATCGGCACCGCCACGCTCGATACGCTCAGCATGCTGGGCGGCTCGCTGCTGTTTACCTTGGTGCTGGGCCTACCACTGGGCATTTTGCTGTTTCTCACCGGTAAACGGCAGCTGCTGGAGCAGCCGCTGGTGTACAACCTGCTGTCGTTTCTGGTGAATGTACTGCGCTCGGTGCCTTTTGTGATTTTGCTGATCATCATGATCCCGTTCACGGTACTGATTACCGGCACGTCGCTCGGGGTAGCAGGGGCGATTCCACCGCTAGTGGTGGGCGCCACGCCCTTTTTTGCCCGTCTGGTAGAAACCGCGCTGCGCGAAGTGGATCGCGGCATTATCGAGGCCACTCAGGCCATGGGCGCCACTACCGGGCAGATCGTCATGAAAGCACTGCTGCCCGAAGCCATGCCTGGCATTCTGGCCGCGATCACCGTTACCGCGATTACCTTGGTGTCGTATGCCGCGATGTCGGGCGTGATTGGTGGCGGCGGCTTGGGCGATCTGGCGATTCGCTTTGGCTATCAGCGCTTCCAGACCGATGTCATGGTCGTGACCGTGGTGCTGTTGCTAATTCTGGTGCAGATTTTGCAAATGGTGGGCGATAAACTGGTCCAGCATTTCAGCCGCCGCTAAGGCGCGGGCGCTGAGTACAAAAGCATATATTTATAACCAAACAGTATTTTCGGCCACACCAGCGGACTGATAAGCTAAACGCCATGTACCCATCTGGGTATCTGCTGCAAAGCTATCACTCCAAAAGAGTTGAACCCTATACCCCTCCCAAAAGGAATCGACATGAAAAAGCTGCTCACCCTGATTACCGTTGCCGCCGCCTTTGCTGGCACCACTGCCTTGGCAGGTGAAAAACTGAGCATCGGCGCCACGGCCGTACCGCACGCCGAGTTGCTGGAATTCGTAAAACCTACCTTGGCCAAACAAGGCGTGGATCTGGATATCAAGGTCTTCACCGACTACGTCCAACCGAACGTACAAGTGGCAGAGAAAAAACTGGATGCCAATTTCTTCCAGCATCAGCCTTACCTGACCGAATTTAACAAAGGCAAAGGCACGAGCCTCGTGAGCGTAGCCGGCGTGCATGTCGAGCCATTTGGCGCGTATTCAAGCAAAGTGAAAAAACTGGCCGATCTGAAAGAAGGCGCCACCGTGGCGATTCCAAACGACGCCACCAACGGCGGCCGCGCCCTCTTGCTGCTGGATAAAGCCGGCGTGATCAAACTGAAAGACAACAAAAACATCCTGGCTACCAGCAAAGACATCGTGGGCAACCCGAAAAAACTGAAATTCAAAGAGCTGGAAGCCGCCACACTGCCACGCATTTTGAATCAAGTTGATCTGGCGCTGATCAATACCAACTATGCGCTGGAAGCCAAGCTGAACCCAAGCAAAGACGCACTAGTGATCGAAGGTAAAGAATCGCCATACGTGAATATCTTGGTGACTCGCACTGATAACAAAGACGCCGCTGCCGTGAAAAAACTGGCCACCGCTTTGAAATCACCAGAAGTGAAGAAGTTCATCGAAGAAAAGTATAAAGGCGCGGTAGTATCTGCGTTCTAACACTCTGTGTTAACCGCCTCGCCTCGCGCGAGGTGGCGCCTAAATTCACTGGACATGAGTACAGGCAAACCATATGAAAACCCCGCTGTAATGGCGGGGTTTTCTTTTTGCTGATTTGAATACTCCGGATTATGCTGACGATAGCGAGCGCCCCCCAGCATGAAACCACTCGCAGGTACAAGCTGAGCGAATTAGCCACCAGGCAACACGGTTAATGCTCGCCTGCAACAACTAGATTAAACTAGATGAAGGGCTGGTTTCGGCCAGAAGCGAACTACAGGCTTAGAAATTTAAATCTAAAATATCAAGCCAACACTCGATCGAATTTTAGAATCCATGAGGTTTAAATGCTAAGTAGAATTAAAGAATGGCTATTCCCAACCAACAAAGAAGTTTTGCACAAAAAAACAGAAAGCACACCCAACACTGAAACAGCAAAGACCTTTGAAGATTTTGACCAATATCTACTCGACCAATATAACCGGCTTGAGACAAGCTTCCCTTTAGAGGATGTAGAATTTGTTCAGCGCCGTTTTACTGATTATATCTTACGCCCTACAGCGACATGGATATTAATTGAACTAGGATCGGAAAAGGCACTATCGACAAAAGACTCACGCCATCTGTATCAAATGCTAACTAAACTCACCCAAATAACACATGCAAGCTGCAAACATCTAAACGAAGGTAAGTTAGGCAATGACGGATACGATTTCTGCGGAATAACTCCAGTAATTATTTATACTGCATTACTCGGAAATGAGTATATAAAACAATACTTTCATGCATCAAGGCCGCCCTCAAAAACTGGCTACAGCGCTTACAAACATACTGCAAACCTTCTAACTACCATAGAAAACCCTTCGTGGCCGCATTGCGAACAAGCCAAAGAGAAATCGAAAGCATTTATCCACTCTAAAAGCCATTCAAAATTTGACAAAGCATTCGTTGCTTTTTTCTATGGCTTACTCCTGCAAGACAAAGAACTCGTAATGCAGTCACTCACAAGAATTGACTCTGGCTACTTAAGCACCGACTGGGGGAGGCACAAGCCTTATTCCAAACCAATATTAATTCAATCACTAATTGCATACAGCGAGATACACGGAGAATGCATGTTAAGTAATGAATTTAAATCATCAATCACCGACGTGGAATGGATCGAACTATGGAAGCAACTTGGCACAACAACCAAAGAAAAAGATGTCCAGTGGTATAACTTTAAGGATAAACTCGAATTTTTAAATGATTTATCATTTTAAGGTCAAATTGGACGCGAATTCAGTCACTGAGACTTTGCAATTAGCAGTCACAGAACGCGCTAACATCAGCCGGTCTACCCAAACCACAAAATGGCTCGGTTCCCGGCCCAGCAGCAAGCCGGGGTGGCATACCCGCCGGGGCCTAATGCGACGGATGCGCGGGTAATTTGAACTGGCGGCGTAGCCAGCGGATGGGGGCGCCCACTACGGGCAATTTTTGCAGTAGCTCTTCGGCCGCATCCCAGTAATCGCGATGCAGGCGCAATAAGCCATCAGCGCCAAAAACCAGATGCGAGCTGCCGGTGACCGCATACATCTGCCCTTTCAGGCTAAATTCGAATACCCACGTCACAAAGGCCTGGCGGCCATCCACCAATTGCTCGCCGATGATAAAGCGCGGCCCTTCGGTAGTGGCAAACATATGCTGGAAAATCGCCTCAATGCCCGCATGCCCCACCACTTCGTTAAATGGATCTTTAAACCGCGCCTGCGGCTGATAAAACTCGGCCACACGCGCGAGCGTTGCAGGGGTCAGGCTAGCATACCACGCCAGCACCGCGGCTAGCTGGGCGCGGGTTTGCTCGGTGATGCTGGCGGGGGCTAGCTCGGTCTGGATTAGCATCGCTTAGCGTGCTCCTTCATCGTGGCGCAAAACAGATTGACTGGGGGCCTGGCGCGGGGGCTGATAAGGCATACCCGGCAGGGTATTGCCCACAAAGCGTTGCAAAATATAAAACCGCAGCCGATACGGCAAGATGCGTGCGAGTTTTAGCCACCAGGTAAAGCGCTGCGGAAAATGAATTTCAAACGCCCCGCGCGCCACCCCGCGCCAGATGGCGCTGGCTGCTTGCGCCGGGGTTTGCAGCGCGGGCATCACAAACTGATTTTTGGCGGTCAGCCCGGTTTGCACAAAGCCGGGGTTGATTAAATACACATTCAGCCCGTGCGGCGCCAAATCACAGTACAGGATTTCCGCCAGATTGATCAAGGCGGCTTTGCTGGGGCCATACACACTGGCGTTCGGCAGCCCGATCAGGCCCGCCACGCTGGCAATTAGCCCAATACCGCCCTGCCGGCGCGCCAGCATATCGGGCAACACCGTTTGCAGCGCGTGATAGACGCTAGCCAGATTTAGCTGCAAGGTAGCCTCAGCGCGCGCCGCATCCACTTCCCACACCCGCTCGGGGCGATAATCTGCGGCGCAAAACAGCACCAAATCGGGCGGGCCAAACTGCGCTAACAGTTGCGCATAGGCCGGCGTCCAAGCTGCCGCATCCGTCACATCCAGCGGCAACACCAGTGCGGCCGGGTGCTGGGCGGCCACTTGCTGCAGCGCACTTTCGCGCCGGGCGCTCAGTGCCACCCGCGCCCCAGCGGCTAGCGCTTGCTCGGCCAGCGCCGCGCCAATGCCGCTTGACGCCCCGATCAGCCAGATGACTTGCCCAGCCAGGCTTGGCAGCGGTCGGTTTAATGGTCGCCACATGGTTTACTCCTTCTTGCGAAAGAACAGCGTGACCTCACCAAGCTCGATGCCAAACTTGGACATGCTGGCCCGGTTGATCATGGTTTTCTCGTCAATCAGAAACATCCAGTCATCAAACTGCATGTGATAGGTTTTGCCATCGACCGGCAGGCGCAGCGTATAGCGCCAATTGAGGGCATTGCCGGCCACCTCGCCCAGCGCTTCGCCTTCCACATCGGCGGCTGTGCCGCGCCAACGGCCATCGCTGCCTTGCCGCAAAGTCCACACCCGCTGCTGCGTGCTGCCATCGTCGTACACAAAGCGCTCATCCAGCACCAGCGCGCCTTGCTGATAGGTGCCGGTAATGTCGACTTTAAAGCGCTTCACCACTTTGCCGCCGCGTTGCTGAAACATGCCCCAGGCCTCAGTCTGGCCACTGAAATAGCGCACCAGATCCAGCTCGGGCTTAGCCGCCTGATATTCGTGCACCTTGGGTGCCGCGCAGGCAGTCAGCAGGCCGCAAACACCCGCTAGTAGCGTGGCGGTAATCGATTTACGCATGATGAGACTCCAGACGTTCAGGCGCAGGATAGCGCCGCAATAAGCACAGGGCTGCTAGCTTGAATAGGCATGGCAAACCGGCGTAAACCCAAGCCAGCGCCGGCCCCGCTGGCTGGCCGGGCTGATAATCCAAGAGCGCTAGCAGCGGCAGCGCCAAACCTGAAACCGCCAGCGCCAGCTTGCCTAGCAAAGTCCACAGCCCAAAGTAGCCAGCGGCCGCCTCGCCGGGCCGAATGCAGCCGGCCAGTAATACCGGTGGCAAAGCCAGATCGGCGCCCAGCGCCAAGCCCGCCAAAATGCAGATCAGTAAATACGCTTGGGTATCCCCGGCGCCCAACAGGCTGGCACCGCAAAATGCGAGCAAAGCCAGCAACATGCCCAAGCGCCAGGTGCACAGCGTGCCCAACCGGGCCGCGAGGCGCACCCACAGCGGCAGGCCAATTGCGGCAGCCAGAAAATACGCGCCCAGAAACAGCCCAATCTGCGCGCCAGCCTGCAGCCGGTCTTGAATGAAAAACGGTGCCAAGGTAGCGGGTATGGCTACCGATACGGCGTTAATCCAATACGGCCAGCACAGGCCCACAAAAGCACGATTGCCCCGCCATTGCTGCCAGCTTTCACGCCAGCTGGGCTGAGTAACCGCCGCCCGCTGCCACACCGGCGCCCAGCGCTGCAGTAGCCCTACCCCTAGCAGCAGGGCCAACACAAAAAAGCCGCAATACCACCACAGGCCATTGCTGCGTTCCGCCGCCGGCTGCGCCAGCCAGTACGCCGGCACTACGCTCGCCACCACCACGCCAGCCAGGCCTAGCCCTTCGCGCCAACCCGCCGCCCCGAGCAAGAGCCCACCCGCCGCCGGTGCGGCTGTGCCAATATTCTGTGACTTGTCGCTATTTTCTGCCGCGCTTGCTGCCGTAGGCTGGGCCTCGGGCGTGGGCGAATTACTACTTGCCGTCAGCCGCGCCCCCCAGGCTAGGTAGGCAATATTGAGCATACTGTGGGCGGTATAGGCCAGCACCAGCATCACCCCAAGCCATAGCAGCAGATACCCCCCTTTTACTGGCGGCAACCATAAACCACTAAAACCCAGCGCCAGCAAAATGGCGCCCAGCCAAAACCAGCGCCGCAAACCTGCACCCTGCAAGCGATCAATCCAGCGCCCCAACCACGGGTCTTGCACGGTATCGACCAACCGCGCCAAAAACAGCACCCAGCCCGTACCCGCCAAAGCCAAGCCCAACTGCGTGCTGTAATAGGCCGGAATCTGCACATACACCGGCAAGGCGGCCATCGCCAATGGCAAGCCCAGTGCCCCATACGCGGCTAAAGCCAGCCAGGATTGGCCGCCCGCTGGGCCAGCAGCCTGCGCTGGCGCGGTGCGCTCGGCAGTCATGGCGCCGCCCCCAGCAGTTTGGCGCGCAAGCCCTGATCTTTGGTCCGCGGATCAAGCCAGATGGCAAAAAAAGCCTCGGCAAATTGCGGATCGCGAATCTCGGCCAGCTGGCGCTCGGCACTGTAAAACGTGCAGCCCACACCGGGACGGAACACCCCGATCAGCTGCTGGCCGGGCTCGACATCGGTAAATGCCCGCTGCATCAGCCCTTCCCAGCGCTGGCGGGTGGCCTCGTCATAGCGCGGGCCCAGCAAGCGGGCGATTTCATCACTGCTGGTGCTGACAAACTGGGCGCGACTAATGCTGCGGTGATAGGTGAGCTCGAGCGCGAACGGCACGCCGCTGGCCCAGGCCGCCGGCAAACGCGGGCTTTCGCTCCACAGCCGGGCGGTGTAAATGCGCAGCCCCAGCCAGCGCAAATCGCCACTGCCCACCACTTTGGCCTGCGGCAAATCGGCGCGCCAAACATTCGCCAAGGCAGGTATCGGCTGCCAGCCAAATCCCCAGAAGGCCATGATGGCAATACCCCGGGCGAGTTTACTTTTGCAAACAGAATTGAACGACATCGGTGCGCCCCTCGTCGAAACCCGCTTCGCAATAGCACAGGTACAGCCGCCAGATGCGGATAAACGCCTCGTCAAAGCCTTGCCCACGCACGGCCTCGAGCGCAGCTTCAAAGCCCTGCCGCCAGCGGCGCAGGGTTTCGGCATAATCAGGGCCAAAACGATATTGCTCTGCGGTGCTAAGGCCAGCTTTAGCCGCTTGGGCCACAAAACCGCTCGGGCTTGGCAACATACCGCCGGGGAAAATGTATTGCTGGATAAAATCGGTACCGCTGCGATAGCGCTCGAAATAGGCTTCGTCGATGGTGATGGACTGCACCAACGCTTTGCCCCCCGGTTTCAAGCGCTCGGCCACGGTGCTGAAATAACGGGGCCAATAGGCTTCGCCCACCGCCTCGAACATCTCGATCGACACAATCGCATCGTATTCACCCGTGAGATCGCGGTAATCGCAGATTTCCAGCGCCACCAGATCATTGAGCCGCGCGGCATCGATGCGGGCCTGCGCCACAGCCAGCTGTGAGGGCGAAATGGTGATGCCATGTACGGCAATGCCTTGTCGGCCGGCTTGCTCGGCAAAGCCGCCCCAGCCGCAGCCGATTTCCAGCACCCGATCGCCGGCTTTTAGGCCCAGCACATCGATAATGCGCTGATATTTCGCCACCTGCGCCGCCTGCAGGCTTTGCTGCAGGTCGCCGGCAAACACCGCGCTGGAATAAGTCCAACTCGGGTCCAGCCACAAGCGGTAAAAATCATTGCCGATGTCGTAATGGGCATGAATGTTTTTCTGGCTCCCGCGGCGAGTGTTGGCGCGCAGCAGGTGTTTGAGGCGATACCACAGCTTGCCCAGCCAGCCGCCAAACAGCATTTGCTCCAGCACCGCCTCGTTGCGGATCGCCAGCCGCAGCAGCGAAGTCAGATCGGGGCTATCAATCCAGCCAGCCTGATAGCTTTCGGCAAAACCAATATCGCCAGCCTGTAAAATCCGCTGGCAGGCGCGCCAATCGCTAATCTGCAAAAACGCACTGGGCGGCTCATGCAGATTACCGAAAGTCAGGTAATCACCCTCCGGGGTTTGCAGCTGCAAATGGCCCTGCTGCAAGCGGCCCAGCAGCGATAAAAACACCCGCGCGGCCGCCGGCAAGGCAGCACTGCGCTGGGCAGTTGAGGCGAGAGTTCGGGTTTGGCTCATGCTTGTGTCTCCTGCTCGATCACGGCCGGCAAGGGGGCGCCTTGCACGCTCAGCGCCGGCACAGGGCTGGCCGGCTGCCGGTAAAACGGCACTTTTTTCCACCATAATTTGAGGGCTTGCCAATGAATACGGCCAATCACGCCCAGCGTAAGCAAGGGCTGGGCCAGCAGAGCCTGCGCCAGATTGCCTGCGCTCAGCGGCTGGCGATGGCCGCCAATCGCGGTTTTCAGCAGCAAGCCGTGTTCATCGTGATAATCAATCGCCATCAGGCTGGTCTGCGCGGTTTCGCGCACTCTGAATTCGTAATGGCCAGTCACCGCGCAAAACGGCGATACATGCATTAATTTACGGGCATAAAGCGGGGTATCGGCCCCAATCGCCTGACCATCTTGGCCTAGCAGGAGATACCTATGGGTATCACCAAAGGTATTGTTCACCTCAGCCAACACCGCCACCAGCGCGCCGCTGCGGTCATGGCAATACCAGAAGCTCACCGGGTTAAACACAAACCCCAGCACGCGGGGGAAAGTTTGCAGCCAGATTTCGCCATCGGCGCTGATCTGCTGCGCAGCCAGTAATTGCCGCGCCCAGTGCGCCAGATCGCTGCCATCGCGCGGACCGTAGTCACGGGTGCGCAGGCACACCGGCCGCCAGCGATCGATACCCAGCCAGGCATTGCCGGCGTCGCTGAGCCGATCAAGATTCAGGCGCAGGCAAAACACCGGATACACAAAGCGATTGCGACTGGGGCGCAGGCGATCATGCATCACCTGCCCGCGCAGCAAATAGGCCGCGGGCTGCATTAGCTTAACCTCGCCCAGTCGGGCGCTAGGCTAAAATCGGCTACCACGCGCAGCGCCGATTTCAAGCCGTCTTCGTGAAAACCATAGCCGGTCCAGGCGCCGGCAAACCAGGCCCGATCCTGCCCCTGAATGGTGGCGAGCGCTTGCTGGGCATTGATTGCCGCTTGGTCAAACACCGGATGCTCGTACTCAAAGCGCGCTATCGTGTGCTCGGGTGCCGGCGCGCTGAACGGATTGAGCGTCACCACCACCGCCTGCTGGCATGGTAGGCGCTGCAGTTGATTCAAGAGATAGCTCACGCACACCGGGCGCTCATCGCCCACTTGCGCGCCACCGAGGTAATTCCACGCCGACCAGACTTTTTGCCGCCGCGGCAGCTGGCGCACATCGGTGTGCAAATACGCGATATTGGGCTGATAGCGCACGGCGCTAAGCACCGCGCGCTCGGTCGGGCTGGCATCGGCCAGCATGGCCAGCGTTTGTGGCGCATGCGTGGCAAACACCACCGCATCAAAATATTCAGTACCGGCGGCGCTGGTGATGGCCACGCCATCGGGCGTCCGCTGCACTTGGCTCACCGGGCTATTGAGCCGCACATCGCTTAAGGTGTTGGCGATTTTGCGTACATATTCGCGCCCGCCGCCGGCCACGGTGAACCACTGCGGGCGGTTATTCACTTGCAGTAGCGCATGGTTAAGACAAAAGCGCAGGAACGTTGCCGCAGGGAAAGTCAGAATGTCGTTGGGCGAACTCGACCAGATGGCCGCCGCCATCGGCAGCAAATACTGATCACGAAACGCCACCCCGTAGCCATCTAGCTGCAAAAGTTCGCCTAAATTCAGCCCTTCTTGGCTGGCGCGTTGCAGATTATCCACCGCGGCCGCATTAAAGCGCAGAATGTCGCGCAACATACCCAAAAAGCTTGGTTTGAGTAGATTGCTACGCTGGGCAAACACGGTATCGAGATTGGTGCCCGCCCATTCCAGCGCGCCATCGTTCAGCGACACGCCAAACGACATATCGGTGGCGTAATGCTCGACGTTTAGCTCGGCAAACAGCGCCAAGAGATTGGGGTAAGTACGCTCGTTGAAGACCAGAAAACCGGTATCGACTGGAAAAGTGTGGCCTTCTAGCGTCACTTCCACCGTGTTGGTATGGCCGCCCAGATAGTGGCCGGCCTCAAAAAGGGTGACCTGATGTTCACGTTGCAGGAAGTAGGCACTGGCCAGACCGCTGATGCCGGCCCCGATCACTGCAATTTTTTGTGGCTGATTGGCCATGATTCACACCGTTTATCGTTTTGCGGGATGTAAAAATGCGCTTGCTGGTGATAACATTACTACCAGTTCGAAATAAAATCTACTACTCAGTAGCAAAATACACAGATGAGTATCCTCAGCAAACTCAGTTTTAAAGATCAAGCCTTCAAATTGCGCGAAAACGCGATCCTGGATGCGACCACCGACATCCTGAAAGACAAAGGCTATGACCTGATGACGATGGACGATGTGGCCAATGCGGTCGGCATCTCCAAGCCCAGCCTGTATAAGCACTTCAAATCCAAAGAAGAGCTGATTGGCGAGGCCATGATCCGCCTGATTGATGGCGCCATCGATTTTCTCGATCAGCTGGATCGTAATCTCAGCCCCATCGAGCAGATCAGCGCCATGCTGGAATGGGCACTGCGGGTGCGGCTGGAAGGCGGCATGCCCTTCCTGCCCAGCACCAGCGCCCATGTGCGCGATATGCTCACCCGTAATTTGAAATACGTGGCGCGCATCCTGAAGCTCAATCACCAGCTGGAAAAACTGGTGAGCAAGGCGCAAAAAGCCGGCGACCTGAACCCCGACCTGCCCAGCGACGTGATTTTGTTTAGCTACTACTCACGCACGTGTGACCCAGCGGTGGAATTTTTGCAGCGCTACAGCAAGCTCGATAACGAAGCCATCATCCAGCATATGCTCAAAGTATGTTTTGCTGGCCTCGGCGGCCCCAACCACGCCTATTAAAGCCCCAGCTCACGGCCGGCGCGGCGAGTGCGCAAATTAATTGTTCAGACAGGTTAGAACGGTTATAAAGCGCTTAGCGAACTCTGGAACCCGCCATGCTGCGCCGCCTGTCGTTTTTCTCTCTGTTTTTTCTGCTTGCCGCCCTGTTGGTCACCGATCTGGCCGGGCTGCAACTCACGCGCCGGCTGGATTGGCAGCTGGGCGACTGGCTGCTGCGCCAGCATAGCGCCACCCGCGCGGCCAACAGCGACGTGGTGATTGTCGACATCGACCAGAAAAGCCTGGAAGAGATGAACGAAGTGGCCGGCAAATGGCCATGGCCGCGCTCGGTGCACGCCGAGCTGATCGACTATCTGGCGGCGCAACAGCCAGCCGCGATTGTGTTCGACATTATGTTCAATGAGCCGGACACGTTTGGCACCGAATCCGATGCGCTTTTACGCGATACCGCCAGCCAGTATCCCAATCTATACTTTGCCCAGACTCGGCTAGAAGATGGTACCCCCCAGCTGTTAGCCAAACTGCCTGCCAGCGTGGGCCTGCGCCGCACGGCCCAGGCCGCCAGCGATGCTGCTGCCGTTTTACTGCTACCCACGGTGCTGGCGCCCGAGGCTTGGCGCGGCGGGCTGATTAATTTTTCCGCCGATGAGGATGGCATTGGCCGACATTATCTGTTTTATGACGCGGTGGCTGGCTGGCAGCTGCCATCGCTCCCCTATCGGCTGGCGCTTGATCAACACTGGCTGGCGCCCGAACAGCCACTGCCGACCCGCTTTCGGCTGAATTGGCAACAAGCGCATCCGCACATCAGCTACAGCAGCCTGTACCAAGCCGCCAATAGCGCCAACAACCCACGCCCCGCCAATGAATTTCGCGGCAAGATTGTCCTGATCGGCACCGCGGCACCGGGCTTGCAGGATTTGCGCCCAACGCCACTGAGCCAAAGTTACCCCGGGGTCGAAATATTGGCCACCGCGATCGACAATCTGCGCCATGGCGACTGGCTGCGCGATAGCCCAGGCTGGCCGCTGATTGGGGCGGGCCTTCTTATCATGGGTATATTGCTGTACGGCTTTCATAACAAGACCAATACCCTGATACTGGGTGGTGGTATGTTGGCCATCACGCTCTTTGCCATTCTGCTGAGCCGCTGGGCCTTAAGTCGGCAGCTCTATCTGCCGGTGGCCGGCCCGCTGGTGTGGAGCTGGACTTATTTCTGGTTGGCAGCCCTGATGGCGTATCTGGCGGAAAAAGCCAGCCGTGAACAGGCCATTGCGATGTTTTCGCGTTTTCTGGATTCGCGTGTGGTGGGCGAGCTGATTGCCAATGGGCAGATCAATGTGGGCCAGAAAGCCCAGTCGCGCGAAGTGAGCGTACTGTTTTCGGATATTCGTGGCTTTACCACGCTATCGGAAAGCCAATCACCCGAGTTTATGGTCGAGCTGCTCAACCGCTACTTCTCACGCCAGGTGGCGGTGATTTTCAAGCACGGCGGCACGCTGGATAAATTTATTGGCGATGCCATCATGGCTTTCTGGGGCGCGCCGGTGGATGACCCACGCCATGCCGAGCGAGCCATTGCCGCCGCGCTAGATATGTCGCGTGAGCTCGATATATTCAAGCAGGAACTGGCCGCGCAAGGCGCGCAATTTGATGTCGAGGCCTTTGATATTGGCATCGGCATTCATACCGGCCCAGCGGTAGTGGGCTTTATCGGCGCCGATAGCCGGCTGGATTACACCGCGATTGGCGACACCGTGAATCTCGCTTCACGCATTGAAGGGCTCACCAAAGGCGTGAGCCGGATTCTGGTTTCCAATGACACACAGATCGCCTGCACGGCCAGCGGCAGTCAGGCGTATGATTTTATTAATCAGGGCACGCACAGTGTGAAGGGCCGCGAGCAAGCGGTCACCCTTTTTGAACCGCAGGTGAAAGCATGAAAACTGTCCTTTATTCTTTATTGCTGGTTAGTGCGCTGGCCGCCGCCGAATCGGGCACGGTGATCCGCAAAACCGATTTGCGCGACAAGCCCTTTCTAGATGCCAAGGTGCTGGCCCCCGTGGCGACCGACACGCAGGTGGATATTCGCGGCCGCAAAGGCGCCTGGATGGAAGTGCGCCTGCCCAATGGCCAGCAAGGCTGGATCAAGCTTTTGAATGTGCGTACCAGCAGCGGGCAAACAAGCTCCAGCGCCGCCCTATCCAATGTGTTGCGTACCGGCTCATCGGGTAAAACCGTCACCACCGGCGTGAAAGGCCTAACCGCCGAACAAATCAATAATGCCTCGCCCAACCCGGCCGAAGTGGACCGGATGAACGGCTATTCGGTATCTGGCAATGAAGCAAAAATCCAGGCTTTGAACTATGGTCTGAAAGCCATGGGCGTAACCCCCATCACCCCAAGTAATGGCAACAACACTGAAGAGCAGCAAAACCCGAATATGCGGAGGCGCTAAATCATGCCTAGGCCCGTTTTCTCTCCTGACCTGACTACGCTGTGTAAACCGATGCTGGCGCTCCTGATGGCGGCGAGTATGGGCAGTGCACAGGCCATTGATCTGAATAAACTCTTGAGTGGCGAAAACCTCAATACTGCGATCAATATCCTGAGTAATGCCGGGGATGCGGCCAAGGCCAGCTCTGGCAATCTGGGGCCCGAGCAGGAAGACGCACTGGGCCGCAGCGTGATGGCTAATCTGCTGGGCGCCGCACCACTGGTGCGCGATAGCGCCTTGCAGCGCTATGTGAATCAGGTGGGGCGCTGGGTGGCACTGCAATCAGATATGCCCAATCTGAACTGGCGGTTTGGCGTGATTGATAGCCCGAATATCAATAGCTTTGCCGCGGCGGGGGGCTATATTCTGATTACCCGCGGGCTGTGGGATAGGCTGGAAAACGAAGCGGAGCTCGCCAATGTACTAGCGCATGAAATCATCCACGTAACCCGCAAACACCAAATTAAAGCCATCGCCAGCAGCAAAACCCAGCTGGCCAGCAGCCAGCTTATTTCGCTGATAGCCGATTACAACAGCAATAAATCCTACTCCAAAGTGGGGGAAAAGCTCGGCAAAGCCGGCTCCGAGATTTTCGTGCGCGGGCTGGATAAAAACGATGAATTCGAAGCCGACCAGCTGGGTATGCAGCTGGCGGCCAAGGCCGGCTACAACCCGTATGCGATGGTCAGCGTCTTGCAGCTACTGGGGCGGGTTAATCCGGCCGATAGCACGGTGGCGCTGATGTTTAGCACCCACCCCTCGCCGCAAGATCGCCTCAATAGCATCGATAGCGCGATTGGCGATAAGCTTGAGCCATGGGCCGAAGGTGTCGAAAACACTGCGCGCTTCAATCAGGTAAAACGCTAGGGCAAAAGGCTGATTTTTACCGGCCGCGCCACGCTGCGCGGCCGTATAATCAGGGCATCATCTGACCAGCAACCGGATTGCCCCATGCAACAGGATCAACTGATTAGCACCTGCCAGCAACGTCGCGCCAACTTGGCCAGCCAATTGACGCCCGGCGTGGTGATTATCCCAACCACTCAGGAAATCGCCCGCAACGCCGACACCTGTTTTCCTTTCCGTTTTGATTCCAGTTTTTACTATCTAACCGGCTTTACCGAGCCCGATGCCGTGCTGGTGCTGGTGATCGGTGAGGCGCGTACCGAGCAGATTTTATTCTGCCGCCCGAAAGACATCGAGCGCGAAATCTGGGATGGCTATCGCTACGGCCCCGCTGCGGCGGCCGATACATTTGGTTTTGATGCCGCCTACTCGATCGATGAGCTCGATCACAAAATGCTCGACATCCTATCCAACCAGCCGCGCATCTACTACCCGCTGGGCAAGGAAATGCGCTGGGATCGCCGAATTAACCGCTGGCTCAATGAAGTGCGCGCACTGGTGCGCACCGGCGTTACTGCGCCAGATAGCCTGATTGATGTGCGGGGCGTGGTGGATGAAATGCGCCTGCACAAAGACGAATTCGAGATCGGTATTTTACGCGCTGCGGGGCAGATCAACGCCCAGGCGCATATCCGCGCCATGCAGTTCACCCAGCCGGGCCAGTATGAATACCAAGTCGAAGCTGAAATTTTGCATGATTACTATCGCCAAGGCAGCCGTTTCCCGGCCTATGGCAGCATTGTGGCCGGTGGCGCCAATGCCTGCGTGCTGCATTATGGCGAAAACAATGCCCGCCTGAATGCCGGCGAATTATTGCTGATCGATGCTGGTTGCGAGCTACACGGCTACGCCAGCGATATTACCCGTACCTTCCCCATTAGCGGGCGCTTTAGCCCTGAGCAACGGGCGGTGTATGACATCACCCTCGCCGCGCAGGAAGCCGCGCTGGCGCATTGCCGCCCGGGCGACACCTGGAATGCGCCGCATGATGCGGCAACCCGCGTACTGGCGCAGGGCATGCTGGATTTGGGCTTTCTCACCGGCAGCCTCGATGAAGTGCTTGAAACCGGCAGCTACCGGCAGTTTTACATGCACCGCACCGGCCACTGGATGGGGCTGGATGTGCATGATGTTGGCAGCTACAAACTCGATGGCAAATGGCGCTCGCTGCAGCCGGGCATGGTGCTGACGGTAGAGCCTGGCTTTTATATCCGCCCGGCCGACAATGTGCCGGCGGCATTCCACAATATCGGTATCCGCATCGAAGATGATGTATTGATTACCGCCGACGGCTATGAAAACCTGACCGCCGATTGCCCGAAAACCGCCAGCGACATCGAGGCCATCATGGCCGCCGGCCGTTAATGGCTAAGCGCTAGCCCATCAGCCTAGCCGGCCCCGCTGCGGGGCCGGCCGGCAAACTGGTACACTGCTGTTCTTGTCTGCTTTTTGGCGCGCCGCGCCGCACGGTTGAATCGATGCAAAATCGCACTTTGCCTGCCCATGTCGAAATCTTGATTGTTGGTGGTGGCCCAGTGGGCGCCCTACTGCTGCAATTACTGCGGCAAAGCGGCCATGATGTCTGGCTGTGCGAAGCGCGTGCCAGCGTCGGCCCCGATCCACGGGCGCTGGCCATTGCGCAGGCCAGCATCACCGCGCTGCAAGAGGCCGGTCTGTGGTCGGCCTGCCTGCCCGCTACGCCCATTACCCATGTGCATGTCTCGCAAGCGGGCACACTGGGACGCACGGTGCTGGCCGCGGAGGAACTGGGCCTCGCTCAGCTGGGGATGACCGTCCCCTATCAAGCGCTGGCCCAACACGCCCTCGATACCTTGCAGCGCGAGTCGGCACCTATCCTCACCGAAGCCAAGGTAACCCGCATTCGCCAGCTGGCGCGCTATGCGCAAGTCGAGATCGACACCCCCAGCGGCACACACGCGCTGACATGCCGGCTGCTGGTGCTGGCCGATGGCGGGCAATTGCTCAGCCAGTTGCATGATGTGCAGCAAACGGTGAAATCTTACCAACAACATGCGGTGCTGGCCCGGCTCACGCCCAAGCATCCTCACGGGGGTATGGCCTACGAGCGCTTTGCCGATGATGGCCCGCTGGCATTACTCCCCA
This sequence comes from Chitinibacter tainanensis DSM 15459, assembly GCF_000429785.1. Classification (GTDB taxonomy): domain Bacteria; phylum Pseudomonadota; class Gammaproteobacteria; order Burkholderiales; family Chitinibacteraceae; genus Chitinibacter; species Chitinibacter tainanensis. The sequence continues at coordinate 261,315 of NZ_AUCN01000018.1, forward strand.
ATGGTATCGATTACACCTTGGTCTGGACGCAAAGTCCTGCCGCGGCGGCGGCGCGCCTGGCCATGCCGGATGCGGATTTTCTGGCGGCCGTTGGCGAGCGCTTTAGCGACCGGATTAGCGGCTTTAGCGCGGTGCATAAGCGAGCCAGCTGGCCACTGGCGCTGAAAACCCTCAACTCGGTCGTTGGCCAGCGGGTGGTTTTGATCGGCAATGCCGCGCAAACGCTGCATCCGGTGGCGGGACAAGGCCTAAATCTGGGTCTGCGCGACGCGAGCACTCTGGCTCAGTTATTGGCCAATACCCCCAAATCCGAGCTGGGCGAGCCAGCGCTACTGCAGCGCTATCGCCAGCTACGCCAGCGTGATGCTGGCCTGGTGACGCATTTTACCGACAGCCTGATTAGCCTGTTTGATACCGCCAGCCCACCGCTCAAGCACGCCCGCTCGCTCGGTTTGCTGGCAATTGATCAGCTGGGCTGGCTGCGTAAAGGTTTTGCCAAACGAATGGTGTATGGTGCGCGCTAAACCCTGCCCAGTGAAGCCCGCCTTGTGACGACCCTTGCCCTGCTGTTCCCGATTATTGCGCCGGTACTGTTGATTGCACTGTTTGGCTGGGGTTATGCCCGCTGGCGGCCGATTGATATGAGCGCCACCAATCGGCTGAATGTCGAGCTGCTCTCGCCGCTCTTGGTGTTTAGCGCGATGACGCAAAAACACGCCTCCTTCACCGATTATGGCCCGCTACTGCTGGCGGTTTTAGTGGTGACATTAGGTTCGGGCGCGGTGGCATGGCTGGTGGCGCGCCAGCTGGGCTACGCCCGCTCGGCCTTTAGTGCCCCGCAGATGTTTACCAACACGGGCAATATCGGCCTGCCACTGTGGCTATTTGCCTTTGGCGAGGCACATTTTCCAGCTGCGATTGCGGTGTTTGTGCTGCTCAATCTGCTGCATTTCACGCTCGGCATCAAACTCTTTAACCGCCAGGCGCCACTACTCAGTGTGCTACAAACCCCGATGATCTGGGCCTTAGTCGCGGGCTTGGCCGTGCAGGCCAGTGGCTATCTCTTGCCGGAATGGCTGGCCAAAGCCATCAAGATGCTGGGCGAAGTGGCGATTCCGCTGATGCTATTTGCCTTGGGGGTGCGAATGGCGCAATTTAAAGTCACCCGCTGGCGCGCGGGGCTGCTGGGCGGGCTGTTGTGCCCTGTGGTCGGTTTACTGCTGGCCTGGCCCTTAAGCCAGCTACTGCCCGCAGGCCAAGCCGGGATTTTATTGCTGTATGGCGCGCTGCCGCCGGCGGTGCTCAATTACCTGTTTGCCGAGCAATACCAGCAAGACCCCGAGCTGGTGGCGGCACTAGTGGTCGCCGGCACGTTGCTTAGCCTGATTTTTATTCCACTTGGGCTATGGCTGGGGCTGCCGCACTAATTGAGCAAAGGGCATAAATTAGCCCTGCACCGACTCCACTTCTTCCGCCCGCAAATGCATACCTTGTAGCCGGCGCATCAGATTTTCCATCTGCACGGCCGTAAGTGGCCGCGAATAATAATACCCCTGCATCGAATCACAGCCAGCTTCGCGCAGGGCCTGCATTTGCGCCACCGTTTCAACACCTTCCGCCACCACACTGAGGCCGAGTTTTTTGGCCATCGCAATAATCGTTTGCGCAATCGCCGTGTCATCCTGATCGGCGGGAATCCCTTCAACAAAGGAGCGATCGATTTTCAGGATATCTAGCGGCAGGTTTTTCAGCTGCGAAAGCGAAGAATAACCGGTGCCAAAGTCATCGATCGCCAGGCTCACGCCCATCATTTTCAGCGCATCCATAATCTGCACCGCTTCATTGAGGCGACGCATAATCAGGCTTTCTGTGACTTCTAATTCCAGCAAATACGGCGGAAAGCCGGTATCGGCCAACACCGTGGCCACCTGATCCACCAGCACCCCGGGCTTAAACTGCCGCACCGACAGATTCACCGCCATCTTGGGCACCATAATGCCGGCCTGGCGCCAGCTCTCGGCGGTGAGGCAGGCCTGGCGCAAAACCCAATGCCCGATCGGGATAATCATGCCGGTTTCTTCAGCCAGCGGAATAAACTCGGCCGGCGAAATCCAGCCCAATTCCGGATGCTGCCAGCGCAGCAGGCATTCCATGCCGCTGAGCTGGCCAGTGGCCAGATTCATTTGCGGCTGAAACACCAGACTAAATTGCTGGCGCTCCAGCGCGAAACGCAGCGCCGATTGCAGCGAAAACTGCTGGCTACTTTCGCGATTCATTTCCTGCGCATAGAACTGCAGTGCATTTTTGCCCAGATCTTTGGCGCGGTACATAGCCAGATCGGCATTGCGCATCAGCTGCATGGCATGCGAGCCATCGTTGGGATACATGCTGATGCCAATCGAGCCGGTGACAAAGAGTTCCTGCCCATGCAGATGATAGCTTTCGGCCAGGGCCTGCAAAATACGCTCGGCCACTTGGGCGGCCTGATTGACCTGATGAATGTTTTCCAGCACCACAGTAAATTCATCGCCGCCCAGGCGAGCGATGATGTCATCCTGCTTTAAATGCTGGCGCAGCCGCTGCGCTACAATCCGCAGGAGCTGATCGCCCACATCGTGACCGAGCGTATCGTTGATGGATTTAAACCGATCCAGATCGATAAACAGTAGCGCCAAGCCACGGCGCTTGGTGCTGGCGCGGGTGAGCGCTTGCGATAGCGCCTCATGAAAACCATTGCGGTTATACAGCCCAGTGAGCGAATCGTGGGTCGCCAGAAAAGTCGCCCTTTGCTCGGCCTGTTTGCGGCTGGTGTAATCGGAAAACACACCCACATAGCGCGAGAGCCGGCCTTCGTGATCATGCACCGCGCTGATCGATAACCACGCCGGATACAGCTCGCCACTTTTGCGCTTATCCAGCATTTCGCCTTCCCAGTGACCGTGGGCGCTGAGCTGCTCAAGCAGCATGCTCTGGTATAAATTGGGGTTGCCAGGGCGAGTATCAAAAATCCGCGATGGGCGCCCCACCGCTTCGCCTTCGCTATAACCGGTGATGCGGGTAAAGGCCGGATTGACGGCCAGCAGGCGATGATCGGCCGAGATCATCATGATGCCTTCCGAGGCATGCTGAAAGACTTGCTTGGCCACTTTGGCTTCGGCCATTGCCAAGGCATTTTCTCGGCGTACCACCGCCAGCCAGATCCCGGTTTGCAGCGCAATGAGCAACAGAAACTGCTGCGCCACCACCAGCCCATCGCTCATCACAGCCCGCACCGGCGCACTGGCCAAAATCAGCAAAATCACCGTGATCAAGAGGCTATTGCTGATCTGCCCCAGGCGCAGCGCAGCCCACACCATCAAGGGGAAGCACAGATAGGTAAACTGCAAACTGGCCACATCAAAGTTACCCAGCATCAGCATCGCGCCCGAGGCGGTGATGGTCACGACCGTGGTGGTTTCAATTAGCCAATTAGCACGCAGCAGCTTGCGATCCAGAATAAAGCTGCGATAACCGGTCACGCACAGCAAGCAGGACAAGGTAAAGGCCAGCCAGCTCATGGGCGCCGAATGCGCATCCCAATGCCAGCCTAAGCTCGTGGCCAATAGCGTGTGCAGCAGCCAAAACAATGTAGCGCCGATTCCGCCACTACAGAGTAGGAGCTGCAAAGCGTCGCTGACCGCCCAGACGCTTTTCTGATAAACCGGGCGCAAGGCCACCGTGATCGCCGCCACACTGGCGAGCTCTGCCAGCACCAAAGGTAGATTAGGCTGCAGCTCGGCTGGCAATAATTGCGCGGCCAAAACAGCTACACCCAGCCAGGGTATAACGCCAAAGCTCTTTTCCAACATGGCTAACAGCGCAATACCCACTGATAAATTCAATGGGCCATAGCTTTGCCCAGCTACCAACATGGTTTGATCGAGTAACGCGGCGCCTAAATAGCACAGAGGCCAGGCCAGAGCAGAAAGACGTTTCATTGACAGCGGCGCGTAGCAAACAGAAGCAAATACGGAACACCATCTTTGCCGGTTTTAGGTCTTTCGTCCATGCTCGGCCATAATACTGAGGATTACGCCCAACATTTTGCGTTGTGAACTACAGCACTTTGACCAAAGATCCATGAGCCAAGACTACCTGCAGTTCGCCCCGGAAGACCCACATCAGCAGCCTGGCAGCCCGCCCTGGCAGATTCTGGTGGTCGACGACGAAGAAGATGTGCATCTGAGCACCCAGCTGGTGTTAAAAAACCTCCAGCTCTTGGGTCGCCCGATTGCGCTCTCGCACGCCTACAGCGGGCAGCAAGCCTTTGAGCTGCTGCGCCAGCGCAATGATTTTGCCGTCATCTTGCTCGATGTGGTGATGGAAGACGACTTTGCCGGGCTGGATTTAGTCGCGAAAATCCGCGGTATTTTGGGCCTGAAAGAAGTACGGATTATTTTGCGCACCGGCCAGCCGGGCTACGCCCCGGAGCCGGGGATTTTTAATCTGCACGATATCAACGATTACCGCCTGAAAACCGAGCTCACCAGCAACCGGCTCATCACCTCGATTTCCGCCGCGCTACGCAGCTATGAGCAAATCTGCACGCTGTCGAACAATCGCCGCGGGCTGGAAATGATCGTGCACACCGAAATGCAGCTGATGGAATGCCGCGAATTCGGTGAGTTTTCCCGCATTATTCTGGCCAATGCCAGCGCGATTTTTGGCCGTGAATGTCAAGGGCTGGTGGCACAACTGCCGACCGCGCCAGGCCAAACTGCCCTCATTGGCGCCATTAGCCCGGCGCTAGCCGCTCAGGCGGAGAGTATCTTGGCGCGCCGGCCCATCCCTAGCTCGAATCATCATTTTGATTCGCGGGAAATGTGGCTGCATTTGCAGGCGGGGCTTGATCAGGCCGTGATTTACCTGCAATTTGCCGCTGCACTCACCGAATTTGTGCACTTCGCTCAGCTGGCGAATGTGTTTGCTGCCAATACCTCGGCTTGCTACGGCCATTTGCGCCAGCTCGAACGCCTCAATTATCTGGCCTACCACGACGAGCTTACCGGCCTACCCAACCGCCATGGACTCTTGGCGGCGCTTGAGGCGCGCAGTAGCTTGCAAGGCCAGAGCTTGGCGGTGCTGGATTTGAATCGGTTTGCCGACATCAATGATGCACTCGGTTACAGCACCGGCAATGCCCTACTGTGCGCCGTAGCCACCCGCTTAAATCAGCATTGCGCTGGCGCATCGGTGTTGCTGGCCCGCTTGGCGAACGATGTATTTGCCCTTTGCGGGCCGCAAAGCCTGATTAATCAGGAGGCATTATTCGCGCTATTTAAAGCGCCGCTCCAGGTTGCGCAGCACGCACTCCCCGTGCAGATTGCGCTGGGCCTGCGCAATATTGAGCAGGAAAGCACCACCGGAGCTCAATTGCTCGAACAAGCCCATATGGCGCTCAATCAGGCCAAACATAACCCGCCACCACAATGTGCGCTGTTTAACCCGCAGATGGAAGCCCAAACCCGCTGGCGGCATGAAGTGATTCAGCAGCTGCGCGCGGCCTTTGCCGCCGATCAGCTGCAATTGTGGTTCCAGCCACAACTGGATCTGGGTAGCCGGCAGATTTGCGGGGTGGAAGCTTTGCTGCGCTGGCCGGGTGAACAAGGCTTTGTGCATCCGCCGGCGGTGTTTATCCCGCTGGCCGAATATGCCGGGCTCATTATCGAACTGGGTGATTGGGTCCTGGAGCAAGCCTGCAAGGCCTATCAGCAGCTGGCCGCGTGTGGTGTGGGCCATGTGCGCATTGCGGTCAATATCAGCATGGTGCAATTTCGCAGCGGACTGCTGCTCGAGCGCATTCAACAGCTCCTGGCGCAGTATCAAGTACCCGCACGCGCCTTAGAGCTGGAAATCACCGAAAGTATCGCGATGGACGAGCCAGAAACCGTCCGCCAGCAATTGGCCAGTTTGCGCGCGCTGGGGCTGGAAGTGGCCATCGATGATTTTGGCACCGGCTATTCATCGCTGGGGCAGCTGCGCACACTGTCATTTGACCGGCTAAAAATTGATAAGAGCTTTGTTGACGATCTGGCCAGCTCAGGCAACAGCCTGTATGTCGAGATGATTATTGCGCTGGCGCGCCGTCTAAATCTGGCCACCGTGGCCGAAGGGGTTGAAACCGCCGCGCAAGCCGCGCGTCTGAAAGCGCTGGGCTGCGATATCGGCCAAGGTTATTACTTTGCCAAACCGATGCCCTTGGCCGCCTTGTGTGACTGGGTAGGTAGCCAAGGCGCTGCACCAGCGCCCTAACTACACAGCCCCTTAGCTGGGCTGCGCCAGCACCCGCGCTTGCAGCTCAATCGCACCGGCACGGGCAAAATGCAAACGGATTGGTAAGGCCGCCGCATCGGCGGCGGGAATATCCTGTAGCACCAAGCGCCAATCCGGCGCGAGCGAAGAAAACTGGCCTTGTGCCGGCACCAGCACTTCATTCACCACTTGCCAGTGCGGCGCCTCCTGCGGGCCCACTTGCTGTTGCAGAGCGATGTTCCCAGCCCAGCTGGCGCTCACCCCGAGCAAACGCTCTGGCAACTGACCCTGATTGCGCAAAGTTAGCAGTAAGCGCCCGGCGCTGGGTTGCTGCGCCAGCCGTTGTAGTAAGGGCGCGCCAATGCGTAAATCGCCCCAGCTGGCGGCTGGCACATGGCTACTGGCCAGCAGCAGCGCCAGCCCGAGTTGCATTCCACGTTTCATCGACGCACCTTGTATTTATTGCTACATGACAATGGCACAGATCGGGGCCAGCCCGCAAAGTTCAAGCCGCCAGCGGCACCGCTTGCAGCGCCGCGCAAAGCAATTGCCAGAAGCGCGCCACCGAAGCAATTTCCACGCGCTCATCCGGCGAATGCGCCCCACGGATGGTCGGACCAAACGACACCATTTCCAGCGCCGGATAGGCCTTACCAATCAAGCCGCATTCCAGCCCGGCGTGTATCACCTTCACCGCAGCGTCTTCACCCAGCGTTTGCCGGTAAACGGCTTGCAGCAAGGCCAAGGCTGGCGATTCCGGATTAGGCGCCCAGCCCGGATAGCGCCCCTCGGCTTCGCACTGAATACTGGCCAGCCGCGCCTGCGCTTCGATACTGGCTTGCAGTTCATCCAAGCCCGGATCGGTGAGCGAGCGCAGCATCAACACGGCTTCAAAGCGGCGGGCATCAATGCGCACTACGCCGAGGTTATTCGAGGTTTCCACCACATTCTCGATATGCGGGCTCCAGCGGCGCACGCCATGCGGCAAGGCCAGCAACATATCGGTAACCAAGCGGGTTTCCGCGGTATTCAGCGCATGCAATTCATGCGCGGCCGTCACGGGCTGCACTGCCAATTGCATATGCGGCTCAACACCGGCATAGGCCGCTTGCAAGGTAGTTTGGTGCGCGGCAATCAGGCCGGCAAAATGCCCGGCATCACAGGCAGGCAGCGCCACGCGGGCGAAGGCTTCGCGGGGTAAGGCATTACGCAAAGTACCGCCACGCAATTCCACAATGCGTAAATCAAAGCGGGGTATCGCCTCAGAGAGCACGCCAGCCAATAGTTTGATGGCATTACCCCGCTCCAGATGGATATCAACCCCAGAGTGCCCACCCAACAAACCAGTGAGCGCCACATCAAACAGCAGATAGCCGGCCGGCATACTGGCGCACGAGAGCGAGCGCGATAATGTCAGATCCACGCCACCGGCACAGCCGATGTAGATCTCGCCCCAATCTTCGGTATCAAGATTGAATAGATACTGGCCTTGCAACAGGCCGCCCTGCAGGCCCTTGGCCCCGGTCATGCCGGCTTCTTCATCAATGGTCAGCAGCACTTCCAGCGGCCCATGCTCAATATCACGCGCTTCCAAGAGCGCCAAAGCGGCCGCAACGCCCATGCCATTGTCGGCGCCCAGCGTAGTACCGTCGGCCTTAACCCAATCGCCCTCAATACGCGGGCGGATCGGATCGCGCAGAAAATCATGCGCAGTGGCTTCGTTCTTTTGCGCCACCATATCCAAATGGCCTTGCAGCACCACACCCACCCGGTTTTCCCAGCCGGGGCTGGCGGGCTTACGGATAATCAGATTACCCACCTGATCCAGCTCATGCGCGAGCCCTTGCTCGCTGGCCCACTCTTGCAAATGCTGACGCAAGGCGGCTTCATGTTTAGATGGGCGGGGAAACCGACACAGGCGGGCGAAATGTTGCCAAACGGGCTGGGGGCTGAGCTGTTCAATCGACATGCAGGACACTCAAACGTAGCTAAATGACGTAGTTATTAACCGGTGGCCTAGCATAACACTACAGCCAAGGAAAGCCCATGCAGGGATTTACTGATGCGGTTTTTCGCCATAAACCTTGGGCTAAAGCAAATCAAACGTCACATGAAACGCTTAGGATTTAGGCATTCCCCACCGCCAGCCGAGTTACGATCATGACTAAAAATCCGCCCCCTCTGCAGCAAAACCCGTATTACGAAGGCGTGCCGACTTACATGACCGAGGTCTATGACTGGGCCTATGTCGACCCCAACTGGGTACGGGCGCTGGATCGCAATCTGGTGGTGAAAACCTTGCTGTTTTTAAACGATCAGCGCCTGATGCGCCGGTATCTGGCCCAGCTGCAGCCCGGCCAGCGCGTGTGGCAATTGGCCCACGTCTATGGCGATCTGGTGCAACGTGCGGCGGAAAAAGTGGGCCCGCATGGCGAATTCGTCCTGACTGATGTCACCCCGATTCAAATCGAACACGGCAGCCGCAAACTCAAAGACATGCCGTGGGCCAAAGTTATCCGCAGCGATGCGGCCGACTATCAGCCCGAAGGCCGCTTTGATGTGATTTGCAGCTTTTTCCTGCTGCATGAAGTGCCCGAGCAGAAAAAGCGCGAAATCGTCGAGCACATGCTGGCGCAGCTACCCGACGATGGCAAACTGGTGTTTGTTGATTACCACAACCCTGCCCGCTGGCAGCCGATTCGCTATATTCTCAAGCTGGTGAACCACTATCTGGAGCCTTTTGCCAATGCGCTGTGGCAGCATGAGATTAGCCATTATGCCAAACAGCCTGAGCGCTACCACTGGGAGAAAGAAACGATCTTTGGTGGGGTATATCAATGTGTGATTGTCACTAAAAAGCGCTAATGACCATACCCAGGTGGGGTAATATCGCCCAGCCACTAAAATTTTTGCCAGCAGACTGAAAAGCCACCGCACTGCGGTGGCTTTTTGTTTGGGCCGTGATTGCCAGTGCCGCTAGCTGGGCGCTTAAGCGTTAGCCATCGGCATCCAGCACGTCATCGACAGCGGTATGCGGTATGACCTTCACCATCACAATGCGCGGGCCATTCATTTTCTTGATCACCACATCAAAGCCGGCAAACTCGATGCGCTCACCCTCGGCCGGAATATCGCCGAGCTTCCATTGCACCAGCCCACCTACGGTTTCAGCCTCTGGATGATCAATATCCATCCCCAAGGCGCGGCCGAGTGAAAACAGCGGCAAACTACCTTTACCGAGTAATGAGCCATCATCTTGCTGCATCCAGTCGTTACGGCTTTGGCGGAATTCATCGCGGATCTCGCCTACCAGCGCCCCCAAAAGATTATCCAGCGTGAGAAAGCCCAGCGGTGTTTCATCGTCATACGCGGCCACGGCAAAATGCGGCGCGCCAGCGCGAAAGCGGCGAAATAACTCGCTCAGTGGCAAATCGGGGCTAACGAGCTCGACCGGGCGAATATACTCGGTGAGGTCAACGACCTCCTGATCGCGCAATTCGGCCAGAAACAGATTTTTCAGGTGAATCACCCCCAAAACTTGCCCATCCTCATCGACGTAGGGATAGCGGCTAAAGCGCTGCTCGGCAATCGTTTGCAGGTTTTCAGCCAACGTGCGGTCGGCATGCAGCACCGCGGCTTCATGAAAGGGCCGCATGAGATCGGCAACTTTGAGCTTACTGAAATCCAGCGACTGTGCCATCACATTCCACTCTTGCGGGGTGTTGGCATCGCTATCTTGATTGGCGCGAATAATCAGTTTGAGTTCATCGGCCGAGTAATGCACATCGTGCCCGCCGGCATTGCCCAAACCAACTACACGCAACACCCAGTTGGCGCTGCGATTGAGCAGCCAGATGGCTGGATACATCAGCCAGTAAAACACATACAGCGGCGTCGCCGTCCACAGCGAGACGGCCTCGGGCAGGCGGATAGCCATCGATTTCGGAGCGAGCTCGCCGACCACAATGTGCAGAAAGGAAATCAGCGTAAAGGCAAAAACAAACGAGGTAGTGTGCAGCAGCACCGGATTATCGATCCCCAACAGGGTAAACACGGGGGCCACCAAGCCGGCAAACGCCGGTTCGCCCACCCAGCCCAAGCCCAGCGAAGCGAGGGTAATGCCGAGCTGACAGGCTGATAAATACGCATCCAGCTGGCTATGCACTTTCAGCAGAATCTGCCCCTGCCAGCCCTGGCGGGCCATGCTCTGCACCTTGGTTTGGCGCAATTTCACCAAGCCGAATTCGGCCGCCACAAAAAAACCATTCAGCAGCACCAAAAACAGGGCCAGCAAGGTCAATAAAAAATTATCCATACTCGGGCGATCGCGCCGCCCTGCACTCCTTGATTGCGATATCCCCATGATATTGGACGGCTGGCGGTGGCGACAAGCAAAAATCGGCTCTGCGACCCTGATCCGCCGCGCCAAAGCGGCAACGCTGCTGAAGATCAAGGTTGTTACACACGCATGCCCCTGCGTGCTTGGCACCCAACTCAGCAAGCCACAGCGCCGCCCTAGTACTCAGTTAAGCGCCTCAGGGCTATGAATTAGCCCAAGATTTAGCCTCAGCTTTGGGGCGTCAAGTCGGAATATCCGCAGATACACCACCAGGTATCAGCACCAAGGCTATTAAATACATAGCCTTAGCGAACATACCCCCAATCCAAGCCCTGGCAACAGCTCAATTGCGCTCTTGTTCACACTGTGGCCAATCTAGCCCCTCCAACCGACCCACGGTCTTTGACACCTTGCTGACACACACCTAAAATTGCCTGCTTTCTACCAAACAGAGTTGTAATCATGAAACTGCGCACTGTATTGCTCGCGGGTCTGCTGGGCCTGGCCTTGTCTCCAGCCCACGCTTTTGATCTGAACAAAGCCCTGAAAGTGGGCACACAAGCCCTGCAAGCGGCGACATTGAGCGATGCCGATGTGAAATCACTGGCCGATCAAGCCTGCACGCAAAGTGATGCCGAAGAGAAAATCGCCGGCCCGAAAGACAAATACAGCAAGCGTCTGGACAATATTGCCAAAAAACTCGGCAATGAAATCAACGGCCAGCCGGTGAACTACAAGGTGTACATCACTCCCGATGTCAACGCTTGGGCGATGGCCAATGGCTGCATCCGCGTGTACAGCGGCCTGATGGATTTGATGACCGATGACGAGATCATCGGCGTACTGGGCCATGAAATGGGCCACGTGGCTCTGGGCCATAGCCGCAAAGCCATGCAAACGGCCTACACCGTTTCGGCGGCCAAATCAGCAGTGGGCGAATACGGCGGCACCACCGGCGCTGCGCTGAGCGGCTCAACCTTGGGCAAATTCACTGAAGCACTGATCAATGCGCAATTCTCACAATCGCAAGAGCTGGATGCCGATAACTTCTCGTTTGATTTGCTGACCCAGAAGAAACTCAAGCGCGAGGCTCTGGCCAGCGCCTTCCAAAAACTGGCCGATCTGGGCGGTGGCGATCACAGCATGCTGGATTCGCACCCTGCCTCGGCTGATCGGGTCAAAAATATCCAGACCCGCATCGCCAATAATAAATAAACTAGTAAATAAGCTAGGCTGGGTGCTGTGGCGTTGGCCCAATAAAAAACGGACGGTTTACCGTCCGTTTTTTATTGCTGCTGCGCTGCAAAACCGCGACTAAGTCAGCAGGCTTCTATTTAACTAATTGCTACTCTTATCCCGCTGCTTGGCCCACTTTTCAAAGGCCTGATACAGTTTTTGCCGCGTGGCCTCATCGATACTGCCCTTGCGAAAACCGACATGCACCGGGTCTTTGATCAGCGGCGTTGGCAAGATCATAAACGGGCTGGGTGCGCGGCTCAGCTCGGGGTCATCGGCCATGACCCGAGGCAATTCGGTTTGGGCATTGGCATAAAATGCCGCATCGATCCGCCCAGCCAGCAGATTGCGCAACCGCGCCGCATGCGACTGATCGCGGATGGTGCTGATCTGGCCTTGTTTGATGGCTTGGTCAACTTCCGTCCCAAAACTCACGCCAATCAAGGCGCCGACCCGTTTACCGCTTAAATCGCTAAGCTGGCTGTAGCTGAGGGGCTTTTGCTTGAGCACCACAATATCAACTCGGCTATCAAACACCACCGGTGAATAATCAAAAATCGCAGCCCGTTCCTGATTGTAGGTCAGCCCGATAATCCCACCCTGCCCCTGCTCGGCCAGTTTATACACGCGATTCCATGGCTGCATTTCATAGCGGATCTGGATGCCGGTTTCTTTTTGCACAAACTCAAATGCATCTAGAACCAGCCCTTTGGGCTTGCCGTTTTCCATCCAGCTCAGGGGCCGGTAATTATCGGAAGCGAAGATCGTCACTTCAGCTGCCCACAACTGGCTACTTAAGCACAGCGAACCAATGGCAAATAGCAGCCTACGCATGGCTGACTCCTTACAAGGCGCAGGAATATATCCCAGCTTAGGCAGGCAAGCGATCCTCTGCGCACCGCAAATGACTAACGGTGGCGTAGATCAAGCACTGCAATGCAAACTGGGCAGACAAATTGACTATACGCCACGACGTATTGCTCGCCAAGCCTGATCAATTTTACCCTACAGAAAGATACCCAAGAAAATCAGGGGCGATCCAGCGCGTATTCCACGAGGGTTTCCAGTGAAACGAGCTCGAGGATCGCTTCATCGGTGGCGGCCAGATAAATCGGGGGTGCTACGCCTTGTTGCAGCGCCTCGACCCAACGCCGTGCGCATAAACACCAACGATCACCTGCTTGCAGACCGGGAAAACCCCATTCTGGCCGTGGGGTGAGCAGATCGTTGCCCATGCGCGCGGAAAAAACGAGAAACTCGGCACTCATCTGGGCGCAAACGATATGCTGACCGCCGTCGTGCGCGCTGCCGCGACAACAGCCATCGCGAAAGTACCCCGTTAAGGGGCTGAAACTACATGGCAGCAAAGGCTGGCCAAGAACATTTAAGCTTTGCTCAGGTTGGCTCATCGCTCGCTCCATTAATCTGCAATTTCAGGCCGTCGTAGCCAACCGACATCCCAGCTGGCAAGCGTGCACTCAGGGCATGATATTCCAGCTCATGCGTCATATGGATCATCACGGTATGCTTGGCCCCAATTCGCGTGGCCAGCGCGATGGCCTCTTCCACCGATAAATGCGTGGGGTGCGGCTTGTCGCGCAGGCAATCCAGTAATAAGAGCTCTAGGCCCTGCAGGCGCTGCAGACTCTCTGCGCTGATCGCCGAAACGTCGGTGAGATAAGCCACGCCACCCAGCCGCCAGCCTAAAATGGGCCATTTCCCATGCAAGATGGGGATCGGTTCTAGCCAGACGCCACCATGTTGCAGCGGCTCCGACTCGATTTCGTGCAGGGTGAGTACCGGCTTATCCCAAAAATCATTGGGCTGCAGCAAGGTATAGGGAAAACGCTCGCGCAAATGCGTGGCCATCAGGCGGTTGGCATACACCGGCAAGGCCGCTTTTTGCAGCCAGCAAAAAGCGCGTAAGTCATCAATCCCATTTAAATGATCTGCATGCGGATGGGTGTAAAGCACGGCATCCACATGCAAAATCTGTTCGCGCAACACTTGCTGGCGTAAATCCGGGCCGGTATCGATTAGAAATGTCTGCCCACCGGCGCGCAGCAGGGCCGAGGCACGGGTGCGAACATTGCGTGGATCACTGGACGTGCACGTTGGGCAGGCGCAGCCGAGCGCCGGCGAACCACCACTGGAACCCACCCCCAGCAGCAAGACATCTACCGGCCCTGCCCAGCGCGTACTCATGGCTGGGCGCGGCTAAACAGCTGAAAGAAATTACGCGTGGTGGCCTCGGCCACCGCCGTCAGCGGTACTTCTTTCAGATCGGCAATATGCTCGGCCACATGGCGCACCCAGGCGGGTTGATTCATTTTGCCGCGATGCGGCATCGGGGCGAGATACGGCGAATCGGTTTCGATCAATAAGCGCTCCAGCGGCATGAGCCGGGCCAGCTCTTTGAGCTCCAGCGCTTTTTTAAAGGTAACGATCCCAGAGAGCGAAATATAAAAGCCCAGCTCCATCGCCGCCTGCGCGACTTCCCAGCTTTCGGTAAAGCAGTGCATCACGCCGCCAACCTCATCGGCGCCTTCTTCACGCAAAATGCGGATTGTGTCTTCACTGGCAGCACGGGTATGAATAATTAGCGGCAACTTGGCCGCCTTGGCCGCGCGGATATGGGTGCGAAAGCGTTCGCGCTGCCATTCCAGATCACCGCTTAAGCGGAAATAATCGAGGCCGGTTTCACCAATCGCGATCACTTTCGGGTGCTGCGCCAACTCAACTAATTGGGCAACGCTAGGCTCAGGGGTATCTTCATAATCGGGATGCACCCCAACCGAGGCAAACAGATTGGGTTGGCTCTCGGCGAGCGCCAATACACTCGGTAGCTCAGGTAAATTCACCGCCACGCAGAGCGCATGGCTAACCTGATTGACTTGCATTTGCTGCAGCAAAGCCGGCAGATCAGCCGCCAGCTCAGGAAAATTAATATGGCAATGGGAATCAACAAACTGCATAGCGGGATACTCAAGCAACAAAAAGCCGCATCAACGATGCGGCTGCTAACAATACCATAGTTTTCTAGTCGGGATTACATGGTATGGGTGGTCCGGCCGGACTGTAGATACCCGCCCAAGAGGTTCTCGATTTTGACCTTGGCCTGATTACCGGCTTCATTAGAGGAAAACTGCACCCCAATCCCCTGTTGGTGATTATTTTGCGCCCCAGGTGGGGTAATCCAAACGACATTGCCCGAGACAGCGATTTTAGCCGGGTCATCCAGCAATGAAAGCAGCATAAAGACTTCGTCGCCAAGGTTGTAGCCTTTATTGGTCGGGATAAAAATCCCGCCGCCGGCAATAAATGGCATATACGACGCATACAATGCCGCTTTTTCTTTGATATTCAGTGACAGCACCCCGGGACGCGTGGTGGGGGTACGAATGGCATCCTGACTCATTTAATTCAACCTCGCTGCGTCTGGCCGCGTAATGCATCCAGATATGCAAACAGTAAACCTTCCAGCACCAAGCGCTGATTGAGCGGATGATGCGCCAATTTCTGGGCTTCATTTAATTGTTGCTGATATGGCAGCAATTGGCCAGCGCGCGTGGCCACACGGGCCAGAGCATCTTGCCAATCTGGATAATAACGAATCTGCCCACTCATGCCCAAGCTGATCGCGTCATACACCCATTTTTGTAACCATTCAACCAGAATGCCAGTTTCAAGCTTGGCTTTTTCCAGCTCTGCGGCCAAGGCCAGTACATTCAGCGCGGCGGGCTCCGCGAGTTTTTCCAACAATTGCTGCCGGATCGGGTGCCAAGCCGCGCCCGCATCTTCCAGCGCGGCCAATGGGGCGCCACCGCTATGCGCCAGATGTAACTCTGGATTCACAATGCCTTGGCTCGCCAGCCATTGGACCGTGGCCTGATGATTGGGCATGGCCAGTGGAAACACCCGGCAACGACTGCGGATCGTGGGCAACAGCCGCCGCCAGTGATCCGCGATCAAGATAAATATTGCGCCCGCAGTGGGCTCTTCCAGTGTTTTCAGAAAGGCATTCGCCGCGGCCAAGTTCATGGCTTCTGCTGGGGCGACAATTGTCACACGTCGCCCTTGGCGATGGGCACTTAGATTCACAAAATCTGCCAGTTCACGCACATCATCCACACTGATTTGCGAAGAGGGCTTTTTCGTTTTTTTGGCGTCGTTCGACTCTTCGCTTTCATCGGCCTCGCTGGCGGGCTGCAATAAGCGAAAATCAGGATGATTCCCCGCCAGAAACCAGCGGCAGCCATCGCACTCACCACATGGTTCGGTCGCTTTTTCGCTGGCTTCGCACAACAGCAATTGCGCTAAGTGCTGCGCCAGTGCCCGCTTACCAATACCGGCCTCACCGGTGAGCAAGAGCGCATGCGGTAGGCGGTCTAATTCACGGCTTAATTCTTGCCAGGGCCCAGCCAGCCACGGATACGGCAATGCGCTCATACTCAGGCCTGTTCCTGTAACCATGGACCTAAAATAGAGGCCAACTCGTGCTGAATCGCCTCGATTGAGCGATTGGCATCAATCACTTTAATGCGCTGCGGCGCAGACTTAGCCCGCTGTGAATAGGCAGCGCGCACTCGGGCATGGAAATCTGCCTGTTCGCGCTCAAAACGATCCAACACCCGGCCATTGGCCATCCGTGCTTGCGAGACCTCTAGCGGCACATCGAAAATCAGTGTCAGATCCGGCTCCAGCAAGCCCTCTGGACGGCCTTGCACCCAGTGTTCCAGCTGACTAAATTTGACCAGATCAAGCCCTCGCCCACCACATTGATAGGCATAGGTGGCATCGGTAAAGCGATCACACAGCACCCATTCGCCCCGTAGTAAGGCGGGCAAAATCACCTGTTGGATGTGCTCATTGCGCGCAGCAAACATCAACAGGGCTTCGGTTTCTAGGTGCATCGCCTCGTTGAGCAGCAAAGTGCGCAATTGCTCCCCTAGTGGCGTGCCACCTGGTTCACGCGTCTGCACGACACTTAATTGCTGCTGGCGCAGATGCTCGACCAGCCACTGCAAATGCGTGCTTTTACCTGCGCCATCCAGCCCTTCTACCGATATAAAACGCCCACGCGTCATGGGATCATCCATTACTGATTAATACCATTATTGTCGCATAAGCCAACACAGGCGGAAATGAAATAAACTCGAGCAACCTCTTGCATATACCCAAGTGGGGTATGCAAATGTAGCCAAGTAAAATCAGAGCCTCCAACAAAGTACCCAAGAAAGAGGTCAGCAAGCACTTAGCGATCTCCTCAACAAACAAAGCCCAGCTACGCTGGGCTTTGTTTTGGGGTTGGGTTTGCACCGCAGGCTTGGGCTTGGCCGGTTCGCGGTGCAGCCGTCCGCTATGTTTTGCTTGGGTTGGGGGCTGGGCAGGGCTTGCTTCTGTTCTGCGCTCTTCCACTTCCGCGGCCCAAAGCAAAAAGCCCAGCTCTTCTGAGCTGGGCTTCTTTAGGGGAGTCTGGCAATGACCTACTTTCACACGGGAACCCGCACTATCATCGGCGCTGAGGCGTTTCACTGTCCTGTTCGGGATGGGAAGGAGTGGGACCACCTCGCTATGGTCACCAGACATAACTGGTTGAGTTAACTGTGTGCGCTTGGCGCTCACAATCACTCGAATTCGATAGAAGAAGTATTTTACTCTTAATGTTCGATCTTGGGTCGATCATATCGCGTCGCATACACGCGTCTCAGGTTATAGGATCAAGCCTCACGGGCAATTAGTATCGGTTAGCTTA
>NZ_AUCN01000019.1:0-1659 GCF_000429785.1 Chitinibacter tainanensis DSM 15459
ATGCCGCCAGCGTTCAATCTGAGCCAGGATCAAACTCTTTCGTTTAATCTCTAAGCTATTTTTACTACTTGGCTTGTACTTCAATACTCAAAGAAAATCACGAGTTAACAGGCAAAGCCTGCTGACTTGTTTTTTTCCTATCATCTGAGTGCAAGCACTTGTTTCGACTTACGAATCAAGCACTCACACTCATCGGCTGTAATTTGTTAAAGATCGGGCTGGCGACTAGAGAAACTCGTTTTGTTTCGCTGCGTCATCAGCAGAGAGGCCGAACTATACCCACCCATCGAAAACACGTCAACACCAATCCAACGAAAAAGCGCCCACAAGTCGATAAGCGATTGATTTGCAAAGAGACGAACATCAAAGAAAATTGCGCCAGTCCAACAAAGGCTGGCCGCTACGCATGCAGCAAGTCTGCGCGCCAGCGGCGCAAACTATCCAGCCCCCAGCAAAGATGCGACAATCGCGCCCATTCAATGCATATATATACAGATAGGAATTCATCATGCCTTGGCAAGAACTGCGCCTGACCACTGACTCGACCCAAGCGGAAAACTATTCCGATGTTTTATTTGATCTGGGCGCGCTGTCAGTCTCGATTGAAGACGCTGCGGCCGGCACGCAGGATGAAAAACCGATTTTTGGCGAGCCGGGTGAGCCCGTCGATCAATTGTGGGACACCAGCGTAGTTCTGGCGTTGTTTGATGCTGAGACGGATCTCTCGCTGATCGTGACTGCGGCAGCCAATCAGCTCAAGCAAGCAGCCCCACAATATGAAATCGTGGTGGTGGAAGAACAGGACTGGGTGCGCCTGACGCAATCTCAATTTGATCCGATCCCTATTTCGCCACGTTTGTGGATCACGCCAACTTGGCATGAGTGCCCAGATCCTGCGGCCGTGAACATTCAACTCGACCCGGGCCTCGCTTTTGGCACCGGTAGCCACCCCACCACGCGCCTGTGTTTGCAATGGTTAGATCGCGAAATTAAAGGCGGCGAAAAGGTACTGGATTACGGCTGCGGCTCGGGGATTTTGGCGATTGCCGCGCTGAAGCTGGGCGCCGGCCCAACCGATGGTGTGGATATTGATCCGCAGGCGATGATTGCTTCGGCACAAAATGCCGAACAAAACGGCGTGACCGCCCGCTTTTTCCTGCCGGACGCCGCCCCGGCTGAAAACTATGATGTGGTGATTGCCAATATTCTGACCAATCCACTGAAAGCGCTGGCGCCACTCTTGGCAGGTCGTTGCCGTAGTGGCGGCAAATTGGTGCTGTCGGGCATTCTGGCGGAACAAGCGCATGAAATCGTGGCGATTTACGGCGAATGGTTTGATTTTGTTGCGCCAAACGAACATGAGGGCTGGGTGTGTTTGTCTGGCTTACGGAAATAAACCCTTAAATCCGGTTAAAATCGCCGCATGACACACATCACGCGCTGCCCAAATTGCAACACCGCCTTTCGCGTTAGCGATGACCAGCTCGCCGCCCATCATGGCAAGGTGCGCTGCGGGCGGTGTTCGTTCATTTTTAATGCGCGTGATTTTCTACAGCCGGAAACCGAGCCCGCCGCTCCAGCTCCAGCTCCAGCTCCAGCTCCAGCTCCAGCTCCAGCTCCAGCTCCAGCTCCAGCTCCAGCTCCAGCTCCAGCTCCAGC
>NZ_AUCN01000019.1:1669-198594 GCF_000429785.1 Chitinibacter tainanensis DSM 15459
GCTCCAGCTCCAGCTCCAGCTCCAGCTCCAGCTCCAGCTCCAGCTCCAGCTCCAGCTCCAGCTCCAGCTCCAGCTCCAGCTCCAGCATCTCAGGGTATTGCCACCAAGACCAAACAGTCAAAGCCTTCTGAGGCCATACCCCGCGACCCACTCGATATTCCCACCGAGCCACAGCCACGCGAAACTACGACGCCGCAGGCAGCCAAACCCAATCGCCCAGCACCAGCAGCTGAAGATCGGGATTTACAGCGGGCGCTAGCCAAGCTAATTAAGAAAACCCGCAAAGAGAAAAAACGGAAAAACCTCAAACTCACGCGCAATACGATTGCCGCCAGTTTGCACGATGATGGCACCGAGCTCGATGCAGGCCACGCACCACAGACCGAGGCCGACACCGATGAGTTGGAATACCGACCCATTCTGGATGACAGTGACCCGCTCTTTATGCCCGAGCCGCCCTCGCGCTGGCGTTGGCTATGGCGGGTAGGCACTGTGGTGTTGGCATTCAGTCTGTTTGCCCAATTAGCGTATCAATACCGACTGGAACTCAGCCAAGAATTCCCAGCCCTGCGCCCGCGCTGGCTGCATTTGTGCAGCAAAGTGGGCTGCGATATGCCGCTGCCGCGCAACGGGCAAATGCTGCGCTCCGAATGGTCGGAGCTGACTTATATTCCTGATCACCCCACGCTGATTCAGGTGAAAGCCACGTTGCGCAATCTGGCGCCGTATGAACAAGCCCTGCCCAAACTCGAGCTAAGCCTCACCGACGATAATGAACGGCTGGTGGCAAAAAAAGTCTTTACCCCGGCGCAATATCTGGCGCAAAACGACACACCGGTTAACCAGCTCAATGCCAATGATGAATTGCATGCCTTTTTGCAGCTCGACCTTGGCAACCTGCGCTCCACCGGTTATTCACTGTACTGGTTTTACGACTAAGCCCCGCCCGCCTTGCATTTAAGCCCCGGCGAACCATACTGAAAGCAACTTTCAGGAGGAACCGGGCATGTCCACAGTCTTACTTAATGGCACGCCAATCAGTATTGGCGGCCGTTTTCCCCACGTTGGTGAAACCGCCCACAGCTTTATGCTGGTGGACACCAATCTACAAGATGTTGCACTTTCCAAATACTGGGGCCAGCGCAAGCTGATCGCCGTGGTGCCAAGCCTGGATGCGGCCATTGGCCTCACCATTGCACGCCAGCTGGAGCGCCTCTCGTATTCGCTCACCAATACAGTCTTGATGACGGTCTCGGTCGATACTCCCTACGCCCTAGCCCGCATCGGCGAGGCCGAGGGTTTTCGCAAACTCAATCTGATGTCGACGCTGCGCGGGCGAGATTTTCACAAAGATTATGGTGTGATGATCACCGATGTCCCGCTGTCTGGGCTGATGACCACGGCGCTATTTGTGCTCGACATTAATGATGTCGTTTTGCATGCCGAGCTGGTGCAAGAGCTGATGAACGAGCCCAACTACGATGCCGCGATGAATATCCTGAATCCGCCCACCAAAGAAGAGAGTGGCGCCGAAGCGCCGGCTGCCGGCTAAGCACAGCAGAAAAAAAGCGGCTACGGCCGCTTTTTTTTTATGGCTTCAGCCTTATCTACCCAGCAGTAGCAATTGCCTGCTGCTATCAAACCACAACGAACTACTACTGGAGCGCTCATCAATGTCTACCGTTACTCTGGGTGGCAACGCCGTCACTGTAAATGGCACTTTCCCAACCGTTGGCGCTGTTGCCGCTGATTTCACTTTGGTCGGTAAAGATCTGGCCGACGTGACCCTGGCTAGCTTTGCGGGTCAGCGCAAAGTGCTGAATATTTTCCCAAGCGTTGATACCCCTACCTGCGCGACTTCAGTACGTCGCTTTAACGAAGCCGCGGCCAAGCTGGAAAACACCGTCGTGCTGTGTATTTCAGCTGACCTGCCTTTCGCCCAAAACCGTTTCTGCGGCGCCGAAGGTTTGGCTAATGTAGTGAATCTGTCAACCATGCGTGGTCGCGACTTCCTGACTGCCTACGGCGTAGATGTGGCCAGCGGCCCATTGGCTGGCGTAGCCGCGCGGGCCGTCGTGGTACTGGATGCCGACAATAAAGTGCTGCATAGCGAGCTCGTGAGCGAAATCAAAAACGAGCCAAACTACGACGCCGCACTGGCCGCATTGGCTTAAGCGCCTCCGCGCCATCACGCCCGCCGCGCGCTAGCTCGGCTTAGCAGGGCAAATCCCGTACAATAGCTAGGGGATTTGCCCTGTTTGCTTTTGGAAGTCTGCATGTCTAGCTGGCCACAAGCGCTGTTTGAGCAGCATCCGGCGTTTCGTCTTTTGCATCCTTTGCTGGGCCAGTTTCGCGCCATTCCCACCCATGCCGATTGGGATCAGCTACCGAGCCCCGCGCGCAGCCCTAGCGGTGCACCAATCCGCTTTGTTGACCCAGACAGCATCACGGCCTATTACGAACTCGCGATTTATCAGCACGGCACCGTGGCCACGCGGCTGAACTGGCATGACACCTTCAACGCACTAATCTGGCATCGTTTCCCGCGCCTGAAAATCGCGCTGAATCAACTACACCAACGGCAAATCAGCCAGGCCAGCGCGCCCAATATTCGCGGCCCGGTGCGCGATGCCGCCACCTTGTTTGATGAATGCGGGTTTATCTTGCCCTACAGCCAGCCCGCGCTACTGGAACTCCTGCAGCAACATCGCTGGGAAGCGCTGTTTCTAACCGAACGCGCAGCATGGGGGCAAACGATTGCGGCCTATTCCTTTGGGCACGCCAATTTTGAAAATCTGTTGGCCCCCTTTGTAGGGCTCACCGGGAAATGCTGGCCGATCGCGGTGGCGGCCGATTTTTTTAGCTGGCCGCTCGATACGCAGCTGAGTTGGCTCGATGGCGAGCTCGCCGCCGCGGTGGATGCGGACCAGCTGCAAACACCGCGCCAATTGCCACCGCTCCCCTACTTGGGCATACCCGGTTGGTATATCCAGCAAGATACTGCCTTTTACCAGAACACCGCTTACTTCCGGCCCAAGCGGCAGACCATACCCAGCAAGGTATAAGCCTGCAAACCAAAGCATACAATACTTAAACAGCAATACCCCTATTGCAATTTAAACTGCACCCGGCTCAGGGCGCCATCGCTGGCGCTGGGGTTTAAATTCGGCCGCAATAGGAAAATCCGTTCGCCAGGCAAACCGGCGGCTTTCAGCGCCTCATCCACCCGCTTGGCGCGCTGCTCGGCTAAGGTGCGTAAATCCTGCTCGGTCACCGGTTGATGTTGCAGCAACAGCGCTTCCATTTGCTCGGGCGGCAGCGATTTGGCCAGGCCCAGCACATTGCTCGGCTTATCAAATTTGGCCGCGCTATACAATTTGCTCAGCAGCTCGGCGCGCTCTTCGGCACTGATCTGGATTTGCTCGCTCTCTAGCGACTGGGCTGTTTCGCCGAGCTGGCGAGCTTTCAAGGCCCGCAACTGCCGATTGAGCAAGCGCGTTTTCAGCCCCGCCTCATCAGCGCTACGCGCCGCCCAGCCACTGAGCTCCAGCTGCAAGGCCGGCCGATCGTTCAGTAGTTGGCTGGTTTGCTGGATGGCCTGCTGAGCCGCTTCACTCAGCCGGCTAGAGCCCGATTCAAACGCCACATACGATTGGCTCGGCCCGCCGGCGCCCATGCCGCTGAGCGCATCAAAGGGCGCCGTTACGACTTTCTCGAGCAGATTGCCGATCACTTGCCAGATCACTGCGCTGAGTTTGAATTGCGGATCATCCAGCGAGCCTTCCACTGGCAAATTCAGCTTGATCTGCCCACGGCGATCTTTCAGCAAGGCCAGCACCAGTTTCACCGGCAATTTGGTCACTTCCGGCCCATCGGTTTTTTCGTTCCCCAGCGTAAGCTGATCGAGGAAAATCTGATTGCTGGCCTTGAGCTGCCGGTTTTCCACCCGATAGCTCACTTCGCTGGAAAGCTTGCCTTTCACAATGCCGTAGCCGGCATATTTTTGCGCATAGCTACTGGCCGAGGTGAGCTCATAGCCCTGCACGCTGCCGCGCAGGTCGAAAAATGGCGCTTTTGCCAGCGGATTGAGCGTACCGGCAATCGCAACGGGCGCCACCTGATCAAGCGAGCCTTTCAGATTGAGCGTGGCGCGCCCCAGCTGCGCGCTATCAAGGCCCTGAATCTCGCCATTCAGGCTAGTGAGGTTGGCGGTGTAGTTGGGTTTAATCAGCAAATCACTAAAGCGCACATTACCTTGCTGCAGGCGGATTTTACCCACCTTGATCGGGGGTAATTCTGCGTCGCTCGCCGGGCGACTGGCCACCACTGCGGCAGGCCGACTGGCGACGGCCGATTCGCGCGTCACCGACACCTGCCCGGCATCGCTCACCAATACATCCTGCACATTCATCCGCCCATTGGGCGACAAAATCAGTCGCGAATACAGCTGATCAACCAGCACATCTCGCACCTCCACTTTCACCGGCGCAAACTGGCTGTTAATGCCGTTAAAGGCGAGGGTTTTCCATTTCAGAAAATCCTCGCCAGTGGCTTTGTCGAGTGCATAAAACTGCCGCAAAGCCACATCGCCTTGAAAGCCACCGCCCCATTGCGGCTGGCTACTGAGTTTCAGCCGGCCTTTGGCATCCACAAAACCGCTGGCGAGCGAAATATTCAGCAGGCGGCTGAAATACGGCTGCGCATAGGCGGCATCAAGGCTGCGCGTGTCGAGCTGCAGATTGGCAGCGAACGGCTGCGGAGTGAGCGTACCCGTGAGCGCCAAGGTGGCCTTGCGCCCGGAGCGCGCTTGCAGACTCAACTGCGCGGCGTGCCCGGCTTGGGTATCCAAGCCCTGCAGGCGAATTTGCAATTGCTGCAGGCCCAGTGGCACGGCCTGCGCCAACTGGCGATTTTCGAATTTGAGCTGATAGTCATCCAGCTGCGCATTCGCCAGCTGCACCCGCCATGGCACAGCGGCGTGCGCGGCCGGTGTCGCTTGGGCGGCGGTGCGCGGTGCGCCATGGCTGACCAGCGCCTGCTGTAAATCCAGCTCATTATCCGGCAACCATTGCAGGGCAATTTTCCCCGCGCCGCTGCGCAATTCTTGAATCTGCAGCTGTCGCGCTGCGGTATCCAAGCTCAGCCCCTGCACGGCCAGCTCGCCGATGGCCACGGCAGGCTGGCGGCTATTGGGCAGGGTCCAGCCCAGATCGCGCAGGGTGACATCGGTGTGCTGCAATTGCAGTAAAGGTGCGGCGGTGCCCGCTGCCGCCTGAAACTGCAACTCGCTCTGTACATTCAACAACCCGCGCAATTGGCCGCGCACAGCGCTAGCGGCGTAACCGGCCCAATCGGCCAGTTGCCAGTCATGCGCGGCCAGCTTGCCCTGAATTTGCAAAGGCTGCGGCTTGAGTTGCAAGGCGGCGGTGAGATTGGCCGCATTAGCCCCTTGGGCCTGCAGATTGATCAGCCAGGGCTGTTGTCCGCGCAGCGCCCAGTGTTGCCCGCTTAAGAGCTGTATCTGCACGCTTTGCGCCACCGCCGGACTTACCGCCGCATCTTGCCAATGCAGTTGGCTATTGCGCAGGGTAAATTCGCCGATCTTAACATCCGGCAACGTTGTTTTCGCCGGCGGGTTTGTCGTAGCCGCAGTCGAGTTTGCTGACGCAGCGGGCGCCAGCTGTTGCCAATTGAGCTGGCCATTGGCGGCGCGCTGGGTATGCAATTCCAGCCCATCCAGCCCAAGCTTTTGCAAATACCATTGCCCTCGTAAAGGCTGCAGATCGCCCAGTTCAAGCTTGGCTTGCCGCAGTCGCAGCGCCGGTGCGCCGGCAATATTGAGTGCCACATCGCGCAAAGCGAGCTGCCCTTTCAAGATGAGCTGGGTGTCTTTGGGCTGCTGCCGAAACACCAGCTGCAGGCGGCTATCAAGTACGGCATTGGGAATTTGCAAGGCAGCCGGTAGAGGGGTATAGGCCAGATAGTCTTTTAATTTAAGGCCTTGCAGATCAAACTCCAGGGAGGTATCTAGGTTATCTTTGAAGGGCTTACTCTGACCCTGCAGCGCAAACCGCTGCCCATTCAGTCGCCCACGCAAGAGCGGCGCAATGTATTCATCCACCCGCTGCGGCAGATTGGAAATAAACGGGATGGCGAGTTCCAGCTGATCCAGCCGCTGCTGGGTATGGCGATAGCGATCATCCAGCGCGATTTCACCCTGCTGTACCTGAATATTGTTCAGCGCAAAGCGCAGCGGCTCGCTGGGCGCTGGCTTGGGTTTGGTTTGCAATAAATCGGAAAAATTAAACTTGCGCTCACCCAGCCGCACCAGCCGGATTTGCGGCGCCACCAAGGTCAGCTCACGCAACACCGGCCCACCTCGCAGCAAAGACATCACTTCGGCATTGGCACGAATCTCTTTGGCCACAACAAAATCGCCATAACGATCGCGGATGCGTAAATCACGCAGTGTCACGGTCCAGGTAAACGGGTTTAGCCCCAGCTCGCCGAGCGTTACGCTGCGCTGCAAGGCGGCGCTGGCTTGTTGCTCCAGATAGGGTTTGAGCATGGGCGGCAATGCCAGCATCGCGATCAGGCCCAAAACCACCCAGCCCAGCACCAGCCAACCCAATCGTCGCCCCCAACGATGGCTGGCCAAGCGTTTTATGACATTTGGCAACATGCAGTGCACCTGTAGTCTGGCTAATTATTTACAGCAATTGTATTCCAAGCCCGAATCAACGATAAAGGAAACTCGCCAGTCATCAGTGTAGTCAAACAAAGGTAAAAACCACGCCCACGAGGGCGGGCTTACGCAGTAAAATAAGTGATTGCTACTGAACGTTCCCTTGCTGCAGGATAATCACCGTGTTTTCTTTCTTCCGTAAAAAAGGTCCGGATGGTCAGGAAGTCATGACCCAGACCGGCCCCATGACGCAAACGGGCCCCGCCACCCAGGCGCGCGTCGACGCTGCGCCTGCAGAAAAAAACACCAGCGATAGCTACGATCTGTCGGCGCTGGCCATTGAGGTATCTAGTAGCTCAGACACGCTCAGCAGTGCCGAAGAACAAGCCGCCATTTTGTTTGCCAACGGCCAGCTCAAAGCCGCCTACGGCGCCCTACAGGCCGACAAGGCCAATTTCATCGGCAAGAAACGGCATGACTCATGGTTGATGCTGTTTGAGCTATTGCAGCAAGATAATCAGCACGATGCTTTTGATACGCTGGCGCTGGAATACGTGGTGGAATTTGAAAAAACCCCACCAGCTTGGCAAGTGCGCGCAACACCCGCCAAGGCCGCCAGCAGTGGCAGCGGCTATTTTGCTTTTGCCGCCAAACTCAGCCACACCAACATTGATCAGCAAATCAACGAGCTGCTGCAATTACATAAAAAACACGATCAGATTCGGCTCGATTTTTCCAAAGTGGCAGAAATCGACACCCTTTCAGCCGCCGAATTACTCTCGGCGCTGCAACAAACGCACAAAAAGCCCAATAGCCTGCAGCTGATTGGCGCAAGCGCCGTGCTCGATTTACTGAAAGCCAAAATCGAAGTCGGTCGCCGGCATCCGGCGGAAGCCCCTTTCTGGTTGCTGCACATCGAAATGCTGCAAATCATGGGCCTGCAGGAAGAATTTGAAAATCTGGCCGTGGATTACGCCATCACCTACGAGGTATCCCCGCCGTCTTGGGATGCGCGTCAGGCCGCCAAATCGGCGCAAGACATCGCCCGCGATGAAGCCGCCGCTAAAGCTGAAATCGCCGCCGAGCAGCAACAGAAAAACCAGCTCGCGGGTAATTTATGCGCCGAGCAACCCGAGCTCTTTGCCCGCCTACTTAAGCAAATTGAGCAAAGCCCCAAGCCGCAGATCGATTTTCGCCAGATCGACCGGATGGATTTCGACTGCGCCGGCCAATTACTTACCCACGCGGTGAACTGGCTACAGCAAGGCAAAGCGGTGAAGTTTTACAATGTCAATCCACTAGTTCACGCCCTTTTACGCATTATGAGCCTGCAAGACATGCTCACCATCGAAGCGCGCAAATAAGCTTCAACACGCCTCACCCAGCAGCGCCGGCCAGCCCGGCGCTTGTTTTTTGCGCTGGCAGCGCCATCTACAGCCTATTGGGCCGCACTGGCCCGCAGCACGCAAGGAAGTCAGCATGGAACAATTTGACGGCACCACTATTGTCTCGGTGCGCCGAGGTGAACACGTGGCCGTGGGGGGCGATGGGCAAGTCACGCTGGGCAATATCGTCATCAAAGGCACCGCCCGCAAAGTACGCAAGCTGTATCGCGATCAGGTGATTGTAGGCTTTGCCGGCGGCACTGCCGATGCATTTACCCTATTTGAGCGCTTTGAAGCCAAGCTGGAAAAACATCAGGGCCACCTGACCCGCGCCGCGGTGGAAATGGCCAAAGATTGGCGCACCGACCGCATGCTGCGCCGGCTGGAAGCCATGCTGATCGTGGCCGACCCCACCGCCACCTTGGTCATCACCGGCAATGGCGATGTACTGGAACCAGAGGGCGGGATTGCGGCCATCGGCTCAGGTGGCGCTTACGCTCAGGCCGCCGCCCGCGCCCTGCTGGAAAACACCGATCTGCCGCCGGAAGCCTGCGTGAAAAAAGCGCTCGAAATCGCCGGTGATCTGTGTATTTACACCAATCAAAACCATGTGGTGGAAAGCATGGGCGCGCCAGCCAGCGAGGCCGCACCAGTCGCCACCGAATAAGTGCTACGACGTGCCGCCGGCGGCAATCTGAATCCAAGCTCAAGCAGATTCAACCGAGCAGGCGGTACATCATACCAGCCACCGCTCAGCACGGCACAGCGGCAGCAATTGCCGTAAAATGCCGGCATGACTGATCCAATCCGCCTGCTGCGCGAACTCGACGCGCAGCATTTCACCTCGGGCACCGCTATTGCCGAACGGCTGGGCATTTCGCGCGCCAGTGTCTCCACCGCGCTGGCGCAAGCCGAAGACTACGGCATCGCCCTCACCCGCCGCACGGGTGCCGGCTACCAACTGGCCACACCAATCGAATGGCTCGATCCACATACCCTAAATGGGTATCTACCTGCAGATACTGAATTATCTATCACCCTGGCCGATACCCTTGACTCCACCAATCGGCAGCTACTCAAAAACCCGCAGCATGGCCATGTGTTGGCCTGCGAATGGCAAACCGGTGGCCGCGGCCGGCTCGGCCGGCGCTGGCTGGGTGCCTTGGGCGGCAGCCTGATGTTCTCTGTGGCTTGGCAATTTGCCGGCGGCCCCGCGCAACTGGCGGGTTTATCTCTCGCAGTGGGCGCCATGGTGGCCGAAACCCTGGCGGCCGCGGGCGTGCGCGACATCGGCCTGAAATGGCCGAATGATCTGCTGCTGCCCGCCACCACAGGGAGCGCTAAAGTAGGCGGCATTCTGATCGAAATGCAGGGTGATGCCTTGGGTCCGGCGCAAGTAGTGATTGGCATTGGGCTGAATCTGCAGTTTCCGGCGCACTGGCAAGCCGAGCTTGGCCAAAGCGCGGCCAGCTTGCAGGCCGCGGGTTTAGCGCTAGGCCGTAATGCTCTGCTCGCGGCCATATTAAGCCGGCTGGAGCGCGGCCTGCGCGAGTTTGCCCACAGCGGCTTTGCGCCGCTGCTGCCGGTGTGGGAAAGCTATAGCGCCTGGCAAGGCGAGCAGGTGCAAGTGCTGGCACCCACTGGCGCCACTCAGAGCGGCGTACTGCTCGGCCTGGCTGCCGATGGCAGCCTGCGCTTGGGCACAGCCGCGGGCGAACAGCTGATCCACACTGGTGATGTGAGCCTACGCCGAGCCAATAGTGAGGCCAGCCATGGCTGATGTGCTCTTGCTGGATTTGGGCAATACCCGGCTGAAGTGGCGCTGCAACGCGGGGCCGGTGCAGATCGCCGCCGACTGGCCCAGCCTGCAGGCCCAATTCGCTGCATTGCCTCGCCCGCAGCGCATTTTGCTCTGCTCGGTGAAACAACCTGAACTCAGCACCGAGATCGGGCAATGGTGCCAACGCCGTTGGCAATTGAGTGCGGAGCTACTGCAAGTGAGTCGCACGGCACTGGGCGTGCGCAATCACTATCAGCTTCTCAATCAACAGGGGCCGGATCGCTGGGCCGCGATTTTGGGCGCCCGCAGCCATTACCCGCAGAAAAATGTTCTGGTGGTATCCGCCGGTACGGCGTTGGTGGTCGATACCCTCAGCGCCGCTGGCGACTATCTGGGCGGCACCATAGGGCCGGGACTGGGGCTGATGAAACAGGCGCTGCAGCAAGGCACTGCTCGCCTACCCGCCAGCAGCGGCCAAAACCAAGGCTTTCCGACTCAAACCAGCGATGCCATCGAAACCGGCTGCCGCCGCGCCATCAAGGGTATGTTGCTAGAAGCCTTATCTGAAATGACTCAGAACGATATACCCGCGCAGCAGATTGTGTGCTTTGGTGGCGATGCCGCACTGATCGCCAGTTTGCTTAACGCCCCGTGCCAGACAGTAGATAATCTGGTCCTCGATGGTTTGTACGCCCTTGCGCAAAGCAATGACGGAGTGTTTGTCCCATGCGTGTGATTTTTTTCCTGCTGCTACTGGCGAATCTAGCCGTCTATGGCTGGTTTCAACTTGATGGCGGCGGGCTGCAAGTGCAGCTGCAAAGCCGCGAGAAAAACGCCTCGGCCGTCAAAATTGTAACCGGCCAATTGGGGAGCACCGCCGAGCCAGCCAGCACCGAAGCGCCCGCCAGCGCCCCCGCAGAGGCCAGCCCCGCCCCCGCGACGCCAGTCCCGAGTACGCAACCTACCCCTACGGCCACCACCGCCCCCAAACCCACCGCAGCGCCTACCGCCGTGGCCGAAAAACTAGCCTGCCTGCGCTGGACCGGCATTACCGGCGAGCAGATTGATAGCGCCCGCAGCAAGCTGGGCAGCTTGGGCATCACGGCTACTGAAAAGAGCAGCGGCGAATCTACCAAAGTGTGGGTGTATATGCCACCACTGGAAAGCCAGGAAGTCGCCAAAGCCAAAGCTCAGCAGCTGGCCTCGTTGGGCGTCACGGATTACTTTGTGGTCAATAACGGCGGGCGCTGGCAAAACGCCATTTCGCTGGGGATTTTCAGCACCCGTGAAGCGGGGGAGCGGCATCTGGCCGAGCTGCAAGCCAAAGGGGTTCGCTCTGCCGTGGTGCGCGATCGCGATGATACCCTCAAGCAAGCCAGCTTTACGATGAAAGGGCTGAGCGAAGAGCAGGTGGCCAAGCTGAACAAACTCAGCGCGCAATTCAAAGGCTCGGTCTTGCGCGAAACCAGCTGCAAATAAATTCGGCGGCAAATGGGCTTAGCCATTGCGCCGAGTTAATACAAATCAAGCCAACAAAAAAGCCCGCGTGCGGGCTTTTATGTTTTTTAAGTTTAAGGCTTTAAGGGTAACTGTATTGCTGCCAGCGCAATTCAGGATCGCGCACGATATAGATTTCCGGCGCAGGGCTGGCGGCGGGCTTGATGACAGTCGTTTCACCCCAAGTCAGTCGTGGCTTGCCACTGCTGCCAGCACTACTACTGCCGCTGCTTGCGCTCACCTCGTTCAAGCCTTTGGCCGGTGGCAGCACCTTACCCCCGGGCAGGCTGCTGGCAGGCATGACCCGCACCAGGCCAGGCGTCACAGCTTGCGATGACTCGGCCGCACCATGCCCGCTACTTCTCTTGCTAGTACCGCCATGGGCACTGCCAGCATGCGCGCTTGATTTACGCGCGGCGGGCGATTTGGAAGGCACATACACGCGCTGCACCGGTGTCGCACTACTGCTGCCGTATTTGGGCGGCACATACTGTACCACCGGCGGCTCGGTAAACTGCGGCTTGGGCGCTTCGCCATGGGCCGCAGGCTTAGCTGGCTCGGCCTTGGTTTCGGCGGCAGCCGGCTTGGTGCTGGCTTTGGGCGCTTCACTGCCGTGCGAGCCGCTCACCTGCAACTGGCCTTTCAGATTATCCACTTTGGTGGGCGGGGCATTTTTAATTGCATGGCTTTCGGTTTTGGCCGGCGGCTTTTCCGCTGGTGTGCCATGGCCGGCTTCGGATGCCAGCACTAAGGCTGGCCAGCATAAACACAGGCTGAGCAGGGCTTTCATTTTTGACCTCCGCGTCCTACAAATCGCACATAGTCGCCCGCCTGCACCCCGCTGCCTTGCAAAATCCCAACTGAAAACAGCGGCTGCACCTGGGTGACATTCAGACTACCCACAATCTCTTCTGGCAAACCCAGCGACATGCTGGGCTCAAAACTAGCCGCGGCCAGCGGCAAACCACCGGGCGCCACTCGATACACCTGCAAGCTATCGCCCACCCCTACTTTCGAGGTAGTACCGGCATCGAAATACACGCGGTTTTTTTCTACCCGCGTGATCCGGGCTGAAAATGGAATACACGCAATGTCTTGCGTGATGCGCCGGGCAGCTTCCTGCATTTTTTGTTCAATCAGCTGGCCGTAGGCGGTTTCTTTAAATCCTTCGGTGGCCATGCTGGTGGCGCGATCCTGCATCACTTGGCCACTGGCTTTTCCCGCCAGCCGATGCCGATTCACCAGCGCACCGGACACGCCATCAAACACAAATAATTCAAACTCAAACCGCCGCTCGGCTGGGGTGGCTTTGAGCCCCAGCTGGGTGAAATTCACCAGCGGGATATTCAGCTCCAGCTTGCGCTCACCCTCACGCAAATCATTGCCGTAACTCGCTGCGTAGCGCTCACCACTGGTCGAGGTATCGCGCACGATACCGCCCACCACAAACTGCACCGCATAGCGCCGAGCGAGTTCACGCACCCGCTCAGGCTGCAATAAGGGGTCGGCAAACTGTGGCTGTAAATCAAATGCCGCTTCGGACAAAGCCTTTTGCGGCAAAAAACCACCGCTATCAAACAATTTGCGCATCAAATCCAGCTGGATGCCTTCCGGCAGCCGATCCAGATCGCGAGTTTGCGCCGGATGTTGCACCCACATATGCGCCAGCAAAAGCTTGCGCTTGTAATCGCCGCCGCCACACTGCGCCATCGCAGTCGCCGTTACCGCTGGCGCTACTGCAGCCGTAGCCGCTGCCTGCGTGACGGTCGCGTTTTTAGCTTCCGCCGGCGCTGGTGGCGGTACATCGATGATGACGTGCAAAAAACCACTTTGAGTCGTCCACTCGCGCACCACCGTGTAATCCTGCGCCGGCGTGCCACGGATTTGCGTGTTGTCGCTACTGCGTTGCGGGCCATGCTGGCTATAGCTTTTGACCGTTGCGCCATTAAACAAAGCCGCATTTTCAAGGGCATCGGCGATCGCCTGCCGGCGGGCGACTTCTAAGCCCTCGCTACCCAGCGGTGCAATGCCTTCATGTTGAGCCGCCCACAGCGGCGCTGCCAGCACGCAGCCGGCGATCAGCGTTCGAATCACAGTGACAGATAGAAATTCTGGCTAGGTAAGATGGCTGATTCTACCGGCATTGCCACCGGCTGTGGCACCGCCTTCATGGGCGCTGCCGCTGGGGTAGCTTCGCTGCCACCGCTTTGGTGGCTGGCGGTTTGCGCTGCGCGATAAAACTCACCGCCCAGCGTAATTTCCAGTGTGGTTTCAAAAGCACCATCCGGCAGTGGCGTTACGGTGACCACACGAGCGCCACGCAGATACGATTCGACATAAGCGCGAAAGCCATCATTATTCAGCGCCATCGCCGATACCGTACTGTTACCGGTGATTTTCACCCCAGATACGGTCTCGGCCAGTGTGCGATAAGCGTCGAGCTTCGAAGCACGCATCGCCAACAAACGGCGCTGCGAAGGCGATAAACCATCCATGGTTGGCATCGCGCCATAGCCCACTGCCGTGATTTTGCTTGGCAAGACCACCGGCGGATTGCTCACGCCCTCATCATGGCTTACCGTGGTTTTCCCACTGCTGGCACAAGCGGCCAGACCCAAGCTCAGCAGCGCCACCACCACGGTGCGCCAGCTGGCGGAAAACGTACGCATACGGGTCATCTTGTTCTCCTGACAATGTCATTAAGGCGATGCCTGACGATAGTTCCACTGTAGTCATCCGCTGGCGAAGCGCCAGTGCTTTACCGACAGCACACCGCTGACGCGGCGGATGGCCAAGCGGCCAGTTATCGCTTTATCGGCAGCCGCAGTTTTTTCTGCAGCCCAAACGCAACACGGCGGCATAAAAATGCCGCCGTGCCGAGTGCAAAGCTATCGAATCCGCGCTTATTGCTTGATAAACACCAGATCCCACACGCCGTGGCCCAGCTTGATACCACGGTTTTCAAACTTGGTGAGCGGACGGTAATCGGGACGCTCGGCGTAGCCGGTGTCGCTGGTCGCGGTGTTTTTCAGCGTTGGCTCATTGCTCAGCACTTCCAGCATCTGAATCGCGTAGTCTTCCCAATCGGTAGCCAGATGCACATAGCCGCCAGTTTGAATGCGTGAAACCAGCAGCTTCACGAATTCAGGCTGAATCAGGCGCCGCTTGTTGTGGCGTTTTTTATGCCATGGATCGGGAAAGAAAATATGCGCACCGGCCAAGCTACCGGCTGGCAGCATGTTTTCCAGCACTTCGACCGCATCATGTTGCACGATGCGGATATTGCGGATGGCTTGCTCGCCAATCAGTTTCAGCAAGCTGCCCACCCCCGGGGTATGTACTTCCACGCCCAGAAAATCGGTATCTGCGCGATGAACAGCGATTTCGGCCGTGGCCTGCCCCATGCCAAAACCGATTTCCAGCACCCGTGGCGCCTGACGGCCAAATGCCGCATCCAGATCCAGCGCCTCTGGGCGGTAATCCAGACAAAACTCAGGGCCGAATTGCTCCAGCGCTTTGGCTTGCCCGGTCGACAGATGCCCTTGGCGCAGCACAAAGCTGCGAATACGGCGCATAAATTTGCCTTCGCCAGCGGCTTCATCCTGCAGGCTGGTTTGCGGGTCGAGTTGCTCGTCGTTCATGGGGATTCCTTGCCATGTAAAACGCCGCCCTTGAGCGACAAGTGGCGGCGGTTTGGTATTCAATGGCGGTATTTTAATGCGCGGCGGGCGATTCACCA
Source organism: Chitinibacter tainanensis DSM 15459 (assembly GCF_000429785.1). Classification (GTDB taxonomy): domain Bacteria; phylum Pseudomonadota; class Gammaproteobacteria; order Burkholderiales; family Chitinibacteraceae; genus Chitinibacter; species Chitinibacter tainanensis. The sequence continues at coordinate 16,756 of NZ_AUCN01000019.1, forward strand.
AATTTTGCGGTGCCGGCCCGCGCGACCCAGCCAAGCTTCACCAGGGTATTAAGCTGCAGGCTATATTTTTCATAGCCTGATAGGCAATACCCCAGACCATGGCTTATTTGCTGGCGGCAATCATCCCGGTCACCGGGCTCGATGGATCGGCACTATACAGCTTGCGTGGCACGCGACCGGCGAGGAAGGCATCGCGCCCGGCCTGCACCGCCAGTTTCATCGCCCGCGCCATCCGTACCGGGTCTTGCGCGCCGGCAATGGCGGTATTCATCAAAATGCCATCGCAGCCTAATTCCATCGCAATCGCGGCATCAGAGGCGGTACCCACACCGGCATCCACCAGCACCGGCACTTTGGCGGCTTCGATAATCAGGCGCAGATTCCACGGATTCAAAATGCCCATGCCCGAGCCGATCAGCGAGGCCAGCGGCATAATCGCGCAGCAGCCGATTTGTTCCAGCTCTTTGGCGATGATCGGGTCATCCGAGGTGTAGACCATGACATCAAACCCCTCTTTAACCAGCGTTTCTGCGGCTTTCAGGGTTTCGCGCACATTGGGGAATAGCGTGTTGGGGTCACCCAGCACTTCCAGCTTTACCAGCCGGTGATCGTCGAGCAACTCACGCGCCAGTCGCAGAGTGCGCACCGCGTCTTCGGCGGTGTAGCAGCCGGCGGTATTGGGCAGATAGGTAAACTGGCTGGGCGGCAGATAATCCAGCAGCGAAGGCTGGCTGGCATCCTGACCGATATTCACGCGGCGAATCGCCACGGTGACGATTTCGGCGCCCGATTCATCCACAGCGGCGCGGGTTTCGGTGAAATCTTTGTATTTGCCGGTACCAACGATCAGGCGGGATTGATAGGTTTTGCCCGCAATTTGAAATGTATCACTCATGATTTACGCCCCTGCGTCTGGATCAAACTGTAGAGATTCACTGCCAGCCACAGGGTATAGCCCTGTAGCCTAATTATTATTTGGCCTCTAGCCAGATACCCTTAACCACCACCCACAGCCACCACCATCTCCAGCACATCGCCGTGCGCGAGCAAAGTGCTGGCATGCTGGCTTTTGGGCACGATATCGCCATTGCGCTCGAGCGCCACGCGTTTGCCGGTGAGCTCAAGGTGTTCGATCAAACCGGCAACGGTCAGACCATCGGGAAATTCGCGTTGTTGGCCATTCAGAGAAAGCTGCATGGGAAAGCCCGCTGTTGTTCTAGAAAACAGCGGCCATTCTAACATGCAGGTGGGATGCTGCCTTGATGCGGCTCAGATTGCGCGAGATTGCCGCGAGGAATCGCGGCACCCAGCCAGCGGGCACGCCAAGGGATTTAGTTGCGCACGCGCTGCAGGCGATAAACCGTCGGCAAGGCGCGCAAACGCTTAAGCACTTTAGCCAAGTGAATGCGGTTATTCACTTGCAGGGTAAATTGCACGCTCAGATAGCGCTCATGCGACTCAACTGCGTCGCCCATGGTGACGGCAGCGATATTGGCTTCGGCCTCGGCCACTGCTGCAGCCAGCGCCGCCAGCGTGCCACGCTCATTTTCGGCCAGCACTTTCACAGGTACATCAAATACCCGCGCCACTTCTGGGTCCCATTCCACATCGATGAGCTTATCGGCGTCGATGCGGCCCTTGGCCACTTGCGGACAATCATGGGTATGCACCACCAGCCCGTGATCTTTCTTCACAAAACCCAGAATCGGGTCGCCCGGAATCGGGTTGCAACAGCGGGCAAACTGAATCGCCATACCTTCGGTGCCACGAATCGTCACCGCCATCGGTTTTTTGCCCTGGCGTAGATCATCGCTCCACGAGCCCGCCAGCTGCAGCAGCCGTTTGGCAACGACTACGGCGAGTTTTTGCCCCAAACCGACATCGGCCAGCACCGCTTCACGCGATTTCTCGCCGCTTTCGCGCAGGTATTTCTCCCACACTTCGTCGCTCACCTGCAGCGGCTGATGCAGCGCCGAGAAGGCCTGGCTGAGCAAACGCTCGCCCAGATGCATCGACTCATCAAAGCGCATGGTTTTCAGGAAATGGCGAATTTGCGAGCGGGCTTTGCCGGTGGTAACAAACGACAGCCAGCTCGGATTGGGCTTGGCATGCGCGGCCATCACGATTTCCACGTGATCGCCGTTTTTCAGCTTGGTGCGCAGCGGTACCAGCTCATGATTCACCTTCGCGGCGATACAGCCATGACCAACATCGGTGTGCACGGCATAGGCAAAATCGACACACGTCGCGCCATTGGGCAGGCTAAGGATCTTGCCTTTCGGCGTAAACACATACACCTGATCGGGGAAGAGATCGACCTTCAGATGCTCCAGAAACTCGACCGCGTCGCCCGAATCCACCTGCAGCTCCAGCAGCGATTGCAGCCATTGGTGCGTGCGTTGCTGCACATCCGAGAAGCTCTCATCGCCACTCTTATACATCCAGTGGCTGGCCACGCCAGCATCGGCGATACGGTGCATTTCGGGGGTGCGAATCTGCACTTCAATTGGGGTGCCGTAGGGGCCGAACAGCGTGGTGTGCAGGCTTTGGTAGCCATTGCTCTTGGCAATGGCAATGTAATCTTTAAATTTACCCGGAATCGGCTTAAACAGCGCATGCAAGGCGCCCAGCGCCAGATAACAGTGCGCGTGATCTTTCACGATCACCCGAAAGGCATAAATATCCAGCACCTCGGAAAAACTAAGATGTTTTTCCACCATCTTGCGGTAGATGGAAAACAGGTTTTTCTCGCGGCCGGATACCTGCGCCTCGATCTGCTGGGCGGCTAGCTTGGCATTGATGGCATCGAGGATTTTCTGCACCACTTCGCGGCGATTGCCACGGGCGGCTTTCAGCGCTTTGGACAAGACATGATGCCGGCGCGGGTGCAGGTATTTGAACGCCAGATCATCCAGCTCTTGGTAGATGGCATTAAGCCCGATCCGGTTAGCGATCGGGGCATAGATTTCCATGGTCTCGCGAGCGATGCGCTTTTGCTTATCGACCCGCATTGCATCCATGGTGCGCATATTGTGCAAACGATCGGCCAGCTTGATCAGCATGACGCGCAAATCGCGCGCCATGGCCAGCAGCATTTTGCGGAAGTTTTCCGCCTGCGCCTCTTCTTTGCTCTGAAATTCCAGCTTGTCGATTTTGCTCATGCCATCGACGAGCTCGGCCACCGCTTTACCAAACTTTTCGGTCAGCTCCAGCTTGGTCACGCCGGAATCTTCCATCACATCGTGCAGGAGCGCGCCAGCCAGCGCCTGCGCATCCAGCTTCCATTGCGTGAGAATACCGGCAACAGCCAACGGATGGGAGATATAAGGCTCACCCGAGCGGCGCATCTGGCCGCGGTGAGCATCTTCTGCAAACAAAAAAGCCGCCCGTAACATCTGGCGGTCTTCTGGTTTGAGATAGGCCGTTTGCTCAGCGAGAAAACGGTTGGCTTGCTCGATTACCTCCGGCGCAGTGGCCAGCGCAGGGACATCTTCAACGACGAGGGGAACCGAGCTTGCCGACATACTGCATTAACCGCGACGGTTCAGGACTTCAACCCCAACTAGGCCCGCGGCCATTTCGCGCAATGCCATCACGGTCGGCTTATCGCGGCCGTTGTTTTCAACTTGCGGGCTAGAGCCATTTTCCAGCTGGCGGGCGCGGTAGGCGGCAGCCAGAGTCAGGTCAAATCGGTTTGGGATACGATCCAGACAATCTTCAACCGTAATACGGGCCATAATCTTTTACTCTCCGAAAAATGCTTGGGCGGCCGCCAACAGCGGCGAAACCGTGCATTATACCAGCTTGCGCCGGAATTAACCTTTTAAGCTTGAAATCAAGCCTGTATGGCGCGCCGACTGGCGTGCAAGCGTCAGGCGCTGCGCCCGCACCACCGCCACGATATCGCGTACGGCATCATCGATATGCTCATTCACGATCACATAATCAAACTCATCGACGTGGCCACATTCTTCTTTGGCCACGGCCATACGCTTGGCGATCACTTCATCGCTGTCTTTACCGCGATTGCGCAGGCGGTTTTCCAGTGTTTCGAGTGAAGGCGGCAGTACGAAAATGCCGATGGCCTCAGGGAACAGGCGGCGCACCTGCTGCGCGCCTTGCCAGTCGATTTCCAGCAGAATATCGCGGCCATTGTTGATCACTTCATTGATCCACACTTGCGAAGTGCCGTAGTAATTACCGTATACCTCAGCGTGCTCGAGCAATTCGCCGGCATGAATCATGCGCTCGAATTCGCTGCGTTCGACAAAGTGGTAATCCTTGCCATCCACTTCACCAGCCCGCGGCTGGCGAGTGGTGTATGAAACCGACAGTTGCACATTGGCATCGGCCGCCAGCAGCGCTGCGACCAGCGTGGTTTTGCCAGCGCCACTGGGGGCGGTCACCACAAACAGATTTCCTTTGGCCATGTTTGGCTCCTGTGTTTCGAGTTGTCAGCCAGTATAAGTGAACTCGCGCCCGCACGAAAACTAGCGCGAGATTCTGGCGCTGATTATTCGATATTCTGAATTTGCTCGCGCATCTGCTCGATCAGCACTTTCAGTGTCATTGCAACTTTGGTGGTATCGGTCGAAACCGATTTAGAACCAAACGTATTGGCTTCACGATTAAGCTCCTGCATCAGAAAATCCAGCCGCTTACCTGCATGGCCGCCTTGCTGCACAATGCGGCGCAACTCGGCCAAGTGGGTATGCAGGCGATCGACCTCTTCCTGTACATCGACTTTTTGCGCAAACAGCACCAGCTCTTGGCGCACGCGTTCATCGTCGGCGCTGCCCAGCGCTTCTTGCAGGCGCTGCTTAAGTTTGTTTTCGTATTCATCAATGATCTGCGGCAGGCGCGGGGCAATTTGCGCCAGTACGCTGCTCATTTCGTCAGCGCGGGCCAGCAAGATCGCGCCTAGTTTCTCGCCTTCGCGCCCACGCGCGGCCACAAATTCATCCAGCGCCTCATCCAAGAGCTGCATCGCCGTAGCGTGCAACACTTCCGCCGGCAGCGCATCCGACTCAATCACTCCGGGCCAGCGCAAGATTTCACCCATGCGCAAATCACCCGCCCCCGGCTGATGCTCTTTCACTTGATCGGCCAAGCGCAGTAGCTCGGCCACCAGAGCGTTGTTAAGGCGCAACTGGCTAGCGGCCCCCTCACGGGCATTAAATGCCACCCGGCATTCGAGCTTGCCGCGATTAAGCCGGCCACTGAGTTTTTCGCGAATCGCCCCTTCCAGTGCGCGAAATTCCTCTGGCAAACGCAGACTTAGATCGAGAAAACGATGATTGACGGCACGCAGCTCAACCGACAAAACCCCATGAGATAACTCGCGCTGGCTACTGGCGTAGCCGGTCATGCTGAGAATCATAAATTTCCTTTGTAAGAACCCGCTTTACAATTAGCGGGTGGCGACACACAATTTAGAGATACTGCAATTATACCGAAAGCCAAGCATGGCCACCCCAAGCAATCAACCGCTCGCGCGCGGCTACCAGCTGCAAAATTACACCATCGCCAAGCTACTTTCTGCTGGCGGTTTCAGTATTGTGTATCTGGCCCACGATGAGAACGATTATCCGGTCGCCATCAAGGAATACCTGCCCAATTCGCTCGCCCTGCGCAAAGAGGGCGTGGCCGTGCAGGCCACCAGCGAAGAGAATATCGCCCTCTTTCGCCATGGCCTGAAATGCTTCTTTGAAGAAGGCAAAACACTGGCCCGCATTCAGCACCCGAATATCGTCCGCGTACTGAATTTCTTTCGCGCCAATGAAACCGTGTACATGGTGATGGATTACGAGCGCGGTCGCACGCTGCAAAAGGAAATCCAGCTCAACCACGACCGCGAAGGCGTGGATGAAAAACTGATCCGCAGCGTGTTTTACAACCTGCTCAACGGCTTGCGTGAAGTACACCTGCATAAATTACTGCACCTGGATATCAAGCCGGCCAATATCTATATCCGCAAAGATGGCTCGCCGGTGCTACTGGATTTTGGCTCGGCCCGGCAAACCTTAACCACCGAGCACGCCCGGCTCACCCCGATGTACACCCCAGGCTTTGCTGCGCCCGAGCAATACCGGCGCAAAGATCAGTTGGGCCCATGGACCGATATTTACGGGATTGGCGCCTCGATGTATGCCTGCATCGCCGGCACCGCACCGCAGCCCTCAGATGCGCGCGAAAAAGAAGACAAAGTCCAACGCCTAGATACGCTGTATGGCGATCGTTATTCGCCTGAGTTGCTGGATTTAATCCATCAATGTATCGCAGTTGACCCGACGGTGCGGCCGCAAAGCGTGCCGCAAATCCAGAAAGCCTTGCTCGAAGCCGGCTCGCCGCCGCGTAAGAAAAACAATCTGGTGAACTCGATCAAACGCAAATGGGCCGAAATGACTCGCCCGAAACGCAAAGGTGAGGAATGAAATTCACGGTTTTTCAGGATAGCCGCAAAGGCGGGCGTGAATACAATCAAGACCGTGTGGGCTACTCCTACAGTCGCGATGCCTTGCTGCTGGTGGTGGCCGATGGCATGGGCGGGCATTTGCACGGCGAAGTCGCCGCCCAGATTACCGTCGAGCTGCTCACAGATCAGTTTCAGAAAAAAGCCACGCCAGTGATTGCCAACCCGGTGCAATTTCTGACCGAGGCACTGCTTAACTGCCACGAAGCAATCTACAACTACGCGATTTCACAGCATTTACTGGAAATCCCCCGCACCACGGTGGTGGCCTGCATCGTGCAGGATGAAACCGCATTTTGGGCGCATGTGGGCGATTCGCGGCTGTATCTGATTCGCGATGGCTTTACCATTGCCCAGACGCGCGATCATTCTAAAGTGCAAAAGCTCGTCGAAAACGGGGTAATCTCCGCCGAGCAAGCCTTGCATCACGCAGAAAAAAACAAAATCTACAACTGCCTGGGCGGTACCCTGATGCCGGAAATCGAAGTCGGCGGCCGCATGACGCTGTTTGCCGGTGACTGCATTATGCTGTGTACCGATGGGCTGTGGGGCTCGCTGGCCGAAGATGAAATCACCCATTTCCTCAGCTCATTCCCCGTCATGTTTGCCTTGCCGCAATTACTGGATAAGGCCGAGTTACGCGGCGGGAAATTTGGCGACAATCTCACTGCACTGGGCATTAACTGGCATGAGGCCGACCGCGAAGAAGACAGCGCCTTTGTCTCGACGGTGAAGCTAGATGAAAACACCGTCAGCACGCACATCGATACCCTCGGTAAAGACAAGATCCCCGATATCAGCGACGAAGACATCGAAAAAGCCATCGCCGAGATTCAGGCCGCGATCAACAAATACTCCAAATAGATACGCCACCTAGGTATAGCGCCAGAAGCATTAGTTCAAAATACCCTCCGACATATACCCAATAAAAAACCCGCCTTCCGGCGGGTTTTTTATTGCTGCATGTAATGCATTAGGTACCGATACGGCCACCGTCATCTTTGGTGATCACGATGGTAGCAGAACGCGGACGTTTACCCGCGCCGTAGCCGGCATTGCTTGGCCATTGGCTGGTGTATTTAGTTGGGTCTGCCACGTCAGCCATTTTGGTGCCTTCACCTGGGTGCTGAATATTAATAAACAGCGCCTTGCCATCCGGGGTTTCGCACAGGCCGGTGATTTCACAATCTTTCGGGCCCACCAAGAAGCGTTTCAGCGTATCGGCAGTAGGTGCTGCGCCAACTTGGGTTACCACATCCAGCTTGCTGCCATCGGTTTTGGTGTAGCTCAGCGTTTTGCTCGCGCCATCGCCCTGTTTACCTGGAATCGCGGCCAGCATCATGCAGTTGGTCACATCGGTGTACGAGCCGTCATCGGTTTGAATCCAGCAAATGCCGGTGCTCTGGCTAAAGGCCAGGCCGTCCGGCGACGACATATCTTGGTCATCGGTCAGATTCGACAGGTTAACCGTGCCTTTATCCATATCGGCTTCAGCGGCGAACAGATACACATCCCACTTAAAGCTGGTCACGGTTGCGCCTTCTTTGGTGCGCAGGATATGGCCGTTCGGGTTACCTTTGCTCTTAATGCCATCGGCATCAGCATAAGCACGTGGGTTGGCGCTGTCTGGCACCAGTTTCGGGCTCGCGGCCGCGTTGATATCGCGGTTGCTGTTGTTAGTCAGGGTTTGATAGTAATCACCGGTGACTGGGTGCACACCACCCCACTCTGGACGGTCCATCTTCGTCGCGCCAACCGCATCACCAGCCAGACGGGCATTGATGCAGATGTCCGCTTGGTCGGCAAAGGTGTAGCCAGCGTAGTTTTTGATCAGCGGGTTGTTCAGCGACAGCTCGATCCAGTCACCGCTGCCATCCGCATTGAACTTGGCCACATACAGCGTACCTTCATCGAGGTATTTGTCGCCAATGGCAATGCGATCGCTTGGGTTGGCATCCGCAGCCGACCACACGGCTTTGGATACAAACTTGTACATGTATTCATTGCGCGAATCATCACCCAGATACACAGTCAGTGGCTTGCCGACCACAGGCAGGCCAAAGGCAGCACTCTCATGCGCAAAGCGACCCAAGGCGGTGCGTTTTTTCAGTGCTTTGGATTTATCGTATGCATCCATCTCGATGATATAGCCTTGGCCATTCATCTCGTTGCGATAGTCATCAGAGCCGTCAGCCGAAGTACCGGTTTTGCTGATATTCCAGCGCGCATACTTGTCGTCTGCACCAGCGGTTTCCCAACCGTGACGTGAAGTCGAACCGGCGTTACGGCCGTACCGTTTCAGTGCAACAACGCTCTTGTCACCACGATTGGTGTCATCCGCGCTGACGCGATAGAAATAACCTGCCCAGTTTTCTTCGCCAGACAGATAAGTGCCCCATGGCGATTTACCGCAACCGCAGTTATTGATCGTACCGCGGGTTTTGGTGCCGGTTGGCGAGAACTTGGTTTTCAACAGCGCGTGGCCACGAGCTGGACCGGCGATTTCAACTTCGGTCAGTGGTGTAACGCGGCGGTTAAAGCTAGAACCTTGGACGGTGGCCCATTTACGGTTGGTGGCTTTGATTTCAACGACCGACAAGCCATGGATATCGACTTCTTTATCGACTTCTGCCGCTGGACGTGGCAGGGTTTTGGTGCCGCCATTGGCATGGATAAAGAAAGAAGAAACTTCATCCGTGGTGGCTTCATGGTTCATCGCCAACAGGCCGCGATCAGCGGCAGAGGCGGATGGTTTGCCAGCGGCATCCAGACCAAACCATTCCATACCGTCGTGGTGATCACCCGCGCGCTTATCAAAATCAGTATCTGTACCGTCATTTTTGAAAGCAGGAGTATCCGCAGTCAACGGGTCGCCTAGCGCATAGATCACTTGATACTTATAGCCCGGTGGCAGTGTTACCACATCAGCCACTGTTTTTGGCACAGCGCTGAAACCCAGACGGGTAACAATCTGGTTCGGCGCAGCGGTAGGCACAGGCGTTGCAGTTGGGGCAGGTGTCGCACCTGGCACTACATCGCCGCCCGACGAACAGCCAGTCAGGCCTAGGCTCATCCCGCCCAGCACGGCGGCCGCAGAGGCGCCCATACCCAAGAAGCTGCGACGATTCAGCAAGCGCTGTTCGAGTACCGAATCAAACGTCGGGTTGGCAGAGGTGTTGGAATTTTCGTCATTGAAATGATTAGACTTGGACATCGCTCTTACCCTGAAGGGTGGTCAGAAAAAGCGACACTGTAATCAGCAAATATGACAGGAAAATACCAATCAGATGACAGTTTTATGAGAAACCAATCCGCGTCAGCTTGATGAAATAAATAGGTATAGCCTCAATCCAGAAGATCCTCATAGGCTACGGCCCGATACCCAGCCAGGGTACGCCAGGGCATCGTGGCCGGCATCGGCCGCCGCTCGATGCTAATCCGGTTGAACGACAAGCCATCCAGGCTGCCCGTTTCAATCTGCCGTGGCAGCTGCCAAGCCTGATCCCACAGCACGCGGGTGTACAGTTTATCGCCGCTGCGCTCATACCATTGGCAGCCAGCTGGCGCAGGTTTACTCAGCACCCGCATCTGCTGCAAAGCCGAGCGATCGAGCAAATAAGCCGCATGCTCCCATGAGCCATCAAAACCCAGCCCGGCAAACTCTTCGGTCCGTGGGGTGATGATGGTTTTGGTTTCCTGACGCACAAACTTTAGCTGCGCTTTTTGCTGTGCATCGAGCGCAATCCATTTGGCCGCCAACACAAAATTGGTGTCGTGTTTGTGCTGATGATCCCCCGCCTGATGCACATGCGGTGGGGTGCCGGCCGGCAGGAGCCGCACCGTCCAGACATTACGCCCATCCCGGATGAAGCGCTCTTGAAAGCGGGTTTGTTTTTCTACCCCTTCGCTACTGAGCACTTTACTTTCAAAGGTCATGATCGCGGAGAGTTGCTGCGGCTGGCTGGCGGCGCTGGCGAGGGCGGGCAGCAGTGCCAACCCGAAAATTGCACGAATAATAGACATAAACTCAATCATTAAACTCACCCTGCCGCAACGCGGCAGGGCCTGGTTCACTCCACAAGCAGGCGCTTAGAAACCGTAAGCCGACTTCAGCAAGCTAAAGACCTTGGTGTTGTCGATGGTGCCTTTAAAGGTTTTGGAGGCCACACCCGCCCCGGTGGCAAACAGCATCACATCGCCACCACCGTGGGTTTCGCTGCCCAGGCGCACCCCGGTTTCCTGCTGATAATCATCGTGCAACACCTGGCTTTTATCTGCATCGCCTTCCAGCAAATTGCTGCGTACTGGTTTGCGATTTGGCCCGTTACCAAACACCAAGGTGGTGTAGTTGTTGCCGTTCACGTCTTTGGATTCAGCGCCGGTTTTGTAGTCTTTCACCGTGCCAAGGATATTGCTGCCCCGCTTGCCATAACCATTGATGGTCATGGTGTGATCATGGTCGGCGGTGACCACGATCAGGGTGTTTTTCAGGCCCGGATCGCGTTTTTGCATTTCATCCAGCGCCGCTTTGATCGCATCATCAAAGGCAATCGTGTCATCCAGCACTTTTTTGGCATTGGTGCCGTGCAGGGCATGGTCAATCCGGCCGCCTTCCACCATCAGGAAAAAGCCTTCGGGTTTCTTGGCCAAGACCTCAATCGCTTTCAAGGTCATGTCTTTCAGGCTTGGCTCATCCAGCTTGCCTTTCACCCGGTCTAGCTCGTATGAGAGATGGCTTTTATTAAACAGCCCCAGCAATTTGCTGGTGTTTTTGCCGTCTACCGCCGCCAGTTGGCTGCCGCTGGCGGCGTAGGTGTAGCCTTTGGCTTGCAACTCGGCAATCAGATCACGGCCATCCGTGCGTACACCTGAGGCACCGGTTGGGCGGAAGAATTGCCAGCCGCCACCCATCAAGACATCCAGCCCATCGCCCAACTTACTGTTGTATCCCAGCCCACCCACCGCGGCCTGCGCGGCAATTGCGTTTTCAGCATCACGGTGGCAAATGTGCGCATAAGTGGCCGCGGGGGTGGCATGGGTAACCGTCGTCGTCGTAACGGCGCCCACGGCTTTGCCCTTGGCTTTGGCCAGCTCCAGAATGGTGTCCACCGGTTTGCCATTATTGGCCGCGCAGGCCGAATCCTTGCCATTGGGCTTGGTTGGCTTGGTATCCGGGCTCATTGAGATGACTTCATTATTCATCTTCACGCCAGTCATATAGGCAGACATCGACGGCGCCGAATCGGTGGTTTGCGCATCATTCGAGAAGGTTTTCACCCGGGCCGTGCGGGTTTTACCATCGAGCTTTTCCATATTCAGCTCGCCTTCTTCTTTGTATTTGTAGATGCGCGCCGCGGTGACGGTGGCCGGGCCCATGCCATCACCCAGGAAGAAAATCACGTTTTTCGCTTCGCCGGCAGCCAGCGACGGTTGCGCAAAGGCAGAAACAAACAAGGCTGCAAGTAAGGTCTTTTTCATCATCATTCCAGAATAAGTTCGGTTGCGCTGCATCACTTACAGGCCCATGGCGCTGCGAATCAGCGAGAAGACTTTGGTGTTGTCGATCACGCCGGCAAATGAATCGGCGTTTTTACCGATCGCGCCCAGAAAGACGTTATTACCACCATGCGTCTCTGCCCCTACCGCGGTTTGAATCACTGCTTCCTGGTGATAGCTATTGGCAAACACCGCCTCATCGGTCAGCGCGGCAAATTTGCTGCGGCTGTCATTCACGCGGTTTTCACCGGTACCAAACCCGATAATGGTGTACGGCATCCCATCGTCGTCTTTGGCGATGCTGCCATCGCTGTAATTACGCACCAACCCCAGCACCCCAGGGTTGCCCGCGGCAGATTTACCGGTCCGTGCGGCATAGCCATTCAGCACCAGCGTGTGATCATGGTCGGCGGTAACGACGATCAGGGTGTTTTTGAGTTCCGGATCGGTTTTCTTCACTTCGGCAATTGCGGCTTTAATCGCGTTATCAAAGGCCACGGTGTCTTGCAGCGCTTTCTTAGCTGTAGTTTCGTGCAGCGCATGGTCAATGCGGCCACCTTCCACCATCAGGAACATGCCTTTGCTATTCTTTTGCAGACCCTGAATGGCTTTCACCGTCATGTCGGCCAGGCTTGGCTCTTTGGCCGGATCGCGATCCAGGTCGTAGCTCATATGGCTTGAGCTAAACAGACCAAACATTTTCTTGGCTGTTTTGGGGTCCAGCTGATCGAACTCAGCTTTGTTACTGGCAAAGCTATAAGAATTCGCCTTCATTTCGGCGATCAGATCGCGGCCATCGGCGCGTTTGCCACCCGCGGCGGTAGGCTTGAAGAATTGGCTACCGCCCCCAAACACCACATCCACGCCATCGAGTAATTGCCGATTAAAACCGCTCTTGTCGTCGCCAGGCACCAATTGGGCGGCAATGTCGTTTTCCGCATCGCGGTGGCAAACGTGGGCATAAGTGGCCGCTGGGGTGGCATGGGTGATGCGGGTGGTGGTGACCACGCCCGTCGCCAGGCCCGCGGCTTTGGCGATTTCCAGCAAAGTCGTCACAGGCTTGCCATTGCTAGTGCCGCAGTTGCTGGTCAGGTCTTTATTCGGATCTTTGGCCAGCGTGTCTTGCGACATCGAAATCACTTCGTTATTCATCTTCACGCCGGTCATATAGGCCGCCATTGACGGCGCCGAATCGGTGACTTGCGCATCATTAGAGAAAGTTTTAACGAAAGCGGTTTCGGGCAGGGTATCGATGGTGAGCTCACCGTCTTCGCCCACAGCGTAGATCCGCGCCGCAGTCAGGGTAGTCATCCCCATCCCGTCGCCGAGGAAGAAGATCACATTTTTCGGTGTGCTGGCCTGCGCAACCGGCGTGGCGGTTGGCGCAGGGGCGGGATTGGTGACGGAGGAACCGCCACATGCGGACAAACCGAGCGCAATGGCGCTCACCATGAATAGTTGTTTCATAAGGCTCTCCCAAAGGTGCGCACAGCTTAGGCGAGAGACACTTACAAATTGGCGACAGGCAGGTGACCGTTTGGTGACCCGCTTGATCTAGATCAGACGCAGCGCAAACAGCGCTGGCGAGCTTAGCGCAGGTATTTATTCACCGCCGCATTATGCTCATCGAGGGTATTTGAAAATTGGCTAGATCCATCGCCGCGTGCCACGAAATACAGGGCGGAGGTATCTGCAGGCTGGGTGGCGGCCAGCAGAGCAGCCTCGCCCACCATGGCAATCGGTGTGGGGGTGAGGCCATTGCGGGTGTAGGTGTTATACGGGGTATCGGTGCGTAAATGCGCCTTGGTAATGTCCCCGGCAAAGCCCTCCCCCACGCCATAAATCACTGCCGGATCGGTTTGCAGGCGCATGCCCAGCTTCAGCCGATTGATAAACACCCCGGCAATCAGCGGCCGATCGGCCGCGCGGCCGGTTTCTTTTTCCACCAGCGAGGCCAAGATCAAAGCTTCATAGGCATTTTTCAGCGGCAAATCGGGCTTGCGCGCAGCCCAGGCCGCTTCTAGCTTGCTTTGCAGGCGCTGATGCGCGCGTGCCAGCAGTTTTAAATCCGAGCTACCGGCCTCGATCTGGTAGGTATCAGGGAAAAACAACCCTTCGGGCGAATCGGCCACAATCCCGAGGCGAGCCAGAATCTCGGCATCGCTCAGCTGGGCGATCTCGTGCTTCAGATGAGGATTGGCCAGCAGGGTTTTCTTTACTTCCCGCCAGTTCCAGCCTTCCACCAGCGTCACCATTAGCTCATCGGTATCGCCCTTGCTCAGCTTGCGCAGCAACAGCCACGGCGATATATCCGCCATGATGCGATAGCGGCCGGCTTTTAATTGCGTATCTTTGCCGCTGGCGCGCGCCAGCCAGACAAATAGCGTGGGCGAATCCAGCGCCCCTTGTGCTTGTAATTGCTGCGCCAATTGCTGCACCGTGCCCGCTTCCAGCTGCACATAGCCCCCTGCCGGCTTGGGCTGCGGCTCGGTGGCCCAGCTATACAGCCAGCCGCCCAAGAGCACGCCACAGACCAAGAAGCCCAAGAGCGCAAAGCCGGCCACACGGCCCCAGAAGGACGGCCGGCCAGTCGGTTTGGCCCCTTTGGGCGCACGGGGTGACGGAGTGGCTTTAGCAGATCGGGCCACGGTGGTTCTCCAGCAGCGATGAGTTAGTTAGGCTCGGCCGCAGGGCCGGCGGTTTTTTGCGCTTGTTTGAGCGCGTAGAATTTTTGCACATTGGCCAACTCGCGTGAGCGAAACATCGGCGGCAGGCTTTTCCAGATCAACTTGCCGTAGTGTTTTTCAACCAGACGCGTATCGGCAATCATCAAAATACCGGTATCGCTTTCATCGCGAATCAGCCGCCCCGCGCCCTGCTTAAGGGTAATGGTGGCATTAGGCAATTGATAATCCATAAACGGGCTACGGCCGGCCTTGGTAATTTGCTCCATCCGCGCCGACAGCACCGGATCATCCGGCGGCGAGAACGGCAGTTTATCGATCACCACCAAGGATAACTGCTCGCCGCGCACGTCAATCCCTTCCCAGAAGGTTTGGCTCGCCACCAAAATCGCATTGGGCGAACGGCGAAACTGCTCCAGCAGCTCGGTACGCGAGGTACTGCCTTGCAAAAACACCGGCCAATCCAGATTGGCGGCTTTGAGTTTTTCCAGCACCAGCTCGTGCGCTTCGCGCATGGCTTTCAAGCTGGTAAACAGCAAAAATGCATGCCCTTGCGTGAGCTGTAGCAAAGGCCAGGCTTTGTCGATTACGGCAGGGGTATAGCTCGGCGTATTCGGGGGCGGCATGTCTTGCGGCACATACAGTACCGCCTGCTGCTTGTAATCAAATGGGCTATCCCACGTGGCCGTTTCGGCTTTCCATAGCCCCAGCTCATGCTGAAAATGCGTAAATTGATTGTTCACCGCCAGCGTGGCCGAAGCAAACACCCAGGCGCGGGGATGAAAATTAACCTGCTTTTGGAATAAATCGGCGATGTTCAGCGGCGTAACATGCAGCATAAAGCCATGCGGGGTGACATCGATCCAGTGTACGGTTTCGGTTGAATCTTCGGCTTGCCATTCGGTCAGCAAGCGGGCCATTTCGCTCGCGCGCTGATAGCATTTTTCCAGCCCTTCGGCACGCTCAGCCTGCTTGGCCAACAGATCGGTCAGGGTATTGAGCGCCGCTTGCAGCGCCAAAAGCTGCGGGTAAAACTCTTTATTGGCTGCGGCGAGCTCATGTTGCGGCAAACGCAGCTGATCTTTAAAGGTGAGCCGCAGATCTTTCACGCTTTTTTCCAGCGCTTCGGCGGCATTTGGCAAATGGATAAAATCTTTGGCCACTACCAGCGCCTCGGCGCGGGCATCGCGGGCCAGCTCAACAATCTGGCCGCTGGTGAGTGTATCGCCAAAAAACAGGCTGGCGACTTCGGGCAGCTGATGGGCCTCGTCGAAAATCACAGTATTACAAGCGGGCAACAACTCGCCCGCCCCTTCGTCGCGCAGCCAGACATCGGCAAAAAACAGATGGTGATTCACCACCACCACATCGGCTTCTTGCGCCTCGCGGCGGGCTTTAAGCACAAAGCAATCTTTGTGGCTGGGGCAATCCTGGCCCAGACAATTATCGCGGGTGCTGGTGACATGCGCCCAGATCGGCGCGTCTTCCGGCACGCCCGGGCAGCTGGCTTTATCGCCTGATTGCGTGGCTTTGGCGTAGCGTTTTACTTTTTGCAAATCCACCACATCTTCGCGGCGCATAAAGCGACCTTCATGCTCGGCGCGCTCCAGATGATAGTGGCAAACGTAGTTAGAACGCCCCTTCAACAGCGCCACCGTCACCGGTACTTTCAACACATCGCGCACGCTGGGAATATCGCGATTAAATAGCTGATCTTGTAGCGTTTTGGTGCCGGTAGAGACAATGGTTTTGCCGCCCGACAGGAGCGCAGGCACCAGATAGGCAAAGGTTTTGCCGGTGCCGGTGCCGGCCTCGGCAATCAGCTGGCCTTGGCTCTCAATGGCATTGGCCACCGCCTGCGCCATCTCCAGCTGGGGCTGGCGCAATTTATAGCCGGGAAAGGCGGCGGCAAACGGGCCGTCGTCGGCAAAGGCTTCCTCAAGCGTCATCAACAGGCTCTAACTATCAGACAAAAATCAGCACCCGATTGTAGCAGCCAGCCCAGCCAAAAACGCATTATTGCGCCATGGGTGGCAAATTAAACCCGATCACATCCATGCCCAGCACCCCCAGTACCATACTCTGATGCAAAGGCTGCACCTGCGGCGCGGCCTGCTGCGTACCGGCTGCTGCGCGCGCGATCAGCAAAGGCAGAAAGTGCTCGATGCTCGGATGGGCCCGCCGTGCGTAGCGCAGCTGTTGCTCCCATTGCAGCCAGCCATCTTTACCCTGGGTATTGAGCGCAGCATAAGTATCCGCAATAAACTCAGCCGTATACTGCTCTAGGGTATACTCTGCCGAGCCCGCCGTAGCAGTTGGCGACATCCGGGCAAAGGCATCGCGCAAATTATGTGTAATGCTGCCGGATGTAACGAGCAACACATCCGGAGGTAGCACCGCCGCCAGCTGCTCGCCCAACTGCCAATGGTGCAAATTATCGAGCGGAAATGCCAGCGAGACCGTCACCACCGGCACATCAGCCAGCGGGTAGATTAATTTGAGCGGCACCCACGCGCCGTGATCCAGCGCCGGATCATCGCTCACTGCCACCGGCACACCCGCCGCCGCCAAACCCTGCGCAATCTGCATGGCCAGTGCCGGCGCGCCTTGCGGCCGGTATTGCAGCTGATACAACTCGGGCGCAAAGCCGCTAAAGTCATGCCATTCCTGCCACTGCGGCGCGGTGCCCACCACCGTTTGCCGCGCGATATTGTGCGCCGAAATCAGCACAATCGCCCGCGGCCGCGGCAAGCGCGCGCCCAGCCCGGCCAGAAAATGCCGCGCCGGAATATCATCGATCACCGTCGACGGTGCGCCATGACTAATAAACAAACTGGAATGGGTAAACATGGTGTGCTGCCAAGGAAAATTGAATCAAGCCATGATAAGGCGTTCGCAATTCAGCCGCGGCGAAGAGATTTGAAGCTCTTGTGCAAATTGCTTGAAGCAGTATCGCGGCGAAAAGCACACACTAATCCGCGACTATCTAGACGGAAAATCCTCGATCACACTAATCTGCCGAAGCCATGGTCAACCTTTTTTTGGCGCAGGCAACCATGATATTGAGCTTAATAAATAAGGGCCTTGCTGATGGATAAAAACGCCAAACAAGAACTTTGGGTGCGCTTGATTACCGCCACAGTGTGCTCGCTGCTTGGCTTACCCTTACTCTGGCTAACCGTGCTGATATTGCTAGCGGCTTTTAAATCGGAAGGAGGCAGCGAACACCATGCTATTTGGGCCCTACTGCCCGGTACTTTTGCGGCTTTTTTTCTTGTCGTAGCCTTTAAGCTTCTCCAGCCAAGCTCGGGGCATCGGCATTTATTCAGTCATCGAGTTTTGTTCGCCATCGGGGGGGTTATTGTGGCAGGTCTAGCGATCATTGCGGCGGCGAGCATAAGCCATGTAACACCAGTGGCACTCAATGCGGCAGCAGGTGCAATTAGCTTTGGCGCCATGATTATTACGGCCGCCAAAGCAATTAAAACCAAAGCACAGCAAGCTATCAGTAGCGCTGAAAATAGCCAGTAACTATCCGCCTCTGGAGAGAAGCTAACAAGAAAAGCTCGTGGCTTGCTCTCTTATCAAGCGCCCCAAGGTTTGCATCGCCTGCTCAAACTCGGCGCCCCACTGCCCACCAAAATTGAGCCGCATGCAGTGCTGAAACTGGCGGCTGGCAGAGAAAATAGGCCCAGGGGCAATGCTGATGCCGTGGGCGGCGGCCTGGCGATGCAGTTGTAGCGTATCAAAGCCGGCGGGGAATTCTAGCCAGACAAAATAGCCGCCTTGCGGGCGGGAGACACGCACGGCCGGCGGGAAATACCGGCGAATCGCGTCATTCATCAGCGCCAGCTGCCCTTCCAGTACATGCCGCAGTTTGCGCAGATGTTTGTCATAGGCCCCAGTTTGCAGATAATCGGCCAGCGCCGCCTGGGCAGGCACGCTGGCCGAGAGCGTGGTCATCAGCTTGAGCTGCTCCACTTGGCGAGCGAACCGGCCGGGCGCAATCCAGCCAATGCGGTAACCGGGGGCGAGGCATTTGGAAAAAGAGCCACAATGCAGCACCCAGCCAGCGCGATCAAACGCCTTGGCAGGCAAGGGCTGGCGCTGACCAAAATACAGCTCGCCATACACATCGTCTTCAATCAGCGGGATCTGCCGCGCGCTGAGCATCTGCACTAAGCGCTGCTTTTTCTCGTCGCTCAGGCTCACCCCCATCGGGTTTTGAAACGAGGTCATCAACCAGCAAGCCTTGATCGGGTGCGCGGCCAACAGCTCGGCCAGTACGTCCAGATCCAACCCTTCTTTTGGGCACACCGGAATTTCAATTGCTTTCAGCTTCAGCCGCTCAATCGCTTGCAGCGCGGCATAAAAGCCTGGCGACTCAATCGCCACCAGATCGCCCGGCTGGGTGAGTGCGGCCAGCGCCAGATTAAGCGCCTCGAGCGCCCCATTGGTAATGATGATCTGATCGGCGGGCTGGGCAATGCCCAAACCCAAATAGCGCAAGGCGATTTGCTGACGCAGGGGTAAATGCCCCGGCGGCAGGCTGGCCACGGTTTCCCAAGGATCGATAAAGCGAGCGCTACTGGCCAGCGATTTGGCCAGCCGCGGCAAAGGAAAATGCCGTGGCGATGGAAAGGCCGAGCCCAGCGGCACCACGGCCCGGTCTTGCGCCGCCCCCAGAATCGAAAATACCAGCTGACTGATATCCACTTCGGCCGGCGGCAAGGTAGTGGCGTGCGTTTGTGGCTCGGCCAGCGGGGCGCTGGCTTGGCCGCGCACAAAATAGCCCGAGCGCTCATGCGCGCGCACCAGCCCGCGATCTTCCAGCCGGTGATAGGCGGCAAAAATCGTCGCCGGGCTCACCTGATGCTGGGCGCGTAGCTTGCGCACCGAGGGCAAGCGCGTGCCGGGCGGCAAGGTGCCATTGCGAATATCGGCGGCCAACAGCTCGGCCAGGGCTTCGTAACGTTTCATCAGCATTTTCCACGGCAGGTGCAGTGCAGCCAACTGCACATCTGATACGCATTTTGCCGCAGTTTCTGATTCTGTTCTGGTTTTTTGCGCGCTTGCATACTGCGGCTATTTGCTTGCAGCCAGCCCTGCGCTGGCAGGATACGCCCAATGTCGACTTCATCTGTCCAGACCATTCATTTTCAACCGCGCAATAAAATCTACCCACGCTGGGTGCATGGGCGGTTTAACCGCTGGCGCATTGCCTGTGTGCTGCTCACCCAGCTGTTTTTTTATGGTGTGCCGTGGCTGCAGATCAATGAGCGCCCCGCCATGCTGTTCGATCTGGCGCACAGCAAGTTTTATGTATTTGGCCTGGTGCTGTTGCCGCAAGATTTTGTTTATCTGATGGCGCTGTTGCTGGTGTCGGCCTTTGGGTTATTTGTCTGGACCGCGATTGGCGGGCGCTTATGGTGTGGCTACGCCTGCCCGCAAACGGTCTATACGCAGCTGTTTTTGTGGCTTGAACACCTAAGCGAAGGGGATCGCTCAGCACGAATCAAGCTGGATCGGGCGCCGTGGGGCCTTGCCAAACTCGCGCGCAAAGGCCTGAAACATAGCCTCTGGCTGGCGCTCTCGCTCTGGACGGGGATTACTTTCGTGGCCTATTTCACCCCGCTAAGCGAGCTGTTGCCGGGGCTGGCTAGCTTCAGCCTGGGGCCGTGGGATAGTTTCTGGATTGGCCTGTACGCCCTAGCCACCTATGGCAATGCCGGCTGGCTGCGCGAGCAAGTGTGCCAGCATATGTGCCCGTATTCGCGCTTTCAGAGCGCGATGTTTGATGACAACACCCTGATCATCAGTTACGACGCCGCCCGGGGCGAGCCGCGTGGCCCGCGCGCGATTGGTCAAGACCCCAAGCTACTGGGCTTGGGCGAATGTGTATCGTGTACCTTGTGTGTGCAGGTGTGCCCGACCGGAATCGATATTCGCGAAGGGCTGCAATACGAGTGCATTGCCTGTACCGCCTGTATTGATGCTTGCGATCAGGTGATGGATCAGGTGGGGTATCCGCGTGGTTTGATTCGCTATACCACCGCCAATGAACTGGCGCAGCAGCCGCAGCGACTGAGCGGCTGGCAACAGCTGCGGCGCCCACATGTGGCGCTCTTTAGTGTGGCGCTGCTGCTGGTGCTGGGTTTGAGCGCTTATACGCTCAGTACGCGTCAGCCGCTGAAGGCGAATCTGGTGCGCGAGCGCAATACGCTGGCGCGCGAATTAGCCGATGGCAGCACTGAAAACCTGTACCGGCTGCAATTACAAAACACCGCCGAACAAAGCCGCCGCTATCAGCTGCGCGTTACCGGCCTGCCAGGGCTGCAGGCCGAAATTGATCAGGCCCAAACTTTGGAACTCGCCGGCACCGAGAGCCGCGAATTTGTGGTGCGCGTAAAGACGGCCACGCCACCCGGCCCGGGCGCACACCCGGTGCTGTTTCAGCTGACCGCCGCGGATGATCCGGCGGTGCACATCAGCGAAAGCGCCACTTTCTTCGGCCGCTAGGCAAAAAAAAGCCCTGCCACCACGTGGCAGGGCGAATGACTACAGGGAGAGATGAAACAAACTACACACTTGCATGCACCACCGCCAAAGCTGGCAGTGGGGCAAAGTTTGGAGATCAATCACAAACTTGCCTTAGCTCTGAGTCGGGTGTCGGCAGAAAGTTCATCACTCGCGCAATTTTTTTGCAGCTTTTTACTGATCAGCCTGCGAGGCGGCAAAATGCAGTGTTTGCCCGCTCTGACCACGGCTGGCTTCGCCCAGCCAATACATAATCGCCGGCATGATCGCGCTGGTTTCCGGCAGGCTCTCTTTGGGCTCGGCCGGATGGGTCGCCAAGCGGAACGGCGACTGAATCGGGCCGGGCACCAGAAGATTAATCCGCAGCTGCGGCTGTTTATCCCATTCCGAGGCGGCAATTTGCACCCAGTTTTGCTGGCCGGCTTTACTCACGCTAAAGCCGCCCCAGTAGGCTTTGGCCTCAAAAGCATGGCTTTCGCCTAGCACCAAGACCGCCGCATCGGGGGCTTTGCTCAACAGCGGCATCAGCGCGCGGGTCATGGCAAAAGGCGCGGCAACATTCACGCGGAACATGTCCACCCATTCATCCAGCTTTTGGATATTCAACGGCGAAAGATGGCTAAAGCCATTGGCGGCATGCAAGATGCCATCGAGCCGGCCAAATTCTTTTTGAATCAGTAATCCGAGCTGGGCCAGCTCTGCCTCACCCACTTTGGCCAGATCCATCGGAATGGCCGCAGGCTGCGGGCCGCCGACACTTTCGATTGCATCGTAAGTGCGGCTGAGTTTTTTCTCGTTGCGCCCCACCAAGATCACCGTTGCGCCGAGCTTGGCCAGCTCCACCGCCGCCATCGCGCCAATGCCCTGCCCCGCGCCGGTGACCATAATCACCCGATCTTGCATCGCGCCAGCGGGGGCCTGATAGTGCTGCCAGTTTTCCATATTCGTTCTGCCTATCTGCAATCAATCTTAATTTCAATCTAGGTATAGCTTGCCAAGCTTTAAATCAAATAGACTACAAAGCCATACCCTACTGATGTATCTGTATTAGCTAGCCACACCCGCCGCCGCACGATCGGCCAGGAGCGCCTGCGCGGCCAGCAAGCCGCTGCGCACGGCGCCTTCCAGCGTGGCCGGATATTCACCACGCCCCGGCCCCGCCAACCCGGCGGTGTAGTCGCCGGCGAGGTAAAGCCCACTCGCCGCAGTGCGATTGGCCGGCCGGGCCAAGCCCACGCTACAGGCAAACGTCGCCCGCTTTTCGGTAATCACCTGCCGGCTAAACACCTCATCCGGCAAACCCAGCTGCTGATGCAATTCAGCTTGCACCGCCAGCGCAAGTTCCTCATGCCCCATGCCGCTGTGCACGCCTTGCGCCGAAATCACCACCGCAATTAAGCCGGGGCATCCATGGGTATCGCTGCGATCAAACACCCATTGCGCCAGACTATCGGCCAAACCCAGCATCGGCTGCGCCAAGCGCACTGCCGGCGTGTATTGCAAATACACGGTCACGATGGGCTGATACGGCCAGCTAGCCAATTGCGCCGCCTGCGTCTGTACGCTGGGCAACTGACTATCTTGCAGCAGTTTGGCCGCCTGATGCGGCGCGGTGGCCACCACCACCGCCTGATACGGCTCGGCTGCGCCATCCAGATACCAACCAGCAGCATCGTGTCGCAGCACTTTAACTCTATGGCCTAGCTGCACATACCCACCCTTCTGCTGGATATACGCCGCCGCCGGCTCAGCATACAGCGCGCTAAAATCCACCAGCGGTAGTAATAAATCTGATGCTGCACGGCGGCCACCCAGACTATCGCGCAAGACATTCAACAGCACCTGCGCACTGGCGATTTCCAGCGGGGTGTTGAGCGCCGCTAGCGTCAGCGGTGTCCAGAAACGGCTGATCAATTGCGCAGGCTGACGATTTTGCGCCAGCCATTCGCTCACGGTTTGATCCACCGGCAAACGCCAGCGCTGCCATTTAGCGCGCTGAATCAGCCACAGCAGCGCCCAGCGTTCACCCCAGCTCAGCCCTTTGGCGCTGAGCAAGCCCGACAGCAAATGCAGCGGTGCGGGCCAGCGGGCACAGGCGAGGACAAAATCGGGCTCCACTTGCAGGCGCATTGGCAAACGGCGCAGCACTTGGCCTTCGTCCACCCCAAAGCGGCGCAACTGCCCGCGTAAAGCCTGATATGCGCCAATCAGTAAATGTTGGCCATTATCCAGCGGCGCAGGTTTGCCCGGGCTGCTGTGTGCCGACAGCTGCGCGCGCTCAACACGGCGCGCCCGGCCGCCCAAAACTTTACCGGCTTCAAACACCGTTACCACTACGCCCTGCGCGGCCAGCTCGGCCGCAGCGGTAAGGCCAGCATAGCCGCCACCAATCACCGCCACACGGCTGGGTGCGCCGGAATTCAACGGCTGCGGCATACGCTTAGGCAAACCACCAGGTTTTCCACGCCAGCCATAATTTGCGAATCGGCGTCAGCGACAGGCGCTGATTCAGCACTTTTTGCGGGCCATCGCGGCGGATTTCATCCAGCGTGGCGCGGTAAATCGCCGCCATCACCAGCCCGGTGCGCTGGCTTTTCTTATCGGCCGCCGGCAGTAGCGCCATGGCTTGTTGATAATATTGCTCGGCCCGATCAATCTGAAAATTCATCAGAGCTTTAAATTCGGCCGTTTCGCGATAATTGAGAATATCTGCCGCCGGCACATTAAAGCGTTGCAACTCTTCCACCGGCAGATAAATCCGCCCACGACGGGCGTCTTCACCCACATCACGGATGATATTGGTGAGCTGAAAGGCAATGCCCAGATCATGGGCGTATTTCAGTGTTTTGCGATCGGTGTAGCCAAAAATCGTCGCGGCCAGCTGCCCAACCACACTGGCCACACGGTAACAGTACAGGTGCAGGTCTTTAAAGCTGTTGTAGCGCGCCTGATTTAGATCCATTTCCATGCCGTCAATGATTTCCAGCAGCATTTCGCGTGGCAAATCATAGGCTTTGACTGCCGGCAACAAAGCCTGAGTTACTGGATGCTGCGGCGCACCGGCATACATTTGATCCACTTCGCTACGCCACCAATTGAGCGTAGTGCGCGCGACATTTTCATCGCTGGTTTCATCCACCACATCGTCCACTTCGCGGCAAAACGCATACAGAGCGGTAATGGCCAGACGCTGCTGCGGTGGCAAAAAACGGAAGCTGTAATAAAAACTGGAGCCGCTCTTGGCGGCTTTGTCTTCACAGTATTGATCGGGCGTCACGATGTTCTCTTATGGTTTGGGGCTGGCGAGCGGGATTTTCACTTCGCGGCTGGCACCCGTCGGACCGGGGAATGGCATAAACAGGCTTTTCATCAGCCATGGCACGGCAGATTCCAGCTCATCTTGCTGGCTGCGATTGCGGGCCCGGCCTTCGTATAATTTGGCAAATTCGCCGTTTTTGAGCGCCTTGCGGTCGTAAATATCTACAAATAGCTCGCGGGTGTAGACAGTTTCATTCACCGTTTGGCTACCCACAATGCCGGTTTCCGGATAATAGCGCGGCACTAACACCACGCTACCGCCGCTAATCACTCGCTGATAGCTAACCGAATAACCAATCGTGCCCCAGATCGGTTGCTGGTAAGACTGGTTTTTACCGTCATCAATCTGGTAATCAAATTTCACCAGCCAATCGGCTTTGAGCGGATCTTTCTGCCAGATATAGCCTTGCTTGGCCAGCTGTTCGCCCAGTTGCTGCTCGAATTGCTGGTAGGCCAGACTCTGGCTGTGTTTGCTATTGGCTTCAATGGCAAAGGCCTTGGGCAAAGCCATAGCCGCCTGTACCGCCGCTGCGCCCGAAGCAGCCGCTGGCGCGCTGGCCGGTAGCTGATGCCGCACCGAGACGGTGGCGACAAAGCTGGGGCTAGCGCAACCGGCCAGCAAGGCAAGCGCGAGCAGTGCACTGGCGGCGCGCATTAGGCAATCGCCCCGGGGATGCGCGGCGTATTCACGACCACATCACCGCATTGCGCCCGATGGCGCAGCGCGTGGTCGATCAAGACCAAGGCCAACATGGCTTCGGCAATCGGCGTCGCGCGAATGCCGACACAAGGGTCGTGACGGCCGGTGGTGGCCATCATAACTGGATTGCCCATTTTGTCGATTGATTGGCGCTCTTGGGCAATACTGGAGGTGGGTTTAACCGCCAGATTCACTGTAATAGCCTGCCCGGAAGAGATACCCCCCAAAATACCGCCAGCATGATTAGTCGCAAAGCCATTGGGCGTCAGCTCATCGCAATGCACCGAGCCACGTTGCGCGATGCTGTCGAAACCGGCACCAATCTCGACGCCTTTGACGGCATTGATATTCATCATCGCATAGGCGATGTCGGCATCAAGCCGATCGTACACCGGCTCGCCCCAACCCACTGGCACGTTTTCGGCCACCACCGAAATTTGCGCCCCCACCGAATCACGCTCGGCGCGGATTTGATCCATATAGGCTTCCAGTTGCGGCACGATCTCGGCATTCGGGGCAAAGAAGGCGTTGTCGCTCACGTGCTCCCAGCTTTGGAACGGGATTTTGATCTCGCCCAGCTGGCTCATATAACCGCGAATCACCACGCCAAATTTCTCTTTCAACCATTTTTTGGCAATCGCCCCTGCCGCCACCCGCACTGCGGTTTCGCGCGCCGAAGAACGACCACCACCGCGATAATCGCGAATGCCGTATTTATGCCAATAGGTGTAATCGGCGTGGCCAGGGCGGAAAGTTTCGACGATTTTGCCGTAATCTTGGCTGCGCTGATCTTGATTGCGAATCAGCAGCGCAATCGGCGTGCCGGTGGTTTTGCCCTCGAACACACCGGAGAGAATCTCGACCGTATCGGGCTCTTTGCGCTGGGTGACATGACGGCTGGTACCGGGTTTGCGGCGATCCAGCTCCAGCTGGATATCTTCCACGCTCAAATCCATTCCCGGAGGGCAGCCATCCACAATACAACCGATGCCGGGCCCGTGGCTCTCACCAAACGAGGTGACCGTAAACAGCAAACCCATACTATTGCCCGACATCTTGTGCTCCAGAAAATTGTATTTATTGGTCAATAGTTTGATTTTACCACGCGCGCCGCCGCTATACGCAGCGGCGACCCACAGAAAAAAACCGCCGCTCTGCAGCTGCAGAACGGCGGTTTAAAGACGGTGGTTTCAAGCGCGCCAGAGGCGATTAGAAGTCGCCGCGCAGACCAATTGCGAAGATGCTAGCGTCTGAACCTTTGCTCAAACTAAAGCCTGAGCCAGTGGTTGAGTTTGCGTTCTTGTCATTATCGATTTTGGTGTAAGTTGCGATCACACGAACTTGTTTGTGCAGATTATATGAAGCGCCAAGACCAAATTGCTTCGCACCTGAATCAGCAACGGTTTTGCCATTTTGTTCAACTTCATCTGCAATCGCATAATTGGCGTGGAAGTTCCAGTCGCCCATGGCATAGCCCAAGCCAAAGCCGTAAGTATTTTGCTCTTGCTCAGTTTTAGCAGCTGAACCGATTGCGTATTCAGTGTTCATTTTTTCCCAAACAGCACTGAATTTCACACCAGCGTATTTCAATGTGCCGCCAACAGTCACTGCATCTGCCGATTCGTTACTTTGTTTGCCAGTAACATCTGATTTGCTCGACAGCTTAACGCCGGTCAGATCATATGAAGCATCACTCAACTTCGCATAACCCACACCGAGATCAAAAAATTGGCTTGAGTAAGCTGCCATCAGCGACAGTTGCGGAGCATTTACCTCACCTACCTTGCCGAAGTTGTAGCTCAATTGACCTGAAAAGCCAGCAAATTTCGGAGTTTCATAATGAACGATATCACCCTCGCGACCGCCCATACGACCAATGATTGAGTCTTTACCAGTCAAATCAGTTGTATCGTTCAGGTTGTCATCAAATACGCCGTAAGCCGCTTTTTTCAGGTTTTTGTAGGCGTTATCGTAACGGCCAGCTAGAAATTTACCCGCAGCAGTGCTTTCCAAACCGATGAAGGTATTGCGAGTACCGAATGTTGCAGTGGCTGATTTTTTCTCACCACTATCACCCACATAGATGCGCGATTCAACTTGACCGATAGCCTTCAGGTTGTCGTTCAGTTTCCATTCGCCCTTAACACCAAAGCGTGAGCCTTGATCAGCCAAACGGGTTTGATCATCATTAGCATCAGTGACGGTGGTTCCGGCGAGCGGCGATACGCTAGCAATTTCCACTGCTGTACGCAAGCTGCCGTAGATCTTTACTGGGCCCAGATCAACATCAGCAAAAGCGGCTGGGGCAACAAACGCGGCAGCAACTGCAGCAGCAATCAATTTCATCATTTCTATTAACTCCGGCTTTATAAAAGTTAGCTACTGTGAAATTTCACAATGAGCGCATTCTATAAATTCATTGTTAATATTCGAGGTCATTTCAATGACATTTGTATTACATTTTGCAATAACATCTTGTTTTGCCAGAAAAAACAAAAAAGCGGCCGAAGCCGCTTTTTGTATAGGCAATCTAAGCTGAAAGTATCAGATTAGAAACCAACCAACAGGTTTGTGCGGAAGCGCACGTCGTTCTTAGCACCTTCATCATCACGTACAATTACACGATTGCGCCAGGTAACATTTTTACCCAGAGCATAAGTAACGCGACCACCGTACTCTTGGTAAGAACCTTTCTGACCATAGGTCCAAGCATTTGCTACAGTCTTGTCGCCATCGATCTCATCAAAATGAGAATAGAAAGCGCTCACACCCAGGTTACCGAAGCTTTTAGAGGCAGTTACCAACCAAGCATCTTGAGAAGCTTTCTTGTTAACACTTACGCCAGCCAATTTGTCCAAGTTGTAATCATTGCTGCGGTAAGAAGCGAGCAGATTAATGCCGGCTACATCAGCACTTGCACCAACTGAGTAGAACTCGTAGCCGCCTTCGTTACCATTAGAGAAGATACGATCTTTGTTAGATTCAAATGCGCCATAAAGCTTAACTGGCGAGAAATCTACAATAGCCGCAGCACTAAAGCCCATGCTACCAGCTTTGTCATTAGCCATACCTACTTCATTCAGAATAACACCAGCATTCAGGGCTACCGGGCCAAACGAACCGTCGTAGCGAATTTGGTTTGGCGTACGACGACCGTCTTCGCCTTCGCTAGTACCACCCCAAACGTGACCTTGGTGTGCATCATTAGTATTAACAACACCTGAGCCACCAAAGCCAAAGTGATTTTCACCGTACACAGCACCAGAGTGCGTCATGTACCAATCCATCATTTGGAAAGCTGGGGTCAGCATTTTACCAAAACGTACTTGACCAAAGTCACCTTTCAAACCAACCCAGGACTGGTGAGTACGCAGAGCAACACCCTCAGCGCCTTTTTCATCAGAGTTAGTCAGGCCGTACAACCAGATAGCCTGCAGACCACTATCCAGTTTATGTTCACCACTAAAGAAAATAGTTGTTTCATTTTCAAAAGTAGTAGCCGACTTGCCATCTTGTGAACGATAGTCGATGTATGCATCAACTTCACCAGAAACTGTTACATCCGCAAAAGCTGGAGCAGAAACTGCAGCTGCTACAGCAGCAGCGATAAGAGCGCGCTTGAACATTAAATTATCTCCAAAAGAGAGTTGATTTTTTAAACCACCGTAACAGCGGGCCTCTTTGTTTTTGCAACGGGCCACTGCTTTACAGACTCAAGATTACGGAAGAACGCCGAGTGAAGCAAAAGCAATTGCGGTTTCTGGCCCTAGATGTAGCCTTAGCGCAACACACCCAAACCAATCCCTTAATCCCGAAACCTCACCAAAACACCAGTCAAAACTAAACAATAAAAACAATAATTTAGCGAATCAAGCTTATGCAAAGGATTACATTGCAATACGCTCGAACCGGCCATCCATCCAACATGTCCATCCTTAGCACCACTCATGCAAAACATTGCAAAGGCCACAAGTAAATATTCCCACTCAGCAGACAAAACAAAACGCCAGGGCTCGCGCCGCTGGCGTTTTGTTTATGGGTTGGCTAGCGTTTACTTAGCCATCACGCGAACCATTTCGAGCACTTTGCTTGAATAGCCCCATTCGTTGTCATACCACGCCACCAGCTTCACAAAGGTTTTATCCAATGCGATACCCGCATCGGCATCAAACGTTGAAGTGCAAGCTTCGCCACGGAAGTCGGTCGACACCACTTTCTCGGTGGTATAACCCAGCACGCCCTTCATCGCGCCTTCAGAAGCCGCTTTCATTGCTGCGCAAATTTCTTCGTAAGACGCTTCTTTATTCAGCTCAACCGTCAGATCGACCACTGATACATCCGAAGTTGGCACACGGAATGCCATACCAGTCAGCTTGCCTTTAACTTCAGGAATCACAACACCAACGGCTTTGGCCGCACCAGTTGAAGATGGGATGATGTTTTCCAGAATACCGCGACCACCGCGCCAATCTTTGTTCGATGGGCCGTCAACGGTTTTTTGGGTTGCAGTGGCTGCGTGCACAGTCGTCATCAGGCCGCGCTTGATACCGAAGTTATCGTTAATCACTTTCGCGATTGGCGCCAAGCAGTTGGTCGTACAAGAGGCATTAGAAATAATTTGCTGGCCAGCGTAAGTGTCGCTGTTTACGCCATACACAAACATTGGCGTGTCATCTTTCGATGGTGCTGACATGATGACTTTCTTCGCACCTGCGGCGATGTGTTTTTCACAAGTCTCTTTAGTCAGGAATAGGCCAGTCGATTCAACCACCACATCCGCACCGATCTCGCCCCATTTCAATTCAGCAGGGTCTTTCACAGCGGTCAGACGAATGGTTTTACCGTTTACCACCAGATTGCCGTTTTCGATCGCTACGTCACCTTTGAATTTGCCATGCACAGAATCGTGTTTCAGCATATAGGCGAGGTAATCTGGCTCCAGCAGGTCGTTGATACCAACGATTTCGATGTCGTCAGCAAAGTTGTAAACCGCAGCACGGAATACCATGCGACCAATACGGCCAAAACCGTTAATACCTACTTTAATAGTCATGAATCTTCTCCAGAAAAGGATCGAATAAATCGGGACGGTTAAGCATGCACCATATTGCAGGAGACTGCCTTTGCGCCATGACAAATTATCGTGCAAAAACCAAATCGCACCGCAATCGCCACAATTTGCAGCAATTCACGGTGCGTCTTGCAAGCGAACTATGCCGCTTTCGTGCTACAAAAATTACCCACGCAGACCAGAGGCTTCGCGTGCCAATTCAGTAATGGCAGCCCAATCACCTTTGGCCACCAGATCTTTTGGCGCCAACCAAGAACCGCCCACACAGCCCACGTTCGGCAAGGCCAACAATTTCGGCGCAGACTCAACACTCACGCCGCCAGTTGGACAGAACAGAATTTGGGGCAGCGGGCCACCCATAGCTTTCAGCATACCGAGGCTACCCGCCTGCTCGGCTGGGAACAGCTTCATGGCATCAAAACCTTCTTCCAGCGCCGCAATTGCTTCAGATGGCGTCATCACGCCAGGCAGAATCTGGATACCCGCTTCACGACCCGCAGCCGCCAATTTTGGCGTCAGACCTGGTGTCACCGCAAACACGGCACCCGCCGCTTTGGCTTGTGCAAACTGCTCAGGACGAACCACGGTACCCACACCCACGATGGCATCAGGCACGTTGTCGGCAATGGCTTTCACTGCTTCCAGCGCAGCTTCGGTACGCAGAGTCACTTCAAGGACCCGGATACCACCAGCGACCAGAGCCTGCGCCAAAGGCACAGCGTGCTCGACTTTTTCAATCACCAGCACCGGCATAACGGTACAAGCGCGCATGATGTCACGAATTTGCATGAGAATTTCCGTCTTCTGAGTTGCGGCCTAACAAGGTCAGCAAGGTTTTTTAAATCGACTGGTGCATCTCCTCACACCCCAGTCGCACGCTACTTATTATTATCAAGCGAGCTGATTTTAGTGAGCCAGCCCTAAGCTCAATGCACCATCTTCTGCACCAGTGGCTGCGGCACGGAAGCTAGCAAACAATTCACGCCCCATACCATGACCGTTTTTCGCCATATCGGCGGTTGCCACTTCGCGGGCATCCCATTCAGCCTGATCAACTTTGGCCACCAATTCACCGGTTTCAGCATTCAGCAGAATCACATCGCCGGTGCGGACTTTGCCCAGCGGGCCGCCCGACACCACTTCTGGCGTGATGTGAATTGCGGCCGGCACCTTGCCAGACGCGCCCGACATGCGGCCGTCGGTCACAAGCGCCACTTTGAAACCACGATCCTGCAACACGCCCAGCGGCGGAGTCAGTTTGTGTAGCTCTGGCATCCCATTGGCACGCGGGCCCTGGAAGCGCAGTACGGCGATAAAGTCTTTTTCCAGCTCGCCGCGTTTGAACGCCGCCAGCACATCATCTTGATCATCAAACACAATCGCAGGTGCTTCCACCACGCGATGCTCAGGTGCCACCGCCGAGGTTTTGATCACGGCACGGCCCAAATTACCTGACAGCAATTTGGTACCACCATCGGCCTGGAATGGATTGCTCGCCGGGCGTAGCACGTCGGCATCGCCGCTTTCAGTTGGTGCATCACGCCATACTGCCTGGGTATCTTGCAGGAACGGCTCTTGCGCATAGCGGCGCAGACCATACCCAGCTACGGTATATACATCTTCATGCAGCAAGCCCGCATCGAGCAATTCGCGAATCAGATACCCCATGCCACCAGCCGCATGGAAATGATTCACATCGGCCGAGCCATTTGGATACACCTTCGCCAGCAGCGGGATAATGGCCGACAGGTCGTTAAAGTCTGACCAATTAATAATGACGCCCGCCGCACGGGCGATCGCCACCAAGTGAATGGTGTGATTGGTCGAGCCACCGGTCGCCAGCAAACCGATGATGCCGTTGACGATGGCTTTCTCATCAATCACTTTGCCGATTGGCAAATATTCATTACCCAGCGAAGTAATCGCCGCTGCACGCTTAGCAGCCGCGGCAGTCAGCGCATCGCGCAACGGAGTGCCTGGATTGGTAAACGCCGCGCCTGGCAAATGCAGACCCATGATTTCCATCAGCATCTGATTGGAGTTGGCCGTACCGTAGAAAGTACAGGTACCTGGACCATGGTAGCTGCCCTCTTCCGAAGCCAGCAGCGCCTCGCGCCCAACTTTGCCTTCAGCAAACAGTTGGCGGGTTTTGGCTTTTTCTTTATTCGAAATGCCGGAAGTCATTGGACCTGCCGGCACAAAAATCGTTGGCAAGTGGCTGAACTGCAGGGCGCCGATCAGCAGGCCCGGCACGATCTTGTCGCATACGCCCAGACAGAGCGTGGCATCAAACATATTGTGAGACAGCGCCACTGCGGTCGACATGGCAATGACGTCGCGGCTAAACAGCGACAATTCCATGCCGGGCTGACCTTGGGTCACGCCATCACACATTGCTGGCACGCCGCCGGCAAATTGTGCAGTAGCGCCGGCTTCGTTCGCGGCTTTTTTGATAATGGCTGGGAAGGTTTCGAAGGGCTGATGCGCTGACAACATCTCGTTGTAGGCTGACACAATGGCGATATTGGGCTGGCGCATTTCGCGCAACATGATCTTATCGCCCTCAGGCATTGCCGCCCAAGCATGGGCCTGGTTGGTACAGGCCAGACCTTTGCGCACCGGCTCTTTACTGGCCGCCTGCTCCATCCGCTCTAGGTAGCGAGTCCGGGACTCTTTGCTGCGCTCAATAATTCGCTGGGTAACTTCAACCAAAGCAGGATGCAGGGACATGGAAAGAACTCCGATTTTTTGTAACTAAACCGTCTATCAAACGACTTATGAAATTTAGCGTAGTTTTACTACAATCAAGCCATTTCGACAAGCAAAACTCTTAACAAAGTCAATTCGTTGCAGTGCAGCAAGGCCTTACTCGACAAAGGGTTTCGCTGTGCAAGGCTTGCACCGCATTAGTGCAAACCAGTACGCAACAAATTCGTTTGCTAGCGAGTTTGTGCTTGTAGTAAGATTACAAAGCTTACTATGCTTGGCGGATTGTCAAGCCCCCAATTCCAACTGAGGATGTTTGGCTCATGACTGCAATCGATGCTTTCGACATTGTGTTTTTTGGCGGTACTGGTGACCTCGCTCTGCGCAAGTTGCTCCCGGCCCTTTATCATCAGGATCAAGATGGCAATCTGCCAGCACAAGGTCGCATCATCTGTCTGGGCCGCAGCCCGTCAGACACCGCAGGCTACGTCGAAAAAGCCCACGCTAAAGCGAAAGAATATCTCGGCAGCCATTATAACGAAAATGACTGGACCAAGTTTGCCAGCCGCATCGAATACCTGAAAGTCGATGCGCACACTGAAGCCGATTTCGTGGCTTTGGCCGAAACACTGAACAAATTCCCTGGTCGCGAGCGCGTTTTCTACCTCTCGACCGCCCCTGATTTCTTTGCCCCCATCGCCAAAAATCTGGCAGCCCAAGGCCTGAACGAAGGTAATTCCCGTGTTGTGCTGGAAAAACCACTCGGTCACGATCTGGAATCATCCAACAAGATCAACGACGAAGTCGGCGAATACTTCACCGAGAAGCAAATTTACCGGATCGACCACTACCTGGGCAAAGAGCCGGTACTGAATCTGATCGCCCTGCGCTTTGCCAATACTCTTCTCGAGCCACTGTGGCGCCGCGAATGGATTCGCGATGTGCAAATTACCGTGACCGAACAAGTGGGTGTGGAAACCCGTGCTGATTTCTACGATAAAACAGGCGCGCTGCGCGATATGGTGCAAAACCACCTGCTGCAGCTGCTGACCATCGTGGCGATGGAGCCGCCAGCTTCGATCGATGCCGACGCAGTGCGTGACGAAAAACTGAAAGTATTGCGCGCCCTGAAACCACTGAGCGTGGACGACGTAAAAACCAAAGTGGTGCGTGGCCAGTATCGCGCCGGTGCCGTTGCCGGCAAACCGGTGATTGGTTATCAGGATGAACCAGGCGTACCTGCGGGCTCGAAAGCCGAGACCTTTGTGGCCTTAAAAGCCGAGATCGAAACCTGGCGCTGGGCGGGCGTACCGTTCTTCCTGCGTACCGGTAAACGTCTATCTGAGCGCCTGGCCCAGATCGTAATCAACTTCCGCGAAGCACCGACTTCGATTTTCGGCAAAAACCTCGGCCAACCTAACCGTCTGGTGATCGAGCTGCAACCAGATGAGTCAGTACGCCTGTACCTGCTGGCCAAAGAGCCGGGCAACCAAACCCGTCTGCGTCAGGTGTATCTGGATCTGGACTTCAAAGAAACCTTCGCGACCCGTAGCCCTGAAGCCTACGAGCGTCTGTTGATGGACGTGATCCGTGGCGACCTGTCGCTGTTCGTGCGCCGCGATGAGCAGCAAGCTGCATGGCGCTGGGTTGAGCCGATTATCGAATCATGGGAAACCAGCCCGGAAGGTCCAAAAACCTATACCGCCGGCACTTGGGGCCCAGCCGCTTCTTCGGCACTGCTATCTCGCGATGGCCTGTGCTGGTACGAAGAAGCCTAACTTACCCCCACCCAGTAACATCCTCAAGACCATGCCTAGCATGGTCTTGACGCAAATACCCTCAGGAGTTTTCGATGGCCTTGCAATGGCATGAATTTGACAGCAAAGACCAACTGGATCAACAACTGGCCAGCACCATCGCCAGCGCCTTGGCAGCCGCCATTGCGGCCCGTGGCTGCGCTGGCCTTGCCGTATCAGGCGGGCGCACCCCAGCCGGCATGTTTAAAGCGCTGCGCAACGCCGCCATCGACTGGTCGCGCGTGGTGATCACACTGGTGGACGAGCGTTGGGTGCAACCCGATCATGCCGATAGCAATGAGCGTCTAACCCGCGAAAACCTACTGCAAGATGGTGCCGCGGCTGCGACGTTTATTTCACTGGTGAATCAAGAAGCCACGCCCCACGCTGCCCTAACGAGCATTGAGGCCCGCTTGGCCGCCCTGCCTAACCCGATTGATGTGGTGATTTTGGGTATGGGCGATGATGGCCATACCGCCTCGCTTTTCCCTGCCGCAGCCGAGCTGGAAGCGGCCTGTGCATCCGACAATTTGCTGGCGGCCGTGACGCCACCGGTGGCCCCACACCAGCGCATTACCCTCACCCTGCCCACCATCGTGAAGAGCCCGAATGTCATCGTCCACATCACCGGCGAAGGCAAAAAAACCCTGCTCAACGATGCGATGCAAGCCCAAGTGAGCCTCACCGAGCAATACCCGATCCGCCGTGTGCTGGATCAGGTAGCGACGGCACAGGTGTTCTGGGCGGCTTGATCAGCCATGCACAGCCGCACTTTTCTTCCACTTACCGCCCAGCCACAAGCTGAGCGTGCACACTCGCCCCTGCGAGGACGGATCCCATGCTAGAACGCATCAAAACTGTCTTGGACTCGCTGTCCAAATCGGAACGTAAAGTCGCTGAACTGGTGATTGCCCAGCCGAATCTGGTGGCCAATGCGCCGATTGCCCAGATTGCGGACATGGCCGATGTTTCCCAGCCGACGGTGATCCGTTTCTGCCGCTCACTCAATTGCTCTGGCCTGCAGGATTTCAAGCTGCGGCTCACCCGCTCGCTGGTTTCAGGGGTGCCGTATGTGCATTCCATGGTATCGGCGGATGATTCGGCTCACGATCTGGCGCGCAAATTGTTTGATAACAATATTTCGCATTTGCTGCGCTGCCGCAATGAGCTGGATACCGAAGCCTTGGAACGCGCGATCAAAGTGCTGTCTAACACCCACAAGATCGAAGTCTGGGGGCAAGGTCAGTCAGGTGCAGTGGCCATTGATGCCCAAAACAAATTCTTCCGCCTTGGCGTGCCCACGGTGGCCTACACCGACCCGCACATGCACGGCATGAGCGCCTCAATGCTCAAACCGGGCGATGCCGTGGTGGCGGTATCAAACTCGGGCCGCACGTTAGATATGCTGCGCTCGGTCGAGATTGCCCGCGATGCCGGTGCCGATGTGATTGGCATTACCCACAGCAAATCGCCACTGGCCAAGCGCTGCAATATTTGCCTGTACGCCGACACGATGGAAGACCCGGATCTGTACACGCCAATGATCACGCGGATTGTGCATTTGGTGATTATTGACGTACTGGCCGTTGGCGTTGCGCTCAAGCGCGGCCCTGAGCTGATCGATCAGCTCGAGAAAATGAAACGCAATATGAAAGAAAAACGAGTCCGCGGCCATGAGTAAGCGGGCGAAAAATAAAAACATTGTTCCACAAGGAAACGAGTCGATGTCGAAACTGACTTCTTCGCCTGCCTGGCAGGCGCTGGCTGAGCATTTCCAGCAAATCCAGCCGCTGCACATGCGCGATATGTTCGCCGAAGATCCACAGCGTTTTGAGCGGTTTTCTCTGGAAACCGGCGGCCTGTTCTTCGATTACTCGAAGAACCGGGTTAACGAAACCACGATGCGTCTCTTGATGGATCTGGCGCGCCAAAGCGGGCTGGAAAACCGCATCAAGCAGATGTTTGCCGGCGAGAAGATCAACATCACCGAAAACCGTGCGGTTTTGCACGTGGCGCTGCGTAATCTGGATAAAAACCCGCTGATCGTCGATGACGAAGACGTAATGCCGAAAGTGAATGCGGTGAAAGAGAAGATGTTCCTCTTCTCGGATCAAATTCGCTCAGGCGAACGCGTGGGTTACACCGGCAAAGCCTTCACCGATATCGTGAATATCGGAATTGGCGGCTCGGATCTGGGCCCCTTGATGGTATGCCATGCGCTGAAAGAATACGGCCATGCACGCCTGAATATGCATTTTGTTTCGACCGTGGATGGCGATCAGATTGTTTCGACACTGAAAAAGCTCAACCCAGAAACCACGCTGTTTATCGTGGCATCGAAAACCTTCACCACGCAGGAAACCATGACCAATGCCCGCACCGCGCGCAAATGGTTCCTGGAGCGGGTGGGCAACGAAGCCCACATTGCCAAGCATTTTGTGGCGGTATCGACCAACAGCAAGGCTGTTTCCGAATTCGGGATCTCGCTCGACAATATGTTCGAATTCTGGGATTGGGTCGGCGGCCGCTACTCGCTGTGGTCAGCCATCGGTTTGGCGATTGCCATCTATCTGGGTAAACACAATTACCAAGATTTGCTGCATGGTGCGTACACCATGGATGAGCACTTCAAAACCAAACCGCTGGAACAAAACCTGCCCGTGATCATGGGCATGTTGGGCGTGTGGTATTGCAATTTCTTCAATAGCAAAACCCAGCTGATTTCTCCGTACAACCAGTGTCTGTATCGCTTCCCGGCCTATCTGCAACAGCAGGATATGGAATCCAACGGCAAGTCGATTGATCTGGATGGCAATCGCGTGGATTACGCGACCGGCCCGATTGTCTGGGGTGACACCGGCATTAACGGCCAGCACGCTTATTATCAGCTGCTGCATCAAGGCACCGAGCTGGTGCCGATCGATTTTATCGCCACCATCGAGCATCCCGACGTGCCAGAGCCGCACGATACGATTCTGATGGCGAATTTCTTCGCGCAAACCGAAGCCTTTATGCGCGGGAAAAACGAAAGCGAAGTGCGCGCCGAGCTGACCAAGCTGGG
This sequence comes from Chitinibacter tainanensis DSM 15459, assembly GCF_000429785.1. Lineage (GTDB taxonomy): Bacteria > Pseudomonadota > Gammaproteobacteria > Burkholderiales > Chitinibacteraceae > Chitinibacter > Chitinibacter tainanensis. The sequence goes on from NZ_AUCN01000019.1 coordinate 54,597, forward strand.
CATTGTGGGTGAAGCACAAGAAAAACTGGTGGCGCATAAGATTTTCGAGGGCAATCGCCCTACCACCACCATTCTGATGCAACGCCTGACACCACGTCGTTTGGGCGCCCTGATTGCTCTGTATGAACACAAAGTGTTTGTGCAAGGCACGGTCTGGAATATCAACTCCTATGACCAGTGGGGTGTCGAGCTAGGCAAACAGCTGGCAAAGCTGATTGAAACCGATCTGACCACCCCAGGCCTGACCGTGGGACACGATTCGTCCACCAATGGCCTGATTAACTATTTCAAACGCAATACACCGCGCTAAAAACAGGGCGCAGGCAAACCCTGCGCCACTACTGTCCGGCCACATGAACCGGACAAGACCCAGTGTGATTTCAAAATAACCCACTCACAAGGTAGATATACGATGGCAGATCAGATTCATGACCATGATCCACTTGAAACCAAAGAATGGCTGGATGCGCTGCAAGGCGTCATTGCAGCCGAGGGTGCCGAGCGCGCCCACTTCCTGGTGGAAAAACTGGTAGATCAAGCCCGTCAAGACGGTGTAAATATCCCCTACACCGCCACTACGGCGTACATCAACACGATCCCGGCGCACCTGCAAGCCAAACACCCCGGCAATCCAACGCTGGAAGAGCGTGTATTGGCCTACACCCGCTGGAATGCCGCTGCGATGGTAGCGAAAGCCAATCGTGATGCAGCCGAACCAGGCGGCCACATTTCATCGTTTGCCTCGGCAGCCACCTTGTACGATGTGGGCTGGAACCACTTCTGGCATGCGGCCAACGAAAACCACGGTGGTGACTTGGTGTATTTCCAAGGCCACTCTGCACCAGGGATGTATGCCCGTGCCTATCTGGAAGGCCGGATCAGCGAAGAGCAACTGAATAAATTCCGCCGCGAAGTGGATGGTGACGGTCTGTCGTCTTACCCACATCCATGGCTGATGCCCGATTTCTGGCAATTCCCGACCGTATCAATGGGTCTGGGCCCGCTGATGGCGATCTACCAGGCTCGCTTTATGAAATACCTGGACGATCGCGGCTTCAAACAAAAAGGCGATCGTAAAGTATGGTGCTTCTGCGGTGATGGCGAGATGGACGAACCAGAATCACTGGGCGCGATCTCTCTGGCTGGCCGTGAAAAACTCGACAACCTGATTTTCGTGATCAACTGCAACTTGCAGCGTCTGGATGGCCCAGTGCGTGGTAACGGCAAGATCATTCAAGAGCTGGAAGGCGATTTCCGCGGTTCAGGCTGGAATGTCGTGAAAGTGATCTGGGGTTCAGGCTGGGATGCCCTACTGGCCCAAGACAAGAAAGGCCTGCTGCAAAAACGCATGATGGAAGTGGTCGATGGTGAATACCAGACCTACAAATCGAAAAACGGCGCCTACGTGCGTGAGCATTTCTTTGGCAAATACCCAGAGCTGCTCGACCTTGTTGCCAGCATGACCGATGACGACATTTGGAAACTGACTCGCGGTGGTAACGACCTGTTTAAAGTTTACGCAGCCTACAAAGCCGCAGTAGAGCACAAGGGTCAACCAACCCTCTTGCTGGTTAAAACTGTTAAAGGCTTCGGTGTGGGCGCTGCGGGCGAATCGCAAAACACCGCGCACAACACCAAAAAACTGGGTGACGACGATCTGCTGCACCTGCGTGATCGCTTCAACGTACCACTGACTGACGAAGAAGCCAAAGCGTGCAAGTTCTATCGCCCAAGCGAAGACAGCCAGGAATACAAATACATGATGGAACGCCGCGCAGCACTGGGCGGCTTTATCCCATCGCGTAAACCAGTGAATGAGCCACTGGAAGTGCCACCACTGGACGCATTCAAAGCCCTGCTGGAAAGCTCTGGCGAACGCGAAATGTCGACCACCATGGCCTTCGTGCGCTTGCTGAACACCCTGGTGAAAGACAAACAAATCGGTAAACGTATCGTGCCGATCGTTCCAGACGAAAGCCGTACCTTCGGTATGGAAGGCATGTTCCGTCAATTGGGCATCTGGTCACACGTAGGTCAGCTGTACGAGCCACAAGATGCCGACCAACTGATGTTCTACAAAGAGTCGCAAACCGGTCAGATCCTGCAAGAAGGGATTAACGAAGCCGGCGCGATGTCGGATTGGATTGCCGCTGCAACAGCCTACGCGAATCACGGCCACACCATGATTCCGTTCTACATCTACTACTCGATGTTCGGTTTCCAACGGATTGGTGACCTGGCTTGGGCCGCCGGTGATTTGCGTGCACGCGGCTTCTTGGTCGGTGGTACTGCCGGTCGCACCACGCTGAATGGCGAAGGTCTGCAACACCAGGATGGTCATGGCCACCTGTTTGCCGAGTTCATTCCGAACTGCGTGTCGTACGATCCTACCTTTGCTTATGAGCTGGCGGTGATTGTGCAAGACGGTATGCGCCGGATGTACCAAGATCAGGAAAACATCTACTACTACCTGTCAGTCATGAACGAAAACTACACCCATCCAGCCATGCCGGCGGGTGCAGAAGCGGGCATTCTGAAAGGTCTGTACAAATTCAAACAAGGCGAAGCCGGCAAGCTGAAAGTTCAGCTGATGGGCTCGGGCACCATCTTCCGCGAAGTAATCGCGGCAGCCGACCTGCTGAAAAACGATTTCGGCATTGATGCCGACATCTGGTCAGCGCCAAGCTTTAACGAACTGCGTCGTGACGGTATGGCCGCCACCCGCCACAACTATCTGAACCCAACCGAACCAGCACGCGTGCCTTACGTGACCGAGTGCCTGAAAGACGCGCAAGGTCCAGTGATTGCTGCTACCGACTACAAACGCACTTATGCCGACCAGATTCGCGAATACGTTCCGAACCGCTTTGTCGTGCTGGGTTGCGATGGTTTCGGTCGCTCAGCCAGCCGCTCGGAACTGCGTAGCTTCTTTGAGGTAGATCGTTACCACGTAGCGGTAGCTGCGCTGAAAGCACTGGCCGACGAAGGCCAGCTGCCAGCAGCGAAAGTGGCCGAGGCGATTGCCAAGTATGGCATCCGCACCGACCGTCCAGCACCATGGACCGTGTAATAGGTTAAGTGAGACCAGCCTGCCGGGGTATACCCTTCTCCGGCAGGCTGAATGAGCAACGGCGGGCAATACCCCCACCTCACAGGATTCAGACATGAGCAATATTATTGAATTGAAAATCCCGGACATCGGCGGCCACGCGGGCGTTGAAGTCATTGAAGTGTTCGTCAAGGCTGGCGACACCATCGAAAAAGAACAATCACTGATCACCCTCGAAACCGACAAAGCCACCATGGAAGTGCCGGCCACCGAAGGCGGCGTCGTGAAAGAAATGAAGATCAAAGTCGGCGACAAAGCCTCAGAAGGCGATGTTGTACTGTTGCTTGAAGTGGGCGCGGCGGCTGCCGCCCCTGCTCCAGCTGCTGCGGCGGCTCCGGCAGCAGCACCAGCACCTGCGGCCGCCCCTGCCGCTGCGGCGCTGGTTGAAGTGCATGTGCCGGATATCGGCAACTTCGACGCGGTGGAAGTGATTGAAGTCAATGTCAAAGTCGGCGACACCATCGCGATTGACGACGGTCTGATCACGCTGGAATCTGACAAAGCCAGCATGGAAGTACCTTCCACTGCGGCCGGTGTGGTTGAAAGCATCGCCGTAAAAGTGGGCGATAAAGTGGCGCAAGGCGCTTTGGTACTGACCGTACGCTCTAGCGCGGCAGCAGCTGCGCCAGCGGCAGCACCAGTAGCAACTTCTGCACCTGCAGCAGCACCCGTTGCGGCGGCACCAGCAGCAGCGGCTCCAGTTGCAGCACCAGCAGCAGTCGCGTCTGCGCCAGCCAAGTTTGACGAAGCGAACTTCAACAAAGCGCACGCTTCACCATCAGTGCGTAAATTTGCGCGCGAATTGGGCGTGGATTTGAGCAAAGTAGCCGGTAAAGGCCCGAAAGGCCGCATCTTGCACGAAGACGTACAGTCTTTCGTGAAATCGGTGATGACTAGCGCGGTAGCTTCGTCTTTCGCTGCTGGTGCGGCGCCTGCAGCGGCATCACTGGGCGGTGGTCTGGATCTGTTGCCATGGCCGAAAGTCGATTTCGCCAAATTTGGCCCGATCGAAACCAAGCCATTGTCACGCATCAAGAAAATCTCTGGCGCGAATCTGCACCGCAACTGGGTGGTAATCCCGCACGTAACGTTCAACGACGAGTGCGATATCACCGAGCTGGAAGAATTCCGCAAGCAAGTGGGCAAAGAGTGGGAAAAATCAGGCCTGAAGATCAGCCCATTGGCCTTCATCATCAAGGCCGCCGCTGAAGCACTGAAAGCCTTCCCAGAAATGAATTCGTCACTCGATGGCGACAATCTGGTGCTGAAACAGTACTACCACATCGGTTTTGCGGCCGACACGCCAAATGGCTTGGTAGTACCGGTGATCAAAGACGCCGACAAGAAAGGCCTGAAAGAGATTTGCAAAGAGTTGACCGAATTGTCGCTCGCTGCTCGCGAAGGCAAACTCAAGCCAACCGATATGCAAGGCGCAACGTTCACGATTTCTAGCCTGGGCGGCATCGGCGGCACCAGCTTCACGCCAATCGTCAATGCTCCTGAAGTCGCGATCTTGGGCGTGTGCAAATCGCAAATCAAACCAGTGTGGAACGGCAAAGAGTTTGCGCCACGGCTGATGTGCCCATTGTCGCTGTCGTTCGATCACCGCGTGATCGATGGCGCGCAAGCGGGTCGCTTCACCGTGTATCTGGGCAAATTGCTCAGCGACGTTCGCCGCTTGATTCTCTAATTCTGCGAGGCGTGAGAGCCGGGGTATTGCTCTACAGAGCAATACCCACAATCGCTCCCACCTCATACCCTTGACCTCACAGGACAAAAAATGAGCAATACAATCGAACTGAAAGTACCCGATATCGGCGGCCATAGCGATGTGGCCATCATCGAGGTCTTTGTGAAAGCCGGCGATACCATCGCCGTTGAAGAAAGCCTGATCACCCTGGAAACCGACAAGGCGACCATGGAAGTGCCCGCCACTCACGCCGGCGTGATCAAAGAAATGAAAGTCGCCGTCGGCGACAAAGTGTCAGAAGGCAGCGTGATCGCCATCGTGGAAGTGGCCGCGAGCGCCGCTGCGCCAGCCCCTGCCGCGGCTGCCCCCGCTCCGGTGGCTGCACCAGCACCAGCCGCTGCGCCTGCAGTTGCCCCAACTGTTGCACCCGTGGCCGGCCAATACGCTGGCGCGGTGGACATGGAAGTGGACATGATGGTCTTGGGCGCAGGCCCTGGCGGTTATTCTGCAGCGTTCCGTTCGGCTGACCTGGGCATGAAAACCGTGATCGTTGAGCGTTATGGCTCACTCGGCGGCGTTTGCTTGAACGTCGGTTGCATTCCATCGAAAGCCCTGCTGCACAATGCGGCGGTGATCGATGAAGTCGCCCACTTGGCGTCCAACGGGATCAAATTTGGCAAACCAGAAGTCGATATCGATGGTCTGCGTGGCTACAAAGAAAAAGTCATCAACAAGCTCACTGGCGGTTTGGCTGGCATGGCCAAAATGCGTAAAGTTGAGCACGTGCGCGGTATCGGTACTTTCCTTGATGCCAACCACATCGAAGTACAACTGACTTCGGGCACGGGCAAAGATCTGACTGGCGAGAAGAAAGTCATCAAGTTTGCCAAAGCGATTATCGCGGCCGGCTCGCAAGCGGTGAAATTGCCGTTCATTCCGAACGATCCACGTATCGTTGATTCAACTGGCGCGCTGGAACTCAAATCAGTGCCAAAACGCATGCTGATCATCGGCGGCGGTATTATCGGTCTGGAAATGGGTACGGTGTATTCAACACTGGGCGCGCGTCTAGACGTGGTGGAGTTGTCTGACGGCCTGATGCAAGGCGCGGATCGCGATCTGGTGAAAGTATGGCAAGACTGGAATAAACACCGTTTTGACAACATCATGTTGCAATCGAAAACCACCAGCATTGAGCCAAAAGCAGACGGCATCTGGGTGACGTTCGAAGGCCCGAAAGTGCCGAGCGAGCCACAGTGCTACGACTTGGTACTGTATTCAACCGGTCGCTCGCCAAACGGCAAGAAAATCGGTGCGGAAAACGCGGGTGTGATCGTTGATGAGCGTGGCTTTATCGCCGTTGACAAGCAAATGCGCACCAACGTGCCACACATCTTCGCGATTGGCGACTTGGTCGGCCAACCGATGTTGGCGCACAAAGCCGTACACGAAGCGCACGTGGCCGCAGAAAACGCAGCGGATCACAAAGCGTACTTTGATGCACGCGTGATTCCAGGCGTAGCCTACACCGACCCAGAAGTGGCTTGGGTGGGTTTGACTGAAGATCAGGCCAAGAAAGAAGGCATCAAGATCACCAAGGGCGTATTCCCATGGGCGGCTTCAGGCCGTGCGATTGCCAATGGTCGTGATGAAGGCTTTACCAAGCTGATTTTCGACGCTGAAAACGGCCAAATCCTCGGCGGCGCGATTGTTGGCCCGCACGCTGGCGATATGATCGGTGAAGTGTGTTTGGGCATTGAAATGGGCGCAGATGCAGTGGACATCGGCAAAACCATTCACCCGCACCCAACCATGGGCGAGTCGATTGGTATGGCTGCCGAAGTGGCCAAAGGCGTATGTACCGACCTGCCACCGCAGCGCAAGAAATAAGCGCAGACACTGCGTAAATAAAAAGCCACGGCATGCCGTGGCTTTTTTGTGGCTGATTTAATTGCAACGATTGAGGCCGCCGCAGTTAGCTCATCGCAGCCTACGCCGAGACTCAAGGCTGCCGCAATGTGCGCAAGCGTTCTGCCGTTGCCGGATGCGTGGCCAGTAACTCCGGCACTTCAGTATGCGCAGGCTGGCTGCCGACGAGTTTTTCCAGCGCATCGGCCAGCACAGCTGGCGATTTCCCCTGCGCACGCAGGCGCTGCGCGGCGAACTCATCGGCTTCGCGTTCGAATTGGCGGGTATAACCCAGCTGCACTACCAGCGCAGCCATGGCCGCGACATTGCTCACCGCACTGGGTGCATCCCCCAGCACCACCGCGGCAATCAGGCCCAGACCGGCCGCCTGATAGACATTACGCAGCCCATGCTGACGCTCAACATGCCCCATTTCATGCAGCAAGACCGCGATAATTTCATCGTCGCTCAAGAGCGTGGCTAGCTGATCCGTTACCACCACTTGCCCACCCGGCAAGGCAAAGGCATTGGCGCCAACGTTGGGCAAATCATAAAAATGCAGCTGATACGGAAAATGGCTCGCTTGCGTTTGCGCCTGCCAGCGCTGCAGCAAAGCCTGCTGGCGTGCCGGCGGCAGCTGGCTAGGTTGCAATGTAATCCCGAGCTTAGGTAGCGAAGCCAGGGTGGCCTCACCCAGCATGGATTCGAGCTTCACTGGGGTGAGCTTGGCCGCCAGATGCGCGGCCAGCGGCATACCTTGCCAATAAAGCAGCACCGCTGCCAGCACAATCCCCAGCACCGCCAGTACACTGTAGCGCCAACGCGCCTCCAGTTGCGCCAGTGGCTGCTGACCTTGGCCGAGTAATTCGGCCAAGGCCTGTGCGGCTGGGCATTCCAGTACCGCCCCATCAGGCAGGTTTACCCGCGCTGGCAGATTGCCCAAGATGGGCTCTAGGGCGCAGGCCGCCAATGGCACTTGCCGCTCCCAGCCCTCGCCATGGATCAGCAATTGTTCGTCCACGCGGCTTAATTGCACCGTAAACAGGTGGCTGGTATGCCCATCCAGATAGCTGGCGCTCAGCATTAGATCGCTAAATCCACATCAAAAAGATCAGTGGCTTCAGCGCCTACCGCCGAGCCGGCATTTTGCACTACGGCATTAAATTGATTGAGCCCTTCCGGTGCGTGCAGACTCATGCCATTCAGACGCATGCGACTTTGCGCCACTTTTAACCATGGCAAGGCAAGGCCGAACGTGAGCACCACCAAAGGCAAGCGCCACGCCATCATGCGGCCATATGCCCAGGGGCTGGCCTGACTATCAAAGCTCACCGCCCCCAGTGCGGTTTGCCGCCAGCCAAAATTGGCCTGCGCCAAACGCACCGCTGCTGCGACCACACTAAAGCCCACCAGCATCACGATATAGCCAATCACCAGCGGCAAAATCGCAGCGATCAGCAGCGCCGGATTGCTTTTATTCAGCTCGCTCAAATTCACGCCCGCGCCAAAAATCGTTGCGCCGACAGTGAAAGCAAAACCCAGCCCCACCACCAGCATCACGCCCAAACCGGCCAAGGCTGCGCGATAGTAGCCCCCCACCGCCGAACCCAGCTGGCTAAAGCGCTGATCGCCAAAGCTGGCATGATCCACCACAAAACGGAATTGCTGATGCTGCACATAAGGCAAGGCCAACCCCAGGGAAGGAATCAGCAACAGCGGTAGCAGCAGGTAATTTTTGACCGCGCCCCACACCGTGCCATGAAAATCAAAGGGCACATTGCGATAACGGGTTTGGCGCAGATTAAACCGGATACTGCGCACGATCATCCATGGCAACACCAGCAGGAATAACAGCCCAAACAGCCCGCCCAGCAGCGGATGCAGATTCGAGCCAACGGCGTACAAGGCAAAGAAAGCAAAGGCGATCAGGCGACCAATCAAAATCTTCACCGGCTGCGCGGTGTAATCAAAGCGTGAGCCAGCCAGCTCGGTATTGCCATAAAAGTACTTCAAACGCCGCACTTTGGCCCAGGCCGAATAAATGCCCAGGGTGAGGACGCTGAGTAACAGATTCACAATCCAGATCCGGAAATACTCGCCACCTTGTCCATGAAACTGGATCGCCCAGCGATTGCTCTGCATCTGCTCGTCCATCCCCTGCCCCTTAATCATGCAAAAACCATCATATTATTTTCACGTAAGACACTACACAAGCTGGATGACAGCCATGTTGCTTTGCCGGCGGCGCAAAGCTGGGCGGCAAAGCTTGCCTGCGCGCGCCAGTATCTGCACCGCCAGGCTAGCCAGCATGTTGCAAAGCCGCAGCAACACAGCGGCGCAGGATATTAATGAAGCAGTGGGTATAGCCATCAATACAAATAGAATTAATACATACACAGATATACCCATACCCTGTATGAAATAACCTAAGCCGAAATGACCAACGGCAGCAGCAAGAAATCGTGCAGTGCAATAAATTGGGAAAACGGTTAGCAGTAATCCGTCGATGGCACGTTTTATGCTCTGTAGTGCGCGTCGAACCCGCAAGAGGTAGGCATCATGGCAAGTAGCGACAACAGCAACAGCACCAAACAGCTCACGCATCAGCGTTTAAGTCACGAAATTACGCATGAGCTGGAGCAGTGTTTATCACTCTGCCAGCAATTGCAGATCGATTTCTATGCCTGTTTGGCCCACGCCCGCATCGAATTCGATAAACATCAGCGCGAACCAAGCGCCTGAGACTGTCGCAGTAGAAAAAATCAGCGCAGAAGTGAAAAAAGACACCCCCAGGTGTCTTTTTGATTGTGGCGTCCCCACGGGGAATCGAACCCCGGCCGCCGCCGTGAAAGGGCAGTGTTCTAACCGCTAAACTATGGGGACTTAACTGGTAAGTCAATGTGTGCTGGCCGCCTAAACTGGCGTCCCCACGGGGATTCGAACCCCGGTTATCGCCGTGAAAGGGCGGTGTCCTAGGCCTCTAGACGATGGGGACTGCGTACAACTAACTTCGTCAGGCTGTCACACACTCACTTTGTATTCTTTGGTGGAGGTAAGCGGGATCGAACCGCTGACCTCTTGCATGCCATGCAAGCGCTCTCCCAACTGAGCTATACCCCCAAAAGAGATGCACATAATAGTTACACATCTCAGTCGCGTCAAGCTTTTGCTGCAATATTTTTGACCTAATTGCACAAAAGCTTGATTCAGCAACTTAAATTGGCGCCCACCAGTAAGCGTCGCTCGCCACTTCCTGCTCATGCGCTTTGCTATTCGGGAAGTTCTTCAGCAACACGCGTTTGGCATCATCACGATAATCGGTCATGCCCAGCTTATCGTAGGCCTGATACATCAACCCCAGCGCGCCTTCCACTTGCTTGGTATTGCTGTAGTTATCAATCAGCGCCTTGCCGCGATTGGCCGCGGCAAGATATGCGCCGCGTTTGAAATAGTAACGGCCAACGTGCAATTCGTAATTAGCTAGCGCGCCGATCAGATACCCCATCCGCAGCTGGGCATCGCGGGCATATTTACTTTCAGGAAAGCGGGTGACTAATTCACGGAAAGCATTGAATGACTCTTTGGCCGCTTTAGGGTCGCGCTCAGACATATCTTGCTTAGACAGCACCGACAAGAAGCCTTGCGACTCATTAAACGTCACCAGCCCTTTCAGGTACATCGCGTAATCCAGGCTTGGATGAGTTGGGTTTTGCTTCATAAAGCGATCAATTGCCGCCAGCGCCAGCGCGGGCTCCTGATCTTTGTAATAGTTGTAGGCGGTTTCCAGCTGGGCTTGCTGGGCATATTTACCATATGGGAAACGCGCTTCCAACCGCTCGAATAATTGATTCGATTTAGTGAAATTGCGGCTGGCCTGCTCGGATTTAGCTTCATTGAACAGCTTGTCCGCCGACCAGTTTTTCGTTTCATCGTTGGTGCTGCCGGTGCTGGCACAACCTGCCACTAAACCGATCAGCAAGGCAGAAACGAGGATTCGAGGTAGAATCTTATTCATGATGCAATCCGATATTGAACTCGACGATTATAACGACTTCGCAGACACCCGTGTGCTGACTGTGCCCGCCGACCTGGCTGGCACCCGGCTTGACGCGGCGCTGGCGAAGATTTTGCCTGATTTCTCCCGCTCACGCATGGCCGGCTGGATTAAAGACGGACAGGTTTTGCTCGATGGCGCCCCCGCCACCACCAAAACCAAGCTCTGGGGCGGTGAAACGCTCACCGTCACCATTCAGCCCGACCCCAATGAAGTGGCGTATGTGGCCGAAGATCTGCCACTGGAAGTGCTGTACGAAGATGCAGCGCTGCTGATCATCAACAAGCCGGCGGGCTTGGTGGTGCACCCCGGCAACGGCAACTGGGAAGGTACACTCTTAAATGCCCTGCTGTTTCACTACCCTGAGGTGCGCAGCATTCCGCGTGCCGGCATTGTGCACCGGCTGGATAAAGACACCAGCGGCTTGATGGTGGTGGCGCGCACGCTGCAAGCGCAAAACCATCTGGTGAAGCAACTGCAAGAGCGCACGGTAAAACGCCACTATCTGGCGGTGGCCAGTGGCGAAATTCGCCGCGATGGCACGGTGGATGCACCTATTGGCCGCCACCCGAAAGATCGCACCAAAATGGCCGTGATTCACAGCGGCAAAGAATCGATCACCCATTATCTGGTGCTGGAAAAATTTGCCGGCTACACCCTGATTGAATGCCGGCTGGAAACCGGCCGCACGCACCAGATTCGCGTGCATATGGCACACCTGAAACACGCGCTGGCGGCCGACCCGGTTTATGGCACCCCGCCGCGGCTGGATATCTCGCCCGAAGTGCGGCTGGCGCTGGAAGAACTCAACCGGCAAGCCCTGCATGCGCGCAAACTCTCGCTCGTGCATCCGGTGACCGGCAAAACCATGGAATGGAAAGCGCCGACGCCATTCGATCTGGAACAGCTGATCGGCACTTTGCGCGCCGAATTGGCCATGGCTAATGATGCCGACGAAGATGATGATGACGAAGACGACGACCACGACTGCGAAGTGATCTACACCCGTGAATAATCCCACGCCTGCCTTCTACACCCCCAACTGGCCAGCCCCGGCCCGTGTGCGCGCCCTGCAAACCACGCGGCTGGGCGGCCACAGCCTGCCGCCCTATGCCAGCCTGAATTTAGGCCAGCACGTGGGCGATGATCCGCAGCAGGTTGCGGCCAATCGCGCCATCGTGGCCGCAGCCTGCGGCAGCCAGCCCCGCTGGCTCAATCAGGTGCACGGGGTGGCGGTAGTCGATGCAGCAGAAATCACGCAGCCGGTGGATGCGGATGCCAGCTACAGCCGCGCGCTAGGTGTGGTGAGCGTGGTGATGACCGCCGACTGCCTGCCACTGCTGTTTTGCGACCGTGCCGGCACCGTCGTCGCGTCTGCGCACGCGGGCTGGCGGGGTTTGTGTAATGGCGTGATTGAAGCCACCGTTGCCAAAATGGCCTGCCCCGCCAGCGAGATCCTCGTCTGGCTCGGCCCCGCCATCGGTCCCAATGCCTTTGAAGTCGGCGACGAAGTACGCGCGGCTTTTATGGCCACAGATCCGCAAGCCGAGCTAGCATTCAAGAAGCAAGAAGGGGGTAAATGGCTGGCGGATATATACCTACTGGCTCACCAGCGATTACATACCCTGGGTATTACTGCCATTTATGGTGGTGACCAATGCACGGTGACGCAGGCTGAAACCTACTTCAGCTACCGCCGCGATGGGCAAACAGGGCGTTTGGCAAGTTTGATCTGGCTGGAATAAATCCCAGCTTGGGTAAAAATACCGGGGCGCTCTAAGCGCCCCTTTTGCATGGCTGGTATTTTTTCGCCCCCTCTGAGCCAGGAGCGCCGCGAGGGCAAGCGTTAGCAAATACTTGTTCGGCCCAACGCCGCGCAGAAGATGAGAACCTTTCTCATGCCGAGCCCAAGCTTTTTATGATACAGTGTTGCATCTGCAGGATTTTTACCGATGTCGACATTAAGCTGGATCATTACCATGAGCCTGCTGGGCAGCGTGCTCAGCGTATTGGCCGCCGCGGCGATGGCGTATTTAGCCAAGCCACACTGGATTCCCAAACTGGTTTCTTTCGCCGTGGGCGCTTTGCTGGCCGCGGTATTTCTAGAGATTTTGCCGCACGCCTTCGGGGCGCATGGCGGTCATGAAGGCCACGCGCATGGCGCGAGCGAGCTGTCATTGTTGACTGACGTGCAGCATGCGGCCTCTCAAACCGTACAAGCCGCGGTTGAACACGCACCACATGCGAGCCCGGAAGCAATTTCGGTCACGATTTTGCTTGGGATTTTTATCTTTTTCATCATGGAAAAGCTGGTGATCTGGCGGCATTGCCATCACGAGGCGTGTGAAGAATTAGCGGGTAGCGCGCACGAACACCAACATAGCGAACATCACGGTCATTCGCACGGCCACGGGCACAGCCATGGTAATGAGCATGGTCGCGCCGGCATGATGATTATGGTCGGCGATACGCTGCATAATTTCTTGGATGGCGCGGTGATCGCGGCGGCGTTTATGGCCGATACCTCGGTCGGCATTGCCACCGCCGTGGCGATTATTGCGCACGAAATCCCGCAAGAAGTCGGCGATTTTATCGTGCTGCTGCATTCGGGCTATAGCAAAGCTAAGGCGCTACTATTTAATTTGCTCTCATCGCTGGCGGCGCTGGCTGGTGGTTTGCTGGCGTATTTCTCGCTCAGCATGGTGGAAACCGCGCAGCCCTATTTGCTGGCGCTCGGTGCGGCTAGCCTGATTTATGTGGCGATTGCCGATTTAATCCCGACCCTGCACAAACGCCCGCACATCAAAGACACCCTGCACCAGGTACTGCTGATGGTAGCCGGGGCGATGCCGATTGCGCTGGTGCATCACTTCATGCCGCACTAAGCGCGCACCGCCCGATACATCGGCAGGTATCAGCATAAAGGCCAATCATTGATTGGCTTTTGTTTATATACCCCTGGTAAATTGTTCTTTCTGCAAGCGATACAAACAATGCCGCCGCAGTGGATGATCGACCGCTAAGACCGGATGATCGAACTCGCCCGCCGCATCGAGCTGCATACCAAGGCGAAGCATCAAGGCTTGCGAGCGCAGATTACTCAGCGCGGTAAATGACACGATTTCGTCCAGATTCAGTTGCGTAAAGCCAAACTCCAGCGCGGCGCTGGCCGCTTCCAAGGCCAAACCTTGCCGCCAGTACGGCTTTGCCAGTCGCCAGCCAATCTCAACGCAGGGCATAAATGGCAAGGCGACGCGCGGGATATTCAGGCCGGCCATGCCGATAAATTCACCACTGTCGCGCAACTCCAGCGCCCAAAAGCCCCAGCCATGTTCATGCAAACGGTCGCGAAATAATGAGATATAGGCTTCACTTTCGCTAGGACTGAGCACTGCTGGAAAATAACGCATCACGTCTGGGTCGGCACTCATGGCCGCAAACGCCGGCAAATCGCTAGCGCGCCAATCGCGCAAAATCAGCCGCTCGGTCGTGAGCGTCACCACGGGCTGGCTCACCTCAAGCCCCTGCGGATTTGTCGCTTGGGGGGTTGCCGCTGGCGGCGCCGCCCTCATGCGCAGCTTGGCGCGCGGCCTCACGCGCGGCGATGTCGGCCGCACGGGCCGCTTTGCCTCGCTGCACACTGCGGCGCAAAGCCAAAATACCCCAGGTAGGTAATACTGCCAAGAATATGAAATAAAAGAGCCCGACGGTAATACTCCCCGCCCCGAGCGACATCATAATCACAACAAACAAATACCCAATCAAAACGATATACATCGCTTACCCCAAAACAAAAGGCTCCTAAGGAGCCTTTGAAGATGTTGATGATACTTCACAATGAATACCAAGCTAAGCTCAATGGGCTAGCGAGCCAGCGCAGTTAGGGATTCACACGGAGCGCAGACACCGGAATGGACATGACGTCCATGAGGATGTCGAGCACCGGCTGAACCCAAATGCAAAGGCGCAGCAGCCCAGTGAGTTTAGCGGCGTTTGTCGTGTTCGATCAGGGCATACGCCGAGTGATTGTGAATCGACTCAAAGTTTTCCGCCTCCAGCACGTAGGCCACAATCCGCGGCTCGGCATTCAGGCTGGCGGCCACGTCGCGCACCATGTCTTCCACAAACTTCGGATTATCATACGCGCGCTCGGTCACGTATTTTTCATCGGTACGCTTGAGCAAGCTAAATAGCTCGCACGAGGCTTGCTGCTCAACCAGGGTCACGATTTCTTCGATCCAGATATGCTCGCCCAGCACCGCATCCACGGTGACATGCGAGCGCTGATTGTGCGCGCCATAGGCCGAGATTTTTTTCGAACATGGGCACAGGCTGGTTACCGGCACCAGCACTTTTAGGCGCTGGGTAAAGACGCCATTGTTCAGCTCGCCAATCAGGGCGACCTCATAATCCATCAGGCTTTGCACGCCAGACACCGGCGCGGTTTTGTTGATGAAGAACGGGAAACGCATTTCCAGATAGCCTGAATCAGCTTCGAGCTTGTCGCACATCTCGCGCACCATGTCTTCCAGCGCTTCCACCGAGATTTCTTTTTCGCGGCTATTGAGGATTTCCAGAAAGCGCGACATATGGGTGCCTTTGAAATGCTGCGGCAGGTACACATACATATCAAAGGTGGCCACCGTGTGCTGGACGCCATCGGCCCGGTCTGCGACCTTGATCGGGTGACGGATCGATTTCACGCCCACTTTATTGATGGCGATGTTGCGCACATCGGGGCTGCTTTGCACGTCGGCAATCGTTGCGCTCATGAGGATCTCTCAATGTGTATTCAGGGTGAAATTATATCAGAGGCCAATACCCGATTAAACCACTCGGGTATTGCATTTTTCAATGGGCCTGATTGCCAGAGGATATGCGCGGGTTTATTTGGGCTGACCAAAGGCCTGCAAGATCTGGGCAATCACCTTGCTGCTGGTGGCGAGCAAGGTCTCGATTTGCGGCCCCAACAGGGGCAAAGAATAATATAAGGCCGCAAAGCCAATTCCCAAGGTGAGCGGAAAACCAATCGCAAAAACGTTCAGCTGCGGTGCGGCCTTGGTCATCACCCCGATGGCCAGATTGGTGATCAGCAACACCGCCAGCACCGGCAAAGACAGCAAGACCCCGGTGCGAAAGATCACCCCGCCATACAGCGCCAAGAGCTCAAAACCCCGCGCATTCAATTGCACCTGCCCCACCGGCAGCTGGATCAGGCTTTCCAGCAGGATGCGCAGCATCAGCAAATGGCCGTTCACCGCCAGAAACATCAGCAACATTAATAGACTTAAGAGCTGCGCCACCGCCAGCGTATTACTGGCATTTTGCGGATCGTAAAATGAGGCAAAACCCAACCCCATTTGCAAACCAGCCAGATGCCCGGCCATTTCCACCGCGGTAAAGGTCAGCCGCATTACAAAGCCCATCGCCACCCCAACTAGCAGCTCGCGCATGGCAATCAGCATGCCATCGGGCGAGACCACCGGCACACTGGGCATAGGCGGCAGCGCTGGCGCCACCACAAGGGCCAACGCAACCGCCAAGGGCACCCGCACGCGGATAGGAATACGGCGGCTAGAGAAAAACGGATCGGCCAGCATCAGGCCGAGAATGCGTAAAAATGGCCACCAGAACAGCGCCAGCCAAAGCTCGATTTGCGCCTGTGTAACAACCCACATTTAGCCGATCACTTGCGGAATGCTCTGATACAGACGGATGGTGTAATCCATGATCAGCTCCAGCATCCATGGTCCGGCCAGCACCAGCACCACAAAGGCCACCAGCAGCTTAGGGATAAACGACAGCGTGGCCTCATTGATCTGGGTGGCGGCCTGAAAAATACTCACCAGCAAACCCAGCACCAGCGTGGCCAGCAACACCGGCCCACACAACAGCACCATGACTTCCATGGCTTTTTGCAGCAGGGTGACGACCATTTCCGGGCTCATGCGCTAGCCTCCCACGTAAAAGCTTTGCACCAGCGAGCCCATCAGCAGTGTCCAGCCATCGACCAGCACAAACAGCATCAGCTTGAAGGGCAAGGAAATCATCACGGGCGAGACCATCATCATCCCCATCCCCATCAAGATACTGGCCACCACCAGATCAATAATCAGGAAAGGAATAATCACCATAAACCCAATCTGGAACGCAGTTTTCAGCTCGCTAGTCACAAAAGCCGGCACCAACACCCGCAGGCTCACATCTTCCGGCCCTTGCGGCGCTTTGGCCCCCGACACCTCGATAAAGAAGGCCAGATCTTTTTGCCGGGTTTGCTTGAGCATAAAGTCTTTGAGCGGCACCGCGCCTTTATCCAGCGCTTCGTTAAAGCTGATCTGGTTGGCACTATAGGGCTGATAAGCCGTGGTGTAGATTTTGTCGAACACCGGCGACATCACAAAAAAAGTCAGGAATAAAGACAGCCCCACAATCACCTGATTGGGCGGGCTTTGCATGGTACCCAGCGCTTGGCGCAGCAGCGATAACACAATCACAATGCGGGTAAAGGCGGTCATCATCAGCAAGATGGCCGGAATAAACCCCAGCGCGGTCATAAATAGCAGGGTTTGAATCGGCAGCGAATAGGCCGTCCCTCCCGCGGTTTGCGTTGAAGTCATAAAGGGTATACCCGCCGGCTCGTTCGCCAACAAGGCAGGGGGCAACATACCCAGCAGTAGTATTAGCAATAAGCGAGCACGATCAGCGCGCATCAGAGCCTCCATCCGGCTTAGCGTTCATGCCGCGCTTGGCCAAAGCCGCCTGCAGCCACTGGGCAAAAGCCGGCGCCACCGGCGTTGCGGCGGGCAGCTCTGGTGGCTCACTCAGCGTGTGCAGCAGGTTAATTTGCTGGCTAGTCACGCCCAGCACCAGCCATTGGCCATCCACCTGCACCACTACTACCCGCTCCCGCGGGCCGACCATCACCCCAGACACCACTTTCAGCGGCCCCTGCAAACCTTGCGGCAAGAGCGAGAACCGGCGCACCAGCCACGCTGCCCCCACAATCAGCAGCAAAATAAAGCCCAGCGCCAGCATCACCTGCAACAAAGAGCCAACGCCACTCGGCGAGCTGCTGGCCAAGGCAGGGCCGCTGGCGGCGGCCCAAACGGACAACGGCAGCCCGCTAAGGCTGCCGCTCACTAAAATTGGCAAAATACGCATCGGTTTATTTATGCAGGCGGCGAATCCGCTCGGCTGGAGTAATGATATCGGTGAGGCGGATACCGAATTTTTCATTCACCACCACCACCTCGCCCTGGGCAATCAGACAGCCATTCACCAACACATCCATCGGCTCCCCTGCCAAGCCATCAAGCTCAACCACCGAGCCCTGTGCCAGCTGCAGCAAATTGCGGATTGCGATTTTAGTGCGGCCCAGCTCAACCGTCAGCGCGACCGGAATATCGAGAATCATATCGATATTATTCGGGGCCCCAGCCGGAACGGCGTTAGCGTCAAACGATTGGAAAATATTAGCCGGCTGGGCATCGCTGCCGCCGCTGGTGGCGCCGCTGCTATCGGCAACTTCTTGCTCTGCCAGCGCTGCCGCCCAGTCATCCATGATGTCTTCTGGATTTTCTTCTGCTGGATTGTTTTCGTCAGCCATGGCCTTCCTCGTGCGATTCGTCTTCCTGCCCGCTCAGTGATTCGGCTGTACTCATCAGCTTTTGCACTTTCAGGGCGTATTGCTTGTGAAGAATACCATAGGTGCACTCCAGCACGGGCACACTGTCCACGGTGGCAGTAATGATTTCGGGGATATCCAACGGAATCACATCGCCCGTTTTCAAACTCAGGATGTCACCGAGGGTGATTTTGGTCTCCCCCAGCGTGGCCACCAGATCGACCTCAGCATGCTGCACTTGCTTGCGCATCAGATTGGTCCAGCGATTGTCAGCCTCGATCCGGTCGGCCTGCATACTGCTGTAGAGCAAATCGCGAATCGGCTCCAGCATCGAATACGGGAAGCAAACGTGGAAATCACCACCGCCCGCCCCCAGCTCGATCTTGAAGGTATATGCCACCACCACCTCAGTGGGGGTCGCAATATTGGCAAACTGGGTATTCATCTCCGAGCGCACATAGGCAAACTCGCACTCGAATACCGGCTGCCAAGCCTTCTGGAATTCTTCAAACACCACATCCAGCAGTCGCTGAATAATGCGCTGCTCGGTTGGCGTAAAATCACGCCCTTCCACCCGCACATGGTAGCGACCATCCGAGCCGAACAGATTGTCAACCACCAGAAACACGAAATCAGGATCAAAAATAAACAGACCCGTGCCGCGCAGCGGCTTCATGTGGATCATGTTCAGATTGGTGGGCACCACCAGATTACGGATAAATTCGCTGTATTTCTGTACCCGCACCGGGCCGACGCTAATCTCGGCATTGCGGCGCATGAAATTAAACAAGGCAATGCGCAAATTACGGGCAAAACGCTCGTTGATGATCTCGAGCGTCGGCATCCGGCCACGAACGATCCGTTCCTGCCGGCCAATGTCGTAGTCACGGACCGCATGCGGGTCGATTTCCTCTTCGACCTCGTCCTGCTCGCCCGTTACCCCCCGCAGCAGCGCGTCGACTTCTTCCTGGGAAAGAATATCGTCAGCCATGTTTTCGCTCTATCTGCCTTTGCTTAACTACTTATCGAGCTCTTATCAATTTTCTTGATAAAAGAACTGCGTGAAGTTCACGCTCAACACCCCTTCATCCTTGGCTTCCGCCTCCAGAATGACGTTCAGTTGCTCGCGAATTTCGCGGGCGAGGTCTTCCTGCCCCTTCGCGGTTTTGATTTCTTCCAAGTTTTTCGACCGCAACAAACGACCCACGGCATCAAGCACCTTGGGCTGGAAATCTTTCAGGCGCTGCTTGTCGGCCTCTTCGGCCAGCTCAACCATGATTTGCACTTGCAGTACGGCGCCCGTATCACCCGCCAGATTGACGGTAAAGGGCTGATCTTGCAGCTTGTCAAACACAGGAGCGTGATGCCCTTCTTTTTCCTTCTCTTTTTTCTTTTTCTCTTTTTCTTTCTTTTCTGCCTCAGCGGCCGCGTTAGCTTCGGCCACCGCTTCATCGGCATGCCCTTCGGCCGGGGTGCGCAGAATGAAGAAGGCCAGCAATCCACCCACGACCAGAATCAACACCAACAGGGCGATCACGATGATCAGTAGGATGTTTTTCTTGGGCTTTGGCGCGGCATCCGCAGGCGCTGCTGCTTTGGCGTCAGACATAGATTACTGCCTCATGAAGCAAAAGGATGAAACTGGTCGTTTGGTCGAATGCAAAAATACCCCAGCGATGCTGAGGCATTTTCGACCACTACTGCAAAAGATACTATAAAACAAGCGCTAAGCAAGCATTTTTCAGGTAACACATTGCAAAACTAGACAAATAGACTCACTCGCGTACTGCCGCCCGGCACCCGCACATCGCTTAAATTAATCACCCGATCAAGCACTTGGGTGCCATTCGCGGCGTCCAGCTGACCATAAGGCAGCGCAGGCTGGCCAGATGACTGCCGTTGCTGGCTTTGCTGCTGGGCAAAAGCGTTTTGCTGTTGCTGCTGTAAAGATTCTGAAGCCACCTGCACATTATTGAGCACAATCCCCTGATCAGCGAGCAGCGCCGTCAGCTTCGGTGTGGCGGCCGCCAAAGCCTCACGCACGGCGGCTTGCTGCGAAGTAAACACGACGCTCGCCTGCTCGCCCCCCAGATTCAGCTGCACTTCCATTGGCCCCAGATTCGGCGGATTAAGCTGCATTTGAATCTGCTGTTCTTGCTTGCCCAGCATCAGGCTCACCCGCTGCGCCACCGCATCGCCCCAGCGCGGATCATTCACCGGCGTAGCCACATAATGACTAGGCACTGGCGTAGCGGTGTTATGGCTCGCCGCTTGCAGATGCTGCGGATTGGCATTCACCGGCGCGGGCGCGGCCTGCAGCGCGGTTTGCAATTGCTGGCCAAACTCGCCCAAACCAGCTTGCTCCCCTTTTGCCGCAGCGCCGTTTAGCGGCAATCCATTGCCCGCCTCAACGGCAATCTTTGCCGCTGCATCACCTTGCTGCGGGCGCTGATTTTGGCCATTGAGTAAGTCATTGACTGCTGCATTCAGGCTAGGTTCCTCAGCTTGCGTGGCTTCAGGGTTGACGGGCAAACCATTTGCGCCCAGCAGATTCAAAGCGCCAGCTTCGCCAGCCAAATCATTGGCAGCCTCAGCTTGGGTTGCCTGATTGAGCTGTGGCAGGTTTTTATTCAGCGCTTGCAAATTGGCTGCCGCCAGCAAGGCGGCCACATTCGGATCCACCACCGTATTGGCCGCTGCAACCGCTTGCTCAGTGGGGCTTGGCTCATTGGCGGCGACTTGATTGGCGGCTTTATCCGCCGGCTTGGCCGCCTGGTTTTCTGCCGGTTTGGGCTCGGTTTTAGTTGCAGCCTCGGCCGCTGGCTTTTCACGGCTTTCGCTGGCTTGCGGCTCGCGCTGCTTGCCCAGCTCGTTACGCAATTGCGCGCCAAATTCCACCGCGCCGCCCTTGCCGTTATCGCGCGTGGTTTTGCCACCGGTATTGCTCGGTGTAGCGGTGAGCGCTGAAATGGTGTTTGAGGTATTTGCCGCCATGATCGGACACCACAAAAAAGAGTCAGCCCCCTTCAAGCAAAGTTGATGCCAAGCTCGAAATCAGCCCCCAGTGATACACTGCCGGCATGGCAGAAGATTCAGATCTCGAACGCACCGAACCGGCGTCCCAGCGGCGGCTGGATGAAGCCCGCAAAAAGGGTCAGGTGCCGCGCTCGCACGAACTCACCACCTTTGCCACCTTGCTGGTGGGCTTGGTGGCGATCATCTTTACCGGGCCGGATCTTTATGCGGCCATGAAAGAAATCATGGTCACGGCGCTGAGTTTTCAGCGCCAGCAGCTAATTAGCACCGCGGCGATGGGAGAAATGCTGTTTGCACTGGGCAAAATCGCCATCATTGCCTTGCTGCCGATTTTTGGCGCGGTGGTACTGGTCACCATTCTGACCCCCATGCTGATCGGGGGCTGGCTATTTAGCGGCGAGGCGCTCACACCCAATTTTGGCCGCCTCAACCCGATGAGCGGGATTGGCCGAATGTTTTCGCCGCGCACCATCGTCGAGACCATCAAAACCGTTCTTAAATCCGCGCTGATCGGTGGCGTTGCCGCGTGGCTGATGTGGCAAGAGCGCGCCGATTTTATCCAGCTCTTGGTCATGCCCGCCGACTCGGGCTTTGGCATGCTCTGGCAGATGACCCGCCACACACTGCTGCTGGTGATCGCCGCCATGGCCGTGATTGTGTTGATTGATGTGCCTTATCAGCTCTGGGATTACTACAAAGGCCTGCGGATGACCAAAGAAGAAGTGCGGCAGGAACACAAAGAAGCCGAGGGTGATCCACATGTGAAAGCGCGGATTCGCCAGTTGCAGCGGGAAGCCGCGCGCAAACGGATGATGGCCGAGATTCCGAAAGCCAATGTGGTGGTCACCAACCCCACCCACTATGCCGTGGCCATCCGCTACGACAGCAAAATGCGTGCGCCCATCGTGGTGGCCAAAGGCGCTTTTCTGCTCGCTGAACGCATTATCGAAATCGCCAAAGACAATAAAGTGGCCGTGTTGCGTACGCCACCTTTTGCGCGGGCGCTGTATCATCATGCCGACTTGGGCGAAGAAATTCCCAGCGCGCTGTATACTGCCACCGCAGAGGTGCTGGCCTACATTTACCAGCTGGATCTCTACCGGCGCGAGGGCGGCTTTGAGCCGGTACTGAATACCGACTTGCCCGTACCACCCGAGCTAGACCCCGAAAACGAAAACCAGGGTATATCGCCCTAAGCTATATTTAATAAGGCGCAGCAAGCCATACAGGTAGCCCGTATTAGAAATGCAGTCCATTAACCTGACTCGTTTGGCCGCACCCGCGCTGGTGCTCATGGTGCTCGGCATGATGATTCTGCCGCTGCCACCGCTGCTGCTCGATTTCTTTTTCACCTTCAATATTGCGCTGTCGGTCATTGTGCTGATGGTGAGCATGTATACGCACAAGCCACTGGAATTCTCCAGCTTTCCCACCGTACTGCTGGTCACCACGCTGCTGCGGCTATCGCTGAATGTGGCCTCAACCAAGCTGGTGCTCACCGAGGGCCACGCTGGTGGCGACGCGGCCGGTAAAGTCATCGAAGCCTTTGGCCATGTGCTGATTGGCGATAATGTCGCGGTCGGGATCGTGGCTTTTATTATTCTGACCATCATTAACTTTGTGGTGATCACTAAAGGCGCTGGCCGGATCGCCGAGGTATCGGCCCGCTTTACGCTGGATGCGATGCCAGGCAAACAGATGGCGATCGACGCCGATCTGAATGCCGGTCTGATTGGCGAAGAAGAAGCCCGCCGCCGGCGTACCGAAATCTCCGATGAAGCGAATTTCTTCGGCTCGATGGATGGTGCGAGTAAATTCGTCCGCGGCGATGCGATCGCCGGCATTCTGGTGATGGTGATCAATCTGGTGGGCGGGATGCTGGTGGGCATGCTGCAACACGATCTGCCTTTTGCTGAAGCCGCCCGTACCTACACCATGCTGACCATTGGTGATGGCTTGGTGGCGCAAGTGCCTGCACTGGTGATTTCAGTCGCCGCCGGTATCGTGGTGTCGCGAGTGGGCACCGAGCAAGATCTGTCGCAACAGATGCTCAACCAGCTGTTTGCCCGCTCGCAAGTGCTGTATGTCACGGCGGGGGTATTGGCGGTTTTGGGCATTATTCCTGGCATGCCCCATTTCGCCTTTCTGCTGATGGCTGTCTTGGCCGGCAGCCTCGCCTGGTGGGCCGATCAGCAAAAACAGAAAGACCTCCTCGCGGCCAGCGGCGGCAGTGCGGGTGGCGCGCCTGCGCCTGGCGCGACCCCCGCCTCACCGGCCGAAGCGCCGCTACAGGAAGTCAGCTGGGCGGATGTGCAAGCCGTTGACCCGGTCGGACTGGAAGTAGGCTACCGGCTTATTCCGCTGGTGGATCGCAATCAGGATGGCGAATTGCTGCGCCGCATACGTGGCATCCGCAAAAAAATCGCGCAAGAGCTGGGCTTTTTGGTGCCGGCCGTCCATATCCGCGACAACCTTGAGCTGCGACCCAATCAATACCGCATTCAGCTCAAAGGCGTCGACGTAGGCTTGGGCGAAGCCTTTGTTGGCCAGTGGCTGGCCATCAATCCGGGTAATGCCGCCGGCAATTTGCCCGGCACCGCTACTACCGATCCAACCTTTGGCCTACCTGCCATCTGGGTAGATAGCAGTTATCGCGATCAGGCCCAAGCCATGGGCTACACCGTGGTCGATGCCTCCACCGTAGTTGGCACACACATCTCGAATATTCTGCAATCCCACGCCGCCGAGCTACTCGGGCGCGAAGAAGTGCAAGCGTTGCTCGATCATTTCAGCAAAGAATCGCCCAAGCTGGTGGAAGAGCTGGTACCCAAAGTGGTGGCGATTGGTACGCTGCAAAAAGTGCTGCAAAACCTGCTGGAAGATGGACTGCATATCCGCGATATGCGCACCATTCTGGAAACACTGGGCGAGTCAGTCGCCCGCACCCAAGATCTGGACGAGCTAACCTCGATGGTCCGGGTGGCGCTGGGCCGCGCCATCGTGCATCAACTTTTCCCGGGTGAAAACGAGCTGCAAGTGGTGGCGCTGGAGCCCCAGCTCGAAAACATCCTGCTCTCGGCCGCCAGCGGCCGCTCGCCGGGCGGGCTGGAGCCGGGGCTGGCCGAGCGCCTACTACAGCAAGCGGCACAACTCTCAGAGCAGCTAGAAATGCAGGGCATTAACCCGGTGATCATCACGCCGGCCCAGTTGCGGCCGATGCTTTCACGCTTTTTAAAGCGCTCAATCCCGAATTTGCGGGTGATTGCGCACACCGAAATCCCGGAATCGAAGACCTTGCGCATCATTGGCGTGCTGGGTGCCAATGGCTAAGCGCCGGCTAAGACGCTGTTTTACTGCTGAATTCTTGCAACATTCAGCCGTAAAACTGACGCGACCACCGCAGATCAATTGTGCAGTTGCGCGGCAACAGCGATAATCTGCCGCTATGGTCGTCAAAAAATTCTTCGGTGCCACCACCCGCGAAGCCCTACGCCAAGTTCGTGATGAACTCGGCCCGGACGCGCTTATCCTGTCCAACCGGCAAGTCGCCGGCGGCGGGATCGAAATCATGGCCGTCGCCGATGCCGATGTTGCCGCACTCACCAATGTGCAAACGGTCAGCGCACCGCCGAAGCCCAGCCCGCGTGCGGCGCAAAATGGCGCCCGCCTGATGAGCAGTGCGCAAACCGAAGCGCCACGCCCGGGCATTGCCAAAGCGCTGGCCCGCTCGTATGCCATCCCCGACGACGAAACGCCGGAAGAACTGGACGACAGCCCGTACGAGCCGCCCTCGGTGCTGCGCAGCAATCGCCAACCGCGCCTTGACCCGGTCGAGTCGCGGCCAGAACCGCATCTCAGCGCCCGCAGCGAAACCCAACTGAGCTCACGCACTGAGCCAGCGGCGCGGCAGGAAGTGCCCTTTACCGAATTTGCCAGCCAGCGTAGTGAACGCGCGGCACCACCAGCGCCAGAACGCCCGGCAGCTGCGGCTGCGCGCCCAGCCCCACCGCCACGGCGCCCGGCGGCCGAGCCGAGCAAACCGCTGCCCGTATTTAGTTTTGAAGACGAACCGGCAGCGCCCCAAAACAACATCGACCAAGAAGCCATGCAGGATATCGCGCGCGAAATCCGCATGTTGCGTGGCCTACTGGAAAGCCAGATGGCCGGCATGGCCTGGGGCGAGCTGAGTAAGCACGCGCCGGAAAAACTCGAAATTCTGCGCCTCTTACTCGGCGCGGGTTTTTGCGCCGCCCTCTCGCGGCAATTGATCGACAAAATGCCGGCTGGCATGAGCCTGGATACTGGCATCAAATGGGTGAAAGCCGCGCTGGCGCATAATCTGCCAGCCACCGGGCCGAACGACGATCTGGTTGCGCGCGGCGGGGTGTACGCCCTGATTGGCCCGACCGGCGTGGGCAAAACCACCACAGTGGCCAAACTGGCGGCGCGCGCGGCGCTCACCTACGGGCCGCAAGCCGTGGCCCTGCTCACCACCGATAGCTACCGGATCGGCGCGCATGATCAGCTGCGCATTTATGGCCGGATTCTGGGCGTGCCGGTACATGAGGTCAAAGACGAAACCGATCTGCAACTGACCTTGGGCGAGCTTTCCGAGCGCCACTTGGTGCTGATTGATACAGTCGGGATGGGCCAGCGCGACCAGCGCATTGGCGAGCAATTGGCCATGCTGGGGCACGACAATGTCGGCACCATCTTGCTCTTGGCGGCCAATGCCCATGCTGGCACGCTGGATGATGTTGCGCGGCGCTATCGTAATCATCATTTGCTGGGCTGCATTCTGACCAAGCTGGATGAAACCGTGGCGCTGGGTGGCAGCCTGGATGTGGCGATTCGCCATCGCCTGCCGCTGCAGTTTGTGACCAATGGCCAGCGCGTGCCGGAAGACCTACACCGCGCCAATCTCAGCTATCTACTGGATCGAGCGTTCAAAACCCAGCAGGACAATAGTGTGTTTCAGCTGCAACGGGATGAATACCCGCTCTTTATGAGCACGCAAGACACCCCCACCGATTTCACCCTGAATCTGGGAGCGGGCCGTGCCTAAACGCTGGCAAGATCAGGCCGCCGGGCTCCGGCAACTGGTCAACCCGGTGAGCTGCCGTAGCATCAGCCTGTGTGGCGGGCGCGGCGACGCCGGCACCACCACGCTGGTCATTCATCTGGCCGCCGCACTGGCCGAGCGCCAGCGTGAAGTGATGATTCTGGATGAATTTAGCGGCGCGCAAAATGTGGCCAACCGCCTGCACCTGCAGCAGGGTTTTACCCTTGAACATGTCTTGCGGCGTGAAGCCACACTGGCCGATTGCCTGATCGATACGCCGCTGAATGCCCAGCTTTTACCGCTGGCCAGCCGCCCACACAGCATGAGCCAGCTCAACGAAGCCGAGCAAAGCTGGCTGGCGGCCGAGTTTGAGGCGCTGACCGAGCATGTGGATTATCTGCTGCTCGATACCCGCCCGGCCGGGGGCAGCGGTATCCCGAGCCTGAGCCTGGCGGCCGACGATGTGGTGATTGTGCTTTCGGATCGCGCCGAATCTCTCACCGACGCCTATGCCGCCATCAAACAGCTGGCGCTCGATTATGCGCGGCGCGATTTTCGGGTGCTGGTAAATCGGGTGGATAATCTCACCGAAGCCATGGCGCTGTTTGAGCGCTTGCGCAGTGTATGCCAGCAGTTTCTGGGTAGCCTGCAGCTCAAACTGATCGGCTTTGTGCCCGAAGACGCCAAACTGAACCGCGCCATGCGTTTAGGCCGCAGCGTGCTGGAGGCCTACCCCGATACCGAGGCCAGTATTGCTCTGCGGCAATTGGCGGATGTGATCTTGCGCTGGATACCCCCCACCACCATCAATGCCAGCCCGGGTCATTTTGTGCACCGGCTGGTGGAATCATCGCGCTTGCTCAGCGAAAGGCTGCAACATGGCTAAGCCCAGCGCAGCCGCCACGACCATTGCCGAGTCATTGCAGCTGCGCGCCGGAGGCTACGCCATCAGCGGCGAACTCACTTTACACAGCACCAGCCGGCTCTGGCCTGCCTGCCGCGCAATCGATTGGCAGGGCCAAACCCTCGATTTAGCCGCCGTCACTCGCGTGGATGGCGCCGGCGCCGCTTTGCTATTTGAATTAAGCCAAGCGGGCGCCCAACTGCAACATCTCTCGGCCGATGGCCAGCGCCTCTTACAGGCGCTCAACCCCAGCCAGCCACTACACATCCCCGCCCCAGCCGGTGAACTACCACTGATCAGTCGCCTTGGCCGCGCCAGTAGCCTCTGGCTCAATGATTTGGCCGAGCAAATCAGTTTTATCGGCGAAGCGGCTGCCGCTTTCGCCCTCACCTTGCGCCGCCCGCAGTTATTGCGCCGTGCCGAGCTGTGGCGCCAGTGCGAGCAGGTGGGTGCCAATGCCCTGCCCATCATCAGCCTGATTGCGTTTTTGCTCGGGATTATTCTGGCGTTTCAATCGGCGATACCAATGCGGCAATTCGGGGCGGAAGTCTTTGTCGCCAACTTACTCGGCTTATCGGTGCTGCGCGAATTGGGGCCGCTGATGACCGCGATTGTGCTCGCCGGGCGCACCGGCGCGGCGTTTGCCGCCGAAATCGGCACCATGAAGGTCAATGAAGAAATCAACGCTTTGGTCACCTTTGGCTACCGGCCCATGAATTTTCTGGTACTGCCGCGCCTGCTGGCCGGCGCCCTGATGCTACCGTTGCTGGCGATTTGGGCCTCGGTGATCGCCCTCTTGGGTGGCGCCATCGTCTTGCAAGGGTTTGGGATTCCCTTGGCCACCTTCTGGACGCAGCTCAGCGGCCAAGTAACGCCGCTGGATATCCTTACCGGGCTGATCAAAGCGGTGGCCTTTGGGCTGGTTGTGGCCTCGGTGGGTTGCTTGCGCGGGCTGAGCACCGGCAATGGCGCCAGCGCCGTCGGCGCCTCGACCACCCGCGCAGTGGTGCAGATTTTGGTCTTGCTGGTGGTGACCGATGGCCTCTTTGCGGTGGTGTTCTACCACCTGGGATGGTAAGCATGCAGCCAGCGATTCAGGTGCGCGGATTAAGTTGTGGCTGGGGCGAGCGCCTGATTTTGCGCGAGCTGGATTTTGATATTCATACCGGCGAAGTGGTGACCATTCTGGGCGGCTCGGGCTGCGGCAAATCTACCTTGCTTAAACACCTGATCGGCCTCTACCCACCGCTGGCCGGCAGCATACTCATCCAGGGTAATGAGCTGGTGAGCGCAGATAATCAGGCACGCGAGCAGATACTGCGGATGATTGGTGTCATGTATCAATCCGGCGCGCTGTTTGGTTCGCTATCGATTTTGGATAATATCAAGCTCCCACTCGGCAGTTTCAGCCCGCTGGATACTGCGGCCATCGATACCTTAGCGCGCCTAAAGCTGCGCCTGGTGGGGCTGGAAGAATTTGCTGATTTTTACCCGGCGGAGCTATCGGGCGGGATGCAAAAACGCGCGGCCATCGCCCGGGCGATGGCGCTGGACCCGCAGATTTTATTTCTGGATGAGCCCTCCGCTGGCCTCGACCCGGTCACGTCAGCCGAGCTGGATCAGCTGATCCGCCGGCTGGCCGAAACGCAAGGCGTGACTATTGTGGTAGTCACCCACGAGCTGGCCAGCATTGCGGCGATTGCCGATCGGGCCATCATGCTGGATAAGTCCATCCAAGGTATTCTGGCCATCGACACCCCGGCTGCGCTGGCGGCAGCTAGCGATCCACGGGTGGCCCACTTTTTCCACGCTGCGCGCCCCGCCCGCGCCGGCACAGCGAGTGTGTTATGAAGCAACCGTCTTACTTTCGCTTAGGATTATTCATCATTTTCGCCATTTTGCTGGGCGCAGCCCTGCTGATTGGCGTGGGCAGCGGCCGCTGGTGGCAACCGCGCAGCACACTGGAAACCTATTTCAATGAATCGGTAAAAGGCCTCGATATTGGCTCGAAAGTGCGTTACCGCGGGGTGGCGATTGGCGAGGTCACCGCCATTACCTTTACCTACAGCCGTTATCAAGGCGAGCTGCCCGCGGCCCAGCGCCAGCAATATGTCCTGGTGGAAGCCCAGCTTGATCATGCCATTCTGGGCGAACCGGCGGCGGGCGAGAGCGCACAAGCGCAGTTAAATCGCGAAATCAGCAAAGGCTTGCGGGTTAAACTTTCGCCGCAGGGCCTTACCGGCACCAGCTATCTGGAAATCGATTACGAAAACCCGCGTGATAACCCGCCCCTGCCCATTCAGTGGAAACCCGAAAATCTGTATATCCCCTCGGCCAATAGCACGGTGAATCAGCTGGTGAGCAGTGCCCAAGATCTGATGGCCAAAATGCAGCGGCTGGATCTGAATGAATCCATCGGGCTCTTTAACCAGACGTTACGCACCCTCAACACCAAACTTGATCAGCTCGATACTGCTAATCTCAGCCGGCAAAGCACCCAGCTCTTACGCACCGTCAATGGCCTGCCTCTGGCGCAAATTGCCAGTGAAAGCTCGGCCCTGATTCAGGAAGTGCGCACCAGCAATCAGCAGCTGGGCACGATGCTGGCTGATCCGTCTTTGCAGCAGGCGGCGCGACATCTGGCCAGCGCCGCCCAATCGGCGGATCGCCTACTGTCGGGGCCGGAGCTAAGCCAAACCGTGGCGCGGCTTGATGCCATTACCGCTAGGCTAGATCGCCTGAGCGGCCAGCGCGAAGGCGATGTGCAGCAAATCATCGATAATCTCAATGCCACCAGCAGCAATCTGAAAGCCCTGAGCGAACAGGCCAAACAACGCCCCAGTTCGCTGCTGTTTGATCAATATCCACCGCGTTACACGCCGCCTAAGCCATGAAAAAACTGCTTTGTTTGTTGCTGCTGTGCTGCACCGCCTGCAGCTCTACCCCACCAGCG
This sequence comes from Chitinibacter tainanensis DSM 15459, assembly GCF_000429785.1. Taxonomy (GTDB): domain Bacteria; phylum Pseudomonadota; class Gammaproteobacteria; order Burkholderiales; family Chitinibacteraceae; genus Chitinibacter; species Chitinibacter tainanensis. Next base: position 84,937 of record NZ_AUCN01000019.1, read on the forward strand.
CGGCAGGATTTTCTGCTGCAAGCCAGTCGCACGGGCAGCGCCCAAAGCGTCCGTTTTGGCGCGCTGCAAGTGCAAGAGCTGCGCGCGGCGCCGCCTTTTCGCGATAGCGCACTGGTTTATCGCGAAACAGCGCAGCGCTTTGTGGCCGACCCCTACCATGGTTTTCTTGCCCCACCGCCAGTACAGCTGAGCCAAAATCTGCGCCAATGGCTGCGCAGCAGCGGTTTATTTGCCCAAGTACTGCCCAGCGCAGGCAGCGCTGCCAGCAGCTGGCTGTTGGAGGGTGAATTACTCGCGCTGTATATCGATGTGAGCGATCCGGCCCAGCCCGCTGCGGTGCTGGAGCTGCAATTGCAGCTGCATCGCGGCACGCAAAGCTTTAGCTACCCGCTGGCGATCCGTGAAGCACTGGGCAGCGCCGAGCCTGAGGCCGCCGCCGCCGGTCTGCAGCGGGCGCTGAGCCGCGCACTGACGCAATTAGAGCAACAACTGACTTCGTCAAAAGCGGATTAGTCAGCTACACTAAAAGCCGATTTGAATTCACCCGTCTTATGTCAGCTCACCGCGCCCTCTCCCTTTATCGCAGCACCCAAAGCAGCAGCGAAGAAGATCGCGTGCAGCAGCACGCGCCCTTGGTGCGCAAAATTGCCTATCACATGATGAGCAAGCTGCCGGCCAGCGTCGAAGTGGATGATTTGATTCAAGTTGGCCTGATGGGGCTGATGGAAGCGGCGCGCAATTTTGATCCGGAAGCCGGCGTGCTGTTTGAAACCTTTGCCAGCCAGCGCATTCGGGGCGCCATGCTCGATGAGCTGCGCAACGCCGACTGGCTCCCGCGGCAAGCGCGCAAAAACATGCGCGAGATCGAAAAAGCGATTGTCGCGCTGGAACAACAGCAAGGCCGCGCGCCCACCGAGGGCGAAGTGGCACGCCAGCTGGGCATTGAGCTGGCCGATTATCAAGCCATGCTGGGCGAAGCCCGTGGCCATCAGCTGGTGCATTACGAAGATTTCGAAGAAGATGGCGATAATGATCAGCTCGATCAGTATGCTGCCGATCACAAAGCCAACCCCATCGATATTCTGAGCGACGGCCGTTTTCGCGGTCAGTTGATCGAAGCCATTGGCCTTTTGCCCGAGCGCGAAAAACTGCTGATGGCGCTGTATTACGACGAAGAGCTGAATCTGAAAGAAATCGGCGCCGTACTGGGCGTTTCCGAATCAAGGGTGTGCCAACTGCATGCGCAAGCGGTGGCCCGTTTGCGCAGCAAACTCAAAGACTGGCTGAGTTAAATGGATAAAATCAGTGTATTTGGCATCATCCTCGGCCTGACGGCCATTGTGCTTGGCCACTGGCTGGAAGGCGGGCACATTGGCTCGTTGGTGCAATTTACCGCCTTTCTGATCGTGATCGGCGGCACCACCGGGGCGGTGATGCTGCAAACCGAAATGCGCCATTTCGTCGCCGGCATCAAAATGCTGCGCTGGATTTTTATCCCCCCGAATATGGATTTTCGCAAAATCCTCGCCACCCTGATGAATTGGGGCCAGCAGGCTCGCCGGGGTGGTTTGCTCGCGCTCGAAGCCTACGTCAATAGCGAAAAAGATCCGTTTGTGAAACGCGGCCTCACCATGGTGGTGGATGGCGCCGAGCCCGATACCGTGCGCCGCGCGCTGGAGCTGGATATCGATGCCTACGAAGATCAAGCCCGCGCTGCGATCAAAATCTGGGAATCCGCCGGCGGCTACAGCCCCACCTTCGGGATTTTGGGCGCGGTACTGGGGCTGATTCATGTGATGGAAAACCTTACCGATCCATCCAAACTCGGTGCCGGGATTGCCGTGGCCTTTGTGGCCACCATCTACGGCGTAGGTGCGGCCAACTTATTGCTGCTGCCGATCGCCAATAAGCTCAAGCATTATGTGATGCTCGAAGTGCGCCGACGTGAAATGGTGGCCGAGGGGCTGGTAACCATCGCCAATGGCGAAAATCCGCGCCTACTCGAAAACAAGCTGGCAGGTTTCCTGCACCACTAATACCCGCGCAGGTATTGATCTAAAAGCATTATCTATCAAGACTTTCAGCGCGATACCCCAGCCGAAGCTCCTCATCCCCACAGCCTCGCGGCAAAGCGGCCAGCCAGCCGCTATAGTCAGCTTATCCCACCCATCGCGGGGCAAGCCATGCAGACTTTGCTGCTCCTCAGCTGGCGCTTACTCGGCTGGCTTGATCTACTATTCTTTACCCTGCTGATGGTATTGCTCGCTATGCTGCCCCAGCGCTGGCTTAGCCGTCTATACCCAGCACTATTTCATCGCTGGTGTCGCTGTTTTGTTCGCGCACTGGGGGTTCAATTACGCTTGCATCAGCACTACCCCGGGCCACTGCCAGCGCAATTTATCCTGATCGCCAATCACCCCTCCGCATTGGAAGACGTCGGAATTCCGGCGCTGTTTCCAGTGCGCAGCTTGGCCAAACACGAGGTGCGCGATTGGTGGCTGGTCGGGCGAATTGCCGCCGCGGCCGGTACGCTGTTTGTGGAGCGAGAGAACAAAGCTTCGCGCCAAGCGGCACAGCAGGCGCTGATCGCAGCAGTGCAAGCTGGGCACAATATTGCGCTCTACCCAGAAGGCGGCTGCAAAGGCCGCTGGCTGGCGCCGCGCTTTCTACACGGCGCGTTTGTCACTGCACAAGCCACTGGCGTGCCGTTGCTACCCGTATTTTTGCACCACGAGGCGCAGGCCGATTTTGAATGGGGGCCGGGCGAAACCTTGCTGCAAAAAATCTGGCGCATTAGCACTAGTCGCAACCGGGTGGTGCATTATCACGTGTTCGCCCCGATCGATCCGGCCAGCCAGCCGGATAAAGAGCAGCTCAATGCGCAGGTTTACGCGCAATACCAAGCCTGGCAAGCGCGCTTTTTGCAATAAAGCCCCACGCCGCCACAGCTGACACGCCCACGACAGATAAATATGCCGCATTAGTCGCTTTTCTGCTGCAGTGCGCAGCCCAGCCGTTATAATCGCGAAAGCGTTTGTCCATCAGCCCCACACCATGCCCCTGTTTCGCAAGAAAAACGTCCCCAATGTCTCGACCCGGCCGGCCCTGCCTGCGCCCGTGGCCAATTTACTGCGCGAGTCTTGGTGGCTGCTGCTAGTGGTACTGCTGGGCTTTGTCTTGCTCGCCCTCACCAGCTACCACCGCTCGGATCCGGGCTGGTCGCACAGCGCCACCGAGGCCATGATCCACAATCGCGGCGGCGCGTTTGGCGCCTGGCTAGCCGATGTGTTGCTCTATACCTTTGGCGTCTCAGCCTGGTGGTGGACGCTCTTTCTGGTGGCGGCGATCTTATGGGGCTACCGCCGGATTGACCGAGTCACCGAGTCATCGCGCCCGGTGGTCTTGCTGGCCTGCATTGGCTTTGTGTTTATCCTGCTCTCCAGCAGCAGTCTGGAAGCGCTGCGCCTACATAGCCTCACACTGGAGCTACCGCACAAGCCGGGCGGTATTCTGGGGCTTAGCTTGGGCGGCTGGCTAATGGCGAATTTTGGCTTTAGTGGCGCCACCATGCTGCTGTTCGCCAGCTTTGGGCTGGGCGTATCGCTATTTACCGGGCTCTCATGGCTTAATCTCATGGAAAACCTCGGCGCGGCCATCGAATGGGCTGCGCTGAAAGTGGCCGATGGCATCCAGGCCGCCCACGATCGCCGGATCGGCCGCATGACCAAGCGCGCCCGCGAAGAGCAAGTACAAGCCGCGAAAAAGAAACAAGATGACAAAGCCCCGCTGATTATTGCCCAAGCCCCGGCCGAAGTGCCGGTGGCGAAAAAACTCGAACGCGAAAAGAAAGAACAGGAAAAACTGCAGGCCGAACAAGCCCGGCAAGCGGCGCAGCCCATGCTCTTTGCTGAAGATGAGCTGCCGCCACCGCCACCACCCGCCCCACGCAAAGTCGTACAACCTATCGTCAGCGAAGGTGATTTACCCGCTTTAAGCCTGCTCACCCCGGCGCCCCAAGCGCAGGAAACCATTAGCAAGGAAACGCTGGAATTCACATCCCAGCTGATCGAGCGCAAGCTGGCGGACTTCAATGTCGAAGTCAAAGTCGTCGCGGCCTACCCGGGCCCGGTGATTACCCGCTATGAAATCGAGCCGGCGGTTGGGGTGAAAGGCGCGCAGATTGTGAATCTGATGAAAGACCTGGCCCGTGCATTGGGGCTGGTGTCGATTCGCGTGGTGGAGACCATTCCGGGCAAAACCTATATGGGGCTGGAATTACCCAACCCGACCCGGCAAATGATCCGGCTGGCCGAAATTATGTCCAGCGAGCCTTATCAGGCTTCCAATAGCAAATTGACCCTGGTACTGGGTAAAGACATCACCGGCAAACCGATTGTCACGGATCTGGCCAAAGCACCGCACATGCTGGTGGCCGGTACCACCGGCTCGGGTAAATCGGTGGGCGTGAATGCGATGATTCTGTCGCTGGTGTACAAAGCCACGCCCGAAGATGTGCGCTTTATCATGATCGACCCGAAAATGCTGGAGCTATCGATTTACGACGGCATTCCGCATTTGCTGGCGCCGGTGGTCACCGATATGAAGTTGGCGGCCAACGCCTTGAATTGGTGCGTGGCCGAGATGGAAAAACGCTACCGGCTGATGAGCGCGCTGGGCGTGCGCAATATTTCCGGTTACAACCAGAAAGTGCGCGACGCCGCCAAGGCCGGTCAGAAACTCACCAATCCGTTCACGCTCACGCCAGATAATCCCGAGCCGCTGGAGCACCTGCCCTTTATTGTGGTGGTGGTCGATGAATTTGCCGACTTGATGATGGTGGCGGGTAAGAAAATCGAAGAGCTGATCGCGCGGCTGGCGCAAAAAGCCCGCGCCGCTGGTATACACCTGATCTTGGCCACCCAGCGCCCGTCGGTGGATGTGATTACCGGCCTAATCAAGGCCAATATCCCGACCCGACTGGCGTTTCAGGTCTCGAGTAAAGTCGACAGCCGTACGATTCTCGACCAGATGGGCGCCGAGGCGCTGCTGGGGCAAGGGGATATGCTGTTTCTGCCACCGGGTAGTGGTTACCCCTTGCGGGTACATGGCGCCTTTGTGGCCGATGATGAAGTGCATCGCGTGGTGGACGCCCTCAAAGCACTGGGCGAGCCTGACTATATCGAAGGCATTTTGAATGGCGGTTTTGAGGCTGAAGCTGCGGGCAATGCGCCGTGGGCGACCGACGGCAGCGCTGGCGATGAGAGCGACCCGCTGTATGACGAAGCCGTCGCCTTTGTGCTGAAAAGTCGCCGTGCGTCGATTTCCTCGGTGCAAAGACAACTCAGAATCGGTTATAATCGCGCCGCGCGTCTGATCGAACAGATGGAAAGCGCCGGCCTGGTTAGCGCGATGGAAAGTAACGGCAACCGGACTGTACTGGCGCCAGCCAGTGAATAACAAATCATTGAAAAGACTGATCTTCCTTGATTTGTCAGCCCTCCAATGACAGGCGGCTACACCTTTCGGGATGGGCAAAACGGCCAGCTGTACCACACGACCCCCGCCGCAGGCGTGGCTGGAATGTGGCAATCTGGCACACTTATTCCGACTAACCCAGCAAATCGCAATTCGGGCTTGAGCTCGAGGTGCTTTTTGTGATATAAACGTGGACTTTTCCAGTTCCGACGTTAGGACAAGAATCATGGCACGAGTATGCAAAGTCACCGGCAAAGGCCCGATGACCGGGAATAACGTTTCCCACGCCAACAACAAAACTAAACGCCGCTTCCTCCCGAACCTGCAATCTCGCCGTTTCTGGGTTGAAAGCGAAAACCGCTTCATCCGTCTGCGTGTTTCTAACGCTGCACTGCGCCTGATCGACAAGAACGGCATCGATGCAGTTTTGGCTGACCTGCGCGCGCGCGGCGAACTCTAATTCTGAGGTAATTGAACATGCGCGATAAGATCAAGCTCGAATCTTCTGCTGGTACCGGTCACTTCTACACGACCACTAAAAACAAACGTACCATGCCAGAAAAGATGGAAATCAAAAAATTCGATCCAGTTGCTCGCAAGCACGTGATCTACAAGGAAACCAAACTGAAATAATTTCAGTGCTGGTGACCATACTCGAAACCCTGCCTCGGCAGGGTTTTAGTTTTTGTAGCACTGCTTTTGCTCAGCAAAATAAAAGGGGTATCGCCTTGCAGGCCATACCCCTTTTTGCTTTCCAGACTATACCCTAGGTTTCAAGCTGCCAGATGGTTTTGAGCGTGGCGCATAATTTATGCATCATCGGGTCGGTCGCCCGATCACCGGAATAAATAAACTGCAGCGGGGCCCGCGTGACAATTTCGCCACCGCGCCACAGCACAATCGAGCCATCGGCCGCATAACGCTGGGCGGTTCGCTCGGCCAAAATCGCCACCCCCACGCCGGCTTTGATCAATTCCAGCAAAGTCGCTTCTTCATCAAATTCACCGACGACTTTAGGCGCGATGTTCTGACTACGCCACAGTTCCTGCGAAATATCCGCCAGACTCGTAAATTGCGACAGCCCCAACCACGGAGCAGCCGCGAGTGCTGGCCAGTCGGCTTCCTGCAATTGGCTGGCCATGCTAGGCGGAATCGCGATACAAAAACCGATTTCGCTCAGCGGCAGTGTCATCACATTTTGATAAGGATTGCGCCCAAGATAAAACCCAGCGTCGAGGGTTTTCTTGCGCACTTCATTCAGCACACTCACCGAAATCCCATGCGTGGTCTGCACCGTAATCAGCGGATAGGTTTCCCGCAACAGCGATAGCCATTTCCCCAAGCGCAAGCGCGCTGGTACACCGATGGTGCCAATCCGTACCTTGCCTTTGGGCTCGCCTTGCAATGCCTTGGCCTGATGCAAGAGATCGCGGGCCTGCGCCAGAATTTGCTCGGCTTCCGGTAGCAATAATTTACCGGCTTCAGTGAGCTGCACCCCACCCGGATAGCGCTCAAACAGCGCCAAACCGAACTGCTCTTCCAGCGCTTTGATCTGCGCAGTCACCGCTGGCTGGGATAAATGCAACAATTCAGCGGCTTGGGTTAAGTGCCCCTGTTGCGCCACGGTCACAAAAGTACGTAATTGATAGAGTTCCATAGCTGCGATTATCACCCAAAGCTTGCCGCTTGTGGCGTTCAGCATGTCTTTTTCGTAGTCGAAAAACCTTGATTACAAACAACAAAGTAAGCCTCGTGCAACACTACATAACTTTCGGTGATTCTATGTATCAGAAAAAGCGATTGGCGGCGGATCGGGGCGAGGGATTAGAGTGCGTGCAGGAATGGCTCACTCGATAGCCTGGACTACACACAGGAGGCAGCGTATGCATGATTCAATGATTGAACGCGTACAGAATAATCCGAAATTTCACGCCCTCGTGGCCACACGCTCGCGCTTTTCATGGGCGCTCACCGTGGCCATGCTGGTGATTTATTACGGCTTTATTCTGCTCATCGCATTTTCGCCCGCAACACTGGGAACCCCGCTCGGCAATGGCGTCACCACGCTGGGTATTCCGCTGGGGATTTTTGTCATCGTTTCGGCTTTCGTGCTGACCGGCATTTATGTGCGCCGCGCCAACTCGGAATTCGATCAACTGACCCGTGAAGTCGTCGAGGAAGCCAAACAATGAAAACACTACAAAAATTGGGGCTAGCCGGCTTTGCCGCGCTGGCCAGCATGCCAAGCTGGGCCGCAGGGGCGATTGAAGGCGCAGTGCAAAAACGCGAGTTGAATATGCACGCCATCGTGATGTTCCTCGCCTTTGTTGCATTCACTTTGGGCATCACTTACTGGGCGGCGCGCCGGACGCGTTCGGCCAAAGATTTTTACGCAGCCGGCGGCGGCATTACCGGTTTTCAAAATGGTTTGGCGATTGCCGGTGACTATATGTCGGCTGCGTCTTTCCTCGGTATTTCGGCCATGGTGTTTACCACTGGCTACGACGGCCTGATTTACTCGATTGGTTTTCTGGTCGGCTGGCCAGTGATCACCTTCCTGGTGGCCGAGCGCCTGCGCAATCTGGGTAAATACACTTTTGCCGACGTGGCCTCTTACCGCCTGGCGCAAACCCCGGTGCGCGTATTTGCCGCAACTGGCACGCTGGTGGTGGTAGCGTTGTATCTGATCGCGCAGATGGTGGGTGCAGGTAAACTCATCCAGCTGCTCTTCGGTCTGGATTACACCTACGCCGTGGTACTGGTGGGGATCTTGATGGTGCTGTATGTGATGTTCGGCGGGATGTTGGCCACCACCTGGGTGCAGATTATCAAGGCGATCTTGCTGCTTTCAGGCGCCACTTTCATGGCCTTTATGGTAATGAAACACGCCGGTTTCAGCTTTGAAACCATGTTCCAGCAAGCCGTAGCGGTGAAACACGCCGGCGCCGAAGCGCTAGCCCACAAAGCCGCGGTGGCATCCGAAGTTGCAGCCAAAGCCGTCGCCGCCAATGCCTCAGACGCGTCTGCCGCCGTCGCTTCCGCCACGGAAGCCGCCGAGAAAGCCGCTAAAGCCGCGAAAACCAATATCATGGCGCCGGGCGGTCTGGTATCCAACCCGATCGATGCCATTTCACTGGGCTTGGCGCTGATGTTTGGTACCGCCGGTCTGCCGCACATTCTGATGCGCTTCTTTACCGTGGCCGATGCCAAAGAAGCCCGTAAATCGGTGTTCTACGCCACCGGCTTTATCGGTTACTTCTACATCCTGACCTTCATCATCGGGTTTGGCGCGATTGTGTTGGTATCCACGAATCCAACCTTTAAAGACGCCACCGGCGCGCTGATTGGCGGCTCGAATATGGCGGCGATTCACCTGGCCGACGCCGTGGGTGGTGATCTGTTCCTCGGCTTTATCTCGGCCGTGGCCTTCGCCACGATTCTGGCGGTGGTAGCGGGTCTGACCCTATCCGGCGCTTCGGCGGTATCACATGATCTGTATGCCTCAGTCATCAAGAAAGGCAAAGCCAACGAAGCCGATGAAATCCGCGTGTCGAAAATGACCACGCTGGCCTTGGGTGTGGTGGCCATGCTGCTGGGGATTCTGTTCGAGAAACAAAACATCGCCTTTATGGTGGGCCTGGCGTTCTCGATCGCCGCGTCGGCCAACTTCCCGGTGCTGTTCCTGTCGATGTTCTGGAAAGGCCTAACGACCCGTGGCGCTGTCATTGGCGGGGCGATTGGTCTGGTTTCGGCAGTGGTGCTGATTATCCTTGGCCCAGCGGTATGGGTAGATGTACTGGGCCATCCAAAAGGCTCTGAGCTGTTTGCCTACAAAAACCCGGCCATCTTCTCGATGACTGCGGCGTTCTTCTTCACCTGGCTGTTCTCGGTGCTGGATAACAGCGAGCAAGCTCGCAGCGAACAAGGCAAATTCAATGCGCAATTCATCCGCTCTATGACGGGTATAGGCGCAGAAGGCGCAAGCAAACACTAATTGCAACATATACCCTAGCGGGTATCTGGCAGCGCCCCGTCATCACCATGGCGGGGCGTTGTCGCTCAATGGGCCACCACCATGACCACCGCGTTTCAATTCAATCAGCCGCCGTTTGATACGCTCAGCGTGCAAGAGCAGCGCGAGCTGGCCAGCCAGCTCAATCTGGAATATCACCCAGCCGGGCAAACACTGATTGCCGCAAACACGCCGGTCGATTCGCTGTATGTGGTGATGAAAGGTCTGGTCGCCGGGGGCGACGAGCAAGACAGCCTGTATGGCGAACACGAATTATTTGATGGCAAGGCCGTACTCGAAGGCCTGAGCAGCCACCCATTTGTAGCACTGGAAGACACCCTCGTCTGGCAACTACCCCGCGCCGCAGTGCTCGCGCTGTGTCAGCGCAATAGCCAGTTTGCGGCATTTTTCTACCAAGATGTGGCCCGCCGCATTGGCGAGCTTTCCCCCAGCCCGCAGGCGCTGAGCCAGGCCATGCAAATGCTCAGCCGCGTGGGCGAGGTGGCGCTAACGCCGCTGCATACTCTGCCGGCTAATGCCAGCGTGCTGGAGGCCACGCAATGCATGGATAGGCACGGCTTGAGTGCAGTCCTGCTCAACGACAGCGCCGGGCCGCGCATGTTTAGCCAGAGCGATCTGCGCCGTGCAATTTGCGCCAGGGCAATTCCGGCCAGCACGCCGGCCAGCGCCTACGCCAGCACCGCACTGTTTACGATTAGCCCGGATGCCACCTTGCATGAGGCCATGCTGCTGATGATCCGGCACAGCATTCACCGGCTGGTGGTAAGTCGCGATGGCGAGCTGGTCGGCATTCTGGAGCAGCTTGATCTGTTATCCAGCCTTGCCAATAACCCGCACAGCATCGGCGTGCAAATTGAGCGCGCCAACTCGCCCCACGAGCTCAAACTCGCGGCCGAGCGCATGCACAGCTTGATTCAGCTGCTCCAGCACAGTGGCATGAAAGTTACCCTCATCGCAGAAATGATCGGCGAGCTGCGCCAAAAACTACTGGCACGGCTATGGCAGCTACTGGCCCCGCCCGAACTCACCGGCCAGATTTGTCTGCTGGCGCTGGGCTCGGAAGGCCGGGGCGAGCAAATCTTGCGCACCGATCAGGATAACGCGCTGATCTATGCCGACTGCGTCGATCAGGACGTGTTAGCTCGGGTCGCCGAGCAATTTACCGCCACCCTGATCACATTGGGCTATCCGCCCTGCCCCGGTGGGGTGATGATCAGCAACCCGGCCTGGCGGCGTAGCGAGGCCGAATTTCGCCAGCAAATCAGCGCCTGGACCAGCTCGCCCAGTGGCGAGCATGTGATGAACCTGGCCATCTGGCTGGATGCCAGCCCGATCATTGGCAATACCACCCTACTGTATCACCTGCAAGATCATTTAGATCAATGCATAGATGGCAATACCCTCTTTATGGGGCATTTTGCACTGCCGATTGAGCGCTTTGCCAGCAGCCATGGTCTGCGCCCCAGCTGGCTGCCCGGCGCGGCCAGTAGCCAAATCGACCTGAAAAAAGCCGCGATTTTCCCGCTGGTGCATGGTCTGCGTAGCTTGGCACTCGCCGCCCGCAACCGAAGCACCAATAGCTACCAGCGGCTGGCCGCCCTACGCGGGGGCACGGTGATTAGCGAAGCGCTGGGCAACGATCTGGCCGCCAGCCTGAGCTTTTTGCAGGGCTTGCAGCTGAAATATGGCCTGCAGGCGCAGCAAGCCGGTCGCCCGGCCGAGCCGCAATTGGCGCTCGCGCAACTGAGCAGTCTGGAGCGCGAACTACTCAAAGACGCACTTGGGGTGGTGAAACAGTTTCGCGCCTTGCTGCGGCATCATTTCAAGCTGGATGCACTATGAGCTGGCTTGCGCACTTTCGCCCTAGTGGGTGGCTGCGCCAGCAGCAACGCCGCCGCTTGCGCCGACCGGAATACGCCTTTTTATTCGCGCCGCCACCGGCGCAAGAGTGGGTGAGTCTCGATTGCGAAACCACCAGTCTGGATCCGAAAACCGCCGAGATCATTAGCATTGCCGCGGTGCGCATTCAGGGCCCGCGGATTGCGCTAGCCGAGCATTTTTCGGTGCTGATTCGCCCCAGCGGCGCACTCGACCCAAAAAGCATTCCGATTCATGGCTTGCGCGCACAGGATGTGGCGCAAGGGCTGGCACTGCCTGATGCGCTAGCACAGCTACTGGCTTTTATCGGCTCGCGCCCACTGGTGGGTTACTACCTCGAATTTGATCTGGCCGTGCTCAATCGCCAGCTCAAGCCGTGGCTGGGGATTAACCTGCCCAATCCGGCGATTGAGGTATCGGGACTGTATTACGACAAGATGGTGAGCGCCTACAACCCGGAGGTGGATCTACGCCTAGCTAGCATTCTGGCCCAATTACAGCTCCCAACACTGCCGCGCCACGATCCATTAAACGACGCGCTGATGGCGGCGATGATCTTCCAGAAACTAAGAAAAAACCCTAATAGCAATTGATTTACAAGCACTTACAGCCTTCATCAGCGAGATTGATTTCGCGCATCAGAAAAGACAATTAGCTTTGCCCGCTGGCCAGCTTTACAGTCAGCCTATCCCTTTTGACCAACCGATTTGGCTTGTAGGAGTACACAGCATGAGCGGTATCGATTCAGTTCTGAAAGAAACACGGATGTTCCCACCCACCGACGATTTCCGCGTGAATGCGACTGTGTCGGGGATGGAAGGCTATAACGCCCTGTGCGAAAAAGCGAATAACAATTACGAAGGTTTCTGGGGCGACCTGGGCAAATCCATGCTGGATTGGAAAAAACCATTTACCAGCGTGCTGAACCAAGACAATGCGCCGTTCTACAAATGGTTTGAAGATGGCGTGCTGAACGTCTCTTACAACTGTCTGGATCGCCATCTGGAAACCAAAGCCAATAAAGTTGCGATCATTTTTGAAGCCGACGATGGCTCGGTAACCCGCGTCACCTACCGCGAGCTGTATCACCGCGTGTGTCAGTTTGCCAACGGTCTGAAATCACTGGGCGTTGCCAAAGGCGACCGCGTGGTGATCTATATGCCGCATACCATCGAAGCCGTGGTTGCCATGCAAGCGTGTGCGCGGATCGGTGCGATCCACTCCGTGGTATTTGGCGGCTTCTCGGCCGGCGCACTGCGTGACCGGATTCAAGATGCGCAAGCCAAACTGGTAATTACCGCCAACGAAACCGTACGCGGCGGCAAAACCACCCCACTGAAATCGATTACCGATGAAGCGCTGGGCCTGGGCGGCTGCGAATCAGTAAGCAAAGTGGTGGTGTTCCAACGCACCAGCAACAAGCCAGAACACTGGAGCGAAGAGCGCAATATCTGGTGGCACAAACTGGTCAAAGACCAACCCGATACTTGCGAGCCAGAGTGGGTAGAAGCCGAGCATCCGCTGTTTATTCTGTACACCTCAGGTTCAACCGGTAAACCCAAAGGCATTCAGCATTCTTCAGCCGGCTACCTGCTGGGCACCCAAGTCACCATGAAATGGGTATTCGATTACAAAGAGTCGGATGTGTACTGGTGCACGGCCGACGTGGGCTGGATTACCGGCCACTCTTACATCGCCTACGGCCCACTGGGCATTGGCGCAACACAAGTGGTGTTTGAAGGCGTACCAACGTATCCAGATGCTTCACGCTTCTGGCAAATGATCGAAAAACACGAAGTCACCACGTTCTACACCGCGCCAACCGCGATTCGCTCGCTGATCAAGCTGGGCGGCGATCTGCCAAAACAATACGATCTGTCGTCACTGCGCCTCTTGGGCACCGTGGGTGAGCCGATCAACCCGGAAGCGTGGATGTGGTACTACGAAGTGGTTGGCGGCAGCCGTTGCCCAATCGTGGACACCTGGTGGCAAACTGAAACTGGCGCGAACATGATTGCCCCACTGCCAGGTGCAGTGGCGACCAAACCGGGCTCTTGCACCTTGCCTATCCCCGGCATCATGGCCGACATCGTGGATGAATCGGGCGCGCAAGTTGAGCTGGGCAAAGGCGGCTTCCTGGTAATTAACAAACCATGGCCATCAATGGTGCGCACCATCTGGGGCGATCCAGATCGCTTTAAGAAAACCTACTTCCCGGACGATTTTAACGGCAAGCTGTATCTGGCCGGCGATTCAGCGCACCGCGATGAAAATGGCTACATCTGGATCATGGGCCGGATTGATGACGTACTGAACGTATCAGGCCACCGCTTGGGTACCATGGAAATCGAATCGGCCCTGGTGGCCAACCCACTGGTGGCCGAAGCCGCTGTGGTGGGCAAACCGCACGAAGTGAAAGGCGAAGCCGTTGTTGCCTACGTGGTGCTGAAAGGCCAGCGCCCAGAAGGCGATGATGCCAAACGCATCGCGAAAGAGCTGCGCGAGTGGGTGGCCCATGAAATCGGTAAGATCGCCCAGCCGGATGAAATCCGCTTCGGTGACAACCTGCCGAAAACCCGTTCCGGCAAGATCATGCGCCGCCTGCTGCGCGATATTGCCAAAGGCATTGAAATCACTGCGGATACCTCAACGCTAGAAAACCCAGCGATCCTGGAGCAACTGCGTCAGTCGGCAATCTAAGCAGATCGCCCTACTGCAGTAACAAAGCAATACGCTTGACTGTAAACCACAGTACTTCCCCCACCCGAGCCTCGCGCCGGGTGGGCTTTTTTTTGCTAATGTGTCACCGCGTGCGCAAGCATTAACGCGAAATCTCATACTCAAATGCTGCACTGCGGCGTTTATAGTACAAACGTTCAACAGGCTTGAACCGCAGCCCGCTTGCGCCGACAATAGCCGCTTAGCTCACCGACTGATGCCGCCATGTTTGTTGACTTCCCCAACTCCCCCTATCAGCTATTTCAACCCTTTCCGCCCGCAGGCGATCAGCCCACGGCAATCGCCCAGCTGATTGAAGGACTTGATGATGGTTTGAAATACCAGACTTTGCTGGGGGTCACCGGCTCGGGCAAAACCTACACGATGGCCAATGTGATTGCGCGCACCGGGCGGCCCGCCATCATCATGGCACCGAATAAAACCCTGGCCGCGCAGCTCTATGCTGAAATGCGCGAGTTTTTCCCGAACAACGCGGTTGAGTATTTCGTCAGCTATTACGACTACTACCAGCCCGAAGCCTATGTGCCGAGCCGTGATTTATTTATTGAAAAAGATTCGGCGATTAACGAGCACATTGAGCAGATGCGTCTGTCTGCCACCAAGGCCATGCTCGAGCGGCGCGATTGCATTATCGTTGCCACCGTATCGGCGATTTACGGTATTGGCGACCCGAGCTCGTATCACGCCATGATTTTGCATCTGACCGAGGGTGAAGCCATCGGTCAGCGCGACATCATCAAACGCCTCACCACCATGCAGTACGATCGCCATGAGCTTGATTTTTCCCGCGGTACCTTCCGTGTGCGCGGCGATGTGATTGATATTTTCCCGGCTGAATCGGCCGAGCTGGCGCTGCGGGTTTCGATGTTTGACGATGAAATCGAAAAACTTAGCCTGTTTGACCCACTGACCGGTCAAATCAAACAGCGGGTTGGCCGCTACACCGTGTTTCCTAGCAGCCATTACGTCACCCCGCGCGATACCGTGCTCAAAGCCATCGAAACCATTAAAGATGAGCTGCGCGAGCGGCTGTCGTTTTTTCACCGCGAACAAAAATTGGTCGAGGCGCAGCGGCTCGAGCAACGCACCCGCTTTGATCTGGAAATGCTCAATGAAATGGGCTTTTGCAAAGGCATTGAAAACTACTCGCGGCATTTTTCCGGCAAACCGTCCGGCGAAGCACCACCCACGCTGCTTGATTACATTCCCAAAGATGCGCTGATGATTCTGGACGAAAGTCACGTGATGATCGGCCAGGTGGGAGCCATGTATAAAGGCGACCGCTCGCGCAAGGAAAATCTCGTCGATTATGGCTTTCGCCTGCCCTCGGCACTGGACAACCGCCCACTGAAATTTGAAGAATTCGAGCGGCTGATGCCGCAAACCATCTTTGTCTCCGCCACGCCTGCCGCCTACGAAGCCGAGCATCAGGGGCAAGTGGTTGAGCAAGTGGTACGCCCGACAGGGCTGGTTGATCCCATCATCGAAGTGCGCCCGGTGGGCACGCAGGTGGACGATCTGTTGTCGGAAATCCGCAAACGTACCATCGATGGCGAGCGTGTGCTGGTCACCACACTCACCAAGAAAATGTCCGAGCAACTCACCGATTACCTGGCCGAGCATGGCGTGAAAGTGCGCTATTTGCACTCGGACATTGATACGGTAGAACGGGTAGAGATTATTCGCGATCTGCGCTTAGGTGTGTTTGATGTGCTGATCGGGATTAACTTATTGCGCGAAGGTTTGGATATTCCCGAGGTCTCGCTGGTGGCGATTCTGGATGCCGATAAGGAAGGCTTCCTGCGCAGCGAGCGCAGCTTGATTCAGACCATCGGCCGCGCCGCGCGTAATCTGAACGGCACCGCGATTTTGTATGCCGACCGCATCACCGATTCGATGAAAAAAGCCATCGATGAAACCGAGCGCCGCCGCACTAAGCAAATCGCCTTTAACGAAGCCAATGGCATTACCCCACGCGGGGTGATCAAGCGGATTAAAGACATCATCGACGGGGTCTACAACGCCGAAGAAGCCGTGGCCGCCCGGCTGGAAGAAAAGAAACAGCAGCTGGTCGCCGAAATGGACGAAAAACAGCTGGCCAAAGAGCTCAAACGCCTGGAAAAAGAGATGCTCACCGCCGCGCAAAATCTGGAATTCGAACGCGCCGCCCAGCTGCGCGACGAGCTCAAACAGCTGCGCAATCGCGCTTTTGGGCACGATTAAGCGGCCCAGCGGCAACCCCATTGGCTTTAAACATCACCGACCGAAACACCACTTGCCAGCAAACACCGAGGGTATCTGCATGAAGGCATTCATTCATAAGCTCTGCACCATCATACTTGCCACCAGTATCTGTAGCGGCAGCGCTATCGCGGCTGAAGCAGGCAATCAGGCATTTGGCGAGCTCACGCCAAGCTGGCTGGATTGGATGGATGGCCCGCAACCGTGGCGCACCTGGCTGGTCGCACCGGTGGCCACCCGGCATTTTGATCGGCAAGCGGTGATTGATGACAATCTGAATGAAAACAACCCGGGGATTGGCCTTGAGCGCAGCAATGGCCGCTGGCACTGGATGCTGGGTGGCTACCGCAATTCTTTGCGCGACACCTCGGTGTATCTGCAGCTGGGCTGGACGCCGCTGCAAATCCCGCTAGGTAGCTCAGCCCACATCGCCTTGGGTGCCGCAGCTGGCCTGGTCAGTGGTTATCAAAATACCGATAAAGGCTATCCGATTGTGCCGGCGGGCGGCTTTCTGGTGTCACTGGAAACCGATTATCACGTGGGCCTGAATCTGTTTATCGTGCCCACGCTGCAGGCGGTGGATGTGGAAGGCTTTGTTGCCGCCCAGATCAAGCTTAATTTTTAAGCGTCCACCCGCGCTGTTACACCAGCGCCACAATCGCCCGAACATCAGCCACCCTTGCGGTGGCTTTTTTATGCCCTGCACAACTGGGCATCGCCAACACCCACGCCCCGCCAAAGCGCATTCCTGCGTACAAAGCCAGTTTGAAACGATTGTTTTATAAGGGTATTTATATAGATCAACGCAGTTGATTTATTAATTTTAGCGGCATACTCTTTTGATAAATCAAATTGATTTATTTATCACAACAAACAATTTGATCACTACACCCACACACAGGAAGCACTTCAGGAGAACGATCATGCTGCAAGTTAACCGCATTCAACTCGCCATCGCCGCCCTGGCCACCAGCCTAAGCCTGCCCGCGCTGGCCGCCGAACCCGTGATTGGCCTGATCACCAAAACCGAAACCAATCCCTTCTTTGTAAAAATGAAAGAAGGCGCCGCCGCGGAAGCCAAGGCCAAAGGCGCCAAACTGCTTACCGCCGCGGGGAAAGCCGACGGTGATAATGCCGGCCAAGTCACCGCGATTGAAAACATGATCGCCGCTGGAGCCAAAACGATTCTGATCACCCCGAGCGATTCGAAAGCCATTGTGCCCACCATCAAAAAGGCCCGCGACAAAGGCGTGTTGGTGATTGCGCTGGATAGCCCTACTGACCCAATGAACGCCACCGATGCGCTGTTTGCCACCGATAATTACAAAGCCGGGGTGCTCATTGGCAATTACGCCAAAGCCGGCATGGCCGGTAAGCCAGTCAAAATCGCCACGCTGGATCTCTTTCCCGGCCACCCCGTGGGCGCCCAGCGTCACAATGGTTTTCTGCAAGGGTTTGGCCTGAAATCGCTGGACGCCAAGAGCAACGAGCTCGCCAAACCAGCCGAAGTAGTGTGTATGGCCGATAGTTTTGGCGATCAGGCCAAAGGCCAGACCGCGATGGAAAACTGTCTGCAAAAAAACCCTGACATCAATCTGGTTTACACCATCAATGAGCCGGCGGCAGCAGGCGCCTATAACGCGCTGAAAAAAGCCGGCAAAGAGAAAAACGTGATGATCGTATCGGTGGACGGTGGCTGCCAGGGGATTAAAGACGTTGCCGCCGGCAAAATCGCCGCAACCTCGCAGCAATATCCGCTGAAGATGGCCGCCATGGGGGTTGCAGCAGGGGTGGAATACGCGAAAACCGGCAAAAAGCCGAGTGGCTACACCGATACCGGCGTCACGCTGATTGCCGCGAAAAGCGTCAGTGGTGTGGATAGCAAAGACACCAAAGTTGGCCTCGATCTGTGCTGGGGCACTAAATAAGCCCAGCGGGCGCAGCCCCGTACTGCGCCCTGCCCCACCGGGGCTTTCTCATCTCAGTTCTGAATTTCTAGACCTACGCAGCAAGGAGCGGTGTGATGCCGAGCTGGAAAGACCAAATGCCGTCATTAGGAACACTAGGGCCGCTGATTGCCTTAGTGCTGGCCTGCGGCTTCTTTGCCCTACAGAGTGAGCAGTTTCTCACCGGGGCGAATTTTTCTCTGATTTTGCAGCAAGTGATGGTGGTAGGGCTGATCGCCATCGGCCAAACCCTGATTATCCTCACCGCCGGAATCGACCTTTCCTGCGGGATGGTGATGGCACTGGGCGGAGTGGTGATGACGAAAATGGCCCACGATCATGGCTTGCACCCGATCGTAGCGATCAGTATTGGTTTTGCCGTTACCGCCGGCTTTGGGCTGATTAACGGCCTGCTGGTCACACGGATTAAACTGCCCTCGTTTATCGTTACGCTGGGCACAATGAATATTGCCTTTGCCCTCACCCAACTGTATTCCCAGTCGCAAACGATTACCGATCTGCCCGCCGGCATGACCTTGCTGGGAAATACCTTTGCCATCGGCCAAACCCAGGTGGCCTACGGCACGGTGGTGATGCTGGCCATGTATGCCCTGAGCTGGCTGTGGCTGCGTGATACCGCCACCGGCCGGCATATTTATGCCGTGGGTAACAATCCCGAAGCCACACGCCTCACCGGGATTGCCACCCACAAAGTACTGCTGCTGGTGTATGTGCTGGCAGGGTTGTGTTACGGCCTAGCCGCCCTACTTTCGGTAGCGCGCACTGGTGTGGGTGACCCGAATGCCGGGCAAACCGAAAACCTAGATGCCATTACCGCCGTGGTCTTGGGGGGCACCAGCCTGTTTGGTGGGCGGGGGATGATCATTGGCTCGCTGATTGGCGCCCTGATTGTGGGGGTATTTCGCAACGGGCTAACACTGATGGGGGTTTCATCGGTATACCAGATACTCATTACCGGGATTTTGGTCATTCTTGCCGTCGCCACCGACCAACTCTCACGCAAAGGGGGCCGCTAAGATGAGCGCGATCACCGAACTCGAACCAAGCACGCACAGCCTGAATATCGACCCACGCCCACTGGTACTCCAAGCCAAAGGGCTGGTTAAACGCTACGGTCAGGTCACCGCGCTGGATGGCGCCGATTTTGAACTACGCGCTGGCGAAATCATGGCCGTAATCGGCGACAACGGTGCCGGTAAATCATCGCTGATCAAAGCACTGTCGGGCGCGATTAGCCCGGATAGTGGCGAAATCTTGCTCGATGGCCAGCCGGTGGTATTAAAAAGCCCGATCGATGCCCGCCGCGCCGGGATCGAAACGGTGTACCAAGATCTGGCCGTTGCGCCGGCAATGACCATTGCCGAAAACCTGTTTCTGGGGCGCGAAATTCGCCGCAATGATGTGCTGGGGCAATGGTTTGGCGCACTGGATAAACGCAAGATGCTGGAAGACAGCATTGCCTATATGCAAGAGCTGAAGATCGGCATCCGCTCGATGAGCCAGGCCGTAGAGACGCTATCCGGTGGTCAGCGCCAAGGTGTAGCCGTGGCCCGAGCGGCCGCCTTTGCCCGCCATGTGGTGATCATGGATGAACCCACCGCGGCGCTGGGGGTAAAAGAAGGCAATATGGTGCTGGAATTAATCCGCAATGTGCGTGATCGCGGGCTACCGGTGGTGCTGATCAGCCATAACATGCCGCATGTTTTTGAGATTGCCGACCGGATTCATGTCGCCCGCTTGGGGCGGCGTGCAGCGATCTTGAACCCGAAAGCCATCACCATGAGCGATGCGGTAGCCGTCATGACCGGAGCGATGAAACCGGCCGATATTCCGCCGCACTGGCTAGCCCAGTAACAGGAGCCCACGATGCTAAAAGGAATTGATCCATTGCTCACGCCTGAGCTACTGAAAGTGCTGGCGGAAATGGGGCACGGCGATGAAATCGTCCTCGCCGATGCCAATTTCACCGCCGCGACGCTGGCCAAAGGCAAGCCATTGCTGCATCTGTCCGGCGCGGGCATGGCCCGTACGGTGGAAGCCATTATCAGCCTATTGCCGCTTGATCAGGATGTGGCCGAGCCAGTGGCCTATATGCAGGTAAGCCACCAGCCTGAGGGTTGGCGCAGCGCGCTGCAGCGCCATGTGATTCACCAGCTCGTTGAGCAGGGCCACGTGCAGGCTCAGCAAGTGGAGGCGATTGAGCGGTTTGCATTTTACGAGCGGGTGAAGCAAGCTTACGCGATTGTGCTCACGGGCGAGTTGCAGCCCTATGGCAACTTTATCCTGAAAAAAGGAGTGATTTGTGAACCGCTCGCCGGATAATGCGGCGCTGGAAAGCCCGGCCGCCAAGCTCAAGCCGCGTGGCTCATCGCAAGATGGGCTGCGGCAATACAATGAGCGGGTGATTTTGCAGGCCGTGCGGTTGCACGGCCCGCTGCCGGGCGCCGAAATTGCTCGCCTTACCGGCCTGACCGCGCAATCCATTTCCCAAATTACCAAGCGGCTGCTAGATGAAGAGCTGCTGCGCAAAGAAACCCCACAACGGGGCAAAGTGGGACAGCCATCGGTGCCACTGGCCCTAAACCCAGATGGGGCTTTGGCCATTGGGATCAAAATCGGTCGCCGTAGTCTGGATGTACTACTGGTCGATTTTACCGGCCAAGTGCGCGGCCGCTGGGAGCTGCAATATGCGCTGGCCAAGCCCGCGCAGGTGCTGGCCCACATTGCCGCCAGCCTGGAGCAAATCCGCGCCAGCCTGCCGGCTGCGCTGTGGCCACGAATTCAGGGCATTGGCCTAGCCGCCCCGCTGAATATGGGTGGCTGGCAAGAGCTACTCGGACAAGACCCCAGCGTCGCCGCGCAATGGCGTGCACTGGCGCTGGACGAAGAAGTCAGCAAACTGACCGGCTTGCCCGTGCAATCCATCAAAGACACCTCCGCCGCCTGTGTTGCCGAGCTGGTGGCCGGGCGCGGGCGGGATGTGCGCAACTTTGTGTATGTGTTTGTCGATACCTTTATTGGCGGCAGCTTGGTGCTCGATAGCCATCTGCATCTTGGCCGCAATGGCAATGCCGGCGCAATGGGCTCGCTGCCGCTAGGGCAAGTGACGCGAGGAGCGCAAACCCAGCTACTGAATGTGGCCTCACTTTACCAACTGGAAAACCGCTACGTGGCCGCTGGGCTGGATGGCACCGCCACCAGCGATGGCCGCTGCATGTCGGCGGCCTACTGGCCGCACACCAGTCTGTGGCTTGACGAATGCGCTCCTGCCATCGCGCTGGCGCTACTGAATGCCGCTTGCTTGCTTGATCTGGAAGCCGTGATTATCGATGGCTGCTTTTGCCGCGAGCTGCAGCAAGCATTGCTGCAAGCCATTCAAAAAGCCATGCACAAAATGAACTGGGAAGGCGTCAGCCCGCCCGATTTACTCGCCGGGGCCATTGGGCCGGATGCGCGTGCACTGGGTGGTGCGCTGCTGCCGCTGTATGCCAATTTTGCCCCTGATCGGGATTTATTCCTGAAACTGAATGAAGGATAAAGCAAGCATGAGCCACGCCGCCCTCCCCCGCTGCATTGCCGCTGGCGAAGCACTCACCGATATGATCCGCACCGATGGGGAACAATGGGTAAGTAAGGTCGGTGGTTCCACCTGGAATGTCGCCCGCGTAATAGCAAGCCTCGGGCTACCCACAGCCTTTGCCGGCGCGATTAGCACCGATTGCTTTGGCCAAGATTTACAAGCCGCCAGCGCGGCAGCGGGGCTAGATTTACGCTATCTGCAAACTGTGGCCCAACCACCACTGCTGGCCATCGTGCATCAGCAGCATCCGCCGCAGTATTTCTTTATCGGTGAAAACAGCGCCGATCTAGCCTTTAACTGGCACGCCCTGCCCCAAGGCTGGGAAAGCGCCACCGACTGGCTGCATTTCGGCGGCATTAGCCTCGCTCGCGAACCACTTGCCAGCCATCTCGTGGAGATGGCGCGTCACGCCAAGCTGCGCGGCGTGCGCATTAGTTATGACCCCAATTATCGGGTTTTAATGGGGCCCAGCTATCATGCCACCCTGGCCAGCATGAGCGCCCTAGCGGATGTGATTAAGGTATCGGATGAAGACCTGACTGGGCTATTTCCAGCACTCGACACGACGGCAGCCTTGGCCACCTTACGCGAGCTCAATCCACAGGCCATGGTGTTGTTCACCCGGGGCGCAGCTGGCGCCAGCCTAATCAGCGGCGAACAAACCGTCTGCGCGCCCACAATTCCGGTGGACGTGGTAGACACCGTGGGTGCCGGTGATGCCGCGATGGGTGGGCTGATCTACAGCCTACTCACCCAGCCCGAGCAACCTCTCGCGCAGCATTTACACTTCTGCCTCGCCTGTGGCGCCGCCGCCTGTGCCCAACAAGGCGCCACCCCACCAACGCTGGCTCAGGTACAAAAGCTCTTAACTAGCTAAATAAAGGCCAAAAACAAAAAAACCCACCCGCAGGTGGCTTTTTGCGTATCGAAGCTTACTTGCTTTTCGCCAGCATCGCTTCGATCTGTTCTTGTGGCACCGCGCCAGAAACAATCTGGCCATTGGCAAACACCAGCGCGGGGGTGCCGCTAATGCCCAATGACGCCCCCAGCTGCATATTGCGCTCGATCGGGTTATCACACTCAGGGCCGTTTTCAGGCAATTTGCCATCAAAAAACCAATTGCGCCACGCCACCTGCTGATCTGCGCTACACCAGATCATGCCTGATTTACGCGCCGCATCAGGGTGCAAGCCCGGCAGTGGCATCAGGAAATTATAAATCGTGACATTGTCTAAACCATTGAGGCTGACTTGCTCCAAGCGCTTACAAAATGGGCAATCCGGATCGGTAAAGACCGCCATTTTGCGGCTACCATCACCCCGCACGATTTTTACCGCATCTGCAAATGGCAGTTTGTTAAAGTCGGTTTTGGATAGTTCAGCGATGCGTTTTTCGGTCAGGCTCTCTTTTTTAGTGACATCCACCAGCTCACCAACAAACATATACTGACCTTTGGCATCGGAATAAACGATGTTGTTCTTGCCGATCACGATCTCATACACGCCCTTCACAGGGGTGGAATTCACCGCATCAACAGGGCGGCCCAGCTTTTTACTAATGGTTTCTTTCAGGTTTTTCGGCGGTGTATCCGCCTGCGCCGAGCAAGCCACCATAGTCAGTACGCCAGCCGCAACCAGCAATCGGGTCAGATGTTTCATAGTTTTCCTTAGGAATCCATCGCGTGACGGATCAGTTGACGCTTCAACCATGGCAGCTGGTCGGTTGCAGCCAGACCAAAGTTGCGCATGGCCTTCACCAATGGATGAGGCGTATCGAATAATCGTTGCAGTCCATCGCACACGGTCTGCATTAATAACACCGGCTCACGCCGGGCACGTTCGTAACGGCGTAGGACTAGCACATCGCCGAGACGTTCCGCCGGTGTTTGCTGTAAAAGTTGCGCTAATTCTTGCACATCACCAAAGCCAAGGTTAACGCCCTGCCCAGCCAAAGGGTGCACCGTGTGGGCCGCATCACCAATCAAGGCCACCCGTGCGCGCACAATACTTTCGGGCTGATTAAGCCGTAATGGAAAAGCCGCCGTGGGGGTAATCAGTTGCAGCGCACCAAGGCTCATACTTCCTGCTTGGGCCACGCGAGCCGCCAGCGCAGCGGGATCTAATTGCAGTAACTCATCCCGTAGCGCATCCGCACAGGACCATACCATCGACATTTGCTGATCGGGCAAGGGCAAAAAGGCCAGAATGCCATCAGGGCGGAACCATTGCTGAGCCACACCGTAATGCGGCTTTTCACAAGCAAAGTTGGCCACAACCCCAGCTTGACCGTAAGGGCGGGTTTTAACTTCAATACCAGCTTGCTGGCGCAGCCATGAGTTAGCCCCATCAGCACCAACCAGCAGGCGCGCGGACAGCTGTTGGCCATCACTCAGGGTCAAGGTCGCCGCAGAAGGGCTGATCTCTAGTTGCTGGGCTTGCACTCCGCTCATGATGCGGACATTGGGCGCTTCGCCAAGGGCTAGCCAGAGCGCGCGCTGCAGTTCACGGTTTTCCAGAATGGTGGCCAGTGCATCCACACCGCTATCGAGCGCGGAAAAATCCAGCTGGCTGTGGCCGTCGCCGCGAATCTTCATCGCGCTGACCGGGCATAAACGCGCCGGCCGTAACTGCGCCCAGGCGCCAATCTCGGCCAATAATTGCTGACTAGCGCGGCTAATGGCGTAAACCCGCTGATCCCAGCTCTCGACGGGCCAATCCAGCTGCGGCTCGCGGCCCTCAATCAGGATGACTTCATGAGCAGAATGGCGCAGCGCCAAGGCCAGTGCCGAGCCGACTAAACCACCACCCAATACAATTACATCTGCGTCATATGCTTTCATGCGCAAGAGTTTAACATCGTTAACGCACAGGCAACATCATGCAAAGTGCCAGTGGCCAAAGCTGAATGTGAGCAGAGCTGGAATATTTATACAAACTAGGGATTTGCTACAGAGGTAAAACGGAGAGATGCTACAGAGATTACTACTGGGAGGAAGTGGCGTCCCCACGGGGAATCGAACCCCGGCCGCCGCCGTGAAAGGGCAGTGTTCTAACCGCTAAACTATGGGGACAACAAATTAACTACCTATTTTGCTATGCTGGCGCGCCCGGAGCGATTCGAACGCCCGACCCTTTGGTTCGTAGCCAAATACTCTATCCAACTGAGCTACGGGCGCGCTGATTTAAATTTTATACGGTATGCTAATTTGATTTTGGCGTCCCCACGGGGAATCGAACCCCGGCCGCCGCCGTGAAAGGGCAGTGTTCTAACCGCTAAACTATGGGGACAACAAATTAACTACCTATTTTGCTATGCTGGCGCGCCCGGAGCGATTCGAACGCCCGACCCTTTGGTTCGTAGCCAAATACTCTATCCAACTGAGCTACGGGCGCACACGACACAACAAAATTTTCCGTTGGCGGAGACGGAGGGATTCGAACCCTCGATACAGGTTTAAGCCCGTATGTCTCCTTAGCAGGGAGGTGATTTCAGCCACTCATCCACGTCTCCGTCAAGGGAGACGAGATAATACCCACACCCCCATTTGTCGTCAACACTTTTATTGAAATATTTCCGACTGGTTGCATAAGTACCTCACTGCAAACATAAAAAAACGCCGCTGCGAATTTGGCACTTACCAAACTCATGCAGCGGCGCTGTTTTTGAGGCCAGCTTCAAAGCCTGCCCCGATAGCTAATTAGCCTTGCTGATCCAGACCAAAGGCCTTGTGCAGCACGCGAACAGCCAATTCCAGATACTTTTCATCCACAACCACAGAAATCTTGATTTCCGAGGTAGAGATCATCTGAATATTGATACCTTCTTCCGCTAGCGTGCGGAACATGGTGGAAGCCACGCCAACGTGCGAGCGCATGCCCACACCCACAATCGATACTTTACAAATCTTGTCGTCGCCCGACACTGATTTGCCACCGATCTGGCTTTGCACGCCTTCCAGTACTTTAATCGCGCGATTGAGCTCGCCCTTAGGTACGGTAAACGAGAAATCGGTAGTGCCATCTTGGCCAACGTTCTGGATAATCATATCCACATCGATGTTGGCATCAGCCACTGGACCCAGAATCTGGTACGCAATACCAGGCTTGTCTGGCACGCCGATCACATTGATACGGGCTTCGTCGCGGTTAAAGGCAATGCCGGAAATGACCGGTTTTTCCATGTCTGTATCTTCCTCAAACGTAATCAGCGTACCTTCGCCCTCTTCTTGGAACGAAGACAATACGCGCAGCTTCACATTGTATTTACCGGCAAATTCAACCGAGCGAATTTGCAGAATCTTAGAACCCAAGCTTGCCATTTCCAGCATTTCTTCGAAGGTAATGGTCTTGAGTTTGCGCGCTTCCGGCACCACACGTGGGTCGGTGGTATATACGCCATCCACATCGGTATAAATCTGGCACTCGTCGGCTTTCAGTGCGGCCGCCAAGGCAACGCCTGAAGTATCCGAGCCACCACGACCAAGCGTCGTGATATTGCCTTGGGCATCGACACCTTGGAAACCGGCCACCACCACCACACGGCCGGCATTCAGATCGGCACGCATATTGGCATCATCGATGTGCTGAATCCGGGCTTTGGTGTGCGCGCTATCGGTCAGAATTTTGACCTGGGCACCGGTGTATGACACCGCATCCAAGCCTTGCTCTTTCAGTGCCATCACCAACAGGCCGATCGTAACTTGCTCGCCTGTCGATACGATCACGTCCAGTTCACGTGGATCTGGATTCGTTTGAATTTCTTTTGCCAAAGCGATCAGACGATTGGTTTCGCCTGACATCGCAGACACTACCACCACCAGATCATGCCCCTGGGCTTTAAACTTGGCGACGCGGCGGGCTACATTTTTGATTCGGTCAGGAGACCCAACCGAAGTGCCGCCATATTTTTGGACGATCAATGCCATGATTAACCTGCAGGCTGGAGAAAATTAATAATAAAAACCGCAATATTGTAATTCAAAGTATGTCAATTGGGGGATTTCGGCGATTTTCGCCCGATCTGGTTCACACCGCTTATTCCACCCGCATTGGCACACGTGGCGCCACCGCACACATTAGCTCGTAGCCAATGGTGCCGGCACTGGCAGCCACCTCGTCGATAGACAAAGTCTGCCCCCAAAGTTCAACCTCGCTGCCAATCCCCGCCGCATCGATTGCGGTGAGATCGACACATAACATATCCATCGAAACCCGACCCAGCAAACGGCTACGCTGCCCTGCCACCAAAACCGGTGTGCCGGTCGGCGCATGGCGCGGATAGCCATCAGCATAGCCGCAAGCCACGGTGCCAATTCGCATCGGCCGATCAGCGGTGAAAGTAGCACCATAGCCAACGCTATCGCCCGCTTGCAGTTGCTGGGTACTAATAATCTTGGCGCGCAGCGTCATCGCCGCGACTAAACCCAGGCTTTTGGCAGACTGATCGGCCAGCGGCGAGCTACCATACAGGGCAATGCCGGGCCGCACCCAATCACCGTGCACCTGTGGGTAGGCAAAAGTCGCCGCAGAATTCGCCAGACTCACGGGCAAGCCCAGCCCCGCAGTGCCTTGCTGGAAACGTGCCCACTGGGCCGTTACCCCCACGGCCGGATCATCGGCGGTGGCAAAGTGCGTCATCAAGGTAATGCCGGCGACATTTGGCAACTGCTGCAATTGGGCCACGACGGCACTCGCCTGCTCGGCCGCAAAGCCGAGCCGATTCATGCCGGTATTGAGTTTCACAAACACCTGCACCGGCCGCACCAGCGTGGTTTGGGTGAGCCACTCTAGATGTTGCGGCTCATGAATAGCCAACCATAAATCATGCTCGGCGCAGAGCTGCAACTCTGCCGGGCTAAAAGCCCCTTCCAGCAGCAAAATCGGCTGAGTAACGCCCATGGCCCGCAACCGCAGGGCAGCCGGCATTTCCAGTAAGGCAAAGCCATCCGCCGCCGGCAACGCAGCCACCACCTGCTCAATGCCATGCCCATAGGCATTGGCTTTGATCACCGCCAAAGCGCGCGCGCCGGCGGCGCGCTGCTTGATCACCTGATAATTGTGATGAAGGGCGGAGCGATGAATGACAACTTCAATAGGGCGAGTCATTGGCTAATCCATGTTGCGCCCAGAGGCGGCGCACAGCACGATTAATATTAAATAGAAAAACGAGGAACGACGAATCAGCCCACTAGCCATGCGGCCATG
Organism: Chitinibacter tainanensis DSM 15459; assembly: GCF_000429785.1. Classification (GTDB taxonomy): domain Bacteria; phylum Pseudomonadota; class Gammaproteobacteria; order Burkholderiales; family Chitinibacteraceae; genus Chitinibacter; species Chitinibacter tainanensis. Next base: position 113,053 of record NZ_AUCN01000019.1, read on the forward strand.
GGCTTATTTTTTCTTGCGGTTGCGCCAATACCAGACGCCCACCACCACGGCTACCACGGCCACCAGCAGCAAAATCGCCACCTGGCCACGACCCAGCCAGGTCATCAGCCACTCGTGATTTTTGGCGCCGTAATAGCCCAAATACACCCAGATGGGCACGCTAATGAGCGCGGCCAATCCATCCAGCAATAAAAACCGTAGATAAGAGACTTTGCAGGACATACCCGCGGTCATAAAAATCGGGGCACGCAAGCCAGGTAAAAAGCGGGCCACAAACAGCACACGATTGCCGTAACGCTCGAATTTATCCTGCACCGCGGCAAAGCGCTCTGGCGTCATCATCCGCTTGAAAAAGCGGTGCTCGAGCAAGCTGGGGCCGGCGTAGCGGCCCAATAGAAACATCAGACTATCGCCGATCAGCACGCCCGCCATCCCAACGGCAAACATGGTATGCACATGGGCATAACCCAGACCGGAAATCACCCCGCCTGCGACCAAAGACACGTCTTCCGGAATCGGCACGCCAAAGCCGCAAATCAGCAAGACGGTAAACACGGCCAGATAACCATACTCGGTAAAGATGGTAATAAGCGCGTCAAGTATCATTCAGCAGCCACATCGGGGAAAGCTAATAGCGCATCATAACACGCCGCTTAGCGCCGATAATTGGTGTTTTTATCGACGCAAGCTGATCCCACGCAGCTTTTTTGTCATCCAATCGTGATATAAACGCCACAATTCCCGCGCCAGAGCGCTGAGCACACACCATGAATCGTGGTTTCTTCACCATTTTGGGGGCGCAATTTTTTTCTGCGCTGGCCGACAATGCTTTGTTTTTCGCCGCCCTGGCCTTATTAAAAGAGCAACAAGCGCCCGAGTGGCACCTCTCGATGTTGCTGTGGGCTTTTACCGTGTCGTATGTCGTGATCGCCCCGTATGCTGGAGCCTTTGCCGATTCAATGCACAAAGGCCGGGCCATGCTGATCTGCAATGGCATCAAGCTTGTGGGCTGTGCCAGCATGCTACTGGGCATGCCGGCGATCTTTGCCTATGCCATCGTCGGCTTTGGCGCCGCCGCTTACTCCCCGGCCAAATACGGCATCATTACCGAATATCTACCGCATGAAAAATTAGTCGAGGCCAATGGCTGGCTAGAAGGCGCTACGGTGGGGGCGATTATTCTTGGCACCATCATTGGCGGGTATTTATCTGGAGCCCAAATATCTATTTGGCTGCATAGCCATACCCTTGGACAGTATCTGAGCCCAGCCCAATTTGCCATCGCCGGCACCATCGCGCTGTATTTGCTTGCGGCCTATATCAATTTGGCTATCCCCAAACTGCAGGTACGGCTAAAGCCCTTTCATCTCGATCCCGTGCATCAAGCGCGCGAATTTGCCTGGTGCGTGAAGCGGCTGTGGCGCGACCCGCAAGGCCAGCTCTCGCTTGGAGTGACTACGCTATTCTGGGGCGCAGGCGCCACCATGCGGCTGGTGGTGCTGAACTGGGCGGTAATCTGGCTGTCCCTTACCATGGAACAAGCCAGTCAGCTGATTGCGCTGGTGGCAGTTGGGATTGCCGCCGGGGCCTTTCTGGCCGGGCGGCTGGTGAAACTGGAGCGGGCATTTAGCGTACTGTGGGCCGGCGTGGCGATGGGCGCACTGGTCATCATCATGTTGCTCGTCAACCAGATCTGGCTGGCTGCGTTATTAATGCTCATTATCGGCGCGCTGTCTGGCTTTTTTGTGGTGCCGTTGAATGCCATGCTGCAACACCGCGGCCATCAGCTGATGGGCGCGGGTCACTCGATTGCGGTGCAAAATTTCAACGAAAACCTCGGCATTTTGCTGATGGTGGGGCTGCATGCCTGGCTGGTGAAAAACTGGAGTAGCCCAGTACCCAGCGATGCCAGTGCCCTGCTCCTCAAGCAATTTGGTCACAGTGGCATGCCGCCGATGTATTTGATCATCATCGGGTTTGGCCTCTTGGTCATGCTGACGATGAGTTTGATCATTGCCCGCTACCGTGCAGGCCTGGCCCGCGGTGTACTTCATGATTAAACAAGAGTCACTCTATGACCTACAATTTGCGCCCACTGGCTCTCGTTCCACTCACGCTCGTCGTCTCGCTGGCAGGCTGTCAGAAAGCCCCCGATGCGGCTACGAATAAAAAAGGCGATCGCCCCACGCTGATCACCAGCGTGGTCGTGAAAGAAGGCGAGCTGCCTAATCAGCTCAGCGCCACTGGCCATGTCGAAGCGATTCGCAGCGTTGAGATTCGTCCGCAGCTCACCGCGCAGATTGCCGGTATCCATTTCAGCGAAGGGGCTAATGTCAAAGCCGGCCAGCTGCTGTTTACGCTGGATGCGCGCGATGACGAAGCCAACGCCAGCAAAAGCCGCGCGCAAACCGAACAAACCGCCGCGCAGCTGCGCGAAGCCGAACGCAGCCTGCACCGCTCGCAAGAGCTAGCGCGCGCTAAATTTATTTCGCCGTCGGCCGTCGATACCGCGCAGGCCAAGGTGGATACGCTACGTGCCCAGCTCAACGCCGCCCGTGCCGATCAACAAACCAGTGCGGTTAAACTCTCTTACACCCGTATTAGCGCGCCATTTGCTGGGCGCACCGGTAAAATCAATGTGCATCAAGGTAGTCTGGCCCAAACCAATGGCAGCGAGCCACTGGTCACGCTCACTCAGCTGGACCCGGTGCAGGTGACATTTCAGCTCCCCGAGCGCGAGCTACCCGCCCTGCTTGCCGCCAAGCAACAAGCCCCGGTCATGGTAAACACCACCCTACCGGATGGGCAGCAGCGCGCCGGCAAAGTCACTTTCATGGATAGCCAGATCGATAAATCCAGCGGCACCTTGCTGGTGAAGGCCGAATTTGCGAACCCGGATCAATTGCTCTGGCCGGGCCTCAGCACGACCGTAAACCTCGACCTGGGTCGCCAGCGTGGCCTCGTATTGCCGTTGCAAGCCGTGCAAACCGGGCCAGAGCAGCGCTTTGTGTACCAAATCAATGCCCAACAGCAAGTTGAGGCTAAACCAGTGCAAATCTTGCGCAGCGCGGATGGCATGGCGCTGATCACCGGCATAAAAGCCGGCAGCAAGGTGGTACTGGAGGGCGGGCAAAACTTGCGCCCCGGCGCCAAAGTACAAGAAAGCAAAGCCGGCGATAAAAAAGCCGGCCGTGCCTCAGGCAGTGCCAAGGCTAGCCATGCGGCAAGCCAAGGGGCGGCAGCATGAGTGGCGCTGAAGTACGCGGGATTTCCTGGTGGGCCATTCATCGCCCAGTAGCCACCTTGCTCCTGTGGCTGGCCGTCATGGTGGCCGGGGCGGTAGCTTGGTTTCATTTGCCGATTTCGGCACTGCCCAGCTACGACACCCCAACAATTCAAGTCTCAGCCAATCTCACTGGCGCTTCGCCCGAAACCATGGCCAATTCGGTGGCTACCCCGCTGGAAAAGCAGTTTTCCACGATTCCGGGCCTAGCGACCATGAGCTCCACCAGCCGGCTGGGCCAAACCACCATCACGCTGGAATTTGCCCCTAGCCGCGATATCGAATCTGCCGCGGTGGATGTCCAAGCCGCACTCTATCGTGCCAATCGGGCGCTACCGAGCGATATGAAAAGCCCGCCGAGCTATCGCAAGGTGAACCCTTCCGATGCGCCAATTCTGATGCTGGCGATCAGCTCACCCTCAATGTCGCTGGCGCAGCTCAATGATTATTCAGACAATCTAGTCGCCCCTGCCTTATCCACCATTGATGGCGTGGCGCAGGTGCAGATTTATGGGCAAAAGAAATACGCGGTGCGGATTGCCGTTGACCCGGAAAAACTCACCGCCCGTGATTTATCGCTGCCCGAAGTCGCCAGCGCACTCAAAACCGCCAATGCCAACTCGCCGGTCGGCCAGCTGGAAGGCGACCGGCAAACGCTGATGCTGCAAGCCAATGAGCAGCTGAAAAACGCCGCCGAATTTGCCGAAGTGGTGATCGCCAGCCGCAATGGCAATCCGGTGCGGCTCAAAGATGTGGCCACCGTTGAAGACAGCGTGGAAAACGTTAAATCCGGTAGCTGGATCAATGGCGAGCGCTCGATCATTCTGGCGGTACAACGCCAACCCGGCGCCAATACTGTTGCCACCGTCGATGCGATCAAAGCCATGCTGCCCAAGCTCACGGCGCAGATGCCCGATTCGGTGCAAGTGCGGCAAATCAACGATCGCTCGACCTCGATTCGCGAATCGATTCACGATGTAAACCTCACCCTACTCCTGACACTGGGGCTGGTGGTGTTGTCGGTCTTGCTGTTCCTGCGCCGTGCTGCGGCCACTCTGATTCCTTCGGTTTCGCTGCCCATTTCGCTGCTGGCCACCTTTGCGCTGATGTACTGGCTGGGCTTTAGCCTCGACAATATCTCACTGATGGGGCTAACCGTGGCACTGGGGCTGGTGGTGGATGATGCGATTGTGGTGCTGGAAAACATCGTGCGCCATATCGAAGAAGGCATGCGCCCGTGGGATGCCGCCATTCAGGGCGCTGGCGAAGTGGGTTTTACCGTAGTCTCGATTTCACTGTCGCTGATTGCGGTCTTTATCCCGATTTTCTTTATGCCCGGCACCATGGGTTTGCTGTTTCACGAATTTGCCATCGTAGTTTCGCTGGCCATTTTGGTGTCGATGGCCGTATCACTGACACTCATCCCCTTATTTGCCGCGCGCTTTTTGCGCCCGGAAACCGCGGCCGATCACCAGCCTGCGCCGGCGTGGAGCCGCTGGTTTGAAGCCGGTTTTAACGCGCTGCTGGCTGGCTACCGTCGCCTGCTCGATCAGGCACTGCGCCACAAAGCCTGGATGCTACTGCTGACGCTCGCCACCTTCGCCACAACCGCCTGGCTGTATCTGGCGATTCCCAAAGGGCTATTTCCGCAGGAAGACATTGGCCAGATTCAGGCCAGCATTGATATGGCACCCGATATTGCCTACCCCGCGCAGCTGAAACTACAGCAGCAGGTGGCAAAAGCGGTACAGAACAATCCGAACGTCGATTATGTTGCTTCCAGCGTGGGTAGCTCGGGCGGTGGCGGGCGGCTGTTTATTACGCTAAAACCGCGCAAAGACCGCGCGGATATGCAAAAAACGCTGGAAAGCCTACGCAAATCCACCGGCAAAATTGTTGGCGTGCGGGTGTTCTTCCGTCCGACGCAAAACTTGAATGTCGGCGCTCGCAGCAGTAAAAGCGGTTATCAATATACCTTGCAAGCCGTGAATGCCAGCGATTTGGAGCAATGGGCCGGCAAGCTGCAAACGGCGCTGATGGCGCGTGAGCAATTTCGCGATGTCACTTCGGACGCCGAGCAAAAAACCCTGCAAGCGCGTATTCAGGTGCAACGCGATCGAGCCGCGGAGCTCGGCATTGATATGCAAAGCCTGCGCGACACCCTCTACGCCGCTTATGGCGAGCGCGAAGTGGCCACTATCTACGCGCCACAAGATAGCTATTCGGTGTTAATGCAGCTGAGTGATGCTTATCGCGCTGATGAGCAAAAGCTCAGCCTGCTGCATGTGCGCAGCAAAACTGGCGCCCTCATTCCACTCAGCAGCTTTGCCACGGTGGAGCGCACGGCGGTGACGACCAGTATTAATCACCAAGGCCAGCTGCCTGCCGTCACGCTGTCGTTTAATCTGGCGCCGGGCGTGGTGCTATCCGATGCTGCGCAAGCCATTGTGGCGGCCGAGCGGGAGATCGGCCTGCCCGAAGCCGTGTTTGGCGGTTTTGCTGGGGATGCGGCGCTGTATCAGCAATCGCAAACCAGCCAGCTGTGGCTGATTTTGGCGGCGGTCGCCGTGATTTATGTGGTGCTGGGGGTGTTGTACGAAAGCTGGATCCATCCGCTGACTATTCTGGCGGGGATCCCTTCGGCGGCAATTGGCGCGCTGCTGGCCCTGCAGCTTACGGGGCTAGAGCTAACCTTCATCGCCATGATCGGGATCTTGCTGCTGGTGGGCATCGTGAAGAAAAACGCGATTATGATGATCGACTTTGCGCTGGAAGCGCAGCGCAAACAGCAGCTGAGCCCCAGCGAAGCCATCCGCGAAGCCTGCGCCAAGCGCTTTCGCCCGATCATGATGACCACACTGGCCGCGATTATGGGGGCAATGCCGCTGGCGCTGGGGTTGGGTGCGGGCGCCGAATTGCGCCAACCGCTGGGAGTGGCCATTGTGGGCGGCCTGGTGTTCTCGCAGCTGATTACCCTCTTTATCACCCCGGTGCTGTACATTGCGCTGGCCAAACTGGAAGCCAAACTGCACCCCAAGAATGAAGACGGAGAGACTGCCTAAAGGGGTATAGCCAGCTAGGCCATATTAAATATAGCGTTTCTGGCTATACCTTCACCATCACCTGATTACGGCCCGCTGCTTTGGCCTCGTACAGCGCCTCATCGGCCAGCTGCAACACGCTTTCCAGCGAATGCAGACTCGGGCGATAGGCGCTCACGCCAGCGCTAATGGTCACAATCTTGGCAGGCAAGGCTTTGGGATGTGGGATGGCAAGCTCGGCCACGCTGCGGCAAATGCGCTCGGCAATACCACGCGCTTCGTCGAGCGAAGCGCCGGCCAGCAAACAGCAAAATTCTTCCCCACCGTAGCGGGCCACCACATCATCGGGGTTGCGCAGCGCTGATTTGAGCACGCCAGCCACGCGTTGCAGGCAAAAATCCCCTGCCAGATGGCCTTGCTGATCGTTGTAGCGTTTGAAGTAATCCACATCGAGCAAAATCACCGCAAACTGTTGCTGCGGGTTATCCAGCGCTTTGGCAAAAGCCAGGCTGAGCCGTTCAAATAAATAGCGCCGGTTCGCCAGACTAGTGAGGCTATCGGTTTGTGCCAGCACTCGCAGCTGATCTTTCGCTTGCTTAAGCGCCAGATGATTGCGCACCCGCGCCCGCACAATCGCCGGATTAAACGGCTTCACAATGTAATCCACCGCCCCCGCATCCAGCCCGCGGGTTTCTTCTTCGGGGGTGGCCAATGCAGTAATAAAGATCACCGGCGTTTCGCGGGCGGGCGGATATTGCTGCAACTGACGGCAGACTTCGTAGCCATCCATATCCGGCATCATAATGTCGAGCAAGATCAGATCCGGCGCGTGCTCGCGCACATGCGCCAAGGCCTCAGCGCCGCTGAGGGCAAAGTGCACATCGTATTCGGCGGTGAGCAATTCGCCCAACGCTTCGATATTAGCCATCTGGTCATCCACGACCAGCACATAAGGATCAGTTTTCATCCATTTTCTCAGGTAGCTGCCGGCGTAATTGCCGTAATGCAGCCGGGTAATCCAGTTGCTCCAGGCTTTGTTTCAGTTGCGCCACGCCATAATCCGCCGCTTGCTCCCCCAGCACCAGCTGTAAAGCCTGCAGCTTTTGCCGCGCGCGCAGGCTTTTACTCGCCAGCGCCTGCGCAAGCTCCAAACCTGCCGCACGGGCCTGAGTGGGTAAGGCGGGCCAATCGTCGCGCTGGGTCGTCTCACCACTCACAGGCTCACCCAGCAAGGGTAACAGCCGCGCTTTGCTTTGCGCCCATACTTGCTGCAAGCCCGTGAGCACCGGCCATTGCGCCACTTGGCCACGCTGAAATTGCCCCAACGCCTGCTCCAGCGTGCCCGCCGCCTGATAAATCGCCATAACGCCCAAAGTGCCCGCCACCCCGCGCAGCGCATGCACCGGCCCGATCAGGCCAGCGGCATCTTTGCGGGATTGATAATCGGGCAAGGTATCAATCAGCGATTGGTGCTCGCTAAACAATTGCTGCAACCAGCGGCGCAAACGTTCGTGATTGCCATTCAGGCGATTGAGCGCCTCATCCACCGCCACGCCAGCCCGACTCAGCTCGCGCAACCAATCCGCATCGGCCGTACCAGTCGCCACAGATGGCGTAGGGGCTTTTTCCAGCATAGGCAGCAATTCCACCCCGCGCTGCTGCTGATAGGCCACGGCCTGTAGCAACACCGCGTGCAATTTGACCGGATCAATCGGCTTGAGCAGGTAATCATTCATCCCGGCGGCAAAACCGGCTTGCTGCTCTTCTGCTGCGGCATTGGCCGTCAGCGCCACAACATAGCTTTGCGGATCAAGTATCGCCCGGCTTTGATACTGCCCCCGCCGGATGACGCGCGTGGCTTCCAGTCCATCCATCACCGGCATACGGCCATCCATCAATACCAGATCAAAGCGCTGCCGGGTCAGCAGCTCCACCGCTTCCTGCCCATTATTCACCACCTGCATGCGCTGCCCCATTTCTTCCAAAAGGCCACCCACAATCAATTGATTGGTCGCAATGTCTTCGGCATACAAAATGCGCAACTGGCATGGCAATGGGCTTAATTGCACTGGGTCGCGGACCGTGGCCTGCAAATCGACCGGCTCTAGCGGTAGCTCCACCCGAAAACACGTGCCTTCGCCCAACTGGCTGGTCACGCCAATCGAGCCATCCATCAAACCGACCAGCGCCTGGCAGATGGATAAACCAAGGCCCGTACCACCATATTTGCGAGTAGTCGACGTATCGGCTTGCTCGAATTTATTGAATAAGCGCCCCAGACTTTGCTCATCCAGGCCAATACCCGTATCCGCAATCGAGAATTTAATCTGCTCCCCATCCCGATAGGCCCCAATGGTGACGCTGCCCTGCTCGGTAAATTTGATCGCGTTGCCCACCAGATTAAACAAGATCTGCCGCAGCCGGGTCGGATCGCCCAAGCAGCCTTGCTTAGGCAAATGCGCCAAATCCACGACAAAGCGCACGCCTTTTTCCGCCGCTTTTGGCGCAAATAGCGCCGCCACCTGATTGATTAATTGGTGTAAATCAAAAGGAATGGTCTCGAGCGTGATTTTGCCGGCTTCGATTTTCGAAATATCGAGAATATCGTTAATGATGGTGAGCAGCGTTTCGGCGTTTTCTAAACCAATACTGAGCTGTTCGCGTGTCGTATCGCTCAGCTCTTTTTGCCCCCGCGCCAGGCGCAGCATGCCAATCACCCCCGATAACGGAGTGCGTATTTCATGGCTAACCAAGGCCAGAAAATCACTCTTGGCTTTGTTAACGGCCAGCAAGGCATTTTTTTCCGCCAAAAACTCCGCCTGGCGCTGGATCTTTTCGTTTTCCAGTATTTCGCGCTGCTGCTCGGCGCGCATCAGCTTCAGGCGAATCTCCGAGCGGTTAATCCGCCGCAGCACCGCACTTTGTAATTGGGTGGTATTGCGCTCGATGGCCAATTGCACCGATAGCTCACAGTGTCGCTCATAGGCAGTCAGCGCTTCGGCATGCTGCCCTAGCGCCTCCAGCACCAGCGATTTCACCCGGCAGGCGCGCAGCTCATGGTGAATCGAGGCATTTTGGAGCGCAAATTCGTGGGCTTGCTGGGCAAATTGCAAAGCTCGTTCAGCCTGCCCTTGCGCCAGATAGACCTCGGCTAAACCGGCGTTAGCCATCGCCAATGGCCAGCCATGATGATGACTTTCTGCCAGCCGAATACTCTCGTTGAAGAATTTCAATGCCGAGGGTATATCCCGCAAACCCAAGCAGGAATAACCGCTGTGCATTAATACCTCACTCACCTGCCCTGCATCAGCCTGGCGGCGGTAGAAATTACGCGCTTCGGTAAGATGGGTGAGCGCCTCGGCATGGCGCCCCAGCTCGTTGTAATCGCTACCGAGCCACAGATTGAGCATCATCAGCAGCACGGGGTCATCCAGCTCGCGGGCAAACTCGAGCGCCAGCAAATGATGGCGCAGCGATTCTTCAAACAAGCCAAAGTACAAATACACCCCGCCTATCCCGGTGTAGGCCTTGATGTAATGCACTATCGACTGCTGCCCCAGCGCCAACTCCAGGCATTTGCTCCAGTATTCCAGCGCTAGATTGAGCTCGCCAATTGCATAACAGGCTTTCCCCAGACATTCATACAGATCGAGCAATAGCGGGTCTTGTTTGTAATGACGCACCAGTTGGCGCTCAACCGCCAGCAGACGTTGCTTGGCAGCGGCAAATTCACCGACTTTCTCTAGCGCTTCGCCCTGCAAATACTGGGCTTGCAACTGCTGATAAAGATCAGCACCTGCCAAAGCTTCCAGCTCGTTAGCCAAACTCAGCGCCTGATCGTAATTACGCAGCCGGAATTGCGCCTGACGTTGCATTACTCGCGAAAATTCATCCTGCGTCATGCCATCCCCGATCAATCACCATATTCAGCTGGGCAATGACATCATCATCCACCAGCAAAATGCGCGAGCGCGCCTGAATCGGCTGCTCGCTCAATCGTCCACCGGCCAGGGCCTCAATCGCCTTCACGAGGCAATGGGCAAACTCAAACAGACTTTTATCGCTATGCCCCGGATAAATCAGAAACCGTCCATCAGCGATCTTGACCCAGGCATCTTTGCCTGAGCAGTATTCGCGAATGGTCAGCATGGTGCGCTGAATGACGGTTTTTTTGTTTTGCGGGCGCACCACTAATTCGATCAGCCGGTCGACACCGCGCCCAGCCTCGCAGCGGGCCCGAAAATCCGTCAGCTGCCGAATCCCCGCCCGAACATTCGGTAGCTCCACCAAGCCTTCAATCTTGCGAAAAATCCGCCGCAAGGCCTGATAACGACGGCGCAAATCACCCACCAGATGCGGCGAGCTAGCCGCCTCATAATCTTCACTGAGTGCCGCTAGCTTAAGGCCCTGCTGGGTTTTCAGTACCACCAGTGCATCAGGGTACCGGCCCAGACTCTTTAGCACTTTGTATTTGAGCTCATACCACTGCACTAAAAACTGCCGCTCGGGGTAAAGATCAAAATACGCAAATGCACTGTCGATAATTTCGTTGGCCTCGGCTATGCGCTCTTGCTCTAACAAAAAGCGCGCGAAGTACAACGCCACAAAGATATACACCCAGCCAAGCTTGAAGGCGCGGGCCATGGTCAGCGAGGTATCAAAACAGGCTTCTGCCCCAGCCAGATTGCCGGTGCGCCACAGGCAATAGCCTTTGTTGCCACAGAGCTGAGCGATCCAGGTAACGTCGCCATGCAAAATCACATCATGCTCGGCGCGCAACAGCACCGCTAATGCCTCGGCATAACGCTGCTCGATCATCAAGGACTCAGCAACATAAATCCCGCTTTTGGCTAAGAGCTTTTTACTGTCGATGGATTCAGCTACCGAGAAGCTGGCCATCAAGACTTCGCCGCTCTCAGTCTGCAAGCCGGCAGTACGGTACAGCACCCCCAGATTCAGGCAACATTCGATCACCACATCAAGGTTGGATTGCTCCAGAGCCAGCTGAATCGCATCCCCCCAGGCTTTCAGCGCTCTGCTATAGCGTTGTTGCTGCAGCTCAACGACCCCAAGCCACAGTAAACCAAGCGGATAATGCTCAAATTGTTGATGTCGCCGACAATGCGCGAGGCCACGTTTGAGTTTTTCACGGGCGCAAGGCAAATCCCCCACAATCAGAAAGGTGCGGCCATACAGCAGATAGGCATAGCCCAGCATCGGGTGTCGCCGTGCCAGACACAGCTCGAGCAAACGCCGGCAATCGCGATGTTGCGCCGCATTGGATTGCCAGTAGCCCAGCTCCACCGCACTGATCAATTCGGCAATATCATGTTGGGCGCTCAGGCTTTCCATGTATTCCCTCGCATATTGAGTAACTGAGCGACTTCTTGGGGCGAAACCTGCCGGCTGGCCACCAGTGGCGCCGGTATTTCATGCCAATCCCAGGGAAAATGCTGCACGTGCTGCACTAGCTGCTGCTGCAACACGTTATTGCGCTGCAGGCCATCGTGAAAATAAATCAGATACTGACCCAGCCCATGGCGCACCCAGACATCCCCGCTGACGCAAAACTCGCGCAAAATGGCGGTTACCTTATCCTCGACGACCCGTCGAGTGGCCAATGGCGCTTCGATACTCACCACCACAATCGCATGCTCTGCCGGCAGCGTGGCGCATTTATCGCGAAACAGCCGACCACGGCTGATATTGCTGCGCGAGACCACCAGCCCCAGCAAGCTTTCAAAATCACGCCGGGTGCGGTTGACCGTGGCCATTACCCGCTGCAAACGCCCCAACCGTGCCAGCTTGCGACGGCTACGCGGGTTTTGCTCACCTTCTACTTGCGCGATGCGGATTTGCTCTAATTCCCGCAGGGCCTGCAAAGCCTGTGCATGCAGCCCTTGTTGCTTGAAAATCTCGATGCGGCAGCTGAGGTAGCGCTGTTGCAGATCCATATCATTAAATTGCCATGCCCCCTCCTGAGCGCTATCCAGCAGGGACATCGCCGCCACCCGATCACCGCGCTCAGCCAGAAAAGTGGCGTAATGAATGGCGATCAGCGAACGCGCCCAGCTTAGCTGGTGATGCAAGGCCAGCGCCAACATCGAATCAAAATACAACTCCGCCTCATGCGCTTTATTGAGCCGCCGGTAGCAGTTGGCCATGATATTGCCGGCCTCCACCACCCAAGTCATATCCCCGCAATCGAGGATGCTGGCCTCGCTTTGATACAGCACATCCAGCGCCTCCTGATACTGGCCATCATTAAAGTAGCGGCCTGCCAGATGAATCGCGCTCTTACCAATTGATTTAGGATCATTAATCGAACCCGCCAAATAAAAGCCTAAGCGCAATAGCGCCAGTAAATCGTGCTCCAGGCCATAAATGCGGTAAATACTGGCGATATGCATATAACAATCAATGGCGATATGAATCTGCATCGCCTCTACCGCCAGCTCGGTCGCCTGTGCCAGATCTTCCGCCGCACTCAGGTAGCGCTTTAGCTGGAACAAAATAATGCCGCGCATTTGCAGCAGCTCGGCTCTGGGTTGCGCCGCGGATTGTTCATCTAGCTGGCGAATCGCATGGTTAATCAGCCGCAAGGCAAGGCGAAACTGCCCTGCAGCCAATAGGCAGCGGCAGTGCAAAACCTCGAGCTGGGTACGCAGGAGCTGCGGCAAGTGACCTTGGCAAAGCACCTGTAATTGGCTACTCTCTGCCAATGCTGCCGCTACATCGTGAAGGACTAATTGATTGATGTGCGTGATCTTTTCGGCAATTTTGGCTACGTCAGTGGGTAAAGCCTCAGGCACAATGCACATCCAAGATGGGGTCTGCCTAATTTATAGTATGGTAGCCCGCCGAACGGCAAACCTAGGCCGTCGTTTGCAACACACGGTGCATGGTGTCCTGCAAAACTTCAGGCTTCACCGGTTTGGTGATAAAGGCATTCATCCCAACGGCAAGGCAAGCTTGCCGGTCAGCCTCCAGCGCGTTTGCAGTTAAGGCAATAATCGGCAAATGAGCGCCGCGCGGTAATTGCCTGATCTGTCGGGTAGCCTCCAGCCCATCCACCAAAGGCATCTGCACATCCATCAACACCAGATCAAAGTCTTGCTGCTGAACATGTTCGATGGCCTGCTGGCCATTTTCGGCCTGCACCACCTGATGCCCTGCAATTTGCAACAGCTTGGTGGCCACCAATCGGTTGGTAGGGTTATCTTCTGCCAGCAACACCTTTAATGCCGGCAATGCCTTGGTGGGCACATCCGTCACCACCTCGGGCGTTGCGCCTACTAGCGGCAGCGGGATTTGGAAGCGAAAACAAGTGCCTTTCCCCAATTGCGACTCAACTTGTAATTCCCCGCCTAGATGGCTGACCAACTTTCGCGCAATGGTGAGGCCAAGCCCGGTGCCACCATATTGGCGCGCGCGCGAACCATCCGCTTGCACAAAGGCTTCAAAAATCTGGCTAAGCTGATCTTTAGCGATACCGATGCCGGTATCGCTAACTTCAAAGCACCATTGCTCGCCCTGTTGCGCCACCCGCACACAAATTTGCCCCTGCTGGGTAAATTTGACCGCATTACCCAGCAGATTGACCAAAACTTGCTGCAGTCGCAATTGATCGCCTTGCACAATGACATCAGTGTTAGCCAGCAACTGTAGCTGCAAATCAACGTGCTTTTCACGGCTGACTTCGGCAAACATCTGCACCGTGCGCTGCAGCGTAGTATTCAAAGAAAATGGTTTAGCACTGAGATCGAGCTGGCCAGCCTCAATCTTGGATAAATCGAGTACATCATTCACCAAGGCCAGTAGTAATTCAGCCGAAGCCTGAATCACGCTTAAATCCTGCCGCTGCGCCGGATTTAAACCAGAATGCTCCATCACATGGGCCATCCCCACGATGCCATTCATTGGGGTGCGGATTTCGTGGGAGACATTGGCAATAAATTCAGTTTTGGCTTTGCTGGCCGCCTCGGCGCTGTTGCGGGCCTGCTCCAGCTGTTGCACTAACTGCTTCTGCTCCAGCTCAAGTTCGATACTCTCCACAATCGCATCGTTGTAATGCCGCACACCTTTCACCACCACCACCAGATACATCAAGCACATGGCGGCCAAAACGCCGTCAAACGGGCCTTTGCCAATTAAGGCGGAGAACAAAATGGGCAACAAAATAATAATGGCAAAGTTGCGCAGAGCCCGATAATGCGCGCCCAAGATCGGTACTGCACCGGAGACCAGCCCCGACAAGACAAAGGCGGTGAATAGCCGATGCATATCCGAGCCATTTTGCATAAAGAAGTAACCGCCCGCCCCCCAGATCAGCGCGGTGAGGTTCACTCCTCGCTCAAAGCGCGCACTCCAAGCAGCGTAATCCACCAGGCCGGCCTGTTGGGCCCGCAGATAACCATAGGCAGTATGCAAACGCCAGCCGGCCAAGGCCCAGGTCACGGCTAACCAAGCTGCCAGAAATTGCAGTGAAACTTGCGAGAGATACGCGGCAGCTAAGACTAGGGCGGTCAGGATGCAGATCACCTGGCCAGGAACGGCGCTGCGATAAACTAAGCGGGTAATCCGCTCCACGATGGCCGGGTTGGCAGCTTGTTGTAGTCGCAAGTCACTCCCCCGTGCCGTTGTGGTTTATTGCGCAATGACGGCAATTTCATCCTGATTATCAGCCAGGATATTCAGCGTCACGCGGCGATTACGGGCCCGCCCCTCAACCCGATCATTCGGCTCAATCGGCCGAAACTCGGCATAGCCCACCGCCACCATCCGCTGCGAGGCCACGCCGGCCGACTCAAACAGGCGCACCACGCTGGCGGCCCGCGCCGCCGAGAGCTCCCAGTTACTAGGGAAAATACCGCGAATCGGCTGATTGTCGGTATGGCCTTCCACCTGAATCAGGTTGTCGGTGTTTTTAATCCGCTCGGCAATCGCCAGCAACGCATCCACCGCTTCAGGTGCTAGCTCGGCGCGGCCGGTATCAAACAGAATCGAATCGCTGATTTCCACCGCAATCCCGCGTTTGGATTGGGTAACCCGCACTTTGCCTTGGTCAATCAAGGTGCCAAGCGATTGCTGCAAATCGCCAGCAATGCCCTGCATTTTCTTAGTTTGTTCTTCAAATTTACCAGCATTGGGCTGCACAGTCGGCGCGGGGATCACGATCAGCTTTTGCGGCGCGCCCGGCACAGGCTGATTATCCAGACGAATCAGCTCGGCCGAGGTTTTGGGCTGCTTGAAGGCATCAATCAAAGAGGTTGAAAGCACTTTGTATTTGCCTTCATTCACCGACGAAATGGCGTACATCACCACAAAAAAGGCGAACAGTAATGTTATGAAGTCGGCATAGGACACCAGCCAGCGTTCATGATTTTCGTGCTCTTCCGGGCGTTTGCGGCGCGCCATCGTGCCGGCTCCTTATTTCAGCTGCAGGCTCAGTTTGCTACCGAGCGTATTGGCCATGGTCACGCCAAATTGACGCGCCAGACGGTCAGCATACGATGGCTGTGGCGTAAAATCGACCACATTTTCAGCTTTGACCACATCACGCGCCACCGTATCAACTGAGCCGAGCGCATCCACCAGCCCCAGCTTCAGAGCCGTTTCACCCGACCAAACCAGACCGGAGAACAGATCCGGATTATCTTTGACCAAGCGTTTGCCGCGCCCTTCCTGCACCACGCTGATAAATTGCTGGTGAATTTCATTCAACATATTCAGCGCTTTTTGTTTTTGCGCTTCGTTTTGTGGCGAGAATGGATCGAGGAAACCTTTGTTTTCGCCAGCCGTCATCAACCGACGCTCAACGCCCAGTTTTTCCATTGCCCCAGTAAAGCCAAAACCATCCATCAAGACCCCGATCGAGCCGACCATCGAGGCTTTATCGGCATAGATTTTGTCGGCAGCCACCGCAGCATAGTAGCAACCGGAAGCGCACACATCTTCGATCACCACATAAAACGGGATCTGCGCATGGGCTTTTTTCAGCCGGCGAATTTCGTCGTACATCATGCCGGCCTGCACCGGGCTACCGCCCGGGCTATTGGCCCGGAGCACCACGGCTTTGGTATTGCTATCTTCAAACGCGGCTTTCAGGCCACTCAAAACCATGGCGCTGCTGGCATCGGTATCCGCGGCAATCATGCCGTTGAGGTCGACCACGGCCGTATGCGGGCCAGTTGAGGCACTTTCGCTTTGCTTGGGGCCAATCCAGCCCATCACTAGCGCGAGGAATAGAAATAAATAACTAAAGGTCAGCAGTTTGAAGAAAATCCCCCAGCGGCGGCTGCGACGATGTTCTTTGATTGATGCGGTTAGAATTTCTTTCAGCGCATCGCGCTCTAGTGAATCACTCATGCTTCATTTTCCTCAGACAACCAAATGGCCCCATCTTGCTCAACCAGGGGTATTGCTTGCAAACGCTTGCCTACACAAGGGCCGCCAACACATACCCCACTATCCGGCTGATAGTAGGCGCCATGCGTCGAACAAATTAAATACTCGCGCGATAAATCAAACACATCGCCCGGATTGAAATCGAGCTCAATGGGCACATGCGCGCATTCATTCAGATAGCCAAACACCTGCCCGCCATAGCGAATCGCCAACGCCGCGCGAGGCCGACCAGCGCGAGTCACACTAAAGCGCACCGCCAAGCCGCGTTCGACAAGCTCAGCCGCAGCACAGATCTTACGCATCGGTCAGTATCCAGTCGACCAAGGCAGGAAAATCGTCAAACATTGCCAACGGCGCCAGTGCCTGCAATTCATCGGCCGCATGGGCGCCATAACTTAAGCCCACACTCGCGGTACCGGCATTAATGGCCAGCTGCAGGTCATGAGTGGTATCGCCAATCATCAACGTCCGCGTTGGGCTCACTGCGGTAAAGTCGAGAATATATTCCAGCATCGCAGGATGCGGCTTAGAAAACGCCTCATCGGCGGTGCGCGTCACCTCAAAAAACGCCCCAAGGCCCGTGGCGCGCAATACGCGATCGAGGCCAGCCCGGGATTTACCAGTAGCCACCGCCATCCGATAACCCGCCTGTTGCAGGCGCGCTAGCCCGGTTTCCACCCCCCGATACAGCTGCAGCTCTTGGTCTTTAGCCAAGAAATGCTGGCGGTAAGCATCCACCACCGCACGGATCTGGGCTTCACTTGCCTGCGGCGCCAGATGGCTCATGGCCTCGGTCAAGCCGTAACCAATCACATATCGCGCCTCACGATCCTCCGGCACGGGCAAACCCACATCGGCAAAAGCGCGCTGGATCGAGCGGGCAATCATGCCGGTGCTATCCATTAAAGTGCCATCCCAGTCAAACACCAGCAGTTCAAATCGCGCGTTCATCAGGCTTCCTTCTTGCTTGTTTGCTCAAGTGTATCGAGGTAATGCTGCAATTCATCCGGCAGCGGGGCTTCCAGCGTCAGGGGCTCATTGCTGAGTGGGTGTTTAAGGCTTAAGCGCCAGGCATGCAAAAACATCCGCCGCAAACCTTGCTTTGGCAGCGCTTTATTCACCGCAGCATCGCCATACTTGTCATCACCCAGAATGGCATGGCCACTGGCCGACAGATGCACCCGAATTTGATGCGTGCGGCCGGTTTTAAGCTCGCATTCCAGCAAAGAAGCACTCGCCCAGGCTTGTTTGCGGTTCACAATGGTGTGAGACGACAAACCATCAGCATGCACTTTTACCCGCCGCTCGCCGTCGGGCGTTTCATATTTCAGGAGTTTCATTTTGACGTGGCAGCGGGTATGCGGCCACACCCCCTCCACCAGAGCCAGATAGCGTTTATCAATCCCGTGGCTATCCCGCAGCACTTCATGCATTTTCACTAAGGCGCTGCGCTTTTTGGCCACCAGCAACAAACCCGAGGTATCCCGATCCAGGCGGTGCACCAGCTCCATGAACTTCGCTTGCGGGCGCTGGGCGCGCAAGAGCTCAATCACGCCAAAACTCAAACCTGAGCCGCCGTGCACGGCGATCCCGGCGGGTTTGTTTAACACCAGCAAGGCATCGTCTTCGTACACCACCGGGATTTGCAGCTGATCAGCGGCAGCTATTGCGCTCGCGGGCTTTACCTCAGGCTCCGCCACCCGTACTGGCGGCACCCGGATCACATCACCGGGCTGCACGCGAGTGGTTACATCCGCCCGGCCTTTATTTACGCGAACTTCGCCCGAGCGCACGATGCGATAAACATGACTCTTGGGCACCCCTTTCAGGCGCTTGAGCAGAAAATTATCCAGCCGTTGGCCGGCATCATCCGCATCAACGGTAATAAAGCTCACGGACGCTTTGCTTGTGTCGGACATCTTGGCATATACTCTATGGCACGCTGCAACAAGCAGCTGGTTCTCTCCGCGCAAGTTTGTACGCCCGGCAGAGATTTGAAACCGCTTTTACATCACCAGCAAAAATCGGCAATCCGCCGGTCTGGCATGCAAGAAATCGGTTTCAACAACGAAATTGAATCGTTGATTTTACTGCATCCAGCCCCAGTTTGGCTTTGTGATTTCTTTCCCGCCGTGGCGCTATCCTGACCACCGGCCCGTACCACGGGCAAACAGCGCGGGGCTCACAATAGAAAATGCCGGGCTGAACAGCAAAATCCTCTGATTCGCGGTTATGAAGCTCACCGCGCAATACCAAGTAGCGGATTTTATTTTCGTAGCGCACACACCGGATTTATTGCGGTAGTTAGCCAATTGATCGCGCAACTACTGCTGACTCAACAGAGCATACAGATCACTGTTTGGAGCCGATACCCAGTTTCTAAGCCAACACACCAAGTTGCCAATCTAGCGTTTTTGCTGGGCCTTTAGCCATTTCCTGGCAAAGGTTGCCTTTGTATGTTGCCGAACTGCCGTCATTCGATCTGCCTGTTAAATCCTAGTTCTTGCGGTGTTGTGCGCGCAGGAGCCCTGTACTCATGAAGCGTATGCTTTTTAATGCCACCCAAGCCGAAGAGCTGCGGGTGGCGATTGTCGATGGCCAGAAACTGATTGACCTGGACATCGAAACCGTCGGCAAAGAACAACGTAAATCCAACATCTACAAAGGCGTTATCACTCGTATCGAGCCGAGCCTGGAAGCGTGCTTTGTGGATTACGGCTGTGACCGGCACGGTTTCCTGCCGTTTAAAGAAATTGCCCGCTCGTACATGACCGAAGGCGAAGGCGGCCGTGGTCGCGTAGCGGACAGCTTGCGCGAAGGTCAGCAAGTGATCGTGCAAGTTGAAAAAGACGAGCGCGGCAACAAGGGCGCAGCCCTCACCACCTACATCAGCTTGGCTGGCCGTTATCTGGTCCTGATGCCCAACAACCCCCGTGGCGGTGGTGTTTCTCGCCGGATCGAAGGCGAAGAGCGCAATGAATTGCGCGCCGCAATGGACCAGCTGGAAACGCCGAACGGCATGAGCCTGATTGCACGCACAGCTGCAATTGGTCGCAATACGGAAGAGCTGCAATGGGATTTGGCGTATTTGCTACAACTGTGGCGCGCCATTGAAGGTGCTGCAACAGCACAAAATGGCGCCTTCCTGATTTATCAAGAATCCAGCCTGGTGATCCGCGCTATCCGCGATTACTTCCAACCGGATATCGGCGAGTTGCTGATCGATAAACGCGAGATTTACGAGCAAGCCCAGCAGTTTATGGGCCATGTAATGCCAAACAATGTGCACAAGGTGAAGTTCTACCAAGACGACGTGCCGCTGTTCTCACGTTTCCAGATCGAACATCAGATCGAAACGGCTTACTCTCGCGAAGTTAGCCTGCCTTCTGGCGGCGCCATCGTGCTTGATCGCACTGAAGCCCTGTGGTCTATCGACGTGAACTCGGCCAAAGCCACCCGTGGCGGCGATATCGAAGAAACCGCACTGCGTACCAATCTGGAAGCCGCGGATGAAATCGCTCGCCAGATGCGCCTTCGCGACGTCGGTGGCTTGATCGTGATCGACTTTATCGACATGGAAAACCCGAAAAACCAGCGCGACGTTGAAAACCGAGTGCGTGAAGCACTGCACCACGACCGTGCTCGCGTGCAAACCGGCAAAATCAGCCGCTTTGGTTTGATGGAGTTG
Source organism: Chitinibacter tainanensis DSM 15459 (assembly GCF_000429785.1). Taxonomy (GTDB): domain Bacteria; phylum Pseudomonadota; class Gammaproteobacteria; order Burkholderiales; family Chitinibacteraceae; genus Chitinibacter; species Chitinibacter tainanensis. The sequence continues at coordinate 133,472 of NZ_AUCN01000019.1, forward strand.
TCACGCCAACGCCTGCAACCGTCACTCGAAGAAACCAGCCATATCGCCTGCCCACGCTGTCATGGCACTGGCTTTATCCGCGGCATCGAGTCTTCAGCGCTGCATATTTTGCGCATCATCCAAGAAGAAGCCATGAAGGAAAACACCGGCGCGCTACATGCTCAAGTGCCCGTCGATGTCGCCACCTTCCTGCTCAATGAAAAACGCGCCGAATTGTTCGCCGTTGAAGCCCGCCTGAAAGTGGCGATTATGCTGATCCCGAACATGCATCTGGAAACACCAAACTACAAGATTCAGCGTCTGCGCACGGAAGACGTGCCACAGTTTGAAGATGCGCTGCCGTCTTACCGTATGGTGGAACAACCTGCCGAGGAAGGATACAAGCCAGGCCAGGCCAAAGAAGAGCAAGCCAAACGCCAGGAAGCGGCAGTAAAAGGCATCACGCCAACGCAACCTGCGCCAGCCCACACTGATCGCCCAGCCAGCAGCCGCACCAGCGAGAAAAAAGCCACCGAGGCTCAGCCATCGCTCTTCAAACGTATTCTGAATTGGTTTACAGGCAGCCCAGCCGAAACCAAGCCGGTTGAAGAAGCCAAACCCGCCCGCCAGCCACGCGGCCGCAATGAGCGCCGCAATGGTCGTGACCGCAACGAGCAACGCGGCGAAGGCCGTCAGCCACGCGAACGCGGCGAGCGTAACAACGAGCGCCAAGATCGTTCTGAACGGAACGAAAATACGCAAACAGAAGTACGCCAAGAACGCGCCGAGCGTCAGCAACGTAGCAAACCGCGTATTGAAGAAGATATGCAAAAGCCAGCGCGTGAGCCGCGCGAACGCCAGCCACGTGGTGAACGCCAGCCTCGTAATGACGAGCAACGCCAAAAGATGGAAGCGCGCACCGAACAGGCGGCGAGCGAAGAGTTGCTCAACACGACCGCAGCGGTGAACGCCCCTGAAGTAGAAGCCGTAGCAAGCAACGAAGGCCAACAAGAGGGTCGTGGCCGTCGTCGCCGCAACCGTCGCGACCGTCGCGACCGCGGTGATCGCCAAGTGGCGCAGGACGCAGCTGTTGACAGCGAAAGCGCAGCAGAATCTACTGACTCAGCAGTAACTGATGTGAGCCCCCCTGCTGTTGCGCCCGCAACCCCGCAAGCCGAGGCGACGCCAGTTGTTGCGCCAGCCGCAGTACAGGCAGAGCCAGCACCAGTAGTTGTAGCCGAGCCAACTAGCACAGCTACTCCTGCGGCTGCAGAAGCAGCCCCACTGGCCGAGGCAGCCCCAACGACAACACCAAGCCAAGCAGCAGCGAGCAGTGCTGATACAGCAGAAGTAACGACCGAAGCAGCCGCTGCTGAGTCCGCAGTAGCTGAAATCATCGCTCAAACCGCGCCAAGCACGCCAGCAGTAGAAACTGTAGCGCTAGCCGAACCGGCTACCCCGGCTTTGGCTACTCCGGCATTCGTGGTCGCCAGCCCTGAAGCTGTTGGTCTGGTCCAAGTGGCGACCCGCAATGAAAGTGCACCTGCAGCTACAGACGTTGAGTTGCCAGCCACCCCGCAACGCCGCCGCCGCAAAGATGTAGTCGATGCCAATGCCGCCAGCGCCGCAACCAGCGCACCGCTGCAATTAGTTGAGACCAAATCTAGCACTGCCGCCCCTGTAGAAATCGCTACGACGGCAGCGCCAGTTCGCCGCCGTCGTAGCGATCTGCAAGCGAGCCGCAACCCAGCCAGCGAGTCGGCACCGCTGCAGCAAGTTGAAACCAAACTGTGATCTAGTCCTCACTGAACACAAATCGAAAAAACCACACCGTTTTAGGTGTGGTTTTTTTATTTTGGAGCTAGCAGGATAAACGGGGGTGTTCTAGTATGGATTCAGGTTTCCGCCGATAAAAACAAAGCCACGGGAGTGTCGCCATGAAATTGGAAGAAGTGTTCGAGCAAACCCATAAACTGCCCACCATTCCAAAAGTCGTGCAGGAATTAATCGATAGTTTCAGCAACGACGACATTGATATCGATACGATTGCCAAAAAGATTTCTCTAGATCAAGTCATCACTGCCAAAGTGCTGCGCTTAGCCAACTCAGCCCATTTTGGTGCTAGCCGCCAGATTGGCTCGGTGCAGGAAGCTGTGGTCGTACTGGGTTTTAACACCGTGCGCACCTTGGTGGTGGCATCCGGCATTACCGGCGCTTTTGTTGCCACCCCCGGTTTTGATCGTAAAAAATTCTGGCGCAGCAGCCTGCAAGTGGCCACGCTGGCCAAATGGCTGGCGAAACCCGCCAAGATCAATGGCGAAGTGGCTTTCACCGCCGGCATGATTCATAACATTGGTGAAATGCTGATTCATATCGTAGCCCCTGAGCTGGCGGTTAAAATCGATCAGTTCGTAGAAAATGGTGCTGATCGTGTTGCGCTCGAAGGCAATAATATTGGCTTCGATTACGTCATGGTCGGCGAAGAGCTGGCGCGGCGCTGGAATTTCCCACCTGCCATTCAGCAAGCGCTGAAATACCAAAATGCCCCCGCGGCGCAAGAGCCGACCGACAAACTCACAGCCACCCTGCATTTGGCAAAAATAATTGCCCGCCAACAGGCCAATGATGCTAGCCAAGAAGAAATCGCGGCGGCCCTGCCGGCTGATAGCCTCGCGATTGCCGGGCTAAACCCCGCCGAGTTGCAAGAAAAACTGATTGAAATCGACGAATTGTCGAGCGGGCTGGAAGAATTAATTGCCTGAGCGACTTCTCAGCGTAAAATGCTGGGCAAGTCTGCCGACGAAATAGGGAAACACCTGATTATCGGATTCGGCAAACCTTACTAGCATCGGGGCAGAGATTGGCAAACCTCGTGTGTGCCTTCCTGCCCCTTTTTTCGACCTGCAGGAGACGACAACAATGCGCAAAAGTTTTACTTTTCTAGCCACGGCTTTACTCGCCGGTCTGATGTTCAACACCTCAGCTCAAGCAGCCAAAACTTACCAAGTGGGCACCGATGCTGCATACGCTCCTTTTGAATCGCAAAACGAGAAAAAAGAGATCGTCGGCTTTGATATCGAAGTACTGAAAGCCATCGCTGCCAAAGGCGGTTTTCAGGTGAAATTTATCAACACCCCTTGGGAAGGCATTTTTGCTTCGCTGAACAACGGCGACCGCGACATTGTCATCTCTGCAGTAACCATCACCCCTGAACGCAAACAGACCATGGATTTTTCGGAGCCCTACTTCGAAGCCAAGCAGCTGATTGCGGTCAACAACAGCAGCAAAATCAACAAACTGGCTGATCTGAAAGGCAAAAAGATCGGTGTTCAGACTGGTACAACTGGTGATGAAGCAGCCCAAAAGCTGCTCGGTAAAACCAGCCCAAACATCAAACGCTTTGAATCAACTCCGCTGGCTATTCAAGAGCTGCAAAGCGGTGGTGTTGATGCCGTGATCGCCGACAATGGCGTCGTGGTTAACTTCATTGCCAACAACGGCAAAGGCAAACTGCGCACCATCGATGATGCCAGCTTCGCCAAAGAGTACTACGGCATTGCCGTGAAAAAGGGCAACAAAGCCTTGCTGGAGCAGATCAACAAAGGTCTGGCCGCCATCAAAGCTGACGGCACTTACGACAAAATCTACAAGCAATACTTCGGCAAATAAGCCGCTGGTTTAGCCCACGGCTCAGCGCCAGCCCGACAAAGCGCAACTTCGGTTGTGCTTTGTCGTCTCTGTTCGCGCGTAATTGGTAAGACTATGGACTTCATTCAATTTTGGGAACAGGTACAACACACAGTACCGCTGTTGCAGCATTTCCAGCTGCAGATGGTCTGGGAATACCGCGACCTGTTCATCGATGGCGTCAAAATGACGCTGGGGATCACCCTTGTGGCCGTGGTGCTCGGCACCCTGATCGGGCTGTTTGCCGGCATGGCGCGCCTGGCGGAGGTGAAGCATGGCCCGTGGAAATACCCGGTGAAGTTTCTGCTGCGCTGGCCAGCGGCCGCGTACGTCACTTTTTTCCGTGGCACACCACTATTTGTGCAGATCTTGCTCACGCATTTTGCGGTAATGCCGGTACTGGTACACCCCGATAGTGGCCTGCTGCTACAAGGCGAACTCGCCAGTACTTTGCGTCAGGACTATGGTGCATTTCTCTCTGGCCTGGTGGCCCTCACACTGAATGCCGGCGCCTACATTACCGAGATTTTCCGTGCGGGCATTCAATCGATTGCCAAAGGCCAATTTGAAGCGGCCCGCTCGCTGGGGATGACCTACGGCCAAACGATGCGCTTTATCATCGTGCCGCAAGCCTTCCGCCGTATGCTGCCGCCGCTGGGCAACGAAGCGATTATGCTGCTGAAAGACAGCTCGCTGGTCTCGGCCATTGGCCTAGCCGAGCTCGCCTACGCCGCGCGTACCGTCGCTGGGGCATATTCGCGCTATTGGGAGCCGTATCTAACGATTTCCTTCCTGTATCTGATTATGACTTTGTTGCTGGCCGCTGGGGTAAACCACCTTGAGCGTCGCTACCAGCAAAGCGGCGGCATTCACTAAGCCGCAGCACAGCCAAACAAAAACCCGCCAACTAGCGGGTTTTTGTTTATGAGCAATGCGATATACCTAGCCATGTATTACCCCAAAATCAAATCAACACAGGCATCGCAGGGCAATACCCTAGCGAATGTGCGGCATTTGGATTTCGTCGGTACTATGCGCATTCGCCGTAAATTGCTGACACAGCGCCATAAACGCGGCCATGCTCGGCGTTTGATATTTCTGCTTATGCGCCACAAAGTGAAAACGCCGCGCCAAGTCGAGTCCTTCCACTGCCAGCGGCACCAAGCTCCCCCGGCGGAAAGCATCTTTTAGCGCCAGGCGGGAAATGCACCCAATCCCCAAACCCGACTCAACCGCACGCTTAATCGCTTCGGTGTGCTCGAGTTCCAGCCGGATATCTAGCCGAGAAAGCGCATGGCGCATGGCAAATTCAAACGTCTGCCGTGTACCGGAACCCAGCTCGCGCACAATCCAAGCCGCGCCCACTAGGTCTTCGAAACTCACCTGCGCTTGCTGGGCCAGCGGGTGCTCCGGCGCGGCAAAGACCACCAACTCATCCGGCACCCACGGGGTCACCAGCAAATCCGGATGCTGGCAATCGCCCTCAATCAAGCCCAAATCCAGCTCAAAATGCGCCACTTGCTGCACGATGGTGGCGGTATTGTGCACCGCCAAGCTCACCCGGCTCCCGGGGTGCTGGCGCATAAAATCCCCAATAAGCAAGGTCGCCAGATAATTGCCAATGGTCAGCGAAGCGCCCACCCGCAAAGGCCCTAGGCCCACTTGCCCCGCCAGCATGGCATCCACACTCTGCGCGCGATCCAAGAGCTCAATCGCGCGTGGCAGCAGTTGTGCGCCCAGTTCATTGAGCTGCAAGCGTTTACCCACGCGATCAAACAGACGGATTTCATACTGCCGCTCCAACTCGGCCAGCGCGGTGCTGGTCGCCGATTGCGAGAGTTTCAGTTGCTCGGCAGCCCGCGACACACTCTCGCCCTGCCCTACAGCGACAAACACTTCCAACTGGCGGAGGGTAAACTTCATTTCAAGGCCTTCTATAAATTGGAAATAATTTATCCAAATTATAAATAAGGGTGCCAAGCAGCGCAAACGCAGCTACCTCGCTGCGCTGGCGACGGTTTACTTCAAGCGCTCCAGGCACAGGCCATACCGCCAGTTCACCCGATTAGCAAACCATTCCGTCGTGAGTTTGCGGGTGATTTTCGGGCTTTTCAGGTCAATCTGCGGCATGCTGGCGCGCGGATATTTCTGGCCATTTTTTTCCGCCAGCGCATATACCCGTTGATACAGGGGGCTATTGCTCAGACCCAGCAATTTTTCCTGCTTCAGATCGCGATCAATCTCCGCGCGACTGAGCCCTAGCGCGCCAGCCAAGATATACAAGGCCGACTGAGTGCTACTGGTGCCCACCGGATTGCCATCGCGATAGGTGAGTAAATCCCCATCCAATACCAATTCGCGGCCACTAAGCTTGCCGACTACGGCTTGGAATGCCGCATTGCGACTGGCGTAGCGCCCGGCATTAAAATCGGCGAAGCGATACACCATCTCGGTATAGGGCGCCGGGTATTGCAGCAGAATGGCTGCGCCGAAATACACCCCACCGCGACGGGTAAAGACTTCGCTGCGTACACTGCCCTTGCGCGAATACGGATAAGGCCACACCTGGGTGTGTTGCTGTGCAAACTCGATACTCACCTGCATCGGCCCACCGGTACGGATCGGATTTTTCATATTCAGCGGTAATTTCAGGCTTTGCGCTTCGGCCGCCAGATCTTCAAAGAGATCATTCATTTCCCGCTCGGTGCGCAGATTATCAATCCGCGCTTTGTAGCTTTGGCCCGTCGGCGATGGCTTGAGCAGCGCAGTTTGCACGGCCAGCAAAGGAATGCGATATTTGCCGGCCCGCTCTTCAATCGCTTTCCAGACGATTTTGGGCAAGCCCGGCACCACCGGATCGCCCTGCCAGCTCGATTCCTGCTCGATCACCGCCGCCATCGCGCAGAAATTCTCTGGCGTGTAGGCCACTTTCAGCGCAGTAAACGCATCCAGAATGTCATCATTCCAGCCCGCCCGATCGGCGATTTTAGGCGGCAACAGCTGATTGAGCAGCGCACGCGCTTGGGCCTCGCTCAAGCTAGGTTTGGGGGTGGGTTTTACGGTGGGCGCGGGGGTGGCGCTCATCACCGGACTAGGGCTGGGGCTCGGACTTGCCGTTGGCGTCGGGATTGGGCTTGGGGTAGTCAGCGCCGGGGTCGGGCTGGGCGCCACACTGGCGGCGGGCTGGGGCGAAGTAGTCGCACAAGCGGCCAGCAACACGCTGGCAGAGAGTGGCAAAAGGCGAGCCAACATGACGATGATCCTGCAAACGGCAAAAGCAGAAGCTTACTGAGGAGAACTGTGGCGAATCAAGCTTAAATACATATGGTTACGCGCCGTACATCGTAAAAAATGGCGCATTTTTCGGCAAAAACCTGTATAGTTCGCCCTTATTTTGAAAAAATGGCGCTCAAACAGATCGGCGTCAGCCTTACTGGAATAAAGCATGTCAAAAGAAGATGTAGTAGAGATGGAAGGTGTTGTGGCCGAGGTTTACCCGGACACCCGCTTCCGCGTGACCCTAACCAATGGCATTGAGATCACCGCCTATGCTTCCGGCAAGATCCGCCAGAATCATATCCGTATTATCGCTGGTGACCGTGTGACCGTGGAAATGTCGCCCTACGATCTGACCAAAGGCCGCGTCACTTTCCGTCACAAAGACGAGCGTGGTGGCCCACCAGCAGGTGGTCACTTCCGTCGCAAATAAGATACTAGCGACCGTATCGCCCGCCAAGGCAATCTTGATCTAGCCTTGCAGGCAATACCCCACGAAAAACCGAGCTTAGGCTCGGTTTTTTCTTATCTCGCTGTGCAACCCTGCCTGCAATCCACCTACCGCGGGCAATAAAAAACCCGGCTTGCACCGGGTTTTGCGCTTAAAGCTGCTGTTGGGTTTATTCCAAACCGCGGCTGGCCAGATAGTCTTCGTAGCCACCCAAGAAATGCGTGTAGCTACCATCGCCATTGAGCTCCAGAATCTGCGTGGCCAGCGATGACACAAACTGCCGGTCGTGTGAAACGAAGATCAGCGTGCCTTTGTAGAGCTCCAGCGCCATATTCAGCGACTCGATCGACTCCATGTCCATGTGGTTGGTCGGCTCGTCCATGACCAGTACATTGGGTTTTTGCAGGATCAGTTTGCCGTACAACATGCGGCCCTTTTCCCCACCCGACAGCACTTTCACCGATTTTTTCACATCGTCGCCGCTAAACAGCAAGCGACCGAGAATCCCGCGGATCACCTGATCATCATCCCCCGGCTGGCCCCATTGCTTCATCCAGTCAAACAAGGTGATGTCTTCGGCGAAATCTTCTTCGTGATCCTGCGCGAAATAACCCGGCTCGGCTTTTTCAGCCCATTTCACGCTACCAGCATCGGGTGGCAATACGCCCACCAGCATTTTCATCAGCGTTGATTTACCCACCCCGTTACCACCGATAACCGCCAGTTTCTGGCCGGCCTCAAAGATGAAGTCCAGGCTTTGAATCAGCGGTTTATCAAATGATTTGGACAAACCGGCCAGCTCGAAGGCCTGACGGTGCAGCTTTTGCTTGTCGTCCATATCAAAGCGGATATACGGGTTTTGCCGTGAAGACGGTTTGACTTCCACCATGCCTTCTTTGATCTTGTCGGCCAGTTTCAAACGGCTGGTCGCTTGGCGGCTTTTCGATTTATTGGCGGCAAAACGCTGGGCAAAGGCTTGCAACTCGGCCACGCGCTCTTTGGCCTTGCTGTTATCGGCCAACATCCGCTCGCGGGCCTGCGTAGAGGCCAGCATATAGTCGTCGTAATTGCCCGGATAAATCTGGATATTGCCGTAATCCACGTCGGCAATGTGTGTACACACCTGATTCAAGAAGTGACGATCGTGGGAGATGATAATCATGGTGGAATCGCGCTCATTCAGCGTGTGTTCCAGCCAGCGAATGGTGTTGATATCCAAGTTATTGGTTGGCTCATCGAGCAGCAGCACGTCCGGGTTAGAGAACAGCGCCTGCGCCAGCAACACCCGCAGCTTCCAGCCCGGGGCAACTTCGGACATCGGGCCAAAATGCTGCTCGGTCGGAATCCCCACACCCAACAACAAAGCTCCCGCGCGCGCTTCGGCGGTGTAGCCATCATATTCGGCCACTTTGCCTTCCAGCTCGGCTGCGCGCATATAGTCGTCTTCGGTCGCTTCGAGATTCGCGTAAATGGCATCCCGCTCGGCAATCGCGGCCCACAGCTCAACGTGCCCTTGCATCACCACATCGATCACGCGCTGATCTTCATAGGCAAACTGATCCTGTTTCAGTTTACCCAGCCGCACGCCCGGCTCCAGCGACACATTGCCCGCGCTTGGCTCCAGATCGCCACCGAGGATTTTCATAAAGGTCGATTTACCGCAACCGTTGGCACCGATCAGACCGTAGCGGTTGCCATCACCAAATTTTACCGAGACTTTTTCGAACAGTGGCTTGGCGCCAAACTGCATCGTAATGCCATTAGAACTAATCATTGAATCGTGTTCCCTGTGGGAAAGTGAATACTGCGCCCAGCATCGTCGCGGATAGCGGCAAGGGGCTGAAAATACGCCATTTTATCACAGCGCACACCAACGTTTTTTCTAATTACAATGATCCATAATCAAGGCAAAATGTGCACTGTGTCACAGAAGATACGCCGCACAGCGCCGTTCTGGGTGCAAACCGAAGCCGGCACTTGCCGCTGGCAGGCCGCCCAGTTATCGTTGCAGCACAACAAAATATTCAAAAGACATAGTTCAGGAAACAACCATGTTTGACTTCAAAAGTCTGATTGGTGCCCTGTTTGGCAAACGCGAGCAGGAAGGCGTACACAATCTTAAGTCCGCCACCATCATGATGCAGGAGCTTCCGGAAAGTGACATCCTGCAAGCGCAAATCGAAATCGTAAAAGCCCTGAAGCAACTCAATGGCAACGCCAAAATCAGCGCTAAAGAGCGTTTCAAGACGGTCCCCTATCTGGACGAAAAAGCCCGCTCGCTGCAAAACCATCTGGTAGAAATCTATCAGGGCAAAGCGCTGGATGATGGCGCCAAGCCCAAACAAGTGCTGCCTACCCTGCTCGCTTTCTGGAACGACATGGGCGACGCTTATCGCTATTGCGTGAAGCAAGCCAGCCAGGGCGTGCCGCGCGGCATGGAAAAAGAGCTGCAAATCTTCACCCTGCGCGGCCTGATGTATTTTGTTGAGCAAGCCCGCTGGGCGCTGCTGCGCTATATGGAAGTCGATAGCCGCACCTGGCGCAATATCAATCGGCTGTATCTATATGCCGAACAGCAAGGCTTTGCCACCACCCCGCTGCAACCCTATCCCGAAAGCGAAATCACCGACATTCGCCGCGAATACATGATTTTGCTGATGCTGGCGCTGGCACACCCGGAAAAAATGCAGCCGGCCCAGATCGAATTAGTGAGCCAATGGCTACATCGCTGGGCAAGCCGCCTCGATCTGGAAACCCAGATCAAACCCAATCGCCAGCTGTTTGCAATTAACGTTGCGGGCTCCACCCCACCCAAACGGCTACGCCGCGATATGGTGGGTGAAAACTGGCGCTACTGGTTTACCGAAACGCTGGTTTTGCATATCAAGGAAACCATCGAAAAGCTCAATCAGGGCGAAACCGCCCAGCAACTGGGCCTGCCAGAAGAATCGGGCTCACCGGCCAATCTGGATCTGATGCAGCTACTGATCAATTTATGGTCACGTGACACCCCCGCTCCGGTACGCAAATCCGAGCGGCGTAGCACGCAAAAATCCATCAATGTCACCCGTGGGCTGGATGATGTGATTACGCATTTGCGCGGCCAGCCTGCAAGCGGCAAGGTTGAGCGTTGGACGATTGAAAACGAAAGCGCCACTGGCCTAGGCGCTACTTACCAGACTGAACGCGATGAGCCCTTGCAAGTGGGCGAGATCGTCGGCATGGATGGCGTGGGCATGAGCCCGGTGGCGGTCGGCATCGTGCGCCGCATCACCCGCAATGGTGATGGCCAGGTGCATGTGGGCATTGAAACCGTGTCGCAAACCCCAATCGTGGTGGAGCTGACGCCACTCTTGGGCAATCGCAGCTTCCAAGGCGTGTATTCGCCCGAGAACACCGCGATCAACCAGCATCGCTTTCTGGTGTTGCCGCAGGCGTTTTTTGCCGACAACCGCGAATTTCGCCTAGCCGCACAGGGTAAAACCTACCGCATTCGCCTCTCGCCGGCGCTGGAACACACCGCCAACGCCTCACTGGCCAACTTTGCCGTCTTGGAGAAACTATAAAAATTTCGTTTTTTTGCAAAAAAGACGAGACAAGCCGGTAAAACCTTGCTAATATGCGTCCCACTTCAAGAACGGAAGCGTGGCTGAGTGGTTTAAGGCAGCGGTCTTGAAAACCGTCGGGGATGTGAGTCCCCCCAGAGTTCGAATCTCTGCGCTTCCGCCAGTTCTTTTGAAGTATCGTGATAAATCAGCTCTGACATGTTCGGGGCTTTTTTATTCACTCCAAGACGGAAGCGTGGCTGAGTGGTTTAAGGCAGCGGTCTTGAAAACCGTCGGGGATGTGAGTCCCCCCAGAGTTCGAATCTCTGCGCTTCCGCCAAAATTCAAAGCCCTGATCCTGCGATCAGGGCTTTTTGCTTTTCTGCGCCTCAATACCCCACCCTGTATTTCACTCAAACTCATTTAGATCAAAGCCTACCGGCTTATACCCCCATAGCATTTCCCGCATTGCTGCACCAACCTCCACCCTTGTGCCGCGAGCATGACAAGCCGAGAAATTTTTCACGCAGGCTCTTGAAAAACCGCCTCGGCGTCCCTACCATTTAGCACTCAAACGGGGCGAGTGCTAAGCGCTCACTCCGCTAACCAGACAACTGTAATTTGACTGTCCTACTCAGGAGTTTTAACACCATGAAAATCCGTCCATTACACGACCGTGTTGTGATCAAGCGCGTTGAAGCCGAAGAGAAAACTGCTTCTGGCATCGTTCTGCCAGGCAGCGCGACTGAAAAACCAGATATGGGTGAAGTGGTCGCAGTTGGCTCAGGCAAAGTGCTGGAAAACGGCGAAGTACGTGCCCTGACCGTCAAAGTGGGTGACAAAGTGATTCTAGGCAAATACAGCGGCCAAACCGTGAAAATCGACGGCGAAGAACTGACCGTACTGCGCGAAGAAGACATCTTCGCCATCGTAGACTAAGCCCGGCTTTAACTTTGTTAAGGGATCGGCCCATGGCCGTATCCAGTGAACTGAAGAATTTGGAGAAATAACATGGCTGCTAAAGAAGTTCTGTTTGGTGATAGCGCACGCGCAAAAATGGTTAACGGCGTTAACGTACTGGCCAATGCCGTTAAAGTAACTCTGGGCCCGAAAGGCCGTAACGTGGTACTGGAGCGCTCATTCGGCGCCCCAACTATCACCAAAGACGGTGTATCGGTTGCCAAAGAAATCGAACTGAAAGACAAGTTCGAAAACATGGGCGCGCAGATGGTGAAAGAAGTGGCGTCTAAAACTTCTGACATCGCCGGTGACGGCACGACGACAGCAACCGTATTGGCTCAAGCCATCGTGCAAGAAGGCATGAAATACGTTGCCGCCGGCATGAACCCAATGGATCTGAAACGCGGTATCGACAAAGCCGTTTCAACCTTGGTGGCTGAGCTGAAAACCATCGCTAAACCATGCACCACTAGCAAAGAAATCGCCCAAGTTGGTTCGATCTCTGCCAACTCTGACGTTGTGATCGGCGAGAAAATCGCTGCGGCAATGGACAAAGTAGGTAAAGAAGGCGTGATCACCGTTGAAGACGGCTCAGGTCTGGAAGACGAGCTGGACGTAGTTGAAGGTATGCAGTTTGACCGCGGCTACCTGTCACCGTACTTCATCAACAACCCAGACAAACAAATCGCCGCACTGGATAACCCATTCGTGCTGCTGTTTGATAAGAAAATCAGCAACATCCGCGATCTGCTGCCAGTTCTGGAACAAGTCGCTAAAGCTGGCCGTCCTCTGCTGATCATCGCCGAAGACGTTGATGGCGAAGCACTGGCCACACTGGTGGTGAACAACATCCGCGGCATCCTGAAAACCGTTGCCGTGAAAGCCCCAGGCTTTGGTGACCGTCGTAAAGCCATGCTGGAAGACATCGCGATTCTGACTGGCGGTACTGTGATCGCCGAAGAAGTGGGTCTGAGCCTGGAAAAAGCGGATCTGTCACTGCTGGGTCAAGCCAAACGCATCGAAGTGGCGAAAGAAAACACCACCATCATCGACGGCGCTGGCGCTGAAGACGCGATCAAAGCACGCGTAGCAACTATCCGCAAACAAGTGGAAGAATCAACCAGCGATTACGATCGTGAAAAACTGCAAGAGCGCGTAGCCAAACTGGCTGGCGGTGTAGCAGTGATCAAGGTGGGCGCAGCCACTGAAGTGGAAATGAAAGAGAAGAAAGCCCGCGTTGAAGACGCGTTGCACGCGACTCGCGCCGCAGTTGAAGAAGGCATCGTAGCTGGTGGTGGCGTTGCGCTGCTGCGTGCACGCTCTACCATCGCCGAACTGAAAGGCGCTAACGCTGATCAAGACGCAGGTATCAAGATCGTACTGCGTGCGATCGAAGCCCCACTGCGCCAGATCGTACAAAACGCCGGCGACGAGCCAAGCGTAGTCGTAGCGAAAGTACTGGAAGGCAAAGGTAACTTCGGTTACAACGCGGCTTCTGGCGAATACGGCGATATGGTTGAGATGGGTGTACTGGATCCAGCTAAAGTTACTCGCTCAGCCCTGCAACACGCGGCTTCAGTAGCAGGTCTGCTGCTGACCACTGACTGCATGGTAGCTGAACTGCCAAAAGACGACGCACCTGCAATGCCTGATATGGGCGGCATGGGTGGCATGGGCGGCATGATGTAATCGCCTGCGCCTCGCGCGAAAACGCCACTGCCCGTGCAGTGGCGTTTTTTTATGCGCAGAATTTCACTTGAAGGAAAACCTTACAGCCGGTACAGTCATTCTTCCCAACCGCGTATGAGTATGTCATCTTGCATCCGGCGATCGTCAGCCTACTAGGCCCCAATGCCGACTTTTATCCCCACCAGCTGGAAAACTGCTATCCGCGGATCCTGGAGCAGGTGCTGTTGTATTGGGGGAGCGAGCAGCTGGAAGCCTATATTGCCGAGCTGGCAGTGGATGAACGCGGTGACCGCCAAGGCTTCCCGCCCGAAGTCGCCTCCGAGCTGTTCGCCCTGCAACGGTTGCATCAGCAGCAATTCCCGCCCGAAGAGCCCGAGCCCGAACAAGCTTGGGATCACATCGTTGATATCGATTACGACCAAAGCAACGACGACCGCATCAGCACCCGCAAAGAGTTTTTTCATGCGGTAGAAACCGGCAATACGCTACGCGCTTTGGTGCTGCTGAAATCGGGCGTGGAAATCGAGAGCCGTGATGAGCTTGGTAAAACCGCGCTGATCTGGGCGGCCACCCTCGATCATTTACCGCTCGTGGGTTTGCTGCTCTCGCGCAGCGCCAATACCGAAGCGCAGGATGATGGCGGCTTTACCGCCCTGCACTGGGCCGCCGCCGAAGGCCATTTGCAAGCCATGAGCCTGCTGCTGGAGCATGGCGCGCAACTTAATAGCCAAACCAAAAATGGCATGACCCCGCTGATGCAAGCGGCCACCCGTGGCCAGCATGCGGTGATTCGGCTGTTGCTCGAGGCAGGCGCAGATTTGCAGCTGGCCGATCTGCAAGGCCAAACTGCACTGATGCATGCCCTGCAAACCAACCATTACCGCAGCAGTGAAACCCTGCTGCTACAGCTCACCAAGCAAAGCCAACGCGGCACATGGGTGGCCACGGCGCTGCAAATGGGCCTCACCCACAGCAACCCCGCCATCCGCCAGCTATTTACGCGCCATCGCTTCGAGCTACAGAACGGCCTGTAAGTCTGCCGCGCAGCCAGGCTAATCTGGCTAGCGCTGTTGCAGCCGCTGATTGCGGCGCGCTTCGGCCTCCACCCAACGGATGACTTCCTGCTCATTGCTCGCGATCAGCGGCTCGATTTCCAGCGGTGTGCCTTCTTCGCTCATCGCTACCATGGTGAAGTAGCAACTATTGGTATGGCGCTGGGTTTGCGCGCGGATGTTTTCCGCCACCACGCGAATGCCGATTTCCATCGAGGTGCGGCCGGTGTAGTTGACGCTAGCCATGAAATGCACCAATTCACCGACAAAAATCGGCTGCTTGAAGGTGACCTGATCAACCGACAAGGTGACAGCGTATGCGCCGGCGTAGCGGCTGGCGCAGGCATAGGCCACCTGATCCAGCTGCTTGAGCAAGGCGCCACCGTGCACCTTGCCGGAAAAATTGGCCATATCCGGCGTCATCAGCACCGTCATGGTCAGCTGGTGTTTGGGTAAGCTACTCATATACCTACTCCCTGTATCAACCGCAACGCTATATTATTGTTTGTTTACAGGGCAATACCAATAAAAAACGGGGCTAAGCCCCGTTTTGTTCACATCTGAACTGCGCCGGCGTTTACAAGCCGGCGTTATGCGCCTGTTGATCCGCGTGGTAAGAGCTGCGAACCATCGCGCCCACCGCCGCATGTTTAAAGCCTAGCTCGTAAGCGCGGGTTTCAAAGGCTTTGAATTGGTCAGGGTGCACATAGCGCAGCACCGGCAAGTGGCCGTTGGATGGCTGCAGATACTGGCCGATGGTGATCATGTCAATATTGTGCGCGCGCATGTCTTCCATCACTTGGTAGACTTCTTCATCCGTCTCGCCCAAGCCCACCATAATGCCGGATTTGGTGTTGATATGCGGATACAGACGCTTGAACTCTTTCAGCAAATCCAGCGAATGCTGGTAATCCGAGCCCGGGCGCGCTTGTTTATAAAGGCGCGGGGCGGTTTCCAGATTATGGTTCATCACGTCGGGCAACGCCTGCTGGAAGATATCCAGCGCAATGTCCATCCGGCCGCGGAAATCCGGCACCAGCACTTCGATTTGCGTCTCGGGGCTCAGCTCGCGGGTTTTCTGGATGCATTCCACAAAATGCGCCGCACCGCCGTCGCGCAGATCATCCCGATCCACCGAGGTAATCACCACGTATTTCAGCTTCAGGGCAGCAATGGTTTCGGCCAGATGCTGCGGCTCATTCACGTCCAGCGGATTGGGGCGACCATGGCCCACATCACAGAATGGACAACGCCGCGTACAGATGTCGCCCATGATCATGAAGGTGGCAGTGCCCTTGCCGAAACATTCGCCGATATTCGGGCATGAGGCTTCTTCACACACCGTGTGCAGCTTTTGGCTACGCAAAATGTCTTTAATTTCATAGAAGCGGCTATTGTGGCTGGCCGCTTGCACCCGAATCCATTCCGGCTTTTTCAGTTTGGTTTCCGGCTGGATCACCTTGATCGGAATGCGGGCCGTTTTGGCTTCGCCCTTGAGCTTGACGCCGACTTCTTTGCTCGGCGCTTTGGTGGTGTCTGTCATGGTGTTCCCGATAACCGCACAAACTGTACGGTTAAAGCATTGATTTAACTGGCAACTTTCAACTGCTGCGCGATCTGGTTTGCCATTTTAACGGCTAAAGTCGCGGGTGTCTCGTCTATCCCGTAGTCGGCCATGCGCGTGACCTGCAAGCCTTGATAGCCGCAAGGGTTAATCAAGCCAAACGGCGCCAGATCTAGGCTCACATTCAAGGCCAGACCGTGATAGCACGCGCCATTGCGAATGCGTAGCCCTAGGCTCGCGATTTTAGCCTCATGCGCGGCCTGCAAGGCGCTGGCCGGGCGCTCTACATACACGCCGGGCGCATCGACCTTGCCATAAGCCTGAATGGCATACTCGGCCAATACGCCGATCACGCTGTTTTCCAGCTTGCGCACCAGCTCGCGTACACCGAGCTTGTAGCGGCGCAAATCCAGCAGCAAATACGCCACCAATTGCCCCGGGCCGTGGTAAGTCACTTGCCCGCCGCGATCAATCTGCACCACCGGAATCTCGCTGCTAGCGAGAATATGCTCGGCCTTGCCCGCTTGGCCCTGTGTGAACACGGGCGGGTGTTCCAGTAGCCATAATTCATCCAGCGTATCGGCATTGCGCTGCGCGGTAAATTGCTGCATGGCCTGCCAGGTCGGCGCGTAATCCACCAGCCCAAGGCTGCGCACCCGCAGCACATGCGGGAATGGCTCAAGGGGTATATCGACGTAGCCATCAACAATACTAGCCGGCAGCGCCATACCCTGCAGGAGTGTTTCAGCCAGCTGCATTACAAAACCCGCAATACCAGCGGGTGAGCGCGCAAGGCGCTATCCAGCGCATACACCTGCTCAACGCTATCAAAGGTCACCATCAGCGTGGCCGAAAAATAGCTGCCGGCGCTGGAGGCGCGCATACTGATGTGCTCATCCTGAAAGGCCGGCACATGGGTTTGCGTTACCAGCAAGACTGCCGCACGAAAATCGGCCTCAGCCAGGTTTTTCTGGCTGACCGCTTTCACCGGAATCAGCGCCGGAAAGGTCACCAGGTCTTCCAGCTTCTGGCTGGGAATATCGATCAATGCCATTCAATTACTCTCACACTTGCTCGCCACGGCGCATTACCGTGGCTTTATACGATTGGTAAACAGACAACATGGTCTGATAAATGGGGCCGGGTCGGCCATTTCCTACTGGCTGATCATCAATTTTGACGATCGGCAGAATCTCTTTCGATGACGAAGTCAGCCAGACCTCGTCCGCCTCGCGCAGCTCGGCTTCACTCAAAGGCCGCACCGCGAGCGGCAGGCCATACTGTTGCGCCAGCTCCAGCACCAGCTCATAGGTAATGCCGGCCAGCATCAATTCGCCGGTTGGCGGCGCCAGCAGTACCCCATCTTTCACCAGAAAAATATTGCTGGCCGCACCTTCAATCAGCGAGCCATCGCGCAGCATAATCGCCTCCGCGCAGCGGGCATCCACCGCCTGCTGCTTGGCCAAGACATTGGCCAAGAGCGACAAGGCTTTGATATCGCAGCGCAACCAGCGAATATCGCGCACCGTCAGCGCATGCACACCTTGCTGATACTGGCTAGCGGGCGGTAATTCCAGCGGATCACTAAAGGCCAACACCGTTGGCGCCACTGCGGGCTGCGGAAAAGCATGATTGCGCGGATACGCAACGCCCCGAGTGACCTGCACATACAGGCTTTGGTCGGCAAAATCTTGCTGGGCCATCAGCTGAGTGAGTAGCTGCTGCCACTCAGCTTCGCTATGCGGGTTGCTAATCCCCACTGCCGCCAGGCTACGCCCAAGGCGCCGGATATGCTCGGCCAAGCGGAAAATGCAGCGCGAGTAGACCGGAATCATCTCGTACACGCCATCGCCAAATAAAAACCCGCGGTCCAGCACCGAAACCTGCAGCTCATTCAATGGCGCAAAGCGGCCATTCAGATACGCCAGCTGCGCTGGCAATGTCGCCACCGTCATCGCTTGCCCTCTTCTGCACTTAGCTTGGATGGCCTTGATTTTACCGCGTTTACCTGCGGCTGTCCGGCCAAGCTTCCAGCCGGAGCGCGGCCAAGGCTTGGCAAGCGTAGGCAATCCTGCCTATACTACAAAGCAGTTTTTAAACGATCGTTTTAATACGGAGCTCAAGCATGTCCGATCTCGCCCAGCGCTTTGCCGTGGCCCAGAAAGAAGTGGTGGAACTCAACGAAGCCCCCGATGTGCAAACCAAACTCAAGCTGTACGCGCTGTACAAGCAAGCCACCGAAGGCGATGTCAGCGGTGATCGCCCGTCAGCGATCCAGTTTGTAGCCCAAGCCAAATACGATGCCTGGAGCAAACTGGCCGGTACCAGCAGCGACACCGCCATGCAAAACTATGTGGCGCTGGTCGAAGAGCTCAAAGCCAACGACGAATAAGCAAGGCAGTAAAAGCAAAGCCCCGCAGTGCGGGGCTTTTTTATGGGTGCGGCAAAGGGCCGACTCAACGCTGCATGTCGATCGCCTGCAGCACCGGCAGCGGCAGTTCTTTTTGCGCCGCAATCAAATTGCGAAACTCGCCAGCCGCCAGTGGCCGGCTAAACAGATAACCCTGAATCGAATCAGTCTGCGCCCGGCGCAGGAATTCCAGCTGCGCCTCGGTTTCCACCCCTTCAGCCAGCACCGACATACCCAGCGTTTTGCCCAAGCCAATAATCGCCAGCACAATCGCCGCATCATTCGGGTCGCTCGTGATATCACGCACAAAGCTCTGATCAACCTTTAGCTTATTAAAGGCAAAGCGCTTGAGGTATGACAGGCTGGAATACCCCGTACCGAAATCATCCAGCGATAATTTCACGCCCAAGCGCTTAATGCCATGCAGCATGGCCATCACATGCTCGACTTCCTGCATCACCACCGACTCGGTCACTTCCAGCTCGAGGTATTTCGGGTCCAGCCCCGCCGAATCCAGCGCATCTTGAATCAGCTCAAGTAAATTGGCCTGATGCAATTGCAGAGGTGATAGGTTCACCGCCACGGTAAACGGCGGCAGCCCTTCGCGCTGCCACTGCGCAGCGAGCTCACACGAGCGGCGCAAAATCCAGTTGCCCAGCGGCACAATCATGCGCGACTCTTCGGCAATCGGGATAAATTTGGCTGGCGAAATCAGGCCCTGCGTGGGGTGATTCCATCGTATCAGCGCCTCGGCACCAATCACCCGCCCCGAATCCAAGCCCACTTGCGGCTGGAAAAACACCTCGAACTCACCGCGGCTGAGCGCATCGCGCATACTGGTTTCGAGGCTGAGGCGCTCGGAAGCCCGTGCATTCATATCCGCGGTAAAAAACTGATAATTGTTACGGCCATTGCTCTTGGCTTGATACATCGCCACGTCGGCGTTTTTAATCAGCTCATCTGCATCCTGCCCGTCATCCGGATACACACTAATCCCGATCGAGGTGGAGGTCGCAAAATTACCGGCTTCCAATACAAATGGCTCGCTAAAACAGCCCAAAATTCGCTCGGCGATATCCCCTGCCACCAAGGCATTGGGCAGATCTGCCAGCACAATGACGAATTCATCCCCGCCTAGCCGCGAGAGGATATCTTGCTTGCCCACCACACTGCGTAGGCGCGAAGCCACCTGCGCCAGCACCATATCGCCCGCAGCATGGCCCAAGGAATCGTTAATGGTTTTAAAGCGATCCAGATCCAGAAAGAGGAGCGCCAGCTTGCGTTTATAACGCTCGGCCGAGGCCAGCGCGAGGCGTAACTCATCGCGCAACAGATTGCGGTTAGCCAGCCCAGTCACCGTATCGAAATTAGCCAGCTCGGTAATTCGATCTTGCGCCTCTTTCCGCTCAGTAATGTCAGTCATGGTGCCGATCAGCCGGCTGGGTTTACCCCGCGAATCAAAATCCACAAAGCGCCCGCGCGTCTGATACCAGCGATAGTCGCCGGTTTTACTGCGCCGGCGAAATTCAACTGCAAACTGCGCCGAATTGCCCACGTAGTAATCTCGATACGCAGATACCGCTTGCTCACGATCAGTAGGATGCAGCTGCTCTTTCCATTTCTCAAACGTTTCGATCAACTCGCCCGGCTGATAGCCAAGCAGGCGATCGTATTCCGGGCTAGTGACCGCAGTGCGGCGGCCATCCAGCGGCATATCAAATAGGCCCGTACTAGAGGCTTCCAAAGCCAGGCGTAGTTGCTGCTCGGATTTACCGATGGCCTCTTCGGCCATCCGGCGCTCGGAAATATCCCGCACTACCGCGCAGTTGTATTCCTGCCCCTGAAACAGGATGTAGTTCGAGTGCATTTCACTCGGAAACTCTTCACCCGTGCGGGTGCGCAGCGTAATTTCATCAAACAAATGCCGGTGATGCCGCAGTTTTTGCCAGAATTTTGGCCACGTATCGGCTTTGAAATCCGGGTGCAGATCGCGAAAGCGCATCGACATCAGATCGGCTTCGCTATAACCCAGTCGTTTGCAACTGGTGGCATTCACATAACGCACATGGCCTTGCGGATCGAGCCAGATGGCCATATCTGCGCCATTCTCCACCGCTACTTTGGTTAAGAACAGCGTGTCTTCGGTGCGCTCCAGCCGGCGTAATTGCTGCAATACATACAAGAGCAAACCGCCCCCGGAGAGCAGCAGGAGCAAGGCAATCGCTACATTCACCAGCGTTTCCTGCCGCCACTGCGCCAGCACCAGCTCACGATCAATTCCGACCGACACCCCAAGTGGCCAGCCCTGTACACGCCGCCAGCCATAGACGCGGGTCAGGTTGTCGCTTTTGCTGGTTTCCTGAAATACCCCACTGGGTGCTTCGCGAAATACTTTGTCAAAAAAGCCAAACTGCGAAATATCTCGCCCGACTTCCTGCACCGCCTGCGGAAAGCGCAGCAAAGAAATCCCGTCTTCGCGGAATACCCGAATCACCAGCTCGCGATTCAGATTGATGCTGTCGTAAAACTGCTGGTAGTAATCGGGGTTCAAACCGGCGATCAGCAATGCCATGGTGGGCATGTCTTTATTTTGCACCGGTGTGACAAAGGGCAGAGTTTCCTGCTTACCGGTGGGGTCTAATTGCTGCTCGCCAATAAAATATGGCAGTTGCGGCCGGCTGCGCAGTACCCGCACATAACTCACAGTCGAGAGATTACGCGGGCTCAGCGGATATTGCAGATTGCTGGCAGCCAAATCGCCATTCGGATACGCCACGGCAATCGTATTGAGCTGTGGATAGCGCTCAACTGTGCGCTGCATATAGGCATGCAAACAGGCATCATCATGTGCACTCAGGCAGCTGCGAAACACATCGTCATGCCCGATGGCATTTAACGCAAACAAGGTGCCTTCCATCGTGCGGCCCACATGCTCTTCCAGTGCCCGCGCCAGCAGCAACATTTCCTGCTCGGCTTTAGCCAGCGTTTCCTGCCGGCTGCGCCAGATCGAATGGCTAAGAATCGCCAAGGCGATCAGACAGACGCAGAGCGATAGCACCACCAGCACTTTGCGGATACGGGCAAAAGAGGAGCCGGAATCTTCGGCTTGCTGATGAAGGCGTTGTTGTGACACTTATTCTTCTCTGGAAACGGTACGCTGGCTAGCCGCTTGAATATTCAATATTTTTATGACAATGCGCCCCGATTGCAAGCATTGCCACACCGACGTGGCAAATCGCCTGCGCTTCAGCGCCCGCATTGCCTAACTTTTCAGCAGCGCGTAGATGGTGTACAAAGGTAGGCCGACTTCTTCGCGACGGCAATTCCCATGAATTTCAATCTCTGGCTCGCCTTTCTCGCCACCACCCTGTTTATTTCTGCCACGCCGGGCCCGAATATGCTGCTGATGCTTAGCCACGGCGTGCGTTATGGGTGGCAAGCCACCTTAGCCACCATGGCCGGCGCCATTACGGGGCTAAGTATTCTGATTGGGCTCTCGGCCGTTGGGGTGGGAGCGATTTTAGCTGCTTCGGTCACCCTCTTCACCGTATTAAAAGTAGTTGGTGCTTTATATCTGGTTTATCTGGGCATTCAATGCTGGCAAGCAGGCGACACCCTACGCCTTCCGGATGCGAACGCCAATAGTACCAAAGCGCGATTTCAGACTGGCCTCGCGGTGGCGCTCTCCAACCCCAAGGCCATTTTGTTTGCCGGCGCATTCTTGCCGCAGTTTATTGATCTGAAACTCCCGCAAGGGCCGCAATGGGCCATTTTGCTGGCTTCGTTTTTTGTGATCGAAATCAGCTGGCAAATTGCTTATGCCT
Source organism: Chitinibacter tainanensis DSM 15459 (assembly GCF_000429785.1). Classification (GTDB taxonomy): domain Bacteria; phylum Pseudomonadota; class Gammaproteobacteria; order Burkholderiales; family Chitinibacteraceae; genus Chitinibacter; species Chitinibacter tainanensis. The sequence continues at coordinate 155,909 of NZ_AUCN01000019.1, forward strand.
GGGGCGGCAACCGCATGGCAAGCTGGCTACAAGGGGGGGGCCGCATTCGCGCCTTCAACCGCGGCTGTGGCGCGGCCTTTTTTGCGGTCGGTGGCATGCTGGCATTGGCGCGCAAATAAAGCCCCCCGCCGAAGCAAAAAGGCCATGCAATGCATGGCCTTTTTCTTTGAGCTACCGGCTTAAGACTTATACCACCGCAGGTTTACCGCGCTTTTTGGCTACCCACTGCACCAGGTCATCCACAAAGGTAAACACCACCGGGATCACCAGCAAGGACAGGAAAGTCGAAGTAATCAGCCCCCCAATTACCGCAATCGCCATCGGCGCGCGGAAACTTGGGTCTACCCCCCAACCAATCGCAATCGGCAACATCCCGGCGCCCATGGCGATGGTGGTCATCACAATCGGTCGGGCCCGTTTGTGGCAGGCATCAATCAGCGCCTCAAAGCGGGTCATGCCTTGGCGCCGCGCGACAATCGCATATTCCACCAGCAAGATCGAGTTCTTGGTTGCAATCCCCATCAGCATGATCAGGCCAATCAACGATGGCATGGCAAACGCACTATTGGCCACCAGCAACGCCACAAAGGCGCCACCAATCGACAAAGGCAAAGCCGCCAAAATCGTTACCGGCTGCATAAAGTCGCGGAACAGCAGCACCAGCACCATGTAGATACACAGCACACCGGTCAGCATGGCCAGGCCAAAGCTCGCAAACAGCTTGCCCATTTCCTCGGCATCGCCAAAGGCCTGGCGCGATACCCCTGCCGGTAGATTTTTAAAGGCCGGCAGCTGATCGGCCTCGGCGCTCACCTCACCGAGCGGACGGCCATTCAGTTCCACATCAAACTGCACATTGCGGCCGCGATCAAAGCGGGTGATCACGCTCGGCCCGCTGGTGATCTCAACGCTCGCCACCTGCCCCAGCATCACCTCGCCACCATTGCTTGAAGGCACACGCAAGCGCTTGATGGCTTCCAGATCGGTGCGGAAGGCATCCGGCAAGCGCACTACCACCGGAATCTGCCGCTCCGGCAGATTAAGCTTCGGCAGGGCATTGTCAAAATCGCCCACCGTCGCCACCCGCACCGTATCGGCAATCGCCAGCCCGGTCACGCCCATCTCGGCCGCTTTAGCCATATCGGGCCGGATAATCAGCTCTGGCCGCACCAGGCTCGCGCTGGAAATCACCGCGCCAATGCCCGGCAAGGTGCGCAGGTCTTTTTCCACATTGGCCGTGGCTTGCGCAAGGGCTTCCGGATCATCCGATTTGATGATCATCTGCAGTTTTTCGCCGTTTTGCCCTAGGCCCACCGTCACCCGCGCGCCAGGAATGACCTGCAGAGCGACCCGCAAATCTTTTTCCAGCTCGGTTTTGGTCCGGCTGCGCTCAGTGCGCGGTTTCAGCGTCAGAGTCAGATTGGCTTTGGTCACGCTCGATTGACCGGCCGCAAATGGGTCACCCCCGGCTTTACCGCCGCCCACGGCGGTATACACCTGCGTGACTTCCGGCATTTTGCCAACAATCGCGCGCGCCTGTTCGGCCAGCGCAAAGGTTTCCTGCAGCGTAGCGCCAGGTGGCAGCTCGATTTTTACCAGCGTTTGCGAGCGATCGTCGGCTGGCACAAAACCTTTCGGCAACAGCGGCACCAAGGCCAGCGAGCCCACGAAAAACAGTACCGAGAACAGCGCCGTGAGTTTGCGATGGCGCAAACACCAATCGGCCCAGCGCAGATACTTCTGCATCAGCCGGCCTTCTTTTTCCTCCCCCACCAGCGGCTTGAGGATATAGGCCGCCATCATCGGCGTGAGCAAACGCGCCACCACCAGCGAGGCAAATACCGCCAGCGCGGCAGTCCAGCCAAAAGAGACGAAGAATTTACCGGGAATCCCGCTCATAAACGCCGTGGGCAGGAACACCGCAATCAGGGCAAAGGTAGTGGCAATCACCGCCAGCCCGATCTCGTCGGCTGCTTCCATCGCCGCCTGATAGGGTGATTTCCCCATGCGCAGGTGGCGTACGATGTTTTCGATTTCCACAATCGCATCGTCGACCAAAATCCCGACCACCAGCGCTAACGACAGCAGCGTCACCACATTGAGGGTGAAGCCCATCAAATACATGCCAATGAAAGTGGGCAGCACCGACAACGGCAAAGCCGCAGCCGAGACCAAGGTAGCGCGCCAATCGCGCAGGAAGAACCACACCACCACCACCGCCAGCAGCGCACCTTCATACAAGAGATGCATCGAGCCATCAAAGCCTTCCTGCACCGGCTCGGCCATATCATAGGCATTGGTAATGGTCAGGCTTGGATGCTCGGCCTGCAGTTTATTCAGCGCTTTCAGTACCGCCGCTTTGACTTCTGTTTCACTGGCGCCCCGGGCGCGGGTGATCTCAAAACCAACCACGGGTTTGCCATCGAGCTGGGCTATCGTGCGGCGCTCGGCGATGGTGTCGGTGACTGTCGCCACTTGCTCCAACCGTACACGGCGTCCATCGGCCAGCGGCAGCTCCAGCTGCGCAAGCTCGGCCGCCGTTTGCACGGTGGCAATGGTGCGCAAGGCTTGTTCACTGCCGCCCAGATCTACCCGGCCACCCGAGGCATCTTTTTGCGTGCGTGCCAGTTGCCGGGAAATATCACTGCTGCTCACACCCAGCGCCGCCATCCGCTCGGGATCGAGCTCTACCCGTACCTCGCGGTTAACCCCACCCACACGCTCCACACTGCCCACGCCCGGCACCGAGCGCACCGCGCGGGAAATCTGGTTATCAACAAACCATGACAGCTGCTCTTCATCCAGCTTGGGGTCGGCAATCGTGTACACCAGGAATGGCACCCCGGAAAACTCCACTTTGCCAATCACCGGGTCTTTCACATCGGCCGGCAAATCGCCGCGCACATTCGAGACCGCATCGCGCACATCATCGACGGCATCGCCGATTTTCTTTTCCAACACGAATTCCACGGTGACCGTCACCACCGAATCGGTAATGCTGGTGTACACGTGCTTCACGCCCTGCAGCGCCGAGACCGAGTTTTCGATTTTACGGGCAACTTCGGTTTCCAGCTGGGCCGGCGCGGCCCCATCCAGCACCGCCGTCACCGTCACCATCGGCAGCTCGATGTCCGGAAAATCCTGTACCTTCATTTGCTTGAAGGAATACAAGCCGGCCAGCGAGAGCAGGACAAACAGCATAATGGCCGGAATCGGATTCTTAATCGACCAGGCAGAAAAATTCATTGTCTTTCCTAGATAGGGTATATCGTCACAAGCAGCGGCCAAAAAGGCCTGCAGCCCTATACATCAAGAACAACCTTATTTAGCAATACGCACCGTATCGCCATCGGCCAAAAAGCCCGCGCCGCTGGCCACCACGCGTGCATCCGCTGGCAGGCCGATGACTTCCATCAGACCTTGCGCCTGGCGACCGATTTTCACCCGCAGCTGTTTGACTTTCTGATTGGCATCCACGGTGAAGACCTGCGCAAATCCATCGCGCAGCAAGACCGCGCTGCCCGGCAAGGCTAGCGCCTGGCCGCTGCCGACTTCGATCTGCCCTTTGGCAAACATCCCCGGCTTGGCCTCGTTCAGGCGGCCATTGCTAGCCAGATCGACATACACCAGTACATTGCGCGATTTCAGATCGGCGGTGGGCGCCACTTGGCGCACTTTGCCTTTCAGCGTTTGGCCATTGGCCAGCACCACGCTGGCCACTTGCCCGGCGGCCACGCGACCACTTTCGGCGGCGGTGACTTCGGCCTGCCATTCCAGGCGGCCTTGGCGCACAAGGCGGAACAGCTCCTGGCCGGGCTGGCCCACGGCGCCCAGCGTGGCGCTACGGGCAGAAATCACGCCATCATCCGGTGCCAGTACGCGGGTTTGATTTAGTCGCACTTGGGCGGTGGTGAGTTGTGCCTTGGCCGCCTGCACCCGCGCCTGCGCGGTGCGCTCTTGCGTCAGTGCCTGGGTAATCTGTTGCGCGCTGAGCGAGCCGGTATTGCCCAGCTGGCGCACGCGATTGGCGTTTTCTTGGGCTTCTTGCTGCGCCGCTTCGGCCTCGGCCACTGCGGCCTTGGCTTGGGCGACTTCCGCCTGAATAGTTTCATCATTAAAGCGCGCCAAGAGCTGGCCTTTTTTCACCACGTCGCCCACCTGGGCATTGACCTCGATCAGGCGTAAACCGCCACTTTCGCTGCCAATTTGCGATTCTTGCCAGGCCAGCACATTGCCGTTGGCGCTGATCGCTTGTGGCCAGTTCACGACTTTCGGCTGAATCAGTTTCACCGTCAGCACCGCATTGGCCGGCGCAGACGCCGCGGCGTTTGCGCCCTCTTTACCGCTGGCGGCCACCACCACACCTCCGGCGCCCAGCACGGTGAGCGCCGCGAGGACACTGAGCCAAACTTTACGCTGGCGCAGGCCAGGATGGTTCAGGCTTTGCAGAATCTTGTTCATTACCCTACTCCAGTATCAATATGTATGCTTTATTCATTAAGGCTTAGCTGCATATACCCTATTAGGGTTGCGCTTCACCGGCGGCTAGCGGCCATTCGCCGCCCACGGCTTTATACAAGGCGACCCACTGTGCTAATTGTTCGCGCTGCAGGCTGATCAGGCGCGTTTGCGTGCCCAGCAGCAGCCGGCGCGAAACTTCCAGATCCAACAAGCTTGCCGCCCCGGCCTTCCACATGGCCTCGCCCGAATCGAGCTGACGCTGATAGCCCGCCACCGCGCGCTGGGTGGCGCTAACGCGTTTGGCCGCGCCATCAAGGCGCACCATGTTTTCTTCCACTTCGCGCACGGCCTGACGCACCAGCTGTTGATAATTAGCCAGCGCTTGGTCGTAGCGCGCTTCGGCGGCATCCTGATCGGATTTCAAACGGCCGGCATTAAAGATCGGCAATTTCAACGTCGGGCCAAACGACCAGCTGGTGCCCGAAACCGTGGTGCTGCCGCCGCTGCGCACTTCGCCCACGCTAATCGCGCCAAACAGGCTTAGCGACGGCAAACGAGCCACTTTGGCCACGCCCACGTCAGCGGCCGCACCTTTGACTTGCTCGGCAGCGATGCGAATATCCGGCCGCTGGCTAATCACTTCGGCGGGCAGGCTGGCGACCTGAAAACCGGTCGGCGCCGGCAGAGCCGCTTCGCCTTGGGCAAGCAACACCCGCACTTCGCTCTCTTCTAGCCCGGTGAGCGCCACCAAGGCTTTGATCGCGACCGCCTCGCCGTCTTGCATTTCAAATAACTGCGCTTGCCCTTCGGCCACACTGGCATCGAGCAAGGCGACATCCACCGGGCTGCTGAGCCCGACGCGGGCTTTATCTTGGGTAAGCTGCCAGCTGCGCTCACGCGATTGCAAATCTTGCTGCACGATTTGGCGCATCACCTGATAGGCGCGATAGGTGACATAGGCATTGGCCACCTCAGCCGCCATGCTGGCGCGGGCGTCATGCCATTCGGTAGTGCGGGCCGCCAGATTGGCCAGCAGCCCCTGCTCGGCTGCGCGCACGCCGCCCCACAAATCGATTTCCCAGCTGGCATCCAGCCCCACACTGCCGCTGTTATTCACGCTGGCGGGCGACATCAGCTCGTTTTTCGCCCGGGTGCCGCTGGCCGAACCACTCAGCGTAGGCCAGAGGTAGGCCTTGGCCGAATAGGCTTTAGCGCGCGCTTCACGAATCCGCGCGGCGGCGAGCTGTAACGTGGGGTTATCTTGCTGGGCGGCGGTTTGCAGCTGCAACAGCACTGGGTCTTGCCAGGCCTGCCACCATTGCGCTTGCTCGGCGAGCTTGGCCGCTACGGGCGAGCTGGCTTGCCATTCATTGGCATTCGGATCGAGCTGCGCCGCGGTCGGTGCGGGCAAATTGACGGCGCAGGCCGACAACATGCCGGCGGCCAACAGCGGAATCAGGGAATGACGGAGTCGCATCGGGCTGCGTTCCTATGGGAAAATCGGTGGTTTTGCGCCTTTGGTCAGCTTGCAACACTGCGCCAGCACGACCATTTGGGTGCATTGGTGAACCATGCTATATTGACTGAACGGTTCGGTCAATATGCAAACAGAATCAAATTTTGGAACCTTGGTAATGAATACCCCAGCCATCAGTAAATCGAGTGAAAACAAACGTCAGCAGATCATGGCCGGCGCACGCGAGGTGTTCATGGATAGCGGCTACGCAGCCGCCAGCATGGAGCGCATCGCCAAAACGGCCGGCGTTTCCAAAGGCACGCTGTACAACTATTTCGACAGCAAAGAAACGCTATTTGTCGCCCTGATTCAAAGCGAATGCTGTAAAGAGGGCACGCCACCACCGCCGGCCGAATTCAGCAATGCGCCGCCCGCACCGATCCTGACTCTGATCGGCCAGCAATGGTTGCAAGGGCTTATCGAAATGAAGCAGCGCACGTTTTTTCGGATTGTGCTGGCCGAAGTGATGCAGTTTCCCGAGCTGGGACAGGCACTGGAGGCCTCAGGCCCGGCGGTAGCGATGAGCAATCTCTCACGCTATTTGGCGCATCTGGATCAAACCGGCGTATTGCGCATCCCCGACCCACTGCTGGCGGCCGAGCAATTTTTTGCCCTTTGCGATGCCGGCATCGTGCGCCAGATGCAGCTCTCGGTGGCCGAGCCGACGCTAGAAAAAATCAATTACCGGGTCGAGCACGCAGTGCGGGTTTTTCTGGCGGGCTACACTCCCCAGGTATGAACCGAAACCACGCAAAAACAAAAGCCCGGGGCAAAATACCTCGGGCTTTTTTTGGGATGCACGCACACTACTCGCGACTGGCCAACTCGGGTCGTTCCAAGCTGTGCATGGCCAGCTTTTGATTCACGAACGTGGCGTTGATGCGCAATTTGCCTTCTTCCCATTTGGCCACCTCCCCCTCCAGCCCGAGCAAACTGCCGGCCGAGCTCTCGGTGGGCTCACCCAGAATCGCCACCACCTCGCTGCGCGTCATGCCCGAGCTTAGTTTGTGGTAATTGGCCATGGTGATTTTGCTGCAGGCACTTAATAGCATAACAAGCAGTGCCACCCCGATCATTCGCCATCCCCGCATCGTCTTCCCCTTACCCGCGCATTCAAGAATACGCCGATTGTAGGCGTTTACCCTGATGCCGCCTGTAAAGCAGATCGCACTCACTGGCCACCGCCAAGTGAATGCTGACACATTGTGCTTACAACTCAGCGATTTAGCTAATTCACCCCATTTTAACCCCGCCAAAGGCTTGACCGAGTGGCAACGCATCGGTAATATTCGGGCTCTGTCGTCGGGGCGTAGCGCAGTCTGGTAGCGCACCTGGTTTGGGACCAGGTGGTCGTGAGTTCGAATCCCACCGCCCCGACCACAGCAACTCTTCTGAGTTGAAACGAAAACAACCAAGCCAAGTGCTTGGTTTTTTTTCGTCCAAATTTCCCCTACGCACGCCTCAGCAGCATCCAGCTGCCACACACCGCATTTGCAGCTATCATCCAATTTTGCCCGCCATGAGACTGCCCGTGCGCCGCATCTTTCTGTCTTTATTCTGCACTTTGCTCGCGACCTTGAGCCACGCCGAAACCCCTGCCGCACGACCCTATACCTTGCACAGCGGCCAACTCGGTCTCGTGATTAACAGTAAAGACCCGCTTTCGGAGCAAATGGGCGATTATTACGCCGAGCAGCGCCAGCTCAAACCCGAGCAAATACTGCGCATTGAGCTGCCCACCGATCGCGCCTGGATTACCGAGGGCGAGTTAGAGCAACTACGCGGCAAAATCGAACAGTACTTTGGTCCTGACATTCAGGCGCTGGCACTCGCCTGGGCCAAACCTTACCGTGTCAATTGCTTAAGCATCACCTATGGCGTAACCCTCGGCTATCAGGAAGGGCTTTGCAGCGACATGGGCAAACCCACGCCCGAGTCACCGTATTTCAATCACAGCAGCACCCAGCCCTTTACCGATCTGCACTTGCGCCCCAGCATGCTGCTGGCCGCCAAAGACTGGCCCAGTGGCAAACAACTGATCGATACCGGCCTCGCCGCCTGGGGCAATCAACCCAAAGGCAGCGCCTATTTTGTGGCCACCAGCGACAAAGCCCGCAATTCGCGCGCCGGCCTCTTTCCACCTAGCCAAGCCATCAAAGGCCTGCCACTCAAAATTGAACAGCTGCAAGCCGACAGCCTGAAGGGCAAGCGCGACATCGTGATTTACCAAACCGGCCTCGCCAAAGTGAACGACCTCGAGACGCTGAAATTTCAGCCGGGCGCTCTGGCCGATCACCTAACCTCGTTTGGTGGCCAGCTCACCGACAGCAGCCAGATGAGCAGCCTGCGCTGGCTGGAAGCGGGCGCCACCGCCAGCTACGGCACGGTGAGCGAGCCCTACAATTACCCGCAAAAGTTTCCCCACCCGCAAGTGCTGCTGTTTCACTACATTAACGGCGCCACGGCGGTAGAGGCCTACTGGAAAAGCGTGGCCTGGCCGGCTCAGGGGGTGTTTATTGGCGACCCGCTCGCCGCCCCTTATCGCTCGCTCAGCCCACGCAAAAGCAATTAGGGTATCCCCCTGCAAGCCAGCACCGCAGGCCATGCGAGACAATACCCCCAGCTAGTATTGTCCTGCAGTGGCAACATGCAGCCCAGCCGCGGCTTGCCGCCCTAGCGCACCACAGGTATAACGGCGCTTTACCGTTTGCCGACAGCATCATGGCCCTGACTTTTCTCTGGCACGATTACGAAACCTTTGGCGTTAATCCAAAAACCGATCGCCCCGCCCAATTTGCCGCCATACGCACCGATGCCGAGCTCAATGAAATCGGCGAGGCCATGAATCTGTTTTGTCAGCCGGCCAATGATTACCTGCCCAACCCCGAAGCCTGCTTACTCACCGGCATTACGCCGCAGCAATGCTGCGAGCAAGGCATCCCTGAATACCAATTCGCCGCCGCCATCGAGCGCGCTCTGGCCAGCCCGGAAACCATCGGCGTTGGCTACAACACCATTCGCTTTGATGATGAAGTCACGCGCTTTTTATTCTGGCGCAATCTGATCGACCCCTATGCGCGCGAATGGCAAAACGGCTGCGGCCGCTGGGATTTACTGGATGTTGTGCGCACGGTCTATGCCCTGCGCCCAGATGGGATCGAATGGCCGCGCCACGACGATGGTCGCGTCAGCTTCAAGCTGGAGCACCTCACCGCCGCCAATGGGCTGCAACACGAAGCCGCTCACGACGCACTCTCGGACGTTCGCGCCACCATCGCGCTAGCCCGACTCATCCGCCAGCAACAGCCCAAGCTATTTGATTTTTGCCTCGCCCTGCGCAGCAAACAGCGAGTGTTTGACGAAATCAACCTCGCCCAGCCACGACCATTACTACATACCTCCGGCATGTACGGCGTAGAGCGCGGCAATCTGGCCATTGTGTGGCCACTGGCCACCCATCCCACCAATAAAAACGAAATCATCGTCTGGGATTTGGCGCACGATCCGCGTGAGCTATTTACCCTCGACGCAGCCGAAATCCGCCGGCGAATGTTTAGCCGGCAGGACGAACTCGGCGACACGCCGCGCCTGCCGATCAAAACTATTCACGCCAACAAATCACCCATCGTCGTCGGCAATTTAAAAGTGCTGCGCGAGAGTGAAATCAGCCGCTGGCAGCTCGATCTGGCGCAAATTCAGCAGCACGCCCAAGCCTTTACTCAGGCCGGCGCCCTGCCGTGGAGCGAAGTTTTTGCCCGCGAAGCAGGTGAGAAACAAGATGTGGACGCCAATCTGTACGGTGGTTTTGTTTCCAATACCGACCGCCGCACCCTCAGCCGCCTGCGCACACTAAAAGGCGAGCAGTTGGCCAGCGAAATCGTGCATTTTGAAGATCGCCAGCTGGAAGAGCTGCTATTTCGCTACCGCGCCCGCAATTTCCCCGCCAGCCTCAATCCAGAAGAGCTGCAACGCTGGGAGCAATGGCGCAGTGCCCGCCTGTTCGACGGCGCCGCAAACGCGCTAACCCTGGAAGCCTACAGCAGCGAGATCGATCGCCTCGCCGACAGCCTCGACGAAGCCGGCGACGAGCGCGCCGAGCAAATTCTGGCCGCACTCTACGACTACGCCGAGCAAATCGCCCCCGATTTCTGAGCAAGGCCGGCGCCGCGTCGCCATTCGCAACAATAAAAAAGCCGGCTCGCGCCGGCTTTTTGCTACTCCATCACGCTAAGGCAATCGATCCTGCGTGAGCTGCCGCGTGCTGGCATATAAATGCAGCACAAACCCATCAGCTGGCGGTTGATAACTACCAACCATCACCCGCCCTTCCTTGTGGTAGCAATACCAGCTCACCCCGAGCCACAGCACCAGCACCACCAGCAAACCCAACTCAATCCATTCACTTGGCATCACCCATCCTCCGTCCGCCACATTTAGAGTCAGCCTAGCGCAAGAAAAAACAGAAGCAAGAATGAATATTATTAATTTTTCGTGAAAAACCGCCAGCTAACCCGCATTTTTGCTCGTGATTGCCAGCCCAGCGCTCAAGCCATAAGATGAATCATCCAATAGGCTTTCATCAATGCGCCCACCTCTTCCCCGCTGGCAACACTATTTACTTTTACTCACCGGCTGGCTGGCCTTGGTACTGGCCGTGCTCGGCATCTTGCTCCCCGGCCTGCCAAGCACGCCGTTCATTCTGCTTGCCGCCAGCTGCTTTGTGCGCGCTTCGCCGCGCTGGCACGCTTGGCTGCTGGCGCACCGCTGGTTTGGGCCACCGCTGCGCGACTGGGAAACCCACCACAGTCTGCCACGGAAAATCAAATATAGTGCTTGGGGATTAATGCTAGTGAGCGCGGGCATCTCGCTCTGGCTACTGCAGGGGCGAGAATGGCTGCAGGGCATCTTGCTTGTGGGCATGGCCACTGGGGCATGGGTGATTAGCCGCATTCCGGATCGCGATTGATTGCAATCCATGACGGGCAAGCTGAAATGCAAAAAGCCCGCTAATTTGCATTAGCGGGCTTTTCTTAACTGGTGGCTATGACGGGAATCGAACCTGTGACCCCAGCATTATGAGTGCTGTGCTCTAACCGACTGAGCTACATAGCCAAGAGAAGCAGCATGATAGATGCGCCCTAGAAAGCTGTCAACCCCCTTTTGAATTTTTCTTTCAATTTGGGGCGCAGCTTGTTACCATACACCCATCTCACCGGAGCTTAGCCCATGCGCAAGTTGCTGTTTTTGTTGCTACTTACTGTTTCAATGAGCAGTTTCGCCGCCCGCGTCTTGCCCAATGGCAAATTGGCCCAATTGCAGGGTTTTCTGCCGCCGCAGGTCAAATTGGACGACAAAGTGTATGTCACCGCACCCGGGCTGCAGATCCGCAGCGTGAATAACACGCTGATTATGCCCAACCAGCTGCCGCAATCGGCCACCGTGTGGTACCAAACCGAGCCCAACACCGGCTTTGTCTGGCGCATTTGGCTGGTGAGTGAAGATGAAGCCAAGCTGCTGAAGGTTCGCGCCGAGCAGCAAAAGGCCATCGCCAACGAACAATAAGGGTATAGCTCGCCAGCCTAGGTATTAATTACCGGCTAGCGCCATACCCCCACAGCGCCCGCTGGGCGCTGTTGATTTTTTGAATGTGTCGCCCAACGAAGAAGTCTACGCAATGAGCAAAAAAGTATTTATCAAAACCTTTGGCTGCCAGATGAACGAGTATGACTCGGACAAAATGGTGGATGTGCTGCACGCCGCCGAAGGCCTAACGCGCACAGATAACGCCGAAGAAGCCGATGTGATTTTGTTTAACACCTGTAGCGTGCGGGAAAAAGCCCAAGAGAAAGTCTTTTCGGATCTGGGCCGGATTAAAGAGCTGAAAAAGCTGAACCCGAATCTGGTGATCGGCGTGGGCGGCTGTGTGGCCAGCCAAGAGGGCGACACCATCGTGAAGCGCGCGCCGTATGTGGATGTGGTATTTGGCCCGCAAACCCTGCACCGTCTGCCTGAGCTGATTGCGGAAAAACGCAAAACCGGCGAATCACAAGTGGACATCAGCTTCCCGGAAATCGAAAAATTCGACAATCTGCCGCCCGCGCGCGTCGAAGGCGGATCGGCGTTTGTGTCGATTATGGAAGGCTGCTCGAAATACTGTTCATTCTGCGTGGTGCCTTATACCCGCGGCGACGAAGTATCGCGCCCGTTTGAAGATATCCTGGTGGAAGTAGCCAATCTGGCGCAGCAAGGCGTGAAAGAAATCCACCTGCTGGGCCAGAATGTGAACGCCTACCGCGGCAAAATTCTGGAAGGTGAAGACGGCGAAACCGCCGATCTGGCCATGCTGCTGGAATACATTCATGAAATCCCGGGCGTAGAGCGCCTGCGTTTCACCACCAGCCACCCGAAAGAAATGACCCAGCGCATCATCGATTGCTATAAAAAGCTGCCGAAACTGGTGTCGCATCTGCACTTGCCCGTGCAGGCCGGCTCCGATCGCGTGCTGGTGAACATGAAACGCGGCTACACCACGCTGGAATACAAATCACTGGTGCGCAAACTGCGCGAGGCACGGCCTGATCTGTGCTTATCCAGCGACTTTATCGTTGGTTTCCCGGGCGAGAGCGAAGAAGACTTCGAGCGCACCATGAAACTGATCGAAGACGTGAAATTTGACGCGAGCTTTAGCTTTATCTACAGCCGCCGCCCGGGCACACCGGCCGCCGATCTGCCGGATGATGTGCCGGAAGAAGTGAAAGTCGCGCGTCTGAAACGCCTGCAAGCCCGCATCGAAGAATTCGCCAGCGAAATCAATCAGAATATGCTGGGCACAGTTCAGCGTGTGATCGTGGAAAAAGTCTCGAAAAAAGACAGCAACGAGCTCTCGGCGCGCACTGAAAACAACCGCATCGTCAACTTCCCGGGCAACCCGCGCCTGATTAATCAGGTGGTGGATGTACGCATCACCAAGGTGTATCCGCACACCTTGGGCGGCGAATTGGTGATTATTGAAGAATAAGTCGTAGTTGAGCTGTTTACCTGCCATTCTCAGAATATGAAGATGGCAGGTATGTTGATCAAGACATTTATACACAAGGCCTTCAAAGCAATCCCCATCAAAAACTCCATCGAAAAACTAAGCTCAAACAAAGCCCACCATGTCGACTTCTTTTCGTGGCTTGCTCTCCGCCTGCACGATCTTGGCTGCAGCTTGCCTGCTAGTGCTGTCGCGCCATTGGGATCTTGCTGGACTCGTTGCGCTGCGCGCCATCGCCCTACCAGTGAGTTTAGCGACGGGTGGCGTCTTGCTGCTGCTCGCATGGCGGCTCAAACCATTCGGCTGGCCACTGGTGATGGTACTCAGCGGTACGTCAATGGTGTTTAGCGGCCACTGGCAACTAGAGGCACACAGGCAACAACAACGCGCTTTCGAGCTCCCACCCGCCATCGCACACGAAATCGGCCAACACCTGATTGTTGGCTTTACCCAAGAGAGTGAAATCACTGAACTCATCAGCCGTGGCCTCATTGGTGGCGTGTTTATTACTCGTCGCAATATTGAAGGAAAACAGGCCAATGATATTCGGCAATTGATTGCCAACTGGCAAAGCTTGCGCCAACGCAGTGGCTTGGCTCCGCTCATCATTGCCACCGATCAGGAAGGTGGCTTGGTATCGCGGATGTCGCCTCCATTACCGTTGCAAAAGCCACTGGGTCAGTTATTGCGCGACAGCAATCATCCAGCACAAACCGCCCAAGAATACGGCCGCGAGCAAGGGCAAGGGTTGGCACAACTGGGCATTACGCTCAACTTCGCCCCCGTCGTCGACCTTGATCACGGCATTCATAATCCTGACGATAAATATTCCAAAATCAGCCGCCGAGCACTGGGACGCGATCCGGTACAAGTTGCGAATGCGGCACGCGCCTACTGCGCAGGCTTAGCCGAACATCAAGTGCAATGTACGCTCAAACATTTTCCCGGCTTAGGGCGCGTCTTTGAAGATACCCACGCAGATAGTGCAAGCATTCATACCCCGCCCGCAGAATTAAGCGCCAGCGATTTGCAACCTTTTCGCACCTTGCATAACCACCATTCGTTCATCATGCTTTCGCACGCCAAATTAGCGTCACTGGATGCATCGCGCCCAGCCTCATCATCGCCCAAAGTCATCGAACAGCTAATCCGGCAAGACTGGCAATACCAAGGCTTACTCATCACCGATGATTTGGGCATGGCAGGCGCACGTGAACAAGATGGTGGCAGCGAAGCTGGCGCCATCCTCGCACTCAATGCTGGCGTTGATTACCTACTCATCGCGTGGGATCCGATCTTGGTTTATCCCATTTTGAATGCCTTGGTTGAGGCCAAAATCGGCGGCGTATTAAATTCATCGCAACTTGACCGTAGCCGACAAAGAATGACAAGGCAGTCAATCATTCGATCCGCGCCCTAAACCCATCTTAGCGATGATTTTCTGCGATAATCCATGCATTCTGTTAAAAGAACCCATCACCCAGTGCACACCGACACCCTTGCTTTCACCCCAATCGATAACGCCCGCTTGGCCAATTTATGTGGTCCGCTCGACGAAAATCTGAAACAAATTGAAAACGCGCTCGATGTGACGATTTCGCGCCGTAACGAGCATTTCAAAGTCGCTGGCCGCACCAAGGTCGTCAATCAGGCACTTGATGCGCTGGAATATTTTTACAACGAAGCGGCGCGTAAAGAGCTGGGAGTCGACGACATTCAGCTGGGGCTGATCGAAATTATCCGTGGCCCGGAAGACGCCCAAACCGAAACTGATGTGCCCGTGTTGCGCACGCGCCGCGCCGATCTGCGTGGCCGTACGCCGGGGCAAAATGTCTACCTGAAAACCATTCAGGATAACGACATCACCTTCGGCATTGGCCCCGCCGGTACCGGCAAGACGTATCTGGCGGTGGCCAGCGCCGTTGATGCGCTGGAGCGCGATACCGTCAAGCGTTTGATCTTGGTACGCCCCGCAGTGGAAGCTGGCGAGAAGCTCGGCTTTTTGCCGGGCGATCTGACGCAAAAGGTCGATCCTTACCTGCGCCCGCTGTATGACGCGCTGTACGATTTGCTGGGCTTTGACCATGTCACGCGGCTATTCGAGAAAAACATCATCGAAATTGCGCCGCTGGCCTTTATGCGTGGCCGCACGCTCAATCACAGCTTTATCATCCTGGACGAGGCGCAAAACAGTACGCCCGAACAGATGAAAATGTTCTTAACGCGGATTGGGTTTGGCAGCAAAGCCGTCATTACCGGCGACCCAACCCAGATCGACCTGCCCAAGCACGTCAAATCGGGGCTGATCGATGCGCAGGAAGTGCTGCAAGGCGTGCGGGGGATTGGTATTCATCACTTCACCAGCGAAGACGTAGTACGCCACCCGCTGGTGCAGAAAATCGTCAATGCCTACGATAAAGCCCAGCAAGCGCGCGATGCCGCCGCGGCCGAGCGCAAAGCCCAGCAACAGGCCGAGCGCGCCGCGCAGGAATCCCGCGCATGATGCGCCGCGGAGTCTGTACGCTCGCCTTGCTGGCCAGCTTACCGGCGCAGGCCATTACCCCAGCCGCCGAGCAGGAAGTGCAAGCACTGCTGCGCTGGGTGGGGCAAACCGGCTGCACCTTTATCCGCAGCGGCAGCAGCTACGACGCCAAAGCGGCGCAAGAGCACCTGACGATGAAATTCGGCAAGGCGCGCGACAAGATCAAAACCACGGAAGACTTTATCAACGAAGTCGCCAGCAAAAGTTACCTCACCGGCCAGCCCTACACCGTGCGCTGCGCCAACCAAGCGGAACAGCCGGCCAAAAACTGGCTGTATGCCGAACTAAAACGCCAACGAAGCAAATCATCACCATGAGCAAAACCCAACTGCGCCCGAATGTGGAAATCGACATTCAAAACGAAAGCCAGCGCTCGCCCATTCCGCGCAAAAGCCTGCTGCGCCGCTGGGTGAATGCGGCACTGGCCCCAGAAATCGATCATGCGCAAATCACCTTGCGCTTTGTTGATGCCGAAGAAGGCCAAAGCCTGAATCGCGATTACCGCGGCAAAGACTACGCCACCAATGTCCTGACCTTCACCTACAGCGAAGACATGCCGCATATCCCCGATATGCCGCTGACTGGCGATCTGGTGCTGGTGGGCAGCGTAGTGGAGCGCGAAGCCATCGAGCAGGGCAAACCGCTATTGGCGCACTACTGCCATCTGATCGTGCACGGCACCTTGCACCTGCAGGGCTACGATCATCTGGAAGATGCCGAGGCCGAGACAATGGAAGCGCTGGAAACAGAAATTGTCACGTCTTTGGGTTATGATGACCCGTACCGGAGCGAAAAAGGCCGATTTTATCGCCTTTGATCTGGGCTTTTTTTACTGCAAGGAGCTGTATCCACCATGGACGATGCCTCGTCCCCGAGTCCCAAGCTAAGCTGGCTTGAGCGACTCACCCATTTCCTGTTACGGGAGCCGGAAAACCGCGGCGAACTGGTTGAAATCATGCACTCGGCGTTTGAACGCCACCTCCTCGATGCCGATGCGCTCGGCATGATCGAAGGCGTGCTCAATGTCGGCGATATGCAAGTGCGCGATGTGATGGTGCCGCGCTCGCAAATGGATGTCATCGACATCAACGACACGCCCGCCGAGTTTATCCCCCGCGTTATCGAAACCGCGCACTCGCGCTTTCCGGTGATTGATGGCAGCAAAGACAATGTGGTGGGCATTTTGCTCGCCAAAGATTTGCTGCGCTATTACGCCGAAGACGTTGAATTTAATGTCCGCGATCTCCTGCGCCCGGTGGTGTATATCCCCGAAGCCAAACGGCTGAATGTTCTACTGAAAGATTTTCGCAATAATCGCAACCATATGGCGATTGTGGTGGATGAATACGGCGGCGTGGCGGGCTTGGTGACGATTGAAGACGTCATCGAACAGATCGTTGGCGATATCGAAGACGAATACGACGACGATGACGACGAAGACCAAATCATCCCCGATCGCCGTGGCAACTGGCGCGTGAAAGGCGAAACCGAAATCGCCGATCTGAATGAGACCATCGGCAGCCACTTTAGCGATAAAGAAGTCGACACCGTGGCCGGCCTTGTGACCCTGGCCTTTGGTTGCGTGCCCAAGCGTGGCGAAGAAACCATCATCGATGGCTATCATTTCCTGGTGTTGCGCGCCGATAGCCGCCGCGTGCACTCGGTGCAGATCGATAAACATCTGGAACGTCACGAAGCCGAACATTGATCACCACCCGGTCATCATCACACGGTACACTGCGGGCTGATCGTTGATCAGCCCGTTTTTATTGCCGAAGCTCACCATGCGCTGTTTTCCTGCCCGCCCCCTCTGGGCCATTCCGTTCTTATTGCTCGCTGGCGCGCTCAGTGTCGCCGGCTTTGCCCCGTTGGGGCAGTTCTGGCTACTGCCGCTTAGCCTGGTGGCGTGGCTGCTGGGCATCCAGCATGCCGGTAGCACTCGGCAAGCGCTGGTCTATGGCCTGAGCTGGGGTCTGGGGTATTTTCTGGCGAACGCCAGCTGGGTTTATATCAGCCTACATACCCACGGGGGTATGCCAGTCTGGATGGCGGCGCTCTGTACCTTTGGCTTTGCACTGTTTCTCGCGCTGTTTCCCATGCTGGCAGCGGGGCTGGCTTGGCGCTGGCCCGCTGGCAAAGCACTCAAACTCGCCCTGATTGCCCCTACGCTGTTTGTACTAAGCGAATGGATACGCGGCTGGATTTTTACTGGTTTTCCGTGGGCCTCGCTGGGCGGCTCGCAATTGGCGACGCTGGGCGGGTTTTATCCGCTGATCGGCAGCTATGGCGTGGGCTGGCTGCTGGCGATCGCCAGCGGGCTCGTGCTGGCAGAGCTGCGTTTGGGGGCCAGCCTGGTATTTGCGCTACTCAGCACCAGCGCCCTGCTGCAACAGATTCAGTGGACGCAGCCCACCGGCGCGCCGCTGCGGGTCAGCCTCTTGCAGGGCAATATCCCGCAATCGATGAAATGGAGCCAGGCCGCGTATCTGGATAGCCTGAATATTTATCGCGATCTCACCCAGCAAAGCCAAGGCCAGTTGATTGTGTTTCCGGAAACCGCCATTCCGGCGTTTTTCGGGGCGATTCCCGATTGGTATCTGGATGATTTACGCGCGCTCGCGCACCAGCGCCAAGCCAGTATTATTTTTGGTACGGCCACCAGCAGCGCCGACGGGCAGCAGCATTTTAATGCCGCAGTCGATCTGGCCCAGCCTACGCGCACGCCCTATGCCAAATATCATCTGGTGCCGTTTGGCGAATATATTCCGGCGCGCGAGCTGTTTGGGGTGTTTTATCGCTACCTGAATATGCCACTGGTAGGGCTCTCGCCCGGCGCCCCCGTACAGCCACCATTTGCGCTGCAAGGTGGCCAGATCGCCGCCAATATCTGCTACGAGGATGCATTTGGCAACGAAATCCGCCGCAATGCCATCAATGCCACGCTGCTGGTCAACCTCACCAATATGGCCTGGTTTGATGGCTCGTGGGCGGCGGAGCAGCACGCCGAAATGGCCCGCGCCCGCGCGCTGGAAAATGGCCGCTATCTGATCCGCGCCACCAACACCGGCAAAACCGCGATTATCAATCCGCGCGGCGAGCTGGTGAGCAGTCTACCCGCGCAAACCCGCGGCGTACTCAATGGCACTGTGCGTCACCAGATCGGCACTACGCCCTATCAACGCTGGGGCGATACGCCGGTCATCGTGGGCTGGGCGCTGGCGCTACTTGCCTTGGCGCTCTACACATACCGCCAGCGGTATCAGCCTAGAAAGCAGACGATCTAGGCCCTACGGCGATATACCCCTGCAACACCAAGCTATGCCTGTTGCATGAATCTTGCACCGCCCAGCGCCAGCACGGCCAGCTAGCGCCAGTTCGGAGTAAGATCAAGGCAGAACATTCACTAGGATGGCGAGATGCTGGGGCGCTGGGTAATTTCTGCACTATTACTGCTGTATGCGGCGCTGGCCACGGCCAACCCCGTGGTGGTGCGCATGCGCCCGCCGCAAGGCAGCGCCGACACCAGCCACGCCTACTTCATTGGCCTCGCCCAACTGGCCTTGGACAAAACCGCCAGCCAAGGCCCGGCGCGGATTCAGCTGATCCGTGCAGACATGTCGCAAAACCGCGCACTACTGGAGCTCAGCCAGGGCGATGTCATTGATCTGGATTGGGCCGGTACCGACCGCGAGCGCGAGCAAATGCTGCGCCCGATTCGTATCCCGCTGCTAGGGGGCTTGCTGGGCTATCGCGCGCTGGTGATCCGCAAGGCGGATAAAGCCCGCTTTGATCAGATCAAGAGCGTTAAAGAGCTGGCCAAACTCACCGGCATTCAGGGCGCCCAGTGGCCCGACACGGCGATTTTGCGCCATGCGGGGCTCAAGCTCGAAACCCCGCCGCGCTTTGAAATGATGTACCCGATGCTACTGAATCGCCGCGCCGATTATTTCCCGCGCGGCCTCAACGAAGTGTACGCCGAAATGGCGGGGCTCAAGCGCAGTGAGCTGATGATCTACGACCAGCTCTTGCTGGTGTATAAACTGCCGATGTATTTTTTCACCGCCAAACGCAATGAAGCCCTGGCAAAGCGGATTGAGCAAGGCCTACGGCTGGCGGTGGACGATGGCAGCCTGCAGGAATACATGAAAAACCACCCAGTGACCGCGCCGGTGTTTCCGCTCAGCAAATATCGCTCCGCGCGCAAACTGCAGCTCACCAACCCGAATCTACCCGCCGAAACCCCGCTACACGACAGCAGCCTGTGGCTGAAAATCGAGTGACGCGCTGAGCATACGCAGCATCAACCTCAGCACTTGCCGCGTGGCCAGTCACGCACCAACACCATGTCATCCGTGAGCGGCATAAAAAACAAACCGCCCGTAGGCGGTTGCAGATTTAATATCAAACCCACTAGCGAAGCGCGGCTTCCGGCTTACTTTTTACTGGGTGAATTCACGATCCGGGTTTTCGCCAGCCGATCATGCAATAACTGGCCGTCGGCATCGAAACGGGCCGTAATCCACGGCACGCAAAACCAGATACTGCCCAGCCACGCCAGCCAATGGTATTGCGGGTAATAAATCGCCAGCACCCACAGCGGCAACAGCGGCGCATAAAAAGCCGTGGCCACCGCGAAGCGAATACTGGCCTGTCGCCAGCTTAACTCACCGGTGAGTGGGGCCACGCGCATCCGCCAGGTCATCATCGCCAGCGTTTGCCCGCGCGTCCAGCACCAGCCAAAGTAGGCATAACACACCGCCAGCACCCATACCCCATTGAGTATGCGCGCCCATAGCGCATCAGATAAGTGCTCTGGCGTGATACCCAGCAAAAGCTGCATCAGCCCCTGAAAGACGCCCTCGGCAATCAGCAAGACCGCCGCCAACAGCAGCAGCTCATAAATAAAGGCCACCAGTCGGCGGCCCCAGGCAGCAGCGCCTAAATGCGCTTCAAAATGCTCATCCGGTTTCAAGTGTAAACTCCGACCGCGGTGCGGCCTTAAACATCATCCAAACTATCGTACAACACTTCGTCCACCAGCTGCTGCGTCAGTTCCAGATTACTGGCCGGACGCAGCGGCGTTTGCTGCTGCCACCACACGGCCGTCAACACCAGTCCAAGCATCAGCGCTGCGCCAGCCAGCGGATGCCGCCCTACCCAGCTCAGCACCGCGCCATGCGCCGCCACGGCGGGTTGTTGTGCTTGCCGGCGCGCCTGCGCCAGCGCCGCTTGCACGCGCGTCTGGGGTTGCGCCGAGCGCAAGGCCGCACTTAAGCGCGCGCCAATTTGATCGGGGGTTTGCTGATTCATAGTGTGACTCCTTGCTCGCGCAGCCACGCGGCCAAAGTGTGGCAGGCCCGCGAGCAGTGCGTTTTCACACTCCCCGTCGAACATCCCATCACCGCCGCCGTTTCGGCTACATCCAGCTCTTCCCAATAACGCAGCAGAAAGGCTTCCCGTTGACGCGCCGGCAAGCGCGCCAAGCCTGCTTCGATGAGCGCAATGTGCTGTTTGCTATTGAGCCAGCTGGCCGCATCGGCCCGCTCATCAACGGCACCGGGCAAATACTCCAGCGGATCAGATTCGTCCGTATCTTGCGGGCCGCCGCCCAGAGCCGAAAACAGCGTCTGCCACAGATTGCGTACCCGCGTGCGCCGCTGGGCATCGCGAATGGTGTTTTGCAAAATTCGCTGAAACAGCAAAGGCCATTCAGTGGCGGGTTTGTCGGCGTAATGGCTGGCAAGTTTGAACATCGCATCCTGCACCACATCCAGCGCCGCCTGCTCATCACGCAGGGCGATCCAGGCTTGCCGCCAGGCCCGTTGCTCGACCTCGCGCAAAAAGGCATCCAGCGTCACCGCAGAAGACAATTGGTTTCCTTTTGTAAAGCGCAGCGAAATATCGCAGCAAAAACAAGGGCATTGATACTAGCAAACCCCAATAGAAACGGCCAGAAAAACTTGCCAACGCCGCCGCCATCGGGTAACTTTAGAGGCCTACACCAAGTCACACCCCGCTGCCCGATGACGTTAAGCGTTGCGAGCAGCACCGGATCGCTTGCGCCAATGCATCAAGCTCGTATCTCAAACAGGCCAAAAGCCTGTATTCTGGCGCCAAAGCTCGGTATAAATGAGGCTTTGCTGGCCGACTGCGTAAGCCGTCTGGCTGCACTGACCCGCCCCGCGGATGAATACGCACGCCTGTGCGTGAGGGGTATCGCTCCCATGGCGAGCGGATTGCCGCAGAACATGACCGATCAACATTGACTCAGGACGAAAACCGATGGAAATTTCGGGCGCAGAAATTCTGGCGCGGTGTCTGGCAGAAGAAAACGTAGAGTTCGTTTTCGGCTACCCGGGCGGCGCGGTTTTGGAAATCTATGATGCGATTTTCAAACAAGACAAATTCAAACACGTGCTGGTGCGTCACGAGCAAGCTGCCGTTCACGCAGCCGACGCTTACTCACGTTCTTCTCACAAAATCGGTGTCGCCCTGGTGACTTCCGGCCCTGGCGCCACCAACGCCATTACCGGCATTGCCACCGCCTATATGGATTCAATTCCAATGGTGGTGATTTCCGGCCAGGTGGGCACGCCCATGATCGGCTCGGACGCCTTCCAGGAAGTCGACATGGTCGGCTGTTCACGCCCGATCGTGAAACACAATTTCTTGGTGAAAGATGTTAAAGACATCGCGCCAACGGTGAAAAAAGCCTTCCATATCGCCACCACCGGCCGTCCTGGCCCGGTTGTGATCGATATTCCGAAGGACATCACCATTCACAAAGCGGTATTCGAATACCCGAAATCGGTTTCGATTCGCAGCTACAATCCGCCAACCAAAGGCCACCCAGGGCAGATCAAAAAAGCCGCCCAAATGCTGGCCGAAGCCAAACGCCCATTCATCTACGTGGGTGGTGGCGCCGTACTGGGCAATGCCTCAGCCGAAGTCACCGAGTTGGTGCGGCTGCTGAATGTACCGTGTACCAATACCCTGATGGGCTTGGGCGCTTATCCTGGTACCGATGATAAATTCGTCGGCATGCTGGGTATGCACGGCACGTACGAAGCCAATATGGCCATGCAATACGCCGACACGATCATTGCGATCGGCGCGCGTTTTGACGACCGCGTGATTTCATCGCCTGCGCATTTTGCATCGCAAGCCAAGCGCATCGTGCACATCGATATCGATCCATCCTCGATCGCTAAACGCGTGAAAGTCGATGTACCGATCGTGGGTGATGTAAAAGAAGTCCTGAAAGACCTGATCGCCGTACTGAAAGAAGGCAATCTGCGCCCGAACGAAAAAGCCCTGAGCGCATGGTGGGATCAGATCAACGATTGGCGCAAACCCAACAGCCTGTGGTACGAGCCGCACGACACCATCATCAAGCCACAGTTTGTGATTCAGAAACTGTGTGAAGTGACCGGTGGCGATGCGATCATTACCTCGGACGTAGGCCAGCACCAGATGTTTGCCGCGCAGTACTACAAATTTAACCGCCCACGCCAGTGGATTAACTCGGGCGGCTTGGGCACGATGGGCTTTGGCCTGCCAGCCGCGATGGGCGCGCAATTGGCCAACCCCGATGCGACCGTAGCCTGCGTAACTGGCGAAGCGTCAATCCAGATGAATATTCAGGAATTGTCGACTTGCAAGCAATACCACACGCCAGTGAAAATCATTAACCTGAACAACGGTTATCTGGGCATGGTGCGCCAGTGGCAAGAGTTCTTCTACGGCACGCGCTATTCCGAGTCGTATGTGGATGCCCTGCCCGACTTTGTGAAACTGGCCGAAGCCTATGGCCACGTTGGTATGCGCATCGACAAGCCAAGCGACGTGGAAGGCGCGCTGCGCGAAGCCTTTGCCCTGAAAGAGCGCCTGGTGTTTATGGATTTCCTGACCGATCAGAAGACCAACGTATTCCCGATGGTACAAAACGGTAAGGGCCTGAGCCAGATGGATCTGCCACCGCATATGCAAAACATGCAGCTGGTGCCTTTTGAAAACAACCGTGACTACGGCAACCTGTGCTAAGGAGAGATGAAGAATGCGTCACATTTTGTCTGTCCTGATTGAAAATGAAGCCGGCGCCCTGTCGCGCGTCACCGGGCTGTTTTCGGCCCGCGGTTACAATATTGACTCGCTAACGGTGCAAACCACCGAAGATCCCACCATGAGCCGGATGACGATTGTTACCCATGGCTCGGAAGATGTGATCGAGCAAATCACCAAGCAGCTCAACAAGCTGATCGAGGTGGTGAAAGTGATCGACCTGAACGAGGCCGATCACATCGAGCGCGAACTGATGCTGATCAAAGTACGCGCCACCGGCAAAGATCGCGAAGAAATGAAACGGATGGCGGATATCTTCCGCGGCCGCATCATTGATGTCACCGAAAAAAGCTACACCATCGAATTGACCGGCACGGGTGAAAAACTCGACGCCTTTATCAAGGCGCTGGATCAGTCGGTGATTCTGGAAACCGTACGCACCGGCGCCTCCGGCATCGGCCGCGGCGAACGCATTCTAAAACTATAAGCAGGGTATATGCCTGTAGAGCACCACAGGCAAGACCTGCAGAGCAATACCCATAAGCAGCCAACCACAAGTTTTCACGCCAGACAAAGCAACGAGGCGCGGGAACTTTGGGTTTAACACTGACAAGCATTATCAATACTAAGCAAAGGAAGCATCATCATGGCATTGAACGTTTACTACGATAAAGACACCAACCCAGAAATCATCAAAGGCAAGAAAGTAGCCATCATCGGTTACGGCTCACAAGGCCACGCCCACGCTTGCAACCTGAAAGATTCAGGCGTTGATGTGACTGTTGGTCTGCGCGCTGGCTCAGCCACTGTAAAAAAAGCTGAAGCTCACGGCCTGAAAGTTACCGACGTTAAAACTGCAGTGGCCGGCGCTGACGTAGTAATGATCCTGACTCCGGACGAATTCCAGTCAAAACTGTACAAAGAAGAAATCGAGCCAAACATCAAGCAAGGCGCAACTCTGGCCTTCGCACACGGCTTCGCGATTCACTACAACCAAGTTGTGCCACGCAAAGACCTCGACGTGATCATGATCGCGCCGAAAGCACCAGGCCACACTGTACGTTCAGAATTCGTACGCGGCGGCGGCGTGCCTGACCTGATCGCGATCTTCCAAGACGCGACTGGCAAAGCCAAAGACGTAGCTCTTTCTTACGCTTGGGGCGTGGGCGGCGGCCGCACTGGTATCATCGAAACCACCTTCAAAGACGAAACTGAAACTGACCTGTTCGGCGAACAAGCCGTACTGTGTGGTGGCGCGGTTGAACTGGTGAAAATGGGCTTCGAAACCCTGGTTGAAGCCGGCTACGCACCAGAAATGGCGTACTTCGAGTGCTTGCACGAATTGAAATTGATCGTTGACTTGATGTTCGAAGGCGGTATCGCGAACATGAACTACTCGATCTCTAACAACGCTGAATACGGCGAATACGTAACTGGCCCACGCGTGATCAACGAAGAATCGCGCAAAGCCATGCGTCAAGCGCTGAAAGACATCCAAACTGGTGAATACGCTAAGCAATTCATCTTGGAAGGCCAAACTAACTACGCTTCAATGACTGCAGCGCGTCGCAACAACGCAGCGCACGGCATCGAGGTAGTAGGCGGCAAACTGCGCGCGATGATGCCTTGGATTCAAGCGAACAAGATCGTTGACCAAACCAAAAACTAATTTTTAGCAGCTGCAACGCGAGTGGGCTTTGTTGCTGCGCAGCTCGTGTACTTTACGTACACGACGCCGCTAGCGCCTCGCCCAATCGCGTTTCGCTCGCTAAAATAGTGGTCAATAAAAAAACCGGCTCAATGCCGGTTTTTTTATATCGAAAGATTATGGTCTGGACTCAAGACTGGCCACTAGCACTACAGAGCGACACATACCCACCCAAGTATTGCCGCCAAAGCCAAATCAATTAATTAGTGGCCGCCAATACCCCTAGATAGCGATCATGAATTCGCTGCCATTGCCCGCTGCGCTGCAAGCGTTCAATCCCGCGATCTATCACCGCCTTCACCGGCACCGCCTCAGCCAGACGTTTGCTGATCAACACATGAAATGCGCGCGTGGGCACAATCGGGTCGGGCACATAGGCGAGCTCGCGCCAATCCAGCAAGCCTTGCTGCGCCATCATCCGCACCACTTCGACCTGCTCCAGCGCTAAATGAAACCGCCCGGCCTGCAGCATACGCAGCAACATTTCGCGGTCGCGCGCGCTGGTGTCGATGCGCACCAGGCCCTGATACTGGTCATAGTTAAAGCCCAGCACCCCCCCTAGACGAAAGCCTTGCATACTATCGCGGTCGGTAACTCGGGGCGGAATGCGAAAACGGTCTTTACGGTAAAACAGTGCCAGATGGGTTTCGTAGAGCGCATCACTATAGAGTGCGTATTGCGCGCGGTCGCTGCGGTAAGACGCATTGGGCACCAGATCGACCTGCCCGGCTTCTAGCTCCGCTAGGCAGCGGCGCCACGGGCGGATCACGTGTTCGGGGCGGATGCCGGCATGCCAGAGGATGTCAGTGAGCATCTCGACGGCAATCCCGCGCACCGCGCCGTTATCTTCAATCATCAGATACGGCGGCTTTTCACCCTCTTCCCAGCACACGCGCAAGCTGCTGGGCAGCGCCATTGCCGTGGTGGCCAAGCCCAGCCAGCAACAGACGGCAACGAGAATGCGGCGCATGTGGTGTTCTCCAGGATCAGATCAATATACCCAAACCAGTATAGCCCCAGAAAGCACCACACATATTACACTGCGGCAAATACCCCTTATGCCGCCATCATTTCGCCCAAGCGTACTGGCCGCGCAGCCACCCAGTCGGGCGCGAAGGCTGGCGTGCCCGGCTGAAAGAGCAACACGACGGTCGAGCCAAGCAGGAAACGCCCCATTTCTTCGCCTTTTTCCAGCACGATTTGCTGGTCGAGATAGCTCTTGCGCCATACCGCATTGGCCCGTGGCGGATTCACCACGCCATGCCAGACGGTGGCCATACTGCCCACGATGGTGGCCCCCACCAGCACCAGCGCAAACGATCCGAATTCGGAATCAAACATGCACACCACACGCTCATTGCGCGCGAACAGCGCATCGACGCCACGGGCGGTCGCCGGATTAACCGAATACAGCTCGCCGGGCACATAAATCATTTCGGTCAGCCGCCCACGGCAGGGCATATGAATACGGTGATAATCCTTGGGGCTGAGATAAATGGTGGCAAACTGGCCATCGCGAAACGGCGCGGCCAGCGCAGCATCGCCGCCGAGCAAGGCCGTGGCGGTGAAATGCTTGCCCTTGGCCTGAAAAATCTGTTCTTGCTCGATTTTGCCCAGCTGGCTAATCGCGCCATCCACCGGACACACCAGCGGCGCAGCGGCTATCGGCCGGGCGCCGACTTTGAGTGGCCGGGTAAAGAATTCGTTGAAAGTGGCGTAGCTGGCGGGATCGGGATTGGCCGCTTCCGCCATGTTGACCTGATACTTGGCGACAAACGACTTGATCACTTGCGTGGTCAGGCTACCTGCCTGCCGACCGGCCAGATTACCCAGCAACTCGGTGAGGAGACGTTTGGGTAAAACGTGTTGAAGCGCAACAAACAAACGATCTGACACCACAGCCCCTTAGCCGCAACGGCCTCTATCAATCAAAGCGGCAATTATACCGCAGCCACCCCGCCCCACGCAGACAAACCCTGTCAGCCCGCCTGCGGCTCGGTTACAATCGACCATCCCGCTAGTAGGCCGACCGCCGAGGTTAGAGCAATGCAACAGAAACCCGCGCTGAATCTGCGCCGCCAAAGTATTTACCTGCTTCCCAATTTATTCACGCTGGCTGCTTTGTTTGGTGGCTTTTATGCCATCGTGCAGGCGATGAACGGCAAATTTGAGCAAGCCGCGTTGGCGATTTTCGCCGCCATGATTCTTGATGGCCTGGATGGGCGCGTAGCCCGCATGACGCACACCCAATCCGAATTTGGCGCACAATTCGATAGCCTATCCGACATGGTGTCGTTTGGCGTGGCGCCAGCGCTAGTAATGTATGAATGGGCACTCTCACCCTTTGGCAAATTCGGCTGGGCGGTTGCCTTTATCTACTGTGCCGGTGCGGCGCTGCGCCTAGCCCGCTTCAATACCAACATTCAGGTGGTCGACAAACGTTTCTTTCAAGGCCTACCTAGCCCGGCGGCGGCGGCCCTGGTGGCAGGGCTGGTGTGGATCAATATCGAATACCACGATGATTTGCTGCATCTGGCCGAGCTCATGCCGTATGCCGCACTGCTATTTACACTGTTTGCCGGCCTGACCATGGTATCGAATGTGCCCTTTTGGAGCTTTAAAGAGCTACATATGCGCAAAACAGTACCGTTCATGTCGCTGCTGATTGCCACCCTCGTGCTGGTGATCGGCGCCTCACGCCCGGCGCTGGTGTTGTTTAGTTTCTTCATTTGCTACGCAGCCTCGGGCTATCTGTACTGGTTATGGCGCTTTATCATCAAGCCCCGTACCAAGCAAAATCAGACATAATGTCTAATTATTAATTTAAAAGTCGAATACCGTGGCGCCAAAATCACATTGGCGCCATTTTTTTGCGCAAAAAATTTGACTCAATGTCAAACAAGCCGTATTCTGAACTCATCAACGCGGAGAAAAACCCCATGTCATTGGACATTGAACGTCTAATCGCCGATTTCGGCGGCCCGAGCAACCTGGCCGAAGCCCTGAATGCCATGTTTCCGGATGACCCGGTGTCCCGCGCTGCAATTTATAAATGGCGTGAACGCGGCAGCTTGCCCCTCACCCAAGTGGACAAGCTGGCTCAATTGGCTACCCGCCAAGGCCGCACTTTGAATATCCAGCACTATATGCGCAGCACACCCGCTGCCTCATTCAGTCAACAGGAGCACACCATGAGCAATACCCGTTTGGTTATTTTTGACACCACCTTGCGCGATGGCGAACAGTCGCCCGGCGCCTCAATGACCAAAGAAGAAAAAATCCGGATTGCTCGCCAGCTGGAAAAACTGGGCGTGGATGTGATTGAAGCCGGCTTTGCCGCCGCCAGCCCCGGTGATTTTGATGCCATCAAAACCATCGCCGGCATTATAGAAAACAGCACCGTCTGTTCGCTCGCTCGCGCCAACGAGCGGGATGTGCGCGCGGCCGGTGAAGCCATCAAAGATGCCAAACGCGGCCGGATTCATACCTTTATTGCCACCAGCCCGATTCACATGCAGCACAAATTGCGCATGGAACCGGATCAAGTGGTTGAGGCCGCCGTTAACGCGGTGAAAATTGCCCGCGAATACACCACGGATGTGGAGTTTTCCGCAGAAGACGCATTGCGCTCGGACATCGACTTTCTGGCCCGTATTTTTGGCGCCGTAATCGAAGCCGGCGCCACCACCTTGAACGTACCGGATACCGTGGGCTATGCCGTACCACAAAAAACCGAAGCGTTTTTCCGCGAGCTGATCGCGAAAACTCCGGGTGGCGATAAAGTGATCTGGTCAGCGCACTGTCACAATGATTTGGGCATGGCGGTTGCCAATTCACTGGCTGCCGTCTTGGGTGGTGCACGCCAAGTGGAATGTACGATTAACGGTCTGGGCGAGCGCGCCGGCAATGCTGCGATGGAAGAAATCGTGATGGCCACCCGCACCCGCAAAGACATCTTCGGCGTGGAAACCCGCATCGACACTACGCAAATTGTGCCGACCAGTAAATTGGTTTCCACCATCACCGGCTATCCGGTGCAACCGAACAAAGCGATTGTCGGCGCCAATGCGTTTGCGCATGAATCCGGCATTCACCAAGATGGCGTGCTGAAACATCGCGAAACCTACGAAATCATGAGCGCCGAATCAGTGGGCTGGAGCACCAACCGCCTCACACTGGGCAAATTGTCGGGCCGCAATGCCTTCCGCACCAAGCTGCAGGAATTGGGCATCGAGATCGCCAGCGAAGAAGCACTGAACGCCGCCTTTGCGCGCTTTAAAGAATTGGCGGATAAAAAGCGCGAAATTTTCGACGAAGATTTGCATGCTCTGGTATCGGACGAGCTGATCTCGATCGAGCAAGAGCACTTCAAACTGGTGTCGCTGAAAGTGGTTTCAGAAACCGGTGAAACACCGCAGGCTGAGCTGGTGATGACCGAGGCGGGCCAAGAGCGTCGCGCCTTGGCGCATGGCGATGGCACGGTGGATGCAACCTTCAAAGCCATCGAATCGCTGATCAACAGCGGCGCCGAATTGCAGTTGTATTCAGTGAATGCCATCACCGCCGGCACCGACAGCCAAGGTGAAGTTACGGTGCGTCTGGCCAAAGATGGCCGGATCGTGAATGGCCAAGGCGCGGATACCGACATTATTGTTGCCAGCGCGAAAGCCTATATTTCTGCGCTGAATAAAATCAATAACAACGCCGAGCGCGTGCACCCGCAACCAGTTTAAGGGCTACGCCCCACAGGTTTGCCACAACGGGAACGAAATGATGTACCCGATCATTTCGCGAAACCAAGGCCATAAGCCTGCCGTTTCACACTCAAAGCTGACTTGACCCGAGCCAGCCCTAGGTCGCCCACCGCAAAAACAAAGCCCCGCCTGATCGGCGGGGCTTTTATTTGCATCGATTTAATATGCTCAGGCGGCAGATTGCTGCTCGGCATACTGCGCCAATAGACTTGGGCGCGAATATTTGGCGTACAAGTTAGCGCTCGCATAACTCACCACGGCCAACACCACCTGCAACAGCGCCAAAATCTGGCCCAGCCCTTGCTCGGCATACGCCCGCATAATTCCTTCCAGCAACCACAGCAGCACAAACATGGTGTACCACTGAAAGGTGTAACGCCGGCCATGCAAAAGCCCGCGCAGTGGCAGCAACATAATCAGCGCCTTCGCCGCCAACCATGACCCCCCGGGGTATAGCGGTGAAAGCCATAGCTCCCATAGCATGGTGAGCAATACCATGGCCAGTACACAAGCTACCGTGAGCCACTGCCAGATAGGCAACTGCTTGGGTGATAAACTCATGCCGCCCCCTGCATCAGCTGGCGAGCCACTTCGGCCAGCCGCTTGCCCTGCGCAATACACAGTTGGCGCTCCGCCTCGGAGATTGGCTGGCTGGAATCCGTACCCGCCCAATGACTAGGGCCATAAGGGGTGCCGCCGGTGGTGGTCGAGAGTAAGGCGCTTTCAGAATAAGGCGTACCAACGATCAACATGCCGTGGTGTAACAGCGGCAACATCATTGTGAGCAAGGTTGATTCATTACCGCCATGCAAGGTGCCCGAGCTGGTAAACACCGAGGCGGGCTTGCCAATCAAGGTGCCTTGCAGCCATTCGGAGATGGTGGAATCCCAAAAATACTTCATCGGCGCAGCCATATTGCCAAACCGGGTTGGGCTACCCACGGCAATACCGACGCATTCTTGTAAATCGGCGAGCTCCACATAAGGCGCCCCAGCCGCGGGAATAGCCGACTCTGTGGCTTCACAGACGGTAGAAATGCGGGGCACGGTACGCAAACGCGCCTGCATGCCCGGCACGCTATCGATACCACGGGCAATCAGCTGCGCCATTTGCCGCGTGGCACCATGCGTGGAGTAATACAAGACCAGAATATCGCTCATGATCGGGCTCATAGAAAGTTTGCGGTATTATAAAGGGATTCTGTCGGTATAAAGTGATGATGACTGCTTCCAGCCCCCTGCCCCTGTGGCGCCGAGTTTTGGGTTTTAGCCGCTTTGTTGGCCAGCGCCTAGTGGCTGATCGCTGCCTGAATACCGCGGGCAGCCTTACCTACACCAGCCTACTGGCCCTGGTACCGCTATTTACGATTGCACTGACGGTGATCTCGGCCTTTCCGATGTTCAGCGGGCTGAGTAGCCGTTTTCGTGGCTTTATCATTTCCAATCTGGTGCCCGATGCCGCCGGCAAGGTCGTGGGTGTGTATATGCGGCAATTTGCCGACAACGCCGATCGCCTCACGGCCTTCGGGATGATTGGTTTGCTGGCCACTGCAATCCTGTTGATGACCACGATTGAGAAATCAGTGAACGACATTTGGCGCGTCCGCCGGCAACGTAAGCTATTGCCGCGCACGCTAACCTACTGGGCCACCCTAACCCTGGCGCCATTATTGATCGGCTTAAGCCTTTCACTCACCAATTGGATTTCGAATCAGGCCGGCGGCTTTGCCAGCGGTTTTGATTTCAGCTTGATCAAAATCGGTCCGCCACTCTTGGTGTTCTGTTCGCTCACGCTGCTGTACATGGCCCTGCCCAATTGCTTCGTACCGCGCCATCACGCCACGACTGCGGCACTGATCACCACAGCACTGCTGGAGGTCATGAAATGGCTGTTTGCCCTCTACTTAAAACAATTTGGTACTTACAAACTTGTCTATGGTGCGTTCGCCAGCTTTCCGATCTTTTTGTTGTGGCTGTATGTCTGCTGGGTGATCGTGCTGACGGGTGCAGTGATTTCTGCGACGCTTTCGTACTGGCACAATGATGGTTGGCAATGGAGCCAGCACCATGGCACGCGCTTTGAGCAAGCGATGAGTATTTTGGCCGAGTTAGCCAAGGCGCATACGAATTCTTATATTCTGCACATCGATGAGCTGCGCAAACGGGTGGGATTAGGGGTCGATGCGACGCAAAACCTCCTCGACCAAATGGCCGAAAAAGGCTGGGTGGAATCCAACCGCGATGGGCAATGGTTTTTGGCTGGAAGCGCAGCCAATATCGGGCTGGATCAGGTATTCGAGCTGATCGTTAGCCCGCTCAGCACCGAAGAAAAAAGCGGCCTGACCTTGCCGCTCGACAAGGCCAAAGCCGCTTTAGCGATTTCACTAGCCGA
The DNA here is from genome assembly GCF_000429785.1 of Chitinibacter tainanensis DSM 15459. Classification (GTDB taxonomy): domain Bacteria; phylum Pseudomonadota; class Gammaproteobacteria; order Burkholderiales; family Chitinibacteraceae; genus Chitinibacter; species Chitinibacter tainanensis. The sequence continues at coordinate 188,378 of NZ_AUCN01000019.1, forward strand.
TTATTTAGCTGCGCAGCCCGCTGCCAACGCGGCATCAATTACAGATTCTGGCAGCTCACCAATATAAGCCTCACCCAGCTGGCGCAGCAGAATGAATTTGATCTTGCCAGCATCTACTTTCTTATCTTGCGCCATTAGCGCCTTATAGCGCGCGGCGCCAAGATCAGGGGCCACCACTGGTAAACCGGCAGCCAAGAGTAGGTTTGTCACGCGGGCCACATCTGCGGCCGCCAACTGCCCCAGCGCTTGCGAAGCATGTGCAGCCAACACCATCCCTGCGGCAACCGCTTCACCATGCAACCAAGCGCCATAGCCTAAGCCCGCTTCAATAGCATGCCCAAAGGTATGGCCGAGATTCAGTAGTGCCCGCTGGCCGGTTTCTTTTTCATCAGCGGCGACAATTCGCGCTTTATTCAAACAGCAGCGTTCGATCGCATAAGCCAAGAGATCGTCCTGCCGCGCCATCACGCCCTGGATATTCGCCTCAAGCCAGAGCAAAAACTCAGGGTCATCAATAAACGCGTACTTAATTACCTCGGCCATGCCGGCGCTAAATTCGCGATCCGGCAAGGTGCTTAAAGTGTCCAAATCGGCCAACACAAGCTTGGGCTGATAAAAAGCGCCAATCATGTTTTTACCCAGCGGATGATTGATCGCCGTCTTGCCACCCACGGAAGAATCAACCTGCGCGAGCAAGGTGGTCGGAATTTGAATGAAGGGGATGCCGCGCTGATAAATTGCAGCGGCAAAACCCGTCATATCGCCAATCACCCCACCACCAAGCGCGATTAGGGTGGTTTTCCGCTCCGCACGCTCGGTGAGTAGCGCATCCATAATTTGATTTAGCGATTCCCAAGTTTTGTATTGCTCACCATCGGGAAGAATGATGGCCTGTACAGTGACGCCCTTGGCCTCTAGCACTTGTTTTAACTGCGGCAAATACAATGGCGCAACAGTCTCATTGCTAACAATCGCCACCCGCGGCTGCGCAAGCTGAGCCACAATCAATTCGGCTTGGGCGAGCAATCCACGACCAATATGGATGTTGTACGGGGCGTGAGCAATGTCTACCGGCACAATGTGGGTCATTGGTTCTTTTCCAGTTCTTTAATCAGTAGTTGCAGCAGTGAATTGACACTTTGGTTGCTAGTATCGATAACCAGATCGGCCACTTCACGATAAAGAGGATCACGGATAGCAAACAGCTCGGCTAAGCGTGCTTTTGGATCGGCGGTCTGCAGTAAAGGCCGGTTTTTATCGTGGCAGGTGCGTTGATATAGTTCTTCAGGCGATGCGCAGAGGTAAATCACATAACCATTGCGCCGCAGACATGCCCGGTTATCCGGATTGAGTACCGCACCACCGCCGGTGGCCAGCACGATATTCTGTAGCTGGGTGAGTTCAGCAATCGCCTCAGCCTCGCGCGCACGAAAACCCACCTCGCCTTCAAGTTCGAAGATCGTCGGGATACGGGCACCGGTTCTAGCCTCGATTTCATGATCAGAATCATGAAAAGTTTTGCCACTCGCCTTTGCTAAGGCTCGCCCCACGGTTGTTTTGCCAGCCCCCATGAGGCCGACTAAAAAAAAATTGCCTGGCATTTTCATACCAGGCATTTTACTTGAATCGCTGCTGCTAGGCGATGATCTACACCGCCTACTCAATAATTAGCGCAGCGTCAGATCTGACTGTAGCACCCGTGGGGTCAGGAAGATCAGTAACTCACGCTTTTGAGTACTTTGTGCACGATTTTTGAAGAGATTGCCCACTACAGGAATATCGCCCAACATTGGCACCTGAGTTACGGTGTTGGTCGTATCTTCGATGTAGATACCACCGATAACAACCGTACCGCCATTCTCCACCAAAACCTTAGTCTTGATTTGCTTGGTATTGATGGCTGGACCGCTCAGGGTATTTTCACCGCGGCTGTCTTTATTCACGGCGACATCCATGAATACATTACCATCAGGCGTGATTTGAGGCGTCACTTTCAAAGACAGGGTTGCCTTCTTGAAGGACACAGTCGATGCACCATTTTGGGATGACTCAGAGTAAGGAATCTCTTGACCATCTTCAATCACAGCTTCGACTTGATCTGCAGTAACTAGGCGCGGGCTAGAAACAATCTTACCTTTGCCATCTTGTTCCAGTGCACTCAGCTCCAAACCGAGCAAGCCATCAGAACCCGCTACCATCATGGCGATCGAAGCTGGATTGAAACCACCAATCGCTGCCGCTGGTAAGCTAACTTGCGGTGTATTCCCAGCCAAGGCAGGGCCCGGATAAGTTGTACCACTGCTTGTTTTGTAGTCTTTAGTCGTCAAGCCACCTGCCGCGCCATAATCATTCTTCATGTACAGGCCATGAAACTTCACGCCCAAGTTGCGGCTAAAGCCATCTTCGGCCTCTACGATACGCGCTTCAATCATAACTTGACGCACAGGGATATCCGTCTTCGCAATCAATTCACGAATCTGCTCCAGTTTGGATGGAATATCCTGCACGATCACTTGGTTAGTACGCGGCACAATGACAGCACTACCACGCGGCGACAACAGTTTCTGCTTATCGTCGGTAAGTACCGTTTTCATCTCATCGGCTTTGGTATATTTCAGTGAGAAATATTCTGTACGAGTTGGCTCGAGCTCAGCAATTTGCTTTTTAGCTTCCAGCTCTTGCTTCTCTTTAGATGCTAGCTCATCACGTGGTGCAATCCACATGACGTTGCCAGATTTGCGCTGATCCAGACCTTTGGCTTGCAAGATAATATCCAGAGCTTGATCCCAAGGCACATCTTTAAGTCGCAGAGTGAGTGCACCATTCACCGTATCGCTAGTGATAATGTTCATGCCGGTGAATTCCGCAATCACCTGCAGCACAGTGCGAATCTCAACGTTCTGGAAGTTCAGTGAGAGTTTCTCACCTTTGTAGTTTGGCTTGCTCTGCGCTGATTTTTTAGCGTCACTGGTATCGCGTACCTCAACAACAAAGCGATTTTCAGTTTGATAGGCCGAATACTCCCAAGTACCTTTTGGCTCAATCAGCATTTTCACTGTATCGCCCTGGCTAAAGGTATCTACACGCTGGATCGGGGTACCGAAGTCCGCCACATCCAAACTACGCTCCAACGTTTTGGGCAAACCCACTTTGGAAAATTCAACCAGTAGTTTTTTGCCTTGTTGGCGAATATCAATGCCGACATTTGAGCTGGATAAATCAATAATCACTTTACCCTCGCCCGATGAGCCGCGGCGAAAGTCAATATCCTGAATACCTTCGCGCTTGCCCGTTGCTTTTGATTCGGCAAATTGAGTGCCCGCTCTCACTGGTGCTGCATCTTTTGCCGTAGTGGCACCAGCTGCCCCATCAACAGAAATTAGCAAAGCATTGCCATCAACTTTTGTTTCATAGGCTGCTGGTTTTTGCAAATTAAATACCAGTCGTGTTCGGCCAGTACCTTCGGCAATATTAATCAGGCGCAAGGCGGCGCCGTTAACCTGCACAGAGCTTTTGCCCGCTTGATTTGCTGTATTGGCAAAGTCAAACGCTATGCGGGGAGGTGTATTGACTGAGAAGCTGGTGGCAGCAGGAGGTGTACCACTAAACATCACCTTAACAATCTGCTTTTCTGCACTGACATTACTCACTTCAATACCAGTAATATTTGCAGCCTCAGCAGCAAATGCAAGCGGAGCCCACAACAGCAGCGCAACCTTCGCGAAACCACCGAGAATTCTAGTTAAAGTCATTTTTTTTGCTCCGCGTCATCCAGACCCAAGGTTGTGGTGCGCTCAACCCAATCCCCACCACTATCTTCAACAATTTCTTTTAGGGTAATTTCGGTTTCAGTTACCTTGGTAACCATACCAAAATCCTGCCCCATGTAGCTTCCCGTTTTTACTCGGTAAAGATTACCATCCGGAGCCTTCACCAGAGCCTGAATAGTTTTGCCTTGTTGCAAGGTGCCAACCATTCTTAACTTTTCCAGATCGTAGTTTTCAAGCACTTCTTTAGGACGATTAGTGTTTGGAGCGATACCACCCGTACCAGCTTTCTTTGCCAGCTCCATTTTACTTGGCCGAAATGGATCAGGCAGAGAAAATGCTTCATAGGCGAAGGGCTGATACGGCTTAACCTCCGGCAACGGCTCCACCCGACCACGCAATCCCTCAGTTTGCTCTTGCATCCAAACTTTCAAATCTGCATTTTCTTCAGAAAAACAACCACTAAGCAGAGTGCAGAAGGGAAGCAATAGGGCGATAGTTTTAAGTCTTAGCATGTTATCGCCCTCTTATTGCCGATTCTTTTTACGGGCTTCAATTTCAGCCTGACGAATTGCCTGTTGCTCCGCCTCATCAAGCGCACGATAGGTTTTAATCGTTGCTTCCATAGATAAAAGGCTAGGGTCTTTAGGCACTGAAAGTTTAATATCACCAAGAGTAACAATTCGCGACAGCTGCGCAACATCACTCACGAATGCAGAGAGATCGTGATACGAGCCAGTAACCTTAATGTTGATTGGCATTTCTGCAAACTCTGCGGTTTTTAGTTCAGAGCCGGGCTTGAACAATTCAAACATCAAGCCGCGCCCAACGCCTGCTTGATTAATTTCGGTCAGCAATGTTTCCATTTCAGACTTATTGGGTAGCTGCTTAAGCAATGCTCCAAATGCCTGTTGGATCTCTAGCAATTGTTGGCGATACGCTTCAAGATTAATCGCCTTTTTCTTTTTTTCGAGATATTGCTGCTTCAGCTGCTCTTCTTGCTGAACACCAGCATCCAGCTCATCAAATTGTGGCTGCCAAAAATAAAATACGCCCGCAGCAACAACGACTGTTACTAAGACAACCGCAGAAGTCAGCTGAACGACTATCGGCCAGTTGCCAGCGTCTTTGGGATCTAGATTTTTGAAATCGTCTAACGTAACAGCCATTATTGCCCCCTAGCAACCGCAGGTTTTGACGCGACCATGGATGCGTCCAAAGAAGCACGGGTAACCTTAATGTTCAATGTAAATTCAGATAGACGCTGATTTCCAACACTTGCCGCTTTGGTTTCAATCAACAACGGCTGTTCGAACACCGGAGAATCATTGACGTTACGCATCAAAGTGGAAACCCGAGCATTTGATTGGGCCAAGCCATTCAAGGTCAGTTGCTCTCCCACTTGCTTAACATCTTTTAAGTACACGCCTTCAGGAACCTGCCGTGTCAATTGATCCATAATGTGAACGGTTTCAGTTCGATTGGATTGTAAGCGTTCAACAATCTGTTTGCGATCCAGAAGCGCCTGCTTCTCTGACTTTAGCTTTTCGATTTCTGCGATCTCTTTGTCGAGTTTCGCATTTTCAGCCGTCAGAAATTGATTCCGCTCATTCTGGGCCTCTATCTTAGTTGCTAACAAGAGGTAACCCGCGAGAACGATCGAACAAGCCGCAACGAATGAGAAACCGAGCAATGCAACATAACGCCGTTGCCTTGCCAGTCTTTTTTCCTCGCGATGAGGAAGTAAGTTAATACGTATCATGCAGGATCAAACCTCCGCATAGCCAAACCACACGCGATCAGGAGCGAAGGCGCATCTAATTGAATCTGTTTACCACGAACCTTGCCAGTAGACATACTAAAGAAGGGATTGGCCCGCATAGTACTTGCCACCTGAGTGCGGCTGGAAACTGCCTCATCCAAGCCATGAATCACGCTACACCCACCGGCCAGTAAAATATGATCAACTGTCGTGTAATTGCTTGATGTATAGAAGAACTGCAAAGAGCGAGAGATCTCTAATGCCATCGTATCCATGAAGGGCTGGAGCACATCAGGCTCATAATTATCTGGCAAGCCACCTTGACGCTTGGCAGATTCAGCTTCTTCAGATGACATATTGAATTTACGCTGAATCTCTTGGGTTAACTGGTTACCCGCGTAGCCTTGATCTCGGCTATAAATCGATTGCCCATCTTTGAAGATATTCATGTGCATGGCTGTGGCGCCAATATCCACCACCGCCACAATTTGATTTTCACCACCATTAGGCAGTTGCGGACGCATTAACTCAAAAGCGGCTTGAGTTGCATAAGACTCAACATCCAGTACCACAGCCTTAAGCCCCGCGTCTTCGATGGCTGCGACTCGCTCTTCTACCTTAGTCTTTTTTGCGGCAGCGATGAGTACTTCATCTTCGTCAGGATTGTTAGGTGCAGGACCGAGCACCTGAAAATCTAAATTCACTTCATCCAAAGAAAACGGAATGTACTGATTCGCCTCCGTTTCGACCTGCATCTCAAGATCCCGCTCACTCATTCCTGAAGCAACAAGGATCTTCTTGGTAATAACTGCCGATGCAGGCAAAGCCACAGCAACGTTCTTTACCTTGCTACCTAGTTGTTTCCAAGCACGCTGCACAGCCTCCGCAACAGCCTCTGGATTAGTGATGTTGCTATCCGTTACAGCATCTTTGGGCAAAGGCTCAATCACATAGCGATCTAGGCTAAAATTGCGCCCCGTCTGGCTCAGCTCTACCATCTTGACCGCAGAGGCACTGATGTCCACCCCGACAAGCGGGGGAGCTGATGGCTTTAAGAAATCGAGGTTCAACGCAATAATCCTCTTTTATATCATGCAAAAAATGCTAGCAGTGGGGCTAACTAAGTGTAAAGCTCACATTCTGCGGAAGATGCTTTTTGCAACAAACAGGTATTCGCAGTACATTACGCTTAAAACCAACTCTATAAACAAATACTCGTTATCGCAATGATCAAGAAAATATTTTTAAGCTTGTTGGCCGTAGCTGGCGGATTATCCCTGCTTGCAGCTGCGCTCGTTGTGATGGCGATTACAGTAACATACCCCAAGCTCCCATCCTTGGAGGCCCTCACGGACTACAAGCCTAAGGTCCCCTTACGCATCTACACTCAAGATAAGGTATTAATCGGTGAATTTGGCGAGGAACGCAGAGCTTTCACGCCAATTGATCAGGTTCCCAAGCAAATGATCAATGCACTTCTGGCCGCGGAAGATGAGCGATTTTATCAACATGGCGGCATCGATTATTTAGGTGTAGTTCGTGCAATTGCAGGTAATTTAATCTCCGGCCAAGCGAGATCTGGCGCCAGCACTATCACGATGCAGGTAGCTAGAAATTTCTATTTATCCAACGAAAAGACAATATCAAGAAAGTTCAACGAAGCACTATTATCGTTCAAAATTGAACACAATCTTTCAAAAGATCAAATTCTTGAGCTTTATATCAACCAAATTTACCTAGGACAGCGCGCTTACGGGTTTGCTTCGGCAGCTCAAACATACTACGGCAAGCCGCTGAATCAACTCAGTATCGCCCAATTTGCAATGCTGGCGGGTCTACCGAAAGCACCTTCAGCGTACAACCCTGTCGTTAACCCTAAACGAGCAAAGCTACGTCAACTTTACGTGCTACGCCGCATGCACGAATTACAAATGATCACGACTGCGGAATATGAAGTCGCAAAAGTGGCCGAAATCCAAGTGCAGCGTGGTAGTAATGCCTATCCAATTCACGCAGAATACGTTGCCGAAATGGTAAGGCAAATGATTCATGAGAAATATAAAGACTCAGCGTACACCGATGGTTTTCAGGTTTACACCACGATCAATAGCCAACAACAGCAAGCTGCCTATGATGCCTTACGCACGGGCCTGATCGACTATGACACGAGACACGGGTATCGCGGCCCTGAAGGGTTTGTCGACACTAACTTGCTCAAGTCGGGATCAGAAGACCTGCTAGATGAAGCCCTTGCCAACACTAAAGATGCTGATGAATTAAAAGTTGCAGTTGCAATCTCCGTTTCCAGCAAAGAAGTAACAGCCTACATCAAGGGTGAAGAGCGTATCTCCATAAAGGGCGACGGTCTCAAATTTGCTAGATCAGCGCTATCCGAGAAAGCCCCGCCAGCCAATCGGATACGACCCGGCGCGATCATTCGCGTGCGCGCAAGTGCCCAAGGCTGGACGATTGCACAGTTACCACAAGTTGAAGGCGCAATGGTGGCGCTCAACCCTGACAACGGCGCAATAACCGCGTTGGTCGGCGGCTTTGATTTTAATCGCAATAATTTTAACCACGTTACTCAGGCATGGCGCCAGCCAGGCTCTAGCTTTAAGCCATTTATTTACTCTGCCGCGCTTGAGCGTGGCGTAACCCCTTCCACGCAAATTAATGATGCACCACTCGTCATCGATCAATCAGATGCCAACGGTCAGCGCTGGGAACCTAAAAACTATGATGGGTCTTTTTCCGGCATGATGTCGGTACGGAAAGCGTTAACCCTTTCCAAGAACTTAGTCTCTATTCGAATTTTGCAAGCCATTGGGCCAGACTATGCTCAACAGCACATTACTCGCTTTGGCTTCCCCCCAAAAAATCACCCAGCCTACCTTACCATGGCGCTTGGTGCAGGTAGTGTCACGCCCTTACAAATGGCAGAAGGCTACGCCGTCTTTGCTAATACCGGTTTTCGGGTGCGGTCTTATTTCATTGATCGGATTGAAGACAGTCGCGGTAAAATTCTTGCCAAAACCCAACCAGAAATCGCAGGTCAAAACGCACCTCGTACACTCGATCCACGCAATGCCTTTATCATGTCCAGCATGATGGGTGATGTTATTAAAATGGGCACGGCAACCAAAGCCAAGGCCTTAGGGCGTAACGATCTTGCGGGTAAAACCGGCACCACCAATGATGCTTTTGATGCTTGGTTTGCTGGCTATAGCCCGAAGTTGGTTGCAATTACCTGGATTGGCTTCGATCAACCTCGCAGTCTTGGGGCAAGAGAAACTGGTGGAGCTGCCGCTTTGCCAGTCTGGGTAAACTTCATGAGCAGCGCGTTAAATGCCACTCCTGAGCTAACCCGCCCGGTTCCGGAAGGCATCATCACCAAGACGACAGAAACTGAGCGCGGACCAATTTCTGAGTACTATTTGCAAGAATTCCCCAACACCAACAGTGAATTAGGCTTGAGTGGTGGCGGCAACACAGACGAAGCCGGTGCACAGCCTCTCGGTGAAATCAAAGAGCTGCTTTTCTAATGACTCTTGATTCTCAACGTCGCAACCTATATCGAGCCAAGATCCCTCAGCAAATCAATGCACGCTGTATTTTGCAAACCGCAACAGACCCGATTGATGTCCGCATATCTGACATTAGCTTAAGTGGTGTGGGCTTTCTTGGGTTTTACCCCGAACTAGATCTCGCGATCGGTGATGTACTCACACAGTGTCGGATTGAACTACCCGGCATCGGCTTTATTTGTTGCAGCCTTTGCCTCGCCTCCCAATCAGAGCAATTGCTCACGAATGGACTTAAATCAATTCGCTCAGGTTGGCAATTCATACAATTAACAGAGCAGCAAGAATCAAAGATACAACGCTTTATTTTCAGCATTGAGTGATGCACATTTACTGATAAGCAACCCACTGGCCATGCCGTTGGCGAGCTCAAACACGGCCCAATTACGCTCATCGATGAAGAACTACCGGTCATTGCCTGCCTGCCCTGGAATGAACACGCCGAGCGCATGCTAAGCAATCTGCACGAAATCCGCAGCAATCACGGCGAGATCTTTGTGTTAAGCGATGGCAATCTTGCCTCCAGCGAGCGTTTTCATGTTATCCACATGCCAACCGGCTTAGGTAGCCTCAGCCCGATCACCTATGTGATTGCACTGCAGCTACTGGCCTATCATTGCGCGTTGCAACGCGGAAATGTGATCGACACGCCACGTAATCTGCAAAAAGCACGGACGAGCTAAATATTGCTCTAAGGTTTGAAATTAACCGAGATGAATACTAGGCTGGGTACCCCCCCATAGACCATACATATTAATAGCCTAAGAGATATACCCCCACTAAAAATCCATTCACATCAGCCACGATTACTGTATTCCATGCCTGAATGAACAAAGCCCAGCTACGCTGGGCTTTGTTTTGGGGGTTGGGTTTGCGCCGCAAGCTTGGGCACGGCCGGTTCGCGGTGCTGCTGTCTGTCGTGGGTGTTGTGTTGGGCTTCGCTTTGCTTCTGTTCTGCGCTCTTCCACTTCCGCGGCCCAAAGCAAAAAGCCCAGCTCTTCTGAGCTGGGCTTCTTTAGGGGAGTCTGGCAATGACCTACTTTCACACGGGAACCCGCACTATCATCGGCGCTGAGGCGTTTCACTGTCCTGTTCGGGATGGGAAGG
>NZ_AUCN01000020.1 GCF_000429785.1 Chitinibacter tainanensis DSM 15459
TTCGGACTCGGGTTCGGACTCGGGTTCGGACTCGGGTTCGGACTCAGAGGGAGGCTCTTCACTCTCCAACTCAGGCTCATCGGAAGGCTCCAGCTCTGGAATTTCCTCTGGAGCGCCTTTCTCTTCATCATTTGGCTCTTCCGGAGAATCGTTCGGCTCGGGAGTTGGTTTTTCCAATTCCGGAGGGGTTAGAGCAGCCGCAAGTGCTTCCGCAAGCTTCAAACCGTCCCAGCTATCGCGCACTTTCTTGTATTGGCCGTCAAAGGCACGAAGAATCTTGGCGTAATCAGGAATCAGCGCCCACTTGTCATCCTCTTCCATGTACCGGATAAACACGTCCTGCCCCGCCAAAGCTCGGATTGCAGGCACGATCAAGTAGTTGAAAAGCTCGCGCTGACTAGCTCCGTTGGCTTTGAGTTCTTCAATTTTTGGCCGATTGATACGGGCAATGAAGTATTCCGACACCTTACGGATGTTGTACTGAGAACCTTTGAATCGGCGCATTTGGCAGCGCTCAACAAAGGTATCCTCAATGATGTTATGTAGTTGGCCAACCAAACTACTTGATGATTTTGCCTTCTTGATCGCTTTCGGGTCGGTGTGCAAAATGTGTCCAACCTCATGATCGATAAAGCCTTGTGTCGCCTCAACGAGCTCTTCACTCGGGTTCTCAGGGAGTTCCGGAAGGTTCACGATGCGAGGCAGGAATGTAACTTTGTCATACTCTACGTAAGCTTTTGAACCACGCATTCTCACGCGCACATTCTGACCCGCTAGGATTTGGGTAATGGTTGTGATCGCTTCTCGCAGCAAAGATACTTGTTCTGTAAGGGGAAATGCTCTCGTCATGTTCGGTTCCTTGTGTTGTTTGATCAGCGGTGACTTATTTACCGTCCGTCATGTAGTTTGTCAACAGTGACTTATATTGCTTCTATTTGTATTGTGAAGTCTCTACTATGGGGACGTGAAGGCTTTTGCAACCTGCCGAAATACTCAAGTTGCGAGAGCCATTGATAAGAGAACGCTTATTTTGAAGTTTTGGAGCTGGGTTTGTGCTCATATTTGACGGGAATCTATGAATCCCGCATAAGACACTTCACTGCTTACTTATTATTTACTAGAATAGCAGTGCGTTTATTCAGAACGCATTAACTATGTTTAATACCTAAGTCACAACTAACTAACTATCTTAGGTAGGATTGAGGAATCGATATGGCTAGACCGCTTAGCAGTTATGAAAGTGATAATGAGGTTGCAAAGTTTATTGAGAAACGAATCAATGAACTGACAACCATTTCGGGAGGGGAAATATCCCAGGCAGATATTGCCAGGCAGGCGGGATTCTCTAAACCGAACATAATCAATATGCTCAAGAAAGGCGCGACAAAAGTGCCGCCAAGCCGTGTAATGGCATTGGCAAAAGCTCTCGGAGCTGACCCTGCGTACTTCCTAGAATTGGTATTGAAAGACCAAGATCGTTACTCCGGAATTATGGACGCCTTGAAAGAAATATATGGCGAAAATATCCTCAGAAGTCCAACCCTCTCCCAAGATGCAGAGGCAATCTATTCCGAATTGAAAGCACTTTCAAATGGAAAGGCGCTGAAATTTGACCCGACCCACCCAGCTACCGCTGCGGCCCTGAAAAATCTTGTTAATTCAATGGCTCAAGTAGCGCAAGACGAAGCCGAAGAATCGTGAGCCTTTCTGGTGGAAGTGACGAATATTTAGGAATGAAGGGGGCGTTTGCCCCCTTCGCTATTTCTACTTTTTGATAATGTTGTCAATTGCGGCATCCATAATATTTATATTGCCGTGCGTGTAATGCTGAGTCATTTGGAATGAAGAATGGCCGAGCATCATGGCCACAATCAATGGGGAAACGCTTGCACCGCTCAATCGAGAAGCCATTGAGTGTCGCAGAGAGTGTCTTACCAGTTTCTCCGCTCCCACGCCTTTAATCTCCAATCCCTTAAATACCGCTTCGGTGCGATACCGGAGTGTGCTTGCAGAAAGCGGATTATCGACCTTTTTATACCACCAGATCGACTCCTTATTTGTCACGCCTTCCAGCTCCAATTTGGCCACACGCCGTAATAGCATTTCTCTAACCCGCGGAGTCATTGGAACGAAGCGCGTTTTACTTGTCTTGGTTGTTCTGGCGACGAACTCGATTGCACCATTTTTCCCGCTGGCGAAGTGGAGCTTGCTTTTGACCAGGCTTAGCGCCTCCCCGACCCGCGCGCCCGTATCGAACAGGAACATCATGAAGTCATACACGTCCTGATTTGGCGCGAGCTCGGCCATGATCATTTCTTCCTCTTCCAGCGTCACCACCCGGGTTCTCTGGTTTTCCTCTCGGAGCAGTCGGAAGCTTGGCACGCTGTCGATGGCGTTCCATTCTGCCTTCGCATAATTGAGGAATGCACGGAACACGGCCAACTCTCGATTGACCGTGGCCGGCTGCACACCTTCTTTCGCGCGGCGAATCCGGTAATTGTTGATGTCCACCTGAACAATGTCACGCAAGTATCGAGCCTCGCCGAGCTCCCGATACCAATAATCAAGCCGGCGCTGCACGTCTCGATACGATCTTAGGTGTCCGCCGTGCTCATCCATATACCGCGCAATCGCATCGCCCAGCTTCAAAGTCCGCATCTGGTCGGACAAGGAATTGCGCTTGCCCTTCATCACGCCCTGGCTTTGCTCCATTTCTGCAGTGAGCTTGGCCTGAGCCTCGATCACCAGCGCTTTGCGATGATCATCTGTCCGTGTGCTGCGCGAATAAGTAACCCCGTTCAGATTGAACTGGTAGTACCAATACCGGCTGTTTTTCTTCCTAAATAGTGACATGGCGTGCGCTCCGTTTTTACGACGGTTTCTTAAACCGTCGCAATACCGCGAATTTACTAGGTTTGACTGGTTCGGTGTAGTAACAAGTGTAGTGAATGGCTATTTCACCAACAGGTTAGGGTGGTTTTTCAGCCATGAAACGTGTCTTTGCACGCTTGGAATAATTTTATGGCTGATTTTTCATCAATAGATACTATCTTAGCAAGATAGATAGATAGAAAGCCAGAAAGAAAGGGAAGGGGATAGATAGAAAGAACTTCAAACCCTCATCTATTCGTGGTCTAATTCAGCAACACCTATAAACACACCGAACTAAGGGAACCGTCATGACTCAACGAGGACACATCATTCTCGTCGGCACTGAGAAAGGTGGCGTGGGTAAAAGCACGCTGGCAGTGAACACTGCGGCCTACTTGAAGCAGAAAGGCTTTCAAGTCGTCATTGTCGATACAGATACACAGCCAACCACCAACACCTTCATTGAGCAGCGCGCCGCCGCGGGCGTTGAGCCACACATTCCCTGCTACATCATCCAAGGCGAGAAAAAGATCGCCCGCGATCTGCTAGGCTTGGCTGAGCAGTTCCAATTTGTCGTTGTCGATGCCGGTGGCCGTGACTCGGTTGAGTTGCGTGAAACGATGCTGGTCTGCGACACGATGATTGCGCCAACCGAAGTCGGTTTGTTTGAAACATGGGCTTTGAAAAAGACCGCCAGCCTGGTCAATGATGTGAACATCATTCGTGGCGAAGGTAACGCGATCAATGTCCATGCGGTACTGAACTGCGCGCCGACCAACCCGTTCCTGCGTAACCGGATTGATCGCGCCATTGAATTCATCACACATAACTTCCCGCAACTGAATCTGGCCGAGACCATCATTCATAACCGCGTAGCCTACTCTGACGCAGCGCTGTTCTCGATGGGGATTGTCGAGGTACCGGCAGAAGTCAAAGACGCAAAAGCCGTCAAAGAACTCGTTGCCTTTCTGGAGGAAATCGGACTATGAGCGGCAAAAAGACACTGCCACCAATGAGTATGCCTGGCCAAGCGCCAGCGGCCGCAGCCAAACCGGTCGATGTTGAAGAGGTGCTCAAGCGAGCGCACGAAAGCGGCTGGGTAGAGCAAGCACCTGTCGCCAATCAAGTACCAGTTCAGGCGGCTCAACCAGCCAAGGACATTCCCTGGCTGCGTTACATTGATACAACCAAGCCTTTTACCCGCACTTTTGTCGTCTTTACACCTGCAGAGCACGCCATGCTGCGCTTTGTGACCAAGGATAACGTCATTCTTGGCAAGAACGGCGAGCGCCTGGGTATCGAAAAGTTTGTGGTCCAAGCCGCAATGAAGGCCGTGCATGATAAGCTGCTTGAGCTTGGCTACACAGAAGAAGAAATTGCGAACAAGCTGTAACCGTACCTCAAATCACGATAAGGGCGGTGCAGACCGCCCTGTTTAATTTATGAGCCAGAAAGACGACAAAAAAGGCAGCTCTGAGCTGCCTCATAAGATCGAGACAATTGCCGACCGTGTACGGCAAATGGGAGAGAGTGCGCGCTCAAAAGGCCCGAAACAGCTCCCGCTTTTTGGCGAGAAGTATGCTGTAGCACCTAATGAGTTCGGCCGCGCCGCGCTCTTCAAAGTACGCAACAACAAAGAACCTCGCCAACGCTACGACGACTCAGTTGTATTTACTGCCGGCAACCACCGCATTCTTTTCTCGGGAGAAGAGTTGCGCGACGATGATGACCAGCTGGTTTGGTACTCCATTCTTCGGCTCGCACAAGCTTCCGGCCAAGACTTGCGTGAACCCTTCGAGGTAACAGGCTGGCAACTGCTGCACGATCTGAAATGGGGTAACGATGGCAAAAGCTATCGCCGGCTGCGTGCGTGTATCAAACGCCTTCGCCGCGCCTCCTTGACCGTTCACTCGCCCAAGTTTGATGGCGTCAGCGAATCCAAGAGCCTCGACTTCAATATGATTCGGAAGTACGAGTTTGGTGATGGCATCAGCCATGAGGCTGAGAATGAGCCGGCCTTCGACACGTTCGATGAAGGCGGGAAGCTACTCGAGCCAAATTATGAAGAGCTCGACAGGAATCAGATTAAAGACGCTATCCGACGCTCTAAATGGAAGATCTGGCTCGAGGAAGAGGTTTACCTGCTGTTCCGCGCTGATCAGTTTGCCCTGCTCAATTGGGATAACTTCTTGGAGCTGGGCAGCGTTGCTCGTCAGATGTATCTGTATTACTCAACGCATCGATCACCCTTTCCGCATCCAGTTTCCCTTATCTACCGCCTGGTCGATAGCAACGACACCAATACGTCACGGTTCCGGAATAAGGTCATTCGTGCGCTGGATGAGCTGAAACAGATCGACTTCCTCGCCGATCACAGCATCGAGCGTAAACCTGATGGCCAGTACGAGATCAGCGTCCGTCGAAAATTGAAGGACCAAACGCCGAAAAAGTGATCGATTATCCGGTCGCTTCCTCGTTCGCACAGTATCGTGCTTTGAGGTATGAGGCCGAAGAGACTAGCGTGCTTTGAGGTATGCCGCTCTCTTCCTTTTATCGTGCTTTGAGGTACAAATGGGCAGGCGAAAATCTGCCCATTTTCATTTAGAGAGCCTATCGTGCTTTGAGGTATGGCCTCTAACGTGCTTTGGAGTATTTGAGGGCGGGATTTATCGTGCTTTGAGGTATGAATCCCGCGCATTTAGCTGTGTAGTGACTACATCGAAACCACTCCCCCGTTTGATGTATCACTTTAGAATGTGGTGTTAGACGATTGATATATATAGCTTATTGCTATTTGTCCACAGAAGGGCTCTTTTGTGACGGTCATATCGTGACTTGAGGTATGCAATATCGTGTCCGGAGGTATGGCCTATCGTGACTTGGAGTACAGGGTACCGTGACGAGAGGTATGACAGACGTGACTTGGGGTATTTTATTACGTGCTTTGAGGTATGAAATTACGTGACCAGAGGTATAAAAAACACTTTAAGTATCACGTTCAACACGATGAATCGAAAAGGAAAAAGGGCTGATCGCTCAGCCCCTCTAACCTTTTAACCTTTTTAACCCTTAATTACTAAATAACCACTGTAGTAATTAGAACCAATGCTATGAGTTGGCCAATTTCAGGGTGGATACCTCAAGATAGGTCAAAATATCGATCAGCATCACCTCATTTCCATGCTTATCGAGCACCTTGATCAGCCCATTGCTGAATACCTGGTGTTTCCAAGGCATAGTCTGTTTCAGTCTTGCTATGGTCGCTGCCTTATTGTCGTTGGTGTCTGTTGCGGTTTGGTTCATCGTTTACTCCTGTACCCCATGTTTCACGTTATCGCGGAAGCGCTTAAAGCGCGGGTGACGCATTGCCCCATCGGGCGTCAGCTCGTGGTATTCGCACTCGACAATCCGGCCTAATACCTCAAATTCACGCTCTTTCATTTCCTCTTCGATGGTCTCGAGACTGACCTGAATACGCCGGTTATGCTCAGCGTCATACCGGTACCCAAGCTTGGCGAAATCACGGATGAGAGCATCATTGAACTCAGATCGAGTCATGTGGCCAGCCTGCGGAACGGTCTTGAAGCCACCACCGCAGTCGGTAAATACCCCGTTTTTACCCTGTACGATCAAGCCGCCTAATGTGTCCCAAAAATCTTTACCCTCTTCACCGAAGTAGGCGCCGACCACGCGGAACTCATCACTGTTTTCGGCTTTGAGCTTCATCCATTCGTACACCCGTTTCTTGCAGTACGGCGCATCAATGTCTTTGAGCATTGCGCCTTCAAGACCTTTGGCCAAGTATTGCTCGAATAAGCGATGAACCTCATCCACGCTACCGACCTTGGAACAAGGCATCTTGAGCACTGGTGCTTTTTGACTAGGCTGCCTGGCCAGATCTGCAAGACGTGCCACGAAGATTTGCCGACGCTCCAGCGTCATATCGCAGACTGGATTCTTGAAGTCGGCGCCTTCAAAGGCATCGAGCGGCAGAATGTCGAAAACGCAGAACTTGGAATCGACAGCTTGATCAGTACCCTTGCGGGCATCGGATACCGTCTTGTTGAATCCGCCCGAGATCATTTCCCCGTCGATCACGACACCACCCTTGAACACGCTATTGGCTTCGGCATCCATCAGGAATTGAGCGACCAGCATTGCCAGGTCGTCCTTCATGAAGTCGTAGGCCGGAAACTCATTGCCTTCGCGCGAGCAGAAGGTGACGGACATATCCGATTGACCCTTGAGCCGGACCAGCGCCAGTACACGCACACCATCGAGTTTTGGCTCCACAATGTAGCGCCGGCCAACCACAAAGCGCTTTTCCTCGAACGGGTGCGCCAGCTGGCAGCGGAAGAGCGAGTACAGATGCGGCATTGCCTCCCATACGGTCATTTCGGTCAGGCCGCAGCGTAGGTCTTTTTTCAAGATGCGGCCAAAGACCTCTGCTGATGAGGTATCGAGGGCTTGCATTTCGTTAAGCACTGCCAATTTGGCTGCATTCCCGGTGAGCTCCCGGCTTGCCAGGCGATCGAACAATTCAAAGGTCGATTCATTAAAATGCCGACCAGCTTCATTTGGCTCAATCTTTGGAGGCTTCACGCCAAACGTGATTTTCGGGTCATAGGCAAGTCGCATGACCTTTTGGACCATCGGCGTTTCGTTATGAATCAGGATGGTTTGACGGATCTCGGTATTGCGAGCGCCCTTCATTTCGTTCAAGAGCGTCAACACATCGGCCGAGCTCAGGTCGTCAACATAGTCGGCGAGCGGGTCTCTTTCGTTCATCGATATTGTCTCAAATGATGTTGAGCAGGTTGGGAGCTGGCACAACGGGTTTAATGACAGGGAAGTTCTCACCCAACGCTTCCCACTTGTTGAAGTCCGGTTTCGCATCCGGAATAGCTGTTTTTGACGCAGAAACGGGGCTATCTTGCTTCGCTAGCTCGCTGACGACTGCTGAGTACATATCCGAAACCGCGAGCTCTGAGCGCGTTTCTGGGGCTTTTACCGCTGAGTCCTTCTTGGATTGGGCCAAAACCGGTTTGGCAGAAGGGAGGGCGAAGCGGCTGGCGGGCTTGGCGCCCCACACCGTCACCTGTTTTCTCTCCGCCTGTCTCGCTTCCTCTTCGGCCTTGATGGCTGCGCGCGAAACGAAGTAGATGGCCTTGTAACCAGCGCCGCGCTCTTCATCCATCATCTGCTTTGCTCGGCAGGTGTTCTTTTCGATAGCCGCTGCGCAGTCGTTGTAGATTGATGGCAACTTGCCCTCGTAATGCTTGCTGACCTTGTGACAGCAAACCGCATAGCCCTGCTGATTTTGCAGAGTAGGGCAGTGCATGTAGTGGGCGTTGTCACCCACGTTAGCGCTTGGATAGTCGGAAAAATGATAGTTATTCATTCGTGACATACCTTTGTAGTTTCGTTCAGTTCCTTTTATTTTCTACGCTGCAGTCCGGCTGGTTCAGGCTAGATCAGCTTTGCCGCTTTCCACTTCGCAACGCGAATCGGGTCAATCTGTTCCGCGCGCCAATAGGCTTCACGGATGACTTCTGGTGCTACTTCGTTGGGGTCTTTGTCGTCCGGCAGAACCCCGAGCCGGCACTTGAAGCCCAGGCGCCGCAAGAACAGGCCGGCTTTCACCGCATCGTTGCGCGCCTTGCGCTCTCCGTCCCACATGAAAACCAACTCTTCCAGCCCTTCGGCTTTCAGCTTGATCAGCTCGGATACCTGGCACTGGTCGTCCGGCAGCTTGAACTCGGCATCCGGATTGAGGACGCCCGAAAGGTGCTTGCCGAATGTGCCGACGGCAGCAACGCTCCGGAAGTCCTGCTGGCCAGCGATGGCCATTTCCAATGCAATCGTGTCGAACGCACCTTCACCGACCAGCAATGTCCGCGCCCCTCTGGCCCGATGCCCGTTGTAGAGAAACCGACCGGTGCCGGCGAGGCCTGGTGGAAAAAGGTACTTCTCGTTGGCCGCGCCAGTAATGTCCCGCCCCTGAAAGTTCACCATCACACCTTCGAGGTCATAGACCGGAATCAGCACTCGATTCGAGTAATCCTGCCTGATCGTCATGCCGTCAAAGCTGTAGCTGTAATAGCCTTTAGCGCAAAAGCGCAGGTCAAATGCCTTTGCGACTGAGGATGAAATACCTCGTGCTTTGAGGTATGGCAGATTGTTCTCCTTGTAGGGAATCGAGACATTGGCCGGCAGTGATACGCGGCCATTGCTGAGCTTTTCCTTGCTTGGCTTGCGTTTCGGGCGCCAACCATTGCGCGCCAGAAATTGCTCGATCTGTTTTCGTACCTCAAACCACGATACTTCCGAACCTTCACTGCTCATCAGCGCGCGGACTAATGACCCTTTGTTGAAGGTCTGTCCGCATGAACCGTGAAAGCAGTTGCCCAAGCCCGTTTCTGCGTTGATGTAGACCTTCCAGCCCTTACCCCCGCATACCGGACATTCGCGCATGTTTAGTTGAGTACCTTTGGCGCCGAACGTCCTCCGGTACCGAACACCCTCTGTTTCAAGGTAATGTTCAATGTCGAGCTCTCCGAAGAGCTCTTGCCAGTCAGATTCTTCTCGCATCTGGTAAGCCCTTTCCGCAGTAATTCTGGATTGCGTGAGCTCGCAATCATGCGAGCTAACACGCGGCTCAACTCAGGGTCGTCGATCATGCCGGCTCAATGCCGAGAACACTGGTGATGAACTTCATGCGCGCCAGATCTTGCTTCACGCGCACTGCAAAGCCACCTTCTTGGTTACGCTGGGCAGCAAAGAACAGCCGGCACTCGCCGCGCGCACGTTCTTCGTCCGTGTAGTTGATCGAGATCACCACGTCACAAATACGGATTTTTTCGTAGTCGTCGGCAACGTGAATATCCTTGATCACGCCAGCTTTAGCGCCTTCTCGGTTAGCCTGCGTTGCAGTCAGTACGGCAATGTTTTCCTCTTGAGCAATCGCACGGAGCGAGGTGTAAATCTCGGTCGTATTTTCGTGCGCGTCGTCAGAGCGATGATCTGGCGCCATCAAGTCGGCGTAATCGACGATTACCAGGTCAAAAACGATGCCTTTTTGGCGATGACGATTAACCAGACGCCGCAGATCTGCCGGTTTGAACTGGCGAGCAGGGAATTCGTGCATCACGAACCGTCCAGCTCGGGCTGCCGTGCCTGAGATTGCCGACTCAACCTTCTCGAACTCTTGCACCAGCTCGCGCATTGTCTTGCCGGAGATATTCGCGTCTGAACGCGCCGCAATCACATCACAAGCCACCTCGAGCGACACGTACATGACGTTGAAGCCGGCCAGCGAGGCGCCGATTGCGGAGTTGATGAGGGCGGTTGTCTTACCCGACTTGGCTGCACCCATATACATCGAGAGCTCTTTCCGACCCCACCCCTTGCGGTAGAGCAGCTCGTCGATTTGACGGAAGCCGGTAGAGATGCCCTTAACGACGGTCACACCAGCCAACTCGGCGGCGCGCTGCTTGCTTCGGGCGTTGATCTCTTCCCAAAAGTCATACGCAGCAATGTCGTCATTCGCGCCCACGTCCAGCGCGTCCTGCATGATCTTGGCCACGTCCTTGAACTTGCGCTTATCCACCAAATCAGCGACCTTGAGCACCGCTTGGGCGAGGGCCTGCGCTTTGGCGAATTGCGCGACCTGATCAATCACGAAGTCACGGTTGGAAATGTCGGTTTTCTGGTAGAGCTTCTTCACCGTCTCGGTGATGGCTGGCCGCAGATCTTCGGGGATGCGCTTCTCGGCAACCGCCTTTTTGAAGATGGTCACAAAGGTCGCCATATCCGGATGCTGCCGGTAGTAGCTGTAGTGCTCCAGTACGAGACCGACGACAATGGAGTGCGCCACATCGTCAAAATGCTTGCTGGAAATTAAGCCTTCCGTCCGAGCCAAGAATGTCGCGTCACGCAGCAGCAACGCCGCTACTTTGGTCTGGAACGCTTCATCAAAGCCTTCTTCTTCGTGAGCGCCATACGATTCATTTGGCTCAAAAACCATGCTCGGCTCTGAGCTAGTGTGCGCAGCTGCAGCGCGCTCTAATGCCGCAGCATAAATGCTTTCAACCTCTGCGGTTTCGCTCATAGACTGTTCTCCTGTTGAAGTTCGCAATTATAAGTCAGCGATGACTGATTATTGCAAGCGTTTGATGGGAAAAGTGTGTTGGCATACTCCAAAGCCCGATAAACATAATCGCCACCCAGGCGATCTCTGACGATCGATTCCGGCAGTCGGCCATCGATAATCCGCTGGCCAATAGCGACCTGGTGAGGGTATGAATCGTGGCCGTATCGAGTCAGCTGATAGTCGATATACGCCAGCTGATGCTCATTCCCGCAGAATTGGCTTGCGTGGTAGCGTGGGTCAACGGGGTCTCGCATGGCCGCGGACTGGTGTTTCTTCCAATCCTCACCCATTGCCTCGCCAATATCGTCGCTGTAAAGCTGAGCCGGCAGCGGGTGACGTTCCCAGCATTGCTCTTCTGCAATACGCATGATTGAGTTGCAGAAGAAGTCATAAGGAATGCCATGTCTATCGGCCTGCTGACGGGCGCGAACGATGCTGGTTGTATGCTTGTTGGCGAACGGGTCGAGCGCGTCCTTCAAGGGCATTTTGACCTCTGCCATCTTGTAGTCGTACCGTGTCCGGACGAAGAATTGGCGGTAAGCCATGATGTAGCAGTGATTGAACCAGTAGGTTGCCATTACCGGATGTAGAAAGCGGTAATCAAACCACTTGGTTTCGTAGAGCTCGGCCTCTACAGAACGGGTTTTGAGTGTTCTGGCAGCGTAAATCGAATCCATTTCCGGAAGTGATTTATCACAGCCATAAAAAGCGGTTCCGAGGAAATCCGCAGGGGATATGTTTTCCATTCCCAACTGCCTCCATTTCCAATATATATATTCTTATTAACAGTAGATATAAATAATATTGGAACGCTGAAAAATTCCCAACTACTGCCTAATTCAGCGTTCCTACTCCGGATTACAGTTTAATCACACTGTTCCGGCTTGTTCATAGGCTTGAAGAATTTCCCCAGCAAGTCCGGAACGGACACAATCTTGCCGCTGGAAACGGATGACCGAAACGCTAGGGATATAGCTGATCTTTTCAATTGCATCGGTTAGTCCGGATTTTCCGCGAATATCAACCTGCGATTCATCGCCGTTAATAACCACACGGCAATTTTCGCCAATTCGAGTCAGAAATAACTTCATTTGACCTGGTGTCGCATTTTGAGCCTCATCCAGAATCACAATCGCGTTTTTGAATGTTTTGCCGCGCATATAGGCAAAAGGGGAAGCTTCAATTCGACCGTGTTTAATTAGGTATTCGACGCGAGTTTTGCCAAGACGCTCATTGAGCACATCCAAGAATGGCGCAATATAGGGCGCGTACTTGTCCTCTTTCTCGCCTGGCAAAAAGCCTAACTGCTCTTCTGCCTCAACGGCAGGGCGCGTGATGATGATCTTATCGACGTGGCCATCGAGCAGCATGTCTGCCGCAACGCTGCCGCAAATATAGGTTTTGCCCGTACCAGCCGGCCCGACTGCGAAAGTGAGCTGCTGATGACGTAGTGAGTTGATCAGCTTGCGCTGGGTGATCGTTTTAGCGCTCAGGGGCTCGTTAGACGCTTTCTCGACGAGCGGGATAAGGGTTTGCTCATCCAGCTGATGAGAACGCGCTACAGCGCGATTCTGACGGGTTTCCCGACTATTTCCGCGGGCGGGCTTCTTTTTGCTACTCATCTGGTGTTATCTCGGCTTGTTGATCGGACAGCCGACGTTTTTGAGTTGTTCGGTTCCTGCCTGCCTTACTTCCACTGGCCGTTTACAAATTTCGCAGTCGGGCTTGGTGGCGCCAATGCGGTCGAATTGTCCGGAATCCAGTCTGGATAGCCGCGGCCTTTAAGGTCTTGAGCAGGGTCGTATGCGCCTTGCCATACGTTCGAGTTATGCTGTTGGGTTTGCTCCGAGTACCCGTAAGCAATAAAAGAGACTTGATTAGACATAGAAGAGCTCCACGATAATCCCAGCCGCAACGGCTGTAGTGTCAGTGTGCGGCGCCGCTGCGGTCATTGCCCAAGCGAGGCCAGATGGCAAACGAATACCGGAGGCTGGTACGTAGTCGTCGAGTGATAGGCAGTCGTTAGCCTTCACGCGAACCGTCATGATGGGTTGATCTGTCCCCACCGTAGGCACCGCGGCTTTGTTGTAAATCTTCAAGTAAACGTCCGCGGCACTGGTGTTGTTGATCACGCCACCGCCCAAGTTGGTTGCCGAGTTTTTCGTAATCGTTGGATTGGTTGTTGCTGCGGTAATTGCACGGCTGAATGTGGTGTAGCCGCCCGCGCCAGAGTCCGGACGTGGGATGGCGGACACTGCTGATACCGCACTAACCAACGAGATCGGAATCGATTCGCTAAGCGAGCCGCCGCCCGTATTGGTCAGATCGACCGGCATTTCGTTAATGTCGGTAATGTTGATCGAAAAAACACGAAGCTCTGTGGCAGAGGCCGGCGCCGTCGGGCCATTTACCGCGCGAATCCGCAGCATCAATTGCTCATCAGGGTCCGGAATGCGCATCGTGCGCACGGCAAAGGTGTTGCGACCTGCTGCCGAGTTGGTATCACGCTGCGCAAAGCGAACCTCGTCAGGGTAAAGCTGCATGATGTATTGTCGGCCAGCAGCCACCCGATCACTAATTGCGTACCAAGTGCCGGTGTTTTCCCACGCTGGGAAGCGGTTTTTATTGAAGCTCAGCGCGCGGCATTGAGCTGCCGTGCTGCCGCCAGGGAAAAGGAACGCGACGCACACTTGGCCTGCTGAGTCGATTAGCTCGAAAGACACATCGCAGTTAGCAGGGTTGGCTTGACCAAATTGAGCCGAAATAACGATCTGAGCCGGCGCTGCAAACTGCACCGGTAGCAGCATTTGGCACACTGCATTGGGCGTGGTGCCGGTGTTCAAAATGGCACGATCTGTTGCGATCAACGGCTGAACCGTAGAGCCGCTGGTATCGTATCGATCTGCGAGCTCGGCCATCCCCCAGCCAAATTCATCACGAAATTTCATTCGCACGCCGGAGATCAGCCGCGCACCTTCTGGCGTGTTGCCGAAGCCGACCTGGTAAGAACCTTTTTTATCCATAATCCACCTAAGTCAATGGTTACTTATTAACATCGACGTAATCAACGCCGAAACCCGAGAAAATATCGATCTCGCTGGCCAGCTCAACCGCCTCTTTGGCTGATTTGCCAAGCTTCATTGCCGCCATTGCAAAATCACCGCCTGAGCCAATTGCGAAAGGCGCTTTAATTTCGATCGGTACCAGCTTTTCGCCATACAAGTAGCTCTCGCCGGTTTGCGTATTGATCACGATGGCCTGCAGATCGTCGATCTCAGGCGTTTCACCGCCGAACAGCAATTCGTTATCGGCAAACGAATCCTCAAGCCAGCTTGCGAAAAGTTTGAGGTCATCAGCTGTGCCGGCACCGGCCATCAGCAGCTTTCCATCCCCAATAACAAACAGCTTCTTAATCTCGAATCGCTGGTTGCCATAAGTCACCTGACGGTCTGCAGCTAAGGTTTTGCCGTCCCATGCTACGGTTGTCATTTGGAGCGCTCCCTATTGTGTGATTTCGTTAATTTCAATTGCATCAAGCAGTGCGTTTTGACTGTCGGCTAGTTCGTGATACTGGCTGGCGAGCTCGATGAGTTTGTCCTCAACGGCTGCTCTGGAAACGGTTGAACACTCTTCGGGCGCTTTTTCAGTGCTTCGCTCACGATCACGCGGCTCTCGGTTTTGGAGGGCGTCGTTGAGCAGCCGGACAGTCCGAAGGTTGAGATAATCGCCACAGCCATCAGGCTCAGCAGCGATAGCGACCGCGGAAGCAATGCTGGCCGGCAGTCGTTGTGGTTTGCTGATTTCACGGTGAATCTCCTTAATGTGGTCGAAACGCTCTGCTCGGGCGCTGGCTGATGCAACCAGGCTCGCTACAATGCGGTCATTGCCATGAAAAACAATCGCCTGGTCAGCGATTTCGTTCATGATCTCTTTGAGCTGCTTTTGGGCCTCTTTCTTTTCCCATTGCTCGTTCACGTCTTGCCTAGCATTCCGGTCGATCATGAAGGCCAGTGCCGCAATAGCTGCTGCAACCGCCACGATCTTTATTAGCCAGGCATAGGCTTTCAATTTCTCGAACATCATCCCTCCTTGCTCGATTGAACCGGTTCAGCCGGCCGAGACCGGCTGCCAAACCAGAACCCCACAATTACCCCGTTCATTGGCCCGACCGTTTGCACGTAGTCCTTGATCGAGATCGCTCCGGTAATCGCTGCCCATGCGCAAATCACGTTGAACAGTACGCAGATGATCAGCGTCAGTACCGGTCTGGTAACGCGATTGAATGCTGTGGCCACGTCCAAATCGCGCAGCGCGCGCAGCAGCTTAATCAGTCCATCAATCATTTTTCTGACCTCCGGTAAATCGGCTGAGCATTTGCTCAATCACCTGTGGGCCTAAATAGGCAATTGCAGAAATAAAGCCGGCTCTAACCTGCTCATTCTCAATGCCAACCACAATCGACAGGCCGTTTGCGAAAATACCCATTACTACTGCCACGACCAATTCCAGCGCCAATAGCTTTGAGAAGAATCGCTTGCGTCTGCCGGTTCTCACCTGCTCGGTGTGAAATAGCAATCTGCCGGCCATACCAAACAAGATCGCCACACCGAATGTTTTGATCGCCGTAATGGCCGCAGACCAATCCAAACCAAATTCCTTCATAAAGAAACCCTCCCTACCTGAAATCGTACCGATCACAGGTAGGGGAGTACAAGTCATCACTGACTTACTTATTGGCCACAACAAAATGCGGCTGTGAGCGGGTCATGTCCCATAGATCTTGGGGTGAAACTGAGCCAGTTTTGACCTTCATTTCATGACCCCCAGCGATTAGCATTGCCGCGACCAATTCCGAGCAAAACCATTTGTTTGGCTCTTGCCAATTTCGCCCTTTAAATAGCCACCCAATCAAACCGGTCCAGTCGTATTTCTTTCCAATTTGAGCGATCAGAAAGTCGGTAGCCCTTTCTGGATTTGGCACCAAGCGATCTATCACGACACCCACTGCCACCGTCGAACCAGGCGGCTCTCTATCCAGATCATTCACAATGACGCCTTCGCCTGGCTCCGCCCCGATGATGAGTTCTGAATTGATCAGCAAGACCTCAACATGACTCCACTCAGAGCGGGTAAATAACCGAACGATTCTGCTATGCAGCCCATTGTTCCGGCTGAATATCAAAGCCATTCGCATATCGCTTAGCCCTCGAGATTCAGTGGTGGCTCGGTCGGCAGAGCAACTTGATTGCCGTTCTGCACTTGCTCATCGCGCTGTTTGGCCAAATGCAGGTACAGCGAGTGCAGTGCCGTATAAACCTCGGCATACTTCATTTTCGCCCCGGTCGAGCGGCCGGTGCTCACATCGATCACCTCAAATTCGGCGTTCATATCTGCTACCGGCTCAACGATCACGCCTGGCAATGGCTGGGTCATCGTCTGACCATTGATTGAAACCGCCTTCTCTTCGTAAATTTCCAGAATGGGCGTTTGGTTGTACGGGTTGTTGATCACAACGCGGTGCGCCCGCTGCCAAATACGCCCAATCGCCGTCTGTTCGTTGTAATTTTGGCTACCTGAACTTGCTGTAGTAGTCATTGGTATCTACTCCTTTTTAATAGTTAGTAAGCGGTGAGTTAATATACATCATCGAGTCATCCATGTCTTGCGTCGGCCAATGAGCTCGTCGATCAGTCCGGTCAGACTGTGGCCAAAGGTAATGAGCTCGACCGTCCATGTTGCCGCAATACCTTTCACGCGCTCTTTGAGGCTTAGGTTTTGAACGGTGGTCATTGTCAGGCCTTCAAGCTGCAGGAAAAACAGGAAGATCACCCAAGGGGCTAGTGTCGGCGAAAGCAGGCCGGCAACTCGCCAAAGCGGCGCAAACACTAGCGGCAGCCAGGGAAGCCAAAGCAGCAAGCCCTTCACCTTGTTGATACCAACTGAAACCTTGAAGGCTTCTGCGTTGCCGCGCGACCACCGGCGTCGTTGTCTGCACAGCCTGCTCAGGCTTTGAGGCGCCTCGGTCCATGCGAACGCCTCTGCAGAATATTCGACCTTCCCACCCTGCATGATTGCCAGCGTCGTCCAGCAAACATCCTCCACGAGCCAGTCCTTGTCCCATGCCCCTAAACGGCGCAAAGCCCAGCCTGCGTGCATACACAGCGCACCTGACATAACTCGCACACGCCCAATGCGACCCATTGCAGTTTTGGTCAATGGGTAGCCTCCTTGATGCTCATGGTGCTGGCAGGCGCCTAAGAAGGTGTGACGCTGATCTTCACGAATCATCACCGCGCCAGATACGCCGGCCAGTTCTGGCCGCTCAGCCATCTTGGTTGCCATCTTGAGAATGGCGTTTTTACTCAAGATCGTATCGCCATCCATGACAACCACCGCTGGAATGTCTTTTGGCAGCATGGCAAGGCCGATATTCAGAGGAATAGCCTTGTTTCCGGAGTTGGTCTGGTTCCGATGATGAGTCACTCGAATGCCGCGGTGAATGAGCTCATCGCGCCAGCGATCAATGATTACGTCTGAGCCGTCTTTTGAGCCATCGTCCACTACAGCGATGATCAGCTCTACGCCGTGGCGCATTACGCTCTGTTCGCTAAGGCTTCGGAAAGCAGCCTCCAGTCCTGCCGCTTCGTTGTAAACCGGCAGGATGACGCCGATCTGGCTAGGTAGTTTGACGCCGGCTGCTGGTCGGTCCGATTCCTTCCGGAAGTAGACGATCAGCATCAGCGCCAAAGTGACTGCGATTTCGGCTGCAATCGAGGTTGCAGCCAGCCAAAAAAGGATGTTTGCGAGTTCGCTCATGCTTTGTACCCGATGGATTCGTTGAAGATTGCCAGTCTCGACTCTATTAGCTCAGTCACCGATGACTGATTTAATTGGCCAGATTGTTGAAGCTTGCGCAGCATCGTCATGACTTCTGGCGCACCACGGAGCTCGGCCGAAACGTCCCGATTCATGGCGGCACAAGCCTTCTCCCTCGCCTGGCTCTTTTTGAGCACGGCAAATAGCGGCGACCAGAGTGCAGCGAGTGTCTCGTCTGACGATTTGCCTTTGGCCAATTCCAGCGCCATTGCTCTGAAATCATTGCCAATCAGAGGGATTCTGTCGCGCCAACCGTATTCTTGGCTGAAATAGAAGTCGTCCCGCGATACGCCAAAGTCCAGCAACTCGGTACCTGTTTTTAGCCACTCCACCCACTTTTCAGTGAAAGCAGCGGTCTCGACCGGTTTTTTGGCATACAGGCTTTGAATTTCGGCTTCCGACAGGCCGATGATCTGCAGTGATGCTCGTTCACGCGCCTGTTTAGCCCACGATTCGACTTGCGACTGAATACGCTGATAGCCAGTCGAATAATCCGCGGTACTCTTCCAAGGCGCCGCGCGCTGCAGCAGTACAGTCGCAGCCTGGTTGCCGGCCTCGAGGAGCTCATCCCAAAATGCCACACCCATACTTGAGGCCGAGGTGTTCCGGAAGTCCGGTTTTACTGACATTGAGCCCGTGTCGAAGATCTGGCCGGCCACGTCAAAGTTATCAATAGGCGAGCCGCCAATGCTGATTCTTCGCGCCCAAAGCGTCGCTACGCTGGCCAGAGTGCGCTTTACCAAGTCCTCAATCATTGAGTAACGATCAACGCTGGGCTCATAACCTAGAAAGGTCGGCGCTTGTTCATAGTTGATCTGATTCAGGTGGCTAATGCGCAGAGGAAAATCACGGACCAGCAGTGCGGCATTGTCGGCAAACTCGAATTCCGGCTTGGCTAGCGCCTGAGCTTTGCGCTCTGGCGACAACTCGAAAAACGCAGGGTGAGTTGGTACCGACTTTTCAAGCAGTGCAAAGCCCTTCACGCGGATACCTCGGCCGAAAAGTCGATAGAGCATTTCCAGATACAGCGCTTCGATTACCGCGTCTTTCAATGACAGCAGGCCTGTCCCGTATGTACCCGCATTTTCATTGGCAAATGGCGTCTTTCCGGCGCCTTTGACGCTTAACCCATTGAAGTAAACCGCCCTCCCCGAGCCACCAATGCCCCAGCTGCAATAGCAGTCTGCCCAGGCGGGCATGTTCGTCTGATCGGATTCGGTGGAGATCAGGTATTGGTCAATTTGAAAGCCTTGTTGCAGCCACAGCGCCTGGCCTTTAACTTTGCCGACTTTTACATCGGTCATTTTGATCAGATCGATCATAGAAAATCACCTTGTCTGTGTTTGATCTGGTTGAAAATAAAGTCCCGCCCATACGTTTCGATCAGGCCTGAGCGGCACTCCTCTGCCCGATGAAGGAAGCGAGCACCGGTATGCGTCGTCAGCGTGATGTTTGTGTCATGGCGCCGATAGACGCCGATAACCTGCTTTGAGTAAGCGACGTTCCTAGCGTGTAGGGCGAACTCGAGAAAGAGGCTGTAATCAGCCGCACTGAACCGACGTACAAAGGGAGAGCATTTGGGCATAACGCTTTTGCGGAATATGGCCGACAGCGTAAATGGGCTATCACCCGTTCTGAACATATAGGGGAACGGGTCACTAAAGCCCCAGCATCGACTGCTGCAGGGCAGATAACAGCCGGCAGACTGCATGTAGAAGATTGCCGACCCAAAGAAGGCATCGTGACCTTCGCAGCCTTCCACCATGTAGCGCAGCGAATGCTCGCTCGCCCAATAGTCATCGCCATCCAAAAAGCACACCAGCTCTGTGTCGGCCATATTCCATGCCATTTCCATCAGCGCCGGATAACCCAGCCGAGACTCAGACTCAATGATCTGCAAGCGATCTGCGGGGAGTGCTTTTCTGACCACCTCTACCGATTCATCCTCTGACGAATCGTCGATAAAAAGCACCTTCCAATCTTGGAAGGTCTGTTTGGCGATAGACTCGGCAAACTGCTTGAGAAAGCGGGCGTTGTTCCGCGATACGCAGATGATTGTGACAATCGGTTTCATCATCCCACCATCGGAAAGCGGTAGCTGGCCAGCCCTTGCGCGTCGCCCTGCCGGTACATCTCATCGACGCGGCGCTTCTGACTACTAATGAGGTCAAAGGCTGCGGCAACCTGCAGCTTTGCTCCTTGTTGATGCCGAATCAGATCTGCCTTGGTCTCTTCTGATGTACCGAGCGGGAAGTCAGAAACAGAAAGCGACTGCGCCATGAAGGTCATGAATAGCTCGGCATTCATCATGCTCATTAGCTGCCCATTGATTTGCGCTACAGCCTGTCTGTAGTTGATTTCCAGCGTCGGGCTCATCCCTTCTCTCGAGCCCGCATAGTCATACAGCTCTTCCTGTGTCACCGACCCATACAAAGAGGCGCCCACTTGAAGATTGGCGAGCTCATCGAGCGCATTGGCTCGACGCACGCCTGCGATCTCTTGCTGGTGGCTCATTTGGCGCTGAATATCGATCGTGCGCTCAAACATGCCGATCAAGTCCAACTCCGGATAGGCCACTTTCATGCCGACAAAATCAATCATGACGGTGCGCCCGTCATTTGAGCGCACCTCCAATAGACCAGTCGCCATGTCCTTTTTGACGATTTGAATTTCAAGCATCAGTAATACTGCCTTGCCCAGCCAGAAGCTACGACATAGCCGCCAAAACGCCCTTCTACGGTTGCGACGATGCGAACATCGACATATCCATAGCTTGCAGGGGTGTAATACTCGCTGGCCGTGTAGCTCAGTCTGAAAATTGAAGAAATGGCGCCGCTCCAGTTGCCGGCACCGTCCAGATAAACGCCAATTGGCCCGTTAGAAACGAGTGAGAACTGATTGCCGTTGGCGTATTCGGCTCGGATAGTGACGTATGAATTCGGGTGTCCGCCCGAAATCCATGCACTGACCTGGCGATTCACACCACCACTACCAGAAACGCTATGGCCGCAGCCAGAAGGCGGCAAAGGTTTCCCGTAGAAGGCATCCATGCCATAAGCGCCACTAGGAGCTTTGGCCAGAGAGCGCACGTCACCATCGCCGAATGAAGTCTGCTGACCCGCCCGCCCGAGCTGGGCGGACACGTCGTACAGGCTGATTGGACCCGAGCTCTGCATTACTGACCTCGCGCTTCAAGAGTCCGAACTCGCTCATTCAGCGACTTCACCGCCTCAATCAGCACCGGAACCAACTTGGTGTAGTCAACGCCCATGTATTCAGTCCGGTCGAGCTCGGTATCGCTTGGCTTAGTCCGCACAATGGCCTCTGGCATCACCCGCTTAACCTTTTGTGCGATCACGCCATAGTCTCGCTTCCCTGCTTTCAAGCGAGTGCGGTGGATGCCTTTGCGCCAGTTAAATGTCACCCCTTCAATCTGATCGATGATCTTCCAAGGGTCAGAAATCTTGGCGACATTGGTTTTTAGGCGGGCATCTGAGTAGGCAACCACGTTACCTGCAGCCACAATGCTGCTGTCGCAGTAGAACTGCTTGCCGCCATATACGCGAACATAGGTTGAGTCGGTCATCCAGATACCGCCGCCATAGCTCTGCGAATACCAGCCCACGTTACCGTTTGAGCGATACCAACCGTTGTTGTAAACCTCGCTGAGCGTATCGCCGCTCTTGCCTAGCTTTGTGTTCGGGTCGAAGTTGCTGCTCAACCAGAACGTACCTAGATCAGAAGAGTCCACTTGCGCTTTAAGCGCTGAGCCACTCCACCCTAGATAAATTTTGTTGGCGTTTTGACCTGCGCCACCGCCTTGCTGAACCGGTGTGAAGCCAAGCGCCGGCTGGTAGTTGCTCGGGTTAAAGTTGGCGGTGGTCCACATGGTTGCCCAACTGCCCCAGCCACCTGCGGCATCGTTACCACTGCGCAACGCAAGCGTTCCATCATTGGCAAATCCAAGCTCGAAGGCTCGCCCACCGGTTGCGTCACCCCAGCCGCGGATACCCATGATTTTCGCCAGGCCTGATGAGCCAAGCCCAGCTACGCTGCTGTTTTTCAGGTGGAACTGAACCTGAGCATCGTTGTAGGTGTCCGGAGTCGTGGCTTGAGTGCGAGAGTCCAGTACCGCCACTTCGTTCAGGTTGAAGTCGGCGATTTTTGTCCATGTGACCGGTGACAGGACTTCGAGGATATAGAGTGCCTTCAAGTCCGTCCGGTAGCAGGGCATACCCAGCTGCAAATTCGCAGTCGGGAATGCTGTGCCTGAGTTCAGTGAAATGGCGGTTTTGTCATTATCCAGCAGTAGTTTCAAACTGGCCGCAAGCGCCGTGTTGTCGGTAATCTCGGTATAACTTTGCATTTAATCACCAATGACTAATAGCCATGTGCAGCCCATGAGGCGGTGCCTGTCACATATTGACCGTTACTTGGATTTTTCAGCTTCAAGGTGAAGCCGAACTTGTCGTCGTTGCTGATTTCAGGAATCACGACCCCTGTTGCCGATTGCACGCGAATGACAATCTCAGGCTTGATCATGAAAACCCTGTTGAATGCGATATAAAGTCCAATTCCTGCATTGGTAATGACCGCTGTGCCGCGATCAATAATGTCCGGTACATCGACCGACGTTTCTATTTTTTTGACTCGAGCCAAGCTGCCTTGATTCGATGTAAATGCCAGCCTAAAGGTGGCGTTTTGATACTCGTATTCGCCTGGTATGAAGTCGCGGAAGCCGCCAAGACCAGGGATAAAGCCATCTTCAAGAATGGCCATAAACTGATCTTCGCTAAGCTGATCGCTGATCAGCATGTCTGAAACCGTCGCATTGCCTTTGCGGCGCCATTCTTCCAACATTGCAAAGGCTTCCTGCTTGTTGGTGCCAAAACGTCGCGCGCCCAGCTCGATGATTTGCATCACCTCCGCAAACGTGCGAGTGAATCGGACGCTGCGCCCTTGCTGTTCAGCAATTGCAATCTGCTCGCTGGCGTTTTTGCCATACCGCAGAGTGTCATTGCCGCCGATTACCGCAATCGATTCAGAGATCGGTTTGCGCGGATATTTACTAGCTAGCTCTAACACCGCAATCGATTCGGCCAGTCTTTTCTTGAAGTTCAGACCGTCTGACTCTGCGATATTTAAAGCCTCGGTTTCATTGAGGCCAAAGCGATTCACGCTCGAATCGGAAATGCCAAAAGTGCTATTTCCTCTCCGCGCCTCTCTTTTCCCGCAGATCTCAGCGAAACCAATGCTTTCCAAGATCGATAGCCGGAAAGCGATGTTGTCGATGTAGGTATCAACAATGGCCAGCGCTTCCCTAATGGCCATGCCTGAGCGCTTAATAGGTAGTGCATCTGCGACACCTAGCAGCTCCGCCAGCGCCAAGCCAATTCGTGACGACTCTGCATCGGTAACGCCAAGTGTTTCCGCCAGCGCGCGGACATACCTTGCGGCAGGGCGTGCCTGGTCGGCGACAGAAAGCGATTCTCCGACCGCCTTGCCAAAGCGATCTTGCAAATTGTCTGTCACCGCCAAGATTTCCATCACACTTTTGCCGAAACGCTCGGTCTGCATATCGGCAAACGCCAAGTCGTCATTGTTGTTGACGATGAACGTCCGTGCAGCGGCCTCCTGCCATGTCTCTCGGTCTCCCTGCAGGGAGTTCCAAGCGAACATGGCGGTTTGCCACTTGTAGGGCGTTGACGCCGTATTGGAGACCGTAACCGGCATTTTGATTAGGACATAGTGAAGGTGAAGGTTACGTCCAGCGTGTCGTCAGCACCCTTATTCACAACGGGGAAGGTCACGCGGTCGAGCATGATTCCGGCAGAGGACGCATTGAATACACCCGCCTCGGTGATCGCACCGGTGCCGGTGCCGGCCGGCAAAGAAGCCGTGATGGTGAAAACTTTAGTGCCAGCGGTGTGCGCATAAGTGGCGGCAACACGCACCAGCTCTGTTACCAGTGCGGTTTGGTTCGCTGCAACAGCGGTTGTGCCAGTGCCAACGGCGATATGTGACAAGACGGATGGGCGACCGCTCGCTTTACCCAAGGCGTCAGCGATCAGATCAAAACCCAATTCACGATCATGTTGTCTTTGAAGATCGTTTCAGAAGTGCCATCGGCATGGGTCAGCACGGCAGTCATCGCACCGTGCATGGTCAGTCGATCAATATTCATGGTTTTCTCCAATTCAGTGTGTGGCAAAGCCTATATCATAAGTCAGTCATGACTTATCAACAACCTAAGCCAATTTCACTTTCGTAAATACGGCCTTCGCCGGCTCAAATGGTTTAGTAGCGCTCGAAATTAGGCGAGATTCCAGCTGCCCAATTCGCAGACTGCGCTCTTCGGCAGTTTGCTCAATGCCGACAAGGTAAGCAGCCCCTACCTGTACGGTCATAGGCACTTCAATGACCCGACCGAAATGGTCTTGGAGCAAGAAGGCCTGGCGACTTGCAGAGTAACTCAAGGTCAAGCCTTCACCGTCCGGATTGCTGAGTTTGAGAAGGTCGTGCGTGTGGGCCGGCTCAACCGTAATTCGCACCCACATGCTATGCCCAAACACAGGGCCAAAATGCCGGCCATACTCCAGCTGCGACAAGTCGCTCAGGAAAACGCCGTTTGCGTATCGTCCCTTGCGGTAAGAAATACCTTTGTTCGCACTCGGCAGTTCACCCTCTCTGGCGGATTTCAGGTTGCCATCGAAGCGCCAGCCGTCTTTGTGACCCTCCCACATCGTCGGGTATGGCGCTGCAATTTGCAGCTTGGCCATCAAGTCATCCATCGAACCGGTTGGTTGCCAGTTACGTGATGCCTCTCGCTCACCCCAGGCAAATGAAGCCTGAGACCATGAGGTGTAATCCTGCCGGATTGCCTCAAAGTTGAAGTCAACGATGTTATAGCCGCGCTTCGTGTCCGGCATCACCATCTGGTAGATGTATTCGGCATAAGCGCGTCCTGCCTCCATGCGAGGCAAGCCATCAGATGATTCGATCTTCATCCCTTCCAAGAACCCGTTCCAGCCTTGCTGAGCCTCCTTCTGAACCGCAATCATGTTGACGTTAGAAGGCACGGCCACCGAAGTCGTAAAGAACGAGGCCTCTTTGGAATAAATGCCAGGCGCCCGAATTGCCTTGATGAAGAAGGTCAGATCGCCCTCTGCGCCCGCGGGTGTCGAATACGCCGTTGAAAGCGTAGTCGTGAGCGTCTTACCGGTATCCCAATCCATACCTTGCCTGATCTCATAGCCGGCAATGTCTTTCTCAGGGTTCGGCTCCCAGCTGAACTCCACACGGCGGCTTGATTGAACCGCGTTAAACCGGCGAACGGGTGCGGGTGCAGCGAGGTCGATTCGGATAGTGGCCACTTCACTAGAAAGCCGCTCGCCATCGTCGATAGCTCGAATATGGAAGAAGTACCGGCCTTCTTCTGTCAGCTTGTGCGCGTATGAGGTTGAAGCAATACGCTCGACCACAACTGAGCCAGAATCCCAAGACGGACCCTGCCGGATTTGATAGCCAATCACATCAACTTCATTGTTTGGCGACCATTCAAGCAGCACATCATTCATGCGCGTGCTGTACCGGAAATTCTGCACCTTCTTCGGCGGCGCCAGTTTGCCAAGCACCTTGTACGCCATTCGCGGCGCAGTCTCTTCTGCCAGGCTGATACCCACCACATCCCGGGCGATGACCATAACCTCGATCTGATCATCTTGCTTGGCTTCAAAGCTAGCTCGCTTGGCAGCTGCAGCATCAACAACGCGCCATTGACCGCCGTTTGACCGCACCTTGACCGTGGACGACCGGTAGAACTCCGATGCGTTATCAAACATCACGATTACGCGCGATTTCACCGCCCCGCCCTCGATAAACAACTCTTCATCGATGGCAGTAATCACCGAATGCTTGATTGAAGTCTGCAAGTCAGAGTAGTTCGGTGTCGGCATAACCACGCCGTCGGCACGATAGACTGACTCGTTGTACTCGATTGCCTCAATCGTCCGATGCCAATCTTCATTGCCGGTGATTGCCGTTACGCGGAATGGCTTTTTGACCTTATCGATAGGGCCAAACATCCAGTGTTGGTATTGGTTTGGTGCGGCTGGCAGCGGCGCATTCAAGCGCAGAACATCAATCTCACCGTTCGCTGGCGTGACAATCCGCTCTTCAAGAACGTCCGTATCGAAAGCCGTAAAGCCCAAGCCTGGTCGAATACCCTCATTCCGGTCGAGCACGATGACTGTGGTGCCTGTTGCACCCGCACCTTGACTCATCACCTCGTAATCAACGCCGCCAATCAGCACTCGTTTTACTTTGGTCGTTGGCGTCCAGCCCGACGAGTCCGCCACCGTGATGCTGTTGCCCACCACTGACAAAATTGGGCCTGTTGCACGCTGCAGCACGTCATACTTCACCAAGACGCAATGTTGTTTGGTGTTGGTGATGGGTACTGGCCTGTCCAATTTCAGCGTTGTCGTAGAGCAGCCGTCATCCAGTCGGCCGGCGTAACCCCACTGCGGCATATCGTGCTGGACGAGGATAACGTCGCCCACTCGGCACCCGATTGCATCAATGGCGGCATCAAAGGTGATCGATTGGGTGATATACCGGTTGATGTTCAGCAACAGCGTGGCTTCCTTGAAGGCCTGCTCTCGGCTTGTGCATCCAATCATCTGCAGACTGGTGCTCTTCTGCATCAGACCGCGGTTTTGCGCGACCGCATCGACCACTCGAATGGTTTTCTGCTCGTACTTCTCTTTCTCGTCGAAATAGGTCAGCTCGACCTCATTCACTCGGTCAGCCGTCGGAAGCCAATTTTGAGAGAACGACCCCCGCATAATGTTGGCCACAGAAAACATCATCACCGGTGCCGCGGCGCGCTCAATTGCCAAACTCCAACGAGTCCCTTCACGAACAAGCTGAGCATGGCCGGAGCGCAGCGGGTACTGCAGCGCCTCCCACATATTCATGCTGGTATCGATCACCGCATTGAATTTGAGGCTGTTTTGCTCGCAATGCTGAGCCCACTCGAAGAACTTGCGCAGGTTCAGGCGGTTGTCGTTCATGCCGCCACCGTACCGGTAGTGCGACAGCATATCGAGCACGACCCAAGCCGGATTGGCCGTGAAGGCGTAGTAGGGCTGCAGGTTAGCATCCAGACAACGCAGAATCCGGCCGTGGCAAACGTATGTCACCTTTGGCAGCGAGTTGATCTGATCTGACATTTTGATGCGTAGCTCGAGCAGCGCGGTGTTGCTGTAGGCGATAGGCTCGTCAACGATTTCGTTAATGTCGGATAGCACGACCTGATCTAAGATGGTCGATTGCTTGGACTCTTCATCGGTTCTTCGCACGCGGATTTCATACTGGCCTTCCGCAAGCCCTTGCCCCAGCAATGAGCGACGAACAGGGCTTTGCACCTTGTCGGTCATCTTAAAAGCGGTGCCGTAAATCGGATGGTCGCGCTCTTCCGCAACCACTTCAAAAACAGGTGGTGCATTGTGCGGATTGGCCAAAACACGAACGAGCGTCCGATTGCTTGTGCCTGAGTAATATGGCCAGCCGCCATTGTTCAGGATGAGCCCAGGGCGCATTTCTGTCGAAATCGTCCCGTCTCGGTAGTACCACCGTTTTTCATAGCGCAAAATGGTGGCCTGATTCTGCAGATTGAACCAGTCTCCAGTCCCTTTTAGCCGCACTTGCGCCTCAATGAATACCGAGCGCTCCATCTTGGAGCCATCTTTCTCATTGATTTGAACCAGACCACTAGGCGCTAAGAAGTCGAGCCGGATGTTATCGACTTCACCTTGCGTCTCGAAGTACGACCAGTCGGTAGTTAATTTACGCTGGGCGCTAATTGGCGTGTAGGTTTTGCCGAAAAACCTGAGAGCGCCGCCATTTGGTGTGCGATCACCCTGTCGAAAGTGATATTCGTAGTCCTTGTAGGTCGTGATCGGTAGGTCGTTAATTTCCAGATCGGAAATGGCCGAGATTGGGCCTTCGCCAACCGCAATCAGCATGTAGAGGTACTGATTGTTGGTATTGCCGTCATTATCGACCCGCACCCCAATCACATTACCGGCCATCCGGTGAGAGCCATAGCAGACAGGGAATGGCACGCCCTCGACAGAGGTGTTTTTCGGGCCATCGAGACCGTATGTTTGGCTGTCTGTCAGGCTAGATGCCATCGGGTCAAGCTTGGGCTTTGGCGCCGGAATGAGCGCGTTCACTGCCATTGAGCCCACCGCCATAATAGCTGCGCCGGCTGCGCTAATCGCCGCTGCCGAGGTGGCACCAAAGGCTTGCGCAAGATATGGCGCTCCATAGGGCGCCACAATTGCGATAGCGATCATAGCCACCAGACGCAGAATCGACTTGCCACCACCTTTCCCGCCTTGAGGCACAGGGCAAATCACCACTGAATCGCCAGGCATCAGGTAAGTGCTGAGCTCTTGCTCTTGCGTCAATACTTGCCCGTTCACCGAGATCACGCGCTCAGACGCCCCGATGATCATTGGGAACGCCTCTGCTGCACTCAACTCCGGCAGCCAGGCCTTCTCCGACAAAATCCGCTCCGTAGGGTTGAACGGGTTGAGTATTTCTACAACCTTGATTGATTCAAATTGCGTTTGATCATCCAACATAACGGTAATACCCCAAAACTCTTGATTTCCAGTCGTCAATTTCTTCAATGCAGACCCCACCTGCGCCTTCCCATGTGTGAATAAACCGGTGCCGATCGATGAGCATTCCGCAGTGCATATTCCCTGGCACTCTAATCAGCACTGCCGCGCCAGGCTCCGGCTCGACCTCTCTCCAGAGCACAAGCTGGTTAGCGAACAAAGCAGAAATACGAGCGCCGTCAGTTGGGCTGATGTAGTCCGGAATGTCGTGACCCTGCCGGCGATAGAGCTCTCGCAGGAGGCCATAGCAATCGAATGTGTCGGGACCGCGCCCTTTGTACTCAAAAGGGACGCCAATTAGGTCGATGAACTCAAGCGCCGCATCAGCCATAGCGAACCCCCGTTCCGATAATCCCAGGGCAGCCGCCGAAGTTGATTGAATTGCCATGTGCCGCGCAGCCATTTGGCCCCTGCAGGGTGTAATCGCAGCTCGGCATCGAACCGGTGTACCCGCAGTCGGCCGACTTGTAGCGCCAGCTGCAGTAGTCTTTGCGCTGTAGACGACGAGGGAAGCGCATCGTCAATGGGTTTTCGGCACCAAGGGTAAAGGTGGCCACGTAATCCTTTGAAGAGGCACCAATGATCTCGAAGAACTCCTGCTGATCAGGCGGCGAATTCAGATCTCCGGCGTTGATGATCATGACTGTGACGGGAAAGCCGACCCCGCCGCCGTAGCTCTGCATCCGACCCTGCACTGCTCGGCTCGTATCGATGATGTTGAGCGTGATCTCTGGCAGGCCATTGGCCACATGCTTTAAGCCAAGATCAAAATCGGCAGCGACATAAACATTGCCGCGGTAGGCAATATCCTCGTCGTTTGATACTAGGCGCATGGTTTCAACCAGTTGATAGGTAGTCGGATCGACAATTCCCACTTCCAGCAAGAGCAAAAAGGGGCTGGTCGATGCGACCATCCCCTTCTCCCGAGCCGAATTTACAGTCAAGTTTTGCATTTTCGGTCACAGAATAAAGTCACAGATGACTTATTATACCTCCCGAAGTTTAGCGTCGTGGCAATTCCAGTAATGAACCCCGCCAGCACCGATGTACTGAAAGCTGATCTTGCCTTGAAATCGAACATTGATGACTTCACCGGTGGTCGGAACCGTAAACTGGAAGATGCCGCTGCCGCCTCTGACTGAGTAGTAGAAACTCTCGATCAGGGTCTTTTGCTGCTGGCTCAGAAACGTCCAGCCAATCGAGAAGGTACGCCGGCCGCGTCGGGTTGTGCGAGCTCGCGTGAGCTCGTAGCCACCCTCCATTTCGTGCCGAATCGTGTTGTCCTCCAGTTCCTCGCTGTACTTGGATGAGTCGAGTTGGTCATTTAAAGGCAGAGAAGCCATATTTACCTCCTTTTATGAGCTCATTGCCGATTTCAACCCGTCGCGGAATGCGCCAGGCTTAGATGCCTCAGTCAGCACCACATCCATCACATAGCTTCTGCCGTCGAAGCGCATATTGCCCTTCTCGGCATTCATGCTGTTGGTGGTCTGGTTAATGACGTTCACCGTGACCTGTGGCGCCTGAGAGCCTGCATTTCCATTCACACGAACACCCAGCCGGCCATTCCCGTCGCGCGACAGCGGCATGATGGCTTCCGGACCAGCCTCGCCCATCAAGCCCATGTTGAAGTAAGTTGGAGTGTTGACCAGTGCATTGGTGAACGCTCCACCTTTGGCGAACTGCTTGATTGGCTGGCCACCGATGAAGGCGTTACCCTTGGCGCTGGCAAGGAAGCCGCCGAATAG
Source organism: Chitinibacter tainanensis DSM 15459 (assembly GCF_000429785.1). Taxonomy (GTDB): domain Bacteria; phylum Pseudomonadota; class Gammaproteobacteria; order Burkholderiales; family Chitinibacteraceae; genus Chitinibacter; species Chitinibacter tainanensis. The sequence continues at coordinate 30,339 of NZ_AUCN01000020.1, forward strand.
GTTGCCCAATCCCTGAACCGCCCAATCGGTAAAGCCTGACAGCGCCTTCCGCATGGCGATTTTGGCAATGTCCGACAGGATAGACTCGGTGAGCTTTCCGAACTCGAACTTGCCGGCCTTGGCCATGTCGATGAATGAATCGATTGTTCGATCAGTCCAGTCGATCACCCCTTTCTTCATCGCATCGGTGGTGTCCTCCCAATCTCGGCGGATTTTGGCAAATGGATTGCCTGCCTCTTCGGCCATCTGCTTGATTTGGTCACTGATCGTATTGACCGCCTCGCGCATCTGATCTGCCTGCTCTTGGCTCAGACCAGGTATTTTTAGCCGGATGCTCAGTGCTTCTTGCCATGATTCCAGTTCGCGCTGCAGACGTTGCCGTTGCCGCTCAGAATCGGTCATCAGACCGTCGGCATTGCCATTGATCTGATTGCGCGCACGCTCCATAAACTCGCCAAAATCAGCCTTGGCTGCAGATTCCTCTGCTTGCTTGGCAAACTTGTCGAAGTCGGCCTGAGCGCTGCCCAGATCAATCTTCTTGAGCTCCGCAATTGCCTCTTCCAGCTTGGTAGAGCGCAGTTTGATCTTGCCGGTCGCTTCCGTTGTTCGCTCGTCAATTTGCCGCGCCTCAAGACCGTATTGATTGCCAAGATCTCGAATGCGCTCAATGGCGCGCTCTTGCATCTTGCCAAACTCGGTACCCGCTTTGATCTCTGCCAATTTGGCGATCTGAGCCTCGGTGAGCTTGGCGTCCTTCTCGTCCTTCTGGAAATAGCGAGTGGTGTCATTCAGCGTTTTATACCGCTGGAAATACTTGGCCTTGAGCTCATCCAGCGTCATCAGGGCGCTTTCGGCCTGCTCATAGCTCTTGCCGGCCGCGACCGCATCAGCAGCTTCCCGAATCAGCTTTTCGCGCTCTTCCTCGAAAGCAGACTTCTCAAGTGATTTTGGTTTTGGCGGCTTTTTCGTGCCTGCTAGCGAAGTGGTTGGCTTGGAAAAGTCGATGGCGTCCGTCTTTTGAAGCGGCTTCATCTTCTCTTCGACCTGCTCGATGGCAGATTGAATCTTGGCCGTCTCTCGCGCGTTACCCTTGGCGCTTTCCAGTCGTTTGGCTAAACCGTCTCTGAGTGTGGTGTAAGCCTGCAGCTGCTCGGCATTCGACTGCTCAATGAACTTCTGCAGCGCCTGAGCACGCTTCTTCTCGTCCCCATCGCCCTTTTGAGCGTAGAGCCGGTTGAACTCGACTTGATCTTTGCTTTTCTTGGCTTCAATGCGCGCGACTTCTTCACGAACCAGACTGAACCCCGCCTCTTGATCACGCTGCTTTTGCAGGTTTTCAGAGATGAGCTTTTCAGTACCGCGAGCGTCTTTAAGTGCTGTTTCTGCCTTGTCCCATGCTGCCTTGAGGCCATTCTGCTCTTTCTGATACTCGGCTCGCAGTTTATCGAACTCTAACTTGGCCTTCCGGTACTCTTCGGAGTCCTTCTTCATTTTCGCCATGCGAGCTTCTGCAAGAGCAAGCGATCTGTCCTGTCTTTCTTTCGTTACGAGGTAACTAGCTCTAGCAGCCTGAACGTCTTTGAACTTGTCTCCAATTTGCCCTTTTGCTTTATCCAGCTCTTCTTGCGTTGCAATGCCACCGCTAGCGACTCTCATTGCCGCACGAGTTGCTGCAGCCGCACGATCTGCCGCGGATTCCATCATGGCCAGATAGGTGACTACCCCCAGGATTGCGGTGATTGCCAACCCTGCAGGTCCGCCGAGCGCGCCAAGCACAGCGCTAAGGCCGCGTCCAGCGATTGTGGCGGCAGTTGTGGCGGCAGCCCATGTGCGCGATACTGCGGCGGCCTGTACGACTTGGCGTTCGTGCCGTGCAATTTGTTGATTCACCTGAACAAGCCGCTGCTGCATTGGGCCAATCGCACCGGAAAAGCTGCGTCCAACACTGTCGTATTCACGGCGAAGGGTGGCGAATGAGGCTTTGGTTTCCGCTGCAGCCCGAGAAGCCGCCGCGGCCATTGCTACGTTCGCGCTCTTGGTTTGCGCTTCCAGTACATTAACCTCGGCTCGCAACGCCTTGCTTTCGCGCTGCAGCTCGGCCGCGCGCTGCTTAGTTACTGCAACCAGCTGACCATTGATAATCTCTCCTACCACACGATTATTCGTGCCAAAGTAGACCCGAGATAGCTGCTGTTGAATATCACGAATACGCTGTTGAGCCGCAGCAACTTCAATCCCACGTTTCACTTCGGCTTCTTTGATCGCCATAGCGATACGCTGCTGCGAGGCCGTTTGCTCAGCCTGCATCCGTGCCATTATTGAGGCGCGAGCTGACTCAAGTTCTGCCTTCTGCGCTGCAATGCCGGCTTCCAGTACCTGCTTCTGATTCGCCAAAGCAGCCGCTTGTTGCTGGAATTGCTCGCCAGCCACGCTATTCAGGCGCATCCGTCCTAGACGCTGTGTGGCATCGTAGAGGCCTAAAATGGAACCTCTCGTCGCAGCCGCTCGTTCGCCGAGCGAACGCATTGCGTCGCCAACTGCGCTCGACACCTTCCAGAGCACAAACGCACCCGCAGCCAGCTTGATCGCCGGCGCCAGCGTAGCCATTACTTCCGCGAGCTTGACCGCTGCGTTCGTTACATCTGCCAGTGATTGACCGACCTCTCGGCCAAATTGCCGAGTGTCGCCATTAGCCAAGCCCTCGATCAGCTTATCGATTGCGTTCTTGGCCGCATCGGCGAATGCACCGTCGCCCACTTCGGTCTTGAAGAGCATCCACTCGGTTTTCAAGCGCTCGAGCTGGCCAGGCAGCGTGTCCATCATTTTTGCCGCTGCACCGCCGTTCATGTACTCCAACACGGCGATCATGCGGCGCAAGGCGTCATTAGCTTCAACGGTACCGGTTGAGATCTTCTTGGTCAGTTCGGCCATAGACATACCGGTACCCACCGCCATTGCCTGAATGGCGTTTGGCACAGCTTCACCGAGCTGCTGACGCAGTTCTTCCATCGAGACCACGCCCTTACCGGCCATCTGCTGAATCGCAATGGAGGCGCGCTTGAGCTGCTCGCTGCTGCCACCAAATTTCGCTACCGAGTCGATCAGTGCTTGCAGAGAGCCATCTGCAGGGTCGAGACCGGCCGATTTCAGCTTCACGAATGAGTCTGAGATCGCCTTGATCTCGAAAGGCGCGCTCTTCGACATATTGATGACGAAGGTGCGGTTACTGATCGCCTCTTGGCGGCGCGCGAGTTCCTCGGTCTGCTTCGACAGACCTTCCATCAGCATCGTCATCCGTTCCATTTCGCCGGATGCCTGCAGGAATGAGGCCGGCAGCGCGAACAGGATATTGCTCAGCGTATCGAAGGCATGGCCGAGCAAGCCGAGGGTCACTACCCCGTTATGGAACGTCCGGAAAAGCGAGCTCGATGAGGTTTCTGCACGCTGGGAGGCTCGGTCGAGCTGCTCCAGGCGAGAACGTAGCTCACCGACCCGCTGACCCGCTTTGGCCGCGCTGGCGGAAAACTTATCGCCATCGAGCTCAAGCGTGATCGAGATCTTGCCTGCACTATTCATATTTCACCTGTGACTTAATTACCAAATTTCATCGACATGGTTTGTTCTTTGAGCCAGTTCAGTCCTTCTTCGTCCCGAGCCGCATTGAGCGACTGGTTTTGCCGGTGCTCTTCACTTTCAACGTGCGTCACCCCTACTTCTTTCTTGAGCCCTTCTCGCAATTCGGTGATGTATTCGCCGCCAGCACCGAAGCTGCCTGCCATGACCACATCCACGCGGCGCAAATCTTCCCAAGCAGAAACTCGATTGATTTGCCGGCACAGAAACCAAAATGCCCTCGCTGGGAGCTCTAAGACTTCCCGCAAGGGCATCTGATAAAAGCGCATGACCTGGGCCACCATGAAACCAAGGTCTAATTGCTTGAAGGGCTCAATCAGTTTCCCGCTTGGGCGCCCTGTTCCTGATCTTCTGACACGTCTGCCTTGATTTGGGCCTCGAGCTCTTCAACAGTCACACCGCGGACAAATTGAGTCACGATGGTCAGCTCATTCAGCGTCATGCTTTCCAGCACATCAATAGGCATCGAAGGCACGGATTTTTGTACCACCTTGATCATTTCTTCGATCATGGATTTCGTGTCGCCGGTCATTGCCACTTCTTGAAGGCGATCGCCCTCTTGTTTGCCACGCAGGAAGTCGGCGAGCGTGAATGACTTCACCTCGTAATTGACCCCCTTAAAGCGCAAGTACCGCTCTGGCGGCATTAACTCATCGATGTTTAGCAGTTCCATTTTGCTTTCTCGGAATGGGGAGCGCTGCAACTCCCCATAAGTTACCTATGACTTAATTAAGCAGCGTCACCGAATGAAAACAGCAGTTTTGTAGAAGGGTGCGCATACGCCTTAAATTCGACGTTAAACACGCGCTCTTCTTCCAGCTTGTAGGCAAACTGCAGACCACCACCAGTACCGGCCAGAGGAATCACGAAATCCTCTGACTTGTCGCCCAGCGGCTTACCAACCGGATGCAGACGCAGCTCGCGCGCCATAGAAAGCAGGTCAGAACCCACACCAGAGGTCACATCCACACGGAAGCGGTCAATGGTGTTGGCTGTTACGGCTGGATTTGCAGAGGCAAAGCCGGCGCCAGAAGTGCTGACGATGAAAGAGCTGTTGTTGTCTTTACCGGTCAAGCGAATGGTTGCGGCCGTGTTGGTGCTCGCATTCGCAGTAGTCGAAGCCGAGGCATAGCCGGAATCGTTCGCGTTGATCAGTGCGACAAGAGCCAGAGCGACTTCACCCTGAGTTGGCGAGCTGTCACTTGTGGTTTCGTACTTGATGCCATCGATGGTCACGGCGTACTTGGTGTTTGCAGCCACAGTGCTGATCACTACGTCAGAAGTGGCCGGAGTACCTGGCGTACCAACCTTGTTCGCACCAGGCATTACGCGAACCAAGTTGTCGATGGTCGTTTCGGCCAGCGGCACTTTCACGGAGCACTGGCGACCGGTTACAAGCTGGTTGATCGGGGTTTTACCAAACTGGTCGATGTTTACGTCGTAGGTCTCGGTTGAAACCGACACCTCTACACCGCCCTTGGTATAGCCAAGATCAACACCGTCAAAGAAGATCTGGCAGACGCCGATCTTCACGTTTCGAGTATTGGAAGGCATGTGATTATCTCCTAAATGTATGTCATCGCTGACTTATCAAAGGGTAACATAATTAGCGCGCATATTCACCAGAACCTCGACGTTACCCCCAGGGCTTTGAGGGTATGCGTGCGGCTCATGGAGCGGTATGCACAGGTTAAGTTGATGCCCTGGTATTTGCGAAGGCATCATTGTTGAGAGGTAATTGGCCACCTCAAAACCCAATTCACGACTGCGCTGATAGCTTTTCGACCGGACAATCACCTGAAACTCAATGTCGCGCAGATCGGGAAGTTCGGCGTTAATTTTCACCGGCATCAAATTCCGGAGCATCACCGCCTCCGTCACTGTGGATGGCATTGAAAAGACGAAAAAGGGAACTGAGCTGATCTGTCCCGATCTGCCAGCCAACTCAAGCATGTCCCGCAATGTCGAAATGAAATCACTCTTTTTCATCAGAGAACCTCTTTAACCGCGTTGTAAATGCTGGCGCTTACTGCTTTTGCGCGCTCTTCGCCGGCTCTCTCCAGAAACTTCGGACCGACTACGCCACGCCCTGCATCTTTCGCCTGAGAGAGCTCACCTAGCTCGTAAGAAGCCCTAATCGACCCGTCTTTGCCGCGAGAGAAGCCTTCATGGATGAAGTAGAGATATTCGCCAACCGCCTTGCCGTCCTCTACGTGCTGCTCGTCCACATACACAAAGAACCGCTTACGCCGGTTGATGCCGCCCTGATCTTCGGCGATCTTGATGGCGTTCTCTAGCCGGCCCGTATCCACTGGTGCATAGTCAATCGCCAGCTCCCGCATCCTTTCTGCTTCAAGGCGCATCCGGTCAACAGCGTGCTTCATGACCCGCTTACCCACCTGCTCAATGGCAGCGGTTACGAGCGATTCGACCGGAAGCTTGCTGCTGCCCTGCACCCAGCCATTCATGCCCAGCAGGTTTGCAGAGATTTTGATACTCATGTGGCCCGCTCCAACTCGACCTGCAGATGATCAATGCCGCCGTAGAGCTTAGGGCGCGGAAATACGCCAACTACTCGCAAGCGTTGATTCATGATCTTCACCGTGTCGTTGTGCTCGATCTTGGTCTCTGGCGGAAAAAGCAAGCGCACATCGGCGGTTGCTTCTTCTGCTGAGCCCCGAGAAGCCGAGCTGTCAGTCCGGACGTAGGTTTTGTCGATGTTCAGGTTCATCGTCACGATATGGCACTTGGCAAAGTGACGGCTCAGTTCAGTCTCTTGGCCGTAGTTGTCGTACCCCGTTTTGACGATTTCAACTGTGCAAGTCGGCTTTCTCATTTGGCCACCCCGATAAACTGCCAACTGCTCTGAGGGTGGAAATACTCATCAGCCACAGCTAAAAGCTCATTGCCGGAAGGTTGAACGGTGAGTCGCTCCATGCGCAAATTGCCAAACTCAAGCGGCTGACCTTCGTTTTCTACCAGCTGATTTGCCAGATTGATGCGTACTGCATACCAGCGCGCGGCCAGATACACGTAATCAGACGCTTTGACCATCCGATTGCCGGCGTTGAGCAGCTTGATCGAATCAAGTGGGTTCACACCTGCCGTTAGCTTGGCCTTCTCGGCTTTGCGCATGACGGGAACGATGTAGCTCTCGATAAAATCCACCACATCGGCCATGACCGGCGACTGAAACGATGCCGGAGAGGTGGCCATATTCAGCGCCATGCGACGAATGCTCTGTAAATGAGCCTGTCGTGGTTGAATAGGCTTGCCTGCAACTGCCACGCCGGCTGCAAATGAGGAAACCGAGCTCAGCACAAGCGCCGCAAAGCTATCCTGATGGCTGATCATCGCTCGTACCCCACACGGAAAGTCACAAATCGACCCAATGCTTCCACCGCGCGACGGCAAACTGGCAAGCGCAGCGGCACGCTCATTCGGAACATCTGCGAGGTCTCCCCTACCGTGCTCGACATGAGGCCGTCATTGCGGTCTTGCTCCAGGTCATTGCCGCCCAGCAGGTAGTCGGCCTGAATGAGCTGGCACAGCTGCAGGGCCGCTTTAAATTCCGGCTGCGCGTCGAACTCGGCGAGGGTCATGGTTTCCAGATTCACACGCACCTCGTCTCGGGCGTACTCATCCAGAACACTCATCGCATCCACTGTCAGACACCGCCCGCGAACAATGCGCAAATTGAGCTTCTTGATCTGTCCATAGGATTCGATCAGGGCAGCGCGTTGCTGTGCATCAGAAGCGTTTTCCCAGCCCGAAAGACGCGCTAATCCGGACGCGAGCAGGATTGCTTCGTCATGGGTTAATGCAGACTGTGCTGGCACGACAAAAGGCACATTCGACTCGATCAGGTAGGTCTGACTAACCTGCGCTTTGCCTTCTGGATGCTCGACGGTGAAGATCACTCGGCGCAGTGCGCGCATCGAGCTGGTCAAGTTGATACTCAGCGGAATATTGGCGATCAGATGCCCGTTAATGTTTTGCGCACTGGTGTCGCCCATCAGAATGTTGCCGCGCTCATCTTTGACGATGAATGTGGTTTGGTAGCCCGAGAGCTCGAGACGCTCAATCAACGCCAGATCTAGGTCGAGCGTGACCGGCGTGCCGCTTGAGAAACGCTTCTGCGACATGCCGGCCTCCTTATTTCTGAGCCGCGAGGATGTTTTCGATCAGCTCGGCAATCGATTTGCCACCTTGGGCGCCCACTTCGCGCGCCACTTCGCGCAAGCCTTTGATGCCTTCCTTGTCCGCGATTTCACCCAGCGATTCCGCGCTATATGCGTTCGCTTTTGATTGAACGGCTTCCGGCTGCTGCACAACTTGCTCTTCAACCGGTGCGCGCTCCTGAATTGCAAAGAACTCAGCGGTTGCGACCGACACTTCATGCTGTGACTGCATCACAATGGCCTGATCAATGTTTTCTGCACCTTCTGGAAGCACAAATTCACCACCGAAATTGCTGGCGATGCGCTTTGCAACTCGCGGCAAAATTGGCTCAGATAGACCGTCCACGAATTTGACGCTGGCAATTTCCGATTCGCCTGGGTATTGCTCGGGATTCAGCTGGATGCGAACTAGGTGTTTGAGTTGTTCCATTTGAGTTACCTCATGCTTTATCTTCTGGATACGAATAGGGGCGAGTTGCCCCGCCCCTTATGCTAAGTCATTTATGACTTACTAACTAACGCGAATTAGTTAGATACGCCGTACAGACGAGCCAGAGACTTAGTAGATTTCAGCGCCAAGTTGCAGTACCACTTCAAGCGGGTGCGAGTCGCATCCTTGTTTTGAACGGTACCAATGTCCTCAACGGTGAAGCCGGCAGCCTCAGAGCCACCATATACACCGAACAGGCCATCTGCTTCATTCAGGCGCATTGCGTACACTGAACGGAACGAACCACCGGTCAACGCAGTACCGCCCACGTTTTCAGTGGTTGGCATGAAGTCGTTGATGATGATTGGCACGCCATTGTGCGCAGGCAGAGCCAAACCGAAGTTTGGAATCATGATTTGCGCAGCGTCGGTACCGTTCTGAGCACGGCACAGAGCGCGGTAATAGCGCAGAGTTGAGCTGTGCATCATGATGGCGTCAGCACCGTTTGGTACGCGATCAACCAGGTCATCCAGCATTGAGAAGGTTAGGTTGTTGGTTGGGCCAGCGCCGGCAGCAATCGATTGCTGAGCAGTAACCAGCTTCCACAGACCATCGAACTCTTTAGAGTTCGCCGCAGAGTCACCCTGCACCAGAGTACGACGGAAGCGACGACCCATACCCTTCGCCTTCATGGCGATTTGCAACGCTTTCTGGTCGTTGGTGTCGGACTTGGTGGCTTCGGAGAATTTATCCACGTCCACGTCACCGATCAGAGTTTTCAGGGTCACGGTTACGTCAGTAACGGTGCTGGCCTCTTCCGGTACGGTGTCATTGTACGGGTCGATGAACGCACCTTCCGACAGCACGCCTTCACGGTTGTAAACCCAGGCTTTGCCCTCGATGCGATGGAACGGCAGCAGGGCAAACAGCGCGTCGCGGTCGATTACTTCTTCAACCACACCACGCTCAACAGAAGTTGCCGACAGACGATCGGCAACGGCTTGCAGCAACGGCATATTTCTTCACTCCTTGAATCAAATTCGGTAAGTCCTCGCTGATATAAGTCAGCGGTGACTTACCATAATACCATGAGAAATGTAGGGCAAATCAATCGGCAGATTGAGACAAGGCAGCGCTAATGCGAGCCATGCCTTTACCTACCTCGGGTTGTTTGTTGCCTTTATTCAGCTGGCCATCCGAATTAGAGCCGGCGCCTGGCTTGATTTTCGAGCGCAGCAGAGTGTCCTTATCGGCATCACCCTCGACGATTTTCTTGAGGGCAACGTCAAACGCCAGCGAACTACCGGTGGCGTCAACCAGCGGAGCACGGCCTGCAGCGCCGCGAGGCTTGTCATAGGCAACAATGCTGCCGCTTTCATCCAGATCGAAATGAGCGCCATACAGCGCGCGGGTTTTAGCCGGCGTCAGCACCAATTCGTCACGGATGAAGGCGGAATTGGAGAACGCAGCGCCTACGGTTAGCTCGTTAATCGTGGCTTGAGCGCTCTGCAGCTGCTCAGTCAAGCTGGTGATCTGCTGATCACGCTTGCCGAGCTCTTCCTGATGCGCTTTCACCATGTTGCCCTTGAGCTTGTCGAACTCGCCTGCGGCAGCAAGACGTTCATCTTCGGCTTTGCGCTGATCTTCGAGCATTTTGCGTACCGCTGCGGGGTCAATGCCCTCGAACGCCTTGAGTTGCTCTTTCAGACCAGAAATTTCGTCCTGAGCCTTTTTCAAGTCGCCCTTCTTCTGCATCACCTCTTGCAGCAGCTTCGCTTCGCTGTCGGTCGGCTTTTTATCGCTCTTACCGGAAGCATCATCGTTTTTGCCGTCATCAGTCTTGCCACCAGTGTTGTCGTTGGCGTTGCCACCATTGCCACCACCGGAGCCACCGCCCAAGTCATTCCCGTTACCATCGTTTGCGTCCAGCAGGCGATGCAGACGGAATTGAGCCAACAGTCGTTTATTCATTGCGTTTTCCTTTGGCCAGTCTCTCGGCCGATTAAAAGCCAGCAGTTCTCTTAGCTGGGTTGAAGGTTAAGAGCCGTTGTTTTCAACGGTCGAACTACCCTGCTGATTCGAGCCCTGACCCAGCGGGCGAGGGTCAAGGCCGTCAGCAGGCCCACTTTTGCCACCGAAGCCCGGCAGGCTAACCAAGCTTTTTGGCCAGTCCTTTTCGATGGCATCAATGATCTTTTTGCGCTTCACAACCGATAGCTGCGGATAGAGCTTATCTACCAGGCGCTCCAGTTGATGCCGGCGCAATTCGTCCGGCGCGTCCAGATCTTGCAGGCGAGTCGCAATATCGAGCTCATCCACCAGACCGCGCGTATCGAAGGTTTCCGGATAGGTCACAAGGTTCTCGCTCACTTCTTTGCTGTGATAAGCGGATACCAAGCGACAAATTTGGTTTTCAGCCAGCTCAAGCGCATCTGCCTTGGAGACCAGCAGTGCATTCACACGCTCGAAGTCGAAGGCCTTGGCCACGCCCGAGCTGTTGTCGATGCCCATTGAGTTATCAGATTTGGTGCGCTCACCCGCCAATCCGACAGAGTGGTAGATCTCGTTGATGATCTTGGAGATCACATCGAGAATCACATTTGCCTGTTTGGCATCAGGGCTGATGTATTTAGGCTCGCCGCCGTGCTCGCCGTCGTAGGTAAACACGCGCTTGGTGCCGGCATCTACCAGCTTGCTGTAACCCTCATCACCAGGCAGCAGGCCTTGAGCTGGCATTACCAGCTGGCTAAAGGTCTGGTCCTGAATGATGGCGTCCAGATTCGACAGATAGTTCGCAACGGCACGGTCGAGATAGGCAATGTCATCAATCAGGCCTGGCGATGAGTACGAGCGCACATGCGAAATCATGTGGTCGAGGAATACCACCGGCACTTTGCCAATTGAAACTTCACCGCCATCGACAGTGAAGTTGCCAGTTGGCGCCCCTTTGCTATCCAGCTCGGGCTTAATCAGATACCAGTTGTTCTTTGTCCAGAGGCGGAATCGCTCATGGACGAGGCCGGACGACGTGAAGGGGTCAGCATCATCACGCCCATGCTCACGGAGCAGCACCCAGCTAAGCTCGCCGGCCTCGTCCCAAGCGAAATCGAGAATATCCTCGACACTCACAAAGTAGGCATACACTGTGTTGCCAAGCTGCTTTTCCTCGGCCAAATTGGCGGGCTTTGGTGTTTCGGCACCCACTCGGCTATCCACCACAATGGCGACGCGACCACCAATCGAGCTCAGCAGCGAGCCTTGGCGCATAAATTCGTCGATACCCAGGCCTGAGCCATTTACGCTCTTCCAAAAGGCCTTCACAAACTCCGGCGCATCAGTAGCGCGCTCAGGTAATTTCTTGAAGAGGTACTTGTTGACCAGATCAGAAACTTCCTTGGTGTGATTGAAGCGATAGGCACGCGCAATACGCTGCCGAAATTCGTGCTTACCCTCTTTGTGGTAAGTGAAAATGTGCTTCTTAAACCACTCGCGGCCACCCTCATAGGTTTCGCGCAGAAAACCCCAATGCTTAATCAGCTTGGCGTATTCCGGATGGCGTCTTTTACTGATGGTTGAAATTTGTTCTTGTGAGTACGACATATCTGCACCTAAACCTTAACAATATTAAATCACCTGTGACTTATTTATGCAATCACAAAGAAACGCCCAAAATTTGAACACGGCGCATCGGAAATTCGAGCTCAATTGGATAGCCAATCGCGTCAGCAATGTGCTCGATACCGGCGCTCTTATCCACTTCGCGCGAACCTTTCTTGTAGAGCACCTGCTCAAATGCCTTAATCAGATGCTTGCAGCGCTCATCGATGCGCAGAATGACCCGACCGGATGCCGACATAAGCAGTCGATTGACCGCATTGACCCGATCTGCCACTGGAGGGTGCTTCTTGCGGTACTTAATACGCTTGAAGCCGATCTCTCGCATGATGTCGAGGTCAGACTCACCACGACCATGCTGCCGGCTGGCACCGGCTGGGTCGGGGTAAAGCGTGATCTGGTTCTTGCCCAGGTAGCGCCAGTAGCGCCGCTCTAACTCGGCGCCCATATCTTCGGTGTTAGAGCTGAACCGCACGCACTCATCGACCGCCCACACCTCGCCGTTTGGTTGCGGCTGCAGGATGATTGCGCTCATTGGGTCAATGTTGAAGTCCTGACCAATCCAAATGGGCAAGGCCGGATTGAAGTCGTACTTCCCGACATGCACGTTCCGGTCGAAGGTGTAGTACACCCGTCCGCTCATGGTCTCGAACGCCGCGTTGAACTCCTGGTTGAACGTCTTTTCATCCATATCCGCCTTCGCCGCTTCAATTTCCTCGGGCGGAATAAAGGGCGACATGAGCGTAGGGAACTGCCAGCTCATCCAAGTGCGGCCGTCGCGCTGCCCCATCATGAAAAGCTTGTGCAAATGGTTGTAGGCCTTTGGCGTTCCGATGATCAGCGCATGACCCAACGTAGAGGCAAGGGTTGGGCGAAGCACCGTTTCCCACACCTCGGGCTTAATGTCCTGAAACTCGTCCAGCACCACAAAATGCAGACCAACGCCTCGCAAGGTGTCTGGTTTATCCGCACCTTTGAGCTCGATAATCGTCCCATTGACCAGATGAATGATCATCATGGTTTCATTCATACGTCTGATCAATTTGCGGGGTATAGCGTCGGTAAGCTCGCGCCACATGATCTGGCGAGCCATACGGTAGGTAGGCGCCACGTACCAGATCAGCTGCTTAGGCTTAGCCGCATACTTGATGATCGAGATTTTTGAGAGCTGTGTTTTGCCCCAGCGCCGACCTGCAACCACGACCTTGTAGCGCGCTGGATGCCGATAAACGAGCATCTGGCCGCGATGAAGCTTGAGCGATTGCCGCTTTTTGGCCGTCGGAACAGTGATCATTCCGGCACCTCGCTCTCGTCCACCTCGCTCTCGTCATCGACCTCTTCGACTACGCCAGGCTCAAGACCAAACTCTTCCAAATCTTGAATTTCCGGCATCGACATGGCTGCGCGCTGCTGGTTGCGGATTTCCTCAACCTCATTGGCCGACAGCTCGGAAATCTCAAAGCCAGGCAACTCCTCTGCGCCACCCTCTTCTTCTTTGATGCCCAGCAAGATGTACTCTTCGGTGCGCAACTTGCTCATTGCCTCGACACCTAGCTTGATGGTCATCATGGTGTCTTTGAGGCTATCCATCGAAAAGCCGGCAGGGTTCTCGACGAAGCTCTTTGCAGACAGAGCAGAAATGCTATTGAGCAAGTAGGACAGGCGCTGAGCGGTCTGGATATGGCGCTTTTTGGCGTCCTCTTGCAGCTTGAGCTTTTCGTCACGCAGAGCTAGCTCCCGAGCCATGCGCTCTTCGCGCTCTTTCTCTGCCAGCTCGCGGGCTGCGCGCCCTTTAACCGCACCCAACTCTTTGATCACCCGGGCGATGGTGCCGCGATGCCGATCAAATGCCTTGGCAATCTGCTCGATGCTGGCGTCCATCTCGTACATCTCGGCGATTTTCTGTTTTTCCGCCTCGGTCAGACGTGTTTTCGTTTCGCTAGTCATACCAATTCAAGTCAATAAAAAAAGGGGCAGCGTTTTACCGCCGCCCCTTGCACAAACAGGAACCGAACAAGTCTCGCTAAACGCACGACTTGGTTTCATATTACGGCGTTTTAATAACATAAGTCAACAGTGACTTACTATCTAATCCGGAGTAGATCGTGGATAGGTAGAAGTTGGGAATTTTTATGCTTTCCAATATTTATTAACTACAGATAGATAGAAAGATAATATCTATTGGAGCGTCAAGATTTTCCCAACTCAACCTCTCCGGATTACTTCTCCGCGGTAGGCTTTGCAACGAAATTAAGCGCCCCTCGCCGGCTCGCAGCCAAGATGCGGAAGGCTTCAAGCGTTGGCTTCCAGAGGTGTCGCTCCTTACCCTCTTCGACGATCACTTCACAGGCGGCAAGACCGTACTGCTGCAGATATGTCAGAGTGCAGCGCAGCGCACGCGGTGTCGGCGCGTAGCTGAGCATCAAGCGCAGCTCATTCGTCCGGATGGCCTTGCACGCCTCATTCTCATGACAGAGCCTTGCCAACACCTCCATCTGCTTTACGGTACCGGCGAACTGTTTGACCTTCTTCATGCCAGTCCCTCCAGATTGAGCGGCTCATGCACGCCCTGCCGGTCGAATGCGGTCAGCGGAAGCCGGTCGGGCAGTACAAGCCCCACATCGGGGTTGAAGTAGAAGCCCCAGGCTGGCGCCCCGAAAATCAACTGCTGCATTTCCTTGAGCAAGTGAGCGGCCTCCATCGCCTCAACGCGCGAAGTACCGTTCTTCAAGTTTCCGCCCGTCTTTTCTTTGGCGCTCTCCTTGTAGTACCACTGCTTCATGCGGCGCAGCACGCTCTGACGCATCACTTCCGGCATGGCATTGAGCTCGTTCATGATCGCTTCGTGGTCAACAGGGTCGGACTCGAACAGCCCGCGCAGGAACTTGAGCCCGATCTCGTACTTGGTGCTGGGCTCCGGCTTGGCGAAGCGAAAGCCTGCCCGCTCGGCGAACGGGTTGACCTTGCTCATCGAGCTGCTGATCTCGTACAGGCGCAGGCCTTCCAGACGCATCGACAGGTTCAGCATCCGGTACGCCAGCCCGACGCCGCGGAACTGCGTGTCGTTGACCACGCGGGCGGCAAGCGCGAACTCCCGATTGATGACCTTGCCGCGCATGGTGTTGAGCAACGTGCTGTCTGCGCCTGGCTTGATGCCTGGCAGAACGCGGTGGCGGTTCTTGTCGAGCAGACGCGGGCGAGTGAACACCACAACACCGA
This sequence comes from Chitinibacter tainanensis DSM 15459, assembly GCF_000429785.1. Lineage (GTDB taxonomy): Bacteria > Pseudomonadota > Gammaproteobacteria > Burkholderiales > Chitinibacteraceae > Chitinibacter > Chitinibacter tainanensis. The sequence continues at coordinate 45,417 of NZ_AUCN01000020.1, forward strand.
TGGTTTTGCCGGCCAGCACGCAGCGCCAGTAGTGGGCGCCGAACATGCTGTTGCTTTCGGTCTTGTAGTGCAGGGCGTGTAGCTGATGCCAGTCATCAATCGTTCCACGCTCCACGTACATATCGCGCAGCAATGAGAACGTGCGGGAAGCGGGCTGCAAGCGCATCAGACGCGCGTTTGCAGTGTCGGATAGGATAAGACTCATCCTTCACTCTCCCGCGCGTTCTGAGCGCGTTTCTGCGTCATTCCGGACGATCTCGACTTTCTCCCCGTAATACTTCTCCAGAATCAGGGACGGGTTGAGATCTTCGACCAGATCGCCGTGCGTGGTGGCGACGATCAGAGTCTTGCCGGCGCGGCGTGCAGCCTGCTGCAGTTGGTACGAGATTGCCTTTGCGGTGTTCCGGTCGAGCACGGCGCCGAACTCGTCGGCAACCCATACATCGGCATCGCTGCTCAGCATATAGGCAAGCAATAGACGGTATTTCTGGCCATCCGACAGTTCGCCCGGGCGCCGGATGACGAGGTTTGCGTCATTGATACCGCCAAGAGACAGCAGCCGGATGGCTTCTTGCATGTCACCATTGGGCGCCAGCTGGTCCACCAGCGGCAGATTCGGGTCGAAAAGCTGACTCAAAACGCCATCTGAGGCCAACCCAATCGAGCCGACTTTCAAGCCGGCCGTTGCCAGCTGGCGAGCAGTTTCTCGCAGCGCGATGGATTTGCCGGAGCCGGATTCGCCTGTGATGTAGAAAACGTCGCCCTGCTCGATCTCGAACTGCAGGTTGTCGTAGATGGTGAACTGCTTGTCGTCCAAACCAACGCCAAACATTTCTGCGACCTGGCGCACGCGCTCAGTGCGCATAACTGACATGGCAAAGGCGACGTTCAGAGTGATGGTGTGTTTCCAGCTCATGCCGCGGCTCCTTCAAGATAGCGGCCGGCGAAGTCCATGAATGCGTCCTTGCCTTCCTTGCCGGTAGCGCCCTCAATCATGGCCATGAAGCGAGTCAGCCGACGTTGCTCTTCCACGGTGACGTGCTTGAAGCCCAGCACCTTGTCGATATTCACCTTCTCGGCATCGACGGTCTCGATTTTTTCCGCCGTCGAGGTGGCAATCGAGGTGCTTGCAGCAAGTAAGTTATCCACCGTTTCATTGAGGTCGATTTCATCGATCTTGAAGTCGCGCAGCAGCTTATCGAGCTCGCCGGTGTCGATTGCGGTCAGCTCGGCCAGCTCGGAAACATCGAAAGACAGATCACGCAGCTCGGCGGTCAGGAAGTCGAAGTTGGTTTCGCCCAGCTCGCCCATGCGGTTGTCGTTGATGCGGAACAGGCGCTTGTCCTCTTCCGACATGCCGGTGACAACCAGTACCGGTACCGATTTGAGCTCTAGTTCCAGCGCAGCCAGTCGGCGACCATGACCGGCCATGATGACGAAGTTTTCATCGACGATGATGGGCGGTCCGGCCCAGCCTCGCTTCATGTTGGCCGCGAGCGCCTTGATCTGGCTCGGTGGGTGATTCTTGGGGTTCCGATCATAGGGAACCAGCTTCTCGATTGGGAAGTTGTTATGAAGTTCGCGCTTGATGTGTTCCATTATGTCACCTGTGACTTACTTAGCGGTGAAGAGAATGTGAGCGAGAGCGTAGCCGGCATTAGTCAGCGCATCCTCTTCGGTAAAGCCTTGTTGCTCGCGGACGTTTTCAATCAGCTCGCGGATACGGATGGCGTCTGCCACCGGCACTTTGAAGCGGAGGATTTCGTGGGTTTTGACCTTTTCGCTCAGCGGCTCAACCACCGGTGCTTCTGGCGTCAGCTCTTCTGGCGCTGAAAAATCAGGAATTTCCAAGGCATCCAGATCAATGCTGGTCGCTGCAAACAGATCATTGAGTTCGCGGTCACTAATCGGCATGAAGCTGGTGAGCTCTGGAAGATCAATATTCAGACTGGCAATGACCGCATTCAGCGCGTCAATATCGTCGGCGCCGTAGCGCGCGTTATCCAGCAGGCCAATTTCTTTGGCCTCTTCATCGCTAATTGGGCCCAAGTTGAAAATCGGCACTTCTGCCAGGCCAATTCGGATGGCTGATTCACATCGATGTTGGCCACCCAAAATTTCCAGAGTTAAACCTTCATTTGAGGGTATTTCGCGCACGATAATTGGCTTAAACATGCCTCGGCGCTGAATACTCGCATCCAGTTTTGCCTCGTTATCCGGTGAAACTCGATTCGAGTTCCAAGGGTTAGGTTTTAGAGATCGCGGGTCAGCTTTTGATTGTCCAGTCATTCCCTTATCCGTCCTGCTAAAATGTTAGTCATCGATGACTTATCATAAGCGCCAAAGGCAATATGAATCAACCAACTGTCCAAATCGTACACAACGCAATCACCGCAAAGTTGCTGTGTGAAAACCGAGAGGTTCAGCTGTACGTCGCCAAGCTCATGAGCTACGCGGTTTCGGGCGCCGAGCACAGCAAGGCGGTCAAAAGCCACGCCTGGGACGGCCGCAGCTCGTTTTTCTCTATGCGCGATCAGACGTTTCCTGCCGGATTCGTCAATATGGTGCGCGATTCGCTGACCAAGCTGGGCATCAACTGCGCCGTTCGCGCGAAGCCACTTCCTGAGCCGCTCGGGCCGGAGGACTTTTGGAACGCCGACGGCATCGGTAACAGCGACGAGCGCTACGACTACCAGCCAGAGACCATCCACCGCCTGCTCAAGCACGGTCGGGGCATTGCGCAGATCGCAACCGGTGGCGGTAAATCACGCATCTGCCGGCTGGCCTACGCCCGCATCAATCGCCCCACCCTCTTCCTGACAACTCGTTCGGTGCTGATGTACCAGATGAAGAAGAACTTTGAGGATACCTTTAAAGAGGAAGTCGCTGTTCTGGGCGATGGCGAGTTTGGCATCGAGTACGCCAAGACTGACGGTACCAAAGGGCGCCGGCTGACCAAGTTCACTGTTGCCATGATTCAAACGCTCGCTTCCAGACTGGAAATGCCGGCTGAGATTGGCGCGCGTGAGCGTCGGCGCGCAAACGAAGTGCTGAACAAGGCCGCGGAGAAGGCGCGGAAAATGACCGCGGAAGCTGCCGCCAAGTACATTGAGCAAGCAAAGCGCCAGTCCGAAGAAATCATCGCCAGCATTCCAGCCAAGGAAGAAGCACAGCGCCGTCGGCGTGAGGCAACCATCCAGATTCTCTCGCGCTTCGAGTTCGTGGTGCTGGAGGAAGCGCACGAAGCGTCCGGCAACAGCTACTACGAGATCTGCCAGCACTGCACCAATGCGCACTACCGGCTCGCGCTGACCGCCACCCCGTTCATGAAGGGCGACGAGGAAGCGAACATGCGCCTGATGGCTGTGTCCGGTCAGGTGTTTATCAAGGTCTCCGAGAAGCTGCTGATCGATCGTGGCATCCTTGCCCGCCCCTACTTCAAGTTTATCCGGTTGCTAGAAAAGCCAAAGGGGCTCAATCGCACGACGGCCTGGCAGAAGGCCTACAAGATGGGCGTGACTGAAAATCCTCACCGGAACAAGGCCATCATCCGTGAGGCGTACAAGGCTGCATCAATCGGACTGCCGGTGATGATTCTGGTACAGGCAAAGGTGCATGGCGCGCTGCTCGATGACACCCTGAAAAAGCTCGGTATCCGGTCGAGCTACATTTTCGGCGACAGCTCGCAGGAAGAGCGCGAGCGTGAGCTCGGCAAGCTCAAGTCGGGCGAAACCCAAGTGCTGATCGGCTCAACGATTCTGGATGTGGGTGTGGACGTGCCGGCCGTCGGGATGGTGATTCTGGCTGGTGGCGGGAAGGCGGAAGTTGCCCTTCGCCAGCGTATCGGGCGCGGACTGCGAGCGAAGAAGGACATGCCAAACGTGTGTCTGGTCGTGGATTTCGACGATCATCACAACAACCATCTGTACGACCATGCGATGACTCGCCAGTACCACATCCGGAATACGCCAGGCTTCGCGGAAGGGGTGCTGGCGGCAGGGGGCGAATTTGACTATCTCGGTCTTGGGCTCATAAAATCAGCAGCGTAAGCCGTTTACTAGACATTTTCGGCTTCCTTTTGATATGAGATTCTCTCGTTACCCGCTGCAAGGCGGGTATTTTTTTTGCCCGCCGATTTTTACAGCTTGCGCTGATCAGATAGACAAATGCCCGCGGTTAAAGCGGGCATTTTGACTACGAGCACTGATCTAGCTTTTTCTCAAGCATCTGAGACCAACGCTCCCGATAATTGTTAGGCCGATCATGAACCTTATGAGCTTTCACGTCCGCGGTCGTCTCGTTTTCCGAACCTCGCAGCTCGATAATGCCAATAACCCAATGGCTAGGCCCGCCACCAAAAGCGGGAGCGTAAATATCGCATGTGGCCTTCTGACCACGCTGAAAACATTGGGCAACGCCAGCTTCACACTTGCGTCCGTTTTGGTAGAAGTTTTCGAGAACCTCATCGATTGGCGCTTTAATCGTGACGGTTTTGATGTTGAAGTCGCTGTCTTTGAAATCGGCCGGCTTTGAAGCGCAGCCGGCGATCAGAATAGCAGTTAGGGCAATGGGCAATGCTCTCAGCATCGAATCTAACCTCAGAAGGGATGATGATGCCGGAATGATAACGCCCCGGTTAATCCCCGTCTCGCTCAAGTGCCTCGCGCCAGGTCTTTTTTGCGAGCTCCGGATTGTCATGCGCTAGCTGCAGCATATCCGCCGATGCCTCGGGGCCGAATTTCGCCTTGAGCCCCGCTGACCAGTCGTGCTGCAGCGCCTCGCGCATCGTCGCGCGCCCGAGCTCCGCCAGATCTTCCGAAACGCCACTGGCCAGCGCAACGATTTGCCACCACTCCCACACGTACTTCTTCTGGTTATGAGCCGGAATAGCGACGCCAGCCTCTTGCGCCTTTTGCACCGCGGCCTCCATCACGGACACGGCCACCCCGAAGATCTCACTGGTCTGCGGCTCAGAAGGAGCGCCGAGCAAGCGCACTTTCAGATCTTGGGTCCACTCGACCACGCCTTCGAGCAGACGAACGACCAAGCCGGCATCGATTGGATTGATACCCCAGCACTTGCCAATCTTGTCGTCGTAGAGCTCGAACGCCCAGCGCAGCTCGTTGTGGCGCATGAGGTATTCAGTTTCCTCGCGCGCTTCGGCTTTTTGCTCTTTGGATGCCTGGCCAATCGACACGATACGCACTGTCGGCATCACGCCGTAAATCCCCATTGTGACGATGACTGATTCGGGCAAGGTTGGTTTAACGTCGGTTGTCATGATCGCTTCCGTTTGTGTTGATTTCGACGTACCCGCGCTTGAGGCGCTTTTTCGAGTACGTGTTGGCGAGCGCAGTTGCTTCTGCCAAGGAGGATACAACTTGGCTTCGCTCTCCGTGAATTTTATTTTTGCGCCCGCCCCAACGACGAATGACCACTAGATCAAATAGGTCACGGTCGATCTCAATTCGATACCAACGATCTTCGCTTTGGAAAAGCATGGCGTTTCTCCGTAGAGGTGAATCAGCCTTTCAAATTTTCAATTTCGTGTGGGTCGAGGTATTCAACATCGTCCCAAGTTTCAAAGTTTGAGCGGTATGCTCTGCAGCACGCTGTTTCGATGCCATTTATTAACTCTGCAATGGCAATTTCTGCCATTCCTGTCCCTCGATCATTAAGAGAGTGTTGATACTTCAACACCGTAGCTACTATCGAGTTGGGTAACACCTCTCTTGCATATGGCAAGTCGAGTGTGGTGTTGATAAACAGGTATTTAGAAAGCGGAATCCCACAGACTTTATCTTGCCAACTGAGCAATCGAATCATGTGTTTTATACAAGCCTTGACCCCTTCGTTGTATTCATGGCCCGCGCCACACCTTACGCTGCCTACGGCAACTAAAGCGATTTGCGAAGCGAATCGCTTGCCTGCTGGCATCTGTTTATTGGCATGTCCGAAACTGATTAAGTCAATGAGTTTTTCTTGTTCCACGGCTTCTTTACTCATGATAATTTTTAGCTGCAATTATTGGACAATTTTCAAAATTAGACCGTCAATTAAACCAAGACTGTTGATAAAAAACATATCGCCAGTCTTGATCTAGGATGCGAATTTAAAAGGCCGTTGTTGTTCGATTGCATCTTTCAACAGCCACCTCATATGCTGATCGACCAGCGTTAGGTTCTGTTTTTAGCACTGGATATGAACCATTCTCTTTGAAATACTCAATGCCGCGACTCACGCAATCTCCGACGCTAGGCTCTGATCTTTGCTCTTGCTGATGCTCTCGCTTGTAGTTCTCGCTCTTCACGCTTGCTATGCCGTCGGCCGTGATTTTTTTGTCCTCATCTTTGCAGGCATAAATTTGGTACTGCTCTTCTTGCCATTCTTTGATCGGTCTATCGCCGATTACTTTTGACAGGTACTCAGAAAGATCTTTGCTGATGCCTGGCTCTCCGGCCAACATTGCACGCTGGCAATCATTGAGATCAAACACATCGATCTGCTCAAGTTTCACCCCGGTGTAATACTTGGCATTCGGGCTAACCGGCTTTGGCGGCTCTTTCGTTGTCTCGCCGCATCCAGTCATCAGAGTCAAAAGAGTGGCTGCGCAAGCAGCCACGATGTTGGCTTTATGTTTCATGGTTTCCTTCCTGTCTTATCGCTGGTTTTTTATGACGAGCACTGTAACACCGGAGAGGCGCGCGAGGCCATCTTGCGAGGATTTTGTCTACGCATGAACGAAACATTTGCTCGAGGGGAGGGCGACCTCATGGCGTCGTCCGTGGGTATAGGGGAGGGAAGAGTGCTCGGGGCGTGGGGTTGTGCCGGCAATGGATTCCAGCACTCCGCGTTTTTCTAGGGCTTCGATTCTGATTTGCTCGCTTTCTCGCTTTTGCTCTCTCGCTTGCTCGCTTGCTTGAATATCGCGCTATTTGACGCACAATCGCGCGCTATTGCGTTTTCTCTGTCGTGCTAGTATCTGACGCTATTCAATCCGCAAAACGCGCTAGAATCGCTTAAAAACGCTATTGCCTCGCTTGCTTGTTTCGCTTGCTGCTACGCTAGCGCACAAAAAGAAAAAGCGCGGAATTATCCGCGCTTTCTATTTAATTACTTAATTATTCCGCTTTTGCTGCTAATTCAATTCCATACGCTGCGCACAATTTTTGTGTTGCTTTGCTTTCTACATTTAGCGCAATTGTCCAGTTTTCCGCGTTTTCTTTTTCCTTGATTGTTGCGATTCCGCATTTAGTTAAAACGCTGCGAATTCCATTAGCTTGTCTAAATGTAGCGTGCTGCAATTCGCGTTTGATTGTTACGCTTTGGATTGATTGCATTGATTTTGCTTTCATCCATTCAAAAACGATGCTTGTGTTAGCGTCAGTCAATGACTTTTTAGAATCGCTTACTGCGACAATTTGCGTATTGTCCAGCAATGCGCGGAAAATCCGTTCCGCTTTGTCAATTTCATAAACTCCGATTGTTGCGACTTGCTCTAAATCAATTCCAAGCGCAACAAGTTTGCGCAGCTCTTGCTCGCTGAATTTTGCGAGTAATTCGCAACGATGAGCGCGTGCAATCAGCTTTTGCTCAGCGCGTTTTAATGTGCTGTCTGCTTCTGCTTTGTTTTCTACGTCTTGATTTTCCAATTCCGCGCGCTGCGCTGCGATTGCTGCGCTTTGTACGCGATTAGTTTCAGCAGCAGACAGAATGTTATTCAGAAATTCTTTAGCGTTAAATTTAGACATTTTTCGATTCCTTGTGATTTGATTTAGTTAAACAGTCATTGCTGACTTATCTATCGTTGCGCTTTGTTTTGTGTGTTGCGCTTCGATGAGTTGCATTCTACGCGATACGTTATGAACGTCAAGTAATAACGTGCAAGAAAAAGCAAAAAAGTTGATAACTCACTGAAAAACAAAGGAAAAAAATTGATTGTTCCGTCGTTTTTCGCGTGCTAGTCCAGCGCGTAGCGTTTTGCGTATATAACGCGCGTCAATCCGGCGCGCGCTTGGGCAAATCGCGCTTGCATCTTGTCGCGTCGTGTCGCGTGTTGCATCATGCGCAGCAAGCGAAACGCTATGCAAAACGATATATTGTATTTTAATAACCTATTGAAAAATATAATGTTTCCGGACAATCTATCATCCGATAGGTTGTTCTGCGGCACGTCAATGAGTGCGCCGGCACGCCTTTGAGGCACTCGCCTTATCCCTACGCCACGGCACGACCCTCTCCCATATCCCTAAACCTTGGGCGCCCGAGTCCGGCAATCCGGAGACTCGCCACTTTACCCGCCCTGCTCTTCCCACGGTTGCCCGCGGCACGCTCGTCCAGCAGAAAAAGCGGCACACCTGCCGCTCTTCCCTACCTCTGGTTACTGCTGGGCAAAGAACTTGCTGTAAAGCTCGATGGGCGCGACGAGCCCTTGTCTGTACTGCTCGACTGTCTCACACAGCTCGCGCAGCGTTTCGCGCATGGCAAGCGTGCGCTCGACGACGACCCGCGCTTCCCTGTACGGACTTGTCTCTTTGCTTGCGTGCATGAAGTCCTCCAGCGGTAATGCGCGGTTCTCTTCCGGCTTGTCACCGTAGCGCAGGATGACTTCGGTTTGCGTGCAATACACGTCATGCAGGTGTCCGCGCTGGCAGACGACGTGGCCCACGAAGTAATACCCGTCATCGTCATGCTGGTAGTGCGGACGGGCGAAGGTGAAAGCGGACGTGGTGGCGTATTGCAGATCGCTCATGGTGCTGACTCGCGTGTGTTGTTGATCGAGTCGTCAGTGTGTGTGCGTAGGCGTGGTGGAGATTGGCGTGGAACTGGAGTGCCGGAGAGTACCGTGGCCAGGCCGAGGGAAAGTGAAGGCCATGAGCCAGAAAAGGCCAAAGGCCAAGAGACCGTAAAGGCCATGCCGCGGGATACCGTGGCTTTACGTGGAACAAGGCCGGAGCCTTGCGTGTGCAGTCCTTACGCTGCCGGTTCGATTTCAGGTTTGACGATGGTGCGCGCTGCGGTGTCGAACACTTGCTTTGCTTTGGCCAGTGATTTGAATTTCAGCTCGCGTTTTTGGGTGCTGCTGCGGCCGTCGATGTGTTTAACGACTGCGCTGTGGGTGATGCGGATAAAGTCGTCATCGAATGCTTGCATGGTTAATGAGTGGATGATCTCGCCAAAGCGAGTTTTGAAGGTGTGATTTTTGTGGTCGATGAAGTCGATAGCGGTTGCAGTCATTTGATTTCACTCCAGTTTTGCGCTGTTGCGCTGTTGTCGATGGAGTGATTTTCAGCTGACACCTATGGCGCAGGAGCGGGGCTAATTCGACGCCCTCCAGCGTGCCGTGGCCTGTGAGGCAACGCCGGCAAATCCGGCGAGATACGCCTAGTCCTGAGCGAACCGGCGTGCGAGCAAGCTGATCAGGCCGAACTTGGCCTGGTGCATGGTGTTGTGGACCGAAATGACGGCCGCATCAGGTTCGTTTTCCGGCAGGTAAGGCTCTTCGATCACCACGCAAAATCCGTCGGCGGTGACGTAGATGAAAGCGCGCGTCAGGCCGGTATCTGCCTCGAGGTATGCGTTATTGAAATCGCTGCGCGCTAATGCCGGATTGTGCTTGATCTGCTCGAGTGAGGCTCGCATGTTCTGAACTCCTGATTGCGTTGTTTGGAGTCCTTATTGTGCAAAGTGCCTTGTGGTGGAGATCAGGCGCTTAAAGCGAGTTGCAGCTCGTCCCGCAGTGCGGTCAGACCGGTGAAGGTACGCAGTTTGACGCCGGCTTCGCGTGCCACATGGATGGCGTTGTGATCGATGAAGCGGGTGGCCAGCACGAGGTCAGAGCCGCGGATTTTACGGGCGATCATCTTGTCCCCGCCGTCATCCGAGGGGCAACAGTCGATTTTGTGGGGTTTGATTTCAAGGCCTTTGAGGACAATGCTCGCTTGCGCCTTTAACAAGCCTAATAACAGGATTTTCATGGTTGGATTTCCTTCGCGTGTTGTTGATGAAGCGAAGTGTTCCAGAGCCCTTTTGGGACATACACGGGGTGTTTAATCCGTCCCTTGGTGTGCCGTGGCCTGATGATGATTGGCCAGCAAAGCACTGGCCATTGAACTCAAGCGATCAGCATTTTGACGCGGCGGGAGATCTCATTGAATACAGAATTGCCAAGCGTGGCCACTTTCACGCCATTGCGCGCCACAATATCAATCGTGCGGATTTGCAGCGGGTCGATGTAGCCGGAAACTGGCATACCGACAGGGAGTGGAATATCTGTTTTTTGCGGACCATTATTGCGTGTCGTGATGGGAATAACGATCGCATAGTTGGTCGCTTTGAATTCAGGTATGGAAATAATCAGGACTTTGCGCGCGTTCTTGTAGTCCATTTCGCGGCCTAATGAACCAGCATCAGGATGTTGCAGCTCGACAATATCGCCAGGATTGAATGAATGGGACATTCCGGTATTCCTCGTCTTGATGACGATGTTATTATGCGCGCTCCATTGCGGGGCGCGCAGGGGTTGATCAAATCACCACTTCCTCGCCTACAGGTCCGCCAAAGTCAGCGAGCGTGTAGTCAGCCGAGAGTTGGGACAGGCCGGCGAGAAAATCGTCTTGCGCGATACTGGGCAGATTAAAGTTGATGATCGGCGTATTGTCGGCGCCTTGCAGTACCCGAGCCTCACCTTGATCGACCTGCTTGCGGACCAGGAAGAAGGTTTCGCCTTCGATTTCAACCTCATGCCACTCGACCGCATCACCGCGCTCCAGATGCAGGCGTTTACGCACCGGCGCACTGACGATGGCCGAGAGTGAGTTGCCGACGGCGGCGATTTTAGTGGTAGCGAAGGCTGCGGCTTCGCCGCTCACGATTTGGTGGCCGAGCTCTTCGAGTGTGGCGGTTTGCATGTTCGTGTCCTCAGTACGTTATAACGTGATGTTATCACATAAATTTACGCACGCAAGATGGCACTCTGATACAGCCCTGCACCCGCGGCCAGCAGCACGCTAACCGATTATGCTGCCCCGAGCTGAAAAGACAATAGCGATTCCCGACGCAGAAACCCATCAAATTTCGATTTTCTACCCCTCGGGTATATCACGACTCATCTGAGACGGGAAAATCGCTTAAATCGGGTTTATGCGGATTTCTCGGGCAGGCGGTCCAAATTGAGCACCACGGCACCCCTACACAACCACCTCTGCCCTCTCCCTCGACCAGTGACCCGCGCGGCGCATCCCACGGCCAAGCCAACCTCCTGCCTGGGAGTGGACTGCGCGCGCCGGTACCCTATATTGGCCGCCCGCCCCGAAATTTCCGGACAGCCTGGGCGCTGATATTGGCCACCCCGAGCCACCCGCAGTCAGCCTTGGTCAACCACGGCGAGACTGATCTGCCGAGAGTGAGGATGACCAGGCTGCGGGACAGGCCGGATACCCGAGGGCGAGTACCGGAGAGACTGGCGTGCCTAGAGTGGGGATGGCTCGTTCCTGAGCCGTGGGTGGCCGCGGCCAGGCTTTCACTCCCAATCCGGAAGTGGCGGACTGCCTGCGGCTCGTAATCCGGAGGGTGGAGCAACTCGTCTGCTGAGTGGTTGGGAAGTTGGGAAGGTCAGAGTTGGGAAAAAGTGCTCGTCCCAATAGTTTTTATATTAACTACAGTGGATATATTAAATATTGGTGTGAGGAAAAATTCCCAACTTTTAGGCTCTCTCCGGATTACTCAAGAAAATCAATGGTTTGAGACTGGTTTGCCTAGAGTGAGGATGAGGCACTCCGGAAGTGCGTCAAACTGCCATTTTCCCAACTCCAAGGCGCCTCATTCCCAACTGCCTCTGTCATACCCTTCCGACCCATACACGCGCACAGGCCGGGACTCGGGAAAGGCCTTTTAGTGGATGCTGTACTGCCACTGCAGCACGCGCGTCTGGTCCATCAGATCGCCAATCAGTCCGCGCGACGCATTCTTCGCCGGAGACTTCCAAGACGCTGCCTTCCACAAGGTCAGGTCAGACAAACGCACAAACCCCCAAGCGGAACGCGAGTAGATATTGCCGGTCTCACGATCACGACGCACCATCACCAGGCGGGCATAGACCTTGCCATACTCCGCTTCGATGGTCAGCTCTTCATGCTTGTGCAGGCTCGGGTATTCCTTGGCCATGCGCTCACGCAAGATCTCAGTGGCACGAGTGATGGCATTCTGGATGGCTGTTGATGACATGAGGCATTCCTCCGTGTTGTTGACGGACTCATGTTCATGTCTGCCTAGTGGCGCGTGCGCGGTAATCCGGAGTAGCCCGCGGCGAGAGACTGGTGTGACCAGAGTGAGGATGGGCAGGACGTGCCAAGGTAGGGAGAGGAAAGGCACAGCCGAGGGAGCCGGCCCCACTCCCCGCCTCCTGTCCTTCGCCTCTGCGTCCTGTCGCTTGATCTATCTTCCTTACCTGTGTCCTACCCTTAGCCCCTACGTGTCCTACTACTTGCGCCCCTATACCCTACCTGCGCGTCTACTTACCCCTCTCTACCTAACCCTACTCTCTCTCGTACCTGTCTGATCTGTCTCTACCCTATCCGGAGTGTCTGTGTTTACGGGCGATGCTTGTTAGATGAGGTGGTTGCTAGAGGTGTGTATTTGCCTTGTCGTAAATCCATTTTAGAGAGCAGTTCGAGTAGCTCTGGTGTGACTTGGATGACGTACCACACTCCCCCGATGAGCAGATAGCAATTAGGGTATTGCAGATCGTAGGCATCAATCTGTGTGTCGGAAGTGATGGTGATTTCTTCTGTTGAGTTTGGGTCTGTTGATTTGGCGATGAGGGGCATGGATAGGTTCTCTTTGTGAAAATGGATGGCGTACCTCAGTCTGGATGAGGCCTGTCTGTGTGGAAGTATTCTGCCTGAATTGGATGGCGTTTTCTGGTTTGGCCTGTCTCTCTGTCTGTTTCTCTTCCTATCTATCTATCGCTCTATCTCTCTGTCTAGCGGGAATGACGTTTCCCTGCGCTCTGCTGCGTTTTCGTGTGTCCGGATGAGTCGTGATATGTCCGGAGCTTGCCCGCGCGCTCTGTGTGCGATTGTGCGGATTTGTCTGGATGGATGACGAATGTGAGGGAGGATGAATTACCGGAGCAGGCTGATCATGTGTTTTTTGCTGCATTGATGCTGCATTTCTTCGCGAAGGCTTGAAATTATTGGCATTTTGAATAGGCGGAAATCGAAAGCCTATTTGCATTAAACCATTGTGAATACGACATACGAGCGTTGATTTGCGGCAGGATTGCGTCACTTTTACAGCAAACAGCGCTGGTTGAATCTTGGAATGCAGATATATTTGGAGGCATGAATAATTAGGTCTTACCATATTGCCCATATACACACTTAATCATCTACCATTTGGGAGAATCTCATGCGTGGTTTATTGGCAACCCTGGTATTTACGCTCCTGACCGGCTGCGGCACTTTTGTCCGCACTAATGTATCGGTGTTTCACGAGCTGGACTCATCGCTATCTGGTGTCACTTACACGATTGTCCCTTCCAATGAGCAAAAAGAAAGCCTCGAGTTCCGGTCATACGCCAAGCTGATTAAAAACCAGCTGCAAACACGCGGCATGTCGGAGGTTCCATACAAAGAGGCCAAATACGCCATCTTGATGCAGTATGGAATCGATAATGGCCAAGAGGTTGTATCGACCTATCCTATTTTTGGCCAGACAGGGGTTAGCAGCACCTACACAACCGGTTCCGTGAACGTGTACGGCAATACTGCCACCTATAACGAGAGCACCTATGTCACTCCGACCTTCGGAGTTGTTGGTACCGGAACCTCATCAGACACGGTGTTTACCCGCTACTTGAACCTAGACATTGTGGACATTGCGAATTCTGGCGATGGAAAGGTGAGAAAGGTCTACGAAGGCAAGGCGATCAGTAAAGGCTCTAGCAGCCAGCTCGCTCCAGTGATGCCATATATGGTGAAGAGCGTCTTTGAGGACTTCCCTGGCACTAGCGGTTCAACCAAGACGATTGAGTTGCCATTGCAAAAATAAGCTGACGTAAAATTTAGCCAAATAATAAAGGGTGGATTTTCCACCCTTTTATTTTGAGGTTTAGCAGTAGGCAAGCAGCTCGATGAGTGAGTTTGCGATTGCCTCATCTTCAAGCTGCCAACATTCTTTGGCGAGATTAGTGACGATACTTGCCAACTTGAAGTTATCAGGCGATCGCTCCTTGAGCAGTTGAGGCTGTGTGTAAAAGAGCACCAACGCCCAGCGATACAATCCTGCGCTCTTGAGCAAGTGGTTAATCTTGCGCTCTTCTTGAGGCACAGCTGCTGCAGAACAGACGATTTCCTTATAGGGCGCCGTCAGAGGATTAGGCCATGCGCGCTCTTCCGCCACTTTCCACTTGCAAGCATTACCCCAATAGAGCGCGGTAAACACATGATTCGCGCAGCTCAGCGGTCGGCTTTTTGAGTAGGGCTGATAAGGCACTTTGGTCAGCAAGGCAACAATTGCATCACGGTTGACGAGTCCTGCCTCAAATGCACTCACTAGCCTGGCCGTATGATCATCATTTGCTTGATCGGGGAAGAGCGAGCTGATCGTATCGCCGGTCTCTATGAGATAACCCATGTCACACATGCCAAGCTCAGCGAGCTTTTGCATTACATACATGCCGTTTTCGGCGTAATTGCACAGGTAGATACCCATAGCTCGCTTGAGAGAATAGCGAGTTTTTTGGCATCGATAGTCAAACAGCGCAGCCTGCTCTGCCGATAGTTGATACCGGCAATCCTCAAAGAAAACCTCCATGTAATGCCGGAATGCTTGGAAAAGCTGGGCATTTGTCCAATTGGATTGGACAGCGCCGCTGGCCATGAAATCAACCATCTTGGCGTCAAAGACGTAATCAATGCAGCCATAGTCGAGCTCTTCGGCAGACAGCACATTGCCTTTGAGCAGGTTCTCACGCATCGAGTTATGAGTGGTTTCAATGTAATGCCAGGCACTCCCCGGCGATTGCTTAATTGGCCATTCGGTTTCGCCTGCAAACCCTTCCATCTTCATCTGCTGAGCAAAGTCAGTCATGCCATCAGGTGAAAAGAGTCCCGCATTCAGATAGTCAAAAATGATGCGTAGCTTTCCGAGCCTTCTGTAATGGCTGGGGTAAAAAGGGGCGACCGAGTGCGGATTATTGAAAGGGCTGGAGCCATTTTTGATACTGGCGCTCAAGTGCTGCACGATGGCTTTTCCGTTGGGCGCCACTTTCCAAAGATACTCGTTAGCAAGGGTCGTGAATTGTTTTTCTAGCTTTTGAGCTCTCCCCTTTGTCGTACCCAAAAGCTTAGCGATTTCTTCGATGCTAATTTCAGAGTCTTTCGCCGCGACAGCGCGAGCCGCGTCAAAGTAGGATTTGAAGGTGATGTGATCGTTTGTAGAAGCGGCCATATCGGTCTACCTAAAGTCATACGAGATTTAAGGTTATTCAGCTAGCTGCAGATCTTCGGCAAAAGCCGTCATCGAGTCGATGATGTCGCCATTGGCATCAACCAGGTCGGTGATCACGCCTTCACTGGTGTAATTCACGCAGGTTGAGCCCCAATCTTTCCGGCCGACTACAACACGGTCGTCGTGATTGGGCGCGATCTCGATGTTGACATTCTCGCCGTAGCGAATGGCGACCGGTTCGATGATGCGCTGGCGCAGGATTTCGATGATCATCTCGACCTTTTCGGCCAGTTTTTCGTTTTGCTCTTGTATGAGTGTTTCGCGGTTCATTGTTGAATCCTTATCGGTAGTACATCAGTGCTGCCAGCTTGTCGGCGATTTCACAGTCATCCATTTTCCAATGCTCGCTCAGGATTTCCTTGACCAAAGCAGCCAGCTTAAAGTTTTCCGGTGATTGCTTTTCGAGGAACTCGGGCTCGGCGCAGTAAAGCGTCAGCGCCCACTGATGCAATCCGGTGCGAGATAGCAGCTCGGAAATGGTGCGATCTTCTCCTTCCAACTCGAGGGCGAGCTTGATCATTTCCGACTTAGGTGTATTGAGCGGCTCAGGCCAGTTCAGCGGCTTCTGAATCTCCCAGTCGCTATAGTTCGCCCAGTAATGCGCTCTAAAAACAAGTGCGGCGCAATCCAGAGGTCGCTCGATACTCACATGCTCACTGCATTCTTCGGCGATGGCCATTTTGATCATGTTTTCGCGGTCAATGAGTCCGGCTGTGAAAACATCGGCGAGTCGTGCGAGTGCGCCTTCTTTTTTCAAATTGGTAAACAGAGACGTTTGCGGATTGCCATATCGCGGCAGCAAATCAGCGTCGCATAGACCAAGTTCAATCAGCGTTTCCATAACCTTCGTGCCACCGGCTTTGTAATGGCAAAGGAATCTAGCCATTCGCTCTTTGAGGTCGATCAGGGTGGCGTAGCAGCGTTGAGATAGGGCTCGGAGCTCCTCTTCTGGCAGCTCATATTGGCATTTTTCATAAAAATCGATCATGTACTGGCGGAAGCTCTCAGTCAGCTTGTCATCGTGCCAAGAGCTTTGAACGAGACCGCTCGCCATAAAGTCGATGACCTTTGCCTCAAAGGTATAGCGATTGTGAGCAAAGGCGGCTTCATCGGCAGAAAGAACAGCACCTTTGAGCAGATGATCGCGTATCGAGCTGTTCATGCTATCCAAGTAATGCCAGGCGCTCCCTTCATGTTTCTCGATTGGCCATTCTTCTTCACCATCAAAACCGTCACACCTTATTTGTTCCGCGAAATCGAGCATCAGGTCGTGCGAAAACAGACCGGCATCCAGATATTCAAAAATCGTCCGTAACTTAGTCAGCCGATTATTTTTGGGGTAGGGCAACGAAGAAATCCAATGCCTTTTGAAAAAATCAGCTCGAGGCTTTTTGAGGATGCTCAGCAGATGTTCAATAATCTCTTTGCCATTTGGTGCCACTTTCCACAGGTACTCGCCAGCTAGGAAGATGAATTGCTTTTCTTTCTTTTTGGCGCGTCTGACTGTGGTACCCATGATCGCGGCAATTTCATCGATGCTGATATTCTGGTCTTTGGCCGCGACAGTTCGAGCGGCATCAAAGTAGTCTTGGTAGCTCAAACCTTTGCTGCCGATACCGATTCGATTTAGTGCATGTATCGCCTTCTCTTCATTCAAACCAGATTCGATAAGGATTTTCAAAGATTGCTCGTATCGAGTTCCCATTTTTCTCTCCTATTCAACGCATTTGAGGCTTTCTAGCGCTCTCGACAGAATTATTTTGCTGCACTTGATCTGGCATATTCAGGCGCTCTTGCTCGATCTGCTGGATTCCCGCATCGACCAGGCCGATCAGCTCTTCCTCAGTGGCGCCACACTCAAATCCATCCAGAAGCCGGCAGATTAGGCTGGCCAGCTTTGGACTGCGGGCGGTACCGGTGGTGTGACCAATTAGCGCTCGCCAGCGCATTGCATCGGCAGCAAGGTCGCTCACCTTCGGGTCACGCTCTACCTGTAAATGCCAGTCCAGCAATTGAGACACGGCCTCACGCGGCGAGCTGAACGAGTCGGCTGTTGCACCAATTGTCACCAGCTGCTCGTCAACCGCATTGCGCCAGGCGTCCTCTTGGCAGTGTGCGCATTGGAATGGCTCGTACCAGCGCTTGATTGACGGCGACTGCGCCTCGTATTGCTGCTGGGTCATGAATCGCTTGAGGCCTGTCACGCCGATGGTGCGCCAGGCTATTTTGTTTTCAGATGCCATATTTCGCTTTCGCCCTCATCATGCTTGAGAAATCGACGTAGCTTTGCCAGCTGTCGTACCAGAATCGCCACCGGTTATAAGCGTGTGAGGTGTAGGTCCAAGGTTGAACTTCTGGATTTTCCACCTCGATGTAGCGCTTGCTTGGAGGCAGAAAGTCACCGCCAAACTCATTCAGTGGTTTCCTTCTGCGCTCCATTTCAGCAGGGTCTCGGCCAGTCAGATGCAACCCCATACTCACACCTCCCGGGCGATGACCTGATATGCCTGCCAGCACTGCTCGCGCATATCCGGCGTAACCAACATCCGGTCGAGGGTCTGCAGGTATTCTTCCTGTGTTGCGAACTTCGCCGGTCGGAGATCTTCGCGGCCACTGCAGAAGCCCAGCCAGTCGAGCACATGAGCCTTCAAATTGGGCTTATGGACACGCCAGTTTTTCAGGTCGTACCGACCAACATAGGGCTCGGCCTCTGTGAAGCCAGCCTGCTCATGCACGATCTTAAAATCGCACTTGTCGTAGCCGCCGTGCTCGGGTGCGGTACGGCTCCAGCTGGAAAGTAGCTCATCGGCGTGGCCAAAAGTATTGAACTCAGCCGGCTTGGTTGGGGCGCCCTGCCCTTCTGCTCTGATTAAGGTGATTTTCATGGCGTCACTCCTTCGTTTCGATGGAGTAATTGTCACGCTCGCCTACTGGTGCGTGATTGGTGAGTTTGAGCTGGCCTTGGGATTTTCTGGCGCTAAAAATACCCACATTGCTGCGGGTATCTCTGGCGCTATCGCTTATGCTTCGGACGCGGATTTACTCACGCGATTAAGCAGATCTTCGGCAATACGCTCTGCCGACTCCACACCGCGCTGTTCAACGATTCCGATGCGATTTGTGTCATTCAGCAAATCAGCCACCTTTTCCGACCATTCGCGCGTTACCGCAGCCATTTGATCAACAAAGGCGTTCTTGTCAATTTTGCCTTCTGAGGTCGTCTGAGCAATGCAGGCGTCGCGGAAAGTGGCCAGATGCGCTTCAAACATATTCATCAGGCCAATGCACGGCGTCGGTGCGTCGGCATACTCAGCGCTAATACCGTACTGCTCTAGCACCTGAGTTTCATCAGTAATGGTGATGCCGGTCATCGCGCAAGACAGGATGCTCAGTTTTGGGCCAGCAATCCATTTCTGGATTTCGCTCAAGATTTCCGCCAGCTCAGCCAATTCATCAATTGCCTGCTTGTTTTCAGGGTCGATGTTCTTGCGGGCGTTGATTAGCAGCTTGTCACATTCAGCCTTGAATTCATCTTCGACAGCGAGGATGGGGTCGTATTCGGTGGCCAGCGAACTATTTGCAAGGGTCAGACGTGCGTACATTGTGACCGAGCCAAGCATGTCTCCATACGTGGCCTTGTTCATTGCGCCCAAGAAACCTTTGGCGATCGCTTCCGGCAGCTCATTTGCTTTCGCTTTCAAGCCTTCGATCATATCCGCCTTTTGGTTTTGCTCACGAATCGCCAGGAATAACGAACCGAAAGCCGCACTCATATTGGCGTTCATGAGATCGGGAACGTGATGCAAGGCGCGCGATACGCTTTTTTGCTGTTTCATGATTTGATCAGGTGTGAAGGTAGACATTTTTATTCCTTTTGAGGTTTACCAGGTGGCGTAACCTGTATCGGTTACTGCCGATTGAGACGAGAAACGGAAGTTCCGAATTTCGCCAAATGACTCGGCCTCTTTTGGGCGCGGGTCAAATTCTTTTACTGAGCCGAAGTACCACTCGGAAGTCTGATACTCGTAGCGCTTCTCTTTGTGGTTCATGAAAGGCGTGAGCTCATACAGACCGATCTCGATCTCCGGCTCTTCTCGATCACTAACCGCAGGCTTTAGCTGAATGTGCAGCTTCATGGTCATCGCCTCCGCACCGGTCGATAAGCCAACGGAGCAATCCGCTGGCAGCTCGATCTGTTTGATCAGCCAAAAGATCGCTTGGTCATCCGACTGAACGAACAAATCGTCCGGTAGGTCATTCATTTCGATCTTGCTCAGCCCGCCATCTTCGTTGCGGTACCGTGTGACAAACAAATCACTAACCGACTCGCAAATGGCAAAGAGATCGCCGGCTACTTGCAGTGTTACGGGGTGATCGCCAACTGCGATGCTGAGATCAACCAAATGCGCGTTTTCATTCATGACTGGTTACTTCGCGTGAAACTCGATGCGTGTATTGTGCAACTCAATTCGCGGCAAATAATAAGTCAGCGCGGACTGATTAACAAGCCCCAATTTATGCCCTTGGCACTAGGAAAAACCTGAATAAATAGAAAGGCAGAAAGAAAGATAGATAGATAAATGGATAGATAGAAAGAAGGCTAAAAAGATAGGCTGGAGCTATCTATCTCCAGCCTTCCTTGTTTCAGGCATTACGCGGTTTCTTTCTTGTATTTCGCTACGATGGTTGAGTTTTCGAGCAGACGCAAACCACTACGACCGGAACGCTCAGCGATTTTCATTGCAGGGAATAACTGCATAATCTGACCAGTCTGAGAGTTGATTGTGCCTGACTTATAGCCTGCAGCTTCCATTGCGGAACGGATAACGCTTGAATCGCATTCGCCGGTTGCAACCAACTTATCCAGCGCAATCTTGGTATAAACCGAGATAGCCACATCGTCTTGCAGGTAAGCAAAGAGGTTCTTAGCCTTCTCTTTCACCTTGACCGCGAGTTGATCGATGATCGCTGCAGTTTCAGTTGGTCCCTCGCCAGCACTGAGCTCGACAGTGGCAGCGACTTCACGCGCAGCCCGACCCTTACCCGCTGTCGCTTTTGGCGCTTCTTCGTTTGCACTTGCCTTCTTACCGGCAGCGCGGCTGCGAGTGCTGGCTTTCTCGGATGGTGTGGCAGAGGCCTTCTCTTCATCCGGAGCGGCCGACTCTTGCTCGGCGTAGATTTTTTCCCGAGCCTCAATCGAATTGATCACCGCCTCTTCATCTTCGATGGAGACTGACGCAGCAACCGCTTCGGCTTCCGGCTCAACTTCGACTTCACGCTCGTCACTGGCGCTCAGCGCTGTTGGTTCAAGACTGCCGATCAGCGCATCGAGCTCGGCATCAGAAACGATTTGGTTTTCGCCGGCTGCAGCGGTAACTGATGATTCATCCAGACCTTGCAGCAGAGCGTCCAGATCGGCAGAGGTAGCTTGGTTGATTTCTTGACTCATGATTTCATTCCTTGTCGGTTCGTTTTGATGTGTTGTCGCTATCGACAGGACGAATCATCAGTCATGACCTGTGGGAGAGGTCAGGCGCTTTTTCTTGCCCCAAAGCCTCGCCCTTCGCTTCCGCCCGCGCTGCAATTTGGGCTTTTAGCTCTTCGATGTACTTTAAAACCGCGCGCTGGGTGCCCTCCATTGCTTCGGCCATATAGGGTTTGCCAGCCTTGCGGTATGCAGCAATTCTGGCGCCGATGCGCTGGTAATCTAGCTCCACGATTTCCAGCTGGATGGCGAGCGGTCGGTTGTACCAAATGTTGGGTACCAGGTAATACTCGCCAGTGGCAGGGTCGTGATACCGCAAATGAGGATAAAGCCGCGTGTCCGGCGTGAGCAGTACCAGATCATCTGCCGGCTTTGGCAGTGTTTGGCGGAACTCGGGGTTCATGCACGTCACCATGTTTCATACCCCTGTTTGTTGTGGAGACTGACCATTACCTTCACGTCGCCATCAGTCTTGAATTCAACCAGCTGCGCGATCGCCTTGAGCATCGGTAGCATGGCCAGCGCGCCCGCCTCACCGTTGTTGCGAATGAACAGATCGAGCTGCTCTTTGGCCTGCCGCGCGACGGCTGGAAATTCTTGGTTTGTGATCATTGCGCAGTAATTCCTCTGAATCTTGTTTGGTCATGAAGATATGCTCGATGCCACTCCAGACCATGAAGTAGCACGGCACACCCATAAACTTGCCCTTGTGATAGGTCACGCACCGGTCTTGCAGCAGGTGAAGGCCTTTTGCGTGCCGGCCGAATGCGTACCCGAGCATGGAAGAGACCATCTTTAGCGACACCTTCCGGAAGAAGGTCTTGGCCGATATGCCTCTGGCGTTGTCCGTCATGCTGTCGAGCGCCTCGATAGCCCACCACCGCGTAGGCAGATCGCAACAGCGGGTATGCAATACGAGCCTCATTTGCGCTTCTCCCGACATGATGTGCAGTAGCCGTCGTACTCACTGGCGTAACCCTTGCCGCAGCGACAAATCAAGCTGCCTGTGCGTGTGCTGCGCACAATTCGACGCCGATCTGCAGGCGGCACAATTCGATCGCCAGTTCGATCTGAGTACCGCTTGGCCTGCATTTCGTCCTCGAACAGTATTGAGCTCGCCATCCGGCCAGGCTTATCCGAGACGCACTTCCACTTGTAGGGATGCGGCACCCATAAGTCATTCAGCGATGACTGATTTTGCTGTTGATGCCAAGTGCTCATTCATGCACCCCCACTACCACCTCAGTCGCGGGCTGGCCGGTCACTTCATAACCGTGCAGATTGCCCAGCTCGTACAGCTGATCGTCACTGCCCTCTCCCCAAATGTGAGAGCGGCCGCCGTCGCTCATGTAGACCGTCACTGGCTTGATCGGGTTGAGCATGAAGAACCAGCACGTCCAGCCTGATTCGTCACGCTGGCGCATGATCTGCCGGCCAACGTCCGAGCGCGTGAACTTGTAATCACTGTGCCGGAAGCCTTGATAGTGAGCTCGGGTCACGCCAACGTCGGCTTCCTCGATCTCGAAAACCTGCTCGGTGCCTGGTCGCCCGTCATAGTGGGGAACCAAGCTGCCGAGCCGAACCTTCTTCTCTCTCAGCAGCTTCATGGTCAGTCCTCGATCTGGCGCGATTCGGATTCTTCGGACGTGTGCGGCGAAATGTGGCGTGCGCCGCAGCTCGGGCAATCGTCATCCACCTGGCAGCTCCATTCGTCCTGCCATTTGTGGCCGCAGCTCGGGCAATGGTAGTGGTTGATGAACCACGATTCGTCGCTGTCGTTGTGCCAGAGCACGTCCGGCGTCTCGGCGGTGTGCGGCACTTCGGTCATGACGTATTGCATCCGGTTTACCCAATGCAGACCAGGCGTGATGATCATGTTGCCGTCGTTGTCGAGCAGCGTCCAAAGCCGGTTCTCGCGCAGCGCAGCCTCATAGTCGTCAGAGGCAGGGTGAATCTCGCGGAGCGTGCCGTCGTCACGCAGCGCCGGCCGGAAGTTGGCCAAAAATTCATCATCGGTCATCATCTTTACGGTCATGGCTCAATCCTCTGTGTGGTCCATAACAGTCAAAACAGGCTCGAGGTTATCGCCCGGGCCACACACCATTTTCAGCACGGTGCCGGCCAGCTTTTGCTGCTCGACCCATTCCCAGGTGCGGCCGACATGCACCTTATAATCGCCGTTCTCTTCGCGCTCGAGACGGTAATACAGCGTGGTCTCATCACCGGTTGCAGTCTTTTTCGATTCGACGATGCCGTTGCGCAAGGCGATGGCCAAGCAAATCATGTTGCGGTTCTTCTCGCTCTCGCTCAGTTGCGGGTCGTATGCGGCAAAGCCAGGCTTCACGCCGTCGATAAACTCGCTCCAAACGGATGGCGTTACAGCCAAAGGCATGTTGAAGCCGATGTAGCCAGCAATGTGAGAGAGATCTAACAAAACACCATCTTCGATCGCCTGCTTGCGGCTGTATCCATAAACTTCTTCATCGAACATTGCGGTTCCTCCTGTTGTGTTCGTGAGTTGATTTTGCGTGCTCGCCTACGGGGAAATCTGGCGCTCAGTGAACGACCGCATAAGCTTTCCGGACGGCCATGATTTGCCCTTTGCAGGCGGATACGATCAGGTCATCACCAATCAAGACGCTCATGCCTTCGTATTCGTTGGCGATCTCTCGCGCATAGTCTTGGTCGGCAGCCTCAAGGGTCTTGTCCGGCGAGGATTCCATCAGATCAACGATCTTGAGCCGGAACATGACTTCGCGGCTCTTAGCCGGGTCATGTGGCAGGACGTAGGTTCCATATTTCAGGGTGTCGAATTTCATGGTTTATTCCTTGTTCTTTTCGATGATTCAGTGTCCATCGAGCCATAAGGGCGTGCATTCATTGTGAGAAGCACGCCCTTATCTGGCTTTCTTGCTGTCTTTCTATCTATCTATCGCTCTTTCTAGTAAGCGATCTATCAAGGGGTGGATTTCACCGTTACAACTGCCGCGAAGGTCACTCTCTGCTCGCAGCTATCCTCCGGAAGCACAGCGGGCAGGCCGTTGAGGTCATAGCCTTTGTGGTAGTGGTCGTTGAGATCGATGCCGGTGATCATCTGATACAGGTCTCGCACATCGTCCTCGGTGCCGTCGAAGAAGGCCTGCGCAATACCCTCTTCATCCACGCCGTACAGCGTCCAGAAGGTTGAGAGGTATCCATCCAGCAGATGCGGGTCGGCGAGCACCGTTTTGTCGTCGGCATAGAGCGCCAGCGGCTCGACAAAAGGCTCTTGGTTTTCATCGAGCAGCTCAACGCAACGGCGAATGTCATAACTGGTGAAGCGCTTAGTCATGATCGTTCGTCTCCGCGGGCAACCAGGCATTTGGGTTAGTGACGGTTTGCCACCAGCTGACCCACGCATAAAGTGCTAGCTGGCCATAAAGCGGGACACCCCAAGCAGAATGAGGAAATAGGAACATAGCTATCTACCTTTCTATCTATCTATCAATCTGGTTATCAATCGATGGTGTAGCTGGTACTAGAATCGCCAAAGCTGTACTCAACACCGCCAGCAGATCGCGTAGGCTCGTCATGCGCGCTGCTAGAACTCCAGGCGCTTGAGGCAACGGTAGGGCTGGGAGAGAGCCCGCTTAATACGTGCCGGTCTGTGGTTTCACGCTCTGACGAGCGATCAAGGGCATCGGTCTTGTCGAGCAGATCAATTGCCGCTGCGATGGCTGTGAAAGTCACTGCCGGTTCGTCGGTATCCGGCTTGGTCTGGGCAAACCCAAATGAGGTTGATCGACTCGAAACTGTCGGCCGCGGAGTAGGCCGATCAAGGATTTCCAGTAACGCTTTATGCTCGGCATCCGAATCGACCAGTGCTCGGGTTGTGGCTACAGCCGGTTGGCTAGGTCGAGGTGTGGTCGCACGCTTGGGCGGCTGGGTGGCGATCGGCAAATCTGCTTTACGACGGAACAGCCGCTTGAAGAACGCTTTGATTGACAGTCTCATGCCGCCACCCCGCTCACTGAGTCAGGCACCCGCATCCAGCATTGAATCCAGACCGCATCATGGGCTTCACTCACAACGGCATCGTCATCGACGGCGATATGATCTTCTGCCATCAAACGACCGATTTTGATTTCCTTCTCGGTAGCCTGGCGCCGGCCAACTTGGGCGTTGTGTATCTTCACGATATGAATTGCATCGTCGAGGTCCATCGGGCCAGCAACAAGACAACCTTCTTCATCCAGCACAACGCCACGCTTGAAGGGCTCGCCGGTTTTGATTTCGTCATAAGACCAACGTGATTCGTTCATAACTCACCTATTACTAACTTTGGTTAATGGGAAATAGGGCGATATTGGCTGTCTATCTATCTATCGCTCTATCTGTGATTGATATTCTCTAGCTGCTTTTCTGGCTATCGATGGGAGATAGATAGAAAGCCATGCCTATCACCAAGCCAAAAAGAGAGGCTGGGGAACAGCCTCTTAAATCACCACAAGGAAAAATGGTTTGGGCGCTTAATTGCGCAGAGAAAGATGGCCAAATAGGCCGAGCACCGGCAAGAACACAGTGACGGTGACTATGCCGAGTAAGGCACGATATATGCCGTAGCCAAGCAAAGCTGCGCCACCCAAGATTTCACGATGCTGGATAGCGAGCGCAAAGCTCAACAGGCCTGCGGCCACATTCAAAATGACCAGGCGATACAAAGACTCTGGCAAATAGACCAGGTTGAGAAAAATGCCGATGTGCAAACTGCGCGGCCAATTTGTCCGATTGCGCTCCCGATAGGACAGGAATCGGATACGAGACACAAATGGGGTCATACCTTCTTCTCCAAACGAAATGCACCAAGATCAATGCCCTTAAAGAAAGCCTGCATCATCACTTCCACGTCATAGAGCGCGGAGTGGGCCTTGCTCGGGTCATAATCCACGTTCAGGGCATAGCAGAGCTCGCCCAAGTTCGGGTTCTTGCCGGTGGGTGTCGCCCAGCGACCGTTTTCCATCGTGCAGAACACCTCAATGTCCGGCTTGATCGATTGCCCCACACGCAGCAACTCATGCGCGAGGAAGGGCGCATCGAAGTTGGCGTTGTGGATGATTAGCCAGTCGCAGGCGTTGACGATCTTCCCGATCTTTGGCGCCACATCCTCCCAAACCGGCTTGTCGCGCAGGTCATCCAGGCTGATGCCATGAACGCGCTGAGCGTCGGCATCAATGTTGCGCATCGGGTTGATGCGCTGGACGAAGTGACCGCGCGCCTTGCGAGTGTTCGCCACAGGGTCAACGTCATAGAGTAGGGCGGCCACTTCAATGATGCGGTGGCCTTTTTCGTAATCGAGACCGGTGGTTTCGGTATCCAGTCCAGCGATGATCATGGTCAGATCTCCTTGTAACCAGACTCTTTCAGCCGATTGCAGACGCTATCGAATTTGGTTTTGGCGGCTGCGGCCGGCGCCGAGTCACTCGAGGTATCCAGCTGCTTGACGTTTGCCCATTCACCTTCTTTCAGGCCGGTGCAAACCGATACGACGGGCTCGCCGTAATTCCAGCGCACACAGACCAGCGAGTTGTCAGGCTTGGAGAAGAAGCGCACGATTTTCTCGGGCGGGCGCTTGGAGCCGGACTGATCTTGAACCGCCTTAGTCAGCTCATCGATCTTGTCGGCAACCGACATAGGAACGATGCCGCAGATTACGCGAAAGAGCGCCTGTAATGCGGCATAGGTTTGGGCGTCACCGCGATGAGCGCTGTCATACAGCGTGGCGATTTCGATTAAGGCCTGCTCGGTCTTTTCAAGCAGCTGCTCATAAACCTCATTTACTTCCGGATTTGCGGCTTCTGATTGGGTACTCATTGTTCGGCATCCTGTTTGTGTTGCGACAGAAAGAGCTTAATGAAGCTGCAGCGGGGTGCTGTCGGCGCTGTTGAGCATTGCCTGCTCATCCAGCCGGTAGATGAGGCTGCGAACCAGCTGCACGCGCTCATTCAAATCAACCACGTCGGCAGGAATAACGACGCAACGCGGGCCATAGGAATGGGAGTGCCGCAAGGACGCCATCAAACCGTGCAGGATGAGGGTCATGTGATTCATGAACAGCGGGTTGTAGGCCGCAGAGCCTTCGGCTTCCGAATATGGAATGCCCGGCTGCACCAAAAAGCCCAGCGTGAAGTAGCGTCTGAAAACTTCCACGCACTCACTCAGGTACGCTTGTGTTTTGCTCTGCAGCTCATGGGATTGCGCTGTCTCGCGCTGAATATCTGCAATTGTGTATGCGTACAAATCCAAAGGGGTGCGATCTACCAGACAATCTGAGCGGCTCGATACCGGCAGGCTGTCATACAGTTGAATCAGATAGGCCAAGATGTGCTGCTGAACCAGTAGGCGCTGGTCAAACGTCAGCTCTTCCTTTGGAGAAACGCCGAGGTCTTTGAATACTGACGAAACATCGGTCTTGATGAATTTGAAGCCATGCCGCTCCGCAAGGGTGCTGGCCAGAGTCGTTTTGCCTACGCGCTGTGCGCCGCAAAAGCCAATCATGTTGCTCTCCTGTTTGTGAGTCTTTCGATGATGTGAGAGGAACAAAGGGGCGACGAGCGCCCCTTCTTCATTGACGCGGGGCGTTACTTGGCCGGTACGTTGACCATGCCTTTAAAATCAGCCGGCAGGATGATCACGGACGAGCCATCCTTGCGCTCGGCGAACTTATTCAGTGCCTTCACGTATTCCATCTGCAGCAGGTTCGGGGTCAGGGACTTCGCCAGCTGCTCGTTGGCCAGCGCTTGCTCGCGGGCAATATCGACGCGCTTCTGAGCCAGTTCGAGGTCTTTCTGCGCAGCTACAGCTTTGCGGTTCGCGTCCTCGATGGATTGGTCAGTCAGCATGGTGCTGATGACGATTTCCTTGATCTGGAAGGTGTCGGGGTCGCGGGCATTCAGCTCAGCCTGCAGCTTCTCCTGAATGGCTTTGCGGATTTCGTCACGCTTTTGATGTGCGGTCAGCGAGTCGAAGCGCGAAACCACATCCATCGCAGCGGTGCTGGCCAGTCGAGCAACCAGTTTTGAGCCAGGGATGCACTCGCCATCCACGCAGTCATATTGGTTGCGGTACTTCACCTTGAGCTCGGCAATCGTCTCCGGCTTCACCGAGTAGATCACGGCAATGTCGAAGTCCTTGAAGGCCAGCTTGTCGCTACCCTGCACCTTGAGGTCAGGCAGTTCGAGGGTCACGTCCTTCGCCGTGAACTTCTCCACGTCATTGAACGGCTCGAAGTACATGCCGACCGGCATTTCAGCCATGACGACGTTACCGTTGAAGGAGTTGGTTTTTACACCGACCTCACCGGTCGAGATCTTGCCGCAGGCCGTTAAGGCAACTGCGAAGCAGATGGTGAGCAAGCTGGTGATGATGCGTTTCATACTTAAAGTACCCATGTGAAGGTTTTGAACAAATCGATAGCGACAATGAGCGCTATCACTACAGCGGCAGTCGCCAGTAGAGCCAGAGCTAGGTTTTTCAGGACACTCAGGCTCTTATTGGCCACGCCTTTGCGCTTAAAGCTGCTGGCGACAATCCAGCCCAGGCTCAAAAGCACAATGAGAACGAGGAAGCCTCTAATCATGTCATCACTGACTTACTTATGCGGCGATGCTTTCAGACTTCTTTTTCGGGCCGCGCGGCGCACCAAAAGTCACTTTCAGCGCTTCCTGCAGCTCGTCGCCAATGGCAGCGAGACGAGTGGCCAACACTTCCGGAGTGATTGCGCCTGTGTCAGAGTCGGCAAACACCTTTTCAGCCAGTAGGCCTTGCAGGTTTTCAGTGCGCTTCACCTTCTTGCTGTGCTTCACAGCTTCGGCATGTGATGGGTGGTGTGAGCCATCGATGGCTTTGAACATTTGAACTTTAGCGATACCGGTCATGGTTTACTCCATAGGTTGATAAAGCCGGCCGAAGCCGGCGACAGGTTGAAATCAAGCAGGCTGAGCCAGCTTGGAAAAGAAATCTGTTACTTCTGCAGGTTTGATGGCGGGCAGGTTGGATACTGCAACCACTTCTTTTGGCACGTACTTGAGAACGTCCGGCCAGAGTTCCGCGGCACGCTCGACCGTTGGCATGGCCAGTACGGAATGCAACATTTCATGTGTTTCCGCCCATAGCGTGATCAAGCCTTCCTCGCGGGCGTACAGATCGCCATAGAGCGCCAGCTCTTCGTCGCTGATTGGGTTGTCGCTGATTGCAACGCTGTGGTGCGGGATGTAGGCAGTGCTGCACTCGCAGCGAATCAGGCTGGTACCGGCTTCAACGTGCTCGGCGTTGCGTTTGCCGCTGAATGTGTCGTAGGACGACCAGTTCTTCGGAGTGACGAAGGTTAGGCCGCAGAGGTTGGTCAGCGATTGGCCGTCGTACCCCTTGCAAAAGCCGGTGCGGTAGCAAGTCTGGAAATACTTGGCGTGACCGTTCTTGTAGAGCGACAGAATCTCAGCCGGCAGGTGAGATTCGTGAATTTTGAGGTTCAAGGCCAATCGTTCTTCGATCAACGCATTCAGTTTCGGTAACAGCAATTGCACCAAAACATTCTTGCGAGTTTCAGCAGCGACGCCTTTAGTGAGTTTGCGAGCCATCTTTTCAGTTCCTTGTTTGAGTTAGTCAGTAATTAGATGATGCGTTTTATTGTCCGGCGTATGTCATCTATGACTTACTTATTGACGGGCTACCATGCAGCCAGCCATAACTTGATCGGCTGCATGGTAATTCAGTTATGACTTACTATCAAGAGGCAAATAAAAGCGCATCGATAATTTCTTTGCGCTCGCGTTTGCCCAAGCCATTGTCGGCCAATCGAGCCTCGAGCATTTCGTAAAGGTCGTTCTCGGCCAAAATTTCGTGCAGGGTATTCCGCGCGGTACGCGACAGCTGAATCGAGTGCAGGCGGTATTCCTCGAAGGCCGCATAGGTCTCCGGTACCCACAGCTTCACGAAGTCGGCAATGGCGTTCGCATAGACGCGCACCTCGTATTGAGCGTGCGAGTGCATCCGGAGGCGCAGGAAGTGCAGCAGGTTGTGCAGATCGCACTTCCAGTACCATTCCGTGTAAATGTTGATTGGCAGAACGGTACGAGCCAATTCACGCGCCACGCCGTCGGCAAGCGTTTTCTCATAAGCCTGGTAGGCCTCGTCGCTCAGGTGCGCCGCAACTTGCAGGAACTCGTGCGCCTTTTCCAGCGGCAGGCTGTCACCGCGACCCTGCTTGTTGTCGGTGGACTGCAGGCAGATCTGCTCCGGCTCGGGCAGGTAGAACTCGTCACGCAGGACGGAGTAGCGGGCGCTGTATTCATTCAGGCTGGCAGTGCGATGCCGGATGACCTGGCGTGCAACGAAGATCGGCAGCTTCATGTGCAGCTTGATTTCGCAGCCCTCGAAAGGCGAGGTGTGGGCATGGCGCATCAGGTAGCGCAGCAAGTTCCGGTCGTCATTCACAGCTTTCGTGCCTTCACCGTAACTGGTCCGCGCCATCTGGACGACAGAGGCATCGTTACCCATGTAGTCGATCACGCGCACGAAGCCTTTATCGAGGCACCGCGTCGGCGTCAGCAGTACGTCCTCCAGCGCCGGCACGGTCGGGCGAAGCGTCGGTGATGTGGGGGCTTGGCGAGCTGCAAGGATTTGAGCAGTCTGTTCGGGAGTCATAAACATGATGAGGTTCTCGATGGTTGAATAAAAAGGGCGACCTAAGCCGCCCCGTATGAAAGTGCAGAAAGCACTTTGGCCAGAAATTAAGCAGGCAGCTTCTTGATCGAAGGCACTGGCTTAAATTTGAAGGCGCGGTGAGCTGGAATGTTCACATTTTCACCATTCGCAGGATTGCGCTTCACAGCTGCCGCCTTATCAACCGCTTGGAAAGTACCGAAGTCAGCGATAGTCACTTTATCGCCGGCTTTGACCTGGGCAGCGATGGTATCGAACAGGTCTTTGACGATCTGTTCTGCTAAGGCTTTGGTGATGTTATGGTCAGCTGCGATCTTTGCAGCCAGCTCTTTACGAGTCATACGACAAGCTCCTTTTTAGAGGTTGAATTGTGAGACGTTGGTGCTTTTGCGCCGGTCTCGGAATTGATTTCTGCAAGCACTTCGCCTGCCAGTACATGCCCAATCATCGCTACCATATCTGCTGCCCCAAGATAGCCAGCAGCACGAAGCTCTGCTGAGAATTTTGAGGCGATGCGCATGGATAACTCTTCTGCCGATAAGATGCTCATATCTGCTCCTTGATTGATAACACTGACAGGATAAAGCGCATTCAGTGGGCATTATGTCAGCCGTGACTTAATAACACAATGCCCACAAAATTGCCCAATGATTAGCCGATAGCGTCGAAAATGGCGTCACGTACTAGCTGCCCCAACTGAGGCGCCGCAACGATGCCCGTCCGGCGTTCGGTCTCTTGGCCGTCGGCATAAATGATCAGCGCAGGCACATTGCGCACACCGGCCATTTCAGTGATTGGCTCGGGCAGGGTATCTACCTCAACCTCGCCAAAACGCACCGAACCATCTTCGCGCGCCAGCTCTGCCGCTACTTGGTCAAAGATCGGCTTGAACTGCTTGCAGGGGCCGCAGAAGGTGGCAGAAACCTTGAGTACGGCAACGCCAGCGGTTTTTGCGAACTGATCGAAGTCCGCCTGATTCTTGATTTGCATGGGTTTTCCTTCTTTCTCGCTTTCTATCTATCTATCTTGCTATTTAGCTAGCCTTAATCATCATCGCCCCAATCCAGCGCACCGCTCTTATACGAAACCACTTTGGTCTCGAAGAAGTTACGCAGGTTGCCGTTGATGGAGCTGTAATCCAAGAACCAAGGAATCGGATTGCTCACCATATAGATTGGCTCCATACCAAGCATTACCGCACGGTCATCAACCAGCCACTTCACAAAGTCGGTAATGATGGCCGGCGTCAGGCCCATTACACCCTTCTCGACGATGTGGCAGCCCCAGGTGATTTCCAGATTGCCGGCGTTGATCAGAAGTTGGCGAGCGTCGCGCCAGAAGTCGGCATCAAAGATCTCGGGGTTCTCTTCGCGCAGTGTCCGGAACATCGACAGGAAGAGCGCCAAATGCGACTCCTCGTCCCTCTGTATGAGCTTAATTCCTTCGGCAGTACCAGGCATCTTGGAATTGCGCGCCAGCGCGTAGAAGGTGGCAAAGGCCGAGTAGAAGTAGATGCCCTCCAGCGCGATATTCGAGACCACTGCGAGCGCGAAATTGCGCGGGCTATAGTCGTTACCCAAGATCGCGGACTGCGCCAGAATGTGCTCGTTCTTGGCTGCGAGAATGTCGTCGCGCATGAACAGGGTGTAAATGCTGCTCGGGTCGTCGGTGATCGCTTCGATGATGGTTGAGTAGGCCTTCACATGCAGCGCTTCTTCCCAAGTCTGCCGGCTGATGGCCATGCGGACTTCCGGACTGGTGATGTAGGGCGCAATGTTGTCCGCTAGGTTGTGGAACTGGATACCGTCGAGATTGGATACGAAGGCTAGTGCGCTGTCGAAAGCGTGACGCTCACCGGTGGTCAGATCACCACCCTTGTACTGCATAACGTCGCGGCCAAGTGCCATCTCCTTGACCGTCCAGTTATTGCTTTCCATTGTTTCGATTAACTCCCAAGCCCATTTGTGCTTGAGTGGTGATACGCACATCAGACGATCGTGGGAGCCGCCGATGAGCCGGCGATTGTTGACTGATTCGATGATGGCTTGTTGCATGTTGTGTTTTCCTCTACGTTAGTCATCGATGACTGACTAATGATAACGGAAACTTAATGGCGCGTCTGTCGTCTGTAGAGTGTCACCGGTAGTATTTTATTGCTGGTATGATGCAAAATGCCGACAATAGACTGGCATTTTGCAAATGGAGGTTCTGATGAATGTGAAATCGCTATTTTGGTCTCGTAGAAGGGTCAAAGAGCGCAATGCCAGGGCGCTTTCTCTACAGCCAAGCAGGAATCAGTCCGACACTTTGGTTGTGAATGTGATTGCCGATCTGTCACAGGCTGATCTTTGCGGTCAAAATATTGCTCAGCAGGATTCGACAAGTAAAGCGCCAAAAAGATTGCACATGTCTAGGGTTATTGGAAAAAGAGGCGATGGTCGTCAGCGCAGCTCAGTTGTAAATAAATTGAGCTATGCCTCTCCCTTTGATGCTACAAGCTTTTCGGTAGAGCTGGATTCAAACGGCGAGCTGAAAATATACCATCCAAAGAAAGCGCATCCGGTACGTCCTTCAAACGATGAACTCTTGTACTACAAGGGGCGCCCAATCTCATTAGACCATGCAGGCGACATCAAGCAGAGCATCGCTTTTGCCAAGATGATTGAAGAAGGGCTCGACACGAAAACCATAAGGGCTCTTTTGGATGTAGGATTTACGCAGACTGAGCTCGATGTGGTCATACCTGCACGCACTCTGAAACGCAGGCTTGTATCTGATCAACAGCTGACCCGTGAAGAGTCGGCAAAATTGGTGCGATACGTTCGCACCTTCTCATCGGCTCTTGAGATCTTTGGCGATAAGGAAAAAGCGCTGGCATGGTTAAGAGCCCCCAAGAAGAAGCTGGATGGCAAAACGCCGCTCGATCTTCTGTCAAACGAAATAGCGGCTCAAGTAGTTGAGGATTACCTTGGACAAATTCAGTCAGGGTACTTCGCATGAAGCTATATCGCATCAGTAATTATGCCGATTTGCAAGGGGAGGGAGGCCGGCGTTTTTCTGCTCGGTGGCATCACAAAGGCGAGCCGATTGTTTATCTTGGTGAGTCTGTGACTGGCTGTATGCTTGAGGTGATGGTTCACATAGAGGCGGATGTACCGGATACCTTCAAGCTAAGTACCGTAGAAACGAACGATGCGTCCGTACAAGCGCTCGACGTTTCCTCACTGCCAACAAACTGGCGGGACGATCAGGGTGTAACCAAGCAGATTGGAACGGAGTGGCTGGCCGATCAGTCCTCGGCCTTGCTGAGAGTGCCTAGCGCTATCGCGCCTGAAACATGGAACTACCTACTCAATCCAAAGCATCCGGATGCGGCCAAGTGTGAGATTGTGGACGTGGATGATTACCCTTGGGACAAGCGCCTATTTTAAACCCGGCTTTCGCCGGGTTTATTTTTACTACTGACTAAAGACGACCTCCGCCACCGCCTCTCGGTGCTCGCCATTAAGCCTGTACGCTACTGCACCTTTAGCCCTTCCCGCGATGTAGTAGCCTATCGCTGGATTGTCCGACTTGCCTTCTGGAAAGACAATGAGCGGTTTGATGTGTGTGGCGCCCGATGGCAAGCCTGTGACCTTAAATGGCGTATCTGATGTTGCGTTGATGATAATTTGAACTGGCATATTGGAATCCTCCTGTATTGTGCCTTGTGGATAGAGCAGAGAAGCAAACCGATGCTTCAAGCTCGTCATAGTTATTTATTGCCGCAGAAAAAAAACAGCCCAAAATGGGCTGTTTTTCTGCTCTGCAAGGCCTTACTGGCAGGATTCGCAGTCTGGATTATCCACTGCGCACATTTTGCCAAGCTCGGGCGCTGGCGATTCGGCCTTTGCCTTCACTTCGCTAGATGGAGTGCGCAAGTAGTAGGTGGTCTTGCAGCCCAACTCCCAAGCCAGTTCGTACCAGCCGGACAGTGTTGGGCCATCGATGCCGCCGTCCTTGTCAACGAAAATGTTGAGGGACTGCGACTGGTCAATCCACTTGCCGCGGACTGCAGCCGCCTTGATCAGCCAGGTCTGCGCAATTTCAAACGCAGTCTTGATGATCTTGCGGCCGTAGCGCAGAGTCGGGTCAATCACGCGATAGTCGCCGCCCAAGTTGGATGCGGTGTATTCGCGCTGATAAACCGGCTCGATGCAAGGCGTGGTACCGACGATATTGCTGATCGTTGCCGTTGGCGCAATGGCCATGCAGTTAGAGTTGCGCATACCGAAGGTCATCACCAGTTCACGAACACCTTCCCAATCGCACGTAGACCACTCGCCATCATGCAGTGCGGCTACTGCATCCTTATTGATCACAGTGTCGATCGGTAGAATGCCCTTCGACCACTTCGAGCCGGCAAAGCTAGGATACGCACCGCGCTCCTGCGCCAGCTCGCATGAGGCGATGATTGCGCAATAGCTGACCCATTCCATCATGCGGTCAGCGGCCTCTAAATGCTCGCGGCTATCCCATTCGTAGCCGGCAGCGGCCAGCCACTCGGTATAGCCCATGATGCCTAAACCAACAGGGCGATGACGCAGATTGGATGCGCGCGCTCGCTCAGATGGGTAGAAGTTAATGTCGATCACGTTGTCGAGCATACGCATTGCCGTTGATACCGTGCGCTTGAGCTTGGCTGAGTCCAGCGTGATGTACTTCTCGCCGTTCTCTTCCACTTCGATCAAGTGGCGCGACAGGTTTACCGAGCCCAGGTTGCAGACTGCCGTTTCGTCATCGCTGGTGTTCAGCGTGATCTCGGTGCAGAGGTTGGAGTTATGCACCACGCCAACGTGATCTTGCGGGCTGCGCAGATTGCAAGCGTCTTTGAAGTTCACCCAAGGATGACCGGTCTCGAACAGCATGGTCAGCATTTTGCGCCACAGCTTGCGTGCCGGCATTTGGCTGTGAATCTTCTCAGGCTCATTTTCGACGATTTCGTTGTAGCGCTTGCTGAACGCCTCGCCATACAGATCGTGCAGCTCTGGTGCCACGCTCGGGTCGATGAAGAACCACTCAGCCTTCGCCTTGACGCGCTTCATGAACTCGTCCGGAATCCAGCTGGCAGGGAAAATGTCGTGCGCGCGGCGGCGCTCGTCACCAGTGTTTTTCTTGAGCTCGCAGAAGGCAGGGAAGTCCGGATGCCAGGGCTCCATGTATGCAGCGAATGCGCCATTGCGCTTGCCGCCCTGATTAACCGCTACCGCAGTATCGTTGAACACTTTGAGATAAGGAATGGTGCCGGCCGATTTGCCTTGTGTACCCTTGATCAACGCACCTTCACCACGAACGCGAGTCCAGTCAGTACCGATACCACCGGCCCACTTCGACAGCATGGCGCACTCTTCAATCGTGCCGTAAATAGAGGCATGGCGCGCATTGATCGGGTCGTCCGAAGTCAGCGTATCGGCTACCGTGTTCAGATAACAGCTCGACAATTGGCTGCGCGGCGTGCCGGCGTTGAACAGGGTAGGGGTGCTGCTCATGAAGTCGAAGGTCGAGAGCACATTGTAAAATTCGATGGCGCGCAGAGTCGGGTGCGGCTCATTGATTGCCAGGCCCATCGCAACACGCATAAAGAAATGCTGCGGCATTTCGATGATCTTGCCCTTGCGCTCTTTACCTACGGGGTCAAGACGAATCAGGTAGCGATCAGCAACCGCACTGATGCCTTGATAATCGAACAACAAGTCACGGCTTGGGTCGATGGCATCATTGAGCTGCTTGAAATTGAATAGGCCAGAATCCAACACTGGATTGAGTCGGCCAATCTTTACGCCTTTGGCGATATAGCTTTCCAATGAAGGGTATTCAACATCACCACCGGTCACTTCCTTGATGATGCGCTGATACATCAGACGCGCAGCAAAGAAACGGTAGTCCTGTTTATCCAACGCAATAAAGCCAGCGGCCGTCCGAATCGCCGCCTCTTGGATTTCGTGTGTGCTAATGCCCTCATACAGTTGCGGAATTACTGCATCAAGAACCAGCTTAGCGTCAACATCAAGCCCCTTTCCGGCAATAACAAGGGCATTAAGTAGTTTGTCGCTATTAAATTGAACTTGAGAACCGGAGCGTTTTTGTACGTTTTTCAGCATAAATAACAGCCTTTCTTATTAAATAACGTGTGACTTACCTACTTTTTATTAAAAAAAGAGGTAGCCATCGCCGTTGCGCTCTTGAACTGTTCGGTTATAACACCTGCGTTAATAACCCCCACCGAATCGGCCAAATGCTCGTTTTTGCCGAGCAATTCGATCTGCCCCTTGTACTTCCGCGTGAGCCAGGGAAGCGAAGGGTACCGATCAACGGCCCAATCGATGATCTCCTTTTTCGTTGCGTTTCGTTTTCCAACCGTGACCATTTTGACCTCTTCCTCTTTCACTTCGATTAGAGGCAAATCTAGTCCGGCCAGAATGCCGACCACAATCCCGAATGACTTGGCAGCAGACGCGCTTTGCCCTCCGGTTGGCACTTCTGCGATCAGCATTGACGCTTGGGTGTGTTGAATGTACTGACGCACACCCTGCACAATCTCCCGAGCGCACCGCAAATCATCGCTATTACGGCGCACCTTTTTGCTGTTATCACGCTCGGTTTCAATCAAGCGTAGATCATGTAATGTAAGTTGCCCGTTACTTAGGTCGTAACTGGCATGACTCAATCCTACATTGCGAAAAGCTGCATCGATTCCAACGATGCTTAACTGGTGATGAAACATGGCGATATTATTCTGTAACAATCAAATGTAAGCAAACCTGCCTGGCAAATATTATGTCATTGATGACTTACTTATGCAGGCAAAGATTTGAAGTCAATAGTAAAAGTAAACAACAAAGAGCAGGCGGGCCGGTCAGGTGACGCTTCACTTCATTCATTTTTAACCTCCAGTTTAACTGCCAGCTGATGTTCTCTAAGCTGGCTTTTGATTGAAAATAAAAGAGATTTCTCTTTCATTTCATATTGTTATGTCATTGTTACGGGTCAGCAACAATCACTATTTGAGGCCAGCAGGGGATGTAATATGGTTGCCAAAGTCATAAATTCAATCCCTAAGAAAGTGGCCTCAAGTTAAATCAAACGTATGACCAAAAGCCGACGAACGGTAGCTACCAAGAGCCGTATCCTGCCTCAAAACGTTGCTCTTTGAGCACTGCCTTTTGGCGAAAACTTTCAAGTAACTTCTGGCATTCTTGATCAATTGCGTCAGCAACAATCCAATACTCACCCTGATCGAGCCGAACAAGGCTAAGCTCGGAAGTCACGGCATAAGTCTTGTCGGCGTCGAGCTCCGGAATCAC
Source organism: Chitinibacter tainanensis DSM 15459 (assembly GCF_000429785.1). Classification (GTDB taxonomy): domain Bacteria; phylum Pseudomonadota; class Gammaproteobacteria; order Burkholderiales; family Chitinibacteraceae; genus Chitinibacter; species Chitinibacter tainanensis. The sequence continues at coordinate 83,457 of NZ_AUCN01000020.1, forward strand.
AAAGTTGAAGGTATTTGTGCAAGAGCCAAATTGGCCAATTTTCGTATCCGCATTGATCAAGCGAGCAGTGGAGCCACTCGTGACCAAGTAGCTGTTGACCTTATCAATCACTCTGTTGATCAAATTGCTAGGGTCATATTCTTTTTCGATCAATGCGCCTCTGAACTTGTCCATGATTTTCTCAGCCACACTCTCCGGCGTAATTGGCTCTGATATAAGCATCGAATCCGCATAGCTTAGGGACAGTCTTAGGCACAATTGATGACCCTCTATGTCCGCCACAATCCTAAAAACAGATGACTCATTAGGCACATCGTCGTAACAGTCGAGCTTGAACTCTTCCGGCTTCAAGCCATAGGTTGTCATCCGGAGAATCAAGCTGTCGTTTACCAGCTTGGTAAATTCCGATGAGCCAATTTTTGGCGCCTCTTTAGGTCTTTTCATAAACTTAAACATCACCAACTCCCATACCCTAGATCGTTACGCTCTGCTTGAAGCGCGGCTTTCGCTTCTTTTTCCTTCCTTAATGCTTCCAGCTGAGCGCGCGCAGCTTGAGGGGTAACGACGGAACTGATCACCCAAGCGATCAACTCTTCCAGCGTCCTAGCGCTTCCGAATTGATCTTTGGGGCGACCGGTCACAATCCATCGTCCGAAGTTGACCACAATGCGGCCAAGCTCCAGCTCATCAGTGGCGGTATTGCGGACGAAATTACCCTTCTCGTCGCGCATAGCCACATGAAAATGCAGATCACGGCCTGAATTGACCGCCTCAACGCTGAGCACCTCCCACTCGCTGTCAGGCTTTGCAACCCTTGATTGGATGCCGCCAACCGAATAGATCGTTTCGCCTGGTGCGATGGGACTTAGAACGAGCCGCTCGGCGCCGCTCGTTCTTTCGCTGATGATGCCGTTGAGTGCGATTTCAACCTGACGATTCAGGCTGGCAACGTCAGCAAGTCCAGCCATGATTTAGACCTCCACTCGACTAATGCCGCCTTCTTTGACGACGGTAACGTGCTGATCAACCCATGCGTTCAGATCGTTATGGCTAATCACGATGACTGAGCCGCGCTCGCGTGCTTTCTCTTCCAGCAGAACCATCAAACGCTCAAGACCGGAGGTGTCCAGCGCGTGATCGACCTCATCGGCAATGAAGAGATCGACCGGCTTGGTCGCACGGCTGGCAACCAGGTCTTGCAGCGCCATTGCGCACGCCAGTCGCACCTTCCGCTTCTCGCCGCCCGACAGACCGGCGAAGTTGGCCGCACCCTTCTCATTGGTGACGTGGATTGTGAATTTCTCGCGCAGCTCGCCCTTGCTGGTAGTCGAGAGCGTGCTCCATTGCGCCGTGATGTTGCCGTCAGACAAGCCGCCCAAGTAGTGCGAAGTACGGTCGTTCAGATAGGGCGTAACCGTGTCCAGAATGTGCGCCCGCACGCCAGCCGGCGAATAAACACGCTTCACTTCTTCCGCCACTTCCAACTCGACGGTCGCTTTCTCGATCTCGGCAATCACAATGGCGATTGTCTCTTCGAGCTCCCCGCGTCGCTCTTCGGCAGCAGCCATACGCGGAACAACTGGATTGGCGGCGTGACGCTCTCGGTCGAGCTCGGCTTGCAGTCGCTTGAGCTCAGCTTCTTTGTTAGCCAGGTCATTGATCAACGTGCGCAAGGTCGTGACCCCAGCATTGAGCTTGCCAAGACGCTCCAGCAGCTCGGTCGGCTTCACAACAGCCGCTTTCTCGGCCGCAATGGTCGCCTCTAGCGCTGCGCGCTTCGATTCGTGCGCAGCAATCGCATCAGCCTGTCGCTGCTTGGCTGCATTCAAATCGGTCGTCAGTACGGCCAACTCGTTCTTGATGGTCGTCGCCTCGCCTGCAGTGGCTTTGGTCTTTTCCAGCAGATGCGACTTGAGCGTTTCCAGCTCTTCCGGCGTGTGGGGCTTGCCGCATTCCGTGCAAGGCTTGGCCAACTCCGCTTCCGCATTGTCATAGCGGCTCTTGAGTGACTTAGCCTCACTCACCTTGCGGTCCATATCGGCCTGTTTAATTGCAATCTGCCGATTCAGACGGTCGATTTCCGGCTGGTCTGCCGCGCTCGGATTGATCTTGCGCAGCTCGGCGAGCTCCGTTTCCGCTTTCACCAGTGCGGCGCCCGGGCGGCTCGCATCCTCGATAGCCTTATTGACTCGCTCGATCTCGCCATTGAGTTTGGCCAAGCTCCCATGCGCGTCCTTCGCTTTAAGCGCATCCACTTCGCCGGATAGCTCTTTCTCTCGCTCTTCCAGCCGTTTGATTGTCGCAGCGCTGTTGTCCAGCCACAGCTTGCTTTGCTCTTCCAGTTCGCCCTCTAGCTGCTTGCAGCCGTCGAGCTCGATGCCCAGCTTGGACTGACGCACCTGCAGCGCAGAAAGCGCCTCTTTCCGATCTTGCACGCAGCCGCTCGCGCGCTTGTAGGCTTCTTCCAGACGAGTAATGCCGGCAGCTTCCTCAACCAGCAGTTTGAGCTGCTTGTCCGTCATGCTAGGCAGATCTGGCATCGCTTCCTGTCCGGAGTACACCGCGGACTTGAACACCTCATACGGGCAGCCCAAAACACGCTCGATTTCAGCCTGAGTTTCGCGCTCTGTGCCGCGCGTTAGGTCAAGGATGACTGTTACCCCGTCCGCCTGCACTTGCTCGAAATACAGGGCGTTTTTGTGCTCTTTCGACTTGCGATAGCGGCGCACACGGTAGATCTCACCACCTGGCTCGGAAAAGTGAACAGAGCCGAAGCATTCCTTCTTGGCGCGGTTGTTGATCACATCATCACCGGTCACGCCCTTCGCAGTCGTGCCATACACGACCCATGACAAGCCTTCGAGCAGCGAGGATTTGCCGGCGCCGTTGGAATCGGTCGAGGAATCGTCGCGGTTTTCGCCCTGTACTAGCAGCAGTCCGCGATCAGCTAGCGAGATTTCTGCCTCACCCAGCGTCATGAAGTTTTGCAGGAACAGTTTGCCGAATTTCATTTTGCGGTCTCCACCAGCATGTCAGCTGCAAGACGCTGTACCGCCTCCTGCAGATCAGGTTTCACAGTCTTGGTCACGTAGTCGCCAATGGTCGCTTCAAGCGTGGCGCCAGTTTTGACGGTCGCTCCAGTGCGCGAGACTGCGGCGGACTTCTTGATCGGATGCACGACAACGCCAGCGGCACCGGAATCCATCAGAAAACGCCGGATTTCCTGCACTTCGGCGTCGTTCTCGAACTCGGCTTTCACGCGGACATAGTTGCCATCGACCACCAGTGGGACTTCCTCTTCGGATAGGGATACGTCCAAATCCATGAATGAAGGGGCGTTGCTTGCGCGGTAGGTAACACCGCTATCGGAGACCAGCAGAAAGCCGGCCGATGAGCCTACGTCGCTCCAGCTGTGATGCGTCAGCGCGCCCACCGAGATCACATTCCCCTCGAAGCGTTTGTGATGGTGGTAGTGGCCCGAGAACACGTACCGGAAGCCAAGCTCGGCAAGGAATTCAGGGGTGACGCCGTGATCGGGTAGCCCTTTGATTACGCCGTCGATAGGCGCGTGAATGAACAGATCGCAGTCTGGTGCAGCGTGCTTGTCAGCCAGCTCGATGAGCTTTTCTTTCAGCTCTGCAACCGACTCAAACCAGGGAATCATGACGCACTTATGGTCGCCAAAGTCATAGAAGCCTGACTCGCTGGCGATGATCACGCCAGGCATACGCAGCGCTTCGACTGCAGACCCGAGCCGGATGGCTGTCTTGAACTCCAGATCATGATTGCCAGGCAGGATGACGATTTCCATGCCGTTGCCAGCTGTCTCGTGCTCGACCGCATCACGTACCGGATTAAGTACCGATGGAGCAATCTGGCCGCGAACGTGGAACACATCGCCGGTCACATAGACGCGATTGCCACCAATCTCGCGCAGCTCCGTGCAAAGACGGTGAAATTCTTCGATTTGATTGTGCAGTCGGCTGTTGATGCCATGCTCGTTGACCGACGAGAATGCCGACCAGTTGTGCATGTGCATGTCAGAGCCGATGCCAAATGGCTTGAAACTCACAATTAGCTCTCCTTGTTACGGGTTTCGGTTTGTGCGTAGAAGATATGTCGCCCAATGCGGGCGGTGGGTCTGAATGCGTGGCGCCATTCAGGGCTGACATACGTTGCGTGGTAGAAGCGAGCTCCACCCGTCACGTCCAGCATGTACGGAGCTAATGAAGCAACGAGTTTCGCGGTCATCCAAGCTTCTTTTTCTCGGGGGATTGGGGCGAAGAAGGCATCGCCGGAAGCGTGCTTGATTACCCCTGTCGTCCACGAAAACTGATTGGGGCGCTTCACTTCTTGGCATACAGAAGTGCCGTTGTCGCGCGCCCGATTGAGGGTAACTTGGGCAACTGCCAGCTGGCCTGCAAACGGCTCGCTGCGCGCCTCGTTGTAGACGTTCAGCGCAAGACACATGGCTAAGGTTTTTGCGATGATCATTAGTCAGTCAGTCCTGAGTTAATAACGGAGTCAGTATCACGCTCAATGACAGGGGTGTTACTGACTCCGGAAGGGCTACCAGACGGTTAAGAAATGCCGAAAATCAGGCGTAGCGCGCTGGGCGCAAAGTGCTGCTCATAGAGCCAGCTGAAAACATCCACCATCAGGTAGGTGTAAAAGCCAATCCATAGACCGACCCAAGCCGTACTCGGCAAACGGCCATATTGGCGCTCAAGCTTGCTTTGCAGTTTCATGGATACCTGCCTCCAGAGTGGCGCGCTCAGCTTGGAGATTCCGCTCGATGGCGGCTTCACTGGTAAACCGGTCTGGATAGCGCTGTTTGAGCTTGTTAATTACGGTAGTGCGAATTTGCTCTTCACTCAGGCCGGTGGCATCGTGGAAGATGGCCTTGTACCAATCAATGTCGCCGATCTCTTCGGCCACATTCACCACATCAAGGGACTGCTTGCGCTCAACAACGCCAAGCACTGCATCGGCCAGCTCTCCGGCCTCCGTTGCAATCCCGATCATGGCGTGGAACACACGCGGGTCGATGTTGATCTTCGCTTTGCGCTCAATCTGACCCTCACGATCAATGCCGTGCTCTTCTCCATCGATGACTTTCTCCGCATACATCAGATGGCCCCAGGCATCGTTCAGCTTGATGGCTAAATCGCCCGATTTCACCGGCTTACCGTAGTAGATGTTCTTCTTGATGGCGTCGAGCAGCTCAGCGCCGGCAGAGAACAAGGTTAGTGCGGCAATCAGCAGCTCCTCATTGGTGGCGGGCAAGCCCTCCAGTCGAGATTCGGTACGTACCGCATCGGTAATGAAGCTATTCATGTGAGGCTCCTAAGTTGGTTGAGTAAGAAGTCCCAATCAAGGGAGAAGAAGAGGGCGAGCCCCAGCCCGCCCATAACTTTGAAGAGGGCGCACATTTAGAAACGCGCCTTGATCAGCTTGATCTCGGTAGCAATGCGCTCAAAAGGATGAATGTCATCGGTGGCGCGATCGATCGCCTGCCAGATCTCCACGATGACAACGGCGCCAATCAGCAGGACTGCGCTGGCCCATTCTGTTTTCAGCCAATCATTGAGGAAGGTGAGGTGTAGACCGGTACCGAGTGCCGAGACCAGTACATAGAGGGCGATGGTCGTGGCCAGCGCCGGCAAAATGCTGAACAGAATCAGTACCACTGAGATCAGCAGTAAACGGCCAATTTCGACTAAATGTGATTTCATGGTTCTCTCCTTTGCTAATTCACCACTTACTTACTTAAACGGGCAATAAAAATAGCTGACGCTCGGCGGTACGACGGCGCACCAGTCCAGGCTGACGCTTACCCATTGCAAAAACCCACTTGTTAAACTCCTCCGCGGCCTTGTAGTAGTTACCGGAATTGAGGTGACGGAGCAGGGTGCTATCGCCCAATCCTTCCGCGATGTTGTCCTGATCAATATCCGGACCCACATTGAAGGTGAAGGATACGATGGCGTCGAACTGGTTCTGATTCAGAGGAACGCGAACCAGCTTGAGTACCGCCTTCTCAATTCTCAACAAGTCCTTGTCGAAGATTTCTTCGGCTTGAGCGGCGGTTATCCCTTTCATCATCCACTCGTCGCCAGCTTCAATCTTGTGGCCCCAGCCTATCGTCCAGTATCCGGCCGGACACTTATAAGGCTTTAAGGCCACCTGATCGGATTGCTCAAATTTCTTAATGATCGCTCGGCCGCGCTGACCGGTTCTCATCGCAGTGCTTGCCATTAAATCCTCCTGCTTATCTATAGTCACTGATGACTTACTTTAACAGGGGAATAATATCAGCTATGCGGCTTTTTTGGGACGTTCCGCCTTCTGCTTTGCTCGCTCGATCATGATGTTAGTCGTCACCTGCTCGATCTGGAGCGGACTCGCCTTTGTGAAGGCCTCTTCCGCAAGAACCAGTCCGCGATGGACGTTGAACACGGTGGTTTCGGTGATGGTCACGACGCGCTCCATAGCAACAGTCATATCCATGAGCCGGACTGCTTCATCGTAAGCTTTCTTTAATGCCGGAGGCACTTTTCCTTCCCGAAGCTCAGCCAGGCGCATTCCAATGCAAAGGGTGGCGTAGAGCTGACCAAGCATCGTTGCGTTCCCTGTACCGGTACTCAGGCATTCGAGAGCAATGCGTCCCTTGATGACGCGATTGACGACCTCTGCTCGGGAGAGCGTTCTTAGGTTCTCCATTCGTTTGATGAGTGATAGGGCGTGTTTCATGATTTCACCAATTTAACCTTGAGCCTGGCGCGGCGGAACTCGGAGACCGGCAGCATCCGTTGCAACTGATAGCCGGCGTGTTTTGCTCGACGATAAATCGAGGGGTCAAGCGCCTTTGCGAGCTGAGTGAGGTGCAGTTCATTCTCGGTCTTGTCCCAGACGCCAAGTAGCGTCGCGCCTTTCCGTTCTGCCTTGTAGATGAGGTCCTGATCGAAGCCCCACATGGCGTCGCCGGACCGCAGTGCTTCACTGATCGAGCTCAGACCATTGGTGTAAATGTGCGCGGTTTTCTTGTAGGAAATGAAAGCCAGGTTCTCTCCTATGAGATAGAAGGCTCCTAATTGCTTCCTTCCCTTGCGCACGACTTCAATTTTCTCCACACATACCTCCTGCAAGGGCGCAAATAATATGTCAGCGCTGACTATTAAACAAGCCTCTGTTTGTATTTGCTGACAGAACATATTTTATTGAAGGAAATAAGGTGTGAAACGGTAGAAACTTGATTACAAAAACAAAACGGACATGGCTGGAAAATTTGCGTCGTTTTGTAGACACCACTCGGTAAAAATCACTTGCTCTTGCGAAAGTCCCGTAAATGGCTCAAGATGATACATATACGCTACATAAGCGCCCCCCACTGTTACTTTTACGCCTCTATGCTCGCTCGACACAGGACTACCCATCCGTTCATGCTTATGAGGTGACTAATTATGGCCATCACAACCCTGAAAAAAATACCTCGGCAGTTTATGTACGCCGGTGTGAATCGTTCTTGCGCTTCTGATAGAATGTTCCTCGTCTCCCGAGAGGACTTTGATCGTTTGATCGGGCCAAATCACGAGCGTCTCTCCCAAGATAGAGTTAGGGAGATCGCTACATTCATGGTTCGTAAGATCAATAGTCGCGGCAAAATAAATGGAAGAATCAAAAAAGTCGGTTAGTGAAGAACCAAACTTTGATGCCGACGAGATCGGCCCATTGAAGCCTGAACATGATTGTTCGGGCTTCGTTGTTTCTGCGCCCGCAGACGCGAGCGGCGACGAGCAGATTCGCTTTGCCGATCTGCAAAACTACCTAACCTCCGGTCAGGCACTCGCAGAGCACACTGCAGGCTATACCAAAGTCACCGTCGTCTACAACGGTAAAACGCAAGAAGTTCACGGCTACTATACCTGCAACGTCACTACGCTCAACGTGATGGATAGCCGTAGCACCGTATGCCCCGGCGCAACCGATCACTTCGACGTTCAAGTGCCGACTTACGGAGTGCCGGCGCTCATGCTTAGCAGGCTTGCCGTTCGCTCGGATGTGCAAGGTTTCGGCTATGGTAGTGAGATGATGCAAGACCTCTTCCAGCATTTTGAAGAGGTCGCACAAGTGACGCCATTGACCGGCATTGCTCTGGACTATCTCGACGCCAAAGCCATGAGTTTTTATGGCAAATTCGGCTTCTCGGCATTCAACAACAAGAACACCAAGCACCGCATGTTCCTTTCGAGAGCAGACGTGATCGCGCTGAATGCCACCGTTGTCGATGAAATCGCCGATGCCGAAGAGGCGCTCGACGAAGCGACGGACAAGACTAGCTGACCCGCTTCATGTAGATGGCCGTGGCGTATTTGTTCTGCATCGCCAGGTTGCCGTAGCAGTTCCGCAGGACGCGCCAGATCGCCTTGCCTGGCTCGTCTACTTCCTTGCCGAGCAGGGTGTGATTGTCAGCGCCAAAGTTGTCACACACATCCTGCAGCTCGCCGGCATAGACCGCATCCACCTCGCCATACCCGAAGATCTGACCGGTCTTTGTGCTGACCAGACCAACCCGAGTACCGATCTTCACACGTTCCGCCCAGGCTTTCCCCACTCGAATCGTATTAAAGCGCGCCGTCATACCGGCATCTGACTGGAAGGCAATGACAGGCAGGAAGTCGCTACATTCCGTGATGCGCTGTGCGCTGGAGTACGGAGCAAGCACGGCACGCTCGCACGCCAGCTGATTGCCGCAGTGCGCGCAAAGTGACTTGTCCGCTTGCTTGGAAGTCGTGATGTAGCCGGCAGGAGTGAGCCGGACGTACCGATAGTTGGTGTCCAAAGTCATGAGGTTCGGGTTCCTGTTCTTGTTTTGCTGGAATCCTAGCGCCCCTTGCTTTGGATAGCAAGAAAGATAGATAGATAGAAAGACAGAGCAACAGAAAACCCCGCGCAGGGCGGGGTTCTTGGTTAGGCTTAGAGCATGGCGAAGAGCAGTTCTTCCTGCTTTTCTTCCTCGATGGTCTTGATCGCCTGGTTGAAGGTCAGCATCTTGCCTTGCCAGTTGATGCGCTTCTTGTCGGCACTGATTTCCAGCTTGCCCAGCGACTTGAGGTGTTCCAGCGTGGAGCCGATGGTGTCGAAGTAGGCGAGGCCATTGTCTGCGAACTTCAAATCCCAATCGACGGTCTGGAACGGACGAGTCACCCTGTTTTTCACGGTCTTGGCACTGATCGTCTGCCCAAGGAAAGTCTTGGTCGCTTTATCTACCAGCTTCGTGCGAGAGATCGAGAGCCGTACTGTCGCGTAGAACTCCATCGCTTGACCGCCTGGCGTGGTAGAAGCATCGCCGTAGAGAACACCTGGCTTCAATCTAATTTGATTAAGGTACAGGACGGTCAGCTTGAGCTTAGCCACCGTCTTTTCGATGGATTGCATGGTCTGTGAGATTGCTCGCGCCTGCGCCGTGTAGTCGTTCATCGTGTACTCGGTCAGCTTCTTGTCCATCTTCGACTGCGGCATCATAGCTGCAATTGAATCGAACACCAGTACGATCGGTGGCTCGAAGCCCACAATTGAGCGCATCTTGTCCGCAATCTCGAACGCCTCATCGTGCGAGGACTCCCACGTTTCCGGCTGCAGATAGGTCAGCAGCGGCGAATCTGTGTTTACCCCGAGCGAACGGGCGTGATTGAGGTTGAAGCTGCGCTCATGGTCCATGAACATTGCCAAGCCGTCATTCTGCTGCGCGGCCTTCATGACTGCGGTTGCAATTGTGGTCTTGCCGCATGAGCTCGGGCCAAAGATTTCGACGATCTGGCCTTCTGGAACGCCGCCATTGTGATAGTCGCCGGACATGATGAAGTTCAGCGGCTTGAAGCCGGTGTCCAGATAGCGCCGGATTTCCAGCTGATCTTGGTTTTTTGAGACGCCCTTGAGAGCGCCTTCCAGTGCTTTGAGATCGAGAGGCATGGTGAACTCCTTAGACCGCGCTCAGGCGGGCAAATGGCTGGGTGTACTCAGCCAGCTTGGAAAGAATGGACATGAAGAGGTGGTCTTGGCAGAAGCGCGCAAACTGGTCGTAGTCGTATGCGCCCTGCGTTGTAACGCGCTCGGCAAGCAGCTCGCGCGGGTACTTGCGCAAATCCATCAGCTTGAGGTTGCGGAAGTAGTCGGCGCGGTTATCCATGAGTGCCTGCAGACGCTTGCCAGGCTTCTTGATCTCGCCGGCATCCAGTGCAGACAGCAGCGCATCGACCGAGCCGTATTCAGCAAGCAGCTTCGAGGCGGTACCGGCACCAATGCCTTCGATGCCCTCGATGTTGTCGGAGGTATCGCCGACCAGTGCCTTACCCTGCAGGAACGCGGCGGGTGACTCGTAACCGGTGAAGTCGAGGAAGTTGGTCAGGTTGCAGTGACGGTCACGGATTGGGTCGAACCATTCGACCTGTTCGCCAACCAGCTGCAGCCAGTCCTTGTCGGCACTGACCAACTGAACGTGCATACCGCGCGCAACAGCGCTCTCGGTGAGCAGTCCGGCCAGGTCGTCGGCCTCGCCATGCAGCGGCTTGATCTGGTAGACGCCCAAGTGCTGAACAACCTCTTGGATGCGCGGCAGCTGGAGCTTGAAGTCAGCCTCGTCCTTCTCCTTCTCGGGGGTCGAGTCCTTGTCGCGGTTCGCCTTGTAAAGCGGGTATTCGTCGTAGCGCCATTGCGCACGGCCGTCCCACAGAATCATTGGCTTCGAGTGCGGAAAGCGACTTACCGCCGTCGAGAGCATCTGCAGGAAGTGATAAATTGCCTGCGTCGGAAAGCCCCCGACACTTAATGGCGTACCGGCGTGATGTGATGCGCGGGCAAGGTTATTGCCATCAATAAACATCATGCTTTTCATCATGGGAAAATCCTCTTGAGAGAAAAGTGCCGGCGCTTGGCCGGCACTATGTCACCTATGACTTACTTACTTAACCCAAAGCAGCAAGCAGGGCATCCACATCCTCATCAGAAGGAATGGCAGTTGCAGCTGGAGCTGCGGTAGCCGTTACAGCTGGAGTCGGAGTTGCCGCTGGTGCGGTCTCTACCGCAGCGGGTGCGGGTGGAGTCGCTTCAATCTCTTTCGTACCGCCGTCTTGAAACGCCGCCTCAAGCGCTGCCAGCTCTGCGTCTTGCTCAGCATCGAGCGCATCGTTGTGCGCCAGCAGACCCGCGTTGCTAGTGCCACCCAAGCGAGCAATGCCGCCTGTTGCGCCGCCAGTGATCTGCGACAGCAGCATCATCGATTTGCTGCGGCCTTGATCGTTGGCGCCTTCCAGCTTCACCCATTCGTCGATATTGACGACCTTCTGCATCAACTCAGCCGGCAGGGGTTTGGCAGGTACCGGAATCACCACAGCGCGATACTCGGTATTCTTGCCGGTACCCGACTTCTCGATCTCAATCTCGAAGCCTTTATCCAGAGAGGCCAGGTCGAGCCCGTTCTCAATGTAGGTAATCATGGTCGGCAGAATGTCGTTCTCGAAGAGACCCTTCGGCAGCTCAAACAGCTTCGGACGACGCTCACTTTCCGGTGCGTCCACCTGAATCATGTTCATCAGGACGCGACCACTGGAACGAGCTTCCTCCAGCAGCTTTTTGGTATCTTCATTGCCCGCAGCTGCAAATAGGCCAGCTGCGATTGCCTCGCAGACCTCGCAGTGCTCGCCGTAAGTCTTGGCACGGCACAGATAAGCACCGGTTTGGCCAGCGTGCTTAACGTAGTGCATACCAAAATCGTGGAAGTTCACGTCAGTCGAATCAGGACGCCAAGTAGGCAAGATGCGATACTTGTGTTTGCCATCGGCCAGCTTTGCGGTTTTGTCGCGCTTGCTCGCGTCGGCTTGTTGTTTGCGTTGTTGCAGTTTTTCCAGAAGTGATGCCATTTTCAGATTCTCCGATTTAAAAAGTGCGCTATGCGCAAAGGTTTAAAAGTGTGATTGCTCACGTTTAAATTATAAGTCACCTGTTACTTATTTTGTGCGGGCAAAAACGTATCCCCGTCGATTTCCCGCTGCGCATCTTCCCGCACCTGGGCAGCAGCCATCGCTGCGGAATACGCGCTTGCAGACCCACCCGCGCCACCGGTAAACGCTAGGTTTCTCTGCATTTCCGTGATCTTCTGGCGAGCCAGAACATCCAGAAGGCTTCGTCGTCCTTGGAAGGTAAAGGCAGACGACTTGATCATTTCCGCGGCCGTTTCCGCGTCATTGAAGAGCTTGCGCGCCAAGATGACCTTCGCATCGAGGCTCACTTCTGATTCGATGCGCTTGTCGGTCGGCTTCTCGCCCCGAGCGATGATGCCGGCGCGGATTTCGCGGTAAGCGCGCGCTTCGACCAGTTCGAGGTTGTGCTTTGCGGCTCGGGCGATCTGGTCGCCATCCCTCGCTAATGAGAAGAAGTAAATGGTGTCGGCGGTGTGTGATGTGATCACATCGTTCAGCCGCACCTCGTCAATGACGGCTCGCGCCTCCATTTCCTTGACCTTGCCGATCAGCTCGGTGAGCTTTTCGCGCAGGACGGTTTCGAGTGATTTGGGTTCAGACATGGCTCTTCCTAGTTCACAGCTTCCGCCACACGGCGGAATACTTCATTGAGCGTGGCTTGCTTGCTGTCATCGAACAGCACTTGACCAGGCGAAATGCCGACGATGATCGTGGCGTTGTACTTGGCCGAGAAAATGGCGGTACCAGGCTCGGGCTTGCGCGCATCCGGCAGGAAGTAGCGGGTCGCGGCAGAGCCCAGCGTGACGATCACTGGCGGCGCCAGAATCTCGATCTCCCGCTCGATGTACTGCGAGCAGGCGGCGATCTGTGCGTCGGCAAGGAACTTCTCGTCCTTCGGCTTGGGCGACTTCACCAGCGCAGTCCAATACCCGTTATCGAAGGTCAGATAGTTCACGCCCAGCGCGGTGCGGGTTACATCCTCCATCGAGTCGGTCAGCACCTTGCCATTGCGCTCGTCACGGAAGCTTGGCGCGTCGATCACTGCCATGAACTTCGGCTGCCGACCGATGCGGGGCGACGGATGCACACCGCCCGCCAGTGAGCAGGCGGTGCATTGCTTGGCGTCGCGCAGAGTGATCATCAGCTTTTCCTTCACGAACTTGCCGGCTTCGATGTTGCGATCAGCCTTCACCACGCCGGAGATCAGGCCAGGCAACAGCTCGATCTGATCTTTCAGGCGCTCGTTGTGAAGTGCTGGAAGCTGTGAGGGTTCGATGCCGGCAAAGGCGCCGACACGATCAAGGCAGTCGCGCACTTTGACGTTGACCTTCGACTTGTTCACGCGCGCCTCGAAGTTCTCTTTCGAGGTGAATGGGCCAGCAGGCAACGCCTCGCATACCAGATTGCCCTTCTTGTCGAACTCTTCGACCTTTGCCGAATTGCGCGCCTGCACGATCAGCTCTGCAGTGGTGGTCGAGATACCCTTCACGCGATTGAAGGGCATAACCAGCGTGACTTTGCTGCGCGCCACGTCATAGCCGATCTCGAAGCGGTCAGCGCTGGAGAGGTTCACATCGGGCGGAACCAGCAGCAGACCGGCGTTCTCAGCGTCACGCACCAGACCAGGCAGCTTGTCCTCGTCCAGAACAGACAGACAGGCAGCGTAGAACTCAGCCGGATAGTTCACTTTCAGCCACATGGACTGATAGCTGATCAGCGAGTAGGCAACGGCATGACTTTTGTTAAAACCATAGGCGCCGAAGGCCATAATCTGACTCCAGAGAGCCTCTGCGTCCGCTTTGCTCATGCCGTTTTCGAGTACGCGGCTTGATACGATCTTGGCCATAGTCAGTTACTCCACCAGCCCTCGCGTTCGAGCGTCTCTTTGGCAATCTTGAGTGCTTCGGTGCGGGTCATTGTTGGATTCTCGCGCTGCAGCTGATTAGCCAATCGGGCTTCTTCCTGAATGACAGCTTCGCTGCGGCGGTTCAGTTTGTTGGTAAAGGTGTCCGTGTTCATCGTGCGTTTCCTTTGTTTTCCTGATTCTCACTTGGAATACTCGGGTCGCTGCGGGGCGTTAGTATGCGCTGACTTACTTTCAAGAGCAAGACCAAACGCCCGCAGGGCGTCCAGTTACAGGGCGAGCTCAACCCCGCGCGCAATCGCTTCCTCGACAGTCAGCAGTTCATCGCTATCCACCGCCTTGTACCGCGTTGCACGATGGACTGTGAGCGTCCTGCCGTCATCGAGCGTGACTTCAATCTGACCGAGTTCAGCGCCGGAAATGAATGACGCGCCAATCTTGGCCATCTTGTCCATATCCTTCTTACCTATGGCCTTGCGGAGCCCGTCTGCGCCCGCCATCGTGAAGCCGCACAGATCTCGGGCGACCTGCATGACTTCCTCTTGGTACACGATGACGCCATAGGTATCCTTGAGCGCGTCCTCGCAGAGCGGGTGCGGATAGCTGACCGGCTCCAACCCTTGCTTGCGGGCGACAAACTGATCGAGCAGACCGGAATCCAGCGGGCCAGGACGATAAAGCGCCGTCGCTGCCGCAATATCCTCGAAGGTCAGCGCCTCGTAGCTCGCCAGATCTTTGAGCAGCTTCATCATGCCGCCCGACTCGAACTGGAACACGCCGATGGTCTTGCCTTGCCCGAAGCCCTCCAGCGTGATCGTGTCATCGAGGGGCAGATCGAGCAGATCGGGCGTTTTGCCGTGCCGCTCCTTGATGTAGTCCAGAACCAGCGAAGTCAGATCGAGCGTGGTCAGCCCGAGAATATCCATCTTCACCAAGCCCATGTCCTCGACGGTGCGCTTGTCCCAATTCGTTGTCGGTTGGCCAGAGCGCATTTCCACGACCGCGCGCTCGTTGATCGGTACGCCGGCAATCACAATGCCTGCAGCGTGACGACCCAGCGACCGGTTGTGATCTTCCAGCGCCAGGGAATGCTGCCAGAGCTCCGGATAGCGCTCGGAATAGGTCTTAATTGCCCCGACTTGCTCAGCGGCTTCTGCCATCGGGGCGACCATGCCATGCTCTTTCGGGTAGAGCTTCGTGCATTCCAGATCGCCATTTGGTACCTCGAACACGCGACCCACATCACGGATTGCAGAGGCGCCGGCCAGCGTCGTGAAGTTGGAGATGCCCGCCACGTAATCAGCACCGAATTTCTCGGTAATGTGGTTGATGACGAGCTCGCGGCGAGTGGCCTGAAAATCCAAGTCCGCGTCAGGCAAGTCCAGACGTTCTGGATTGATGAAGCGCTCGAAAATCAGACCGTGCCGGATAGGGTCAACATCCGTGATACCGAGCAGGAAAGCGACCAGAGAACCACCCACGGAACCCCGACCTGGCCCGACAGCGACGCCGTTTTGTTTCGCCCAGCGGGTGATGTAGCGCGCCAGCAGGAAGTAGCCGCAGAAGCCCAGCTTGGACAGCACGCCAAGCTCGTATTTGAGCCGCTCCATGTAATGCGGGAGATCTGCCTTGCTCGGCTTGTAGCCGAAGGAGGAGCCCTCAACCAGACGCTCGACAAAGGCGCGCTTACATAGCTCAACCAGCGCCAACTCTTCCTTCTCGACGAGTTTGGGTAATGACACTGGCCATTTTGACCAGGTGTAATCACACATACTCTCGACAACCGCCATGTTCCTGATTGCACCCTTGAGCCGCTCCATATCAAGCGCCTCATCGAACAGCTTGAGATAGGTCTCGCCAAAGGCTTTGCATTCCGCGGCGAACTCCGCAGGACTGAGGATGCTCAGGTTGCCGGAGATCTGCGAAGGCGCAATCCGCCAGCCATCCTTCATCTTGTTGTTGCTGCACACAGCCGCGTACACATCGAGGGAGTTACTTTGTGACGGGTCTGCTAGCAGCGCAGGGCGCGTCGCTACGACCGGTATACCCGTTGCGTGGGCATATCCGAGCACATCGCGGCCAATGCGCGCAAACAGCGGATTATTGACGACAGGAAGCTCAATAAAGAGCGCGTGGGGCTGCGCAGCCCGCAGTTTGTCCAGACGCTCATAAGCTGTCGCTTGATCGACTTTGTAGAGCGCGCCCAGCAGATCACCAGTCATCACGACCAGACCATCCGGTGCAGACGCGATATGCTCCAGCACCTCGTCGAAACTGAGGCGCGGGAAGTAGTAGAAGTGGCTTTCCGAGTTAGCGAGGCTCAGCAGCTTGAAGATCGCCTTGAGCCCGCTTTCGTTACGTACCAACAACCGCAAAGTGAATGAGCGCGGACGCTTCACCTCTGCAGATTTCTCGGTCGGGTCACACAGCACGACCTCAACTGTCACGCCGATGATTGGCTTGATGCCGGCGTCCTTCGCTGCAGTCATCAGCGCCGGCATTCCTGAGACGGTCATCTTGTCCGTAATGGCAATGGCCGTCAGTCCCTTCTCGACCGCCTGCGCCACCGCTTTCTTTACTGATAGCAGTGAGCCGCCAATCGTGAAGTCACTACGCACACCAAGAGCAACTTTCATCGCAGATAAATCCCATTTTTTTGTTTGATACCGAAGAAACGCAGCAAGGCACAGGCAATACTTGCACTCGATTTCGCCGAGTTTTCTGTCATGCCCTGCTGAATGAGTGCCTGATTGAGTTCGGCCTGGCGGAAGCCGCCATTGCCGATCAGTAATGCGCAGGCGATACGCATAAATTTCGGACCTTCACCCTCAAAAGGGTTTTTTGACTGTGACAAGTCACCTATTACGTCAATACCGCGTCGCAGGATGGCTCGAGCTTCACGCTGAGCCTTGACCGGTAATGAGCTAATCAAGCGCTCTTCCTCAATGGTGAGCTTGTAGTCAAAACGAAGCGGCATCTGTCCGGCCGCACGAATTTCCGGCACATGCACCGCGCCCAGCTCTCCAGATGACTCAGGCCGCATTGGCGCAAAACCCTCTCTGCGATGCGACTTGTTGGCTCGATCAATCAACGCTTGGACAGGCGCACCTTCGAGCACAATCTTGCTACCCACCTCTAATGCAATGCCGGCGCATTCAGCCCGCAGAGCGCAGCTTTGACAGCGAGCACCCTGCGGGTCATAGGTGACAATCGAACCAAAACAACCTGGCTTCATTATTACTAGCTCACCTATGACTTACTTACTCACCGAAATAGCGCTGAGCAACAGCAGTTGCAACCTCAGAATCAACGCCACCCAAGCGGTTGATGTACGTCTGACGCGCAGCAAGCATGAATGAACCGCGCTTTTTGCCAATGTCGGCAAGCTCTTGAACTACCCGCGTTGAGATTGGGGCGCCAATTTTGCCCTTCGTGTATGAGTCACGAATATCGTTGGCGAAATCCACGATCTTGGTTGCATCTTCTTTGGTTACGCCGATGCGTGACACCACCAGCGCAACTTCGGCCTGCTTCTCCATATACGGCACATTTTCGACGATAGCAAAGCGCTCCATACTGGCTGCGTTCTGAATCTTCGTGCCGGCATACAGACCAGACTCATCGCCAGAGCCGTTGGTGTTGCCAGTAGCAACAAAGCGGAAATTTGGATGAGGGCGAACAACACGCCAACCGGAAGTCTCAGGCGCTTCCTTGATGATCAGAGGTTTGCCCTCGAGCACTGCCTGGTACGTGGCGATAATGTCGGACTGCGCAAAGTCATACTCGTCGGCGCAGTAAACCCAACCGTGCTTCATCGCCAACGGCAAGAGGCCTGGCTCAAAGTAGGTTCCGCTTTCGTTAGCGAGCAGCTGACCGACAATCGCAGCAGACTCGGTATCGCCAGCGTGCTGCACGCGAATGTAGGGGCGATTGGTGCGAGCGCAGACTTGCTCGTATAGGGATGACTTGCCGACGCCCGAGTGGCCCCACAAGTAAATGCGCTTGTTGTTTTCCAGCGCGAAGAGCACCGTTTTCAGCAGGTCAATTGAGTACACGTAGTCGTGGTCAATGAAAGGGATGTGCTCTTCATATTCGGCCTGGCGAGCCTGCACAGTCACCTTGATAGGTTCGCCCCGTCCATTCATTGCGGCCTTTACACGCCCCAACTCAAACAACTCATGCAGATTCGCGGTAGTCTCCCGACCAAATGGCAAGACTTTCGCTGAGCTCTTTTCGACCGCTGCACCTGCCATTTCAACGCTGAGTGGCGCTGCAGCGGGTTTTGATGATTCGGTCGAGGCCGCAGCTGGAGCAGCACGACGAGCAAGCGCTTCTTTTGCCATTTCGGACAGCGTTGGCGCGTCCGGATAGGCAGAGGTATACGCTGCTTCTGCCGCGACAGTATCGCCACCGACGATCTTGTGAGCATCCATTGCAGTTTGATCGCCAGCTTTTGCAATTTCGCGCAGGTGCAAACGGATAGAGTGAACTTCTGCGCCGCATACGCGGCAGGTGATTTTGTCAGACATAGCGGTTCCTTGTGCGTGATTGATAGTAAGTCATAACTGACTTTTGCGAATGATAAGAGATTGGAGCAGGGAAAGTCGAGGGGTCGATCGCTAACCCCTCGAAGCATTTAGTCTTTCAGTAGCAGCTGGGACAGCTCGCTCACGACGCGCTCGGGCAGCTCTTCCAGCTTGTTCACAACCACGCTTCGGTTGTAGAACCGCTGCACGGCATTACTCATGATGCCGATGCCGATCACTTCCACGAATTTTTCGATTTCCTGCACCTTAGATGCCAGATGCGCATTCGCCACCGCATACTTGCAAGAAGGGATATGAAATGCTGGCGCCCCGTCAGACAGCACGATCAAGATGTGTCGGGTCGCTTTTTGCCGCACCAAACGTCGCGCGCCAATCATGACCGATTCCCCATCGATGTTATTGAGCAGCGGAATGTCATGACTGGCCGCCGCGATCATGTTGATCTTGTGCTCACGGTTGAAGCGCTCATCAAAGGTCTTGAAGATTGGCATGTTGATCGGCTCAATCCGGTCGAAGTAATCTTTATTTGGCTCCGCATCCCAGCCTTCAACCAACTCTTTAGGCAGTTCGCTCGTTGTAAAGCCGATAACCTCATTCGGAATCCGAAGGCGATCAAGCGTCTCAGCCAATGCCCACGCGGCCTGCATTGCCAGCAAGACTTTGGAGCCACTCATTGAGCCCGACATATCAACCATGAGCTGCACAGCCACAGAGCGCGCTGTAGCCTGCACCTTCTCGCGGAATACCCGCGTATCACCGGTTTTCAGACGATGGAGTGCTGCGCCATGAATGCGCCCTTTCTTCTGTCCTCCATACCAAAACACCTGATCGCGCGCCGACACTGCCCGTTCAAGACGCTTTTGCATTTGACCGGCCATGTGCCTGATCTGCTCTTCCATGCCATGAATTTCATTTTCGGCCGACTCTGCCGCACGACTACTGATGCGGACGGGCTCAATGCGGTCATACTCCGTACTAAACACCTGGTACGGCGAATCTTTGATTTCATCTAGCGCCATCGAGCCGATCAGATTAGCCATTGACTCGTCGAACTCGGGAATTTCCTCTTTGCTCATGTCCAGATCGCGGGGCAGACCGACCTTTGAAGAACGATCTTCCTCTTCTTCGGTCTCTGTCGGTGTCGGCACAGTCGCGTTTTCATCTTCGGACTCTTCTGGCGCCTCGCTCGGTTCTGGAGCCGGTTCTTCTGAGCCTGTGAAATCGCCCTCTCCTGATTCTGGCGCGGACTCGTTTGGCTCAGGCTCTTCTGGCGATTCGGGCTCAAGATCTCCCTCCGATGATTCTGGCTCCTCCGGATGCGGTTCTTCGCTCTCAGGTTCCGGTTCCGCCTCTGGTTCAACCTCAGACTCCGGTTCGGAAGGCTGTTCTTCGGACTCGGGTTCGGACTCGGGTTCGGACTCGGGTTCGGACTC
>NZ_AUCN01000021.1 GCF_000429785.1 Chitinibacter tainanensis DSM 15459
ATGATCGACCCAAGATCGAACATTAAGAGTAAAATACTTCTTCTATCGAATTCGAGTGATTGTAAGCGCCAAGCGCACACAGTTAACTCAACCAGTTATGTCTGGTGACCATAGCGAGGTGGTCCCACTCCTTCCCATCCCGAACAGGACAGTGAAACGCCTCAGCGCCGATGATAGTGCGGGTTCCCGTGTGAAAGTAGGTCATTGCCAGACTCCCCTAAAGAAGCCCAGCTCAGAAGAGCTGGGCTTTTTGCTTTGGGCCGCGGAAGTGGAAGAGCGCAGAACAGAAGCAAAGCGAAGCCCAACACAAAACCCACGACAGACAGCAGTGCCGCGAACCGGCCGCCCCCAAGCCAGCGGCGCAAACCCAACCCCAAAACAAAGCCCAGCGCAGCTGGGCTTTGTTTTATCAGATGCCATTTGAAGATTATGAAGAGTATTCTGCTGGAGGCTTTGTAAATAATAGGCTCTGAGCAGATACCCTCTATCATGCAGGTAAATGACGGCACTGATTTGCATCTATTCGATTGGGATTGCTCATTAGCCCATCATCGCAGAAGTTCCTTCAACAATTAACATCGCTCTTGGCTATCACTGGCATCGCCCTCTCCTTATAATGCCGGATATTGATGCACTGCTGGCCCTTGATGCGGCCGATGAGAATACGATGCAAAACTATCCCACGCCCGACTTTGAACAAAAAATAGTCGCCCCTGCTGATTTGGTGGCGCATTTGGCAGCCTTGCCAAAACCAGTGGTTTTTACCAATGGCTGCTTTGATATTCTGCACCGCGGCCACGTTACCTATTTGGCGCAAGCCCGCGCGCTGGGCGGCAGCCTGGTGGTCGCGCTGAATACGGATGCGTCGGTGCGCCGCTTGGGGAAGGGTGATGATCGCCCGATTAATCCGCTGGAAAACCGTGCGGCCGTAATGGCTAGCCTTGAGTCGGTGACGCTGGTGACTTGGTTTGATGAAGATACTCCGCTCAATCTGATCGAGATGGTGCAGCCGGATGTCTTGGTGAAAGGGGGTGACTGGGCTCCCGAGGCGATGGTAGGAAGTCGTGAAGTGCTCGCGCGAGGTGGCGCGGTGCATTCGATTCCATTCCGTTTTGCGACTTCAACCACGCAAACCCTGCAAAAAATCCGGGGGGCCTAAATGGAGCTCGAACGGCATAATCTCTTAGCCAAGCTGATTCATGATGTGAATCAGCTTGGTTTTACACACCCGCAGATCATTACGCAGGGCATTTTGCTGCTCTTGTGCTGGGGGCTGGCCTACGGGGTATCGCGCCGTATTTTGCGCTCTTCGACCATTGCGGGCATGCGCTGGAAAACGGGTGAAGATGGTCTGCGCCGCATCCTTTTTCCCGTGCTCGCGCTGATCTTGGTGAGTGTTAGCAATTTAACCTTATCGCTGCTGGAAGGGCATGTGAATTCGCTGCTGCGGGTGGCCAATTTGCTGATGCTGGCGATGGTGAATATTCGGCTGCTGGTGTATGTGATTCGCCGCGTTTTCCAAGATGCCAAATGGGTGCAGCAGTGGGAGAAATACATCGCCTTGGTGATCTGGGGACTGTATGTCTTGCATGTCGTCGGTATTCTGCCGGAAGTGCTGCAAACCCTTGATGAAATCAGTTTCAACGCCGGCAAAGTGCATATTTCGGTGCTCACCGTGTTACAAGGCTTGCTCTCAGTAGGGGCGACTTTGTTGCTGGCGATGTGGGCTGGGCGCACGATTGAAGCCCGCTTAATGGCCACCGATGTGATGGAAATGAACGTCCGCGTGGTGCTGGTGAAGGTGATGCGCTCGGTGCTGGTGGTGCTGGCCGTGTTGCTGTCTCTCTCGCTGGTGGGCATCGATCTCACGGTACTGTCGGTGTTTGGTGGTGCGCTGGGTGTGGGTTTGGGTTTTGGTTTGCAAAAGATCGCCTCGAATTATGTGTCGGGCTTTATCATTTTGCTGGATCGCTCCATCAAAATGGGCGACCTGATTACCGTGGATAACCGCCAAGGTGTGATCAGCGGCCTCACTTCGCGCTATATCGTGCTCAAAGCGGCGGATGGTACAGAGTCGCTGGTGCCGAATGACACGCTGATTACCCAAACCGTGGTTAATCAATCGTATAACGATCGCTCGGTGTGGGTCGGCTTGCCGGTATCGGTGGCGTATGATTCCGATCTAGAGCTGGTGATGAAGATTATGGTGGATGTGACTAAAGACAATCCACGTATTCTGCCGCACCCCGCGCCGGGGGCGTTTGTCACGGCTTTTGCCGATAGCGGGATTAATCTCACGCTGGGTTTCTGGCTGGCCGACCCTGAAAACGGGCAGATGGGACTCAAATCCGAGCTCAATCTGAGTATCTGGCGTGCCTTTAAAACCCATGGCATCGAGATCCCTTATCCACGGCGCGATGTCATGATCCTGCCGCCTGCCGGCCAGCCGGCAGAGGCGCCGAAGAATTCTGCAGCACCTGAGGTTTCTGCGTAAAATCAGCACAGAGGCCACCCATCGGTGGCCGGCTTGAGGAATAAGAAGTATGTCTTGGTTGAATGGTTGGATTGATTTGCCGTGGTGGGGATATATCCTCGTTACGCTGGGTTTAACACACATCACGATTGCCGCGGTCACGATCTTTTTGCATCGCCACCAAGCGCACCGCGCGCTGGATTTGCATCCGCTGATCAGTCACTTTTTCCGGTTCTGGCTCTGGCTAACTACGGCTCAGATCACCAAGGAATGGGCGGCCATTCACCGCAAGCATCATGCCAAATGTGAAACCGCCGAAGACCCGCATAGCCCTCAGGTGTTGGGGCTAAAAAAAGTCTTCTGGGAAGGCTGGGAGCTGTATCGCGCCGAAGCCAAAAATCAGGAAACGCTGCAAAAATACGGCCACGGTACGCCCGATGACTGGATTGAGCGCCATTTGTATACCCCACATAGCGTCTGGGGCCCAACGACGATGGCGGTCTTGGATTTGCTGCTATTTGGTGTGAATGGCATTTGGATCTGGGCCGTGCAAATGATGTGGATTCCGATCATGGCAGCCGGGGTGATTAATGGTATTGGCCACTTCTGGGGCTATCGCAATTTCGAATGTGAAGATGCTTCCACCAATCTGCTGCCGTGGGGGATTTTGATCGGCGGCGAAGAGCTGCATAACAATCACCACACCTTCGGTACCTCGGCCAAGCTGTCGTATAAGTGGTTTGAGTTTGATATTGGCTGGCTGTATATCCGCACGCTGGCCTTCTGCCGCTTGGCCACTGTGCGCAAAGTAGCGCCCAAGCTCAAGCAAGGCACAGCCCGGCCGGTGTTTGACGAGCTGGCCGTTCAGGCTGTGATCGCCAATCGTTACGCCATCGCCGCCAGCTACGCGCGCACCTTAAAGGCCACCGTGGCCAGTGAAATCGAGCAATTACGCGCTAATGCCAGCTTGCCAGCGCTCAATTTCAACCCGGTGCGGCAAATGAAAATCTGGCTGAAACAAGATGCCAAAGATACTCCGGTGGCGGAGCAAACCAGCTTGCAGGCACTGCTGGCGCAAAGCGCGGTGCTCACACAGGTGTATCAGATGCGCCAAGAGCTGACCCGCATTTGGGAGCGCTCAACGCTGACCCGCGCCGAGCTGGTTGAGCAGCTGCAGGATTGGTGCCAACGCGCCGAAGCCAGCGGGATTAAGGCGCTGGCCGACTTCTCGCTCAGGCTGCGGGCCGTGGCTTAAGCCAGCCAATTTATCCGGGCGAGCTGCGGCTCGCCTTTTTTCATCGTTCGCTTTTTATTCTCACAAGGAATGTCATGATGTCATCGATTCAGCGTTATCACGTTGGCCCTCGTCTGTGCGAAAC
Organism: Chitinibacter tainanensis DSM 15459; assembly: GCF_000429785.1. Classification (GTDB taxonomy): domain Bacteria; phylum Pseudomonadota; class Gammaproteobacteria; order Burkholderiales; family Chitinibacteraceae; genus Chitinibacter; species Chitinibacter tainanensis. Next base: position 3,853 of record NZ_AUCN01000021.1, read on the forward strand.
CGTCGTGCACAACAATACCGTGTATCTTGCCGGCCAGATTGCCGAAAACCTTGATAAAGACGCCCTCGGGCAAACCGAAGAAGTGCTGGGCTGCATTGATAAGCTACTGGCCGAAGTGGGCTCGGATAAAAGTAAAATTTTGCAGGTGACAATTTTCCTTACCGATATGGCTGATTACGATGCTATGAATCAGGCCTGGTCTGCCTGGGTGCCGGCCGGCCACACCCCCGCGCGCGCCACGGTGCAGGCCAAATTGGCCGATCCACGTTATCTGGTGGAAATGACCGTGATTGCTGCGCTGTAATACCTATTTGGGGTATTGCCATCTAAGCTAATTTTGATAATGCTTGCAGGGTGATACCCTGATAAGGAGCTGCAATGCCGATGCTGCTGGCCTATCTGGCCACTTGGGAGCCGTATGCTTTTGAGTCATTGCCGGTCGAAAAACTGAGCCATCTTTGCTATGCCTTTGCGGTGATTCGCGATGGAGAGCTTGATTTGCCGGGCGCATTCAGTGGCGATGCCGCCGCCTTGGCGCAGCAAGAGGCGGTGATGCAGCAAATGCTCGCGCTGCGTGCGCGCAATCCGGCATTGCAGATCTTGATTTCAGTGGGGGGGTGGAGTGCCGATGGTTTCTCCGATGCCGCGCTTACCGCCGAATCGCGCGCCAAGCTGGTGGCTTCGGGTCTGGCCTTTATCCGCCGCTATGGGCTGGATGGGATTGATCTGGATTGGGAATATCCCAGCAACGATATGGCCGGCATTCGCGCCCGGCCGCAAGATCGGCAAAACTTCACCCTGCTGCTACAAGAATTTCGCCAGGCGCTCGATGCCGAATCGCGCAGCGCCGCCCGACCGGCAGCGCGCCCGTATTTGCTGAGCATCGCCGCGGGCGCGGGGCAGTATTACCTCGATGGGGTGGAGATCGGGCCGGTGGCCGCGGCCTGCGATTTTATTAATCTGATGACCTACGATTTTTACAATGGCTGGGCCACGCGGGCCGGCCATCATGCCAATTTATACCCACCTGCCCATGAGCCCACGGCCGATAGTGCGGCGGGGGCGGTGGCGCTGTATGTGGCCAATGGCGTGCCGCGCGAGAAATTAGTGCTGGGTTGCCCATTCTACGGCCGCAGCCTGCAAGGTGTGGCGGCACCCGGTTTGGGCGCAGCTGGGCAGGCCGGCAGCAATGCGGCGCCGGGCTTTGCCAAAATTCGCCCCTTGCTGAGCGATCCGCGCTGGCAGCAACAGCGTGATCCGGTCGCGCGGGCGCCGTGGCTGTACGATGGTGATACCTTTATCAGCTATGAAGATGAAATCTCCATCGCCGAAAAAGGCGCCTTTGCGCGCGCAGAGGGGCTAGCCGGGGCGATGTTCTGGGAGTTGAGCGAGGACGATAACCAGCGCTTGCTCACTGCACTGCATGCCGCGCTGTATGCTGAGTAGGGGTATTTCTTTTGAATCTAAATAATACAAGCTCTAGCGGGCAATACGGCATGGGGTATCTGGCTGAGGCGAGCGATTTTGCCCAGCTGGTCACCCCATTTGGGGGCCTTGCCCTGTGGGCCAATGCGCAGGCGCTATTGCGGGTGGAGTTTCTGCTCGAGGCGCCGCCAGCGGTGGTGCCTACTGGCCCGATCTTGCAAGAGGCCGTGCGCCAGCTGGAGGCGTATTGGCGTGACCCGCATTTCACTTTTACTTTGCCCTTGTTGAGTGTCGGTACTGCGCATCAGCAGCAGGTGTGGGCTGCGATGCAGCGTATCCCGGTGGGGCAAACGCGTAGCTACGGCGAGCTGGCGCGCGAGCTGCAATCCAGCGCCTTGGCGGTGGGCACCGCCTGTGGGCGAAACCCGTATCCGGTGATTATTCCCTGCCATCGGATTCTTGGCGCCAAGGGGTTAGGCGGTTTTAACGCCCAGCGGGATGGGCGCGACTGGTTGCCGATCAAGCGCTGGCTGCTGGCGCACGAGGGCGTGCACTGATGGTGGATGCAGCGAGTGATGCTGATGTCAGTGTGGCAGACGAGCGGGCCAGCGCTGTGGCCGCCACTACTGCTCTGATTGATGCGTTTTTGGATGGAATCTGGCTGGAAGAAGGGCTGGCGCGCAATACCATTGACAGCTACCGGCGCGATTTGCTGATCTGGGCGCAATGGCTGGCACAGGAGCGCGGGCAACATGATGTATTGCAGGTTGATCGCGATACCGTGCAGGCTTTTCTGGCGCGGCAGGCGCGGGATTTGAAAGCGGCGAGCCTTGCGCGGCGGATGGCCAGTTTGCGCAAGTTTTATCAGTACTGGCTGGCCCGAGAGCGGCTGACGCTCGATCCCTGTGCCGAGCTGGTCACGCCCAAGCGGGTGCGACCGCTGCCCAAATCATTGCCCGAAGACACCATCGAAGCGTTGCTGGACGCCCCCGATTTGGATACCCCTGCTGGCTTGCGTGATCGCGCGCTGCTCGAATTGATGTACGCCACCGGCTTACGGGTGAGCGAGGTGGTAAGCCTGCCGCTGAGCCAGTTGCATCTGCGTGAGCGCTATCTGCGGGTATTGCACGGCAAGGGCGATAAGCAACGTTTGGTGCCGCTGGGCGAGGTGGCCAGCGAGTGGCTGGAGCGCTATTTGCAAACCGCGCGCCCACTGCTGGTGAAACACGCCAGCGAGCCGTGCCTGTTTGTGAATCAGCGTGGCGAAGCGATGACGCGGCAAGGTTGCTGGTTCATCATCAAGCAATATGCCACCGCGGCGGGTGTGGCGGCCAGTCAGCTCAGCCCGCACGTTTTACGGCATGCCTTTGCCACGCATTTGCTCAATCATGGCGCTGATTTGCGGGTGGTGCAAAGCCTGCTTGGGCATGCCGATATTACCACCACGCAGATCTACACCCAGGTGGCTGCCGAGCGGCTGAAGTCACTGCACCAGCAACACCATCCACGCGGGTAACACCATCCCCGTTTTCATTTGGCTTTCTTGATGCCTACGGTATGATTTGTTGGCTTGCTATCAGCATTTCATAAGGAGAGCGTCAATGGATTCAAGTCTGGTGAATAAGTATCAAGATCTGATCATGGGCTATGTGGCCGAATTCGGGGTGAAAATCCTCGCGGCGATTGCCTTCTGGGTGATTGGCCGTTGGTTGATCGGGGTGGTGGTGCGCTTTGTGCAAGGCGGCCTTTCGCGGCAAAAAGTGGACCCAACCGTATTGCGGTATGTGGGCTCGGCCGTTACGGTGTTGCTGAATGTCTTGCTGGTGATCGGTATTCTGGGCTACTTCGGTATTCAAACCACCACCTTCGCTGCCTTGCTGGCCGCGGCGGGTGTGGCGATCGGGATGGCTTGGTCGGGCTTGCTGGCCAACTTTGCTGGTGGTGCGTTCCTGATTGTGTTGCGGCCCTTTAAAGTTGGCGACATGATTTGCGCCGGCGGCGTAACCGGTATCGTGCACGAAGTGGGCTTGTTTGCCACCACCGTGATGACGCCCGACAACGTCTTGACTGTGGTTGGCAACAACAAAATCTTTAGCGACAACATTGCCAACTACAGCGCCAACGCTTATCGCCGTGTAGATCTGAAAGCCCAACTGTCAGGGGCGGCAGATGCGCCCGCAGCAATTGCGGCGCTGAAAGCACGCATTGCTCAAGTACCCAATGTGCTGCCTGAGCCTGCAGTGGAAGTGGAAATCCTGGATTTCCAGCTGGTAGGCCCTGTGCTGGCGGTGCGCCCGTATTGCCACAATGATCATTACTGGCAAGTGTATTTCGATACCAATCGCGCCATTCTGGAAACCCTGGCGGCCTTCCCGGCGCCAACCCCAGCGCAGCTGGTGACCGTGGTGCAGAAATAAACCCCAGCAATCAGTATTTGCACCCCAATAAAAAACCCGCCAACTGGCGGGTTTTTTATTACTGGCATTTGCAGATGATCTTCAGAAAGTACCCTGTGTGGGTATTAGGCTGGGGCCATTTCTTTTTCAGGGATGGAGAGCGATACCTTGCCATTGTCGTCGATGTCGATGGTAACTTCGCCCCCATTCACCAGCCGGCCAAACAGCAATTCGTCGGCCAGCGCTTTGCGGATGGTGTCCTGAATCAGGCGGGCCATTGGGCGCGCGCCCATTTGCGGGTCGAAACCATGCTGGGCCAGATAGTCTTTCAGCGCCGGTGAGAAATGCGCGTCGACTTTCTTCTCGTGCAGCTGCGCTTCCAGCTGCATCAGGAATTTGTCGACCACCTGCAGAATGATTTCGTGCGTCAGCGGCGCAAACGGAATGATGGCATCCAGCCGGTTGCGGAATTCCGGCGTGAACATGCGCTTGATTTCCTGCATTTCGTCGCCGGTTTCTTTGCGGGCAGTAAAGCCGATCACCGATTTATTCAGCATTTCTGCGCCCGCATTGGTGGTCATAATGATCACCACGTTGCGGAAATCGGCTTTGCGGCCGTTGTTATCGGTGAGCGTGCCGTGATCCATCACCTGCAACAGCACGTTGTAGATATCCGGATGCGCTTTTTCGATCTCATCCAGTAGCAAGACCGCATACGGGTGCTTATTGATGGCTTCGGTCAACAGCCCACCTTGTTCAAAACCCACATAGCCCGGAGGCGCGCCGATCAGTCGGCTAACCGCATGGCGCTCCATATATTCGGACATATCAAAGCGGATCAGCTCAATGCCCATGGTATAGGCGAGCTGGCGGGCCACTTCGGTTTTACCAACCCCAGTCGGGCCACTAAACAGGAAGGAGCCAATCGGTTTTTGCGGGTTACCAAGGCCAGCGCGCGCCATCTTGATCGATGTGGCGAGCACTTCGATGGCTTTTTCTTGCCCGAACACCACATTCTTCAGATCGCGCTCCAGCGTTTTGAGCGTGTTTTTGTCGTCAGAAGAGACTGATTTCGGTGGAATACGCGCAATTTTAGCGATGATGTCTTCGATCTCGCCTTTGCCGATGGTTTTTTTCTGTTTCGAGCGCGGCAAGATTTTTTGCGCCGCGCCGGCTTCGTCAATCACATCAATCGCTTTATCCGGCAGATGACGGTCGTTGATAAATTTAGCCGACAATTCCGCCGCCGTGGTGAGCGCCGCGGCGGTGTATTTCACACCGTGGTGGCTTTCAAATTTATCTTTCAGCCCTTTTAGAATCTCAATGGTCTGCTCGATCGTCGGCTCAACCACATCGATTTTCTGGAAGCGTCGCGACAGCGCATTGTCTTTCTCGAAAATGCCACGGAATTCACTGTAGGTGGTGGCACCAATGCATTTGAGCGAACCATTCGACAGCGCTGGTTTCAGCAGATTAGAAGCATCCAGCGTGCCGCCAGAGGCTGCGCCTGCGCCCACCAAGGTATGGATCTCGTCGATAAACAAAATCGCGTTGCGCTCTTCGGAGAGCTGCTTGATGACTGCTTTTAAGCGTTGCTCAAAATCGCCGCGGTATTTGGTACCGGCGAGCAGGGCACCCATATCCAGCGTGTATACGGTGGCATCGGCCAAGACATCGGGCACATCGCCCTCGACGATCTTGCGCGCCAAACCGTCGGCAATGGCGGTTTTGCCCACGCCAGCTTCACCCACTAGCAGCGGGTTATTTTTGCGGCGGCGGCACAAAATCTGGATCACGCGTTCCAGCTCATGATCGCGGCCAATCAGCGGATCGATTTTGCCCGCCAAGGCTTGCTGATTCATGTTCTGGGTGTAGTTTTCCAGCGCGCCACCACTTGGGGTTTCATTGTCGCCATCTTCATTTTGTTCGCTTTTGGGCGCCGATTGTGGCGCGCTTTGGCTGCTTTTGCTGATGCCATGGGCGATGAAGTTCACCACATCGAGGCGGGTGATGCCTTGCTGATGCAGGAAATAGACGGCGTGGCTGTCTTTTTCGCCAAAAATCGCTACCAGCACATTGGCGCCGGTGACTTCTTTTTTGCCGGAAGACTGCACATGCAAAATGGCGCGCTGAATCACGCGTTGAAAGCCGATGGTCGGTTGGGTTTCGACTTCATTGGTTCCCGACACCACCGGGGTGTGTTCGGTGACAAAGTCGCCTAGCTGCCGGCGCAGCTCTTCCAGATTGGCACCGCAGGCTTTCATCACTTCAATGGCCGAAGGATTATCCAGCAGAGCCAACAGTAGATGCTCGACTGTGATGTATTCATGGCGCTTTTGCCGCGCATCCATGAACGCCATGTGCAAACTAACTTCGAGTTCTTGGGCGATCATTTTATTTCACCTCCATGATGCATTGCAGCGGATGCTGGTGCGCCCGTGCGTATTGCGTTACATCGGCCACCTTGGTGGCGGCAATGTCTTTCGGGTATGTCCCGCAAACACCACGACCTTCGTGGTGCACTTTCAGCATGATCCGAGTGGCTTGCTCACTTCCCAATCCGAAAAACTGCTGCAACACGTCAATGACAAAGTCCATCGGGGTAAAGTCATCATTGAGCAACACCACTTGCCACATCGGCGGAGGGGCGGTACGAACGTCTGCTTTTTGGAGCTCAGTGTCAAACTGATACGTCTGGGCCATGGGGTTCACTTACCGGAGTTTCACTTTCTATTTTGGCGCGCGCCGCTGTTTTTTCAAGCGTTAACGCCGCGCGACACTGTGAATTATTAATCGGGACATCTCTTGACCGCGATGGTTATTCTCGCGTAAAAAGTGATGCAAGCTTGGTGGAAGCAATTCTAGCAGGCTACCTTTCGGCGTGCTCATTTGAGTGTGAAGCCGATATTTCAGGAATATTATTTTTAAAGTCTGCAGGGTTCTTAGCTATGGCATTCGGTACTGTTAAATGGTTCAACGATTCTAAAGGTTTTGGTTTCATCACGCCGGACGAAGGTGGTGATGATCTGTTCGCGCACTTCTCGGCAATCAATATGCCAGGCTTCAAAACCCTGAAAGAAGGTCAGCGCGTGACTTTCGAACTGACGCAAGGTCAAAAAGGCCTGCAAGCAGCAAATATCCAGACCGCCTAAGCGTCTGCTTGCTGTAGTCAGATCAGCCCGCCGCTCGGCGGGCTTTTTTATGTCTGGCGCTTCACCCATAAAAAAACCCCGCTAAGCGGGGTTTTTTATGCAGGCGTAGCCAGCAATTACATGCGTTCGATCATTGCTTTACCGAAGGCCGAGCAAGACACTTCTTGCGCGTCATCCATCAGGCGAGCGAAGTCGTAAGTAACGATCTTGTCTTGGATCGCTTTGCCCATTGATTCGATGATCTTGTCAGCAGCTTCAGTCCAGCCCATGTGGCGCAACATCATTTCAGCCGACAGAATCAGTGAACCTGGGTTTACTTTGTCTTGGCCAGCGTATTTCGGTGCAGTACCGTGCGTGGCTTCAAAGCACGCTACGTTGTCAGACAAGTTCGCGCCTGGAGCGATACCAATACCGCCTACTTCTGCTGCCAGAGCGTCAGAAATGTAGTCGCCGTTCAGATTCAGGGTTGCGATTACGTCGTAATCAGCTGGACGCAACAGGATCTGTTGCAGGAAGGCGTCAGCGATCACGTCTTTGATCACGATGCCGTTTGGCAGTTGCAACCATGGGCCGCCGTCGATCTCAACGCCACCGAATTCTTTCTTGGCCAGCTCGTAGCCCCAAGTGCGGAACATACCTTCGGTGAACTTCATGATGTTACCTTTGTGAACCAAGGTAACGCTCTTACGGTTGTTGTCGATCGCGTATTGAATCGCTTTGCGAACCAGACGCTCAGTACCTTCTTTAGATACTGGCTTGATACCGATAGAAGAAGATTCCGGGAAGCGAATCTTGTTCACGCCCATTTCTTTTTGCAGGAATTCGATAACTTTCTTCGCGCCTTCAGAAGTGGCATCCCACTCGATACCGGCGTAGATGTCTTCTGTGTTTTCACGGAAGATCACCATGTCAACGAGGTCTGGGCGTTTAACTGGTGAAGGTACGCCGTCGAAGTAACGTACTGGACGCAAGCAAACATACAGGTCCAGGTTTTGACGCAGGGCCACGTTCAATGAACGGATGCCGCCGCCAACTGGCGTAGCCAATGGGCCTTTGATCGATACAACGTATTCTTTCAGTGCATCGAGGGTTTCTTGTGGCAGGTATGAGCCATCAGCGTACAGTTTTGAGGCTTTCTCGCCGCAGTAGATTTCCATCCAGTGGATTTTACGCGCGTCGCCGTAGCATTTTTTCACAGCTGCATCGACTACATCGATCATAACTGGGGTGATATCCACACCAATACCATCACCTTCGATGAAAGGGATAATTGGATTGTCAGGAGTGGCGAGGTTAGGAACGATTTTCGCGCCGCCTTGTGGTACTTTGATCAGACTCATCGTGCTATTTCCTGTGAAATACAGCCAATTAAAAACGCCTCGCCCCGCTTTATCCTGATTTTTATGCCAGCAGGGGCGAAAAAACGCACTATTATCACAGGTTTGCCGGCGCTCTGCCAAGCCGTTTGGCGACGATGTAGGTTATTATGCCGCTGGTTTCCCCCTTGTTTTGAACGCCCATGCCGCAGCTGATCTTGCTGAACAAACCGTATGGCGTGATTTGCCAATTCACGCCCAGCCCCCCTCATCAATGCCTCGCTGATTATGTGCCAATCAAAGAGGTGTATGCAGCGGGGCGGCTGGATACCGATTCGGAAGGCCTCTTGCTGCTGACCGCGCATGGCGGGCTGATTCACCGTATTACCGACCCGAAACACAAGCTGCCGAAAACCTACTGGGTGCAGGTGGAAGGCGTGCCCGACGAGGCCGCGCTGGCGGCTTTGCGCGCGGGTGGCTTGGATTTGGGCGACTTTCGCACGCAGCCAGCGGGGGCCCGGCTGATGGATGAACCCGCTGGCCTGTGGCCGCGCCAGCCGCCGATCCGCGAGCGGGCGAATATTCCCACCAGCTGGCTGGAAATCATCATCAGCGAAGGCAAAAATCGCCAAGTGCGCCGAATGACAGCCAAGGTGGGGTATCCAACGCTACGCCTCATTCGTTATGCGATTGGGGGCTATACCCTGGATGGTATTGCGCTGGGTACGTTTCAAACTCTGGAAGTCGCAGCGCCACCCGCCCCCAAACCCGCAGCCAAGGCGAGCGCAGGGCCACGCCCGGCTGGGCGGCCCAAACAGCGCGGCCGCCGCGGGCCGAATAAAACGCGCTAATCCCCTTTACCCAATCTCCTTACTGCCGCCGCCTTTTGCGCTTGGCGCGGTGATGGATTAATGGGCCGCGTCGGCCGAGGCGCGCACCTGGCTGTTGGGCATCAGTAGCAATAAGGGCAGCACGCAAATCATGGCGATGCCAAACAGCAAAAACAGCTGATCATAGGCCAGCATCAGCGCCTGTTTATTCACCGTTTGCTGCAGCAGTAGCTGCGAGAGCGTATCCGCGCCAGCCGCCGGCGTGCCGGTGCTAATCAGCCGGGCCTTGAGCTGGGCCAAGCGCTCCAGTGCGGCAAAGCCGCCCAGATGCTCGAGCAGCGCCGCGCCGTGCATTTGCATCAGCTTGGTGGAGAACGTAGCCGATAAGGCAATGCCCACGCTGCCGCCGAGCTGGCGGGTGAGGTTGTACAGGCCCGTGGCGCTGCCGATCTGGCTGGGCTGCAAATTGGCCATGGTGAGGCTATTGAGCGGCATAAAAATCATCCCCAACCCAATGCCGCGCAAGATCAGCGGCCCCATGAAATCTCCCACGCCCGATTGGGTGGTAAAGCCATGATGCAGCCACATCGAGCCCAGGAAAATACTGGCACCCAGGCTAATTAAAATACGCGGTGGCATGCCTTTGGCCACCAGCTTGGCCGAGATCGGCATGGTTAGCCCCGAGGCCAGTGCCGAAGGCAGAATCAGCAGGCCAGTTTGCCACGCGGTATAGCCCATCAAGGTTTGCACATACACCGGAAAAATAAACACGGTAGAAAACAGCGCGCCACCGAGCAAAAAGGTAATTACCAAGCCGGCCGAAAACTGCACATCTTGGCATACGCGCAAATCGACCAGCGGGTGGCGATGTTCGAGCTGGCGAATGATAAACGCGCCCAGCGCAGCAATACTGGTGACGCTATAAATCACGATTTCCCACGAATCAAACCATTCCAGCCGCTCGCCACGCTCCAGTAGTAATTGCAGCGCGGCAATCCCACCGGCCATCAGCGCGAGGCCGACAAAATCGATGTGCGTGACCGCCTTGCGCAGCTTGGATTCGGGCACATAAATCAAAGTGAGCAGCAGGGCGGCCAAGCCCAGCGGCAGGTTGATATAAAAAATCCATGGCCAGCTGTATTGATCGGTGAGCCAGCCGCCCACCGTGGGCCCCAGCATGGGCCCCAGCATAATGCCCATACCGAAAATCGCCATGGCGCTGCCCATTTCCTTGCTGGGAAACACCTCGAACAAGGTAGTTTGTGCCGTGGCGATCAGCCCGCCGCCGCCCAAGCCCTGCACAATGCGCCAGAACACCATTTCGGGTAGTGAGCTGGAATTACCGCAGGCGATCGAAGCCACGATAAACAACCCAATCGACAGCACCAGATAATTGCGTCGGCCAAATAAATTACCCAAAAAGCCCGAAATCGGCAGCACGATGACATTGGCCACCACATAGCCAATCGACACCCAGGTAATTTCATCCAGCGTGGCGCCCAGCGTACCCATCATGTGCGGGATCGCCACGTTTACAATGCTGGTGTCTAGTAATTCCAGCACGCAGGCCAGTGTGACCGTGAGCGCAATAATGTAGCGATGCTGGTGGATGCTGGCATCGTCGGTCGAGCGCGAGAGGCCCGGCAAGATGGCTTTCATGGCTATTTAGTCCGGATCGTCACTTCAACCGACATGCCGGGGCGCAGATTGGCGCCCGCGGGTAGCGGGTCGAGCTTGATTTTCACCGGCACCCGCTGCACGACTTTGGTGAAGTTGCCGGTGGCATTGTCAGGCGGTAGCAGGGTAAAGCGCGCGCCGGTGGCGCCGCTGAATGAATCCACTTTACCGGTCAGGATCTGGCCATCGGCATCGACTTTGATTTCCACGCTTTGGCCCGGGCGCACGGCGGCAGTTTCGGTTTCTTTGAGATTGGCAGTCACCCACAGATCATCGGTTTTCACCAGATACATCAGCGTTTGCCCGGCCTGAATCATCTGCCCCGGCTCGACGTTTTTCTTGCTCACCACGCCGGCCATCGGCGCTTTCACTTGCGTATCGGTCAGCTGATTTTGCGCCAGCGCCAGTTGCGCTTGTGCGGCCAGCGTTTTAGCTTCGGCGGACTTGAGCCCGGCGCTGGAGACCGCTACTTGCTGCGCGGCGGCGGCGGCCTGCTCTGCGGTGGCGCGTTGCTGGGCGATCAGGGTGGCGATACGCGCTTGCGCGACTTGCAGCGCAGTGCGGGCGTTATCCAGCTGGGCCTGGCTCACCATTTTCTGCGCGGCGAGCTCTTGCGCGCGGCGCAGATCGGCTTGGGCTTTCTCGGCATTGGCGCGCGCTTCGCTAATCGCTTGCTCGGCGGCCTGGCGCTGCGCTGCTGCTGCGGCGGCGGTGGCGTTAGCCGCGCCGATCTTGGCTTGCGCCTCGCCACCGCCACGTTGTCCGCCGGAGGCACTGAGCGCATTTTGCACTTCGGCCTGCGCTTGCAGCACTTTGGCGTGATAGTCGCGCGGATCAAGCTGCACCAGCAGGCCGCCCGCGGTCACCGGCTGATTGTCATTAACTGCCACGGTTTGCACATAGCCGCCCACGCGGGCGGAAATCGGCACAATATGGCCTTCGAGCTGGGCATTGTCGGTGCCGACATGGCCGCTTGCCCACCACAGGCGATAGCCAATAATGCCGGCAGCCAGCAGCAAAATGCCGCCCAAAATCAATCGGCCTTTGGTTTGACGAGGAGTAGCTTCGGGTGTGCTCATGCGGTTTCTCCGGCAGGGCGCAGCAGGCCATGCATCAGCAGATCCAGCTGGCATTCGGCGTGTTGCAATAAATTGGTCAGGCCCAAATCGGCCGTGGTAAAGGTGTGGCGCAGAATATTGGCGTACAGCAGGGGGGCGATAATGATGCGGGGTATATGCACCAAATCCATTTCTCTGAATTCACCGCTGGCCATACCCTCGGAGAGTATCTGGCGCAGGGTTTGGTAAGTGGGTTCAATAACCTCAGTTTCGTAAAAGCGCGCCAGCTCGGGGAAATTCCCCGCTTCGGCGATCATCAGCTTGGAAATACTACCCCCGCAGTTTTCCAGCGCTTCGGCCACGCCGCGCAGCACCATGCTGAGGCAATCGCGGCGCGAGCCACGAAATTGCGCCACCAGCTCATGCATGCGCGCTAGATTGGGCAAGATGCGCTCTTGCACCACGGCTTTAAACAGCGCCTCTTTGCTGGGGAAATACAAATACACGGTGCCTTTGGTGACGCCCGCGGCGGCGGCGACTTCATCAATACGCGTGGCGGTAAAGCCTTTTTGGTGAAAAAGCTGGATCGCCGCGGCGATAATTTCATCGGGGCGGGCGGCTTTGCGGCGTTGATTACGAGGGCTAGGGGTCATCATTTGGTGCTTAATAACTGACTGGTTAGTTATTAAATCGCCGCAGGCGGCGAGCGTCAAATGAATTTTTGTTAAATTTTGCGCCGCTGTGCTGGGCGGAGGTGGCTGGCCGTAGGGGGAGGAAATCAGGTAAAATCAAGCGCTTGTCGACGCAAGGATAAGCCCCGAAGATGTGGAAGCCCAATACCACCGTCGCCGCCATCATTGAACAAGATGGCCGCTTTTTGCTGGTGGAAGAGCGCATTCAAGGCGCACTCAAACTCAATCAGCCCGCCGGGCATGTGGATGCCAACGAATCCATCGTGGCCGCCTGCCAGCGCGAAACGCTGGAAGAAACCGCCTACCATTTCACTCCGACCGCGCTGGTAGGAATTTACCAGTGGAGCGTGCCGGGCTCGGATCTCACCTACCTGCGCTACGCCTTTAGCGGCGAGCTGGGCGCGCACGATGCCGCGCGGCAGCTGGGTCTGGCGGATGAAGGCATTGAAGCCGCCGTGTGGTTGAGCCGCGATGAAGTGCTGGCGCGGCAAGCCGAGCATCGCAGCCCACTGTTGCTGGCCTGCATCGACGATTATCTGGCCGGGCGGCGCTATCCGCTTGAGCTTCTACGTGATTTTGATCACGACCCCGCATTAAATGGAACGCAGTCATGAGCAGCAAAATTGTAGTAGGCCTCTCTGGTGGGGTGGATTCCTCAGTCACCGCGCATTTACTCAAAGCGCAGGGCTATGAAGTGCATGGCGTCTTCATGCAAAACTGGGAAGACGACAATAACGACGAATACTGCTCGATCAAAGAAGACAGCATGGACGCGATTGCCGTGGCCGATCTGTTGGGTATTGATATCGAGCTTGTGAATTTCGCCGCCGAATACAAAGACCGCGTATTTAGTCATTTCCTGACCGAATATTCTGCCGGTCGCACGCCGAACCCGGATATTCTGTGTAATAGCGAAATCAAATTTAAATCATTTCTGGAATACGCGATCAAACTTGGTGGCGTGAAACTGGCGACTGGGCATTATGCGAAAACGCGTCTGCGTGATGATGGCCGCACCGAAATGCTGCGCGCCGCCGATCAAAGCAAAGATCAAACGTATTTTCTGTATCGGCTCAGTCAAGAGCAGATTTCGCATGCGGTATTTCCGCTCGGGGATTTGCTCAAATCCGAAGTGCGGGTGATTGCCGAGCAAATTAATTTGCCCAACGCCAAGAAAAAAGATTCCACCGGTATTTGTTTTATTGGCGAGCGGCCGTTTCGTGAATTTTTAAATCGCTATTTACCGAAAAAACCGGGTGCGATGGTCACGCCGGAAGGCAAGGTGATGGGTGAACATCAGGGCCTGATGTACTACACGCTCGGCCAGCGGCAGGGCCTCGGTATCGGCGGCACCAAAGGCAGCGCCGAGCCATGGTTTGTGGCCGGCAAGGATATGGAAAAGAACGAGCTGATCGTGGTGCAAGGCCATGATCACCCGCTGCTTCTTAATCCGGTGGTGGTGGCGAAAGATTGCTCCTGGATTCTGGGCGACACCCCGGCCGAGGGCCGCTACACCGCCAAAACCCGCTACCGCCAACCCGACAGCGCCTGCACCCTCACGCACATCGAAGGCGGCGTGCAGCTGGTATTCGACGAGCCACAATGGGCGGTAACGCCGGGGCAATCGATGGTGCTGTACCGTGACGAAGTTTGCCTGGGTGGTGGGATTATTCAGTAAGGCAATTGATCGTGTGGGTATTGCTTGGAATTTATTGATATTCAAAGCCTGAATGGCAATACCATGTATGGGTATATAAAACCGCTGGCGTTGCCGGCGGTTTTTTTATGATGGGTGGTTAGCGGTGCGAACTGTGGCGGAGTTTGTCGAAGTCATTGATCGCGCGTCCTGCTAGCTGCGGCTTTGTTGCTGCGTTAGTAGACAAAAAACCCGCGTTGCCGCGGGTTTTGTTTTAATCCATTCACTTCGGTTTACTGTTCCACGGCCGGTTGATCCCACGGTAGCGGTACAGCGATATCGTTGAGGATGAATTTGCCGCCTTTGAGCGAGGCCTTGGCGGATAAGAGATCGCCATTCACCCGAATCAGGTTTTGCTCGGCCAGCTTGCTGATCTGGCCTTCCACAAATTGGCCGGCCAGATAGTCGATGTCGGCGTGGCTAACGTCGCCATCGGGGTTGGCGCTGGCAAACATATTGCGCGCTTGCCACATCACCAGGGTTTCAACCACTTTGCGCGGGATGGTGAAATCGGCTTTGGCGTCGAGCTTATTCACCAAATCCACCGGTTTATCCAAGTCGGCGGGCACAAAGCCTTTAAGCCCCACCGAGCCGGCAAATTTGATAGCGCCATCGGGTAGTTTGACTTCCAGCTGTTTGATCGCAAATTGCGGGTCGTTTTGCAGTAGCGGCAGGCCTTGCTCGCGGGCGAGCTTGGTGAGGGCTTCGGTGAGCTGCTCGCGGTTGAGCTTTTGTTTTTGCAGCTTGGTCAGCTCATCGCTGATGGTGGCCAGTGTTTTGCCGTGCAGGTGATTGGCTTCGGCGATCATGATGGCCGGGCCATAGGGTTTGTCATTCAGCGTGAGCTTGCTCAGATCGATCTGGGCGCTGCCGTTGATGAATTCACCGCTTTCGTTCACTTTGCCTTGGTAAACGAGGTTTTCCAATTTGAGCTTGATCGGGTTGCCTTCGCGCATATCGAGGTCAAACTGGCCGACTTTGGCCAGATTGGTGCCGATCATGATGCCGTTGGCACCTTTGCTCTGGTTGAGGTTGATGCTCAAACCTTGTAGAGCGAATGAACCTTTGGCTTTGGCTTCCCCCGAGAGGCCGGGGGCGGTGAGATCGAATTTCACCCGATTAAAATCGCCGCCGTAGTCGAGCGTGGCATTCAGGCCTTGCCATTTGGCTTTTACGCCCGAGAGCGCTTCTTCGTAATCAAAGCCCGGCACGCTAATTTTCATCACGCCATCATCGTTAAAACTGATGCGGTTTTCGATCTGAATGGGTTTTTGTTCGCCGAAAAACTTGGTGAGGAATTTCTGCGTTTCTGGCGAGTATTTAAATTCGGTGGTGACCACGGCCTTGTAGGGCAGTGGGTTGAGCTTCGTGAGCAGCGGCAACGGGCCGTGCTGAATATGATTGGTGTAGGTTACTTCAAACGTCGGCAGTGTTTCGCCTTCTTTTTCGACAATAAAGCGATACAGCTCAGGGTTGACTTGCAGCGTGGTGGTTTCGGTAGAGCTGAGCCAGCCTTTTTCGTAGCTATGCGCTTTTACGATGAAATAGGGCAGATTGCTGATCCAGGCATGCTGTTTTTGCATGGTTTGTTCCACCGCGTCGCCGGCCACATAGCTGCCGCCGAAATAGCCGCCGCCCAGTAGGACGATGCCCAGTGCACTGCCTGCAATGACTTTCCGTTTCACCGTTTTAACCTCGAATTGGCCGCTGCGCAGGGGCGCATTGCGGCACGCTGTAAGATGTGCCGATTATATCGGAGCTGATAGCAAAACGGGCGCTGACGCGCCCGTGTTGTGTTTATTAACTGCGCCAGCGCGGGGCTGGCGGCAGTTTGGGCGCTTAGATGCGGCGCGCCAGCTCTTCGGCTTTACCCAGATAGCTGGCTGGGCTCAGCGCTTTGAGTTCATCTTTGGCTTGTTGCGGGATGTTCAGGCCTTCGATAAACACGGCCAGCGCTTCTTTGCTAATGCCGGTTTTGCCACGAGTCAGCTCTTTCAGTTGCTCGTATGGATTTGGCACCCCGAAACGACGCATTACGGTCTGGATTGGCTCGGCCAGTACTTCCCAGTTGTCGTTCAGATCGGCCAGCATGGCATCACGGTTGGCCATCAGTTTGTTCAGACCTTTGAGTGCGGCCACATAACCCAGCAGCGAGTAACCCAGGCCAACCCCCATATTGCGCAATACGGTCGAGTCGGTCAGGTCGCGCTGCCAGCGTGATACCGGCAGTTTCTGGCTCAGGTGGAACAATACCGCGTTGGCAATGCCGAGGTTACCTTCCGAGTTTTCAAAGTCGATCGGGTTTACTTTATGCGGCATGGTAGAAGAGCCAACTTCGTTTTTGTTGACCTTCTGTTTGAAGAAGCCCAGCGAAATGTAGCCCCAGATGTCGCGGTTCATGTCGACCAGGATGGTGTTAGCGCGGGCGAAATCATCATACAGCTCGCTCATGTAATCATGCGGCTCGATCTGGATGGTGTAGGGGTTGAAGGTGATGCCGAGGCTTTCCACAAAGCGCTGGCAGAAGCCTTCCCAATCAAAGCCAGGGTAAGCCGAAAGGTGGGCGTTGTAGTTGCCCACGGCGCCATTGATTTTGCCCAGCAGCTCAACCTTGCTGATGCGCTCCAGTTGGCGCTCCAGACGGAAGGCGATGTTGGCCATTTCCTTACCCATGGTAGTTGGGGTAGCTGGCTGGCCGTGAGTGCGGCTCATCATCGGGGCATCGGCCAGCTCGTGCGCTAGCTCTTTCAGTTTGGTGATGATTTCGGCGAGTTTAGGCAGCAGTACGGTTTCGCGCGCGCCTTTGAGCATCAGGGCGTGTGACAGATTATTGATATCTTCCGAAGTACATGCGAAGTGAATGAATTCGCTGGCGGCAGAAACTTCGGCATTGCCCGACAGACGCTCTTTGAGCCAGTATTCCACGGCTTTCACGTCGTGGTTGGTGGTGCGCTCGATGGTTTTTACTTCCAGCGCGTGCTCGGTACTAAATTGCGCAACCAGATTATCGAGCTCGGCAATGGTGGCGGCCGAGAAAGGCTTGATTTCACTCAGGGCGGCATCACTGGCCAGCGCTTTGAGCCACGCCACTTCAACGGTAACGCGATTTTTAATCAGCGCGTATTCGCTAAAGTGCGCGCGCAGATCAGCCAGTTGTTTTTCATAGCGGCCGTCTAGCGGCGAAAGCGCGGTCAGTGCAGAAAGTTCCATAATGCCAACTCGTCCGTGAAGGGGTGATCGATCAAAAGCGGGATTTTAACACACTCGCCCTGCGCTGTTTGTCTTGCACGATCAAGGGGCTAAGCCCCAGCGGCTAGCCAGCGCCGCAGCGGGCGGGTGTGAATGGCGTAACTTATCCGCCATGCGGCGTGTAAGAATAAGTGACAAGCCCGACAATCGCATGAATAATGGCAATACCTTACAAAGTGCTCGCGACCTTGCTACAACGATAGCGGGCGACGGGCCTGCGCTGAGCTCACGGGAGAGACATAATAAGTACCTTGAGCGCGGTACCAAATTCGGATGGAGAGGCAATTTCGATGAGCGGTTTTACCCAACTCACCCCAGAATGGCAGGCATGGATTATTGAAAATCTGCAGCGTGGCTGTCTGGCCCAGTCGATTGTCGAAGTGATGATCGAAAAAGGCTTTGACCCGATGTTTGCCAACGCGGTGGTATTTCATTTCTCGACCACCACGCCGGCCACCCAGCCGGATGGGGCTGCGGCGTCACCGCAATAACACGGTGTTTCGCCTCGCAATAAAAAACCCTGTGCATCACACAGGGTTTTTTATTGTCCGCCGGCAGGCTTAGTTAAACAGCTGATGCCACCACAGGCGGATGGTATCCCACGCGCGGCCAAAGATATTGGCTTCTTCCACGTCGGCCACGGCTACCACGGTGCGCTCGCTCAGCACTTTGCCATCCAGCGAGATTTTCATCATGCCCACGGTTTGGCCGGCCTTGATCGGCGCTACCAGCGGCTGTTGGCTAGTAAGCTCCACTTTCAGCTTGGCACCATCTCCTTTGGGCACGGTGATAAATTGATCGGCCATAAAGCCCACGTCCACTTTATCGGCCTTGCCTTTCCAGACCGGCACTTGCTGCACAGCCTGTTTGGCGGCATAGAGTTTGGGCGTTTCAAAAAACTGCGTGCCCCAATTGAGCAATTTTGATGATTCGGCCGCACGTACTTCCGGGCTGGCGGTACCTACCACGACAGAAATCAGGCGGCGATTATCGCGGTGGGTGGAGGCCACCAGATTGTAGCCGGCGCTTTCGGTGTGACCGGTTTTCATGCCATCCACAAACGGGTCACGGTAGAGCAGCAAATTGCGGTTTGGCTGATTGATGTTGTTGTACTTGAATTCCTTGATCGAGTAGATGTGATAAAACTCGGGGAAATCATTGATGATGGCATTCGCCAGCCGCGCCAGATCGCTGGTGGTGACGTGCAGCGCCGGGTCGGGTAGGCCGGTGGAATTGGTAAAGTGCGAATCTTTCAGCCCCAGGCGTTTGGCTTCTACATTCATCATTTGGGCGAAGACTTCTTCGCTGCCCGCAATCGCCTCAGCCAAAGTCACGCAAGCATCGTTACCCGACTGCACGATCATGCCTTTGATCAGATCATCAACCGTGGCCGGCACTTTAGGATCGAGATACATCCGCGAGCCTTCGGTTTTCCAGCCTTTTTCGGATACCAGCAGGGTTTGGTCGAGCTTGAGCTTGCCAGCCTTAACCGCTTTAAAGGTCAGGTAGGCCGTCATCAGCTTGGTGAGGGAAGCCGGCTCGACTTTCATATCCGGATCACGAGCTGCGAGCACTTGGCCACTTTGCTTGTCGTAGAGGTAATACGATTTGGCGGCGATTTCGGGTACGGGCGGTACGAAAGCGTGAGCCAGTGAGCTGGCCAGCAGCGTCCCGATCAGGGCGCAAGAGAGGGCGGTACGACGCATGAGGATGATCTTTGCTGATGAAGGTTGACAGAAAAGGCGATTATACGCCCGAAACCAGCCCTACTGACCGCCCGATACGGGCTTTGTTCCGGTGTTTTTTGCCTTGTGCCGCAATAAAAAACCCCAGCCGGGCCAGCCAGCTGGGGTGATGTTGCGGCAAAGGCCGCTAGCCGGCCTGCGCGCGGTGGATTAATACGGATAAGCCGGCGTGCTGGCCGAGAGATCGAGCCATTGTCCGCTGCCAACTTGATTGTATTTATTGCGCGCCAGCGCATAAAACTGCTCAGGCAAAACGGCCAGCCCCAGATCGGCCACTGAATCCAGCGCGGTTTGGCCAACGGTGATGCCGTACATGGCAAAAATCTGCCGTAAATCTTTGCCCACCAGCTTGGAGCTCAACACATACAGCAGGTCGGGGTTGCTGATGGTTTTGTTGGCAAAGCGGCTCATGGCAAATTTATTGCCGCTCTCCCACGCGTTGTCCACCAGCCGGTTGCCTTTGGTGAGCAGGGTGAAGAAGTCCAGCGTTTTTTCCATGCTCGGAATGCTCTCGCCAGCGCGGTAGCGGCTAAACAGGAAGGCCAGCTGGAAATGCACCGCGCGCATGGGGTCTTGGCCCTTATCCATATCCCAAAGCCGGGTTTGCATATCCATCACCTTGGCATTGCCGCTCAGTCCGCTGGCGCGGTTGGCGACAATATCGGCATACAGGCCCGGATGATCGGTGGTATGGCCAGTATCGATGCCGGCAATTTTGTATTGCCGCATCATATGGATGCTGGCGAGGATATTGTTATTGCACTCCACCACACAGCCTTTGCCGCCAAATTCAATGGTCATGACCCGGGGTACCGTGTTGTGGCCCAATTCGTGCGCGTGCCCCCAGCCAGTACCCCCGATACCGGCAAAGCCATCCGATGGGTTACCCGAGCAGAGGTAGCCACAAGCGGCAATCCAGCCGACAAAATGCTGCACACTCGGCGCCCGATGCTGCGGGCCATCGCAGGTCCAGCCAAAGGTGCTGCACAAACTCGCCACCGTGCTGCTCATCGGCATATTGCTAAAGCCATTCGCCAGGTGATTGGAATCGAACAGCAGGCCTTTGATCTGATCAATCACATAGGTTTGCGGGCTGAGGCTACCCATGGCCTGCTTGGCGTAATACATGGTTTGCTGGATCTCACCGCCTTCAAATTTGGCCGTTTGCCAGCCAAAGTCAGCGCGTTGCATCGCCGCGATGGCCTCGTCGATCTCGGCCTGATTGCTTGGCTTGGTGAAATCGAAGTGCGCATATTTGGCGCTGCCGCGGATTTTGAGCGTTACTGAGCGGCCAGCGGTTGCGCCGCTGTAATTCAGATACAGTGGCCCGCCAAATGGAGTCACAAAGGTTGTTTCGCCGCTGGCCTTCAGTGGAATGGCAAACGAATGCGGCCGGCGCGGGCGTTTGTAGCCCTCGTTGACCGAGTCGGTGAGTGGGTTGCCATAGGCGCGCAGGTAGTTGGTCTGGATATTCAGTGCGCTAGCGCCACCGTTATCCACCACTTCGATGTACACCGGTTTGCCCGGAATCGCCGCACGGCCAATCGCGGTATTGCCACCACTCTGGCCGATAGTGACTTCGATGGTTTCCGCGCTACTGCTTACCGGCATGCTCTGCGCCGACACAGGCATAAAATCACCCTGCCCAGCTTTGCTCACCGTCGTGTTGGCGCGGTTAAATACCAGCCATGAATCGGCAGCATAGGTGCGCAGAAAATCGCCCGGAGCGGTATCACGGTTGATCTTGCCGTATTGAATATCTTTGCGATACAGATCCGCCCACAACACCAGCAGGCGATGCAAGTCGCTGGTGGGCTCCTGGAAAATATCCACGCCACGGCTTTGCAGGCTGGCCAGCGCATTAAATTGCTGGGTAATCGGCTGGGTGATGCTGCTATCGGTACTGAGCTGCAGTGCCGGTTTGGCCT
Organism: Chitinibacter tainanensis DSM 15459; assembly: GCF_000429785.1. Taxonomy (GTDB): domain Bacteria; phylum Pseudomonadota; class Gammaproteobacteria; order Burkholderiales; family Chitinibacteraceae; genus Chitinibacter; species Chitinibacter tainanensis. Next base: position 25,017 of record NZ_AUCN01000021.1, read on the forward strand.
GACCCATGGCGCGTAAAGTGCCAACCAGCCCGCTCATTTGATCGAGCCGCGCAAGTAGGCCACTGCGGGTGGTGCTACTGCCGATCGAAACGCCGGCGGCTGGGGCAAAGTAATTGCCCGGATAATCACCCAGCTTCATGCCCATGCCGGCCAGTACGCTACGGCCACCGGCCGAGTCCGTCCAGCTTGGGTGCAGGTAGAGTACCGCTTTGCCTTGCTCGACATATTGGCGGACCTGATTGCTCAGCGCTGGGTCGTTGCGCACGCTACTGCCAAACACCAGCAAATCGGCGTTTTGCCAGCAGCTATTGCCGCTTTGGGTGAGATCACAGCTGATGGCGTTGCCGGTACTGCCGGCGCGGCTGAGCCAGCGGCTGACGGTATTGCTGTCATAGCCGGCGACGGCGTATTTCACCAAGCTGGGCAGCGCCGTGTCGGCATTGCCGGTGATCAGCCAGCGCATGGCGCGGGTAAAAAAGGCGCTGTGCTGGGTTTCACGGCTTTGGTTGGCTTGCCAATTGAGCATGTCCACGCCATAGCCCATCCCCCGGCCCCGACCATACTGGGCAATCGCTGCCATGCCGCTGCCATCGTCGGCCAATAACAGTGGCGTTGCCACGGTGGGCTGAGCAATGCCGATTTCGCTGCTATTGGTCGTGAAATTCACGCTGAGATCAAGAGTGCCACCGCCGAAAATGCTGGTCAGTGCGCGGCTTTGCTGCTGTTGATAGCGCTCGGCCAGCTGGGTAGCCAGTTGCAAGAGCGTGGGCTGATCGGCGGCGCTGAGCAAATTGGGGTTGCCGGTTTGCAGCGCCAAGACCAGTGGGCTGGTGGCCGGTTGCTGCAGACCGCTGTTATCCACTTGGTTGAGGGTTGGGCCGCTGCTACCACCTGGCGCGGCAGTGGCGCTCGGGCTGCCAGTGCCGACGTTGCCGCCACTGTTACTACCGCCACCACCGCCACAGCCGGCGAGCAGGCTTAGCAAGGCGAGGCTGGGCCATAATCGTTTGAATGCGCACATCATTGTCTTGTTCTATGGTCAGGTTAAGTTCGAGCGGCGCAGTTTAAGGATCATCAGTAAATGCTGATATGATAATGGCGCTCACTTTTATGACATTCGGGCAGCTTTATGAGCCAGATCACAACTTTTCCGCGCGGGCTGCACACCCCCGAGTTGCGCCATTTGCAGCCGCTGTATCCGCTGCTGGCCAGCCGGCCCGAGGTATTGCAGGTGCTGGAAAGTCGCTTTGGGCTGCGTCGGGTCGAGGCCAGCTGTAGCGATACAATGCCCGGTGAGCTGGCTTTGCAATTGCATGAATACCTGCACGCCGCAGGCGCACCGCACATCCTGGTGCAGGTGGCGGCGGCGCTGGATCTGGGGGCGGGCAATGGGCTGCTGTATTTTTTGCGCAGCGCCAATACCGTCGCGCAGGCGGTTAATACCCTTGTGCAGCTGGGGCCGTTGTCGTTTCCGGATGGCAGCCTGACGCTGATCCTGACCGAAACCCAGTTCACCCTGCAGCTGCGCCCGCTGCTGCATGCCGAGCGCTTGGGGATGCTGCTGCGCTATGAGGCAATCTGTGTCTGGCTAGCGCGCTTGCTGGAGCATTTGCTGGCTGAGCCGCAGCCACCGCTGGCGGCCGCGTTGATGACACAGGCCGTGCAGCCGGCGGAGCTCGCCCCGCATCTGCCGCACAACCTGAGCTGGCAAGCACCTGCGTTTGCCCTCAGCTGGCCGATTGCGCAGTGGCAGCGCCCGCTGCCCAATGCCAGCGCCAGCCTCTGGGCCGCCTTGCAGCCGCATTTTCTGGCCGGGCTACAAGCCCAGCAGGCGGCTGACACTTTGGCTCAGCGCACTTGCCGCTATTTGCTGCCGGGCGAACGTTTGCGTTTGGCCGAGCAAGAAACCGTGGCCAAAGCGCTGGGCCTGAGCGTGGCGCAATACCGGCGGCAACTGGCCGCGGAGCAAACCTCGTTTAGCCGGCTGGTGCTGGAATTAAAACGCCGTGCCGCCGTGCAGTATCTGGTGGGCGAGCAGCGGCTGGAAGACATTGCCTCTGCCCTGGGTTTTGCCGAACGCAGCGCCTTTGAGCGTGCCTTTGTCGGTTGGTATGGCTGTACGCCTGCGCAATTTCGGCGCGCGGCGCAGCAGGGCGAGCGGGCGGCAGGCTTTATGGCTGTGGTGCCGGCATGGCAGCGGCAGGGCTTAGCCACTAAACCGCTGAGCGCGGCGCGTGTGCAGGCCTTGGCGCAGGTCAATCCCAAGCTGGCCTGCTTGCTGCTGGCGGAGCTGAATCAAGCCGAAAACGGCGCGCTAGGCCTGCGCCCGCTGGCCGAGGTGGCGACACTGCTACCGGCCAATAGTATTTGTGATGTGGGGTATGCCTCGCTAGCCAATGCAGATGAATGGCTGGAGAGCAATACCCCTGATTTACTTAGCGCGGCACTGTTTTTGCGCGCCGTAGCGGCGAGCCTGGCGGTGCCGGCGGCTGAGCAGGAAGGCATTGAGTGGGCGGCGCAGGCTTGCTTGTTGGCCAGCACCAGTTTGGCCGGCGATTTGGCGCACCACAGCCGGGGGGCGCTGGTGCTGCTGGCGCAATGGGGTATGCCCGCGCCGGTGGTGCGCCGGCTGGGGCTATGGAGCCGCAGTGAAGGGGCGGGCTATGCCGAGCTCAGTGCCGCGCTGGCCTGGCTGCAAGCCCGCACGCCGCCAGCCGCCGCAGATTCGCGCTGGCCGGCCTTGTGGGCAGCGGTGTGCGGGCAGCTGCAGCAAGCACAGCAAAGCCTCAGCGAACATTAGCCCACCGTGGTGGTTTGTCCGGCGGCGCATTGCAAGCTCGGTGCCGTGCACCTGCATGGTCGCTGCGGCTTAATCCGGCAGCTGGAATTCCCCGTGGCCAATGCTCCTAACCTTACCCCCTACCTGTATCTCGCCCTGTACATTGATGTGTAAGCTCAAGCGGGCAATACGGTCGATGCCGTGCCCTTGCTCCATGGCGAGCTTGAGGGGCAGGGCGGCGTTTTCGGCCAGTAGCCAGCCACCCAAATTGGCGCAGGCCGAACCGGTGCCAAAATCTTCGGCGGCCTGGCCATGCTGGCTCCAGAAATAACGCGCGATAATCCGCGTTGGGTCGGCCGGATCGGCCGCCCACACCAGCGCACCCGAACGCCCTTCCTGATTGCAGGCCACGGCTTCAAATTGCGCCAGATTCAGCTGGCAAGCCGCCACGGCGGCCGGGCTGGCGAGTGGCACAATCAATTGCTCGCTGCCGGTGTTTACAAAACGTGGCGTGCCGGCAATTGCGCTGGCTTCGAGCGACAGCGCGGCGGCAATGTCCTCGGCGCTAGGGCCGGCGCGATATTGCGGGGCATTGGCCTGCAAGGTCAGCAAATCGCCCTCGCGCGCCACCGGGATCACCCCGGCACGGGTTTCCAGCGTGAGCAGCTGGCGCCCGGCACCCAGCACAAAGGCCGTGCCTAAAGTCGGGTGGCCGGCAAAGGGCATTTCGTAGCTGGGCGTGAAAATTCGCACACTGGCATCGGCCACTAGGCTGGGGCCAGTGAAGGTAATTTCGGACAGATTCATCTGCTGGCCCAGGCGCGCCATGGTGCGCTCATCCAGAGGCTGTTCTGGCTGAAAAACCGCGAGCGGATTACCGCTCCACAGCTCGTCGGTCACAAAGACATTCACTACTTGATAGCGCAGTTGCGGCATGGCGGGCTCCGATGGGTGGATTGCCATCATACGGGGTCTGGGCGGGCTTGCTAAGCACAGTCGGCGCCTCTGCCAGACGATACAGTCGGCTCTCAGGGCGGGCCGCGGCGCACAGCGGGCCACCTTTAATCCCGAAAATGACACGCAGGCCACTGGGCACTTGTATAATGCACGGTTTCGCATCGTTTTCGCTAAATAGACCGCCATGATTCGTAAACTGATTGGCAAGGTGCTACGCCGTCCGGGTAAACGCATTTTGCATGCCAAACACTATGGCATTCGCCGTGAACAGCTCCATTCCGGGGCGCTGAAAGTCTGCGACAAGCTGCAGGATGCGGGTTATGAAGCCTATATCGTCGGCGGCGCGGTGCGTGATTTGCTGCTCGGCAAATCGCCCAAAGATTTTGATGTGGCCACCAGCGCCACACCCGAGCAAGTGCGGCATCTGTTTCACCGCTCGCGCATTATTGGTCGGCGCTTTCGCATCGTGCACGTGCCGTTTTACGATCGCGGTGGCGAAGAAATCATCGAGGTGACCACCTTCCGCGGTAGCGCCGATTCGCCCACCGATGCCACTGGCCGCATTATTCGTGACAATGTGTATGGCACGCTGGAAGAAGACGCCTCGCGCCGCGATTTCACCGTCAATGCGCTGTATTACGACCCCAATAGCGATGAAATCATCGATTTCCACCACGGGGTGGAAGATCTGGAAAAACAGCAGCTGGTGATGATTGGCGACCCGGTCAAGCGCTATCACGAAGACCCGGTGCGCATGCTGCGCGCTACGCGTTTGGCGGCGAAGCTGGGCTTACAGATTGCAGCGGACACTGCCAAGCCGATTAAAGAACACGCGCAATTGCTGGAAAACATTCCGCCCGCGCGGCTGTTTGATGAAATGATGAAGGTCTTGCTCTCGGGCAAGGCCTGGGATTGCCTGCAGGCCATGCGCAATTACGGCCTGCATCGGCCGCTCTTTCCGCTGCTCGATAAACTGATGAGCCAGAAGGAAACCACGGCCTTTCTGAAGCAGGCGCTGCTTAATACCGATCAGCGTCTGGCCGAGGACAAACCGGTGTCGGCAGGCTTTTTGTTTGCCACCTTGCTCTGGCATGAAGTGGAAGCTGGCTGGCAAAAGAAAGTGGCCGCGGGTGAGCACAAAGTACCGGCGCTGGTCGAGGCCATGAACGATGTCGAAGCCAAAGTCACCAAGCGCTTGTCGATTCCAAACCGCTATAGCGCGGCCATGAAAGAAATCTGGCTGTTGCAGCCACGTTTTGAGCAGCGCAGCGGGCAAAAACCATTCCGCATGCTGGAGCAACCGCGCTTTCGGGCGGCCTATGATTTTCTGCTTTTGCGCGCTGAATGCGGGCTGGTAGAAAAAGAGCTGGCCGACTGGTGGACGCAATTTCAAGTTTGCGACGACGGCACCCGCGAAGTGCTGGTGACCGAAGCGGTGGCCAGCGGTAAAGGTGGCGAAGTCGAGAAAAAACGCCGGCGCCGCACGCGGCATCGCCGCCCAGATGGCCGCCGTGGCGGCGGGCAGGGCGAGTAAGCCGGATGAGCATTGCCTATATCGCGCTGGGCGCCAATCTGGGCGACCCAGCTGCGCAATTGCGCCAAGCTATGGCCGCGATTGCGCAATTGCCGCACACCCAATTACTGGCCGGCTCCTCGCTGTATGCCAGTGCGCCCGTGGGTTATGCCGATCAGCCTGATTTTATTAATGCCGTCTGTGCAGTGCAGACCGAGCTCGCACCCACGGCGCTGCTAGCGGCGTTGTTGCAGATTGAGCAACAGCTAGGCCGCGAGCGCAGCTTTAAAAACGCGCCGCGTACGCTGGATTTGGATGTAGTGCTCTACGACGCGCTGCAGCTTGATACCCCTGAGCTACAAATACCCCACCCGCGTATGCATCAGCGCGCCTTTGTTTTATTGCCTTTGCTAGAGATAGCCCCCGAGGTGGAGATTCCCGGTCTGGGGCCGGCGGCCGCCCTGATCGGGCAGGTGATTGATCAGGCACTGTATCGCCTCGATCCGGTCTAAGCCGGGTGGGCGGTTGTCGCCACATTGAATCAGGATCAAGCCCTGACACAAAAAGGGTCGATTTTCCACCCTGACTCCATTACGATCATGCAACGCACCATGAGTGCCCCTTTCAACGAAACGGCTTGATTACCCATCATGAAAACTACCCTTTCGACCCTGCGAAAAATGAAGCTCGATGGCGCCAAAATCGCCATGTTGACCTGCTATGACGCCAGTTTTGCCACCTTGCTGGATGAAGCCGGGGTGGACATCCTCTTGGTTGGGGATTCTTTAGGCAATGTGGTGCAAGGCCATAGCTCAACCCTGCCGGTGAGCATGGATGATATGGTTTACCACACGCAGGCGGTGGTGCGTGGCACCCAGAAAGCCATGGTACTGGCCGATCTGCCCTTTGGCAGTTATCAGATTTCGCATGCGCAAGCCTACGAAAACGCCGCCCGCCTGATGGCCGCCGGCGCGGAAATGGTGAAGCTGGAGGGCGGCGCCGTGATGGTTGAAACCGTCGATTTCCTGGTGCAGCGCGGAATTCCGGTCTGTGCCCACATCGGCCTGCAGCCGCAATCGGTGCACGTGTATGGCGGCTATAAGGTGCAGGGCAAAACCGAAACCGAAGCTGAAATCCTCAAGCGCGATGCGCTGGCGCTGCAAGCCGCCGGCGCTGCGATGGTGCTGATGGAAATGGTGCCCGCTAGCGTCGCGGCCGAGATTACCGAATCACTGCACGTGCCGACCATCGGCATTGGCGCGGGCGTGCAGGTGGATGGCCAGGTGCTGGTGCTGCACGATATGCTGGGCGTGTATCCGGGCAAAAAAGCGCGCTTTGTGAAAAACTTCATGACCGGTGTGGGTAGTATTCAGGGCGCGGTAGAAAACTACGTGAAAGCGGTGAAGGCGCTGAGCTTCCCGGCCGAAGAGCATAGTTTCTAATTTAGCCTCACTGCGTCTCCAAGCCTGCCGCCCATGCTCAGCCCTGCGCAACTTGCGCCGTATCTGGCCTTTAGCCCGGAGCTGGATGGTGATCATCCAGCCGTGGCAGCGCTAGCGCGCGAGCTAGCTGCCGATCAGCCGCCCGCGCGGTTGCTGATCGAGCGCTGCTTTGTCTGGGTGCGCGATCAAATCAGCCATTGCGTCGATGCTGGCCGCGAAGAAGTGCCAGTCAGCGCCAGCGAAACCCTGCTCCAGGGCACGGGCTTTTGTTATGCCAAAAGCCATTTGCTGGCGGCCTTGCTGCGCGCCAATCAACTTCCTTGTAGCTTGGTTTATCAGCGCCTGACCTGGTCGGGCGAGGCGGCTCCGTTTTGCCTGCATGGCCTTAATGCCGTGTATTTGCCGGAGTTGGGCTGGTATCGACTGGATGCGCGCGGCAATAGCAAACCGGGCGTGTACGCCCAATTTAGTCCGCCGCTTGAACAGCTGGCGTATCCGGTGCAATATCCGGGCGAATGTCTGTATCCCGGTGTGTATGCCCAGCCGTGGCCGGAGCTAGTGCGCCAATTGCGCGCCTGTGCTTCGGTCAGCGCCTATCGGGCCGCACCGATTGATTGTTTTCCTCCTGCGAAATCTGACTTATGAAAATCATCCATACCATTGCCGAGCTGCGCGAGTGGCGTAAAACCGTGGGCACCGTGGCCTTTGTGCCGACCATGGGCAATTTGCATGCGGGGCATATGGCGCTGATCCAGGAAGCACGCCGTCGGGCGGCGCATACCGTGGTCAGTATCTTTGTTAATCGCCTGCAATTTGGTCAAGGCGAAGATTTTGAGCGCTACCCGCGCACGCTGGACGCCGACGCTGCGCTGATCACCGTCAATGGCGGGGTGGACGTGATTTTCGCGCCGGATGAAAAAGAGCTGTACCCGAATGTGATTCAGCAATATCAGGTGAACCCGCCAGCGATTGCCGATGAGCTGTGTGGCGCCTTCCGCCCCGGCCATTTCCGTGGCGTAGCCACGGTGGTGAGCAAGCTTTTTAATATTGTTGAGGCCGATGTCGCCTGTTTTGGCAAAAAAGATTACCAGCAGCTGGCGGTGATTCAGGGCATGGTGAATGACCTGAATATGCCGATTCGGATTGTGCCGGTGGATACGGGCCGCGCCGAAGATGGGCTGGCGCTGTCATCGCGCAATGGTTATCTGAATGAAGCCCAGCGCGCCGAAGCGCCGCGGCTGTATTACCACCTCAGCCGGATGAAGCGGGCGATTGAGGCGGGCGAGCGCGATTATTCCAAGCTGGCCATCGAAACCGTGGCCGATCTGCGGGTGCGCGGCTGGCATGAGATTGATTATGTGGAAACCCGCAACGCGGTTAGCCTCAAGCCCGCGGCCGCCGGGGATAAACAGCTGGTGATCCTGATCGCCGCTCGCCTCGGGACTACGCGGCTGATCGACAATATCGAAGTGCAGCTGGGCTAAGCGGTCGCGCCGCTGATCGATTTGCGGAGTGATTCGCAGCCGATCCATCCTCAGCTGGCCAAGGTTGAGTTACATCGTGCGTAGCAAAACCATCTATCGCTGATTCAGCAGCCGTTGCTTTCCAGCAGTCGCGGACAGCATCAAACCAAACAGACCGCCATGGCGGTCTGTTTTGCTCTGGGGTATAGCTTGCTAAGCCTTGGTTTGGATGGTATTAGGGCTGGTACTGGCAGGGGTATCGCTACTGGCGCGGGGCAAACTCACGGTATCGCCGGCCGGAATGCCTTCGCTGCGCCAGCGGGCAAATTCATCTTTGATGGTTTGGAAGGTTTGCTCGCTAATCTCGGGCAGCGTACCGCCCAGCGCCTGCTTGGCGGCGGCAAAGCCATCGGCGACAGCGGCTTCGATTTTATCCAGCTGGGCTGGATCATCACCTATCGCAAATTTGGCAAAGCTTAAAATCCGCTCGGCCACTTTGCGCACTCCGAATTCGCCATCTTCACCAATCGCGGCCTTGGCCGCATCGATGGTGTCCTGATCCACTTGCAGGCGCTGCTGGCCGCTAGCCACCAGATTGATCTGCAGGCCCTGCTGCTCGACCAGCGGGCGAATCAGATTGAGCATTTCATCCACTTTTCGTGCCGATTCGGTGAGCAGGGTTTCTAAATCGGGCGGCACAATGCGTGGGTTTTTCGGATTGCTGTAGGTGAGCGGCGCGCTGGGGCTTTCGCCGCGGAGGTCGACTTTTTCCTGTGGCGTGGTGGCGCTGGCCACCCGGACATTGACCCGCCCGCGTTCGATCTGGGCGGCACTGGTATTCAAGCTTAGCGGGGATATTGAGGAAGCCATGATCCACTCCGGCAAACAGCAGCACTTGTATTATCAATAGCTTGGACGCACCCGGGGCGGTAGGGTGCCCGCCGGGCTGATCAGCGGCAGCATGGCTTGCCCAATAAGGTGAACGATCGTACACTTTGGTTTTTGGCCGCGGAGGCGGGTGTGCGCAAAATTATTCATATCGACTGCGATTGCTTTTACGCGGCGGTGGAAATGCGCGACCGGCCCGAATTACGCAGTCAGCCGATTGCGATTGGTGGCGCGCCCGATCAGCGCGGGGTGATCTCCACCTGCAATTATCCCGCCCGCCGCTTTGGTGTGCATTCGGCCATGCCGACCCGCACGGCTTTGCGGCTGTGCCCGCAGCTGGTGCTGCTGCCGCACGATTTTGCCCGCTATAAGGCCGCCTCACAGCAGGTGCAGGCGATTTTTTGTGACTACACCGAGTGCATTGAGCCGCTATCGCTGGATGAGGCCTATCTCGATGTCACCGGGCTCAGTCATTGTCAGGGCAGCGCCACGTTGATGGCGCAGGAAATCCGCGCGCGGATCGAGGCTGAAGTGGGCATCACCGCCAGCGCCGGGATCGCGCCGAATAAACTCTTGGCCAAAATCGCCAGTGATTGGCGCAAACCCAATGGCCAGTTTGTGATCACGCCCGAGGATGTCGCCGATTTTATGCCCAGCCTGCCGGTGGGCAAACTATGGGGTATTGGTAAGGTCACCGCCGCGCGCTTAAGCCAGCTGGGGCTTAATACCTGTGCCGATGTGCAGGCCTGGCCGCAGGCCGAGCTGGTGCGGGTGCTGGGGCGGCTGGGTGAGGCGCTGTACTGGCAGGCGCGCGGGCAGGATGAGCGGCCGGTGGCGGTGCGCGAACAGCGCAAATCATTATCGGTGGAGCACACCTACGCGCAGGATTTGCCTGATCTGGCTGCGTGTTTAGCGCAGATACCCACCCTGTATGCTGATTTTAGCCAGCGCCAGAGCCGCGCACAGGCCGATACCCCCCATAAAGCCTTTGTGAAAATCAAATTTCACGACTTCACCCAAACCACTATGGAATGCATCCAGCCGCAGCCTACGCCGGCGCTGTACGCTCAATTGCTGCAGCAAGCCTGGACACGCGGCGCCAAGCCCGTGCGTTTGCTGGGCTTGGGTGTGCGCTATGCCGAGCGCGAAGTGCCGCAGGGCTATACTCTGCCATTGTGGCCGGAGCTTTCGAGCTAGTGCCGGCCGCGCACGGACGAATTTGACACTGCTGTTGCAGTGCACTACCACACTCTGTATGGGGTCTTTCTGACGTACACCGTCAAACTGCAAGGTGGGAGTGAATTCATGTTGGCTCGACTTAGCCTGCGGCGCTTTCTGGCGCTGATTTTGACCTTATCGCTGGTACTGGTGTTGGTGCTCAGCGGCATGGCTTATCGCACATTGCATAGCACGGCGGCTGCCGCTGATCGGATGGGCTTGGGCAAGGATGTGGTCGCCGATATTTTGCCGCCACCGCTGTATGTGGTGGAGGCCATGCTGGTCAGTCATCAGCTGGTGCGTGCGCCCGCTGCCGAGCGTGATGCACTGTTGGCGACCTTGCAACGGTTGGAGGGCGAATACCAGACGCGCAATCGTTATTGGGCTGAGCAGGAAGGCTTTAATCCCACTTTGCGTAATGCTTTGCTCGGGGCGCCGAAAACGGCGGGGGAGCAATTCTGGCAACTGCAGCACAGCCAGCTTTGGCCTGCCGCCAAAGCTGGTGATGAGGCGGCGATGTTGGCCGCGCTGGCGCGGCTGGAAAACATCTACGATCAGCATCGGCGCGGTATTGATGCGGTGGTGAAGCAGGGCAATGAGTTTGCCGGTGAAACGGCCAGCCAGCTGCGTGCGGCGGTGCAGACTGCCGATCAGGTGTTGCTGGGTCTGGGCTTGGTGGGCTTACTCTTGATGACGGGCTTACTGTGGTTGCTGTATGGCGAAATGTTGCAGCGTTTGGGCGGCGATCCTTTACAGGCCAAAGGTCTGGCGCAGCAATTGGCGCAAGGTGAATTACGCCCCGCGCCACCGGCCTTGCGCGGGCAGGATCAGCATAGTGTGCTAGCCAGCTTGGTCGTGTTGCAGCAGCAGCTCACGACGCAAATGCGGCTGCTATTTCGGCTGGCACAGGGCGTGCGGCAGGCCGCCAGCGAGATGACGCAAGCCGGGGATGGCATTCTGGCCGCTAGCGAGGCGCGCCAACAGCGCGCCAATACCGTTACCGCCGTAACCGAGCAGCTGAATGATAATTCGCTGCAGGTCGAGCTGTTGTCGGTGCAGATACTGCAGCAGGTGGAAGCCACCGCCGGCCAGGCGGCGCAGGGCTTGCAGGCGGTGATGAGCTGCGAAGCCGAAATGCAAAGCATTGCCGGGCAGGCCACCGCGGCCAGCGATAAAGTGGTGCAGCTGGCTGCCGCGGGGCAGCAAATTCATGCCATTACCGGCACGATTAGCGAGATTTCCGAGCAGACTAATCTGCTTGCGCTCAATGCCGCGATTGAGGCCGCCCGCGCGGGCGAGCAAGGGCGCGGTTTTGCCGTGGTGGCCGACGAAGTGCGCAAACTCGCCCAGCGTACTGGCGAAGCTACGCACGAAATCAATCTGATTATTCAGGGGCTGGCCAAGTTGATCGAGGCCAATCAGCAAGCCATGGGCCAGATCATGGCCAGCACCCAAACCGGCTTGGCGCAAATGGCGCAGACCACCGAGCGTATTCAGGCCATTAGCGGCAGCGCCGAGCAGACCAGCGCTTCCACCCGGCAGATTGCAGCCGAAATCGCGGCGCAGCTGGCCAGTGTGGACGAGCAGCGGCAAGCGTTGGAGGGCTTGTTTGCGATACTGGCCGATGGCATGGAGCGGGTGAGCACGATGCGCAGCATCGGGCAGGATCTCAGTAGCCTAGGTGGTGAGCTACAGCAGGGTATTGAGCGCTATCGCTTTGAGCACTGAGCCTACAGCGAGATACCCCGTTCCTGTTGTAGATAAAACTGCCGAAAGCCCAGCACCACCAGGCTGGCAAGCGCCACGCCGGCCAGTAGATCCGTGAAGTAGTGCACGCCCAGTACCAATCGGGCCAGGCAGCTGGCCAAAACCCAGGTCACCGCCAGGCTCCACCACAGCGCTTGTTTGGCGGGGCGATGCCGGCTGGCAATGCTGGCCAGCACGGCGGCCAAGGTGCTGGCGGCCATGGCGTGCCCGCTGGGGAGCGAATAGCCACTGGCCTGCGCCAGTAGCGGCCCCCATTCCGGCCGGGGGCGAGCCAGCCACAGCTTGGCCAGCTGATTGCTGGCGCCGCAGGCCACCAGCGCTGCCAGCAAACCCCATGCCGCCGGCCGATCGCGCCAATGCCGGATTAAGCCCAGCGCGGCCGCAGCGCCCAGTGCAGCCACACCCCAGCCACTACCCAAGGCTTGCAAGCCGCGCGCCGCGCTAATCGTTACGGCGTGACCGCCATAGAGGGCTTGGCCAACGGCCGCATCCAGCCATGCCAGTTGCGGGTAAAAAGCAATCAAGGCCAGAAAGAGCAGCGCGCAAGCGCTGGCTGGGATGAGCGGAAAAGGGTGTTTGGGCATGATGATTCTCCTGAGCGCGCCAGCTTAATGGCTGTGGCTCAGCTTGGCGCGGACATATTCACATCCGCGCCGCGGCAGGCGATGCTGCCGGCGCTACGGCGCTGGCTCAGGCCTGAAGAATAAACACCGTTGGCCGCTTATTCAGTTGCGGCTCGGGGCGTTTTTTCCAGCTGGCGATATCCAGTGTGAGGATCTCCTGGCTGGGCAAGGTGAGATCGCAGGCCACGGTGAGCCGGGTGCCGGGCTTGAGGGTATCGCGCAGCGCGCTAAAGAGCGCCGGATTGCGATAGGGCGTTTCGATGAAAAGCTCGGCTTGGCCTTCTTTGGCGGAAATGGTTTCCAGCTGGCGGATGGTTTGCAGGCGCTGGCCGGCATCGGCCGGCAAATAGCCGTTGAAGCGAAATTTCTGCCCATTGGCGCCCGAGCCCATTAGCGCCAGTAGCAAGGACGATGGCCCGACCAGTGGCATCACGCGAACACCGCGTTGATGCGCCAATTGCACCAGTCGCGCGCCCGGGTCGGCCACGCCGGGGCAGCCGGCTTCGGAGAGTAGACCCACATCGTGGCCATCGAGCAGTGGTTGCAGCAGGGCGCTGACTTCCTGTGGCTTGGTGTGCTCCGAGAGCTCGGCCATGCTCAGGCTGCGTAATTCATGCGGAGTGCCAAATAACTTCAGATGCGCGCGGGTGGTTTTGGCGTTTTCCACCACAAAATGCGTCAGCGTACGGGCGATGTGGAGCACCTCGGGCGGCAAAATGTGCTCAAGGGTGTCGCCGCCCAGCGGTACAGGAATTAAATAAAGGGTGCCGGCCATGATGGTTTCGCTTGGCTAAAGGGTATTGCCCTGCGGGCATTGATTCATATTGCTTGCAGAGCAATACCCTTGGGGTTAAAGAAGGGCGAACTGCTCGGCGTTCAGCATGCTCACCAGCTCGATCAGCGGCAGGCCGATGATGGCGGCCGGATCGCGGCCTTCGATGCTGGCGATCATCACCACACCCAGACCTTCGGTTTTGGCGCTGCCGGCGCAGTTGTACGGCTGTTCGCGCTGTAAATAACTTTCAATCTGCGCGTCGGTATAATTGCGCATGGTGACGCGAGTGATGTCGACCACGCTCTGGGTGTGGCCTGTGGCGGTGTTATGCAGGGCCAAGGCCGTATGAAAATCAATGCTTTGCCCGCGCATGGCTTGCAATTGCGCCACGGCCCGCGCGTGCGTGCCGGGTTTGCCCAGTTGCTCGCCATTCAGTAGCGCCACTTGGTCAGAGCCGATAATCAGGCTGGCGGGAAAGCGCGCGGCCAGGGCTTGTGCTTTGGCAATGGCCAGCCGCTCGCTGGTTTGGGCGGCGGTTTCGCCGGGCAGCGGGGTTTCATCCACTTCGGGCGCGGCCACCTCAAAGGGTACGCCCAAACGGCTAAGTAACTCCTTGCGGTAAACCGAGGTCGAGGCCAGAACCAGCCGGGGCGCAGGATGGGCTTGTTTTTGCATAAGAAATGTTCACCTTTTGCGGTCGACGCGCAATTGACACGGGTAGGTGCGCATTATATCATGCGCGGTTTCCGGTTCTACGCGGCAGCCAAGATGACTGTGATTCATAGCGCGGAATTTGCGCAAGAAGCTAAAGAACTCAAGGGTTCGATACCACTTGCCCAGCTTTCCCGCCTTCACGATCAGCTGGCCGATACGTCAGGTGAAGTGCACTGGCATATCGAAGGCGGCGTGGATCGATTGCAACGCTTGTGGCTTTATTTGGAAGTAACAGGTGATTTGCAGTTGGTCTGCCAACGCTGTCTGACCGGGGTGCCGTGGCCGCTGCATAGCGAGACCGTACTGACTCAGTTTACCAGCGAGGCGGACATCGACGAGGCGGAAGCCATCGATGAAGACCTGGAAGGTATGCTGATTGATCCAGCGCTGGATATTGAGGCGTTGGTCGAAGACGAAATCTTGCTGGCCTTGCCGATTGCGCCCACGCATACGCAATGCAGTGACAAAGACGCGCTGGCCAAATTGGCGAGCGATAAACCGAATCCGTTTGCAGTCCTGGCTCAGTTGAAAACCAGGAAAGCGGAATGACAACTGAGTATTAAGGAGTATTAACATGGCCGTTCAACAGAATAAAAAATCACCTTCTAAACGTGGTATGCACCGCGCTCACGACTTCCTGTCAGCTCCAGCTGTATCTGTTGATCCAGCAACTGGCGAAGTTCATCGCCCACACCACATTTCTCCAAACGGCTTCTACAAAGGCCGTCGCGTAATCAAGGCTAAAGGCGAGTAATTCGCGGCTTTGATTGCCTCTCTAAGCTTTGCTTAGCCTAGCGGCGCAAGTGAGACCTCTCGCTTGCGCCGTTCGTCGTTTTACAAGCACAAGCGAGTACACTGGTGCGCTCATCTCATGATGAGGTGACCAGTCCAGCCTGAGTTTTTCCGTGTGAAAAGCCTCGGCGCTGGTTTTTCTTGGTATTTTCCGGTCGGACGTAGCGTCAGACTGGGTGGGATTTCAGATGGACATTACCGTTGCAGTAGATGCCATGGGTGGCGATCACGGAACGCATGTTACCGTGCCGGCCGCCTTGCGTTTTTTGCGCGATAACCCCGATGTGAATATCGTGTTGGTGGGCCTGCCGGATGCGCTGGCCGCCGAGCTGACCGCGCACAAGGTCGAAGTGGGGCCGCGCCTGCGCATTCATCCGGCATCCGAAGTCGTGGCGATGGATGAATCGCCGCAGCTAGCCATGAAAAACAAAAAAGACTCGTCGATGCGCGTGGCGATCAATCTGGTGAAGTCGGGTGAGGCCAATGCGTGCGTGTCCGCCGGCAATACCGGCGCCTTGATGGCCACGGCGCGCTTTGTGCTCAAGACCATTCCGGGGATTGATCGTCCGGCGATTGCCAGCCTGATGCCGACCATGAAAGGCAGCGAAACGCTGATGCTGGATCTGGGCGCGAATGTCGATTCGTCGCCAGAGCAGCTGACGCAGTTTGCGATCATGGGCTCAGC
This sequence comes from Chitinibacter tainanensis DSM 15459, assembly GCF_000429785.1. Classification (GTDB taxonomy): domain Bacteria; phylum Pseudomonadota; class Gammaproteobacteria; order Burkholderiales; family Chitinibacteraceae; genus Chitinibacter; species Chitinibacter tainanensis. Next base: position 40,633 of record NZ_AUCN01000021.1, read on the forward strand.
CATGTATGGCGCGATCAAGCAAAGCGCTAGCCCAACGGTGGGCCTCTTGAATGTTGGCTCGGAAGACATCAAGGGCAATGAAGTGGTGAAGGCCGCCACCGAGCTATTGCGACAAACCCGGTTGAATTTTGCCGGTTATGTTGAAGGCAATGACATCTACAAGGGCACCGTGGATGTGGTGGCCTGTGATGGCTTTACCGGCAATATCACGCTCAAGGCTTCTGAAGGCGTGGCGCAAATGTTCAGTACCTATCTGAAAGCCGAATTTAGCCGCAGCTGGCTCAGCAAGCTGATGGCCATGGTGGCCATGCCGGTATTGAAAGGATTTAAACGCAAGCTCGATCCGCGTCGCTATAACGGCGCGTCGTTTCTGGGCTTGCGCGGCATCGTGGTGAAAAGCCACGGCGGTGCCGATTCAGTGGCATTTTACTGGGCGCTGGCTCAGGCCGTTGAGGAAGCCCGCGCCGGTCTGATTCAGCGTATTACCGATCAGGTGCAGCAAGAGCTGCAGCACCTTCAAGCCGCAGATGCGGCTGTTCCGAACGCATAAAGCCAAGGGGGCGTTGTGATTTATTCCCGCATAGCCGGCACGGGCTCGTACCTGCCAGAACGCATCCTCACCAACCACGAGCTGGCGCAGTCGGTGGATACCAGCGATGAGTGGATTGTGAGCCGGACCGGGATTTCGGCCCGCCATATCGCAGCGGATGATCAGTTAACTTCCGACCTGGCCCTGATCGCCGTGGAGCGGGCCATCGAAAGCGCTGGCATCGCACGGGAAGACATCGATCTGCTGATCGTAGCCACCACCACGCCGGATAATATTTTTCCATCAACGGCATGTCTGTTGCAGGACAAACTCGGTCTGCATGGCTTTCCAGCCTTTGATGTGCAGGCCGTCTGCGCGGGCTTTGCCTATGCACTGACCACGGCCAATGCCATGATCAAAAGCGGCGCGGCTAAATGCGCGGTGGTCGTGGGGGCCGAGAAGCTCTCTAATCTAATTAACTGGCAAGATCGCGCCACCTGCATTTTGTTTGGCGATGGCGCGGGCGCGGTGGTGCTCACGGCGTCTGCTGAGCCGGGCATTCTGGCGACCAAGCTGCACGCCGATGGCCGCTATAACGGCATCTTGAAAACCGCGGCGCGCCCGAAACAAGGCGTGCTCGATGGTGAGCCGTGGATTTATATGGAAGGCAATGCCGTCTTCAAATTCGCCGTGCGGGCGCTGGCCGATGTGGCCGAGGCTACGCTGGCTGAGGCAGGCTTGCAAAAGAGCGATATCGACTGGCTGGTGCCGCACCAAGCCAATGTGCGCATTATCGAATCCACCGCCAAACATCTGGGCATGAGCATGGACAATGTGATTGTTACGCTGGCTCAGCAAGGCAATACTTCGGCGGCTTCGATTCCGCTGGCACTGGATCATGGCATCCGCACTGGCAAAATCCAGCGCGGCCAAACCCTGTTAATGGAAGGGATTGGCGGCGGGTTTGCCTGGGGCGCTATTCTGGCCAAGTACTAAATCCAACGGCGCCATCAGCGCCGTTTTTATTGGGTTTCAAACAATTGTTTTAGGGTGGGTTAGCCCGCCACAACCAAGGAGTGAGCGATGTCATTGGCTTTTGTTTTTCCGGGTCAGGGTTCGCAAGCTGTCGGCATGATGGCCGGCTGGGCAGAAATGCCGATTGTGAAAGCCACATTTGATGAAGCTTCCAGCGTGCTGGGGCAAGATTTGTGGGCCATGGTCAGCGACGGCCCGGCCGAAGCGCTGAACGCCACTGTGAATACCCAGCCGGTGATGCTGGCCGCGGGTGTGGCCGCATGGCGTGCCTATCAGGCCCGTGGTGGCGCACAGCCCGCCGTCCTGGCCGGGCATAGCCTGGGCGAATACAGTGCGCTGGTGGCGGCCGAAGTGCTGAGTTTTGGCGACGCGCTGGAGCTGGTGCGCCTGCGGGCCGAAGCCATGCAGGAAGCCGTGCCAGCGGATACCGGCGCGATGGCCGCGATTTTGAATCTGGCCGACGCCGACATCATCGCCGCTTGCGCGGAAAGCGCGCAGGGCGAAGTGGTGCAGGCGGTGAATTTCAATTCGCCTGGCCAAGTGGTGATTGCCGGGCATAAAGCGGCGGTCGAGCGGGCCTGCGAGGCGTGTAAAGCCCGCGGTGCTAAACGTGCGCTGCTGTTGCCGGTATCGGTGCCTTCGCATTGTGATCTGATGCGTCCAGCTGCGGCGAAACTGGCGGCGAAACTGGCCACCATCGAGTTGCAAGCGCCGGTGATTCCGGTGTTGCACAACGCAGATGTGGCGAGCTACAGCAATCCGGAACAGATTCGTGATGCGCTGGTGCGTCAGCTGTATCAGCCGGTGCGCTGGGTCGAAACGGTGCAGAAAATGGTCGCCGACGGCGTTGATCTAGTGGCAGAATGCGGCCCGGGTAAAGTATTGGTGGGTCTGAATAAACGGATCGCTCCAGAGCTTAATTCGGTCGCCTTGGTGGATGGTGCTGCGCTGGACGCTTTGCTGAGCGCTGAATAATACTTAGGGTATTGCTCTGTATGGATTGAAATAATTGGTCTGTAGAGTGATACCCCCAATAGGGAGCTAAAGATGAGTTTGCAAGGTAAAGTGGCGCTGGTGACAGGTGCCTCACGCGGAATCGGCCAAGCCATTGCACTGGAACTGGCCCGGATGGGCGCAATTGTGGTGGGTACGGCCACCAGCGATAGTGGCGCAGAAGCCATCAGCGCCTACATGAAAGAAGCCGGCGCGACCGGCGCGGGTAAACGCCTGAATGTGACCGAAGAAGGTGCATGTGACGCCATCGTGGCCGACATCGAAAAAGAATTCGGGGCGATTGCGATCTTGGTCAATAACGCCGGGATCACCCGTGATAACCTCCTGATGCGCATGAAAGACGAAGAGTGGGATGCCATCATGGATACCAATCTGAAGCCGGTTTACAAATTATCCAAAGCCGTGATGCGCAATATGATGAAAGCGCGCTGGGGCCGGATTATCAATATCGCTTCAGTCGTTGGTGCAACCGGGAATGCCGGGCAAACCAACTATTCCGCCGCCAAAGCCGCGCTGTTTGGCTTTACTAAATCGCTGGCTAAAGAAATCGGCAGCCGTGGTGTGACGGTGAATGCGGTTGCGCCAGGCTTTATCGACACCGACATGACCCGTGGTCTGCCGGACGAGCAAAAAGCGCATCTGATTGCCAATATTGCGCTGGGTCGCTTGGGCGACGCGCAAGACATCGCCGATGCCGTGGGCTTCCTGGCCTCGGACAAGGCAGCGTACATCACCGGCAACACCATTCACGTAAATGGTGGGATGTTTATGAATTAATCGGTTAGAATCGCCTCCGTTTGCGGTTTAAGCCGATGAAGTGCAACTAAAATAACCGCAACTGCGGTAGCACGTTTGCCGGAAAACAGGTAAATTTGCGACTTATTGCACCTTGTAACTGTTTGCAGCGCCAAATTTTTGGTAGAATGCGAACGCATTTTTCTGAATTAAGCTAATTAAGGCTTGGGAACTAAATCCATGGAAAACATCGAACAGCGCGTGAAGAAGATTGTTGCTGAGCAACTGGGCGTGCCTGAAACTGACGTTAAGATTGATTCTTCATTCGTAAACGACCTCGGCGCCGACTCACTCGACACCGTTGAACTCGTTATGGCCCTCGAAGAAGAGTTCGAGTGCGAGATCCCTGACGAGGACGCTGAGAAAATCACTACTGTTCAACAAGCCGTTGACTACGTTAACGCCCACCTGAACAAGTAATCTCGGTGATTCCAGACCTCCGCTATGGCTAGCCGTAGCGGGGGTTTTATTTTATCTGGCGCAGAAACAGCTGTTTGAACCAGTCTTGGCTGGCGCGATCAGCATTCTGTGTTAGCCGGCAAGCCCGGCAAACCTAAGCGGAGTACCCCCACGTGTCTAAACGCAGAGTAGTTGTTACCGGTTTGGGTCAAGTGTCCCCCGTCGGCAATGATGTTGCTACGGGTTGGGCCAACCTGCTGGCCGGCAAATCCGGCATCGGCATGATCACTCGTTTTGATGCGAGCGATCTGGCGTGTCAGATCGCTGGTGAAGTGAAAGATTTCGATATTGGCCAATACATCAGCCCGAAAGATGCACGTCGCATGGACGTGTTCATTCATTACGGTATCGCCGCAGCCTTGCAGGCCGTGGCCGACGCGGGCTTGGATGACGTGGCCAATCTGGACAAAACCCGGGTCGGTGTCAATATCGGTTCCGGCATTGGTGGTCTGCCCCTGATTGAAAACACAGGCGTAGACGTTGTGCACGGCGGCCCGCGTAAAATTGGCCCGTTCTTCATTCCCGGCTCGCTGGTGAATCTGATTGCCGGCCACGTGTCGATCATCAAAGGCTATCAAGGCCCGAGCTACGGTATCGTTTCGGCGTGTACCACCGGCGCGCATTGTATCGGGGATTCAATGCGGATGATTCAGTACGGTGATGCTGACGTGATGGTGGCCGGTGGTGCGGAAGGCGCGATCTCTAAGCTGGGGATCGGTGGTTTCGCTGCCATGAAAGCGCTGTCAACGCGCAACGATGATCCGGCAACGGCATCACGTCCATGGGATAAAGGCCGCGATGGTTTCGTGATGGGCGAGGGCGCCGGCGTATTGGTGCTGGAAGAATACGAGCACGCGAAAAAACGTGGCGCGAAGATTTATGCCGAGCTGGTTGGCTTTGGCATGAGCTCGGATGCGCACCACATTACCGCACCGAATGCGGATGGCCCGGCGCGCGGCGTACAAAACGCCCTGCGTGATGCTGGCCTGAACGCCGCCGATGTGGATTATGTGAATGCACACGGCACTTCAACGCCACTGGGTGACGCGAACGAAACCAATGCGCTGAAGATTGCGCTGGGTGATCACGCCAAAAACGTGGTGGTGAACTCTACCAAATCCATGACTGGCCACTTGTTGGGCGGGGCAGGCGGGGTTGAGGCCTTGTATTCGATCCTGGCCTTGCATCACCAAGTATCGCCACCTACCATCAATATTTTCGAGCAAGACCTCGAAGCCGGTTGCGATCTGGACTATTGCGCCAATACCGCCCGCGAGATGAAGATTGATGTCGCCATCTCGAATAGCTTTGGTTTTGGTGGTACCAACGGTACGCTGGTGTTCCGCAAAATCTGATTCCCGCATCAGCTTGGTATCATTGCCAATAAGCCGCTCATTTTGAGCGGCTTTTTTATTGCCCTGCCGTTCAGCCTATGGTCGAATACCATTGGTCGGTTAGTGCGTGCAATACATGCAAGTTGCAATCTGGATTCCTTACAATCTTGGCGCACTCAAAAAATGACAAGAAAATCAGCGAAACGGGCTACAACACAAAATACGGGGCTATCCCATCCTCGTTTCGCTGCGCAAAAAATGGATAGGTATGGATAGGAATGAACTCTTAACCGCTACGCGCGCGGCTTTTTTACGCGCCTACGGTTTACTCTTGCCCGATATGCTGACGCAAACGGCCGATGCGCTGTTTATCAAAGCGGATCGCGCTACCAGTTTGAGCGAACAGCGCAAAATGCTCGACGCCCGCGCCGCAGTGATGACGCGTGAGGCGGGATGGAAAATCGAGCTGGCCGATGGGCTGGAGCAATTGCTGAACCGCAGTTTTCAAACGGCCTACAGCACTTTCCGACCATCCTTTAGCGCCTCGTTTGCCAGTGCCAGTTTGTCGCTGGTGGATGCGGGCGAATTTGATGGTGAGCTCAAAATCGATGAACTCACCACCCGCCTGCGCAACGCGGCCGAAGAGCAGCTGCGCGATCTGAATATCCGCATGGCCATCCTGTTTGGGCAGGATGACATCAATGAGCGTGAAAACCCGTTCCGCCCCTATTTATTATCCCGCTCGCTCACTCGCGCGCTGGAGCAATTACACATTGAGCCCGAATTACAAGAGCCACTGTGCGATACCATTGCCGAGCAACTGCTAAAGCATGTGGCAGAACTTTACGCCGGGCTCAATGAGCTGCTGGCGGCACATGGTATTGCCGCGCAACTGCAACTCAAAGTGCGCCAGCTACCCGATCCGCAGCAGATGCGGCATATGACGAATGCCGATCTACAGGCTGATGCCGCACCACGGCTCGATCATGGCACCGAGGTCGACACCAGCCAAGCCAATGGCTTTGCCAGTGGGCCTGTTTCGCAAATGGATGGCAGCTATTTGCCACCCAACGAATCGGCACCGGTGCAAACCGGGGCGTGGGCCAGTGCCCGGCTGGAGCAATGGTCGGACATGATGCGCCAGCACGCTCTGTATCCGCATGAAGAGCCGGCCTATTCACCCGGCCAAGATCTGGCGGCGCAAGCTGGCCGGGTGGTGGCGGGCTGGTTAGGCTCGGTGCGACAAATCGGTAGTTCGATTCGGCAGCTGCTGGCAGGACATATGCCAATGCAGCAAGGCCGACAGGTGGTCAGTGCCACGCTGGATTCGGCAATTAGCCAGCTGCGGCATGGCCAAGCCGAAGAGGCGCCGCTGGATGCGCAGGGTCAGGTGCGCAACCTGATTCTGGAACAACGTACTGAGCTCACCGAAGCCACCCAAGACATCAATGAACAGATGATTATTGATGTGGTGGGGATGCTGTTTGAGTTTATCTTGCGCGACAGCCAAGTGCCGGCCGAAATCCGCGCCCAGCTGGGGCGCTTGCAATGGCTGGTGCTGAAAACGGCGCTGCAAGACCCGGCGCTGTTTTCGCAAAAACACCATCCGGCCCGCTTGCTCGTCAATCGCATTGGCTCGATTGCTCAGGGCTTGCAGCAGCTCGACCCCAAAGCCGAGCGGATTACCGGCGAAATTCGTCGCATTATCGAAGCACTGCTGGGCAACGATGATGAAAGCGTTGAGCTATTTGCGCGCATGCTGGATGAGCTGGATCTATTCATCGCCCGCGAATTGCGTGCGCTGGACGATGCCGCCCAACGCGCCAGCCAAGCGATTGAAAACGCCGAAAGCCGCACCCTGCGCTACGCCCGTATCACCGCGCAAACCGCGCAAGCGCTGGCACCCTTTACCCTTGATGCGCTATTGCAGGATTTTCTGATCAATCTGTGGCCGTATGCGATCGAGCATGCGGAGCGCACCGATGAAGTGCAAGCATTGCGCTTTCGGATTTTTGTGCCGGAATTACTCTGGAGCATCGCGCCGAAAATCGAGCGCGAAGACCGACAGCAATTGCTAGGCATGATTCCGCGGCTGATTGGCGTTTTGAGTGAAGGCTTAAAACTCACCCCGTGGTCGGCTGCGCAGCAACAAAGCTTTAAAAGCTATCTGATCGATGCCCATCGCGCCGCGATTGCCGGCACTTTAAGCACCGCGCTGGAAGTGCCCTCGATGGCGCAGTTGCGCGCGCAGATGGCCGACTACATCAGCGAGCAGGCAAAAGACCCGCAAGACGCAGCGCCGAGCCAAGAGCTGGAACAGGTGAATCCGGTCTTGCTCGATCAGGCCATTGCCGAGCTGAAAGCCGAAATCGGCTTTATGGATCAGGCGGCCGAAGCTGCGCTGGCCTCGGTAGTGCAGGGTACTGTTGCGGCCAACGAGCCGGAAGAGCTGAGCAACGAAGCGCTATTTGCCCGCCTGCGGGATGGGGTGCCGCTGGAAATCAATCTAACCGGGCAGCTGCGCCCTGCCCAGCTGTGCTGGATGAGCCCGAACGAAACCCGCTTGCTATTGCGCTTGGGCGATGACGCGCCGCCATCGATTCTGGGCGTGAATGTGTTTAAGCGTCTGCTCAAAACGGGCCGGGCCCGCTGGCTGGAGCAAGCGCCGCTGTTCGAGCGCGCGATGGAATCACTGCTCAATACCGCCGATGCACTCGATCGGCAGGCCGCCTAAGGCGGCCAGCTAGGGCGATCAACTCGCTGGGTGAGCAATACACTGGGTAGTGTATTGCTCACAGATCCTTTTATTTTGTACCCTCGGTGGCTATACCCTTAGTTTGTGGGGTGTAGCTTAATTCGCGTAAATCATAGCCTTGGCTCACCGCGATCTGTTGCGCAGCTTGCAGATCGGCTTCGCTCAGTTGCGGGGTGCGGGCCAAGATCCACAAGTATTTACGCGAGGGCTGCCCCACCACCGCCCAGCGATAATCATTCGCCAAGCCAATCACCCAATAGTCGGCCTTAAATGGCCAGAAAAAACTGACCTCCAGCTGGGCATTTTGGCTGCCGGGCACCACGGTGGCGCGGCCGGTGGCATCGATTTCGCTGCCGTCTTCTTTGCGGCAACGATTGACCACCTTGATCGAGCCATCGGGGTTTAAGCTGTAATTGGCCGTGGTGTTGCTCATGCATTGGCGCTGAAAAAACATCGGCAGTTTGGCAATTTCATACCACTGGCCTGCGTAGCGCTCGAGTGCCAATTGCGGCACGCTGCGCACCGGCGCGGGCTCGGCGGCCCAGAGGCTTGGGGCGAGCAGGCAGGCGAAAAGGGCGAATCTGAGTGGCATCGGGCGCTCCAGAGTTAGCACAGATGATGGGAGTGTGGTGGCGAGCGGGCGCTTTCGCAAGCCCCTAGCGCATGCCTTGGGCGCAGGTTACGCTGTTGCCGCGCGGAAGATCCGTATCGTCCGCGCGCCGCTTTGCCATTACAATGCGCGCATGCACGCTGTTTACACTTCCCCTCTTGATCAGGTGCCCGATTTGCAGGCGCTGGTGGCCAGCCACCCGCAGGCGTTTCCGGCTATTTTGCAATCAGCCCGCACCCAGGGCTGGGATATTCTGCCGGCTTTACCGCAAAGCCAGCGGCTGTATGCCGCCGATGAAGGCGCCCAGCTGGTGGCCGACTTGGCGGCCTTGCCAATCGCGCCCGTGGAGCCAAGCCCATGGCCGTTTCATGGTGGCTGGTTGCTCTACGCCGGCTATGAATTACTGGAAACCTTCGAGCCGAGCGTGCCCACGCGTGAGTACGCCAGCGCCGGCGAGGCATTTGCCGCCACGCCATTGGGCGCCTTGCTGCGTTGCCCGGCGGCGGTGTTGATCGAGCGGGAAACTCAGCGCGCTACGCTGATCGCCGAAACACCCGAACAATTAACGCAGTTGCAGGCCTTGCTCGCCAGCGCTCAGGCCTGGCAAGCCCAGCCTTTACAGATTGCCGCAATTAGCGAAGACGCGCCCGAGGCGTTTATCTGCGGTGCCGAGCGGGCCAAGCAATATATCTATGACGGCGATGTGTTTCAGGTGAACCTCTCGCGCGGCTGGGATGTTACGCTGGCCGCCGGTGCGCCGCTGGATGTGTTTGCGCATTTGCGTGTGGCCAATCCGGCGCCGTTTTCGGCGTATTTGAATTTAGGCACGACGCAGATTGTTAGCAGCTCGCCCGAGCGGCTGGTGAGTGTGCGCGACGGCGTGGTGCAAACGCGACCCATTGCCGGCACCTTTGCCCGCTCGCCCGATCCGCAGGAAGACGCGCGGCTGAAAGAGAAACTCCTTAATACCCCCAAAGAGCGTGCCGAGCACATTATGCTGGTGGATCTGGAACGCAATGATCTGGGGCGGATCGCCGTACCTGGCAGCGTGAAAGTCGATGAGCTGATGGCCGTCGAGACGTATGCCTTTGTGCACCATATCGAATCTAATATCCGGGCCTATACCCGGGCGGGTATAACTGCGGCAGATGTTTTGCGCGCGCTGTTTCCCGGCGGCACGATTACCGGCTGCCCCAAAGTGCGCTGCATGCAGATTATTCGCGAGCTGGAAGATCGGCCGCGGCTGGGCTACACCGGCTCGCTGGGCTATATCAATCGCGATGGCAGTATGGATTTGAATATCCTGATCCGTACCTTTATCCAGCGCGGCCAGCAGTTATATTTCCGCTGTGGCGCCGGCATTGTGGCGGATTCCGATCCGCAGCGCGAATTACTGGAAACCCGCCACAAAGCGCGCGGGCTATTACGCGCCTTGGGCGTTGAAGGATAAAACCATGCTGCGGCGTTTGCTCAATGGCCAGCCAGCCGAGCACATTCATCTGGCCGATCGCGGCCTGCAATATGGCGACGGCGTTTTTCGCACTATTAAAGTCGTAGCAGGCCAACCCTGCTGGTGGGCCGAGCAGATGGCCAAGCTGGCGGCCGATGCGGCTTGCCTTGGGATTGCATGCCCGCCCGCGTCTTTGCTGCGCGCAGAGTTGCAGCAATTACTAGCCGAGGGCCCGCAAGACGCAACCGCGAAAATTATCCTCACCCGTGGCGAGAGCGCCCGTGGCTATGCCGCGCCCGCGGATTTAACCCCGAACCGGATTGTTCAGCTCGGCCCTTTGCCGAGCTACCCAGCTGAATACGCGCAGGTTGGCGTGGCGGTGCGCAGTTGCACCACTCGCGCCAGCTGGCAGCCAGCCTTGGCTGGCATCAAACACCTGAATCGGCTTGAGAGTGTGCTGGCCCGCCGCGAATGGCAGGATCCGGCCATTTACGAAGGCTTGCTCTTTGATCGCGAAGACTTGCTCATCGAAGGGGTGATGAGCAATGTGTGGGTGCTGCTGGATGGCGTGCTGTGCACCCCGCGCTTAGATAGCGCCGGGGTCGCCGGCGTGGCGCGGGCGCAAAGCTGGCGCGCTGCAACTGAGCTGGGCTGGCCGGTGAGTGAGCGCCCGATTTCGCGCGCCGAGCTGGCCGGCCTGCAAGGGCTGTGGCTGTGTAATTCGCTATCGGGTTTATTGCCGGTGGCAAGCTGGGATGGCCAGCCTTTGCCGCGGCCAGCGCTCACCGCTGAGTGGCAGGCGGCTCTGGCGCGTTTGCCCTAAGTACAGCCCGGCGCAGGGCGGGGCGAAGTGCCTGCCAAATTCGCGTATTATTTAATTCTATTTTTTGCCGGAGTTGCCCCGCATGTTGCTGCGTCGTCTGTGTCTGTCTTTACTGTGCCTGAGCGCGTTCGCGCAGGCCAATTCGACACCACAATATTATCAGGCCGATCCGGCCAAGCTGGCGGCGCTCGAAGCGCAACGCTGCGCCAAGCTCGCGAAGGAAGATGAGCTGATTACCCGGCGTTTAACCGGTAAAGCCAATAACAAATCCTACGATATCCAGAAGATGCAGCAGCGCCAGCAGGTGGTGCGGGCCGATTTTGCGAAATATTGCCAAAAATAAGCGCTCAGTTTCGCCGGGTGTGAGCGCGCTCACTGCGGGTGATCGGCTGTTTTTACCCATTTTTGCCTAAAAAATAAGCAAAAAATCGCTGTTTTGCCTAGGCGAAAGGTCTTTTTTTCGCGCTCGTACATTTTTTTACCGAAAAAAAGCTCCCTGACAGCCCTGTCAAGGAGCTACCGTTTGTCGGTCTTGCAAGCGTAAATGCGCCGGCTTGGCAAGTCGTAAAATGCTTACATCATGTAAGTGAGGCTGACTTTTCGCGCAGTTTCCGTCAGCAAAGCCAGCAATCACCAGTTTGGCTAGCAATCTTCGCCCTTGCCGTTGTCATTCACGCTCACCGCCGCCCAAGCTGCAGGTCGCTGCGCTTTCCGTCTTGCTGTCCAGGCTGACAATAAATAATTACAAGAAATTTGCTTTTGCTTTCTTATTTATTTCTCTGATTTTGATTTTGTCTTGCTTTTTGCCGGTAGGAAAACTGGCTTTATTAGCCAATGGTAATGTTTGGCAGGGATTTTTGTTTGTATTTTCAAGGGCATGCAGGCAAAATCCGTCCGTTCGAATTTAGCGAAGGGAAGGCATGAAGCGGTTTTTGCTAGCACTGTCCACATTGTTACTGTTTGGTTGCGGGGAGATGGAACAAGCTCCGGCGCAGCGCGCATTGTCGTGGGCAGACTCGAAAGAACTCATCGTGCTGGTGCAAAACGGCCCGACGTCACTGTATGTGAACGCCGAGGGTAACTATGCCGGTCTGGAATACGACCTGATTTCCAAATTTGCCGAACGCAACGCGCTGAAAGTGCGTTTCCAGGTCAGCAGCAGCTACAGCGATATGCTGGCGCGCCTGCAGCGCCGTGAGGCGCATCTGGCCGTGGGTGGCCCACTGGATCAGGTTTCTGGCCTGATTTATGGCACGCCTTATCAGGACGTGGAAGCGCGGCTGGTGTTCAGCGGTAAAACCAGCGAAGAAACCGCACTGAAAGCGATCAAGGAAGGCTTGGCGACGCTCAGCACCTTGCCGCAGTATGTGCCGGCACTGGAAAAGCTGAAGCAAACGGCCCCAGCCCTGCATTGGGAAGTGGTGGGCGCGGGCGAGAGCGAAGCGCTGATCGAACAAGTGGCGCAAGGCAAGCTGGAATTCGCGCTCGTGGATTCGCATGCGGCCGAAGTCGCGCAAAACTACTACCCGAATATCATGACCTCCAGCCAGATTGCCAGCCGGCAACAGCTGGCGTGGGTGATGCCGGAGCAAGATACCGAGCTGCAGGCCAAGATTAGCGAGTTTTTCCAGACGCAATTGGCCGATGGCTCGCTGCGGCGTCTGCTGGATCGTTACTACGGGCACGTAAATCGCGTAGATCAGCTCGATGCGCTGGCCTATCTGGGGCGCATTCAAAACACGCTGCCCCGCTATAAAAAATGGTTTAAAGAAGCCGAAGCCACCACCGGGCTGGATTGGCGCCTGATCGCGGCGCTGTCGTACCAAGAGTCGCACTGGAACCCTGAAGCGGTCTCGCCCACCGGCGTACGCGGCATCATGATGCTGACCAATGAAACTGCGCAGCGCATGAATGTCGATCGCACCAATGCCTATCAGAGCATTATTGGCGGCGCCAAATATATTCAGCTCTTGAAAGACACCCTGGCTGATCGCGCGCCCGAGCCTGATCGCACGTGGCTGGCGCTGGCCGCCTACAACATCGGCATGGGCCATCTGATTGATGCGCGCACGCTGGCGGTGCGGATGAAGAAAGACCCCAACAGCTGGGCGGATGTGAAATCGGTACTGCCGCTGCTGCGCAAGCCCGAATACTTCAGCACGCTGAAATATGGCTACGCCCGCGGTGGCGAGCCGGTGATCTTTGTGGAAAGCCTGCAATCGTATTACGACATCCTCGCGCGCTTTGAAGCGCCGAGCAAAACCGTGCTGCCCGTGGTCTCGGAAACCGTGGTGGTGCTGAATCCAGAAAACCTGCCGCTGGAAATTAACAGTACACTCAAGCCCAATCGCCCCGAGCGCTTGGCGATGGCTGGGAATGACATGCAGAGTATTGTGCGCTAAGCCAATCAATATATAGTCTAGAGGGCGATACATCCTGGGTGTATCGCCCTTTGTTTTGGCAGGTGGCGGCGAGCACGCGCTTTTGCATTACAATAGCGCCTTTGGAATTTGCCGGATTAGTCGCCATGACCGTTCGTACCCGTTTCGCGCCATCTCCTACAGGCCTGCTGCATATTGGTGGTGTGCGTACCGCTTTGTTCTCGTGGGCGTATGCCAAAAAACACGGTGGCCAGTTTGTGCTGCGGATCGAAGACACGGATCTGGAGCGCTCCACCCCTGAATCAGTCGCCGCCATTCTCGATGGCATGCACTGGGTGGGCTTGGGCTACGACGAAGGCCCGTTCTACCAAATGCAGCGCATGGAGCGCTACAAAGAAGTCATCGCGCAATTGCTTGCCAATGGTACTGCCTATTACTGCTATTGCAGCAAGGAAGAGCTGGAAGCCCAGCGCGCCGCGGCGGAAGCGAAAGGCGAAAAGCCCCGCTACGATCGCACTTGGCGTCCCGAAGCGGGCAAAACGCTGCCCGCTATCCCTGCCGATATCAAACCCGTAGTGCGTTTCAAAACGCCCATCGGTGGCTCGGTGGTGTGGGAAGACCAAGTCAAAGGCCGCATCGAAATCAGCCACGACGAGCTGGATGATCTGATTATCGCTCGCCCGGATGGCACGCCCACCTACAACTTCTGTGTGGTGGTGGACGACGCCGATATGCGCATCAGCCATGTGATTCGTGGCGACGACCACGTCAACAACACCCCGCGCCAGATCGTGATCTATGAAGCGATGGGGGCCGCCGTGCCGGTGTTTGCCCATCTGCCAATGATTCATAACGATCAGGGCGTGAAGCTCTCAAAACGTCGGGATGCCGTGTCGGTGGTGGATTACGACAGCCAGGGTATCTTGCCCGAAGCGCTGCTCAATTATCTGGCCCGCCTGGGCTGGGGCCATGGCGATGACGAAGTATTCTCGATGGCGCAGTTTGTCGAGTGGTTTGATCTGCAAGACGTGAGCGGCAGCCCTAGCCGGATGGACCGCGACAAGCTGCTGTGGATCAATGCCCAATACATCAAGGCCGCCGATCCAGCCAAACTGGCCGCGCGCGTGGCCGGTTTCCTGGCCGACAAGGGCATTGCCACCGAGGGCGGCCCAGCGCTGGCCGAGGTATGCGCGCTGCTGAAAGATCGCAGCCAAACCTTGGTCGAGATGGCCGAGCAGGCAGTGTATTTCTATCAGGCCTTGACGCCCACCGCCGAGATCGTGGAAAAACATCTCGACCCCGAGTCGGAAGAGCGCCTGAAAGTATTTGCCGCTGAAGCTGCGCAATTGGCGAGCTGGGATGCGGCGACGCTGGGGGCGTTTATCAAAGACTTCGTCAAAGCCCAAGGCGTGAAAATGCCGCAAGTGGGTATGCCACTGCGCGCCAAAGTGTGCGGCATTACCAATACGCCATCGGTGGATGCTGTGCTGGCGCTGATTGGTCGCGACGAAGTGTTGCGCCGTCTGGCGGCCTAAGCGGCGGCTCACCTTGGTGTGAGCATTAGCAGAACTCAGGGCAGCAGGCGCCAAGCGCGGCTGCCCTTTTTTACGGGTAAGCACAGATGCGGACAGCTTTGCTGGTGATTGATTTTCAAACCGGGCTGATTGAATCAACTCCACCGGCCACCCGCGGGGCCGCGACGCTGGCGCAGATTAATGCCACCATCGCGCTGGCGCGACAGCGGCAGCTGCCGGTGATCTTTATCCAGCACCATGAAGCTGATTTGCCGCAGGGCTCACCTGAGTGGGCGCTGCATCCGGGGCTGGCGCGTTTACCTGCAGATTGGGTGATTGCCAAAACTTCGGCCGATAGTTTTCTGGACACCACCTTGCAGCCCACGCTGGCCGCTGAACAGATCGAGGTGTTGTGGATCACGGGGTATGCCTCGGATTTCTGCGTGGATACGACCGTTCGGCGCGCTGCCTCCCTGGGGTATCGGGTAACGGTGGTGAGTGATGCGCATACCAGCAAAGATCGCCCGCATGCCGGCGGAGCGCAACTGGTGGCGCACCTGAACTGGCTGTGGGCCAATCTGGCCGTGGCGGGTAATCCCATTCGGGTGATGCCGCTTGCCCATCTTCAAGCACAATCTGCTGCGGCCTAAGGCCCGGCGTAATGGCGGTTTGGCCGCCGGGAGTGAAGCATGTTTCAGATGATCAGTGCCACCTTGCAAGCGCAACTGGGCCAGCTGGTGATGGTGGGCCTGCCGGGTACGACGGTCGATGCCGCCAGCGCGGCGTTGATTCGTGAGCAGCGGGTGGGCGGGTTTATTTTGTTCCGCCGCAATATCGAATCACCCCGCCAGGTGGCGGCGCTATGCCGGCAGCTGCAGGAAATCAACGCCGAAGTGTCGACGATACCGCTCTTGATCGGTATCGATCAGGAAGGCGGTATGGTGATGCGGATTGAAGAAGGCATGACCCCGTTGCCTTCGCCCATGGCCTATGCTTCGGGCTATGCCTCGCATGCGGTGCGCGGCAGCAGCCCGGCCGATTGCGAGCAGCTGCATTACTACGCGGCCGATGAGCTGCGCCAGCTGGGGATCAATATTAATTTCGCCCCCAGCCTTGATATCAACAATAACCGCCAAAACCCGGTGATTGGTGTGCGCAGCTTTGGCGAAAATGCCGCCACGGTGAGCGTGTATGGCCTGGCGGCGTTGCGCGGTATTCAGCGCGCGGGGCTCGCGGCCACCGCCAAGCATTTCCCCGGCCATGGCGATACCGCCACCGATTCGCACTATGCCTTGCCGCTGGTGCCGCATGACCGCGCGCGGCTCGATAGCGTGGAGCTGGTGCCGTTTAAGTCGGCCATTGCGGCTGGAGTAGATGCGATTATGACGGCGCATGTGGTGTTTCCGGCGATTGAGCCCGACCCCAACACGCCGGCCACACTCTCGCGCGCGGTGCTCACCGGCCTGCTGCGCGAAGAGCTGGGCTTTGCGGGCCTGATCATTACCGATTGCCTCGAGATGGATGCGATTGGTCGCCGTCCCCTCAATCCGGCCTGGCCCGCGGGCGATGGCACGGTGCAGGGTGCGGTGCAGGCGATTGCCGCTGGGGCGGATATCGCGCTGGTGTCACACACGCTAGCGCGCCAGCAAGGCGCCGTGGCGGCCCTGACGCAGGCCGTGAAACAGGGGCTGATTGCCGTTGAGCAGGTCGAGGCCAGCGTGGCGCGAATCTTGGCCTTGAAAGCCAAAGCCGTGGTGCAAGACTGGGCCAGCTTGCCGCGCGAGCCGCAGGCCTTGCAGCCAAGCGCCGCTTTGCAGCTGGCCGCCGAGATTCAGGCTGCTGGCGTCGAGTTTTATGGCCCGCCGTTGCTGCCGGGTGAGCCAGTGGTGCTGGTTACCGTTGAGCTGAGCCAGCGCACCGAAATTGATGAGGTGGCGCTGGGCGCCTCGGTCAGCGCGCGCGGGACTTTATTACCCTATCTGCAGGCCGCCGGCTGGCCGGTGCATGAAATTGTGATTAGCCCACAGGTCACGGCCGAAGAGGCCGCCTATGTGCAGGCCGCGGCCGCTGCGGCGCCGCAACTGGTATTCCAAAGCTATAACGCCACCCGCTTTGCCCAGCAGGCGGCGCTGATTGCCAGCTTGCCGATGGAAAAACTCACGCTGATTGCCGGACGCAATCCCTATGATCTGGCGCTGGCACCCACGGCCCGCAGCCGTGGCGGGGCCTGCAGCAATCGCCCATCGGCATTGCAGCAACTCTTGCCACGCCTGATGGGTATATCCGTATAGGCTTTGGTGGATATTGCCTCTAGGGAGATACCTACCTAGGTATCGAGCGATTGCTGGCGATAGCGCTCGGGTGAAAGGCCGGTGTGCTGGCGAAACATGGCGATGAAGGCCGACGGATTGCCATAGCCCAGTTGCCACGCCATATCGGCGATGCTTACGCCCTGCTTGAGTAAGGACTGGGCGGTGAGCAGGCGCAGCCGTTGGCGCCATTGGCCAAAATTCATGCCCAGCTCGCGCTGAAACAGCCGCGCCAAGGTGCGCTCGCTGGTGTGCACTTGCGCAGCCCAGGCGCTCAGCGGTTGATTATCTCCGGGCTGCGCCTGCAGGGCGCGCAAAATCGGCGCTAGCTGGCGATGCTCGCTGTGGGGCAGATAGCAGCCTTGCTTGGGGGTGAGGCACAGCCGCCCGAGCAGCAGCTCGGCTTGCTGTTGATCGAGCGGGCTGCTCAGCGCTTGCACTTGGCGCTGATAAAAATCATCAAACAGCGCCCGAACCAGCGGCGTTTGGCTCAGCAAGCACGGCTTGGCCGGCAGCCGCGCGGCCCACTCCGGGCTGACATAGGCCGAGCTGTAGGCCAGCGCCTGACTGATATAGGCCGCATGCGGCACTTCGGCGGGCACCCACACCAGAAAATCCGCCGGCGCGACCAGCGTTTCCTGATCCAGCGTGATTTCCAGCAGACCCAGATTAATGCGATTGAGCTGCCCCCACGGGTGCCGGTGCAGCGCGTAGCCCGTGTGCGCTTCAACGGCTTCATGCCGCAGGTAGAGCGGCGCCGGGGTGGGTAGGGTGAGATCGAGCGGGGTATAGGGGCAATCCATCTTGGCGGTTTCAGCATATCGGTTTGGCGGTTTTTCATTATAAACATTCAAATGGTCATTGCTAGACTGGCCGGCATATTGAATCGAAAGGAGAATGCGCATGCCTCAATTTGCGTATCCGGTACTGGCCGTGTTGATCTGGGCGGGCAATACCGTGGTGTCTAAAGCGGCGGCGGGCATGATCGACCCCGCGGCGATTTCGCTCTATCGCTGGCTGCTGGCCGCGCTGGTGCTGACGCCGTTGTGCTGGCGGGTGGTGTGGCGCGCGCGGGCTGCGATCTGGGCGCATGCCGGCCAATACGCCACGCTGGCGCTGCTGGGCATGGTGCTGTATCAATCGCTGGCCTATTTTGCCGCCCATGCTACTTCGGCCACCAATATGGGGGTGATTTGTGCGCTGATGCCGCTGCTGGGTTTGCTGTTGAATGCGCTGCTTTTCGGCGTGCGCCCCGGTAAGTTGGCGGTGCTGGGCGTAGCGGTTTCGCTAGCCGGAGTCCTGTATCTGCTCGGACAGGGTCAGCCGGCGAGTTTGTGGCAGCATGGCGTAAACCGTGGTGATGGGCTGATGTTGCTGGGTACGGCGGCCTATGCGCTGTACGGGATTTTGCTGCGGCGCTGGCAACTGCCATTGGGGCACTGGTTTAACTTGTATGTGCAGATTCTATTTAGTCTGCTGGCCTTGCTGCCACTGGCGGCGACGGCCACAACGCTCAGCGTTTCGCCCGCTGCAGCTGGCTTGGTGTTATATGCGGGGCTGGCTTCGTCGATCCTGGCGGCCTACTGCTGGATGCAGGGCGTGGCACAATTGG
The DNA here is from genome assembly GCF_000429785.1 of Chitinibacter tainanensis DSM 15459. Lineage (GTDB taxonomy): Bacteria > Pseudomonadota > Gammaproteobacteria > Burkholderiales > Chitinibacteraceae > Chitinibacter > Chitinibacter tainanensis. The sequence goes on from NZ_AUCN01000021.1 coordinate 59,253, forward strand.
GGAGCGAGCAGGCGGCGATTTACATGAACTTGCTGCCGCTGTTTACCGCGATTATGGCGATGTTTTGCTTGGGCGAGCGTCTCGCGAGCTATCACTGGCTGGGTGGGGCGGGGATTTTGTGCGGGGTGTTGCTGGTGCAATGGCCTAGCCTGCGCGGCCGGCCACTGCGCCTGAGTAAAGCCTGATGGGATAAGCCTTGAGAACCACTTTCCCGGTTGAAGACTTTACAGTTTGAAGCGGCTGATCATCTGGCCCAGCTGGCCAGCCAGATGATTGAGATCGCTAATCACTTGCCGCGCCGAGCCGATTGATTGATTGCCTTCTTCGGCCATATTGCTGATCCGCTCGGCGGCTTGGGCAATTTGCGTGGTGGCCATCGATTGCTCGCTGGTGGCTTCGGCGATGCCTTTAATGCCGGCAATCACTTCGCTCATTTGCCGCTGAATGTCTTCGATTTGCAGCGCCGCGGTTTCCGCTAGCTCCACACTATCGTTCACCGTGGTGGTGGTCAGATCCATATTGTGAGTGGCTTGCTGGGTTTGTGCGCGCATCGCGCTGATTTTCTGGCTGATCTCGACCGTGGCTTCGCTGGAGCGTTCAGCCAGCTTGCGCACTTCATCGGCCACGATGGCAAAGCCGCGGCCTTGCTCGCCAGCCCGCGCCGCTTCAATGGCGGCATTGAGCGCCAGCAGATTCGTTTGGTCGGCAATTTCCTTGATCACATCGATAATGCTGTTGATCTGCTGTGAATGATGCTCCAGCTCGTGCATCACGCTGGAGAGGGTAGAAACCCGGCTGGAAATCTGCCCCACCTGCTGCGCGGCCTGACGCACGCGCTGAGTGGCCTGACGGGAGACCTCGCCCGTGTGCTCAATTAGCCGCTCGGCATCTTGGGAATTATCCGCAATGTGATTGATGCTAACGGTGATTTCTTCAATCGTGGCGGCGGTAGAGCTCGCTACATCGCTTTGATCGCTCGCGCCCTGGCTCAAGATTTGCGCCATTTGATCGATGCGTTGCACACCGCTGGTGAGTTTGACGGTTTCATCACGCACGGTGCTGAACATCTGCCGCAATTGCCCCATAAAGGTGTTGACGTGGGTGGCAATCTGGCCGATTTCATCGCCTGATTGCACCGGTAGCTGAATCGTCAGATCGCCAGCCCCGGTTGTCAGCGAATGCATCATGTCGCGCAGGCGTACCAGCGGGCGGGCGATGGCATTGCCCAGCAGCAACGACACCACAATCGCCACCACCAGCATCACGATGCCGGTATAGGCCGCTTGCCAGATCGCGTCGCGAATGTGCTGATGAACCAGATTGGCATCCAGATCGACGCCCACTACGTAGTTTTCGCCCTTACTGTTTTTTACCGGCATCAGAATCGTGCGCAAAAAACCATATTGCGGGCTGGTGCTTTCTTCAAATTCGATTTTGCCGCTTTGTGCTGCGCGGATGGTGGCTGCATCGGTTTCTGGCACATCGCTAGGCTTCAGATAAAACTCGTGATTAGGGTCTTTAAGCTGTTCATCCGAGAGCGAGGCCGTGGTGTAGGTAACCTGACTGCCATTAACGATAAAGGTATACAGATAGCTCACCCCCAGCGCCTTGGTCACGGCGGTGACGTGTTCGGCTTCCTGCCGCTTGGCTTTGAGATCAACCTGTTCGCGCGGGGGCAGATTGTCGTGGTAATTGGGGCCGATGATTTGCACATAGGCGAGGGCCGCCATTTTGAGTTGGCCATCAATTTGCTCAAGCGCGGCGGTTCTGGCCTGTTGGATGGCTTGCGCCGTAAACACCCCGATCGTGAGCAGGGAGACCAGCAAAAAAGCCAGCTGGAGTTTGAGGCGCAAATGCAGTGAGCGAAAGATAGTCATGCCAAGATCCCGAAGCCGATAAACAGAAGCTGCTTAATCAGCTTAGTTGCCGACCTTACGTAGCTCAAGTTTCTTTCACGGGCTGAATCAGTAATGGAGCAGGGCGGTGTACCGCATAACCTTGGGCGTAATCCACGCCCAAATCGCGCAGGATTTCGAGCTGGTGCTGGTTTTCAACAAACTCGGCCACTATTTTCAGTCGCAGCGCTTTGGCCATTTGCACCACCGCGGTCACTAGCGCCAGATCGGAGGCATTGCGCTCCAGATTGCGGATCAGGCTGCCATCGATTTTCAGGTAATCCACGTCCAGCTCTTTGAGGTAGCTAAACGAAGAAAAGCCGCTGCCAAAATCGTCTAGCGCAAAGCGGCAGCCCAGCTGCTTGAGAGTGGAGACAAAATGCCGCGCCGCCTGAATATCAGTCATGGCGGCGGTTTCGGTAATTTCAAAACACCACTGCTGGGCCGGGGTGGGGCTGGCCTGAATCCAGTCGCGCAAGGTGTGTAAAAAAGCGTGATCCCCGAGCGAGGCGGCCGATAAATTAATGCCGTAGATCGTATGCGGTGGTAACGCCTGTTGCAAGATGGTGCGGGTGACCCAGCGATCGATCTTGCCGATCAGGCCAAAGCGTTCGGCTGCGGGCAGAAATTGCCCGGGGGGGACCGGCTCACCTTGCTCGTCGAGTGCGCGGATTAATATTTCTGCGTGGTCGGGCACGCTGTGTGGCGCCCCGGTGGATTTGAGGGCTTGCATATGCTGAATGAACAGTACAAAGCGGTCTTGTTGCAGCATCTGCGGTAGCTGCGCCGCCCAGCTCATTTGTGATTGCAGCTGATGGTGTTGTTGGTCGACCTCGGTGGCAAAAGCAATTTGCCCGGTGCCGCGTTCTTTGGCGATGGCGCAGGCGGTATCCGCGCGCATAATGTGTTCGCGCAGGCTTTGCTGGCCATCGGCAATGGCGATGCCGAGCGCGCCGCTCAGGCTAAACAAACGCCCTTGCCAGACAAAGGGGTAATTCTGAATTTCGCGCAGTAGCTGTTGCGCCAGCTCGCTCGCATGGCTGGCATCGGCATTGGGTAAAAAGATGCAAAATTCATCGCCGCCAAAACGTGCCATGCTGGCTTGTGCGGGAAGCAGGCGGCCAAAGCGCAGCGCCAGTAGGCTGAGTAATTCATCCCCTGCACTGTGGCCGCACAGATCATTTACCAATTTGAACTGATCCAAATCCAGATACAAAATTGCCCCACGGTGGGCGCTGGCCAGTTGCATTTCAAAGCCGCGCCGATTCAGGAGTTTGGTGAGGCTATCATGGGTAGCCTGATATTCCAGCTCGCGCCCCACGCGCAAGCTATTACGGGTGATAAACACCGCCACCAAGCTGCTGATGATGAGCAAAGTGCAGAGCGCGCCCGCGAGTTGCCATAGGCGGCGTACGCGGATTTCATCAAGCTGGCGCAGTAGGAGTTGCTCTTGCTGTTCGCTGTAATGAATCAGCGCGTCGATGGCATTCTGGTATTGATGGATAAAGGTGCGGCGAAATAGAAAGGCGCGGTTGGCTTCTTCGGCACTGCGAAAGCGGCCCGCCAGCACTTGCTCGGCCACGGTCAGAAAGCCATTTTTGTATTCGTCGAGCGCGCTACGCAGTTGCGCGAGGGCCAAAGGTTTTTGCTCGGGCAGGGTTTGCTCGAGCTGCCCTAGGCGCACATAAGCTTGGTTGAGCTCCTGATTCCATTGCCGCCATTTAAAGCTGGCGTGCTCAGGAATATCGACAGCCAGAAAAACATCTTTTTCAAAACGGCGCAGGTCGCCAAAGTCGGCGCGCAGGGTCTGCACACTGCTATAGGCGCGGTGCTGGCGCGATAGCTCTTGGGCCAGCTGCTGATAGCTGTGGTTGATTTCATTGCCCATCAGTAAACCGAACAGCAGCGTGAGCAAGACCAGGCCGGCAAATGCCAAGCCAATGCGTAGCCCCAGCCGCGTGGCGATCAGTTCGCTCATGATGGATTCCGGCAATCGTATGGCTTTAGCATAGTGAAGCGATGGCAACTCGGCCAGTCGCCCACCGCATAGCGAGCATTTACGCTGGCAATAAAAAACGCCACCTAGATACCCAGGTGGCGTATGTCGCTAGAGGCTAGCTAATTCAATTACTTCAGAGTAACACCCCAGTTGGCTTCCACACACTTGGTGTATTGGCCGTCGATCAGGGCATTGTATGGAGTCTGGTAGCTCACCAGCTGACACTTGTTGTCGCCGCCGACTTTCCAGTCTTTTTCCCAGTAGATGTTAAATGCGGCAGACGATGCGCCATCAAAGCGGCCCATGCCTGAACATTTCATCGACTCTTTCGTAATATCCCAACCCAGGTCACGGGCAAACTCGGTGTAGTAGTTCAGACGATTTTGCGCCGCCGCTTTGGTTGGCGAATCTTGGCATTCGGCATTGATAATCTGGATTGTCGTTGGGAAGTCGTTACCCAGTTGACGCGATTTATCAAAGTCGTTCGGTACCCAAGTGCCATCAATCACGTGCAGCATCGATGGTTTTGGTGGTTGTGGATACACGAAGAAGAATACGGCAGAAGCCAGGTTCAACCAGCTTTCAGCTACACGATCCGGATCTTTCAACAGTACGGATTGGTCGCCATCAAACATCGCTTGGCTGAATGGACCGTAGTTGTAGTTGTAAGACAACTGTTTCGCGCCACGGCCGAAGTATTTCTTGAAGCCGCCTTTCGCGTCGGTGCCGCAAGTCCAAACTTTGTTGAATACTGGGTCGGTACACTCAGTGTTGTAACCACAACCGGTGCCTTCTTCAGTACAACCCATTTCACGCACGTGCACCAGCGCTTGCAGCCATTCTGGGTTGCCGTATTGCTCTACGCTATGACCACCGGTTTCTTGGGCAAAGTGCGCAAATGATGCTGCCAGCGAGCGGCGGCAGATTTCATCGGCATTGCGGCCATCGGTGTAGTCGCCACAGAAGGCTGGGAATTTAGCGGTGGCTTGCAAGAAGCGGGTGTAAGTGTAGCTTGGGTGCGCTTTCGAGAAGTAGTAATCCCACTTCGCTTTGGGCAGGATGGCTTCCACGCGTTTCACATTGCTTGGGTTGCTCATCAGGCCAGGCGCTACCGCTTCCACCACCGAGTTTGGCAAGGTGCGAACAGAGGCTTTTACTTTGCGGAAGATATCGCTATTGGTCAGCGTAGCGGCATAAGCTTCTGCTTCCGCTTTAGTGGGCACGCCGCCCGTTGAGCCGCCACCACCTGGTACTGGGGTTGGCAAGCCGCTGGCATCACAGTTGCCCGCTGTGGCCCAAGTGGCATCTTTGCCTGGCTCAGCGCCGACATTGGCCCACCATTTGGCGGTGTAATTCACGCCGTTAAAGCTGACTTTGGCGCCACCAGCGTACGAGCTGCCTGAGTTCCAAGCGGCTTCACATTTTGGCAAGCCAGTGCCTGGATTCGGGGTGCCAGTTGGCGCAGCGGTTGGCGTTGGCGCGCTAGTTGGCGCCACCGTTGGAACTGCAGTCGGTTTTGGTGTCGCAGTCGGCGCTACTGTTGGCGCCGTAGTCGGTGCCGCGGTAGGTTTTGGCGTCGCTGTTGGTGCAGTCGTTGGTGCCACGGTCGGTTTAACCGTTGGGGCCGCCGTCGGTACTGCGGTTGGCGCCGTGGTCGGTGCTGGGGTCGCGCCACCGCTGGCTACTTTTTCCCATGGGCCCCATTGGCTGGCGCCCGGGATTTCACCGGTAGTCCACCACTTAGCTTTGTAAGATTGACCCTGATACGTCACGATCGAGCCGCCGGTATACACCGCGCTTGAGCTCCATTCAGCGGCCCAAACGCTGGCGCTGAGGAACATCGCGGCCAACAGCGCCGTTAGTTGTACTTTCTTATGCATAAAGTCCCACTCCATTTGAAGGTAATGGCCAGTTTCCGCGGGCGGAAGAGGTTGCAAATCCTTCATTGTTCGCAACCTGGCGCTTTATGTAGAGCGACTGTCGGGCATGCTTGGCCGGGCGGTGCTCAGGGTAAATTCAGTCGAACTGGTATCGCTGAATTTTCGCCATCGTACCATTTGTAGCTAGCGAGTCAATGACTACATGTTGGGGAAAACACGTAGTAGCTGAAAAAAGGTTGACAACATCACAGGATGCTTTCTGCATAATTTTTAAATCTGACGCCAAGCTTTTTTGGTGCGGATTGGTGTTTAAAACGTTAACAAAATCTAATGTGATTTAGCCGCCTAATGGGGCGAAAAACGGGCAAATAAACCGGCGGTGCGGCAGGTGAGTCGGTATAATGCGCAGCTTGTCGTGCCGTGTGTAAGGGCTTGTAGTCAATGAAGAATTGGTTCAAAACAGGGCTGGCGCTAGTCAGTGCCTGCATGCTGTTCAGTAGTACGGTCTGGGCTGAAGACGAGCCCTTGCCCTTTGATAGCCCGGAAGCGGCCACCGCCATCACGAAGCGCGCGACCGTTAATCCGAATCAGGCGAGTAATAGCCCTAGTCAGCGTGCGGAAAAAGCCACACCGGCCAAGAAAGGCAAATCCGCCAAGGCCAGTCAGCGTGGCGAGCGTCGCACTGCCAAAGCACGCGGTAAAGGCCGGGTGGAGAGCAAGGCCGTGCGTGCTAAGCAACCTAGTGCCGGTAAAAAGGTGCGCAGCAAGCAAGTGCAAACCAAGCAGCTGCGCAGCCAAAAAACCGCCCAGAGTCGTGAGTTGAAACGGTCTAAATCGTCTAGCCGCAAAGCGCCACAAGCGGGTAAGGCCGGCAAAGCGAAAACCGCTGCCAAAGGCAAAACCCAGCGCCGCTAAATCATTACGCTGGTGCATCAGCAAAGCTGCAAATAAAAAAGGAGCCACTGGCTCCTTTTTTGTTGTTGGGTATGTTGCTGCAGGCTATTTATAATCAGGCTTGCAGCGATATACGTTGCTTGCGCTTAGCGGCTAATCCGGCCTAGTTCTTCAAAATAGGTTGGGAAGGTTTTAGCGGTACATTTCGGATCATTAATCCGCACCGGCACGCCACCCAGAGCCACCAGCGAGAAACACATCGCCATGCGGTGATCGTCGTAGGTGTCGATTTCGGCATTGGGCGTGAGTTGCTCTGGTGGAATGACTGAAATCCAATCCTGACCTTCTTCCACCGTTGCACCGACTTTGCGCAATTCGGTTGCCATGGCTGAGAGGCGATCGGTTTCTTTCACGCGCCAGCTTTCGATATTGCGAATGGTGGTTTTACCGTTGGCAAACAGCGCGGCAATCGCAATCGTCATTGCCGCATCGGGGATGTGGTTCAGGTCGACGTCGATGGCTTTGAGTTGGCCGTCCGCTGGGGGCGCTGCTTCAATCCAGTTTGGCCCCCAAGTGATTTGCGCGCCCATTTGCGCCAGCGTTTCGGCAAAGCGTTTATCGCCTTGGATCGACTCGCTACCTACGCCGGTGACGCGCACCGCATCGCCGCCACCGATCGCACCGGCGGCCAGGAAATACGACGCGCTCGAGGCATCGCCTTCAACAAAAATTTCGCCTGGAGATTGATAGACCTGCCCGGCAGGAATACGGAACTCATTCCAGCTCTTTTTCTCCACTTGCAGGCCAAATTTGGCCATCAGGTTCAGCGTGATTTCGATATAGGGTTTGGAGATCAGCTCACCAACCACTTCAATCGTCATGTCGCGGTTGGAGAGTGGCAAGGCCATCAACAGACCAGTCAGAAACTGGCTCGATACATTACCTTTCACCTGTACCTTGTCGGCCGCCACCACGCCGGGCTTGATCTGTAGCGGCGGGAAACCTTCATTGCCCAGATAATCAATCTGGCTACCGGCTTGGCGCAGCGCATCGACCAAATCGCCAATCGGGCGCTCATGCATCCGCGGCACGCCGTGCAGGTGATAGCTGCCGTTGGATAATGCCAGGGCAGCGGTCAATGGGCGAAACGCCGTGCCGGCGTTACCGAGGAACAGGTCGGCGTCTTTATTTGGGAAATTGCCCGCGCAACCGTGCACGATAAAGTCGCGGCTGTCGCCGATTTGCTCGACCTTGACGCCCAATGTCGCCAAGGCTTCGAGCATGCGTTGGGTATCATCCGAAGCCAGCAGGCCACGCACGGTGGTTTGTCCGCTGCACAGCGCCGCCAGCAGCAAAGTGCGGTTAGAAATGCTTTTGGAGCCGGGCAGGGCTACCGTGCCGGCTACTTTGGCAATCGGAGAGAGAACGAGAAATTCCATCGGTCAGTCCTTGGTGAGTTCTTTCAGCGCCTTCATTACGCGATCGGGCGTCAGTTTATTCAGGCAATCCATATGCCCCAGCGGGCACACACGTTCAAAACAGGGGCTACATTCCAGATCCAGCGTGACCACTTTGGCGCGAATGGCCAGTGGCGGGGTAAAGCCGGGCGAGCTCGAACCATACACGGCCACCAGAGGGCGCTGGAGCGCAGCGGCCACGTGCATCAAGCCAGAGTCATTACACACGGCGACGCGGGCCAACGACAGCAGATCAATCGCTTCGGCGAGGCTGGTTTTACCGGCCAGATTCACCACTTGCGGGCAGCGCGCGCTGATTTCGGCGCAGATTTCCTGATCTTTCACCGAGCCAAACAGCCACACCTGATAGCCATCGGCCAGCAGTTGCTGGGCCAGCGCGGCGGCATGCTCAGCGGGCCAGCGCTTGGCCGGGCCGTATTCGGCGCCCGGGCAAATGGCCACCATCGGCGGCTCGCTACTGAGACCAAGCTTGCTCAGCGCCGCATCACGCTCAGCCGCGTTAATCGTGAGTACCGGATAGGGCATCGGCTCGGTGCGCGGGGCGGTTTTTTCATCGCCCAGCGCATAAAAGCGTTGCACCATCTGCGGCAGCTGCAGTGGGTCTAGCTCGCGAATATCATTGAGCAGGCCATAGCGCATTTCTCCCACCCAGCCGGTGCGCTGGGCAATTCCGGCCAGCAGCGGCACCAGGGCTGATTTGAGCGAATTGGGCAGCACAATGGCTTGATCATAGCCGCGCGCTTTGAGCTGGCGCGCCAGCTGCCAGCGCGTGCGCAATTTCAGCTCGCCGTGCCCAAAAGGGGCGTCGATGGTGCTGCTGATTTCGCGCATACGGGCGTGCAGGGGGCGCGTCCAGGCCGGCGCCAGGACATCAATCTCGGCCTCGGGATGGCGCTGCTTGAGGCGGGCATACAGCGGCTGAGCCATGATGGCGTCGCCCACCCAGGCGGGCGCCACAATAAGAATGCGTTTCACAACAAACCCCGGCAAAAACAAAAAAAGCGGCGGCCACTGGCGCACCGCTTGCTCGCGAGCGGGAAATCCCGCGGCCGATTAATGGCCTTTGATGACTTCGCCTTCTTTCAGCTTGTAGTGCGTGCCGCAGTAAGGGCATTGCGCTTTGCCGGTTTTGGCGATGTCGAGGAAGACGCGTGGGTGCGAATTCCATTTGTTCATATTCGGCATCGGACAGTGCAGGGGCACGTCGTGAGCAGTTACTTCGATTTCTTTTTGAGTATTGTCGATCAGACTCATAATGATCTCCAGTCGGCGAGTGGGGTATTGCTTGCTAGGCTAATCATTATCAGCCCTGGCGGTGTATACCCATGCAGTCAGTAGTAGGCTCAGCACTTTATTCACTTGGCTTCACCGTGGCTGCACGCGCTGGTGCTGCCGGTGGTGAAGCCTCGCTGGCAAAGCGCTACGGCGCTTACTTCGTTCAGTCTTGCTAGCTTAAACCAGGGTTAGCCAGTCTTCGTGTTTTGGATCCAGGCCTTTTACGCAATCGAAATAGCGTTTTTGCAAAAGTTCGGTGATCGGGCCGCGCACGCCGGCGCCAATTGCGCGGTTATCCAGCTCGCGAATCGGGGTTACTTCGGCAGCGGTGCCGGTGAAGAACGCTTCGTCAGCCGTGTAGATTTCATCACGGGTGATGCGTTTTTCGATGATCTGCAGGCCTTCTTCGCGGGCCAGCGTCAGCACGGTATTGCGGGTAATGCCATCCAAGCATGAGGCCACATCCGGCGTGTAGATCACGCCTTTTTTCACGATAAACAGGTTTTCACCCGCGCCTTCCGAGGCGTAGCCATCGGTATCGAGCACCAGCGCTTCATCGTAGCCATCGGCGGCGGCTTCTTGGTGAGCCAAGATCGAGTTGATGTAGTAGCCGCACGCTTTGGCGCGCACCATGGAAACATTCACATGGTGACGGGTGAAGCTAGAGGTTTTTACGCGAATGCCTTTGGTCAGGCCATCATCGCCCAAATAAGCGCCCCACGGCCACGCGGCTACCACGGTGTGAATGCTGTTATTGCTGGCGGCAATGCCCAGCTTTTCGCTGCCGATAAAGGCCAGCGGGCGCAGATAGCATGACTTGAGCTGGTTTTCGCGCACCACGGTTTTTTGCGCTTCGTTGAGCTCTTCGGCGGTGTACGGGATTTTCATTTGGAAAATCTTGGCCGAATTGAGCAGACGCTCGGTGTGATCTTGTAGGCGGAAGATCGCGGTGCCTTTGGGCGTTTCGTACGCGCGCACGCCTTCAAACACGCCCATGCCGTAATGCAGGGTGTGGGTGAGGACGTGGGTGGTTGCGCCACGCCAGTCCACCAGTTTGCCGTCGTACCAAATGACGCCGTCGCGATCTGCTAAAGACATGCTGATCTCCTGCCAAGAATCTTGTATTCGGGAAAGCGGCGATTGTAACCGAAATTCGCCGCGTTCTGTTGTACTTAGTGTCGTTACTACCTTGTCGAGGAGACTGCCTCGCATGGCTTATTCTGGTGGGCTTTCGAGTAGCTTGGCCAGCGCCGGGGGTAGAATTTTGCGCGGGCTGTAAATGGCGTGGTAGGTAATGCGCATGGACGGGATTTTGCCGATTTTGGCCAAGCCATCGTCAGGTATGTCGTGCAGATCGAGTGTAGGAAAGGGCTGTAGCCCCATACCCGCCTTAGCGGCAACGCGCATCAATTCGCTATCTGAAAATTCCCCCACAATCTCGGGCGCGAGGCCCATTTCAGAGAGCCAAACATCCAGCTGCAAACGCAGCGCGGTATTGCGCGCAGGCAGCAGTAGCGGTGCGTGCTGCAGGCAAGCGGGGAAGGTGTCGCTTAGCTCAGCCAACCGTGCGGGCGTACCTTGCCAAGCCACTTGTGCGCTGCCTAGCACCCGGCTGGCTAGCTTTAAGGCACCCAAATCGGACAGCGGCCGGTCGGCTAGCACCAGGTCTAGCTGGTGCAAAGTCAGTTTGGCCACCAGCTCATTCAGATCACCATCGACCAGAAAATTGAGCTTGACCCCACTACTCAGCAAAGGTCGTAATAGCTGAAGCACATTGGCCTTCGGGATCATATCGACCACGCCAATATTGAGTCGCGGGCGCAGCTGATTGCCCGGACGCATGGCTTGTTGTAATTCATTGCCCAGCATGAAAATCTGATCGGCGTAATGCAGCATGGTGCGGCCCGCTTCGGTGAGCTGCAAATTGCGCCCGACTTGGCTAAACAAGCTCTGGCCGATGTCTTGCTCCAGCAAGCTGACTTGGCCGCTGATGGTCTGAGCCGTAATCCCGAGCTTGCGCGCGGCCGCACTAATGCCGCCCTCTTTGGCCACCACCCAGAAATACTGCAGATGTTTATAGTTGAGCCCCAGCATGGCGATCTTTCGGAAAAAACTGAAGATTTCTAAGCGTAAGGCTGATGTTGGAAACTGTAAAGTCCAGTTTATGCTACAGCCTATCTCAGTGTTGCAACGAGCCGGCAGTGATTGATCGGCAAACCTAGCAGGCGGTGGTAGAAGGAAAAGAAATGACCAAGTTCTTCAATCTGGCGTGGTTACTGAAGGAAATCCCTTTTGGTTTTCATCTTGTTCAACGGTACTTGCTGTACTTGCCTGGGGTACAAAATTGGCTGCATACGCAGATGACCGAGATTGAATATCGGCACTGGCACTCTGATTTAGTGGGCAAGCAAGGCATTAGTTGCTATCAGTGTGGTGGAACTGAAAAAGTTCAGATCGCTCTAAGGGGTAAACAGTGTGGCATCGCTTGTGCACGCTGCAAAAGCATCCTTTGGCGACAAGCGGCTACCGTATAATCCGAGCAACCATCTAATAAGGAGTGGATTGTGAAACGAACGATTCTATTAATTGCCACCAATATCGCCATCATGGTGGTGTTGGGCATTTTTGTGAGTGTCTTTGGCCTCAATCGTTTTCTGACTGCCAATGGCCTCAATCTGGGCATGCTGCTGATGTTTGCCGCCGTGATGGGTTTTGGTGGCGCCTTTATTTCGCTGGCGATGTCTAAAACCATGGCCAAATGGAGCACGGGCGCGCAAGTGATCGAGCGCCCACGCAATCAGGATGAGCAATGGCTATTTGATACCGTGGCGCGTTTGGCGCAACGCGCTGGCATTGCGATGCCGGAAGTGGCGATTTACGAAGGCGAGCCGAATGCGTTTGCGACCGGCCCGAGCAAAAATAACTCGCTGGTTGCGGTATCAACTGGCCTTTTGTACAGCATGACGCACCGTGAAATCGAAGCGGTGTTGGCACACGAAGTTGCGCACGTGAAAAACGGCGATATGGTGACGCTGACGCTGATTCAAGGCGTGGTAAATACCTTTGTGTTCTTCCTGGCACGCGTGGTGGGTTATCTGGTGGATTCCTTCCTCAGACGCAATGACGAAGAATCATCCGGTCCCGGCATTGGCTACATGATCACCGTGATTGTCTGTGACATCGTGTTCGGGATTTTGGCTAGCGTGATCGTGATGTATTTCTCCCGCCAGCGCGAATTCCGGGCCGATGCCGGTGCGGCGCAACTGATGGGCGAAAGTGGCTCGATGATCGATGCACTGCGTCGCCTTGGCGGGATGGCGCCAAGTGCCTTGCCAAGCAATATGGCCGCTTCTGGTATTTCGAACAAAGCCGGCTGGAGCTCGCTGTTTAGCTCGCACCCATCGATGGAAGAGCGCATCGCCGCGCTGCAAAATCTGCGCTAAATAGATCTTTTCGACTAAAGGTCGAAGCTTAAAAAGGCCACGCATAGCGTGGCCTTTTTTATGGGTATCTGTTTGAAAACAAGCAAAATCATGTACTTGAGGCTAGTACCCCTGCAAGGTATTGGCGGGCTGGCTAGGGGTTAGTGCCGAGATCTTTGTCATGATTCTGTCATTTTGGCTGGTTAGAGTGCCCTGTATTAGCAATACCGGATACACCCCGCCATGAAAATCGCAGCGCAACTCTTTTTTGGACGCATTCTGATCGGGGTAGCCCTCGGCATTGGCGTGTTACTGGCGGGCTGGAATCTGCAGCAGCTCAACGACAGCTATCAAACCTACCGCGCCTCGCAGCAGGCCGCCAATCAGCTGGTGCAGCTGAAAGTCGATATGCTCACCACCTCGCGGCTGGATGTGATGCAGCCCGATATCAATAGCCAGCTGGATCACTACGGCCAGCAAATCGCCGCCACCAGCCAAACCTTGAAACTGGCCGCAGGCGAGCAACAGGCCATCACCCGCCTATTGCAAGACAACTGGCAGCGCTACCTCAAGCAATTTAAACAAGCCGCTGTGATTGCCGAAACCGCGCCCGAAGATGCGCTGGCGATGCCCGAGCAACTTTACCGCAATGATCTGGCGCCACTCTTGGGCGAGCTGGACCAGATTATTCGGCAAGAGCAGCAGCAGGCGCAGGAGGCCGACCGCAGCTTTGCCACCCGGGTGAAGCAGATTGTCTGGCTGGTGTTGCTGCCGCTGGTGCTGGGCGGCGTGCTGATTATTGGTTTTTCGCTGTATTTTGCCCATCATCTGCGCAACAAACTGCAGGCGATGGAAACCGTGGCCCAGCATTTGCAAAATGGCGATCTCACCTTGCGGATGCCGGAAGGCGCCGACGAATTTGGCCAGCTGGGGCAGGCGATTAATCATTTCCTTACCCAGCTGATGCAGGTGCTCTCTAGCGCCCAGCAGGCCGCACAGCATACCCGCAGCGATGCGCGACATATTACTGAGCTCGCCAATCAGGCCACGCGCAATATGGATGAACAATCGCAGCGACTGAACGAAATCAGCCATGCCACCCACGAAATGACCGATACCGTGCATTACGTGGGGGAGCTGGCGCAGGCGGCTTCCAACGCGGCCAGTGAGGCTAAAGTGGCCACGCAATCGGCCAATCAGGCCGGGCAAACCACACTGGGCAATCTGCAGGCGCTATCTAGCCACTTTGCCGCGGTGGAGCAGGCCATGCAGGATATGGCGCAATCGTTTGGCCGCATTGTGAATGTGAGCGCCACGATCAAAGACATTGCCGATCAAACCAATTTGCTGGCGCTGAATGCCGCGATTGAAGCCGCCCGCGCCGGCGAACATGGCCGTGGCTTTGCGGTAGTGGCCGATGAGGTGCGTAAGCTGGCGCAAAACACCAGCGATTCAACCCGCACGATTCAGGAAATTCTGGATGGCACCCGCCAGACTAGCGAGCAAACCGGCAAAGCGGTGACCGCCGCCGGCCACTATTTGAGCGAATGCAATCGCGATGGTGAAATTGTCGCCGATGCCTTGCAGCGCATAGATGGCATGGCGGTGATGGTGGCTGAAAAAATGGGCGCCATTGCCACCACGGTGGATGAGCAAAGCCGCACCGCCAGCGCGATCAACCAGCAGATTGGCGAAATTGCCCAAGGCCTGAATCAAACCGTGCAGGGCAGCCAAACCATCACGCAAGACATGCGCCGCCTGCAAGATGTGGCCAATCAGCTTGATGGCAGCATGGCCAAACTGCGCACGCGCTAAGGCGGCTGGGTGGGCAATGCAAAAAGGCCAGCTTGCGCGCTGGCCTTTTTGCTGGGGTTTAGTCTAAAACCCGCTCAATGCGCTGATCTGGAATCAGCCAAATAATCGCCACGATGATGTAGATGGCGCCTGCCAGCAGCTCTTGATAAAAGGCCAGCGGAATCGCCAGTAAATACAACAGCACCGACCAATTACCCTTGCGATCGGCGCCAATCGCTTTGGCCAGCACCGAATCTGGCCCATCCACATGGATGATCGCCCGCACCAAAATCCAGTAAGCGATGGCCGCCATTAATAGCACCCCGCCATAAATCGCCACGGGCAGCTGCGCAAAATGGTTTTCACCCATCCAGCCCGTCGCAAAGGGCAAGAGCGACAGCCAGAACAGTAGATGCAAATTCGCCCAGAGCACCCGGCTGCTGACCTTGCGGGTGGCGTGCAGCATATGGTGGTGGTTATTCCAGTAAATGCCGACGTAGATAAAGCTCAACACATAGCACATCAATACCGGCAACAGCGGTTTGAGCGCCGCAAAGCTCTCGCCATGCGGCACCTTAATTTCCAGCACCATGATGGTGATGATAATCGCCAGCACCCCATCACTAAAGGCTTCGAGTCGGTTCTTTTGCATGTGTTCTCCTGTTGTCGTGGGGCGCGAACTCCACCTGAGGCGCTGGATCGCTTTTACTTTTAGGTTCGTGCTTGGCGGCCGATCACGCCACGAATGGGCGTCGTGAACATTACGCCAGCATATCGCCGGCACGACAAGCGTGGCTGCGTAAATCGGCGGGCAAGCACAAGGCAGCGATTTATGCTTTGTCTGCAAACCACTTATCAAATAGGTAGTTTGCGCCGCCAGAGTACTTAAATTTCATTCGTATTTGTCCGACTTTTAGCCCGGTTTGGCGGCTTTGGGGTGAGGATTGACCGTGCGCAAATGAAACACTCGTAGGTGCTTGATTGACACTACATGTTTTTGAACCTAATCTCAGCTCGTGATTTACCTATAAAACACCTATCTTTGGGTGTTGAATGGTTGGTTTGGTCGATTTTTGCGATGTGATAAACAACTTAAGAGGTGGATGATGCGCATGATGAAACAATTCGTTGGTCTGTTTGTCGCGGTGGCCAGTACGTGTGCTTTGGCCGGCGTCACTACTGGGCCCAATGGCGAACAGCCCACGCCGTATACACAGGTCACCCTGAAGCCGGAGCAAACCAAGGCGCTACAAGGTAAACAATATAAAGCCGCCATTCTGATGCACACTACCTCGGATTTTTCATCGGCGCTGATTAAGGGCGCCAAAGAGGTGTTTGCCGAGCAGGGTATTGCGGTGGTGGCGGTGACCGATGCCGAGATGGATTCGAAAAAGCAGCGTACCGATCTGGAAACCGTGTTGGCGCTCAAACCCGATGTAATTATCTCATTGGTGATTGATCCGGTTTCGGGGGCTGCGGCTTTCCGGCAAGCCAGCGATAAAGGCGTCAAACTGGTGTTCATCAGTAATGCGCCACAAGGCTTTAAGCCGGGCAAAGATTACGCCGGGATTGTGACCGACGATTTGTACGGCATGGGCAAGGCCGCGGCAGAGTTGATGGCCGGCAGCATTGGTGGCAAAGGGGATGTGGCCTTGATGTATCACGCGGCCAATTACTATGTCACCAATCAGCGCGATGCCGCGGTGAAATCTGAGCTGGCTAAATACCCCGGCATTAAAGTTATTGCCAATAAAGGCATTGCCAACCCGAACGACGGTGAAGTGATCGCTGGCGCCATCCTGACGCAAAACCCGAGCGTGAAAGCCATTTACGCGCCGTGGGATGCGATTGCCGAAGGGGTAACTGCCGCGGCGCGGGCGGCTGGGCGCAAGGATGTCAAAGTGGTCACGATGGATCTGGGCGCGGCCAATGCGCTGGATATGGTGAAGGGCGGCAATGTCGCCGGGATTGTCTCCGATCTGCCGTATGACATGGGCAAAACGCTGGCGCGCATGGGGGCGCTGGCGCTGCTAAATCAACCGACGCCACCTTTTGTCACCGTGGATGCGATCAAAGTCACGCCGGCCAATCTGGCCACGCAATGGCAAAAAGCCTTGTCGCGCACGCCACCTGATGCCATTCAAAAAGCCCTGGCAAATCGTAAATAAGTACAGGGTATACCCGCTAAAGCAATATTCTAATTGCGCTTTTCGGGTATACCCCTTGGTTGGAGATCGCTATGTCACCAGCAGCAGCCATCGTAGCCAAAGGCATTTTCAAGCAGTTTGATGGGAATGCGGTATTAAAAGGCGTGAATTTTGAATTAGCGCAGGGCGAGATTCATGCGCTGGTCGGGCAAAATGGCGCCGGTAAGTCCACCTTGATGAAGGTGCTTAATGGCACGCATCAACCCGATCAGGGCAGCCTTAGCATCTTTGGTCAGCCCGCCAGTTTTAGCTCGACCGGTGCCGCGCGTGCGCGGGGCATCGCCATGGTGTATCAGGAGCTCAGCCTCGTGCCGACCATGTCGGTGGCCGACAATATTTTCATGAATAACTGGATTGTCGTCGGTGGTTTGCTCGATGCCGAGGCAATGCGCGCGGCGACCTTGCGGCTCTTAGAGAAAGTCGGCGTCGCCAATGAAATTTCACCCGATCAATTGGTCGAGTCGCTCAGCATGGGGCAGCGGCAATTGGTGGAAATTGCCAAGGCGCTATCGAGTGAAGCGCGGATTATTATCCTGGACGAACCCACGGCATCCTTATCCGATCAGGAAATCGAGCGGCTGTTTGTGGCGATTCGGCGCCTGCAAAGCGAAGGCGTATCGCTGATTTATATCACGCATTATCTGCGCGATATTTTCAAAATTTGCGATCGCGTGAGCGTTTTGCGGGAAGGGCGTTGCGTGCAGCAATGGGCGGTGAGTGAAACTTCGGTGCCGCAGCTGGTGGCGGCCATGTTGGGTGAGGCGGTGGCGCGGCAAACCAACTGGCAGCGCGCCACGACCGAAACCCCGCCGGCGGCCACCCCCTTGCTGGAAGTGGAAAACCTAGTCACCTCCCATCTGGATGAAGTCTCGTTTAAGGTTTATCCCGGGCAAGTCGTTGGGCTGGCTGGGCTGTTGGGGAGCGGGCGCACTGAAATTTTGAATGCGATTTTTGGGCTTGATCCACTCCAGAGCGGGCAGATCCGGATTAATGGCCGCGCGGTACGGATACAGTCGCCCGCTCAGGCGATTGCCCACGGCATTAATCTGGTGCCCGAAGATCGGCGCAGCCAGGGCCTGATTCTGGATTTCAGCGTGCTGGATAATCTCTGGCTGTGTTCTTTACGCCAGCTGACAAATCCTGTCTTTATCGATCAGAATCGGGCGGCGGAAGTGGCGCATGCCTTGGTCAAACGCTTGCAGGTGAAAACCGCAGGAATTGAGCAGGCGGTGCGCTATTTATCAGGCGGAAATCAGCAAAAAGTCGTGATCGGCAAATGCCTGCATACCCAGGCCAAAATCTTGCTGCTGGATGACCCCACCTTCGGGATTGATCTGGCAGCCAAGCACGAAATCATGCACATCGTGAATGAGTATGTGCAGCAGGGGAATGCGGTGGTGTTTGTATCGAGTGAATACAGCGAAATCGCCAGCTTTTGCGACACGACTTATATCGTGAAAAAAGGGCGGATCGCTGCGCAATTGGCGGCAACAACCGAAGAGCGGCTGCTGGCCGCCGTACAGTGAGGATGCATCATGGATATCGCCATTAAACGCACCGCTTTACCATTGAGTTTGGGGCAATGGCAACACCTGATTATTTATTTTGTGTTTGTCGGGCTGTTTGTTTTTTTCTCGGTTTTTCTGCACGACAAAGGCTTTTTAGAAGCCGGCAATCTGATGAATATCGCGCGGCAGACGGCCATGATTTCGATCATGGCGGTTGGGATGACCTTTGTGTTGTCGGCCGCGGAGATTGATTTATCGTTTGGTGCGGTGGTCGCGCTGTCGGCGGTGACGGTGGCGCTGCTCTTACCCTATGGCATCTGGATCGCTGTACCAGCCGCGCTGGGTGTTGGCGCTTTGTGTGGTTTGATTAACGGCCTGTTTGTCGCAAAAGTGGGCATTCCCTCGTTTCTGGTGACGCTGGGAATGACCGGCATTATCACCGGCATTACGCGCTGGGTGACCGAATTACAGACGATTCCGGTCGATCACGAAACCTTCGCCTTTATTTTTGGCTCGGGCGATATCGGGCCGATTTCGGTACTGTTTATCTGGATGATGGTGATTGCCGCGGGTGGTCATGTGTTGCTGCGCAAAACCAGCTTTGGCAAAGAAGTGCTGGCCAGTGGCGGCAATAAAATCTCGGCGATGTATTCGGGGATTAATGTCAATCGCGTCAAGCTGTATGTGCTGGTGCTCAATGCTACCTTGGCGGCGCTGGCCGGGATTTTATATGCTGGCCGCCTGCAAAGTGCCCGCTATACCTTGGGCGAAAGTGATCTGATGATGGTGATTGCGGCGGTAATCATTGGTGGTACCAGCTTATTTGGTGGCAAAGGCACCGTGGTGGGCGCGCTGATCGGGGCGCTGATTATGGGCATGGTGAACAACGGTCTGGTGCTGATGGGCTTGAATGTGGATCAGCAATTAATCCTGCGCGGCATCATCATCATCTTTGCCGTTACGCTCACGATGGGCACTTTGCGGAAGAAGAAAAAGGCCTAGTTCGCTAAAGCGAGTGCGCCTGATCTAAATACTCTCTCTCTGTATATCACTCTAAGCCTTAGGGTATCTGTGCTTGCTGCAGATACCCATGGCGGAGCTTTGCCGGTCGGTTTTGCTTTTCATCTTTGTAATTGCAGTGCACCTGAGATTTGATTCTTCGTACACCAAGGGGCTTGATGATGTTTGAACGCTATCTTGAGCAGGCCGGCCAGCTGGTGGCTAATTGGTCTGTGGCTGAAAAAGTAGGGCAATTATTTATTTTGGCGTTTCCCGGCAAGCAGGCCGAAGCTGCCCGGGTATTAATTGAGCAATACAATTTGGGCGGTTGTTATTTAAGCCAGGACAATGCCGAAACCTTTGCCGAAGCGCGCCAATTGACTCAGGCCATGGCCCGCATCGTAGCGCAGCGCGCCGCCCATGTGCCTTTGCTCCTGGGGGTTGATCAGGAAGGGGCATGGAGTGTCTTAACGCCCGAATCCACTACCGGGCCGGGCAATCTGGCGCTGGGTGCGGCCAATCAGACCGATCTGACTGCCGCGATGTATGCGGTGTTTGGCGAGCAAATGCGCTCGGCCGGGTTTAACTGCGTGCTGGGGCCGTGCTCGGATGTCAATCTCAAGCCCAATTCACCGATTATCGATACGCGCGCCTTTGGCGAAATACCCGAGCAAGTGGCGCAACATGTGGCCGCTGCCGTGCAGGGCGGGCATCGTGGCGGGATAGCTGTATGCGCTAAACATTTTCCGGGGCATGGAGATACCACGGGCGATACGCACCGCGAGATTCCGGTGGTGGATAAATCATTGGCGCAATTAATGCAGCAAGACTTGCTGCCATTTAAGGCTGCGGTGGATGCCGGTGTCGATCTGGTGATGACCTCGCACATTCGCTATCCCCAGCTCGATGCGACGCATCCGGCAACCCTGTCGGCCGCGATTTTGCGTGGGGTGCTGCGCGACCAGTTGGGCTTTGGCGGGATTGTGATTTCCGACAGCATGAATATGGGCGCGATTCGCCGCAATTACGCGCCAGTTGAGGCCGCCTTGCTGGCGTTTAAGGCCGGCATCGACATGATCATGCTGTCTGAAGAGCATTACGATCACAACACGGCCTATCTGGATAATCAACTAGCCATGCTGGAGGCGCTGGTGGCCGAAGCGCGCGCGGGGCGTTTCCCCGAGCTCGATAGCATCGTCAGCCGCGTGGTGGCGTTCAAATTGGCGCGTTTGCAGCCCATGGCCTTGTATCAGGATTTTGATCTGTCAGCGCATCTTGATGTCGAAACACAGGCGGCGCAGGCGGCGGTGAAAATCTTGCGCGACCCGGCGCAGTGTTTGCCGCTCAAGCCCGGGCAGCAAGTGGTGGTGATTCAAACCACACCGCTGGCCGATTATGCCAATTTAATGAATCCGCGCGGTATCGGCCCCAATCAAGCGGTGAGCGCTTTTGATTACTTTGCTGCAGAAATCCGCCTGCATGTCGAGGCAGATCGCTTGCTGATTCTTGATCATGGCGCCGCGCAGGCTTGGCTCTTGAATCAAGCGTCGGCTGCCGATGCGCTGGTGCTGGCGGTAACAGAAAACTACCCGCTACCCGGTGAAGATTTTGCGCAAACGGCCTCGCGTGATCTAGTCGCTAGCTTGCGCCGGGAGTTGGGCGTGCGGTTGATGGTGGTGGGCCTGCGCAGTGGCTACGAAGCACTGGCCAGTGATGTGCCGTACTTGTGCGCGTATTCCAGCCGCGAATGCAGTGCACGGGCGGCGGCAAGGGTATGTGCTGGCGTGCTTTAATTTAATTGGGTTGGTGGCCTATACCCCTGGGTGAGAGCCCAGGGTGATTAAATAATTGCGCAGGTTAATGCCTTTATTGGTAATGCCCAGTTTGGCGCGCAAGCTATTGCGGTGATTTTCGACCGTCTTGGAGGCCACGCTCAGGCTGGTGGCAATTTCCTTGGTTGACATGCCCAGCTTGATAAACTTGGCCACCTGCACTTCGGAAGGGGTGAGCAGGGCATACAGGCTGGCATCGATGTCGGCATCTTCATTGAGCGTTGAGACCACCATGCCTTCAATCAGATCAAGGCACATGCCCAGAATCGGGTCGCTAATCGAGGCCTTTACCTGCCGGATTTTCGGCAAATGGACATCGCGGATCCGTGCGAGCAATTCATCCATTTCCCCGCCATCTTGCCATTCGCGCACATCGCTTAATGTTTCGGTCAGGCTGTAAAACTTCTCAAAATCCGGGTTGCTCAAATGCGGGTCGCTCTCGTCCTCTTGCGAGCCGACTTCCAGATTCCATAATTGCGCATTCACGCGAAATAAATGCAATTGCAAATTTCGGTTGTAAAACTTCCAGCCGTCCGCACCGGTGACGGAGGTTTTGCTCAGGGCGCTAATCGCGATCAGATTGTCTTTGCCGATCAGAAAAGCAAAGTCGTCCAGATGCTTGGCATTGTCGTGCGAAGGATAATTGTGCGACAGGATTTCGCCCGAGCTAAAAAAGCTAATCACAAAGATATTGCGGTACGACAGAACGTGTTGCAGCGCGGTCAGCTTGAGCAGCAAAGCGTCATCAGGCAAATGAGTCGTCAAATTATGCATGCGTCAGGGGCTGGATGATTACTGCTGTGATCTTATCGCAGCAGGGCGGCGCAGACAAATCAGCCCCCAATAACACCGACCATAACACCAACCATGTTCCGCTTATGCCCGCAACGCGCGGCCGGCGCCTGAGCAGGCACCGGCCGCGGTTTGGTACGCGGCTACTAGCGTAGCGCTTTAACCAGCGTGTTCAGCAGGGTAAATTGCGCGTCGTCTTGCGTCATTTCCCAGATCATTACGCCGCCGAGTTGGCGGCTTTTAACGAATTTGACCTTTTCGGTGAGCGAGGCCGGATCGTCGTAGCTTAGTAGCTCTTTTTTACCCGGGTGGTACAGGTAGGGCGCATTGCCGGCCTCCATGGAGCGATAGGCTTGCCAGCCCGGGGCTTTGGCGTATTTACGCTGGAAATCGGCCCAAGTGGCTACGCCCGGTTCGGCTTCGTCTTTCAGGCCGGGGCCGCTGCTTTGTTGGGCTAGCCCATTGCCTTGCGGGCCGGGCTCAACATTGCCCATGGCGCGCACATAAAACGGTACGCCTAAGACCAGCTGCTCGGGTTTGGCGCCTTGTTTGATGAAGTATTCCACCGCTTTATTGCTAGCCAGCGTGACGCCATCCGGATCGCCCGGGGTGGGGTAGAGGCTGGCGTGCAGGGTGGCGTTCTTCGACCAGCCGCCGCTACGATCATAGGCCATCAGATTGACCCAATTCAGGTACGGCAGGCCGTTTTTCAGATCATACCCCTGCATCACCCAGCCGCCGTTATTGGCGGGAATGGCGGTGGTGAGCAGGTAGGTTTTTTTATCCTGTTTGCCGGCGGCATCCAGCGCGGTGCGCAGCTCGCGTAGCAGGCTCACCCAGTTGCCCAGATCGGCGGGGCTGGCGTCAGCGGCATAGTCACCGCCGGTGACCGGGTGTTCCCAATCGACATCAAGGCCCGTGCACTGGGTTTGCCGCATGATGGCGATGGACGACTGAATGAGCTTGGCGCGGCCCGCTTCGGTTTGCGCTGTTTTGGCGATGTTTTTCGAGCCGGTCCAGCCGCCCAAGGCCCACATACAATTAAATTTGCCCGCTTTGCGCGCGGCGGCTAGATGCGGTTGCCACAGCGCGAGGCCTGCTTGCGTGCCGGCGGCCAGATAAGCTTCACCTTTGGCATTCACTTCGATAAATGACAGCACGCCGTAGTCGAGCTTGGCCAGCTGGGGGCCAAAGCGGGCGACCGTGTCAGCATCGCGCCAAGTGGGTAGGTAGGAAATCAGTTTGTCATTGGCCAGCAGCGGCTGGCTCAGTAGCACGGCGGCAAGGGCGAGGAGTTTGGCAGACATCGGGTGCTCGGAGTGAAAAAAACAGTGCGGCCAGTATAAGGGGGCGTAAGACGTGCGCCCATGTCTGAATTGGACAAGGCTTTGTTTGAATCTGATCTTGCCGGGTATTGCCTCGTAGCCATTTTAATTTGTGGCATACAAGGCAATACCCCTGCTTTAGTGCGGATTCGGCTATGAAAAAAGACACACCGCAGTGTGTCTTTTTTGGGTTGGGGCCGGCTCAGGGTCGGCTTATTCTTTTTCAAACCAGGCGATGCTTTCGACGTGCGCAGTATGCGGGAACATATTGATCACACCGGCGGATTTGAGCGTGTAGCCTTTCACATTCACCAGCACATTGGCATCGCGCGCCAAGGTGGCCGGGTTACAGGACACATACACAATCCGTTTCGGGCCGTGTTCGGCGCTGATGGATTTCACCAGCTCCATCGCGCCATCGCGCGGTGGGTCGATCAACATTTTGTCAAAGCGGCCGAGCTGATCCAGCCATTCTTCGGTCATCTCGAAAAGATTGGCCACAGTGAATTCAGTGCGTTCGGCCAGGCCGTTGTGTGCGGCTGATTCCAGCGCGCGCTCCACCAGTTGCTGGCTGCCTTCCATCCCCAATACCTGCGCGCCACGGCGGGCGATAGGCAGGGTGAAATTACCCAAGCCACA
Organism: Chitinibacter tainanensis DSM 15459; assembly: GCF_000429785.1. Taxonomy (GTDB): domain Bacteria; phylum Pseudomonadota; class Gammaproteobacteria; order Burkholderiales; family Chitinibacteraceae; genus Chitinibacter; species Chitinibacter tainanensis. Next base: position 83,192 of record NZ_AUCN01000021.1, read on the forward strand.
GAACATATCGGCGATTTTCTCGCCCGGCTGTGGGTCGAGCAGATGCAGTGCGCGCTCGACCATCACGCGGTTAATCCCGTGATTTACCTGAGTGAATTCAGTCGGCTTGAACGGCATTTCGATATTAAATTCCGGCATCAGATAAGTGAGCGCCGGGGCATCGAGTGGATACAGCGGGTAGGCGGTATCCGGGCCTTTGGGTTGCAACCAGATCTGCACTTGCCATTGATCGGCATAGGCTTTGAAATGGGCCAGATCGTCGTCGTTGATGGCTTCCATATTGCGGAATACCAGCACGGTGATCTTGGCGCCCACCGCCAGCTCCACTTGCGGCATGCGATCAAAAATCGACAGTTTCTTGATCAGTTCGCGCAGCGCCGGCAATTGGGCCGAAACATGCGGGGGCAAGATGTGGCATTCGGTCATATCGGCAATAAAGCTTGAGCGCTTTTCATGAAAGCCGACCAGTACCGTGCCTTTTTTGGCCACAAAGCGCGCTGACAAGCGCGCCCGATGGCGATAACCCCAGGCCGGGCCGTAAATCGCGGGCAGCATGGCTTGCGGGTGAACGCTACCAATGCGCTCCAGATTGTCTTCCAGCACGCGCTGTTTGGCGGCCACTTGGGCGCCGAATTCCATGTGTTGCATCGAACAGCCACCGCAGACACCAAAGTGCGGGCATTTTGGTTTTACCCGCATAAAGCTGTCATTATGTATGGCGATAGCTTGCGCGTTTTCAAAGTTTGGCTTTTTGCGATAGCTGCTGTACGTCACAGTTTCGAACGGCAAAGCGCCGTCGATAAAAATGGTTTTGCCATCGACTCGGGCAACGCCATGACCTTCGTGGTCGAGTGATTCAATGTGGGCGGTTGGGTTGGTCATTTTGAGTCCAAAAATTTAGGCAATAGTCGTCAATTATAACCGAGCTTGGCCCGCATCGTGCTGCGGCGCTAACCGGTTCGCTGCTGGGTTGCTGCTCATGAAGCTCGAATCCGTTCTCAATTTACCTGCGCTCTTGCAGGCGAAAACCTGGGAATTATTTGCCGAACATCTGGTGGGGGCGGTGTGTGCGGCCTTTGAGGCCCGCCGCACTTTCCTGATTTTGCCGGCGGCAGAAAATACTCTGCAGATTCACGCGCAAGCCGTGATTGGCCTCAAACCACTGTGTTTTGCCGAGCCACAACGACCCGAAGCTTTTTTCGGCCTGGCGGTCGAAGAGCTCTTGTGGCAGCTGCGCGAGCCGGCGCTCTCGGTGCGGCCGGTTGATTTTCAGGTGCAGGATATTTGGGATCTGGATAGCAGCGAAGTGCCGCAGCTAGTGCGCTGGATCTTGCCACTGAAGCACAACGATCAGCTGGTGGCGCTGCTGTATGTTGAGCTCTCGGATGTCGCGCGGCTGGAAAAATACCTCGATACCGCTTCATTCCGGATGGAATACGCGGCGCTCGCCGGCATGCTGGCCGATCGTATCGATAGCCTGCTGAGTGGTACCGAGCTGGGGCTGGATGAAATGACCCGCCGCTTGCAGCAAAGCCTGCAGCGCGCGGAAGAATACCGCGAGCTGCTGCGGGTGCTCCATCAGGTTACTTTGCGCCTGACACAAACCCCTGATCTGGATACCCTCTACCGCTCGGCAGTGCAGGCCGCGATTACCGATCTGGGCATCGACCGGCTGGCGCTGTTTCTGGCCGATCACGATAAAAACCTGATGATTGGCACCTATGGCACGGATAATTTTGGTGAGCTCACTGACGAGCACTGGTATAGCGAGCCGATTCCGCAGCGGCAGATCTTTTTTGATGCCGCCAAAAGCCCCGGCGAAGTGATCGTTAAAGAAGACGCGCCGATTTACTACAACAAAGTCGTGGTTGGGCGGGGCTGGAATTCACTCGTTGGCCTCTATGCCGATGGCAAGCATCTGGGCTGGCTGGCGGCGGATAATTTCTTGCGCCGTCGCACGCTGATGCCGTATCAGCGCGAAGTGATGAAGCTATTTGCCGCGATTGTGGCGCAGTTAATTCGTGCCAAGCAGGTGCAGCAAGAGATGCTGCTCTTAAATGCTCGCCTGTCGCAGCAAACCGCCGCGCTGGCCCACGCCAAAGATGAAGCCGAGGCTGCGAGCCGGGCTAAATCTGATTTTCTGGCCACCATCAGCCATGAAATTCGCACTCCGCTCAATGGGGTGCTGGGCTTTGCCCAGCTGCTGGCCGATACCCGGCTGGATAAAGAGCAAGCCGAATATGTCAGCAATATCCGCAAGTCGGGCGATTCGCTGGCTTTGCTGGTCAATGATCTGCTGGATTATTCCAAGATCGAAGCTGGCAAATTCGAGCTGAAACAGGATTTTTTCAATCTGCAGGAAGTGCTGGAAGACTCCTGCAGTATGCTGGCTTCGCGGGCGGTCGAGCGGCGGCTAGAGCTGGTGCTGGATATTGCGCCCGTGTTTCCGGTGCGCTTTTATGGCGATGGCTTGCGGCTCAAACAGGTGATGACCAATCTGGTGGCCAATGCGCTTAAATTTACCGAGCGCGGCGGCGTGTATGTTCGCGCGCAAACCCAAGGTGGCATGATTGAGCTGGCGGTGCGCGACACCGGCATTGGCGTGAGCAAAGCGCAGCAGGCGTTGCTGTTCCAGCGTTTTTATCAGGCCGATTCGGGCTCGACGCGGCGCTACGGCGGCACGGGGCTGGGGTTGGCGATTTGCAAACTCTTGATCGAATTAATGGGCGGTAGCATTAGCGTGGAGTCCGAATTGGGGCAGGGTGCCTGTTTTACTGTGCGCCTACCGCTGGGGGCGGATGACACAGTGCGACCCCGCATTTTGCCTACGCTGGCCTCGCTGGCTGGCCGGCCGGTGGTGCTGTGCGGGCAGCTGGATTGGTCGCTGGGCTGGATACGCCGTCTGCTGATTGCCTCTGAGGTGCAATTACAGGCTCCGGGCGCGGCCAGCGAGCATGCCTTATGGCTGGTGGATGAAGCGCCCAAGGGCGATGCCTGCGGCCATACGCCGCCGCTGGGGGCGAGCATTCTCACGCTGGGCTGGCAAGCGCCGAGCAATGCGCATTTGCGGCATGGCTTTATTGCCAAGCCGGCGCTAAATGAAGTGGGCCTGATTCGCAGTCTGAAAAAACTACTCGAAACCCAGCCCGCCTTGCCCAGCGCGCCCAATCCGGTGCGCCAGTATCACGGGCATATTCTAGTGGCCGAAGACAACCCGATGAATCAGCGTGTGGTGAGCGCCTTTTTGCGCAAACTGGGCTGCACGGTGAAAATCGCCCATAGCGGCAAAGATGCAGTGGAGATGCTCAGCCGCGAGCGTTTTGATCTGGTGCTGATGGATTGGCAAATGCCGGAAATGGATGGCATTGAGGCCACGCGTATTTTGCGCAGCCAGGTGCAGTTTCGCCATCTGCCGATTATTGCCCTGACCGCCAATGCTTTTGAAAGCAGCGAGCAGCAGTGTCTGGCCGCTGGCATGGATGGCTTTTTGGCCAAGCCGCTGGAGTTTGCCCGCCTGCAAGACATGCTCTCGTACTACCTCCCCGAGCAGGAAGATGAATACCCGCTGCCGGTCATCGCCAGCGCGCTGGATTAAAGCGCAAGGCTAGATTAGGGAAAACCCGCAGGGCAGCCGCAGGGCGAGCTGTTATCCTCTCTGTTTTAGCTGGCCGTATTACGCATGAATTCCAAACTTGCCGGGCATCTGCTGGTGCTGTTCTGTGTGTTGGTCTGGGGCGTGACTTTTGTCTCGACCAAGGTCTTGCTGGGCGTGCGCAGCCCGGTTGAGATTGCCTTTGATCGCTTTGTCTTGGCCTTTCTGGTCTTGTGTGTGCTGCATCCCCGCTTTGCCTGGCAGGCGCCGCGTGAAGAGCTGCGCTTTTTCGGGCTGGGCCTGTGTGGCGTGACGCTGTATTTCCTGTTTGAAAACTTTGCCCTGCAATACACGCAGGCCTCGAATGTGGGCTTGCTGGTGTCTTCCGCGCCGCTACTCACTGCGATTTTTGCCCATTACATCACCCACGAACAAAAACTGAGCCGGCAATTTGTGCTGGGCTCGCTCCTGGCGCTGCTGGGCGTTGCGGTGGTGATGTTTAACGGCAGCGTCGTGCTCAAACTCAACCCGCTGGGCGACTTGCTGGCGCTGCTGGCAGGTGCGGCCTGGGCCTTGTATTGCCTGCAATTGCGCAAAATGGGCGACAAATACGGCTATCTGTATTTAACCCGGCAAGTATTTTTCTATGGTTTGCTCACCATGCTGCCGGCGTTGTATTTCACGCACTATCGGCTCGATCTTGGGCTGTGGCTGAGCGCTTCGGCCGGCAATATGCTGTTTCTGGGCGTGGTGGCATCGGCGGTTTGTTATGTGGCCTGGAATAAGGCTGTGAACCTGATTGGCTCGGTGAAGGCCAGCAACTACATCTATCTGATTCCGGTGGTGACCTTGATCACCGCCGTGTTGGCGCTGGGCGAGCGGCTCACCCTGATTGGCCTGACCGGTGCAGCGTTTATCCTCTGTGGGGTATATTACGCTGAGCATGGTCTTAAATTGCCTAGCGGGCAATAGGAGTAGGGAGTATATGCAGCTCATCTTGGTGACTGGCGCCCAGAAAAGCGGCAAAAGCCGCTATGCCGAACAACGCGCGCTGGCGCTGGCTGCGCAGCCGGGCTATCTGGCCACCGCGCGGGTTTGGGATGAGGATTTTGCCGAGCGCATCCGCCGCCATCAGGCCGAGCGTGATGCGCGCTGGGTGAATCTGGAGCAAGACGTTGACCTGGCCGCGCACGGTTTTGGCGGGGAAGTGCTGGTGCTCGATTGCATCACCCTGTGGCTGACCAATCTGTTTACTGATAGCCAATACGAGCGTGAGGACACGCTGGCTACCGCCAAACAGCGCTGGCAGGCGTTTATCGAGGTGAGCCCGCCGACGGTGATCGCGGTGGGTAATGAGCTGGGTTGGAGCCTTCATGCTGAAACCCAGATGGGCCGGCATTTTGTTGATCTGCACGGCAGCTTTATGCAGCACATCGCCGCGCAGGCAACTGAAGTGGTGCTGATGGTGGCGGGCTTGCCGCTGACAGTGAAAGCGCCCGCAGCTTAATTCTTGCCCCGTTTGCCGCAAATAAAAAAACCGCGCAATGCGCGGCTTTTTTATTGAGTGCTGAAGATTAAGCTTTGGCTTTGCCCAGCCAGTTATAAATCAGCCCTGCCACCGCCGCACCGGCCAGTGGCGCCAGCCAGAAGACCCACACCTGCTGCAGCGCTGCCGTATCGGCAAACAAGGCCACCGCCAGACTCCGCGCCGGGTTCACCGAGGTATTGCTGACCGGAATCGAGATCAGGTGAATCAGGCTCAGCCCCAAGCCAATCGCGATTGGCGCTAGCCCGGCCGGTGCGCGCTGATCGGTGCTACCCAAGATAATCAGCAGGAACATCGCGGTGAGAACAGCCTCAGCCAGCAAGACTGCGCCCAGCGCATAGCCGCCTGGCGAGAGCTCGCCAAAGCCGTTGCTGGCAAAGCCACCGGCCACAAAGCCGGCTTTACCACTGGCGATCAGATACAGCACTGCCGCGCCGGCGATCCCACCCAGCACTTGGGCAATCCAGTAAGAGGGCAGCTCTTTGGCCGGAAAACGCCCGCCGGCCACGAGGCCAAGCGTGACGGCTGGATTGAGGTGGCAGCCGGAAATATGCCCGATCGCATAAGCCATGGTCAGTACGGTCAGACCAAACGCCAGCGCCACACCGACAAAACCGATGCCTAATTGTGGAAATGCGGCCGCCAGCACGGCGCTACCGCAGCCGCCCAGGACTAGCCAGAAGGTGCCGATGAATTCGGCCGCGAGGCGTTGTTGTATCGAATACATGATGAACTCTCCCTATCGATGTGGTGGGTGCATACCAGCTTTGCTTGGGCTGGCAACCCGGTTAGGAGAGTTTACCTTTTTAAAGGCTTACGGTTTATGACGAATGGGGCGAGAAATCACCCCGATTTCGTGTAATAGTGGCTTGTGTCGCCGCAGAGGGCCGGTCAGACTGGTCCTGACCGGTATAGGGGCTTACGCTAGGATCTCGCGCAGGGCACTTACGAGCGCCGCGCATTCGTCGGGGGTGCCAATCGAAATGCGCAGAAATTGCTCGATGCGGGCCTGTTTAAAGTGGCGCACGATAATGGCGCGTTCGCGCAGGGCGGCGGCCAGCGTGGCGGCATCGTGGCCTGGATGGCGGGCAAACACGAAATTGGCGCTGGAAGGCAGCACCTCAAAACCCAGCTCATGCAGTTGCGTAGTGAGGGTATCACGGCTGGCGTTAATCGCTGCGCAGGTTTGCGCGAAATACCCCTCATCTTCAAATGCGGCTACCGCGCCGGCCAGCGCCACCCGATCCAGCGGATAACTATTAAAGCTGTTTTTTACGCGTTCCAGCCCGGCGATCAAATCAGGGTGGCCGACCGCAAAGCCCACTCGCAGCCCCGCCAGCGAGCGCGATTTCGACAGCGTTTGCACCACCAGCAGATTATCGTAGCGCGCAATCAGGCTAATGGCGCTTTCGCCGCCAAAATCCACATAGGCTTCATCCACCACCAGTACCTGATCGGGGTAGCGCTGTAGCAGCGCTTCGATTTGCGCCAGCGGCAGCAAAATGCCGGTTGGGGCGTTTGGATTAGGGAAAATGATCGCGCCGCCACCGGTGTAATCGGCCGGGTCGATGCAGAAATCCGCCGTTAGCGGCACGGTGCGAAAATCAATGCCATACAAGCCGCAATACACCGGATAAAAGCTGTAGGTGATGTCCGGAAACAGTAGCGGGCGCTCGTGTTTCAGCAGCGCCTGAAAGGTGTGCGCCAGCACTTCATCCGAGCTATTACCAACAAACACCTGCTGGCGGCTCAGGCCGTGATAATGAGCAATCGCGTCTTTGAGCACATCGCCATTCGGATCCGGATACAGCCGCAGCGTATCGGCCACGGCCGCTTGCATGGCGGCGATGGCTTTGGGCGAGGGGCCGTAGGGATTTTCATTGGTGTTGAGCTTGATCAGGTTGGTGATCTTCGGCTGCTCGCCCGGGGTGTAGGGGGTGAGCGTGTGAACGACGGGACTCCAGAAACGGCTCATGACAGGCTCTTGTTTGGCAAGGACAAAAGCCGATTCTACCAAGTGGCTTGCCCTTTGCGCGCAAGCTTGGGTAAAAAAAGCCCGCGGTATTGGCCGCTTGGCGGGTGTGGCTTGTCAGGCGATTGCGTAGCCCCGACACTCCGATTAGTGTTTAGTGATAAATAAAGACACATAAACAATGACGCAGCTTTTGGTGCCGGATGGAGGTAAAGCCATTTTATGACGATTAGTATGCGTGCTCTGGCGGCCGCGGTTGGTGTTTCGGTTGGCACCGTGTCGCGGGCGCTTAAGCATCAGGGCGGTGTTTCGCCCGAAACCCGACAGCGGGTCTTTCAGCAGGCCGCCGCGCTGGGCTACGACCTGGGGCGGCTAGAGCCGGCACCGCTGCGCAAAGTATTGTTTCTGCTGCACAGTCAGCACACCCGTTCAAGCGCGTTGCCGTTTTATTCGGCTGTCGAGCAGGGCGCGCGTGATGTATGTACCCCTATGGGTATTGAGCTGCAGCCCTTTACGGTTAAGCCTTCTAGCTCAATACGTCGGCAATTGTTGCTGCAAGAGGCCGATGCGATTCTGGCCGTGGGTTTTCTGGAGCCGGAAACGCTGGCCATCGCGCAGGCGCTGGGCAAGCCGATGACGCTGATCGACAGCAGCGCGCCAGGGCTGCCGAGTGTGAACCCGGACAATCTTGCGGGCACGCAGGCGCTGACGGCGCAATTACTCGCGCAGGGCTATCAGCGCATTGCTTTTTTGTGTGGCTCGCTGGCGCACTATTCAATTCGTTTACGCGAGCGCGGCTATCGGCAGGCATTATTTAATGCCGGGCGATTGGCCGATCCAGCGCTGGAGGGGCTGATTCCGCCCGGACTAGACCTCGCGGCTGGAGTGCAACATGTATTGCGGCAATGGCTGGCGGGCATCAATCCGCCCGATGCCATCATTGCCTACAACGACGCCTGTGCGCTGGAAGTGCTGCGTCAGCTGCGCAGCCACGGTATTCGCGTGCCCCAGCAAATCGCCGTGGCGGGCTTTGACAATATCCCCAGCGCCGCCGATGCCGGCCTGACCACCGTCGCTGTGGATCAGGCTGCGCTCGGTATTTCGGGGATGCGGCAATTACTGGAGCTTGCCCGCCACCAAGCAACGCGCGACAGTTTGCACGCGGTACGCGTATTGCAGCGCGCGAGTACAACCCGCTAGTAATTGCAGCGCTGCTGGCTAGGGCGGGGCAAGAACTGCATCAGTGACTCGACCTTAGTCGAAAATGCTAAGTCAAATCGCTCGTCTAGGCCTTTTTTAGTAAGGAATGTACTTCGGTACAGTCGTATATTTTTCCGCCCCCCCCTATATTCCTTGGCTGGTAATCTAATCTCAGGAATTTAGTCATGGCGAGTGTTGCAGCTCAGGGCGTTAAATCAGCAGCGAAATCCATTGTATTGGTTGATGGTGTTGCATTTGTGCGGGATGCCAGTGGTAAAGAAACCCAGCTGCAAGTCGGTCAGCCACTGCAAGAAGGGCAGGTGATTTTTACCTCTGCAACTGGCCATGCCACCTTACTGTTGCCCAATGGTCAGGTCGTTGAGCTGGCTGCCGGCCGCGATATGTTGATCGATGGAGATCTAAGCGGCGGCGCGACAACCGACGTGACCGAGGCGCGTGTGGCTCAGGCCGACACGAGTGCCGATCAGATCATTACTGCGCTTAATCAGGGCAAAGATCTTTCAGATGAACTTGAAGCCACTGCCGCGGGCTTAAATGGTGCCGGTGCAGAGGGTGAAGGCGCTGGTTTCGTTCGTTTGCTCCGTATCGCCGAAAACGTATCGCCAGTTAGCTTTAATTTCGGTGCAAATGGTGCTGCACCTGACTTGACCGTGCCAGAGTACGCAACGCTCCCGCAGCCGGAACCCGAGATTGTCTTCCCACCAGAGCCACCGGTTGAAACACCCTCGATCACCATTGGTAATCCAAGTGGTGCCGCCGGCAACACCAACGACATCACCGTCGCCGAGGGCAAAGACGCCGTCTTCGCCGTTCACGTTGAAAAAGCCGCTACTGGTAGCACCCTGACGCTGACGCTGGCCGACGGCACTGCGCTGAGCCCAAGCGACTACAGCAAAGGCCAGTACAGCTACAGTCTGGATGGCGGCAAAACCTGGACCGTGTATACCGGCGCCGTTGCGCTGAAGGCCGGCACCAATGACGTTCTGGTGAAAACCACCACGGT
>NZ_AUCN01000001.1 GCF_000429785.1 Chitinibacter tainanensis DSM 15459
CAGAGAGGCCGAACTATACCCACCCATCGAAAACACGTCAACACCAATCCAACGAAAAAGCGCCCACAAGTCGATAAGCGATTGATTTGCAAAGAACCAAACATCAAAGAAAATCGCGCCAAACCAAGAAGAGCTATCAAACCCCACGCCCAGCAACATCGCAGCACCAGCGCAAAAGCAGCCGAAACCCAGCCTAGAAACACCACAGCCCGCTGACGCGGGCTGTGGTTGCTCTAGAAGTGAACTTTAGTAGCAGTGTTCGGTGGGGCAAGCGCTCACCGCCGAACTACTTTGTGGCAGCCAGATACTCACCGTCACCCCTGCGGCGGGGCGACTATCTAGGGCAATGTCACCCGCATGCAGCCGGACAATATCTTTACTCATGGCCAGCCCCAGCCCTGTACCCGGTTGATGACCAGAATGATCGGCGCGATAGAAACGCTCGAAGGCATGCTCGAGCTGCTCCGGCTTCATGCCGATGCCGTGGTCACGAATACTCAGTAATACTCCGGCGGCGTCACCCCGCATTTGCGGCCGCAGCTGTAGATCAACTTGCTTGTGTTCGGGGCTAAATTTGATGACATTACTAAATAGGCTAGAAAACAGTTTCAGCATGACATGCCGATCTACCTGGACCAAACATTGCTCAACCTGATAGTCACGCGTCACCAGAAAATCATCAGCCCCAGCAAAGCTAGAGCTAACCGCCATTTCGAGTAGCTCCCGCAAATCATGGTTAGCGAGTTTAAGCTTGTCGCGGGTCAGCTCATCCAGCTTACTCAGGCTGAGCAAATCTTCGATCAATTCGGTCATATTGACCGACTGCCGATTGATGGTGGCCAACATATCTTGCTGCATAGCTGCGGGCACGGGGCGACTTACCAATAACTCGGAAAACCCCCGAATACTCGCGAGCGGCGTGCGCAATTCATGCGCGGCCATGGTTAGGAATTCGGTTTTTAGCCGATTGGCTTCAACCTCGGCAGTGATATCCCGCAAATACAGCACCACCCCACCCTCTTCATCGGCCGTGGCGCCTTGCAACTCGATCACCCGGCGATAAGGCACATTAAAAGACAGGTGCAGCGGCAAATGGGTATCGAGCATTTGCGCCAGCGAGGGACAAGCTGGCACCTGAGCGGTTTGTAACCAGACTTCAAAATCACGCCGTTGCAAATGATCAAGCTGCTCGGTCGAAAGCCCCAGCAAGCGCTGAAAGCTTGGGTTAGCATAATTCAGCACCCCATCGGCGCCAAAGTAGGCCAAACCATCTGGGCTTAAGCGCATCACGGTATCGAGCTGCTTGGATTTATTACGCAAACGACTGGCGAGTCGATTGGCATCGGCCAAGGACATTTGGTTGGTTCGGTGCATCAGCAGCATATCGCCACTGGCATCGTGGAAAGCAAAATCCCCCATCCCCAGGCCCGCCGCCTGCATTTCCTCGCTTGAGGTGAGTACTGGCGAAAGTAAGAGTAATAAGCCTTCTGCCCGGACCAGAATGTTGCCACGTAAGCGTAACGCTCCCTGCTGACGCGCTTGCACAACCAAGGCAACATCATGCTGAGCGGCTAATTCCTGCACAGTTGCCACTTTGGGGCGCACGATCGCAAAGCAATCTTCAAAGTATTGCCCCGCAGCCAAGCTCGGAAAAGCCTTGCAGAGCGATACCCCAGCCTTGTATATCTGACCCTCTGGATTAAGCGCCAGATAAAAAGGGAAAGCTTGCGCCAATTCAGCTTCAGTAAGGTGAATCATGCCCGTCTCCGCGTAACCCGCGTTTGGCTCAGCTTCAAGCTTCCTGAATCCGAAAAACTCCAGCAAACCCTGCCCGGCTTGGTAATTGCTCAATCGCGATAGGCTGGTCAAATCGCTTAGCCAGCCCTTTGACCAAGCCCACCACCATCGGTGCTAACCCTTCCCGCTGCGACTGATAAAGCAATACATAGCGGCCCGGCCCTTCATCTTCGACTGAAAATACCGGCGCAACCATTTGGGCAAAGACAGTTTCGATGCGGCTGTGCATCTGGTCTAGATTGCCCAGAAATTCGCGCAGACTAGTCCCCGCTGTTTGCAGCAAATCGGCATAGCCCTCTTCGGCGGTATACATAATCCAATATTCGCCAAATGCTTCCAGCACCTGCTCGGGGCTCATGCCCATTTCTTGCGATACGGCACCGACCAGCTTGTAAGTCATTTGATCGGGGTAGGCACTGATCGCCACAAAGCCATCATCAGCAATACCGGCCTGCTTGCAGACGCGTGCCCAGCCGGTCGGGCCCAAATGTTGTTCCACCAACTGCTCGACTGCGCGGTTCACCAATCCATACATGATGTGCTCCTCCAAATTTGTTTAGAGCCCAACCAGCTGCAACCAGAGGTGCGCAGGATCGGGAATACAACGTTCAGGGCATTGCGAGGCCAAGCACAGCTCACGCGCATGAATCAACTGTGTGAGATGTTCAGCCACATACTGCACCAGGCGTGGGCTATGCCCGCTAAAGACCGCCGCCACCGGTTGTAATTGGGCGGGGCCTTGGCCCTGAGTGAGCAAATCATCCAGCTGCAGCACCAGCGCGGTCATCTGCGCTGCTTCGTGCACCGGCTCACCCTCGGCCGTATGCTGAATACCTTGCGCTAAGAGCGCCATTTGCAAAACAATCAGCTCACTCATTTGCACTTCGGGCACCGAGCTGGCGGCCAGCAAAAAGGGCACGGCCTGTTGCACGGCCCCATCGCCCGTGCGCAAAATCGCCGCCAGCATGGCCGCACGACACAACTGCTCACAGGATTTGCGATCAAGCCCGGCAAAGTGCGCGAGCAATCCGGCCAGCACACCAATACGATAGCCACGACGTTGCTCAAACGGCTGCAACTCTTCGGCCAGCGTGGCCCAGCGCAGTAACACATCGATCTGCCCGGCATGCATCTGCTGCATCATTTCTTCGCGCTGGCGCAGCGCCACCTGCATATCGGACATCACTTTATACAGCTGGGCATAAGCCATGCTTTCGCGGTCACTCGGCGGCGGAGCACTCGACCAACGTGATATCGGATCGGGCAAGGCCTCAGTGACTTCGATTTCTTCTTCAATCTGCCAATCAAATTGGTAATCCATGCTTACCTCCTCGCTGGGCTAGATAGGCAACAAGGGGAGCCACAATGAGACGGTTGTCCCCTGCCCCCACGTGCTATGGAGTTTGATTTCGCCGGAATGCAGCTCGATGATCTCTTTCACCAGCGACATCCCTAGCCCAGTACCGGGGATAGACCCGGAATCATCGGCTCGGTAAAACCGTTCAAACACGCGCGCCAATTGCTCTTCGGTCATGCCAATACCCTGATCCGCCACATGTAGTGCCACCCAACCTGCACGGCTGAAATCAAAACTGAGGGTAATTTCGCCGCCTTGCGGGGAATACTTCAGCGCATTAGACAGGACATTCAACAGCGCCTGCTGAAGCTTGGCGACATCGGCATTGACCATGGCCTTGGGTAGCTCGGCCGGTAGAATTTTGGCGCTGTAATCATTTTGATTAATAGCTTTGACACTGTCTTGCAGCACTTCAGCCAGATCAAGCGGCTGCAGATGAATATCTTTGCCGCCACGTGCTTCGATGCGAGCCAGATCCAATAGCTCGTTCAATAGCCCAGTCATCCGGCGGGATTGCCGCAAAATCGTATCCAGGATATCGCGCACAGTTTCTGGCGGAAAATCACGCAAGCGCAGCAACTCGGCAAAGCCCATGATCGATGCCATGGGTGTACGCAGCTCATGCGCGGCGGTAGAAAGAAACTCGCTTTTGATCATCTCCACCTGATGCTGCTGGGTAATATCGCGCAACTGCAGTACGGTGGCAGTTGTTTCACTACCGGCATTAAACAGCGTAATTTCCAGATAGCGATTAGGTTTACCTTGCAGTTCGAGCACCGGCAGGTTGTTCAAGAGCATGGGGGCAAAATCAAATTCAAAACCAAAGTCGTCCGGCTTTTGCTGCAACTTTTGTACCCAACGGCATAACTCAAAGCGCGGGGATTTATCGGTTAGCAGCACATTGAGCATGGATTCGGCCTCGGGCAACCCGACCCCGGTGAGATCCCCAATCGTGATATTGACCAGTTTTTCAAATGGCGGATTGGCATAGGTCAGGTTGCCGGAGAGATCAAAGGTGGCAAAACAATCGGGCGTGAGGGTGAAAATCACTTCCTGCCGGAATGCAAAATCCATCATCATTTTTTCGCGGCGTTTCACCTCGGTCACATCCGAAATAATGCCATTCACCCGCACGCCACCATCACCCGGTTCCCGCACCGGGTGGAAATGATTGCAATGCCAGCGCACCTGGCCATCGGGCAACACCACGCGGTATTCCAGCTCAGCCCCTTGGCCGCTAGCAGCCCCATCAAATGCCGCTTTAACTGCTGGGTAATCTTCGGGGTGCACTAATTTGAGCCAGCCCTGCGGGCTGTGCAGCATATCGGGCTGATCCAGCCCCAGCCACTGCCGCGCTAAGGGGCTGAGAAAAATAAACTCATCCATCGCCGCATTGGCCGAATAGAGCAAATACTCTTTCTCGCCCAACACACCGGAAAGCACGTGATCCAGATCAGCCATTTCCTCGTCGCACCAAGCTTGCTGCAACAGCAGATCGGTTTCACTCGAGCGTAAGTGCTGCGCCAAGTCCAGCATGGTTTGCGCCACTAAAGTGCCGGGTTCATCCAGATTGCTGGGCAGGGTGGGTAATGGCGCCTCGGTATTTTTTGCGGCTAGCCAAGCCTGCATTTGCCGCGCCAGCACCGTTAAGGCTTCTGGCGTGGCGAGTGCAGTATGCGCAAGCGGTGTACTGCCGCCTACCGACATGGATCGAGTCATAGTGGACTCCTTGGCCGGCGCAACCGGCAACTCAATCAAGCGCCCGCGGCGGCGCGCTCTTGCAATAGTTTCTCGATGGTATCGATCAACTCTAAGGGGCTAAACGGCTTGGTCAGGTAGCCATCTGCGCCAGCTTGGCGGCCAGCCTCGAAATCAGATTGCTGCCCCCGCGCAGTTAGCATAATGATGGGGATATGGCGTAATTCCGGGTCGGATTTAATCCGGGCACAAGCCTGCAAGCCGTCGATCTCACCGGGCATCATCACATCCATCAAGATCAACGATGGCCGCACAGCCTGCGCCATTTTGACCCCGAGCAAGCCATGATCCGCTTCATGCACTTCGTAATTCCCAAACTGCATGGTCATATTAATCAGCTTGCGAATATCGCTTTGATCTTCCACTACCAGAATTGAGGTTTTCATCATGCACCTCTGCACTTGGTTAATCGGCTATTTCACTATAGCTACGGGGTTTTCATCCGCCGCGCCATCAGCTGACTAATGTCATGGGCGTAACGCTCGATCTGCGCGGCATTCACCTCGGCTTCTTTGCGTGGCGCACCAGTCGGCAGCTCTAGGGTGATGCCGCCGCTTTCTTCATCCAGCCGCACATGCCCGCCATAGCGTTGCACCACCGCCTTCGCCAGCGCCAAGCCCAGCCCCAAACCAGCGGGGCGCGCCGCCGAGCCGGCTTGGGTGCCATGAAAAGGCATAAATACGCGGTCACGCATATGTGCCGGCACTGGACGGCCGCTACTCGAAAACACCAGCGTGGCGAATTCGCCGTATTGCCGCGCTTTGATCAGAATTTCGCCGCCTTCAACACTGCGTGCCAACATGTCTTCCAGCACCGAGGTCACGGTTTCTTGCAACCAAGTTTGGCTGCCATACACTGGTGGCAATTCGGTGTGATCCAGCCCGCTTAAAGCAAAATTAACTTTGCGCCCAGCGGCTTGCTGGCGAGTTTGCTCCAGCGCCGTTTTGACCAGATCGGGCAGCATCACCCGCTCGATCGCCCCCAATGGCTCACCGGCATGCAGTTGCGCCAGGCCCGTAATCTGTTTCAGGCATTGCCGTACTTCGGTAAATAAATCCAGTGCTTGCTGATGCAGGGCGGCATCGGGGCTAGCGCTGGCTTGCGCCAGCGTGTCGAGCAAGGCTTTGGTGGGCGTGATGCAGCCGTCGTACACCAAAGTAAGGAGATTATCGACGGTGGACTGATAAAAATGCTGGGCCGCCACATCGCGCAATAGCAGCACCAAATCATCCCCCACCGGGCTGCGCAGCAAGGTAGCGGCCAGGCTTTCCTGCCCCGGCACTTCCAGCTGAAACTGGCTGGGCAATTCGATATAGCCGGCGCGCACGCCGGTGAGCTGCTTGCCGACGGCATCCTGCTGCAAAATTTGCCCCATCAGCAAACCCAGCATGCGCTTGGCGGCTGGGTTGGCAAAGCGGGCTTTGCCTTCCGGAGATAAAATCAGCACACCATCGCTCAAGCTATTAAATAGCAAGCTCATTCCGGTATTCATGATTCACCTCCCGCGTGCTGGGGCCTTGGTTTGAATCTATATCAGCATTTACTTATAAACAAAGCCATCCGGCCAACACGTAAGGTTTAGCTGACAAGCGGTTTGACTGCCGCCAAAGCGGCACTACGCCGGCGGCGGTCATTCTGATTGCTAGCTAATCGGCTGCCATTGCGCAATGGCTTTCTATCGCCACCAGCTCGGCCAAGCGCATTTTTTGCCGACCATCGGTCGTAAAGTTATCGTCAGCCAACCAGCGCTGATACGCGCGCCAACGGGCCGGCCATTCACAATCAATAATCGAAAACCACGCGGTATCGCGGCTGCGGCCTTTGTTCACCGTGGCCTGCCGAAAGGTGCCCTCATACTGAAAGCCCAGCCGCTCGGCAGCGCGACGGGAGGGCTGATTAAGCGCATTGCATTTCCATTCATAGCGCCGATAGCCCAGCGCAAAGGCCTGCTGCATCAGCAACACCATGGCAGCGGTGGCCAGCCGCGTACGCTGCAGGGCCGGCGAAAAATGCAGCCAGCCCACCTCGATCGACCCCGCTTGCGGGTCGATGCGCAAATAGCTGGCCAAGCCCAGCGCCTGCCCGCTGGCCGCAGCGACAATCGCGTAATACTGTGGGTCACGCGCTTGCGCGCGGCGTGTGAGCTCTGCCGTGAATTCGGCCAGCGTGGCATAGGGGCCGGCGCTGAAGTAAGTCCACATAGCGCCGCTATCGGCGCTGAATGCCTGCCACAAATCGGCGGCATGTCGCGCCGCATCCAGCGGCTCTAGCCGGCAGCCCCAGCCGGCCAGTACTTGCCGCGGCGGAAACTGCGCCCCTTGCCAGTTGGGCACCAATGGGCCCAAGGGCTGGCCAAATTCATTGAGATACACCCCAGTAGTATTTAGCTCAACACTCACAGCGGATACCCTCATCAAGCAATACCCCCGGCTCAGTCCCTGTGGCAACGGCATAGCCATCCTGTTGCCACCAATGAATGCCGCCAATCAGCTCTTTCACCTGAAAGCCCAGCTTGGCCATTTTATAGGCGCCCCAAGTCGAGCCATTGCAGCCGATGCCGTCGCAATAGCACACATACACTTTGCTGCGATCCAGCTGCGCCGTACTCGTCGCCGTCATCGTGCGATGCGGAAAGGAGATCGCCCCGGGGATATGCCCAGCCTGATAAATCTCGGCCGAGCGGGTGTCCAGCACCACAATCTCCGGCGCCTTGGCCAGCAAATCGGCGGCAAGATCAGCCGGATCAGTGCGAAACTGCAATTGCGCTGCAAAAAATTCGGCGGCAGCACCCGGGGTGGCCAGACCACTACTCAATACCACACTCATGTTCTTGCTCCTTTCGTGAAATTATCTAAAGCACCGGCCGGCCAGCTCACCCGCCAGGTGGCAATGGTCTGGCCATCCGGCGCGGCCCAGCTGGCGGCTTCCTGCTGGCTCGCCCCCAGACGCAAATAAAACGCAAGTGCCGGGGTATTGGCCTGATTGCAATACAAATAAAGACCTTGTGGGCCATACCCCAGCAGGGCAACTTGCGCTGCCGCATGTTGCAGCAGCTGGCGCCCCACGCCCTGCCCTTGCCAGCCCGCGGCCACATGCAGGTTATCCAGACAATGCCCCCACTGCGGGTGATGGGCCGGATACAGGCAATAAAAGCCCACCAGCGTTGCCCCGGCGCGCACCAGCCACACTTGCTGCCCCGGGCTGGGCGCCGCTAAGCGTTGCTGCCAGACGGCGGCCCGCTCGGCAAGCACAGGCCCAGCCAGAAAATCCGCCGCCAGCTGACCGGCGTAGGTGCGCTGCCAGCTCGCCGCATGCAGCTGGGCAATCTCGGCCGCATCGGCCAGTGTGCCGGCTTGCCAATTCAACATACTGAACTCCCCCATGCAAACCACCCCACGGCGGTACTTACTGCAGACCACTTTACGCGCATAATGGCCTACTGGAACCGACCAATTTTGCGCACAGGAGCAGACCAATGTTCAGCCTTCAAGCCTGGCTTAGCGATGAAACGGCGGCGCGCTTGCCGCGGCATGAGCAAATCAGCCGCGCTTTGCGGGCCGCAATCCTGGCTGGGCATTGGCCGGCGGGCAGCCGCTTACCGGCCACGCGCCAGCTGGCCAGTGAATTGGGCCACGCCCGCAGCACCATCGAGCAAGCCTATGCACAGCTTGAAGCCGAGGGCTATCTGCAGCGGCGGGTGGGTGCGGGTAGTTTTGTGAGCCTGCCGGCCAGCTTGCCGCTCCGGCGCTCACCCAGCCCGCCGGCCGCCGCGCGCCTTTCGCAACGCGGGCAAGCGATTGCCGATACGGGCGCCTGCCGCGAGGCCACGCTGGGGGTCGGTGCAGAAAGCCGCCAATTGTTTAGCGGTCAGCCGGATAGCCAGGCTTTCCCCCACGCGCTGTGGGGCAAAATGCTGCAGCAACGCTGGCGGCAGGATGGCCCCGCGCTGATGCGCTATGGCGACCCGCAAGGCTTGCCGGCTTTGCGCACGGCCATTGCCAGCTATCTGGCGCTGGCGCGCGGGGTGAATTGCCAGCCCGAACAGGTGCTGGTGCTCTCCAGCTCGCAGCAGGCCTTGCTGCTGGCGGGGCAGTTATTGCTGGATGCGGGCGAGCTGGCCTGGCTCGAAGAGCCCGGCTATCTGGGCGCGCGCAATGCCCTGCTCGCCGCCGGCGCGCAGCTGTGCCCAGTGCCGGTGGATGATGAAGGCCTCAATACCAATGGGGAGTACCCCAAGCCAAAGCTCATCTACACAACACCTTCACACCAATACCCCCTAGGTATGGCCATGAGCTTGCCCCGGCGCATGGCATTGCTGGCGCGCGCTCGCGCCGCCGGGGCGTGGATTATCGAAGACGATTACGATGGCGAATTTCAATACGACACCCATAGCCTGCCGGCGCTGCAAAGCCTCGACCCCGATGGGCGGGTGATTTATGTGGGCACGTTTAGCAAGGTGCTGTTTGGCTCCTTGCGGCTGGCGTATATGGTGGTGCCGGCCAATCTGGTCGAGGCCTTTAGCAACGCCCGCACTGCGTTTGACGGGCATAGCAATCAGCTCTTGCAGGCGGTGACGGCCGATTTTATGGCCGGTGGGCATTTCGCCAGCCATTTGCGGCAAATGCGGCTGCTATATCAGCGTCGGCGCGATATTTTGCTCGCCAGTCTGGCCGAGCATTGCCCGGCGTTGTCAGTGCGCCACCACAGCGCCGGGCTGCAATGTGCGGT
Source organism: Chitinibacter tainanensis DSM 15459 (assembly GCF_000429785.1). Taxonomy (GTDB): domain Bacteria; phylum Pseudomonadota; class Gammaproteobacteria; order Burkholderiales; family Chitinibacteraceae; genus Chitinibacter; species Chitinibacter tainanensis. Next base: position 9,641 of record NZ_AUCN01000001.1, read on the forward strand.
GTATACCCCGCCCGGCTGCGAAGCGGGCTGGACGGCGCTCGGCCGGGCCCAGGGGCTGCCGTTGCGCCCACTGGCGCAATTTTATGCCGGCCCGCCCGATCGGGAAGGTTGGCTCATGGGGTATGCGGCGCTAAGCAACGAAGAGATTCGCCGCCAGATCGATACCCTAGGGTGTATCTTGCGCCATAGCGCTTAATGGCGCTAACAGCGGGGCTAAGGGTAATTACTGACAGGTTTTTCCTGATGGTGTCATGCTGGCAGCCTGCGACAATCCAGCCGCATATTATTAATAATATTTAATTCGACTGGAGTGGCTATGCAGGATTGGGTGAACACCATCAATGGCTTTGTCTGGAGCCCGGCGCTGATTTATCTGTGCCTGGGCGTGGGCGTGTATTTTTCGATTCGCACCCGCTTTATGCAGGTGCGGCATGTGCGCGAGATGATTCGCCTGATGTTCGATGGCAAAGCCAGCGATGAAGGCGTGTCTTCGTTTCAGGCGCTGACCATGACGCTGTCTGGCCGGGTGGGCATCGGCAATATCGCCGGTGTGGCCACCGCGATTGCCTTTGGCGGCCCAGGCGCGGTGTTCTGGATGTGGATGATGGCGTTTTTGGGCGCTAGCACCTCGTATGTGGAATGTACGCTGGGGCAGATTTACAAAGAGCGCGTGAATGGCCAGCTGCGCGGCGGCCCGGCCTATTACATTGAGCGCGGCTTGGGTATGCGCTGGTATGCGATTGCCTTTGCGCTGGCCACCATTCTGGGTTGCGGCGTATTGCTGCCGGGCATGCAGGCCAACGGTATCGCCAGCGGTTTGGCCAATGGCTTTGGTATTCCGGCCGAAACCACCGCGCTGGGCGTTGTGATTGCGCTAGGGCTGATTGTGTTTGGCGGCGTGAAACGCATCGCCCGCTTTGCCGAAATCATCGTGCCCTTTATGGCGCTGGGCTACATCCTGATGGCCTGCGTGATTATTGCGCTGAACCTCAGCCTGCTGCCCGAAGTGCTGCGCCTGATTGTGAGCTCGGCATTGAGCTTTGATGCTGGCTTTGGTGCGATGATCGGCATGGCCATCATGTGGGGCGTGAAACGCGGCGTGTATTCCAATGAAGCCGGCCAAGGCTCGGGCCCGCATGCGGCGGCCGCAGCCGATGTCAGCCACCCGGCTAAGCAGGGCATCGTGCAGGCCTTTGCCGTGTATGTCGATACGCTGTTTGTCTGCTCGGCCACCGCGTTTATGATTTTGATCACCGGTAAATTCAATGTGGTGAATCCAGCCGGTGGCTTCTTGTTTAGCGGCTTGCCGGGGGTGGAAGCGGGTACCAGCTACACCCAATCGGCAGTCGAGAGCATTTTCCCGGGCTTTGGCGCGATGTTTGTCGGTGTAGCACTGCTGTTTTTCGCCTTCACCACCATCATTGCCTACTACTACGTGGCCGAAACCAATGTAGCCTACCTGCTGCGCGGCCGGGCGGGCAGCGATGTGGCGCTGTTCCTGCTGAAATTCGCGCTGCTGGCCACCACCGTGTATGGCGCCGTGCGTACCTCGGATCTGGCCTGGGGGCTGGGCGATATTGGCGTGGGGCTAATGGCCTGGCTGAATATCATTGCGATTTTGTTATTGCAAAAACCAGCACTGAAAGCCCTGGATGATTACGAAGCGCAGCAGGCCAAAGGCCTGGAGCCCGAGTTTGATCCGCAGGCGCTGGGCATTAGCAATGCTGATTACTGGACCAGCCGCAGCAACGCCAGCGAGCCCGATGTGCGCAAATAAGCGTGCAGCGCTCGCATCAGGTAAAAAACCGCGCCTCGGCGCGGTTTTTTTTGGCGGATCCATGCTAGCGCGCCTGATAGCTCTCCACCAGCTGACGCATCAGGCCTTCTTTCACCAGCTGATTAATACCGGCATTCAGTTCATCCATAAAGCGCGCTTTATACACCGGCGTGAAATAAGCGCTAAACCCCACATGTGCGGTCGGGTCGCCCAGCTGCACGGTTTCAACCAGCTGCAAATGCTGGGTGACTGCCGCCGTAGCCGGGCTGGTTTGCAGGCGATGCAGGGTATAGCGCATCGACAGCGCATCATTGGCATAGCAATCGATGCGCCGCGCCGCCAATTTGAGTAGATTGGCTTCGTTGCTATCGGCTTCGTCGAGGCGAATCTTGCCGTTGCGCGCGGCTGTTTGCAGTGTACGCGCCAGCAAAAAGCCGCGATTCACGCCAATATGCAGACCAAGAAAATCTTCCGGGAAACGGGTGCGCGGCTTTTGCATCACATCGGGATGGCAGGCAATCAGCAGGCTTTCCTGCCAGAGCGGCACCGAATACGGCACCATATAGCCGCGCTCGCTAAATTGATACGGTGGAAACAAGCCCATTTGCTCGCCACGGCGAATCATCTCTAGCCCGCGCTTCCAGGGTACCGGCCGCAGCTCCAGCTCGAAATTGCTCAGCCGGGTGCTCACCTGCTTGAGAAAATCGACGTAAATGCCTTTAAATTCGCCGTTTTCTACATAGGAATACGGTGGATACGCCTCATCACCAAACAGCACCACCCGCTCGCGAGCCTGCGCGGTGAGTAGCCAGAGACACAGTAGCCAGCAGAGCCAAGGTCGCAGCATGCAGCCTCCACGGAGCGGTGCCCCTATTTCTGCACCTAATGCCCCAGTGTAGTAAAGGCCCGCCACGACTGCGGGCCAAGCTTACGAACGGCCTGACGGCTTTAAGCTAGCAAGGTATAGCCCGCAAGGTCATATTAAATAATGCCTAGCAGGCCATACATCCCTAGCGTATGTTTTTCAGGAAGCTCTGCCCATTGCGCCGCAGCTGCTGTACCAGGGCTTCAACGCCGCTTTGATCCAGCTGCTGATCGCGCAGATAGAACACCCAATCCACATCCTGCTGGTACTCACGCCACGCCGTGCTGCGCAACAGGCCGGGGCTGCCATCGGGCATGCTGGCGTTGCTGAGCCAGATTTGCAGCGCCAGATACATCGGGTGATCGGGCTGGGCGATCCCGCTGTAATCCTGCATCAGCTCGCCATCCACGTAAAAGCGGATATAGCCATCGCTCACATTCATCAGCAGCGTATGCCAGCCGCGCAGGCTGCCCGACCGACTGGCCGTGGGGTGATTCAGCGCATCGTAGGCGGCGATTTCGTAAGTGCCGCTCCACATGGTGGGGCCCGCTTTGCCCCAGCCGCCATTGGGCAGGTATTCAAAATCGATCTCGCTATAGGGCTCGGCACCTTCCAGATACTGGGTAATGCCAAAGAAAGCATTCACCACCATATCCCCATCGGGCCCGCTCACCGGCTCATCGCCCAGATACATCCGCGCCGCCCAGGTGCCATTGAGGTAAATCGCCTCCTGTGTGCTGAGCTCGGCTTGCGACACCGTGCCGCTGGTCAGCGTATTGCCATTCACCGTGTCACCACTGGCATTGGTGCGCGCTTTCATCCGCAGTAGCACATTACCCTGATTGGCTGGATCGGGGACAAAGCTGAGATTGTCTGGGCTCCAGCTGCCATTACTAAAGCCGGGGCCACCACCCCAGCTGCGCACTTGCCAGCCATTGCCGCCCAACTGGCTGACGCTGCTGTAGCTGAAATCATCAAACAGCAAGCCTTGGCTTGGAATCGTGGGGGTAGGCGCTGGCGCTGGCGTCGCCGTTGGCGCAGGGCTTGCTGTCGGCGCCGCAGTCGGAACAACGCTCGGGGTTGGCCTTGGGCTAGCGCTCGGCGTCGGCACTGCGGTCGGGGCGATGCTGGGTTTCGCGCTGGGGGTCGCCGTCGGCGTCGAGGTTGGGCTGGCCGTGATCACCGGCGTGGGCGCGGGGGTGCTGTTATTCAAACAGGTGCCCATGTCTTTCCAGGCGCCCCAGGTTTCATAGCTTGGCGCGGTATTAACCCACCATTTGGCCACAAAATTATGCCCCTGATAGCTCACCAGCTGACCAGCCGTATACACCCCGCTTTGCCAGGCCGCAGCGCACTGACCATGCGGCGGCAACATTGGCGTCACCACCGGCGTAGGAGTGGGCGGTGGTGGCAGCGTCAGATTCGGCGTGGGTACGGGGCTGGTGGTTGGCAAGCTAGTCGGCGCGAGCGTGGGAGCACTGCTTGGCGCAGTACTTGGGCTTAGGGTGGTGGTGCTAAGCAAGCGCCAGAGCGTAGGGGTATTGGCGGGCCGCCAGCCGGCACCCACATAGGCGGTGTGGGTTAACAGCGACTGATAGTCTTGCCCACCGTCGCTCACTACCGTGCCGGCCGGGTAGCTTTGGCCTTCCTGCCATTGCGGACTGGCCGCCTGCGCCACGACCGCGAGGCTTAGCAGCGCGGCGGCGCTGATTGTTTGATAATGCATGTCTCACTCCAATTGTTGTTTTTTGTGTGCGCGCCCACAGCGCCATTGCCAGCCGCGACGTTCTGCCGCTTAATCAACAGGCTTACAAGGTGGAGCGCAGCGCCAGCTTAAGCGATTGGCCAGTGCCTGAACATGGCCGAATCTGATCTGCGCTTTGTCCGGATGACACCTGTCATGTCGATGATTTACCAAGAATTATTTGAAATTGGCCCCGAAGCCCAGCAAATGAGCGTGGGCGCCCGCAATTACCATCACCCGCATCTGTCTTTGCTGGCTCAGCATGAGATTTTGTTTATGGGCCTGTCGGAAGCGCGCGGGCTGGTGCATGTCGAGCGCAAAGGCGCGCCCTTTCATGTGCTGATCGTGGGGGTGGAAGGCCAGGGCGAAATCATTGCCGGCGAGCAAACCCTGCCACTGGGGCCCAATCAGCTGGCGATTTTGCCAGCCTATGGTCATAGCGGCTTTCGCCGGGTGAGCGAGCATTGGCGCACGGCCTGGTTTTTGCTCAACGATGCGCCCTGCTGGGATCGCCTGCGCGGTGACACAGTGCGGATTGTCAGTATTCAGCAGGCGCATAGCCTGTTTTACGCCATGTATACGCTCTGCCATGAAGCGCGGCTGGCCGAAGGGCAAGCCAGTGCCACCGCGCTGGAACTGGTGCTGACCTTATTGCAGCGCATGCTGGCCAACGCAGTGAGCGGCGATGCACTGGCCGAGCGGCTGCGCGAGCTGTTCCGGCCGATTCGCTTTGAGCCGGCACGCGCCTGGCGGGTGGATCAGCTGGCGGCGCAATACGGCGTATCAGCGGCGCATTTTCAGCGCCTGTGCCAGAAAAATCTCGGCGCCACCCCACAGCAATTGATCATCGAACAACGCATGCTGCGGGCACAGGAATTACTTAGCACCGGGCGTTACACCGTGAGCGAAGTGGCGCTGCTGATCGGCTATGAAGAAGTGGCGAGTTTTTCGCGCCGCTATCGCGCGCATTTTGGCGGCTCGCCCGGCGAGCTCTTACGCCCATTGCGCCAGCAATGGATACCCGACGGGGTATCGACTGCGACAGCAATTTAATCAATCATTCTCTGGCAATACCCCTGCCACCGTATCAGGTGCGGCGGATTCATCCACCACCACCCGGTTGCGGCCTTGCGCCTTGGCGCGATACAGCGCCTGATCCAGCCGGCTAAAGAAGGCCGCGCGGGTTTCGCGGCGCTCCCAGCGGCATACACCAAGGCTGATGGTGAGGCTTTGCTCGGCCGGCAAGCCCAGCGGCGCGGCGGCCACGCGCTCGCGTAGGCGCTCGGCCCATTGCGCGGCCTGCGCCAGATCGCAATCATCCAGCAGCACGATAAATTCTTCGCCGCCCCAGCGGGCCACCACATCCCCCGCGCGGCCCTGCTCGCGCAGCAACTGCCCCAGTGCCCGCAGCGCGGTATCGCCCACCTGATGGCCATGCTGGTCATTCAGCAGCTTAAAGTGATCCACATCCAGTAACACCCCGCACAAGGGGCGCGGCTGACGTGCGAGTTCCAGCCCTTTTTGTTTCAGCAATACCTCAAAGGCTTGGCGATTATTCACCCGGGTCAGTGCATCGGTGCTGGCCAGTTTTTCCAGCAAGCGCTGGGTGCGGTTAATGCTATACAAGGCCGCCGCAATCACCACGCCGGTTACCAGCGCCGAAATCAGCAAATTGATCAGCAGCATTCGCTGCGCGGGGCGCAAGAGCCGAGTTTCGTTTTGCTCCACCACCAGATACCAGCCCAGCTCGGGGATAAAGCGGCTATTGAGCTGGATCTCTTCACTGCCTTGCCGGTACACCAGCTGCGTGGGCTCGGTATTGCGCGACAATATCTGCTCGGCGATGTCGCTTAAGCCAGCTTGCTGGCGAATCGAGCCGCGATGCTGATCAGCGCGCCCGGTGAGCACCACTTCGCCCTGCTGGTTCAGAAAATAGATCTGCCGGCCAAAACGCAGCTCATACGATTTAAGCAGCTTGGCCATGCTATCGAGGGTAATGCCCACGCCGGTAATGCCGATAAAGCGCCCGGCGTAATCATTCACCCGATAATTAATAAAAATGGTGAGTTTGTTGCGATTGGCGTAATCGGTATCGACATTGATTTCGTAATCGGCCTTGAGCTGGCGCGCGCGGAAAAACCACGCATCACGCGGATCAGTTTCCGCCACGGTTTTGAGTAGACCTTGGTGGTGATAGTAATGCCGGCTGTGCTCGGAAATCAGAAAGCTGGTGACGGTTTGATTGCGCAGGCGCACTTCGGCCAAATAGCGCTCGATACGGCTGGTGTCTTGTTCGCCGGCGATAATCCAGTCGCGCAAAAAGGTGTCATGCGCCATTTGCGCCGAGATAAACACCGGGCGCAGCATGTCTTTCTGGATTTCCGAATAAATCGTGTCGCCCGTCAGCGGCAGCGCGTTATTCACGATGCTGCGGTGAATTTCCTGCCGTGATACCCAGTAGCTAGCGAGTGAGGTGGTGACAAAGCCTGCCACCAGCACCAGCGTCACCAGTGCGAGCAAGCGCCCGCGTTCCCGAAACAGATTCACGCCTGACTTTTCCATTCAGCTTGGATAATGGCGCATTATCCACGCTGAGCGTGGCGAGCCCCAAGCCGCACCCAAGGGCGCGGCACGGAAAAACCACAAGCGCTTATTGCGCCTGCGCCGCCGCGTTCACGCGGGCCTCTAATTCGCTCGCCGGGATATCCTCGCCCACCGGCTGGCTGGCCGACCAATTCACGCCGGCCAATACGCCGTCTTGCGTCAGCGCTGGCACCCACTGCGCGCAAAATTGCGCCCAATCCACGGCCACCGGGGCAAAGCCCGCAAAGGCCGCTACCGCGGCAATTTCCTCTTCTGCGCGCTCGGCACTGGCCCAAAAGGGCATGCTGCGATAGCCGGCTGTGGTCATCGGGGCGGGAAAACCCACCTCGTCTTTAATACTCCACAGCTGCTGTTGCTGGGCCACAGTGGTAAAAAAGGCCTGATTATCCGGGGCAGTTTGGCTCATGGCGCGCACTCTGAAGCGATCAAAACGGCGCAGCCTACAGGGTTTGGCCGGCTTTGCAAACCAGTGGGCTATCGTGCTCGCGCAACCTCAGATTACCCCCTGCCCGTATAGTCATGTAGCAATTATTTTTAATTGGATACATGGCAATACCCATAGAAAAAGGCGGCCAAGGCCGCCTTTTCAATCGCGCGCTGCGGGGCTTATTCCTGGCCGGCTACTTGTGCTTTTTCTGGCGCCGCCCAAATCCGGTATTGCAGCTCAACGCCTTCGGGCACATACACCACCAGCGGCAGTTTGGCGTTGTAGCGAATCAGCTGCTCGTTATACACCGGCACAAAGCGCTCGGTTTTGCTGCCTTCTGGGCAGGCCATCAGTGTCGTGGGGCCTGCGCTCACCGGGCCGACAGTCCAATAGTTATACCCCCAGCCCTGTACGGTCTGCTCTTTGATCTTGGCGCGCAGGCTGCGGGTATTGCAATCGGCCGCGATGACTTGGCCGGGGATCAATTGCACCCGATAGAGCTCGGGGTTTTGCATTTCCGGCAGGCGGATCACTTTACGCACATAGCCTTCTTTGGCCGGTGGAAACGGCTGCAAATCGCTCGCGGCCAATGCCGGGGTGATTAAGCCTGCGGCCAATACGCCAGCCAATACTGATTGTGCGGTGAGTTTCATATCCTGCTCCTTGTTCGGGGTGAATAAAGCATGCCTTAAGCATAAATGCGCGCTAGCCGTTGGCACGATGCAAGATTGCACAGCGCAGCGCGGCACAATTACCAAGCCGCCCAGCGCCAGCCATGCCATCTGAATAAAAATTTTTCCTATTCTGGCAAACTTGATCTACACCAAGATTACGATGATTGCATATTGCAAGTCAGGTCTAAATCAACTTTGCACAGGTGTGACATGCAGCTCACGATTAAATCCCGTCTGATCTACACCATTACCTTTCTGGCCGTGCTGCTGCTGGCCATTGGCGGGCTCGGCATTTACCACCTGGGCCAACTTAATCAATCGCTAAAAACCGTGTATGAAGACCGCGTGGTGCCGCTGAAACAGCTTAAACACATTGCTGATTTGTATGCGGTCAACGTGATCGACACCGCCAATAAGGCCAATGCCGGCCTGCTCGATGCCCCCACTGCGCTCAAAGCCCTGGCTGAAGCGCAGCAGCAAATCAGCGAAGAGTGGAAAAGCTATCAAAGCACCACGCTGACCAGTGATGAGAAAAAGCTCTCTACCGAGGCCATTGGGCTATTTGATAAAGCCAATGCCGATATTGATCGCTTGGAGCAATTTTTGCAGCAGCATGTGGGCCCGCTGGCCGGTGAGCTGGGGGATTTTGATGGGCCACTGTATCAAACCATCGACCCGATTGGCGGCAAGATCAATGAGCTGATTGTGCTGCAACTGGATGTGGCCAAGGCCGAATATCTGGGCGCCCAGCAAACCTATGAGCAGGTGCGGCTGCTGTCCTTGATTTTACTGGCTGTGGGCATTGGGCTGGCGATGCTGTCGGGTTATTTATTAATCCGCGCGATTTCCACCCCGCTCTCGCGTGCTGTCGCGGTGGCGCAAGGCATTGCCAAAGGCGAGCTGGATCATCAAATTGTGGTGCACAGCCGCGATGAAACCGGACAGCTGATGCTGGCCATGCAGCAAATGCAGCAATCCATTCAAAGCTTTGTCAAAGCCCAGCAACATATGGCTGCCCAGCATGCCGCCGGTACCATGAGTGCGCGGATGGATGCCGCCCAATACCCGGGCACTTTTGGCACCATGGCGCAGGAAGTGAACACGCTGGTGAGCGAGCATATTCAGGTCATCCAGCAAACCATTGCCGTAATTGGCGAATACTCGCAGGGCAATTTCAGCCGTGATATGCCGGCCTTGCCCGGTGAAAAAGCCCAGATCACCGCAGCCATTACCGAAGTGAAACGCGCCTTGCTGGCGATTAGCGGCGATATTCAGCGGCTGGCCGAAGCCGGCGCCAAGGGCGATTTCAGCCAGCGCTGCAATGCCGAGCAATATCAATACATGTTCCGCAGCATGCTGGAAAACCTCAATCAGCTGATCATCACCTGCGACGTCGGCTTTAACGACATCCTGCGGGTGAGCGAAGCGCTGGGGCGCGGCGATCTGAGTCAAACCATTACGCAGGATTATCCGGGCCTGTTTGGGCGGGCACAGCAAGGGGTGAACGGTACCGTCACTACCCTGCGTAGCCTGATCGGCGAAGTGAACGAGCTAGTCAGCGCCGCCGCCAATCAGGGTGATTTCAGCCAGCGGCTGGAGCTGGCCAATAAACAGGGCTTCTCGCTCGAGCTAGCCGAGCAGCTCAATCAGCTCTCCAGCGTCACCGACAATGGCCTGCGCGATGTAATGCGCGTGTCCAGCGCCCTGGCCAAAGGCGATCTCACCCAGATGATTACCCACAGCTATCCGGGCCTATTTGGTGAAACCAGCACCGCGGTGAACACCACGGTGAGTAATCTGCAGCAGTTGGTGGGTGAAATTCAGCTCTCGGGCCTAACCATTCAGCGGGCGGTTGGGGAAATCGTGCAGGGCAATACCGATCTATCACGCCGCACCGAAACCCAAGCCGCCAATCTGGAAGAAACCGCCGCCAGCACCGAAGAGCTGACCGGCACGGTGCGGCAAAATGCCGATCACGCCAAAGAAGCCAATAACCTTGCCCGCGAATCGGTGCGCATCGCCAAAGAAGGCGGCCAGAGTGTGCGCCAGGTGGTGGACACCATGCAGGCGATTCAAGATGCATCGCGCAAAATTGTCGACATCATTGGGGTGATTGATGGCATTGCCTTCCAGACCAATATCTTGGCGCTAAATGCCGCAGTTGAAGCCGCCCGCGCCGGCGAGCAAGGCCGTGGTTTTGCCGTGGTGGCCTCGGAAGTGCGCAATCTGGCTCAACGCTCCGCTGTCGCGGCCAAAGAGATCAAAGAGCTGATCAGCAATTCGGTGCATCAGGTCGAGCATGGCAGCCAGCAAGTGCAGCAAGCCGGCCACACCATGGGGCAGGTGGAGGCCAGTATTGACCGGGTGAGCACGCTGATTGGCGAAATTGCCGCCGCCTCCAGCGAGCAAAGCGCCGGCATTGCGCAGGTGAATCAGGCCGTCACCCAGATGGATGAAGTCACCCAGCAAAATGCCGCGCTGGTCGAAGAAGCCGCGGCCGCGGCCGAATCGCTGGCCGAGCAGGCGCATGTTTTGGCTGAAGCGGTCGGTACTTTCAAGCTCAAAGCCGACACCCTGCTGAGCAAAAATCCCGCCCCACTGGCGGCCCTGCCCGCCTAAACGCGGCAACCGCCGGTTGTGACACACATGTTGCAATTACCCACGCCGCCCACTTGGGTGGCGTGGGCTTTACCCTGCCGCGTATAAGCTGCAAAGCTTTGATCTGCAATGGCTTTGCGCACATACCCCCGTGTGAACTAGGCTGCTTTGTGATTCATGCAGCAAATCGCCCCGCATTAGGGATTTCCGCAGGTCTTATCCCATCCGCATATCCCCTATCCTCCTTGTGTCTTGCCGAACGAAAACACAAAACCGGCGCAAAACGGTCGGGCAAGACTTAACCAAATAGGATGGAGATCCCTCATGCAAATCAAAACTTGCCACGCGCTGGTCGCGTGCGCGCTGGCCTCGCTCGGCCTCACGGCCCAGGCCGACACTGTTGACCGGATTGTGGTCAAACTCAAACCCTCGCCGATGATGCGCAGCCTGAGCGCCAGCGATGTCAGCGATACGCTAAATCAAGCCACGCAGGGCAAAGGCCGGCATGCCTTTACCATGGCCGACGGCGAATCGCATGTGATTCAGCTGCCTAAGGGCCTGAGCGATGCCGAGCTGAAAGCCTATCTGCAAAAACTGCAGGCCAGTGGCGAGTTTGCCGCTGTTGAGGCGGATATCCGCATGTATCCACAAGGCGTGGTGCAGCCCAATGACAGCCTGTGGAGCTCGATGTGGGATTTCCTCGCCCCAGTACCGGGTCGCAGCTATGGCGCGAACTTTCTCGGCGCCTGGGAATTTGGTAGCGGCCAGAATGTCGTGGTGGGCGTGATTGATACCGGCGCGGTGCCGCACCCTGATTTGGGCACTTTAAGCCCGTTGGCGGGCAATTATGTGTCGGACGGCTATACCTTCGTGACCGACTGCTATCGCGCCGGCACCTGCGACTGGACCAGCGGCAGCCGCACCATCAAACCATTTGCCGGCGCACTGGATCAGGGCGACTGGTGCACCAGCAGCGATGTCAGCAATCAGATTTGCCAGCGCACCAGCAATAGCTCTTTCCACGGCTCACACGTGGCCGGCACCATTGCCGCGCTGGGCTACAACAATGTGGGCGTGATCGGTGGCGCCTACAACGCGCGCATTCTGCCAGTTCGCGCGCTGGGTAAAGGCGGCGGCTCGGCGATTGATATTGCCGATGCCATCCGCTGGGCCGCCGGCGTGCACCCTAGCATCCCTAACCCGAATCCGGCCAAAGTGATCAATATGAGTCTGGGTGGTAGCTCCAGCTCTTGTCCAAGCTACTATCAGTCGGCGATTAATGACGCGGTGAATGCCGGGGCGATTATCGTGGTGGCGGCCGGCAATGAAAGCCGCGATGCCTCGCAAGCAACCCCCGCCAACTGCGCCAATGTCATCACCGTGGCCGCCACCGGCCAGTCGGGCGAAAAAGCCAGCTATTCCAACTTTGGTAGCAAAGTAACACTGGCTGCCCCGGGCGGGAATGGCAGCATCCGCATCACCTCCACGGTAAACAAGAGCGCCAGCCGCGTTGATCTGTCGGCCAATGGCGCCGGCTACACCGGCATGAATGGCACTTCGATGGCCACGCCGCACGTTGCGGCGGCGGTTGCGCTGATGCTGGGGGCAAATCCCAAGCTGAAATACAACGACGTGGTGAGCTTGCTGCGCCAGTCGGCGACGGCATTCCCAAGTAGCGGTGGCTGCACCACCAGCAACTGCGGCGCGGGGATTTTGAATGCGGAAGCGGCGATCCGCCTGGCCAAGCAATCGGCGGGTGACAACACCGAGCCAAATCCAACGCCCACGCCAGTGATCACACCAACCCCGGCACCGGTCATCACGCCGACGCCAGCGCCAGTGATTACCCCGACCCCCGCGCCAATCGTAACCCCAACACCAAAACCGACTACCCCACCAAGCGCCGGCTGCTACAGCGCTTGGGCGGAAGGTAAAACCTATCAAGTGGGTGATTGGGTGACCTTTGATGGCCGCAACTATCGGGCGCTGAATACGCATGTGGCCTATGTGGGCGCCAACTGGACGCCGAAAGCCACGCCAACCCTGTGGCAAGATGGCGGCGCCTGCAGCGGTAGCAGCACACCTGCGCCCGTGGTCACGCCCAAACCGAGCACTGCGCCGGTCATCACCCCAACGCCAGCCCCGGTGACAACGCCACAGCCGAGCGCTGCACCCAGTACCGCGCCGACCGCCGCCCCAGCCTGCCCGGCTTGGGTTAGCAGCAGCGTGTACACTGCCGGCCAGTGTGTGAGCTTTAATGGCAAAACCTACACAGCCAAATGGTGGACCACCGGCGAGCAGCCAGGGGCTTCACAATGGGGCCCATGGGCGGCTCAGACTGCAGCCAGCAGCAAGCGTTAAGTCGCGCCCCCAGTCAGCCTCTGCGCTGACTGGGGCTGACTAACCAAATTTGCGGCGATCACCGGGGGTATACTCGGCAAAGGAGCATATATGAAGCGTTTTAGCCTAATACTCTGCGGGGTATCATTGGGTATAGCCAGTGCACTGGGTGGCTGCAGCACGCAGGCGGCCAGCCCCAGCAGCCAACAAGTGGCCGCCAACGGGCCGAAGCTGATTATTCAGTTACGCTCGACGCCCAGCGATGCCAGCGCGGCGCAAGCCGCACTGGCGGCCTTGGCGCAGCGCCTGCAGCTGAGCTGGCAGTTCGAGCGCGAGCTGGGTGGTGGTTTTTGGGTGGTGCAACTGCCGCAGCCGCTGAGCCAAGACGCACTCAAGGCCCAATTGGCTCGTATTGGCGCCGACCCGGCCGTGCAGAGTGCAGAAGCCGATCAGCTGCTGCAAACCCAGCCAGCCCCGTAATTAGATCAACAACCCCAAAACCGCCAACACTGGCGGTTTTTTTCTATCCTGCGGTGGGCTTAGGCGTTACGCCCTGCTTCGGGCTGCAGCGTAGCGGTATCTCGCGCTGATTCGGGTGCAGCAAGCTCAACCGTCGCCACTCGGGGTATTGGCTTGGCCGTAGCAATGAGCAAGGCCGAGATCAAGATACCCACCCCACCCAGTAGTTGCCAGCCGCTGAGTTGGTCGCCGAGCAACGCCGCTGCCAGCAGCACACTCACCACCGGTTCAAGCGTCGAGAGCATCGAGGCTTCACTGGCTGGCAAGCGCTCCAGCCCGGCCAAAAAAGCCAAAATGGCACCCACCGTCGAAACCAGCGCAATCGCCAGCAGCGCCAGCCAGCCGCTGTGGCTACCTGGCCAGACGGGAGTTTGCCAAGCGCTGGTCAGCCACAACGCCAGCGCCGCGGCACTCATCACCACCGTCGCAGCCGGCATCGCACCGGCCTGCGGGGTGAGCCGGCTACCGGCCAGAATGTAGCCAGTGTAAATCGCCGCCGCTAACAGCCCGAGCAGCACACCCAGCCATTGCCCACCGGCCGGGCCAATGGTGAGGATCAGGCTAACCGCAGCCAGCGCTAGCGCCAGCAATTTGCGCCCGCCCAGCCGCTCGCCACCCCAGATGACCGCCACCAGCGTGACCAGCACCGGATAGGCATACAGCAATAAAGCCGCCAGTGCGGCCGAGCCATACTGCAAAGCGGAAAAATAACTATAGGCCTGCCCCACATAGCCCAGCGCCCCCATGGCGGCCAAGCCCAGCAAGACCTTGCCACGCGGCCAGCGCCCGCCGCGCCAGAACATCACCGCAATCATCACGGCGGCCGCCAGCGTAAAGCGCACCAGCAATAAGCCTTGGGTGTTCACCCCGCTTTGGTAGGCCCAGCTGCCAAAGATCGGCATCCAGCCAAACGCGATCGCCGAGAAAACCACCAGCCACTGGCCAGCGCGTCGGGAAGCCTGCATGACAGCTACATCCGGAAAGCAAAAAACACAGTGTGCCGGAAAGCCCAGCGGCGCGGCAAGCTAGGCGCGCACACCGGCTGGTATGCTGGTGTGATACTTCAGGCGAGGGTGGTCAGCACGTTTTCCCATTGGCGCACCAGCTGCTCGATGTGCACCGTATCGGCCTGGAGCGCGAGCGCCTCGGCGCTGGCTGTGCGGCCAGTGGCTTGCGCGATCAGATGCCCTTGCGGGGCAGCTTGCCATTGATATTCGCCCTGACAATGCGGGCAGGCCAGATAATCCCCGGCCACCGAACTATGAAACTGCACCAAGGTGGGCCCGCACATCTGGCATTGCCCCAGCGGGATACCTGCACTGGAATGCCCGACAATATGCGCCAGCTCGCCCGCCTGCCCCAGCGTCAGCAGCGCCGTGCCGCATTGCCGATCAAACTGTTGCCCCAGGGCGGCTTCGATAATATTCAGCGCGCGCTCAATCGGCATCCCCGCCCGATAAGGGCGCGAGCTGGTCATGGCATCAAAGGCATCGCACACGCCGATGATGCGCGCATCCAGGGAGATCTGCTCGCCCTGCAAGCCGGCCGGGTAACCGCGACCATCTGGCGTTTCGTGATGTTCCAGCACCCCTTTAAGCACCAGCGGCGCAAACGGATGTTGCGCCAGCAGCCGCGCGCCCAGCGCCGGGTGGGTTTTGATGACCGCGTATTCGTCGTCGGTGAGTTTGTCGGGCTTACGCAAGATGGCATCGGGCACGCCAATTTTGCCCAGATCATGCAAAAAGCCGGCCATAGCAATGCGATTTACCTCCACCGCATCCAGCCCCAGCACTCTGGCCAGCTGGGCCGAGAGCATGGCCACGCGCCACAAATGCCCGCCGGTGTAGGCATCGCGCGCCTCCACCACCCAGGCCGAAGCCAGCAGGCTGGCGAGCAAGGCGCGCTGCTGCGCCTCCCATTGCTCGCGCAGGCGGCTGAGTTCGGCTTTGGTTTTTCCTAGAAACAGCATGGCCTTTCTCCGCTTGAGCTGTTTCCTTGGTATAGCTGGTTTTCAGGCCGGTGGCGCGTGCCGCGCCAAGAGATAGTCAATGCCCGCGGTGAGCGTGGCCACTTGCGCGGCATTGCACTGCGCTGGCGTGGCGCTGGGGCTGTCGGGGTAGACTTCGGTGGTGGTTACCAGCGCCGCCGCTGTCATCCCGCCACACAGCCCGAGCTCGCGCTTAGCGTAATTGATCACGCCATGCTGCTGCAGTGGCTCGCCAATCAGGCAGCCCTGCGCGTCGGGCAAGGCAATGTGGGTCACCTGGCTCACAGCGGCAATCAATGCGCGCTGAAACTCAGGCGCTGGGCGCTCGTTATCGCCGACCAGATAAAAGCCATCCGGAATCGCATGCCAATCAAAGGCTACGCCATCGCGGGCGGCTTTGGCCGGGCCAAATTCACTATTGTCGGTGTCGGTGGTTTCGTGCAAATCGATATGCAGCGCCACCTGCGGCGCATGAGCGGCCACACAGGCCAGCACCGCCGCGGCTTCTTGCGCCGGGCTATCGGCATAAAAATGCCGGTTAGGGTCGAGCGTGAGCGGATTCCAGCGATTGATGGTTTCAAAGCCCCACGGGCTGATACAGGGCAAGACCAAGAGATTCACATGCTCGGCATAGCGGGCAAAATCGTGCGCAATAAATTGCAAGGCACCGAGCACGCCACTGGTTTCGTAGCCGTGTACGCCCCCGGTAATCAGCACCGTCGGGCGCTCGGGCAGCCACACACGGCTTTTTACCGCCAGCAAAGGATAGCTCGCCAAACCCAGCGCGCAGTAATCGAGCCGGCCGTATTCAATCAGCTCCGCTGCGGCAGGCAGCGTCTGGCGCAACGGCTTGAGCACCAGATCGGCATAGCAGCGCTGGCGTTGCTGACGGGCCAGCCAAGCGGCTTTTTCCGCTGCGCCCCAGGCCTGGCCGGAACGGCCAATCGGGTAGATGGTGCGATGGGGAGCAGACATCAGAAGCAACCTCGGCAGACAACGCAGAAGGCCTCACTATACACCGCCCACCTTGGCCTCGGGATCAGGGGAATCGGTCACGGCTGAGGCGCCCAGTACTTGCCACACGCCTCAATCTGGTCGGCCTATAAAAAACAAAACCGCAGCTATTGCTGCGGTTTTTAATGGGTATCGCCCTGCGAGCATTACCTCGAAAGACTTACAGGCAGATACCCTTAGCCGGCATTCCAGTTCACCAAGCCGAAATGCCAGGTCGCCAGCACAATCAGGCCGAACACAATGCGATACCACGCAAACACCACGAAGGTATGCGTAGACACAAAGCGAATCAGCGCGCGAATGGCGATAAAGGCAAAAATAAACGAGGAAATAAAGCCCACCGCAAACACCGCAATATCGGCGCTATCGAGCACATGGCGGTGTTTATACAAGCTATACAGCGAAGCCGCGCCCAAGGTCGGAATGCCCAAAAAGAACGAAAACTCGGTCGCCGCTTTGCGCGACAGGCCGAGGAACATCCCGCCAATGATGGTCGCGCCAGAGCGGCTCGTACCGGGAATCAGCGCCAGACATTGGCAGAAACCGACCTTGATTGCGTCTTTCAGCGTCAGCTCGTCTACCGTCTCAACCCGCACGGTGTGCTGGCGTTTTTCCGCCCATAGAATAATAAAGCCACCGACGATAAAAGCCACCGACACCGCCACCGGGTTAAACAGCACCGCCTTGATGTGCTCGGAAAACAGCTTGCCCAAGATCGCCGCTGGAATAAACGCCACAATCACGCCCAGCAGCAAGGTGCGGCCCGGGCCGGGCTGGCCGGCGCTGGCAATACTGCTGCCGATTTTGCGCCGGTATTCCCACACCACCGCCAGCATCGCGCCCAGCTGGATAAAAATCTCGTACACATCGCGCTTTTCCTTGGTCAGGAAATTGAGCAGATCGCCAGTCAGAATCAAATGGCCAGTCGAGGAAATCGGCAGGAATTCGGTGATACCTTCCACCAAACCCATAATCAGGGAATGAAACAGCAGAATCGGATCCATAGCGGGGCGCAGGCAAGCAGTTGAAAAGGTGCGCGATTATAGGCTTAAGCGCACTGTAATGGGCAAGTATCGCCGCGGCGGATGACGGCCTGATGATGTGGCGCGGTGTGAATATTTACACCCGCCCTTGGGAACCGCCCCAGGTGGCCCCACTCTCAGAAGGGTGTGCAATGCACGAGTGCATTATGCTCATCTCCTCCCTGTTGACCGGGCGCCCGTTACCCAACCGGCGCCCGTTTTTTTGCCCTCGGCAATCCGCGCCAGCGCGGGGTATCTTCCGCGCGTATCGGCTAGGCCAGCGTGGCTTAGCAGCGATGATGGCGCAGCAAATTACTTAGTGCCTGCTTTAAATCCGGATCACTCACCTCTTCAGCCAGCGCCGAAAACGCTGCCTTGGCCGGCTCGGTCATGCGTAAAGTCTTGGTTTGCATCGGATTTCCCTGCTGCAGGGCAACTTGCACCTTGGCGCGGATTGCGGTAGCGTGCACTCCAGCCCGATCCAATGCCGCGAGAATATCCGGCTCGGACTGGCGCAAACGCGCCGCCGCGGCACTGCCGGGCACGGCCACCAGCAAGGTGGAACCCGACCAAGCCACGCCCTGACACACCCGTGCTACTTCCGGGCTCAGGGCCGAGCGGACAATCTGCAGCAGCTGTTGATACTGATCGAGCTGACGCACCAGCCGTTTAAGCTGGAAATCGCCTTCCATCAGTTGCGAAACGTGGACCTGTTTATTCATACAAGGATTCCAATGAATATCATTGTGGTGTCACCCCGACTCAATCAAGCCATCTCGCTGGGCCCGCGCGAACTGAGCGCGATTGGCTTAATGCTGACCGTGCTGATTGGGGCTGCGGCCTTTGGTTTGGGCATGCTGTTTGCCCCCAATCGGGTCGAGCCCCTGCTGCGCATGATGCCCGGCCAGCACGCCCGGCAAAACGAAATCGATGCCCTCGCGGTACAAGTCGGGCAATTGCAAGCCAAATTGGCGCGGCTGGATAGCTTGGCCAATCAAGTGGGCGACAAAACCGGCATCGATATTAAACCGTTTTTAAGTCAGCAGGCAGCGCCACAGGGCGGACTGGCTCAGCCCGGCCAGCATTTTGCCGTCTCGGGCCTGCGTGAAATCCTGCAACAAACCGATGCCAAAATGGCCGCGATGATTGATCAGCTGACGCTGGCCGAAGCAGTCTTGATGACGCCCGACGCGAGCTATCTACCGCGGCATGCGCCATTGGCAATTGCCCCGCAATCATCGAGCTTTGGCTGGCGGATCGACCCCTTCAAAGGCACGCAGGTTTTCCACGAAGGGATTGATTATCAGGGCGATAGTGGCACCCCGATTGTGGCCGCTGCCACAGGCAAAGTGGTGTATGCGGCTTACCACCCGCAGTATGGTAATATGGTCGAGCTTGATCATGGCAAAGATTTAACCAGCCGTTACGCCCATGCCAGCCAGCTACTGGTCAAGGAAGGCGAAACGGTCAAAGTCGGCCAGAAGATTGCGTTACTGGGCAGCACTGGTCGCTCTACCGGCCCCCACCTGCATTTCGAGATCCGCTACCGCGGCATCGCGCAAAATCCACTACGTTTTCTTGATGGCGGACAAGCAAACCTAGCCGCGGCAAGCAGCAAGCCTTGAAAAAAGGTAGGGTGGAGTCCATTTAGGCCCAATGCCCCTGTTCCGGCTAAGGGCTTTTGAACTAATTGATAAAAATTTGAGCCTCGCCGAGGCCGTCACGTTGGTAGCACTATGATTGCAACTCTGCTGAAAAAAGTATTTGGAAGCCGTAATGACCGTTTGTTGAAACAATACGGTGCCATCGTCAAGCAGATTAATGCGCTCGAACCGCAAATCGCTGCCTTATCCGACGAGCAATTGCGAGGCAAAACCCAAGAATTCAAAGACCGGCTGGCCAAGGGCGAAACCCTCGACCAAATCCTGCCGGAAGCCTTTGCCGTCTGTCGCGAAGGCGGCAAACGCGCACTGGGCATGCGTCATTTCGATGTGCAGCTGATCGGTGGTTTGGTACACCATCAGGGCAAGATTTCCGAAATGCGTACCGGTGAAGGTAAAACGCTGGTAGCCACGCTGGCGGCCTACCTGAATGCCCTGACCGGTAAAGGCGTGCACGTGATTACCGTGAATGACTATCTGGCGCAACGCGATGCGGCGCAGATGGGCAAGCTGTATAACTTCCTGGGCCTGAGCTGCGGGGTGAACCTCGGCCAGATGGCTCATCAGGATAAAAAAGCCGCCTACGAATGCGATATCACCTACGGTACCAATAACGAATTCGGCTTTGACTACCTGCGCGACAATATGGTGTTCAGCGTGGAAGAGCGCGTACAGCGCGGCCTGAATTTCGCCGTAGTCGACGAGGTGGATTCGATTCTGATCGATGAAGCGCGTACTCCGCTGATTATCTCTGGCCCTGCCGATGACAACACCGAGTTGTATAAGGCCATGAACAACGTGCCAGCCCGCCTGATCAAGCAGGAAACCGAAGAAGGCGAAGGCGATTACTGGGTGGATGAAAAAGCCCACTCGGTGATGCTGTCGGAAGCGGGCCACGAGCATGTGGAGCAAATCCTGACCGAAATGGGCCTGCTGCCTGCTGGCGATAGCCTGTATGCGCCAGCGCATATCAGCCTGATTCACCATCTGAACGCCGCCCTGCGCGCCCATGCGCTGTTCGTGAAAGATCAGCACTATGTGGTAATGGATGGCGAAGTGATCATCGTGGATGAACACACTGGCCGTCTGATGTCGGGCCGCCGCTGGTCAGAAGGCCTGCATCAGGCCGTCGAAGCCAAGGAAGGCGTGGATATCCAGCAAGAAAACCAAACGCTGGCCACCATCACGCTGCAAAACTATTTCCGGATGTACAACAAGCTGGCCGGTATGACCGGTACAGCTGATACCGAAGCCTACGAATTCCAGCAGATTTATGGCTTGGAAACCGTGATCATCCCGACCAATCGACCGATGATCCGACAAGACCGCCAAGATCAGGTATTCAAAACTGCGGCGGAAAAATACAAAGCCATCATCACCGACATCAAGGGTTGCGTTGAGCGTGGCCAACCGACGCTGGTCGGCACCACCTCGATCGAGCAATCCGAAATCCTGTCGAACATCCTGAAACAGGAAGGCATTGCGCACAACGTCCTGAACGCCAAGCACCACGCCAAAGAAGCGCAAATCGTGGCGCAAGCCGGTAGCGCGGGTCAGGTAACGATTGCCACCAATATGGCCGGCCGTGGTACCGATATTGTGCTGGGCGGCAGTATCGAAGCGCAGCTCAAACAAATCGAAGCCGACGAAACACTGGACGACGCAGCCAAAGCCGCTCAAGTGGCCGCGCTGAAAGCCGACTGGCAAGTTAAACACGATGCCGTCCTGGCCGCTGGCGGTCTGCATATCATTGGTACCGAGCGCCACGAATCTCGCCGGATCGACAACCAGCTGCGTGGCCGTTCTGGCCGTCAGGGTGACCCGGGCTCAAGCCGTTTCTATCTGTCGCTGGAAGACCCGCTGCTGCGTATTTTCGCCGGCGATCGCGTGGCCTTCGTGATGGACAAGCTGAAAATGCCAGAAGGCGAGCCAATCGAAGCCGGCATGGTGTCGCGCGCCATCGAATCAGCCCAACGCAAAGTGGAAGGCCGCAACTTCGACATGCGTAAACAGCTGCTGGAATACGATGATGTCGCCAACGAGCAGCGCAAGGCCATCTACAGCCAGCGTAACAAAATTCTGGAAAGCACCGAAGTCACCGACACCATCGCCGCGATGCGCACCGGTTACTTTGGCGAGCTGTTTGATACCTATCTGCCACCCGATTCAATGGAAGAGCAGTGGGATGCCGAAGGTTTGGAGCGCGCGCTGAACGAGCTGCAAGTCAGCGCCGCGGTGCGCGAGTGGGTGGCCAACGAGAAATCTCTGTCGATCGAAGACATGCGCCAGCGTGTAATCGACGCGGCCAAAGCCAGCTACGACGCGAAAGTGGAACAAGCCGGCGAGCCGAATTTCCGCAATTTCGAACGCTCAGTGCTGCTCTCGCACGTGGACCAATACTGGCGCGAACACCTGTCGGCGCTGGATCATCTGCGTCAGGGTATCCATCTGCGCGGCTACGCGCAGAAAAACCCGAAACAGGAATACAAACGCGAAGCCTTCGAGCTGTTTGCCGCTCTGCTGGATCAGATCAAACGCAATGTGCTGCAAGTGATCATGACCGTACAAGTACGCAGCGCCGAAGATGCGGCCGCCGTCGAACAGCACGCCGTACCTGCCGAAGCGCTGCAGTTCTCGCACGAAGAGCTGGAAGCCGTGTTGGCCAGTGGCGACGAAGAGCAGATTCGCGCCGCGCTGATGGCCGCCATGCAGCAAGAAGGTGGCCCACGCATTCAGTTCAGTGGCGTAAGCCGCAACGACCCATGCCCATGCGGCTCGGGCAAGAAATACAAACACTGCCACGGTCAGCTGAACTAAGCCGCCACGCAGCCAATAAAAAAGCACCCCGCGGGGTGCTTTTTTATTGCGGTTTCATCGCATAGCTCAGGGATAGATCAAGCAACTAGACCTAAAGCCGTGGCCAGCTCTAGGCCAGCCCATGGCCGCCGCTGCATATCTGCACAAGCCGCCAGCCACGTTGCTACCCGAAACGACCATCGCGCCCACGATGATTTTTCAACCGCAAATACTCAGACCGGGTATCTAGCCACAAAGCTCATTCATAAATAGCTTTCCAGCTATACCCCATTCATCACTTACTGGTCGCGGGCAAATTCACCGGCTCGACCTTATAGCCCAGCTGACGTAGTAGATTCGGCAAGCCATGTTCACCGACCAGATGCAGGCTACCCACCGCGATAAAGTTGGCCTGCCCCTCGCGCAACAGCGCATCAATGCGCTGCGCCATGCGTGGATTGCGCTCATCCAGTAAGCGCACCATCGCCGCGCGATCTTCGGCGGTATTTTCACATTCACACCAGCTGCGGTATTGGCTCATGGTTGCCCAGTCCCGGCGATTCCATACGTCAACCAACTTGAGCATTTGCTGGCGGCCATGGCCATTTTCCAGCATGGTCAGCGCCTGTTCGTGCTGGGCCAGGCTAAGCTCGCCATTGTCTTTCAGCGCAGCCAGCTGCTCGGCAACGGTTTCCAGCCCTTTGACCGGAAGCTGCCGCTGTTTGGCCAGCTGCAGCAAGACGTTTTCGGTGCCATAGCTACCTTCCACTCCGGCCAGCTGCGCATCCAGCAGCGTTAAGGTCACCATCAGGAAATTGATGTCCAGCTGTTCCAGTAAGGCATTGGGCAAACACAGCCGGGCGAGCTGCGCCTGATAGCGCGCTTTCACGGCCGCGGGCACATTGGCTTTGCCCTGCATGCCGGCCAGCAATTGCTGCGAGACACTGGCGTCATCCAGATCCAGCTCCAGCACCAGCTGGCGGCTAGCCTGCAAAGCACTGCGCACTTGCGGCCCCAGCGCGCTCCCTTCCACGCGGTTGGCATGGATGGTGCCATACAGATAAGACTGGGTTTTTCCGTGACTAATGCGCCAGAGAAAACCGCGCTCGCTACCCACCTTGGCCAGCTGCGCCGCTGTGAGCGGAGTTGGTATCGGATTGGGGCACACTGCCGCCTGCGCCGTTGCCGCGAGGCCGCAAACGGCGAGCAGCGCCACCGCCAGCTGCTTTAGGCGCATGTGGCCTCCTGCGCAGCAAACATCGCCGCAATATCGCGCACCAGCTGCAGCGAGGCTTCGATTTCGTCTTTACGAATCGCCACGCTTTCTACATTACATCCAATGGGTATCTGCTTGGCAGCCGCATACTGCAATAGCTCGGCGAAGATACTCCGGCACACCGCCAGTGAATCCGCCAGAATATCGCCCGAATGACGCAGATCGTTTTCCAGCCATTGCGGAATGCTGATCCCCAGCCATTTCATAAATTCCAGCGTTTTGGCCGAGCCGCACGGGGTAATGGTAAAAATAATCGGCACCATCGGCGTGCCGCTGGCCTGACAGGCGTAGTAGTAATCCGAGAGGAAATTCTTGGCCGCCTCGACGTTATACACACACTGGGTCACAAAAAACGAGCAGCCTTCGGCCACTTTATGCGCCACGCGCAGATGCTCATCCTGCTTCACCAAATGCCGCTCAGGAATCGCCACCCCACCCACCAGCAAGCGCGGGTTCACTTCCCGGCGCAAGGCATAGGCCTGATTCACCGTCAGCGCCACCGCCTGCTCACGCGAAGCCGCGCCAACAAACACCGACACCCCTTCGCCCAGCGCCTGCAAATCGGCGCCAAACTGCGCCGGCGCATATTTACCCACACAGCGGTAATTGATCTTGGGTATCGGCAAAGCCGCCAGATAATCGCGGCTGTAGGTTAGCGGATCGAGCGTCGCCAAAAACGGAAACGGCCGCGCCACATCGGTACGCTCGGCTTCATCCTGAATGTCATACAGCACCAGCCCATCAATCGGCAGCGGCGCAATGCGCTCTACTTGCAAGGCGGCGATTTCAGCAATTTTCTCCGTCGGATGATTGACCTTGGGCGGCGTAATACCGTACAGCAGAATCCCAGCCTGACGCTGGGCAATTTTGGTGTGCAATGGTGTGGGCATGAACAGGCTCGCAATCGTTTGCGCGATTTTACCCAGTTTTAGGCCCTGCGGGGCTGAGAAACCGTGCCCTAGCTATTTGAAAAAGCGCAGAAATCTACCCCTGATTGGCCCGTTTACTCGCCCAATCGTACCCACCCCTGTGCCGGTATAAGCCAATCTGGCCCAGCGCCACCGCTTCCCGCTAGCTTTGTATTGGCTTAGGTAGGGCTTTCTCGCATTGCTGCACTGGTGTGAAGCGCTGAGAATGAGCTTTTTAACGCATGGCAGAAGGTGAAAAATGCAAATCCGCACTCTCTTTTCGACCCTGGCGCTGGCCATGGGCCTGTCTTTGGCACCGGCACACGCTGAGCGTGTCTACACCGTGGGGACAGACGCCACATTTGCGCCATTTGAATCGTTGAGCCAGAACCGCGAAGTGGTTGGTTTTGATGCGGATCTGATCAAAGCCATTGCGCAAAAAGCCGGCTTAAAAATCAAAATCATCAACACCCCATGGGAAGGCCTGTTTGCCGGCCTGAATAATGGTGAGCGCGATATCGTGATCGCCGCCGTCACCATCACACCCGAGCGCAAAGCCAGCATGGATTTCAGCGAGCCATATTTTGAAGCCAAACAGCTGATCATCGTGCGCGATGGCAGCAAAGTGACCAAACTGGCCGATCTGAAAGGCAAAAAAGTCGGCGTACAAACCGGCACCACCGGCGACACCGTGGCGCAAAAAGCCTTTGGTAAAACCAGCCCGGATATCCGCCGCTATGAAAACATTGTGCTGGCCATGACCGAGCTGCGCGCTGGCGGTATCGAGGCCGTGGTGGCCGACAATGGCGTGGTGAATAACTATCTGGTGAACAACAAAAACAGCAAGCTCAAAACCATCGATGACAGCAGCTTTGCAAAAGAGTACTACGGCATTGCGGTGAAAAAAGGCAATAAAGCCCTGCTGGATCAGCTGAACAAAGGCCTGGCCGCCACCAAGGCCGATGGCACTTTCCAGAAAATCTCGCAGCAATATTTCGGCCACTAAGCCAGCGCGAGCACTCGCACCCAGCCCGGCCTAGCGCCGGGCTTTTTGTTTAGCCGGCCGCCGCCGGATTGGGTAAGGTCAGCCCGCCACTGAGCGCGCCATCGCCATAGGTGCGCAGCACTTGCGCAATGATGACCTGATAACCGCCTAGCCACGTTTGATAGCGCTGCTTGGCGGCCAAATGCTGCGGATGCGCCATCAATTCGCGCAGGCCCGCTTCGCTGGCCCAGTAATACACATTGGCAATTCGCCCGGTTTTCGGGTCTTCCCAGCTTTCTTCGCCCAGATAGCCCTGGCTGGCTTTGGCGGCGGCAGCGATCTGCGCATCCAGCGCTTCAAACTCGGCATCGTATTGCTTGGGCGTGAAAATAAAGGTGGCGGAATACATCGCGGGCGCTCGCAAAGGGTGAGTCAATGTCCTTGTCATTTTACCCTGCCCCGCCCCATCCGCTCGCGGCACTGCCAGCCCGCGCCAAGATAGCCGCTTATACCGCCCCAGGGTATCGAGCTATCAGCATTATTAAAAATAGCATTCCAGCCAATACCTATAACCAGCCTACCGATGCAGCCAATCGTAATTTAGGAAAGGTTTGCCTGACAGTTGGTTACACGTCATTCCGTTGTCATTTTGATAGCATGAATTGGCCATCGTTACTTATCCGGTGCCGGTGGCGACATCCCACTCTCACAAGGAGGCTTCATGTCATGGCTCAACCGCATTGCCGCGCCGTTTCGCGGCCTACCCCGCAGCGTGTACATTCAAGCCACCGCCACCCTGATCAACAATATGGGTGGCATGGCCAAGCTGTTTTTGCCGCTGTATTTTCGTGAACATTTCAATCTTTCCTATGCCCACATTGGCTGGCTGATGGGGGTGTATGGGCTGGGCCTGCTGGGCGGCTCTTACCTCGGTGGCCTCTTGAGCGATCGCTACGATTCGCGCCGGATTGCCAAGCTGATGTTGCTGGCCAGCGGGGTGCTGACCCTGCTGCTGGCGGCGCCATTGCCGATCTGGGCCTATGTACCGCTGCTGCTGGCGGTCGGCACCAGCGATGGTGCGTTTCGCCCGGCCAATATGCGCCTGGTGCTTGAGCCCGTTCGCCCCGAGCAACGTGCGGTGGCGCAAGGCGTGTATCGGATCGCCTTTAATCTGGGCGTATCGGCGGCCGGCATCAGCGGCGGCTTGCTGGCCGCGCTGGGCTATCACTATGTGTTTGTGGCACAGGGCATCGCCGCCTTGCTCGCCTGTGGCTGGCTGCAATGGGCGTGGCGCGAGATGCCGTACCTCAACAGTGGGCTAGCGAACAGTAAGGCCAGCTCGCCCGACATGGCCACCGGCTCGCCCTGGCAAGATCGGGCGTTCTTGCTGTTTGTGGCCGGGCAGCTGGTGATCCTGACCGTGTTTGACCAGATGTATGGGACGCTGGGGCTGTTTTTGCGCGAGCATTATCGGCTCTCGCCCAGCTGGCTGGGCTATCTGTTTACCCTGAATGGCCTGATGGTGGTGACGCTGCAAGTGGCGATTGCCAACCGGGTGAGCCACTGGGGCTTGCTGCGCTCATCCATGCTGGGTGTGCTGTGCATGGGCGGCTCGTTTACCTTGCTCAATGCCGGGCAACACGCGGGCTGGGCCATCGCGATGATGGTGGTGCTGACCTTGGGCGAGCTGCTGATCTCGCCGACCTGGACCACGATCATCATGCAGCACACCGAACAGCGTCAGCGCGGTCGCTATCTGGGGATTTATTCTGCCGTGTGGTCTGGGCGCACGCTGTATGCCCCCACCGTGGGTGCCTTCAGCTATGCCATTTGGGGCGCCAGCGTAACTTGGTGGCTGTGCGGGCTGCTGGCGCTGATTACCTGTGCGCTGCATCGGCCGGCCCTGCGGCAGATGTTAGCCCCAGCCAATTAGATACCCCCACCCCGTAAAACAACAAAGGCCAATCAATGATTGGCCTTTGTCTTGATACCCCTAGGGGTTATTCTTCATCGCGCGGTTTGGTGCCGCTGCCCCCCAGCAAAGCGGGCGTGGGCCGGCTGCTGCGGCGCGCGGGTTGGCCTTGCTGGCCTTCACCATGCGGAGTGTGATGCTTGGGCTTGCGGTGATCGCTGCGATTGGCGTCGCGCGGGCCACGGCGCTGGCCATTGCCGGCGCCCTGACCGCCCCCATTCCCACCTTGGCCACGACCACCGCCACGGTTTTGGCGCTCTTCATTATCGTAATAGCCACCTTGCCGCGGAATCGGCGGGAACCCCCCGAGCGGATCATAGCTATTCGGATTGGCGCGGCGCTGGCCGCCACCGCCGCGGCGACCGCCTTGGGTCAGCTCGAACGGCAGCGCATTAGCGTTGGATACCGGCTGGCGCTCATCGTAGTTCGTCCGGTTGCCACCGCGCTGGCCACCTTGGCCACCCTGACCGCCTTGCGATTTTGGCTGGCTGCGGCGCTCATCACGACGGTCATCCCGGCGCTCGCCCCGACGCTCATCGCGACGTTGGCCTTCACCTTGGCGTGGCGGACGTTGTTCACCAGTTCTGGCTTGCGCGGCGGCTGGGCGGGCTTCGCCTTGGCCTTCACGCGCACCACCACGACCACGGCGGCGATTACGTTTGCGCTGTTGTTCGTCTTCGCTACCCGCAGCGGCAGGCGCGCCTTCACCCGTAGCAGCAGGTTTGGCTGCTGGGCGACGGCGGCGCTGTTGCTGCTCGCGCTCGGCTTCGGCTTTCTTTTGCGCCGCGATTTTCGCGACTTCGTCCGGATCCATACCGGCATCAAGCATGGCTTGTTGCTCGGCTTTCAGCGCTTCGGCATTGGCTTTATTCCAGCCTTTGGGCGGGCGTGAATTCTGATTACGCTGTGGGCGCTCGCGGCCCAGACCACCGCGTACAATCGGCTCGGGTTTCACGCTCAGATCAGCTTCATAACCGGGCACGGTAAATTGCTCGATTGGCTGCTTGATCAGTTTTTCGATGTTTTTCAGGTACTCGAGCTCATCCACGCACACCAGCGACAGGGCTTCACCGGTGCAGCCGGCTCGGCCGGTGCGGCCGATGCGATGCACATAGTCTTCGGGGACGTTCGGTAGCTCCAGATTCACCACATGCGGCAGCTCTTCGATATCCAGCCCGCGGGCGGCGATATCGGTGGCCACCAGCACTTGCAGCTCGCCGGTTTTAAACTGGGCCAGGGCCGCCGTGCGGGCGTTTTGGCTCTTATTGCCATGAATCGCCAGCGCGGTAATGCCTTCTTTCTGCAATTTTTCGGCCACGCGGTTACAGGCGTGTTTGGTGCGCATAAACACCAGCACCTGATGCCAGTTGCCTTCTTTAATCAGCTGCGTGAGCAGCTGCTGTTTTTTATCGCGATCCACCAGATGTACCCGCTGGGTCACCAGCGCATTGGCGGTATTCGGGCGGGCCACTTCGACCAGCGCCGGGCTATTGAGCAGGCCATCGGCCAGTTTTTTGATCTCGTCGCTAAAAGTAGCCGAGAACAGCAGATTTTGCCGCTGTGCAGGCAAGAGCTTCAGGATTTTCTTGATGTCATTGATAAAGCCCATGTCCAGCATGCGGTCGGCTTCATCCAGCACCAAGATTTCCACCTCGGCCAGCGTCAGCTCACCCTGTTTGGCCAGATCAAGCAAGCGGCCCGGCGTGGCCACCAGAATATCCACGGGCGCTTCTTGCAGGCGTTTGATTTGCGGATTCACCCGCACGCCGCCAAACATCACCATGGATTTAAACGGCAGGTATTTGCCATAGGCTTGTACCGATTCTTCCACCTGCGCTGCCAGCTCGCGGGTTGGGGTAAGGATCAGCACCCGGGGCGCGGCCAGCGCACTGGTGGCGCTGTCGCTGAGCAGGCGTTGCAAAATCGGCAAGGTAAAGCCGGCGGTTTTGCCGGTGCCGGTTTGCGCCGCCGCCAGCAAATCGCCGCCTTGCAGCACTTGCGGGATCGCCTGCGCCTGAATCGGCGTAGGTTGGGTATAACCGGTATCAGCGAGCGCACGCAACAGCGGCTCGGCCAAGCCAAGCTTGGCAAAAGTCAGATCAGACATTGGAGTATTCCTGCTGCGGCCTATCGCGAGCGCGATACCAATCCAGGGCAGGGTTTGGGTAATTAGGAGTTTGGGCCGGGGAGCTCGTGGCTCACGCGCCGGCGCGCCGATTGGTTAGGCGCCAAGGAACTGAATACTACCGGTTTTTCTTTAAATTACAACCTCTACGCCGCTTAATGGCATTTAGCCACCACAAACTGGTGCAAGAATGCGCTGCGGTAACAGCGCCTGCTGCAAGGCGCTCAGGGCCTGCTGAATACCGGCGCGGCACGCCGGATCCGCGGCAATGGCCTCGGCGCAGCTCAAATCGCCCACCACCGGAATCGTGAGCGAGGCTGGCGCGATCCAGTCTACCGACATCAGCTGCAAAGTTTCTTGCAGTGCCTCGTAGGCGTGCCGCGCCCGTGGGGCGGCGTTGAGCAAAGCCAGTGGTTTATGCACCAACACATCGGTACCCACCAGCCAATCCAGTGCATTCTTCAGCACGCCACTCACCCCGTGGGCGTATTCGGGGCTGGCCACCAGCACGGCATCCACCGCGCGCAGCTCAGCCAGCCAACGCTGCAGCACCGGAAACTGCTCGGGTGCCAGATCGGGATTGAACGGCGGCACTAAGGCGAGCGCGGTAAACGGAGTGAGCGTCATACCGGCTGGCGCCAGCTGCGCACAGGCCTGCAACAGCGCCGTATTGCGTGATTGTGCGCGCAAACTTCCGGAAATCGTCATGATCTGCATGCCCTGCCCCCGCTCGAAACCAGCCAGCATCATCGCATGCCGTGTGTAGGGCGGCAATTCAGGTACACTGCCGTCTTTCGCGATGAGGGATCACCATGGCGCTGAAAGCCACGATTTTTAAAGCCGAGCTCAATATCACCGATCTGGATCGCAACTACTACGCGACCCATGCCCTGACCGTGGCGCGCCATCCTTCTGAAACCGACGAGCGGATGATGTTGCGCTTGCTGGCCTTTGCGCAGCAAGCCAGCGAGACGCTGGAATTTACCCGCGGCCTGTGCGCCGATGATGAGCCCGATCTGTGGCAGAAAAATCTGGTCGACGAGATTGAATGCTGGATCGAGCTGGGCCTACCCGATGAAAAGCGTATCAAAAAAGCCTGCAATCGCGCCGCCAGCGTGTGGATTTATGCTTATGGTGGCCCGCGGGCGGTGGATTTATGGCTCGATGGCGTGCGCGGTCAACTCAGCCGCTTTCCGCAGTTGAATATTGTGAGCGTGGATGGCCCCGAGCTCAGTGCGCTGGGCGCGCTGGCCGAGCGCGGCATGCAACTGCAGATCACCATCCAGGATGGGCAGCTGTGGATCTCCAGCGCGCAGGGCGATCTGGCGATTACTCCCCGCGCCTTGTGGCGCGATGGCCAAGCGGTGATGAGCTAATACCCACCCAATGTATCAACCCTAAAGCTAATTAATATATTGATTACCAGCACATACCCCCAGGAGTCGAAAATGAAAGCCCTGTGTAGCCTCTTGCTCGCCACCCTCGCCTTCAGCGCGCAGGCCGCCGACGCCGCCAAACCCTTCAAAACCGAATCGGGCATCGAAATCACCATGCTCAAAGAGGGCAAAGGTGCGCAGCCCAAGGCGCTAGATACCGTTACCGTGCACTATCGCGGCATGTTTCCAGACGGTAAGGAATTTGATAGCTCGTATAAACGCGGCCAGCCGGCGAGTTTTCCGCTCTCGGGCGTGATTCGCTGCTGGACCGAAGCCGTGCAACAGATCAAGGTGGGCGGCAAAGCGCGCCTGGTGTGCCCGCCCAATCTGGCCTATGGCAGCCGCGGCGCCGGCAATGTGATTCCGCCGAATGCCACGCTGGTGTTTGAAGTGGAATTGCTGGCGATCGAATAAGGCTAGTCTGCAGGGTATAGGCTGAAAGCGATTAAGTAATCAGTCTTTCAGCCACATACCCAGGCGCAGTAACCGCGCCACCTGCTGCGCGGTACGGGTGAGATTGGCTTCGGCCTGCAGCAAGACCTCGTCGCGGCTAGCCAGCGCCGGAATGCAGTCAAATGCCGCCAAGATCCCCGCCGCCTCCAGCTCGCGCGGGCTGGCTTGCAATGCACCCACAATCGCCAGCACCGGCACCCCCGCCTGCTGCGCCAGTTGAGCCACGCCAAACGGTGCTTTGCCGGCCAGCGTTTGCGCATCCAGACAGCCCTCGCCGGTAATCACCAGCGCCGCGCCTTGCAAGGCCTGCGTGAGCTGCACCGCCTCCAACACGATATCAATGCCGCGCCGCAGCCGGCAATTAAATAAAAACGCCAGCGCCGCCGCGCCAATACCTCCGGCCGCACCGCCGCCGGGTAAGGTTTCCACATCTTTGCCCAATTGCCGGCGAATCACATGGGCAAATTGGTGCAAGGCCTCATCCAGCTGCACCACCTGCGCCGGGCTTGCGCCTTTTTGCGGCCCAAACACCGCCGAGGCGCCACGCGGGCCGGTGAGCGGGTTTTCCACATCGCAGGCCAGCTCAAACTCGCATTCCAGCAGGCGGGCATCCAGGCCGCTCAGATCAATCTGCGCCAGCCGGGCCAGCGCCGCGCCACCGGGCGGCAAGGGCTGGCCGTCGAGCCCCAGCAATTGCGCCCCCAGTGCCCGCAGCATACCGCTGCCGCCATCATTGGTGGCCGAGCCACCCAAGGCCAGAATAAAGCGGCGGATGCCCTGATCCAGCGCTGCACGGATCAGATCGCCCACGCCCTCGCTGCTGGTGAGTAGCGGATTGCGCTCATGTGGCGCCAGCAGCGCCAAACCACAGGCGGTGGCGATTTCGATCACCGCCGTTTGCCCGTCGCCCAATACGCCCCAATGCGCCAGCACCGGCTGGCCCAATGGCCCGCGCACCTGTGCTTGCTCCAGCCGGCCACCACAGGCTTCCAATAACGTGGTCAGCGTGCCCTCGCCGCCATCGGCCAGCGGGAGCTGCACCAACTGTGCCTGTGGCAACTCGGTGCGCAGCGCCGCCGCGATCATCGCCGCCACCTGCGGGGCGCTGAGGGTTTCTTTAAACGAATCGGGGGCAATAATAATTTTGGGCATGCAGACAACAAAAAATAAGGCGCCGCCGGCATTCGCCATGGCGGCGCACAATCAGATTAGGCACGGGTATAGCCCGCAAGCCTTTTCAAAATAAAGCCTAGCGAGCCATACCCAAAAGAATGATTAGCGCGGTTGCGGGTAAGGGCGCTCAACCGCTTCCCACAGGCTAGGCGCTTTCTCTGGCGTCCAGCCTGCGCCCCGCTCGGCTTTATGACTTTGCAGACAGCGATAAGTGCGGCCGCGATAGCTAATCAATTGCCCGCGCGCATACGACACCCCTTCCCGCCAGCTGCCGCGATCACCCCACTGGCCATCACCATGGGCCTCCACTTTGCGCCATAAAGCGGGCGCGGCTTCGGGATTCCAGTTGGCGCCTTTCACCGCATCGTGGGCTTGTTGGACTTCATACAGTTGGCCGTGATACATCACTCGCTCGCCCAGCTGATAGGCGCGACCTTCACGCCAGGGCCCAGCCGCCCAAGCGGCGCTAATGGTCAGACACAGGCTCAAAGCCAGAATACGACAAGTACGGTGCATGAGGTTCTCCTTGGCGGTGGCCGACAGTATCGCCGAAAGCGCGGCAAACCCGCATGACAAAGCGCACAAGCGAGGGGTGAAAAGTACCCAAGCCACCCCAGCAAGTTTGACGCGCATCAGGCGCAGGCGCGAAAAGCCCGCGCCAAGGCGGCGAATGTTGTCTACAACCGAGAAACACCTCTGCCGGCTAGGCCTATTGTATGTACAACCGCAATGTGACGATGGACAGCATCTCAACCTTCCGCATCCGGCTTTTTGACATGATCTGCGCGCTCTCAACCGCGCTAGATTTACTCGACCCGGCGCTAGGCTCGCACCAGAAGCGCACCTGTCTGATTGCCTCGCAATTGGCACGCAGCCTGCAGCTGAGCGATTCCGACTATCAGGAAGTCTTTGGTGCGGCGATTTTCCACGATATAGGCGCGATTGGCCTGCAAAACCGTTTATCCATGCTGGACTTTGAAGAGGTCGATCCGCACACCCATGCCACACTGGGGGCTTTGCTGCTGGAACGCTTTCCGGCCTTCCGGCGCTATGCACCGCTGGTGCGCTGCCACCATGTGCAGTGGCAACATGGCGCGGGCACGCAGCATGCCGGCCAAGCAGTGCCAACCTACAGCCATCTGATCTATCTGGCCGATCGCATTGAAGTGCTGGCGCAAGGGCAAGACAACATCCTTGGCGCCGTGCCGCAGATCGTGGCACAGATTCAGGCGGTGCGCGGCAGCAAATTTCACCCACAGCTGGTGGACGAGTTTGTCCAGCTCGCCCAGCATGAGAGCTTCTGGCTGGATATCTTCTCGCGCAATCTGGATCGCATCCTGATGGATGCGGCGCCGTTCGATAATATCGAGCTGGATCTGCAGCAGATGCTGCAATTTGCCCAGTTTTTTGCGCTGGTGATCGATTCGCGTAGCCATTTCACCGCCACGCACTCGGCCGGGGTGGCCATCACGGCCGAAATCATCGCCCAGCAAATCGGGATGACGGCGCAGGAATGCACCAAAATGCGCATTGCCGGCTATTTGCATGATTTGGGCAAGCTGGCCGTGCCCAGCGAGTACATCGAGCGCGATGGCAAGCTCGACCAGACCGAGATGGCGCGCGTGCGCTCACACAGCTACATCACGCTGGATATTCTGGGCAATATCAAAGGGCTGGAAGACGTGGCGCAATGGGCGTCTAGCCATCATGAACGGCTTGATGGCAGCGGCTACCCCTACCATCGCACCGCCAACGAATTACCGCTGGGTTCGCGGATCATGGCCGTGGCCGATGTGTATACCGCCCTCACCGAAAATCGCCCCTATCGGGCCGGCCTCGCCCCGAATGCCGTATTGCAGATGCTGGATGAGCTAGCGCAAGACGGCAAACTCGACCCGGTGGTGATCGGCGTTTTGCATCAGCATCTGGCCACGGTCGAAGCCGCCCGCATCGCGGCACAAGAACAAGAGAGCCTGGATCTCGCCGAATTCTGGCAAGTGGCCTCCCGCGAGTGTGGCGTATCGAAAACTGCCACCCCGAAAAGCAATGGGGTATGCTCTAAAACCATTATTTAACAATGGCTTTAGAGCAATACCCCAAGCAAAAACTAAACCATCACAGCTTAAACCGGCTCACCGCCTGTTTCAGTTCGGCTGCTTGGCTACCCAGCTCACGGGTTTGGCTGGCGGCGGCATCAAAGGTGCGCAGATTATCCTGCGCGCCCCGTTCAATTGTGCTGACCAGCTCAGCCACGCGTTCGCTTTGTTCGCTTTGCATGGCCATCACTTGCAGCAATTCATCCACGGCCTGCACCACCTGCTGGCTGCTATCAACGATGCGGCCCATGGTGTCTTCGGCCTGCTGGGTTTGCTGTAGGCCCTGATCAGCCAGGCTCACATTCTGATTCATGCCCGAGACCACCAAACCGGTTTTATCCCGGATACTGGCAATTGCCGTGACGATGTCTTGGGTGGCCTGGGTGGTGCGCTCGGCCAGTTTGCGCACTTCATCGGCCACCACCGCAAAACCACGCCCTTGCTCGCCGGCGCGGGCGGCCTCAATGGCGGCATTGAGGGCCAACAGATTCGTTTGGTCGGCAATTTCACGAATGCTGATCACCAACCCGGAAATGGCCGCCGTTTGATTGCCCAGATCCTGCACTTCATCGGCCGCGATATTAATGCTATCAGCCAGCGTGCGAATACTGCCGGCAACGGTTTGGATGCTATGAATGCCCTCGCCGGCTTGCGAGCCGGCCGCACGGGCAAGTTCAATCGCCATTTCCGTGCTGCTGGTCATTTGCTGCAGACCCTGATTGGTGCTGGCCACGCTTTCCTGAATCCCGGAGACCGAGGCATTCATCGTATGCACGCGGGCGCGTAAATCATGCACCCGGGCATCTTGTCCGGTGGCGGAAACCGACACCTGATCGGACACTTGCCGAATGGCCTGCACCACCTGCCCCAGTTCACGCTGCATTTGCGCCACTCCGCCGAGCACCGAATCGGTGCGGCGGGCATGAATAGTCTGGCTCAGATCACCTGCGCCAATCTTGGCCACCAATTCCCGCAAGGCCAATGGCTCGATTTCCAGCGGCTGATAAATCCGCCGCGCCACCAGGGCCAGCATGCCGCAGACAAACAAGGCCACCAGCACATTGAGCACCAATAGATTCCGGGTGGCCTCGGCCACTGCCGCTTCTTGCTCGCTTTGGGCCGCAGCAAAGGCGGCTTGGACACGCTGATCTTCGGTATCAACCAGAGTCGCGAGCTGCTCACCGGTTTGGTCAATCAAATCATCAATCGCAGCAAATGCCGCTTCATCGGCGCGGGCAGCAATAATCCGGGGCAAATCGCTCGCCACCCCTTGCTGCAATTTGCTAAACAGGGAGAGCATCTGTTCTCGCGTGGCCGCAGCTTCGATTTGTTCGATGGCCTGGCGAATGCTTTGGCTGAGGGCTTCGGTTTCTTTTATCCGCTCAGGCTGCACCTGGCCTTCGTCTTTATCGACGATATTATCCATCGCGACGAGGGTAATCTGGGTGACATCGGTACGCAGCCGGCCTAGCGCATTGCTTTGTTTAGCCAGCACGCTGGCGCGCGCAATTTTTTCCGAAACCAGCTTTTGACTGGCCCAGGCATTAATCGCCAAGGCGAGCAAGCCGGCAATCAAGGTGGCGGCCAAAATCAGCAGCCAGTGGCGAATCGGCAAATTTTTCATAACTACCAAGCCTCGATTAAGTTTCACCTACAGTCTAGTCAAGATAGTCGCAAAAAAAAGCCCGCGACATCCTTCGATGCGCGGGCTTATCAAAGTGCCTGAACAGCACACAGGAACAAACTCGAATTACATGTTGTAGGCTTTCTCGCCGTGGCTGGTTACATCCAGACCTTCGCGTTCTTCGTCTTCTTTCACGCGCAGACCGATAGTCATATCAACCAGCTTGTAAGCAATGGCCGCAACAACACCGGACCACGCCAGCGTAATACCCACACCAATGGCTTGGATTTTCACTTGCGTGGCAATGCTGTAGCCGCTGGCCACGCTGTTGCTCACATAGTCCCACACACCAGTGCCGCCCAGATCAGGGCTCGCGAAGACACCGGTCAGGATAGCGCCCAAGATACCGCACACGCCATGCACGCCAAACACGTCCAGCGAATCATCCGCGCCCAGCAGACGTTTCAGACCATGTACGCCCCACAGACCAGCCACACCCGCCAGCAGACCCATGATCAGACCACCGCCCACGCCTACATAGCCAGCAGCAGGCGTAATCACCACCAGACCAGCAACCGCGCCTGAGGCAGCACCCAGCAATGATGGCTTACCTTTCAGAATCCACTCGGCAATCAACCAGCTCAGCGCTGCAGCAGCAGGCGCCACCCAAGTATTGATGAAGGCCAGCGCAGCGACGCCATTGGCTTCCAGTGCCGAACCGGCATTGAAACCAAACCAGCCAAACCACAGCAGTGAAGCACCAATCATGGTCATAGTCAGACTATGTGGGGTCATCGGATCACGACCGTAGCCCACCCGTTTACCCACAAAGTACGCGCCCACCAGGCCAGCAACCGCGGCATTGATGTGCACCACTGTACCGCCGGCGAAATCCAGCGCGCCGTCTTGGAACAGATAACCGGCAGTCGCAGTCGCAGCCGCAGCAGCTTCAGCCGACGTATAGGCATCTGGGCCGGCCCAGTACCACACCATGTGCGCCATTGGCAGATAGCTGAAGGTAAACCAGATCACGCAGAACACCAGCACGGCCGAGAATTTGATGCGCTCAGCAAACGAGCCCACGATCAGCGCGCAAGTAATGGCGGCAAAGGCACCTTGGAAGGCGATATAGATCATCTCGGAGATACCAATGCCTTTATTCCAGGTGGCGGCAATCGAATCAGGCGTTACGCCTTTGAGCAGCACCTTTGACAGCGAGCCAAAGAATGCATTGCCTTCGGTAAAGGCCACGCTGTAGCCGTAAACCACCCACAGCACCGAAATCAGGCTGAAGACGGTGAATACTTGCATCAGCACCGACAGCATGTTTTTGCTGCGCACCAAGCCACCGTAGAACAGCGCCAAACCTGGAATCGACATCAGAATCACCAAGGCAGTGGCGACAAACAACCAGGTGTTATCGCCTTTATTAATGGTGATGGTTGGGGCTGCTGCAGCTGGGGCCGAAGCCACCACCGAAGCTGCGGCGGGTGCACTCGCCACGCTTGAGGCTGCATCAGCGCTCACTTCACTCGCCACCGCAGTGACTGCAGAAGCCTGCACGGCACTGGCGGCTTCTTCGGCCATCGCAGGTACCGCGAAAAACATGGCGCCGATCAGCGCCAAGCTACCAAGTAATTTTTTCATTATGCGCTCTCCAGTCGGTTCGAATTAGATGGCAGCTTCGCCGGTTTCGCTGGTACGAATCCGCACGATGTGGGCCAAGTCGAAGACAAAAATCTTGCCGTCACCGATCTTGCCGGTGTGGGCGGCTTTTTCGATCGCTTCGATGGCTTGCTCCAGCAAGTCATCGCTGATGGCGATTTCAATTTTTACTTTGGGCAGAAAATCAACCACGTACTCGGCACCGCGGTACAACTCGGTATGGCCTTTTTGCCGGCCGAAACCTTTTACCTCGGTGACCGTCAAACCTTGTACGCCGATTTCTGACAGGGCTTCGCGCACTTCATCGAGCTTGAAGGGCTTGATAATCGCAGTGACGAACTTCATGGTTAACTCCTGATACGAAACGATCAATGGGTGGACGGGCCACTATCAGCAGGAAGCGTGCCAACTTCAAAAGTGGCGTATTTTCAGACCTTTACAGCTTAGTCGATGGATGATTGCACAATTTTGAACCAGCCTAGATCGACCCCAGCCCGTGCGTGCACTTTTTTTGTGCATGCTGCGCGCATTGCTTTATAGGGCGATCTGCTACACTCATGGATGAACCCGCCTTTACTAGGAGCATGATCATGCTGAAAGAAAAATTCTTTGATGAAATTGCCAGCAAACTCTCAGATGCCGTGGCCAATAGCCCTGCCAAAGACATGGAGAAAAACGTTCGCGCCATGATGGGCAGTGCGTTTAATAAGCTGGATCTGGTAACCCGCGAAGAATTCGAAATCCAGCAGGAAGTTTTGGCACGCACGCGCGAAACGGTGGTGCAACTCGAAGCCCGTGTCGCCGCACTGGAAGCGCGCCTCGAGCTCAATAACCCGCAAGATGGCATTTAAGCCCACCGGCTTTACAACAGCCTGACCGACAAACCGAGCCTTGCGCTCGGTTTTTTTGTACCATCGTAAACTCAACTACAACAACAATCGTGCGTACCAATGACCATCAGCATTACCAAGGCTGGCATCCTCGATCTGGATGACCTCGCCCCGCTCTATCAGGCCTATCGGCAGTTTTATATCGATCACGCCATTCCTTATGCCCACTGCAGTACCGACTTTGAGCAAACTCGCGCTTTTATCGCTGAGCGGCTTGCTCACGGCGATTCGCGCCTGTATCTGGCCCGCAACCAAGCCGGTGAGGCCGTGGCTTTTGCGCAGGTGTACACCAGTTTCTCATCGATGTTTCTTTGCCGCAGCTGGGTATTGAATGATCTGTATGTCGCGCCAAGCCAGCGTGGACAAAAGCTGGGCGAAACCTTGCTCGCGCATGTGGAAAAAGAAGCACTGGCGATTGGGGTGGCGATTTTGACGATGGAAACATCACCGGAAAACGTTCAGGCGCACCGCCTGTATCAGAAGATGGGCTATGAGCGCGAAATGGGCCATTTGCATTTCGTGCGCAAATTGGGAATTTAATACCACCCAAGTATGTCCCGCTAAGTATTATCTGGATTGACCTATAGGGCAATACCCTGAAAAAAATCCAAATAAGAGACGTAAAAAAACCAGCCCGTAGGCTGGTTTTTTTGTCCAGAACATCGTCCAGCGATGATCAGTGGCCGCGCCGTTTGATCTTGTCGATAACTGCCAGTTTGGCAACCGCTTCGACCAGTTCGGCCTGCGCCATGGCAAAATCCATCGACGAAGCATGATTTTTCAATGCTTCTTCGGCCTTGCGCTTTGCTTCCTGCGCTTTGGCTTCATCGATGTCTGCACCACGAATCGCAGTATCGGCCAATACCGTTACCCCATCCGGCTGAACTTCGAGCATGCCACCTGAAACAAACAGGATGACATCATCTTCGTTCGAGTTCGCGATCTTGATCCGGATCGCGCCCGGGCGGATGCGGGTCAGCAGCGGCGCGTGCCGCGGCAAGATACCGATCTCACCTCGTTCGGCAGGCGCAGAGATAAACTCGGCGGTGCCTGAGTAGATCAGCTCTTCGGCGCTAACTACGTCCACATGCATGGTCATGGCCATAGCTTAACCCCTTATTGCATGGACTTGGCTTTTTCGACCGCTTCCTCGATGCCGCCAACCATGTAGAAGGCTTGCTCTGGGAGGTGATCGTAATCGCCGTTCAGGATGCCCTTGAAGCCCTTCAGGGTTTCTTTGAGCGGAACGTATTTGCCTGGAGAGCCAGTGAATACCTCGGCCACGTGGAATGGCTGAGACAGGAAACGCTGGATCTTACGCGCACGCGATACGGTCAGTTTGTCTTCTGGAGACAGCTCGTCCATACCCAGAATCGCGATGATGTCTTGCAGTTCTTTGTATTTCTGCAGCGTAGATTGTACGCCGCGAGCTACGTAGTAGTGCTCTTCACCAACGATTTGTGGGTCCAGCTGACGTGAAGTTGAGTCCAGTGGATCTACCGCAGGGTAGATACCCAGAGACGCAATATCACGGCTCAATACAACAGTCGCATCCAAGTGAGCGAATGTGGTAGCTGGAGATGGGTCAGTCAAGTCATCCGCAGGTACGTATACGGCCTGGATTGAAGTGATCGAACCAGTTTTGGTCGAAGTAATCCGCTCTTGCAGTGCACCCATCTCTTCGGCCAGGGTAGGCTGATAACCTACGGCTGAAGGCATACGACCCAGCAGGGCTGATACTTCAGTACCGGCCAGGGTGTAACGGTAGATGTTGTCGACGAAGAACAGGATGTCACGGCCTTCATCACGGAATTGTTCCGCGATGGTCAGACCAGTCAGCGCTACGCGCAGACGGTTGCCTGGAGGCTCGTTCATCTGACCATAAACCATCGCCACTTTATCAAGAACGTTAGAGTCCTTCATTTCGTGGTAGAAGTCGTTACCCTCACGAGTACGCTCACCTACACCAGCAAACACAGACAAACCGCTGTGTGCTTTCGCGATGTTGTTGATCAGTTCCATCATGTTTACGGTTTTGCCTACACCGGCACCACCGAACAGACCAACCTTACCACCTTTCGCAAACGGGCATACCAGGTCAATTACCTTGATACCGGTTTCCAACAGGTCGATGGTTTGGTTCAACTCATCAAATTTTGGAGCAGCTTGGTGAATAGCGCGAGTTGCCTCGGCGTTCACAGGACCTGCTTCATCGATTGGGTTACCCAATACGTCCATAATACGACCCAGAGTCGCTTTACCTACAGGCACAGAAATAGCTGCGCCGGTATTAGCAACTTGCAGGCCACGTTTAAGACCATCGGTACTACCCATGGCGATCGCACGCACTACGCCGTCACCGAGCTGTTGCTGGACTTCCAGCGTCAGATCGATATCGACCAGTTTGAGCGCGTCATACACCTTGGGCAGGTTGTCGCGTGGAAATTGCACGTCAACAACTGGTCCAATGATTTGTACGATTTTACCTTGGCTCATCGTTTTTCCTAATCCAGTTAATCCGTCAGGGCCCATTAAACTGCAGCGGCACCAGATACGATTTCCGAAAGCTCTTTCGTAATCGCAGCTTGACGCGTTTTGTTATACAGCAGTTGCAGGGAGCCGATTACCTTGTCGGCATTGTCGGTTGCGGCCTTCATTGCCACCATCCGAGCTGCTTGTTCCGATGCCATGTTTTCCGCTACGGCTTGGTAAACCAATGCCTCGATGTAACGGTTCATCAATTCATCGATCACAGTCTTCGCATCCGGCTCATACAGGTATTCCCAGTTATGAGTGCGGGCCGGTTTTTGTGCCGGCTCGAATGCATCGCTCGACAATGGCAGCAACTGCTCGGCAACTGGCTCTTGTTTCATCGTATTGATGAAGCGGGTGTAAACGAGGTGCACTTCGTCTACTTCGCCAGCTACGTAGGCATCGATCATCACTTTGATCGGGCCAATCAGCTGTTCCAGATGTGGGGTATCACCCAAACCGGTGACATGCGAAATCACTTTCGCGCCATTCCGGTTCATGAAGCCCAGACCCTTATTACCGATTGCAGTTACAACCGTCTCAATGCCATTCTGGTGACGATCTTTCATGTTATTGAAAGCCAGACGCAGGGAGTTGGTGTTCAAGCCACCACACAGACCTTTGTCCGAAGTCACCACAATCAGGCCAACCCGTTTGACGGTGTCGCGCTTTTGGAGATATGGGTGTGCATAGTCAACCAGCGCAGCGCTCAGGTGAGCAGCCACATTACGGATTTTTTCACCGTAAGGGCGGGCCGCTTTCATGCGATCCTGAGCTTTGCGCATTTTCGACGTAGCTACCATTTCCATGGCGCGGGTGATCTTCTGCGTGTTTTTTACGCTTTTGATCTTGGTACGAATCTCTTTACCGCCTGCCATGATCTGATCCTTTTATTGACGTCTCAAATCAGTACGCAGCGCTAGCCTTGAAGGAATCCGCAGCTTTCAGTACAGCAGCTTCGTCGTCAGATGACAGTTCACCTTTCTCGTCGATGCGGGCCAGTACGTCGGCGTGGTTTGCCTTGAGGTGGCTGAGGAACGCGGCTTCAAATGCCAGTGCGCGGTTAACAGCGATGTCTGCATAAACACCTTTGTTAATCAGCAGCAGGGTTACACCCAGCTCGCTCACTTTCATTGGGCTGTATTGAGCTTGTTTCATCAGCTCAGTTACCAGCTTACCGTTTTCCAGCTGTTTACGAGTTGCTTCGTCCAGATCAGAGGCAAACTGAGCAAATGCAGCCAGCTCGCGATATTGCGCGAGAGCCAGACGTACACCACCACCCAGTTTCTTGATGATCTTGGTTTGCGCTGCACCACCTACACGCGATACAGAAATACCGGCATTCATCGCAGGACGGATACCCGCGTTGAACAAGTCAGTTTCCAAGAAGATCTGACCGTCGGTAATCGAAATCACGTTGGTTGGTACGAATGCAGACACGTCACCGGCTTGCGTTTCAATGATCGGCAGCGCAGTCAGTGAACCTGTTTGGCCTTTCACTTCGCCGTTAGTCAGTTTTTCAACTTCTTCAGCGTTGATACGGGCCGCACGTTCCAGCAGACGTGAGTGCAGATAGAATACGTCACCAGGGTAAGCTTCACGACCTGGAGGACGACGCAGCAGCAGGGAGATCTGACGATAAGCCACGGCTTGTTTCGACAGATCATCGTAAACGATCAGCGCGTCTTCGCCACGATCGCGGAAGAACTCACCCATAGTACAACCTGAGTAAGCAGCGATGTATTGCAGAGCAGCTGATTCAGAAGCAGACGCGGCCACCACGATCGTGTGGGCCAGAGCGCCGTGCTCTTCCAGTTTACGCACCACGTTGGCGATCGAAGAGGCTTTTTGGCCAATCGCAACGTAGATACAAGTTACGCCAGTGCCTTTCTGGTTGATGATCGCATCCAGAGCAACGGCAGTTTTACCGGTCTGACGGTCACCAATGATCAGCTCACGCTGACCACGACCAATCGGCACCATGGTGTCGATTGATTTGATACCGGTTTGCATTGGTTGAGCAACTGACTGACGTGCAATTACGCCAGGAGCAATTTTCTCGATTGGTGCAAATTTGTCGGTACCCAGAGGGCCTTTACCATCGATTGGCTGACCCAGCGCATTCACTACGCGGCCTACCAATTCGCGGCCAACTGGAACTTCCAGAATACGGCCGGTACATTTCACTTCGTCGCCTTC
The DNA here is from genome assembly GCF_000429785.1 of Chitinibacter tainanensis DSM 15459. Lineage (GTDB taxonomy): Bacteria > Pseudomonadota > Gammaproteobacteria > Burkholderiales > Chitinibacteraceae > Chitinibacter > Chitinibacter tainanensis. The sequence goes on from NZ_AUCN01000001.1 coordinate 53,003, forward strand.
GACGATGTGTTTGTAGTCACCCAGAATTACGGCACCTACTGAGTCACGCTCCAAGTTGAGCGCCAGACCGTAGGTATTGCCAGGGAATTCCAGCATCTCGCCCTGCATAACTTCTGACAGGCCGTGCACGCGCACGATACCATCAGTTACCGACACAACAGTACCAGTGGTGCTGGACTGTGCGCCTTGAGGCAGATTCTGGATCCGAGCTTTAATCAGTTCACTGATTTCGGACGGATTAAGTTGCATGATTTCTCCTAACTCTTCAGGCTCGTTGCAAGTGCGGTCAATTTGCCACGAACAGAGGCATCGATAACCAGATCACCAATGGTCACCTTCACACCACCGATCAAATCGGGGTTGACGCTAACATCGGCCGTAACCTTGCGTTTGAGTTGCTGAGTGAGCGTAGCCGTCAGTTCGGCCAGTTGGGCATCAGTCACAGCAAAAGCAGACTCGATATGTGCTTGCGCCACACCTTCATCTGCAGCTTTGAGCTCTTCGAAGAGAGCAGCTACCGCCGGCAGAGTGGTAAAGCGGCGATTTTCGAGTACTGTTGCCAGGAAGTTGTTAACCTCAGCGCTTGCCTCACCGCCCAGAAGCCCCGTGAGGAGCTCCTGAACCTGTGCCGCAGAACACTTCGGATTAGCCACTACTGCAAGGGCATCGTCGTTACTCGCGATGGACGCAAGCTTGGCGAGAATGTCCGACCATTGAGCAAGCGTGTTGCTCTCTTTGGCCAAGCGGAAAACCGCTTCAGCGTAGGGTCTAGCGACTGTGATAAGTTCTGCCATGACTGTCTTACAATTCCGCTTTGATAGATGACAGCATGTCAGCATGCTTAGCAGCGTCTACTTCACGCTGCAGAATCTTCTCAGCGCCGGCAACGGCCAGAGTGGCCACTTGCTGACGGAGCGATTCTTTGGCTTGCTGGATTTGCTGTTCGATTTCACCTTGAGCGCCGGCCAACAGGCGTTCGCCTTCGGCCTTAGCATTGCTCTTAGCTTCTTCGACAAGTTGTGCAGCGCGTTTTTCTGCCTGAGCGATGATCTCTGCGGCCTGCTGTTTAGCTTCGCGCAGTTTATCTGCTGATTTTTTCTCAGCATTTTCGAGATCTTGCTTGGCGCGGTCCGCCGCGGCCAGGCCGTCGGCGATACGCTTCGCACGCTCATCCATCATCTTGGTCAGCGGAGGCCAAACAAACTTCATCGTGAACCAGATCAGGATCGCGAATGTGATCATCTGACCTATGAGAGATGCATTAAATTCCACGCTGAAAGTCCTCCTTAAAGGCTGATCAAATGATTAGTGAGCAGCAGCAGTCAGGGCAGCAAGGAATGGGTTGTTGAAGGTGTACAGCATAGCAACACCAACGCCGATCATAGAGATCGCGTCCAACAGACCAGCGATGATGAACAGTTTAGTTTGCAGAACTGGGATCATTTCTGGTTGACGAGCAGAAGACTCGAGGAATTTACCACCGAGGATTGCGAAACCGAGTGCAGTGCCGATCGCAGCCAGACCGATGATGATCGCAGCAGCGATAACAGTCATGCCTTGTACGGAAGCAATTACTTCAGGTGCAGCCATTTTGATACTCCTAAGGTTTAAATCAAAAGTTACTAGGTTGGGTAAATCTTTGTCCGACACCGTGCACCCAACCGACACACGTCACCGGACGAAAATCTTAGTGGTCTTCTACAGCCAAGCTCAGGTACACGATGGTCAGCATCATGAAGACGAAGGCTTGCAGCGTTACAACCAGAATGTGGAAGATCGCCCATGGCGCGCCCAGCACCCAGTTGATCCACCATGGCAGCAGCGCGATCAAGATGAAGATCAACTCACCGGCGTACATGTTACCGAACAGACGCAGTGCCAGAGAGATTGGCTTAGCGGCCAGCTCGATCAATTGGAACGCGAAGTTAACTGGCATCAGGATGATGGTCATTACCAAGCCTTCGGCGTGGAATGGGGCAGTGAACAGCTCTTTGATCCAGCCAAACAGGCCTTTAGCCGAAATCGAGAAACCGATGATCAGCAGCATCACAGTCAGTGACATTGCGAAAGTCTGGTTCACGTCAGCGGTAGGTACGACACGCAGATAAACGTGATGAGGATCCATGCCAAAGAAAGTGTGGCCGATCCATTGAGCGATGGTAGGCAGCAGATCAACTGGCAAGAAGTCCATGCTGTTCATCAGGAACACCCAGCAGAAAATGGTCAGGCTCAGTGGGCCGATCACTTTCGATTTGGCGTGGAAGGCATCCTTGATCTGGGTGTCGACCATTTCGACAATCAGTTCAACGAAGTTTTGCAGGCGACCTGGCACGCCAGAAGTGGCTTTGTTTGCCACGTAGGCAAACAGGGCGACGAAGGCCAGACCCAGAACCAACGCAATCCAGAAGGTATCCAGATGGACGCCGCTCGCGGATTTGGCAAAGGTCAAATGGTGCTGGATATAACTAGTTGCATCTTGTGCCATGATCTACTTTTTACCGTCAAATTGAATTAAAAGCCCAAACCAGTAAGCACTTGCGGCTGCGAGGTAACCTACGAACACCCACAACCAGGCGGCTTGCTGGTATACAACAAACAACGCTGCAAAACTCAGCAACGTCATAAAAAGCTTGGCCATCTCGGCAGCAAAGTGGCGACGCATCAATTCGGCGGCGGGCGCAAACTTGACGCTGTAGGCGATCAAGGCATACAACAGACTGCCCGCGATGGCGATGATTCCACCTATACCACTTGCAATTGCTTCGTTTTGACCCAAAATCAAGAACAGGCCGAGGGCGAGTACTATCGTAATTGCCACTTTGAGGCGGATCACGCCCCGAATTTGTGCCGTCTTGACCATCATTTCACCGTAAGCGAAACCCCGCGATTATACGGAGTAGATTTGCCCTACGTCAATTTTACACATTGACTTCATGGCATTTATTTTCCCGCTTTGATGCCAGACGGATAAAACAAAAGCCTTTCTTTTTTAACGAGTAATCATCGTTTAAGCCAAGCCGCACCGAGCTCGCCACATTTTGGTGCAAACCGCTGTCGAACTTACAACTGGGCCAATAATGCGGCCAGTTGCGCCTCGTCGAGGTACTCGATGGTGATTTTCCCCTTCCCCTTCGCGCCGGCCTGAATCTGCACTTTGGTGCCTAAACGGGCGCCAAGTTCCGTGGCTTTGCTTTCCCACTCAGCTTTAAGTGCCGGTTTATTCGCCATCGGTGCTTGCACGGGCTCGCTGAGCCATTTTTTCACCAGTGCTTCAACTTCGCGCACAGTGAGGCCCTTGATCACCACATGCCGCGCCGCCTCATGCTGGCGTTCTGCCGGCAGGCCCAGCAGTGCGCGAGCGTGGCCCATATCGAGCTGCCCTTCCAGCAGCAACTCACGCACTGGCTCCACCAAATTTAGCAAGCGCAGTAAATTGGCAATCGCCGGGCGCGATTTGCCCAAGGCGTGCGCGGCGGCTTCCTGAGTCAGACCAAATTCATCCATCAACCGCTGAATACCAATCGCTTCTTCCAGCGGATTGAGATTTTCCCGCTGGATATTTTCAATCAGCGCCATCGCCAGCGCCGCTTCATCGGCGATTTCACGCACCAGCGCTGGAATCTCACTCAGCCCCGCCAGTTGCGAGGCCCGCCAACGCCGTTCACCAGCGATAATTTCATAGCGCTCCGGCGCGATTTCGCGCACCAGCACCGGCTGCATCAAGCCCTGCGCCCGGATCGAATCGGCCAGTTCCAGCAGCGCCGCTTCATTCATCAGCGTGCGGGGCTGGTACTTACCCGGTTGCAATGCCGTAACCGGCAGCGTTTTTAGGGTGTCTTGGGCGGCGGTATCACCCATCAATGCGTCAAGGCCACGGCCTAGGCCTTTGAATTTCTTGCTTGCCATGCTGTTATCCCTGCCCTCCCCGCCTCGGGGTGGGCCACTATTGTCTAGGTTTGCGGAATGGTTGGGGCGCGCCTCACCTTAGATGGCGGGCGCGACTTCGAGGGCGTTATGCCGCGCCAACAGCTCTTCGGCCAGCTGCAAATAGGCTTGCGCGCCTTTGGAAGATTTGTCGTAGGCCAAAATGGGGCGCCCATAGCTTGGCGCTTCGGCCAACCGCACATTGCGGGGAATGACGGTGTGATACAGCTTGCTGGTAAAGTGCTTGACCAGCTGATCAGAGACTTGCTGGGCCAAGGTGGAGCGCGGATCAAACATCGTGCGCAGCAAACCTTCGATTTCAATCTTGCGATTCAGATGCTGCTTGATGCGTTTGAGGGTGTTTACCAGATCCGACAAGCCTTCCAGCGCATAGTATTCACACTGCATCGGAATCATCACGGCATCGGCAGCCACCAGGCCATTGAGCGTCAGCAAATTCAGCGCTGGCGGGCAATCGAGCACGATGTAATCGTATTCGGCCGCCACTTCGCTGAGCGCGGCTTTCAAGCGCCCTTCGCGCGCCTCGGCTTCCACCAGCTCGACTTCGGCACCGGCCAGATCGCGATTGGCGGGCAACACGCTAAAGCCGCCAGTTTCTGATTCAACCAAGGTATCGCGAATCGCTGATTCACCAATCAAAAGCGAATACACCGAATGCGCCAAGCGCGCCTTATCGATGCCGGCGCCCATGGTGGCATTCGATTGCGGGTCCAGATCCACCAGCAACACCTTTTTCCCCAGATGCGCCAAGCTGGCAGCCAGATTGACTGCCGTGGTGGTCTTACCCACGCCGCCTTTTTGATTTGCGATGGCCAGTATTTTCATCAGAATCTCTCGACACGGTGTCGTCGGTACAGCAAAGCCGATAGTTTACCCGCTTCAGCGCAGACTGGGCTGACCATTCACCAGTGCTGACGTTTTACTTTCGCAAACGCAACGCCTGAGCTGGATTAAGCTTGGCGACGCACATGTACCAGATGGCGCTCTGCGTCCAGCTCTGGCACTTGCAGTGCATCTACCCCTACCACGTATACATCTGCAGGCAAATGAGTGATTTCTTCGTGAGGATATACCCCCTTTAGCGCAGCCCATTCACCGGTTGGCAACAACAGATGATTCGTCCAGCGCACAAAATCACCCAGATCGGCAAAGGCGCGCGAGGTGATGATGTCAAAGCCCGCCTCGGGTTGATAAGCCTCGACCCGATCCGTAACCACCGTAACATTCGGCAATTGCAGCTCTAGCAAGGCCTGCCGCAAAAAGGTGGTTTTCTTGTGGTTGGAATCCAGCAAGGTCAGCTGCCATTCGGGGCGCACAATCGCCAGCGGAATACCCGGAGTGCCAAAGCCAGAGCCCACATCCAGCATCCGCAGCGCGCTGGCGGGCAAAAATGGCAGCGGTGCCAGCGAATCGAGCAAATGATGCGTCACCATGCGCTCAGGTTCGCGGATTGCCGTCAGGCTGTAGGTTTTATTCCATTTGGCCAGCAAGGCCACATAGGCCAGCAGCTTTTCCTGCTCGGCCGGGCCAATCGCCAAGCCCATCGCAGCGAGGCCCGTGGCGAGTTTCGCGGCCAGATCAATCCCGTTACTCATGCTTTTTCCTGATTTAGGCTTGTTTCTCGGCGGCCAGCTTGGCTTTTTTCAGATATACCAACAGCAGCGCAATCGCCGCCGGTGTCACGCCCGAAATGCGTGAGGCGAGGCCCAGCGTTTGCGGGCGTTGGGCCGTAAGTTTTTGCTGAATTTCTTTCGACAGGCCCGACACTTGGCTGTAATCGAAATCCGCCGGCAGCGGCACATTTTCAAGCGCATCGCGCTTGGCCACTTCGTCTTGCTGGCGCTCGATGTAACCTTGGTATTTCACCTGAATTTCAACCTGCTCGGCCACTTGCTCATCGCTCACGCCCGGGCCGGCAATATCGAGCGTCATCAGGCTTTGATAGCTGACTTCGGGGCGGCGCAATAATTCGGCCAGCGTGTATTCCCGCTCAATCGCTTTGCCCAGTACGCGCTCGGCCTCGTGGGCGGCCAAAATCCGCGGATTGGCCCAGGTTGATTTCAGCCGCTCGAATTCGCGCTCGATGGCTTCGCGTTTTTCGCTGAACATCTGCCATTGCGCATCACCTACCAGCCCCAAGCGGCGGCCATGCTCGGTTAGGCGCAAATCGGCATTGTCTTCGCGCAATTGCAGGCGATACTCGGCGCGGCTGGTGAACATGCGATACGGCTCGGTCACGCCACGGGTGATCAGATCATCCACCAGCACGCCCAGATACGCCTCATCGCGGCCCGGACACCAAGGCGCTTCGTCGCGGGCATACAGCGCGGCATTCAAGCCGGCAAACAAGCCCTGCGCCGCGGCTTCTTCATAGCCGGTAGTACCGTTAATCTGGCCTGCAAAATACAGGCCGGCGATTGCTTTGGATTCAAAGCTGTTTTTCAGCCCGCGCGGATCGAAATAATCGTACTCGATCGCATAGCCGGGGCGCAGAATGCGCGCGTTTTCCAAGCCATGAATCGATTGCACAGCCGCCAGCTGAATATCAAACGGCAAACTGGTCGAGATGCCATTCGGGTAGAACTCATTGGTATCCAGCCCTTCCGGCTCTAGGAAAATCTGGTGGCTGTCTTTATCGGCAAAGCGATTGATTTTGTCTTCGATACTTGGACAATAGCGTGGACCAACGCCTTCGATTTTGCCGGTGAACATCGGGCTGCGGTCAAAACCGCTGCGGATAATTTCATGCGTTTTGAGATTGGTGTGCGCAATCCAGCACGGCAGTTGCTTCGGGTGCAAACCGCGATGGCCGCGCACCGAGAATACCGGCTCGGGCGTGTCGCCCGGTTGTGCCTCAAGCACGGCAAAATTAATCGTGCGGCCGTCAATTCGCGGCGGAGTGCCAGTTTTCAGGCGGCCCACCGGCAGCTGTAACTCACGTAAGCGCTGCGATAAAGTTAACGAAGCCGGGTCGCCCGCGCGACCGCCAACGTGGTTTTCCAGCCCAACGTGGATCTTGCCGCCCAAAAAGGTACCCGCCGTCAGCACCACGGCGCTGGCGGAAAAACGAATGCCGATTTGCGTTACGGCGCCAGTGACTTTATCGCCTTCCAGCAAAAGATCGCTGACTTCCTGCTGGAAAATATCGAGATTTTCCTGATTTTCCAGCATGCCGCGAATCGCCGCCTTGTAACGCACGCGATCGGCCTGCGCCCGGGTTGCCCGCACAGCGGGGCCTTTGCTGGAATTGAGCGTTTTGAATTGAATGCCGCCCATATCGGTGGCCAGCGCCATCGCGCCGCCCAGCGCATCCACTTCTTTTACCAGATGGCCTTTGCCAATGCCGCCAATCGACGGGTTACAGCTCATCTGGCCCAGTGTCTCGATATTGTGGGTCAGCAACAGGGTTTTACGCCCCATCCGCGCACTGGCGAGCGCGGCTTCGGTGCCGGCGTGACCACCACCGACCACAATCACATCATATCGAACAGGATAAAGCATGGCACTGGGCCTCAAACTACGGTAAAGGGGCAATATTCTACGGCAAAACAGGCACTTGAGTCAGCAGGAATGATTTTCATCGCAGCATGCAAATCTGGCATGAGGGCCTTAATGGGTCGCGTGGGTATCAGGCCAGCAGACCACCAGCGAGCCCTTGCCCGCACCAAGCCCAAAAAACAAAACCCCGGCCATGCCGGGGTATTGGTCAGAAAGGCTTACAGGACAATCACTTGCCAGCCATACCTACACTTTAAAATGCTTGGCCGCCTCCAGCGCCGCGCCGACGATGCCGGCTTCATTTTTCAGTGTGGCCGCCACCAGCTCGAAACGCAGGTTTTGCATTTCGGGAATAAATTTATCGGCCTTTTTACTGATCCCACCACCAATGATCACCAGATCAGGCGAGAACAGCAGCTGAATGTGCTCCAGATACGCATTCAGGCGAGGGTTGTAGTCTTTCCATTTCAGGTCGAGATCTTCCTTCACTTTGGCCGAACAATATTTCTCGGCAATGGTGTCTTTCGGGAAAATCAGATGCCCAAATTCGGTATTGGTAATCAGCTGACCATCAACGATCAGCGCGCTACCAATGCCGGTACCCAGCGTAATCACGATGGTTTTGCCACTGCGGCCTTTAGCCGCGCCAAACACTACTTCGGCCAGGCCCGCAGCATCGGCATCATTCAGCACAATCAGTGGCAAACCGGTGGCATCGGCCAGAATCTGTTGCGCCGGGGCGTTCACCCAGCTTTTATCCACATTAGCGGCCGACAGGGTAACGCCATTGTGCACAATCGCTGGAAAGGTACAGCCAATCGGGCCTTGCCAGTTGAAATGCTCGACGATCTGTTTCACCACCTGCCCCACCGCTTCGGGCGTGGCGGGCTGCGGGGTGTCGATTCGGTGGCGTTCGGCCACCAGCTCACCGGTTTGCAGATTGACCGGCGCACCTTTAATGCCGGTGCCGCCAATATCAATACCAAGAACAATTCGGGCTTGAGTTTGTGCTGTCATCTCGTTCTTCACAGATTATTTTGAACCGCAGTGTGCCAGCCTGCCGGATGGCCACCAACACCGTAAAACCCTTACGTAGCGGGCCTTACCGACTTAATTGGGCGCAAAATTGCGCAGCTGGATAAAGCGGGCTTTGTCGGACTCGGCCCGCTGGCGGATTTTCACCGCTTCCTGATCCTGCTGCTGCAATAATTGCTCAATTACTTGGATTTCATCCCGATTTTGATCAAGTTGTGCTTGTAAATCGGCAGGTAACGGTTTTTTTTGCTTCTGGAAGCGCTCAGCTTGCGTTTGCAGCTTTTTATTGCGCTCCTGAATAGTTTGAATACGCAGGCGGTTGGTTTGCTGGCCGGCGGCCAGCGCCTCGAGCTGGCGATCGCGCAATAAATCAATCTCATCCGGCGAAGAGAATGACTGCAGCAGTGCTTTATCTTTGCGCCGCTGCTCGATCTGCGCGCGCTGGCGTTCCAGCTCCGCGGCGCGCTCGGCCTCGCTCATCACACCGCTGCTACGCGAGCGGCCGGATTTATCCAGCGTGGTGAGGTCGCGGCTTTGGCCAGACGGGGGTTTATCGCTGAATTGCACCTTGCCGTGCTCATCCACCCAGCGATATACGGTGCCGGCGGCGACTGGCCAGGCACACATCAATAAAACTGCCAGTAAACACCCACGCATCATGGCCGCTTGATTACCTATCTTTTAAACACCGTATTGGGCACGGTATTGTTGAACTTTCGCCAGATTCTCAGTCATTCCGGGCTGATCAGCAAGAAATGCCAGCAAATCTTGCAAAGATGCAATAGGAATAACCGGCATGCCGAATTGTTGCTCGACTTCCTGTACTGCTGACAGGCTCCCCTGACCGCGCTCCATGCGATCCAGCGCAATCAGCACCCCAACCGGCTCAGCCCCGGCCGCGCGGATCAGATTGACCGACTCGCGCACCGAAGTGCCCGCTGAAATCACATCATCAATAATCATCACGCGGCCCTTGAGTGGCGCGCCCACCAGTACGCCGCCTTCGCCATGGTCTTTGGCTTCTTTGCGGTTGAACACAAAGGGCACATTGCGCCCCGCGCCCGCTAGCGCCACGGCCGTCGCCGAAGCCAGCACAATGCCTTTATAGGCTGGCCCAAACAGCACATCAAACTCCACCCCAGAGGCGATAGCCGCCTGCGCGTAAAAACGCGCCAGCTCGCCCACTGATGCCCCGTCGCTAAACAGTCCCGCATTAAAGAAGTACGGCGAGTTGCGGCCGGCTTTGGTGATAAAATCGCCAAAACAGAGCACTTTTTGCTCTACTGCGAAACGGATGAAGTCCTGACGGAAGTCGCTCATGGGATAGTCCTAATTCGTAAATCACAATACAAGCTAGAAGCATATCATTGATTTGAACAAGGAATCGCCGCGTGCGCATCATTTCTGCCAACCTGAACGGCATCCGTTCGGCCACCAGCAAAGGTTTTTTCACCTGGCTTGAGGGCCAGAACGCGGACGTAGTCGGCGTGCAGGAATTAAAAGCCCAAGCGGCGGATATCAAGCCCGAGCATACCCCGGCCGGGTTTCACGCCTATTTCCATTACGCCGAGAAAAAAGGCTATAGCGGCGTGGGCCTGTATTGCCGCCGCGAGCCCGATGCGGTGATTACCGGGCTGGGTATTGCCGATATCGATGCCGAAGGCCGCTATCTGGAAGTGCGCTTTGGCAATCTCTCGGTGGTGTCGCTGTATCTGCCGTCGGGTTCGTCGTCGGAAGAGCGACAGGATGTCAAATTCAGTTTTCTCGAGCGCTTCTGGCCACGGCTAAACGAGCTGCGCGAATCCGGTCGCGATGTGATCATCATGGGCGACTGGAATATCGCGCACAATGAAATCGACCTGAAAAACTGGAAAGGCAATCTGAAAAATTCGGGCTTCTTGCCCGAAGAGCGCGCGTGGCTGACCCAATTACTGGCCAGCGGCTGGGTCGATACCTGGCGCACGCTGTATCCCGAAATCCCCGGCTACACCTGGTGGAGCAATCGCGGCCAAGCCTATGCCAAAGACGTGGGCTGGCGCATCGATTATCAGATCGCTACCCCGGCGCTGGCGGCCACCGCGCGCGCGGCCAGTATTTATAAAGACGAGAAGTTTTCCGATCATGCGCCGCTGATTGTCGATTACGACTACCCGCTCTAAACCGATACCCAGCCAGGTATCAAGCCATACATCTCAATAACAATAGCCCCTAAGGCAATACCCCATGCAGCTCAGTCATTATCTGGCCGTTTTTACCAATCGCCGCATTGCTGCGGCGATGTTTCTGGGTTTTGCCTCCGGCTTGCCGCTGGCACTCACTGGCTCCACCCTGCAAGCCTGGCTGTCCGATGCCGGGCTGGATTTGAAAACCATCGGCTGGTTTACTCTGGTGGGGCAGCCCTACACCTGGAAATTTCTCTGGGCGCCGCTGATTGATCGCTTTCCACTGCCGCTCCTGGGCCGCCGCCGCGGCTGGATGTTGCTCACCCAACTGGCGCTGGCTGGCGCGATTGCCACCATGGGCGGGCTCGACCCGCAAACCCATCTGGCCACTTTTGCGGTGTTGGCGGTGCTGGTGGCGTTTTTCTCCGCCACCCAAGACGTGGTGATCGATGCCTACCGGACCGAAACCCTGCAACAAACCGAGCGCGGCGCTGGCGCGGCGGTGGGGGTGTTTGGCTACCGCATGGCCATGCTCACGTCCGGCGCATTGGCGCTGATTCTGGCCGATGGCATTTTGAGCTGGCAGCACACCTATTGGGCGATGGCGGCCATTATGGCCGGCATGGCGCTGGTGACCTTGCTTGCGCCCGAGCCCACCGGCCTGCCACGGCCACCGCAGTCGCTGCGCGAAGCGGTGCTCGAACCGCTGCACGAATTTTTCACCCGCCGCGGCGCGCTCTGGCTCTTGCTGCTGGTGGTGGGCTATAAGCTGGGCGATGCGTTTGCCGGCAGCCTATCGACCAAATTCCTGCTGGATATGGGCTATGTCAAAAGCCAGATCGGCTCGGCCAATAAGGTCTTCGGCATGATCGCCACCATCGTCGGCGGTTTTGCCGGCGCGGTGTTGATGCTGCGCTGGGGCTTGTATCGCGCGCTATTGGTGTTTGGGGTGCTGCAGGCTCTCACCAATCTAGGGTACTGGATTATCGCCCTGCATGGCGCGCCGGACCTGTTGCTGCTGTACGCCGCGATTGGCGGTGAAAACCTCGCCGGCGGCATGGGCACCACGGCGGCGGTCGCGCTCTTGATGAGCTTGTGTAATCCACGCTTTACCGCCACCCAGTTTGCCCTGCTCTCGGCACTGGCCGCTTTTGGCCGCGTGTATGTCGGGCCGGCGTCGGGCTATCTGGTGTTGGCCTTGGGCTGGGCGCATTTCTTTGTGTTTTCGGCGCTGGTGGCTATCCCCGGCTTATTACTGGTGGTGTATTTGCGCCAAACCATTCGCGCCCTGGAAACCCCAGCCGACTTGCCGGCGGACGATTAAGGCGCCCCCACACCCCACAGATCTGCAACAACGGCCTGCCTGCATATGACGGGGCGAGCCGTTGTTTGCCATCATGGCGACTCACCCACTGCGCTCGAGTCATCATGTTGCATACCCGCCGCCTGTTTACCCTCTGCTTGCTCGCCACACTGAGCGCCGCTAGCGCTGCCGCCACCCCCTGCTGGCACGGCGTGTGGCGCGGCCAAGTGGGCAGCTATCCGGTCACGGCCTGCCTGCAGGGCGATAATGATCCGCCACTGGGGCTGTATTACTACCACAAGCACCTCAATCCAATTCAGCTGCAAGCGCAAGATGAACACCCCCAAAGCCCAAGCCGCTGGCAAGAAGGAGAAGGCGGCGCACGCTGGCAAGCGGTGGCCGTGGGCAGCGATGGCGTCTTGCGCGGGCAATGGCAGCTCAAGGGCAAAAGCCTTGCCATTGAGCTACAGCGAGTGGCCTTTAACGGTGCCGAGCCCTGCCTGAGCGATGCGTTTAATGCCGCGCTGGAAACTCCCCCCAAATTCAAGAGCAAACTCGCCCAATGGCACGGGCAAAGCTATTTGCAAGTGTGGCTAGCAGGCAGCGATAGCGACAATGAATTACGCCGCATCGTGGTTGCCGCCAAACCGGGCGACACGCCCACGCTCACCGCCGAGGTGCGCGCCCGCCTGCTGGCCGACGCCAAAGAGCAGGCCGAATGCATCCGCTATACCCAGCTGTATCATGGGCAGCAAGGCTATCTAAGCCGCACCTCCCGGCCCGAACTGATTACCGCCAGCTGGTATGTTGAAGAAAACAATAGCGGCGATTATTGCGGCGGCGCCCACCCCAATTACGGCACCAGCTACCAAACCTATCGCCGCGGGCAGGCCAAGCCGGTGGAGGTGTGGCGCTGGCTCAATGCCAAAGCCGTGCGGCAAGACGGGCAGTTGTTCAAAATCGAAGCACCACTCCGCCGGCTGCTAAGCCAAGCCTGGGCAGAGGTACAACAAGAAGGCTGCGAATCGGTCGGCGACGAGACCGAGAGCTGGGATGTCTACCCCACCGCCAACGGGCTCGCGTTTATGCCCTATTTGCCGCACGCCATGTTCGCCTGCACCAATAACGCGGTGATTAGCTACCGCCAGCTCGCGCCCTTGCTCAGTAGCGAAGGCCAGGCCGCCATTAACAGCATGAAGGCGGAGCTACGCTAGCGGGTATTTCCTCTAGTGCACTATCTATACTGACCTCTAGCCAGATACCCTCGCTATTTTGCTGAAATCGCGCCGCAAATGGCGCAGCAGCGCCGGCCAGCCAGCGCTGTTTTTGCGCCGCACTGAGCTGCTTGATGGCGTATTCAAGCTTCAGCGCCACGCTGCGGCTAATACAGGGCAAGCTGCGCAACAGAGCTTCGGGTGGATGGGCACGGGTGAATTTGGCGCCGGTGCCGGCCTGATGCTGGGCCAGCCGGCGCGCCACATCAATGGCGATGCCGGTATAGAGCCGCCCGCCGCGGCAGCGCAATACATACACTGACCATGGGGCGAGGTCTTTCGAGGGGTATTGCTCGCTAGCGCTTATCAAATCAGCCACCTGGCGCAATACCTAGCCGACAATCCGTTCCAGCTCGGCTTCGGGGTGCTCCAGCACCAGCTCTTTTTCACCGGGGCGGCGTGGTGTCCAGTAAACCTTCACCAGGGCTTCTTTTTTGCCCAGCGGAATAAACACATCCAGCACCTTGCCCTTGCGGCCATCCAGCAGACGGGCCGTGGCCGGGGCATAGGTTTGCAGATGATCGCGGCGCAGGCGCACCCATTGTTTGGCTTCGAATTGACTCATGGCAGACGGGGCCAGATAAAAATAGCTCGCCATCATACATCGGCGCGGCGCGGCTGCGCTTGAGTGCGCGCGAGCGCCGCGCAAAAACAAAACCCGCCAGCGGCGGGTTTTGGTCGGCTAAGCGGGGTAGGCTTAGTTTTTCGGCATGATGTCGTTGAAGACAAATTTCACGCCTTTGATGCCTTCAGCCAGCATACCGGCTTGAGCCATTTGCTCGCCTTCATCCACTGAGCCAGACAGTTTTACGTCATAAGTGTCGGTGGCTTTAACTTGGATATCGAATTTTTTCAGTGCTGGATCAGCATCGATTGCGGCCTTGGCTTTCATCGCCAAGCAGCCCCATACGCAAGCGTCTGAAGCGTGAGCGGTATTCAAAGCAGCAAAGGCCACCAGGGCCAGCAGGGCAGAACGTTTCATTGTTATCTCTCAATCAGTCGGAACGATCGCCCAGAGCGGGCGGGGCAATGGCGGCAATCTTAAGTGCCGTAGATGACAAATGTGTTTAAAGCAGATGAACTTAGTATGACAAGCCACAGCCGGCAGCAACATTGCCACAGCCCCGGCCGCGCTTGGTACACTGATTCACCTTGCCCCGCCGCCCTTGCGAGCCTGCCCATGCTGCCCGACGATTTTCAGCCCGCACATACTCCCATTACGCATCTACTGCCAGAGCACATCATCATTGCCCTACAGGGCGATACCCTGCTGTGCAGTGCCGAAGGTTTGCCCACCGCCAGCGCGTTGGCCCACCTCGCCGCGCCCGAGCGGGCGCAGATCATCGGTTACTGGCAACAGCGGCCGGTGGTGCTGGCGCAATGGCCGGCAACTACAGCCATCCCGGCGGACCTAGAAGCCCTCGAGTTGCGCGCCAGTTACGGTCGGCTCAGCGAGGATGAATGGCTATTGGCGGGGCGGGCGAGCCAGATTGCTACCTTCTACCGCACTCACCAGCACTGCGGGGTGTGCGGGCACGCCACCACGCCGCTGGCGGAGGAAGTGGCCTGCGGCTGCCCGGCCTGCGGGCATCGGGTATGGCCACGCGTGTCGCCGGCGGTGATGGTACTGATTCGCCGCGAAGTGGCCGGCCAAACCGAGCTCTTGCTCGCCCGCTCACCCGGCTTTCGCCCCGGCGTGTATAGCGCGCTGGCCGGCTTTGTGGAGCCCGGCGAAAGCCTGGAGCAATGCGCGCATCGCGAGGTGCTGGAAGAAGTGGGCGTGCGGATTCGCCATCTGCGCTGGTTTGGCAGCCAAAGCTGGTCGTTTCCACATTCGCTGATGCTGGCCTTTGTGGCCGACTATGCCGGGGGTGATATCCGCTGTCAGCCCGGCGAGATCGAAGACGCGCAATGGTATCCGCTCAGCGCCCTGCCCGAGCTGCCCAGCCGCTATAGCTTGGCCTATCGGCTAATTCAGAGCGTGTTGCTCGCTGCGACTTAGGCTTTCTTGCGCAGCACCAGCGCCGCCACGCCGCCGGCGAGCAAGCCCCAGAAGGCCGAGCCAATCCCAAATACCGTCAGACCCGAAGCGGTGACCAGAAAAGTCACCATCGCCGCTTCGCGGTGCAGATCATCGCGCATCGCCAGCGCTAGGCCATTGCCGATGATATTCAGCAGCGCCAAACCGGCCACGATCATAATCAAGGCCGCCGGCAAGGCCGCAAACAGCGCCGCCACCGTGGCGCCAAATATCCCGATCAGCAGATAAAACACCCCGGCTGCCACCGCCGCCACATAACGTTTTTCGGGCGCTTCGTGCGCATCTTTGCCCATGCAAATGGCGGCCGTTATCGCGGCCAGATTGATAGCAAATGCACCAAAGGGCGCCAGCACGATGGTGGTGAGGCCCGTCCAGCTAATAATCGGCGAAATCGGCGGGCGGAAACCATTGGCGTGTAGCACCGTCACGCCGGGGATGTTTTGCGAGGCCATGGTCACCATAAACAGCGGTAAGGCCACGCTGGCCACAGCCGACCAGCTCAGGCTAGGGCTTACCCACACTGGCTGCGCCAGCGCCAGCTGCATACCCCCCAGATGTAACTGTCCCTGTAGCGCACTGCAAATAACGCCAGCGAGCAATACCCCCAGAATAGCATAGCGCGGCTGCCAGCGGCGCAGCAGCAAATAGGCCGCCAACATACTCAAGCCCAAGGCCAATTGCGTGCCCAGCGCCTGAAAAGCGCCCAAGCCAAATTTCAGCAACACCCCGGCCAGCATGGCCGAGGCCAGACTCATCGGCACCCGTTGCATCGCGCGTTCAAACCAGCCCGTTACCCCCACCAGCACAATCAGCGCGCCACAGAGCATAAACGCGCCCACCGCTTCCGGCAGGCTGATGCCCGACACCGACGTCACCAGCAGCGCCGCACCGGGCGTTGACCACGCCGTCACCACCGGCACGCGGTAGCGCAACGATAAGCCAATACAGGTGAGGCCCATCGCCAGCCCCAGCGCCCACATCCAAGACGCCGTTTGCGCTGGCGTGGCCGCTAAGGCCTGCGCTGCCTGAAACACAATCACGGCCGAGCTAGTAAAACCCACCAACACCGTAACCAGCCCCGCCACCACGGCAGAGAGTGAGATATCGTGCCACCAGCGCATGCGCAAGATCCGAATAGGGAAAACGGCATTGTGCGCTGCCGGTGGGGCGGTCGGCAAATCCAGTTGGCTGGCCAACAACTCGTTACAGTTCACCCAATTGACGCCTTACGCCCCGCGCAGGCAAGATGAAGGTATGAAAGCTCATAGCACTTACATTATTGCCCTTCACGCCCACGCAGCAGCTTGGCTAGCCGTGCTCGCACGCTAGCGCTCGCCCATGCTGTGGCCACGCGCTTGTCACCCTGACCGCGCCGGCCACCTGCCCCACTCCCGACGCGGTTGTTTCGCTTAAGGAGCTCTGTATGCCGCAATTGTCCGTGTCTTTCCGCCCCGCCCAAGTCGGTTTTATTTTGGCTTTGCTGGCCTCGACCGGTTTTGCCGCCAAGGCCATTTTTGCCAAGCTGGCTTATCGCTACGGCGTGGATGCTGTCACCATGGTGACGATCCGCATGTTTCTCTCGGTGGTACTGCTGGCAGGTATCCGCCTGTGGCGCACAGAAACCGGCGCCCCGCTAACCATACCCCAGAAGCTATGGCTTATTGCCTTGGGCGTAGTGGGTTATTACCTGTCTAGCCTGCTCGATTTCATTGGCTTGCAAACGGTGAGCGCCAGTCTGGAGCGGCTGATCTTGTGCCTGTATCCCACCCTCACCGTGCTGATCAGCGCCGCGCTGCAACGAAGCCGCATTCCCGGCCGCATCTGGCTGGTGATGCTGGTGACCTATTTGGGCATTGTGCTGGTATTGGGGCCAGATTTGTATCACGCCCGCGCCGACTGGTTTGGCGTGCTGTGCGTGGCGCTCAGTGCGACCACTTTTGCGCTGTATATGAGTTTCAGCCCGCGGGTGATTCAGGCGGTGGGCAGCATGCGCTTTACCGAATTGGCGCTGGGCGTGTCTTGCCTGGCGATCGTGGCGCATTTTGCCCTCACCCGCCCATGGAGCGATTTGCAGCAGCCCGCGCCGGTGTGGGGCTATGGCTTATTGATGGCGCTGTTTTCGACCGTGTTACCGATCTACGCCACCAGTGCGGCCATGCAGCGCATTGGCGGCGCGAAAACGGCGCTGATCGGCAGCTTTGGGCCGGTGCTGACGATTATCTTCGGGCTGGGCATCTTGGGCGAAGTGCTCACCCCTTTGCAATGGCTGGGGGCCGCGGTAGTGCTGTTTGGCGTCAGCCTGGTGAATAAAAAGGATTAAGGATGTCGATGGTTTTGCAGCGCCACAAGGCTGAATCTGCTATCACGAAAGCACCTCTATTTAAAGCGGCGCAAGCCATCGATCCCAGCATGCGGGTTGCCCTAGTCCGTGATTATTTTGTCGGAGCGTGTGTATGACGCATCTGGCCATGAATGAGCGCCTGAACGCGCCCAAGCTCGATGCCGATGCCATCTTGCCGCGGCCCGATCCGCTCGCGCGCCTGCCGGTGACGCCAAAGCTGATCGCCATTGGCACCTCCACCGGGGGGACGCAGGCGCTGGAAGCCATTCTGCCCAAACTAAAACGCAATTGCCCCGGCATTGTGATCGTGCAGCACATGCCGGAAAAATACACCGCCAGCTTCGCCCAGCGCCTGAATGGCCTGTGTGAAATCGAAGTACGGGAAGCGCGCCCGCGTGATCGGGTGCAACCGGGGCTGGCGCTGATCGCCCCTGGCGGCAAGCATCTGGTGGTGCAGCGCGCCGGTTCGCAGTATTTTGTAGATGTGGTGAATGGCCCGCTAGTGACACGCCATCGCCCCTCGGTGGATGTGCTATTTCGCTCGGCCGCCAATGCCGCCGGGCGCAATGCGGTGGGCTATATCCTGACCGGCATGGGCGACGATGGTGCCAAAGGTCTACGCGAGATGTTCGATTGCGGCGCCATGACCTATGCCCAGAATGAGGCCAGCTGTGTGGTCTTTGGCATGCCTAAAGAAGCCGTGCGGCTGGGCGCGACCAAAGAGCTGATCGCGCTGGATCAGGTGGCGGCGTCGATTATGCGCTATGGCTAGTCGTCAGCGTTGCCCGTAACGCCACCCAATAAAAAACCGCGCCGTAGCGCGGTTTTTTATTGCTGCGAGAGTTGCAGAGCGCTTAGATCACCTGGAAACGTTGCACAGTTTGCGCAAGCTGGCTGGACATATTCTCCAGCCGGCTGATCGAATCGACCATATTGCGCACCGCCACCGAGTTTTCTTCGGCCATTTGCGCGATTTGCTCGACATTGACCGCAATATCGCGCGCCGCCGCCCGCTGCTCCTGTACCTGCTCGCTAATCCCAAATACCGACTCCACTACGCTGCTGCTGCTGTCGTTGATGCGGGTAATACTATCGCTCGCCTGATTGGCCAATTGCAGCCCTTCGCTGACCCGGCGAGTGCCATTACTCATCCGTGCCACGGCATCGCCGGCGCTAGACTGAATCGCATTCACCATCGAGGTAATCTGCGTGGCGGATTGCGTAGTGCGCTCGGCCAGCTTGCGTACTTCATCGGCCACCACCGCAAAGCCGCGGCCCATATCGCCGGCGCGCGCCGCTTCAATTGCGGCATTGAGCGCCAGCAAATTGGTTTGGTCGGCCACATCTTTAATCACCACCACAATGCTGCCGATTTCTTCGATGCGTTGGCCCAGCTCAGTAATCTGCTGCGCCGCACCGCTCACTTCGCCCGAAATCGCCTGCATTTCGCGTGTGGCTGCCACCACATCCTGGCTACCGACTTGCGCTTGCTGGCCAGCATCGCGAGCCCGCTGCTCGGCATCAACCGAGTTATGCGCCACCTGATCCATGCTGACGCTCATTTCTTCCACCGCGGCGGCCATATTGCTGGCAGCCGCCGATTGCGCATCAGTACCGCCATGAATTTGCTGCGAGGCCTGGCTCAAGGTGCGAGCCGTGCCGGCCACATCTTGGGCATTGTCGCGAATCTGCCGGATAATCTGGGTGAGGTTATCCTGCATTTTTTTCAGCGCGCCCAGCAACACGCCGATTTCATCTTTGCCAATGCGCTGCGCCCGCCAATCGTGGGTGAGATCGCCAGCCGCGATTTTCTCGGCCACACTGCTGGCCGTCGCCAGTGAGCCAATCACCTGATTGGCAATCAGCGCCGCAAATACTAGGCCCGCCACAATCGCGATGATGGCCGTGACCACAATCACGGTGTGGGCGGCGCCGCTGGTACGGCCCATACTGGCCTTGCCCTGCTCCATCATTTCGCCCTGCTGTTTGCCCAGTTGCAGCACCGCATTGCGATATTCATTACTCACCTTGGCGTAGGTGGTGTTGATAAAGGTCGCTCCCACCGCACGGTCGAGTTTCAGCTGGCTGATTAGCGTGGCTTTTTGCTTATCCATTGCCGCATTGGCGCGCTCCACTTCGGCCAGTAGCGTTTTCGCCTGCGCATCCAGTGGCATGGCTTTGAGTTTGGCAATCGCCGCCTCTTCCTGATCAGCCTCTTGGGTGATCACGGCGATGATCTTTTCCATCTCTTCAAAATTTTCGGCCAGCGCCGCATTGCGGAACAAGAGATCGGTGTTATAGGCCTGAATAATCAGGTCCTGCGTCACCACCACCGCCGGATAGCGCTCACCCACCAGCTCTTCGATCTTGCCACTGATGCTCTGCAAGCTATACAAAGCCGCAGCCGTCAGCACCACCAACAAGCCCAGCACCAAGCCAAATCCGGCCATTAATCGTGTTTTCACACCCCAGTTATTCATGCTTATGCTCCCTCTCTGGTGGTAAAAATTCACCCGTCTTACAAGCTTAGTTGGCTTATACTTTAGGACAACAACTATAACCTATATCACAAAATTCTAATGGGAGGCTGGCATGACCGCTGAAACGGTGAAATTTGGCTTTAACGACATCGGAAAACGCAACTTGTCAGCCGAATTTGCCCTGATTGCCCAGTACAACGCGCTCAGCTACGAACAAAAAGACGAAAAAAATGCCCTGCTGCGGCAGATTTTTGCCGAAGCGGAAGAAGTTATTTTCCAAGGCAAGCTCAATATCGTGGGTGGTCAGCTGATCCGGCTGGGGCGCAAAGTGTTTATCAATCACGGGGTGGAAATCGCCGCCGCTGCGCCGATTACGATTGGCCACCACACCCTGATCGGCCCCCATGTGCAAATTCAGACCGGCACGCATCCGGTCGACCCTACCGAGCGCCAACGCTGGGCCTTCTGGGCCAAGCCGATCAGCATCGGCCAGAATGTCTGGATTGGCGCTAGCGCCATCATCTGCCCCGGCGTCACGATCGGCGATCATTGCGTGATTGGTGCTGGCAGCGTGGTGACCCGCGATGTGCCGCCATGCTCTTTGGTGCTGGGCAACCCCGCGCAGGTAGTGAAAGCGCTGACGCCGCCCGACGAAGCCACGCTGTACGAGCTCAATCCGTAAACATGCTGGGCATCTTCAAACAATGGCTGGGGCGCACCCCCGCCCCGCCCAGCGCCGACCCGGCTCTGATTGATCAGCTGGTCGAGCTGGCTGCGCCGCAGGTGAAATTAGCGCGCAAATACCAGCAACGCCTTGGGCCGTATGTGCATTGGGCCGAAGAACACGCCGCCCGCTTTACTGCCCAATGGCCGCCAGCGCTGCGGCTGGATAACGAACACTGGCGCCAGCACCGGCTATTGCAATTACTGTTTGCCAATCCGGCCCGGATGGGCGAGCTGATTGGCGAGCATCCCGCCCTGCATGCCTGGTTTGCCGCGCATCCGCTGGCCGATGAAACCGTGGTGGTGTTTACCGCCGATATTCAGCGCAAACACAGCTTTGGCATGGTGGAAGAAGGCGGGCAGATTCGCCAAGATGTCGCGCAACAGCGACTGCAGTTTGCTCATTACCGGATCAGCAGCGCGGTGGAATCGCTCGCCGCCTTGCAGGCAGCGGGCCCGCGCCGGCTACTGGAAGTCGTGGCGCAACAAGCCAGCTTCGCGCTCACGCAGCTGGGGCAGGAAAAACAAGCCCTGGAAGAAGCACTGCTGAATGCCCGCACCATGCTGCGCATGGCCAGCCCGCACAGCGCCGACTACGACAAGCAACAAGCACGAATTGCCGAGCTCACGGCCCAGCTGCAGGCCAATGCCAGCGCCCGCAGCCCCGATGCCCAGTGCGAGCGGCTAATCGCCGAGCTGGCCGCCACACCCGATTTACTTACCCTGCAAACCGAAACGCTGGCGGTCGACCCGCTGGGCGTGATCGACAGTGGCATGGGCGATGAGCAAACCATCGAATTAAGCGAAATCGTGCTGCACGGCGAGCCGCCTGTGCGCAAACTACTGCAAATATTGATTATCCCGCGCAGCCTGCTGCAAACCCCAGCCGCCCCGCTGCCCGACGTCCGCTTTTAAGCGCCCTATTGGATACGCCGATGAAAACCTGTTTACTCTGGGCCAGCTTGCTGCTGGCCGCACCAAGCTGGGCCCAACTGCCCGCGGAAGCCATTTACCGCTGCGCCGAAGGCGAAGTCTTTCAATTACAGCACCAGCCTAATGGCGTGCGCCTGTTGCGCGGCCTGTATCAACCGGTGAAAGACGGCAGCCGCTTGAACCTCGCCAGCACTGCTGCGGGCGAATTTAGCGATGGCGAATATCGGCTTCACAGTACCGAACAAACGCTCAGCCTGTTTCACCACGCGCAGCCACTGGGCAGCGATTGCCGCCCAGCCCCGCAAGATGAGCCAGTCAACCCGGTGCGCGACGCCGCCAGCGGGATTGTGTTTGTGCCCCCCGAGCGCTGGTTAGCGCAAGAAGTGAAACTCACCGCTGCATCGGGCAGCGAGCTACCCGCCGATGCGGTAGGCGCCCTGCAACGCCTGAGCTATTGGTATCAAGCCGCCGATGGCCGCCGCAGCCCGCTACTGACGCTCACGGTTTATCCTGGTGTGGTCAGCCCCCTGCCCAATGGCCCGGCCGACAGCATAGCGCTGGGCACCGATACCCAGCGGGTGTATTACGCCAAAATCAAACTACCATCTACATTCGCAGCCAATACCCCAGAAGAAGCACGCCTACAGGCTTTGCGCCTGACCGAAGCCGAATTGCGGCAAGCATTTTCAATGTATGGCGTGGTGGTCAATCGGGCGGTTGAAACCGTCACCGTCATTCCCAGCTGGCTGGAACGTAATTTGCGCCCCGGCGCGCTGCAAAGGGTGGAATTGCGCGAGCTCAGTGGCCAAGGGCTGGGGCAACGCATTGCGGTGCAAGAGCGCGTGCTGGAGCGCGGCAACCCCATCCCGCTCACCCTGCGCTTTGACCCGGCGGCCATCAATCCCAAACTGCAGTACGTAGTGCAGGCGCAGCTGCTGCAAAACGGCCGCGTGGTCATGCAAAGCGAAACTGCTGCCGTATTAACGCAACAACATGGCCGCGAAGCGCGCGTATTGCTGAAATCCCTAAGATAGGGAATATTAGAAATTTCATACAAAGCACCGCCTGTCAAGACATAGCTCTAGCTCGTTTTGGCAGGCACAGCAGCGCCACGCAAGGCGCTGAAACTAAAGCTTTTTCTGTATTCTGTAACCACCGCATTCCTGCCCACCCGCCCAACTGTACTGCTCACACCCCCACTTTGGCGCAACTGTAGCCCGCGCTAACTACCTGATCAGTGAGGGATTTACCGAATGTTTTGCCGTGCGCGCCCTCACTAGGATGCTGAGGCAAACCTCAAAAAAACCGCCTACATTGCAGTGCAATCAGGCCGCGGGCAACTTGCCCGCAGAACAAACAGGCTTGCCATACGCATAACACGTCATCAACACATCACGTCTTTGCCTCATTTGTGGAGAAAGCAAAATGAATTTCAAGATGCGCAACTGGGTTCTGGGTAGCGCCGTTGCCCTGCTGGCCGGTACTGCCAGCGCGGCCGGTACTCTGATTTATTGTTCGGAAGGTAGCCCAACTGGCTTTGACCCTTCGCGCCAAGTGACCGGCACCGACTTTGATGCTTCGGCTGAAACCATGTTCAACCGTCTGGTTGAATTTGCCCCTGGCTCAACGCAAATACGCCCGGGCCTGGCGGAAAAATGGGAAGTCAGCGCCGACAACCTGACCTACACCTTCACCCTGCGCAAAGGCGTGAAATTCCACACCACCAGCTACTTCAAACCAACGCGTGAATTCAACGCCGATGACGTGGTGTTTACCTTCAAACGCCTGACCGACAAAAACTTCCCGTTCAATAAAGCGGCCCCAAGCGATTTTCCATATGCCTCTGACATGGCGATGGATACCAATCTGGTCGCGATCGAGAAAGTGGATCCATATACCGTCCGCATGAAGCTGAAAGCAGTTGATGCGGCCTTCCTGCAAAACTTGGCGATGTCGTTTGCTTCGATTCACTCAGCCGAATACGCCGAAGGCCTGTTGAAAGCGGGCAAAGCCGCCAATATCAACACCCAGCCCATCGGTACCGGCCCGTTTGTGTTCCGCTCATTCCAGAAAGACGCCAATATCCGCTATGACGCGAATAAAGACTTCTGGCGCAAAGGCGATGTGAAGCTGGACAAACTGATTTTCGCGATCACGCCGGATGCATCCGTGCGCTATCAGAAGCTGCAAAAAGGTGAGTGCCATGTGATGGCCTACCCGAAACCGGCCGATCTGAAAGCCATGCAAACCAATCCGAAGCTGAACGTGCCAAGCCAACCGGCCTTCAATACCGGCTGGCTGAGCTACAACGTGAGCCGCAAGCCATTTGATAAGCTGGAAGTACGCCAAGCGCTGGATATGGCCATCAACAAGAAAGCCATCATCGATGCAGTATTCCAAGGTGCCGCGCAACCGGCCACCAACCCAATGCCACCAACCCAATGGTCGTACAACAAAACGCTGAAAGACGCGCCAATGGATGTGGAGAAAGCCAAAGCGCTGCTGAAAAAAGCCGGCATCGCGGAAGGCACCGAGATCACCCTGTGGGCCATGCCAGTACAGCGCCCTTACAACCCGAATGCCAAACTGATGGCCGAAATGATCCAGAACGACTGGGCGAAAATCGGCATCAAAGCCAAGATCGTGACTTACGAATGGGGTGAGTACATCAAACGTGCGAAAGCAGGTGAACACGACACCATGCTGATCGGCTGGACCGGCGACAATGGTGATCCAGACAACTGGCTGGGCGTGAATCTGGGTTGCGAAGCCGTGGGCGGCAACAACTACGCGCGCTGGTGCAATAAGGAATTTGACGATCTGATCGTGAAAGGCCGCAGCACCACCAATCAGGCGGAACGCGTGAAGCTGTACGAAAAAGCGCAAACCATCTTCAAACGTGAAGTACCTTGGACCACCATCGCGCACTCAACGGTGTATCAGCCAATGCGCAAAGAAGTACAAGGCTTCAAGATCAGCCCATTTGGTCTGAATTCGTTCTACGGCGTGAGCCTGAAGTAAGCCCTTGGGCGGTGCCGCTGCGGCGGCATGGCCCATACCCACTGGCGGTACTAACCGCTAAGCATCTGCACCATTAGTCTGCTGAGCTATACCCCAATAATAATTTCGCCGGCTGGCTGTTTCCGATTTCCACCCGATGTAGCGGGCTGCCCCAGCTACAGGGGAGAGTTTCTATGCTGAGTTTTATTCTGCGCCGCATTGCCGTGGTGATTCCGACCTTCCTCGGCGTCACCCTGCTGGCCTTCGCGCTGATTCACATGATTCCGGGCGACCCGGTCTTGGTGATGATGGGCGAGCGACAAATCGATCCCGAATTTTATGCCTCGGCGCTCAAAAGGCTGGGGCTGGATCAGCCCTTATACGTGCAATATTGGCACTATCTGCTCAATTTGCTGCACGGCGATTTTGGTACGTCCATTGTCTCGAACGAGCCGGTGATTCGCGAGTTTCTGACGCTGTTTCCCGCCACGCTGGAGCTCTCGCTCTGTGCAATGATCTTCGCCTGTTTGCTCGGCCTGCCAGCCGGTATGCTGGCGGCCACACGCCGCGGCACGATTGTTGATCACGTCACCATGGGCAGCGCGCTCACCGGGTATTCGATGCCGATTTTCTGGTGGGGCCTGATCCTGATCATGCTGTTTTCGGTGTCGCTGGGCTGGACACCGGTCTCGGGCCGGATTTCCCTTGAATACGATATTCCACCAGTCACCGGCTTTATGCTGATCGACACCCTACTCTCCGGGGAAGAAGGCGCATTCAAATCCGCCGCCCACCATCTGATCTTGCCAGCGATTGTGCTGGGCACGATTCCGATGGCGGTGATTGCGCGGATGACCCGCTCCGCCATGCTGGAAGTGCTGCGCGAAGATTACATCCGCACCGCACGGGCCAAAGGCCTGTCGCGCGGACGCATCGTGATTGTGCATGCCCTGCGCAATGCACTGATGCCGGTGGTGACGGTGATTGGTCTGCAAATCGGTACCCTGCTGGCTGGCGCCGTGCTGACCGAAACGATTTTCTCATGGCCAGGCATTGGTAAATGGCTGATCGATTCGATCTCGCGCCGCGATTATCCGGTGGTTCAGGGCGGGATCTTGCTGATCGCGACCATGGTTATTTCTGTCAACCTGCTGGTGGACATCCTGTACGGGGTGATCAATCCACGCATCCGCCACGCGAGGTAAGTGTATGTCGACCCCTAGTAATCTCACTGCGGCCGATCAGGCCGCCAATGCCGCGGCGCTGAGCTATCCATCGCCACTGAAAGAATTCTGGCAATCGTTCAGCGCCAATCGGGGCGCCCTGATCGCACTGATATTTTTTGCCGCACTGGTGCTGGCCGCCATTCTGGCCGGCGTCTTGGCCCCGCATTCGCCCACCGAGCAATATCGCGAGCATTTGCTCACCCCACCGGCCTGGGTACAGGGCGGTAGCCTGCAATTTTTGCTGGGCACCGATGAGCTGGGCCGCGATATTCTGTCGCGCCTGATGCATGGCGCCCGCTTAAGCCTGATGATCGGCGTGGTCTCGGTGGTGCTCTCGATGCTGCCGGGGATTGTGCTTGGCCTGCTGGCGGCGTTTTACCCCACTTGGCTGGGCAACGGCATTATGCGCGCCATGGACATCATGCTGGCGCTCCCTTCGCTCTTGCTGGCCGTGGCGGTCGTCGCGGTGCTGGGACCGGGGCTGGTGAACACCATGCTGGCGATTGCGATTGTGTCACTGCCATCGTATGTGCGGCTGGCGCGCGCTTCGGCCATGACCGAGCTGAATAAAGATTACGTGGTAGCCAGCCAGTTGGCCGGCGCCGGTAAATTACGCTTGATGTTCAATACCGTGTTGCCCAACTGCATGGCTCCGCTGATTGTACAGGGCACGCTGGGCTTTTCTTCGGCCATTCTGGATGCGGCGGCGCTGGGCTTTCTGGGCCTGGGCGCGCAACCGCCGCTGCCGGAATGGGGCACGATGCTGGCCTCGGCACGCGATTACATTGACAGCGCCTGGTGGGTGGTCACCATGCCCGGGCTGACGATTCTGTTTACCGTGATTGCCCTGAATCTGCTGGGCGACGGGCTGCGTGATGCGCTCGATCCGAAACTGAAAAAACTGGCGTGAGGCGCGGCATGTTATTGGATATTCGTAATTTAAATGTGAGCTTTGGCAGCACCGCGCAGCCGTTTCAAGCCGTATCCGGCCTTGATTTAGCGATTAACCGCGGCGAAATCGTCGGGATTGTTGGCGAATCGGGCTCGGGCAAATCGGTAACCATGCTGGCGCTGATGGGGCTGATTGATGCGCCTGGCCGCGTCACCGCCGATGCGCTGCAATTTGCCGGGCAAGATCTGCTGGGCATGAAAGCCGCGCAAAAACGCCAGATCATCGGCAAAGACATTGCGATGATTTTTCAGGATGCGCTCACCAGCCTGAATCCGGCCTACACCGTGGGCTATCAGCTGATGGAAACCTTGCGCCTGCATACGCCGCTGCGCGGGGCAGCGCTAAAACAACGCGCGCTGGAACTCCTGGAACAGGTTGAAATCCCCGATGCCAAATCGCGGCTGAATGCTTACCCGCACCAGCTCTCGGGTGGGATGAGCCAGCGGGTGATGATTGCCATGGCCATCGCCTGTCAGCCCAAGCTGCTGATCGCCGATGAGCCCACCACGGCGCTGGATGTGACCGTGCAGGCGCAGATCATGGAGCTACTGGTCAATCTGCAAAAGCAGAATGATATGGCGCTGATTCTGATCACCCATGATCTGGCGGTCGTGGCTGAAGTAGCGCAGCGCGTGGTGGTGATGTATGCGGGTGAAGTGGTGGAAACCAGTAGCACCGAGCTGCTGTTTAATACCCCGCGCCATCCGTACACGCAGGCATTGTTGGCCTCGATTCCCGAGCACAGCAAGGGTGCCAAACGCCTGTCGACCTTGGCTGGCGTAGTGCCAGGCCAATATGACCGGCCAAGCGGCTGTTTGCTCAGCCCGCGTTGCCCGTACGCCACCGACACCTGTCGTACGCAACGTCCGCCGCAATTACCCCTCTCGGGTACCAGCGTGCGCTGCTTTACACCATTGAATGATAGCGGGATACCTAGCCATGAGTGAGCCGAACATCATCCTTGAAGCCAAAGGCTTGTCGCGCCACTATCAGGTGAGCCGCGGTTTTTTCCAGGGCCATGCCACGGTCAAAGCCCTGAATAATGTCTCATTCCAGCTGCAAGCCGGCAAAACCCTGGCCGTGGTCGGCGAATCGGGCTGTGGTAAATCCACCCTCGCGCGTCAGCTGACGCTGATTGAAGAGCCCACTGCCGGCGAGCTCAATATCGCCGGTGTGGCCATCGCCAAGGCCGATGCCGCCGCGCTAAAAGCCTTGCGCCCGAAAGTGCAGATGGTGTTCCAAAACCCATTTGCCAGCCTGAATCCGCGCAAGCAAGTGGGCGCCATGCTGGCTGAGCCACTGCAGCTCAATACCACGCTGAGCGCCAGCGAGCGCGAACAGCGCGTGCGCGAAATGCTGCAAATCGTCGGCCTGCGGCCCGAGCATTATCACCGCTACCCGCATATGTTCTCGGGCGGGCAGCGCCAGCGGATCGCCATTGCGCGCGCCATGATGCTCAAACCGGCCGTACTGGTGGCCGATGAGCCCACTTCGGCGCTGGATGTGTCGATTCAGGCGCAGATTCTGAATCTGTTTATGGATCTGCAAGACGAGCTAGGTACCGCCTATGTGTTTGTCAGCCACAATCTGGCCGTGGTCGAGCACATCGCCGACGATGTGATGGTGATGTATTTCGGCAGCACGGTGGAATACGGCGCCAAAGAAACGATCTTCCAGCAACCGCTGCATCCGTACACCAAGGCGCTGATGTCAGCCACACCAGCCATCCGGCAAGAAGATCGCCGCGCCAAGATCAAGCTCACCGGCGAATTACCCTCACCGCTGAACCCGCCGACCGGCTGTGCTTTCAATACTCGCTGCCCGCACGCCAATGAGCGCTGCCGCAGCGAAGTACCGGTGCTACGCCCGCTGGCGAATCGGATGATCGCCTGCCACCACATCGAAACAATCCCGCAGTAATCTAACAGTGGCTCGCTTAGGCGGGCCACTGCCCTTTTGGGCGTTGCGCCACGCGCTGGCGGCCACTATGCTGAAAACCTACTCACCGATTTCATCCTTACATCATGCAATTTGCCGATAAAACCGCCGAACAGCTGAATAACGAACGTTTCGCAATGCTGGAAGACATTGCCAAAGAGCTCGAAGGCGATGTGGTCTTTCCCACCTGTTTTGATGCCTCGGTGCAAATCAGCACGGTGATGAAAAGCAAAACCGCCTCGGTGCAACGAATTGCACATGAAATTCAAAAAGACCCGCTGATCACCGCCAAGCTACTCAAGCTGGCTAATTCGGTGGTCTACAACCCGATGGGCAAACAAATCAGCGATCTGGGCAATGCGCTGGCGCGGGTCGGCATGGATACGGCGCGCGCCACCGCGCTGGCCTGCGCCATGCAGCAGCTGATCCGCTCACGCGATCTGAATAATTTCGAGCCGATTTCCAATCGCTATTGGGTACACAGCCTGAAAACCTCGATGATCGCGCGCGTCATCGCCCGCCGCCTCACCCGCATCAACCCCGAAATCGCCATGCTGGCCGGACTGGTGCACGATCTGGGGGCGTTTTTTTGCTGGATCGGGCTGGTCGCTACGCCGAGCTGGCCGAGCGGCCACGCACGGTGGAGTTTCTGATCGCGCAATGGCATGAAAGCGTGGGCAATATTTTGCTCGATTCACTGGGCTTGCCCGAAGAAGTGGTCGAGGCGGTCAAAGAAATCGACGTGCCACGGGCGTTTGTCGAAACCCCGCGCAGTCTGTCGGATGTGGTGTACGTGGCCAATCTGTTTGCTGGTGGCTTCTGGGAAATGCAGCTCTTGGATATCCCCAATCTGGAAGAACCCAAAGAGCTCAGCTACGGCCGCTATACCGAATTGCAGGCCGAGATGGATGAAGCCTGCCAGGAAATGATCAGCATGTTCTAAACCCATGAATTGGCAAGTAATTTTGCCACTCATCGGCTCAATGCAACCCGTGCCGCCATCGCAGTCTAACTCAGGGTGAAAGACCTTAGGCTGGAGGTGGCATCATGGCAACACATCTGTCTGCGCTGGACCGGCATTTCACACTGCCCGCCACGCGCGCAATTACCCTCACGAGCCCGCTGCGCTGGCTCGCCCGTGGCTGGCAGGATTTACGCGCCAACCCCGGCCCGAGCCTCACTTACGGGCTGCTCATCACCGCAATCGGCTGGCTGCTGTTATCACTGGTTGATACCCACAGTCATTTCTTTACCACCCTGCTGACCGGCTTTTTGCTGCTCGCGCCACTGGCAGCCAGCGGGATTTATGAGCTAAGTAGCGAGCGCGAAGCCGGGCGGCCGACTTCATTCCTGCATTCGCTACGCGATGCCGGCCGCAATCTGGGGCAAACGGCGTATATCGGCGTCGTGTTAACCCTGATCGCCATTGCGTGGGAGCGCATTTCGGCCATTCTGTTTGCCCTGCTATACGGGGGGATGGTACCGGCCGAAACGCCTTTATGGGAGGCCTTTACCGGGCAATACCTCAACTTCACCTTAATCTGGGTATTCTGCGGTGCGGTATTAGCCGCCTTCGTGTTTGCCCTGACGGCGGTTTCGCTGCCGATGTTGGCCGATCGAGAAGTCGATAGCATCACCGCCATGATGACTAGCTTGCGGGCGGTGATGGAAAACGGCGCCCCCATGCTGCTGTGGGCCATGCTGATTGTGGCCATTACCGCGCTGGGGCTGGCCACCTATCTGGTCGGCTTGATTGTGTTGTTTCCACTGCTGGGCCATGCCAGCTGGCATGCCTATCGGGATTTGGTGGCCGCAGAGGAATAAGCCACCGCGGGTAGCGGTGCCCAGCCGCGCACAGGCTTGAATCATCATCAGTGCAGAGATGGCAACGATGTTCCCCGTGGCGCAGAGCGCGCCGTTTGGCGCCAGTGCAGACTGGCGCCTTTTTTCTGCCCAGTTTATTTCAGCAGCGCCGCTTGCTCAGGCGCAGCAAACCAGGCCAGCAAAAACTCGACCAGCGCCCGCACCTTGGCCGGCTGCGGCAGCCGCTGCGGATACACCAGATACAGCGGCTGCCCCGGCAAGGCATATTCGGGCAGCAGCCGCTGCAGCTGTCCGGCTGCGACTTCTTTAGCCACCAGATAGGTCGGCAAACGCGCCACCCCCGCACCGGCCAGCGCCAGATTGCGCAGCAGGTTGTAATCATTGGCCTGCAGCTTAGCGCTCACTGCCACGGCTTCGAGCTGCCCCGCACGGCTCAGCGGCCAATGGCCGGCGTTGGCAAAATGCATATTCACCAAGCACGGCAGCTGCGCCAGATCGCTGGGCTGGCGCACCGGCGGCCAGCTGGCCAGTGCAGCCGGCGCCGCCACCAGCCAATCGTGCATAATCGCCAGCGGCCGGCTTATCAGCCGCTCGGGCGGCGGTAAATTGGCGCGAATCGCCAGATCAAAGCCTTCCGCTTCCAGATCATGCGGGGTGGCCGATAAATCCAGCGCCACCGTCACCTGCGGATAGCGCGCCTGAAACGCCAGCAGCGCTTGCGCCATAAATACCCCGCCAAAACTGGTGGGCACCGTTAGCCGCAAATGCCCGGCGATCTCCTGCCGCTGCTCGGCCAGCTCCAGCTGCGCCGCCTGTAAGCGCGCCTGCCAGTCGCGGCAATGGGCTAAATACAATTGCCCCGCCTCAGTCAAATGCAGCCGCCGGGTGGTGCGATACAAGAGCTGGCTACCGAGCGCATGCTCCAGCTGGCGAATCTGCTTGCTCAGTGCTGCCTTGGAAATCCCCAGCTGCGCCGCCGCCGCGGTAAAGCTGCCTTGCTCCACCACACAAGCAAAAGCCATCGCCCACGGCCATTGCTGCTGCAATGCTTGCCATTGTTGCAGCATATTGTTACCCCAAAGTAAACAATGAATTCGATTTTAGCGGATTTATCTGCCGATTAAGCTGGAATAAGCTGTAGTCACTCACCTACATCACTGGAGCAAAACATGAAAATCCTCTTAATCGGTGCCAGCGGCACCATTGGTCAAGCCGTTTACCAAGAATTAGCCCCTCGCCACGAAATCATCACCGCCGGGCGCAATAGCGGCGATTTGCGGGTTGATTTGCGCGATTTTGCCAGCGTACAGGCGCTGTACGCTGCGGCCGGCCCGGTCGATGCCGTGGTGTCTACCGCCGGGAATGTGCACTTTGGCGCGCTGGCCGAGATGACGCCGGAGCTATTGGGCGTGGGCCTGGCAGATAAATTGATGGGACAAGTGAATCTGGTACTGGCCGGCCAGCATCTGCTGCAAGATGGCGGCAGCTTTACGCTGGTCAGCGGCGTATTGTCGGCCGACCCGATTGTGTATGGCAGCAGCGCCAGTATGGTCAATGGTGCGCTCGATAGTTTCGTGCGCGCAGCGGCCATCGAATTACCACGCGGCCAGCGTATTAATGTGGTTAGCCCAACGGTGCTCAGCGAATCTTTACCGAGTTACGGCCCCTTCTTCCGCGGTTTTGAAGCCGTGGCCGCCGCTAAAGTCGCCCGTGCCTTTAGCAAAAGCGTGGAAGGCAAACAAACTGGGCAGGTGTATATCGTTCAAGGCTAATTGGTATTTGGCTTAGCGAGATATACCCTTCCGAAAGCCGACCGTATGTACTGCGTATGGATTGACTTCGGCTCTACTCAGCCATAACCAGCAGCAGCCCTCACCTTACCGGTGAGGGTTGCTTGGCTGCTTAGTTCACATTCACCATCGCGTTAGTGTTGGCGCCGAGGCTGGTGGTGGGCAATTTGCCATCCCATTTCTCGATCCACAGCGTTTGGTTTTTCACCTGCGCGGCTTGCGCGCCGTATTTCTTGATCGCCTCACCGACAACTTCCAGCGCTTTGGCATCGCCCTCGGCTTCGGCGATTTTGGCCTCGGCCTTACCTTTGGCCACCGCGACGGCATTGGCGGCATCAGCTTGGTTTTTACGCAGCAAAGCTTCGGATTGCAGCGCTTCTTGCGTAGCCTGAATCTTGGCGTTGATGGCGTTCTGGATATTCACCGGCAGGCGCAATTCGTTCACAAAGCCAAATTGCTCCACCACGATGCCGTACTGATTCATCTCCTGATTCAGCTTGCTGCGCACCTGCTCCGCTAGGCGAATTTTCCCACCCGCCAGCAGGCCTTCGGCATCGTACGCCGTGCCATAGCTATTAAGCGCATTACGAATCGCGTTGCGGATAATCTGGCTGGTGATTTCCTCGTAGCCCCGTTTGTATTTCTGGTACAGCACCGGGGCTTTGCTGGAATCAATGCTGTAAGAAATACTGATATCCGCATTGATCACCACACCAGATGCCACCTGAAAATTCATGGATTCATCGCTAGCCGAGCCTTCGGTTTTCGATTGCGTCCAGGTGTAGGTCTGGGTAAAGGTCGGAAACTCGACCACACTGGTGCCAATGCCGATCAGATGCCAACCGCTAGATAGCGGCACCGGCTCCACCTTACCGTCAATCCGGTTGAATTCAACCCCCACATGGTTGGCCGCCACCGACGCCACGAATAGGTTCAGGATAAAACCCAAGCCCACAATCAGCGCAGCCCCACTCACCCACACTGCATGTCGTATGCCATTCATTGTCATTCCCCTTAATCAGCCACCGCCTCGACTGTGCGGCGTACCCACCCAGCATATGTAAGCAAGGGGCGGCTGAATATGCGGAAAACTCGAAGGATATGTCAGGTTTTTCTTGGGGAGAGGTGAAGGGAAAGACTGGCCAACCCACTAGCTGGGCTCGGGTGGGAAACCCAGGCACACCGCGCTGGACGCGCGGTCAGACACTTAAGCGGCAACAACCTTGATTTGCTCACCCAAACATTCAACCACCATACCGGGGCGGATTTTGGCCGTTTTGCGCGTCTCGATGGCGCCATCCACCAGCACATCACCAGCGGCAATCATCAGCTTGGCTACACCGCCCGAGGGGGCCAGCGCAGTGGCTTTCAGTAAGTCGCACAAGGCGATGTGCTCATGCTGCAGAGTAAAAATCTGTTCGTTCATTTTGCTTTCCATGTAAACGGGGTATTGCCCAGCAAACCAATTAGTACAATGGCCGAAGGCCGATACCCCTATTGCGCCAACCAACCTAAACCATGCTCCGCCAGCAGCATCGCGGTATCGTGCAGCGGCAAGCCCATCACGCCGGTGTAGCTGCCTTCCAGTTGCGCCACAAATAAGCCACCGATGCCTTGAATACCATAGGCGCCAGCTTTATCCATCGGCTCGCCGCTAGCCACATAGGCGGCAATTTGCGCCGCACTGAGAGGCGCGAACTGCACCCGGCTGACATTCAGCCGGGTTTGCACGCCCTGCTCGGTGCGTAGCGCCAAGCTGGTCAACACTTCATGAGTGCTGCCCGATAGTTTGCTCAGCATGGCCGTGGCATCAGCGGCATCGAGCGGTTTGCCTAAAATTTCATCGCCCAGCACCACCGAGGTATCTGACGCCAGTACCGGCTTGAGCGCCAAGCCCATTTCCTGCAAATGCCGCCAGCCCGATTCGGCTTTTTCTACCGCCATGCGGATCACATAGTCGCGCGGGTTTTCATTCGGCAGCGGCGTTTCATCAATCGGCGCGGCGATGCGCTCGAAAATCACGCCGGTTTGCGCCAGCAATTCTTTACGGCGTGGGCTGCCGGAAGCCAGATAGAGTTGGGTCATTATTCGCGGTGATACGGGTGGTTATTTAAGATGGATACGGCGCGATACAGCTGCTCGGCCAGCATCACGCGCACCATGCCGTGCGGCAGCGTCATTGCCGACAGCTGGAGTAATTGATCGGCGCGTTGCTTGATTTTCGGGTCGAGCCCGTCGGTGCCGCCGATGATAAATACCGTTTCGCGGCCGTCGATTTGCCACTGCTTCATGTTTTCAGCCAGCTTCATCGTCGTCCAGTTGGCGCCGCGCTCATCCATCGCCAGCACGCGGGCGTCAGTGGGAATCGCGGCTAGAATGCGCTCGGCTTCTTCGGCCATCACCTGCTGCGGCGTGCGCGCGCTGATGCGCTTGTCGGGTTTTAGCTCGGTGAGAGTCAGGGCAAAGTCGCGCGGCATGCGCTTGGCAAATTCGTTGTATCCGTCAGAAATCCAATCCGGCATTTTGTGGCCGACGGCGATGATATGCAGTTTCATACGGCAGGCTTTATTCAATCATGCGGCATGATAGCAGCTTGCATCGCCGGACGAACAAAAGCCCGCCTGGGCGGGCGGGCTTTCGGGGTGAAAGCAAGGGGTATATTGACCAAAGCTTTATTTAATAAGCCGCTTAGGTCAATACCAAGCAGGGTATTACTCAGTGCGACCGCTGGTCACGCGCTCGCGCTGGATCTTCCATTTGCCACCTTCCTGCACCAGCTCCAGCGTCTTTTGCACGGTGTCGCTGTAGTCTTGCGAGTGGTATTGCTGGGTGAAGGTCACTTCGCTGCGCTCTTTGCTCACCACTTTGCAGCTTGGTTGTTCCAGTTTCAGCGTGATCGGGCCTTCTTTGGTCACGCGCACACGGCGTTTGGCGGCCCAATCGGCGCGGCTGCGGCCGCCGCTGGCTTCAAAGCTCTGCGCGTAGAAGCCCAGATAGGTGTCCAGCTGTTTGCCCGACCAGGCGGCCGACCAGTTGCTAACCAGATCGGTCACAGCTTTCTCGCAAGTGCTGCTGTCGGCCGGTTTGGCTTCCGGGGCCGGAGCGGGCATGGCTGGGCGCGGTGGACGACCGGCCAGGGCGGCGTCGCGGTCGAGTTTCACGCTGTCGATCAGGTTGCCGCCGCAGGCGATTTTTTCATCATCGCTGATGCTGTCGCCCAGATCATCCGCCGGGGCAGTGTTTTCCAGCGGGGCCAGTTGCAGCGCGCCCAGCAGCTGGTGGGTTTGCGCCAGCACGCGCGCTTGCGCCAGCTGGTAGTCAAACTCGCCATTCACCAAGGCGATGCGGGCTTCAAACAATTCGTTTTCGGTATCCAGCACGTCCAGAAGCGAGCGCTGGCCAATGTCGAACTGGCGGCGGAAGGCATCGCGCGATTTCTCGGTGGCCAGCACGTGCTGATCCAAGTACCCGATCTGCTCTTTCAGCTTGGCGGTGTCGTTCCAGGCGATCTGGGTGGTTTGGCGGATATCGCGGCAGACTTTGTCGCGCACTTCATAAGCCACGTTCAAGAGCTCGGCGTATTGCGCCGCGCGCGCCGTGGTGGTGCCACCGCGGAACAGGTTGTAATTCATCACCAGCTGAATGCTGCTGTCGCGGTAGTTGCCATCCAGATTGTCGCGGTTTTTATCCAGACCTTGGCTAGCGCGCAGCTCGAAGGTCGGGTAGTAATCGCTCTTCTTGTTTTGCGCGTCGGCGCGGGCCGAGCGGATGTTGTACACCGCGGCTTT
>NZ_AUCN01000002.1 GCF_000429785.1 Chitinibacter tainanensis DSM 15459
AGGTGGTCCCACTCCTTCCCATCCCGAACAGGACAGTGAAACGCCTCAGCGCCGATGATAGTGCGGGTTCCCGTGTGAAAGTAGGTCATTGCCAGACTCCCCTAAAGAAGCCCAGCTCAGAAGAGCTGGGCTTTTTGCTTTGGGCCGCGGAAGTGGAAGAGCGCAGAACAGAAGCAAAGCGAAGCCCAACACAACACCCACGACAGACAACAGCACCGCGAACCAGCCAAGCTCAAGCCAGCTGCGTAGCAAACCAACCCCAAAAACAAAGCCCAGCGTAGCTGGGCTTTGTTCATTCAGGCATGGAATACAGTAATCGTGGCTGATGTGAATGGATTTTCAGTCGGGGTATATGCCCAAGTGCTTTTCAATTAAAGGGGTTTCGGCATATACGTGCGAGTATCTATGCCTGCCTTTGGGAACTATGGTGTAGTTTGCTAATGTCGTTTTTGATAGCTATTACTCGCACTATTGCAGCGCTTATCCACTGTGCTAATTGCACTTACAGCATTTACCTTGCAGCATTGTCACCTAAATGCCTTTAGAATAGCGCTCATTCTGACTGAGTTGTGGACCAAATCTGATGAGTTCCGTATTGAATGTGGTGATCTTGGCGGCCGGTAAAGGTACGCGCATGTACTCGAGTTTGCCGAAGGTGCTGCATAGTTTGGCCGGTAAGCCGCTGGTGCAGCATGTGATTGATACGGCGCGTGGCTTGGATCCGGCCCAGCTGGTGGTGGTGTATGGTTTTGGCGGCGAACAGCTGCAAAATGCTTTGGCCGGGCAGAACTTGGGCTTTGCCTTGCAGGCCGAGCAATTGGGAACTGGACACGCGCTGGCGCAGGCTGTACCGCAGTTGCAGGGGGATGTCACCCTCATGCTGTATGGCGATGTGCCACTCACCCGCTTGCAGACGCTGCAACAACTGCTGGCCGCCAGCCAAGGTGGCAAGCTGGGGATTCTGACCGATATTCTGGATGATGCCACTGGCTATGGTCGTATCGTGCGTAATGGGGCTGGCCAGGTTACGCATATTGTCGAGCAAAAAGATTGCACGCCAGACGAAGCTGCAATCAAGGAAATGAATACCGGCATTATGGCCTTGCCCACGGCGAAGCTGGCGGGCTGGTTATCCGAGCTGAAAAATGACAATGCCCAAGGCGAATACTACGCCACCGATCTGATCGCACTGGCCGTGCGTGATGGGATTGAGATTGCTACGGTGCATCCCGCTGCGCACTGGGAGGCCGAGGGGGTAAACAATAAGCTGCAATTGGCTGCGCTGGAGCGGATTCATCAGCAGGAATTGGCGAAGCAATTATTAACGGCTGGCGTCGGTTTGGCCGACCCAGCCCGGATCGATATCCGTGGTGAAGTGCTACATGCCCAAGATGTCTACATTGACGTGAATTGCGTGTTTGAAGGCCGTGTGGAACTGGGCCAAGGCGTGCGCATTGGTGCGAATTGCTACCTGAAAAACGTGAGCATCGCAGCAGGTGCAGTTATCCACCCTTTCTGCCATCTGGAAGAGGCCACTGTGGGCGCCGGGAGTTTGATAGGCCCGTATGCGCGCTTGCGCCCAGGCGCAGAATTGGCCGCGGAGGTGCACATTGGTAACTTTGTCGAAGTTAAAAAATCGACCATTGCACAAGGCAGTAAAGTGAATCATTTGTCGTATATTGGCGATACGACCATGGGCGCTGGCGTGAACGTTGGCGCTGGGACTATCACCGCCAATTACGACGGGGTGAATAAATTCCGCACTGTGATCGAAGACGAAGTGCGTATCGGCTCGAACAATGTATTGGTGGCGCCGATTACCATTGGCGCGCAGGCCACCACGGCGGCTGGCTCGGTGATTACCAAGGATGCGCCAGCGGGCCAATTGACGGTGGCGAGGGCGAAGCAGGTAAGCATTGCGAATTGGCAACGGCCCACTAAAAAATGAGGTATCTGGCGCAAGGCCGCAGTAAGATTGCGGTGTAGAGATATACCACACTCGGCTCTGCCGAGTGTTTTCATTTGTAGCCTGTGTAAAGCAGCGAGGAGTAGCACAATGCAGTGGCGGACAAGTTGGGCGGTAATGGTGCTGGCTTTGGGTTTGAGCGCGTGTGGTGGGGGCGGCGGTGGCGGTGGTTCATCCACACCAACCCCGACCCCAGGCTCGACAACGATTACCGCTGATCCTGTTTCGCCGGAAGAGCCGATGCCGGTGGCCGTGAACCTGCCTTCATGGGGGGCTAAGTCGCTGCTGATTAGCGAAGTGAGCAGCAGTGGTTGGGTGGAAATCTACAACCCGAATGCGGTGCCAGTGGATGTGAGTAATGTGCAATTGCGGACTAGAAGTAACCTTGGCCCGGTAACTGATTTTGCGCTGCCCGCGGTGACGATTTCCGCCCGTGGATATCTAGTACTTGCTCCCCGAATGCATAATAGTGATCAATCCTCACGGCAAGTCGCATTTGTGGGAAGCTCTAGCCAATATCCTCGCTGGGGTAGCGACGATTTTATTGAGTTAGTGAGGAATTCGTCTGGCATTACAGTCGATTTTGTGCGGATGGGTAACTCAACGGACGCACCCAAATTTAGCCCGAGTAGCGCTTGGTTGTCGCCCGGTGCCGCGCCAGGATTGCCTAGCGGCTTTGGAACGTCCATCGTTCGCCCAGTGGCCAACATTGCGAATGATACTGATCAAGCCAGTGATTGGCAGGCTGTGAATTTCATTACCCCGAATGGCCCGAATGATGTTTCCGCGGCGGCTACTGACACCGATGACGATGGGATTCCGGATAGCGCCGAAGTCGCGGGCGGGACTTTTGCAGGCCTAGATTTATACAGCATGGGTGCGCGTTCAGGTCAGCGCGATATTTTCCTCGAACTGGATTACATGTCGAGTAGCGATCCGGGCGTGAAGCCACGCAAAGAAGCCTTGGATAAGGTGGTGGCTGCCTTTGCTCGCCGGGGCTTTAGTTTGCATATTGATGCCGGCCCGAATATCGCCGGGTATAACTTGGGCAATAGCCAATCGGTGCTCAGCTTTAATCGTTGTCTCGATTTGGGCGAGCCAAGTGGTAGTTGTGCCAGCGTGAATGTACTGAAAAGTAAGACTTTCGATACCCGTCGCACGCCGATTTTCCACTATGCCATTTCTGGTTACCAGGCTGGTGCGGCGTCTGGGGCAGCAGGTCTGGGTGAAGTGAATGGTAATGACTTTAATCTAACCTTGGGTTCACTGGGGCTGAGTACAGTGAATACGGCCAGTACGAATTTGCTGATCAATCTTCAGGCCAGCACCCTGATGCATGAGCTGGGGCACAATCTGGGCTTGCTGCATGGTGGTTTTGAAGATCAGAACAGTAAGCCAAATTATCTGAGCATTATGAATTATCTGTACAGCAGTGCGGGCTTGCCGCCAGATCCACGGGGTGCAAATGCCGGTCAGCGCTGGTATTTTGATAAAGGCATGCGCGGAGTTAGCCTGTGCGGCAGCAATCCAGTAGATGCAGGCCCGTGTACTACCGACTATATTCTCGATTATTCAGACGGTAGCTCGGCCAATCTGCTAGAGACAGGGCTACTGGAAACCGCGCTATTGGGCCGCGGTAGCAGCAGTGCTAGCAACTATATCGACTGGAATAAAAACGGTAATCTGGATACCGGTGCGGTCAGTGCCAATATTCGCTCCGGCACTTCTGCCAGCTCCATTGCGCTGCGTGATTACGATGACTGGGGCAATCTGCGCCTGGCTTTTAGCCGTTCCATCAGCGGTGTAGCGTTGACGCGGGGCGGTACCATGCCAACGCCTGCCGGGGTTGGCCATGACCGACAGACGGTCGCGAGTGAGCCGCCGATCGTGATTCCATTCCACTAAACACAAGCAGCCTGCGGGCTGCTTTTTTTGCCACTGTGGGGGTGCAGATACTGAATGGTTGAAAAAGATACTAAGCAGTAGACATTGGTACTTTCCAGTATTATTCTGTGAGCTCCAGTCCGGCCGGCTGGTTGTTTTGTCTGTTCGCGTCAAATCAATCACAGAAATACCCTGGAGAAGGTCATGAAAACACTCTCGCAATGGATGTTGCTGCTTACCGCCTGTGCCTCACTCGTGGCCTGTGGTGGCGGCTCCGATCATCCGCCGGCACAAGCCCAATTACGCGTCATTCATGCATCACCAGATGCGCCCAATGTGGATGTGTATGCTGGTGGCAATAAAGTCTTAAGCAATGTGCCCTATCAGGCTGCTAGTGGCTTGCTCACGGTTAATCCGGGCGCGCTCGCGGTGAAAGTCACTCCAACTGGTAGCAGCACTGGGGTTATCAATGCCACTCTCGATCTGAAAGCCGATACGCTCACTACGGTGGTGGCCGTGCACGAAGTGGCTAAGATCGAGCCACTGGTGATTGCCGAAGCGTCAGCCGCACCAGCTACCGGCAAAGCACGTTTGCGCGTAGTGCATGGTGCCGCTACGGCGCCAGCGGTGGATATCTATATCACCACCCCAACGGCTGATCTGGCCACCACCGCCGCAACGATTCCAAATGTGGCCTTCAAAGGCGTTTCCGCGGCGCTTGAAGTCGCTCCGGCTGATTATCGTGTGCGGGTCACTGCCGCGGGCAGCAAAACCGTGGTTTTTGATTCGGGCACTCTGCCAGTGGCCGCGGGGAATGATCTGCTGGCCGTGGCGGTGCCGCAAGCTAACGGCAGTGCACCGATCAGTCTGTTACTTGTGAGCCGCGCGAGCTCGGGCAATGTGACACAGGTGCTGGATGTGAATGCCAAACTGCGCGTAGTCCACGCTTCACCAGATGCCCCAGCCGTGGATGTCTTGGCCAATGGCAGCGCTATTTTGAGCAATGTGCCTTTCTTTACGGCCTCGTCTTATCTGACTGTACCGGCGGTAAATTACACAGTGGCACTGAATCTGGCCGGTACGAGCACTCAGGCCTTAACCGGCAGTCTGCAATTGGCCAAGGCCAGTAACGTCACCGTTTTTGCCGTGGGTTTAGCGGCGGGTAGCCCGGCGCTGCAATATCTGGTGGCTAAAGACGACGCCAGCTTGCCACCGGCCGGGCAGGCTAAAGTACGGGTGGTACACGCCTCGCCGAATGCGCCAGCCGTCGATGTCTACGCTAACGATGCACTGGTACTGAGCAATGTGGCCTTCCCGGCGGTGGCCGATTATCTGAAAGTGCCAAGCGGTAGCTATGTATTCAAATTGCGCGCCGCAGGTGCCGCAGCCAGCTCGGCACCGGCCTTTACTTCGGGCGCAGTAACCGTCGATGCGGGCAAAATTTATACCGTAGTGGCGCGTGGCTTGTTGCCGAATTCAACCGGCAATAGCAGCAAAGACTTCACGTTGTCGGTGCTTGCCGACAACTAAGCCGTAGCCAGAGCTTATTTTTTCAACAGCCGCGGATGCGGCTGTTGTTTTTGTTGCTGAAAGCCATGCACATTGCGGCATGGCTTTCACGCGTGTGGCGACGCAGATGCGTATAATGGAGAACACACCACATCAAGTCAGATACCCTGCAGGGTATTGCCTTGAAAACCTTATCAAATAAAGACTTCAGGTATATACATCATGGCCAAAATGCTGGACCAAACCCTCACCGATGAAGAGCTCGATCAACTGGATCAGTTTTTATACTCGGATGCGGTGGGCAAAGATGCCATGTCGCTGTCGATGTTGCATGGCTATCTCACCGCCATTCTGATCGGCCCGGCGCAAGTGATGCCCAATGAATGGATGGCGCAAATCTGGGATAAACCCGAAGCCGTGATCTTTGCCCTGCCCGAAGCCGATAAAATGATTGATCTGGTGATGCGCCTGTATAACCAGATCGCCGACGAGCTGGCGCAAGATCCATCCACTTACGAGCCCATGCTGTATTGGGAAGACGACACGCAAGAGCATTCCAGCATCGAAGAATGGAGCCTGGGCTTCTGTTACGGCGCGGGCCTGGCCGAAGAGCAATGGCAGCCTTTGCTGGATGAAGAAGAAGGCCAGTTTATGTTCATGGCCATCATGAGCGGCTCGGACGAAGAAATGCGCGAAGATATGCAGCGCGAAGGCATTGATCTGGTGTCGCATGACAATCAGATCGCCGAGCAATTGCCAGAAATGGTGCTGGAAATCCGCGATTTCTTCCGCAATCAGCAAATCAGCGCCAGCAAGCAACATCGTCTGCATTAAGCCGGCCAACGCACCGCTTAGCAAGCCGCCTTCGGGCGGCTTTTTTGCATTCGCCCGCCGTTGGCTGCACGGGCGGGCGGCTTGGGGTAAAATGGCGTTTTGATTTGATAAAACGGCGCTTTGTCCGCC
Source organism: Chitinibacter tainanensis DSM 15459 (assembly GCF_000429785.1). Classification (GTDB taxonomy): domain Bacteria; phylum Pseudomonadota; class Gammaproteobacteria; order Burkholderiales; family Chitinibacteraceae; genus Chitinibacter; species Chitinibacter tainanensis. Next base: position 6,323 of record NZ_AUCN01000002.1, read on the forward strand.
GTGCAAGGATGTTATGAGCCTCAAGTGCGGTATTGTCGGCTTGCCGAATGTGGGTAAATCCACGCTGTTTAATGCCCTGACCAAGGCCGGTATCGAAGCGGCCAATTATCCGTTTTGTACCATCGAGCCAAACGTTGGCATCGTTGAAGTACCGGATCCGCGCTTGGCTGAATTGTCCAAGATCGTTAATCCACAGAAAATCCAGCCTGCCATCGTTGAGTTTGTCGACATTGCCGGTCTGGTTGCTGGCGCCTCGAAGGGTGAAGGCTTGGGTAACCAGTTCTTGGCCAATATCCGCGAAACCGACGCCATCGTGAATGTGGTGCGCTGTTTTGAAAATGATAACATCGTGCATGTGGCCGGCCGGATTGATCCGATCGACGACATCATCGTGATCGGCACCGAATTGGCGCTGGCCGATCTGAATACGGTGGAAAAAGCCATTCAGCGCGAAGGCAAAAAAGCCAAAGCCGGCGATAAAGACGCCATCGCCCAGATCAAAGTGCTGGAAAAACTGCTGCCACACCTGAATGAAGGCAAACCCGCCCGTTCGGCCGATCTGAGCGCTGAAGAAAAGCTGGCGATCAAATCGCTGTGTCTGCTGACCATCAAGCCTGCCATGTACGTGGCCAATGTGGCGGAAGACGGCTTTAGCAATAATCCCCTCTTGGATAAAGTGACCGCTCACGCGCAAGCTGAAGGCGCGCCAGTGGTGGCCGTGTGTGCCGCCATTGAGAGCGAAATCGCCGAGCTGGATGATGCCGACAAGGTTGAGTTCCTCGAATCACTGGGTCTGGAAGAGCCAGGCCTGAATCGCCTGATTCGCGCCGGCTATGATCTGCTGGGCCTGCAAACCTACTTCACTGCTGGGGTGAAAGAAGTGCGCGCCTGGACGATCCACAAAGGCGATACCGCCCCGCAAGCCGCTGGCGTGATCCACACCGATTTCGAACGCGGCTTTATCCGCGCGCAAACCATCGCGTTTGATGATTTCATCCAGTACAAGGGTGAACAAGGTGCCAAAGAAGCCGGCAAAATGCGCGCCGAGGGCAAGGAATACGTGGTGAAAGATGGCGACGTATTGAACTTCTTGTTCAACGTTTAAGTCTGCATGCGGGATGGGGTGAATACTTGTCACCCCGATGTAACATTAATGTCATATGATCGAGGGTAGTGTAATGAGCCGCACTGTAAACTGTGTCAAACTGGGTCGAGAAGCCGAAGGTCTGGATTTCGCGCCATTGCCGGGCGAGCTGGGTAAAAAGCTCTACGACCATGTGTCTAAAGAAGCATGGCAAGCGTGGGTAAAACACCAAACCATGCTGATCAACGAAAACCGCCTGAACCTCGCTGATCCTAGCGCCCGCCGCTACCTGCAGCAGCAGCTGGAAAATTATTTCTGGGGCTCAGGAGCCGACGCAATTCAAGGTTTCGTCCCACAGTAATACCGCAACAACATTCAGGCCGCATTATGCGGCCTGTTTTGTCTTTTACCGTCGAGAAGAGCAATGCCAATGACGTACAAACCCGCTGACAATCAATTGATGCTCAATCGTGAATTGGGCCTGTTGGAATTCAACCGACGCGTGCTGGCCCAAGCCGAGGACGCGCGCAATCCACTGCTGGAGCGGCTGAAATTCTTGTGCATTGTCTCAAGCAATCTCGATGAATTTTTCGAGGTGCGGATTGCCTGGCTGAAAGAAAATATGCGCCACAATCCAACCCGCCTGCTGCCCGAAGGGCTGACGCCACATCAGGCGTTCGAGCTGGTGAGTGTTGAGGCGCATGATCTGGTTGAGCGCCAGTACCGCCTGCTGCGCGAAACCATTTTCCCCGCGCTGGAAGAAGAAGGTATTTACTTCTTCCGCCGCAGCCTGTGGAACGATGCCCAACGTGAATGGGTGCGCGATTATTTCTTCCGTGAGCTGATGCCGATTCTGACCCCGATCGGGCTGGATCCATCGCACCCGTTCCCACGCTTGTCGAACAAAATCCTGAACTTCGTGGTAGAGCTGGAAGGCCGTGATGCCTTTGGCCGCAATTCAGGGATTGCGATTGTGCAAGCGCCACGCATTTTGCCGCGCTTTGTGAAGATGCCGGCCGAAATCGCCGGTACCGAGCACGGTTTTGTTTTCCTGTCGTCGATTATGCATGCGCACATTGATGAGCTGTTTGCTGGCATGCATGTGCTGGGCTGCTATCAATTCCGTGTGACGCGCGACTCGGACGTTTCGGTCGATGACGAAGACGTCAAAGATTTGCGCGCCGCGATTGAGGGTGAGCTCTCGCAGCGCCCTTATGGCGATGCCGTGCGCCTGGAAGTGGCCGACAATTGCCCGAAACACGTGCAAGACTTCCTCTCGCAGCAATTTAATCTACAAGACTGCGATGTGTACCGCGTGAATGGGCCAGTGAATATGGTGCGCCTGATGCAGGTGCCCGATCAGGTGGATCGCCCCGATCTGAAATACCAGCCATTTATGCCCGGCCTGCCGCCAGAGCTGCGCAAACAGCCCGATTATTTCGCGGCGATTCGCCATGGCGATATTTTGCTGCATCACCCGTACCAGAGCTTTACCCCGGTGGTCGATCTGCTGCAGCAAGCCGCGCGCGATCCGGCTGTGGTAGCGATCAAAATGACCGTTTACCGTACCGGTAGCGATTCGGTATTGATGGATGCGCTGCAAGAAGCGGCCGCGCGCGGTAAAGAAGTGACCGTCGTGGTCGAGCTGATGGCCCGCTTTGATGAAGAAGCCAATATCAATTGGGCGGCTAAACTCGAACGCGCCGGCGCCCACGTGGTGTACGGGGTGTATGGCTACAAAACTCACGCCAAGATGTTGTTGATTGTGCGGCGTGAAGAAGGGCTGCTCAAGCGCTACGCCCACGTTGGTACGGGGAACTACCACCCGCGCACGGCCAAGCTCTACACCGACTTTGGCCTGTTTACCGCCAATCGCGAAATCACCAGCGATGTGAATGATGTCTTTATGCAGCTCACCGGCCTAGGCCTCGCGGGTGATCATCATCAGCTGTGGCAGGCGCCGTTTACCCTGCATAGCAAATTCATCAGCGCCATCGACCGCGAAATCGCCCACGCGAAAGCGGGCAAAAAAGCCGTGATCATCGCCAAGATGAATGCGCTGCTGGAGCCGACCATTATCGACAAGCTGTACGAAGCATCCGGTGCGGGGGTGACGATTCACTTGGTGGTGCGTGGCGTGTGCGCGCTGCGTCCTGGTTTGCCGGGTATTTCGGAAAACATCCGCGTGCGCTCGATTGTGGGCCGCTTCCTTGAGCATCACCGCGTGTATTACTTCTTTAACGATGGTGTCGAAGATGTGTATTTGTCGAGTGCCGACTGGATGGGGCGTAATCTGTTCCGCCGTATCGAGATCGCCTTCCCGGTACTGAGCCCGAAAGTGAAGCGCCGCGTGATTCGCGAGAGTTTAAGACCATTCCTGGTCGACAATACACAGGCATGGGAAATGTTGTCGGATGGTCGCTATCGCCGTAAATTGGCGCGCGGCGGCAAGGAGCGTTCGGCACAAGGCTTGATGCTGGATGAGCTTACCGCTGGCCAGCGCAACTAAACTAGGGAAAGTCCTAGTTTGGCGGGGGTATTGCCTGCCGTGAATTGATGGATAAGTGCTAGAGCCTCATACCGTTATACGGTATGAGGCTTTTTACTGTCGCCATGAAAACTTGTCATCAAAAATTCAACTATTTGTAACAATGAGCTGTTACCTTACAGTCTGCTATTCGCCTGTGAGCTGTCTCTCATTCAATCAGTGGCTGACAAAAAACAGAGCAACGTCATCAGACAAGTTGACGATCAATGGCATTCATCAATTTGGGAGGTAATACCGGTGGCCGAGACAAAAGAACTGACTCAACCCAAGCAGGTTGAACCACGCAAAAACCAGCAAACCCCGCTGGCCGAGCGGATGAAAGGCCAAAATCCGTTTGACTGGATCAAGCTTGACCAAGCCGAACAGGCACAGCAAGACCACGCCAAGTCATGAAAAAAGCCCGCATCTGCGGGCTTTTTTATTGCGGACGGCAGGTTCAAGCCTGCAGCGCCAGCGCCAAGGCCGCACGGTAATGCTGGGCGGCATCGTCGTTGCGCTCCAGCTGGCCGAGTAATTCGGCCAGTTCGGCGTGCGCGGTGGCGGTTGGGTTCACGGCAATGCTGGCTTCAAAATAGCTTTGCGCCTTGCCCCACAATTCGCGCTTGCGGCACAGCCGCCCCAAGGCGAGCAGCAGCTGTTCGTCGCGCGGGTGCGCTTTGAGCCATTCTTCGGCTTTTTGCAGCTGGGCCATTTGCACGGGCAGCGCTAATTTCAGCTGGCTATAGGCCGGCAGCAATTCGCTGTTCCAGTCGGCATCCAGTGCTTTTTCCAGCGTCTCTTTGGCCAGCTCCGGTGCTTCCTGCTCGATGTAGCGTTGGGCCGCGGCGTGGGCCAGCTGAGGATGGTGCTGATCGCTGCTCGGTAGTTTTTTCCACCATTCTTTCAGCTCGACCGGCGTCATTGGATGCTGGCGCAACAGTTGCAGTTGCGCGGCCACCCGAATATGGCCGGCCTGTTCTTCATCCAAGGCCTCGCTTTTCGCCAGTTGTTCTACCAGCTTGAGCACGGCTTCCGGGTTTTGCTCGCGCTGGCGCAGGCGTAGCTCCAGTTTCAGTGCGTTGGTCAGTTTGGGCGCCAGCTCACGGGCGGCGGCCAATGCCTGAGCGGCTTCGCTGTAGCGACGCTCGTCCAGCAGCAATTCACCCTTGGTCATCAGGGTGGCGAGATGCTCATGGCCGAGGCGGGCTTTGAGCTGCTCCAGATGTTGATCACGCAGGGTGAAATCACGCATGGCGTGCGCGGCGCGGGCGGCAAGCAGACCGTTCACGGCGAAGGTGTCGTCTTCGCTGCTATTGGCCATGGCTTCAGCGGCCAGTTTGGCGGCGCGCTGAAAGCGACCTTCAAAAAACGCAATGCGGGCATCACGTTCGAGTTTGACCGCGGCTTCTTTGGCTTGGGCCGCCTGATAGCGGCGCACCCGCGCTGGCAGTCCGAGCAATTCAACGCCCATTTGCACCAGCAAATACACGCCGATCATACTGAGCAGCAACAGCACCACAAACACATTCAGCGAAATTTCCATGCGCCAAGGTGGCAGGAAAATCAGCGCATAACCGGTATTGAGCTGGGCAAACATGGTCAGCCCAACTGCAATGGCAAAAAGGCTAATCAGCCAGAGCAGCAGCTTCATGGTTTCACCCTTTCCGCGGTGGTGCGGGCGCTGCGGACGGCGGTCAGGCTGGCGCTCAGATCCGGTGCGGTGATGTTGAGCTGCTGGGCTTCTAGCTGCGCCAACACTTGCAGCGCGCCAGCGGTGGCGGGCATTTGCCGGTCGAAGTAGTTTTGCACATAGCCTTTCACCGCTGCGATGTCGGTGCGGAAGCTGGTTTCATTCCGCTGCAGCAGAGCCGAGCGCGCACTCAGTAGCCGCAGTTTCAGGTTTTCACGCAGGAAAAATGCTTGCTCCGGGGTGAGTAGAGCGGCTTCGGGCTTATCCATCCGGCGAATCTGGATCAATTGCTTAAATTCATGCCACAGCTCGCGCACTAGTCGTTCGGCGCTGCTTTCACCTTGTGGCGCTGGGCCCGCTTTATGCGGCTGATCGTGGCCATCGTCGATGATCAGCGGCCATTGATCCACTTTGCTGATCAGGCTGTCGAGTTTGGCGGTAATGCCCACCACATCGAGATAAGGCGTGGCCTTCAGCGTATCCATATCGCGGGTAATCGCCTGGCGCACGCTGATTAGCTCCGGGCGATTCAGCCGTGCCAGCTGCTGGTCGATGTTGCTCAGGCCAGTCAGGGCCAGATTCACGTCGCCCGAGAGCTGCAACTGCTGGCTGGCGAAGGTGAGCATCTGCTCCAGCTCGGCCAAGGTGTGAATCGACTCGGTGCGCGACAGCGCATCGTACATGGTGGCGAGCGACTCTTGCCGGCTGGCTGATTCGGCCAGCTGATTACCCTGCGCGGTGAGTTGCGCTTGCATTTGCTGTTGCAGGGTGGCCATTTGCTGCTGATTGGTTTTCAGCTCTTGCTGCAGTTTCTGGTTATTGGCCAGCTGGCTGGCCAGATCGCCCTTGAGCTGCTCCATGGCATTGAGTTGGTATAACCACAAAGCACCACTAGCCAGTATGGCGCCCACAGCAAGCACCAGTGCGGGCTGCGGCAGCGTACGGCGGGGGGGTACTGTCAGTGCGGCGCTGAGTGAATCGGGATTCTGATCTTGGCTCATAAGCGGTGTTTTATTCGTGGCTAAAGTGCTGGCAAATCGAAGTGGTGATGCCCAGATCACCAGCGGCAGTCAGTTCCACCCGCTGGGCACCGTGGGCTTGCAGGGCCGCCACAATGCGCGGATGCGGGGCGAAATACTGTCTTGATTGTAGCTGGTGCTGCGTTGCCTCTCCACCAATGGCGAACAAATGTTGTGCAGCTTCCGAGCTGGACACAATGACACCATCGCAGCCGGCGGCCAATTGTGTCAAGAGTTCGGCCTCTGGCCAGCGCACGCCTTGCCGCTGATAAGCGCTGATTGCGTGCAGCTGCGCTCCGCGTTCGGCTAGGGCCACGGGCAAAAGTTCACGCCCGCCATGCCCGCGAAACAGCACGACCGCCTGGCCGGCGAGCGTCTGCAGGGCAGGCTCGGCCAACAGGCCTTCGCTATCAAATTGCTGCGCGGGGCTGATGATGGTGCTGATGCCTAGCGCTTGAGCGCGGCGGGCGCTGCCGGGGCCCACCACCGCAGCGGGCAGCTCGGCTGGCCAGCTGAGCTGTAAATGCTGCAGGCGCTCGAAAACACAATCGAGTGCCGACGGGCTCACAAACACCGCCAGTTGAAACTGCGCCAGATTACGTAGCGCGGCATCGAGTGGTGCGGCGTCGCTGGGGGGCACAATCTCGAGCAGGGGCCACAGCAGGGTGTCGGCGCCGGCGGCAGCCAAGGCCTGCGCCAGCACCGCGGCTTGGCCTGCGGGTCTGGTGATCCACAGGCGGCGGCCGGCCAGGGCTTTAGTCATGTGCCAGCTGTTTCAAAATCGCCCGTGCGCCTTCGGTGCAAAGCAAATCGGCCACGGTGCGGCCCAAGCCATCGGCGGCGGCAAACGAGCCATTGGATTCGGCGCTTACCGACTGGCTACCATCGGGCAGGGCAATAAAGCCGCGCAAACGCAGGAAACCGTCATCATGCGTGGCATATGCCGCCAGCGGAATCTGGCAGGAGCCATTGAGCCGTCGTGACAGCGAGCGCTCGGCCGTCACCGCGGCCGCCGTGGCCGGATGATTAAATGGCGCCAACAGCGTAGCCAAATCGGTGCGATCCGCCCGAATTTCCAGCCCTAGCGCGCCTTGGCCGGGGGCCGGCAGGCTGACTTCGGGGCTGAGCTCAGCACGAATCCGCTCCCCAAGGCCCAAGCGTTTCAGGCCGGCCGCGGCCAGAATAATGGCATCGAATTCGCCATCATCGAGTTTGCGTAGGCGGGTGTTGACATTGCCGCGTAGCGGTTTGATGGTGAGCTTTGGATAACGCAGGCGCAGCTGGCTTTCCCGGCGCAGGCTCGATGTGCCAACCACGGCACCTGCCGGCAAGTCATCGAGGCTGGCATAGCGATTGGAGACAAACGCATCGCGCGGGTCTTCGCGCTCGCCAATCGCCGCCAGCGCAAAACCCTCGGGCAAGACCATGGGTACATCTTTCATCGAGTGCACGGCCAGATCGGCCCGGCCATCCAAGAGCGCTTGCTCCAGCTCCTTTACAAACAAGCCTTTGCCGCCAATTTTGTTGAGCGTAACGTCGAGAATGCGGTCGCCCTGAGTGGTCATGCCCAGGAGCTGTACTTCCAGCTGTGGATAAGTCTGTTCAAGCCAGCTTTTCACGTGTTCGGCCTGCCACAAGGCAAGCGGGCTTTCCCGGGTGGCGATCACGATCTTCTGCGGAGCGGACATCTGGCAACCTTCTGACTAAGCAAAGAAATGCGCAGAGTCTACCATGCGCGGCAGATGGCACAAAAAACCCTCGTCCGTGGACGAGGGTGCGGTTTAGGCTTTTTTATCCGCCGAGGGCAGATCAGGCGGGCTGAGCTCAAAATCGATCGACTCGCCGCCATAAGGCTGATCTTCCGGCAGCTTATCGACTTCAACGATCGGCTCGACGCTCACTTCCTCGATCTGGTAATCCGCCAGCTGGATTTCCAGTGGCGAGAGATCTTGTGGCGCCTCGCTGGGCTGTAGCGGGGGTAAATCCACTTTATGTTCGGCTGGCGAAGGCGTGAATTCGGGTTTCAGTAAAGAGCCATACTGCGGCGGAATGGCTTGAACGGCTTCGGCCATTGTCGACATCAGCGAGGCTTCCGGGCTCATGGGGGCGCGCAGATCAAGATCCAGCTCGGCGCTTTCCTGATGGGCGCTGGCGGCAGCTTGTGCCGCTGCGATAGCTGCGCCCATGCCACCAAGCTGTTTTAGTGATTGGCGCGGATCTGGCTGTGCATCGGGCAGGCGGATATACAGCGGGTTTTCCGGGTCGAGTTTGGCGCCAATATTCCGCACCAATTCCCAATCCGCCTCATCCGGGCTGATGGCGCGCAGATTTTGCGCCAGCTGCGCGTATTCGGTTTTCATGCCTTGCTGACGGAACAGGCGGAACAGCATCAGCCAGCGCTCGATATCGCTAGGGTCTTCATCAATCAGGCGATACAACAGATCGATCGCCTCTAGTGTTTCCCCTTTGGCGATCAATAGCTGTGCTTTGGCCAGATCGTTTTCTAGCTCTTCCTGCACTTCGATTCCATGCGCATTGGGCGTGCCACCAGGATGCAGCATCGACAGCATGGTGTGGCGGGACAAAGCTTCACTTTGTAGCCCTGCCACCGGGCGCACTTGATATTGGCTAGCCATATGCTGGCTCAGATTGTCGTCATGCCAATTGGTTTGGCTCTCTTGCCGGCGGCGTTGCCATTTCAGGCCGGCCACCCCGGCGAGCGCTAGCGCGGCCAAGCCAAAGCCGCCCCACAGCCAGAAGCCGGTATCCTGTGCTGGCGCCTCGGTATGGCGCACGGTACTGGCAATGTGCGGGGCGCTAGTGGCGCTGTTCGTTGTGGTGGCCGCTACGCTGGTGCTGGCACTTGCGATTGATTCGGCGTTGCTGGCGGCTAGGCTAGCGGTAGCACTTGCTGGCGCGCTGGCTATGAGCGGGGCTGGGCTTGCTGAAGCAGGGTTGATCTGTGCCAGCCGCTGATTCAGTTGTGTGATTTCCAGCTGCATTTTGCCCTGCAGCTCGGTGAGCTGGGCGACTCGTTGCTCCAGTTCCCGCGTGTATTCAGCGCCGCTGACGGGTTTAGTCTTGGTCGGCGCTATGGGCTCGGCACCATCTAGGCGTAATTGGCCCGTTTCCATTTTGGCCACGGGGGGCGCGGTCTTGCGGGTTGAGCGTAGTTTGTCGGGAATAATCACTGGCGTGCCGGCCGCAATCGGCGTGTCGGCGCCAAATTGCGGGTTGGCGCTGATCAGCTTATTCAAATAGCGCGGATATTGCGGTGTGCCGAGCGGGTAATAGCGCTTGGTCAGCTCGGCCAGCGTGGTCGGCTTTTTACTGATCAAGGTTTGTGGGTCACGGCTTGGTAGCTCGGCTGGGGCCGGATTAACCGGTTTGAAGCTGCGCTCGCTGCGTGGCATTTGTGGGGCGCGCGCTTGGGCCGTGCTCGGTTCGGCCTGTGGGGCGACATTCAGAAAAGCCGTAAACGCGCGTGATAATTGCATGCCATTGCATTCCACCCGCAGCCCAAATGCCACGGTGGGCTCACCGATCAGCTGATGCGTGCTGATCTGAATAATGCCCTGACTTTCGCCGCGGGCAATCACATTCACCTGTGGTGCGGGTAGCCCGGGTAAATCATTGGTCGGTTGGGTGAGGGTCAGGCAATCCAGATGCAACTGCTCGCCCGGGCTGACCTTGTAGCTGACGGCGCCGCGAAAGGGCTGTCCCACATAGGATTGTAATTCCAGATCGCCCAAGGTGAGGGCATGTGCAGCAGGGGCCAGCAGGCCGATCAGGGCCAAACTGACAGATAATCGACGGGCAAAACCGGGTGTGGGCGTGCGCATAGGCAAATAAGCGTGAATGGCGTAGGGCATGGTGGCTTTATACCAGAATTAATCTGTGTATGACACAGAAATGCCATGAATTGAAAGCGTAGTGCAATCTAAATTATTAAATGATGATGCACTGATTTGCCAAGTTTTTTTGATTAATTATTCAATTAATTGGGCGAATTAAATGCAATTGCCCCGCAATCGGGCAGGGGAAGCTAAATGTCATAAAGTGCTAGTGGGGTATCTGTTTGCGAGGCTTTAAATGATTGGTTTGTGGATGGATACCCAGTGGTGTATCGGTCCTTAATTAGGCGCGGCTAGCGGCCATGGCTAATTCGCCGCTGGTGCTGGCTTGGCGGCGGCGCAAGCGTTTACCCAGTGCAATGCCGGGCTGTTCGATCCAGCGATAGGTGTAGCTGGAAAACAGCAAAATCCCGGCCACCAGCGCCAGCAGCAATACTTGATTGCCCAGCCAGCTACCAGTATGCCAAAAGGCCACGCCGCGGTTTTCCCAATCCCAGTGGGGCAGATAGCGGCTGATCAGCATGCCCACGCCAAACAGCAGCACAAAATGCGTGAGATAGACCGAATATGACCACTCGCCCAGTCGCACCAGCCACGGGTGGCGCAGCCAGCTGGAAATCTGCCCGCGCTCGCTGGCAAATACCAGTATTGCTAGCGCAAAGCCCCAGCCCGCCCAAAAACTTTTGTGTGGATAATTAAAGGTGATCATCGCGTACAAACCGAGCAGCACGGCCGCTTCCAGCGCGGTCGCCAGCGAGCGGCGCAGCGGGATGGGCGCTAGCCGCTGCTGCAGGCCATGCAGCAAGGCGCCAAGAAAGAAACAGCTTAAGCCGCGCAGACCCGGGCTGGTGGCCAGTTGGGCTGGCAAAATCCATGCGCCTATGCTGCAACACACGACCATGGCGGCAAACCACCACCGTTGGCGCCGGCCGCTCAGGCATAACACCAGCGCAAACAGTACATATAAGTAGTATTCGATACTGATGCTCCAGGCTGGCCCGTTGAACGAGAACAGCAACCCCTGCGGCAGCCAGGCGTGCACAAGGAACAAGTTATACAGCCCTTGCTCGACCATCTCCCGGCTCCAGAACAGCTCGTCCAGCTGCTGCCAAGGCGCGTCGTACAGCAGCGGGCGCAGATACAGTAGGCTGCAAATCAACGTGAACATCGCCAGATGCAGCGGCAAAATACGGCAGGAACGGCTGAGCATAAAATCGCCCCATTCCTGCCAGCGCAGCGGGCGGCGGGTATAGCGATGGGCGAGTACAAAGCCGCTTAAGACGAAGAAAAACTCCACCAATAGCCCGGCGGAGCGAAAGTAGCTCCACTGCGCGGGGCTTTGCCAGATATGGATATGAAACAGCACCACCGACAGGGCGCACAGGCCGCGGAAGCTATCGAGTACAACAAAACGGGATTGGGCAGACATCAGCAATCAGATCAGCAAAACGCAGCGCCACTGCGCTGCTGTGCGCGCATTGTAGGCGTAAGCTCGGGCGCTGGCGAGAGGGGCCAAGCGCCGGCGGGCGAAAAACGGCTGAATGGGCAGTACCACGCCGGAATGGCCGACTATACGTCTGCCGGTATATGCTGAAAGGCTCTATGAATCAGTGCTTAGGGGCTTATACCCTGGCGCTGGTTGGCTTGCTGGTGCTTGGCGGCTGCTCGCCATGGGCTAGCTCAGTAGCGGCTCAACGGGCAGCCATAATTCCAGCGTGCCTGCCGTATCAAAGCGCGCATCGTAAAATTCGAAATCCGGGCCAGCCGCGCGTTGTAATTGCTGGCTGGGCAGCCATGCTGTCAGGCCTTCCCAGCCCGCCATAATCGCACTGGTCAGTTCGCCCGCTTCGGTCGGGGGCTCGGTTTGCCACACCGCATAGCGCCCGGCGGGTAATTGCAGGGCACGATAGCCGGCAGGTGCCGCCGGCGCCTGCGCGCTAACCTCGGCCCCGAGCAGATAATGAAACTGCTCCGCCACGCACGACACATCATGCACCACGCCAAACAGCGGCAGCGGGCTGCTCACCCGGTGCGGTAGACCGATCAGGCTACCATTATCGATCGCGCGCTGCCAGGCGCGTGGAATATCGCGAAAACAACGCCCCTCGCGCCGGGTGGTGATCAGATCGATGCCGTGCAACAGTGCGCCGGGGAAATCGACCAAACGTACATGATCCATCATGCTCTCCCTGTAGGCCTAACAGCTTGCGCCCGCCTGACGAGCTTTGGCAAGCCGTCAGGCCCACAGGTCGTGCCGATGCCACGCTAGGGCAGGGGTGGGCGCATTAAACCTTGGGTGGATCAGTGTGGGCGATCAACACCGCCAGTAGCATCTGCAGGCCATCGGCGTCGGCGGGGCTAAAGCGGTTTAATACCGGGCTATCCACATCAAATACGCCCCACAAGACGCCATCGGCCTCTACCGGTATGACAATCTCGGCGCGCGAAGCGCTATCGCAAGCGATATGGCCGGGAAAAGCCTCCACATCGGGCACCAGCTGGGTTTGGCGCATCGCTGCGGCGGTGCCACATACCCCACGGCCAAACGGGATGTGCACACAGGCCACCTGCCCCTGAAACGGCCCGAGTCGCAATTGCTCATCCACCGCCAGATAAAACCCTGCCCAATTGAGCTCGGCCAAAGTTTGAAAAACAAATGCTGAAAACTGCGCCGCATTGGTCACAAAATCGCGCTCGCCGGCCAGCAAGCTGGCCAGCTGCCGCGCCAGCACGGGGTAATCGGGGGTGAGGCTACGGGCGTCGGTGCTAAACATGGCGATCCTCAAGGTAGGTCATGCTCTACATCATGCGACCCCGGCGCCGGCTGGGCTATTGGGGCAAACACGATGAATGATTATACGAGCATAGCTTTTTAGGTATATCCGCAAAATCCTTATTGATATTGGCTTGCAATGGTATACCCATGTTGGTATTGGCGATGTTGGCTTAGTAAACCAGCGCCAGCGCACCCAGCCCCAAGCCCACCCAGCAGGCCCAGCCCAGCGTGATCAATTCTAAAATCCAGGCCCAATTTCGTCTTTCCTGCCCCTTTGCCCGCCAGAACAAAAACACTGCACTGGCCGAGCAGAGCAAGGCCAAGCTTGCGCTGCAGATGAGGGCGCCCAACAGCGGAAGGCCGCAGCCTTTGCCGCCTTGCGCCGCCAGTTGCTGGCTAAAGCGGATCGTTTGCCAATGATAGAAAGCCCATGGCGCGACGACTGAGGCGAGGCCCAGCCAGCGTGCTTGGCTGTTGCTGGGCGCCAGTGCCGCATGTTAGCTGGCGCGTAAATCGCGCACCACGCGACCGGTGGCGCGGATTTCGGTTTCGTGGCTTTCTTCGGTCCAGGGCTCGGCCAGCGCCTCGGTCAGCCATTGCTGTAGCGCCGGCAGGGCCAGCAAACGCTCGGCGTAGGTCGCTGCAGCGCTCGGCAGTGGTAATTGATAAGCACGTACCCGGATCGCCACAGGCGCAAAAAATGCATCTACCGCGCTGAATTGATCCCCAGCCAGAAATGGCCCACCAAAGCGGCTAAGGCCGTCTTGCCACAAGGCCGCGATGCGGTCCAGATCGCGCTGCAAAGCTTCATCCAGCGTATAGCGCTCGATAATCAAACCGCAATGCATGCCACATTGCTGGCGCAGGGCGCCAAAACCGGAATGCATTTCGGCCGCAGCACAGCGTGCCCAAGTGCGCGCCGCTTCGTCCGCTGGCCACACGCCGGGATGGCGTTCTGCCAGATATTCGATAATCGCCAGCGAATCCCACACGGTTTGTGTGCCGGCTTGCAGGCAAGGCACTTTGCCCGTGGGCGAGAACGGCAGAAATTGTGGTTGGCGATCCCCCGCCCCAAACGGCACTAGGGTTTCGATAAAGGGAATCTGCAGGGTTTTCAGTAGCAGCCAAGGTCGCAGCGACCAGGATGAATACAGTTTATTGGCGATAAACAGCTGGTACATGGCGACTCCAGAGCGAGAGGGAATCTTGATTATTTCCCTGCCTTGTAGGGGGTGCAAGCGCGGTGGCGTGGCCAGATGTAACCAGCTGTAGCTGTGACCGGCAGATCAGCCGGCCGGGGTCATTACTTGCTACCTTCGAAGTACAGGCCTTGAGTTTTTGCCGCATTGGCGCCAAAGGCCACCAGTTTATTGCGGAACGGCTCTTTAAAGGCGATACCGGTCACGGTTTGGCCGTTGAGCACACAACCGCTGGGATTAAACGTTAAGGTGAAAGTGAATGCATTCATTTTGGTGCTTGGGGTCAGTTGGCCGCTAAAGCGGCAGCTGGTGACCGCATTATCAACAATCGATCCGTCGCTCAGCACTTTAAAGCCATCGGCGACATTCAGATAGGTTGTCCCAGCGCCGGCATAGCTTTTGCCAGTGTAGGTGCCCACCACATCGCTGATTTTTGCTGGGGTGCTGCCCACCGCATTCAAGGTCAGGCCCGAGCTAGCGCCAGTTTCACGGAGGGTTAAGCCTTGGCTCGATACCGCCCCGCTGAGGCTGAAGCTACTTAATGTCATGCTGGCGAGCGGGTCGGCTTCAAAGGTGGATGAGAACGAAAGGCTTTGGTTCGCGTAGTTATAGTTGGTGATATTCAGATCATTCAGCGTGCCATTGCTCCAGGCCAGAGTAATGGCTGTCCCGTTTTCCAGCAGCACCGCTGCTGTTTCTTCCAGCGAATTGCCGTTGCTTGCATCGGTATGGCTTTCTTTCCAGATGCCTTGGGCTGTCACGGGGGCTGGCGTTGCGGTCGGCGCGGCGGTTGGGGTCGGGGTGTTGGCTGGTGTGATGGCATCACCACCTGCACCACCGCAGGCAGTTAGCATGGCGCTCAAGAGGCTGGCAGTCAGAACTACTTTTTTACTCGACATGATGGGTATAACTTGGTGTTGAAGAAAGAAAAGAGCCGGAATTTTGCCAAGGACTGACAGTATTAGCAAATGATTATGCGCAAGGAATGGTCAGAATATTGGCGGGGTAGATCACATTGAGTGCTGGTTAACGAATCCTTGTAACGAGCGGGCGTAGAGCTGTGAACGACTGATTGTGAGTAGCTCTTCCAATTTTTCCAAATAGGTCCTGGTTTTACTGCAACAAGTAAGCCATGACTCGCAAAGCAAAAAACCGCCAGCTGGCGGTCTTTAGGTTGGTGGGGTCAAAGTTAGGCTCTGATTGCTTTGCGTCTGCGTGCCAAGATCAAGCTACTTAAACCGATTCCGAGCAGCAGGTAGGTTTCGGGTTCTGGTACTGGTTGGGCTATTAAGGGCGCATTGGGCTGCAAAGTCCAGTTGGCGCTGATGTAGCTATTCGCGTGCAGAATTTCGCCGGGCGCTGCTTGTGCGGTGACGGTGAAACGGTAGCTGCCAATGCTGTCAAACAAAGGGTTGTTGGTATCAAAACCACTACCATCAGGGCGGCGGCTATCAAAGAATGACCACATAAATGAGTCTGCATTGGGTCTTTGATTATTCGGATGCCCAACAAGCGCTTGCCAGCTGCCGTTGGCCTGGCGTTTTTCTAGCACCGCTGAAGCAAATGCCAAAGTACCTTTACCTACCATCGGGATCACTGAGCTCACCACCTGCGAAACAAATATGAGAGCGGGCTGCGTCAGTTGAAATTCATATATTTGATTAAAACTCGAGCGCGCAGGGGCTTGCGCGTACGGCCCTTGGTTAACGTCCGACTGCCACAGTGTAGTCGACCAGCCTGATTGATCGGAGCGAGCGCCGTACGATCCTAGCTCAATCACTGCTGCGTTGGAGGTGCTGAACATCAATGCACCCATCATGGCTAAGGCAATATGTTTCATCCTGTCTTCCTTGAATTTTAATTTCTTACTCAATTGGCGGGCGCAGTTTGTTTCCACCATGCAATATAGCCACGGGTGGGGTCAGCATTATTCTGGGCTATTTCAATTACAAAATACCAATAGCGGCCATCTGCATATTTAACTTGATAAGACTTGAGAAAAACTGTACTGCTGCCGGTGTTTAGACCGCTGCTGCTAAAAGCCTGATTCAGTTGAGCGGCTGTTAATGAACGTAATCCACCAGTCGAGCCGTCTTGTGCGATGAGGATTGGATTTGGGTCAATGGTGCAATCTTCCACGTATTCAAAGGTTTTACCTTTTAAATGATCAATCGATGCAATTGAGCTTTTGCTTTCGACTAATACGTATTGTGATTTTCCGCTGCTATTGCACAGCATAATCGCACGATAGTCTACTTTATGTGACCAAGTACCAGACCAACCCTGAATACTAAGTGCATCACCTGCAGCATTTCCATATAGTTTTATATTTTGATTTTCAAAAAACAGGTTGCCTTGTTCGGTAGAGCTACTGTTAATCTCTATCCCCTGCGTATTGAATGAAGCTGGATTATGTGTTTGCAAAATAGTGTATGCACTCACAGGCCATTTTTGAGTATTGACTGGGGTCGGGCTCGGGCTGGGGCTGGCGGTGGTCGTTAGTGGATTTGGAGTAGTGCTATCTGAGCCACCACCACACGCCGAAATTAACGTGCAAATACAGGCTATGATCAAAAGCTTGTTGCTATTCATTATTGTGGATGCTCCAGTGGTCAGGGTAAAAAACTTCCTTACGGCTTTGACAGGATGTTAGTATTACCGCCCAGCGGCTGCCTATAGTGTGACCACACTATGTGAATGCATGGCTTTTGCTGCTAAATATTCAATTTTTGTCTACGTTCCAAATTAATTCAGTATTTCCTTATATTGAGTGGCGAACCAATGAAGCAACTGTTGACGATGTATGAGCAAGCTCAATCCATGACGCCGTCGGCATTTTTGGATAAGTGCACTGAATTGTTGCAACAGATGCTGCCTTTTGATAAGTCAATGTTGGTTTACGGCATACTGGACTTGCACGATTTGAAAATTTCAACTGTGCATTTGGATCGACTCCCTTTTGATAAATTGCATAAAAGGCTGGCAATTACTGAGGTTGATCCCATTCTAAGCCAGGCTAAGCTCGAAAATGAGCGGTCGGTCACGCTTCCCACTTCGGCATTTGAATTTAATTGTCCTGCCTTGTACCAGCATGCCGTTGAATTTGACCAGGCGCATACACTCACCTTTTGTACTCGGCCATCTGGCCACATGGGTGAGCAGGGAGTGGTATCGCTTTACCGCAGCAATCAAGCGCAGCCTTTTTCTGCCCATGAATTAGCGCTGTGTGACTTCTTTTTGCCGCATATTTTTGTGGCTTATCGGATCAATCTGCGTTTACATCAACCAGATTCTTCTCACGACTGTTTAAACCTAATTGCTGCGCAAGATGGTCGGCTGTATTTTCTGGAGGAGCGAGTGGCCGCCTTGCTGCGCCAAGAATGGCCCGAATGGGCTCCTCCACTTTTGCCGGAGCGCCTATTGCAAGTCTTAGGCGAAGGCCAGGCCTACTGCGGCCAATGCTTGCTAGCTACTGCCAAGTTTGATCGTGATTTAGTTTTCATTCGCCTAAGTGCGCGCATGTATCCGAGCTTAACACTGGCTGAATTAAAGGCCGCTCGCTTGGTGATACAGGGACTAAGTTATAAAGAAACAGCGCGAATATTAAATGTATCCCCCTCTACGGTGAGTAATCAATTACAAAGTGCTTATAAGAAATTAGAGGTGGGTAATAAGATTGAGCTTGGTCAGAAATTACAACTGAGTTTTGAAGGGCATTTTGTGTAATGCACTGTGTTAAACCAAGTCACTGCCTTGTGGGGGTGAATTGCAAGCGATAGGGTTTGTCACAGGTTTTGTTCTTTTGGATGTTAATTATAAATTTTAAATCGACTAGGAAATTGATGATGAAATATGCTGCGAGGTTGATGTTTGTTTTACTTGCTTCTTCGGTTGGGGTGGCGAATGCCACACTCACTACGGCCAATGCAGGCGATGATTTTTCGATTGTGCAGGGGAATAACGGCTGGAACTATGGATTTGCCAGCGCTAAGGGCGATACTGGCTATCAAGTCAGTGATTTTAAGCTCTTTAGCTACGCAGAAAATATCCAGGGTTATACAGGCCTCAATGGCTGGACCACCAATCCAATGAGTAACGCAATGATCACGCCCTTGCAGGGGATGAAATTTCTGCACATTCATCCTAGCAATACCGCATGGAGTATTTTGCGATATAACGTTACCACGGCCGGTCGGTTAAGTACGGACTTTGTTTTTGGGCGCTTGAATAACAGTGAGTTTGGCAACATCAAAGCTCGGGTATTTCTCAATGGCCAGCTTGTTGCTAAGTCGGGCGACATCCATGGGGGTCAGACTTTTGCAAGTGCGTTGACGTCAAACGTCAGAGTGGGTGACAAACTCGATTTTATTGTGGACGCCATTGGTGACGAAGGGTCTGATGGTTCCTCATTGCTGGCAAATGTCGCAATCGCCCCCGTACCCGAGCCTGAAACCTATGCTCTGATGGGAGTTGGTCTGCTGGGCTTATTGGCTGCGCGCCGTAAAGCGAAGCTGGCTTAAATATCCCTGTGGTCATGCCGCCAATTTGCGGTGAATGCATGTTGCAGGACAGGCCAACCGGCAGATCTCGCGGTTTCTTGATGTGCAGCCTAGCCTGCTGGTGCAGGTGGTAAACCAGCCGTTTCGCCCGCCGGACGAATCAGGGGCAGTCTTGCTTTGCCCCTGATAACCCTAACGCGCCCGATCGCCGCGAAACCCCGTCTGTCCAGCGCTTGGCAAGGCGCCGCAAAACTCGCTGCGCGCTAGCGTCGCGCAGCTCAAACAGGTTGCGGCTTAAATCCTTGCCAACCGCCTCCCGAACGGCGCGGCTCCACGGGCAAGCCGTTCTAATTGCCATTAGTGTAAATTCGCCAAAGCAAAATCAAACACGCAGCAAATATCTAGCGGATTCATTCGGTGCAATTCGCTACGTTTAGTGCACCTTGCTGGGTATATCAATACAGATCAATTTGAATATGGCCTTCAGGGTTACACAGTGGCATGTATATCCTGAAATCGTAGGTCTGCGCTAATTCCCCTACATCAGCGCCGAGCGAGGAACGGGCGGGGCGGGGTTTCGGCGGGGCCTGTTTTGTTAAGCCCCGCCGCCGCCTCGATCCGTCCGCAGTCGAGGGAATCCCGCGCAGCGGGACGCAGATGTGGGGTCGCCTTCCTTTGCTTACTTTCCTTGGCGAAGCAAGGAAAGTAAGTGCCGCGGTGCACAGCCGCCAATCCGTGGTGAATGATAAATTGTAGTCAAAGAAAAACCGCCATGGTTGGCGGTCTTTAGGTTTGAAGCATACGGCGTAATGCCTTCGGCGATTTGGCCATACAGCGCTTTAAAGTCGCCATTGACCATTTTCATTCTTGATCCATTCTTTGGTTTTATTTTCTAAATTACCAAGATTGTTCAGATCAAGATCAATACCTAAATTTAAATAGGCGTTTTTAAGGATTTTCCATTCAAGGTTGGGAGGATGAAATTGTTCATCACCTCGGCTGTATGGGAAAAGTTCGTTGATCATGACCTGAACTATTCCAAGTCTAATTAGTGTGGCGTTTATGTAGTCTAAGTTTAATGGTGTGTCTTCTGCTTCGCTGAAAGACATAAAGTCATCTAGGCGCGAATTAATTTTCTGTAACTCTCTTAATATTTCTGCCAGTCTCTCGGAAATCTGTGGGTTGGCTAGAATTATGCACTTTTCAAAGGTGGATAAATGCTCGTTCGGGATTTGTGGTGGTTGAAGGGAGGAAGTGCTTTTGTGGCTTTCTGTGGGGCTTAAATGTTTATAGCCTTCAAGAATAATCTTTGCACACTTCTTATTGTGTTCGGTTAGTGCCGCTAGGGCGTTTGATAATAAAGAACGGGCAGCAATTAACTCACGCCTTCTTTGTTGAAGTGAATGATATCTTGAAATGCTGAATAAAATTAATGTAGAGAAGTAGGCGAGAATTCCTGCGTTAAAAGTTTGCCAGTCATACCAAACCGCATGTGCAGTTTGCCAACCGCCTACATAAAATGGATAAATTAGCATGCAGCAAATATATGCCAAAGCAGCTATTAGACTGATCGCAGAAATATAGAAAACTGGTTTTTCATTGTTGTAAAGCTGTATGCATGTAGCAATTATTGTCATCAATGCGCCTCTTCCCAATTCTCCCCAACCCCAACTTCCGCCAATAACGGCACTTTCAGCGTCGCTACATTACCCATAATCTCCGGCAATTTCGCTTTCACTAAGTCCAATTCGGCCTCAGTCACTTCCAAAATCAACTCATCATGCACCTGCAACAGCAATCGGCTGCTCAATTCTTCAGCAATCAGCCAATTATTCACCGCCACCATCGCCAATTTAATCAAATCCGCTGCCGTGCCTTGCATTGGCGCATTGATCGCTGCGCGCTCGGCACCGGCACGCTGCGCGCCGTTGGATGATTTGATGGCAGGTAGCCACAGGCGGCGGCCGAAGACGGTTTCGACGTAGCCGGCGTCGCGGGCGGCGGCGCGGGTGACTTCCATGTACTCGGCCACGCCGGGGAAACGGTTGAAATAGCGTTCGATAAAGGTTTTCGCCGCTTCGCGGGTGATTTCGAGCTGGGCGGCGAGGCCAAACGCGCTCATGCCGTAGATCAGACCAAAGTTGATGCTCTTGGCGTAGCGGCGCTGCTCACTGCTCACTTCGTCCAGACTCACGCCAAACACTTCGGCGGCGGTGGCTTTGTGAATGTCCAGCCCCTGCTCAAAGGCGCGGATCAGCGCGGCATCGCCGGATAGATGCGCCATGATGCGCAGCTCGATCTGTGAGTAATCCGCCGACACAATTTTGCTGCCCGCTGGCGCGATAAAGGCTTCGCGGATTTTGCGGCCTTCCGGCGTGCGCACCGGAATGTTTTGCAGATTCGGGTCGGACGAGCTCAAACGGCCTGTGACCGCGACGGTCTGGTTAAAGCTGGTGTGCACGCGGCCGGTAGCGGCGTTGATCATCAGCGGCAGCTTGTCGGTGTAGGTGGATTTGAGCTTGGCGAGGCTGCGGTGTTCGAGCAGCACTTTGGGTAGCGGGTAGTCTTTCGCCAATTCGCTGAGCACTTCTTCGTCGGTCGACGGCGCGCCTTTCGGGGTTTTTTTGATCACCGGCAGTTTGAGCTTATCGAAGAAAATCTCGCCCAGCTGTTTCGGTGAGCCGAGATTAAACGGCTGGCCTGCCAGCTCGTAGGCTTGCTGTTCCAACTCGATCAGGCGCAGGCCGATGTCGTGGCTTTGGCGGTTCAGCTTATTGGCATCGACCAAAATACCGTTACGCTCCATCACGTACAGCACTTGGCGCGACGGCATTTCGATGTCGCGGTAAACGTAATTCAGCCCAGCGTTGGCTTGTAGGCGTGGCAATAGGGTATGGGCTAGGCGGCCAGTAATGTCGGCGTCTTCCGCCGCATACGCGGTGGCAGTATCCAGATCAACCTCGGCAAAACCAATCTGCTTGGCGCCTTTGCCGCAAATGTCTTCGTATTTGATCGTCGTTTCACCGAGCTCGCGCGCGGCTTGGTCGTCCATATTGTGCTTTTCGTGGCTGGCGAGCACGTAGCTCATCAGCAGAGTATCGTCGGCGATACCGGTCAGATTAATGCCTAAGTTCGCCAAAACGTGCTGATCGTATTTCAGATTTTGGCCAACTTTTTTATGCTCGGCGGATTCGAGCCATGGTTTCAGTTGCGCGATCGTGTCGTCGAACGGCAGTTGCTCAGGGGTATCGGCGCCGTGGTGCGCCAGCGGCAAGTAGGCGGCTTCGCCGGCTTGCACCGAGAACGACATGCCGACCAAGCGCGCCTGCATTTGATCGAGGCTATCGGTTTCGGTATCGAACGCGGTGATGCTAGCGGCGCTGATTTTATCTATCCATTTGGCGAGCAATTCGGGCGTGTTGATGCATTCGTAATGGCGCTCGACGGGGGCGGCGGGGATGTCGGTGCTTGCGTCGGTGGGGGGTATTGCTGCGCTAGCTTCATCAGCAAATAGGTCGGAGGTGATACCCGTCGGGGTATTGCTGGCGGTAGCTTGGCCGACTTTGCCCTCCACCTTGTTTTCCATTTCGCGCATCCAGGTGCGGAAATTAAAGCGGGTAAACAGCTGCAATAGCGTGGCGCTGTCCTCGGCTTTCGGCGTTAGATCGGCAAGGCCGTTGGGCAGCTCGGCCGAGAGATCAACGTCGCATTTAATCGTGACCAGCTCTTTCGCGGTGGGTAGCCACTCTAGCGTATCGCGCAGGTTTTGCCCGACCACGCCTTTAATGGACTCGGCGTTGGCGATGACATTGTTGAGCGAGCCATATTCGGCCAGCCACTTGGCGGCGGTTTTCGGGCCGCATTTCGGTACGCCCGGCACGTTATCCACCGTGTCGCCGATCAGCGCGAGGTAATCCACAATCTGCTCGGGCCAGACGTTGAATTTGGCAAATACGCCGTCGCGGTCGAGCACTTCTTCGGTCATGCTGTTTTCGATGCGCGCGTAGTCATCCACCAGCTGCGACATGTCTTTATCGCCGGTGGACATAATCGTTGTGATGCCTTGCGCTGAGGCTTGCCGCGCCAGCGTACCGATCACATCGTCGGCCTCGACGCCTTCGAGCATCAAAATCGGGATGCCAAACGCGGCCACGGCTTGGTGGATGGGTTCGATTTGCACGCGCAGCTCATCGGGCATGGGCGGGCGCTGGGCTTTGTAGGCTGGGTAGATGTCATCGCGAAAGGTTTTACCTTTGGCATCGAACACGCACGCGATATAATCGGCGTGAGTTTGCGCCCGCAGCTTTTTGAGCATGTTCACAAATCCGAACAGCGCATTGCTCGGCGTGCCATCCGGGGCACTGAGTTCGCGGATGGCATGAAAGGCGCGGTACAGATAGGATGAGCCGTCGATTAAAAGCAGCGTTGCCATGCGGGCAGTCTCTATATTGAATGAAATAGTGCCCGCATTATAAACGTCGGAACCGACCAAGGAGTGACGCCATGCGTGAATTGCGAACCCGCCTGCTGGCCCTGCTGTTCAGTACTTTGCTGGCAAGCCCAGCGCTGGCCGAAGTGGTGGCCGATCTGCCACCACCCATGCCGACCGAAGACACACCCTCTTTGGCCGAACAGGCCCCTGAAGTGCGCATCATCGAAAAAGCGGATGCCACGATTGCCGAATACCGTCTGCACGGCAAGTTGTATCAAGTGAAAGTCACCCCGAAAGTGGGGAAACCCTATTATCTGATCGACCCGACCGGCAAAGGCGAATTCATGCGCCGCGACGATGTGGGCAATATCGCCATCCCGACGTGGGTGTTGCTGGAATTCTGAGAGTATTCATGTCTGTTTTTACCACTGTTAGTGCCGACGAGCTGCGCCCTTTTCTGGCGCGTTACCCGCTGGGCGAGTTGCTGGAGCTCAAAGGCATTGCCGCCGGCGTCACCAATACCAATTATTTTGTGACCACCACGCAGGGCCGCTATGTGCTGACCCTGTTTGAAACCCTGCGCAGCGATGAGCTGCCGTACTACGTGAACCTGATGGTGCACTTGGGCGAGCAGGGCATTGCGATTGCGGCGCCGATTGCCAATGCCGCGGGTGAGTATATTGATACCCTCAATGGCCGGCCCACGCTGTTGGTGCCGTGTCTGCCCGGTGCGGTGATCGAGCAGCCGAATGCCGCGCAATGCCGGCAAGTGGGGCAAATGCTGGCGCAAATGCACCTGGCCGCACAAAGCTATGCCGGACAGATGGCCAATCCGCGCGGCCCGCGCTGGTGGACTGACACCGCGCAGCAAATGTATCCGTATATGGCTGAAGCCGATGCGGCCCAGCTGCATGCCGAGGTGCAGCTGCAATCGCTGCACAAATTTGATCAGCTGCCGCGTGGCGTGATTCATGCCGATTTATTCCGCGACAATGCGCTGATGAATGGCGATGAAGTGGGCGGTTTTATCGATTTTTACTACGCCTGCAACGATATCCTGCTCTACGATCTGGCGATTACGCTGAACGACTGGTGTGTACTGGCCGATGGCGATATCGACGATACCCGCGCCCGCGCCATGCTGGCTGGTTATCAAAGCGTGCGCGCACTGACTGCGGCCGAAGTGGCCGATTGGCCGGTGATGTTGCGCGCCGCTGCGCTGCGCTTCTGGGTGTCGCGCCTGCTGGATTTTTACCAGCCGGCCGCAGGCGAGATGACTTTCGCCAAAGACCCGACGCATTTCCAGCGGGTGATTCAGCATCACGCCGCCCGGCAGGATTTCTGGCTGCCTTAAGTAATATACTGGGGCGGTGGTATCGCCCGCTATGCCTTGATCAGGCTATGTTGGGTAGCTATACGGCAATGCCGATCGGCATCGCCGCCCCCGTTTTAACCCCGTTTTCGCCGTGCAGGCGAAAGGCCCAAGACCCGTAATGACACTGCTCGCGCAATTGCAGGCATGGCAACAATCCCATGCGATTTTGTTCGGCGCCGACACGGCGCCGTATTGTTTGGATCAGCGTCGCCGCTATCAGGGCGAAGCGCTGGCGGTGGCCCGCCCGAACAGCACGGCGCAAGTACAAGAGCTGGTGAAACTGTGCGCGGCGCATGGCGTGAGCATCGTGCCGCAAGGGGGCAATACCAGCCTGTGTGGCGCGGCCACGCCACTGGCCAGCGGCCAATCGCTGGTGATCTCCTTCGAGCGCATGCAGCAAATTATCAAGGTGGATGCTGACAACAACACCATGGCGGTAGAAGCTGGCGTCACCTTGGCGGCGGTGCAGCAGGCGGCGCTGACAGCAAACCGGCTGTTTCCGGCCAATTGGGCGGCGTTTGAAAGCTGCCAGATCGGCGGGGCGCTGGCGACCAATGCCGGCGGCGTGAATGTACTGCGCTACGGCAATATGCGCGAGCTGACGCTGGGACTAGAAGTCGTGCTGGCCGATGGCGAGATCTGGGATGGCGCGCGCGGGCTGCGTAAAGACAATACCGGCTATGATTTGAAGCAGCTGTTTGTGGGTTCGGAAGGCACGCTGGGGCTGATTACCAAGGCCGTGCTGCGCTTATATCCGCTACCAACGGCGCATGCCACCGCGCTGGTGGCGGTGAGCGACCCGCAGGCGGCGGTGGATTTGCTGCGCGGTTTGCAGGCCGAGGTGGGCGATCGGGTCACCTCGTTCGAGCTGATTTCTGCCCCGTGTTTGGCCTTGTTGCAGCAGCATTTTCCTCGTCTGGCCCAGCCGTTTGCACCACCGCCGGCCTGGTCGGTGCTGATCGAGTTATCGGATGGGGGCGAGACTGAGCAACTGACCGAGCGCCTGGCGGAATATCTGTTTGCTCACGGGCTGGAAGAAGCCTATGTAGCGAATAATGCCAGCGAAGCGGCGCTATTTTGGCAGCTGCGCGAGTCGATCCCTGAGGCGCAGCGGGTAGAAGGCGTGAGCATCAAGCACGATATCAGTCTGCCCATCGGGGCAATTCCGGACTTTCTGCAAATATGCGATGCTGAAATGCAAGCGTCATTTCCAGATGTAAGGATTGTGGCCTTTGGCCATTTGGGAGATGGCAACCTGCATTACAACCTATTTCTGGCCGATAAAACGGCTGGGGTGTATCAGCAGGAAGCGGCGGTGAATGCCATCGTTTATCGGCATGTCGCGGCTTTGCACGGCAGTATCAGCGCCGAACACGGCATCGGGCAACTTAAGCGCGACACCTTGCGCAGTGTGCGCAGTCCACTGGAGCTGACCCTGATGCGGCAAATCAAGCAGGCCTTAGACCCCGCCGGCCTGCTCAATCCTGGCAAAGTTTTGTAAGTAGAGCACAAGCCGCGCTAGACTGGGCGCAGTTCCAGAGAACAACAACATCGCGGACCTTTAGGATCGGGCATGACGCAGACAAGCACGAGCAATGATGGATTTGGCTGGCATTTAGGCGAAGGGCAGGGGCATTTTGACCCGCTGCTGGATTGTCTGGTCGAAATTACCCGTGTACATGGTGAACCATGGACCGCCCAGGCGTTGGCGGCGGGTTTACCGCTGGTGAATAACCAGCTCACTCCTTCGCTACTGCCCCGAGCGGCGGCAAGGGCGGGCTTATCGGCACGGGTATTGCGGCAAAAGCTCGAAGATATTCCCGAGCGCTTATACCCAACGATTTTACTGCTGAATAACCACCGCGCTTGCGTGCTGCTAGAGCGACTGCCCGGTGCGAAATTCCGCGTGCGGTTTCCCGAAAGTGGTGAATCATCCGAGGTGCTGGAAGGCGCTGAGCTGCTGAAGCTTTACGCCGGCTTTGTCATCGTCGTGCGCCCGCGGTTTCGCTTTGATGCCCGCACTCCCGAAATGGGGCAGGTGCGCGAGCGGCATTGGTTCTGGGGCGCAATGTATGACAATTGGCGGATTTATCGCGACGCGCTGTTTGCCGCCTTGCTGATCAATCTGTTTGCCTTGGCAATGCCGCTGTTTTCGATGAATGTCTACGACCGCGTGGTGCCCAATCACGCCGTCGAAACCCTGTGGGTGCTGGCGATTGGTGCGGTGCTGGTGCTGGGGTTTGATTTCGTATTGCGCACGGCACGCGGCTACATTCTGGATGTGGCCTCTAAGCGAATTGATGTAACGCTCTCCGGCCTGATTATGGAGCGGGTGCTGGGCGTGAAAATGCAGGCCAAGCCGGCCTCGGTAGGTTCTTTCACCGCCAATTTGCGTGCGTTCGAGTCGGTGCGCGATTTTATTGCCTCTGCCTCGATCACCACCTTGGTTGATCTGCCTTTTGTACTGATTTTCTTCCTCGTTTTGACTTGGATTTCCCCGTGGTTGCTGTTGCCGCCGCTGGTGGGGTCTTTGCTGATTGTGTTGTTCTCGTGGCTGGCGCAGGACAAGATGAACCAGCTGGTGGAGCTGACCCAACGCGCGGCAGCGCAGCGCAATGCCACGCTGGTAGAGAGCATGGTGGGGTTGGAAACCATCAAGGTGATGCGGGCGGAGGGCGAAATGCAGCGCCGCTACGAGCGCGCCACCCGCTTTCTGGCGCAAATTGGTGGCCGACTGAAGCTGATTTCAACCACCACGGTGAATTTCGCCCAGGCCGTAGCACAGCTGGTGTCGGTAGTGACGGTGATTGTTGGCGTGTATCTGCTGGTTGATGGTCAGATCTCAATGGGGGGCATTATTGCCGCCTCGATGCTGGCTGGGCGGGCGATGGCCCCGCTAGGCCAAGTCGCCGGTTTGCTGATGCAATACCAAAATGCCAAAACCTCGCTCGGCGCGGTGGAAAGCCATATGCAAATGCCGGTTGAACGGCCCGCAGATAGCGCTTTTCTGCATCGTGAGTCGTTCCGCGGCGAAATCGAGTTTCGCAATGTGTCGTTCACTTATCGCTCGACCGGGCGCGATGATCTGGCGCTGAAAAACGTCAGTTTCAAATTGAAGGCCGGTGAACGGGTGGGGATTATCGGCCGGGTAGGTTCGGGTAAAACCACGCTGGAAAAATTGATTCTGGGGCTGTATCAGCCCGATGAAGGCGCGGTCCTGATTGATGGGATCGACACCCGGCAGATTGATCCAGCTGAGCTACGCCAAGCCATTGGCTATGTGCCACAAGACCCGCTGCTGTTTTTTGGCTCGCTGAAACAGAATATTGCCTTGGGCAGCAGTGCCTGCGATGACAGCCAGATTTTGGCCGCAGCCGAATTAGCGGGGATTGCCGAATTTGCCAACGCCAACCCGCGTGGTTTTGATATGCCGATTGGCGAGCGTGGCGAGTCGCTATCTGGCGGGCAACGGCAAGCGGTGGCCATTGCCCGGGCAGTCTTGAATGATCCGCCGGTCTTATTGCTGGATGAGCCAAGTAGCTCAATGGATCATCAAAGTGAAGAGCGGCTCAAGTCCAAGCTGCGCAGTTATCTGCCAGGCAAAACGCTACTGTTGGTGACGCACCGTACCTCCTTGCTGGAGCTGGTTGATCGCTTGATAGTGATTGATCAGGGGCAGGTGATGGCCGATGGGCCGAAAGCCCAGGTGGTCGAAGCATTGCAGCAAGGGCGGATTGGCAAGGCAGGAGGGGGCGCATAATGAATGCACCACACACACAGCCGGCCAAGCCCGGTTTCATCAAGCGTAGCTGGGAAAATCTGCGCAGCTTTAGCAATATGATGTTCGATCGGTATATCTTCTTTGCCGATGATCGTGATCTGATCGATGACTCTAACTATGTGGCCGATGCCACGCATACGATTGCCGAGCAAAGCCCCTACAAGGCGCGGATTCTGATTCGGCTGTCTTTGCTGGCGGTACTGGTCCTGATTATTTGGGCTGCCCTGGCTGAGCTGGATGAAGTCACCAAAGGCGAGGGCAAGGTAATTCCTTCGCGGGAACTGCAGGTCATTCAGAGCCTAGATGGCGGTAGTGTGCAAGAGATTTTGGTGCGCGAGGGGCAGCAGGTCAAAAAAGGGCAGTTACTGCTGAAAATCGACCCAACCCGCTTTGTCTCGACCCTCAAAGAAAGCAATGCCCAGTATTTATCTTTGAAAGCCAAGGCCGCGCGACTGGAAGCACTCGCCAATGGTACGAGCCTGAATATGCCCGCTGAAGTCAGCAGCCAAGCGCCGCAAATCGCGGCACAAGAAGAAATGCTGTACCAATCTAAACGCTCGGAGCTGGATGCGTCGGTGGGCATCGCTCGCCAGCAGTTGAACCAACGTACGCAAGAGTTGAACGAAATCCGCGCGCGTCGCGAGCAGGCCGCCCAAGGCTATGAGCTGACCAAGAAAGAGCTGGACGCCACGCGGCCGTTGTTGAAATCGGGTGCGGTCTCGGATGTGGAAGTCTTGCGGCTGGAGCGGGATGTATCGCGCTATCAGGGCGAACGTGATAGCGCCGGGGCGCAAATTCCGCGCGTGCAGGCGGCGATGGCCGAGGCAAATCGGAAGATTCAGGAAGTGGAGCTGATTTTCCGCAACCAAGCCCGGACCGAGCTGGCCGAAACTAGCGGTAAGTTGAGCGCATTGTCAGCCGGTAGCGTTGGCTTGCAAGATCGGGTGAAGCAGTCTGAAATCCGCTCCCCCATGGATGGTACGGTCAAGCAATTGTTTGCTAATACCGTGGGCGGGGTGGTGCAGCCGGGTAAAGACATTATCGAGATTGTGCCTGCGGGTGAAAGCCTGATGCTGGAAGTAAAAATCCAGCCGCGTGATATTGCTTTCCTGCGTCCGCAGCAAAAAGCCACCGTGAAGTTTAGTGCGTACGATTTTTCGGTCTATGGCGGGCTGGATGCCGAGGTGGTGCAGATCGGTGCCGATACGGTGAAAGACGAGAAAGGCAATGCCTTTTACCTGATCCGCGTACGGACCTCAGAAGCTTTCCTGCACAAAGATGGCAAACGCTTGCCGATTATTCCGGGGATGGTGGCTGAAGTAGACATCCTCACCGGCAAGAAAACGGTGCTGTCGTATTTGCTCAAGCCCGTGTTGAAAGCAAAATCCAGTGCATTAACCGAACGCTAAGCCATGCCGTCTGTCTGAAAAGCGCCCCGAATGGGGCGTTTTTCTTATGCCGTCAATAGAGGCATCGCCAGATTGTACTTTGGTACAGTCGAATTAAGACTATCCGTGTCCTAGGTTTAAAAAACCTTTTTTCGGTTCAGCGGGTGGAGTTCGATCATGGCCAGCACAGTTGCTAATAGTAAATCCGGTAGCGCACAGGGTATTGTTGTTGTTGCGGGCGAGGCGTTCATTCGCGATGCCACCGGTAAAGAGACCCCCGTTGTGACCGGCGATCAATTGCTGGAAGGTCAGGTGATTCATACCTCGGCCAACGGCCAAGTGACGCTGATGTTGCCTAATGGCCAACTGGTCGAGTTGGGTGCCGGGCGTGAGCTACTGCTTGATGCGGATTTGACTGGCAATCAGCCCATGGATGCGACCGAGGCTAAAGTCGCCTCAACGGATGCCAGCGCGGATCAGATTATTGCTGCGCTGAATGCCGGCCAGGATCTCAGCCAGGATCTGGAAGCCACCG
This sequence comes from Chitinibacter tainanensis DSM 15459, assembly GCF_000429785.1. Classification (GTDB taxonomy): domain Bacteria; phylum Pseudomonadota; class Gammaproteobacteria; order Burkholderiales; family Chitinibacteraceae; genus Chitinibacter; species Chitinibacter tainanensis. The sequence continues at coordinate 36,482 of NZ_AUCN01000002.1, forward strand.
CCGCAGGTCTGGGTGGCGCTGGTGGCTCGGATGAAGGCAGTGGCTTTGTTCGGCTGCTGCGCATCGCCGAAGCGGTGAACCCGGTAAGTTTCGATTTTGGCGAAAATCCACTGCCTACGGTTGAGATTACCATCCCGAGCGCTGTCTTGGCGGCCGAAAGCCTCGGCCTGCCTAGTGCCGAAATTCCAAATACCGATGGAGGCAGTGGTCTACCATCTTCAGACCCAAGCGACATGACGGTATTGGAAAGTGACGGCCCCGTGGCCGGCGACTTCACCGTCAAAGCCCCCGATGGCCTCAAAGAGGTCACCATTGGCACCACCACCCTCACGCTCGCCCAGCTCAATGGCCTGAGCGGCACACCGGTCAGCATCAACACCGGCGAAGGCACACTCAAGCTCACCGGCTTTGATGCCGCCACCGGCAAAGTCAGCTACACCTACGACCCGAACGTGCAGAGCAACACCAACAACGCCGACGTGATCGACAGCATCAGCGTGGTGGTTAAAGACAACAACAACGTCACCGCCAGCGACACGCTGGACATTGCCATCAAAGACACGGCACCCGTGGCCAAAGATGACAGCA
>NZ_AUCN01000003.1 GCF_000429785.1 Chitinibacter tainanensis DSM 15459
TACTTACATTCCTCTGCCAGAGCGCGCAGTGGATGGTACCTTCCTGATGCCAGTTGAGGACGTATTCTCGATCTCTGGTCGTGGTACTGTAGTTACTGGTCGTGTTGAGCGCGGTATCATCAAAGTAGGTGAAGAGATCGAGATCGTTGGTATCGTTCCAACTATCAAGACCACTTGTACTGGTGTTGAGATGTTCCGTAAGCTGCTGGACCAAGGTCAAGCAGGTGACAACATCGGCGCGCTGCTGCGTGGAACGAAGCGTGAAGAAGTTCAGCGTGGTCAAGTTCTGTCTAAACCAGGCTCAATCACTCCGCACACCAAGTTCACTTCTGAGATCTACGTATTGTCTAAAGAAGAGGGTGGTCGTCACACTCCATTCTTCAGCAACTACCGTCCTCAGTTCTACTTCCGTACTACGGACGTAACTGGCGCGATTTCTCTGCCAGAAGGCACTGAAATGGTTATGCCAGGTGACAACGTATCGATCACTGTAACGCTGATCGCCCCGATCGCGATGGAGCAAGGTCTGCGCTTTGCGATTCGTGAAGGTGGCCGTACCGTTGGTGCCGGCGTTGTAGCTAAGATCATCGAATAAGGATTTGGATATGCAAAACCAAAAAATCCGTATCCGCCTGAAAGCGTTTGACTACTCTTTGATCGACCGCTCTGCGCAAGAGATCGTTGAGACTGCAAAACGCACTGGCGCTGTGGTGAAAGGCCCGGTTCCTTTGCCAACTAAAATCGAGCGTTTTGATGTGCTGCGTTCGCCGCACGTTTACAAAACGTCGCGTGACCAGTTCGAAATTCGCACTCACCTGCGCATGATGGATATCGTTGACCCAACAGATAAAACTGTTGATGCGTTGATGAAGCTGGACTTGCCAGCTGGTGTAGATGTAGAAATCAAACTGAACTAATCCTTATTGGCGGGCATATAAGTGCTTGCCTTATAAGGATTTAGTGTGGTAGTATCGCGGACTTGCCATCAGGTGGTGGCAAGTCCGTTTATTTTTTAATGGTCATAGCCAGTCAATCGTAACTGGCCCTTGATAAAGGGAATAACTATGAGCTTAGGTCTTGTAGGTCGCAAAGTCGGCATGACCCGCATTTTTGCTGAGGACGGCGTGTCTGTTCCAGTAACAGTGCTGGAAATGGCTGCAAACCGCGTCACGCAAATTAAAACCGAAGAAGTGGATGGCTATTCAGCTGTTCAAGTTACTTTCGGCGCTAAGAAAGCTGGTCGTGTAAATAAAGCTGAAGCAGGTCATTTTGCTAAAGCTGGTGTAGAAGCTGGTGAAGCTCTAGTTGAGTTTCGTCTGGCGGCTGACAAAATCGCGGATCTGAAAGCCGGCGATACTCTGTCAGTTGAGTTGTTTAGTGTAGGTCAGATTGTTGATGTAACTGGCACCACCCAAGGTAAGGGTTTTGCTGGTCCAATCAAACGTCACCACTTTAGCTCTAATCGTGAATCACACGGTAACTCGGTTTCGCACCGTTCGCCTGGTTCGATTGGTATGGCGCAAGATCCTGGTCGTGTATTCCCAGGTAAGCGCATGGCCGGTCAGTTGGGTAATGTGAAGCGTACCGTGCAAAATCTGGAAGTTGTACGTGTTGATGTAGAGCGTCAACTGCTGTTGGTTAAGGGCGGTGTGCCAGGTTCTAAAGGCAATCAAGTCATTGTCCGTCCAGGCGTGAAGGTGGGTGCGTAATGGAACTGAAATCTGTAAATCTGAAAGGTGAAGCTCAGGCGGCAGTTGCAGGTTCGGATGCACTGTTCGGTCGTGAGTTTAGCGAAGCTCTGGTGCACCAGGTTGTAACTGCGTATTTTGCAAATGCACGCAGTGGTAATCGTGCGCAGAAAGATCGCACTGATGTAAAACACTCAACCAAAAAGCCTTGGCGTCAAAAAGGTACGGGCCGTGCTCGTGCTGGTATGTCGTCTTCTCCGCTGTGGCGTGGTGGTGGTCGTGCGTTCCCAAATAGCCCTGATGAGAATTTCTCTCAAAAAGTAAACCGCAAGATGTACCGTGCCGGTATTGCGACGATTTTCTCGCAATTGGTGCGCGAAGAGCGTCTGTTGGTGGTTGATTCTTTTGATGTTGAAACTCCAAAAACTAAGGCTTTTGCTCAGAAGCTAGCTGATCTGCAGCTGGATAACGTGCTGATTATCACCAAAGAACTGAGTGAAAATCTGTACCTCGCTTCGCGCAATCTGCCGCATGTTTTGGTACTTGAGCCATCGCAAGCTGATCCAGTTAGCCTGGTTCGCTTCAAAAAAGTAGTGCTGACTCGTGATGCGCTGCAGGCTCTTGAGGAGATGTTTGCATGATCAAAATCGCCGAAAATCGCCTGTTGCAAGTAATTCTTGCTCCAGTTGTATCGGAAAAAAGCACCATGCTGGCTGAAAAAGCTGAGCAAGTTGTTTTCCGTGTTGCAACTGATGCAACTAAGGCTGAAATTAAAGCTGCAGTTGAATTGCTGTTCAAAGTGAAAGTGGACGCAGTCACAACTGTTAATGTGAAGGGTAAAACCAAACGCTTTGGCCGCACAGCTGGTCGTCGTAAAGACTGGAAAAAAGCGTATGTTAGCCTTGTGGCGGGTCAAGAAATTGATCTGGCTGCTGCGCAATAAGGAGTCTGAATAATGGCTTTGGTTAAAGTAAAACCTACCTCTCCAGGTCGCCGCGCAGTAGTTAAGGTTGTTAACGAAGATCTGCACAAAGGCGCGCCTTACGCACCTTTGCTGGTGAAAAAATCAAAAACTGGTGGTCGTAATAATAACGGTCATATCACTACACGCCATATCGGTGGTGGTCACAAGCAGCACTACCGCTTGATCGACTTCCGTCGCAATAAAGATGGCATCGTAGCGAAAGTTGAACGTATTGAATACGATCCAAACCGCACTGCGCATATTGCATTGCTGTGCTATGCAGATGGCGAACGCCGCTACATTATTGCCCCTAAAGGCTTGGTAGTTGGTGCTACTGTAGTATCGGGTTCAGAAGCACCGATCAAATCAGGTAACACTCTGCCTATCCGCAATATTCCAGTGGGTTCAACTATTCATTGCATCGAATTGCAACCTGGTAAAGGCGCGCAATTAGCTCGCTCAGCTGGCGCTGCTGTACAGTTGCTGGCTCGTGAAGGTGCGTACGCTCAATTGCGTCTGCGCTCAGGTGAGATCCGTAAGGTGCACGTTGATTGCCGCGCAACGATCGGTGAAGTGGGTAATGCAGAGCATTCTCTTCGTTCATACGGTAAGGCTGGTGCTAAGCGCTGGTTGGGTATTCGTCCAACTGTTCGTGGTACTGCGATGAACCCGGTTGATCACCCGCACGGTGGTGGTGAGGGTCGTACTGGTGAAGGTCGTGTGCCAGTTAGCCCATGGGGTCAACCTACTAAAGGCTATCGTACTCGTCGTAACAAGCGTACGGACAACATGATTGTTCGTCGTCGTTTCGCGAACAAGGGGTAATGAATAATGGCTCGTTCCGTTAAAAAAGGTCCATTCGTTGATCTGCATCTGCTGAAAAAAGTAGAAGCAGTCCGTGCCAATAACGACAAACGTCCAGTGAAAACTTGGTCTCGTCGTTCTACCATCCTGCCAGACTTCGTTGGTTTGACCATCGCTGTGCACAACGGTAAACAGCACGTTCCAGTCTATGTGAATGAAAACATGGTAGGCCATAAGTTGGGTGAGTTTGCGCTGACCCGTACTTTCAAAGGCCATGCCGCGGACAAAAAATCTAAGCGATAAGGTGAAGACATGCAAGTATCTGCTGTACTAAGCAACACTCGCCTCTCGGCTCAGAAAGCACGTCTTGTCGCAGACTTGGTTCGTGGCAAGCCCGTAGAGCAGGCGCTGAATATTCTGACTTTCTGCCCGAAAAAAGGCGCTGTTCTGATCAAGAAAGTGCTTGAATCGGCAATTGCCAATGCTGAGCACAATGAAGGTGCGGATATCGACACCCTCAAAGTGAAAACAATCTATGTAGACAAAGGCCCTTCGCTGAAACGATTTGCTGCTCGAGCTAAAGGCCGCGGCAATCGTATCGAGAAGCAAACTTGTCACATTACACTCACTGTTGGCGATTAAGGAGCTACTGATGGGTCAGAAAATTCATCCAACAGGCTTCCGTCTGCCTGTTACTAAAAACTGGTCTTCTCGTTGGTACGCCAACAGCAGCAGTTTTGCCAAGATGTTGAATGAAGACATCGAGGTGCGGGATTTCTTGAAAAAGAAATTGGCCGGTGCTGCTGTTAGCCGTGTAGTGATTGAGCGCCCAGCTAAAAACGCGAAAGTGACCATCTACTCAGCTCGTCCGGGCGTAGTGATTGGTAAAAAAGGTGAAGATATCGAGCAGCTGAAGGCTCAGCTGCAAAAGATCTTGAACGTGCCAGTACATGTGAACATTGAAGAAGTTCGTAAGCCAGAGATTGATGCGCAAATCATTGCTGATAGCATCACTTCTCAGCTTGAAAAACGTGTGATGTTCCGCCGCGCGATGAAACGTGCGATGCAGAATGCAATGCGTTTGGGTGCACAAGGTATCAAGATCATGTCTTCAGGTCGTCTGAATGGTATCGAGATCGCTCGTACTGAGTGGTATCGTGAAGGCCGCGTGCCTTTGCATACTCTGCGTGCCGATATCGACTACGCAACTTCTGAAGCAAAAACGACCTACGGTATCATCGGTGTGAAAGTTTGGGTTTATAAGGGTGAAGTTAAGCCAGGCGAAAAATTCGCGGCTGAACCTGTAGAAACCCAGAAGAAACCACGTAAGGGGCCACGAAATGCTGCAGCCAACTAGACTTAAATTCCGTAAGGTCCAGAAAGGCCGTAACACTGGTATCGCGACTCGTGGTAACACAGTAGCTTTCGGTGAGTTTGGTCTGAAGGCAACTAGCCGTGGTCGTTTGACTGCGCGTCAGATTGAATCTGCTCGTCGTGCAATCACCCGTTATATCAAGCGTGGTGGTCGCGTTTGGATTCGTGTATTCCCAGACAAGCCGATTTCGACTAAGCCTGCCGAAGTGCGTATGGGTGGGGGGAAAGGTTCTCCTGACTATTACGTAGCTGAGATTCAGCCAGGTAAAGTACTGTACGAATTGAACGGTGTATCTGAAGAAGTGGCTCGTGAAGCGTTCCGCTTGGCTTCTGCCAAGTTGCCATTTGCAGTTACATTCGTTTCTCGCCAAGTGGGGCAATAAATGAAAGCTAGTGAACTGCAACAGAAGACTGTCGAAGAGCTGAAAGCTGAATTGACGTCACTGCTGAAGGCTAAGTTTAGTCTGCGCATGCAGCATGCGACTGGCCAATTGGCAAAAACCAGTGAACTGAAACGCGTGCGTAAAGATATTGCGCGTGTATTGACTGTTCTGTCACAGAAGGCGGCATAAGCATGAGCGAAACTAAACTCAAACGTACGCTGACCGGTCGTGTTGTTAGCAATAAGATGGACAAAACAGTAACCGTATTGGTAGAGCGCCTGGTGCGTCATCCACTGTACGGGAAAATGGTTCGTCAATCTAAAAAATACCACGCTCACGATGAGCTGAACCAATACGGCGAAGGTGATGTGGTGACAATCGAAGAGGGTCGTCCTCTGTCTAAGACTAAGTCTTGGGTGGTTACGGCTCTGGTCGAAAAAGCACGCGTTATTTAATTTATTGAAAAATAACACTTAGTGCTTGTGCGGGCATTCTAACTTGTGTAGAATGCCCGTTTTCCTTGCGAGTCAGAAATTTGACTCGTGTTTTCCCTTCGGGATCCAAAACTGGCCGCTATTGGCTCGGCTCGACCGGGCACCTGGTTCTCCGGGCGATTAGGCGGATTAAGTTGGAGGCTTTTAAATGATTCAAATGCAATCCAAGCTTGAGGTTGCTGACAATACTGGTGCACGCACAGTGATGTGCATCAAAGTATTGGGCGGCTCAAAGCGTCGTTACGCATCTATCGGTGACATCATCAAGGTGAGCATCAAGGATGCGGCTCCACGTGGTCGTGTGAAAAAGGGCGATGTTTACAACGCCGTTGTTGTTCGCACTGCTAAAGGCGTTCGCCGTGCAGATGGCGCACTCATCAAATTTGATGGCAATGCAGCTGTATTGTTGAACAACAAACTCGAGCCAATCGGCACACGTATCTTCGGGCCAGTGACACGCGAATTGCGTAGCGAGCGCTTTATGAAGATTGTTTCCCTGGCTCCAGAAGTGCTGTAAGGAGTAGGGTAATGAATAAGATTCGTAAAGGCGACGAAGTCGTTGTTCTGACCGGTAAAGATAAAGGTAAGCGTGGTGTTGTTGTCCGTGCTCTGCCTGCTTCTGATCGTGTTGTGGTAGAGGGTGTTAACGTAGTTAAGAAACACCAAAAGCCAAACCCAATGCGCGGTGTTCAGGGTGGTATCGTTGAGCTGACTATGCCAGTTCACGTATCTAATGTAGCTATTTTCAATGCTAAAACTGGCAAAGCAGATCGCGTTGGCTTCAAGATTGAAGACGGCAAGAAAGTGCGCGTGTTCAAGTCTAGCGGCGAAGTAGTTGGCGCGTAAGGGGATGGCAATGGCACGTTTTCAAGAAATCTACGAAAGCAAAATTGTTCCTGAATTGATTAAGCAATTCGGTTACAAGTCAGTGATGGAAGTTCCTCGTATCGAAAAAATCACCGTAAATATGGGTGTGGGCGAGGCAGTTGCTGATAAGAAAGTAATGGAATTCGCAGTTGGCGATATGCAAAAAATCACCGGCCAAAAGGCTGTAGTGACTAAAGCTAAAAAATCAATTGCTGGCTTCAAAATTCGTGATGGCTATCCAGTAGGTTGTAAAGTAACTCTGCGTCGTGAGCGTATGTACGAGTTCTTGGATCGTCTGGTTACTGTGGCTCTGCCACGTGTACGTGACTTCCGTGGTGTTGGTGGCAAATCATTTGATGGTCGTGGCAATTTCAACATGGGTGTGAAAGAGCAGATCATTTTCCCAGAGATCGAATACGACAAGATCGATGCTCTGCGCGGTATGAATATCACCATTACTACTACGGCTAAAACTGACGAAGAAGCGCGCGCTCTGCTCGCTGCCTTCAAGTTCCCGTTCAAGAATTGAGGCGATCATGGCTAAACTTGCACTGATTAATCGTGAAGCCAAGCGTGAAGCTGCGGTTGCTAAATTCGCAGCCAAGCGTGAAAAGCTTCTGGCAATTATTAACGACAGCAAGGTGAGTGAGGAAGAGCAATTCCAAGCCCGCCTGAAATTGCAGCAACTGCCACGGAATTCTTCGCCAGTTCGTCTGCGTAATCGTTGTCAATTGACTGGCCGTGCCCGCGGTGTATTCCGTAAGTTCGGTCTGGGTCGTAGCAAACTGCGTGATCTTGCTTTCAAAGGCGAGATTCCAGGTCTTGTTAAAGCTAGCTGGTAATAGGAGAACTAAAACATGGCAATGCATGATCCTATCGCCGATATGCTGACTCGTATCCGTAACGCTCAGCGTGCAGAAAAAGCTTCGGTGGTAATGCCTTCTTCAAAACTGAAAGTGGCTATCGCTAAAGTACTGCACGAAGAAGGTTATGTTGAATCTTTCGTTGTTACTGGTGACGTTAAGCCGGTACTGACTATTGAGCTGAAATACTACGCAGGTCGCCCAGTTATTGAGCGTCTTGACCGTGTGTCTAAGCCTGGTCTGCGCGACTACCGTGGTAGCGGCGAGATTCCTAGCGTAATGAATGGTCTTGGTGTGGCAATCTTGTCTACTTCCAAGGGTGTGATGACCGACCGCAAAGCACGTGCCAATGGTATTGGCGGCGAGTTGCTGTGCATCGTTGCTTGATGAGGTGTCACAATGTCTCGCGTAGCTAAGAATCCAGTAGCAATTCCGGCCGGCGTTGAAGTTAAAGTCGACGCTGGTCAAATCGTAGTTAAAGGCCCGCAAGGTACTTTGGCTCAACCGGTGGTGGCTGATGTTGCTGTCGAAGTTAAAGACGGTAACGTGACATTTGCTGCTAATGGCAATAGCAAATTTGCCCGTTCAATGTCAGGCACATTGCGCGCTCTGGTTAACAACATGGTAAATGGTGTTAACAAAGGCTTTGAGCGCAAACTGACGTTGGTTGGTGTTGGTTATCGTGCGCAAGCACAAGGTGATGTGCTGAACCTGTCACTGGGTTTCTCTCACCCTGTTGCGCATCCAATGCCAGCTGGCATCAAATGTGAAACCCCTTCTCAGACTGAAATCATTCTGAAGGGTGCCGATAAACAACTTCTCGGTCAAGTCGCTGCTGAAATCCGCGCTTATCGTTCGCCAGAGCCATACAAAGGCAAGGGCGTTCGTTACTCGGACGAAGTTGTGGTGATTAAAGAAACCAAGAAGAAGTAATCGAGGCTGAATCATGGATAAGAATCAAAGCAGACTCCGTCGTGCACGTAAAACCCGTGCCAAAATTGCGGAGCTTAAAGTTGCACGTTTGTCTGTTCATCGCACGAATAGCCATATCTATGCACAAATCTTCGATGCAACTGGTAGCCAAGTATTGGCATCAGCTAGCACCGTTGAGGCTGCAGTGCGTGGTGAAGTGAAGAATGGCGGCAACGTTGCAAGTGCGGTTGCAGTTGGCAAGCTGATCGCTGAAAAAGCAAAAGCTGCTGGCGTGCAAAACGTAGCTTTCGATCGCTCAGGTTTCAAATACCACGGCCGTGTAAAAGCACTGGCTGATGCGGCTCGTGAAGCTGGCCTCGTCTTCTAATTGAGTTTGGAGTTTAAATATGGCTAAGAACGAAATTGAAGATCGTCAGGACGGCCTTCGTGAGAAGATGGTAAGCGTAAATCGCGTTACCAAAGTCGTTAAAGGCGGTCGTATTCTTGGTTTTGCAGCGTTGACTGTTGTCGGTGACGGCGATGGCGGCGTTGGTATGGGTAAAGGCAAGTCAAAAGAAGTGCCGGTAGCCGTACAAAAAGCGATGGAAGAAGCCCGTCGCAAAATGATCAAAGTAAATCTGCGCAATGGTACAGTGCAGCACACAGTGTTCGGTAAACACGGTGCAACTACTGTATTCTTGCAGCCAGCCCCAGAAGGTACCGGTATTATTGCTGGTGGTCCTATGCGTGCTGTATTTGAAGTAATGGGTATTCATAACATTACTGCTAAATGCCACGGCTCGACCAACCCATACAATATCGTTCGTGCGACTCTGGATGGTTTGTCTAAGCTGCATACGCCAGCTGAGATCGCTGCTAAGCGTGGTAAATCCGTAGAAGAAATTCTCGGGGGTGCACAATGAGCGACGTGAAAACAGTTAAAGTAACTCTGGTTAAAAGCCTGATTGGCCGTCTGGAGTCACATAAAGCGTGTGCGCGTGGTCTGGGCTTGCGTAAAACTAACAGCTCGTCTGTAGTTATTGATACGCCTGAAAACCGCGGCATGATCAATAAGATCAGCTATCTGCTGAAGGTGGAGGGTTAATCATGGAACTCAATAACCTGAACCCAGGCGTTGGTGCTAAACACGCTGCAAAACGCGTTGGTCGTGGTATTGGCTCTGGCTTGGGTAAGACTGCAGGTCGTGGTCACAAAGGTCAGAAGTCTCGTTCTGGTGGTTTCCATAAAGTGGGTTTTGAAGGCGGTCAAATGCCTCTGCAGCGTCGTCTGCCAAAACGTGGCTTTAAATCACTGGCTCAAGGCAAAAATGCTGAAGTTACTCTGGCTGAACTGCAAGCTCTGCCGATCAATGAGATCGACATGCTGAGCCTGGTTCAAGCTGGTCTGATTTCTCAGCACGCAATCAGCTGCAAAGTGATCCTCTCTGGTGAAATTAGCCGCGCTGTAACACTGAAAGGTGTTGCTGCCACTAAAGGCGCCAAAGCTGCGATCGAAGCTGCTGGTGGTTCTGTAGCAGAGTAATTTTTAAAGGTTTAGGCAGAACGTGGCAAATCCCGCTATTGCTGGGTCAGCAAGTAAATTTGCTGATCTCAAAAAGAGAATCTGGTTTGTAGTTGGTGCACTGATTGTATATCGCATCGGTGCTCATATCCCGGTACCTGGGATCAATCCTGTTGAGCTTGCCAACTTGTTCCAGTCTTCACAGACTGGCCTGTTGAATATGTTCAATATGTTCTCTGGTGGTGCTTTGTCACGCTTCACCGTGTTTGCGATTGGTATCATGCCGTATATTTCGGCCTCGATTATCATTCAGCTGGCGGGTGAAGTTCTGCCTAACTTGAAGCAGTTGAAGAAAGAGGGTGAGGCTGGTCGTCGTAAGATTACTCAGTACACCCGCTACTTTACCGTTCTCTTGGCGAGCGCTCAGAGTTTCGGTATTGCGATGATGCTGTATCGCCAGCCTAATTTAGTGGTGCTGGATCAATGGCTTTTTGTTGCTGTGACCATGGTTAGCTTGGTTACTGGCACGATGTTCCTGATGTGGCTGGGTGAGCAAATCACTGAGCGTGGCCTTGGGAATGGTATTTCGATCATTATTTGTGCAGGTATTGCCGCTGGTGTACCTGGTGCAATTGGGAAAACACTTGAGCTGACTAGCCAAGGTTCCCTGCCTATCTTGTTGGTGTTATTCCTTTTTGTTGGTGTGGTGCTCCTTACTGCCGCTGTGGTATTTGTTGAGCGTGGCCAACGCAAAGTGCCTGTACAATATGCCAAACGCCAAGTTGGTAATCGCCTGATGCAAGCGCAGAGCTCGCATCTGCCGTTGAAGCTCAATATGGCTGGTGTAATTCCACCCATTTTTGCCTCATCAATTATTCTATTCCCAGCCACTGTTTTGTCTTGGACTGGTAATAGCGAGCATTTCTATTGGCTGAAGTCGATTGGTGATAAGTTGCATCCTGGTCAGCCGCTGTATGTGCTGCTCTATGCTGCTGCGATTATTTTCTTCTGCTTTTTCTACACTGCGCTGGTGTTTAACCCACGTGAAACGGCTGAAAACCTGAAGAAAAGTGGTGCCATGATTCCTGGTTATCGCCCAGGTGATCACACAGCGAAGTACATTGAAAAACTGATCATGAAATTGACTCTGATTGGTGCCGTGTACATCACTGTAGTATGTTTGATTCCTGAGTTTTTGATTTTGAAGTGGAATGTTCCATTCTACTTTGGTGGTACTTCGCTGCTGATCTTGGTGGTGGTGACAATGGACTTTATGGCACAGATGCAGTCATACATTATGTCGCACCAGTATGAGAGTCTGCTCAAAAAGGCAAACTTCAAGAACTAAACGTTGTGCTGTTTTAATTGGATGCCCAGCTATATGCTGGGCATCTTAACTGACGTGTGGCTATTGTTCGTCTTTCCATAAGTTCTGCGGTGTGTTATAGTCGTGGGCTTTACTGGAATTCGATTGCGCTCTGGAATTGGTGCAGTCAGGGACAGTAGGCGCATCGTATTCCAGTCAATGCTTTTGTTGACTGGGATTTTTCTTTGTTCCCAAAGGATAGACCATGAGAGTTCAAGCATCGGTCAAGAAAATCTGCCGTAACTGCAAGATTATTCGCCGCAATCGTATTGTGCGCGTAATCTGCACCGACCCACGGCACAAGCAGCGTCAAGGTTAATTGGTTCGCCAATTTCCTAGACAATAATCCAAGACTTTTTAACCTGGGGTAAGAAGTATGGCCCGTATTGCTGGGGTTAATATCCCTAATCATCAGCATACTGTGATCGGTCTGCAGGCAATTTACGGTATCGGCCAAACTCGCGCTAAAGCGATTTGTGCTGCTACTGCTATTGAGCCTAGCAAGAAAGTTAAAGATCTCAGTGAAGCTGAACTTGACAAACTGCGCGACGAAGTAGGCAAATTCACCGTTGAAGGTGATCTGCGTCGTGAAATCACTATGAGCATCAAGCGTCTGATGGACCTTGGCTGCTATCGTGGCTTCCGCCATCGCAAAGGCCTGCCGGTTCGCGGTCAGCGTACTAAAACTAACGCGCGCACTCGTAAGGGTCCGCGTAAAGCCATCGCTGGCAAGAAGTAATTAAGGACATAAATTATGGCTAAAGCAAACACAGCTCGTGTACGTAAGAAAGTCAAAAAGAGCGTGTCTGAAGGTATCGTGCACGTTCACGCTTCCTTCAATAACACGATCATTACCATCACTGATCGCCAAGGCAATGCTTTATCTTGGGCTACCTCGGGCGGTGCTGGTTTTAAGGGCTCTCGTAAAAGTACACCTTTTGCCGCACAGGTTGCTGCAGAAGCTGCTGGTAAAGTTGCCCAAGAATATGGTGTTAAAAACCTCGAAGTACGCATCAAGGGTCCGGGCCCTGGTCGTGAATCATCAGTGCGCGCTTTGAACGCACTGGGCTTCAAAATTACCAGTATCTCGGATGTGACGCCTGTTCCGCACAACGGCTGCCGTCCTGCGAAAAAGCGTCGTATCTAATTTCGGAGTAAGAAATGGCTCGTTATATTGGACCCAAGTGCAAACTTGCACGCCGCGAAGGCACGGATCTGTTCTTGAAAAGCGCTCGTCGTTCGCTCGACAGCAAGTGCAAGCTGGAACAAGCCCCAGGCCAGCATGGCGCTAAGAAAAATACGCGTCTGTCGGACTACGGCGTACATCTGCGCGAAAAGCAAAAGATCCGTCGCATTTACGGCGTGCTGGAACGTCAGTTCCGTCGCTACTTTGAAGAGGCTGCTCGCCGCAAAGGTTCAACTGGTGAGAACCTGTTGAAGCTGCTGGAAAGCCGTCTGGACAACGTAGTTTATCGTATGGGATACGGCTCTACTCGTGCCGAATCTCGTCAACTGGTTTCCCACAAGTCAATCACCGTTAACGGTAATGTTGTAAACATTCCTTCTTTCCAAGTGAAAGCGGGTGATGTTGTTGCCGTACGTGAAAAAGCTAAGAAGCAAGTACGTATTCAGGAAGCGTTGAGCTTGGCTGAAGGCATTGGCTTCCCGAGCTGGGTACAGGTTGATGCTAAAAAAATGGAAGGCGTGTTCAAAAACATGCCAGAGCGTTCAGATCTGTCTAGCGATATCAATGAATCGCTGGTAGTTGAATTCTACTCCAAGTAATAACCTGAACCAGTTGGCAAGGGATACTGACTTATGCAAATTAACGCAAACGAGTTGCTCAAACCGCGCATTATTGATGTGCAGGCTCTGGCTCAAGCTCACGCTAAGGTCGTTATGGAGCCGTTTGAGCGTGGTTATGGCCATACTCTCGGTAATGCGCTTCGCCGGATTCTTCTTTCTTCAATGGCCGGTTACGCACCGACCGAAGTTAAGATTGACGGTGTAGTTCACGAATATTCCGCATTGGATGGCGTACAGGAAGACGTAGTCGATATCCTGTTGAACCTGAAAGGCGTTGTGCTGAAACTGCATGGTCGGGATTCTGTCACTCTTACCCTGACAAAAGAGGGTGAGGGTGTCGTCAAGGCTTCCGACATTCAGTTGCCGCATGATGTAGAGGTGATTAACCCTGATCATGTCATTGCGCACCTGTCTGCGGGTGGCAAGCTGAGCATGGAAATCACTGTCGAGAAAGGTCGCGGCTATCAGCCTGCACCTGCTCGTCTGAACAAAGATGAAGGCCGTTCTATCGGGACTATCATCCTGGATGCTTCATTCAGCCCTATCCGCCGCGTGAGCTATCAAGTTGAAAGCGCACGTGTTGAACAGCGTACTGATCTTGACCGTCTGATTATCGACATTGAAACCAATGGCGTAATCGAGCCGGATGAGGCTGTGCGTCAGGCCGCGCGTATGCTGATCGACCAGCTCGGCGTATTTGCTGATCTGGAAGGTACGCAAGAAGAGAAAGTAGTTGAGCCACAAGTCACCATCGATCCGATTCTGCTGCGTCCAGTAGATGATCTCGAGTTGACCGTACGTTCAGCGAACTGCTTGAAAGCGGAAAACATCTATTACATCGGCGATCTGATTCAACGTACCGAAACCGAGTTGCTTAAAGCGCCTAACTTGGGTCGTAAATCGTTGAACGAGATCAAAGAGGTCTTGGCTTCCAAAGGCCTTAGCCTTGGCATGCGCCTTGAAAACTGGCCACCAGCTGGCTTAGATAAGCCTTAAGCTGGTACTAGCAAAGGAATTGACAAATGCGTCATCGTCTTTCTAATCGTAAACTGAATCGCACGTCGAGCCATCGTCTGGCGATGTTGCGCAACTTGGCTAATGCCTTGTTGAAGCACGAAGTAATCAAAACCACTCTGCCAAAAGCGAAAGAACTGCGTCGCGTGGCTGAGCCCTTGATTACTCTGGGTAAAAAACCTTCATTGGCTAACCGCCGTCTGGCATTTGACCGCACTCGTGATCGCGAGATCGTGGTTAAACTGTTCGACGTTCTGGGTCCACGCTATGCTGCACGTAACGGCGGCTATCTGCGTATCCTGAAATGTGGTTTCCGTGTTGGCGACAACGCGCCTATGGCGTATGTTGAGCTGGTTGACCGCCCGGAAGAAGTTGAAGCTGCTGAATAAGTAGTTTCAAAATGAAAAGCCGACCTTTCTAGGTCGGCTTTTTCTTTGTGTGGATTTTATGGCTACCTATGTAATCGGTGATGTACAAGGCTGTTTTGCAGAGTTCAGCCGCCTTCTTGCACTAGTGCGCTTTAATCCGGCAGAAGATCGGCTGATTTTCTTAGGTGATTTAGTCAACCGTGGCCCCGGCTCGCGTGAGGTGTTGGCATGGGCGTATACGCATCGTGACCATGTTGAACTCGTGCTTGGCAATCATGACTTGCATCTGCTGGCGTGTTGGCTTGGTTTCGCGCAGCCTAAGGGCTTGGATACCTTAGCTGAGATACTTGCTGATCCTGACTGCGAAAGTTGGTGTGAGTGGCTGCTGCAGCAACCTTTATTACTGAAACGTCAGGGGTATATGCTCAGCCACGCCGGTATCAATCCCGTTTGGGGTGATACTGAGGGAGGGTATTGGGCTAACTTTGCCCGAGAGCGATATAGTTCTGCTGAACGCAAGCTATGGTTTGCCGCAATGTATGGCAATAAACCACGTCGGTTTGATATCAATGATGACGAGGAAGGCTTATTCCGTTTTGCCATTAATAGTTTTACTCGTATGCGCTTTTGCGAGCCGGATGGCAAACTCGACTTTAAATTTAAAGGCGAGTTGGATACTGCTCCGCACAATTTGCAACCTTGGTTTGTGGTGCGAGAACAGTTAGGCAATGCAGCTGCCCCTGTTTTGTTTGGGCATTGGTCCGCGCTTGGTGTGCGCAAAACGCCTGCATATGTGGCCTTGGATAGTGGTTGTGTCTGGGGTGGCGCTTTAACGGCCTTTTGCTTAGAAACTGGTGAGCTCTTTAGCCAAGCTGCTTTGGCTGCGTATCAGCATATTGAAGCATGAAAGCATGATGCTGTTGTTCAATCACATGCTGTAATTCGCCGGTGAGCTCGGCGCGAGTTTTGCCAGTAATGCTGATTGGCGGCAGATAGTAGAGATGAAACACCAGCCCAGAGTGTTTCATCAACGTATGCATCGATTGCTCAAAGCTAATATCGTCGATGTAGGCAGCCAAGTCAGTTTGTTTGCCGTTCAGTGTGTAGTTCAGGTAAAACGGCTGAATGGTGCCTCCAGAATTCATCACAGCTTGAATCAGCGAGCCTTTGAACGGTAACACTTGGCGGCCGTTGCTGGTAGTGCCTTCAGGGAAAAAGCTAATACATTCGCCCGCACGCATTGCTGCACTAATCTGCTCGTTAACGAGTTTGGTGTCTTTGATGCGTTGCCGATTAATAAAGAATGTGCCAGCGCCTTGGCAGAGTCGGCCGACTAATGGCCAGCCTGCAATTTCAGATTTAGCGACAAAACCTGAATGGAACTGGCTTTTGAGTGCGAATATATCAAGCCACGAAATATGATTGCCAGCATAAAGTAGATTGCCGGCCTGGGTGTTGATTTGGCCGTGGATTTCTAATTGCAGATCGAACACTGCAATCAGCTTCAATGACCATTGTTTAATCTTGGCGCCACGTTGTTGATAACTGAGTCGTGGCAAAACAAATGTGACCTGAAACAGGCCGCTCGCAAGGAGTAAGGCCAGCTGCAGGCCACGCTGAAGATATTTCATTGCTGCTCTAATTTAATACCAGTTGCCTTACAGTTTAGCGGAATGTGCCATTGCCGTAGAGCTTAACGGCTAAAGTGTCGCACATGGCGTGCATTCAAGGCATTCATTGGCAGTAGCATGAAAAAGTCTGCTGAGTTGAAGTCAGGGTCCCACGCCGGTTCGCCGCACACCATTGCGCCGGCCTTGATATAGCCTTTAATCAAAGGCGGGATTTCGACTTCGATTTGCCCTGCCAAGCCGGCTAGTGGCAATGGATGGCGGGGAAAAACTCGCCATTCAATCGGGGCGTAAGATGCAGCTTTAAGTTGGTTGTATAAGCTCGTAGCCCGGTGGCCACCATCCGAAAGCGGGATGGAAGCGCAACCCATCATGTATTGATAGTTGTTTTGCCGCATGTATTGCGATAAACCTGCCCATAAGCGGGCGATGGTAGAGCCCGTGCGGTAGTTGGCATCGACACAGGAACGACCAAATTCAACCAGCTGCGGACGGATGTGTTGTAAACGCGTCAGATCGAATTCGATATCTGAATAATAGCTGCCTACTTTTTTCGCTTGATGTGGCGGCAAGATGCGATAGGTGCCCACAACTTCACCGGTTTCATCATTCATGGCGATCAAGTGGTCGCAATAGGCATCGAACAGATCTTCATCAATCCCGAACTCTTTGGTGTTGAGTTTGGCGCCCATTTCATCTGCAAAGATGCGATAGCGCAGGGCTTGTGCGGCGCGAATTTGATCTTTCGAAGTGGCCAGGGCAACAGTGATTTTGCCGGTGCGTGAGCTGGTATGGCTGTGCGTGAGGGCGTGGTGCATGAGAAACCTCGTCGTGTGTTTCTCATACGTTAGCTGGCGCATATTGCTATGCGGTGAAAATTAAATGATGTTTGAGTTGCGCTTGGCTTACTGCTTAATGCTGGGGTGGCAATTGTGCCTGCAATAACTCGAGTGGATCAACTTCGGCGCTGTCGGCAACGCGATATTTCTCGCTGGCCCATTCGCCTAGATCGATTAGTTTGCAGCGCTCACTGCAAAAAGGTCGAAATGGATTGCTCGTGGAGTATTCAGTTTGGGCTTTGCAGATCGGGCAGAGTACTGATGGCATTACAAGTTGCAATAAGTTAGCGTGAAGTTGAGATCGGTTTCGATGACCTTGGCGCGTTCGCCGCTAGTCGAAGGCACGATAAAGCGAATATTGATCGCATAACGGTTAGCAGATAGCTCGGGGACGGCTGGTACATCGGTCGGTAAAGAGACTTTCAGCATCTGCACGGTTTTGCCGCCCGACATTTGCTGAAAACAGCCGGCCTTGGCGGTATAGTGCGTACTCTTGCCTGAGTCACGCAATAGCTTCAAAACGATATCGAGGCCGTTTTTAATTGGCAGCAATGGCGTTAGCCAGCGCTCCAAGTCGGCACGGCGACGATCAGCGCTTTGTTTGCGCCAGTAATGATAAGAGGGCAGGTCAAACTCGCACACACCACCAGGAATGGACACACGTTGCTTAATGGCCATTAGCCATTCATTCTCACGCAGGTATTGGCCAAACTTGCCGGTCATATCCAGTAAATTGGTATGCGTGATTTCAATCTCGCCCAACACTTGCTCAAGGGCATCTTCGGAGATATGCGGATTATTGCGTAGGGCGGCTAGGGCTTGGCGTTGGCGTTCCAGTTCTTGCAGCAGATCTGATTTCAGATCAGCACGGCTGGCCACTTCCATGATCTCAAAAATACCCAGCAAGGCCATGTGGTGATCAAGTGCATCTTCCCGGGCAACCAGCTTGCTAGTGCGCACATACAGCTCTTCAAGGCGCAGCAAGGTGCGAATGCGTTCATTGATCGGGAATTCGTAGCTAATCACGTGATGCTGCCCTTCAAGTTCCACTTTGGGAGGAAAAATGGCAGGGATGGCGATTGCTGATCTCTGCCAGTATTTTTCGATGAAGCCGGTTTACTTGATACACAATATCAAGCTTAGACCCATTATTGTAAAGCAAGTAATCGCTAAGATGTCCGCGTTCGTCATCGCCCAATTGATTATTCATAATCGATACGACAGTTTCGCGGCTTAAGGCTGAGCGTTGCATCACGCGACGTATCCTTAGCTCGGTATCTGCCAGGATGGTTGCCGTTGCATTGCAGTGCGCACGAAAGCTCGGTGTTTCATGCAGCAGCGGCACCATAAAAATGATGTATTCGCTCTCGATCATGGCGATGGCCTGCAGACAGGCCTGCAAAATAGCCGGTTGAAAAATAGATTCGAGTCTGGCTTTGGCGCCGGTATTACTAAACACGGCATCACGCAACCATGCTCGATTTAATGTGCCATCGTGTGCAACTGCATTTGGGCCAAAAGCCTGCGCAACTTGGGGAATCAGGGGGGAGTTGGCTTGGCTTAATTGATGAGCCTGTGCATCGGCATCGATGACACCGATGCCGAGCTGTTGCCAGATTACAGCAAAGGTAGATTTACCAGAGCCGATGCCGCCAGTTAGGCCAATAACTGGCCGCTTAGAGGCCATACAGCAAATGGTTAAGCTCTGGACCAAAGAACAGGGCCAAAATCCCCGCGATGCCTAGGTAGGGGCCGAAGGGTAATGGCTTATTCCAACCGCGGTTTTTGCCGATCACCATCACAATACCGATCACCGCTCCGGCCAAGGATGAAAGAAGGATAATCGCTGGCAAGCTACTAGCGCCGAGCCAAGCGCCTAGCGCTGCAAGTAATTTGAAGTCACCGTAGCCCATCCCTTCTTTTCCTGTTACGAGCTTGAATAGCCAGTATATGCTCCAAAGGCTTAAATAGCCTAATGCAGCGCCATATACCGCCGAGGGTAAGCTCGTAAACAAAGCAAAACTATTGGCAAGTAGCCCCGCCCAAACTAAGGGTAGGGTGATCGAGTCGGGCAGCAGATAGGTATCAGCATCGATCATGATCAGCGCGATCAGAGCCCAAGCAAAAGGCAGCGCGCAGAGTAGCTGCAAACTAGGGCCAAATTTCCAAGCGAGCAAAGCACTCAAAATGGCAGTGGCCAGCTCAACAGTCGGGTAACGAATGCTGATGGCAGATTGGCAATTTGAACACTTGCCCTGCAGGAATAACCAGCTGATGACCGGGATGTTCTCGCTGGCCTTGATCTGGTGCCCGCAATGAGGGCACGCAGAACGCGGTACTACCAATGTGTATTTGGCGCTGGTGGCAGTCTGTATTGCTTCAGGGAAGTAGGTCTGGCATTCCTGCTTAAAACTGGCCTCCATCATAATCGGTAAACGATGAATAACCACATTCAGAAAACTGCCAACCAATATGCCCAAAATACCGACGACCCAAATCAGGATGCTCGGTTCATAGAGATAATCCATTAGCCGACCGCCGCACCCATTTTGAAAATTGGCAGATACATTGCTACCACCAAGCCACCGATCAAGGTGCCTAATACCACCATGATGATCGGTTCCATCAGACTGGAAAGTGCTTCCACCGCATTATCGACTTCTTCTTCGTAGTAGTCGGCGACCTTACCGAGCATGCTATCCAGAGAGCCAGACTCTTCGCCAATCGAAGTCATCTGCAACACCATATTGGGAAATACATTGGCGTTTTGCATTGCAGTGGTCAGGCTGGTGCCGGTGCTCACTTCGGACTGAATGCGGCTTGTTGCGAGTTTGTAAATAATATTGCCTGCCGCTCCGCCGACTGAGTCGAGCGACTCTACCAGTGGAACACCGGCAGCAAACATCGTCGCAAGTGTGCGGGTCCAGCGAGCAATCGTTGCGTTTTTAACAATTTCACCGAATACAGGCAGTTTAAGGAGTAGGCGATCCATAAAGAACTGGACCTTCTCGGAGCGGCGCCAAATTTGTAGGAAGCTATAAATGCCACCACCAATCACGCCGAAGATAAGCCACCAGTATTGGACAAAGAAATCCGAAATGGCCATGACTAAGAGCGTGGGGCCTGGTAGATCTGCACCAAAACTCGAGAATAACTCCTTGAAAGCAGGAATTACGAAAATCATAATCACGGCGGTGATGACGAATGCGGCAACAATGACCGCGGTCGGGTAAAACATCGCCGATTTGATTTTCTTTTTAACTGCTAGAATCTTTTCTTTGTAGGTGGCTAGACGCGCTAGCAAGGCGTCAAGAATACCAGCCTGTTCACCAGCCTGTACGAGGTTACAGTACAGATTGTCAAAGTGCATTGGGTGCTTGCGAAAAGCCTGCGTCAACGATGAGCCGGTTTCAATATCCGTTTTAATTTCCATTAAAAGTTTGGTGACGGAGGGGTTGCCATGCCCCTTGGCCACGATATCAAAGGCCGTCAGCAGTGGGACACCCGATTTCAACATGGTGGCCAATTGGCGAGTGAACATGGTGATGTCCAAGTCTGTAATTTTACGTCCTGCGCCCAAGCGTACTCTCTTCACGCTAGTGACGTTAATACCTTGGCGGCGTAATGTGCTCTTGACCACGCTCTCGCCGCTAGCTCGCATTTCGCCTTTCACTATTTTATTGGTTCTGTCTTTGCCTTCCCAGCGGAAGGTGAATTCTTTCACAGCTGGGCTCTTGCTTCTGGTAGTGGCCATGCTGATCCCCTATTAGGTATTGGTGACGGCCATGACTTCTTCTAGCGAAGTAAGGCCTTGTTTAACTTTACGCAGACCGGCTTCACGCAGGCTAAGAACGCCTTCTTTGCGCGCTTGGTCGGCAATGTCAATCGCGTTGCCGTGATTCATAATCAAGCGATTGATTTCGTCCGTGATGGGCATGACTTGATAAATGCCCACGCGGCCTTTGTAGCCCGTGTTTTTGCAGATATCGCAGCCAACTGGACCATACGGCTGCCAAGTGTCGTCGAGGTCGGCTTCTGTGAACCCCGCATCGAGTAGCGCTTGCTTGGGGATATCGACGTGTTTTTTGCAGCTGCACAGCCGTCTAGCTAAGCGTTGCGCGGTAATCAAAATCACGGATGAGGCGATATTGAAGGGCTGAATGCCCATGTTCAGCATCCGCGTCAGCGTCGTCGGCGCATCATTGGTGTGGAGGGTTGAAAACACCATGTGGCCGGTTTGGGCGGCTTTAATTGCAATATCTGCAGTTTCAAGGTCGCGAATCTCCCCCACCATGATGATGTCGGGATCTTGACGCAAGAAAGCTTTTAGTGCTGCAGCAAAGGTTAGGCCGGCTTTGTCGTTGACGTTAACTTGGTTGATGCCGGGGAGGTTAATCTCGGCCGGATCTTCAGCAGTCGAGATATTGATATCTGGTTTATTGAGTAGATTGAGGCAGGTATACAGCGATACGGTTTTGCCCGAGCCCGTAGGGCCGGTAACCAGTACCATGCCGTATGGCCGTTGAATCGCATCAAGGATAATGGCCTTCTGGTCCGGATCGTAGCCCAGGGCGTCAATGCCCAGTGTGGCGGAGGACGGATCCAAAATCCGCATTACGATTTTTTCGCCGTGCATCGTCGGCAAGGTAGAAACCCGGAAATCAATCGCTCGGGATTTGGATAGAACCAGCTTCATCCGGCCATCTTGTGGGATGCGCTTTTCTGAGATGTCCAGTTTGGAAATAACCTTAATCCGCGATGAAATTTTCTCTTTGATCGCCAGTGGTGGCTGCGCTACCTCGCGCAGCACTCCATCCACCCGATAGCGGATGCGATAGAATTTTTCAAACGGTTCAAAGTGGATATCCGAAGCGCCGCCGTTAATGGCATCCATCAAGATCTTTTGCAGATATTTAACGACAGGGGCATCGTCAATTTCTTGCCCCATTTGCGCGTCGTTGCTGCTTGGCTCGGGGTCCCCGCCTGCCATTTCAAGGTCGGCTTCGTCAATGACAATGTCTTTGAAGTTGGCGCCCGAAGCCTCAATGGTTTTGTTGAGGAGGTTAACAAGTTTGTTGTCCTCAACAATAATGGGCTCGACTTGCGAGTTGGTCTGAAAGCGAACTTTTTCGATGGCTTCCAGATTGGTGATGTCAGACAGGCCAATAAACAACTTGGTGCCACGTTTGAACAGGGGCACCAAGCGTTGAGAGCGCATGATGTTGTTATCCAGTACGCCCTGTGGCAGGTAGCTGGTATCGATGCGATCGAGGTCTAGCAATGGGTAGCCGAAGGTTTGCGAAGAAAATTCGGCGATTTCCCGTGCGCTAAGTTTGCGGCTTTGGGTTAATTGTTCGATGAACGAGGTTTTGCTGCTGCTGGCGGCCGACTGCAAAGCTTCGGCGTCGGTTTCGCTGAGACGTCCATGCTGGACGAGCAGACGGGCGAGGCCTGAGATGTGCGGGGTGCTCATGGCAGAAAAATCACTCCAATGCGATCAAGGCTTGATCCGTACGTTGCGGACAAAGCAAGCTCAATATAACCATAATCTTTACAAGTCTAGCAGATGACTTTCGAATGCGTAGCATCTGCATCACATTATGCTAATGAAATGTTGCAACGTGGCTTGTGAATGGTGCCGGTTGTGTGTGGGATGGTTTGCTAGGTGGGGTACGGCTACTTGAGTGGATGTATCTTTCGCTAGGCCTTGTGTAGAAAGACCTCTAGAGCAATACGGGTGCCAATATAACCTAGTAGTAGGCAGGCAAAGCCGACTAGCGCCCAGTTGGCGGCAAAGCGTCCGCGCCAGCCGCGAAGATGATGGCCTAGCAATAAAGTTGCAAAAATGATCCACGACAGCAAGCCAAATACGGTTTTGTGATTCCAGCTAAACCATTGCCCGAGTTGCTGGCTATTCATGATGGCACCGGCAATCAGTGCTAGGGTCAGGGCGATAAAACCCGTGTTTAGCGTCGCAAAGAGTAGGCGCTCTAGTGTCAACAGTGGCGGGAGGGTGCGGGCGAGTAGTTTGCTGGTGTGATGATGCAGGGTGCTGTCGGTCATGCGCATCAATACGGCAATCCCGGCGGCGATAAAAATCAAGCTCTGCGCCAGCATCGCCAAAAAGAAGTGCGCCTGAGAGAGCAGGTTGGCTTGATAGCTGGGGGCGTGGCCTGCGGGCAGTAGTAGCGCCAACCCGATAAAGCCGGCAGCGAAAGCCATTAAGGGGGGCTCAATGCCGGCGAGCTGTAGGCGTTTTTGTCCGCTGGCATAGATGGCCAGAGCTAGCCAGGCGGTGAGTGATAATGCTTGGGCGGCCCCAAAGGTGGGGGTGGTGCCGGCAATCGCGTGCAATAAGCCTGCGCCGTGGCAAAGTAAGCCCGCGCCGAGTAAGGTCGTTGCGATTGGCGCACGCAGCAGGGCGCGGCCGGCGAGGCGTAGCTGGCAAAAATGCCAGCCGAGTAGCAGGTAAATGCAGAAAGCCAGCAGTGCAAGCAGAGTCAGCACGGCAATTAGGGTAAAATGGCAAAGAATTAAGTCTAACAGAGTGATTGCCCCTGCGGCAGTAACAGCTCAAGGAATCGTTGCATGTTTGAAAATCTGTCTGGCCGCCTTGGTAGTGTGGTGAAAACCCTGCGGGGGCATTCCCGTCTGACTGACGACAATATCAAGGATGCACTGCGCGAAGTGCGGATGGCCCTGCTGGAGGCCGATGTGGCGCTGCCAGCGGTGAAGCAATTTATCGCTGACGTCAAAGTGCGAGCTGAGGGGCGTGAGGTGGTTGGCAGCCTTACGCCGGGGCAGGCCGTCATCGGTGTGGTGTATGAAGAGCTCACCAAGCTGATGGGGGCGCAAAATGATGCATTGAATCTGGCTGCGCAGCCACCGGCCGTTATCTTGATGGCGGGTTTGCAGGGGGCGGGTAAAACCACTACCTCTGGTAAGTTGGCCAAGTTACTCAAAGAAACCCAGAAAAAGAAAGTATTGCTGGTGTCGACGGACGTCTATCGTCCGGCTGCGATCGAGCAGTTGAAAACCCTGGCGCAGCAGCTGGACGTAGAGTGGTTTCCTTCCGATGTGTCGCAAAAGCCAGTAGATATTGCGCTGGCGGCCATTGATTATGCTAAGCGCCATTTCTTTGATGTGTTGATTGTCGATACGGCCGGTCGTCTGGCGATTGATGAGGCGATGATGCTGGAAATCAAGGCTTTGCATGCCTCGGTGAAGCCAGTGGAAACCTTGTTCGTTGTTGATGCGATGCAAGGGCAGGATGCGGTGAATACCGCGCAGGCATTTAATGAAGCGCTGCCGCTCACAGGGGTAGTGCTTACCAAGATGGATGGTGATTCCCGTGGTGGTGCCGCGCTGTCGGTGCGCCATATTACTGGTAAGCCGATTAAATTCCTGGGTACGGGCGAGAAGCTGACTGGTCTGGAGCCTTTCCATCCCGATCGGATGGCCAGTCGTGTGCTGGGCATGGGCGATGTGTTGTCGCTGATCGAAGATGTGCAAGCCAGTGTTGATGAAGCCGAAGCGCTGAAAATGATGAAAAAGGTCAAGTCCGGCAAGGGCTTTGATCTGGAAGACTTCAAGGCGCAAATTCAGCAAATGAAAAAAATGGGCGGTATGTCTGCGTTGCTGGATAAGCTGCCGGGTAATCTGGCCTCGATGGCCGATAGCCAGGTGACCGATAAGGCGGTGGCGCGGATTGAAGGGATTATTAATTCAATGACGCCGCTAGAGCGGCGCAAGCCTGAGCTCCTGAAGGCGAGCCGCAAGCGGCGGATTGCTGCGGGGGCGGGGGTGTCGGTGCAGGAGGTCAATCGCCTGCTGAAGCAGTTTGAGCAAACCCAGAAGATGATGAAGCAATTCTCGGGTGGCGGCATGATGAAAATGATGCGTGGACTCAAGGGCTTGATGCCGGGGATGTAACTGTGGCGAGCCGATGGCTTGCCGTTGGATGGGCTTGCGATCTGTCGAGTAATCTGGCAAGATTGCGAGCTTATTTTTATTTATTCAATGATTGGGTTTTATTATGGTCGTGATTCGTCTTGCTCGTGGTGGCTCAAAAGATCGCCCGTTCTACAATGTTGTGGTGACTGATTCTCGCAACCGCCGCGATGGTCGTTTCATCGAGCGCGTTGGCTTCTACAATCCACAAGCTTCTGGTGCCGCTGAAGAACTGCGCTTTGTTGCTGATCGCCTGAACTACTGGCTGGGCGTGGGCGCGCAACCTACTGACACCGTAGCGCGTCTGATCAAGCAAGCTAAAGTAGCTGCCTGATTTTTCCGTGGTGAAAGATTCTAAAGCCTCGTCGATCGAGGCCCAGCAGGTGCCAGAAGATCTGGTGGTGATGGGCTACATCAGCGGGGCTTTTGGTATTCAAGGCTGGGTAAGTCTGGTGGCTGATACGCAATATGCGGATAGCTTGCTGGATTACAAAACCTGGTGGGTCGGGCGTGATGGTCGTTGGTCAGCTAAAACCGTTTTGGATGGGCATGTGCAGCCGAAAAAGCTCAATGCGCGTCTGGAGGGGGTGGCAGATCGCGATGCTGCTTTTGCACTCAAGGGGTGCGAAGTGGCAGTGCCACGCAGTGCTATGCCGGCCTTGGCTGCCGATGAGTACTACTGGGCTGATCTGGTGGGCGTGCAGGTGGTTAATCAGCAGGGCGAAAGCTTGGGCGTGATCGATCGCTTGTTCGAAACCGGAGCCAATGATGTCATCGTGGTGAAGGCGGATGGGGTTGAGCGCTTGGTTCCCTTTGTGGGGCATGTGGTGCTGAATGTCGATTTGCCGGCTAAAACCATGCTGGTTGACTGGGGGCTGGATTATTAATCCGGTGTGCGGCCATGCAATTTGACGTGGTGACGCTGTTTCCAGAGATGTTTGTGGCGATCACGGCGCACGGAGTTACCCGGCGCGCGGTTGAGCAAAATGCCATTGCGCTGCATACGTGCAATCCGCGTGATTTCACCACCGACAACTATCACCGGGTTGATGATCGCCCATTTGGTGGCGGCCCCGGGATGGTGATGCAGCCGGCGCCGCTGGATAAGGCCCTGGGGTATTGCAAGCAGCGACAGGTTCAGAGCGGCTTGCAGCCCTATACCGTCTATATGTCGCCGCAGGGCGCGCCGCTCACGCATGCAAAAGTGGCGCAGCTGGCCGAGAAATCGGCGCTGGTGCTGCTGTGTGGTCGGTATGAGGGTGTTGATGAGCGTGTTTTGCAGGCGCACGTCGACGAAGAAATTTCCGTTGGCGATTATGTGTTGTCGGGGGGGGAATTGCCCGCGATGATTCTGATCGATGCGGTGGCGCGCTTGCTGCCTGGGGTGTTAAACACCGCGGCCAGTGCGGTCGAGGATTCGTTTGTGGATGGGTTGCTGGATTGTCCGCATTACACCCGTCCTGAAGTTTATCGCGATATGGTGGTTCCGGAGGTTTTGCTTTCGGGGAATCATGCCGCAATAAGGCGCTGGCGTTTGAAGCAGTCGCTGGGGCGTACTTGGTTGCGTCGCCCGGATTTGCTGCAAGAGCGTCGGTTATCTAAAGAAGAGGCACGGCTTCTGGCTGAGTTCCAGCGTGAACAATCGGCTGTAGCGCCCGGCGCGGCGTCAGAAGGTACGGTCTCACTAGGAGAAGTAAAATGAACTTGATTCAACAACTCGAGCAAGAAGAAATCGCCCGTCTGGGTAAATCTATCCCTGAATTCGCCCCAGGTGACACCGTTGTGGTCTCTGTGAAAGTGAAAGAGGGTTCACGTGAACGTCTGCAGGCTTATGAAGGCGTGGTGATTGCTAAGCGCAATCGCGGCCTGAACAGCAACTTCATCGTGCGCAAGATTTCTTCTGGCACTGGCGTTGAGCGTACTTTCCAAACTTACTCACCACTGGTGGCTTCGATCGAAGTGAAACGCCGCGGTGACGTTCGTCGCGCCAAACTGTACTACCTCCGTGATCGTTCAGGTAAATCTGCACGTATCAAGGAAAAATTGCCTGCGCGTAAAGTGGCTGCTCCAGCTGCATAATGCCTTGGTAATTTGGCCAATAAAAAACCCCGCGCTGCGGGGTTTTTTATTGTGAGCTTTCTTGTCGTCTTGGTCTGGCTTAACTATTGCGCGCAATTGCTAGGTCGGCCAGTGCCAGCAGGGCTTCGGTGTGTGGGTTGGTGGGGAGTCGGCTCAGGCAGGCTTTTGCGCGGGCGGCTTCTTCGCTGGCGATTTGCCGGGCGTAATCCAGTGCACCTGATTGCTGTACGGCAGCTAGAATGGCGGGGAAGTGTTCACGCTTGGCGTTTTCCAGGGCGTCTTTCACTAGCGCAGCGGCGCTGCTATCGCCCTGTTGCATGATGAAAATGAGTGGCAAGGTCGGTTTGCCTTCGGCGAGATCGTCGCCCAAGGACTTGCCAATTTCTTCCTGTTTGCCGGAGTAATCGAGCACATCGTCGATAATTTGAAAGGCGGTGCCCAAGTGCATGCCGTAGCGAGCGAGTGCGTCTTCGGTGTCTGCGTCGCTGTGATTCAAGATGGCGCCCAGGCGTGCGGCTGCTTCAAAAAGCTTGGCAGTTTTGTAGCGGATGACTTTCAGGTAGTCGGCTTCATCGATGTCGATATTGCCGATATTCATGAGTTGCAGCACTTCCCCTTCGGCGATCACATTGGTCGCGTCGGCCAGTACTTCCATAATCCGCATTGAGCCGCAATTCACCATCATCTGAAAGGCGCGGCTGTACAGAAAATCGCCCACCAGCACGCTGGCGGCATTGCCAAACAGGGCATTAGCGGTGTCGCGGCCGCGGCGCAGACTGGACTCGTCCACCACGTCGTCGTGCAGCAGGGTGGCGGTGTGGATAAACTCGATCACGGCCGCCAGTTCGTGGTGGTGCCGACCTTGGTAGCCCAGAGCTTGCGCCGAAAGCAGGGTGATCATGGGGCGCAGACGTTTGCCGCCGGATGAAACAATATACTCGGCCACTTGTCGTACCAGCACGACATCGGAATAAAGACGCTCGCGGATCACCTGATCCATTTGCGCCATGTCGGCATCTACGACCGATTTGACAAACTGCATCGACACGCTGTGCTTACCCTTGGGGCTGTTGGCCTCGTGGCCGTTAATCATTGAGTCGCGTGATTTTAGCAGAGATGGGCTTCTTGCGCCCATTCTTGCCGTGGCTACGCAGGAAAAGTGTTGGGTAAGTCCTTGACTTTACATGAACATGCGCTTAGTATGCTCGATTCTCAATTTTGAGATGCCGCGCTGCGCCGATTGTGCGCTGGCGCGTTGGGTCAAACTCTTAGGAGCTTGTTATGTATGCAGTCGTAAAAACTGGTGGCAAACAATATAAAGTTGCTATCGGCGAAAAACTTAAAGTAGAACAGATTGCTGCAGACATCGACAGCCAAATCGTACTGAATGAAGTATTGATGGTGGCAGACGGTGATGCGGTTGTAATTGGCGCCCCAGTGGTTGCCGGTGCTGCCATCAAAGCAACTGTAATTTCTCAAGGTCGTGGTGAGAAGGTTCGCATTTTCAAAATGCGCCGTCGTAAACACTACATGCGTCGTGCTGGCCATCGCCAGAACTACACTGAAATTCGCATTGACGAAATCGTTAAGTAATTAAGGAGCTGAACCATGGCACATAAGAAAGCTGGTGGTAGTTCGCGTAACGGTCGCGATTCAGAAGCCAAACGCTTGGGTATCAAAGTTTACGGTGGTGAGCTGATCCCTGCGGGTTCTATCATTGTTCGTCAACGTGGTACTGAATTCCACGCGGGTGACAACGTAGGCATGGGCAAAGACCACACCCTGTTTGCAAAAGTTGACGGCTATGTACAATTTGCAGTGAAAGGCGCGCTGAAGCGTCGCACTGTAACTGTACTGCCATACACCGGCGAAGAAGCATAAGCTTTTTCCTGGTTCGCTTGGAAAGCCCTATCCTGGTGATGGGGCTTTTTTTCTTTTAGTGGGCTAGCAAGGTGATTTAACAGGTACATGCAGGGGTATGTGCTGGTGCGCGTTAAATTACTTTGTTTTTGGGGCGATACCCCGGCTTATTGAGCTGGAGAGCACATATGAAATTCATTGACGAAGCAAAAATCGAAGTCATTGGCGGCAAGGGCGGCAATGGTTCGGCCAGTATGCGCCGGGAAAAATTCGTGCCCCGCGGTGGCCCGGATGGTGGCGATGGTGGCCGGGGTGGTACGGTGTGGGCAGTGGCCGACGAAGACATCAATACCCTGGTGGATTACCGTTTTGTGCGCAAATACAAAGCCAAAGACGGTGAAAACGGCCGCGGTGCCGATTGCTATGGCAAGGGCGGTGATGACATCGAGCTGCGCATGCCGGTAGGTACCGTGCTCAGTGATGCCGAAACCGGCGAAATCGTCGCCGATCTGACCACCAATGGTCAGCGGGTGGCGGTGGCCAAGGGTGGCCAAGGTGGTTTTGGTAATCTGCATTTCAAATCCTCAACCAATCGCGCGCCGCGCCAAACGACGCCTGGCGCCGAGGGCGAACGCCGCGAGCTCAAGCTTGAATTGAAAGTGCTGGCCGATGTGGGCTTGCTGGGGATGCCGAACGCCGGTAAGTCGACCTTTATCCGCGCGGTATCAGCCGCTAAGCCGAAAGTGGCGGATTATCCGTTTACCACGCTGCACCCGAATCTTGGGGTGGTGCGTATTGATGACAATCGCAGCTTTGTGATTGCCGATATTCCCGGTCTGATTGAAGGCGCGGCCGAAGGCGCTGGCCTGGGGCATCGCTTCCTTAAACATTTGCAGCGCACTGGTATTTTGCTGCACTTGGTGGATCTGGCACCGTTTGATCCGGATACCGATCCGGTGGCTGAAGCCAATGCGATTGTCGAAGAGCTGCGCAAATACGACGAAGAGCTCTACAACAAGCCGCGCTGGTTGGTGCTCAATAAAGTCGACATGATTCCGGAAGAAGAGCGTGAAGAGCGCGTGCAGGCTTTCCTGAAAGCCTATGGCTGGGAAGATGTGCAGCGTGATGAATACGCCGCCTTCGATCCGGCACAGCCACGCTACTTCGTGATTGCCGGCCTGACGGGTGAAGGTTGTCGTGATTTGGTCTACGCCATCGCCGATTATCGCGATGCGGCGAAAAAGCTGGCCAAAGAAGAAGCCGAAGCCGCCGCGGCCCGCTTGGCAGCCGAGCAAGAAGCCTTGCTGGCGGCGCGAGCCGCTGCGCTGGCGAACGACGAGGACATCGTTTAAGCCTTATCCCGCCTCGGGCCACCGGTTGCAATGACCGGCGGGCGCGAGGCGGTTCTCTCTGGCTGCAGCCTAGCCAGCCTCCCGCTAAAGGCATTGTTTTTCACTTCGTTTGCCTTTAGTCTTGCTGATCCCTGTTTTTTGTCATCTCCATGCAAGACGAAAATCTGTTTTCCGATTTTTTCCAGCCCGGATTTGTGCCGCATGAATTGCCGCAAGTGGCCGAGCTGTTGCGCGCGCGCACCTATATTGATGCGCTAATCGCCCTGTTTCGCGGCGGGGAAGATGAAGTTTTTGTCCGCCTGATTGTCTTGCGCGAAATCGGTGCGCGAGCCGATGCGCCGCGCTGGTCGCCGCAAGATTTGCAGGCCCACTTTGCCTATATCAATCAGGTGAAGCTCGATACCGTCCTCAAACGTTTGCGCGATTACGGCCTCTTGGTTTGGGATAGCGACGAGCAAATGTACGGCATGGCTGAGGCCGGCCGGGTGGCGCTGTCTTCGCTGGGCACCATGCTGCAATTTGCCGAGGGAGACGCCGAGCTCGGTTATCTCACCTCACAGGTGGCCGCTGGGCAATCGCTGGGGCAGGTCTCCAACGAGGTACTGCTCAATCTCTTGGCGCGCTTGAACGAGCTCTATGCGGATTTCGAGGCGGCGCTTGAGTCGCAATCCGAATTCCAAATTCGCGCTGCGCGCGAAAAGCTGGAAAAAGTGTGGCAATGGGTCGAGAAAGGCACCGATGTCATTCGCGCCGTGCTCACTGACGAAACCACGGATCAGCGGGTGTATCAGGTGGCGCAATCCATCGCGCTGGCGCAAGCGCGGATGCTGCGGCTGACGTCGGTCTTCCATCGCCGTCTTTCCGAGCTAGCCTCGCAACGCGTGCATTTGGGGCAATCGGGCCTCTCTACCACCAATGTGGCCGACTGGCTGCGCCGGCAAACGCAGGCCTCGCTGGCCGAATTGGGGCGAGATCTGATTTTGTATCATCCCGAGCCGCATTTTGTGGTGTCGGACATTCTGCTCGATATTGCCGAATTTGAAATCTGCGAGCGCGAGCGGCCCGATAATAGCGTCAGCGATATGCCGCAAAGTGCCGCCGCGCAGGAAGTGGGCGCGGTGGAAGCAGAGCGCCTGCTGGCGGCTGAGGCCTTGTACGACGAGTTGAACCAGCTGGCCCAGCTTGGCGCCGGCAGCGATCTGCCCGCCGCCGTGTTGGCGCCCACGTACAACGAAACCGCTTACCGTCTCTCGCTGCTCTCGCTGCTGGGCGATGCCGAGGCGGCGCTAGAGAAGAGCGTGGTGGCCGACATTGTGAAACTGCCGCTGCGGCTAGAAGCTCACACCGAGTTGTACGAACCCGATCACCCTGAGGTGGCCAGCATCAGTGCCGGCCGCCTGCATCCACTTTGAAATAGGCTGCAAACAAGATGGATCAAGCCCTGAATATTCTGGTCGCGCGCCTATTGGCGCAGCGCTTTGTTCCCCGTAAAGACCCGCTCGCGCGGCGCGCGCTGATTGATGAAGCATTTCGTGAATCACTTGAGCATCGTCTGGCCGATTGCGGCTTGCAGCTCCTCGAAAACCCCTATGCCGAGCACATCGCCGTGGCGCTGCAGCCGCAGATGGAAGACTGGGTGTTTGGCGAAGGCGAAAATTGGCTCTCCAACAATATGGGCCTGCCGCGTGATGGCATTGCCCTGCTGGTGGTGATCTGGGCGCTGATTATTCTGCCCAAACGCGAACGCCAAATTGCCCGCGTAGAAGCCGGCAATGAAGAGCAGGGCGATCTCTTTGGCGCAGAAAAACCGATCGAGCACGGCGAGCAAGTCGCACAGGGTGTATCGGAAGACGCGCTGTACGCCGATTTTGGCAAAGTGCTGGGCGGTAAAATGCGCTTCACCACCAATCTGGGGCAGCTCTCTAAGCTGGGCTTTGTGGTGCGCCGCAACCGGATGATTTTTGAAGGCCCGCTGCTGGATTTGATGATCGACTACGCCAAACTGGCCCCGCGCATTATCAATGGGGCGCTGGCGGATATCTTGCAATTGCCCGCCGCCAAGCTGGCGGGTGAGGCGGAGGAAAACTAATGTTCCAGATCAAAACCCTGGAAATGGTGCACTGGGATTTCTGGCAGCGCATCACTGTGCCGCTGGATGCCCAGATTGTGACCATTGTTGGCCCGAATGGCTCGGGCAAAACCACGCTTTTGGACGCTTTGCGTACCATGCTGGCGCTGAAATGCTCGGGCCGGCGTGATTACAAGCGCTATGTGCGTAACAACAAGGAAAACATCGCTTGGCTGCGCGCGGTGGTGAATAACCCGAAACGCACCGGCGGTGGTTTTTTTCCGTATCTGTTTTTCCCCTTAACCAGTGAAACCGTCACGCTGTTCTGCCGGATTAAAAAGCAGGGCGGGGATTGGGTGCGCCAGTATGCAATCGCCGAGGGCGATGCGGCGCTGGATGGGCAAACCGAGCAAAATCTGCAATGGCTGGGCGTGGGTGATTATCGTCGCCGGTTGGAGCAAGCCGGCTTAACGCCAGCAATTGCCGAGGTATTGGCTCTGGAGCAAGGCGATACGGACAAGCTGTGCGAATACTCCCCCAAAGCATTGCTCGACTTGGTGTTTCAGGTTTTTGGTGACAAGGAAGTTCTTGATCATTACCAAGAAGCCAAATTGCGTTTGCGCGAAGCCGAGGGCGAGCTGGATAAAATGCAGCAGCAGCTCTCGCAGTTAGGGCTGGATGTCGAGCGTTTCCGCCTGCGTGCCAGCAGCTACCTCGAATGGTGCGCGCTGGGTACGGATACGGTACGGCTAGAGCGCGAGGTGATCCCGGCGCTGCAAGTGGCTGAAGCGCAAGATGGCCTGCGCCATGCCGTGCAGCAATATAAATTGCAGCGCCGCAATCTATGGCACAAGCGCGCGGATCTGGGGCAGCTGGATAAGCGTTTGGCCGTGGCACAAACCGCCGCCAATCAAACCCTCAGCGGCGAGCAGCAAAGCAAAACCGATTACGAAGCGCTGTTTGTGCGCTTTCAGGCGGTGCGTGATGCCGCCCGCGATACCGAGCGCATTATGCGCGAGGGCGAAAAGCTGCGCGAGTTGGCCGAGCGTGAGCATGGCGCTGACGCGATTGGGCTGAATGATCAGCTGGCTGAGCTGAAGGTTAAAGAAGCCGAGCTGAAGCTGGCGGTGAAGCAGGCGCGCGATGAGCGCCAGCAATTATCCGAAGCCCAGTTTGCCCTGCAGGCCGGTAAAGCGCCGTCGCCCGATTTTGTGCGGCAAATGCGCGCCGCGCTGGATGAGGCGGGTATTCCGCATCAGCTGCTGACCGAAATCACCGAAGTGACCGATCCGGCCTGGCAAGATGCCGTGGAGGCGCTGCTGGCGCCGTCGCGGCATTTGATTTTGCTGCAACGTGAAGCTGACAAACAGCGCGCCTGGGAAGTGGGCGAGCGGATGCGCTATCGCCACTTTATTGTGTCCGAGCGTGAACCGGCGCCACGTGCCAATTTGGGCTCGATTTTAGAAATCATCGATTTCAAAGCCAATGTGCCGCCATGGTTAAGCCGCCAGCTGAACGGCATTCAGCGCGTGAAATCGGTAGAAGCCGGTAGCCGCCTGAGCTCGGACTGGATTACCCGTGAGGGGTATTACCGTGAACGCCGTGGTGCGCGTTTCATTGGGATCGATACCCGTGAATATGCTTTTGGCGAAGCGGCACGTCATTCGCGCTTGAATGATATTGCGCTGCGCCTAAAAGCCCTGAACGATCAGGTGCTGGATCTGGAAACCGAGCTCGCCAGTGTGCAGCGCGATATCCAGGGCATCACCGTGCAGCTTATGGGCATGCAGGCGGTCTTGCAGTTGGCCAATCGGCAGGCGGAATTCGCCGCTGCTGCCGAACGCTATCCGGCCGAGCAGGCTGAAGTGCAGCGCATGGGGGCGGAGCTAGCCGCCGCGCAAGCCGCACTGGAAACATCACGCGAAAGCCGTGCCGATTTACGCTTGGCCGCGCAAAAAATCGAAATCGAGCGCGATCAATTCCGCCGCGCGGTGGATGAGCTGCAAGCGCAGCTCACGCGCCAGCGCAACGAGATCAGCCGCCAGCTTGGCGCGATTCGCGTACTAAAAGAAAAGGCCCTGCCGGCCTGGCTATTGCCGCATGTGCTCACGCAGCTGAAAGAAGAATATCGCAGCGTCACCGAGGTGAAACACATTATCGAGCGGCAGCAAGAGCAGCTCACGCAAGCGCATTGGGAGCGGGATGAAACCATCATCCAGCGCCGCGATAAGCTGGTGGCCGACTATGGTGCGCTGGAAGATGAAGCGCAGGGACATCGCCAAGAGGTGGAGCGCACGGCTGAGCTGACCGATGAAGCGCGAGCGGCCTATATCAATAAGCTACGCGCGACGATTCGCGCCTACGGCCGCAATATCAAAGGGCTGGGTGATCTGGCTGGGATTGATGTTGAGCTGGATATGCCGCATCTGGAAAACGATGACGTGGTCCTTGCGCAAGCCGGCCTCACGGCGCGGTTTAACTTTGACCAGAAAGGCATGATGGGCCTGAACGATGGTGAAGCCTCGGGTGGTCAGCAGGTGATGAAATCGCTGATTCTGCTGATTGGCCTGATGATGGATGACAATAATCCATCCGGCTTTGTCTTTATTGATGAGCCGTTTGCTCACTTGGATATTTTCAATATTGACCGGGTCGGTGGTTTCCTGAAAGCCACCCAAGCGCAATATCTGATCACCACGCCGCTGACGCACAACACCAATGTTTATGGCCCATCGGAGCTGACGCTCACCACCCGGAAAAAACGGCCCGGCGAAACTTGGGCGCCATTGATCATGCAAACCCGCCGCCGCACCGAGCAAAGCGGCGCGAATGCAGATACAGTGGTCAGCAGTCACTCTTAGGAAAACGCAGTGCTACAAATATTTCATTTTTTTGCGCCTTGTCCGCGCGGGCTGGAGCCAGTGCTGGTGCAGGAGTTGCAAGCGCTCGAGGCTAAGCAGATTAGTGCAACCGATGGCGGGGTGGCATTTAGCGGCCCATGGCCGTTGATGTACAAGGTTAACCTGCATTCGCGAGTGGCCAGCCGGGTGCTTTGGAAGCTGACCGAGCGTAGCTACCGCAACGAAGACGATCTCTATCGCCTGGCCCGCGATACCGAATGGGCCGAGCTGTTTGCGGTTGAAAACACTATCAAGGTGCAAGTGACTGCGGTGCGCTCGCCTTTGCGTAGCCTCGACTTTATTGCTCTGAAAGTGAAGGACGGTATTTGTGATCGCTTTCGCCTGAAAACTGGCAATCGTCCAAGTGTCGATACTCGTGAGCCAGATATGCGGATTCACCTTTATCTGACTCACAAAATGGCCACGCTGTATCTCGATACCTCGGGTGAAGCGCTGTTTAAGCGGGGCTATCGCGTAGAAACGGGTGACGCGCCCATTCGTGAAAATCTGGCCGCAGGCATTTTGAGCTTGAGCGGCTGGACGCCCGAGCAGCCTTTATATGATCCAATGTGTGGCTCTGGCACTTTCCTGATCGAAGCGGCAATGATTGCGCGCCGAATCGCGCCTGGCCAGCGGCGCTCGTTTGCCTTCCAGCAATTGCGCATGCACGACGATCAGTTCTGGCAGCAATTACGGGCGCAAGCCAAAGCGGCCGAATTGCAAAGCAATGCACTGATCTACGGTAGCGATGTCTCGAGCACGGTGCTCAATCATGCCAAGGCCAATATTGAAGCGGCAGGGCTGAGCGAGGCCATTCAGCTGAAACAGTTGAATGCCGCCGATGCCAAAGCGCCGGCAGCAAGCGGCGTGTGGGTGTGCAATCCGCCCTACGGTGAGCGCCTAGATGAAAAAGAGCGTCTCGCGAGTCTGTATCCGCAATGGGCGGCGACCTTAAAGCAGCGCTTTGCCGGTTGGAATGCTTATTTCCTCACCGCAGACCTCGATTTGCCGAAGTTCATGCGTTTGAAAGCCAGTAAACGGACGGTGCTGTTTAATGGGCCGCTCGAATGTCGCTTGTTTGAATACAAGATGGTGGCCGGCAGTAATCGTGACAAGACGGCTGAAGAAGCCGCAGAGTAATCCGGCTGGCGCATCAATTAGCTAAAACAGCCCCCAAACACAGCCCGCTTTAGCGGGCTGTGGTGTTTTTAGGCTGGGTTTTGGCGATGTTTGCGCTGGAGCTGCGGTATTGTTGGGCCTGGGGTTTGATAGCTCTTCTTGGTTTGGCGCGATTTTCTTTGATGTTCGGTTCTTTGCAAATCAAACGCTTATCGACTTGTTGGCGCTTTTTCGTTGGATTGGTGTTGACGTGTTTTCGATGGGTGGGTATAGTTCGGCCTCTCTGCTGATGACGCAGCGAAACAAAACGAGTTTCTCTAGTCGCCAGCCCGATCTTTAACAAATTACAGCCGATGAGTGTGAGTGCTTGATTCGTAAGTCGAAACAAGTGCTTGCACTCAGATGATAGGAAAAAAACAAGTCAGCAGGCTTTGCCTGTTAACTCGTGATTTTCTTTGAGTATTGAAGTACAAGCCAAGTAGTAAAAATAGCTTAGAGATTAAACGAAAGAGTTTGATCCTGGCTCAGATTGAACGCTGGCGGCATGCTTTACACATGCA
>NZ_AUCN01000004.1 GCF_000429785.1 Chitinibacter tainanensis DSM 15459
ACAAGTCGATAAGCGATTGATTTGCAAAGAGGCGAACACCAAAGAAAATCGCGCCAAACCAAGAAGAACCATCGGCCCCCACGCCCAGCAATACTGCAGCACCAGCGTAAAAGCAGCCCAAACCCAGCCTAGAAACAACACAGCCCGCTGACGCGGGCTGTGCTTGGGCTGAAACTAAGGCAATCTAGGCCGTGACGCGGCGCAGAAACAGTGGCGCTGGCTGCGCCACGCTGCTTTGGTAGAACTCGGTGAAGTCATCAATCCCTTTCACCGCTTCATGAATATCTTTATCCGCGCGAACTTCAAAGGCGGTAAAACCGCAGCGCGCCAGATAGTTCAGCGTATCTTTAAAGACATCGCCCACCGCGCGCAATTCGCCGGTAAAACCATAGCGCTCACGCAGCAAGCGGCCGATTGAGAAACCACGCCCATCCGTAAAGGCCGGAAATTCGCAGGCGATCATGCTGAAAGTATTAGCATCCACCGGCAAAGACTCAGGCTCATCGGTCGGTGCGAAACACACCGCCACTTCACGCCCAGCCAGTGCATCACGGTTGGCTAGCCAGTATTGGTACGGAACCAGCACTGCGCCTTGCTCAGGGAGAGATACCTCCCCTGCTTCGTTGGCGACTACCCGCACCCAGCGGTTTTCAACTACTTCACGACCCACAATTACTTTGGCCGCTGCGGTATTTGCTTGCTCAAGCATCGGCTTTCTCCTTGCGAATTGGCTTGCCTTCGTAGACTTTGGCTTTGAATGGCTCGGCGCCAATCCGATCAAAGACCTCAATAAAGCGCTCGTCGCCTTCGCGGTTCGCCACAAACACTTCAATAATCTTGCTCATCACGTCCGGCATTTCTTCTTGCGCGAATGATGGGCCGATCACTTTACCCACTTTGGCATCAACGCCCTGGCGACCGCCCAGCGTGATCTGATAGTACTCGGCATTGTTTTTATCCACGCCCAGTACACCGATATTGCCAATGTGGTGATGACCGCAGGCATTAATACAGCCCGACATATTGACGTCGATTTCGCCCAGATCAAACAGATAATCCAGATCATCAAAGCGCTCTTGAATCGCTTGAGCAACAGGGATTGATTTAGCATTGGCCAGCGAACAGAAATCACCACCCGGGCAGCAGATTACGTCGGTCAGCAGACCAATATTTGGCGTTGCAAAACCAATGCGTTTCGCTTCTTCCCACAGTGCCAGCAAATCAGCTTGCTTCACATCGGCCAGAATCAGATTTTGCCCATGCGATACGCGTACTTCACCAAAACTGAAACGATCGGCCAGCTCGGCCACTGCATCCAGCTGGGCATCAGTTGCATCGCCCGGTGGCACACCCGTTTTCTTCAGCGACAAGGTCACTGCGGCATAACCGGCCACTTGGTGCGCGAATACATTGCGCTCTACCCAGCGAGCAAAGGCGGCGTTATCACGTTGCGCCGCGGCAAAGCTCGCATCTTGGGCGGGCAAGGCTTCGTAGGCCGGCTTGGTAAAGAAGCGATGATTGCGGGCGATTTCCGCGTCGGTCAGCGTTTGCGGGCCGTCTTTTTCAAACGCCCATTCTTGTTCAACCTTGGCGGCAAAGGCTTCCGGCGTCATGGCTTTGACCAGAATCTTGATCCGGGCTTTGTATTTATTATCGCGACGACCGTAGCGGTTATACACGCGCAGCACGGCATTAAGATAAGTCAGCAGGTGTTTCGGCTCTAACCATGGCTTGATCAGATCGCCAATCATCGGCGTGCGGCCCAGGCCACCGCCCACAAAAATCTCGAAGCCCACTTCACCGGCAGCATTCAATTTCACATTGATGCCGATATCGTGCAGCAAGATGGCGGCGCGATCTTCTTTGGCGCCATTGACCGCGATTTTGAATTTACGTGGCAAGTGTGCAAATTCAGGATGGAATGTCGACCACTGACGGATAATCTCGCACCATGGGCGTGGATCGACGATTTCATCATGCGCCACCCCGGCAAATTGATCCGAAGTGGTATTGCGAATACAGGCGCCAGAAGTTTGAATCGCATGCATTTCCACGGTGGCGAGTTCAGCCAGCATCTCCGGCACGTTTTCCAGCGCTGGCCAGTTGAACTGGACATTCTGCCGCGTCGTAAAGTGCACATAGCCTTTGTCGTATTTGCGGGCCAGCTCAGCCAGCTTGCGCACCTGCTTGCTGCGCAAATGACCGTAAGGAATGGCCACGCGCAGCATCGGTGCATGGCGCTGGATATACAGGCCGTTTTGCAAACGCAAAGGGCGGAATTCATCGTCAGTCAGCTCGCCGGCCAGATAGCGGCGCGTCTGGTCGCGGTATTGCGCAACGCGCTGATCCACGATCTTCTGGTCGTATTCGTCGTAAATATACATGGCGGTCAATCCGGTAAAACGGCTAATAGTCCGTCATGATACCGCCGTTCTATATCCAAGAGAACGATTCTTTTTGAATATGTATCAGTTTTTTAGTTCTATCTGATCCAGCGCAAAGCCGCAAAAGCACTTGATTGTCGGCAAGTTGCCACTGGGGGTTTCAGTCATTGTCTTGCCATCGGGCTGGGGTTAATCTTGCAATCTTTA
The DNA here is from genome assembly GCF_000429785.1 of Chitinibacter tainanensis DSM 15459. GTDB lineage: Bacteria > Pseudomonadota > Gammaproteobacteria > Burkholderiales > Chitinibacteraceae > Chitinibacter > Chitinibacter tainanensis. Next base: position 2,592 of record NZ_AUCN01000004.1, read on the forward strand.
TTTGCCCTAAAAAGAGCCGCATCCTATGAGCAGCCGCCAAGCCATCCAGCGTCTGGACTATACCCCCCCACACTATCTGATTGACCGCGTTGATTTGACTTTCGATCTGGAAGATACCCAGACTAAAGTTCATTCACGCCTAATCATCCGGCGCAATAAGGATGTCGCGGCAGATACCCCGCTGGTTTTGCATGGCGAAGCGTTGCAACTGGATGCCATTAAGCTCGATGGCGCCACCCTGCCCGCCAGCGCTTATCAGGCGCAAGCCGATCTGCTCACGATTCCCCAGATGCCGGAAGATGGCATTCTGGAAATCACTACCACCATTGATCCAGCCAACAACACCAGCTTGATGGGCCTGTATCAGAGCAATGGCAATTTCTTTACCCAGTGTGAAGCCGAAGGCTTTCGCAAGATTACCTATTACCTCGACCGCCCCGATGTGATGGCCAAGTTCACCACCACCATTATTGCGGATAAGAGCAAGTACCCGGTCCTGCTCTCGAACGGCAATCGCGTGGGCAGCGGCAGCTTAGATAAAAACCGTCACTGGGTAAAATGGGTAGACCCATTCAAAAAGCCGGCCTATCTGTTTGCCTTGGTCGCCGGCAAGCTGGTGCACCTGGCCGGAACACACACCACGCAATCCGGCCGTACGGTCAACATCGAGATTTATGTTGAGCCGGGCGATCTGGATAAATGCCATCATGCCCTGGCCGCAGCGCAAAAAGCCATGGCCTGGGATGAGAGCCGCTATGGCCTTGAATACGATCTAGATACTTACATGATCGTGGCCGTTTCCGACTTTAATATGGGCGCGATGGAAAACAAGGGCTTGAACATCTTTAACACCAAATACGTGTTGGCCAAGCCCGAAACCGCCACCGATGCCGACTTTGACGGCATTGATGCCGTGGTAGCGCATGAGTATTTCCACAACTGGACTGGCAACCGCGTCACCTGTCGGGATTGGTTCCAGCTTAGCCTGAAAGAAGGCCTGACCGTTTACCGCGATCAAGAGTTTTCCAGCGACATCGGCTCGCGCGCCGTACAGCGTATTCACAATGTGCGCGTGCTACGCACGCATCAGTTTGCCGAAGATGCGGGCCCGCAAGCGCACCCCATACGCCCGGATGAATATCTGGAAATCAATAATTTCTACACCCTCACCGTGTATGAAAAAGGCAGTGAAATCGTGCGCATGTACGAAACCCTGCTCGGTCGCGACGGTTTCCGCAAAGGGATGGATCTATACTTTAAGCGCCACGATGGGCAGGCGGTCACCTGCGATGATTTCCGCGCCGCGATGGCTGATGCCAATCAAGTTGACCTGACCCAGTTTGAACGCTGGTATAGCCAGGCAGGCACCCCCCGGGTATCGGCCTGCGGGGCTTATGATGCGGGCGCGCAGCGCTATACCCTTACCCTGCGCCAAAGCTGCCCGGCCACACCGGGCCAAAGCCAGAAGCTGCCCTTCCATATTCCGGTGGCTGTCGGTCTGATTGATCGCCGCGGCCAAGATTTGCCGCTGCAGCTCGCGGGCGAAGCCACTGCCGGCGCGCCAACGCGGGTGCTGGAATTGCGCGAAGCCGAACAAAGCTTCACCTTTATCAATGTGCCCTGCCCGCCAGTGCCATCGCTATTGCGCGAGTTTTCCGCACCAGTGGTACTCGACTACGCCTACAGCGATGAAGAGCTGCTGTTCCTGATGGCACACGACAGCGATGCCTTTGGCCGCTGGGAAGCGGCAAACCAACTGGCAGTGAAACTGATCCTGCAACTGTATCGCCAGCCGGCCGAACAGCCGCTACTGGCACCGGCCAACTTCATTGAAGCCTATCGCAAGGTGCTCAATAGTAAGCTCGACCCAGCACTGGTCGCGCTGATGTTGGAATTACCGGATGAAAAATACCTGCTCGAGCAACTGGAAGCGGTCGATCCTAGCCGCCTGGCGCTGGTGGGCAGCAGCCTGAAACAGCAGCTCGCGCGCGAACTGCGCCAAGAACTATTGGCCCACTATCAACAGCTGAATGACGGCAGCCCATATCGCTACGACGGCGAGCAAGTGGCGCGCCGCAGCCTGAAAAACGTCTGCCTTGATTACCTGGCTGAACTCGATGAAGCCATGATCGGCAGCCTGCTGGCCGAGCAATATCGCAAAGCCGACAATATGACCGACCGACTGGCGGCACTCAAGGCGCTGGTCAATCGCGACGGCGGCGAAGCGCAATTGGCCGATTTTGCCCAGCAATGGCACGATGATGCGCTGGTGATGGATAAATGGTTTGCCCTGCAGGCCACCAGCCGCCGCCCAGGTGCCTTAAACCGCGTGCAAAGCCTGCTGGCTCATCCGGCCTTCTCGCTGAAAAACCCGAATAAGGTCCGGGCCTTGCTCACTTCATTCTGCAGCCTGAACTTGCAGCATTTCCATGCCGCGGATGGCTATGCCTATGCTTTTGCCGCCGACAAAATCATTGAGCTCGATGCCATCAACCCGCAAGTGGCCGCGCGCCTGGCCGGCAGCTTTAACCGCTGGACCAAGGTCGAACCGCAACGCCAGTCGCTAATGAAGCAAGAGCTGGAGCGGATCCGCGCGCACGAAGGTTTGTCATCCGACACCTACGAGATTGTGAGCAAATCGCTGCAAGCCGCGCAGTAAATACGAGCAGTAGCCAATAAAAAAACCGCCCACTAGGGCGGTTTTTTTATTGCAGATCATAAGGCTTAGCCCCGTAGCAGTGACAGAGCCAGCTGCGGCAAACTATTGGCTTGTGCCAGCATGGCTGTGCCGGCCTGTTGCAGTATTTGCTGGCGGGTGAGATTGGCGGTTTCCTGCGCGTAGTCGGTATCGCGGATTCGCGAGCGCGCCGCGCTATTGTTTTCAATGGTATTGCTGACATTATTAATCGCCGACTGCAAGCGCGATAAATTAGCACCAGCCTTGGCCCGCTCGCCATTAATATAATCGAGCGCTTCATCAGCATGGGCGATCGCCAGCGTGGGCAGTTTCACCAGATCGATATCATCCAGCCCCAGATTTTTGGCACTCATCCCGCCAAACTGCACGGTGATTTTTTGCCCGGCCCCATTACCAACCTGAAAGGTCGTTTCTTTGAGCCCCGTTGCGCCTTGCACATCAATGCCAGTCGTGCCCGCCGCCCACACCTGCTTAAAGCCCTTGAGCACCTGCTTATTAAATTGCGTCCCTTGATCTTTAAATACGTCGGTACTGCTCAGCGGCGCTTTGCCATCCACGTCAGCACCACCCAATGCGCCGGTATCGGCATTGGTGAGATTCACGCCCAAATTGGTAAACAGGGCCGGCGTGGCGGCAGCGGCGAGAAATTTGCTATCAAAATCATTAAAGCTGGCAAAGGCGCCATGGCTGGCATTGGTGAGCGCCTGATCGAGGGTGGAGCCAGTATTTTTGCTAAGGTAGGTCATGATGTCTTTAATCCCCTCCCCTCCGGCTGCTTTAATTTGCTGATGCATATAGCGCACCGCCAGATAACCGCCGCTATACACCGCCGAGCCGCTGGCAGGATTGGTTTTATAGCTTAAGGCTACCGCCGTACTGGTGCCGCCCGAGGTATCGGCAAAGAGACGCTCATCGGCACCATGGATGAATTCAGCCATCCCTTCTTTGAACCACGTATCCATGGGGGCAAAGTTCATGGTGCGCCCCATGACGGCATGCACCATTTCATGCGCAATAATCCGGTCGCTATACACCGTGCCATTGCCCATCGCCACGCCACCGCCATCGGGGAGGTTGGGCGGTTTGAAATCCTCGGGGTCAATCCAGAGGAACATATTCAGGGTTTTGCCATTGGCGTCAGCCGTACCGGTTGTACTACCGACGGCCGCTGCAGCGCCGCCCGCTACATTGCTCAAGCCTGAACCTGCCGGTGGCTCAAAGACGATATTCAGATCAACGCCATCGGCGGTAATGCCCAGCAGATTGGTAATCCGGGTTTCGGCCTCTTCCAGCCAGCCCATTTTCAAGCCATCAATAATGCCGCGCCGAGCCGCATCGCCCCCCAAGCTACTTTCCGATTGGGCAAAGATTTTTTGGCCGTTGAATTCGGCATTCTGCGCTTGCGTGCTGAGGCTTTGCAGCAGTTGATTCGCCTCAGCCTGCAAAGCTTGCCGATCCGAGCCCGACAAACTGCCGTTGGCGGCCTGCACGCCTAGCTCACGAATGCGCTGCACAACATCGGCGGCATTACTCATCGCGCCTTCGGCAGTCTGTAACAGGGAAACGCCATCATTCATATTGCGCACAGCTTGCTGATCGCCTCGAATCAGCGATTCCATCCGGCTCGAAATCGCCAGACCGGCCGCGTCATCCTTGGCGGAGTTGATGCGCAAGCCAGACGACAGACGTGACAAGACCTGACTCAGACCAGTACCGGTCTGGGCCAGGTGGCGCTGCGTATTCAGCGCGGGCACGTTTGTCGTAATTTGCATGGCGCAAACACCTCAGGCGGGGAAACACCCCATCATCAGCGCTATCGGCAACTTGACAAAATACTTTAAATCTTGAAAGAAAAATCTTTGCACGCATTCCACGACAGGCTGCACCACAAAAGAAAACCGGCCAAATGGCCGGTTATTCTCTGAGGGGTATCTACTGCTAGCGCTTGATACTAAAAGGCCAGCGAGACATACCCATTATTGGATCGCGGTACTACCCGGCGCTTCATGGGTGGCAAACAGCGCCCCAACATCAACGGCATCAAAGCCGTATTCCTTGCCGCAAAAATCGCACACCACATGCACTTGGCCACGTTCGGCCAAAAGCTCATCCACTTCTGGGCGCTCCATCAGCTTGATCATACCGCCCACGCGCTCGCGCGAACAGGTGCAGGCAAAGCGGGGCGTTGCCGGCTCGAATACGCGCACACTGTCTTCGTGGAACAGGCGATACAGCGTTTCACGCGGTGGCAATTGCAAGAGTTCTTCGTGCTTGACCGTGTCGGCCAAGGTCACCAAGTGTTCCCAGCTTTGCTCGGCATCGTCTTGCGCGGGCATTTTTTGCAGCATCATGCCGGCGGCCATACCATCTTGGCAGGCGAGCCACAGCCGGGTATCCAGCTGCTCGGAATGGGTCATGTAATGCTCGATAATCTGCGCCACAGTCTGGCCCACCTGCATACCCACCACGCCCTGATACGGCTCACCCACGCGTGGATCAAGGGTAATAAAGAAGCGCCCACCGCCCAGCAACTCGGCAATTGACCAATCACTCGGTGCGGCCGCGATCTTCTCGGCATCCCAACGGGCAGTCGCCCGCAGGGTTTTCTCGCTAGTTACTTCCACCACCAAAAGCTGCAAGGCGCCGGGGCCGTGCATTTGCATAATCAGCGTGCCATCAAATTTCAGCATCGCCGACAGCAAAGCGCCGGCCGCCATCAGCTCGCCCAGACGCTCGCGCAAAATGGCTGGGTAATCATGGCGATTGAGCACTTCCTGATAGGTGGCTTCCAGCTGCACCAGTTCGCCACGAACCGGCGCATTGTCAAACAGGAAGCGTTCCAAAACATCTTTCATCACTACAACCTAAATATTGGATTAATCTGGATTGCCGCGCATTATACCCGAAGCCCACTGCCGGCTTGCGGCCGGCTAGCCCAGCAGCTCGGTGAGCTGATAGCTGGTCATCGGCAGACTGGAGCTCACATCAAAGGCGCAACCGGCCTCGATGCCCGCTTTGGCCAAAGCTGCGGCATCGAGCGTGTCATACAGCGTATGCATGGCCCCAATCGCGTAATCGCGGCCGCTGCCCATCGCCCAGAATCGCTGAAACTCATACACTTCACGCAGGCTATAGACGCCAAAAATGCCGTAGGCATTGGCGATTAGCACCGTCATCTGGCTCGACTCGTAGGGATCATCCTCTTCCTCTTCGGGCTTGAGGTAAAACTCTTCCTTGAGCTTGGCGTGTAATTTGCGGAATGACTCAAAGATGGCGGCGCGGCTCGTAAAATCAAGGTTTTTAATCCGCTTGAGCGCCGATTGCAGCACCAGATCATGCGCGGCGCTACCGCAAATGGCGAAATAGCTGCCATCGTGCTGGAAAATCTTATTCCAGCGCGCATCGTCCAGCGCACCCAGCCGCATATCTCCAAAAGTTGATTGGCTATCTGCCGCAATAGCAATTTGGCCGTCTTTGCGCACCACCACTACCGTTGTCATGGTTTTTTGCGTTCCTGCTGTCCGAAAAACCAAAGTCTGAGCCGCAGCGGGCGCAGGCGTCAACCTTACCGCCCAGCGCTGCGGCATTTTACCCCCGCCAAGTCACGGCCCGTTTTACCAACGGGCTAGCCTCCCCAGCTGGCCATTTATCGCCCATCCGGTGCGTTTATCGATGCCAAAGGCATTTAATCGCATGTCATCCAGTGCTCTGCCGCCGCTGCGTACAGTGCTCGCACCGCCCTGCGGTCTCATCATACAACTGGAGAACACCATGCATCGATCGATCTGGCTGGCGCTAATGGCGCTCAGCACCCCGTGGCTGGCTTATGCCAACGACACAAGCGTTGATTACAGCGCCAGCTATTTATTCACGCGCGATTTTGAGCTCAATCGCGGCGGCGAAGCGCGCTTTAACTGGCAGCAAGTGGGCATTGGTGTGCAGCACCGCCTCGATCCGCAGCGCACTCTGGGGCTCGATATCAGCGGCGGCAAGCAAAAATGGACCTTTACCCAGCCCAAAGCCTGGGGCGGGCGCGCCCCATGGCAAACCCTTGAACGGGCCGGGCTCAGCGTGAGCTATCAGTACGCCAGCCAAGATGGCTGGATTTATCAAATCGCGCCGGGAATCGAATACGCCGGCGAAGCCGATGCCAAGCGCAGTGATGCCCTCGGCTATGGTGCAACCGGCTTTATTGCGCGCGCATGGAGCCCCGATCTCTTGCTCGGGCTGGGTATTTCGGCTTGGAGCGGTTTGGAAAACACCAGCGCCTTTCCGTTTATTGTGATCGATTGGCGGATTAGCCCTAGCTTGCGCCTGCACAACCCATTTAGCGCCGGCCCCGTTGGCCCGGCAGGGCTGGAGCTAAGCTGGTCCCCCCTGCCCAAACTGGAGCTGGCCACCGGCGCCACCATCCGCAGCTACAGCAGCCGGCTCGCCGCCAACAATGCCGTGGCCGCGGGCGGGGTACTCGAGCAAACCACGGTGCCGGTGTTTGTACGCGCCGGCTATGCCTTTAGCCCGTTTATGCGACTGGATGCCTATCTGGGCGCAGGTCTGGCGGGCAAGCTCACCCTGCACGACGCCCAAGAACGCGAAATCAGCCAGGAAAAGCACGATCCAGCGCCGTTTATGGCGATTGCGGTCAGCGGCACCTTCTAAAGCGCGGTCATTCATCGGTGCGGGTGGCGTTTTATCCCGCGGCCATGCAGCTCGTCGCAGCCACCAGCACCGCCCATGCCAACGCCATACAGTAATGACATCCACTGCTAGCTCGCCCAGCAAACTGAAGGAAACCACCATGTCTATCTTGCAAATTCGCCAGCTGAACAAGCGCTACCGGCTGGACGACATTAGCGTACCGGCGCTGACCGATATCCAGCTGGATATTCAGCCCAATCGCTTTACCGTACTTTCCGGCCCCTCCGGCAGTGGCAAAACCACATTGCTGAATTTAATTGGCGCGCTCGATCGCCCCACAAGCGGCGAAATCATCCTCAATGGCCAGCCTTTATCGCGGCTGAATGACGATCAGCTGGCGGATTTTCGGGCCCGGCAGATTGGGTTTATTTTTCAAAACTTTAATTTGCTGCCGGTGTTATCGGCCTATGAAAACGTCGAATACCCACTGATTCTGGCCAAAGTGCCACCTCAGGTGCGGCGCAACCGGGTGATGGAATTACTCGCTGCAGTCGGCCTTGCCGACAAGGCCCAGCATCGCCCCGGCCAACTCTCGGGCGGGCAACGCCAACGGGTGGCTATTGCCCGGGCGCTGGCCACCAATGCGCAATGGATTCTGGCGGATGAGCCCACGGCCAATCTCGATCAAGCCACCGGCGCGGCAATTATCGCGCTGATGCGGCAGATGCAACACGATCTGCAGGTGTCGTTTATTTTTTCTTCCCATGATCCGCAAGTGCTGGCAGCGGCCGATGAGGCGGTGTTTATCCGCGATGGCCGCATTGTCGAAAGCCGTACTCTGGCGAGCCAGACCCACCCTGAGAGGGCCTACGCATGAAAATCCTGACTTTGGCCGCGCGCAATCTAACGCGCAATCGCCGCCGCTCGCTGGCCACCTTGCTGGCGATGACCATCGGCTTGATGGCCGTGCTTTTGTTCGGCGGCTACAGCGGCAATATCAATCTGGGCTTGCAAACCGGCTTTGTGCGCAGCAGCGGTCATTTGCAAATTCAGCATCGTGATTATTTTCTGTTTGGCAGCGGCAACCCGGCCGCCTACGGCATTGTCGATTACCAGCGTTTAATCCGCACCATCGAAGCCGACCCGGTATTGCGGCCAATGCTCACGGTCGTTACCCCCACGCTCAGCCTGGGCGGGATTGCCGGGAATTTTAATGCTGGCGTCTCACGCACTGTGCTGGGTAGCGGCGTGGTAGTGGACGAGCAAAATCAGCTGCGGCAATGGAATGACTACCGCTTTCCAGGCGCAGCGCGCTTACTGCCGCTCACGGGCAGTGCGCCCAATGGCGCCACCATCGGCACAGGCGTGGCACGGGTCTTACAGCTGTGTGGCGAGTTAAACGTCAAGCATTGCCCACAACCCGCACACGAGGCGATGGATGCCAGCAAAACCGCGACACCCACTGATCTAGCTGCGTTAGGCGAAGCCAGCCAAAACCCAGCAGCGCCAGCCGCTCAAGCCGGCGCACGGATTGAGCTATTGGCCGCCAATGCGCATGGCGCGCCCAATGTAGCGGCGCTGGATGTGGTGAAAGCCGAGCAGCTGGGGGTGAAAGAGCTGGACGATATCGCCATCACCCTGCATCTGCGCCTGGCGCAACAGCTGATTTACGGCCAAGACACGCCCAAAGTTACCGCGGTGGTGGTGCAGCTGAAACACACGGCCCAAATGCCCGCCGCCCGCGAACGGCTTGAAACCTTACTGCGCAGCCAGTTTAAGGCGCAGCCACTGGCGGTGCAGGATTTCGCCACCTTAAACCCCAGTTACGGCCAGATCACCGGCATGTTTGCCGCCATCTTCGGCTTTATCGCCATCCTGATCGGCGCCATCGTGCTGTTCACGGTGGGCAACACCATGAATATGGCGATTGTGGAGCGCACGGTCGAAATCGGCACCTTGCGGGCTATGGGCTTGCGGGCCCGCGGTATCCGCCAGCTGTTTTTATGTGAAGGCGTGCTGCTGGGCGCCGCCAGCGCCGTCACCGGCCTGAGCTTGGCGCTCTTGCTGGCTTACGTGATTAACCACAGCGGCCTGACCTGGATGCCGCCGGGCAATAGCGAGCCCGTGGCGCTCACCGTGCGGGTCTGGGGCGAATGGGGCATGTTGCTGGGGAGCGCACTGGGGCTCTTGCTGGTGGCTGCGTTCTCGGCCTGGTGGCCCGCCCGCCGTGCCAGCGCGCTGAATATTGTCGATGCCTTGCGGCATGCCTAAACCCACGGCATACCCTGCCAGATATACCTAGCCGGGTATACCGAGCTAAACCATATCAAACCTAATTTAGCGGCCTATACCCGCGAAGGAGCACATCATGAAACACGCATTTATTCTTATCCTGCTGGGTGTGGTTTTTCTCGGCCACAACTTGGGCCTGTGGCCAAACCTCTTTAGCTTGCTTAGCGTGTGGTGGCCGCTGATCTTAATCGCGGTGGGCATCGCCGGCCTGCTGGCGCCGCGCCGTAGCGAACATCATTGCGGCCACCCACGGGAGCAGGGCCATGTTTAAACCGCTACCCCGCTATGGCCTGCTACTGGCCAACGCCTTGCTGGCCGCTAGCGCCGCCGCAGCCCCGACGGCGCAAAGCCTGCTAGCCACCAGCGATGGCATTCGCAACCCTAGCCAATCGTTTGCCCTCACCAGCACGCTGACCGAATACCGCAATGGCCAGCAAACCGAGCAAACCACGCTGGCGGTGTATGCGCGGGCCGAGCCCAATACGGGCCAATACCGCAATCTGATCCGCTTTGTGGCCCCGCAGCGTGATAACGGCAAATTGCTGCTGAAAAACGGCAACGACCTGTGGTTTTTCGATCCGGCCAGCAAGGCCAGCGTGCGCATCTCGCCGCAGCAGCGTTTGCTGGGGCAGGCGGCCAATGGTGATGTGGTCACGGTGAATCTGGCCGTGGATTACAGCGCCCAGCTCGCCGGTGAAGAAGCGGTGCAAGATGGTCAGCAGCAGCCGCGCCAAGCGTATTTACTCAAGCTCAGCGCCAAAACGCCAGAGGTCACTTACCACCGCATCGATTACTGGCTGGATAAAACCAGCTTGCAGCCGATCAAGGCGCGGTTTTATTCCAGTAGCGATCGTTTGCTGAAAACCGCTTTTTATCGCAAGTTTGAACAGCAACTCGGCGCCCTGCGCCCAACCGAAACGGTGATCATCGACGGGCTCGACCCCAAATGGATTACCGTGGTGCGCAGTAGTGACTGGCGTTATCGCGACGTGCCGGAAAACTGGCTGCAGCGTGAGTATCTGCCCAACTTTAAGGCCGAATAATGCGCTACCCGCCCCGCCCGCACGCTGGGCGCTGGCCTCATTGGCGGCGCGCCCGCCTTGGCCTCATCGCCAGCGCCATTGCTAGTGCCATCACTAGTCTGTCTCCCAACGCCAGTGCCGCTGCGCTCGTCGCCCCCGGCCAGATCGCGGCGGCGAGCGCGACTACCCCAGCAAGTGCGCCGCCGGCGAATACCGGCAGCGACAGCGCCCCGGCCACCCCCTCCAGCCCGAATAACGGCGATGAGTTGGCGGCGTTTGCCGTGCTGGATGCCGCCGCACCGACGCCCGCCAGCCCACCACTGCAGCGGCCATGGCGGGGCTTTATTGAGGGTATGGCCGGCAGCTTCAAGCCGGATAACGGTGCGGGCGAGATACAGGATGGGCGTATCTCGCTGGATCTGGCGCTGGATTGGACTTTCGCCCCCGGCTGGCGCTTGCTGGGGGCGAATCGACTCGATCTACGCCAGCAGCAAGCCAGCCACGATGGCCACTGGCAGGATAGCCAGACCAACACTCTGAAAGAGTTGTATCTTAGCTGGCAAGCCAGCCCGGATTGGGTGCATCAGCTGGGGCGGATTAATCTGCGTCAGGGCGTGGCGCTGGGCTACAACCCCACCGATTATTTTAAAGTGGGCGCGCTGCGCTCGATTGTGTCGATTGCCCCCGATAGCCTGCGGGAAAACCGCCTCGGCAGCGGCATGTGGCGCAGCCAGTGGTTGTGGGCCGGCGGCGCGGCCAGCCTGGCTTATTCACCCAAGCTGGACAATCAGCGCAGCAGCAGTCCTTTCTCACCCGACTGGGCCGCCAGCAACCCGGCCCACCGCATCCTGCTGAGCTACAGCCCGAGCCTGAATGAGCGCTGGAGTATACAAGGGCTGATGCTGGCCGAAAGTGGCGCCACGCCGCAGTGGGGGCTGAATATCAGCCTGCTGGCCAATGACGCCACCACGCTGTTTGCCGAATACAGCGGGGGGTATAGCCATGATCTGCTTGCAGCATCAAGCACTGCAGGTGATACCCACTGGCAGCAGCAAATCGCCACCGGCGCAACGGTGACCTGGCCATTGGCCGGCAGCAGCCTGAGCAGCACGCTGGAATACCACTACAACGGCCGCGCGGCCAATCAGGCGCAATGGCAAGCTTTGCAGCAAGATTTACCGCGCTATGGCCGCTATCGCCAGGCCGCCGGCCTGCTGCAAGCCCCGCCCACCCAGCACAATCTGTTTGCGCTGGTGAGCTGGAACAAGGCATTTTGGCCACAGCTGGAGCTTAGCCTGATGCTTAATCATGATCTGGTCGATCACAGCCACCAGCAGTGGCTCGAAGCCCGCTATCATTGGGCGCAAGCCGATCTGGCCCTGCAATGGACTCACAGCAGCGGTAGCGCCTTGAGCCACTATGGCGCGCAAGCCGGCGAGCGTTGGCAGCTGTTGTTGCGCTACTATTTCTAACGGCGCCACCCTACTTATTCAATCATTGCCCAAGGATTTCGCGTGGCTATTTTCTCCACCCGCTATGAATTACCCGAGCAGCCTTGGTGGCAGGAAGTGCTGATTCTGCTGGTGATCAATAGCTGCATCGGCGGCTTTTTGACCATCATCGAAGCCGGGCGCGAATTCAGTAGCAATATGCTGATCGCGCACAGCATCGGCGCCTCGATTGGCTTATTTAATTATTTGCTGTGCCGGGCTTTCCCGCGCGTGCAATGGAATTGGCGCACCCCGATTGCCATGCTCTTGGGGGTGTATAGCGGTTTTCATGTCGCCAGCTGGTTTGGCGAGCCCAATTATCTGGATTACATGCTGGCCGACCCCAGCGGCCAATGGCGCTCGCTGGCGATTACCTTGGCCATTTCGGTGGTGGCCTGCGCGTTTTTTGTGATCTGGTATCACTCGATGGCCTTTAAAACCGAAATGGAAAAAGCCCAGCGTCGGGAAGCCGAGGCGCGGCAAGCCGAAACCGCCAGCCAGCTCGCCATGCTGCAGGCGCAGATCGAGCCTCATTTTCTGTTTAACACCCTTGCCAATGTGCATAGCCTGATTAGCCGCGACCCGGGGCGAGCGCAAATCATGCTCGAACACTTAAATAATTATCTGCGCGCCAGCCTAAGCCGCACTCGCCAGCGCCATAGCACGCTGGCTGATGAGCTGAACTTGCTGGAAGCCCTGCTGGCCATCAGCGCCATCCGCTTGGGCGAGCGCCTGCGCTATCGTCTGGAGATTGAGCCGGCCACCCGCGCGGCGCGGCTGCCGCCGCTACTCTTGCAGCCCTTGGTTGAAAACGCACTGGAACACGGCATCGAGCCGGCGATTGAGGGTGGCGAGATCATCGTTCGCGCAACGCACACTGGCCAGCAACTATGCCTGCAGGTGCTCGATAGCGGGCTCGGCTGGTCGGCGCAAAGTGAGGCCAGCAGCGGCATTGGCCTGGCGAATGTGCGCGCACGGCTAGAGGCGCTGTATGGCGCGGATGGCCAGCTGGCGATTTATCCGCACCCGGCCGGCCGCGGTGTACTGGCCGAAATCCGCCTGCCCTTCGAGCTGGAGCCCAGTGCAACCACGACGCCCATTCAGGAAACCCACTCATGAGCCCCACCCCGCTGCGCGCCCTGATCGCCGATGATGAACCGCTGCTAGCCCAGGCGCTGGCGGAGCGGCTGCAACAACTGTGGCCCGCGCTGCAGATTATTGGCATTGCCCGCAACGGGCTGGAAGCCAGCGCGATCTTGGCCAGCCAGCAGCCTGAATTGGCGTTTTTGGATATCCGCATGCCGGGCTTATCGGGCTTGCAGGTAGCTGGCACCCAGCAGCACACGCGCATCGTGTTTGTGACCGCGTATGACGAATACGCGGTGGCCGCCTTTGAGCACAATGCGGTCGATTATCTGCTCAAGCCAGTCAGCGATGAGCGGCTGGCCCAATGCGTGGCCAAACTGCAGCGCAGCCAAGCGCGCCCGGCCGCCCTCGATCCCGCCGCGCTGGATTTAAGCCAGCTACTGCGGCAACTCAGCCCCGCCGCTCCCGCCTATCTGCATTGGCTAACCACGGGGCTGGCCGAAACCACGCGGCTGGTGGCCTGCGAGGAGGTGCTGTATTTTCAGGCCAATGAAAAATACACCGAGATCATTACCGCGCATGAGCGGCATTTGATCCGTACCTCGCTCAAAGAGCTGCTGCCGCAGCTCGATCCAACCCGCTTTGCGCAAATTCACCGCAGCTATATCGTGAGCTTGCCGGCGATTTTGAAAATTGACCGTGATCTACTCGGCCGCCAGCGCGTGCATTTAAAAGCCGTGAGCGAGCCCTTACCACTCTCGCGCAGCCACGCCGGCCAATTCAAACAAATGTAAGGCGCGGCTTTTGGTAAAATGGCCGCATTTCATCCAATTGCCGGCCTCGCCGGCTACAGCATGATGCGGATCGCTGCACTAGACGATGATGCCGACCAGCTGGCGCTGGTGGTACAGACCGTGGGCCAGATGGGCCATCAGATCACTGGGTATAGCCGTGCGGACGAGCTAATTCGCCAGCTGCGGCGCGATACCTATGATTTATTGCTGGTGGATTGGGAGCTACCCGATCGCAGTGGCATTGAGGTGATTCAATTTGTGCGCCAGCAATTGGGCGCCAACACCCCGATCATTATGCTGACCCAGCGCAGCAGCGAAGCCGATGTGGTAACCAGCCTGACCGCCGGCGCCGATGATTTTATGACCAAACCGCTGCGCACCAGCGAGCTGCAAGCGCGAATTATGGCCATGGCGCGGCGCACCTACCCGGCCAGCCAAACCCGCCAGAGCCAGTTTGGCGAATTTACCCTCGATCGGCAGGCCAAGATCATCCATTTCGCTGGCGCACCGCAGCCGCTGAAAGAGCGCGAATACGACTTGGCCGTGGTGCTGTTTGAGCATCTGGGCCAGCTGGTGTCGCGCCAGTATTTACAGGAAACCGTGTGGGGGCTGGCCGTGGAGCTGTCTTCGCGCAGCCTCGATACGCATATTTCCGCCTTGCGCAGCAAATTACAACTGCGCCCCGAGCGCGGCTTTCGTTTAAGCGCCGTGTATGGCCATGGCTACCGGCTGGATGCGCTAAGCGAGACCGCCCCCAGCACAGCCGCTACTTCCCTGCAGGATTCAACCGTATGAAGCATTTTTCTCTGCGCCAGCTGGCGGTATTGCTAGCCGGCTGCGCCGTGCTGGCCAGCGCGAGCACGCTGGTGCACGCCAATGAAGCCACTATTCAGTATCAAGTCAAAGCTGGCGACAACCTCTACACGCTGGCGCGCCAGCAATTACTACGCCCCAGCGATTGGGCGGCGGTGGCCAAGCTGAACAAAATCAGCGACCCGAATATCCTGCAGCCCGGCAGCAGCTTAGCGATACCGGTGCGACTCTTGCGGGGCCAGCCGCAAACGGCCACGGTGCAACTGGTGCGTGGTGAGGTCAGCATTAGCGCCGGCCCCAATCGCGGTAAACCGCTGGCCGCCGGCCAGACCTTACGCGAAGGCGACGTGATTCGCGCGGGGGCCAATGGCTGGGTAGGCCTGCTGCTGAGCGACGGTAGCCAGCTGTATGTGTCGCCCAATAGCCAGTTTGGGCTGCAAAAAATGCGCGCGATGCCCCAAGCCAATCTGCGCCAGACCGATTTACAGCTCAAAGCCGGCCGCGCCGATTTTGCCGTCCAGCCGCAAACTAGCGGTTCGCGCTTTGAAGTGAAAACGCCGCTGGCGGTCACCGGCGTACGAGGTACCCGCTTTGGTGTGGCCACCAGCGGTCAGCGTGCACTCACCGATTTGGTGGAAGGCAAAGTTGCCATCAATAGCGCTCAAGCTCAAGCCGAATTGGCCCCAGGCGAGGGCTGGCTGCGCGAAGCTGGCCAGGCCCCCAGCGTACAAGCCCTGCCGGCCGCGCCAGTGTGGATTACGCCACCTACACAAATCGATGCCCTGCCCTATACGCTGCCCCTGCCCGCCGTGAGCGATGGTGACCTCCTTGTGGGCCAGCTCGAAACCTTAGACACCCCGCCGCGGCTACTGTGGGTGGAACGCGGCCCAAAGCTCACGCTCACCGGCCCATTGGCCGATGGCGAATACCGCCTGCGGGTACGGCTGCAAAGCCGCAATGGCCTGCAAGGCCTGGAGCAAATTCAAACCGTCAAACTGAAAACCACGCCACAAGCGCCGCTACTGCAGGCACCGCTGGCTGGCAAGCCCATCCCCACCGGGGCGCGGAGTTTTATTTGCGCGGGCGATGAAGATGCCAAGGGGTATCTCTTTGAAATCAGCAGCAGCAAAGACTTTCTGAGCCATACCCAGCAACACATTAGCCAGGGCAACCAATGCCGCTGGGATCACAGCCTCGCCACAGCCGGCCAATATTACTGGCGCGTGGCCACGCTAGAGCAAGCCGATAGCGCCGCCAGCCGCGGGCCGTTTAGCCCGGTGAGCGCGCTGCAAGTGGTGCCTGCCCCGGTCGCGCCTGAGCCAACCCTGGCGTTTGCCGATGGCCTGACCGTGCAATGGGCCGGCGAAGCCCAGCAGCAATATCAGCTCCAGATTGCCACCGAGCGCAGTTTTGCCCAGCCGCTGATTGATCGCACCGTCAGCGAGCCGCAGGCCAAGCTTGATCTACCACTGGGCTGCATCGATTACTTTATCCGCCTAGAAACCATCAATCAGTACGGCATGCGCTCGGGCTTTTCCAAGCCACGCAAACTCAATCTGCCACCGGTACTGTGCAGCAGCAATGGGCGCGGCATTGTGGATGCCAATGGCCAGCCTGTGCGGCTGAAGCAGTAAGGCATGCACCTGTCCTTGGCCCGGTTCGCTAGAATCACCCGGCGCAGCCCGCAGCGCCTGCTGGCGAAGATAGCGCCATGGGCGCTGCCGCTTTTGCTACTGACGGCCAGTGCGCTGCTTGGCTATCAAAATGGGCTGGGGCGTGGCGATTTATTGCTGCAGGATTGGGCCAGCCGCCAGCAAAGCCGCCCCGCCGACCCTGAGATCGCGCTGATCGTCATCGATGACGCCAGCATAGCCGCGCTGGGGCGCTGGCCGTGGCCGCGCGAATTACACGCCCAGCTGTTGGCCCGCCTGCAGCAGCTGCCCGCCAAAGCCATTGGCTACGATGTGATTTTCAGCGAAGCCGCCGAGCAAAGCAGCGATGCGCAGCTGGCCAAGGCGCTCCACGCCAATGGCAATGTGGTGCTGCCAGTGTTTGATGCCTGGCAAAACACACCCGCCGGCGTAACCACCCAAACTGTCTTACCGCTGCCCACGCTGGCCGCCGCCGCCGCGGGGCTGGGGCATATACACCCGACGCTGGATGCCGATGGGGTCGTGCGGCGGGTGCCGCTCGCGCGGGCGCCCGGCTGGCCGCATCTGAGTGCCGCATTACTGGCGTTGGATCGTAAGGCCTTACCCGCCGATTTCTCACCACGGCGGATTGCCTTTAGCGGGCCGGCGGGGCAATACCCGCAATACAGTTTTGCCGAGGTATGGGCCGGCAAGGTAGACCCCGCGTTGCTGCGCGGCAAATACCTGCTGGTGGGCGCTGCAGCCACCGGCTTGGGCGACGCCTATGCCACGCCCACCACCCACGCCGAACAAAGAATGACCGGGGTCGAAATCTTGGCCCACACCTTGGCGATGCTGAAACAGGGCCTGCACTGGCGCAGCGCCACGGGGCTAGAAAATGCGCTGTTTACCGCGCTATGGACAGCACTAGCGTGGCTGGCCATCCGCTATGCCCGCCCACAATGGGCGCTGCTGGCCTTGCTCATCAGCCTGCCGGCGATCGTACTCTGCACCAGTTGGCTGCTCGCCAGCACCCAAGTGCTGGTGGCGCCGCTGGCGTCTTTGTGTAGCGTGGTCTTGCTGTATCCGATCTGGAGCTGGCTGCGGCTGGAGCTGGCAGTGCGCTTTTTTGCCCGCGAGCTGGCGCGCATCCGTGCCGAAGACCCGGTCTTGGCCAGTCTGCCCCAATCTGGCGCCGGCGCCGATGTGCTGGGGCGCAAAATGGCCGCCCTTGGCCATGCCGTAGGTCAACTGGCCGGCCTGCGCCGTTTGGTGCACGATAGCCTGGCGCAGCTGGCGGATGGGGTATTGATTTGCGATGCCGATGGCGCGGTGGTGCTGAGTAATCCGGCCGCCCAGCGGCTATTGCCCAAGCTGGAGAGCGAATCACGACCGCAGGCTTTGGCACTACTGGCCGCGCAGGGCGCGCAGCTGGAGGCTGCGGCCTTGTTTGCGCCAACAGGCTACACCCAGAATCTGCAGCTGGCAGATGGCGCTGCCGTCTTGCTCAGCTGCCGCCCGCGGCTGGATCGGCAGCAGCAATTGCTGGGCTGGGTACTGAGCTTAACGGATCTGAGCGTGGTGCAAGCGGCCCAAGCGGCCCGCGATGAGGCGCTGGATTTCCTCTCGCACGATATGCGCTCACCACAATCGGCCATCCTCGCCTTATTGGAGCTGCACGCTGGGCACACTTCAGCCGGGCCTGATCTGCTGGCGCGCATTCGCCAGCATGCCGAACGCTCGCTGGCGCTGGCTGAAGACTTTATCCAGCTCGCGCGCGCGCGCCACCAGCAATACCACTTTGCCCCCACCGATCTATTGGACCTGTGCTACGAAATAAGCGATAGCTGTTGGGAAAAGGCGCAATTGCATGCCGTACGCATTGACGTACGATGCGAAAGTACAACAAATCGCTGGGCCGCTTATCCGGCCGATCGCAGCCTACTGGGACGGGCCATTGGTAATTTAATCGAGAATGCACTCAAGTATGCCGCCAGTGGTGGGCAGATTGATTGCCTGATCCGCGATGGCCAAGCCGGCGGGGTGATTCTGGCGGTGCGTGATTACGGGCCGGGTTTATCGGCCGCGCAGCTGACGCAATTAGGACAAAAATTCAAACAGTTAGCGAGCGGTTCATCCGGCGCTGGCTTGGGGCTGAGCTTGGTGCAAACGGTCGTGGCGCGGCATGGCGGCGAGCTGGAAATCAGCAATGCAGCTGGCGGCGGACTATGCTTTCAAATGATCTTGCCAATGGCTGACAACTGTTAACAATTGTTAAGCGCATTGAAATAGCATATTTGCTTGGTTACTATCTGCGAAAAATTACCGCGCCAGACGGAAAAATTAGAAGATTTTAATATACCGGTGGTATTTTAGCAGTCTGCATGCTGGGCCCACTAGGGCTTACATCACATTTTACTAATATAAAAAGACATTAGTTATACACGGACAAAGGATCATCTATGAAACCGCTCGTTCTGCTGCTGGCTGGCCTTTTCGCCAGCCCGGTTTTCGCCGCCAACACGCTTAAAGACGCCGTAGAGCAAACCATCCTCAAAAACCCCGAAGTACGCATGAAATGGCTGAGCTACAAAGCCGCGGGCGAAGAGCAAAATGCTGCCAAGGGTAATTACTATCCGCGCGTCGATCTGAATGGCTATTACGGCGTCGAAAACAAAGATTATCCGAAGAGCAAAACCGGCAGTTTCACGCACCCTGGCGTGAATCTGGAATTGCGCCAGATGCTGTTTGATGGCTTTGCCACCCAAACCGAAGTGCGCCGCCTCGGCTATGGCAAACTGACTCGCTATTACGAATTGCTGGCCGCCAGCGATCAAGCTGCGCTGGAAACCACCCAGGCGTATCTGGATGTCTTGCGCTACCGCGAGCTGGTGAATCTGGCCCGCGACAATTACGCCATTCACAAAGAAACCTACGATCAGATCGCCGAGCGCGTGAATGCCGGCGTGGGCCGCCGCGTGGATCTGGAAACCGCCACCGGCCGTTTGGCGCTGGCCGAATCCAATTGGCTGACCCAATCTTCCAATCTGCATGATGTGTCCGCCCGCTACGAACGCCTGACCGGCATGGCCCCAAGCAATGACATGAGCAAACCAGCTGATCTGGCCTCGGTCTTGCCGCGCGATACCGCCAGCCTGCGCACTCAGTTGGCAACCAACCCGCAATTCAAAGCCGCGGTGTACAACATCCGCTCGGCCCGCGCCGACGCGCAAAACAAGAAGAG
>NZ_AUCN01000005.1 GCF_000429785.1 Chitinibacter tainanensis DSM 15459
ACAGTCGTGATCGCAGCAGTCAGAGTGGTTTTACCGTGGTCAACGTGACCAATGGTACCTACGTTAACGTGCGGCTTGGTCCGCGTAAACTTTTCTTTAGCCATTTTACAAATTCCTCAGATTATTTTTTAGCTGCCATGATGGCATCAGCAATGTGCTTCGGTGCGATAGAGTAGTGCTTAAATTCCATTGAGTAAGTTGCACGACCTTGCGACATAGAGCGCAGAGTAGTCGAGTAACCAAACATCTCAGACAACGGAACTTCAGCTTTGACCATCTTGCCGCCAGCAGGATTGTCATCCATACCTTGCAAGATACCGCGACGAGAAGAGATATCACCCATGATATCACCCATGTACTCTTCTGGCGTCTCGATTTCCACAGCCATCATCGGCTCCAGAATCACCGGACCCGCACGACGCATTGCTTCTTTGAAGGCAATAGAACCGGCCAACTCGAAGGCGATCTGCGAAGAGTCAACATCGTGGTAAGAACCAAATGTCAGGCGTACTTTAACGTCCACAACTGGGAAGCCAGCCAACACACCAGACTTCAGTGTATTTTGGATACCCTTATCGACAGAAGGAATGAATTCGCGAGGAATTACACCACCCTTAATTTCATCGATGAATGAGTAGCCATTGCCTTCACCTGCTGGCTCGATAGTGATCGTACAATCACCGTACTGACCCTTACCACCAGACTGTTTGGCGTGCTTACCCTGAACATCAGCAGCGATTTGGGTAATGGTTTCGCGGTAAGCTACTTGTGGCGCACCTACGTTAGCCTCTACACCAAACTCACGCTTCATCCGGTCAACCAGAATCTCGAGGTGCAATTCACCCATACCAGACATAATGGTCTGGCCAGTTTCTTCATCGGTACGAACGCGGAATGATGGATCTTCTTTAGCCAAACGACCCAGCGCCAGACCCATTTTCTCTTGGTCAGCTTTGGTTTTTGGCTCAACTGCAACGTGAATTACAGGCTCTGGGAACACCATGCGCTCAAGCACGATAGCATGGTCTGGATCACACAGAGTTTCACCAGTCGTCACATCTTTCAAACCAATCGCAGCAGCGATATCACCAGCACGTACTTCATCGATTTCTTTACGATCGTTAGCATGCATTTGCACGATACGACCGATACGCTCTTTCTTGCTCTTAACCGAGTTCAGAACAGAGTCGCCTGAATTCAATACGCCAGAATAGACGCGGAAGAAGGTCAACTGACCAACATACGGGTCATTCATCAGTTTGAATGCCAGAGCAGAGAATGGCGCAGAGTCTGAAGCAGGACGAGAAGCTTCTTGCTCGCGATCATCCACACCTTTAACGTCTGGAATATCCAATGGCGATGGCAAGAATTCAATCACTGCGTCCAACATACGTTGAACACCTTTGTTTTTGAATGCAGAGCCACACAGTACTGGCTGAATTTCACACGCCAGAGTACGGGTACGCAGAGCAGCGATAATCTCTTCTTCGGTCAATTCGCCGGTTTCGAGATATTTGTTCATCAACTCTTCAGAAGCTTCGGCCGCAGACTCGACCATCTTCTCACGCCATTCTTGAGCAACTGAAACCAGATCCGCAGGGATATCGCCGTATTCAAACTTCATACCTTGCGATGCGTCATCCCAAATGATCGCTTTCATTTTCAGCAGATCAACAACGCCTTCGAATTTGTCTTCCGCACCGATAGGCACTACAACAGGTACCGGATTCGCTTTCAGACGAATTTTCATCTGCTCAACCGCACGGAAGAAGTTGGCACCTGAGCGGTCCATCTTATTCACAAACGCCAAGCGAGGAACGTTGTATTTGTTAGCTTGGCGCCATACGGTTTCTGACTGTGGCTGAACACCGCCCACAGCACAATAAACCATACAAGCACCATCCAGAACACGCATTGAACGCTCAACTTCAATCGTGAAGTCAACGTGCCCTGGGGTATCAATAATGTTTACCAAATGCTCTTGGAACTGCATACCCATACCTTTCCAGTAGGTAGTGGTTGCAGCCGAAGTAATGGTAATACCACGCTCTTGCTCTTGCTCCATCCAGTCCATGGTGGCTGCGCCATCATGCACTTCACCGATCTTGTGATTTACACCGGTGTAGAACAGGATACGTTCGGTTGTGGTAGTTTTACCAGCATCAATGTGAGCAGAGATACCAATATTGCGGTACCGCTCAATAGGGGTTTTACGTGCCACGGTTTAATCCTTATTGGAAAAACGTAATTAGAAGCGGAAGTGTGCGAACGCCTTGTTAGCATCAGCCATGCGATGCACTTCATCACGTTTTTTCATGGCGCCACCGCGACCTTCAGCAGCATCCAGAAGCTCACCCGCCAGACGCAGATCCATTGACTTCTCGCCACGTTTGCGCGCCGCTTCACGGACCCAACGCATCGCCAATGCCAGACGACGACTTGGGCGTACTTCTACTGGTACTTGGTAGTTAGCACCACCGACACGACGGCTTTTCACCTCAACGGCAGGTTTTACATTGCCGATTGCGGTGTTAAATACTTCCAGCGCATCTTTGCCAGATTTTTTAGCGATCTGGTCCAGTGCGCCATAAACGATGCGCTCAGCAACAGCTTTTTTACCGTCCAGCATTACAACGTTCATGAATTTAGCGAGTTCAGTACTACCAAATTTTGGATCTGGCAGAATCTCACGCTTCGGTACTTCTCTGCGTCTTGGCATAAATTTACTTCCTTAATGTGACATTCAGTTGGGGATACCCCGCGGACATCTATAAAGATGGCCACTTACTTGACAGCTTTTGCTCTGCGCTGCCGCACAGACCGTGCAAATTACGCCTTAGGACGTTTAGCACCGTACTTAGAGCGAGACTGCTTACGATTTTTCACGCCAGCCAAGTCCAGAGAGCCGCGTACGCAGTGATAGCGCACACCTGGCAAGTCTTTTACACGACCACCGCGAATCAGAACCACGCTGTGCTCTTGCAAGTTATGGCCTTCACCGCCGATGTATGAGATCACCTCAAAACCATTGGTCAGACGAACTTTACAAACTTTACGCAAAGCGGAGTTTGGTTTTTTTGGAGTAGTGGTATACACACGAGTGCACACACCACGCTTTTGCGGACAC
Organism: Chitinibacter tainanensis DSM 15459; assembly: GCF_000429785.1. Taxonomy (GTDB): domain Bacteria; phylum Pseudomonadota; class Gammaproteobacteria; order Burkholderiales; family Chitinibacteraceae; genus Chitinibacter; species Chitinibacter tainanensis. The sequence continues at coordinate 3,128 of NZ_AUCN01000005.1, forward strand.
GCCTGCAGAGCAGGTACTTTGCTCTTAGCGACTTCCGCGACACGCCCTTTACGGACGAGCTGGTTGATAGTTGGCATTGTTTCTAACTTCCTACCGCGTTTAAATAAAAAACCCTTAGCTTGCGCAAGGGAATTGAGTTTCCAAAAGGAAACGCTGCGACCGGCATTTCACCTGTCGCAGCAAAAGACTTTGAATTATAAGGAACTTGACAAGAGAACGTCAACGCCTTCCGCGCAAGCGGAAGGCGTTCCTATTATTCAGCTGCTGTTTCACCTGCTGATTCGGCCATCACTTCAGCCGCAATTTCTGCAAACGGCATCAGAGCTTCCGCTTTGCCCTGCAGGCGCTTGCGGTTTTTGTGATACGCAAGACCTGTACCTGCCGGGATCAGACGACCCACGATCACGTTTTCTTTCAGACCACGCAGATCATCGATCTTACCCATAATCGCCGCTTCGGTCAGGACACGAGTCGTTTCCTGGAACGACGCAGCGGAGATGAACGAGTCAGTCGACAGCGATGCTTTGGTAATACCCAGCAGAATATTGTCAAACTTCGCAGGTTCTTTGCCCTCAGCCAACAGTTTGTCGTTCGCGATCAACACTTCGGCGCGCTCAACTTGCTCACCCAAGATGAAGTCTGAACCACCGGCATCAGAAATCACAACACGACGCAGCATTTGACGCACGATAACTTCAATGTGCTTGTCATTAATCTTCACACCCTGCAAGCGATAAACCTCTTGCACTTCATGAACGATATAACGTGCCAAGGCTTCGATCCCTTGCAGACGCAAGATGTCATGCGGATCAATCGGGCCATCCACGATCGTTTCACCGCGGTTAACCACTTGACCGTCGTGCACCATCACATGCTTATCTTTAGAAATCAGATATTCATGTGCAACACCCTCAAGGTCGGTCAACACCAAGCGTTGCTTACCTTTGGTGTCTTTACCAAAGCTTGCAGTACCCGTTACTTCGGCCAACATGCCGGCATCTTTCGGTGAACGAGCCTCAAACAGCTCGGCTACCCGTGGCAGACCACCGGTAATATCGCGTGTTTTCGCAGATTCTTGTGGGATACGGGCCAGAACATCACCCACACCCACTTGCTGGCCATCTTTCACTGTAATGATCGAACCAACTTGGAACGAAATGGTGACCGGGGTTTCAGTACCCGCCAGTTTGATCTCATTGCCAAACTCGTCCAGCAGTTTCACCAATGGGCGTACGCCCTTGCTCGAAGTGGCTTTCGCTTTCGAAGCAATAACCACCAGCGTTGACAGGCCAGTTACATCATCTACCTGTTTAACAACGGTCATCCCTTCTTCAACGTTTTCGAAGCGAACGGTACCCGCGTATTCAGTGATGATTGGGCGTGAGTGAGGATCCCATGTACCCAGCACAGCACCCGCTTTCACAGCGTCGCCGTCTTTTACAGTCAGCGTAGCGCCATATGGCACTTTGTGAGTTTCACGCTCACGGCCGTTGTCGTCCAGGACGATCACTTCCGCTGAACGGGCAATCACTACTGGCTCACCCTTAGCGTTAGTTACATAACGCATATTCGAGCTATAAGCAATCTTGCCGCCAGATTTCGCTTCAACCTGATTGGCTGCTGCCGCCCGTGATGCCGCACCACCGATGTGGAACGTACGCATGGTCAGCTGTGTACCTGGCTCACCAATCGACTGCGCCGCGATAACACCAACCGCTTCACCGCTATTCACCAAGTGACCGCGACCGAGGTCACGACCATAACATTTCGCGCACAGACCATAGCGAGTTTCACACGTCAGCGGTGTGCGTACCAGCACTTCATCAATGCCACGCTCTTCGATCACATCCACTGCATCTTCGCTCAGCATCACGCCGGCTTCGAAGATGGTTTCTTGTGTCGAAGGATCAACCACATCTTTAGCGACTACACGACCCAGGATACGGTCACGCAGGGCTTCAACCACGTCACCGCCTTGAACTACGGCCTTCATCGCCACACCATTTTTGGTGCCGCAATCGTCTTCAATAACCACCAAGTCTTGCGTTACATCGACCAGACGACGTGTCAGGTAACCTGAGTTCGCTGTCTTCAGGGCCGTATCCGCCAGACCTTTACGCGCACCGTGGGTCGAAATGAAGTACTGCAGTACTGTCAGACCTTCACGGAAGTTGGTGGTAATTGGCATCTCAATGATCGAGCCGTCTGGCTTAGCCATCAGACCCCGCATACCCGCCAGCTGACGAATCTGCGCTGCCGAACCCCGGGCACCCGAGTCAGCCATCATGTAAATCGAGTTGAACGATTCTTGCTCGTCCTGTTTGCCGTTGGCATCCAGAACTGGCTCTTTACCCAGCTGATCCATCATCGCCTTCGCGATTTGATCACCGGCACGACCCCAGATATCCACGACCTTGTTGTAGCGCTCGCCTTGCGTTACCAGACCTGAGCTGTATTGCTGCTCGATCTCTTTTACCTCTGCGTGGGCAGCCGCTAGCAACTCCACTTTCTTCGCTGGCACCAGCATATCGTCAACGCAAATCGAAATACCGCCACGCGTCGAGTATGAGAAACCGGTGTACATCAGCTGGTCAGCAAACACTACCGTGTCTTTCAGACCGCAACGACGGAATGAAGCATTGATCAGCTTACCGATTTCTTTTTTCTTCAGTGCTTTGTCGATGTGCGAGAAATCCAAGCCTTTTGGCAGAATTTCTGACAGGATCGCGCGGCCAACGGTGGTGTCACGACGCACCAAGCGGAATTCCCACTCACCGGCTTCGTTTTTCGACCATTGCTTAGTCCGCACAGAAACGCGAGTTTGCAGCGTAACGGCTTTATTTTGGTAAGCACGCAGCGCTTCAGACACGTCAGCAAAAATAGTCAGACGTTCGCCGGCATCGCTCAGGCGCTCACCTTTGGCATATTTTGCTTCGCGGGTCATGTAGTACAGACCCAATACGATATCCTGCGACGGCACAATGATCGGCTCGCCATTGGCTGGGGCCAGTACATTGTTTGACGCCAGCATCAGCGTCCGCGCTTCCATCTGCGCTTCGAGCGACAGTGGTACGTGAACGGCCATCTGGTCACCGTCGAAGTCGGCATTGAATGCCGCACATACCAGTGGGTGCAGCTGAATCGCTTTACCTTCGATCAGAGTCGGTTCGAAAGCTTGAATACCCAAGCGGTGCAGCGTCGGCGCACGGTTCAGCAGTACCGGATGCTCGCGGATCACTTCTTCCAAGATATCCCATACGACTGGCTCTTGGCTTTCCACCATTTTCTTGGCGGCTTTAATGGTTGTCGCAAGGCCCATCACTTCCAGCTTGTGGAAAATGAATGGCTTGAACAATTCCAGCGCCATCAGTTTTGGCAGACCGCACTGATGCAAACGCAGTGTTGGACCTACGGTAATTACCGAACGACCTGAGTAGTCAACACGTTTACCCAGCAAGTTCTGACGGAAACGACCGCCCTTACCTTTGATCATGTCGGCCAGTGATTTCAGCGGACGCTTGTTCGCACCAGTCATCGCTTTACCGCGACGGCCGTTGTCCAGCAACGAATCGACCGACTCTTGCAACATCCGCTTTTCATTGCGCACGATGATTTCTGGCGCACGCAATTCCAGCAGACGTTTCAGACGGTTGTTCCGGTTGATCACGCGGCGATACAGATCATTCAGATCGGAAGTCGCAAAGCGACCACCATCCAGCGGCACCAATGGACGCAGCTCAGGCGGCAGCACAGGCAGCACATCCAGAATCATCCACTCTGGCTTGATGCCTGAACGCTCGAAGGCTTCCAGCACTTTCAGGCGCTTAGCGATTTTCTTGATCTTGGTTTCAGAACCGGTGCTATCCAGCTCAGCACGTAGTTTGCTGATCTCTTGATCAACATCCATCGATTTGAGCAGCTCACGTACCGCTTCCGCGCCCATCATTGCTACAAACTCGTCGCCGTATTCTTCTACTTTGGCGAAGTAGTCTTCTTCAGTCAGCAGCTGTGCGCGTTGCAGCGGGGTCATGCCCGGCTCGATCACGATGTATGCTTCGAAATACAGCACGCGTTCGATATCACGCAGAGCAACGTCCAGCACCATACCTAGACGTGACGGCAGCGATTTCAGGAACCAGATGTGCGCCACTGGGCTAGCCAGCTCGATGTGGCCCATGCGCTCACGACGCACTTTTGACAGCGTGACTTCAACGCCACATTTTTCACAAATTACACCACGGTGTTTCAGGCGTTTGTACTTACCGCAAAGACATTCGTAGTCTTTGATCGGGCCAAAAATACGCGCACAAAACAGACCGTCACGCTCAGGTTTGAACGTACGGTAGTTGATGGTTTCTGGCTTCTTCACTTCACCAAACGACCATGAGCGGATTTTCTCAGGCGATGCAAGCCCGATCTTAATCGCGTCAAATTCTTCGTCTTGGGTGACTTGCTTGAAGAGTTCGAGTAAGCCTTTCATTCCAATATTCTCCAGTGAGGGCAATCAGGGTATTAGCTGCAAAGCTAGGCAGATCCTAGCCTGCAGCCCTATACCTCACAGCAATCAATAGGTTTCCAGATCGATATCGATACCGAGCGAGCGGATTTCCTTAACCAACACATTGAATGACTCTGGCATGCCAGCATCAATGCGGTGATCGCCCTTCACAATGTTTTCGTATACTTTGGTACGACCATTCACGTCGTCAGACTTCACAGTCAACATCTCTTGCAGGGTGTATGCAGCACCATAAGCTTCCAGTGCCCACACCTCCATCTCACCGAAACGCTGACCACCAAACTGAGCTTTACCGCCCAATGGCTGCTGAGTTACCAGCGAGTATGGACCGGTTGAACGGGCGTGCATCTTATCGTCCACCAAGTGGTGCAGTTTCAGATAGTGCATCACACCCACGGTCACTTTACGCTCGAAGGCTTCACCCGTACGGCCATCGTACAGTTGCATCTGCGTTTTGCTGCTATTGAAGTCAAGCTGCTGCGTGCGAGCGTCTTCGTCTGGGTAAGCCAGATCCAGCATCGCGCGGATTTCGCTTTCTTTCGCGCCATCAAATACTGGGCTCGCGAAGGTCATACCCTTGCGCAGGCCTTGAGCCAGATCCAGTACTTCAACATCAGTCAGACCAGCGATGTCTTCTTGCTTACCAGCGCTGTTGTAGATGCGATCAAGGTAGCTGCGTACTTGCTCCAGGTTTTGCTGATCGCGCAGCATCTTGTCGATGCGTTGACCAATACCTTTAGCTGCCCAGCCCAGATGCACTTCCAGAATCTGACCGATATTCATCCGTGACGGTACGCCCAATGGGTTCAGTACGATGTCGACCGGTGTGCCATCTGCCATGTATGGCAGATCTTCCACTGGCAGGATTTTCGATACCACACCCTTGTTACCGTGACGACCGGCCATCTTGTCACCTGGCTGCAGACGACGTTTAACTGCAACGTACACTTTCACCATTTTGATAACACCCGGTGGCAACTCATCGCCTTGGGTCAACTTACGTTTCTTATCTTCAAAACGCAGCTCGAACTCGGCTTTAGTTTGTGCGATCAGGTCTTTATTAGCTTCCAGCTGACGAGCGCTTTCTTCATCGGCCAGACGGATATCAAACCAGTCGTGCTTGTTCGCTTGATCGGCCAGATATTCAGCGGTAATGGTCGCGCCTTTAGCCAGCTTTTTCGGACCGCCGTTGGCAACTTTGCCCACCAGCATGTCTTCAATCCGCTTGAACAAGTCGGCTTCTACGATCCGCAGTTGGTCGTTCAAGTCTTGACGGTAGCGACGCAGTTGCTCATCGATAATCGATTGGGCGCGTTTATCACGCTCAATACCTTCACGCGTGAATACTTGTACGTCGATCACGGTACCGGTCATGCCTGAAGGCACGCGCAGCGACGTATCTTTAACGTCAGAGGCTTTTTCACCGAAGATGGCGCGCAGCAGTTTCTCTTCTGGCGTCAGCTGAGTTTCACCTTTAGGCGTTACTTTACCGACCAGTACATCGCCGGCTTCAACTTCAGCACCGATATACACCACACCTGACTCATCCAGACGGCCGAGCATACGCTCTGACAGATTGGAGATATCACGGGTGATCTCTTCAGGGCCCAGCTTGGTATCGCGCGCCATTACGCTCAATTCTTCGATGTGAATTGAGGTGTAACGATCGTCAGCAATCACCTTCTCGGAAATCAGAATCGAATCCTCGAAGTTGTAACCATTCCATGGCATGAAGGCGATGGTCATATTTTGACCCAGGGCCAATTCGCCCAAGTCAGTCGACGCACCGTCAGCAACCACATCACCCTTCGCCAGAATGTCGCCTTTCTTCACGATTGGACGCTGGTTTGTGTTGGTGTTCTGGTTAGAGCGAGTGAATTTAACCAGATTGTAGATGTCTACACCGGCTTCACCCGCGATCACCTCGTCGTTGTTCACGCGCACAACGATACGAGTGGCATCAACATAATCAACCACACCGCCACGCAGTGCAGTTACGGCAGTGCCCGAGTCGGTCGCACAAGTGCGCTCGATACCGGTACCTACCATTGGTTTTTCTGCACGCAGACAAGGTACGGCCTGCCGCTGCATGTTGGCACCCATCAAGGCACGGTTCGCGTCATCGTGTTCAAGGAACGGAATCAGCGATGCAGCAACCGATACGATCTGGCTAGGTGCCACATCCATAAACTGCACGCGATCAGGCGAAGCCAAGATGGTTTCACCGGCTTCACGGCAAGTCACCAGCTCATCGACCAGATTGTTGTCTGCATCGGTTTGGGCGTTCGCCTGAGCAATAACATATTTGCCTTCTTGAATCGCCGACAAATATTCGATTTCGCTGGTAACTTTGCCATCCACGACTTTGCGGTATGGGGTTTCCAGGAAACCATACTCGTTGGTGCGGGCGTAGCAAGACAGCGAGTTAATCAGACCAATGTTTGGACCTTCAGGCGTCTCAATCGGACACACACGACCGTAGTGCGTTGGGTGTACGTCACGTACCTCGAAGCCCGCGCGCTCGCGCGTCAGACCGCCTGGACCCAGGGCAGAAACACGACGTTTGTGCGTGATTTCTGACAGTGGGTTGGTTTGATCCATAAACTGTGACAGCTGAGAAGAGCCGAAGAACTCTTTCACTGCGGCGGATACTGGCTTGGCATTGATCAGATCATGCGGCATCAGATTGTCTGATTCAGCTTGCGACAGGCGCTCCTTCACTGCGCGCTCAACACGCACCAAGCCGGCACGGAATTGGTTTTCCGCCAACTCACCTACCGAACGCACGCGACGGTTACCCAAGTGATCGATATCGTCCACTTCCCCGCGGCTATTACGCAGCTCGAGCAAGATGCCAATCACGGCGATGATGTCTTCAGTCGACAGCACGCCAGGGCCAGTAATGCCCTTAGCACCTACGCGCTGGTAGAAACGACGTTGCCAACCCGGCGCTTTTTCATCCAAGCGATCTGGGTAAGCACGGCTATTAAACTTCATGCGACCTACGGCCGACAGATCGTAACGATCTTCGGCGAAGAACAGGCCATTGAAGAGCGCTTGCACGGCTTCTTCAGTTGGCGGCTCACCAGGACGCATCATGCGATAGATCGCAACACGGGCTTGCCATTCGTCTGCAGTATCATCGGTCCGCAGTGTTGACGAAATGAAGCCACCTTGGTCAAGGTCATTGATATACAGCGTGGTGATGGCTTTAACTTCGTTCAGATCCAGTTTTACCAACAGATCTTCGGTCAGCTCTTCATTGGCTTTGGCAATGATTTCACCAGTTTCTGGATTCAATACATCTTTCGCCAAGACGCGACCATACATGTAGTCCAGCGGGACTTGTACATGGGTCATACCCGCGGTATTGATATCGCGGATGGTTTTGGCGGTAATGCGCTTATCTTTCTGAACCAGTACTTTGCCTTCGTCAGTCACGATATCAAATTTCGCAACTTCACCACGCAGGCGATCCGGCACCAGTTCCCAGAAAATACCGTCTTCACCCAATTGGAAGGTATCGGTATCAAAGAATTCAGCCAGAATCTGTTCAGGGGTATACCCCAGCGCCTTGAGCAGAATGCTCACTGGCATCTTACGACGACGGTCGATCCGGAAGAACAGCAGATCTTTCGGGTCAAACTCGAAATCCAGCCATGAACCGCGGTAAGGAATAATCCGCGCCGAGAACAGCAGTTTCCCTGAGCTGTGGGTTTTACCCTTGTCGTGCTCGAAGAACACACCAGGAGAGCGGTGCAACTGAGAAACGATGACGCGCTCAGTACCATTGATGACGAACGAACCGTTCCGAGTCATCAGTGGAATTTCACCGAAATACACGTCCTGTTCTTTTACTTCCTTGATTGTTGGCTTGGATGACTCACGATCCATGATCACCAGGCGCACACGGGCGCGCAATGGCGCCGCAAATGTGATGCCCCGCTGCTGACATTCTTTCACGTCAAACGCGGGTTCACCCAGTGTGTAGTGCACGAATTCGAGGCGTGCATACTCATTGTGCGAAACAATCGGGAAAATCGAGTTGAACGCAGCCTGCAGACCGATCTCGCGACGCCCTTCTAAGGGCACGCCCAGTTGCAGAAACTCGGAATAAGAGTCGATCTGAGTAGCCAGCAGAAACGGTACTTCGAGGACACTTGCCCGCTTCGCAAAACTTTTACGAATGCGTTTCTTCTCAGTGAACGAGTATTTCATACTCATAAACTCTCCATGGGTGGGGCGCAATGGACAAACCGCAAAACGCCCGCTAACAAATCAGTTGTGAGCGGTTTCTGGTTTGTCTGCTGCTGGTGCTACTTACAAACATGCTGTAAGCAAGCGCAGTATACAAACGCAAAAGGGCAGACGGATTGCTCCGTCTGCCTGAACTACTTAGCTAGCTAAGGATTACTTAACTTCAGCTTGTGCGCCAGCTTCGATCAGTTTCTTAGCGATCGCATCAGCATCAGCTTTAGAAACACCTTCTTTCACAGCTTTAGGAGCGCCGTCAACCAGGTCTTTGGCTTCTTTCAGGCCCAGACCGGTAACTTCACGTACAACCTTGATCACGCCAACTTTTTGTGCGCCAGCGTCGGTCAGGATTACGTCGAATTCAGTTTTCTCTTCTGCAGCAGCAGCAGCGCCACCAGCAGCAGCTGGGCCAGCTACGGCAACAGCAGCAGCAGAAACGCCGAATTTTTCTTCGAACGCTTTAACCAGGTCGTTCAGTTCCAGTACAGTCAGCGCGCCAACCGCTTCGAGGATGTCTTCTTTAGTGATAGCCATTTGTAAATACTCCTGAAAATCTTTTCGGATTAATATAGTTAAATTGCGAAATTATGCTTCGGCTGCTTCGGTAGCAGGAGCTGCGGCGCCTTCGCCTTTTTTCTCTGCCAGCGCAGCCAGAGCGCGCGCGAAGCCAGAAACAGGCGCTTGCATAACGAACAACAGTTTTGACAGCAGTTCTTCGCGGCTTGGTACAGATGCCAGGGCGGCTACGCCAGCTGCATCCATTACTTTGCCATCATAAGAACCGGCTTTCAGAACGATTTTGTCGTCTTTTTTCGCGAAATTGTTCAGTACTTTAGCTGCAGCAACTGGGTCTTCAGAAATACCGTACACCAGTGGGCCAACCATTTTGTCGGCCAAATCGGCGAACGGAGTTCCTTGTACCGCACGGCGTGCCAGCGTGTTTTTCAGAACACGCAGGTAAACGCCTGACTCACGCGCTTCTTTGCGCAGTTGAGTCATGCTGGAAACCTCGATACCACGATATTCAGCGACTACGATAGTCTGGGCTTTGGCAACTTCTGCCGCAATCTCAGCTACGACCGCTTTTTTGTCGTCAAGATTAAGACTCAAGGTCATTCTCCATTAGTTAAGTTCAGCGCATTGTTGATGCGCCACCCAATCAAACGGCGACCAATATTCAGGAGACTAATAACTAAACTAGGTTCAGCAAAAAGCCTGCATTGGGAGCACCGTCTGCGTAGGCTGGTGTTTGGGCACCTTGATTAAGCCAGCCAGATGGCTGGCACCTACGGTCTTTGACATTCTGGGGCCTGAGCCCCAGCCCAAAGTCGGATTACAGGACAGACGAAGTGTCTACGCGAACACCCAGGCCCATCGTGCTTGATACGGCGATCTTCTTGAAGTACACGCCCTTAGAGCTAGCTGGTTTAGCTTTTTGCAGAGCATCAACCAGGGCTGCCAAGTTTTCACGCAGATCAGCCACTTCAAAAGAAGCGCGACCCAGAGTTGCGTGAACGATACCACCTTTGTCAGTACGGTATTGAACCTGACCGGCTTTCGCGTTTTTTACCGCTTCAGCAACGTTAGGCGTAACAGTACCTACTTTCGGGTTTGGCATCAGGCCGCGTGGACCAAGAATCTGACCCAATTGACCAACGATACGCATTGCATCTGGAGATGCAATCACCACGTCGAAATCAATATTGCCAGCTTTAACTTGTTCAGCCAGATCTTCAAAACCTACTACATCTGCACCAGCAGCTTTAGCTGCTTCAGCGTTAGCACCTTGGGTGAAAACAGCAACGCGTACTGATTTACCAGTGCCTTTAGGCAGAACAACAGCGCCACGAACAACTTGGTCAGATTTACGTGGGTCAACGCCCAGGTTAAATGACACATCGATTGATTCGTTGAACTTTGCAGTAGCTGCGCCCTTAACCAGAGCCAGAGCTTCATCAGCTGCGTACAGTTTATTGCTGTCAACAGAAGCACGCAGTGCTGCCAGACGTTTAGAAACCTTAGCCATTTACACGCCCTCCACTTCAATACCAATCGAACGAGCTGAGCCCGCGATGGTACGCACAGCCGCATCCAGATCAGCACCAGTCAGATCAGCCTGCTTGGTTTTTACGATCTCTTCCAGCTGAGCACGTGTCACTTTACCTACTTTGTCGGTATGTGGACGTGGAGAACCTTTAGTGATGCCAGCTGCTTTTTTCAGCAGGATGGTCGCAGGAGGCGACTTCATCACAAAAGTGAATGATTTATCTGCAAAAGCAGTGATCACCACTGGAATTGGCAAGCCTGGCTCAACACCTTGTGTTGCAGCATTGAAGGCTTTACAAAATTCCATGATATTCAGACCGCGCTGACCCAGCGCTGGACCGATTGGAGGCGAAGGATTTGCTTTACCAGCTGGCACTTGCAGCTTGATGTAGCCAATAATTTTTTTTGCCACAGGACTACTCCTTAAAACGGGTCAAACGCCAATGCGAACACTGGCTCCCCAACTCAACACCCCCGACATGCGGGGGCCTAGTTCATCAGGTTTTTTCTACCTGAGAAAACTCCAAATCGACCGGAGTGGCGCGACCAAAGATCGACACAGCCACTTTCAGACGATTCTTGTCGTAATCAACGTCTTCAACCGTCGCAGAGAAATCCGCAAAAGGACCATCGATTACGCGCAAAATCTCACCCACCTCAAAAGACACTTTGTGGCGTGGTTTTTCCGCACCATCCTGCACCTGCTGCATCATCCGCTCTACTTCTTTGAGCGGGATTGGCATCGGCTTGGTGCCTGTACCACCGATAAAACCAGTCACCTTTGGTGTGCTTTTCACCAAGTGCCAGCTATCGTCGGTCATTTCCATTTCAACAAATACATAACCAGGGTAGAACTTACGCTCTGAAACCGCCTTGCGGCCGCCCTTTACTTCCACCACTTCTTCTACCGGCACCAAGATCTGACCAAACAGATGCTCCATGCCAAGACGTGTAATTCGTTCAGTCAGCGCTTTTTGCACACTCTTTTCAAAGCCCGAATATGCATGCACTACATACCAACGCATTCCCATGCCTGATGCTCCGCCTTATTTACCGCGACCCAGCACGATATCGTAAAACACCCAAGCCAGGCCAGAATCCACAACCCACATGAACAATGCCAAAACCGCCACAAACAAGAACACAACCCCAGTTACCTGCCAGGTTTCCTTCTTGCTTGGCCACACAACCTTTTGCGCTTCTTTGATCGCATCGCGGGCGTAATCAACAAAACCGCGACCGGTCTCGCTAAACCACAGCACCGCAGCCGCAGCAGCTAGACCCGCAACTACCGACAAAGACCCGACAAAGGACTGCCCTGCGGGAACCAAATAAAAGCCAGCCACACCCAGCGCAACCAACGCGAGTGCCGCTACCAACTTCAGGCGTTCAATGTTTTGCATTACTTTCTGGCGACCCATAAAACAAAGCCGCCCCAAATCAAATTTGGAACGGCTCCGCTGATATCGTGGCAGGCGATGAGGGTCTCGAACCCCCAACCCCCGGTTTTGGAGACCGGTGCTCTACCAATTGAGCTAATCGCCTACGGAGAGGCGGAATTATAACTTAACTCCGCCAATTTTGCAAACTACTTATTCAATAATTTTCGCTACAACGCCGGCACCAACGGTACGGCCACCTTCACGAATCGCAAAGCGCAGACCTTGCTCCATCGCGATCGGGGCGATCAGCGTTACAGTGAT
>NZ_AUCN01000006.1 GCF_000429785.1 Chitinibacter tainanensis DSM 15459
CTCTTCTTGTTTTGCGCGTCGGCGCGGGCCGAGCGGATGTTGTACACCGCGGCTTTGAATTGCGGGTTGGTTGCCAACTGAGTGCGCAGGCTGGCGGTATCGCGCGGCAAGACCGAGGCCAGATCAGCTGGTTTGCTCATGTCATTGCTTGGGGCCATGCCGGTCAGGCGTTCGTAGCGCGCGGAAACATCATGCAGATTGGAAGACTGCGTCAGCCAATTGGACTCGGCCAGCGCCAAACGGCCGGTGGCAGTTTCCAGATCCACGCGGCGGCCCACGCCGGCATTCACGCGCTCGGCGATCTGATCGTAGGTTTCTTTGTGAATGGCGTAATTGTCGCGGGCCAGATTCACCAGCTCGCGGTAGCGCAAGACATCCAGATACGCCTGGGTGGTTTCCAGCGCAGCTTGATCGCTGGCGGCCAGCAATTCGTAATAGCGAGTCAGTTTGCCATAGCCGAGGCGGCGCACTTCGGTTTGGGTGGCAAAGCCATCAAACAGCATCTGGCGCAATTCCAGATTCACGCCAGGGTGCGTGAAACTGCCGGTTTTGCTCTTCGGATAATCTTTGTTTTCGACGCCGTAATAGCCATTCAGATCGACGCGCGGATAGTAATTACCCTTGGCAGCATTTTGCTCTTCGCCCGCGGCTTTGTAGCTCAGCCATTTCATGCGTACTTCGGGGTTTTTGAGGATGGTTTGCTCGACAGAGTCTTGCAGGCTGGCGGCGCCCGCTGCCGTGGCCCAGGCAATCAGCGTACAGGCCACACTTAATTTCAATTTCATACTCATTTCCCCAGCAGCAATCATTAATCGAATGGATTCAGTCTAATTGCAAATTGGGAGGTCAGCTGAATTGCCCGTCGCAAACTGTATTTTTTGGCGCGATTGTAGCGAGATACACACGCTTGATAAATCTGCCGTTTATACTGGGCTTTTGCGACTCAAGCGACGCGCCGTTTATTTCCCATGCTGGCTCTCCGCCCTTTTTATCTACGCCTGCGGCCCCTGCTGCTTGCCCTCAGCCTGGGTGGCCTGCTGCTGGCCAGCTGGCCGGCGTGGTCGAATTGGGATTTCGATAAATTATTAAAAGTCGCGCAGCAAAAATACGGGGCGAATGTCGCCAAAACCGTGAGCGAAGTGCAAAACCTGCTCGGTAGCCTGAAAGCAGCAGCCGAGCCGGACAAACTGAAACGGGTCAATGAGTATTTCAACCGCAAGCTGGCCTTCACCGACGATAGCGCGCTGTGGAATGCGCCCGATTACTGGGCTACGCCGCTGGAAACCATCGGCAAACAAGCCGGCGATTGCGAAGACTTTGCCATCATCAAGTACTTCGCCCTCAAGGAATTGGGCGTCGCACCCGAAAAATTACGTATGAGCTATGTCAAAGCCAAAATTGGCGGGGCCAACAGCACCGTCACGCAGGCGCATATGGTGCTCACCTACTACCCCACCCCGGACGCCGAGCCTTTGATTCTGGATAACCTGATTACCGACATCCGTCCGGCCAGCCGCCGGCCAGATCTGGTGCCGGTATTTAGTTTTAATCAGGCCGGGATTTTCACCGGCGGAGGTAACCAGCCGGCCGGCTCGATTGACCGACTATCGCGCTGGAAAGATGTGTTGCTGCGCATGCAGAGTGAAGGGATTGATTTTTAAGGATTTGGCTATGTCGTTATTTCGCCAGGTATGGCTCATGATTATTGGCTCGGCACTGCTGGCTTTTGTGGCGGCCTTGCTGGTCAGCACGCTCAGTGCCCGGGATTACCTGCAGACCCAGCTCTACACCCAGAGCAATGACACCGCCACGGCGCTGGCGCTGTCGATGTCACAACAAAGCGGCGACCCAGCCATGCTGGAGCTGATGAGCAGCGCGCTGTTTGATTCCGGCCATTTCGAGCTCTTAATTGTGCGCGACCCGCATCACAAGGTCTTGATTGAATTACGCAATAAAGAGCTGCCAAGCGACGTGCCACACTGGTTTGTGCAGGCCTTTCCGATTCAGGTGCAGTCGGGGCAGGCGCTGATCAGCAATGGCTGGAAACAGGCCGGCTCGGTCGAGATTCGCGCGCATAGCAAATTTGGCTATGAATCGCTGTGGAGCAGTGCGCAAAAGCTGTTTATCTGGATGCTCCTAGGGGGTATTACTGTCGGAGGCTTAATGCACTTTGTGCTCACGCGTATACGTAAGCCGATTACCCAAATTACCGAACAAGCTCATGCGATTACCGAGCGCCGCTTTATCGCGCTGCCCGAGCCACGCTATATCGAGCTACGCCCTGTTGCCGCGGCGATGAATGTGATGGTGGCGCAAGTGAAAGCCATGTTTGACGAACAGGCGGCGCGGATCGATCAGCTGAAAAAAGACGCCAACCGCGACCCGGTAACCGGCCTAGCCAATCGCAGCTTTTTTATGGGCCGGCTATCCAGCTTGCTAGGTGGTGAAGACAGCCCGCCAGAAGGCTATTTGCTAATGCTACGTCTGCATGATCTGGGGCAAATTAACCGCAACCTCGGCCGTGAAGCCACCGACCGCTTGCTGGCCGAGCTGGCTGGCTTGCTGGCCAAACAGGCCGACGAACACGAAGGCTGGGTGGCCGCCCGGCTGAATGGTGCCGATTTTGCCTTGGCGGCGCCCGAATTAAGCGATGGCACGGCGCTGGCCGAACAGCTGCTGGCCGAGCTGGGCGCCTTGGCTCCGAGCGAAACCAATCTGCTGCATCTGGGCTACAGCCACTACAGCCGTGGCGAGACCATGGGCGAATTGCTGGGCCGCACCGATGCCGCGCTGGCCCGCGCCGAAGCGCATGCCCACAATGCACTGGCCGATGCCGCCCATCAGCCAACCCAGAGCAGCAAACCCAGCGCCGAATGGCGCAGCCGCCTGCAAACGGCGATCGAACAGCAGCAATTTGTGGCGCATAGCTTCCCGGCCATTGATTGGCAGGGCAAAGTGCTGCACCGCGAACTGATGTTGCGCCTGCCCGATCTGGAAACCGACGAGTTGTTGTCCGCCGGGGTGTTTATGCCCTTTGCCGCGCGCTTTGATCTGCTACCGGCCATTGATCTGGCCGCGATCCGGCTGGCGCTCGAGCTACTGGCGGCGCAGCCTGATGATGTGGCCGTGAATGTGGCGCCGCAATCGATGCGCGACAGCCGCTTCCGCCGTGAACTGGTGCAATTGCTCCAAGCCCAGACGCTGGCCACCCGCCAGCGGCTATGGCTGGAAATTGCCGAACAGGGCTTGGGGCAAGATCTGGAATCGCTGGCGACTTTTGCCGCTGAAATGCATCAGCTGGGGCTCAAAGTAGGGATCGAACACTTTGGCCGCCAGTTTGGCAGCATGCCGCGGCTGTATGATTTACCGCTGCATTATCTGAAAATCGACGGCAGCTTTGTGCACGAAATTGATCAGCACGAAGGCAACCAGCATCTGGTCAAAGCCATGGTGGGTATCGCCAGCAAACTGGGCATCCGCACGCTGGCCGAGCTGGTGCGCACCGAAGGCGAATGGCAGCAACTGCAAGCGCTGGGCCTGCATGGCGCGACCGGGCCAATTACCCAGCATAAGTAAGCAACAGCATCTGGGTATATCGCTGCAAGCATTATTTGAAAATATCTGCAGCCATATACCCACCCAAGCCGATTAACTTACCCACAAAAAAGCCCCCGTTTACGGGGGCTCAGATTGATGACCACCCCCCACTCGCGAAACGAGGCTCCCCTCAAGGAGGGGACGGGAGGGGTGGGAATAGAACATCAAGGCTGCAGATTCAAAGTCTTATTTTCTAGGCTCGGCTGTGCCGAGACTTGAATCATGTTGTTATTCCACTTTGCTAGCAGCCTGAGCCCCCGTTTTACGGGGGCTTTTGCATGCCGAGACGAAAGCTTAGTCAGTCAGCAGGTTTTTATTGTTCAACAGGTTTTGGATCACCGTTTGATCATTGCTGCCGGTGGCGCCTAAATCGACGTTTTTCAGAATGATGGTCTGATCTTCAGCGCCTTTATAATCGGCCGCCAGCCCGGTGAATTTACCCGCGCTGCTGATGTGCACAATGGTATCGCTACCCGATTTCTCGAAATGCAGATACTGGGTGAGATTACCGCTGTTTTCCCCTTGCAAGAGATCACGCAGATCCAGCGCATCGCCGGTATTGGCTGTTTTGTCAAAATCCACAATCAGGTCAGTGGCATTGTTCACCACATTCACCGTGCTGCCCACGCCGTAGACATTGCCCGCCCCGGCAGCCGTGGCCCCCGGTGTGCTGGCCTGATCGCCCAAGGTCCACTTGAACACATCAGAGCCGGCATCACCACGCAGCAGATCATTGCCAGAACCGCCGACGAGCAAATCATTGCCAGCGCCACCGCGCAGAATATCCAGCCCAGCGCCGCCAAACAGCTTGTCGTTGCCGGTACCACCATACAGCGCATCGGAGCCGTTTTCGCCAAACACGGTGTCATCCCCTGCGCCAGCATTCACCAGATCGGTCACCGGCTGCATCTGGTTCACAATCGATTGCACCAGTTTGTCGTTATTAGCCGTTGTGGCCAAGGTGCCATCGGCAGCCATGAGGAAATCTTTGCGCGCGCCGGTATAGAACTCGGCCAGCGTCCCCTCGAGGACCGAATTATTGGCACTCTGGGTTTCACCCATGTAGATCAGATCATTACCGGCCCCGGCCTCAACGTGGTCATTGCTGCCACCGGTGAGGATCACTTGGCTATTGCCTGTGCTAGTAGACGAATATTGCGCCCCGGCCTGCGGCACATTATTGGCATTGAAGTAAGCCGAAGTCGCCACATCAATCACATTGCCGGCGCCAGACTCAGGCCCTTGCACAAAGTAAGACCCTACCCCGCCGTCACCGGCGCCATTGAGCACCGCATCGGGTGGCACCACCCGCACAAAGACAATCGCCGTATCCGTGCCACCAAAGCCATCGCTGATGGTGTACTCGATCTGCGCTTCACCCAGCCAGCCGTTGCTAGGAGTAAAGGTCAGCGTGCCATCGGCATTTTTGCTCACCGTGCCATTGCCGGCCAGCACGGTTGGGGTACCGATAATGGTCACCGCATCCCCCTGCGCATCGCGGTCATTGCTCAACACATTCACCGTTACTGCCTGATTTTGCTTGGTAAAGGCGTAGTCATCTGCCGCGATTGGCGCCGTGTTGTAGCGTGGCGGAATCACATTCAAGGTCAGAATGCTATTTGAGGTGTCTTTATCGCCATCGTTGTCGATCAACGTGTAGCCAATTTTCTCTTGGGTAGTGACGGTAAGGTTAGTAGGTGGCGTGTAGGTATACTTACCATCATCCAGATCAACCACAAACAGGCCGCCCAGCGCGGTGGTGATTTTCAGGACATGGTTAGTAGCATCGAAGCTGTATTTATTGCTAGTTGCCGACGGGGTGATGGTATTCGCCGTGGCGTCAAAGGTGTATTTGATGCCATCGACGGTCACATCGTTAATATGCCCACCATCGGCGCCAAACAGGCTCGATGCAGTACCACTCACCGCAATCTGGCCCGATGTTGGGGTCAGCACGGTATCGCGCAGGATCGGTGGCAATTGCGACAGATCAGTCACGATAATCGCATTGGCCTCTGTACCAGTGCCGACGCCATTGTAGGCCAGGGGATCCAGATTCGTGCCACTCACACCAGAACCCAAGCCGATGGCCAGCGAGTTGATGTCTTTGCTGTTGAGGAAATTGGTCCAGTTAGTGATTTCTGTCCCGACAATCCCCACGCTGCCAGTGCCATTATCTTCGGTCGGCACGCCATCCGAGAAGAAATAAGCCACATTCTGCCCACCCGGCAGTTTGCCAGCGTCATCGTAGCGCGAGGTGACCTGCTGCAGGGCGGCATCGTAATCGGTGCCGCCACTGGCAGTTAGGGCAGCTAGCACAGATTTCGCTTCCGCGGCAGTAATCCAGGTCGTGCTACCCCGAACACTGGCGGTGCTGCCAAAGGTCACCAGCATGACTTTCACGTCACCGACATTGTCATAGTCATTGATCAGCTGGGTTAGCGCTTCTTTGGCCACTTGCAGGCGGGTTTTGCCGGCAATCCCGCTTGGGTCATTCATACTGCCGGAGATGTCCAGCGTGAGAACCAGATTGGTGTTCACATACGGCATTTGCACATCAACCGTTTTGCTGACACCCAGCGGCATATCGTCTTCAACGTTTACCGTGAATTTACCGCTGGCGCTCAAGCTACCATCGCTGGCCGTCACAGTAACGTCAAAGGAGTTTACGTCTTCCACACCTTTACCGGCATGATCCAGCGGCCCACTCAAGTTAACGGTGTATTTACCGCTCGCATCGATATTAATGGTGAGGATAGGATTGCCATTCACACTGCCGACCAGATTGGTTGTGCCATTGCCCGACCACACTAGCGGCACTCCACCCGAACTCAGCCCGGTTGGGGCCGTGAGCGCCAAGCTCACCGCAGCGCTATCTACATCACCAAAAGTCACCGTGCCCTGAGCGGTAGTGCTATCGGTGGTATCGCTGGTACCGGTCGTATCTTTCAAGCCGCCCGATAGGCCTTCTTCAGACACGCTCACCGCGGCCGTATTGATAGTCAGAGTGGGCGCATCATTTACGGCAGTGACTTTAATCGTGTTCACGGCCACATTGCTATCAAGCGCACCATCGTTGACCACCACGTTGATCGTGCGATCCACCGTGCTTGGGTTATCCGAGCTGGAGCTAAAGCGGATGGCCTCAATCGCGGTTTCGTAGTTGGCTTTACTAGCAAGGCCTGTGAGCGTGATGACGACCTGGCCATTCACCAGCGTTTGGCTCGCGGTAATACCAGCCGGCAAGGTGCCCACCGTCAACAGATCACCAAGCTGTGGATTAGTCAGCGTAATCACCGCTTTGGTCAGGTTCGCGCTATCCACATCGGTAATCAGTGAGTCGGTATCCGCAATGGCCACACCTGCGGCATTCTCGGTATAGCTCGTGCTGTAACCAGTACCCGTAGCGCTGGCATCCAGATCCAACACTGGCGCGTCGTTCGTGCCATTGATGGTGATGCTCAGTTTGGCGCTGCTGGTGGTGCCGTCGGCATCGCGAACGGTGTAGGTGAACACTTCGTCGGTGAGGCTCTGCCCCGGATTGAGGGCGTTCACCGTCGGGTTGCTGTTATTCAGCGTGTAGATGTAGCTGCCATCGGCATTCAGCGTCAGCGTGCCGTATTTGCCGGTGAGCGTCCCGGCATTGGTGACGGTCAGGCCGGTGTCGGCGCTGTTCTGGTCGGCCACGCCGCCTTTGGCGTCGCCCAGCACCACTTGGCCGGTCACGCTGGCGGTGTTCTCCAGAATGCTGTTGCT
>NZ_AUCN01000007.1 GCF_000429785.1 Chitinibacter tainanensis DSM 15459
CGATCTTGGGTCGATCATATCGCGTCGCATACACGCGTCTCAGGTTATAGGATCAAGCCTCACGGGCAATTAGTATCGGTTAGCTTAACGCATTACTGCGCTTCCACACCCGACCTATCAACGTCCTGGTCTCGAACGATCCTTTAGAGGTCTTAAAGACCTAGGGAAGTCTTATCTTGAGGCGAGTTTCGCGCTTAGATGCTTTCAGCGCTTATCTCTTCCCGACTTAGCTACCCGGCAATGCCACTGGCGTGACAACCGGTACACCAGAGGTCAGTCCACTCCGGTCCTCTCGTACTAGGAGCAGCCCCCCTCAAACTTCCAACGCCCACTGCAGATAGGGACCAAACTGTCTCACGACGTTTTGAACCCAGCTCACGTACCACTTTAAATGGCGAACAGCCATACCCTTGGGACCGGCTACAGCCCCAGGATGTGATGAGCCGACATCGAGGTGCCAAACTCCGCCGTCGATGTGAACTCTTGGGCGGAATCAGCCTGTTATCCCCGGAGTACCTTTTATCCGTTGAGCGATGGCCCTTCCATTCAGAACCACCGGATCACTATGTCCTGCTTTCGCACCTGCTCGACTTGTCGGTCTCGCAGTTAAGCCACCTTTTGCCATTACACTATCAGTACGATGTCCGACCGTACCTAGGTGACCTTCGAGCTCCTCCGTTACAATTTGGGAGGAGACCGCCCCAGTCAAACTGCCTACCATGCACGGTCCCCGATCCAGATGATGGACCTAGGTTAGAACCTCAAAGGGGTCAGGGTGGTATTTCAAGGACGGCTCCACAGAAACTGGCGTCTCTGCTTCAAAGCCTCCCACCTATCCTACACAAACCACTTCAAAGTCCAATGCAAAGCTACAGTAAAGGTTCACGGGGTCTTTCCGTCTAGCAGCGGGGAGATTGCATCTTCACAAACACTTCAACTTCGCTGAGTCTCGGGAGGAGACAGTGTGGCCATCGTTACGCCATTCGTGCGGGTCGGAACTTACCCGACAAGGAATTTCGCTACCTTAGGACCGTTATAGTTACGGCCGCCGTTTACTGGGACTTCAATCAAGAGCTTGCACCCCATCATTTAATCTTCCAGCACCGGGCAGGCGTCACACCCTATACATCCACTTTCGTGTTAGCAGAGTGCTGTGTTTTTGATAAACAGTCGCAGCCACCATTTCTCTGCGGCCTTGTTCTGCTCCAGTTGTACACCTTCACATACTTAAGGCACACCTTCTCCCGAAGTTACGGTGTCAATTTGCCGAGTTCCTTCTCCCGAGTTCTCTCAAGCACCTTAGAATTCTCATCCTACCCACCTGTGTCGGTTTGCGGTACGGTTCGATATTAGCTGAAGCTTAGTGGCTTTTCTTGGAAGCAGGGTATCGCTCACTTCGTCTACAAGTAGACTCGTCATCACACCTCAGCGTTAAAGCAGCCCGGATTTGCCTAAGCTGCACGCCTACATGCTTAAACCAACTATTCCAACAGTTGGCTGAGGTAACCTTCTCCGTCCCCACATCGCACTAATACCAAGTACAGGAATATTAACCTGTTTCCCATCGACTACGCTTTTCAGCCTCGCCTTAGGGGCCGACTCACCCTGCGCCGATGAACGTTGCGCAGGAAACCTGGGGTTTTCGGTGAGGGGGCTTTTCACCCCCTTTATCGCTACTCATGTCAGCATTCGCACTTCTGATACCTCCAGCATCCTTCTCAAGACACCTTCACAGGCTTACAGAACGCTCCTCTACCATATGTACCATCGGTACATATCCGCGTCTTCGGTTATCAATTTGAGCCCCGTTACATCTTCCGCGCAGGACGACTCGACCAGTGAGCTATTACGCTTTCTTTAAATGATGGCTGCTTCTAAGCCAACATCCTGGCTGTCTATGCCTTCCCACCTCGTTTTCCACTTAATTGATCATTTGGGACCTTAGACGGCGGTCTGGGTTGTTTCCCTCTTGACACCGGACGTTAGCACCCGATGTCTGTCTCCCATGCTCGCACTTGACGGTATTCAGAGTTTGCCATGGTTTGGTAAGTCGCGATGACCCCCTAGCCATAACAGTGCTTTACCCCCGTCAGTGATACATGAGGCACTACCTAAATAGTTTTCGAGGAGAACCAGCTATTTCCAAGTTTGTTTAGCCTTTCACCCCTAGCCACAGCTCATCCCCTAACTTTGCAACGTTAGTGGGTTCGGACCTCCAGTGCGTGTTACCGCACCTTCATCCTGGCCATGGCTAGATCACTTGGTTTCGGGTCTACGCCCAGCAACTATGCGCCCTATTCGGACTCGGTTTCCCTACGCCTCCCCTATCTGGTTAAGCTTGCTACTGAACGTAAGTCGCTGACCCATTATACAAAAGGTACGCAGTCACCCCACGAAGGGGCTCCCACTGTTTGTATGCATCCGGTTTCAGGTTCTATTTCACTCCCCTCCCGGGGTTCTTTTCGCCTTTCCCTCACGGTACTGGTTCACTATCGGTCGATGATGAGTATTTAGCCTTGGAGGATGGTCCCCCCATCTTCAGACAGGATTTCTCGTGTCCCGCCCTACTTGTCGTACGCTTAGTACCACAATTGTGCTTTCATATACGGGGCTATCACCCACTATGGCCGGACTTTCCATTCCGTTCTATTAACACGACTGCTATCACGTACAGGCTCTTCCCATTTCGCTCGCCACTACTTTGGGAATCTCGGTTGATTTCTTTTCCTGCGGTTACTTAGATGTTTCAGTTCACCGCGTTCGCTTCACATGAGCTATGTATTCACTCAAGGATGACCCAAAAGGGCCGGGTTTCCCCATTCGGAAATCGCGGGATCAAAGCATTTTGCCAGCTCCCCCGCGCTTATCGCAGGCTATCACGTCCTTCGTCGCCTATCATCGCCAAGGCATCCACCAGATGCACTTATTCGCTTGATCCTATAACCTCAAACACGTGTGACCGTCTTCTCGGTTATTGAGTATCGGTATTTACGACATGTTGAATAGTTTCTCAGGCTATTCAACGGCTGATCTTTCGATCAGAGATACAATCAACCCAATTTGTTACTGTCGCTGTGGTGCTACCCA
This sequence comes from Chitinibacter tainanensis DSM 15459, assembly GCF_000429785.1. Taxonomy (GTDB): domain Bacteria; phylum Pseudomonadota; class Gammaproteobacteria; order Burkholderiales; family Chitinibacteraceae; genus Chitinibacter; species Chitinibacter tainanensis. The sequence goes on from NZ_AUCN01000007.1 coordinate 3,088, forward strand.
CAACGGCATTTACTTCATTAGGAGATTTTACTTCTTCTATCTTGTTAAAGAACGATACAGATGCCAAAGGCATTCCGATTTAAGAAATCAGAATAAAACAAACCGGCTTACGCCAATTCGCTGAATTCTAAATCCTTGGTGATTGGTGGAGGATGACGGGATCGAACCGACGACCCCCTGCTTGCAAAGCAGGTGCTCTCCCAACTGAGCTAATCCCCCAATCTGGTATGACAAAGCTGTTCCATTTGCTAGCAAATGGTGGGTCAGATAGGAATCGAACCTATGACCCCCGCCTTATCAAGACGGTGCTCTAACCGACTGAGCTACTGACCCAGCTTTCAACCGAGTAGTTATTCAAGTCTCCTTGAACAACCGTCTCTGTATCTTCAACTCTACAGCCGATGAGTGTGAGTACTTGACCCGCAGGTCATTCTCTTGAAAGGAGGTGATCCAGCCGCAGGTTCCCCTACGGCTACCTTGTTACGACTTCACCCCAGTCATGAATCCCACCGTGGTAAGCGGCCTCCTTACGGTTAGCCTACCTACTTCTGGTGAAACCCACTCCCATGGTGTGACGGGCGGTGTGTACAAGGCCCGGGAACGTATTCACCGCGGCATGCTGATCCGCGATTACTAGCGATTCCGACTTCATGCACTCGAGTTGCAGAGTGCAATCCGGACTACGATCGGTTTTGTGAGATTGGCACCCCCTCGCGGGTTAGCGACCCTCTGTACCGACCATTGTATGACGTGTGAAGCCCTGGTCATAAGGGCCATGAGGACTTGACGTCATCCCCACCTTCCTCCGGTTTGTCACCGGCAGTCCCATTAAAGTGCTCAACTAAATGGTAGCAACTAATGGCAAGGGTTGCGCTCGTTGCGGGACTTAACCCAACATCTCACGACACGAGCTGACGACAGCCATGCAGCACCTGTGTTACGGCTCCCGAAGGCACTCCTCCGTCTCTGGAGGATTCCGTACATGTCAAGACCAGGTAAGG
>NZ_AUCN01000008.1 GCF_000429785.1 Chitinibacter tainanensis DSM 15459
AGTTGATTAGCGGCGTTCAGGTTCTGGTCTTCAGTGACTTGGCCTATGTCGCTACCTGCGATAACAGCGCCATCATTCCGCCCGTTGATGGTGATCGTGATGCTTTGCGCGGTGCCGTCGGCACTGTGCACCGTCAGGGTGTCGGTGAGGGTTTCACCGGTTTTAAGGGCCTGAAGCACGCTGTTGCTCTGGTCGAGGTTGTAGGTCCAGGCACCGGTGGCATCCAGACTGAATACACCATAGTGGGCTGCCGTATTGGTTTGCGCCGTAAAGTGCGCTTGGCCATCGTCGAGGTCAGCGACGGTGAGCTGGCCGGTGACGGCCTGTGTGCTGTCTTCCGTAACTGCACCGGTGTGCACACCACCAATCACGGCGCTGTCGTTCGTACCGGTAACGGTGATGGTGAGGTTTTGCGTGCTGGTCGCGCCCGCACTGTCGGTCACCGTGATTGGGATGATCACATCCTGCGCCTGCCCCGCCGCCAGATGCTGGTAGCTGGCATGGCTTGGGTAAAAGCTATAGCTGCCGTCGGCGTTCAGCGTGAAGCCATCGACCGCATTGGCGAGACTGAAGGTCTGCGTATCGCCGGCATCGACGTCGGTGGCGACCATATGCCCCGTGAGCTGCGTGCCATCTTCGGTAACGGCTTGCGTTTGCGCTTGTAGTACAGGGGCATCGTTCATCCCCTGAATCGCGACCGTCAGAGTATGCGTGCTGCCATCCGCACTGGTCACGACCAAGGTATCAATCAAGCGCGGATCGCCCGGCTTCAGACTCTGGATTGCGCTCTGGCTATTATCAGCCTCATAGTGCCATTGCCCATCGGCCGTGATGCTGAAATGGCCATACCCACCGGAGCCGACAACATTCGTCTGGGCAATAAAGTGGGCTTCACCCACATCGGGATCAGCGATCGACAACGTACCATCGACTGCCAGCAGATTGCCCGCTTGGACTCGGACATCTTCTAGCAACTCTTTGAAATCATGCCCCGTAATCACTGCCGCATCGTTGGTGCCCGTCACCGTGATGGTGAGGCTTTGCGTGCTGGTCGCCCCCGCACTGTCGGTCACCGTGATCGGGATGATCACATCCTGCGTCTGCCCCGCCGCTAGATGCTGGTAGCTGGCGTGGCTTGAGTCAAAGCTATAGCTGCCGTCAGCGTTCAGCGTGAAGCCATCGACCGCGTTGGCGAGGCTGAAGGTTTGCGTATCAGCGGCATCGACGTCGGTGGCGACCATGTGCCCCGTGAGCAGCGTGCCATCTTCGGTAACGGCTTGCGTTTGCGCATTGAGTACTGGAGCGTCATTGCTGCCGGCGATCGTAACGGTAATGGTATGTGTCGTACCATCGGCACTGCTGACGGTGATGCTATCGGTGAGCGTGGCACCCGTTTTGAGTTGCTGGATCGCTACCTGATTGTTATCGGCGGTATACGTCCACAGCCCATGCTCATCAATAGCAAAGACGCCATAGGTGGCGGGGGTATTCGCTTGGGCAATAAAGTGATCTTGCCCTGCATCGGGGTCGGTGACGGTCA